>NZ_JALIEC010000009.1 GCF_022867865.1 Phaeobacter sp. J2-8 | reverse complement strand
TGGTTGCAACAGCGCACCTTGCCAAAATTGACAAGACAGCCCCGGCCTGCCCGATGCGAGCTGATCATTCGTCGACAAGCCGCGCCGCAAGCGACGAGGCAAGTATGCCGTCCGACAATTCCGATGGCGCAATGCCATACACCCGGCGAAAGGTTTTGGCGAAATAGCTGGGGTCCTGAAACCCACAATCATAAGCCACCTGTTTGACCGTCTTGCCGCCGGTTTCCAATTGCGCCTGCGCCGCGCGCAGGCGCAATTCCAGCATGAAACGGGCAGGCGACGTGCCTTCGGATTGCTCGAACACGCGTGTGAAATGGCTGCGGGAATAACCTGCCCGTTCGGCCAATTCGTCAATCGACAGCGGGCGGTGGATGTTTTCCCGCGCATAGTCGATCACGTTGCGCACCGCATCGACCCGCCGCCGCGAGCGAAAGGCCGAGCCGTATTCCAGAAAATCCTCGGCCAGGATCATGCAGACCTCATACGCCAATGCGGAACAATGCGCGGGCGAATCCTTGTCCCGATTGGACAGCTCTCCGACGATGGCCGCGATCCGGCGGGCGGTGACGGACCCCGGTTCAATTAACGGCCCATGCGCCGCAATGATCGCGTTCCAGATGCGCACGGCCTCGCGTCCTGAAATGCAGATCCAGAAGAATTCCCAATCCTCCCCCGGTTCCAGATAATAGCGGTGATCATGCGGCATCCGCAGCACCATTGCCGTGCCCGGCGGCACCGACATCTGTCGGTCTTCAAAGGTAAGCCGCCCGGCCCCCGACAACGTATATTGGAACAGCACGAACTCGCCCGGGCCGCGGTCCTTGCCCGGATAATCATAGGGTTCGCCATGTTGACGATCATAGCCTACGCTTGTGGGCATAACGTATAGCCGCAAGGGCCCGCGCGGAAAAAGAAGCATCCGCGAGAACGGTTCGCGGCGCGGCTCTGAAAATGGGTCAAAAGTACCAGCCATAGTTTGAATTTCCTCTCGTCGCGCCCTCTTGTCCAGCCTTACAGTACAAAAAGACCAAGAAAATGATCGGAGAAGTCGTGATGAAAATCGCGTTCATTGGCGCCGGAAGCGTCGGTTTTACCCGCAAGCTTGTGCGTGACCTGTTGAAGGTCGAAATGTTCCAGGGGGTCGAGCTTGCGTTGCACGACATCAACGCCAAGAACCTTGATATGGTGGCCCAATTGCTGCGCAAGGATATCGAGGCAAACGGCCTGCCGGCCAAGGTGACGCAGTCGATTGATCGCCGTCAGGCATTGGAAGGCGCACGGTATATCGTCAATTGCGTTCGCATCGGCGGATTAGAGGCATTCCGCCATGACATTGAAATCCCGCTGAAATACGGCATCGACCAATGTGTTGGCGATACGATTTGCGCGGGCGGGTTGATGTATGCCCAACGGTCCATCCCGCAGATCCTGGATTTCTGTGCCGATATCAGGGATGTCGCGGAACCCGGTGCCTGGTTCCTGAACTATGCCAACCCGATGGCGATGAACACCTGGGCGGCGATTGATCATGGTGGGGTCAAAAATACCCTTGGCCTGTGCCACGGCGTGCAAAACGGCTGGCGTCAGATCGCCAATGCGCTGGGGGCGGACCACCATAGCGATGTCGAAGTGTTCTGCACCGGGATCAACCACCAGACCTGGTACACCGATATTCGGTTCAAAGGGCGTCAAATCAGCCAAGAAGAGCTGATCGCCGCGTTCGAGGCCCACCCGGAATACAGCCAGACCGAAAAAGTGCGCATTGATGTGCTGAAACGGTTCGGGTTCTATTCGACGGAATCCAACGGCCATCTGTCGGAATATCTGCCGTGGTATCGCAAGCGTCCGGACGAGATCAATCGCTGGATCGACACCAGCGAATGGATCAACGGCGAAACCGGCGGCTATCTTCGGGTTTGCTCTGAGCGGCGCAATTGGTTCGAAGAGGATTTTCCGAAATTCCTGGCCGAGGCGGGCAAGCCGCTGGGGGATCACAAACGCTCTGATGAACATTGCAGTCATATCCTTGAGGCGCTGGAAGGCGGGCCGGTCTATCGCGGGCATTTCAACGTCAAGAACGGCGGTGTGATCACCAATCTGCCGGACGATTGCATCATAGAAAGCCCCGGTTTCGTCGATGAATTTGGCGTCAACATGGCCGAGGGCGTGACCCTGCCGCTGGGATGTGCGGCGACCTGTCAGGCCTCGGTTGATGTGCAGCGCATGGGGATGCAGGCGGCTGTGACCGGCGATCTGGATCTGCTGCGGCTGGCGATGTTGCACGATCCGCTGGTGGGCGCGGTGTGTAACCCGGAAGAAATCTGGCAGATGACCGACGAGATGCTGGTGGCCCAGGCCGAATGGCTGCCGCAGTTCGCGCATGAGATCGACGGCGCCAAGGCGCGGCTTGCCAAATCCACCGTGGCCACCCGCAGCTGGGCCGGGGCGGCACGCAAACAGACCCGCAGCGTGACAGAGTTGCGCGCTGAAAAAGGCGAAAACGTCATGACCGCCGAAAAGGTCCGCGCCACGACCGAGGAATAACAGCACCGCGATGCGCGTCAGGGGAAACCGCGCGTCGCGAAAAAACTGTATCAAATAGGGAGGATATCGAAATGAACACAAGGACATCCGTCTGTGTGATGGCATTGCTGTCGCTGGCGGCGCCATTGGCCGCACAGGACATGACAGCCCCAACCAAAACCGGCCCAACCAAATTGCCCGAAGCGCGGGCCTTGCCCACCGGGGATCTGAAAACCGTTCCATATGATCAACTGATCTCCGTGCGGGCGCTTGAGAGTTACTCTGAACCCGATTTTGTCGCCGCCGCCGTTGCGGCCGGGAAATTGCCGCCGGTGGCCGATCGTCTGCCTGCAAAGCCGCTGGTTCTGGACATGTCGGTCACGCCGGATGGCACCGGGGTTTATGGCAGCGTGCTGCGCCATGTGACCGGCGGGCGGCCCGAAGGCTGGAACTGGAACGCTGGATTGCATCAGGGATGGGGCGGCATGACGATGACGACGCAGGAATGCCTCGTCTCGACCGGGCCAATGTGGCAATTGTCACAGGACAAGATAGAGCCGCTGCCCAATCTTGCCACGTCCTGGGAATGGTCCGAAGACGGTCATCAGCTGACCATGCATCTGCTGGAAGGGGCGAAATGGTCCGACGGCGATCCGTTTGACGCCGAAGACGTCATGTTTTTCTGGCAGGACAATGTGCTTGACCCGCAGGTTCCGGCACGGGTGACCGGCGACACATTCGGCGCAGGCACACAGCTGGAAAAGCTGGACAATTACACCGTCCGGTTCACGTTCACCGACGCCTTTCCGGTGCCGAACATCTATAAGATGGCTTATATCAATTTCTGCCCCGGCCCGTCGCATATCCTGAAGAAACATCACCCGAAATATGCCGATGGCGCGTCTTATGCTGACTATGGCCAGGCGCTTCCGGCGTCGGATGTGCCTTGGGTGACGATGGGGGCATGGGCGGTGACACAATACGCGCCCGACCAATATGTGGTGGCGCGCCGCAACCCCTATTACTGGAAGGTGGATCAGGACGGCAATCAGCTGCCCTATCTGAACGAGGTGCAGTGGCGATTGTCCACCTGGGAAGACCGCGACATCCAGACATTCGCGGGCAATGCCGACTGGACCAACATGGAAAACCCGTCGATCTATCTGGAAGGAATCCGCAAGACCCAAGGCGATGACGCGACCAATGCGATCTATTGGGGACCACGGTCGATGCATTGGCGGCTGGACTTGAACCTGTCCAAAACCTGCGGACCGGATGACAGCCACACCCAGACCATTCGCGATCTGAACCGCGATCTTCGGTTCCGCCGGGCGGTCAGCCAGGCAATCGACCGTGATGCGCTTGGCCAATCTTTGGTGCGTGGTCCGCTGACGCGGCCATTTGCCGGGGGGATCAACACCGAAAGTGGCGTGCTGAATGAGACGGCGATTGCCTATTACCCCTATGCGCCAGAAACGACCGCGGCGCTGCTGGCCGATCTGGGGTTCGCGGACACCGACGGCGATGGGCTGCTCAACTGGACCGAGGGGCCATTGGCGGGCAACACGCTGGAGATCGAGCTGGCCTACAGCACACAGCGCACAACCGACGCCGCGCTGGCCGACAGCGTGATGACCATGCTGGCCGAGGCCGGTATCCGCGCCCTGCCCCGTCCGGTGCCAACCCTGCTTGATCCGGTGCGCGACAGCTGTGACTGGGATATGGCGCTGGACCGTGGTGATCGCGGCTATCAGGTGCCGATTGGCAATCTCGACTACTTTGCCCCGGTTGCCCACAACGTTCCGGCCTGGCATCGCGGCACCCCGAATGCACCCCAGATCCGTCTCGATTTCGAGGATGATCTGGCCGCCTTGGTCGACCAGCTTCGGGTTGAAACCAACAGCGAAAAGCGCGTGGCGCTGTTTTCCGAACTGAACCGGATCATGACCGAAAATGTCTATCACGTCGGTCTTATCAATGCCTCTGCTGCGCTGATCGTGAACAAGCGTATCCGCAACATTGTGCCCGGCACACCGGTGCTGATGTATCAATGGTCGGAAAAGGGCGCGATGCGGGAACGGCTTTGGATCAGACCGGAAGATCAGGGCGCCGTGCCCGAGATTCAGCCCGGCGTGATCCCCGGCGTCGATTGATCCAACGGCGGCGGCCCGGTGTTTGGGCCGCCCGCCACATAGGGGGAGGTGCGCATGGCGACCTACATCATCAAACGAATTTTTGCTGCGATCTGTCTGCTGTTTGCCGTCAGCATCGTCAGCTTCATGATCCTGCAAGTGCCCGAAGGCGATTATGCCAGCTATGCCAAGGCCATGGCGATCAGTCAGGGCGGCATGAACGAAAGCGACGCAGAAGCCTATGCCGCGCAGGTGCGCGCGCGTTACGGCCTGGATCAACCTGTGCTGGTGCAATACGTGCGCTGGATCGGCAACATCGTCTTTGCCGGTGATCTGGGGCCGTCATTTGCCTATAACAAACCGGTGGCCGAGTTGATCGGTGAACGTCTGCCACGGACATTGGCGATTGCGATTGTCTGTCATCTTCTGGCGACGCTGATCGGGGTGGCCTTGGGTATTCTGGCAGCGGCACAGCACCATCGGCTCGGCGACACCATCGCCTCGACCCTTGCTTTTGTCGGCATGACCGTGCCGCGGTTCTTTATGGCGCTGGTGATCCTCTATTACCTCGCCTTTGTGGTGGGCTGGCCCTATATCGGCTCGCTTTATTCACCGGAATATGTCTTTGCCGACATGAGCTGGGCCAAGATCTGGGACTTTCTGAAACATGTCTGGCCGGTGATCCTGATCGCCACGGTTGGCGGGCTGGCCTATAACACGCGGGTGATGCGCGGCAATCTTCTGGATGTCCTGCGCCAGCCGTATATCGAGGCCGCCCGCGCCAAGGGGCTGAAAGAACGCACCGTGATCGTCAAACATGCTGTGCCAAACGCATTGCATCCGTTGATCATGCATCAGGGCGTGATCCTGCCATACATGCTGACCGGCGAGCTGGAGGTGGCCATCATCCTGTCGATCCCGACGCTGGGACCGCTGATGTATTCCGCGCTGACCCAGCAGGACGTGAACATCGTGTCCTCAACCCTGCTGATCCTTTCGGCGGTGCTGTTGATCGGCAATCTTCTGGCTGATCTGGCGCTGGCCGTTCTTGATCCCCGCATTCGCTATAGCTGACAGGACCGAGACCCATGCAAGATAATATTCTGACATCCGGCCCTGACCTGGCCGAGGCCACGGCAACCGCCCCGGCACCGGGCATCACAACCGCCCCTGAAAGCCCGATGCGGCTGATATGGCGCAGGTTTCGGCGGCGGCGCCCGGCGTTGTTTGGCGCGGCGATTGTCCTTGGCCTGGCAATTGTTGCCATTTTTGCCGAATTCTTTGCCCCATATGACCCCGCCAAACGTGACAGCGCGCATTTCTATATGCCGCCACAGATCCCGCATTTCCTGAGCGCCGAAGAAGGTCTGCATCTAGCGCCATTCGTGCATCCCTATGTGGAAACCTTTGACAATGAAACGTTCGAGACCACCTTTGCCGCCGACACCAGCCGACTGTGCCAGTTCCGGTTTCTTGGCAAAGGCTGGAACTATTCGATGCTGGGCATGCAGTTTGACCGGCATCTTTTGGCACCTGATCCGGCGTGTCCGATGCATGTGCTTGGCACCGACTCTCTTGGTCGGGACATGTTGAGCCGGACGCTGATCGGGGCGCGGTTGACGCTGGCGATGGCGGCGCTTGTGGTGACGGCCAGCGTGTTCATCGGCACAGCAATCGGGTTGATGTCGGGGTTCTTTTCCGGCTGGGTCGATAATGTGTTGCAACGGATCACCGAATTCGTGCTGGCCCTGCCGGAGTTGCCATTCTACCTCGCACTCGTGGCGATCCTGCCGCGCAATGCCGGGCCTTATACGGTGTTTTTCCTGCTGGCGCTGATCCTGTCCTTGCTGAAATGGGCCCAGCCTGTCGCGTGAGGTGCGCGGCAAGACATTGGCCCTGCGGCGGGTGGATTACGTCATGGCCGCCGTGGCGCTGGGGGCCCGGGACCGGCGCATTCTGGTCAAGCATCTGCTGCCCAATATCCTCAGCCATGTGATTGTTGTGGTCACCCTGATGATCCCGCAGATCATCCTTGTTGAAAGTTTCCTGTCGTTCCTTGGCATTGGCGTGCAACCGCCGCTGGTCAGCTGGGGGCTGTTGCTGAACGCCGCCAAGGATTTGCAGAACCTCGGCTCTTACCCTTGGATGCTGTTGCCGGTTTCGGCGATCCTTGTATCGGTTCTTGGGTTCAACCTTTTGGGTGACGGTTTGCGCGATGCAATCGACCCCTATTCGAATTGAGGCTGACATGTTGGATCAAACCACATCCCCGCTGCTAGACGTCCGCAATCTGAACGTCAATTTCCGGCTCGACCATGGTGAATTCGCCGCGGTTCACGATTTAAGCTTTCATGTCGACCCCGGTGAAACCCTTGGTCTGGTGGGGGAATCCGGGTCCGGGAAATCGGTGACCGCACGAGCCATCATGCGGCTTTTGGCCCCCACCGCCACGCTGGCCAAACATTCCGAGGTGCATCTGCTCGGCCATCGCATCGACAAGATCCCGGCCGAGAAAATGCGCCTGATCCGGGGCGGGCGGATTTCCATGGTGTTTCAGGAACCGATGAGCTCGCTCAACCCGCTTTATACCATCGGCAATCAGATCGCGGAAACCTTGATGCTGCATCAGGGGATGAAA
This sequence comes from Phaeobacter sp. J2-8, assembly GCF_022867865.1. Classification (GTDB taxonomy): domain Bacteria; phylum Pseudomonadota; class Alphaproteobacteria; order Rhodobacterales; family Rhodobacteraceae; genus Marinovum. The sequence goes on along the minus strand of NZ_JALIEC010000009.1, from coordinate 131,514 downwards.
AAGAAAGCGGCGCTGGCGCGGGCCGGTGAATTGCTGGCCGAGGTGCGCATCCCCAACCCCGAGGCGCGTATCGGGCAATATCCGCATCAACTCTCGGGTGGGCAACGCCAGCGGGTGATGATCGCGATTGCGCTGGCCAACAACCCGGAATTGCTGATCGCGGATGAGCCGACAACCGCGCTGGATGTGACCGTGCAGGCCGAGATCCTGGCCCTGCTCAAGGATCTTCAGACCCGGCACGGCATGGGCATGATTTTCATCACCCATGATCTGGGCGTGGTGCGCAATATCTGCGACCGGGTCTGTGTGATGGAAAAAGGCGCGATTGTCGAAACCGGCAAGACCGAGGATGTGTTCACCGCGCCGCAGCATGCCTATACCCGGCGGCTGCTGTCGTCGGAACCTGCCGGCAACCCCCTGCCCCTGCCCGAAGACAGCGAAACCATGCTGGAGGGGCGTGACCTTAGAGTGGATTTCAACATTGTCTGGGGCGGTGCCTTTACCCGCAAGCGGATGACGCTGACGGCGGTGAACGATGTGTCGCTGACCCTGAAACGTGGTCATACGGTTGGGGTGGTTGGTGAATCCGGGTCGGGCAAATCGACATTGGGCAAATCGCTGTTGCGCCTGATGACCGAAACCAAGGGCGAGGTCGAATGGAAAGGCCAGCGCATTGACGGGTTAAGCCGCAATGACATGCGCGCCCTGCGGCCGCAGATTCAGGCGGTGTTCCAAGACCCCTTTGCCAGCCTCAATCCGCGCATGTCGGTGCGCAGCATTGTCGAAGAGGGATTGGTGGTGCATGGCATCGGCAACGCCCGCACGCGGCTGAAAATGGTGCGCGATGTGTTGGACGAAGTCGGGCTTGACCCCAATTGCTATAACCGGTTTCCGCATGAATTTTCCGGCGGCCAACGCCAGCGGATTGCCATCGCCCGTGTGCTGGTGCTGAAGCCGGAATTCATTTTGCTGGACGAGCCGACATCGGCGCTGGACCTGTCGGTCCAGGCCCAGATCATCGACCTTCTGCGCGAATTGCAGAACAAATACCGCCTGAGCTACATTTTCATCAGTCATGACCTCAAGGTCGTGCGCGCGCTCTGCCATGATGTGATTGTCATGAAAGACGGCAAAGTGGTGGAACAGGGCCCCTGTCGCGACGTGCTGGAACGCCCGCAGACCGAATACACCCGCGCATTGATCAAGGCCGCGTTTTGATCGCCGACATGACCCAGATGCTTTGAGCGGGCCAATTAATCTGAACCGATTTTTCCGGGCCGATTTCACGAGGACAATATGACCAAACCCAATGTGATCCTGTTTTTCACCGACCAACAGCGGTTCGATACCACCGGCGTGCATGGCAACCCGATGGGGCTGACGCCCCATTTTGATCGCTTGGCACGGGCGGGCACACATTTCGCCAATGCGTTCACCGTCCAACCGGTATGCGGCCCGGCGCGGTCGGCGCTGCAAACATCGAAATACCCAACCGAAACCGGATGCTGGTGCAATGGTCGCCCCCTGCCGGGTGATGCCGTCACCATGGCGCAATGTTTCAAACAGGGCGGTTATGACACCGGATATATCGGCAAGTGGCATCTGGCCGGGGCCGAACCGGTGCCCGCACATCAACGGGGTGGTCATGGCTTCTGGCGCGGCGCGAACCTTCTGGAGTTCGTGTCAGACGCCTATGACACCGTGTTGTTTGACGAGGACGGCCAGGAATGCCGCCTGCCCGGCTATCGCGTGGATGCCATGACGGACGAGGCGATCCGCTATTTAACTGACCCGCCTCACAACCCGTTTTTCCTCACCATGTCGTTTCTGGAGCCGCATCACCAAAACAGCGTCGATGCCTATCCCGCGCCCGATGGTTGGGATGCGGCCTGTCCCCCGGTCTGGACCCGCCGGATCTGGCATCACTGGGCGGCACTGCACATCAACAGCTCAAAGGTTATTACGGCATGGTCAAACGGCTGGACGATGCGCTGGGCCGGTTGATGGATGCGTTGAAAAGTTCGGGTCAGATCGACAATACAATCGTGTTCTTTCTGTCCGATCACGGCTGTCATTTCAAAACCCGCAACGGCGAATACAAACGGTCCTGTCATGAGGCCTCCATCCGGGTGCCGATGATGGCCACCGGCGCGGGGTTTGATGGCGGCGGTCAGGTGCGTGGTATGATGTCGATCCTCGACATCGCGCCAACCCTGTTAGAGGCCGCCGGACTGGACGTGCCGGACGTCATGCAGGGCCGATCCATCCTGCCGCTGCTAAGCGCGCCCAAGGCCGCGTGGCGCAAGGATCTGATGATCCAGATCAGCGAAAGCCAGACCGCACGTGCCCTGCGCAGCGGGCGCTGGAAATACGCGGTGTCCGCCCCGGAAGGGACAGAGCCACAGGCACGGGCATCAACCTATCACGAGACCGAGCTTTATGACCTCGCGCATGATCCCTATGAGCTGGAAAATCTGATTGGCTGTGCATCCCATGTGGATGTGGCCGCCGAAATGCGGCGGCGGTTGCTGGCACAGCTGGCAACATATGAAGATGCGACACCGGACATTGTTCCGGCCGATCCGCGCCCAACCATTGGCCAGCGCAAGGTTGCACCAGCCGATATCTGGTGACCGGTCGCCGCAGGTGATGGATCAGCGGATTTGCCAAGGCCCGTACTTGCCATGTCTGGCCACAGGTTTCTGACAGAATTTCAGCCCGAAACCGCGATTGGCGGGGCCGACGCATCGGCCCCACCTGTTTCAAATCCCTGACTTACAGCCCGGAAATCTCGCTCACAGTTGCGGCAATATCGTCGGGGATATTGCGGAACTCCTGCAAGATCGCCTTGGTCTTTTCCGTCGCGTTGAAGGGCGGCGGCACACCAATCGAGGCCTCATATTCCTTCAGAAATTCCGGGTCTTTTGCCACATCCTGATAGGCCTGCTGCATGATCGCAAGCACCTCTTCCGGCACTTCAGGCGGCGCAAGGACGGCGGTTGTCGCGGCCATCAGGTTGTTTTGATACCACTGATAAGCATCCCACCATTTCCCCGATGGGTCGGTGCCATGCAGCTCCTGGTGCACCTCATAGAGGCTCTTGGTGTCGTCGGGATATGCGCCGGGGGTCTTGGGCAGCGGCGATCCGTCCAGATCGAATTGCTGGTGATAATAGGCGGGCCAAGCCACCGAATCCTTGTCCCCAAAGAATTTGGCATACCCCGGAAGACCGGCATGACCGGCCTGTACCTCGCCCGGTTTGATCGCGGCCTGGATTTTGCCAAAGCCACCAAAACCGCCGACATAACGGAAATTCACCCCAAGGGTTTTCAGCCCCAGATTGCCGAGGATTTCAATCGCATTGGTGCCGCCACGCCCACCGACAATGATTTCCGCCGTCTTGAGATCCGCCGTCGTGGGCACCGCATCCTTGCGCACCACAAGCGACAGATCCGCGCCAGATGACCCGACAACACCCATGTTTTCAGGCACATAGCGGATGCCCGGGGCTTCGTCCATCACCGCAGAGGGATTCCATTCACCGTAGAAATAGGCCGTGCCGTCACGCGGGGCCTTTTCATAGATGAAGTTCAGCGCAATCGCACCTTTGCCACCGGGTTTATTGTTGATGATCACCGTCGGATTGCCGGGAATGTGTTTTTCCAGATAGCGCGCGGTCAACCGGCCATGCACATCAGCGCCGCTGCCGGCGGCCACGGACAGCACAAATGTAATTGTCTTGCCCTCGAAATAATCATCCGCCCAGGCCGGTGCGGCCAATCCGGCCAGACCGATGGTCGATGCTGCCAGTGCAGTCATCATTGTACGTCGTTTCATAATAGTCTCCTCCTCGTTTTTGGTCAGTCGTGACAGCGCCCGAAATCACCGGGCGGTTGTTTTCGTTAAAGGAACATCCACAGGGGAAAGGCATCGGGCAGCATGGCCCGCGCCGCAGGTGCGATCAGGGGCTGCATCCAGAAGACATGCACCACCCGGTCGAAAAATCCGACCAGCACGACCCAGGCGGCAAAGCCATACACCGCCGAAAGCCGCCAGCCATATCCCCCCAGCGCCGCAGATAGATCACCACCAAAGCGACAATCGCGATCTTCTGGCCCAGCACCAAAGCGACACAGACCATGGCGATGCAATATCCCAACAGGATCAATGCGCGCCGTATGTCCCGTGCGCCCATCGTCTGATGGATCAGGGCGGCGAAATTCGGACGCGGGCGAAGATCACCGGCCAGCGCCGCAAGGCTTAGTCCGACGCCGGGCACGATGGCGATCAACGGAAAGGCCGCCACCAACGTCGGCCAGCCAAGCGTCGGGATCAGCGTCGCCACAAAGGTCGCCACCAAAATGCCGCCGACAAGGATCGACACCAGCTTGTTGTTGTCCGCATCGGGCTCAGCTGCCTTGGTGTCGACGTTGGCAATGTCGGCCAGCGCCGCCGCAGTCTTTTGTTTACGCGCGCGCCGTGCCGACAACAGAAGCGCCAGAGCGATAAATCCAAACAGCACCATGACAATCGGCCGATCGAGCCAGCCCAGCCCCTGATGAATTTTCCAGCTCAACAGGAAGGAATTCTCCATCATCCCACCAAGAATAAAGGCCAGCACCACCGGCGGGCGCGGCCAATCGCCAAGCTTCATCAGATACCCCAGAACGCCAAAGACCAGCAGAACAGCCCAATCGCCCAGATCGGCAGTGGTCAGCCATGCGCCCATGAACACAAACACCAGCACACCCGGCACAATCAGATGGCCAGAGATGAAGGACAGCCGCGCAATCGGGCCAGCCAACAGCATCAACAGCCCGGCAGCGGCAATATTGGCCAGCGCAATATCCCAGACCAATGCAAAGGTGACCGGCAATTCCGTGGTCAGCATCTGGGTGCCCGGTTGCAGACCCTGGATCAGCAGCGCACTTAGCAGCAGCGCATTCATCGCACTGCCCGGCACGCCAAAGGCCACGGTCGGGATCAGCGATCCGCCCCGCACCGCGTTGTTGGCGGCCTCGGGCGCGATGACGCCGCGAATGTCACCCTTGCCGAATTGGCTGGTGTCCTTGGCCGATTGCAATGCGTGGGAATAGGCGATCCAGTCGACCACCGCGCCGCCAATGCCGGGGATCATGCCGATATAGACGCCAATCGCCGAACAGCGCAGCGCCAGCCACCAGTTCCGCCCCGCGTCCTTGATCCCGCGCAGCAGCATCCGCCAACCGCCGGTTTCCGGCTTGGTCTGGGCGATGGCCGTGTCCCGTACCGCCAGATCAATCAGCTCTGGCAGGGCGAAAATGCCCAGAACAACCGGGATCAGCGGCAGGCTTTCCAACAAATAGGGCGCGCCCATCCAATAGCGTGGAATGGCGGCATCTGCGGCATAACCAAAGGACGACAACAACAGGCCAAAGGCCGCCGCCGCCAGCCCCTTGGTCAGGGATTTGCCGCTGAGCGAGCCAACCATGACCAGCCCCAGACATCCCAGCGCAAACAGCTCTGGATTGTTGAACCGCATGATGATGGGCAAGGCAATCGGCAGTGATACCGCCAGCATCAGCGCGCCAAAGACACCGCCAAAGGCCGACACGGTAAAAGCCGCGCCAAGCGCACGGGCCGCCTGGCCCTGTTTTGCCAGCGGATGACCATCTAGCACCGTCGCCTGGGACGCCGCCGTGCCGGGAATGCCCAACATGACCGATGCAATGGTGTCCGACGTCGATGTGACCGCAAAAATGCCCAGCAGAATGGCAAAGGCCGACATCATTTCCATGTTGTAGGTGAATGGCAGGATCAACACGATGCCCAGCGGCCCGCCCAACCCCGGCACCGCGCCAAGCCAGATCCCCAGACCAACCCCCAGCAAGAGGTATCCAAAAACCGGCCATTGCAGGACCAGCATCAGCCCCTGATAAAACGCATCAAGTGTCATTGGCAGCTATCCGCGACAAGTGTTTCTTTCTTCACCGCCGTTTTCAGGGCCGTGCCCAGACCGGGAAGGTCATTTGCAATGGCTTGGCCGTTTCGGATCACCGGGGCGGGGTTGGTGATGGAAAAGAACATGTCACTTTCGTGCCATTGATGTTCCAATCGCTCTGCCCCGCCAATGGCCGCCGCGGTTTGCAGGCTGGCGGCGTGGGCCACTGGCCCCGACGGATTATGCAGCGACACAGCCACATCATGGGCGGCTGCGCGGCGGGCGATCTCGGCAATTGTGCGCAGGCCGCCGGCATGTTTCACATCGGGCATGATCACGTCATAGGCCCCGGCGGTCACAAAGGGCGCGACATCATCCCAGTCGCCATGGGTTTCCAGCCCGCACAGCCGCATCCCTTGGGCATTTGCCGCCGCACGCAGGCTGCGCAGGTTTTCAATTTGGTCGGCGGTTTCGGGCAGTGGGCATTCAAACCAGGTCACTCCGATTTCGGCCAATGTGGGGATCAGATCCAGCGCCGTCGCGGTCTGAAAACGCCAGTGACAATCCACCATGATTTCGGCCCCCGGGGCCGCCGCCGCCATCGCGCGCAGCCGGGCCAGACCGGCGGCAATCAGATCCTCTCCGGCGGGTGTGCCGCAGAGTTCGGGGGAAAGCCCGTCAAAGGCCGCCAGCTTGATCCCGACAAACCCCTCTTTGGCGGCAAGGGCGGCATTTTTTGCAATGGCGTCAGGGTGACGGTCGACGCTGGTGCGGTTGATATTGGCATAAAGCGGGATCGCCCCCGCGCCACATGGCCCAGAAATGCCGAAACCGTCACCCCGGCGATTTTCGCCGACAGATCACAGACCGCCTGATCCAATGCGGAATGAATGGTGCGTTGTTCCAGACCGTGATCCAGCAGAACCGCCAGCGGCGTCAAGATCGCGTCATCCACCCGCCGGCCGCACAGGGCCCGCGCCGCCCCAAGCAGCGCATCATCAAAACCCGCCGACGCGCCATCAAGACTGGCCTCGCCAATGCCGGTCAGGCCGCTGTCGGTTTCCAGCACAACATGGCGCCAAATCGTCTTGTTGCTGACCACGATATTTTCAACCGTGGCCTTGGCTATCTGGTGGATTTCCAAAATGCATTCCCTTTCGCGCGCCGATTTGCCGGCCTCTTTTGGTGATCGTTTGGCAAATGATAATCGTTTGGCAAAACGTTGACGCTGCGTTGATAATCGTTTATCAAACGAGTTGTCAAGTAGGGATTGAAGACCAACTTGCATCCTGATCTAAGACCCGGAAATTCAGGCACATCGCTGTATGTGTCGGGTTTTGATGGGCCGGTCAGGTGTGCATATACTGTGCTCTGACTGGCGATATCGCACTCCTCCACCCCCGCCGGTATGGTGCCGGGGTCTTTTGAAAGATGAACGCACATGGCCCCAAAACGCCGCCTTCAGGAAGTTGCTGATGCCGCTGGGGTTTCGTTCATCACCGCCTGGCGTGCCCTGAACGAACCGCACCGTGTGCGCGACAAGACCCGCGAAAAGGTTCTGACCGCCGCCGCCGATGTCGGCTATGTGGTGAATGCGATTGCGCGCAGTCTTGTCACCTCGCGGTCGGGGGTTGTGGGTTTGATCGTGCCGACGCTGGAAGATTCGATCTTTTCCGCCACGGTGCAGGGTCTGTCAGACAGGTTGTCGCAAAGCGGGTTGGAAATGCTGATGGGCATTTCGCATTACGATACCGGCCGCGAAGAAGAGCTGATGCGCGCCTTTGTCGGCCGTCAGATCGACGCGCTGGTGCTGACCGGCAAGGCCCACAGCCCCGCCGCACGCAAGCTGTTGAAGAATACCGGCATTGCCGTGGTCGAAATCTGGGATGTGCCAGAGGAGCCGCTGGATCTTTATGTCGGATTTTCCAACAGCGATCTAAGCTTTCAGGCCACCAAATACCTGATTTCTCGCGGCTATCGCGATATTGCCTTTGTGTCGCCAGAGGCGCGCGGCAGGGCGCAGGAACGTCAGAACGGCTATGTCAACGCGATGGAGACCGCGGGGTTGGGCGCCGCCGCGCGCACCCTTTGGGTCGCGCCAACGCTGGCGGGCGGGGCCGAGGCGCTGGTTCAATTGTGGCAATCGGATCGCCGCCCGGATGCAATCTTTTTCAATGGCGATACGCTAGCGGTCGGCGCGCATCTGCATGGTGCGACACTTGGGCTGCGCTATCCCGATGATCTGGCGCTTATGGGGCTGCACGACTCTGATATTTCGGCGCGGGTCAATCCGCCGCTCAGTACCGTGCGGGTTCCGCGATATGAAATCGGCAAGCTCGCGGCCGAAGAGATTGTTCAACGCCTGCAAACCGAAGGCGGCGGACAGTCGCGCCAGGTGGCATTTGAAATCCTGCAGCGCGGCACGACCTAGCGCCTTGGCCCCTGCCCCCGGTTTCTGGACACCACTGCCATTCCTATTCAGGCGGATGATGGCAAAAAACATTCCGGGGCGGAATACATGGACATAAAGGCGCTGAAACTCTTTCTGACGGTCTTTGACGCAGGCAATATTTCCGGGGCGTCGCATTGCAATAATAGCCGGTCTGATGCGGATATTGCCCGGTGGCAAAAGCCGCGCGCGACGGCATGCAGATCGGGCTGGTGCAATAGGCGTTGGAAAACACCGTGCCCCGCGCGCCAGAGCATCCAGATTGGGCGTTTTGACAACCGGATGCCCCCAAGGCGAGGCACCCTGTTGTCCGAAAGAATTCCAAACAGGCATGGATTGCGATGCAGACCGCGGGCCGATGCCGGACCCTCAGGCAAAGGCAGGGCCGCACGCCATCAGTGGACGGCCCGCCCCCCTCAGCCTAGAGCCAAAGAGGGTTGGACCAGGCCCGCCGCCCGGCATGATCGACCACGACAAGCCGGGACCAGCTGTCTTTGAACCTTTCCAATGGCAGCCGCGTCTGGGTCAAATCCGTGCCATGTACGGCGGCGCTGCGCGCTGCCTGCCCCAACAGCATGACCGATTTGGCACCCGAACATTGTACAATGATTTCATCACCTTCGCGGGTGACATCCAGGATCTCTGGCCCTTGGCTGGCATAGTAATGCCCGGCCTTCAAAGCGGCCAGCAACGCATCTGGTGTGTTTTCTTCGGATTTCACCATCACCCAACCGCCAAAGGCATCATCGACCTTCCAATGGCTGTCGTCGACCGCAATGCAGCCCAGTCGTTTTCCGGCGGACAGCAATGCATCGCATAGCTCTGTTCCGTCGCCCCGGTCCGCATTCACAAGGCTTGTATGGTTATACATCTCGATTGCATGCGCCACATCAAGATCAAGCCCGTCCTGCACCGTCAGTTGATACCATTGCGGATGGGCGATAGCGACAAAGGCCCCGGCCTTGGCCGCACGGCGGGCAAGCTCTGGCCCGGTTTCGTCGGGCGCGGTTTGTTCAAAATCCGCAGGCAGGCCAACCGCCAGAATATGCCAGATTTCGCCTGCCCGGGTGACAGGGGCATGAATTTCTGCCCCCAGAATCGTGGTGAAATCAGACGTGCGAAAGGCCTCTGTTTCGGTGATCGGAAAATCAAAGGCAGGCAGGAAGTGATCGGTCAACGCAATGAAATCATACCCCGCAGCGCGGTATCTGCGGCAGACTTCCTCTGGGTCCAACGCACCGTCGGACCGATTGGAATGCCCGTGAATGTTGCCTTTGAAAAATCGACCGGCGGCCTGAAAACTGTCCAGCATAAACCTGCTCCTGCTCTGTGACGGATTTCGCTTAGGTCATGAGCAATGGCAGGGATATGACAGCCGGGCGCAAAAGCGGGATTGTCAAAAAAACTTCCCGCACAGTGCGCGATTGTGTGAGCTGGGCGCGATTGGGGGAACCGCACAGCGTCACACCACCAACAATACCTTGTCGCCGCGGCTGACGGCCTCGGACACTTCTATTTCATGGCCTTGCTTGTCGACATTGATGCCGCGCGTGACCAAAACCGGCTGGGTCGCTGCGATGTCCAGTTCGATCGCCTCGGTGGGGCGGGGCAACCGGGTCGAAATGATTGTTTCGCTGCGGGTGAAATCCTTGATCCCATAGGCCGCCAGCGCCTCGGTCACGCCATGGCCCGCCAACAGCAGATCCAGAATGCCCTCGAACCGCGCCGGGTCGTAATAATGGCGGGCAAACATCGCAGGCCGGTCTTCGATTTCCCTGAGCAGCGTCGCCCGCAGGGCCGTCGCCCCGCTGCGCAGCCGCAATCCTTTGACCACAAAGTCGGGCGCGCGCACGCGGCCAGTATCAAGCAATTGTGTCCCGCTGTCGCGGCCCGCGCGGTTCAGGTTGATTCTGAACCGGGTACGAGAGCCGATGTAATAAGACACGGATGTCTCGGCCACGAAACTGCCACGGCCCTGCCAGCTGAGAACATGGCCCGTGTCGCGAAGATGGCTGATCGCCTTGCGCGCCGTATGGCGGGTGACACCGTGTTTCACCGCCAGATCAGAAAGTGACGGCAGGGCCGCCCCCGGCGCCAGATCGCCGGATGTAATGGCGTCGCGTAATGTTGCGGCCAGCTCTTTCCAGTCTACATCGGCCTGCATTTGATGCCTCTGTCAGGTTGATTTGCGCGCCTGAAATCACTTCGCCACACAGTAGCGGACTGTGCGCGAAGCTTTTGTGAAAGCGGTGGCGCAACAGTTTCGTTGTTACCGAAGCTTCATAAGCGGGCTGCACTCAGGCGGCAGTATTCCCGCATTCGAACATGGAGTTTCAAAATGCATTCGGTATCCCGCCGCCGCTTTCTTGCCCAGGTTTCTGCCGGGGCCACGGTCATTGGCCTGTCGCACTTGCTCGATCCATCCAAGGCTTTTGCTGACACGCCTGACGCCATCAGCAAAATTCTGGCAAATCAAACGCCGCAAACCGGTGGCAAGCTTGTCTATGGCCAGACCTATCCCAACTGGGCGCTTGGCCAGTCCAACCGCGGCACGCATCCCTATTACTGGCTTGATCTGCTGACCCGTTCGGTCTGGAACGCGCTGACCTGGGTCGACGAAGTTTTCAACGTCCAGCTGGAACTTGCCGCGTCGCTGGTGGCCAATGACAAGATGGATACCTGGGACGCGACCCTGCGCGAAGGTGTCATGTTCCATGATGGCACCGAGATGACGGCAGATGACGTTGTTGCCTCGATGAACCTGCATATGGGCGGTGGTGTTGGATTGCTGCGCGCCAATGTGGCCAAGACCGAAAAGCTGGGCAAATACGCCGTACGGTTCCATCTTGTGCAACCCAACGCCGAATTCCCTTATGCGCTGGCCGAATATCGCGCCGTCATCATGAAGGCCAATGCCGACGTCGATCAGATTGGGTATGACGGGATCGGCACCGGGCCGTTCAAACTGGTTGAAATCGACAATGCCCGCCAGTTCCGCGCCGTGCGCAACGAAAACTACTGGGGCGAGCAAGGTCCGTTTCTGGACGAATTGCAGGGCGTGATCACCCATGCCAATGCGGCAATCAATGGCTTTCGTGCGGGCCAGTTGAATGCAGTCTGGAACATCGACCCCGGCCAGATCGAACAGTTCGAAGATGCCGGCGCGCAAATTCACCGCTCCGCAGCCGGTGACCAGTTCTATCTCAACCTGCCGAAAAACCTTGATTTCCCATGGAACGATCAAAACGTCCGCAAAGCGATGTCGCTGGCGATTGACCGCACCAAGATCAACGAAATCGTCTATGGCGATGCCAGCGGCTGGACCGGCAATGACTTCTCACATGTCCGGGGTCAACGCAGAATTTGTGGCCCGCCCGGTCGAACGCGATGTGGCACAGGCCCGCGCGCTGCTGGCAGAGGCCGGTTACAGCGACGGCGTGAAATTGCCCGCCATCGCCTTTTGCCCGAACTTCCCGGAAGAGCCGCGGATCTATCCCATCGTGGCGGAAAGCCTGGCCGAAGTCGGCATCGAGATCGTTTTCGAAGAACGCCCCTGTGACGGTTTCAGCCCCTATGTCGACGCCGTGAACGCGCCTTATGGCCGTCCGCACCGCAATCTCGTCGGCCCGCGCAACCCGTTCATCAACCTCAGCCGCGCGGATTACACCCGCGAGGAAAACACCGATTGGACCGGCCCGGGGGCCGACGAATATTCCCGTCTGGTCAATACAGCGGTTGGTGTTCAGGATGAACAGGAACGGTTGAAGATGTACCAGGACGCCCAGCGGATCCTTCAGGAAGAAGTGCCGGGCATCATGCTGGGTGGTCGCCGCAACATGGTGGCCCATGCCCCCAATGTGATGAACGCGCGCAGCCACAGCCAGAACTGGTCCAGCCGCTTTGAATACATCTGGATCGACAGCAAATCTTCTTAACGACATTGCCCCCGCCGCGGTTTGATCCGTGGCGGGGGCACCAAAAGGTGAGTTTGGCTGATGAACCCGATTTTTTCGATGGTCTTGCGCCGTTTGGCACTGTCCGGCGTCATTTTGCTTTTGGTTGCGGGCATCGTGTTCATTGGAACCGAAGTCCTGCCCGGTGATGCGCTGGAGGCCACAATCCCCCAGGATGAACGCATCTATTATACCGACGAAGATTTCGACCGAATGCGCGCAGAGCTTGGGCTGGATCGCCCGCCGCTGGTCCGGTTCGGGGAAATGTTTGTCAATCTGGTGACTTTTGATTTCGGCACGACGATCCTGACCCGCGAACCCGTGATCGGCTATATCTGGCATCCGATCATCAATTCGCTGCTCATGGCGTCGATTGCCGTGATTGTCACCCCGCTGGTTGCCATCGCATTGGGGGCCGTGGCGGCGTTGAAACCCGGAGGACGGCGCGACGGCATCATTTCCGGCGTCACATTGTTTTCCTACTCGATGCCCGATTTCGTTGTTGCCAATATATTCATCATCGTATTTGCGCTTCAGCTTGGCCTGGCGCCTGCAATTTTGTTGATCCCGGAAACCGCCCCGGCCTGGCAAATCCTGTCGGTCTCGGTCTTGCCGGTGATGGCGCTGATCGTGTCCGGCGTGGCATATCAATTCCGGTTGCTGCGCGCCGGGATGCAGGAAACCCTGCGAAGCGAATTTATCGAGCGTGCCCGCCTGTCCGGCGTGCCGGAATGGCGCTTGGTTCTGGTCCATGCGCTGCCGGTGGCGCTGGTTCCCATGCTGAACGGCACCGCACAATTCGTGGCCGGGATCGTGTCGGGCGTGGTCGTGATCGAAGCGGTCTTCAAGTTTCCCGGCATCGGGCTTGAACTGATCCGCGCCATTTCCCAACGCGAAGTCCCGACCGTTCAGGCCATCACCTTTCTGGCGGCCTTTGCGGTCATTGCCGGCAACCTGCTGGCCGATATTGCGGTGCTTGCGCTTGACCCTCGCGCCCGGAGAATGACACATGACAAGTGACACTTTCGCCCAATTTCGCCCCCCCGCCGCACCGCCGGCCAAGGCGCGCCGCCTGCCGCTGCCGCTGCGCCGGGCGCTGCGATCGCCGATGACGGTGATCGGTCTGGTGCTGGTGTCGTTTCACCTGCTTCTTGCGCTTTTTGCGCCGGTGATCGCGCCCTATTCCGTGTCCGCCATTCTGACGACCGGGTTGACGCCGCCATCGGGTGCCCATTGGCTGGGCACGGATCAGATCGGGCGTGACTATCTTTCGCGGCTGATGTCGGGCGGGCGGATCGCGCTTTTGGTGTCCTTGCTGGGCGTCTTCGCCGCCGTCGTCACCGGCGCGGTGCTGGGGCTTTTTGCCGGGTATCGCGGCGGGTGGCTGGATGATCTGGTCATGCGTCTGACCGATGCGGTCATGGCGGTGCCGGAACTGTTGCTGATCGCGGTGCTGGTCCTGACCTTTGGCAAGGAAATCTGGTCGCTTTCGATTGTTGTGGCCATTGTCTATACGCCCGGCGTCGTGCGGGTGATCCGCGCCCGCACCGTTGGTCTGGCGGCGCAGGATTTCATACGGGCCGCCGAATTGCGCGGTGAAAGCCTGCCGCGCATTCTGTTCCGGGAATTGGCCCCCAATCTGACCGGATTGCTGGCGGTCGAGCTGGCGATCCGATGTTCCTCTGCGGTGCTGAAGATTTCGGCGCTGTCCTTTCTTGGCCTCGGGATCAGCCAACCCACACCCGATTGGGGCCTGATGGTGCAAGAGGCGATGACCGTGATCTTTACCGATCCCTGGTTCCTTATCGCGCCGGCCATCGGGCTGTCGTCGCTGGTGATCGGTATCAACTTCGCCGTGGACGGGCTTGCCCGCGCATACGGTGTCAGCGAAACGGACACAAACCCATGATGACGCCCCATATCCACATTTCCGGCCTCGACGTGACCTATAGCACGGATCTCGGGACCGAGGTTCACGCGGTACGTGATGCCGGTTTGCAGGTTCTGCGCGGTGAAACGCTTGGCATTGTTGGCGAAAGCGGGTCGGGGAAATCCACCCTGGCGCGGTCGCTGTTGGGCTATGCCCGCCCCGGCGCGCGGTTTGCAAAGGGAACGGTGCGGCTGGGTGATACGGATGTGCTGCGGCTTGACCCTGCGGGGTTGCGGGCGTTTCGCGGCGGGCGGGCCGCGATGGTGCCGCAAAATCCGCTGTCCTCTTTGACGCCACATATGCCGATTGGGCGCCAGCTGGCAGAGCTGGTGCGCCTGCACACGGACCTGCGCGACAGCGCCGCCAAAAAACGCATCCTATGGCTGATGGATCGCACCGGCCTGCCAGAGCCGGACAAACTGCTGGCGCGGTATCCGCATGAGATTTCCGGCGGCCAGCGCCAGCGCGTTGTCATTGCCGCCGCCTTGATCGGCCGCCCCGAATTGATTGTTCTGGACGAACCGACAACCGCGCTGGACAAAACGGTCGAGGCAGAGGTGCTGCAACTTGTTGCCGAGCTTCAGAAAGAGCTGAATGCGACGCTCGTCTATGTCAGCCACGATCTGAACGTGATCAGGGCGATGTGCCGCAAGATTGCGGTGATGAAAGACGGCAAGATACTGGAACAAGGCCTGCTGAGCCGCGTGTATTCCCGCCCTGCCACCGCCTATACACAGGAATTGATCCGCGCAATTCCACGCATCGAACCGCAGGGGCCAAAGCCGGGGTCAAGGCCTGCCCACACCGCGCTGGCCTCTGCCGGATTTGCGACGACCTCGGTCAGTTTTTCCTATCATCGCCCCGGCGGTCTGTTCCGGCGCGGCCCGGACGGCCCCCCCGCATTGCAGGACATCACCCTGGACATCAACGCCGGTGAAACCCTGGGCATTGTCGGCGAAAGCGGGTCGGGGAAATCCACCCTTGCCGGGTTGGTCGCGGGGATCGTTTCCGGGCATTCCGGTCGAATTACATTTGACGGACAGCCGCTGGCAGGCAAGGCGGCCAACCGGTCCAAGGATATGCGCCGACGTGTGCAGATGGTGTTTCAGGATCCGCTGTCCTCGCTCAATCCTGCGCAGAAGGTCAATGAAATCCTGGCCCGCCCCCGGCAGCTTTACTTTGGGCGCAGCGCGGCAGAGGCGCGTGCAGATTCAATTGCATTGCTGAAGGAAGTCGAGCTTGAGCCGGACATTTTGAACCGGAGCGCCCGGCAGCTTTCGGGTGGCCAGCAACAACGCATTGCCATGTGCCGGGCCTTGGCGGCGGAACCAGAGCTGTTGATCTGTGACGAGGTGACCTCGGCGCTGGATGTCACCATTCAGGCGCGGGTGCTGGATCTGTTGTTGCGTATTCAAAAGGAACGCGGCCTGACCTGCCTGTTCATTTCCCATGATTTGGCGGTGATCGGCAAAGTCTCGCATCGGGTGGCGGTTTTGCAGATGGGCCGCCTTCAGGAAATTGGCCAGCGCGATGCTTTGCTCAACGCGCCAACAACCGACTACACCCGGAAACTGCTGCAAGGGCACCGCCATGATGCGGGTGCGACGTGACGGCCGAGCGGTCCAAATGCCAAAGCAATGGACGGGCCAGACCCCCGGCCCATCGCCCTAGCTAAAGGCCGGATCGACCCCCGGCGGCGGCGAAAAGCCGAAATCACCGCGTTTGACGACGGCATCCCGCCCGCCAAGCTCTGCCAGCCGCTTGCCTTGATCTGCAAGGGCCCGGTCATGCACGGCCTGCGGGTCAAGCCGCGCCTCCAGAAGCCCGCGACAGATATTCAAAACCTCGGCATAGGCGGGGTCAGACGCAAGGTCTGTCAATTCTTCTGGATCAGCCCCAAGGTCGAACAGCTGCGGCGCATAAAGTGCGTAATGGACATATTTCCAGTTCTTGTGCCGCACCATCCAGGCCCCGCTTAACGACCCGGTTGCGTGGTATTCAGAGATCACAGGTTCCTGTTCATCCGAGAAAAGATCCATTGTGCCGAACCCGTCGCCGGGTAACCCGGCAGAGGTCAGCACAAAGCGGGAAAGATCAATCAGGGATCTTGGCGCGTCCTCGACCGTGGCTTCGGGCACCGAAGGGCCGGCAACGATCAACGGGATGCCGGCGCTTTCTTCGTACATATTGCTCTTGCCCCACATCCCCCGCGCGCCAAGGCTCTCTCCGTGGTCGCTGGTGAATGCGACGCGGGTGGTTTCGGTCAGACCGGCGTTTTCGACCGCCTCGACAATCGCGCCGACCTGTAAATCGATAAAGCTGCACAGCCCATAGTATCCGGCGATGGCGCGACGGACGTCGGCCTCGGATTTGAAATGCGCATCATAATCGACGCAACCCGCGAAATCGGACAGGAACGGATGGTGGGGCCGGTCCTGTTCAGCATAGAGTTTGGGCATCGGAAGGTCCGGCCGATCATAAAGATCATAGAACTCCTGCGGCGCCGTCAGCGGATAATGCGGACAGACAAACGACACGAACAGCACCCAGGGGCGGTCCTGCTTCTGGGCCTCTTGGTCCAGCCATTGCCGACAATGTGTCAGGATATCGCGATCATAGGCGGTATAATCGGACTCGCCCGGGCCCGCCATCGCGGCCAGCTTGTCCGTTGCGCCGCGCGGAATGATCTCATCCCTTACAAGCCCAAGCGCATCGCCAACGCCGCCCACCACATTCATCGGAATATCGGACGCGGAAAAGCCGGGGTCATCCTCCGGCCCGCCGCGAAAATGCAATTTGCCGATGGATCGCACGTGGTGGCCTGCGGCGCGCACTCTGTGGTGCCAGCTTTCGATATTGCCGGAATAGGGATGCGCGTTGCACCATGTGCCGATCTCATGCACCTGCCGCCCGGTGGCAAAAGCCGCGCGGGCGGGCACACAGATCGGGCTGGGCGTATAGGCGGCGGTAAACCGCGTGCCCCGCGCCGCCAATGCATCAAGATGGGGCGTTTGAACAATCGGATGTCCGGCACACCCCATGGCATCGCGCCGGAATTCATCCGCCATGATGACAATGGTATTTGCAGGCTGCATTGGCGTCTCTCCGGGTCAGTGGGGGATCAGGCGAATTCCGGCACCAGCACAGCCTTGTTGGCGGCGATGATCTCGATCCCCTTGGCGTCATCCAATTCTTCGGCCTGGGCCTGGATCTGGTCCAGCAAACCGTCGAATTCCTGGGGTGGGCGGGCACCCGGAACCAAGAGATTGACCCTTTCCTCGGGATCGCTGCGCAGATCGAACAGACGCGGGTTTTCTGCCCTCTCACTCAGGATCAGCTTGTGCGTGCGGCTGCACAATCCGCGTTCCTCCAACCGGGGTTTCAACCCGCCCTTGCTGGAAGACAGAATATCGAATGTCTCATTCTCGATATAATAGCTGTCGCGCCAATCGGTTGTGGTGCCCTCCAGCAATCCCCGGATGCTGCGCCCATGCAGATGCGCCGGGGCCTCTATTTCGGCATAGTCGAGCATTGTCGGCATAAGATCCTGCATGCCGATAAAGGCATCACAGACCTGGCCCTCTGGCACGCCCGGCCCCGAAATCAGGAACGGCACATGCACGCTTTCCTCGGTACACATGAATTTGCTGGTGGTGCCATCGCGCAGGTGGAAATGCTCTCCATGGTCGGAATAATAGATGACAATGGTGTTGTCCGCTTCGCCGCTTTCTTCCAACGCAGCAAAGATCCGGCCAACGCAGCGATCCAACGCCGTGACAGACCCATAATAGCCCGGGAACGGCACCTTCATCCGGCGGTATTTGTCCATCGTATCAAGCGGCGAGGAAAACGGATCATGCGGCGGATACCAGGAAATGACACTGGCAAAGGGTTTGCTGCGATCACGGGTACGGAACCAGTCAATCATCGCATCGGTGTCGCGATCCGGCACCCATGTCCCGCCTTGCACGTTCTGTTTGCTGTCGACCCAGTGACCGCCCCAGGAGTTAAAGGCCTCGAACACGTCAAACGGGCCGGGATTGCGCACCCCAAGATGCCATTTGCCGTAATAGGCACATTCATAGCCGCCGTTTTGCAGCAGGGTGAACACGCTTTGATCCAGCAGGCCACGATCCGACAACAGATCGTCGATGCCATAGGCATTGCGGATCACGGTATGGGCATGGGGATAGAGCCCTGTCCACATCGACGTCCGCGCAGGTGTGCAAACCGGGAAAACGGTGCGGCAATCGCTGAACACCGTGCCGGATTTGGCCATGGTATCCAGATAGGGGGCTTCGACGAAGGTATTTCCGTAGCAGGGCAGAGTGTCTGCGCGTTGCTGATCGCTGAACAAAAGGATAATGTTAGGTCGCTTGCCCATGTCAGTCTCCAATTCAAATTTTTGGTGTGTTGGCCGGCGCGTGGGCCTAGATGCGGTCGCCCTGCGGTCGGGTTCCGTAGGCCGGTTGCGCGATGACCAAATCCGCAAGCCTGACCCCAAGCGCATCACCCAATTCAGTGGCGGTGTCGCGCAACGTTGCGGCCATGACTTCGATCTGGTCACGGCGGCTGGCGAATTGATCCGTCAGACCCTGCGGGGATGGGTTGGGCAGACCAAAGAGATTGAACTCTTCTTCGGGGTCGATCAGCAGGTCGTACAACCGGCATTCGCCGCCATCGGCGCTCAGGATCAGCTTGTGCCGCCCATCCCAGATTGCGCGCTGTTCCCAGTCAGGGAAAATTGCAAAATCGGCCATTCCGTCTTCGAACATGACGTCGATATGGCGCAGAAACGTGTTGTGCAGATAGATAAGCTTGCGCCAATCGGATGCGGCGGTGTCGTCCATCAACAGCGGCAAGAGATCACGCCCCTGCGCGCCGGAAATCGTGGTGCCCGCCAGGGCGGCCAGCGTGGGCGAAATGTCATGCGATCCGACAAGCGCGTCACTTGTTTTGCCCGCAGCAATCATTCCGGGGGCAGAAATCAGAAGGGGCACGCGAATTAAATCGTCGTGGCAGGTATTCGCGTGGTTCACGAAATCGCGGTATTTGTACTGTTCGCCGCTCAACGATGTGTAGACCACAACCGTACTGTCGCGCCGGCCGCTTTTATCAAGCGCAGTCAGCATCTTGCCGATGGCATCATCATAGGCCGTCACGGCGGCAAAGTAGCTGGCCATGGGCACGCCGTTCCCACGGTACGGGGTGAAACAGGTCTGCTCGATGTCCTCAAACGACCAGATCGGCGGCAGCTGGATCAGGACCGCCCGTGGGCCGGTTCCGGGTTGCGCCAAAAGATCGGCCGCCGCGGATGTGGTCGCCGCAAGGCTGTCGGTCGGGTCGATCTGGAAGAGTGTGTATCCCGCCGTCTTCAACGATGTGCCAAGCGGGCTGTTGGCCAGCGTGGCTGTGTCAGATGCAGAAGCAGACGCATCCGGGTAAGCGCCCGACAACAGCGCTGTCATCGCCGGTGCCGCCGCCGGATAAACGGTCACCGCCCGCTCAAAAGAGGCCCCAGACGCCGCCAGCGCATCAAGATTGGGTGTGTGGACCAGCACGTTCCCGGCGCTGCCCAGAAAATCGGCGCGATGATGATCGCCGACGATCAGCACCATGTCTTGAGTTTGGGTCGTGGATGTCACAGGCATAGCTCCGCTCTCGGTAAGATGTCCTAAGTGCCGACCTTGTGTCGGCACTTAGCGTTGATTGTGTAGGGGGATCAGCCTTTGGGATCGATCCAGACGTCCCAGGCCCGCAGCACGCGGTAGGGCCGATAGCCATGGGCCTCGTTGCGGACGGCGTTATAGACGCCGGTTGCACCAACCCGGATCGCATAGGCGTTGTTCAACACACCTGCCTGATAGTCTTCGAACCCCTGTTTGCGGTCTTCAAAGCTCAGCCCGGTGCGGGTGCGGTCTGCGGCATCTTCCAGCGCGGGGTCCATATAGCCCTGCAGGTTGTTTTCACCGGAGAAGTGGCGCAGCATCCCGAAGGGACCGATCGAGGGGGCAAGTCCAAATCCGCCAACCACGATTTCCCATTTGTCCTTTTGGCCAAGCAAGGCCGTCCAGGTCGCGGTATCGACGCCCATGATCTGGGATTTGATCCCCATTTTACCAAGCTGATCGGCCAGCGCGATTGCATAGTCACGGGTAACCTGCTGGTCACTGGGGACAAGGATACGAACCGTTTCACCGTCATAGCTGCTCGCGGCCAGAAGCTCTGCGGCGCGCTCTTTGTCGCCGACATTATACGTGTCTTTGCCGACCTCGGAATAATAGGGGAACCCTTCGTATTGCCAGCCGTGGCCAAGCTGATAATTGCCGCCAGTGGCAAAATCGAGCAGCGTTTCCAGGTCGAGCCCGATCTGGACCGCACGACGGAAATTGATGTCTTCGCCCGGTGCGCTGGACACATTGAACGTCTGATGCAGCATCATCCAGGGCAACATCGCCATGGCCTTGGCTTCGCCGCTGGCGTCGATCCGGGGCACATCGGTCTGCGCGATCTGGTTGGCAATGTGATAGTCGCCGGTCAAAATCCCTGCCAGACGCGATCCCTGTTCGGGGACATTGCGAAAGGTCACGCGGTCGACATAGGCGGTGCGATGCCCACCAAAGCCTGACGGCCCGTCAAAGTCGGGGCTAGGCACGTAATCGGCAAATTTATCCAGCGTGATATGGCTGTCGGGCACCCATTCGACGAATTTGAACGGGCCGGTGCCAATGGGTTCGAACGCGTCCTTTGGCAATTCGGCGATCTCTTGCGGCATGATGCCAACGATCACCCGAGGCGAGCTGAGGTTTTCAAGAAAGGTCGGATAGGCGCGTTCCATGTGAACCGTGACGGTGTCGTCATCAACCCGTTCGAACGACTCGACCAGACCCATGATGCCACGGTCGATGCCGTAATCCTTCATGCGCTGCCAGGATGCGATCACATCATCGACGTCCAGAATATCACCCGAATGGAACGGCACGCCATCGCGGATATGGAAGGTATAGCTCATGGCGTCCTGCGCCGCTTCAAAGCTTTCGGCCAGCTGCGGAATGATATTGCCGGTCTCGTCAATCGTGATGACACTTTCAAAGATATGAGACGCAATATCGCGGGTTTCGCCGCTGGTCGACGCGTGCGGGTCAAGCTCGCCGAGGCTGCCGGCGCTGGCGATAATCAATTCGCCGCCGTCCACCGGTGTCTGCGCTGAGGCCGACAAGGGCGCTGTCATCGACAGCCCCGCGCCAATCGCCAAAGCAAGTCCGAATCGTTGATGGTAATGCATGGTTTCCTCCCAAGGTCCTGCGGTTTTTCTACCTCAAACCAACACTTTGTTTGCCCATCGCGCAACGACAAGGTCGAGGCTATGACATTCCATATTGGAATGATGAGTTTGCGAAATAGCCATTGATCGGAATGTAGCGCCTGCCTAGGGTTGGTGTGCAGATCAGGCAGGGAGGGCCTTTGTTCATGGAAACGCGACACGCCAGGATGGTGCGCGAAATTGCCGAAACCGGCCGTATTTCGCTGGCCTCCGAACGGATCGGAATTGGCCAGCCTGCCCTCAGCAAGATTGTGCAACGTATCGAAGACGAATTTGGCGTCGCCCTGTTTGATCGCGGTCCGCAGGGCACGTCGCTGACGCCTTTTGGGCGGCTTTTCCTGGAATTCGCCCAGGTCATCGAACGCGAAACCAATGATCTTCTGGCCACCGCGCTGTCGATGCGCAAAGGCGAAAGCGGCCATTTCCGGATCGGCGCCGGGCAGACCTGGATTCACGATCTGATGCCACGGATTCTGCACACCGTTCACGCGGCGCGCCCCAACCTGTCGTTCAGTGTTGTCACCGGCAGCGTGCCGGAGCTTGTCGATCAGCTTGTTGCCGGGCAGGTCGATCTGGCCTTTGTGTCGATGACAATCCCGCTGAGCGAGGATCTGATCGCAGAAGAATTGATCCGCGACCGTTTGCGCATCGTGGCACGCCGGGATCACCCGCTGTCGATGCAGGACAGCCGCCCCACCATCGAACAGATGCTTGAATACAGCTGGATCATCGGCGAGGCGATCAACACCGACCTGCCCTATGCCTGGCTGATCAAGACCGCCGCGCAACTGGGCTTGCCACGACCCAACATCGCACTGGAAACACATCAGAAATATCTGATGGTCGAAATGGTCAAAAATTCAAATCTGCTGGCCTTCGAGCCAGGGGATTCGCCCGCCGTGCGCAACGGGGAAATCGTCGTTCTGTCTGAGCAAACTCTTGGGAAGCCGCGCGGAACCGGCATGATCTGGCGCAAGGAACGGGCAATCGCACCCGGGTTGCAATTCCTGATGGACACCGTCCGCACAATTGCATCCGAGAACAATCCAATGGGCCCGCAGTCCGCATCACAGACTGCCAGGGCCGAGGAAAGCCAATGATAAGATACATCATCAAACGAATACTAAGTGCCATACCGGTGCTGCTTGTTGTCAGCGTGATCGCATTCCTGATCATCATGTTGGTGCCCGGCGATGGCGCTTCGGTTATCGCCGGACAGGACGCCTCTGTTGAAGAGGTGGAATTTGTCCGCGAACAACTGGGGCTGAACGCGCCCTGGCCGATCCGGCTGGGCGAATGGGTCACCGGGCTTGCGCATGGGGATCTGGGCTATTCCTATATCCTCAAACGCCCGGTGTCCGAGGCGATCATCGAACGGCTTCCCGTCACGCTGTCGCTGGCGTTTCTGTCGATCGTTTTTGCCTCTTTCTTTGGCATCCTGATCGGCACGCTGGCCGCAGTTTTTCACCGGACCTGGGTGGATGGGCTGGTGATGTCCATTTCGCTGATTGGGGTATCGGTCCCGAATTTCTGGTTCGGGCTGATCGCCATTCTGGTGTTCTCGGTCGGTCTGGGCTGGTTCCCGCCCGGTGGCTATGTCCCGCTTTCAGACTCCTTTTTCGGATGGCTGCACGCCATGACCCTGCCCGCCATCACGCTTGGCACCGCCACGATGGGCCTGATCTCGCGGTTTACGCGGTCGGTGATGCTGGAACAGCTGGGCCAGGATTATGTCCGCACCGCCCACGCCAAAGGCATGTATCGCAGCGAGGTGATCGGCAAGCACGCGCTGAAAAACGCGATGATTCCGATCCTTACGGTGATTGGCATCACCTTTTCGCTGACCATGGCGGGCGCCATCGTGATCGAGGCAATCTTTTCGCTGAACGGATTGGGACGGCTGATGCTGCACGCGATCACGCGGCGTGATTACCCCGTGCTTCAGGGCGGGCTTGTCGTCATCGCATTCTCGTTCGTTTTTATCAATTTGCTGGTGGATATTCTGTATTCCTGGCTGGACCCAAGGGTGCGCTATGACTGATCTGACCACATCCCGCCCCGCAATCACGGCTGCACGGACCTCGTGGCTTCGCAAACTGGCCTCGGCCAATAAAATCCTGATCATTGGCGGCTCAGTTCTGACCTTCATTGTGCTGGCGGCACTGATCGGCCCGTTCATCATGCCATATGGCGCCGAGGATACGTCCCTTATGGACCGGTTCAAGGCGCCCAGCCTGACCCATTTGGCGGGCACGGACAGTTTCGGCCGGGACGTCATGACGCGGGTGCTTGAAGGGGCGCATGTGTCGCTGTTGATCGGTTTGTTCGTGGTCATCATCACAATGGTCCTGGGCATCATCATCGGCGCGATCGCGGGCTTCTTTCCGAAACTGGACAATATCTTCATGCGGGTGATGGATGCCGGAGAGGCGTTTCCGACCCTGTTGCTGGCCATTGCGCTGGCCGCGGTCCTGGGACCGGGGGTTGTGAACGTGGTGTTGGCGCTGGGGATCGCATATGCGCCCCGGACGGCACGGATCGTGCGGGCCTCTGTTCTGACATTGGCGCAGCAGCAATTTGTCGAAGCGGCCCGCGCCAGTGGGGCCAGCAATCTCAGGATCATTCTGTACCACCTGATCCCCAATGCGCTCGCGCCGGTGATTGTGCAGATGACATTTGTCTTTGCCGATGCCGTTCTGGCCGAAGCTGCGCTCAGCTTTATCGGGGTCGGGCCACCGCCGCCCTCGCCAACCTGGGGCAACATCATCGCGGATGGGCGCACCTATCTGTATTCCGCACCCTGGATCACCCTGTTTCCCGGCATCGCCATCTTCCTGACTGTCATGTCATTGAACCTGGTCGGTGATGGGTTGCGTGACCAACTTGATCCGCGATTGAAGGGCCTGAGCTGATGTCGAAACCACTTCTGGAAGTCCGTGACCTGACGATCTCGATCGGATCAACGGCCGCAAAAATTGATATCGTGGATGGGGTCAGCTTTTCCGTCCAGCCAAACGAACCCTTTGGGATCGTGGGTGAATCCGGCAGCGGCAAAAGCATGATCGCCCTTGCGATCATGGGCCTGTTGCCCAAGGCGTTGAAAATCACAAGCGGCACGATCCTGTTTGACGGCAAAGAGATCCAATCGCTGTCACAGCGCGACATGCAGCGCCTGCGCGGCAAAGAGCTGGCGATGGTGTTTCAGGAACCTTCAACCGCGTTGAACCCTGTCTTCACCACCGGCGCCCAATTGGTCGAGGTGCTGCGCCGTCACGAGGGCCTGTCGCCAAAGGCCGCCCGCGCCCGGGTGATCGAATTGTTCGGCCAGGTTGGCATCCCCTCGCCTGCGGACCGGTTTGATGATTATCCCCATCAGATGTCGGGCGGGATGCGCCAACGGGTGATGATTGCCATGGCACTGTGCTGTAATCCGCGCCTTATCATCGCGGACGAGCCGACAACGGCATTGGATGCGACAATCCAGTTGCAGATCATGCGGCTTTTGGCCCGCCTGCAAAAGGAAACCGGCGTCGCGGTGATGTTCATCAGCCACGATCTTGCGCTGGTGTCGAATTTCGTGCGCCGGGTTCAGGTGATGTATGCCGGGCGGCTGGCGGAATGCGGCACAGCCGAGGCCGTGTTTTCGACCCCGGCCCATCCCTATACCGAGGGCTTGATGCGCTGCGCCTATGGGCTCGAAGATCGAATGGAACGACTGCCCACGATCGAAGGCCAGGTGCCGACACCGAACCGCTTTCCAAAAGGCTGTCGTTTTTCAACCCGCTGCGCCCATGTGCAAGAGGTGTGCCGGCATGTGCCGCCGCCGCGTTACGCGCTGGCGGCGGGGCACGAATCTGCCTGCTACCGCCATATCGATTTCAAGACGGAATGACGCAAATGACAGATCAGACACCCATCACCGCAGAGCCGATGTTTCGCATTCGCAGTCTTTCAAAGCATTTTGCAAACAAACCTTTGCTGCCTTTCACCCCGCCAACCCGTGTGGTCCGGGCGGTCGACAAACTGGCGTTTGACATCCACCGGGGCGAAACCCTTGGTCTGGTGGGTGAAAGCGGCTGCGGCAAGACCACGACCAGCCGCCTGCTTATCCGTCTGCTGGATGCGACCTCGGGCGATGTGACATTCGACGGCAAACCGCTGCTGGAACTCAAGGGTCAGGAGCTGCGGGCGTTTCGCCGTCAGGTGCAGATTGTGTTTCAGGATCCATTTGGGTCGCTTAACCCACGCATGACAGCCGAACAGGTGATTGCGGAACCTTTGATCACGTCAACCGAGATGACCGCAACAGAGCGGCGGGCGCGGGTGGCAGAGCTGCTTGATCTTGTCGGGTTGGCGCCCGAACATGCAAGCCGCTATCCGCATCAGTTTTCGGGTGGCCAACGACAGCGGATCGGCATCGCGCGTGCCCTGGCGCTCAACCCGAAATTCCTGGTTTGTGACGAGCCGGTTTCGGCGCTGGATCTGTCGATTCAGGCTCAGATCGTGAATCTTCTGAAAGACATTCAACGGGATCTTGGGCTGACTGTGCTGTTCGTGGCCCATGACCTTCAGGTTGTTCGCCATATCTCTGACCGGGTTGGGGTGATGTATCTTGGGCGCATGGTGGAACTGGCGGATAGCGACACGATCTTTGATCACTCACGCCATCCCTATACCCGCACCTTGTTGTCGTCTGCGCCGCGCTTGCGGCATGAGGGCGGGATCACACCAGACACCAGCGACGCCGAGCAGGCCGAGATCCCAAGCCCGCTGAACCCGCCGACGGGGTGTCATTTTCACCCGCGCTGTGCGCTGGCCACCGACCGCTGCCGCAGCGAAGTTCCGGAATGGCGCAATCTGAAGGGTGATCATATGGTGTTGTGCCACCATGCAGAGCAGCTAGAAGATCAGTGAACTGACCGCATGACGGATGTCGAATAGAGATCGCCGGGCCCGCGCCCGGCATCGCAATTGCCACATGTCCGCGGCATTCAAACAGGAGCTTTTCCGAAATGACACGTCGGCCGAATTTCATTTTCCTGATCGCTGACGACCATCGCGCCCGCTCGCTTGGGGCGAGTGGTTGTGATGCGGTCACGACGCCAAACCTTGATGCGCTTGCGGCACGCGGGACGTTTTATCGCAATGCCCATTGTCAGGGCGGGTTCGATCGTGCGGTCTGTATGCCATCCCGCGCCACCTTGATGACGGGTCGCGATGTCTTTGCCCTGCGACTGGCGCAAGAGGCGCGCAAAGCATCCTCATCAGAGACACCGCCACAGTTTCTGGAAATTCCATCCGACATGCCGACCTTCCCCGAATTGCTGCGCGCCGAAGGGTATCGCACCCATGGTGTTGGCAAATGGCACAACGACCGCGCTTCTTTCGGGCGGTCGTTCAGTTCGGGGTCGGCGATCTTCTTTGGCGGCATGTGCGACCATGACAAAGTGCCGGTAACGCCATTTGATCCCCAAGGCGTCTTTCCATCGGACACCACGTCCGACATGCCCGGATTCTCGACCGATCTGTTCAGCGAAGCTGCCAAGGATTTCCTGCGCGCACAGGACGGAGAGGAGCCGTTTCTGCTCTATACGGCCTTTACCGCGCCGCATGATCCGCGCACGCCGCCGCCCGCCTTTATGCCAAACCCGGATGATATCGCCCTGCCCGCCGATTATCTGCCGCTGCACCCTTTCGACAATGGCGAAGCCGCGCTGCGCGACGAATTGCTTGAGGATTACCCCCGCAGCCCGGAAGCGGTGCGCCGCCATCTGGCGGAATATTATGGCATGATTGCCCATCTTGATGCTGCCATTGGCGACATCCTGGCCACCGCCGAGGCACAGGGGCTGCTGGAAAACACGGTGGTTGTCTACACCTCGGACCATGGGTTGGGGATTGGCAGTCACGGGTTGATGGGCAAGCAGAACCTCTACGAACACAGTCTTGGCATCCCCCTGATCCTGGCCGGTCCGGGCATAGAGGCCGGACAGCAGTCAGACGCATTGGTCTGGCACGGTGACACACGGGCAACGGTGCTGGATCTTGCGGGTATCACCCCGCCGCAGGATCATGGCAACCTGTCGCTGGCGGCGCAGGCCCCCACGCCCCAGCGCGACACATTTGGCGCGGTTTACAGGATGTCCCAGCGTATGATCCGCGACGCCCGGTACAAATATGTGCGCTACTATCCCGCATCCGCCAACCCGGCACCTGATCCTATCGAATGCACGCCGGGATCCGCCACCGAGCAGCTTTTTGACCTGAATACGGACCCTTTTGAACAGGTCAACCTGGCCTTTGCACCAGCCCAGCAGGATCGCCGCCACGCAATGGCCGGGGCGTTGCGGCAATGGCAGGCGGCCCATGGCGATGCGCTTGTGGACAGCTGATCGCCAATTGGTCTGGCCGCCAAATGGCGCCGCAACAGGGATCAGCGCAAATCGGTGACAGGCGTCCAATTGTCATTTCTGCGGATCAATTCGATGATCTGCTGATATTGGCTGCCTTCCTGGAAGGTGGGATAGGGTTCCACCGTTTCGCCGGAAATATCGCGCACGAATTCCCGCGCCAGATAATGCCAGCATTGCTCGGTCTCGCCCGCCACATCCGGCACGGCGTCGGCAATCGGCTTTGGCAGGGGCAATTCCTGCCAGCTTTTGTCCGCGCCATAATGAGACAGCTGGCCGCTGCCGTAGTGGCCCTTGATATAGATCGCGCCTTTTGTGCCATAAATCACGATGTGATCTTCGTGAAACCGTGGCACCAGCCCGCCGTGTTTGAACAGAACCGACACCGGCTTTTCGGCAAACGGGCTCTCTAGCTGGGCCAGCACGGTATAGGACCATTCCACATCGCTTTCGCCCCATTTCAGGTTGGGATCGTTCAAATCCTTGGGGATGAAATCGCGCCTGGTGGCAAAGTTGTGCACACCTTCGACAATCGGCGCGCGGCCAAGGTCGTCGCGCACTTCACCGATGATCGACAGGATCTTTTCGCCAACAACAGAACAGGCAATCGACAGCGTATGGGTGAAATTGTTGTTCAACCGCCCGCCGCCATCCTTTTTGCGATGCGACCAGCCAAAGGGAATGTTTCGTTCCAGATTGAAATGCGACATGCACTCGATCTCTGTGGGTTCGCCAATCGCGCCTTCGGCCACCAATTGCTTGGCATGCAATACGCTGGGCGCATAGCGAAAGCTGGCGGCATAGGCGGTTTTCACGCCTTTTGCCTGTGCCAATGCGTTCAGCTCGATTGCCGTATCTGCGCTATCGGTCATCGGTTTGTCGCAAAACACATGACAGCCTGCGGCAATGGCCTGTTTGATCGGTTCATAATGGGCGCCGCCCGGCGTGGCGATGGACACGATGTCGGGTTTACAGGTCGCAAGCGCCTCTTGCCAATCAACCCCGGCATAGGGAATGCCCATCTTTTCCGCCACTTCCGTGACAACATGCGGTGTCCGGCCAACGATGCCGACAACCTCGGCCCCGGCCCCGCGAAAGGCGTCAGCATGGCCCTGACCGGCAAATCCGGTTCCTGAAATCAGAACTTTGAGCATGGCTCACTCTCCTATGTGTTTGGCGCACGGGACGCCGTGGGCGCGCTGTCGCGCCGCGATGTTGGGGGCCGCCCCTACGCTATGGACAGGTAAAAAGGGGGGCGAAAAGGGGCAGCGTCAGACGCGATGACCGGTTTCCTTGTCAAAGAAATGCACCTTGGCCGGGTCAATGGACACCGTCAAAGGCTGGCCAACCGCCAGATCGACCCCACCATCCAGCACCGCAGTGGCCGAAGCCCCGGCCAGATCAAAGGTGATATGGGTCTGTGCCCCCGTCGGTTCGACCAGCGAGGTCGCGCCGGTCAGTTGCACGCCGGTGGCATCGGTCGTGAAATGCTCTGGTCGCATGCCAACGATCACCTTTTCATGCTCGGCCATCTTCGGATGATCGCTTTGCACCGGGATGGATTGACCGCAGGCGAACATCGCCGCCGGACCGGTGTCCGTTTTGACAATCGTGGCCTCGATCAGGTTCATCGACGGCGTGCCGATGAACGCCGCCACAAAGAGATTGTCGGGCTTGTTATAAAGGTCGATGGGCCGCCCGGCCTGTTCAATATTGCCGCCATTCAGGATGACCACCCGATCCGCCAGTGTCATGGCCTCGATTTGATCGTGGGTCACATAGATCGAGGTGGTCTTGACCCGCTGGTGCAGCGTCTTGATTTCGGACCGCATCTGGACGCGTAATTTGGCATCAAGGTTCGACAGCGGCTCATCAAACAGGAACGCCGCCGGATCGCGCACAATGGCGCGCCCCATGGCAACCCGCTGGCGCTGACCCCCCGAAAGCTGCCCGGGTTTTCGGTCCAGCAACTTATCAAGCTCCAGCAGTTTGGCGACGCCCTCGACCTTTTCGTCGATTTCAGTGCGGCTCATCCCCGACAGTTTCAGGTTGAACCCCATGTTTTTCGCCACCGTCATATGCGGGTAAAGCGCATAGTTCTGGAACACCATCGCGATGTTGCGTTCGCGCGGGTTGAGGTGGTTGACCACATTGCCGTCAATCCGAATTTCACCGCCAGAAGCAGGCTCAAGCCCGGAAATGATCCGCAGAAGCGTGGACTTGCCACAGCCGGACGGGCCGACAAGCGCGACGAATTCACCATCTTCGATCTCTAGATCAATGCTGTGGATCACATCCACCGCACCAAAGCTCTTTTTAAGCCCGGAGATTTCTACTGAAGCCATGACATTCCCCTATTCCCTATGTCTGATTTCGCAACTGTCAGGTCATTGCCCACCTCACGCGAGGACGGCCGCCTTTTCGCGAAGAATTTCTTGTTTAAGTGGCGCACCAGCAAAGAACCGGCGGACATCCTCCACCGCCGCAAGCCCCTGCATGATATAGCTGTCGTGGGTGTGACCGGCGCAATGGGGCGACAGATAGACATTGGCCCGTCCGCGCAATGCGTCCCCCTCGGGCAGCGGTTCGGTGTCAAACGTATCCACCGCCGCAAAGATCCGGCCCTGGTCCAGCGCCCCGACCAAGGCCCCCGGCGCGATCAGCCCGGCCCGCGCGGAATTGACCAACAGCCCGCCGGGGCGGAACGCATCCAGATGCGCGCGTGTGATCATGCCCTCGGTTGCCGGAAGATTGGCGGCATGCAAGCTGACCACGGAGCAGCGTTCGAACATCTCTTCAAGGCTGACCAGCACAACCCCAAGCCTGTCGGCCTCTTCCGCGCTGATAAAGGGATCGTAAACACAGATGGTACATCCAAAGGGCCGCAAGAGGTTCAGCACCAGCCGCCCGACATAGCCAAGCCCGACAATTCCGACATCCTGCGCCGCCAGCAGCTGACCCAGATAAGCGTCGCGCATCGCCTGCCATTCCATTCCGGTGCGCAGCCCGGCATCAAACTCTCGGTGTCGCCGCAAATGGGCCAGAATTTGTGTCACGGTGAATTCGGCCACCGCCTGGGCAATCACCGGGGCGGCGTGGCTGACGCGAATATCGCCGGCCTCCAGCGCGCTTTGCACGCCCAGCCGTTTGACCGATCCCGCCGCATGGGACACAAAAGCAACGCTGCCCTGCGGGGCCAATGCCGCTTGCGGGATTTCCGGGCTTCTCCAGCCGGTGATCACCGCCGTCACACCGGTCAGCGCATCGGCCAGCTTGCCGCCCACATCGCCCGACGCCAAAACGTCATCACTGATGATCACCGGCTGGGCAAAATCCAAAAGCGCCTTTTCGACAATTTCAGGAAAGATCTTGGCGCGCATATGCGCGGGGATAAGAACGCCAACCTTCGGGCCTGGATTGCCGGTTGCACCTTCGTCCGACGCCGGGCTTTTGGGACTGTTGGACATATGTTCCATCTTGCTTTGGCCTATTTTCTGCATCGCGATCAGCGGATCGCCGGTTGAATCATCAATTCCGAAACATGCGCCCGCTTCGGCAATGTCATCACGAACATGCAGGCCTCGGCGATGTCTTCGGGTTGCAGCGCCTTGGCGCGCATTTCGTCGGTCGGCGGTGTGGGCCGCTTTTCAAGCAGCGGCGTTTCGGTCATGCCCGGCAGGATCACGGTGGCGCGCAGGCCGTTGTGCCATTCTTCCTCCATGATCGCATGGGTCATCGCCATCACACCGGCCTTGGTCGCCTGATAGGCCGCACCAGATGGATCGGGCTTGCGCGCCGCCGTCGAGGACACATTGATCAACAGCCCGCCCCCCCGTTGGCGAAACAGCGGGACAATCACCTTGGCCAGGTTGAAGGCGGCATTGAGGTTGATGTCGATCATCGATGCCCAACTCTCGGCCGAGAGGTCAAAAAACGCCCGGTTGACGATGTTGACGCCAATCGAATTGACCAATGTATCCACGCGGGCAAGGTCCGCCTCGGCCGAGGCCAGCGCACGGGCAAGATCGTCCGGGTCCGCGGCATCGGCCAAAAGGCCAATCGCCCGCGGCGCCCCAAGATCCGTGGCTTCGGCGACGACGGCCTCCAGCCGGGTCTTGTCCCGGCCCAGCAGCAGCACCTCTGCCCCGGCGGCAGCGGCGGACCGGGCCGTGGCCCGCCCCATGCCGCTTGTCGCGCCAGCGATAAGGATCTTGCGGCCTGACAGGCTCTTTTCTGTGGTCATTTTTCTGTCCCTGAATTGATGCTGTCAGAATTTTTTCGCGCAGCGGTGGAGCTGCGGACGATCAATTCCGGCCGCAGAATGACATGCGGTTCCGCTGGGCCGTCTTCGTCTTCCAGCGTTTCGATAAGCCGCGCGACCATCAATTCCGCCATCTGTTCAACCGGTTGGCGTACTGTCGTCAGCGGTGGCTCCATCACCTTTGCCATGATGATGTCGTCGAAACCGACCACCGACAGGTCATCAGGCACACGATAGCCCAGTTCCCGGGCGCCGGAACATGCGCCGATGGCATACATGTCGTTCACGGCGAAAATGGCGGTTGGCGGATCGTCCCGTGTCAGCAATTCACGCGCCGCAGTCCGGCCAAGTTCGGCCGCCTGACTGTCACCAAACCCCGCCGCTTGCGGACCAAGCCAGATCAGATCCTCATCAATAGAAAGCCCAACCTTGGACAGCTCGCGCTGCACACCCTCAAGTCGCGCGATCCTGCTCGACGTGCCGATCGGCCCCGAGATAAAGGCAATCTTCTTGTGCCCCAGACCAATCAGATGCCGGGTGGCCAGTCGCGCGCCAAGATCCTGATCCACACTGACAGAGCAGGACACAATCCCCTCTGCCCCGCGCGATGCGCGATCAAATGCGCCGATATGCATGCCTTTTTCGGAATGCTCGCGCAGATGGTCAAAGGAAACCGGCGAAGACCCCAAAATCGTTCCACGGATCAAAGACCCCTGAAGCGAGGTCATGTAATTCGCCTCAAGCTCTGGATCGCGTTCCGCGTTACAGATCAGAACCTGATACCCCCGTTTCAGGGCGGCTTTTTCAATCAGCTGGGACACATTGCCCCAAAACGGGTTGGCCACCGAAGGCACCACAAGACCAAGCGTCTTGATGTGCCCCGATTTCAGCTGACGGGCGACGGCGCTGGGGGTGTAATTGAGTTCGGCAATCGCCTCCTGCACCCGGCGCAGGGTACGGGCCCCCATTTTGGCATGTCGGCCATTGATGACGTTCGACACGGTACTGACGGACACCCCCGCCTTTTTCGCCACATCCTTGATACCTGCCATCGTCTCTACCCTACATGGCCCACGGGTGCGCCAGCCACAGAACGGGCGGCTGGAATCGCATTGGGGTCTGGTTAGTAATACGTTACACACACTACCCACTTCCCAGCAAAGTATTCCAGAGAAATTTTTCATTTCTGCAAAATTTTTGGGCCGACCTCCCGAAGATTCGCCACGAATCCACCTAGCCACATCGGCCATATTCCTTGATGGCCTTCACGAATATTGAACAATTATAATGTATTACAATCACTCCTCCACCCAGGGTGACCCAAAATTCGCGCCGTCCCTGCCCGCAAAAACCGCGGCCCGGAATTTTGTGTCGACATTAGTGTATCGTTTTACTATCGTCACAGTGCAGGGGGTCACGAATCGCGATCCGTTGTATTGGCGATCCGCAGTCAGGTCGCGCACTTCAGGGAGGAAAAACCATGACGCATTCACGCAGAGCATTTCTAAAACAGGGCTCCGCCGCATTTGGCGGATTTGCATTGACGGTTGTCGCGGGGGGCGCCTTGGCGCAGGGGAAAACCACCGTTCGCTTCAGTGGCTTCGTTGAATTGGAGGAACAACTCGGCACGACACTCAAGGTTCTCAAGGCCTATATGGCGAAGAACCCGAATGTCGAAATCGTACCGGAATTTTCCAGCTACCGCGCCTTTACCGACAAACTCGCAACCGAAGCGGCCGGCGGCAATGCCCCGGATATGTTCAGCGTCAACGTCGATCTTTTGGCCGAATACGCGGCCCGCGGCGTCCTGACCCCGCTGACAGACTGGATTCCCGATCCGCTTGACGTGTCGGAATATCAGGCCGCCGGCAGTGTGTTTTCCTGCACCTATGCGGACGAAATGTACGCCATGCCCAATGATGCGATCGCCACGGCGATCTTCTTCAACCCGGCCAAGTTCGAAGAGGTTGGCGTCGCCGTTCCCGACAAATTCTATACCTGGGAAAAACTGCATGAAACGGCGGTTGCGCTTGGCAAAGAGCATGGGCGCGGCTTCTGGGGCATCGAAGACGGCGGCGGCAACAACCTTGCCTGCGACATCTTCTTGCGGGCGGCCGGCGCCGCGTTGTTCACCCCGGAACATACCATCGGCTTCACCGGCGAAGACATGGCCAAGTGGTTCCAATATTGGGAAGACATGCGCAAGGCTGGCGGCGCACCGCCCGCAGATGTCCAGGCCCAGGCCTGGCGACAATTCAGCCTCGCTCGGGATTGTTCGGGGCCGTTCGGCGATGTTGGTACAAACCACCGACAGCTTTATCGGCATTGGCGCACTGATGGATGGGCCGCTTGATCTGATGATGCTGCCCAACGGGTATGAGGGCGGCGAGATGAAACAGCATCTCTATGACTACGCCGGCAATTCCACCGGGATTTGGAAAAACGCCGTGGACAAGGAGCTTTGCGTCGACATCATCCGCTTCATGCACTTCGATCCCGAAGGTGTCGAACTGTATTACACCGGCAGCGGCATGATCCCGGCCTCGACCGCCGGGCTGGAAAAATTCGGCTCTTCCGGCACGCCGGAGGAAAAGAAGCTGGTCGCCTACCTCAAGATGCTGCGCGAAGATCCGGCGCCGTCACGGCGTCCGGGTGTGGGCGGGCTTGGCGGGATCTTCCGTCGCCATAACGAGGCCGTGGCCTTTGGTGACATGACCGCGCTTGAGGCTGGCAATTCGCTGACTGCGGAAATCGACGGCAAGCTCAAGGCGCTCAAGTAACGGCGGCTGCGGAATGGCGCGGGACGGGATTTGCCCCGTCCCGCATGTCCTGTCCTGCATGTCCCGTCCTGCGTGTCCTGTTCCGCATGTGCGGTTGGCATTTGTTGGCTTCAATAAAGGTAAGGCCCCATGAGCAAGACCAAAAACCTTTCGAAAAAGCAAAACGGCATCGCGTTTCTGTTCCTGTCGCCGTGGTTGCTTGGCTTTGTTGTTCTGACGATGGGACCGATGCTGGGCTCCCTGTATCTGTCCTTCACCGACTACGATCTGTTCAGTGCGCCGAATTGGGCGGGATTGGACAATTACGCCAAGCTGTTGAACGATGATCCGCGATATGTCGCGTCGCTGAAGGTGACGTTGTCCTATGTGGTGTTCTCGGTGCCGTTGAAGCTGGGATTTGCCTTGTTCATCGCGCTGATCCTCAATCGCGGTTTGCGGGGATTGGGGATTTATCGCTCTGTCTTCTACCTTCCGTCGCTTCTGGGCGGCAGCGTGGCGGTTGCGCTGATGTGGCGTCAGATCTTTTCCTATGACGGGATCATCAACCAATTCCTCTGGACCTATTTCGGCTATGACGCCCCCAGCTGGATCACCAATCCCGACTATGCGCTTGGCACGCTGGTGTTGCTGGCGGCATGGCAATTCGGGGCGCCGATGGTGATCTTTCTGGCCGGTCTGAAACAGATCCCCCAGGATATGTATGACGCCGCCGCCATTGATGGCGCCCGCCCGGTACAACAGTTTTTCTATGTCACTGTGCCGCTGTTGACGCCGATCATATTCTTCAACTTCGTGATGCAGACCATCGGCGCGTTTCAGGCCTTTACGCCGTCTTACATCATTTCGGATGGCACCGGCGGCCCGGCAGATTCGACGCTGTTTTACACGCTTTATCTCTATGAACAGGCGTTCACGAACTTTGAGATGGGCTATGCCTCGGCCATTGCCTGGGTTCTGGTCGCCATCATCGGCCTGGCAACAACGTTTTCCTTCCTCAGCGCCAAATACTGGGTGCACTACGGGGACGAGGGGTAAGACATATGACTTTGACAGACACCCAACCCGCCACCGCCGACGTGAACCAGACCACCGCCCGATCCAAGGCGCGGTCCAAGCTGATGATGCATGGTTTCCTGATCTTCTTTGCACTGATCATGCTCTATCCGCTGGTCTGGCTTGCGGTCAGCTCGCTGAAACCGTCAAACATCATCTTTTCCGACACCAGCATCATCCCCCGGCATTTCGTCTGGCAGAACTATGCCAACGGCTGGGCCGGGGTGGCCGCACCGTTCAAGGTGTTTTTCACCAACAGTTTTGTCATCGCCACCATCGCGGTGATCGGCAATGTGTTGTCCTGTTCTTTCGTCGCCTATGCCTTTGCCCGGCTTGATTTCCGCTTCAAGGCACCGCTGTTTGCGCTGATGATGATGACCATCATGTTGCCGGTGCATGCGACGCTGATCCCGCAATACATCCTGTTCAACTATCTGGGCTGGGTGAACACGATCCTGCCGATCGTGACGCCGAAATTCCTCGCGGTTGAGGCCTTCTTTGTCTTTCTGATGATCCAGTTCATTCGCGGTATTCCGCGTGAATTGGACGAGGCCGCGGCGATTGACGGCGCGGGGCCGATCCGCATCTATTTCGCGATCATCCTGCCGCTTCTGACCCCGGCCTTGGTCACAACAGCGGTGTTCACCTTCCTGTGGACGTACGAGGATTTTCTGACGCCGCTGATCTATCTGACCTCGATCGAGAATTACACCGTGCCGCAGGGCCTGCGTCTGCTGCAAGCGTCGCGCGGGGCAAGCACCTGGGGCGCGATGCTGGCGATGTCCCTCTTGTCGCTGGTGCCGATGTTCATCGTCTTCTTCATCTTTCAGCGCAAGCTGATCGACGGGATCGCAACCACCGGGTTGAAGGGCTAACGCCCTTCCCCTTTTCTACAGATCAACAAAAGGACGTGTGACCCGATGGGACAACCGTTGATTACCATATTCACCAAACCCTGGACCGACCCGCTGCCAGAGATGGCCGCGAAACTTGCCGGGCTGGGCTTTGACGGCGTCGAACTGGCGGTGCGCCCCGGCTATCAGGTCACGCCGGACAATGTCGTGGCCGATCTGCCAAGGGCGGTTGCGCTGCTGGCCGATCATGGGCTGAAAACCCCCAGCATCGCCGGCGATTTCAATGACACCATGATCGAGGCCTGTGGCGCCGCCGGGGTGGGCATCATCCGCATATGTGCGCCGATTGATCTGGCCCTGGGGTATCGCGCGTCGGTCGACGCCTATCGCCGCAGCTTTGATGCGGTGCTGCCCGCGCTGGAGCGCAACAATGTCGCCATCGGCGTGCAAAACCACTATGGCACCAACATCGGCAGCGCGCTGGGGCTGGCGCATCTGCTGGCGGATTACGATCCAAAACAGGTCTGCGGTGTGCTTGACATGGGCCATTGCGCGGTCGACGGTGAACCGGTGAAAATGGCTGTCGACATCGCCCGCCCGCATATGAACGGGCTGGTGAATTTCAAAAGCGCCTGCCACCTGCGCGCCAATGGGCCCGAGCTTGAGGCCAGATACGAGGTCCATTGGACCACCCATGACCACGGCGGGTACAACTGGCGCGAACTGGTCAGTGAATTGCACCGCACCGGGGTCGAGGGCACATTCTGCATGCCCGCCGAATACAGCAAACAGGCCGGGGTTCACGGCCAAAGGATGGGGGATGATGTCATTCCTTTCGTGAAAAAGGATATCGCGCATCTGAAAGCATTGATTGCAGAGATCTATGCCTGACAGATTGCCCCCCGCCCCCCAAACAAAGGAAGACCGATGAGCACGGCAAAAGATCTTACAATCACGGACGTCCGGGTCATCGTCAGCTGCCCGGGCCGAAATTTCGTGACCCTGAAAATCGTCACCGAATGTGGCCTCTACGGGCTTGGCGATGCCACTGTGAATGGCCGCGAAATGGCGGTGGCGACCTATCTTCAGGAACATGTGGCGCCCTGTCTGATTGGTCGTAACGCCCATGATATCGAGGATATCTGGCAATATCTCTACAAGGGTGTCTACTGGCGCAAGGGCCCGATCAACATGGCCTGTGTTGCCGCCGTTGATGTCGCGCTTTGGGATATCAAGGGCAAGGCCGCCGGCCTGCCGGTCTATCAGCTTTTGGGGGGCAAAAGCCGCAAGGCCGTGACCACCTATGCCCATGCCACCGGCGAAACCATCGAGGGCACGCTCGACCGGGCGGCGGCGCTGATTGATCAGGGCTTTACCGCCGTGCGTCTGCAAACCGCCGTGCCGGGGCTGGAAGGCACCTATGGTGTGCTGGGCGACAAGAAAGATTATTTCGAACAGCAAAGCAGCCGCCCGCTGCCGCCGGAACAACCCTGGTCGACCCGCAAATACATGAATTCGATCGAGGCGCTGTTTCGCGATGCGCGGGCGCGTTTCGGGGACGAGGTCGCGCTGCTGCATGATGTGCACAGCCGTCTGACCCCAATCGAAGCGGCCCGGCTGGGCAAGATGCTGGAACCCTATGACCTTCTGTTCCTCGAAGATGCGGTGCCCGCCGAAAATCAGGACAGCTATCGGGTGCTGCGCGATCACACCACAACCCCGCTGGCCATTGGCGAGATCTATAATACGATCTGGGATTGCAAGGATATGATCCAGAACCAATGGATTGATTACATCCGCACCGCGACCACCCATGCCGGGGGCATCACCGGGCTGCGGCGGATCGCGGATTTCGCGGCGCTGTTTCATGTCCGCATTGCGCCGCATGGCGCGCCGGATCTGTCGCCGATCTGTTTCGCGGCGCAATCGCACCTTGACCTCTGGGCGCCCAACTTTGGCATTCAGGAATTCGTGGGTTTTGGCACCGATGCCTCGGACGAGGTATTCTCGTATGATCTCACATTGGAAAACGGCATGATACATGTGGGCGACAGCCCCGGACTTGGCGTTGACTTCGACGAAGACGCCGCCGCGAAATATCCCTACAAACGTTCCTATCTGCCGGTCAGCCAGCTTGAGGATGGCACCCTGTGGAGCTGGTAGGCCCAGCCGCGCCAAGCCACTGAAATCAAACTATAAGGTAACTGAGAATGAACACAACTTTTGGCAAAACCGATCTGGTGACAAGCAAGGTCGTCTATGGCTGCATGGGCGGCGCCGGGGCGTTTGGCGCACAAGAGGAAAAAGATTCCATCGAGGCGCTGCAAGAGGCGCATAATGTGGGCATCAACTTTTTCGACACCGCCGAAGCCTATGGCGCCGGCTATTCCGAACAGCTTTTGCACAAGGCTTTGGGCGACAAACGCGCAGAGCTGGTGATTTCGTCGAAGGTTGCCAAGGAAAATCTGGCCCCCGATGACATTATCACCGCCTGCGACCGCAGTTTGAAAAACCTCGGCACGGATTACATTGATCTTTACATGCTGCATTGGCCCAATCGCGATGTGCCGCTGGCCGACAGCATTGGCGCGCTGAAGAAGTTGAAAGAAGACGGCAAAATCCGTTGGTACGGCGTGTCGAACTTTGGTGACAAGGATATCGACGAGGCGCTTTCGCTGGGCGAAGTGTCGGTCAACCAGCTGCCCTATCACCTGTTTTATCGCTCTATCGAATTTGTCGTGCAGCCCAAATGCGAGGCCGCCGGCGTTCCGATCATGTGCTATTCGTCGCTGATGCAGGGGCTTCTGGCGGGCAAATACAAATCGCTTCAGGATTTCCCGGTCGACCGCGCCCGCACCCGCATGTTCAACCATCGCAAATGGGCCGAGGTAACGCACAAGGAAGACGGCGCAGAAGACGCCGGTCAGGAGCTGCTGGATGCCTTGTGGCGCCTTGTTGGCGAAACCGGTCTGTCGATGGAAGAACTGGCCATTGGCTGGCTGAAATCCCGCACGGCTGTTGGCGGTGTCATTGTCGGCACACGCAATGGTGCCCAAAGCCAGGGTTTGAAAAAACTGCTGGATGTCGACCTCAGCGCCGATGTTCTGAACGCTCTGACCGAGGCGTCAGACCGGCTCAAAACCGATCTGGGCGGCAATATCGACATGTGGGGCAAAGGCAGAACCCGCTAAGGCACCCACACTTGGCAGCATTGAAATGGAAAGCTGCGGCGAAAACGTGAAATTGTTTTCGCCGCAGCAATTGCCAGGATGCGGGCGCGGTGGCCCGCCGTTTGATCAGCGCAACCGCTGGCCGTTTTTCGGGTCAAAAACCAAGGCGGCCTTTGGATCAATGCCGGTGGTCACAGTGCCAACGCCCTGTTGGCCGCGCATTTCCACCACAATCGGCAAATCCACGCCCGCCACTTTGGTATAGGCATAAGACACGCCGCCAAGATTTTCGACGACCTCTGGTTCCAACTGAATCCGCACCGGCGCGTCATCCGCGAAATGTTCCGGGCGCAGCCCCACAACCACATCGCTGCCGGACAAGGGCGGCACATCGAACTGGATGGGCAGGGTCACGTTTTCAAACGCCGGGATCACTACATTGGCGACCCCCGCATCGACCGACTGAACCTTGCCGGGCAGGAAATTCATCCGCGGCGAGCCGATGAAACCCGCAACAAACATATTGTCCGGATCGCCATAAAGATCCATCGGACGGCCATGCTGTTCAATCCGGCCATCGCGCAGCACAACAATCTTGTCCGCCATGGTCATCGCTTCGACCTGGTCATGGGTGACATAGATCATCGTCGCCCCCAGCGCCTTGTGCAGATTGGCAATCTCCAACCGCATTTGCACCCGCAATTCGGCGTCCAGATTGGACAGCGGTTCATCGAACAGGAACACCTCGGGTTCGCGCACAATCGCGCGGCCGATGGCAACCCGCTGACGCTGGCCCCCCGACAGGGCCTTGGGCTTGCGGTCCATGTAATCCTGAAGTTTCAGGATTTCGCTGGCCTTGCTCACCCGATCGTCGATTTCGGCCTTGGGGGTCTTGGCGATTTTCAACCCGAACCCCATGTTTTCGCGCACCGTCATATGCGGATAAAGCGCATAGGTCTGGAACACCATCGCCACGCCCCGCGCCGCAGGGTCGGCATGGGTCACGTCATTGTCCCCAATCAACATGCGGCCTTCGGTGGTTTCCTCCAGCCCGGCAATCATCCGCAGAAGCGTCGATTTCCCACAGCCCGACGGGCCCACAAAGACACAGAATTCACCCGGTTCAATTTCCAGATCGACATTATGGACGACCTGCGTCGCGCCATAGCGTTTCACCACATCCCGAAGCAGTACCTGAGACATATTCATTCTCCCTTTCAGAGATCCAGCACGC
The DNA here is from genome assembly GCF_022867865.1 of Phaeobacter sp. J2-8. GTDB lineage: Bacteria > Pseudomonadota > Alphaproteobacteria > Rhodobacterales > Rhodobacteraceae > Marinovum. The sequence goes on along the minus strand of NZ_JALIEC010000009.1, from coordinate 90,176 downwards.
CCAGAAGGGCCGACATTCCTTGATCCGCAATCACCTCGGCCCCGGTCATGGACCGCGACAGATCGGACAACAGGAACACCGCCAGATTGCCGATATCCTCGACTGTGTTCACATCCCCCGTGGCATGCCAGCTTTTGAACTTGGCTGATATTTCGGGGTCTTCTTCGGCGCCCAGCACAATTTCGGTCCGGGTCAAACCAGGGCAGAGCGCATTGACGCGGATGCCGTGGCTGCCCAGGCTCCAAGCCATTGCGCGGGTCATGGCGCTGATCGCGCCCTTTGATCCGGCATAGGCCTCGTGGCCGGGATTGGTACAACGGGCATGGTTCGAGCCGATATTGACCAGCGTCCCGCCATTGCCATCCGCCGCCATGATCCGCCCGGCGGTCTGACAACCCGCAAGGACAGAGCGGTGGTTGATCGTCCACATCGCCTCCATCTGGTCGCGGGTCATTTCCAGAAACGGCACCCGGATCGTCAACCCGGCATTATTGACCAGACCGTCCAGCCGCCCGGCCCGGTCGCGCACATTCTGGATTGCGGCCTCGAACGCATCAAGATCGGTGACATCGGCCTGAACATATGTTCCGCCCTCGGCCTCGACCCGCGCCTTTGCATCCGGCGTGATGTCGAACCCGGTGACATCCGCCCCCGCCGCCACGGCCTGGCGCAGAATGCCAAGCCCGATACCGGCGCCGGCCCCGGTGACAATGATGGTCTTGCCTTGCAACGTGTTCATTTCACGGCCCCCGCGGTTGCACCCGACACGATCTGACGCTGGAAGACAGCAAACAGGATCAGCAAGGGAAGCGACCCCAGAACAGCGGCCGGGAACAGCATTGTCGGATCAATGCCCGTGGCCCCCACGAAACGGTAAACGGCGATCATCACGGTAAACTTGTCCTTGTCGGTCAAAAGCAGCAGGGGATAGGTGAAATCGTTCCACACCATCAGCATCACAAACAGCGACAATGTGGCGGTCACCGGCGCAAGCATCGGCCGGATCACATGCCAGAACACCTGCCAGTTGGTGCAATTGTCCAGCCGCGCGGCTTCTTCCAGCTCCATCGGGATGGCGGCAATGAACCCGGTGTAGAAGAACACCGCCAACGGCAGTTTCAGCGCAGCAAAGGCCAGCACAATGCCAAGATAGCTGTCCAGCAGACCAAGATCGCGGAAGATCACATAGATCGGGGTGATGGTGACGAAATTCGGTGTCGCCAGACCCAGCGCCATGATCATCACAATCACCCGGCTGGCCCGGTTGGGAATGCGCGCCAACGGATAGGCGGCCATGGCCCCCACCAATACCACGACAATGATCACCGAAATCGTGATCCCCAGCGAATTCGCCACCGACCGGACATAGCCCATGGACGCCAGCGCATTCATGTAATTGCCCCAATACAGGCTGTTGGGCAGCCCCAGAGGATCCTGGGCAATCTCGGTGCCGGTCTTGAACGACATCATCAGCATGTAAAACAGCGGCAGCAGCATCAGCGCCACAAGGAAGAGGATCACACCATGCACCAGCACGGATTTCGCCTGCTTTTGCAAAAGATCCCTGGCGGCCTTGCGGTCGCGCGGCAACGGGGTGGCTGTGTCGCTCAGGCTCATGTCACATTCTCCCGGTCGCGCAGGACCTTATTCTGAACAAAGGCCACGGCCAGAACGACAATCAACATGATGATCGAAAGCGCGCTGGCGAAGCCGAATTTGTATTGGCCAAACAGGTTGTCGATGATCTCGATACTCAGGGTGCGGGTCGCGCCGTCCGGTCCGCCCTTGGTCAGGATATAAGGCAGCTCAAACGTCTTGAGCGTGCCGATCGTCGTCAGGATGATGCTGACGGTAAAGCTTGGCCCCAATAGCGGCAGTTCGAGATAACGGAAACGCTGCCAGGATGACGCGCCCTCAAGGCGGCCGGCCTCGTTAATTTCTTCGGGAATACCGGCGAACCCGGCCAGAAAGATCGCACAGGTGAACCCGCTGAACATCCAGATCTGGGTCGCGGCCACAGCATAAAGCGCGATGGCCGGATCACCCAGCCAGTTCTGTTCCAATGCCCCCAACCCGATTTGGCGCAAAGCCACATTCAAGCCGCCATTGAGCGGCGAATAGATGAATTGCCAGATATAGCCGACCACAACAAAGGACATCATCGCCGGGGTATAAAGCGCGGCCCGGGCGAAGTTGCGGATCAACGGCAACCGGTGCAGCATGGCCGCAAAGAACAGGCCCGTCACGGTCAGCGCCGTAACCACGATCACCGTAAACCAAAGCGTGATCTTGATTTCATCCAGATAGCGACTGCGGCTGAAAATCCGGTCGTAATTCTTCCAGCCAACCGTCTCGGCCACGCCAATCCCGGAATAATTGGTAAAGCTCATCTGCAAGGTCAGCCCAATGGGATAGACAAAGAAGACAGCAATCACCAGCAGCGCCGGGATCGTGAACAGATAGAGGGACTTACGAGATCGCATGGCGTTCTCCGATAGATATGAGGGGGTCAATGGCCCACCCAAGCGCGGGAGGATACGCCGGGTGGGCCACTCGTGAGAGCTGTCAGAGAGAGTCTTCGACAGCCTCGTCCCAACGTTCCAACGTCTTGGAGTTGGGTGCATCAAGGTTCAAAAGGAACCCGGTCAGGCTTTCTTCCCAAGTGAATTGCAACTGCTTGGGAAATTCCAGCGTCGAGAACGGCCAGAGGATCATGCTGTCGGCATCCCGCGCAGCGCCATACAACGCGGCAAGTTCGGGCAATCCGTCGGTGCCACCGGTGAAGGGGTTGTATGCGCCTTCTTCGGCCAGAAAGACGGAAATCACATCGTCACGGGCAAAGAAATCAACCCATTTGCGCGCAGCTTCCTTGTTTTTCGCATCGCGCGGGATCGACCAGCCGGGACCAACCAGATCAAGCGCCAACCCCACCTCGGCGAACCGCGACGGCATCGGTGCAAAGGCAAAATTCAGCCCCTCGATCTTGGAAAAGCTGCCGATGTTCCAGGCGCCTTGCGGCAACATGGCGACACGACCGGCCTTGAATTCCTCAAGCGCGGTTGACCAGGGATCAAGCCCGGCCTGAAGTTTGGGGTCGAAACAATCCGAATCTACCAGATCACGCACCGAATCCAGCGAGCCTTCGAACGCCGGGTCGCCTTCGAATGTCACAGCGCCGGACCCGTATTCGCCGGGCGCGGTTCCGTTGGGATCAATCCCGTTGGCCCCAACCCAAAGCATGGCCGGGAAGGTGCCGGAAAAGATCATCGGGCTGATGTCGGCGGCGGCCAGCGCGGTGCAGGCGGCCTTGGTGTCTTCGACTGTCAGCGGCACGTTTTCGATCCCTACCTGCGCCAGCAGGTCGAGGTTGACGAAATTGCCCATCCCAATCACTTCAAGCGGCAGCACATACATTTCGTCGCCGCTGGTCATGATGTCGCGCAAGCCGGGGTTCAGCTTCGAATACCATTCACTGTCGGTGCCCAAATCGGCCAGGAATCCGACGTCGCCCCAAAGCTGGACCAGAGAGCTGTCGACCATGGAGACGTCGGGCGGGTTCCCGCCCTGAAGACGGGGCGGCATCACCTTGTCGATGTCTTTGCGGGAGACAAAGGTCAGATCGATCTTGATGTCGGGGTTTTCGGATTCAAATTTTTCGATCAGCTGCGGCAGCCGGCAGGCTGGGCCTCGCTTCCCTTCCAGGAAATAACTTCCAGCGTGGTTTCCGCAGACCCCATCGCGGGCAATACGGCGGCGGCCAGCGCCAAACCGATGTGTGAGATATTGAGTTGCTTCATGAGATACGTCCTCCTGCAAACATAATATCAATTCTTTTCCTGTTCGTACACATTTTTTCGAAATAATGTACGATTATTGAAAAGACGTTATTTATCTGCCGGTTAACCTGATCTGGATCTGCCAATGTTTCGCCTGACCAGGCTGCAACACCATCGGATCACCGATTTCGGTGCCATTTGGGACCAGATTGCGCGGCGCATTTGTCGGCTCGATTCCCAGTTGATACAAAGGTCGATTCTTCGGCCAACCGCCATAGCTGAACCAGAAACCCACATGAGACGCAGAGCGGCTCTGCCATGAAAACTGAATGGTCCCGCCCGTTCCGGTCAGCGCCACATCCGCCCGCCCGGTAACTGCGGCGAAATACTTGCCCGCCACGCCCGCCGATGGATCCTGCACCGGACCGAGTTCGGCGATCTGGCCATCGCCATCTTTCCAGGGCCCAATGCCCCGCGCCTCGATCCGCTCGCCCGGCTGACAGTCCAGCAGGCAATGCTGGCTCCAAAGCCAGGGCAGCGGAGCGTGATGACGGGACAGAAGCGTATAGCGGACAAAAACCCGATCACCGGCCAGTCGAACGGCCCGTCGGAATTGAAAGCGCGGATCATCATATGTGGCGACAATCCCGCAAGGGGCATATTGGCACCGCCACGGTCGGCCCCACAGGAAACCGTGATCCCGAATGGCCCCGCCCCAGGCAGGATGCTCTGCGCTTGCCACGGTGGGGAAACATTCATCCCAGCCGCTGGGCCGCCCGTCGATATAACTCTCGGTGGCGGGCGGTCTGGGGTCTTCGGCGGGCACAATCCAATTGCGCCCGCTTCTCAGATCAGTCAGCTCAGTAATCCGCGCCCCGAACTCTGGGTCGATGCGCACCGCGATGATATTCGTCGCGATTTTCACTGGTTAGTGCCAACCGACGCGTTCTGCGCGGGGGATGATGGTGTTTGCGCGGCTGTGGATCATGTCCATGTGGCTGCGGCGGATGGGGGCTGCGGCGGGGTCGTCGAACAGGTTGACCATTTCGGTCGGGTCTTCCTGCATGTCATAGAGCTCGCCCGTGTCGGTGTTCAGATCGACCGACATGCGATAGCGCGCGCTGCGCACGGTGCGCAGGTCCAGATCCACGGCGCTGCGTTTGGCGTCGACCTCGAATTCGCTGAGCGCGAATTCCCGGCTGTCCTCGCCATTGATCAGCCCGATCCACGAGGTGCCATTGTCCTCTTCGACCGTCAGCCCGCAAAGCTCGGCCAATGTCTGGCGGATGTCGATCGTCGACACCGGCGCATCAATCACCTGATCGCCCTTGATGCCGGGACCACAGATCAGACAGGGCACCCGCAGCAGCCCGTCATAGAGCATCGGCCCCTTCAGCAAGAGCCCGTGATCGCCCATCCATTCACCATGATCCGAGATGAAGACAATGATGGTATTGTCCAGCTCGCCCCTGGCCTCCAGCGTGTCCAGAATCCGGCCGACCTGGGCATCCACCGCCGAGATCATGCCGAAATAGATCGCCGTGATCTCGCGCATTGCCGCTTCGGACATGTCACCGCGGTTGCCCCAATCGGTGCCGCCCGCATTATGTTCCGCGCCCTGCTTGATCTTTTCGCGACCCTCCATAAAGGCGCCATGCCACCAGGGCCGGTTTTCAAGGTCAAGATCCGGGCATTTCGTGATCTCGACCGCATCGGGATCATACATGTCACACCAGGGTTTCGGCGCCAGAAACGGCGGGTGCGGATCGGGAAAGGACACCCAGGCAAACAGCGGCTTGTCGCCCTGATCCTCCAGCATTTCAATGGCGCGGTCGCCAATCCACGGCGTCGAATGATATTCCGCGTCCAGCGCCGAGCGCCAGGCCTGAAAGTTGCGCGTCTCGGGCGGCAGATGTTCCTTGGCCAGATCCCAGCGCGCCCGCCCCTGACCATCCTGATCCAGCCAGTTTTCATAATGCAGCGTTTCCGGCGCGTCATACCATTTGGTGTGGTGATGCGGGCGCAGCATCATTTGCACATTGTCGAAGCCGAAATAGCTGCCGCTCCAATCCGCCGGATAATCCTTGGCGCTGGAATAACATTCCGGCCGCCCCGTCGGGGCAAAGGTTTGCTGGCTCGACAGATGCGCCTTGCCGATGAAATGCGTGTCATAGCCGGCACTGGCCAGCATCCCCGCCAGCCCCTGCTCTCCAAAGCCATAATCCAGATCCCGGCCATTGTCGCGCACGCCGGTGCTATAGGGCAGCTTGCCCGTCAGGATCGAGGCCCGCGCCGGTTGGCACATCGGATGCGGCGTGATGCATTTCGAAAACCGGGTGCCCAACTGGCCAATCCGGTCAATCGCCGGCGTCTTCACCCCGCGCCCTTCGGGGCCGATACAATCGCCGCGCTGCTGGTCGGTCGAAATCAGAATGATGTTTGGTTTGCGTGTCACAGGCGGCCCCTTTTGCGTTCCGAACGGCATTGCACACTAAAGATCAACTTTAATACATGATACTGTGTGTAGTATGTATGTGACGATATCTGCCTATTCTGTCAACGATTGCCTTGTCGCGCGCATTCATAATATGTTTCAAAACGGCATAAGCGGCCCAATCCGCCACCCGCACCAGCGCATTTGTACAAATCACCGGGTTATGATACACGATCTGAACCGCCCCCGAAAACTCCGCGATTGCCCCCGATATCGCGCAACACGACATGGCCCAGGATGACAGCTTCGAACCTTCCCCTTACGATCAGCGTGGTGACCGAAGACGATGATCCCGGCAGCAACACGATCTTTCACCAGATCCGCCACGAAATCCTGGCCGGAGAGCTGGACAACAACGAACGGCTGAAAGTCAGCGATCTGGCCAAGCGGTTCGGCGTGTCGACCAACCCGGTGCGCGAAGCATTGCAACAGCTGCGCGGCGAGGGGCTGGTGTATTTCGTGCCAAATCAGGGGGCGCGCGTGCGCTCTATCGACACCGATTTCGTCCGCGACGTCAGCGAGGTCGGCCAGCAGCTGGAACCCTATCTGGTGCGCTATTTCGTCGAAACCGTCAGCCAGGAAGACATCGACCAGCTGGTGCGGATCCAGGACGAGATCGAATTCCTCAACTTTGCCGACAAACAGGCCCACGCCAGGCTCGACAAACAATTCCACATGACGATGTACCAGAACCACTACAATCGCGTCGCCTTCAAGCTCTGGCAACAACACCGCGAAATCCTCTGGGCAATCTCGACCCGCGTCCCCGTCTCCATCGGCCGCCGCGACGCCATCTTCGCCGAACACCGCGCCCTGATCGACTGCATCCGAAAACAAGACGCCGACGCAACCGCAAAAACCCTCTACAAACACGTCTCCGACGCAGGACAACACCTCGTCGACAAACTCAGCATCAAACAACGCGGAAACAAAGACAGGTAGAGCGACGACGAAGCCAGATCGTCAGGCAACCGCCACCCGATGCGGGCCCGCCGGGATGGTTCCCATCATGCGGTCCAGATGCCGGGCGACAAGATCGGCCTTCAACGCCGTATAGCCCGGATCCTGCCACAGGCAGTTGAATTCGTCCGGGTCCTCTTGCAGGTCAAACAACTCACCCAGACCGGGATGGGAATGATAGATCGCCAGCTTGTACCGCCCATCACAGGTCATCGTCGCGCGGGTGTCATGGGTGACCTCGCTGCTGCCAAGGGAATCGTTGAAATCGGTGACAACGGTTTCCTTATGCGTCGATGCGCCCGCAAAGACGGTTTTGACAAAGCTCTGCCCCTGCATGACGTCGGGCACATCCTGACCGATCAGATCCAGCAAGGTCGGGGCGATGTCGATGCTTTCCACCATGGCCCGCGACCGCTGGCCGGCGGGAATGCCGGGGCCCGCCATGATCAACGGCACCCGGATCAGACCTTCGAAGAACCGGCAGCCTTTGTATAGCAAACCATGATCACCCAGCATTTCGCCATGATCGCTGGTGAAGACGATGATCGTATTGTCGATTTCGCCGGTTGCCTCAAGATGATCGAGAATGCGACCAAACTGGGTGTCGAGATTTTCAATCATCGCGTAATAGGCGGCCTTGACGGCCATACCGTCAAAATTCTCTGGCGGTTTTGCACCGCGCGCATCGCCTTCGGGGATGATATGTTGCGCGCGTTCGGCGGCCGAAAGGACCGGGTTCACCGCACGGCGTTTTTGCGTGCGCACATCGAAAAACCGCGCCTGATGGGCAATGTCGCTTTGCCGAAACAGGGGCGGCGTCAGATCCCGGCCACCGCCAAACCGCGCCAGTGCTTCGGGCGGCGGATTGAACGGCGGATGCGGGTCAAACGGATTGAGGCTGAGCATCCAGGGACCATCGCGGGCCTCGTCAATGAAATTGATGGTGCGTTCCGCGATCCAGGCCGCTTGATGCAACTCTGCCGGGGTGCCGGTGGACAGATATTGCGGCTTGCCGGGGAACATTTCCTGCGGATCGACACCCTTGTCACGCAACCACCGCCAATAGGCGTTGCTGTCGGGCACCCGTTCCCAACCGGGGTTCTGGCACCATTCAAACAGTCGGTATCCATCATCGACCCGCTGTTCCAGCTTTGACGCCGTGGAAAGATGCAATTTGCCGATCAACCCGCAATCATAGCGCGCATCCGCCAAGGTCCGCGTCACCAGCTTTTCCGACGTCGGGAAAAAGGCATTGCCGTTGCGATAGACATTATGCGCCGCCGGATACCGCCCGGTGAGAAAGCTGGCCCGGCTGGGCGTGCAAATCTGGTTTTGCACATAACAGTTTTCAAAGGCCGTGCCGCGCGCAATCAAGCGGTCGATATTCGGCGTGCGGATTTCGGCATTTCCCAATGCCGAAACCGTATCATAGCGCATCTGATCGGCGCAAAACCAAAGGATATTTGGCGTTTTCGCCTCTTGGTTTTCCGCCGGCATCAATTGGCCGTCCGCACAGTCTTGCGGTTTCTGATCCAACCACTGACCATCGGCCAGCACAGGGACGCGATGGAAATCGCCAGGAAGCTGGCGGCAAAGGGCCGGGTGAACAGCGGCTCAAGGCTGCCGCCGGTGGACATCAGACCAGAGCGCAGATGTTCCTCGGCGATCGGAGCCAGGACAAAGCCGATGACAAAGGGCCCAAGCGGCATTTTCGCCCGCTCCATCACAAAGCCCAACAGACCCAGCCCCAGCATCACCCAGACATCAAAGAAGCTGTTGCCGACGGCAAAGATGCCGATGACACAGAACACGAGGATCGAGGTCAGCAGGAAGGCACGCGGCACATAAAGCACCTTGGCGATGTGGCGCACGGCCAGCATCATGATGGCGAACATGATGATATTGCCGACCAGATAAGCGGCGATCACGCCATAGGCCACCTCGGGCGCGTTGATGAACAGAAGCGGGCCGGGTTCCAGGTTGTGAATGATCAGCGCGCCGATCAGGATGGCATCCACCACTGATCCGGGAATGCCCAGCGTGATCAATGGGATCAACGCGCCACCGACCGCCGCATTGTTCGCGGTTTCCGCCGAAACGACCCCCGGCTCATGCCCCGTGCCGAACTTTTCCGGCTCTTTTGACGCGCTGCGGGCGGCGGAATAGCTGAGCATCGAGGCAATGTTCGACCCGATCCCCGGCAAAATGCCGATCCACGTCCCGATCAGGCTGGAGCGCAGGAAATTTCCGCTGTGACGTTTGCAATCCGCAAAGGACAACAACATCCGGCCCTCGGCCAAATCGGCCATTGGCGGGCGCATGTCAATGTTGATGATATCCTTGATGATCTGGCTGATGGCAAAGGCCCCGATCAGCACCGGAAGCAGGCTCAACCCGCCCTCAAACGCGTCAATGCCAAAGGTCAGCCGCGGCGTGCCCGAAGACGGATCAATCCCCGGCATATGGATCAGCATGCCCAGACAGGCGGCGATCAACCCCTTGAGCAGCGATCCCTGGCTCAGGCTGGACAACATGACCAGCGCCATCAACACCATGGTGAAATATTCCCAAGGGCCAAAGGTGATTGCCAGCCGCGAAAACGGCGGCGCCAGCAGCGCCAGCACGAGAAAGGAAATCATGCCGCCAACAAAAGACGCAGTGATGCCAAGGCCCAGGGCGCGGGCCGCCCTTCCCTGTTGCGTCATGGGATAGCCGTCAAAGGTGGTCATGATCGACGAAGGCGTGCCCGGCATCCGCAACAGCGTGGCCGAAATCTGGCTGCCCGACACCCCGCCGACATACATGCCGACCAGCAGCATGATCGCATTCACGCTGTCCATGAAGAAGGTCAGCGGCAGGGTCAGGGTGATCAGCATGGTTGTGGTCAGACCAGGGATCGAGCCCACAACAATGCCCAAAGCGACCCCCAGAAAGACCAGCGCAAACGGCAAGGGCGTCAACAGATAGAAAAGCGCATCAAAAAACGGCATTTGGGTTCCTCCTGCTTAAGGCAGGTTGATGTAGAAAAGACGCGTGAACGCGAAATCGCAGGCCAGGACCAGAACGACCGCATAGCCGATGATCCAGGGCAGTTTGCGCAGATCGCGGTGGGTCATGAGAAACCCGCAAAGGATGACAAAGCCAATCCCCGCGACCTTGAAACTGGCCAATCCGAAATCCATCACCGCGACAAAGGCAAAGACCGACGCCAACACCGCAACCGCCAATCCGGGGTGGGGTTTGGGCGTTTCGGGATCGCGCGCCACCGGTTGCTGCGGCACGGCGGGGATGTCCCGCAGGGCCGACAGGATACGGACCACCCAGATCGCCGAGAGAAAGGCCATAAGACCGGCCAGCATCCGGGGCACCGCCGCCGAGCCCAACGGTTCAAACCGTGGTTCCGGCAGGCCCGATGCGCCGACAAAGATCACCCCGGAAAAGCCGATCAACGCAAGCGCAAGCGCCAATTCGACCTTGGGGTTTGCAACAGATTTTTCCATGCTCTCACCTGTAAGTTGGCCTCGCCCGCGCGGTGGGCGCGCAGGCGAGATTTCGGGATGACCCGGCTTAGTTCTTAAGCCCGGCCTTCTCTGCCACAGCATCCAGTTGACCCAGCACTTCGATCGAGCTTTCAAGCGCCGCAGCACCATCCGTCCAATAGGGTTCAAGCGTGTTTTCGGTGAACCATGCCTGCATTTCATCGCTTTCAACGGCGGTTTGCAATGCGGTGGTGATCATTTCTTCGGCGTCGGCATCCAGACCGGCAGGCGCCAGCCAATACAGCGGATTGGCCCAAACCACGTCATATCCCAGCTCTTTGGCGGTGGGCACATCGCCAATCGCAGGCAGACGGCTGGCCCCGAAATAGGTCAGCGCGCGAATGCCGTTGGGTTGATAGTTCAGGTATTCAGACCCCGAAAACAGCGCGATATCGGCATTGCCGCCCAGCAGACGCGCCAAACGGTCGGCCCCACCCGGGGCACCGATCAGACGAGTTTCAAACCCGGCTTCACCCGCCAGCATCAGGCCGACGATATGCGGCACGGTGCCGATGCCAACCGCTTCGGTCAGGCTTTTGGGTTCGGCGCGCAGCGCCTCGATCAGCTCTTCCAGGGATTGATAGGGCGCATCATCGCGCACCGTCCAAACCGGGCTGCCGCCGCCGGTAAAGCCCAGCGAGGTAAAGTCACTGGGGTGGATTTCATTCACCCCAAGCGCATTGGACACCAGAATGCTGTGCGACCACATCATGATGGTATGGCCATCAGGCGCAGCTGCAAGAACCTCGCGCGCGGCATTCGCCGACGCCGCGCCGGGCACGTTCACGATCACCAAGGGCTGCGGCAACAGGTTGTTTTCATTGATATGAGTAGAGATCTTGCGCGCCACCGTGTCGGTGCGCCCACCGGGGCGATACCCGACATAGACCTGAATGGGCTTTGATGGAAATTCCGCCACTGCGGTGGTCGCGCTGGCGAAAAGCGTCGCCGTCCCGAGCGTTGCTGCAATGGATGCCGCGCCAATCCCGCGCACCATGGCTTGAATGAATGTCATGAAGTCCTCCCTTGATGATAATTCACCTGGCTTGTGTACCAGTAATTGGACCAACCAATATCAATTGGTATGGTTTTTGTCTAGTCCAAAACGAAATAGGGGCGGATTTTGGTCTAACCTAAATTCTCGGCTGGATACTGGTCCAGCCAAACGGTATCGTCCCCTGAACCGATGTAGGGCAGTTGAATGAGTCAGAAAGTCTATCAACGCATTGCCAGCGACCTGGAAAAAATGATCCAGTCAGGCGAGCTGAAACCCATGAGCCGCCTGCCAGGCCGAACGCGATCTTGCTGCGCAATTCGAAGTCAGCCGAACCACAATTCGCGAAGCGCTGATGGTGCTGGAGGCCGCGGACGTCATCAAGATCAAGGACCGCTCGGGGGCCTATGTCCTTCCTACCGCTAGTAAAAGTGCCAGCGTCCTGCAATCCATCGAAGCGACACCAGGCCCGCATGAAGTCCTGCAGATGCGGCGTCTGATCGAAGGCGAGGCCTGTTTTCTGGTGGCCCTGAACGGATCGAAACGGGCGATTGACGCGATTGTCGATGCCAATATCGCCAATGCCGAAGTGCCGCCAAATGACACGCCGGAATTTCACGAAGCCACCAAACAGTTTCACCTCAGCATTGCGCAGGGGTCGGAAAACAGCCTGTTCGTGGAGCTGCTGGAATATCTGTGGGACCAAAAAAGCGGCCCGCTTTGGGAAAATTGGTATGCTGGCACCCGGTCGCGCCAAAACCGGCTGGCCGTGCTGGCCAACAATCAGGAAGTCACCGACGCCATCGTCGCCCGCCGCCCCCAGGCCGCACGTACCGCAATGCAACGGCACATCGACTGGATGATTTCCCGCTTTCTCAGCTATTGACCCCGGAGACCGCCGCAAGCCGCGCGCGATGGATCGCCGCCGCACCGGCGGCAATGGCAGCCGCGCCGTCAATCACCCGGGCCGTCATGTTCAACGCGCCCGCCGCCCGCGCGTAAAATCGCGCCAGCTCTGGCTCTCCGACGATCAGCACGTCCTGCGCGCCGCTGGCCTGCTGCATGGACAGGATCTCTGATCCGATCAACACCCCCGACAGATAGCCGCGCCCATCAACCGGATTGACCGCCCCCGAAAGCAAGGCGCGCGGTCGCGTGGAAAACGCCAACAGAGAGACACCGAGATTGGATTTCGCCGCCTCGATCCCGTCGTCAAACCCCGCAAGGCCGGTTCCGCCCAATTCGCTGGTCACATGCCCTTTCAGCACACTGGCATGGCACAGAAGGTCAAAGATCTCTCCGGTCATCGCGGTGGAAATCCGGCAAATCGCCCCCTGTTCGCAGGTGACCCATTTGCTATGGGTGCCCGGCAAACACAAAAGCGCGTCGTCGCGGGCCGCCAGTGCCAAGGCGCCAAAAACCTGAACCTCTTCGCCGCGCATCATGTCGGGAAAGCCACCGATGGATTTCGCACTGACGCCGGGCACGATATGCGCCCCGGTTCCGGCCACCGGCACAAGCCGCGCCTGTACCGTGGCGCGCGTTTGCGGGGCCGTGCACATGTCGACATCCACCCAACCCAGATTGCTGCCCACCATGCCGACAAGCAGCGCCTGTTCACAGCCATATTTCCGACGCAACCGCATCAAGGTGCGATCATAGGCTCGGGAAAATTCCTCGCGCTCGGTCTGTTTGGCGCCGCGCCCGGCGACCCGGCCCAAAATGGTTCCATCTTCCTGCACCGCATAGGCGCGAAGATTGGATGTCCCCCAGTCAAAAACCGCAAGCGGCCAGGGCGCGAGGTCAGAATGCGTCATCAGAATCCTCCAATGCCCGGCGGGGTTTCGGTCAAGGGGCCCCATCCATATTGGTTGATCCAAATCTAGCCCAATTCCCAATATTGGTCCATCCAAATCATTGGGCAAATCGCCAAACTCGGCCAGATCAAGCCATGACCCACCCACTTACCGCGCAGTTTCAGCATCTTAACTGGTCATCGCCCCTTCGCTGGCTGGTTGGGCCAATACAGAAAAACACCAGACCACAACAAAAACCAGTTACGAAACATTGACATTTTGGTCCTGCCAATTATCCTTGGGCGCAACTTTTCATACCAACGTCAGGCCGCCACATGACCAAAGCACCCAATTCGACGGCACCAAAACAACCGAACATTCTTTTGATCATCACCGACCAACAGCGCTTTGATACCATTCGCGCCCATGGTCACGCCCATATGGACACGCCGAACCTTGATCGGCTTGCCAAAGAGGGCGTTTCGTTTTCCCAATGCCACATCACCGCCCCCAGCTGCGTGCCCAGCCGGGCAAGCCTGTTCACCGGGTATTATCCGCATGTGACCGGCGTGATGGAGAATGAACAAGATTGGTCAAAAACATGGGTCAGCAGCCTGCGGGATTTGGCTATACCTGTGTGAATGTTGGCAAAATGCACACCAATCCATTTCTGGCCGAGGCCGGGTTCACCGAACGTTTCAACGTCGAGAACAAGGATCGCTACCTTCAGGGGCGTCACTATCTGGATGAATGGGACAAGGCACTGGCCGCGCATGGTCTGGTCAAGCAACAGCGCGAACATTACCGCAAACGCGACGATTACGGCCAGCGGCTTGGCGCGTTTGAATGGGATTTGCCAGAGGATCTGCATTCCGACATGTTTGTCGGCAATTTCGCGAAATTCTGGCTGGATACCAAACCCAAATCCGCGCCGCTGTTCATGCAGGTCGGCTTTCCCGGACCGCACCCGCCCTATGATCCGACGCCCGAGCTGGCCGAAAAATACATGGCAAAGGACAATATCCCTCTGCCGGTCGACTCGGTCGAAGACCGCGCCGGGCAACCCTCTTACCTTGAGGAAAAGCGCGTTCACGATGGTCAGGTCGACCACGATTCCATCCTCTGGAACCCGGATCGCAGCACCGAAGACGAACGCCGCATGCGCGCCTATTATTACGCCAATGTCGAAATGATCGACAATTCCGTTGGTGACATCATGCAGGCGCTGGAACGCAACGATTATATGGATGACACGGTGGTGATCTTTACCTCGGACCACGGTGATTGTCTGGGCGATCACGGGCTGTCGCAGAAATGGTCGATGTATGATGTGGTGACGCGGGTGCCGCTGATTGTCTGGGCGCCGCAACGGTTTAGGGGCGATCGCACGGTCGATGATCTGGTGCAATTGTTCGATCTTGGGCCGACGATCCTGGAACTTGCCGGGGTCACCCCGGCGGCGGATATGGAGGCGCAGAGCCTGCTGCCGGCCTTGACCGAAACCGATCACACGCCACGCGAACATGTGTTTTGTGAACAAGCCGGCGACATGGTGATGACCGGGGCGGATTTCATCACCATGGTGCGGGAAAAACGCTGGAAGCTGGTTCATCTTCTGGGCTGTGAAGAGGGTCAATTGTTCGATCTGGAATCCGACCCGGATGAAATGCGCAATCTGTGGGACGACCCCGATCACAGCGCGCAAAAGGCCCGATTGAAAGACGTGATGCTGGAATGGCTGGTTGCGTCGAACTTCAACACTCGGGACCGGATGGCGGCCTTTCGCTAACACGGATCGGACCAAAGGACTGCGCCCGTGCCGCCCCAGGCACGGGCACCGGCACGGGCCACACCATCGCGTCATGGCTGAGGAAAGCGGTGGTCAGCGCAGTGTCCGATACGCGGCGTCGACAAATATGTGACGCAGTTGCAAGCGGCGGATTGAAGTGCTGCAAAACGTCAGAAATTATAATAGCTTATTACGACAAACTTCGACCCGCGCGCTTGGGCTTGGCTTGTAACACGCCTGCCCGTACATAAGGGCACCTTTAAACTATGGACCTGTCAGCCGCTCAATGGAAAAGCCCGCTTTTATCACCGATGCCGAAAGCGCCTATGCCACGCTGCGGCAGGCCATCGTCACCGGCGATCTTCCGCCGGACCGCAAGCTCAAGATCGCGGAACTGCGCGCCGAATTTGGCTTTGGGGCCGCGCCCCTGCGCGAGGCCCTGTCGCGGTTGATCGGCGAGCGGTCGGTCGTGCAACATTCCAACCGCGGCTTTTATGTGCGCAGCGCCACCGCCGAAGAGGTCGAGGATCTGGGCCGGGTGCGTATCCTGCTGGAAAACGAAGCGATCCGCGACAGCCTGAGCCGGGGCAACGACGCTTGGGAGGCGCAGCTTGTCGCCGCCTATCATAGTCTGCGGCTGGCCGAAGACCGCAACACCAGCCTACAGGAAATCGAAACGCGCAACCGGGCGTTTCACGATGCGCTGGTTTCGGCGGCCAACTCGGACTGGCTTTTGGATCTGCGCGACCAGATCTATGCCCATCACGAACGCTATCGCCACCTGTCGCGCAATTTCGGCCCCAGCGGGCGCGATACCCCCGCCGAACATGCCGCAATCTATGAGGTGGCAATCGCGCGCGATATCGACGCGACCTGCGCGCTGACCGCCCGCCATATCGAGCTGACGACAGTGGCGGCGGTCAAGGCGATGCAGGGCTAAAATCATTAAGGCGGGTGAAGCGCGGGGGCCATTGCCCCGCGCCAGCACCGGGGTCAGGCGTAGCTGGTTGCGCCGTCCGGTTTGCGCATCAATGGCCGGGACCAATGGGTATATTCATCGGTCTGCAACGCCTCTTCGATGATCTCGACACCCCAACCCGGGCGATCCGGGCGCAGCTCAAGATAGCCATCAACCGGAATATAGGGATCTTTGATCCACGGCACATCGCGGTGCACCTTGTACTCAAGGATCTTGAAATTGGTGCAGGCGGCCGAAAAATGCACGTTATGCGCGGTGGCCAGCGGCCCCATCGGATTGTGCGGCGCCACCGGAACGGAATGGGCATCCGCCACCTCGGCAATGCGGCGCATTTCGGTCAACCCCCCGACCACGGCAATGTCCGGCTGGACGATATCCGCCCCGCCCGCATTAAGCAGCGCCAGGAATTGATGGCGATTATATAGCGCCTCGCCGGTGGCCAGCGGGATGTTCATCTTGGCCTTCATGTCGCGCCAGGCCGGCATATGTTCCGGGCGCAATGGCTCTTCCAGAAAGAAGGGATCATAAGGCTCGATCGCCCGCGCCAGACGCACCGCATCAATCCCCTCCATCAGCACCGAATGGGCGTCAAAGGCGATCTCGAAATGCGAAGGCAGGCCTTCGCGCAGGGTGCGGAAATAATCAGCTGTCGCGGCGCAGACCTCGCCCCAGCGATGCTCAAACGGATGTTTGCGATACGGCGAAAGTTTGAAGGCGGTAAAGCCGAATTCCGCGTGCAGATTCGACAGAACCTCGACACCATTGTCCGGCGCGCCGATGGCGGTGCAATAGACCCGCACCTTGTCGCGCATATGGCCGCCCAACATCTGGTAAACCGGCACGCCAATCGCCTTGGCAGCAATATCCCAAAGCGCATGATCGACCGCGGAAAACGCCGCCAGCCCCAATGCGCCGGGCGGAAAACGTGCGACATGCATCAGTTTTTCATGCAAAAACGTCACCCGGCGCGGGTCTTCGCCCAGAAGATGCGTGGCAAAATAGTCAAGGATCGGCGCAACGGCACGTTCCGGACCATGGGCATATGTCTCGCCCCAGCCGGTGATACCTTCGTCGGTCTTGATGGCGACAAGCACGCGAGGACGGTCATCGACCCGCTGCATATAAGTTTTGATTTCAGTGATTTTCATTGTTTCAACGCTGGGTTTAGGTGTTGTTGGTGGTCGTGTTGTTCGTTTGCGGGGCGGCCGTCGATGTAGCTGCCGACGGGCAGTTGGTAACCGCCATGGGCGAGGGCGTCGTTTTCGGCGCGCATCCAGTCGAACAGCCGGGTTTTCAGCCGGGCTTTTTCCTCGGCCAGGGTCGGGTCGTCGGCGCGGTTGGTCCGTTCGCCCGGATCGGTGTCGAGGTCGTACAGCTCTTCGATGTCATGCGGGCTCCAGGCGTATTTGTAGCGCGCCTCGCGGATGCCGCGGAACTTGAACTGGCGGCCCTGATAGGCGTCATAGCCATAGGTCGCATGGTCCTGCCGGGTGGCGCCATACCGGCGTGCGGTCTCTGCCTCGGTCAGAATTCCGGCGCCCGCGCTGCTCGCCACCATGGTCGGGAAAAGATCGCGGAAATTGACAAAACCGTCGTCGACCTTGGCCGCCGCCTGCCCCGCGTCACGGATCAGCATCGGGATGCGCATCACCTCTTCGTAGAAGAACGGCCCCTTGTCGAACCAGCCATGCGCGCCCAGCATTTCGCCGTGATCAGCGGTGAAGCTCAGCGAGGTGCTGTCGTCCAGCCCCAGATCGGTCATCTTGCGGCGGAACTGGCCAAACAGATCGTCGATGAAGGAACAGAAGCCGAAATAATGCTGCGCGGTGCGGCGCCAGTCGGCCTGATCCAGCCCCCGGGTGTCCTGACAGGGCCAGTAAGGCGCGCCCTGGGCCTGGGGTTTGCCGGTCTCAGTGAACTGCGGGATGAAATTGTCGGGCATGTAATCTTCGGGCAGGTCATCATACAGCGCCACCCAATCCGCCGGAACGTGATGCGGGAAATGCGGCCCCGGCAGCGAGACGATCAGGCAAAATGGCTTGTCGCCGGCCGCAAGCGACTCCAGCCGTTCGATCCCCGCCATGACCCGCTTTTCGTCCATATGCGTGCCTTTGGTGATCGTGCCGTAAAACGGTGTCTTGCGCGGGGTGGCGAACTCCAGATCATCGGCCGGGATCAGCGCCTCGGCGCCGCCATCGCTCAGCGGGGCGTCGATGCCGCGTTCGGTCAATGTGCCCGCGCCCAGATGCCATTTGCCGATGAACGACACCGCATATCCGGCGTCCTGCAACCGCTCCATATAGGTTTTGTGGCTCGGGTGCAGCTTGCCATGTGGATAAAACGACGAGCCCTGCACATTGTCCATCGTGCCGTTTTGATGCGGCCATGTGCCGGTGAACAGGCTGCCGCGCGCGGGCGTGCACAGCGGCACCGAGGTAAAGGCGTTCACGTGATTGGTGGCCTCGGCGCGAAACGCCTGGAGGTTGGGCAGCTTGCACGGATGCCCCGGCTGGTTCAACGTGTCCCAACGCCATTGATCGGTGATGAACAGAATGATGTTCCTGGCTGTCATTGCGCTACTTTCCTGGTTGAAGATGTCGCGGGGGGGCGTTCGATCCACCAGATCGCAAGCCCGGCCCCGACAATCAAAAATGTGCCAAGGACAAACCCGATGCTCATCGGTTCGCGAAAAAACACAATCCCGAGCAAGCTGGCGAAAATCACCTGGCTGTAGAGAAACGGCGACAGGATCGAGGCCGGGGCGGCCTGCATCCCCAGTTGGATGGCCACATGGGCAAGTGTTCCGGTGAAGCCAAGCAACGTCAGAACCGCAAAATCCATCGCCGAAATCGGTGACCAGAAAAACGGCTGCACGGGCAGCAGGACCAGCACACAGATCACCGGCATCAGCGCCATCGCCGGGACGGTTTCCGCCGGTTCCGACAAACGCCGGGTCATCAACACGTAACCCGCCGCCGCAAAGGCCGACAGTAAGGGCAAAAGCCAGATCGCGGAAAATCCAGCCTCTGCACCCAGTTGCGGACCAATCACCACCAACACGCCGGCAAAGCCCAGCGCCAATGCGGTGATCCGCCGCCATCCGATACGTTCACCCAGGAACACCACCGACAGCAATGTGACCACCAAGGGGCTCAGGAACTGAATCACCGTGGCCTGTGACAGCGGGACAAAGGCAATGGCGATAAACATCGCGGTCGACGCCGTCAGCAACAAAACCGCGCGCGCCACATGCAGCGGCAAACGGGCCGTGCGATAGATCCGCCGCCGTCCGGTCGCCCAAAGGAAGATCGCCACAAAGACCGCATGCCAGCAGTAGCGCACAAAGGAAATCTGGATCGGGGATTGCCGCGCCGTCATTTCCTTGATCGCGGCATCCTGGCTGGCCAGAATGCACCCCGCCAGCGCCACCAGCCCCATGCCCGCAATCATCGACCGCGTCGCGGCGGGGGGCGTTGGCGCATTCAGCGGCAAATCAGGGGCGACCGAGGCCGCCCCCGTGGATGTCTGGCAACCGTTGGTCAATTGATCGCGGCCGTACGGGCCGTGCCCAACCGCAGCCCGGTGTCGGGATCAAACAAATGCACCGGCCCCTGCGGCATGACGTGCAGCACATCGCCATATCTGCCACTGATCCGCTCGCGCATCAAACAGGTTACGGGGGAGTCGCCGATCTGGCCCACCACCTGGGTTTCCGCGCCTGTCGGCTCGGTCACATTGACCTGCACGGTCAAGCCCCGTTCGGCCAGCTCGAACGTATCGGGGCGAATGCCGGCAATGACAGAGCGGCCCGTTCCGTATTCGCCGGTATCGGTCGCGGCCAGGATGGTGCCATCGCCGAACCGCAGACCGCCGTCACAGATCTCGGCCTCGAGCAGGTTCATCGAAGGCGAGCCGATAAAGGCCGCAACAAACAGATTGGCCGGTTCGTCGTACAGTTCCAGCGGGGTGCCGACCTGTTCGATCCGCCCCGCGCTCATCACCACGATCTTGTCGGCCATGGTCATGGCTTCGATCTGGTCGTGGGTGACATAGACCGCCGTGGTGCCCAGCCGCTGGTGCAGCGATTTGATCTCGGCCCGCATGGAAACGCGCAGCTTGGCATCAAGGTTGGACAGGGGTTCGTCGAACAGGAACACCTTGGGATTGCGCACGATGGCGCGGCCCATGGCGACCCGCTGGCGTTGCCCACCAGAGAGTTCGCGCGGATAGCGATCGAGGTAGGGTTCAAGGTTCAGGATACGCGCGGCATCCTCGACCTTTTCCTTGATCTCGTCTTTCGAAGCGCCGGCAAGCTGCATCGAAAACGACATGTTGTCGGCCACTTTCATATGCGGATAAAGCGCGTAGTTCTGAAACACCATGGCGATATCGCGTGCCTTGGGTTGCAGGTTGTTCACCACCTTGCCGCCAATTTCGATGGTGCCGCCGGTGATGTCCTCCAGCCCGGCAATCATCCGCAAGAGCGTGGTCTTGCCACAGCCCGACGGGCCGACCAGCGCGACGAATTCGCCATCTTCGATACCGACGTCGATGCCCTTGATCGCCTGCACCGCGCCATAGTTCTTGATCACCTGATTGATGGTAACATGTGCCATTTTTTATCTCCTATTCGGATCCGGGCCTCAGCCCTTGACCGATCCCATTGTCATCCCGCGGATGAAGTGTTTCTGGAAGGCGAGGAAGACAGCCAGCGTCGGGATTGCGGCGACAACCGCCCCCGAGGCCACCATGTTCCAGGCGATCTCGTATTCGCCTTCGAACGACAGGATACCGACGGTCACGGGTTTCTTGCCCGCGCCCTGGGTCAGCACCAGCCCCCAAAGCAGATCGTTCCAGATCCAGGTGAATTCCAGCACGATCAGCGCCGACAAGGCAGGCCGTGCCACCGGCACATAGATCCGCCGGAAGATCGTCCATTCGCTGGCCCCGTCAATGCGACCCGCTTCGCGCAACTCACCGGGCACCGTGTTGAAGAAGTTGGTCATGATCAGCACGGCAAAGGGGATCTGGCGCATGATGTGCACGATGATCTGGCTGATGAAAGTGTCATGCAGGCCAAGATCCGACATCAACCGGAACACCGGGATCAGCTGGGTATGGATCGGTACGAAGCTGAGCGAGACGATCACAAGGAACATCCAGATCCGGCCGCGAAACTGCATCCGGCTCAGCGCATATCCCGCCATCATCGCCACCATCAACGTGCCCGCAACCGAGGGCAATGTGATGATCACCGAGGCCCGCAAATAGGGCAGCATCTCGATGAAGGCGCGGCCAAGGTTGCCCCATTCATAGGTCGAAGGCAGTGCCCAGGCGCCGTTCTGGGTGATGTCGGGGATGGTGCGCACCGAGGTCAGAAGCGTGCCCATCACCGGCAGGAAGAACACCAGCGCCAAGAGCAACAGCAAGAGGATCTGGCTCCCCCGCACGACCGGCTCTTCGAACCGTTCGCGCAGAGATCCGCGGTCAATCGCCTGGGCGGCATCCGACCCATTGGTCATTTCTGTGGTTACATGTGTCATGGTCCGACCCTCAGCTCCAATCTCGTTCTTGGGCTTTGGCCATGCGGAGCACATAGGGCACCACCATGATGGCTGTCATCAGCGTGACAATCACACCAATCGCAGCGCCATAGCCGAATTTGTAGTTCCAGAAGGTTTCCATATACATCCGGTATCCCACCACTTCGGACGATCCGAACGGGCCGCCTTCGGTCATGGTCAACACGATCTCTGTCGCCAGAAGCGCGTGGATCAACGCCGATGATACCGCAATGGTGCTGGCCGGTTTCAAAAGCGGCAGCATGATGCGGAAGAAGATCTGGCGCCGCGTGCCGCCATCGACCTTGGCCGCTTCGATCAGCTCTTGCGGGATGGCCGACAGACCCGCGAGGAACACCACCGTGGCAAACGCCGTCTGCCGCCAGGCCGCCGCCGCGATCACCGAATAGGTCGCCGCATCAGGGCCCAACCATTCCACAATCAGACCTTCCAGTCCCAGGCTGATCAACAATTGGTCCAGCAGGCCGACATCCGGTTCATAGATCCAGCCCCAGACCACACCCACAATCGCAAAAGACAGCGCCAAAGGCAGGAAAAACACGGTCTTGATCAGGCTCGATCCCCAGAACGTCTGTTTGACCAGAAGCGCGATGGTGATGGCCAGCGAATTGGGCACGATCAGGAACATGATCACCCAGATGCCGGTGTTTTTCAGGGAATTAAGGAAATATGCGTCCCCGATCAGATCCGCATAATTCTGAAGCCCGACGAATTTTCCCGGTGCCGCAACACCAACCTGATCCGTCAGGCTGATGGCGAAGGTCTGAAAAATCGGATAGGCGCCGAAGATGCCGTAGATCAAAATCGCGGGCATCAGGAATAGCCAGGGCGTAAGCCGGGCGTTCATGGCAGTGTCCTCCTCTTGCGTATGGTCGGGCGTGGGGCTGTGCCCCGCCCGACCAATCTTTGCTTAATTGCCGCCAAACACGTCTGTGCGGCGATCTTCCAGCAGTTCCAAAACGGTCATGTATTGATCCGGATAGGCAAGGAACCGCGGCAATTCACGCTTCGCCACCTCGGTCACGCCGGGGTGTGTCGCAAGTTCCAGGTTTTGGTGGAACGGTGCATTCAGCATGTCCTGAAACTTCTCGATCGTCGGCTGAAACGAGGCCGGTTCGTAGATATCGACCGGGACATCCTTGTTCGCAGCCATCCGCTGGGCCTGTTTGGCAAACAGCTCTTGCGGGCCACGTTCGGATACGCATTTCAGCATCGCCAGCGCGTTTTCGGTGTTTTCACCCGCGCCACTGGCGGCCCAACCTTCGACCGCACCTTCGACGGCCAGTTCGATGCCCTCGGTGATTGGCGGGAAATCGAAGACGTCGAAATCGGTGCCCGGCTCTAGACCCGCGGTGATGAAGTTGCCGACGGTCCATGTGCCCATCAGCTCCATCGCGCCTTCGCCGTTGACGAATTTGGTGGCCATTTCCTGCCAACCCAGCGACGAGGTGCGGTCGTTGAAATAACCCGCCTCGAGCAGATCCTTCCACAGTTCCATCGCCTCGATCACGCGGGGATCAAGATAGCTCTCGGTGCCGGCCATCAGCCCGCTGCGGAATTCCGATCCTGCCACCCGCAGCACCATGTAGTCGAACCACAAAAGCGGCTCCCAGCCGGATTTCGACCCCAGAAGGAAGGGCGTGACACCGGCCTCTTTCAGCTTGGCCGCGACCGCAACGAACTCGTCCCAGGTTTGTGGCGGCTGGATATCATGTTCGGCAAAGACGCGCTTGTTGTACCAGAAAACATTGGGCTGGAACGTGGTCGGGATGGTGTAGACATTGCCGTCAGGCTCTGTGCTGGTGGCCTGAACGCCCGCTGGATAGTTGTCTTTGATCTCTTCCCAGATGTCGTTCATCGCACGGATCTTGCCGGTGGCGGCCTGAAACTGCGACCGACCGCCTGCCCAATAGGCATAGATGTCTGGCGGGGTCGAGCTGGAGAGTTGCACAGGCAGCTGCACTTCGTACTGCTTGGGCGGAGAGAAGTTTTCGATGATCTCGATATTCAGCTGTTCGGCACATGCCCCCCACATCGCCATCCGCGGCACCCGCATCGGTTCTGCGGCCGAGCGGTGGAACAGGTGAACCACACCTTCTGCCGCGACAGGGGCGGCGGTCATGGTCAACCCACCCAGAGCCAGCGGCAGGCTGAGGCAAAAGGTTGCCACGCTCTGCTTCAAATTCTTCATCTTGTTCTCCTCCGTTTAATTTTGTCGTTGCTATTGCGCTTTGTCGATAAAAACAAACATATTATGTTTATGCATCATCCGTCAAGCTTGATTGGGATGCAATTTCTACGGACCTGCCCGATTGCACAGCAGCCCAAACCACCGGCCGAAACGGCCAAAAATCATTGGAGACCAAGGATATGGATGGAAAACCCGTCACAGCGATCAGCCCCCACGCGCGATTGCAACGACCAGCCGACAAAGACGTTCGCTGGACCGGCGGCTTTTGGGCCGAAAAACAGGACCTGATCCGACATGAGTCGATCATCAGCGTGCTGGAAGCCATGGAAGACCCGGAAAACGCAGCATATTTCGGTAATTTCCGCGCCGTGGCCGCCGGCGGCGGCACCTTTCACGGCCGATATTGGAGCGATGGCGATTGCTACAAGGCGCTCGAATCCGGGATTCTGCTGCTGACCGATGTTTCCCCCGACGCCGCGCTGACCGAACGGCTCGACAGCTACATCGAAATCATCGCCGCCGCACAGGAGGAGGACGGTTATCTCAATACACAGATCAGCCTGACCGATCTTGGCCGCTGGACCGACATCGAACATCACGAGATGTACAACCTCGGCCATCTCTTCACCACGGCCTGCCTGCATCACCAGGTCACCGGCGCAAACAGTTTGATGGACATCGCCATTCACGCCGCCGACAATCTTTATGACAGTTTCATCACCCGCGACCCTGATTTGGCACGGTTTGGTTTCAACCCGTCACAGATCATGGGGTTGGTGGAATTGTTTCGTGAAACCGGCACGTCCCGCTATCTCGAACTGGCGCGCATCTTTGTGGAAAACCGGGGCGCGCATCCCGACATGCCCGGCAACAACGGCGATCAAAGCCAGGCGCGTGTGCCGCTTCTTGAGGAACAAGAGGCCGTGGGCCATGCCGTGACCGGCCCCTATCTTTGGGCCGGGGCTGCGGATCTGGTGATGGAAACCGACGAAGCGCCGTTGATGCAGGCAATCACCCGCATCTGGGAGGATTCGACCTATCGCAAAATGTACATCACCGGCGGAATTGGCGCGTTGCACAAAGGCACATCGGAACGCAGCCACCCCAGATACGAGCAGATCGCCGAATCCTATGGTCGCCCCTATCAGCTGCCGTCAGACACAGCCTATAATGAAACCTGCGCCAATATCGCCAACGCGATGTGGAGCTGGCGGATGCTGCAACTGACCGGTGACGCGCGGTATGGGGATGTGATCGAACAGGTGATGTATAACACCGGCCTGTCCGGTGTGTCGCTGTCCGGCACGCATTTCACCTATTCCAACCCGCTGCGGTTCAATGGTGAAAAGCAATTCATCGGCAACAACAATTCACCACGTCGCTGGACCCGCTGGACCTGTTATTGTTGCCCACCCCAGGTCACACGCACCATCGCCGGGCTGCATCGCTGGGCCTATTCCACCGGCCCGGATGCGGTTTGGGTGCATCTCTATGGTACCAACACACTTGCAGCCGAAGTCGCCGGTGGGCACCTCGCGCTGTCGCAAGTGTCGGATTTCCCGTGGTCGGGTGATGTCAGCATCACGGTGGATGCCGCGCCGGAAAACGAATGCACCGTGCATTTGCGCCTTCCCGGGTGGAGCCAGTCCACCGCCGTGGCCATCAATGGCGAGACGATTGCCACCCCCGGACAGGGGCCGCGATACCTGCCGTTGACCCGGCGTTGGTCCAAGGGCGACGTCATCACAATGGTGCTCGACATCACACCGCGCATCATGGTCGCCCGCCCGGAGGTCGAAGAAACCCGCAGTCAGGCGGCGATCATGGCGGGGCCGGTGGTCTACTGTCTTGAAGGGGCGGATCTGCCCGACGGGACCAGCATCGACGAGGTCGCGCTAACCGCGCATACCCAACTGACGCCCATTGCGGGCGAAGGGCTGTTCAAGGGCAACACCCTGTTGCAGGCGGACCTGCCACGGCGCGCGCCCTGGACCGGCAACGCGCTTTATGCCCCGCTGGCGACACCGCCAAAGGCCACGGTCACCACGACATTGATCCCCTACTTCGCGTGGAACAACCGCGACGACAACACCATGGCGGTCTGGTTGCCGCTAAAGGATTAAACAAAAAAGGGATACCGCATCACTGCGGTATCCCCCCCTGCCCCAAAGACCCGAAACGGATCAGGCGGCAGGCACTTCGAATTCGGCGTGCGTCGTTTTGAACGTCAGATATTCGTTGATCACCATCTGCCCGCCTTCGATGCCAACACCAGAGTGTTTGACGCCGCTGAAAGGCGCCTCGTAATGCGACAGCAGAAAATTGTTGATCCCCACCATGCCCGACTGCAACTCAGCCGAGAGCCGCCGCGCAACCACTTCGGACCGGGTAAAGGCATAGGCCGCAAGCCCGTATTGCGTGCTGTTGGCCCGCGTGATGGCATCCCCAAGATCGGAATAGGTGGTCAGCGACGCGACCGGGCCAAAGGGTTCTTCTGACATGATTTCGGCGTCGTCGGTGACGTTTTCCAGAACCGTGGGCGCAAAGAAGAAGCCCTTGTTCTGTTCCCGCGCCCGCGTGCCGCCAAGCAACAGCGTTGCGCCGCGCTCTACCGCGTCGGATACCAGCCGTTCCAGTTTGTCCAGCTGCGCCGGGCTGGCCATCGGACCCATGGTTGTTGCCGCGGACATCGGATCGCCCATCTGCACCTTTTCGGCCTCGGCCATGAAGACATCGGTGAATTCGTTTGCCACGGCCTCATGCAGAAAGAACCGGCTGGGCGATCCGCAAATCTGGCCGGTGTTCATGAATTTGAATTTCGCCGCCAGTTTCGCCGCCGCAGGCACGTCAGCATCGGGGCAAATGATCAGCGGCGCATGGCCGCCCAATTCCATCGACACCCGTTTCACTGTCTTCGCCGATTGCGCCATCAACAACCGCCCGACACGCGTCGAGCCGGTAAACGAGATTTTGCGCACAGCATCCGAGTCCATCAATGCAGGCGAAACCCCCTGTGGATCACCTTGCAGGATCTGAACCACCCCGTGGGCAGCCCCGCCGCCTGACAACATTCGCCAAGAATGGTGCCGACCAACGGCGTCTGTTCCGACGGGCGCAGGATGACCACGCACCCGGCCGCAAGCGCCGGTGCCAGCTTGCGCGCGGGCAGGCCAAGCGGGAAGTTCCACGGGCTGAACGCGGCGACGATTCCCACAGGCTCCGGCGTGATGCTGAGATGCCCGCCAAACCGCGAGGTGATGGTCTGGCCGAAAATACGCTCTGCCTCGCCTGCCATCCAGACAAATTGCTCGGCTGCGGAATCGGCTTCGCCGACGGCCATGGAATGCACCCGCCCCATTTCGGTGGCGATGGCACGGCCGAAATCTTCGCGGCGTTTGACAATCTCTTCGGCAATGCGTCGCAGATATTGCGCACGCTTCCAACCGGGCAATGCCGACCATTCGGCAAAGCGGGCCTCGGCATAGGCCAGCGCCTGCGCCACGTGATCGGGGCTGCAGCACGGCACATCATAAAGGGTTTCTTCGGTCGCGGGGTTGACCACGGCCATCGGCGGCAAATCCGAGGCCGTGCCCCAAGTGTCACCAATAAGATATTTGGGTTGTTGTGCGGACATTATATGCTCCTGAAAGGTCAAGAAAAGGAAAGAGAAACGGTGCCAAGCGGACCAAAATCCGCCTCAAGCCGGTCGCCGGGATCGGCCCAGACCGGACGGGTAAAGGAGCCCGAAAGCACCATGTGCCCGGCGTCCAGCCCGCCGTCGTAAGTCGCCAACTTGTTGCCCAGCCATGCAACCGCATTGGCCGGGTGATCCATGACACCGGCGGCAATACCGGTTTCTTCGATCTCGCCATTGCGGCGGAACAACGCGCCGGCCCAGCGCCAGTCAATCTCGTCCGGGCGGAACCGTTTGGTTCCCAAAACCAATCCGGCCGCCGCGCCATTGTCGGCAACGGTGTCAAAGATGCGCCGGGGCTCGGTCACCCTCGCGTCAATGATCTCGATCGAGGGCACAACAAATTCGGTCGCCGCCAGCACATCGTCCAACGTCAGACCAGGCCCGCGCAACGGCGATTTCAGGATGAAGGTCAATTCCGGCTCGACCCGGGGCACGCAGAAATCGGAATGCGCCACCGTGGCATCGTCTTCGATCAGCATGCTGGCAAAGACATGGCCATAATCCGGTTCGTCGATTTTCGAAGCCGCGCGCATGGCTTTGGACGTCAGCCCCACTTTGTGGCCGATCAAGCGATCACCTGATTTGGCGCGGTTGGCGGCCACTTCGCGGCTTATGGCATAGGCGTCTTCGATTTCGATTTGGGGATAGGTGGCGGACAGCCGTTCGGCCTGAACCCGGGTTTGTTCGGCCTGAAACAGCGCTTCTGCCGCTTGTGATCTCTGGCTCTGGGATAACATCGGTAATCTCCTCTTTTACCGATATTCTTACCTCAGATGCAAACATAATATCAATAAGAATTTCTCGTAGCCCAAGTTTTGCTTCTGGATAAGGTGCCCACCCGGGCCGATATTCCTGGCGCGCGGCCTTGCTGAATGGGCGCATTCACGGGTGCGCCAGCCATCTGACCAAAACGCCACACTGGCTGGAGTTTCTGTTGATACAGAAGTGACCGAGCTTGGGACTTGGGTTAGGTTTGGGGCATCGTCGGATCAGTAGCGATCAAAGCCCTGATCGCCACGGCGCTTTCACCACAAAATTCCCTGAGAAAGCGCCCCATCTCGGCGGCCACATTTACGTCCGATAACCTTCACCCAAACAGAATCTGATCAGGCAGCCTTTCTGTTCAGCCTGCCATAGAAACTACGCTCCAGATGCAGCTCCCCTACCCCGGCTTTCCTGACAATTCCGCGCAGATATCCGCTTGGCGAGGTCACCTCTCCGGCGTTATGTTTTTCGAAGACCAGCGCAAAGGCGGTTGTGGCCAATTGGGGGCCCAGCTGGTCTTTGGCGAGGTTCCAGACGCGTTCCGAAACCCCGATCATCGGGGCCAATTGGCTTGCAATGCGGTTGTAATCGGTCCAGTCCCGCAGGAACCCGCCGATATTTCGCGCCCAGGATGCAAATTCCGGACAGGCCTGCAAGATCGTTGCCAGATCCAGGGCCTTGGGCGTTTTTTGCGTTTGGCCAAGCGAAACGCATTCTTCACTGACCGCTTGCTTCTCAGGAATTGTATGAACGTCAATCGGGGCGTGATGGATGTTTTCCAAGCGATTACCGATTACTGATTTAGGTTGATTTGTAGTTTGTATGTGGGGGCCGGAAATGGCCCGCTTGGGGGCCATTTCTTGGGGCTTTTTAGACAGTTGTCCCGAAGTTGTCCCGACGGTCCTTTCAGTGTTTTCTTCAGTTTCGATCACGGTTGTCGCGCCAAGATAGGCGGTTTCGACATGCGTCTGTAGATCGGTGAACCGGTGGAGGATCTTTGCCAGGTGGTCCGACGCGATTTTGCGTTTCGGGAGCTGGGCAAGCAGACCCTCAAAAAGCTGGTTCAACTGCGCCCAAGGGCCGCTGAGCGCGCCGGTGACGGCCGTTTCGATCCGCGTACGGATCATGCGGCGTGCAATGGTGATCTGGCGTTTCAACTGCTGGCAAAGCTCACGTTCGGCCCGCAATTCGGCTTGCAACTGCTCGAACTCTTCGACGCGGGCGGACAGGGGCGAGAGGTCGAAACCATAGGCCTCGACAATGATGCCGTCCGCATTCCTGCGCCCCCAGCGTTTGCCATTTGGACTGTCTTTGAAACAGATGACACCGATTTCTGCCAAACGTCGGGCATGACGTTTCAGTGCAGACAAGGAAAACCCGGTCTGTTCCATAAGATAGGCGTTTGACGCCCAGACAATCGGCCGCCGCCCCTCTTCCCAGTCCTGCGTCTGGGTGAAGGCCGCCAGCGTATCCAGCAGCAGCATATCGCCCGGCTTAAGACCGATATACGCCCCAACCCGTTTGACGGCCACAAAGGCCTTTGTTTTGGGTACACCTACCCGTTCACCGGCTTGGGCATGCTGCTCTGCAACCCCAAGACCCGGTGTCGGCTTGCGCCAACCTGTATGTTTCATGCCTGTATCTCACCTCCGGTTATGTGGAGGCAAAAGAAAGCCGTTCGCTCAGAAGCGTTCTTCGTTGACAGTGCATGCTGTGAGACTTATCTTAAAGGCGACCAAACCATTAGATCAGCTCTCAGGCCACACCGCTTGGGGGCTTTTCTTTTGCCTAAATCATTGGCCCGATTGCTCCTCTTTTGTTGCGAGGAAATCGCTGTAAAGCTTGTCCAGCTGCCCAGAGAGAAAATCCCCGAAGGCGGCTAAATCCTGTGCTGTCAGCGAAATATTATATGCTTTTCCCGACCGGCCAACGACGCCCTTGATGCGGCCCTTGCCAGCGGTCCATGTCCGTTTCCTGGGCTGGGCGCGGGCTTTCTTACGTTTGGGCGCCCTGCCCGCCTCGGCCAGTTTGCTGTGCAGAAACTCGAACCGTGCATCGCTGTCGAGGTCTTGAAAGGCCTCGGATGCCAAAGCGCCATCCAGCACGGTTTCATTTGCCGGTTCCGAGGCCAGCTTCTTGAAATCTTCCCAACGGTCGCGGCCAATTTGTTTGGCCGGTCCGATCCGTTCAATCACGTGACGCGGGACATTTTGCGCGACCGACAGCATGCGCGACAAAAGCGTGCCATCAATGGTCAGCGCGGATTGGATCACATCCTTGGCCTGCCCGATGTCCAAAAGGTTCTTGGCGAACAGCGCCTTTTCAATAAACGAAAGATCGGCCCGCGCGGTGTTTTCCTGACCCTGCGCCAGAATATGTGCGACGTCATCCATGGGTTTGACAACGGCACGAACCTTGCGGTCCAGTGCCGCCGCGACCCGAACGCGCCGGTGCCCAAACACGATCATATAGCGACCGTTCGCGGTGGGATGCGGACGCAGCAAAACCGGCGTGTCCTGGCGCCCGGCCGCAATGGTTTCCTTCAGCTCATCAAAGGCGGCATCATCATCGCTGAGGCGGTCCGACACAAAGGAAACGTCGATCAATTGCGGATCGATTTCGACGATGGTTTCCCCTTCGAGCAGACGCTTCGAATTCTCGGCGAGACTGTCGATCGACACCTTCATCGACTTCGATGCGCCCCGCATGGCATAGCCAGAGCGCCCAGCGTCCTTTGGCTGGTCCGACGAACCGGCCATCACATTTTTCAAAAGGTCTTTGCGCGCCATCAAACCGTCTCCTTCTGGGTGATCCTGGCGGTCACGTCACGGGGCAAACAGCGCTCTGCACGGCTGTCAAACCCGGCAATCTGCACGGCTGTCAAAACGGTCCTCATTCCCGCCCCCATGCCTTGTGGATCAGGTCGGCGATCTCGTCGTTGACGTCGTTCAAGGAACCGATTGCCCGGTCATAGGTCGTGCGTACAAATTGCGACCGCTCGACCTCATAAAGGGTCTGCTTGGTAATCCCGGCGTCGGAAATCGCCGTCGATTTCAGAACCGGCGCGGTCAGCATCTGATTTGGAAACATCGCTTGCAGGAAACCGACCATCTGCTTCTGGGGGCCGTCGGTGGGTTCGAACCGGGTGACCAGGTACCGAAACCATTTAAGCCGCATATCGGCCCCGGCGTCGCGTATCGTTTTCATGATGCCGCCAAGCATCAGCAAAAACTTGACTCATCGACATGACGTCCAGCATCTGTGGGTGAACCGTGACAATGACCGAGGACGAGGCGGTCAATGCAGTGAGCGTCAGATAGCCAAGCTGCGGCGGGCAATCGATCACCACCACATCATAACGATCGTCGACCTCTTCGAGCGCGCGGGAAATCCGGGTAAAGAACAACCGCCCTTCGTGGGGATCGGCGCTCGTCAGGGCGACGGGGGTGTCGTATTCATATTCCTGCAATTCCAGACTGGCCGGCACGATGTCGAGATTGGGGAAATTGGTGGGGCGGATGACATCGGCGATGGGTTTGCGGTGTTCGTCATAGCGCAGCGTTTCATAGAGCGACGGCACATTGTCGAGTTCTGGTTGAATGCCGTGCAGCGCGGTCAACGAGGCCTGAGGGTCGAGATCGATTGCCAGAACGCGATGTCCTTTCAGCGCAAGGTGCTGCGCCAAATGGGCGGCGGTTGTGGTTTTCCCCGAGCCGCCCTTGAAGTTCACGACCGACACAACATGCAGCTCTTCGCCTTCGCGCCGGTCGGGCACATAGCGCCGCTTTCCCGGGCGGCCATGTTTGTCCAGATAGGCGCGCAATTCCAGCATCTGTTCGGCGGAATAGCTGCGCCGACCCGATGAAGAGGTTTCCGGTTCGGGCCCCTTACCTTCGAGATGCAGCTTCTTGATCGTCGATTGCGTGACCCCAAGATAATAGGCGACCTCGGCCAGTGAAAACTGGCGTAGACCTTTTTGGGCGTTCGGGGGATATTGTTCCTGCCGCAACATATTGAGTTGATCCGAGATCAGCTCTCCTTGCTGGAGGATGATCTCATCGAAGGAAAGATCCTTCGTGTCGGCCTCAAAAGACCTGTCCTGCATGTGCCGCCCTCTAAATATCGCTTTTTCAGCGAATTCGCTTGTTAAAGTGTTATCTACACGGAAAAATGAGTCTTAACAACGATTATTGCTCTTGCCATTTGCCGACGGCGTTCGCGGGCCAGAGTGGGTGTTGGCGCAATGGATAGCGAAAGATCAAAGCCAATGCGCAAGATCTAGCGCCATTTGCGGTGTCCTGACAATCTGAAAAGGCATCGTTTATTTCAGGATCTCATGTAAGGCATTGAAAACAAGTAGATTTACAGGTTTGCACGGCTGTCAAAGGCGCTGATCGCATCTTGCGGGTTTTATCCTCGCGCGCGCAAATTAGGTGGGGCAGGGGTGTTGCTTGGCCAGTGATAGCAGTCGGGGCTAAACACATACACCCAAGAAAGCGGCGCGTATTGATGGCTTCGATCACGGGCCATGCGGCGCGCCGCGTCCTGCGGATGGATCGGGCCGAGACAAGGCGGGCCTGCCGATTCTCGGGCCGGATCTCGGGCCGGAAATTGCCCATGGGCCAATATTCGACCCTTGCGGCGGTTTTCAAACCGGGACCGCGTTGATAGACCTCCGGCATTCGCCGCGCCGGGACGGTCTGGGCGCAATCGGATGGGGGCAGAATGGACACTCTCTGGGGCGGGCTGACCAAGGCGTTTTGGCTGGTGGTGACACGCGACAGCGACCTGTTGGAAATTGCCCTGCGCTCTTTGCAGGTGACCGGGATCGCGCTGGCCATTGCTTCGGTGATCGCTTTGCCGCTGGCCGCATTTCTGGCGGTGCGCCGCTTTCGTTATCGCCGCACGGTGATTGCGCTGCTCAATGCCTTGATGGGATTGCCGCCGGTGGTGGTCGGGCTGATCGTCTATCTTTTGCTGTCGCGCTCCGGGCCGTTGGGGGTGCTGGGGTTGTTGTTCACGCCGACCGCGATGGTGATTGCTCAGGTCATTATCATTGTGCCGTTGATCGCCTCGATTGCCCATCAATCCATCCGCGACCTTTGGCAGGAATATCATGACTTGCTGATTTCCATGAACGTCACCCAGGGCCAGAAAATCCGCACGCT
Organism: Phaeobacter sp. J2-8; assembly: GCF_022867865.1. GTDB lineage: Bacteria > Pseudomonadota > Alphaproteobacteria > Rhodobacterales > Rhodobacteraceae > Marinovum. Next base: position 56,446 of record NZ_JALIEC010000009.1, on the reverse strand, counting down.
GTTGTGGGATTGTCGGCGGGCATTGTTGACCGCATCACTGGCCGGATTTGGCCGCGCCATTGGCGAGGTCGGGGCGATCATGATTGTGGGGGGCAATATTGACCATGCAACCCGGGTGCTGACCACGGCGATTGCGCTGGAAACGGGCAAAGGCGACTTTGCCCTGGCGCTGGCGCTGGGCTTTGTGCTGATCGCCTTGGCCATCCTGATCAACCTGGCCATTCATGTCCTTAGCCGCACAGAGCGCGAGGGCCGCTGGTGACCCTTTTCCCCGTCACGCTGACTGCGGCGCGCGCACAGCGCCATGGCAAGACGCTGGTCGGGCCGATTGATCTTGGTCTGGGTGGGGCCGGCGTGACGGCGGTGATCGGGCCCAATGGCGCAGGCAAGACAACGTTCCTGCGGTTGCTGCATGGTACAGAGCGGCTCTGCTCTGGTACGATCCGTTGGCATTGCAGCACCGAAGAGGCCCGCCACCATCAGGCTTTTGTGTTCCAGCATCCGGTGATGTTGCGCCGCACGGTCTTGCAGAACCTTTGCTATCCATTGGCCTTGCGGGGCACCCCCCGACGTGCGGCCGAGGATCAGGCGCGGGATTGGGCGGCGCGTATTGGTCTGGGGGATATGCTGGACCGCCCGGCGCCGATGTTGTCCGGCGGCGAGCGCCAGAAACTGGCGCTGGCGCGGGCGATGATCACCGATCCGGCGCTACTGTTCCTGGACGAGCCCTGCGCCGCGCTGGATGGTCGCGCCACGCGCGAGATCGAAGATATTCTGCACACCGCCAAGGCAAAGGGCATGCGGCTGATCCTTGCCACCCACAATATGGGCCAGGCCCGGCGTCTGGCCGATGATGTGGTGTTTCTGCTGCGGGGCAGGGTGCATGAAACCGGCGCCGCGCAGGGTTTTTTCAACCAACCAGCCACGCCGCAGGCGAAGGCATTTCTAGAAGGGGATATTGTCGAATGAAACGACATTTGGTGTTGGGGTTTGCGTTCACCCTGTTGGGCGGCGGCGCGTTTGCGGCAGAAGACATGAAGATGGCGGTCACAACCTCCTTTCACAACTCCGGGTTGGCAGAGGTTCTGCTGCCAGAGATCAAGGCCGATCTGGATCTGGATGTGCATCTGCTTGTTGTGGGCACCGGACAGGCGATCCGCCTGGGCGAGGCGGGGGATGTTGATGCGATCCTTGTGCATTCCCGTGCCGCAGAAGAGGGTTTTGTCGCCACGGGCTATGGCACCCATCGGCGCGAAATCATGTACAACGATTTCATCTTTGTGGGTCCGGCGGATGATCCGGCGGCCATTGGCACCGCCCTTTCCGCCACCGCGGCCCTACGGCGAATTGCAGAAACCGAGGCGGTTTTTGTGTCACGTGGCGATGACAGCGGCACCCATAAAAAAGAGCAAAGCCTGTGGTCCAATACCGGGCTTGACCCCGAGGAATTTGGCGATTGGTATCGGGCGGTGGGCGCGGGCATGGGGGCTGCGCTGAACACTGCGGTCGGGTTGAATGGATACATTCTGTCGGACCGGGCAAGCTGGCTCAACTTTGGCAACAAGGGCGACATGGCGCTGGCCTATGCCGGCGATCCGGTGCTGTTCAACCAATATGCCTATCTGCCGGTGAACCCGGACCGGCATGCGCATGTCAAACATGACCTGGCTGAACAGCTGGAGCAATGGTTGGTGTCCGACCGGGCAAAGGCGCTGATCGACGGCTATCAGATCAACGGCGAGGCGCTGTTCGTGTTCAACGCCGATGCAGAAGCCGAGGCCGAGGCGGCACCGGCGCAATAGCCCGATCCCGAATGCAAACACCGCCCCGCGCTAGTGCGCGTCACGTGGCATGTCGAACCCCATGGCGGTGGCGAAAAAGGCCTCGATGATCGGGTTTTGGCTGTCCTTCAGGCTGAACACCGTTTCATGGGTGGCGATGCCCTGCATCTCGACGATCGGCAGCCGCGCAACGCCGTCTGTGCGGCTGGTGCTGGCGCGCCACATGAAACCGATGCCAAGGCCGTTCACCACCGCCTCGTACAGGCCATCGCGCGCATCAAGGGTCAGGAACGGCTGAGGGGTCAGCCGCGCCTGGGCAAACATCTTTTCCACCGCACGTTGGGTTGATGACCCGGACGACCGAAAGATCAGCGGCTCTTGCGCCAGGTCGGCGGCGGTGACCATGGATTTCTGCGCCAGGGGATGCGCGGCCGGGGCGATGGCGATCACCTCGGACCGGGTCAGATGTTCGCGGCGAAACCGTGGATCATTCGGCACATCCGGCAGCACCCCGATTTCACATTCATGGGTGCGGACCGCGCGGGCGATTTTTTGATGTGATCCGGTTTCCACGTCCAATGTGACACCGGGATAGGCGCGGTGAAAGGCGGCGATCACCGCCATGCCGGGCATCGCATTGCCAAGCCCGATGGCAATCCGCCCCTCGCGCAGCGACGACCGACTGCGCAACAGCCGCTCTGCCTCGCCCTGGGCCTCGGCGGCGCGTTCCGCCAGATCACAGATTTTCAGGCACAGCGCCGTCGGCAAAAGCTGGCCGGCTTCGCGCAGGAACAGCCGGACCGCAAAATCGGCCTCCAGCGCGCGCACCTGCCCGGACACATTGGGTTGCGTCACCCCCAGGGCACGGGCCGCCGCGGAAAAAGATCCGGTCTCTGCCACCGCACGAATGGCGGCCAATCGGGTCGAGCTCAGGGTCATTTTCACAGATTCCAAAGTCTGACTTTGCTTCTCTCCAAGTCTAGCTTTGCTTTGTAGCAGGAACATTACAAAGCGCCGTCAGATGTCACCGCAAGAAGCGGGGTCGTTGCCCTGCACCCGTCAGGAGACAATGACTTGGACGATGTAACGACGCTTGTTCCATTGACGGAACGCTATCCGGTGCTGGATGCCAATGCGGTGGCGCAGGCGGATCTGGTTCTGTGTGATCTGGATGGCTGCTTGATTTCAGAAGGGCGTCGTTTCGCGGATACCGCGGATTTTGTCGCGGCCTGCGGCGCGCGGCTGTGGATCGTGTCGAATGCATCGGACACCACGGCGGTCGCATTGTCGCAACGGCTGGGCGACATCGGCATAGCGGTGCCGCCTGCGCGCATTCTTTTGGCGGGGGAAACCGCGCTGGATTACCTCGCGCGGGTGGAAGAGATCAAAAGCATTGCGCTGTTTGCCGATAATACATTGATAGATTTGGCAAAATCTCTGGGTATTGACCCGGATGCGCAAGACCCGGATGCGATTTTGTTGTGTCGCCACAGCAGTGTGACGGTCGACACCATGGGGCCGATCCTGGCGCTTGTTGCGCGCGGCGTGCCGCTTTGGGTGGCGAACGAAGATCTGTCCCATCCCGGGCAGGACAATCAGCCAGTGGCCGAAACCGGGGCCCTGCTGGCGGCGCTGCGCGCGATCAAGCCGGATTTGACATGGCGCAGCCTGGGCAAGCCCGATCCGATGATGCTGACCATGGCATTGGCGCGCAGCGGTCTGACCGCCGACGACGCGGTGTTTGTCGGTGACAATGCCCTGACCGATGGCCGCGCCGCCGCGCGGCTTGGGATGAAATTCATTCACATTGAAAGGAGGCCCCGCCGATGATCCCTTATGTGACGCGTATTCTGGTGAAATCCGTGGTGACGCTGTTTGCCATTGCCACGGTGACCTTCATCGCGACCCGGTTGTCGGGCAATCCGATCGACACCTTTCTGGGCGACGGGCTGACCACCGAAGGGCGGGCAGAGCTGATCCGATACTTCCAGCTGGATGGCAGCCTGTGGCAACAATATCTGGCGTTCCTGCGCGGGGCGCTGTCGGGGGAATTCGGTCTCAGCTTTGTGGATCGTCGCCCCGTGACCGAGGTTGTCGGCGACCGGCTTTGGGCATCGGGGCAATTGTTGCTGGCCTCGGTCGGGCTGACGGTGGCGTTGTCGATCCCGCTGGGCATTCTGGCGGCGCTTTATCGCAGAAGCTGGGTCGGATCGGCGGTGATGATGCTGGCCTTTACCGGCTATGCGGTGCCGTCCTTTATCCTGTCGATCGTGATGATCCTGGTATTTTCCTACTGGCTCAACTGGTTGCCGGTGGTGGGCAATGCCACCTTTGCACATTTCATCATGCCGACCATTGCCATGTCGGGGGTGTTGATTGCGGCGCTGACGCGGTTCACCCGCAACGCAATGCTGGATGTGCTGGGCCAGGATTTCATCCGCACCGCCCGTGCCAAGGGCCTGCGCGAGGCGCGTGTCGTGTTGCGCCACGGGCTGGGCAATGCCGGGGTCACGGTGATTTCGGTCATCGGCCTTCAGGTTGCGGGATTGGCCGCTGCGGGCAGCGTCGTGGTCGAAAGCATCTTTTCCTGGCCGGGCATTGGCCAGCTTTTGGTCAATGCCGCGCTGATCCGGGATTACCCGGTGTTGCAATTCGGGGTGATCACCGTGGCCGTCGCGGTCGTGATCATCAATGCCGTCACGGACCTGTCTTATGCGCTGGCAGACCCGCGCATCCGACTTGCCCGCAGCTGAGGAGAGACAAAATGGCCATTCTCGCAGATCCGATGACGCGCCCCCGGCGCAAGACCGGACGCACGGATTTCATCCAGAAAATCGCCATTGGGCTGGCGGTGCTGTTGGTCGCCCTGGCGGTGTTTGCGCCGGTGATCCTGCCCTTTGGTCCGCTGGATCAAAGCCTGCTCAGCCGTCTGCGCCCACCATTGGGGTTTGAGCGCTATCTGTCCGGGCATTTTGCCGGCACGGATGAATTGGGCCGGGATGTTCTGGCGCGGGCCTTGCATGGTTTGCGACTGACGCTGATGCTGGCCTTTGCCGGGGCGCTGATCGGGTTGGTGATCGGCGGCACGCTGGGGTTGATTGCCGGGCTGCGGCGCGGTTGGGTCGAAGATGCGATCATGTCGCTGGTCGATATGCAGATCGCGATCCCCTTTACTCTTGTCGCGCTGTTGATCCTGTCGCTTCTGGGGTCAAGCCTGACGGTGCTGGTCATGGTGCTGGGCATCGCGGGATGGGAACAATATGCCCGGATCGTGCGGGCCGAGGTGCGCCGTCTGTCGGCGTTGCCCTTTATCGAGGCCGCCTGGACCGCCGGGGCAGGGCCGATCTATGCCGCATGGCGTCATGTCCTGCCCAATCTGGTGTCGCCCCTGGTGGTACAGTTCACCCTGGCGCTGTCGAATATCGTGATCCTGGAAAGCACGCTCAGCTTTCTTGGGCTTGGCGTGCAACCGCCGCAACCTTCGCTTGGCTCGATGGTGGGGCTGGGGCGGGATTACATGCCCACCGCGCCGTGGATTGTGCTGACACCTGCGGTGCTGATCGTGGCGCTGACCTTTTCCGTGCAGATCCTGGGCGATTGGCTGCGTGACCGCGCCGATGTCCGCCTGCACGACCGTTAACAACATCAAAGAGCCGCGCCAAAGCGGCCCAATGCTGACCTAGACCAGACGAAACCCAAAACCGGAGAAATCCCATGTACCGTTTGATGCTGACCACTGCCCTTGCTGCTGCACTGCCGCTGGCGGTTGCTGCACAGGAAATCACCGTTGGCGCCGCCAATGTGTCTTCTTACCTTGATCCCGGCCGCGACCATTCCAACGTCGGATCGCAGTTCTATTACAACAGCTTTGACACGCTGATCGACCGCGACCACAGCAAACTGGACCCGGAGTGGGTGCCGGCGCTGGCCACGTCGTGGGAGCTGATTGAACCGACCATCATGGAATTGAAACTGCGTCAGGGCGTGACATTTCACAATGGCGACGCGATGACCGCCGACGATGTGATCTTTTCGCTGAACCGGATGATGCAGGCGACGTTCCCGCCCTATGTCGTGCGGGCCAAGGACCGTCTGGCAAACTTTCCCATGGCGGAAAAAATCGACGAAACCACGATCCGCATCCATGCCAACCGCGAAGAGCCGCTTTGGGAAACGCTGATTTCCTTGCAGCAGGTCATGATCATTCCCGAAGCTTACACCAAGGCGCTGACCGGCGATCCCGAAGTGGCCGAAGACAGCGACTTTGAAGCGTTCGCCCTGGCCCCGGTCGGCACTGGCCCTTACAAGGTTGAAACCTTTCAGCCGGGCGAAAAGCTGGTTTGGGAACGGTTTGACGACTTTTGGGGCGAAACCGCGCCGCTGGAACGGGTGAACGTGGTTCAGATCGCCGAAACCGCCAGCCGCATTACCGCGCTGAAAACCGGCGAAGCGGATATTGTGACCAATATCGCGCCTGACCAATTGTCGCTGATCGACAATGACCCGGCGATGAAAACCGCAGGTTCGGCGACGGCGCTGTTTCATGTGATGATCATGAACCAGAACCACCCCAAACTGGAAGACCCGCGCATCCGTCAGGCGATGAGCCTGGCCATCGACCGCGACGCGCTGAACGAAGCTTTGTGGCTGGGCAAGGCGGTTGTGCCATCGACCCACACCATGGCGGAAATGGGTGCGTTGCATCAGCCGGATCTGGTGACTTTTGAATATGATCCCGAACGGGCCAAGACATTGCTGGCCGAAGCCGGGTATGACGGGTTCGAAATTCAGTTCGACACCGCGCCGACCTATTACACCAACGGTTTGTTGGCGGCACAGGCGATCATGGAAATGTGGGCCAATGTCGGCATCAAGGGCAAGGTCAACGTACAGGACCAGTGGTCCGGCAATGATCCCGAGATGATGGCGCGCAACTGGTCCAACCCGATGTATTTCGCGGACCCCTTTGGATCGTTTGGCGTGATGTGGGCCCCGGATGGGCCATCGCAAAGCGAAGGCCGGTTCAACACCGATGCGGAATATGCCGAAATGTGGGATCGGTTCCGCTATTCCACCGACGTCGAAATCCGCAAGGCCGCTTATGTCGAGCTGATGGACCGGGTCAAAGCCGATCCTGCGGTTCTGCCGCTCTATCGTCCCTTTGAAAGCTGGGGCATGAAAAATTCCATCAACTGGGCGCCGATGCCGGGTCACATCCCCTATGTGCTCGACTTCCGCGCGGGCAGCATCACGCTGGTCGGCAGCTAAGCTGCGTCACCCCAAAAGGGTCGGGCGTTCGCGCCCGGCCTGTCCCCATCCCCAGGAGCCAAATCCATGACCCGGATCGCCATTGTCACCGATATTCACCACGGCACGCCGTCCCACACCAAACGCGGCGATACCGCGATTGAACTGCTGACCCAGTTCTGTGACTGGGCCAATGCCGAAACGCCGGATCTTGTGCTGGATCTCGGGGATCGCATTTCCGATATCGACACCGAAACCGATTTGCGGCTTGAACGCGAGGTCGCCGAAGTTTTCAAACGGCTGACCATGCCGGTGCATCACATCTGCGGCAATCATGACCGCGACCACCTGAGCGTGGCGGACAACGAAGACATTCTTGGGGTCGCGCTTGGCAATCAGGTGGTGGACCTTGGCGATTGGCAGCTGGCGCTGTGGCGCGCGGATGCCAGGATTCATCGCGCCCAGGCCCCCGTCGGCTTTGAGCTGCCAGAAGCGGATTTGCTGTGGCTGTCGCATATGGTGCAACGCGCCGACAAACCCACGCTGGTCGCCAGCCATGTGCCGGTGTCCGGTCACAGCCAGATCGGCAATTATTACTTTCAACGCAATGCCAGCGTGTCGACCTATCCCCAGGCCGAGCGGGTGCGCGATGTTCTGGGGCAGGCGCGGGTGCCACTGGCCTGTATTGCGGGCCATGTGCATTGGAACACCCTGACCACCGTCAATGGTATTCCGCATCTGACCCAGCAAAGCCTGACCGAAAGCTTCACCACCGGTGGCGAACCGGCGCGGGCCTGGGGTATGTTGGAGCTGGGCGATACCCTGCATTGGCAGGTGTTTGGCGATGATCCGTTCGAGGCCCGGGTCACACCGGCGCGCCAACGCTGGACCACGCCGCTGGCGCCCTTTGTCACCCGGCTTGCGGCGGAATGATGATGACGCCCCTCAATCCCCCTGTGTTATCGGTCCGCGATCTGCGGGTCGGTTTCGGTGAGACCGAGGCGGTGCATGGTCTGTCCTTTGACATTCACCGTGGTGAAACCCTGGCGCTGGTCGGGGAAAGCGGGTCGGGCAAAAGCGTCACGGCATTGTCGATCCTGCGCCTGATCGAACGCGAAGGCGGGCAGATCACCGGCGGCTCCATTCGGTTGGGCGACACCACGCCAGAAGAGATCACCACATTGCCCCCGGCGGCGCTGCGGGCCCTGCGCGGTGACCGGATCGCGATGGTGTTTCAGGAACCGATGACCTCGCTCAATCCGGTGATGACCATTGGCGCGCAACTTGCCGAGGCATTGCGCCTGCATCGGGGATTGCGCGGCGGTGCGGCGCGGGATGCGGCGCGTGCCGCATTGGAACGGGTCAAACTGCCCGATCCCGAAAAGCGATTGGATCAATATCCGCATGAGCTTTCTGGGGGCCAGCGCCAGCGGGTGATGATCGCCATGGCGCTGAGCTGTGAGCCGGAGGTGTTGATTGCGGATGAACCGACAACCGCGCTCGACGTCACCACCCAGGCCGAAATCCTGCGGCTGATTGCATCCTTGCAGGCCGATATGGGCATGGCGGTGCTGTTTATCACCCATGATCTGGGAATTGTCGCCGAAATCGCCGATCGGGTGGTGGTGATGAAGGATGGTGTAAAGGTCGAAGAAGGCCATACCGCCGATCTCTTTGCCCACCCCCGCGCGCCCTATACCCGGCAATTGCTGGCGGCGTCGCCGCGGCTGGGGGAAGGATCGCCAACCCCGTTGGATGGGGCAAAACCGGTGTTGCAGGTCACAAACCTGACCACGCGCTATGGCGGCGGCATGTTTTCGCGGGCCGGGTCCGTGGCGGCTGTGCGGGACGTGACCGTCACGCTGGGGCAGGGGGAAACATTGGGCCTGGTGGGGGAATCCGGGTGCGGAAAATCCTCGCTCGCGCGGTCAATCATGCGGCTGGTCGAACCGTCGGCCGGTGAAATTGCCCTGCTGGGCACTCGCATCGACGGCCTGTCCCGCGCGGCGCTCAAGACGCATCGCGCCCATATCCAGATGGTGTTTCAAGACCCCTATGCCTCGCTCAACCCGCGCATGTCGATTTGTGACGCGGTGACCGAACCGGCGTATCTGCGCGGGATGGTCGCGGGCAAGGCGCGGCGCGATCTGGCGGTTGATCTGTTGGAGCGTGTGGCGCTGCCTGCGGATGCGGTTGACCGCTATCCGCATCAGTTTTCCGGCGGCCAACGCCAGCGGATCTGCATTGCCCGCGCGCTTTCGGTGCGGCCCCGGATCATTGTCGCGGACGAGGCCGTGTCGGCGCTGGATGTGTCAAACGCCCGGCGGGTGACCGATTTGCTGGCGGATATTCAACAACGTGACGGGGTGTCGATGCTGTTCATCAGCCATGACATTGCGGTGGTCGAACGGGTCAGCCACAGGATTGCGGTGATGTTGAAAGGCGAGATCGTCGAAACCGGGCCAACGCAACAAATCCTGACCGCGCCACAACATCCCTATACCCAGCGGCTTTTGTCGGCGGTGCCACGGTTGGAGCACCAGCGCGCCGCGCAACGGCGGGCAGACATGTCCACAGAGGCAAACACCTTGGAAACAGCTTAGGGCGGAACAGGGGGCGAACCGCGGCACGGTGCACTTGCATACTAGTCACAACTTTTCCAAGGTGCTAAGTACGTGGCAAATTGGTAAGGAAGGCAAGCGATGAAACAGACGTGGCGGTGGTTCGGTCCCAAGGATCTGGTGTCGGTGGATGACATGCTTCAGGCCGGGGTGCAGGGGGTTGTGTCCGCGCTGCATCAGGTGCCGACCGGCACCGTCTGGACCCCCAAGGATATTGCCCAACGCCAGCAAGAGATTGCCACCATGTCGTCCGGTGCGCCCTCGGGTCTGGCCTGGGACGTGGTGGAAAGCCTGCCGGTGTCGGAAGACATCAAAAAGCAAAAAGGCAACTGGCGCGACCATATTGCCAATTACCACACCAGCCTGGAAAACCTCGCCTCTGCCGGGATCGAGGTCGTGTGCTACAATTTCATGCCGGTGCTGGATTGGACGCGCACGGATCTGGCCTATGCTTTGCCAAACGGGGCGACCTGCATGCGGTTTGACCTGGTGGATTTTGCGGCGTTTGATCTGTTCATTCTGGAACGGCCGGCGGCGCAGGACGATTACACCGAAGCACAGCGCGCGGCGGCCTCGGCCCGGTTTGCTGCATTGGATGATGCCGCCAAGGCGGCACTGGCGAAAAACGTGGTGTTCGGACTGCCCGGCGCGGCCGAGAATTTCACGCTGGACGATGTGCGCGCCCATCTGGCGGAATATGACGCCGTCAGCGAAGACCAGCTGCGCCAGAATTTGATAGATTTCCTGAGCGAAGTGGTGCCCACCGCCGAACGTCTGGGGGTGCGGCTGTGCTGCCATCCGGATGATCCGCCGGTGCCGCTGCTGGGCCTGCCACGGGTCATGTCCACCGAGGCGCAGTATACGTCGGTGATGGCGGCGGTCGACAGCCCGGCCAATGGCGTCACGCTGTGTTCCGGGTCGCTGGGCGCACGGCCCGACAATGATCTGCCGGGCATGATGAAACGGTTGGGTGACAAGGTGCATTTCCTGCATCTGCGCAATGTCAAACGGCAAAGCGACGACATCTTTGGCTCGTTCTACGAAGCGGAGCATCTGGGCGGTGACACCGATATGGTGGCGCTTGTCGCGGCGGTTCTGGATGAAGAAGCCCGGCGGCGTGCGGCGGGGCGTGCGGATTGGTCAATCCCGTTCCGGCCGGATCACGGCCAGGACATTGTCGACGATCTGGGGCGGCGCGCCCAGCCGGGGTATCCGCTGGTCGGGCGGCTCAAGGGACTGGCGGAACTGCGTGGCGTGATTGCCGGGTTGTCGCATCGCGCGGCCTGAAGCAAAGCGGCCTGAGCGAAAGTTTTCCGGCGGGGCCTGAACCCCGCCGGAAAACGCATAATGTGGCGCCGGGTTATTTGCCCCAGCGCAGGGCAATCAGGTCCAGATCGCGCGCCAAGGACAGCAAACGGTCCTTCGTGCGTTCGGTCATCGGGCGCAGCGGGTGGCGCACATGGTCGCTGGAAATCACCCCGCCGGCCATGAACACGGTTTTACAGGCCCGCAGGCCACATTGCCGGTTCTCGTGGTTGATCAGCGGCAGACATTTTGTCCATTGCGCCAGTGCCGCGTCATGATCCCCCGCCAGATAGCTGGTGACAATCGGGCGGATCTGTTCGCATTGCAGCCCGGAGGTCATCGTCGCGGTGGCCCCGGCATCCAGATCGGCCAGCAGCGTCACCGCCTCTTCGCCGTCCCATGGCCCCAGAATATGCTCGCCACCGGCCTCGATCAGCGCGGCCAGCTTGTCGGCGGCAAACGGGCATTCGATCTTGAAATAGCTGACGTTTTCCAATTCCCGCGCCATACGCGCCAAAAGCGGCACCGGCAGGGTCACGCCCGACAATGGCGCATCCTGTACCATGATCGGGATCGAAATCGCGTCGCTGACAGCGCGGAAATGTTCAACGATACCTTCGTCATCGGCACGCAGACCGGTGCCGTGATAGGGGGGCATCATCATCACCATGGCCGCGCCCATGGCATCGGCGGCTTTGGCCCGTTCGACCGCAATGCCGGTGGAAAAATGGCTGGTGGTGACGATGACGGGCACCCGCCCGGCCACATGTTCCAGACTGACCTGCATCAGCTGGGCACGTTCGTCGTCGGACAGCACGAATTGCTCTGAATAATTGGCAAGGATACAAATCGCATCTACGCCCTGATCAATCAGGCAATCGCACACCCGGCGCATGCCGTCGTAATCGACCGTGCCATCGGCCAGAAACGGGGTGGGGGCGACGGGCAAAATCCCGGTCAAAGGTTGGGTCATTGGTGGGTCTCCTGATATTCGGGTCTTACCATTCAAATGGCGCGACATTGGCCCGGCGGCCAAGGGTAAAGGCATCTGCGACATGGCGCATCGGGGAGAGGTCTGTGTCGCTCTCTCCGGCGGCGAGCAGATCGGCAAAGCGCACGTAAAGCGACGGGTATTCGCCGATAAGTGCTTTCCCGGCCTCCTGTGCGGCGCCGTCCATTGACAGGGTTGCGCCGCCTTCGGACAGGGTGGCCTTGCCGGTGGTGGTTTCGATATGAATATCCCAGCACGGCGGGCCGGGATGCAGCCAGTCAAAGGTGCCGGTGACCTGTGCCCCGCCCGGATCATGAAACGTCAGATCAGCGGCCACTGGCGTATCGCGGTTTTCGGGGAAATGCAGGTCGGCCTTGGACAGGAAAATGCCGCGCGGCATGATTTCGGTCAGCACCGACAGCGCGTTGATGCCGGGATCAAAGACACCCAGACCGCCGGCTTGCCAGATCCAGTCCTGACCGGGGTGCCAATGGCGCACATCTTCTTTCCATTGAATATCGACGCGGGTGATGACCTTGTCCGCCAACCAGCTACGGGTCGCAGCCACCGACGGCGCGTGACGCGAATGCCAGGTGGTAAAGAGGGTCAGCCCCTTTGCCGCCGCAAGGTCGATCAGATCATGCACCTCGCTCAGGGTTGCGCCGGGGGGTTTTTCCATCATGACATGGCGGCCGGCCTCAAGCGCGAGACGGGCATCGTCGTACCGGGCCTGCGGCGGCGTGCACAGCGACACACAGGTGACATCGTCATGCGCCGCCAGCAGGCTCTGAAGATTGCCATAGGCCGCCACGCCACCAACCTGGGCATTGCGGCTGGCGGTGGCGATCAGATCGAAATCGCTATTGGCGGCAATCGCCGGAAGATGTTGGTCACGGGCGATCTTGCCGACGCCTACGATTGCAATTTTATGGGTCATCAATGTGAATCCTTTGGTACGGCATTGCCGCGGTTGCCGACAAGAAAGTCGAAATCCGCGCCGGTATCGGCGCCCTGAACATGGTCGTGGAACATGCGTTCATAGCCGTTGACCGGCACGTTGTCGGGCGCGGTCCAATCGGCCAGACGGCGCGCCAATTCTTCGTCGGAGATTTCCAGATGCAGACGGCGGTTGGCGACATCCAGTTCGATCATGTCGCCATCGCGCACCACCGCCAACGGGCCACCGCGCGCGGCCTCGGGTGCGGTATGCAGCACCACGGTGCCATAGGCGGTGCCGGACATGCGCGCGTCGGAAATGCGCACCATATCGGTGATGCCCTTTTTCAGCACCTTGGGCGGCAGGCCCATATTGCCGACCTCGGCCATGCCGGGATAGCCGCGCGGGCCACAGTTTTTCAGCACCATCACACAGGTTTCGTCGATGTCGAGCGCGTCATCGTTGATCTTGGCCTTGTAGTCGTCGATGTCCTCGAACACCACGGCGCGACCGCGATGCGCCATCAAATGCGGGCTGGCGGCCGAAGGTTTGAGCACCGCGCCATCGGGCGCAAGATTGCCGCGCAGAACAGCAATGCCGCCCTGTTGGGTCAGCGCCTTTTCCGCAGGCAGGATCACGTCCTCGTTCCAGTTCCGGGCATCCTTGACCTCGTCCCAGACCGCGCCGCCGGACACGGTCAGCGCATCCTTGTGCAACATCCCGGCCTCGGCCAGTCGGCGCATGACCACGGGCAAGCCGCCGGCGTAGAAAAATTCCTCCATCAGGTATTTGCCCGAGGGCATCAGATTGACGATGGTCGGCACGTCGCGGCCCAGCCGGTCCCAATCGTCCAGCGTCAGGTCAATGCCGACGCGCCCAGCCATGGCCATTAGGTGAATGACCGCATTGGTCGACCCACCAATCGCGCCATTGACCCGGATCGCGTTTTCGAACGCGGCGCGGGTCATCACATCCGAAGGCTTCAGATCATCCTTGACCATCTGCACGATGCGCCGTCCGGTCAGCTGCGCCATCACCCGACGGCGGGCATCGACACCGGGGATCGCGGCATTGCCGGACAGCGCCATGCCAAGCGCCTCGGCCATGCTGGCCATGGTGCTGGCGGTGCCCATGGTGTTGCAGGTGCCAGAGGACCGGCTCATCGCCTGTTCGGCCTCAAGGAAATCTTCTTGTGACATCTTGCCGGCCTTGATGTCCTCGGACATCTGCCAAAGCGCGGTGCCGCTGCCGACACGTTCGCCGCGGAACCAGCCGTTCAGCATCGGCCCGCCGGTGACGACGATGGACGGCAGATCGGTCGAAGCCGCCCCCATGATCAGGCTTGGCGTGGTCTTGTCACAGCCGACCAGCAGGACCGCGCCGTCAATCGGCTGGGCGCGCATGACCTCTTCGACCGCGAGGGCGGCAAGGTTGCGATACATCATCGCCGTCGGACGGAATGTGTTTTCGGATGCGCTGAACACCGGCACCTCAAGCGGGAAACCCCCGGCCTCCCAGACGCGGCCTTCACCTTTTCTGCCAGATCGCGCAGATGCCCGTTACAGGGCGTCAGATCCGACCAGGTGTTGAGAATGCCAATCACCGGGCGGCCATCAAACAGATCGTCGGGATAGCCCTGATTTTTCAGCCAGCCCCGGTGATAGATATTGTCGCGGCTGGTGCCGCCATACCATTCCTGCGAGCGTAGTTTTCGGGGCCAATTGGCGGGGGTAAAGGTCATATCTTCCTCTTTCGGGCGCGGGGGCCGGACCGGGATGCGCCCAGAGAGCACAGCCCAAGGCGGGCGGGGAGGGTGCGCCTCGACGGCGCACCGCTGCCTTTAGCCTTGTTTTTGTTTGTTGTAGACATCGAAGATCACGGCAGCGAGCAGCACGAGGCCCTTGATCACCTGTTGATAATCAATGCCAATGCCCATGATCGACATGCCGTTGTTCATCACGCCCATGATAAAGGCACCGACAACCGCGCCGACAATCTTGCCCACGCCGCCGGACATCGACGCGCCGCCGATAAACACCGCCGCGATCACGTCCAGCTCGACCGCGAAACCGGCCTTGGGCGTTGCGGTGTTCAGCCGCGCAGCAAAGATCAGACCCGCCAGCGCCGCCAGCAACCCCATATTGACGAAGGTCAGGAACGTCAGCCGTTCGGTGGGGATGCCCGAAAGTTTCGCGGCCTTTTCATTGCCGCCAAGCGCATAGATCCGGCGGCCAATTGTCGTCTGTTCGGTCAGAAAGGCATAGATGATTGTCAGAATGCCCATGGTGATCAGCACGTTTGGCAGTCCGCGAAAGGTCGACAATTTGTAGATCACGAACAAAAGCGCGCCGGCCACAATCACATTGCGGGCAATAAAGAACGCTGTCGGTTCGTCTTCGATCCCATAGGCCTTGTTGCGGGCGCGTTTGCGCAGACCCATCCAGACGCTGGCGCCGGCGGCAATGATCCCGACGGCAAGGGCCGTGGCATTGGGCCGCCCGACGCCAAAGACATCAGGGACAAACCCCGTCGACAGAAGCTGAAAGGTTTTCGGAAAGGGACCAACCGACTGGCCCTCAAGCAGCCAAAGCGACAGCCCGCGAAACACCAACATGCCCGCCAAGGTCACGATAAAGCTGGGGATTTTCCAATAGGCAACCCAATACCCCTGGGCCGCACCGATCAGGATGCCAACCACCAGACAGGCAAGAATGGTCAGGCCGACCGGCACCTCCCAGTTGACGATCATCACCGCCGCAAGCGCGCCGATAAATCCCATGACAGAGCCGACCGAGAGGTCGATATTGCCCCCCACAATGACCACCAACATGCCAAGCGCCATGATGATGATATAGCTGTTTTGCAGAAACAGATTGGTGATGTTCACCGGCTTCAAAAGCGTGCCGTTGGTCACGATCTGAAAAAACACCATGATCGCAATCAGCGCGAACAAAAGCCCATATTCGCGCAGGTGTCCGGCGAGATAGCCGGCAATCCCGTTTTCGGGTTTTGCGGCCTGGTCCTGAGGGGCGGAATTGGTCATTTCACGGACCTCCTATTCGGTTACGATCAGCGACATGATGCGCTCTTGGCTGGCGTCTTCGGCGGAAAGCTCGCCGACGAAACCGCCTTGGTTCATGACATAGACACGATCGCACATGCCCAAGAGTTCCGGCATTTCAGAGCTGATCATCAGCACGCCTTTGCCAGCGGCAGAAAGATCGTTGATGATGCCGTAGATTTCGAATTTCGCGCCCACGTCGATGCCGCGGGTTGGCTCATCCAGGATCAGCACCTCTGGCCCGGTGAACAGCCATTTCGACAGCACAACCTTCTGCTGATTGCCGCCAGAAAGGTTCATTACCTTCTGGAACACGCTGGGCGTGCGGATGCGCATTGCGCCGCGATATTGTTCGGCGACCTTGGTTTCCTCGGCTTCGTTGATGACGCCCGATTTCGCCACATCTGGCAGATTGGCCAGGGTGATGTTGCGTTGAATGCTGTCCTCGAGGATCAGGCCAAGTTCCTTGCGGTCTTCGGTGACATAGGCCAGCCCGTTGCGGATCGCGGTGGCGACGGTGGATGTGTCGATGTCCTTGCCGCGCAGCTTGACGCTGCCGGTGATGTTGCGGCCATAGCTGCGGCCAAACAGGCTCATCGCCAGTTCGGTGCGCCCGGCCCCCATCAGCCCGGCAATGCCGACAACCTCGCCGGCGCGGACATGGAAATTGATGTCGCGGATCACCTGACGGGTGGCATGTTCGGGGTGCCAGACGTTCCAGTTCTGCACTTCCAAAAGCTTGTCCCCGGCGCGGCGTTCCCGTTCGGGATAGCGCGCCGACATATCGCGACCAACCATGTCATGCACGATGCGGTCTTCGGTGATCGGTTCCTTTTTCGCGTCCAGCGTCGACACGGTTGCGCCATCGCGGATCACGGTGATGGTATCGGCAATGCGGCGCACTTCGTTCAGTTTGTGGCTGATGACAATCGAGGTCACGCCCTGTTCCTTGAGCTCCAGCAGCAAATCCAGCAACGCCTGACTGTCGGATTCCGACAGGGCGGCGGTGGGTTCGTCAAGGATCAACAGGCGCACATCCTTGGACAGCGCTTTGGCAATCTCGACCAGCTGTTGTTTGCCAACCCCCAGACTGTCGACCATGGCAGAGGGTTGTTCGGCCAGCCCGACCTTTTTCAACAGCGCCTCGGTCTTTCGGAATGTTTCCGGCCAGTTGATGATCCCGCCCTTGGCGTTTTCATTGCCGACAAACAGGTTTTCGGCAATCGACAGCAGCGGCACCAGCGCCAGTTCCTGGTGAATGATGATGATGCCCAGCTTTTCGCTGTCAGAGATCCCGCCAAATCCGGCGATCTGGCCATCGTAATGGATTTCGCCGTCATAGCTGCCCTGCGGGTAAACCCCGGACAACACTTTCATCAACGTGGATTTCCCGGCTCCGTTTTCGCCGACAAGTGCATGAATTTCGCCTTGCGCGACCTTCAGATTCACATTGTCCAGCGCCTTGACCCCCGGAAAGGTCTTGGTGATGTTGCGCATTTCCAGCAGCGTCTGCACGAGCGGCCCCCTCCCAAGGTTTGGTGGCGCCCGGCCCGCAGAAGCGCGGGCCAGGCGGTATTTGGATAATGCGATTACAGGTCGTCTTTGGAATGATAGCCCCAGTCGAGGACAATCGCCTCGTAGTTGGAGCCATCAACCGAGACCGGTTCCAGCAGGTAAGAGGGGACAACCTTGACGCCGTTGTCATAGGTTTCGGTGTCGTTGATTTCCGGCTCGCCGCCTTGCAGCAAGGCCTCGACCATGCCCACGGTTACGCGGGCCAGTTCACGGGTGTCCTTGAAGACGGTCGAATATTGTTCGCCCGCAATGATGGATTTGATGGATTGCAATTCGGCGTCCTGGCCCGACACAATCGGCATTTCCAGATCGCCAGAGCCATATCCGACACCTTTGAGCGACGACAGGATGCCAATCGACAGCCCGTCATAGGGGCTGAGCACCCCATGCACGGTGGTGTCGGTGTAATGTGCCGACAACAGGTTATCCATACGGGCCTGTGCGACCGCACCATCCCAGCGCAGCGTGCCGACAGTGTCCATGCCCATCTGGCCCGACACGATGTTGATTGTGCCGTCGTCGATCAGCGGTTGCAGCACCGACATGCCACCATCATAGAAGAAATAGGCGTTGTTGTCGTCGGGCGAGCCGCCGAACAGCTCGACATTCCACGGCTTCACATCCGGGAACCGCGCCTTCATGCCATCGACAACGCTGGTTGCCTGTTGCACGCCAACCTTGAAGTTGTCGAAGGTGGCGTAATAGTCGACATATTCGCTGTCACGGATCAGACGGTCATAGGCGATGGTCTTGATCCCGGCGAAATGCGCGTTTTCCAGCGCGTTCGACAATGTGGTGCCGTCGATGGCCGCGATGACCAGAACATCCACACCTTTGGTGATCATGTTTTCGATCTGGTTCAGCTGGTTCGGGATGTCATCTTCGGCGTATTGCAGGTCGGCGGTGTATCCGGCCGCTTCAAATTGTTCGACCATGGATGTGCCGTCGGAAATCCAACGCGCCGAGGATTTGGTCGGCATGGCGATGCCAATTGTGCCTTTGTCCTGGGCGATTGCGGGCGCGGTCAGAAGTCCAACGCCAAGGGCCAGGGCGCTGAGCCCCGTTGTGAAAGTCTTCATGGTATCCTCCCATTGCGCACGTGAAATGATCTGTGCGTCTTGTTCTTTGGAATCCGACTTGGTGTCGAACATGTCGCAGTTTGGCGTTTTTTGCATAACCGTCAAATGATACCTGTGACGTCTTGCATGCATTTTCTGGTATAATGCTGGGATGAAGACACCGATTTCCCATTTCCGGCTGCGGCATTTGCGGTTGGTGCATGCCATCGCCGAAACGGGCCAGATTTCGCTTGCGGCGCAGCGGCTGGCCATCACGCAACCTGCGGCCTCGCGGACCCTGTCCGAGGTCGAGAGGCTGGTGGGGGAGCCGCTGTTTGATCGTCACTCCAAGGGGATGCGGCTGACCCTGATCGGCGAGGTGGTCGCCAGCCATGCCAGCACCGTGGTCGGCGATCTGGAAGGCATCGCACAAGAGGTCGAGGCCTATCGCCGGGGCCGGGCCGGGGTGGTGCGGATCGGGGCGGTGACCGGCGCGGCGGTTGGCGTTGTGGTGCCGGCGGTGCAGAATCTGAAGCGCACGGCCAAATCCGCCACGGTCAGCATTGATGTCGCGCCAAGTGTCGATTTGATGGAACGCCTGTTGCGTGGGGATCTGGACGTTGTGTTGTGCCGCATGTCGCGCGACATGGACAGCCAGCTGTTGCAGGTCCGCCCCGGTCGGGTCGAGGAACTTGGATATCTGGTGCGGGCCGGTCACCCGCTGGCGGATCGCACCGGGCTTGGCCTTGGCGAACTGGCAGAGTTCAGCTGGGTCATTCAGGGCCGTGGGATGCCAATCCGCGAGGCGGTGGAACAAGCGTTCCTGAACGGTGGGCTGGCCATGCCCAAGGACATTGTCGACACCGCATCCTTGCTGGTGGCTCTGGCCTGTTTGCACGATAGCGACGCAGTTGCCGCCGTGTCAAAAGAGGTTCTGAACCTGCTGGACACCGGGGGCGGCGGGCGATGGGCGACGCTGAACATGAAGGAGAGCCTGGTTCTGTCGCCCTATCAATTGGTGCGCAAGCGCGACCGCCCGATCACGCCGATCTGTCAGCGGCTGGTTGACCTGCTGGAGGTCGAGCTGGCCAACCGTGGCTGACGTCGCGGCTTGTGTTTTTATCGGCATTTCGGATGCGCACGGCCCATGATTATCGTCGCGGGCCGCGCGCAACGCGGGTTATATCAAACGGCAGCTGACCTCGCCAAAACCGGCGATATGGCCAACCACATCGGTGCCCGCCGGAAAGAATTCACAGCCCGACAGCGACCCGGTGATCACGATCTGGCCTTTTTGCAAGCCGCCGCAATGGTCGCCAAGATTGTCACACAGCAGGGCGAGGTTGGTCAAAGCCGAGGCGCCAAACGGGACGGTTGCATCGCCGTCAACAATCGTCTTGTCGCCACAGCGCAGGCTGGCGGTGACGGTGCCGAAATCGCTGCCGTCCCAAGCGTCCAGCGCGGGGCCAACAACAAGCCCGCAGTTCAATTGCATGTCCGCCAGTTTCTGCATCGGGGCCAGCACGCCGCTCATGCGGGTGTCGACCAGTTCGATCATCACGCGCGGGCGAAAGAAATCCTGCGGGCGGGTCAGGGCGTCAGCGGTGTAATCGGCGATCAATTCGAAACCGATTTCCAGCTCGATCCCCATTTGATCGCGGGTCGTCACCGATGTGCCGGGCTCTATCGTGGCATTGGCCGGGATCGGCGCCATGATCGGCGGGCCATCTTCCTGACGGGCGACCTTGAATCCGGACACTTCGCCAATCGCGTTTTGCACCTTGGCCTGAATTTCCAGCGCCTCGGTGTAATTGGGTTCAAAGGCCGGTGTCACGCGGTCGCCGGTGCGGCGGGCGTCAATCAGGGCGGTCGCGAAATGATCAGTAGAAGACATTGCGGTACTTTCAGCTATTAAAGACAGAGTGAATGATTTCTCGGCGCGACATTCCGTGATCTGTCGGCAATGCGCAAGCGGGCAGGTGCGCAAGCTGGCCCTTGGGTCGGCACAATTGCTGACACATTGGCTGATACACCGGCTGACACACGGGGCTTGAAATTCTGCCGCTTTGCGCCTATCTCGACAGGTAGCTAGCCAGTTGTTGACGCGCAGGAGGCCGGAATGCTTACATTGCAAGATGCCAAAAACCGATTCAGCGCGGTGGTCGAAGCGGCGCTGTCCGGTCGCCCCCAGGCCGTATCGCGCCGGGGCAAGCCCGCGGTTGTGGTGATCTCGGCCGAGGAATATCACCGGCTGGTCACCGCGGCCAAGGCCGAACGCGAAAGCTTTGCCGATCACCTGCTGGCCTTTCCCGGCACCCATCCTGACACTGAGACCGACGTGCCGCGCGCCAAGGTGCGCCCGCGCGATGTGGCGTTTTGATTCATATCCTCGACACCAATGTGATTTCCGCCCTACGCCGCAGCGAACGCGCGCCAAAGGTGGCGGCATGGCTGTCACAGGCCGCTGAAAGCACATTGTACCTAAGTGTCATCACCCTGGGCGAGATTGAGCGCGGCATCTGTCTGCAAGAACCGAAAAACCCGGAATTTGCCCATGATCTTCGGCTTTGGCTGGACCGCACGGTTGCGGTGTTTTCCGACCGGATACTGGATTTCACCACCGAAGATGCGCTGATCTGGGGGCAGCTTTCGGCGCGGCTGGGACATCCCGGTGCGGATTTGATGATTGCCGCCCAGGCGATTGCCCGCGACGGTGCGGTTGTCACGGGCAATACCTCTGATTTTCTGCCGACCGGGGCCAGGGTGATCGACCCGTTTGCCTGACCCTAGCTGATCGCGGCCTGTTGTTGCAGGGCGACGCGGGCCTGAACCCGTTCCTGGGCCTGGTCGATGACCACGGCGGCAATGATTACCAGACCTTTGATCACGGTTTGCCAGAAGCTGGACACGCCCATCATCACAAGCCCATCGGACAAGACGCCGATCACAAAGGCGCCCACAATCGTGCCGCCAATCCGCCCGCGTCCGCCCGCCATGGATGTCCCGCCAAGCACAGCGGCGGCGATGGCGTTCAGCTCGAATGTGTTGCCGGTGGCGGGGTGGGCCGCGACCAGCTGCGACGAGATGATGATGCCGACCAGCGCGGCACAAAGGCCAGAGAACATATAGACAAAGAATTTGACCTGATTGACCTTGACCCCCGACAGCCCCGCCGCGCGTTCATTGCCGCCAACCGCATAGATGAACCGCCCCAGCGGCGTGCGCGTGGCGATATAGGCGGCGATCAGGCCGACAGCGATCAGCATCCAGATCGACACCGGAATGCCCAGCACATCGCCAGAGCCGATAAAACGGAACGTGTCCGATCCATAATCCGCGTTTCCGTTCAGGTTGGGGAAGGTGCGGCCATCCGACGACAGCATCGCCGCGCCGCGCGCCACATAAAGCGTGCCAAGCGTGGCAATGAAGGGCGCGACGTTCAACCGGGTGATCAAAAACGCATTGATCGCCCCGATAAACACCCCGACCACACATACCATCAGACAGATTTCCAGGGTGTTGAACTGGATCGACCAGCCAAGGCCAAGATCTATGCCGTTCAACAGAAGATACCCCGCGACCATGCCGCACAACCCGACGATCGAGCCCACCGAAAGATCAATGCCGCCGGATATGATCACAAAGGTCATGCCAATCGCCAGAAACGCGTTCAGCGCGACGTGTTTCGACATGATCACCATGTTCGCCGCCGAAAGGAAGTTCGGGGCAAAGATCGAAAAGAACACCACGACAAGGATCAGGGCGATGAATGTCCGGGCCTTGAGCAGGACCAGCAGCGCATTGGTGCTGCTGGCGGGGGCCGAAGCGCTGATATCCGTCATGTGGCGGGTTCCTTATGTGGGGTCACCGGTGATGGTCCGGCAGTATTTTCATGTACAGAATGGGCCACCGGCGCGTGGCCAATCGCCGATGCGGCGATCAATGCGGTGTCGGTGGCGGTGTCTTTGGTGAATTCGCCGGTGATCCGGCCGTTCGACATGACGACAATCCGGTCGGACAGGCCCAGCACCTCTTCCAGATCCGAGGTGACAAAGACGATGCCCAGACCCTGCGCCGCCAGTTCGCGCATCACGCGGAACACCTCGGCCTTGGCGCCGATGTCGATGCCGCGCGATGGTTCATCCATCAACAGCACCTTGGGTTTGGTCATCAGCGCCTTGCCGATCACCACTTTTTGCTGGTTGCCCCCCGACAGGGACGAGACCGGATTTTCCGGCGAGGCGATCTTGATCACCAGCTGTTTGACGTAATCCGCCACCGTGCGCTTTTCGCGCGGGCGGTCCAGATGGCCATAATTCGACAGATCGCCGAGCGAGGACAATGTCATGTTTTCCCGGATCGACAGGATCTGCACCAGACCGTCGGATTTGCGATCCTCGGGGATCAGGGCCAGACCCTTGGCGATGCGGTCCGCCACATGGCGCGATTTCACCGGTTCACCGGCGACATGCACCGTGCCGGTGGCATGTGGATAGCGGCCCATGACGGATTCCACAAATTCGGTGCGCCCCGCGCCCATAAGACCATAAACCCCAAGGATTTCGCCCGCGCGCAGTGACATCGACACGCCATCGACGGTGAAACCACCGGTGGTGTTGGGCAGGCGAATGTCGGTGGCGCGAAACACCTCCTCGCCAAAAGGCTGGTCCAGCGTTTTGGGGAAATCCTTGCTTGCGTCGCCGATCATGTTGCGCACGATCCACGGCACATCGACGCCCTGCATCGACCGCGCGCCGGTGATCACGCCATCGCGCAGCACGGTGATATAGTCGCCAACGCGGATCAGCTCCTCCAGCCGGTGCGAAATATAGACGATACCAACGCCATCGCGTTTCAGATCGTCGATCACCCGGAACAGGATCTCGACCTCGGATGCCGACAGCGCCGATGTCGGCTCATCCAGGATCAGGATGCGGGCATCTTGCGCCAGACTTTTGGCAATCTCGACAATCTGCTGCTGGCCGACCTTCAATTCCCCGACCAGAGCGTCGGGATCAATGTCATGTTCCAACCGTTGCATCAGCTTGCGGGTGGCGGCGCGCTGACCGGCCTTGTCGATGTCGATGCGCAACCGGGTCTTTTCGCGCGCCATAAAGATATTGTCGGCCACCGACAGGTTGGGAAACAGGTTCAATTCCTGAAACACAATGCCGATGCCGCGCGCGGCGGCCTCTTCTGTTGTTGTCAGGCGCACTTCCTCGCCCGCCATCGTGATCGTGCCGGATGTCAGGGTCTCGACCCCGGCGATCACCTTCATCATGGTGGATTTGCCAGCGCCGTTTTCGCCGACCAACACGTTGACCGCGCCCATGCGCAGATCAAAATCCGCCGCCTTCAACGCGACCGTGCCGGGGTAGACCTTTGTGCCCTGCCGAATGCTGAGACCGATGGGATGTGCGTCCTCTGCCATCAGTCCACCTGCAACCCGGTTGGCACCAATTCGATCTTGTCACCCTTGTTGCGCAGGGTGAACACGCCTTCGAATGTGGCGGTTTTGCCGGTCAGGTCGCCGGATGGCAGGGTCACGGCCTCGTGGGCGATCGTATTCAGGGCGCGTGCCAGTTTGGCAAATTCGATCTGATCGCGGAAATCAGTAAAGACAAGGAAGGGCATGGCATCGCGCAGCGCCGTGCCGCGGATCACCGGGCCAAGCTGAACCGTCACATCGGCGGTGCCATCCGCATCCGTGTCCACCAGCAATTTGGCGGCGCGGCTTTCGGTGTTGGCCTCGACAATCATGCCACTGCCGGACAGGGCAAAATTCCACGGGTTGGCCTCGCCCTCGGGGCGCAGACCATGCGCCGGGCCGGCCACATCCAGACCATCCGCCAGCGCGGCGCGAAACGTCGCCATGTCGACAAGATGTTCGGAAATGGTCGGCAGAACCTTGGGTTGCCAGATTTCATCGGCAAAGGCGGCCATACGCGCTTCGTCCGTTTGTTGTTCGGCGGCGGCGGATTCCGAATCCGGGTCCGGGGTCTTGACGATCTTGCAACCGCTCAGCGTAAGGGCAGCACAGCCCAAGACCGCCATGGACGTCAAAATGGGACGCATAAGGCGCTTCCTTTGGTAACTTGAACGGGCCTCATTGCAGAGGCGCATCAAGGCCCGTTGACTTCAGGGGTGGTCTCAGCCTTCGAGCGCGAAGGTTTCCAGCTGTGCGGCGTTGTCGGCGTTGATCAACACGCAATCCATCAGCTGTTTTTCATCCATGCCGGTGGTGCCGTCGGTCAGATATTTGTCGGCCTGTTCGACCGCGATCTGGGCCTGACGATAGGCCGGTTGCAGGACCGTCGCCTTGATCCCGCCCGCCAGAATCGAATCGCGCACATCGTTCGAGCCGTCAAAGCCGACCACAATCACATCGGTGCGACCCGCAGCCTCAAGCGCCGCCCATGCGCCCATGGCCATGGTGTCATTGCCACAGATCACGCCCTTGATGTCGGGATTGGCCTGCAGGATGGTTTCCATCTTCTCATAGCCTTCGGTCTGGGACCAATTGGCCGATTGCTGTGCGACCATGACCAGATCGGGATATTGATCAATGATGTCATGATAGCCGGACGACCGGATGCCGGCGTTGGTGTCCGCCTCGCGGCCGACCAATTCGACGTAATTGCCGGTCTCGCCCATCAGCATGACAAATTCTTCGGCACCCAGCTGGGCCCCTTGATAGTTGTTGGACACGATCTGGCTGACGGCGATGCCGGATTCCTTGATTTCGCGGTCGATCAGGAACGACGGAATGCCGGCATCCTTGGCGCGTTGCACCGGGGCGACGGTGGCATCAGCACCGGCATTGTCGAGGATAATGGCATGCGCGCCGCGTGCGATGGCGGTGTCGAACAGCTCGGATTGTTTGTTGGGATCATCGTCATGCACCATGATCAGGGTCTCATAGCCCAGTTCAATGGCACGTGCTTCGGCGCCGACGGCCTCGGCTTTGAAAAACGGGTTGTCGTGGCTGGGGGTGATGATTGCGATCAAACCTTTGCCCTGGGCAAAGACCGGGCGGGCCACGGGCAGCACCGCAGTGGCGGCCATGGCGGACATGAATATGCGGCGATTGATGGTCATGAAAATCTCTCCTCCTGATGTACGGCTTATCTCCCGCCGTCGCCGAGAGGGTGTGAGTTAATCATCGTGTTGTCAAGTGGTATGATGACCGTGTATGTCATGAGCCGACCACAGAGCCCCCGCACAGGGGCGCAGCCCCGCCGACACCGGTCGACACCGGGCCGCCGAATGAGCATTTCAAAATGGGGGGGGCGTTACGGGGCAAGCCCCTTACCAGATGTGTGGATTGCAACTCGCGCAGTACCACACGACAAGACGCCATTTTCACATCGCTCTCGCAGATTTCTGCGAGAGCGTATTGCATTTCCCTCATGCCCTGCCCAAATATACTTTGAGTTTCAGAGTTCGGCTCTCGTGACTCTGGGTATCCCTCTCGGGGATGTCGCAACGTGGCTCTTCGTTTCTTGGCTCTGCATCGACTGGTTCAAGGTCATCACTTCGCATCTGGGAGGAAACATGGATAAACTCATGACAGCTACAATCAATACTGGACTGGATACTCTGGCGGCGCTGCGGGGCCTTGGAAACGATAGAGTGCTACGGACAAGCGACATATCGAGTGTAAGAGCCTAAGGTCCAAAGCCGGAAGCCGCCGGGCGGTTCGAATCCGCCACCCCGCACCACCAATTTACGCCCCGGCCACAGGCCGGGGCTTTTCTTTTGTATCGTCCACAGGTCGAATAACTCTAACTGTGGACGATACAGAGTTCACTGCGCTTCGCTATAAACACATCTGGTAAGGGGCTTAGTTACGGGGCCGGGCGCGACGGTGGGGCGGGCCGTGGCAGGCCAAGCGCAAAGGATTGTGAATTGTCGATATGCCAGCACAGCGCCTGTTGCGTGGCGGCGGCGTCGCGGGCGGCCAGCGCGGTCAGAATCCGGGCGTGTTCCTGAATCACCCGTTGCGCATTGTCGTTGGTCACTTGAAGCCGGGCTTGAACGGCCATGCGGATCTTGATCGCGGTCACCCGGTAGATATTGTCCAGCAATTGGTTGCCAAGACAGGCGACAAACCGTTGATGCATGGCCCAGTCTTCGCGTTGGATGGTATCGACCAACTCTGTCGTTGCCGCCGCGGTCGGGGCGGCATGCAGGGCCGTCTCAAGTTGATCCTGACGGCTTTGCAGAGCTGCGATTTCGCCGTCGCTCAGATGGGCAATCATGGCCGACACGGCGGTATATTCGATCATTCGCCGCACCTGATAGGCGTCGCGCACGAAATCCACATCCAGATGGGGAATCATCAACCCGCGCTTGGGCACCGTGACCAGAAGCCCCTCTGATTCGAGACGCGGAATCGCCTCGCGGATCGCGCCAAGCGTGGCACCGGTCTGGGCGACAAGCGTGCGTTGCGTCAGGAACTGACCGGGTTTCAGCCGCCCGGAGTTCAGCAGATATTCCACCTTTTCATAGGCTTGTTGCCGCAGGCTTTTGCCGTCGGTGTCGGGGCTTTGCGCATGCGCCGGATCATTAAAAGGCCGAGAAGCTGGGGGCATTGTCACCTGGCTGCAAAAAGGATTTGCTGACATGTTAGTGACATGTTAGTTCGTCGTCCATTGGTCGATTTTGGTATGCCAAAATTCGGCCAGCCCGAATTTTGAAACCACAGCCCCCAGATTTTGCCTAAACCCCGGTCCAGTTCCCTGGATATGTCGGCGGGCAAGCAGGGGCAGAGCCCGCCATACCGGAGTAAGCCATGAAAACTGAATTCACCGGGATCTATCCCGTCGTTCTGACGCCGTTCCATGCGGACAACACCATTGATTGGGACGGCTATGCGCGTCTGATTGATTGGTACATCGCCAATGGGGTGCATGGGCTGTTTGCCGTATGCCAATCGTCAGAGATGTTCTTTTTGTCGCTCGCGGAGCGGCGCGATTTGGCGCGTTTCACCGTGGATCATGTGGCGGGGCGGGTGCCGGTTGTGGCCTCTGGTCATATCTCGGACGATATCGCCGACCAAAAAGCCGAATTGCGGGCGATTGCCGAAACCGGCGTCGATGCGGTGGTGTTTGTGTCGAACCGATTTGCCGCAGCGGATGATCCGGCGGGCACCTTGCTGGCGCGG
Source organism: Phaeobacter sp. J2-8 (assembly GCF_022867865.1). Classification (GTDB taxonomy): domain Bacteria; phylum Pseudomonadota; class Alphaproteobacteria; order Rhodobacterales; family Rhodobacteraceae; genus Marinovum. The sequence goes on along the minus strand of NZ_JALIEC010000009.1, from coordinate 28,704 downwards.
ATGCAGGATGTGATGACGGCCCTGCCTGGAGACATGCCGCTGGGGTTTTATGAATGCCCCGCACCGTATCGTCGGTTGCTGAGTGATGACGAGGTCAAATGGTGCGCCGACAGTGGCCGGTTCGGATTTCTGAAGGATGTCGCTTGTGATCTCGAGCACGTCAAACGGCGGCTGGCCCTGACCGCAGGCAGCCCGTTGCAGATCATCAACGCCAATGCCGCGACGGCCTGGCCGGTGATGCAGGCGGGCGGGCGCGGGTTTTCCGGGGTGATGAACAATTTCCACCCCGACCTTTATCGCTGGATCTATGACCAGGGCGCGGCCCATCCAGAGCTGGCCGCAGAGCTGGACAATTTCCTGGTTTTGTCTGCAATGTCAGAGGCTTTCGGCTATCCCAAACTGGCAAAGCGGTTCCATGTCCGGTTGGGCACTTTTGCGTCGGAACACACCCGCACCATCAGCTATGACATGGCAGAGCGGCATTGGGCGATTGATGTGAACCTGGACCACATCCAACAGGGGGCCGCGCGGTTCCGGCAACGGATCGCAGCCCTGTAAAATTGGCCGCAGCGGCGGTTGCGTCGTTGTGAAAAGGCCGCCAGAAAACCGTTGGATATGATCCTTGGTTCTCTGGCGGCCTTTGTTTTACAGGCCGGCCGTCAGCGACGGCTCAGCGGGTGATCAGGCCATGCGATCCGCGATCAATGCGATCAGTTTCTTGTGGTCCGCATCAAAGTTGCGGATGCCTTCGGCCAGTTTTTCGGTCGCCATGGCGTCTGCGTTCATCTCCCAGCGGAAGGTCGCTTCGTCCATCGCAATCTTGCTGCCGCCGGTGGCGTTGTCAGGCGACAATGCGCGGGGCAGGGTGCCGGTTTCCGCGCCCAATTGTTCCAGAAGTTTCGGCGCGATCGTCAGCCGGTCACAGCCCGCCAGCGCCTTGATCTGGTCGGTGTTGCGGAAAGATGCGCCCATGACCACGGTGTCGATGCCGTTGGATTTGTAATAATCATAGATCTTGCGCACCGATTTGACGCCGGGATCTTCGTCCGGGGCATAGCTTTCGACGCCTTCGGATTTTTTGTACCAATCGGTGATCCGACCGACAAAAGGCGAAATCAGGAACGCCCCGGCATCGGCGCAGGCCACGGCCTGGGCCATGGAAAACAGCAGCGTCAGGTTGCAATCGACGCCTTCGTCTTGCAGCACTTCGGCGGCGCGGATGCCTTCCCATGTCGAGGCGAGTTTGATCAGGATGCGTTCCTTGCCGACGCCACGTGCGGCGTAATCGGCGATGATGGCGCGGGCGCGGGTCAGCGACGCTTCGGTGTCAAACGACAGACAGGCGTCAACCTCGGTCGATACGCGGCCCGGAACAAGTTTCGAGAGTTCAACACCAACGGCCACGGTCAACGTGTCACAGATCTGGGCGGCGCTCAGACCGGCCTTTTGCCCGGCTTCGATTTCGCGCACGATCAGCGCCTCGGAGGCCGGGTCTTTCAATGCGCCCAACACCAATGACGGGTTGGTGGTGCAATCTACCGGGGCATGGGTTTTGACCGCTTCGACTTCTCCGGTGTCAGCGACCACAACGGTCATGTCCCTCAGTTGATCAAGAATAGTGGTCATTTTACGTCTCCTCTGCGCGAATGCGGGCGCGATTTTGGTGTGGAAGGCCCCCGGTCGAACTGCACACGGGGGCGTTCTTTGTCTGGTTCGGCATGGCTGTGATGTTAGCGCTCACACCTTTAGCCTGTCCGAAGCGATTGCGAAATGCTTTTCGACAAAAGACCGCTCAGCGCCTGACATCAGGACGCGGCGTCGAGCGCTTTGACGATGCCGGAAAAATCCGCGGCCTTGAGCGAAGCACCGCCAACCAATGCGCCGTCAACATTTGAAACCGCAAAGATTTCCGCCGCATTTCCCGGTTTGACCGACCCGCCATAGAGCAGCGACAGGCTGGCGGCCTCGGCCCCCAGTTGCTGTGACAGCGCATCCCGCATGAAGTCATGCATTTCGCCAATCTGTTCCAATGTCGGCGTGCGTCCCGTGCCTATGGCCCAGACGGGTTCATAGGCGATGACGGTGTTTTTGCCGGTCACACCCTTTGGCAGCGATCCGGCGATCTGTGCGCCGACAACATCCAGCGCGCGGCCATCATCGCGTTCCTCTTCGGTTTCCCCGACACAGACAATCGCCACCAGACCGGCGGCATGGGCGGCGGCCGTCTTGGCCGCAACCATATTGTCGGTTTCGCCGTGATCGGCGCGGCGTTCGGAATGGCCCAGAATAACATGGCTTGCCCCGGCATCGGCCAGCATCGGTGCCGACACATCGCCGGTATGGGCGCCGGATTTGTTGGCATGGCAATCCTGCCCGCCCACCAAAAGATTCGCCCCGTCAGCCCAGGTTTTCATGGCCGCCACCAGCGTTGTCGGCGGGCAGAGCAACACCTGACAGCTGACATCCGCAATCTCCGGCAGCAAGGCCGCAACCTCGGACGCTGACGCGTTGGATCCGTTCATCTTCCAGTTTCCGGCAGCAAGCTTTTTCGTCATGATTTTCCCTTATCAGCAGCCAATGCCACCTTCCCCTAGCAGATTGCCGAGGGCGCAGAAAGTGGAGGTCGGCACAGCGCGCCAGATTGTCTGCCAGATCACCGCCAGATCAACGAAGGGGCTGGCGCGGGCCGGGCGGGGCCGGTATCACTATGGTCCCGCATGACAGGAGCCTGACCTTGGACCAGATCGCAGACCGCATTGCCCGCACCATTGCCACCGAAATCGCCGCCAGCCCGACCCAGGTGACAAGCGCGGTCGAATTGTTGGACGGCGGCGCGACGGTGCCGTTTATCGCGCGGTATCGCAAAGAGATGACCGGCGGGCTGGATGACACGCAATTGCGGACGCTGGGCGACCGGCTGGTCTATCTGCGCGAGATGGAAAAGCGGCGGGCCAGCATCCTTGATTCGATCAAATCGCAGGGCAAGCTGACCGATGCGCTGGCGCGGTCGATTGCAGGCGCGACCAGCAAGGCGACGCTGGAAGACATCTATCTGCCGTATAAACCCAAACGGCGCACCAAGGCGATGATCGCCCGCGAAAACGGGCTGGAGCCGCTGTTGCGCGCCATTCAAACCAATCGCGGTGCGGCGCCGGAAACTCTGGCACAGGGTTATCTGGGCGAGACTGTCGAAACGGTCAAAGCGGCGCTGGACGGCGCGCGCGACATTCTGGGCGAAGAGCTGACGGAGAACGCCGACCTTCTTGGCCGTCTGCGCGATTACATGATGAAAGAGGCGGTGATCACCGCCAAGGTCCAGAAGGGCAAGGAAGAGGTCGGCGCCAAGTTTTCCGATTATTTCGATCACAGCGAGAAATGGGCCAATATCCCCGCCCACCGGGCGCTGGCGATCATGCGTGCCGCGAAAGAGGAAATTGTCAGCCTCGGGATCGAGCCAGAGCCCGAGACCGGGCCAGAGCGTGCGGTCGGCATTGTCGCCCATGCCATCGGCATTCCCGGCGATGGGCCGGGGGATGCCTGGCTGCGCGATGCGGCGGGTTGGACATGGCGGGTCAAGCTGAGCCTGACAATGTACATGGATCTTTTGACCGATCTTCGTCGCCGCGCCCATGACGAAGCCATCCGGGTGTTTTCCCGCAACTTGAAGGATCTGTTGCTGGCGGCCCCTGCGGGCAGCAAGGCGACCCTGGGGCTCGATCCCGGTATTCGCACCGGGGTCAAGGCGGCGGTGGTGGATGCCACCGGCAAGCTGCTGGATCATGCGACGATGTATCCCTTCCCGCCAAAGCGGGATTTGCGCGGGGCCGAGGAACAGGTCCTGCACTTGATCCGCAAACATAACATCGAGCTGATCGCCATCGGCAACGGCACCGCCAGCCGCGAAACCGAACGTTTTGTCGCGGATGCGCTGAAACGGCTGCCCGCCGGTCCCAAACCAACCAGCGTTGTGGTGTCCGAGGCCGGGGCCTCGGTCTATTCGGCGTCGGAATTGGCGGCCAAGGAATTCCCCGATCTGGATGTCAGCATTCGTGGCGCGGTGTCGATTGCCCGCCGTCTGCAAGATCCGCTGGCGGAATTGGTCAAGATCACGCCGGAAAGCATCGGCGTCGGCCAATATCAGCACGATGTTGACCAACGGCAATTGGGCAAGGCGCTTGAGGCGGTGGTCGAAGATGCGGTGAACGCGGTTGGCGTGGATCTGAACACGGCGTCTGCGCCGCTGTTGGCACATGTCGCCGGGCTTGGCCCGTCATTGGCGGCCAATATTGTGGCGCATCGCGACAGCGAAGGGGCCTTTGCCTCGCGCAAGGCATTGAAAAAGGTGGCGGGTGTCGGCCCCAAGGCGTTTGAGCAATGCGCAGGCTTCCTGCGCATTCGCGACGGGGCGGAACCGCTGGATGCGTCGTCCGTGCACCCCGAAGCCTATGATGTGGCGCGTCGGATTGAAAAAGCCTGTGGCCGCGACATTCGCCAGATCATGGGGGAGGAGCAGCTTTTGGCCGGTCTGCGGGCCGAGGATTTCGTCGATGCCAGTTTCGGTCTGCCGACGGTGCGCGACATTCTGGCTGAGATGCAAAAGCCGGGCCGTGACCCGCGCCCGACCTTCAAAACCGCGAGCTTCGCAGAAGGTATTGACGCGATCACCGATCTGAAACCCGGCATGTCGCTGGAGGGCACGGTGACCAATGTGGCGGCCTTTGGTGCCTTTGTCGATGTCGGCGTGCATCAGGACGGTCTGGTGCATGTCAGCCAATTGGCCGACCGGTTTGTCAAAGACCCGCATGAGGTGGTGAAGGCCGGCGATGTGGTGCGTGTTCGCGTGACTGAGGTCGACGTCGCCCGCAAACGCATCGGTCTCAGCATGCGCAAGGATAGCGGTGCCGGTCAGGAGGGTGGCCAGAATGCGGGCCAGAGAGCCGGACAAAAATCCGGTTCAGGTCGCGGCAAGCCTGATCAGAATTCCCGTGGGCCATCCGGGCCAAAGGGGCGCAAGCCGCATAATGCTGGTGGCCACGACCGGAACAAGCCCGCCGATCCAGGCCAAAGCGCGCTTGGCGCGGCTTTGCTGGATGCGATGAAAAAACGTTAGGATCGCGCGCCGCGGATGTTCTGACGCAAGTAAAACAGCAGGCTGGCGGTGGCCTATCGTGCCGCCAGCGCAAGCAACCCGGCGATTTCGGTCACCTGCTGGGTTGCGCCCAGCACATCGCCGGTCTGACCGCCAAGGCGCGTCAGGGCGAGCCGGGCGATGATGAACAGCGCCAGCGCCTGAACCGGCAGGATAAATAGTGGGGCGGGTGATCCGCCGAAAAAGGCCAGCGCCAGCACCGGAACAAGCCCCAGGATCAGCGCCAGAAATACGGCGGAACGGCCCACCCCGGTTGCGCTTTGGCCCAGACCGTCGGCGCGTGCCGCCGGCAAAAGCGCCAGCGCCAAGGTGACGCAACTGCGGCTGCTCATCGCAACGGCAAGGATCGCGCCACAGGTAAACGCGGGATTGGCCGCCAGCACCGCCAGCGCCTGCCAACGCAACCCGACCGACAGAACCAACGCGAGCGTGCCGTAGCTGCCAATCCGGCTGTCGCGCATGATCTCCAGCCGCCGGGCCCGGTCCTGCCCGCCCCAGACGCCATCGACCATATCGGCCAGCCCGTCTTCGTGCAGCGCGCCGGTCAGCAGAACCTGCGCCACCAGCGCCCCACCTGCGGCCAGCGACGGCGGCAGACCAAGGCCAAGCAACACAACCAGCACAGCGGCGCTTAGCCCGCCGACCACCAGACCCACCAGCGCAAAGGCCCAGGCCGCGCGCCCGATTGCCGGCACAGGTTCGGCCAATCGGGGCAGGGGCAGCCGTGTCATCAATACCAGCGCGAGATGGGCCTCGCGTCGGATCATGCCGCGCTGACCCCGGCCTGTGCAAAGGTCGCCATGCCATTGTGACAGGCCAGCGCAGAGCGCAGGATGCCAAGCGCCAGCGCCGCGCCCGAGCCTTCGCCAAGGCGCATGTCAAATTCCAGCACAGCCCGTTTGTCGAGCGCCTTCAGCAGACGGCGATGACCCGGTTCTGCCGACATATGCCCCACCAGGCAATGATCCAGCAGCCGTGGGTCAACGGCATACAACACCGCCGCCGCCGAGGTGCAGATGAACCCGTCGAGGATCACCGGAATGCCCTGTTTGCGCGCGGCCAGAACCGCACCACAGATCGCGGCTTGTTCCCGCCCGCCAAACGCGGCCAGAACGTCGATCGGTGACTTGGCACCATGCAGGGCCAGCCCGGCCTCGATAGCGGCGATTTTGCGTGCCACCCCGGCCGCATCCGATCCCGTGCCCGGCCCCACCCAATCGGCGGCTGTGCCTTTGAACAGCGCGCAGGCCAATGCGGCGGCAATGGTGGAATTGCCGATCCCCATTTCGCCCAGCAACACGACATCCGCGCCCGGATCGACCGCCGCCGCACCGCGGTTCATCGCGTCCAGCGTTTCGGCCTCGGTCATGGCGGGGCCTTGGGTGAAATCGGCGGTTGGCCGATCCAGATCCAGCGCGATCACATCCAGATCCGCGCCATTTGCCCGGCACAGCTGATTGATTGCTGCGCCGCCCTGTTCAAAATTCACCACCATCTGCGCGGTGACCTCTTGCGGAAACGGGTTCACACCCTGGGCACAGATGCCGTGATTTCCGGCAAAAACAAGGGCCTGCGCCTTGGTGATGTCGGGGCGATCCGTGCCGCGCCATCCCGCCATGAAGATCGCCAGATCCTCAAGCCGTCCCAGCGCACCGGGCGGCTTGGTCAGCGCGTCCTGGTGGGCGCGTGCGGCGGCCTCTTGGGCGGTGTCGGCTTCGGGCAGGTGGTCGGCAAGGGTTGCGACCTCGGATAGTTTATTGAGTTTCATAGGTTACTTCACTTTCAGTGGCAGGCCGGAGATAGACAGGATCACCTCGTCGGCTTGGGTCGCGACCCATTGGTTAAGCGTGCCCGCCGCATCGCGAAAACGCCGCGCCAGCGGATTGTCCGGCACGATCCCCATGCCCAGTTCGTTGCTGACAAAGACAACCGGATGGTGCAGATCGGGAAGGGCGGCCAGCATGTCACGCGCCCGGCTTTCCCAGTCCATTTCTGCAAGGATCAGATTGCTCAGCCATAATGTCAGGCAGTCAACCAGACGCGGGGCGTCATCGGTGTCGCGCAAGGCCGCCAGCAGATCAAGCGGGGCCTCATGCGTGTGCCATTCGGGGCCGCGCCGGTCGCGGTGGGTGGCAATACGCGCCGTCATTTCCGCATCGAATGCCTGGGCTGTGGCGATGTAATGGGCCTTGGAGGCGGTCTCTAGAACGCGTTTTTCCGCCAGGACGCTTTTGCCGGACCGCGCCCCGCCGGTGATCAGAACTATGCGCGCCATTGGTGATCTGCATCCTGCCTCTTGTTCCCCGCCGGTCGATAAAGCAGAAACAGCCGGAGTGAGAAAGGGACAATATCGTGATGGATGCCAGCGCCGGGACCGAATTGATTTTGATCCGCCATGCGCCAGGCCTGTGACGGCGGTTGTCTGGCCGGGCGGCGTGATGTCAGCGCCCGCATTCCGCCCGACAGGGTTCTGGCCGATCTGCGTCTGCGCATTGGCGCGGCGCGGCTGGTGGCCAGTCCGGCATTGCGCTGTTTGCAAACCGCCGCGGCGCTTTGGCCCGATCAAACACCAGCGCAGGATGCCCGCCTATGGGAGCAGGATTTCGGATCATGGGAGGGCGTGGCCTATGGCGATCTGCCCGATCTTGGCCCGCTTGCGGCGTCTGAATTGGCCCGGCATCGCCCGCCGCAGGGCGAAAGTTTCGCCGATCTCTGTGCCCGGGTTCAACCCGCGCTGACAGACTTGGCCGGGCAGGGCGGGCGGATCGCGGTGGTCGCCCATGCCGGGGTGGTGCGCGCCGGGCTGGCCCATGCCCTGGGCTCGATCCCGGCTGCGTTGGCGTTTCAGGTGGCGCCGTTGTCGATCACGCGGCTTGTCGTGCCGCCGGGCGCGGCGGGCTGGTCCGTGGCTTGCGTCAATTCTGTGGCTGACGTCAATCCGGGCGCGCAATGACAGATCTATGTGTCGCGGGCCATTTCGGCGAATGGATGCAGGGGCGGATTGGCCGCGATGGGCCGGTTGCGCTGGTCACCTTGCCCTGTCCGGCACTTGGCGTGCGGCTGTGGCATTATCCGGCGGCGCAGGGTCTGCGGCTATATGGGGTGGGTCTGACGGCACAACAGGTGCGTCGGTTCCTGACGCCGCTTGGGCTGCGCTTGCGGGGGACGGTCCGCATGCGTGCATTGGCGCAACTTGGCTTTGGCACCGGTGTGTCCAGCGCGCGACTGGTGGCGCTGGCGCAGCTTGCCGGGTGGCGGGCCGGCCATTGGATCTGGCGCGGGCCTGCGTCCGATTTGAAGGTGCATCGGATCCGCTGGCCTTTGCCGCCCCGTCGCGTCTGCTATGGGCGTCGCGGGTGGGCGATTGTCTGGCTGATCTGCCGGGCCAACCCCGATATGAGATTCTGGGTGGGTTTTGGGGTGGTGCGCGCTGGACCGAGCCACAGGATCAGGCCTTTCCCGATATTTCCGACCTGATCGCACCATGGAGGCTGGCGCGTAACCTGCCTGATATCGCGGCCCTGGCCAGCGAAAGCGCCGCGCGGTGTCAGGCGATGCGCGGTCCGGTGGGCGATCCAACCCCGGATTTGGCGCGCGACTTGGGCGCGCTTGGCTGGCTGCGCGCCCATACCGGCTGTGCGCGGGGGCTGATCTTCTCGCCCGGCACCGTGCCGTCGACCGGGGCAGAGACCCTGCGTGCCGCAGGGTTGCGCCATGTGCTGCAATTTCGTGGAGGCGCGTGATGAACTTTGCCGCGATGATGTTGATTGCGATGGCGCTGGATGTGGCGATCGGCTGGCCAAAGCCGGTGTTCCAAAGGATCGGCCACCCGGTGACATGGCTTGGCGCTGCGATTTCCGGCCTTGAACGGCGGTTGAACCATCCGGGCGCAGGGCGGCGCGCGCGCGGCACGCTGGCCGCGCTGCTGGTGATTGCCTTGGCGGCGCTTTGCGGCGCGCTGCTGCAAAGCCTGCTGCCCTCGGGCTGGCTTGGGATCGTGATCGGCGGTGTGCTGGCATGGCCGTTGGTGGCCCTGCGCGCGATGCATGAACATGTTGTTGCCGTCGCCGACCCGCTGAATACCGCCCTGAGCACCGCCCCCCCGGACGCAGACGCACTGGCCGAGGCGCGTTACGCGCTGTCAATGATCGTCGGACGCGATCCCGCACAATTGGACACCGCTGGGATTAGCCGCGCGGCGTTGGAAAGTCTGGCCGAGAACAGTTCGGACGGGATTGTCGCGCCGCTGTTTTGGGGGGCCGTGGCCGGGCTGCCCGGCATTGCCGCGTACAAGGCGATCAACACGCTGGATTCGATGATTGGCCACCGTACCGAAAGGTATGAGGCGTTTGGCTGGGCGGCGGCGCGGATCGACGATCTGGTGAATCTGATCCCGGCGCGTCTGTGTGGCGGATTGTTTGCACTGGCTGCGGGGCGTTTTGGTCTGCGGGCGCTGCGGGTGATGGGGGCGGATGCGCGGGCCCATCGGTCGCCCAATGCCGGCTGGCCCGAGGCGGCCATGGCAGGCGCGCTGGATGTCCGCCTGTCCGGGCCGCGAATCTATGGCGATCATATCGCCCGGGAACCCTGGCTGAATGCCGATGCCCGCGATCCAAAAGGGGACGACCTGCGCCGGGGGCTTGCGCTTTATCGGCGGGCCATGGGATTGGGGGCGCTTGGGCTGGCGTGTTCTGCGCTGATAATCTGGAGTTTCTGATGCGCGATCACGGCGGCAATATCGATTTTGCACAGGCACATTGGGGCCGCAGCGATTGGATTGACCTGTCCACCGGCATCAACCGCCAGCCTTGGCCGGTGCCCGCGCTGCCCGCATCGGTCTGGACCGATCTGCCCACCCAAGCGGCGAAGTCGGCCCTGCTGGCGGAGGCCGCCCGCGCCTTTGGCAGCGATGCCCCCTGTGTTGCCCTGTCGGGCGCACAACAGGCGATCCAATTGGTGCCGCAGCTCACGGCGCCGGGGGCGGCGCGGGGGCGGGCGCGCATCCTTGGCCCGACGTATAATGAACATGGCGCGGCACTGGCGGCCAATGGGTGGCTGGTGCAGGAGGTCTCTGCACTGGCGGATCTGGCTGGGGCGGATCTGGCGGTTGTGGTCAATCCCAACAACCCCGACGGGCGCCATCACGACCGCCAGACGCTTTGTGATTTGGCCCGCGATGTCGGCCAACTCGTCGTCGATGAAAGCTTTGCCGATCCGGTGCCAGAGCTGTCCCTGGCGGCGCAGGCTGGATCGCTTGCCCACGGCGGTCAGTTGATTGTGCTGCGCTCCTTCGGCAAGTTCTGGGGGCTTGCGGGGCTGCGGCTTGGCTTTGCCTTCGGGGATCGCGCCACCGTGGCACGGTTGTCCGAATTGGCTGGCCCCTGGCCGGTTTCGGGGGCGGCGCTGGAAATCGGGCGCGCGGCCTTGGGCGATCACGACTGGCATCGTGCCACGGTGGCGCGGCTGGCACAGGAAACCGGTCGGCTTGATACCCTGGCGGCGGGCGCGGGTTGGACCCTGCTGGGCGGGACGCATCTGTTTCGTACCTACGTTACGCCAGACGCCGAGACCGCCCGCGACCACCTTGCCCGCGCCGGGATCTGGAGCCGGATCTTTCCCTATGCGCCGCAATGGATTCGCCTTGGCCTGCCGGGAACGCCGGTGGAATGGGCGCGGCTGGAACAGGCTTTGACCCTGTAAGGCCCGAACAGGGCCCTGACCGGTTCAGCGCGCCAGATCCAACAGCCCCGCAACATCCAAATGCGTCTCCAGATGATCGGCCAGCGCATCCAACGCGGCCTCAACCCGCCCCTGATGGCTGTCACCCGAGGTGGCGATACCAATGGCACCAAGGTAGGCCGCGCGAAACGCATCCGCGACAAACAGCCCGTGCAAATAGGTGCCGGTCACCCGACCGCAGGATGAAATCGCCCCTTCGGGCGCACCGTTGATATGGACAAATGGCCGGGCGCGATCCGGGCCGTCCGAACGGCCGATATGAATCTCATACCCCTCAACCGCAAGGCCCGAGGCCGCATGACGCGCCGTGACCTGCGACAATTGCTTGTTGGGCTGCATCTCGGTTTCGATATCCAACAGACCCAAGCCTTCGGTCGCGCCGGGGGCCCCTTCGATCCCTTCGGGATCGCGGATGGCATGCCCCAGCATTTGATAACCGCCACAAATCCCCAACACATGCCCGCCACGCCGGTAATGGGCCATCAGATCAATATCCCACCCCTGAGCGCGGAGAAATGTCAGATCGGCACGGGTCGATTTCGTGCCGGGCAGGATCACCAGTTGGGCGTCGCCCGGAATTGCACTGCCCGGTGGGACCATCACCAGATCGATCCCAGCCTCACCGGCAAGCGGATCAAGATCATCAAAATTGGCGATCCGGGACAGCATAAGACAGGCAATTTTCACCCCGCCCTGCTTTGGCGCACGGGCCAGATCCAAAGCATCTTCGGCGGGCAACACATGCGCTTGCGAAAACCAGGGCAGCACGCCATACCCGCGCCACCCGGTGCGCGCCGCGATCAGACGATAGCCATCATCGAACAGGGTCGGATCGCCGCGAAATTTGTTGATCAGAAATCCCGCGATCATCGCGGCGTCGCCGGGGTCCAATATCGCCTGGGTGCCGACAAGCTGTGCAATCACCCCGCCGCGATCTATATCACCAGCCAAAACGACAGGCACCCCCGCGGCACAGGCAAAGCCCATGTTGGCGATGTCATTGGCACGCAAATTCACCTCGGCGGGCGAGCCTGCGCCTTCCACGATCACCAGATCATGGCGCGCCGTCAACCGGGCAAAACTCTCCAGCACCGCCCCCATCAACTGTGGCTTCAACGCGCTGTAATCGCGGGCCCGTGCCGTGGTCAGATGTCGCCCCTGAACCACCACCTGCGCGCCCGTGTCACTTTCGGGTTTGAGCAGAACCGGGTTCATATCCGTCAGGGGTTCGATCCCGCAGGCCAGGGCCTGCAAGGCCTGCGCACGCCCTATCTCGCCGCCATCCGCAGTTACGGCGGCGTTGTTGGACATGTTTTGCGGCTTGAACGGAGCGACCGAAAATCCGCGCCGCAGGGCCGCACGACACAATCCCGCGACCAGCATGGATTTGCCGACGTTTGATCCCGTGCCCTGCAGCATCAGCGCGCCCATCAGATCCCGCCGCGACATCTGGAGAGGCCGGGATTGCCTCCGGCGGGGATATTTTTTTCCAAGAAGAAAGCCAAAGTGTGGCACCGCGCCTCGGGCCGGACAACCGGGGGAGACGCGGTGCTTTCTCCTTGGGCGGTCATCGGGATCCCTCCCTGTACCGCAGAGACATTTGAGCATTTCATCCTTAAGAAACCCTTACTTTCTTCTTGGTGAAAATATCCCGGGGAGGCGCAGGGCGCCGGGGGCAGAGCCCCCATATTTCGCCTAGAATTCCACGCCGGCCTGCGCTTTGATCCCGGATCGAAACGGGTGTTTGACGAGGGTCATTTCAGTCACCAGATCGGCTGCCTCGATCAGGGGTTCCGCAGCGTTGCGGCCGGTCAAAACAACGTGGGTCATTTCCGGTTTCTCTGTGCGCAGGAACGTCAGGACCTCGTCGATCGACAGATAGTCATAGCGCAGCGCGATGTTGATTTCGTCCAACAGCACCATGCGGATTTCCGGGTCGCGGATCAGTTCCTTGGCTTTTTCCCAACCGGCCTGTGCGGCGGCGATGTCGCGGGCGCGGTCCTGGGTTTCCCAGGTGAAGCCTTCGCCCATTGCGTAAAACTGGCAGAGATCGCCAAAATGCCCGGTGATCAGGCTGCGCTCGCCGGTGTCCCACGCGCCCTTGATGAATTGGACAACAGCGCAGGGCATGCCATGCGCGATACAACGCAGAATCATGCCAAACCCGGACGAAGACTTGCCCTTTCCCGGTCCGGTGTGGACAATTATCAGCCCTTTCTCACCTTCTTTCTTTGCCATGATCTTGTCACGCGCGGCCTTTTTCTTGGCCATTTTGGCGCTGTGGCGGGCAAGAGTTTCGGGGCTGTCGGTCTGGTCGGGCATGACGGTCTGTCCTCGTGCTTGACAAAAGGGATGCGCTCGCGCACTCAGGGCGCACGTTGGTTCCTGTCCTTATGGCAGGCGAAGAGGGAATGCGACAGGGTTTGCGATTTGAAAGATCGCCCGTCCAAGCGCAGCCGCCCCCGCGACCGTGACCGGAGAGGTCATCCAAGCCACTGGCCCACACAGGCCGGGAAGGTGGATGACCATGGGGGTTCCCCCCGATATCCGCAAGCCGGGAGACCTGCCAGCGTTGATGTTTACGGGCAGACGGGGTGTTTCTGCGACCGGATGGGTGACTCTGGTCGCGTGTCTTGTGCGCTCGGTTTTATCCTCTGGACTTTCCCCTGATGCCCTACAGAAGGAAAGTTGCGATGACGGCCATTCTAAGTGTCTGTGTGACCTGCCGAGAGGCAGGGTCCGACCCCGAGGACGGCATCCGCCCGGGCGCGCATTTGCGCGACAGGCTTGAGGCGCTTGAATGCCCCGAAGGGGTAGAGATCCGCGCGGTGGAATGCCTGTCTGCCTGCAAGAACGGCTGTGCTGTCGCGCTCTCGGCGCCGGGCAAGTGGAGCTATGTCTATAGCCATATGAGCCCCGAAAACGCCGCCGACATTCTGGAAGGATCCGCCGCCTATGCGGCCGCGGCCGACGGTTTGGTGCCCTGGCGTGAGCGCCCGGTGATCTTTCGCAAACAAAGTCTCGCACGTATTCCGCCGCTTTTGGCACAGCCCGATCCACAGGAGTAGATCATGTCCGATCTGACCAAGATTCCCGTCACAGTCATCACCGGTTTTCTCGGCGCGGGGAAAACCACGTTGATCCGTCATCTGATGGCCAATGCGGGCGGGCGCAAGCTGGCCGTTCTGGTCAATGAATTTGGCACCGTTGGCGTCGATGGCGATATCTTGCGCCAATGTGCTGATGAAAATTGCCCCGACGAAAACATCGTTGAGTTGGCCAATGGCTGTATCTGCTGCACCGTCGCGGATGAATTTATTCCCACAATCGGGGCGCTGATGGCGCGGCCGCAGAAGCCGGATCATATCCTGATCGAGACCTCTGGTCTGGCGTTGCCCAAACCTTTGCTCAAGGCGTTTGACTGGCCTGCGATCCGGTCGCAGATCACGGTCGACGGCGTGATTGCCCTGGCCGATGCCGAAGCTGTGGCAAGCGGGCGTTTCGCACCGGATGTGGCGGCGGTGGATGCGCAGCGGCAAGCTGACGACAGTCTGGATCACGAAACGCCATTGTCAGAAGTGTTCGAGGATCAGATCAATTGCGCCGATCTTGTGTTGTTGTCCAAGGCCGATCTGGCCGGAGAGGCCGGTTTGGCCGCAGCCCGCGCCGTGATCGAGGCCGAGGCGCCGCGCAAGTTGCCGATGTTGGCGCTGACCGAAGGGGTGATTGATCCCGACGTCGTGCTGGGTCTGGGTGCCGCCGCCGAGGATGATCTGGCGGCGCGGCCCAGCCACCATGATGGCACCGATGACCACGAGCACGAAGATTTCGACACCGTGGTGATCGAGCTGGGCGAGATCGAAGATCCAGAGCACCTCGTCGCGGCAATCGCACGTCTGGCGCAGGAGCAGAAGATTTTACGCGTCAAGGGCCATGTGGCGGTGGCGGGCAAGCCGATGCGGCTGTTGGTGCAGGCTGTCGGCGCGCGGGTCCGTCATCAGTTCGACCGCCCCTGGGGCAGCGATCCGCGCCGGTCGGCGCTGGTGGTGATCGCCGAACATGACGATCTTGACCCGGATGCGATCCGCACGGCCCTGGGCCAGGCTCTGCCTGCCTGATGCATATCGTCTTTCGCGAAAGCCACGGTCTGGAAGAGACCGAGACGCCCATGGATCTGGGGCAAACCCCCGCCGATCTGGTGGCGCTGTCCTTTTCGGACAGTGATCTTGGGGCTTTCGCGGCGGGCTGGCATCGCGCCAATGGGGGCTTGCCCAGTTTGCGGCTGGCCAATCTGGTGGCGCTGCGGCATCCGGTTTCGGTGGACACCTATGTCGAGTCCACGCTGGCCGGGGCCAAGGGTATTCTGGTGCGTCTGATCGGTGGCGAGGCCTATTGGCCCTATGGCTTGGCCTCGCTTCAGGATCTGGCGCGGCGTAAGGGGATTGCGCTGGCGGTTTTGCCCGCCGATGGCCGCGACGATCCACGTCTTGATGCGCTGTCGACCCTCCCGGTATCGACCCTGCGGCGGCTCAAGACGCTGTGCGATGCGGGGGGCGCGGTGGCGGCGCAGGCGGCGCTGGCGCAAATGGCATTGGCCTCCGGGTTTTATGCAGGGCCGGTGTCTGGCGACAAACGCCTGCCGGCTCAGGGGTTTTATCATCCCGATCTTGGCCCGCTCGACACGTTGGAGCCCCGGGGCAAGGACAAACGACCGTTGGCGCTGGTCAGTTTCTATCGGTCTTACTTGAGTGCGGCGGATATGGCGCCGGTCGATGGTTTGATCGCGGGTTTGGACCAGCGCGGGTTTCAGGCCTATGGGGTTTTCGCGACCTCGCTAAAGGCGGCGGGTATGGCGGATTGGCTGCATGCGGCGCTGGGGCCACGCCAGCCGGATCTGGTGGTGAATGCCACCGCATTTTCGATGCAGGGGGCCGATGGCGCAACGCCGTTTGATCGTTATGCCTGTCCTGTGTTTCAGGTTGCACTCTCGACCGCGCAACGCAAGGACTGGGCACAGTCGGAACGCGGGTTGTCGCCGTCTGATCTGGCGATGCATGTTGTCCTGCCCGAGGTTGACGGGCGGCTGCATGCGGGCGTCGTGTCGTTCAAGGCCCCCGGCGCGCGGGACCCGGATCTGCAATATTCGCGCTTTGCCCATCGTGCCGATCCCGCGCGGATTTCGGCCGCGCTGGATCGGATCTGCGCCTGGCATCGGCTGGGGCAAACTCCGATGGCGCAGCGCAAACTGGCGCTGGTGTTGTCGACCTATCCGGGGCGCGATTGGCAGATGGCGCATGCGGTGGGTCTGGATGCGCTGGCCTCAAGCGACGGGATGCTGACCGCGCTGGCGGATCAGGGGTATTCCGTGGCCCCCGGCGCCGCGGCGCGGGATCTGGACACGGCGCAGATCAGCTGGCCGCTGGCCGCCTATCGCGCCGCGCTGGACGCTTTGCCAAGCGCATTGCGGGACGACCTGACCGCGGTCTGGGGCGCGCCCGAGGACGACCCCGCCTGTGTCGCGGGGGCCTTTCGTTTTGCGGCGATTGACCGGGGGGGCGTCCTGTTGGCGCTGCAACCCGAACGCGGGGCGCAGGACAATCGCCAAGAGATCTATCACGATCTCGCCCGCACGCCGCGCCATGGCTATGTCGCCTTTTACCTCTGGCTGCGCGCCATGGGGATCGACGCGCTGATCCATATGGGGGCACATGGCACGTTGGAATGGCTGCCGGGGAAGTCGGTGGCGCTGTCGGCAACCTGTTGGCCAGAGGCGCTGATCGGGGCCTTGCCGGTTGTCTATCCGTTTATCGTGAATGACCCCGGCGAGGCCGCACAGGCCAAGCGGCGCATTGGCGCGGTGACATTGGGCCATATGCCGCCGCCGATGCGTGCCGCGCAGCTGCCGGTCGGGATGGCGCGGCTTGAACGCCTGCTGGATGAATATTCCACCGCCGACGGGCTGGATCCGGCGCGGCGCACGCGGCTGATCGGGGCCATCCGTGACGAGGCGGATGCCAGCGGTGTCAGCGCCGATCTTGGCATTCCTGCCGCCGCCAGCCCGGCCGAGGTGATCACCCGCGTCGACCGGTTTGTCTGTGACATCAAGGAGAGCCAGTTCGGCGACGGGCTGCATGTCTTTGGCCAGGGGGAATGTGGCACAGAAGAACTCGCCGGGGTGTTCGCCGCACTGGCAGGGCGGCGGGTGGCCGCCTGCCCTTCGGGCAGTCCCGCGCGTGGACGCCGCGAGGTGCTGCCGACCGGGCGCAACATGTATTCCGTCGATCCACGGGCCGTGCCGTCCCGTGCGGCCCATGCCCAGGGCGTGAAACTGGCCGAAGAGCTGCTGCGCAAACATTTGCAGGACCACGGGGATTGGCCTCAGGGGTTGGTGGTTGATCTTTGGGGGTCGGCAACGATGCGCACCGCAGGCGAGGAATTCGCCATGGCGCTGCATCTTGCCGGGCTCAAGCCGGTCTGGGACGATGCGGCGGCGCGGGTGACCGGGGTCGAGGTGATCCCGCTGGCCTTGCTTGGGCGGCCGCGCATTGACGTCACCCTCCGCGTGTCGGGGCTGTTTCGCGATATTTTCCCCGGATTGGCGCAATTGTTCGAAACCGGGGCCGAGGCGCTGACCGCCCGTTTGGTCGCGGGCGAGGAAAGCGGCGCGGACAATCCCTATGCCACGCGGATTGCCCGTGTCTTTGCGCCCCGCCCCGGCCAATACGGTCTGAACATGGGGGCGGCGCTGGATGATTTCACGCCAGAGGCGCGTTTGGCGGCGGGCGAGGCATGGATCGCGGCCTCCAGCCATGCAATTGCCAAGGATGGCAGCCTGCGCCCCGATCGTGACGCGCTTGAGACCCGTTTGCGCGGTGCGGACAGTTTCGTGCATGTGCAGGATCTGGCGGAAACCGATCTGCTTCTGGCGTCGGATTATGCCGCGCATGAGGGCGGTTTTGCCGCCGCTCTGGCCAATCTCGGGCAGGCGCGTCCGGCGCTTTATCATCTGGATGCCACCCGCCCCGACAGCCCACGCGCCCGCAACCAAAGCGAAGAGATCGCCCGCGTTGTCCGCGCCCGTGCCGCTGATCCAGCCTGGGCCGAGGGCATGATGCGGCACGGGTTTCGCGGCGGGGCCGAGATTGCGGCGACGCTGGATCACCTTGCCGCTTTTGCGCATCTGGCACAGACCGTGCCGGCGCATCTGTTTGACCTCTATTTCGAGGCGACGTTGGGACGTGACGCCGTGGTCGAGTTCATGGCGCGTGACGCACCCGAAGCGCTGGCCGCGCTGCAGGATCTGTTTCGCCGTCTGCGCGAAGCGGGTCTTTGGGTCACCCAGAGCAATTCGATCATCGCCCGGCTGGAGAGCGCCACATGACCGCGCGCATCTATGGCCGCTGTCCCAGCGCGCGGCATCCAATGGTCAGCGGTGATGGGTTGGTGGTGCGGCTGCGACCACGGAACAATCGGTTAAGCCGCGATCAGGCGCATGCCATTGCGGCGGCGGCGCGGCGTTTTGGCAACGGCATGATCGACTTGCCCGCCCGCGCCAATCTGCAACTGCGCGGGGTGCGCACAGAAAGCCATGCGGCGTTGATTGACGCGCTGGTGCCACTGGGGCTGATCGAACCAGAGGGTTCCGAAGGCACGCTGGTGCCGCGCAACATCCTTGTCACGCCTTTCGCGGATGCGGCGACCTATGCGCTGGCTGACGCGCTGCGGCGCGCATTGGTCACGGTGCCGGATCTGTCGCATAAATTCGGCTTCATGCTGGATTCCGGGCCTGCCCCGGTCATGCGCGATATTTCGGCTGATATCCGGCTTGAACGTGCTGCCGATGGCGGTTTGATCCTGCGTGCAACCGGGCTGGAGCAGGGCGCAGCCGTCACCGAGGCGCAAGCGCCAGAAGCGATGTGCGATTTGGCGCGCTGGTTTGTCGAGGTCGGGGGGCTTTGTGACGGCAGGGGCCGTATGGCACAGGTGATCGCGCGCGGCGCGCGCCCCGACGCGGCGCTGCGTCCCACCCACACCCCCGCGCCGGAGCCAACGATTGCGAATGCGCCTGTTGTGCCGGGGCTGGTCCCGCAGGGCGCATTGGTGGGATTGGAATTTGGCCTGCTGCATGCCGACACGCTGGACCGACTGGCGGCGCTTGGCCCGCTGCGTCTGACGCCGTGGCGGATGCTGCTGATCGAGGGCTTGTGCGCAATGCCACTGTGCCCCGATCTGGGCGGTCTGATCACCGATCCGGGCGATCCGCGGCTGCGTGTCTTTGCCTGTACCGGCGCGCCGGGGTGTTTGCAGGGGCAGGGCGATGTGCGTGCGCTGGCCCGCCGCCTTGCGCCCGATCTGGCCCCGGACAAGGTTCTGCATCTGTCTGGTTGCACCAAAGGCTGTGCCGGGCCGGGGCACGCCGACCTGACGCTTGTTGCTACCCCTGCGGGGGTTGATCTGGTCCGGGGCGGGCGCGCGGGTGACGCGCCGGTCCGACGTGGGCTGACGACCCCTGATATCCTGCAATTACCGGAGTTTTCGTGATGGCCCATGTTTATGAAACGGATGGCGCAACGATCTATGCGCAATCCTTTGCCACCATCCGCGCCGAGGCCGATCTGGCCCGGTTCACGCCCGAAGAAGAGCCGGTGGTCGTGCGCATGATCCATGCGGCGGGGCTGGTCGGATTGGAACGTGATGTGCGGTTCAGCCCCGGCATGGCGAGTGCGGCTCGTGCCGCGCTGGAACGTGGGGCGCCGATCCTGTGCGACGCCCGTATGGTCAGCGAGGGGATCACGCGCGCGCGCCTGCCTGCCGACAACCCGGTGATCTGTACACTGCATGACCCAGAGGTGCCCACACGTGCGCGCGACATGGGCAATACCCGGTCGGCCGCCGCGCTGGAGCTGTGGCGCCCGCATCTGGCGGGGGCGGTGGTGGCCATCGGCAATGCCCCGACGGCGCTGTTTCATCTGCTCAACATGCTGGAAGATCCGGCGTGTCCACGTCCGGCGGCGATCATCGGCTGTCCGGTCGGGTTTGTCGGCGCGGCGGAATCCAAGGCCGCATTGATCGCGGCCCCGCCGGTGCCTGCGGTGATTGTGCAGGGGCGGCTTGGCGGTTCAGCGATCACGGTGGCGGCGCTGAATGCGCTGGCCTCGCGCAAGGAGTAAGCGACATGGGACGTATTATCTGTGCCGGTCTTGGGCCGGGCGATCCCGACCTGATGTCACGCCGCGCCGACCGCGCGGTGCGTGGCGCCAGCGATATCGCCTATTTTCGCAAGAAAGGGCGATTTGGTCAGGCCCGCCGGATTGTCGAGGGGATGCTGCACACCGCTGTTCGTGAACATGCGATGGAATACCCTGTCACCACCGAAATCCCGTTTGACAGCCCGGAATACAACCAGCTGCTGGCAAGGTTTTATGATGACTGGGCGGCGCGGCTGACCGCGCTGGCGCAAGACCGCGATGTGGTGGTGTTATGTGAGGGTGATCCGTTTTTCTACGGCTCGTTCATGCATCTTTACACCCGCCTGCGCGACCGGCTGGAGATCGAAGTGATCCCCGGCATCACGGGCATGACGGGCTGTTGGACCGCGATTGGCGAGCCGATGACATGGGGCGACGACGTGATGTCCGTGCTCATGGGGTCGATGTCAGAAGATCAATTGGCCGCCCAGATGCAGGGGGCCGATGCAGTGGTGGTGATGAAAACCGGGCGCAATCTGCCCAAGATCAAGCGCGCGCTGGACCGCGCCGGGCGGCTGTCACAGGCTTGGCTGGTCGAGCGCGGCACAATGCCCGATCAACGCATCGCGCGGCTGATCGACACCGACGATGGCGATTGCCCGTATTTTGCAATTGTGTTGGTGCATGGTCATGGCCGCCGTCCGACCCTGGTCGAGGCCGCGCAATGAGCGGCTGGGTGGTTGTGGCCGGGCTGGGACCGGGGGCAGAGGATCTGGTGACGCCAGAGGTGCGCGCCGCGCTGGATCAAGCCACGGATATTGTGGGTTATATTCCCTATGTCGCCCGCATCGCGCCACGTCCGGGGTTGCGGTTGCACAGCTCGGACAACCGGGTCGAGCTGGACCGCGCCCGTCATGCGCTGGAGATGGCGGCACAGGGGCTGCGCGTGGTGATTGTGTCTTCGGGTGATCCGGGGGTGTTTGCCATGGCCTCGGCGCTGTTCGAACAGGTGGAGGCCAGCCCGGAGGCCGCGCAGACCGAGATCCGTATTCTGCCGGGCATCACCGCAATGCTGGCGGCGGCGGCGCGGGTCGGGGCACCGCTGGGCCATGACTTCTGTGCAATCAACCTCAGCGACAACCTCAAGCCATTTGCGCTGGTTGAACATCGCCTGCGCCATGCGGCGCGTGGTGATTTCGCGATGGCGTTCTACAACCCGCGATCCAAGGCCCGCCCGCATCAATTTGCCCGGGTGCTGGACATCCTGCGCGAGGAATGCGGGCCGGATCGGCTGATCATCTTTGCGCGGGCGGTGTCGACCGCACAGGAGGCGGTGCAGGTTGTCACCCTCGATCAGGCGACGCCGGAGATGGCGGATATGCGCACGGTGGTTCTTGTCGGCAACAGCGCCACGCGCCGCACCGGCGATTGGGTCTATACGCCGCGCGGGGCCACATTGTCCGGGGTCACCCCATGATCGCGCAACCACTCAAAGACCCCACCCGTCGTGTCGCAGGTGGCGCGCGCAGGCAGGTCGGGGCGGTCTATCATGATGACCTCGATCCCCAGCACCCGCGCCGCCAACAACTTGGCCTCGGCCCCGGTGCCGCCGGAATTCTTTGCCACGATGTGACTGATCGCATGACGGCGCAACAGGGCGCTGTCGTCAGCCTCGGTAAAGGGGCCGCGGGCGATGACAACCTCGGCATGGCGCAGGGGCAGGGGCGCGGCGGGTGGATCCACCAACCGCACGAGGTAGTGGTGATGCGTCTGCGCGGCAAACAGATCAAGCTGCTGCTTGCCGATGGCAAGGAACACCCGCGCGGCGGGCTGTGTCTGTGGCGGCGGCAGGGCGCTTGGCGCGTCCTGCACGCTTTGGACATGCCGCCAGCGATCCCCGGCACCCGGTTGCCACGGCGCACGTTCAAAACCCAGCAAAGGCGTGCCGGTCTCGGCACAGGCGGCAATCGCATTCTGGCTGATCCGGGCGGCAAAAGGATGGGTCGCGTCGATCACATGGCTGATGTTCTGGGCGCGGATATAGGCGGCCAGCCCGGCGCTGCCACCAAATCCGCCAATGCGCGTCGGCAGCGGTTGGGCCGCCGGGGCCAATGTACGTCCGGCATAAGAGAAGGTCGCCGGGATCGGCGTGTCGGCAAGACGGCGGGCCAGCTGGCTCGCTTCGCTGGTGCCGCCAAGCAGCAAGAGGCGGGTCATGTCTGATCCTTGGCTGAATGTGATCGGTCTGGGCGAAGATGGCCTGTGCGGGCTGTCGGATGCAAGCCGCGATGCAATCGCGCAGGCGCAGGTGATCTTTGGCGGGCCGCGCCATCTTGATCTGGTGCAGGCCGGCACGCGCGGTCGGCCCTGGCCGGTGCCGTTTGATCTGGCGCCGGTGCTGGCATTGCGCGGACAGCCTGTGGTGGTGCTGGCCTCGGGGGATCCGTTCTGGTTTGGCGCCGGCAGTATGCTCGCGCAGCGGCTGGCCCCCGACGAATGGCGCGCCCATCCGGTGGCGGGTGTGGTGTCGCTGGCCTGTGCGCGTCTGGGTTGGCGGGTCGAAGAGACCCGTGCGCTGGCCCTGCATGCGGCAGAGTTCACGGCCCTTTCTACGGTGCTGCATCGCGGTGCAAAGATCCTGGCCACCCTGCGGGATGAGGCGGCGCCAGACGCATTGGCGCAATGGCTGACAGCGGCGGGGTTTGGCGCGGTGCGGATGCATGTGCTCGAACGGCTTGGCGGTCCAAAAGAACGCCACCGCCAGACCCGCGCAGATGACTTTCAGCTCGACGGGATCGCCGCGCCGGTGGCTGTTGCGCTGGATGGGGCCGATCTTGCGCGTGGGATCGGGCTGTCCGGTGTGCCGGGTCGGGGCGAGCATCTGTTTCACCATGACGGGCAGATTACAAAATCACCGCAACGTGCGCTGACCCTTGCAGCGCTTGCCCCAAGACCCGGCGAAATGCTGTGGGACATCGGCGGTGGTTCCGGGTCGGTGTCGGTCGAATGGGCGCTGGCGGGCGGTCATGCGCTCACGATTGAGCCGCGCGCCGAACGGTGTGCCAACATCCGTGCCAATATTGCGACTTTTGCCTTGTCGCGGCAGATCACCCTGCTTCAGGGCCGCGCGCCAGAGGCGCTGAGCCACGATCTGCCGACACCGGATGCGATTTTTGTCGGCGGTGGCGGCTCGGCGGATCTGTTTGCCGCGCTTTGGGGCTATTTGATGCCCGGTGCCCGGCTTGTCGTCAATGCGGTCACGCTGGAAACCGAAACCCTGTTGCTGGCAATGCAGGCACAACATGGCGGGACGTTGACCCGGATTGACATTGCCCAGGCCGCGCCCTTGGGGCGGTTGCGTGGCTGGGTCAATGCACGTCCGCTGGTGCAATGGGCGGTGACGCGATGACAGGGCCGGGTTTGTTCGTTGGGCTTGGGTTTCGCAAATCCGTAAGTGCCGAGGCCCTGACAACGGCTTTGACTGCGGCCCTGGCTGCGGCTTTGGCCGAGGTCGGGGCACAGGCCGGACCGGCAGATCAGGCCAGACCGGTCGATGGCGTCGCCACAGCCAAGGCCAAGGCACAGACACTCGCCGCCCTTCTGCCCGATGCGCCGGTGATCGGCGTTGATGTGGCCGGCGTTGCAACCCCCACGCAATCATCGGCCGCGCTGGCCGCCTATGGCACCGGGTCCGTGGCCGAAGCGGCGGCGTTGATCGCGGCGGGACCGGGCGCACGGCTGTGTCAAACACGCAGGATTATTGGCGGCGTCAGCGTCGCAATCGCACAAGGAGAGACAACATGACGGTGCATTTCATCGGGGCTGGACCGGGGGCGGCGGATCTGATCACCCTGCGGGGGCGCGATCTGATCGCGGCCAGCCCGGTTTGTCTTTATGCCGGGTCGCTGGTGCCCGAGGCGCTGTTGGCGCATTGCCCGCCGGGCGCGCGGATCGTCAACACCGCGCCGCTGTCGCTGGACGAGATCATAGATCTGATCGCCGAGGCGCATCGCGCGGGTCAGGATGTGGCGCGGCTGCATTCCGGGGATCTGTCGGTCTGGTCAGCAATGGGCGAACAATTGCGCCGCTTGCGCCGGTTGGACATCCCCTATGACGTGACCCCCGGCGTGCCCAGCTTTGCCGCCGCCGCGGCGACGCTTGGCGCAGAGCTGACCCTGCCGGGCGTGGTGCAATCGGTGGTGTTGACGCGGGTATCGGGGCGAGCCAGCGCAATGCCCGCCGCAGAGAGCCTGGAAAACTTTGCCCGCACCGGGGCTGTGCTGGCGATCCATCTGTCGGTGCATGTGCTGGACAAGGTGGTCGCCACATTGCGCCCGCATTACGGCGCAGACTGTCCCGTTGCGGTGGTCTGGCGCGCAAGCTGGCCGGATGAGCGGGTGGTGCATGCCACCCTGTCCACGTTGGAAACCGCCGTCGGCGCCGAAATGGCGCGCACCGCGCTGATCCTGGTTGGCCGGTCGATCGGGGCAGAGGACTTTGCCGAGAGCCGTCTTTATGCCGGGGATTATGATCGCCGCTACCGTCCTGTGGGCACCGATCCCCGCTTTCCGGAGACCGGCGCATGACGCCCGGTCTGGTGATTTCCGGCGCGGCGTCGGGCGTGGGGAAAACCACGTTCACGCTGGGGCTGATGGCGGCGCTGCGGGCGCGCGACATGGCGGTGCAGCCGTTCAAATGTGGTCCCGACTATATTGATCCGGCCTTTCACACCGTGGCGTCTGGGCGGGCCTCGTTCAATCTGGATGGCTGGGCGATGTCAGCAGAGCGCA
This sequence comes from Phaeobacter sp. J2-8, assembly GCF_022867865.1. Lineage (GTDB taxonomy): Bacteria > Pseudomonadota > Alphaproteobacteria > Rhodobacterales > Rhodobacteraceae > Marinovum. The sequence continues at coordinate 3,838 of NZ_JALIEC010000009.1, read as the reverse complement.
TGCATGCGCTGGCGGATCGGACAGCCGATATTGCGTTGGCCGAAGGGTCCATGGGGCTGTTTGACGGCGTGGCGGTGCCGGGTGAAACCGGCGCAGGGGCCAGTGCCGACATCGCGGCGCTGATGGGCTGGCCGGTGATCCTGGTAATTGATGTGACCGGACAGGCCCAGAGCGCCGCCGCCGTGGCGCAGGGCCTGGCGCGGTTTCGCGCGGATGTGCCCATCGCCGGGGTGGTGTTGAACAATGTTGCCTCGCCGCGCCATGATACGCTGGTGCGGGCCGCTTTGCGCAGGCCGGAATTGCCGTTCTGGGCGCCTTGCCGCGTCAGGTCGGGATCGAGCTGCCCTCGCGCCATCTTGGGCTGGTGCAGGCCGAAGAAACCGCAGATCTTGAAAGATTGCTGAGCGAGGCAGGCAAGGCCGTGTCGCAGTATTGCGATCTGGACGCGATTGTTGCGGCGGCACGGGACGGGGCGGGCCATGCCAGCGCGCCGCCGCCGCCAACGCGCCCACCCGGGGCACGTATTGCCCTGGCGCGGGATGCGGCTTTTTCCTTTGTCTATCCGCATCTGATAGAGGGCTGGCGCAGCGCCGGCGCGACGATCCTGCCGTTTTCCCCGCTGGCGGATGAGGGCCCGGATGACAGCGCGGATTGTTGTTGGCTGCCGGGCGGCTATCCCGAACTGCACGCCGGGCGGCTGGCGGGCAATGACCGGCTACGGTCCGGTCTGCACCGTTTTGCCCAGACCCGCGCCGTTCACGGTGAATGCGGGGGCTATATGGCACTGGGGGCCGGGTTGGTCGATGCTCAGGGGCAGCGGCACCAGATGCTGGGGTTGCTGGGGCTTGAGACCAGTTTTGCCAAGCGCAAAATGAACCTGGGCTATCGTCTGGCAGAGCTTTCTGCGCCGATGCCGGGGTTCGAGGTGGGCACACGCCTGCGCGGGCATGAGTTCCATTATGCCCGTATCCTGAGCCAGCCGGATGCCCCGCTTGCCGAAGTGCGTGATGCTAACGGGCTTGTCGTGGCGCAAACCGGATCGCAACGCAAAAGCGCGGCTTCGGGCCATGCCGCGGGCGGTGGTCAGGTCAGCGGAACCTTCTTTCATCTTATCGCCGAGGCCAGCCAATGAGCGCATTTGTCTCTTTTGTGTCGTCCGGTGCGGGCGACCCGGACCTGCTGACCCTCAAGGCGGTGGACCGGTTGCAACGCGCCGATGTGGTGCTGTTTGATGATCTGGCTTCGGGGCCGGTCCTAAGCCATGCGGGGGCCAATGCCGAGCTGATTGCCGTTGGCAAACGGGCGCGCCGCCCCTCGGTCAAGCAGGATCATGTCAACCGTCTGTTGGTGGATCATGCCCGAACCGGCGCGCGGGTCGTGCGGTTGAAATCCGGGGATAGCGGAATTTTTGGGCGTCTCGAAGAAGAGATGATTGCGCTGGAGGCTGCGGAAATAGCCTATGAAATCATTCCCGGCGTGCCGTCGGCCTGTGCGGCGGCGGCGGCGGCGGGGTTGCCATTGACCCGGCGGTTGACCGCGCGGCGGGTGCAATTTGTGACCGGGGCGGATGTGACGGGCGAATTGCCCGAGACGCTGAATTGGCCCGCGCTGGCAGATTCCGAAGCCACAACAGTGGTTTACATGGGGAAACGCACCTTTCCCAAACTGGCGGCCGGTCTGATTGCCCACGGTCTGTCGCCGGAAACGCCTGCCCTGCTGGCCGAGGCCGTCGGCCATCCCGAACAACGCCTGCATCGCAGCACGATTGCGACACTGGCCAAGCAGCTTGCCCAGGCGCGTCCCGACCAGCCGGCGGTGATCCTTTATGGCCCATTGGCGGAAACGAAAGCGGCGTTGACGACATGCGGGGCTTGACTTGGCGGGCCGGCTCACGTCTATCTGAACCCCTGTTTGGTGCCCAGACATACGCAAAGCGCAGGGCTCAATCGGGAACGGGGAAGGGTGGACCAAGTTGCGGCACCCAAAGCCCCGGCCGCCCCCGCGACTGTATGCGGAGAGCGCGTTCTGAAAGACCACTGGGGGAGATGCCCTCTGGGAAGGTAGAGCGTTGCCTCGACCCGCGAGCCAGGAAACCGGCCATCGGATTATTTCAACCCGCCGTCGGGTGTGACGGCAAGGAGATCAAAGACATGCATATCGAACCCGGCGTCGTTACGGGCGCCAAACTCATCCTCAGCTACGCAACCGCGACAACCGCGGGGCTTTATACGCTCAAGACCGCCTTTGACGCGGTGCGCCAGCAGGGGCTGGGCTCGCTCGCGTTGCGCACGGTTGTGGCGACGGCGGCAGTGTTGGTGTTTTTCCAGATCCTGCCGCATTATCCGGTTGGCGTGTCAGAAGTGCACCTGATCCTTGGCTCGACCCTGTTCCTGATGTTGGGCGCCGCACCAGCCGCGATCGGCCTGGCGCTGGGGCTGTTGATTCAGGGCATTGTGTTTGCCCAGTTTGACCTGCCGCAATACGGAATGAACGTGACCACACTGCTGGTGCCGCTGTTCGGCTTGCAGTATCTCGCGCGGCGTCTGATCGCGCCGGGCACCGCATATGTTGACCTGAAGTACAGCCAGGCGCTGGCTCTTTCGACCGCATACCAAGGTGGTATTGTGGCCTGGGTGGCGTTCTGGGCCGTCTATGGTCAGGGCTTTGCCGAAGTTGGCCAGGTAATGGCATTTGGCGCGGCTTACATGCTGGTGATCCTGCTGGAGCCGCTGGTCGATCTGGCCGTTCTGGCCGCTGCAAAACGGCTGCAAGGGCTGAACGGCTCTGCCTGGGTGACCCCGCGGCTTTTTGCCTGAGCACCAGATGTGATTGAGACGACACCAAGGGGGCTTCGGCCCCCTTTTTCGGGAGTACGGGCATTGGAAACACTGCGATGATCGAACTTGATCTGATCGGCATTGGAACCGGCAACCCGGATCACGTCACGGCGCAGGCCGTGCAGGCGATGAATGCCGCTGACCTGATCCTGATCCCGTTGAAAGGGCCTGAAAAGACCGACCTCGCCGGTTTGCGGCGCGATCTTTTGGCGCGCCATTTGGACAACGCACAGACACAGGTGGTGGAATTCGACCTGCCGCAGCGTGATGTCGACAATCCGTCGTATCGCACCGGGGTGTCACAGTGGCATGACGCCATTGCCGCATCCTGGGAACAGCAGATCCGCACAGTGCTGGGGGAAAATCCAAACGGGCGGGTTGCCTTGCTGATCTGGGGCGATCCGATGTTGTATGACAGCAGCCTGCGGATAGCCGAACGGCTGGGGCGGCGGATGCCGCTAGAGCCACGTGTGATCCCCGGCATTACCTCGATTCAGGCGTTATGCGCCGCACATGCGATCCCGCTCAATACGGTGGGTGGGTCGGTCACGATCCTCACCGGGCGTCAACTGCGCGCGCAAGGGTGGCCGCCCGAGGCCGAGACCGTGGTTGTCGTGCTGGACAGCGGTGGCGCGTTTGAGACGCTCGACCCGGAGGGGATTTCGATCTGGTGGGGCGGCTGCGTGGCAATGCCGCAAGAGAAGCTGGTCGCCGGTCAACTGGATGCGGTCGGGGCCCAGATCATCAAAACCCGAGAAGACCTGCGCGCCCGGCATGGTTGGGTGATGGATATCTATCTTATGCGGCGCGCGGGGTAAGCGTTCGCCGAGATGACGCATGTCTGGCTTTGGGCGCACTTAACATAACCCTAATTATGGGATATGCGCATGTACCCGCAAAGTTAAAGTGTCCCACATCTGCAAAGTAGAAGTGTCACACTCTGCCCCGATGAGAACAGGCAGAGAGTGTGGGCATGGGATGGGTTTTGATGAGCGAGCGCG
>NZ_JALIEC010000008.1 GCF_022867865.1 Phaeobacter sp. J2-8 | reverse complement strand
TCAACGTGGCGCGTTGGGGGCGGATCGCCAAAAACCCAAGGTTTGACAGGCGGAAAAACGCATCCCGCACAGGTTGACGAGACACACCCAGCTGTTTGGCAACCTCGATTTCGGACACTTTGGTGCCCGGCGTCAATTGCAATGAAATCACCGCTTCATAGAGGGCGTCAAACACCTGTTCCGTGGCCGATTTTACCGGCGCATCGGCAAGCGGGGCAATGGCAAGGTCTGACATGCTCTCTCCGGTCTTGAAATAAGGTGACGTGTTGTTACCCCAAGATACATTTTGACACAACTGGCAAACTAGCATATTAGAAGATCAGCTTGCCAAACACGGGGGGAACCACGGCCAATGACACTTACAGATCCCGATCGTCTGTTTCCGATTGAGCCGCGTTTGCGCGACATGGCCCGCGCCATGTATCAGAGCGTTTGCGATCTGCCGATCCTGTCACCGCACGGACATTGCGACCCCAGTTGGTTTGCCGAAAACGCGCGGTTTCCGAATCCGGCGGAACTGTTTGTCATCCCCGATCATTATGTATTTCGCATGTTGGTCAGCCAAGGTGTGACGCTGGCCGAACTGGGTGTTCCCCGCGTCGATGGCGGCCCGGTCGAAAGCGACCCGCGCGCGATCTGGCGTCGGTTTGCAGAGCGCTATCACCTGTTTCGCGGCACGCCGTCGGCGATGTGGCTGGAACATTCGTTTGAACATGTCTTCGGGCTGAACACCGTGCTGTCTGCCGAGACCGCCGATGCCTGTTATGATCATATCGAGGCGAAACTGGCGACCGATGCCTTTCGCCCCCGCGCCCTGTTTGAGAGTTTCAACCTGGAGCTTTTGGCCACCACCGAAGGCGCGCTTGACGATCTGCGCCATCACGCAGCGATCCGCGACAGCGGCTGGCAGGGGCGAGTGGTCACGACATACCGGCCCGACGCCGTGGTTGACCCGGAATTCGAAGGCTTTGCCGACAACCTCGTTCAACTGGGCGCATTGACCGGCGAGGACACGGCCACCTGGGCCGGTTATCTGGCCGCGCACCGCACACGGCGGGCGTTTTTCAAAAGCTTCGGCGCAACCGCATCGGACCACGGCCACCCCACGGCGCGCACCGCCGATCTGCCGCAGGATCAGGCGGCGACGCTTTATGACAAGGTGCGCAGCGGCGATTTCACCGCTGACGAGGCCGATCTGTTCCGGGGGCAGATGTTGACCGAAATGGCACGGATGAGCCTTGATGACGGGCTGACCCTGCAAATTCACCCCGGATCGCGGCGCAATCACTCTGCCAATATCTTTGCCACTTTTGGCCGCGACAAGGGCTTCGATATTCCCGGTCGCACCGATTACGTTGCCGCGTTGAAACCGCTGCTGGATGCGGTGGGGATGGAGCCGGACCTGACCATCATCCTGTTTACGCTGGATGAAACCGCCTATGGCCGCGAACTTGCGCCGCTGGCGGGCGTCTATCCGGCGCTGCGTCTGGGGCCGCCATGGTGGTTCTTTGACAGCTACGAGGGCATTCGCCGTTTCCGCGAAACCACCACCGAAACCTGTGGGTTCTATAACACTGCGGGTTTCAACGACGACACCCGCGCATTCTGTTCGATCCCGGCACGTCACGACGTCGCCCGCCGGTCGGATTGCGCCTATCTCGCCCAACTTGTCGCCACCGGACGTCTGCGCGAAGCAGATGCCTATGAAGTGGCACATGACCTGACATATGGCCTCGCGAAAGCGGCCTACAAGCTTTGATACCAAAGGACCAAGAATGACCCTGACTGCCGAAACCCGCTATGCCATCGACCCCGCCACAGCCAAGACCCTGGACACCCAGGGCCTGCGCGACCATTTTCATGTCAGCGGCCTTTTCAACGCGGGCGAGATCAAGTTGGTCTATTCGCATTACGACCGCCTGATCCTCGGCTCTGCCGTGACCGATGGCGCGCCGCTGGTGCTGGACCACGTGCCGGAAACCGGCACCGCAACCTTTCTTGAACGGCGCGAAATGGCGGCCCTGTGCATGGGCGACACGGGCGCGATTTCCGTGGGCGGCGAAACCCATGACATGACGCGTGGCGAGGTTCTGTATATCGGCATGGGCGCCGGTCCGGTGACGTTTGCATCCGGGCGCTTCTATGTGCTGTCGGCCCCGGCGCATCGCAGCTGCCCGACAAAACTGATCCGGGTGGCAGACGCCCGCCGGGTCGAAATGGGATCGCGCGAAACCGCCAATGAACGGGTGATTATTCAGGTGCTGCACCCGGACGTTTGCGAAAGCTGCCAGCTGTTGATGGGCTACACGCAATTCGCCGAAGGCTCGGTCTGGAACACCATGCCTGCCCATACCCATGATCGCCGGATGGAGGCATATCTGTATTTCGATCTGCCCGACGACGCGCGTGTCTTCCACATCATGGGCAAACCGGATGAGACCCGCCACCTGGTGATGGCAAACGAAGAAGCTGTGATTTCCCCGCCCTGGTCGGTGCATTGTGGTGCGGGTACCGGATCTTACACCTTCTGCTGGGCGATGGCCGGTGACAATGTTGATTTCACCGATATGGACATGGTCGACATGGGGGATCTGCGATGAGCAGCGCCTTTTCACTGACAGGCCAGCGGGCGTTGGTGACAGGCGCCAACACCGGCATCGGTCAGGCGGTTGCCGTCGGGCTGGCCGCCGAAGGCGCGCATGTGATTGCCGCCGGGCGGTCGTCTTGTGCGGAAACTGTGGGCTTGATCGAAGCGGCGGGCGGCACCGCTGAGGCGCTGACGCTGGATCTTGCAGATCCGGCGGCGGGCGCGGCGGTTCTGTCCGGGGTTGGCGATCTGGACATTCTGGTCAACAACGCCGGCATCATCCGGCGCGAAGATGCCGTGGATTTCGCTGAATCCGATTGGGATGATGTGCTTGAGGTCAATCTCAAGGCGGTTTTCCTGCTGTGTCAGGCCTTTGCCAAACAGGCCATTGCACGCGGTAACGGCGGTCGGATCGTCAATATTGCCTCGCTGCTCAGCTTTCAGGGCGGCATTCGCGTGCCGGCCTATACCGCGTCGAAACACGGGGTTGCCGGTCTGACCAAGGCGCTGGCCAACGAATGGGCGGGCGCGGGCATCAACGTCAATGCTGTGGCGCCGGGCTATATTGCCACCAACAACACCACCGCCCTGCGCGAAGACCCGAAACGGTCTGCGGAAATCCTTGGCCGTATTCCGGCGGGGCGTTGGGGTGATCCGGCGGATATTGCCGGGGCGGTGTCGTTCCTGTGCATGCCTGCATCCGGCTATGTCACCGGCGCGGTCTTGAATGTCGATGGAGGTTGGCTTGCCCGATAGACCCCGTCTGACCCGCACTGGCGCCACGCCCAAAACCGGGATTGTCCATCTGGGCCCCGGCGCGTTTTTCCGCGCCTTCAATGCGGTCTACACGGATGAGGCCATGGCCGCCAAAGGCGGGGATTGGGGCATCGTGGCGGTGTCACTGCGCAGCCCCACCGCCCGCGACCAGATGCAACCACAGGGCGGGGCCTATACCTCGGTCACGCTGGGGGCGGCTGGCAATACGGCCAAGGTGATCCATGCGATCACGGATGTTCTTGTGGCCCCGGAAGACCCCGGCGCGGTGCTTGCGGCCATGGCCGACCCCGCGGTCAAGATCGTGTCACTGACGGTCACGGAAAAGGGCTATTGCCACGCGCCCGCCACCGGACGTCTGAACGCCGATCACCCGGACATTACCCATGATCTGGCCCATCCCGACCAGCCGAAATCTGCGCCCGGCTTTCTGGTTTCGGCCCTGGCCAAGCGGCGGGCGGCGGGTGACACGCCCTTTACCGTATTGTCCTGTGACAACCTGCCGTCCAACGGCCACCTGGCACGTGGCGTGGTGCTGGATTTTGCCCGTCTGGTCGATGGCGATCTTGCAGCCTGGATCGAGGCCAATGTGCCCTTCCCCGCCACCATGGTGGACCGGATCACCCCGGCCACCACCGATGCGGATGTCGAAACGCTGGCGGCGGATGCGGGATATTACGACCCCGCCTGTGTCGTGCATGAGGCATTTCGCCAATGGGTGATCGAGGATAATTTTGCCGATGGCCGCCCGGATTGGGCCGTGGCCGGGGTGCAATTTGTCGAGAATGTCGACGCGCATGAAACCATGAAACTGCGCTGTTTGAATGGCACGCATTCGACACTGGCCTATCTTGGCTACCTTGGCGGATATGACACCATTTCGGACACCGTGGCGGACCCAGCCTATGCCGCCTTGTGCGACATGCTTTGGCGGGACGAGATCCTGCCAACCGTGCCGCAGCCAGAGGGGGAGGACCTGCCCGCCTATGCCAAGGCCCTGCTTGCGCGTTACCGGGATACCGCGATCCGGCATCGCACCTGGCAGATCGCCATGGACGGCAGTCAGAAACTTCCGCAGCGGCTTTTGGGAACCATTTCCGACAATCTGGCGGCCGGGCGTGTGCCGCTTGGACTCTGCCTCGCGGTGGCGGGATGGATGCGGTATATCGGCGGTGTGGACGAAAATGGCGCAAAAATTGATGTGCGCGATCCACTCGCAGACCGGCTTCGGGCGGCGTCGGATCAGGGTGAAACCCCTGCTGACAAGGTCGTGGCCCTGCTCGAAATTCGCGACGTGTTTCCCGCACAACTCGCTGAAAATAAAGCATTTATCTGTGCTGTCACCGATGCGTTTGTTGGCCTGACAAACCGGGGCGCGCGGTCAATGGTGACTGGCTTGGTCGGGAGTTCACAAAAAGTTTGATTTCCAGAAATTACTAGTATACCAGTTCATCAACGCCTGTAAGAAGCCTCCGGACCGGCCACGGTCATTGTCCGGGTAAATGGCCATAAACAGAACAACTCGGCGGGTTCCCGGACCGGGGCACTGCCAAAATCAGGATGGCCTGCCCTGCGGGTGCGGCCGCCACACGATTTGAACGACCGAACAAGAAGTCATTCAAGCGCAACGGAGGAGGACACAAATGTTCATGCGCCTTTCAAAAACGATTTTCACTGCCGGTGTTGCCGGTCTTTTGGCCACTGCGGCCGTGGCTGACAACTGGCGTGGGTGGAACATCCACACCGAAGGTTACCCCAACACCGTCGCAATGGATAAATTCGCCGAACTGCTGGACGAAAAGACCGGCGGCGAAATTTCCCTGCAAATGTTCCACGGCGGCACGCTTGGCTCGCAACCTGATGGCATCGAGCAGGTGCGCCTTGGCGGTCTGGCAATCGGCAACTTCAACCTTGGCCCGATTGGCCCGATTGCACCGGCGGCCAACGTTGTGTCGCTGCCGTTCATCTTCAAGAATGTGGATCACATGTTCCGCGTTCTGGAAAGCGAAGGCGGCGAAGCCATTGCCGCCGGCATGGCGGAAAAGGGTCTTTACCCGCTGGCATGGTATGACGCCGGTGCGCGGTCTTTCTATAGCCAGAAGCCGATCGAAACCCCGGCGGATGTTGTTGGCCTGAAAGTGCGGGTGATGAACAACGATCTGTTCACCGGCATGATCTCTGCCTTGGGTGGCAACCCCTCGCCGATGGCGTTTTCCGAGGTCTATCAATCGCTGAAAACCGGCGTTGTCGACGGTGCGGAAAACAACTGGCCGTCCTATGAATTGACCGGTCACTACGAAGTGGCGGGCTACTATTCACTGAGCCAACACCTGATCATTCCCGAGTGCCTGTGCATCAATGCCGACACCTGGGCGGGTCTGTCCGACGACATGAAGGTCGCGGTCAAGGAAGCAGCCCAGGAATTGGCCGTTCTGCAACGGGAACTGTGGAAAGAGCGTGAAGCGGCAAGCCAGACCAAAGTGATGGAAGCTGGCGTCAACTTCAACGAGATCCCGAACAAGACCGCATTCCAGGAAGCTATGGCCCCGGTCTATGAGGCATATCTGGAGGCCAACCCCGACCTGCGGGATTTGGTCGAACTGATCCAGACCACCGAATAATATAGCAAAGTCAGCCGCCCGGTCCACATGATGGGCCGGGCGGTGACCTCTCTGGGAGAGATTTTATGCAAGATACGCACCGCTTTTGGCGGGCCTTTGATGGTACGCTCGATTCCATTGCTTTTGTGTGCAAGCTGATCACCGGCATTTCCCTGGTTGTGCTGACAGTGATTTTTGGCTGGCTGGTTTATGGCCGATATGTGCTGAATGCGACACCAACATGGGTGGAACAGGTGGCTTTCCTTCTGGTTATGGTCATTGCGTTTCTTGGCTCTGCGGTTGGGGTGCATGAACATACACATCTGTCCGTGTCGATCCTGCGCACCTCGGTCATGCCGCATTTGCGCCGGCTGCTGATGATGTTCACCGATGTGGTGATGGGCGGTTTTGGCCTGCTTATGGCATGGTACGGAACCCAGTTGACGATCTTCAAATGGGGCTCCGAGATCCCATTGCTTCACCTGCCCGAAGGCCTGCGGTCTTTGCCTTTGGCGCTGGCGGGTGGTTTGATTTTCCTTTTTCGGTTGGACATTTGGTGCGCATCCTGCGCGACACCGATCTCCGCACCGATATTATCGAATAGGCGGACATCATGGGTTTGGCTCTATTGCTGGGCGTTTTTGCGCTCTGTGTTGTTGCGGGCGTGCCAGTGGCATTTGCCCTGGGCATTTCTGCGGTCTCGGCCTTCTGGTGGGAAGGTCTGCCGCTGATGATCGGCTTTCAGCGGATCATTTCCGGGATCAACGTCTTTTCGCTGATGGCGATCCCGTTTTTCATCTTTGCCGGTGAAATGATGTTTCATGGCGGCATCGCCATGCGATTGGTGAAATTCGCCTCATCCGCCGTTGGCGCCGTGCGCGGCGGCCTGGGCATCGTCAACGTGTTTTCGTCGATGTTGTTCGGCGGGATTTCCGGCTCGGCCGTGGCCGATATTTCCGCATTGGGGTCGATCCTGATCCCGGTGATGAAGGAAAAAGGCTATGATCCCGATTATGCGGTGAATGTCACCGTGACCTCGTCGATTGCGGGGATCATGATCCCGCCCAGCCACAACATGATCATCTTTGCCGTGGCGGCCGGGGGGGGCATTTCGATTTCTAAACTGTTCCTGGCCGGGGTTGTTCCGGGAATGTTGATGTGCGTCTGCCTGGCAACGGCGGCCTATCTGGTTGCGGTCAAACGCGGCTACAAGGCCGAAAAGTTTCCCGGCTGGACCGCCCTGTTCCTGAGCTTTGTCTACGCCCTGCCCGGTCTGTTCACGGCGGTGATCATTGTCGGCGGTGTGTTGTCCGGCATCTTTACCGTCACGGAATCCGGTGCATTTGGCGCGATCTATGCCTTTGTCGTTACATTGATCGTCTATCGCGGCATCACATGGGAGAATTTCAAAATCGCGGTGCTGCAATCGGTGCGCACAACGGCGATGGTGATGATCCTGATCGCCTGTGCCGGGGCCTTTGCCTATATGCTGACGTTCTTCCGGGTGCCTGCGCTGACGGTCGAGTTCCTGACCAGCATCACAGACAACTGGATTCTGATCCTGTTGATGATCAACTTTGCCCTGCTGGTGTTGGGCATGATCATGGACATGGCGGCGCTGATCCTGATCTGTACGCCAATCTTTTTGCCGGTCGCCAATACGCTCGGGATTGATCCGCTGCAATTCGGCATGATGATGATGATGAACCTTGGCCTTGGCCTGTGTACACCTCCGGTTGGGTCCTGCCTGTTTGTGGGCTGTGCGGTTGGCAAATTGCCGATGGAGGTCGCGGTGCGCACGATCTGGCCGTTCTACCTTGCCATTCTGGTGGCGCTGGTGCTGACGACCTTTGTGCCGGCGGTCTCTCTGACCTTACCGGGACTGCTGGATTGATCGCGACACCATAAGCCAAAAGAAAACGGCGCGCGTAGGGATTGCCCAACGCGCGCCGTATCATTTCAAGGGTCGTGATTTCAGGTGATCCGGTCAACGCTGGCCGCGATTTCATCGTCATCGAAACAGCGCAGCCAGTCATCCTTCATCAGCACGGGAATGCCGAATTCGATCGCCTTGTTGGCGGCGTCGGAAAACACCCCCTTATGCTGGTCAAACATCACCGCACCCATGATGTTCATATGACCCAGAAGGAAATCGCGGGCACATTCATGCGGCACGCCCTTGCGCACCACTTCGTCCATCGCCATCCGCAGGACCTTCATCAGCGATCCGTTGACGGTTTCGGACAGGCCCGGTTCAAGCAGCGCGAATTGTTTCAATGTCACCCGATGTGACCGCGCCACCGGCGCATAGATCGCCTTGCCGACCCGTTCGCCAAGGGCATAATCCTTTTCCGGGCCTTGCACCAAGACGTTGACGATACCCTGGGCGGCGGCAATGCCACCGAAATAGTCGCGCCGGGCCTCGACCTCGGTTTCATCGTTCCAGATCGGCGGGTGACAGGGGTGCGACACGAAATAGGTGACGTCATCCCGTTCCGGCAGATGTCCGGCAAAGGGCGCAGCCCCATCGAGAATGAACAGCATGGCGCCGGATTTTACCTTGTTGATGATACCATGCGACACCTTGCCGATCACCGTATCCGGCACCGCCAGCACAATGATGTCCGCGCCATCCAGCGCCGTGTCCATATCCACGCACTCCACGCCATAGGCATCGCGCACCGCCGCCTGACCGGCTTCGGATACTTCGACATGCATGGTTTCGAATTCGTCGTTCTTGGCCAGGTTCGCGCCCAGACGCATCCCCATTTTGCCACCGGCTCCGAACAGTGCCAGTTTCGTCATGATCTCTCTCCTCGAAGTCTCGGTCGTTGCCGGAAATGGAATTGACAACTGGTATAACCACATACTAATTAGATATGCAAGTCAAGCCGCAAGGCTCCCCGCGCGCTCCGAACAGATTGGCGAATGAATGGCACCTCAAAACCAGGACTTATGGCTCGCTTGGTATGGCGATGACTTTACCGGCGCCTCTGCAGTAATGGAAGTTCTGACCTTTGCCGGGGTGCCCTCGATGCTGTTCCTGGACGTGCCAACGCCAGAGCAATTGTCCCGCTTCCCGGATCTGCGCGCGATTGGGGTGGCCTCGACCGCGCGGGCACAAAACCCGGAATGGATGGACCGCCATTTGCCGGATGTGTTTGCCCGGCTCAGGGCAATGAACCCGCAATTGCTGCATTATAAGGTGTGCTCGACACTGGATTCCAGCCCCGAGGTCGGCTCAATCGGACGCGCAACCGAGATTGGTGCCAAAGTGATGAACAGCCCCGTTGTGCCGGTGATGGTCGCCGCGCCGCAGATGCGGCGGTATCAATGTTTCGGCCATCTCTTTGCCGGTATGGGCGCGGATGTGCATCGGCTGGACCGGCACCCGGTGATGTCGCGCCATCCGGTCACGCCGATGGATGAATCCGATGTGGCCTTGCATATTTCGCGGCAATCGGACCGGATTGACCCGGCGTTGCTGTCGCTGGAACAGCTGGCCAGCGGGGTTGCATTGCCCGACACCGCCGCCCCGGATCGCATCAAACTTGTCTCGCTGGATTCGATGGATCACGCCTCCGACACTGCTGCCGGGCGGGTCATTTGGACCGCCCGCGACAAAAGCCGGTTTGTTGTCGGCTCGCAGGGGGTGGAATTCGCCCTTGTTGCCCACTGGCAGCACACCGGCGCATTGGACATGATCCCGCCGCCGCCGGGAATTGGGCGCTCCGATGGCATGGTGTCGGTCTCTGGCTCCGTCTCGCCCACAACGGCGGATCAGATCAATTGGTCACGCAACAACGGCTTTGCCTGTATTGAGTTCGACGCCACCGCGGTCTGTCACGGCGCAAAGGCCATCGAAGCCGAAATTGACCGCTGCTGTGATGCGGCCCGCGCCGCCCTGTCGGATGGCCGCGACCCGTTGATCTACACCGCCTCTGGCCCGGATGATCCGGCGGTGGCCCGGTTGCGCGCTGCGGTTTCGGCCAGCGCCATCGACATGCCCACCGCCAACCATCACATCGGCGCGGCGCTGGGCCGGTTGTTGGCGCGGGTGCTGGCGCAAAACGGCCTGCGCCGCGCCGTGGTTTCCGGCGGCGATACATCCGGCTTTGCCACGCAGGAGCTGGGGATTTTTGCCCTGTCCGCCTTGGCCCCGACCATTCCCGGTGCCTCCATTTTCCGTGCCCATGCCAGGGGCGCGATGGACGGTCTGGAACTGGCGCTGAAGGGCGGGCAAATGGGCAGCCCGGACTATTTCGGATGGGTGCGTGATGGCGGGGGCCTGCGATAAGATGGCCGGATGTAACCTTGGGTAATGTGCTGGGCGAAGTCCCGTGGTATTCAAACCACGACAGATGAATCGGAGAGACCTGCCATGAGCATCCACCACGCCACCCTGCGCGAATTCCTGACCAAAGAGCACCGCGAAAACGGGCTGGACCCCAGCCTTGTCTCCTTGCTGGAAGACATTGCCACCTCCTGCCGGATTGTGTCGCACCTGGTGCACAACGGCGCGTTCACCGGCGTTCTGGGTGCCACCGAGGACACCAATGTTCAGGGCGAAACGCAGCAACAATTGGATGTGCTGGCCAATGATGTCTTTGTGCGGCACTGCTCGGGCAATGACCGGGTTGCGGCCCTGGTTTCGGAAGAGGTTGAAGAAGTTTACTGGCTGAAGAAAGACCCCCAGCCCGGCGATTACATCGTCTATTTCGACCCGCTGGACGGCTCTTCCAATCTGGCGCTGAACATGGTGGTTGGCTCGATCTTTTCGGTGGCGGTCATCGACGCGGAACTGGACGCCGGCGACGACCGTTCGGTGTTGCGGCCCGGTTCGAAACAGGTTTGCGCCGGCTATTCGGTCTATGGCCCAGCGACATCCCTGGTGCTGACCACCGGAAATGGCGTGCATTGTCTGACCCACCAGACCGGCACCGGCGAATTCCGCGTCACCCATCCAGATATGACAATCCCCGAAGCCGCGGCCGAATTTGCGATCAACACCTCGCGGTATCAGATGTGGGACCAGCCGATCAAACGTTACTATGACGAATGTATTCAGGGCAAAACCGGCCCGCGGCAAAAGAAGTTCAACATGCGCTGGGTTGCGGCCATGGTGGCCGATGTTCACCGTATTCTGACCCGTGGCGGTGTGTTCATCTATCCTTGCGATGATGGCAACCGCGAAATGGGCGGCAAGCTGCGCCTGATGTACGAAGCCAACCCAATGGCGATGATCGTCGAACAGGCGGGCGGCGCGGCCTCGACCGGGACCGAACGGATCATGGATGTGACCCCCACCAGCCACCACATGCGGGTGCCGGTCATCCTCGGCTCGAAACAAGAGGTCGAGATCCTGACCCAATACCACCAGGAGGCCGCGCAATCCTGAGCGGCCAAATCACAGGATGCGCCCGCCGACCATGGCGGGCGCCTTAGCAAAGGCAAGAATTCCGCAATGGGCAATGCATGGATCAGAGTCACCTATCGTCTTGAAACCGCCGGCGACATTGCGGCCCTGGCGGCAAAGATAGCCTCGGATCAATCGACCGGCACCTTTACCGAATTGCCCGGTGAAACCGCCGCTGTTCAGGCCCGTTGCGCCGCGCGCGTCGAAGCAATCACACCGCTGGCCCCGACAGATGTGCCCACCCTGCCCGACCCCGGTGGCCAGGGGCCGTACAACCGGGCCGATGTGGTGATCGCCTATCCGCTAGAGGCGGTTGGCACGGATATTGCCGCCTTGATGACCATCACGGTTGGCGGTGTCTTCGCGGTGCGTGGGCTCAGCGGTATTCGGGTGATGGATATTGATTTGCCTGCCGCCTGGTCCTGTCATCCGGGGCCGCAATTCGGCATCGCAGGATCCCGGCGGCTGATGGGCGTGACCGCGGGGCCGATGATCGCCTCGATCATCAAACCGTCGCTTGGGCTTTTACCGGATGAAACCGCCGCCGTCGTGGCCCAGCTTTGCGACGCCGGGGTTGATTTCATCAAGGATGATGAAAAGCTGATGAACCCCGGCTATTCGCCGCTGTCTGACCGGATCAAGGCCATCATGCCGGTGATCGACGCGCATGAACAGAAAACCGGCAAACGGGTGATGTATGCCTTTGGCATCTCGTCGGCTGACCCGGATGTGATGATGCGCAACCATGACATGGTGGTTGCGGCGGGCGGCAATGCCGCCGTCATCAATATCAATTCCATCGGCTACGGCGGCATGGCGTTTTTGCGCAAACGCTCCGGGTTGTGTCTGCATGCCCATCGCAACGGCTGGGATGTGCTGACCCGGCACCCCGGTTTCGGCATGGAATTCCGCGCCTATCAGAGAATCTGGCGCCTGCTGGGAGTGGATCAGTTTCAGATCAACGGCATCCGCGCCAAATACTGGGAACCAGACGAAAGCTTTGTGCGGTCCTTTCACGCGATGGCCGAGCCGATTTTTGACGAAAGCGACCGCGCGCTGCCTGTGGTCTGTTCCGGGCAATGGGGCGGCCAGGCCGTGGACACCTATCGCCAAACCGGGCGCACGTTGGACCTTATGTACCTTGGCGGCGGCGGCATTCATGGCCACCCGATGGGGGCGGCGGCGGGCGTGCGCGCCATTCGCCAGGCATGGGATGCGGCGGCGGCCGATGTCGAGCTGGCCGACTATGCCCGCGACCACCGGGAGCTGGCTGCGGCGCTGGCAACATGGGGCTGACCGGCGGCGGCAAACCGCCCCGCCCGGTCGCAGCCTGCGGCATTGAGATTTCTCCTTAAAATTTAGGCGTTTAAATTTCCGGCGTTAAATATTTGTAGGCCAACTTCTGAAAAAGTTGTTCAGGCAACGAATGGAGTAACGTCATGCTGGATATGCCCGGTGCGGACAAAGCCGAAGATCAGCAAATTGAAATCGCAATTCTGGACGACAATACCTTTGATCGTCAAAACCTGAAAAGGATGATTGGCAAAATCGGCGCGCCGGTTGGTGTATCGACTTGCGCCACGCTTGAAGAATTTTCATGGATTGTCGATTCCAAGGACATTGACCTCTTCCTGCTCGACCATGAGCTGGGCGAGATGACGGGCCATGATGCTTTGGAATTGGTGCGCAGCAACCGGATCAATGCGCATTCACCGGTCATCATGGTTTCCGGACATGATGATGCGGAAACGATTGTCCAATCCATGCGGTTGGGCTGTGCGAACTTCTTGCCCAAGGAAAGTCTGACGGTGACCCGTCTGCGCGACACGATTCAATCCGCCCTGTCGGTCGGTCTTCTGGACAAGATGGCGCTTGAGGAAATGCGGATTGCCACCGATTGCGTGATCCAGGGCATTGCCGCCGAATTGGTCACCGAAATTCAACCGCGCTTGAAGCAGATCTATAAAAAGACAAACTTTATCCGATCCTGCCACGCGCAAAACCTGCGACCCTCGCCAGAGGCGCTTGACGAAATCGAAGAACATTGCCTGAGGATCTGGCGCTACTTCGACGAGGTTGAACAATACAGTCAGGGCTTTTTGAAGCCCTACAATTGACCCCCAATACCCTTCCCGGCTGGGCGCGACATACCGCGTTCCGCCGGGCGATAGGCCCACTGCGGCCAACTCCGATACAAATAATTGATTAATCCGAACGGCCTGCGGGCGCAGACCGACCTTTGAGCAAAACCGCCAGCCTATTTATCAAATGAAACAATTTCCGTATAGCTGTCCAGCATCGAAATTGCGGTGCTGATTGTTTCACTGGCGTTTTCTTTTACAATATACCCGGCAATTTTATGGCGATAGGCCGCGGCGATGTCCGACGGCGCATCCGATGTCGTCAGCACAAACACCACTGAATTCGCAAGCTCCTTATCTTCCCGAACCACGGCCAGAAATTCCAATCCGGACATGCGTGGCATGTTGAGGTCAAGCAAGATGATATAGGGTTTCTTGATTGGCGAAATTCCGTTGCCTTGCAACAAATCAAGCGCCTCCTGCCCATCTCTGGCCACTTCGACAGGGTTGGTCAGCCTCAATTTCCTTAACGTTCTCTTTATCGCCATAACGGCGACGGAATCGTCGTCTACAATGAGAAACGTCACGCGGCTCTTGTCTGTCATGCGGCAATCTCCTTGGGTGTAAAGGGTTTGACAGCGGCGCCAAACGGCAGGTGAACTTCAAATACGCAGCCCCGGGCAACCTCCGGGTTTGACAGCACAAAAACACTGCCCCCAAAAGAAATGGCGAGCTTTTGAATCAATGCCAGCCCGAGACCCGATCCTTCGACATCATCGCGGGATTTCAAAGTTTGGAACAATACAAATATTCGGTCCTGGTATTTCTTGGGAATCCCCGGGCCATCATCGCTGACACGAAATCGCATGCCGGTTGGAGTAAAAGCCGCATCCAGAACGATACGTCCATCCGGCCGATCATGATGCTTGATGGCATTGCTGACAAGGTTCAGCAAAATGGTCTGAATTGGTGTTGGATAGGTCTCAATCACCGGCGGGATCCCCGCAATCAGGATTTCAAAATTCTTGTCCGGAAAATAGACCTGTCGCAGATCCGAGGCAAATTCAGTCAGGTCAAAAACGCCGATTTCCTCCTCGACCTGACCCGCGCGTGCATAATCCAGCAGCGCCGCCAATAGCTCGGAAAGCCGCGTCAATCGCGCGTCCATCGTGTCGAGGTTCTCCCGCGCTTCGTCGGGCAAAACATCGCCGTGGTCTTCGATCGTCCAGGAGATCAACGATTTGACCGCACGTAACGGCGCACGAAGATCATGCGCGGCCACATAGGCAAACCGATGCAATTCTTCGTTCCGGTCCGTAAGATCCCGCGCCAGAATTCGGGCGCGATCCACGGCCTCTTCAACTTCGCCGACCTCGTCATTGCCGGAAACTCTCAACGCAGTGGAAAGGTGGCCATCATTCATCTCGCGGATATGTCCGGTAATTCCGGCCAAGCGGCGAAACAACCTCATTTCCAGAAGGTACCAAAATAACAAAACGCAGCCGATCCAGAAAAACAAGGTGACTGTTACGCCAATTGACCGCGCCGCGGCAATTCTGTTTTGGATATTCACCAAAGCCATTTCAAAGTCAGCCGTCGACTTGCTGGTGACGTTTTCACTCCAATCGACCAATGTCCCGACAAACCCGATTGCCTGATCCAAAAGGGCGCGACGGCTTTGTTCAAGGGTTACAAGGGTCACGACCATGTCAAATCCGCCGCCCAGCCCAAGGAAGGCCGCACGATAGTTATTCATGTCCTTGGCCAGGGCCGAGCGTTCGCTGCTTTCGGGCAACCGACCAAGCGTGGTGGTCATGGCATCAATCTGGCGAATGACATTTGATCTAAGGCCCAATGCCGCCTCTGCGGGCAGGGTCGGCAAGGATTGTGTCAAGACAATCAATGTCGTCACATTGCTCTCAAACTCGGAAAATTCAAACAGAACATTGACCGAGCTTTGCCGTTCGCTCGTCTCCGCAGCGGCGGTGACGAAATCCAACATGACCGACGATCTCGCCTGCCGAATGGCACGCGACATCCGATTCAACCGAAGAATTTCCGCATTCACAAGCGCATCTATCTTGGTACTTTCGGCAATGAATTTCTCTTGCACTGCAAGCAGATCCTGAAATGCCGATTGGCCGGATTTAAAATCCAGCCCCTCATTTTCACCGACCAGGCTTGCCAATGGAATGATTTCTGAAAAGGTAATTTGGGTTTCGCGACGCATCTCTGCCAATTCCGCCGTCTGCGTTGAATCGAGAAGCCGCGCAGGAAAAGACCCCACTTTAAGGCTCATTTCCGGAATCTTTCGGGTGACCTGCAATAGAGAGGAGGTTTCTGTTGTCAGATCCTTTGCCTTTCCTCCCAGCCAATCCAATGTATACCAGACACCACAAAGAGAAAAGAGACCAGAAAAGACCAGAAAAATTGCGCCCGCCCGCAACCTGAATAAAAGTGACCGTCGGCCCATTGATCCCTTCCCGCAATGCCATTCCATCTTGAATAAACCACAAGTCTTTACCGGTTCTTAAATCCAACCCTGCAAAATGGCATTTGTTCAGCTTTGCGGAGGGGCCATGTTTTCGAGGCGTTTTTTACTTGCTGCGGGTGCTGCCAGCGCGGCGATGCCGTTTGCCGGGTTGGCGCAAGCCGCCGCTGATCGGTCTCAGATCAGCGAGCGCCAGATGCAGGCTCTGCTGACGCGGCTTGGTCGCCCTTTGCGGATGCTGGTTCCGAATGGTGCGCAGGCCAATCTTGGGCCGGTGACGGCACATTTCGAACTCGAATGTAACTGTCCGGTGGAAACGATTGTCACCGATGTCGACAATATCAATTCCGCCCTGATTCTGGAATCAATCACCCCCGCAAGCCAAATTGATATCGCCCTTCCCGCGACCTTTGGCATTCCGGATCTGGTCGAATCCCGGGCCATTCGGCCGGTTGATCAATTTGCCAAAGCACACCAGCCGTCGGATTTCGCGGGGTCACAGCTTTATCAATCGGGCGATACTTTTGATGGTCAACATTGGGGGTATCAAACGGACGGCGATGTTTATTTGATGTTTTACAACCGCAAAATGATGGAAAACACCGATGAACAATCACGCTATGCCGATTTGACCGGCACGCCGCTTGCGATTCCGCGCACCTGGGACGAAGTGGACCGGCAAATGGCATTTTTCCATCGCCCAGAGGTCGGCCAATACGGTGGATGTCTGTTTCGGACCGCAAATTATGTCGCCTGGGAATGGTGGTCCCGGTTTCACGCTGCGGGCGGGTTGCCATTCCATTCGGATTGTCGACCGGGCGTGGCAAGCGAGGTCGGCCTCGCTGCGCTAGAGGCGATGATTGTCTCTGCCCAGCACCTGACCGGCGCAAATCTTGGGCTTTTTGACAATTGGAAACGGTACAATCGCGGGGATGTTTTTGCCAATATTGGCTGGGGCGGCACCCAGAAAAGCCTGAATGCCCCGGGTTCGGGCATGTATGGCAATGTGATCAACGGGCCACTGCCCGGTGGTGTGATTGATGGCGAACATGTGCCCTTGGCCTATTTCAATTGGGGGTGGAGCTATGTGATTGCGCGGCACTGCCCGGTGCCGGAATTGGCTTATCTTTTCTGTCAGACCGCGGTCGATACAGAGGTCTCTGCCAGATCCATCGCCGAAATAGACGGCTATTTTGACCCCTATCGTGTCGAACATTACGAGGATCCCGGCATTGTTAAAGTATACGGCAAAGACTTCTTGAATGTGCACCGTCAAGCGATGAGCAACGCAATTCCGGATTTCTATGTCGCCCGGCGCGGCAGTTATTTCGAAGCCCTGAATTACTGGCTGTTGAACGCCTTGTCAGGGGAAGTTCCGCCGCGCGCGGCCCTGAAGAGTATCGAACTGGCATGGGAGTTGACGACGGAACAGGTCGGGCGCGCCGCACAATTGCAGCGTTGGAATGCCCTGTACAGCAGCTATCCAGCCTCGGCGAAACGTGTGTCCCGGCCACACAATGCCATCTGATCGTCCCGTGGTGGCGCCACAAGATCCTGTTGAAGACTTGATTTACCGGTTCTCGCATGACCTGCGCGCATCAACGCGGGCCATTGCACAGCTTCCGTCCTGGATAACCGAAGATCTGGCCGACGCGGGCATCGAATTGCCAGACGGCCCGGCAGAGTCATTTGCCCTTTTGCAAGTCCACACCCAGCGATTGGATGATATGATCCAAGGTTTGTTGGCGCTGTCGCGGGCGGGTATGGCGGATCAGCAACCCGTTGCATTGGCAGGGTGCCTGTCACAGGCACGCGACGCCGTCGAAATGCCAAAGGGGGTTTTGCTGCGGATACGCTGTGACGCCAGCCGGGCCTTTACCAATGAAACCGATCTTGTGCTGGCTGTCGGGCATTTGCTGTCCAATGCGGTTGTCCATCACCCGGCCACCGCACATATAGCGGTGCTTGGCCGGGCGGTCGGGGACATGGTGGAGGTTTGGGTGCGCGATGACGGCCCCGGCATCCCCGTGGCACAACGGGAAAATGTCCTGAAGCCGATGGTCAAATTGCAATCCCGGGACGACAGCCCCGGCCCCGGAATGGGTTTGGCGATTGTCGACAAAATCGCGCGAAAACACGGCGGCAGCTTCGACATATTCGATCCGCCCCACGGACGCAGGGGAACCGCCGTGCGGTTGCGGCTGCCCATTGCGCAGTAATGCGGAGCGCTATTGAACCACGACACAGTCAATTCCCCCGGGCACTTGCCAGCGACATCAACGGGCATCTGCCGTCAAATTCTTGTCTGACCTTCCGCTGCAAGGCTGGGGCGGACATGCGCGGGGCGTTCGCGATACTTCGACGGGCTGGCGCCAAGATAGCGTTTGAACATGCGGCTGAAAAAATAGGGATCGCCATAGCCCAATTCTGCCGCCACGGCCTTGACCGATAGCCCCATGCCCAATCGGTTGGCCGCGAATTCCATCCGCTTCAACTCGCGAAATTTCTGCGGCGTATGGCCGAGCCGCTCCTTGAACGCCCGTCGGAAATAATCGCCATTATATGGCACGCCGATCAGCGCCTCTTCCAATCCCGACCCGAGTGGATCAGCAGACAGACGTGACGCGACCAACATGATCTGGATCGACAAATGGTCCTGACTGTCCGGGGTTTTTTCTGGGGCGGACCAATCCAGGAACGCAGCCTCCAGATAGGCCAGAAGGAACACCATGAACTGATGATGCTGGGCCAATGTGGTGCCGCCGGTTGGAGCGCTTTCGCGAAAGTGGTGCAAAACAGGGCCCAACACAGGCCAATCCGGCAGGGCCGCCACGGGCTTCAACGTCATTTGCTTGATCAGATCACCACGGCCAAACAGTTCGAGCGAAAAGTGTTGCGCAATGCCCACCAGAGTTTCATCTCCCACATGCACGCCGCGAAACCGGGTATAGGCCGGGATCAACATCGCATGGCCAGCCTCCAGAGTCACAACCTCCCGGTCCTCACCAACCTGATAGCGCCCGCGCCCGGACAGACAGATCAACAGATCGTTCACCGGGTTCACCTTGTCGATTCGCCAGCCGCGATCATGGTTCATTTTGATCGTCGACCGCGCCAACCGCAGCGACAAGGACCGCATCGGGATATGGCTGAGCGCTGAATGTTCGATTTGATCCATCATTTTGTCGATTTATCATCATTCCCGTTGTGAAACTAGCATATTACTCTGATGGAAAACGATCAGCCCCGTGAAATTTTACGAAAGCTGTTCAAAATTGGGAGGAAAGGACAGGATCTTGCCGCCATGGCGGAATCCCGTCTGGAACATAATGCACGAATCCGATCAACAAACACCCGCTTCTGTCAGAATCGCCTTTGTCGGCGGCGGATCTTTGAATTGGGCGATGGGGTTGATGGCCGATCTGGCCTTTGACACCCGCCTTGCCGCTGATGTGCGGCTCTATGATATTGATCCTGCTGCGGCACAGCGCAACGCCGAAATCGGCCAGCGTCATGGTGCCGTCAGCCGGGGCACGCCCGCCACATATCGCGCCTGTGACACCCTGTCGGGGGCCTTGGACGGCGCGGATATTGTGGTGATTTCCATCCTGCCCGGTCGGTTCGAAGATATGGCGCAGGACATTGCCATCCCTGCCGGCCACGGGATTGCCCAGGCGGTGGGCGATACGGTTGGACCCGGCGGTTTCGTCCGCGCCATGCGCGCCATTCCGATGTTGGCAGAGATCGGCACCGCCATTGGCCAACATGCGCCAAACGCCTATGTCTGCAATCTGACCAATCCGATGTCGGTCCTGACCGGGGCGCTGTTTGCGGCCTGTCCCGGCATCCGCGCCTGGGGTGAATGCCACGAGGTGACCAAGATCCGCCGTCAGGTCGCCGGGATCGCCAATCAACACGCGGGACAGGATATTTACACGCATCGCGATGTGCAGGTGAATGTCCTCGGCATCAACCATTTCACTTTTGTTGACCGGATTTCACTTGCTGGCCGGGATATGCGCCCGGCCTATGACGCCTTTGTTGCCGCGCATATGACTTCTGGCTGGGCGCAGACAGAGCCCGGCGAAGACGCGGAACACGCCGGGTATTTCGGCACCCGCAATCTGGTGGCCTTTGATCTGTTTCGCCGATTTGGGATTCCGGCTGCAGCGGGTGACCGGCATTTGGCGGAGTTTCTCCCCTTGAGCGAATACATGAATAACCCCGGCGACTGGGGCTTTGCCCTGACGCCGGTGGCCTACCGCATCCGCGATCGCGCCGCAAAACTGACCCATGCCGAGGCGCTGCGCCGGGGTGATGCTGCCCCGGTCGCCCAGCGGTCGGACGAGGCAATGATAGACCAAATCGCCGCCCTGATGACGGGCGACGCTTTTGTCAGCAACGCCAATCTGCCCAATCAAGGGCAGATCACCGGCCTGCCGACCGGGGCGATTGTCGAGACCAATGCGATATTCTCTGGCTTGGGGGTACAGGCCATTCATGCCGGACGTTTGCCACCAGCGCTGGAGCCGATTGTCACCGACCACGCCGAACGCCAAAGCGCATTGTTGTCGGCGGTTCTGGGTGGCCATCACGCCGCGCTGTTCCCGCTGTTCCGATCAGACCCCCTGCTGCGCCATCTGCCGGTGGATGACGTCCGAACCATGTTCAACGCCATGCTGGCCGCCACCGCAGAATGGTTGCCCGAAACATTGAAGGGAGTTGCGTAGTGGGCGGTGACAGTAAATTTCTGGGGCTGTGGTATGTCGCCCCCTATGCCATCGGCCTGCTTTTGTTCACGGCCTTCCCGTTTGTGGCCTCTTTCTATCTCAGCTTTACCGACTATGACCTTTTGTCCAGCCCGGAATGGGTGGGTCTGAAGAACTATGAAAAACTGTTCACCCGCGACCGGACCTTTGACAAATCGCTGAATGTCACGCTGACCTATGTGTTCCTGACCGTGCCGCTCAAGCTGACATTCGCGTTGTTCATCGCGGTGGTGCTGAATTACCGGCTGCGTGGCATCAACCTGTTTCGCACCGCGTATTATGTGCCGTCGGTGCTGGGCGGGTCGATCGCGATTGCGGTTCTATGGCGTTATATTTTCGCCAATACCGGGTTGGTCAACATGATCATCGTGGCCTTTGGCGGCGAACCGGTGAATTGGTTTGGCGATCCCGGCAATGCGTTGTTTACCATCACGTTGTTGCGCTGCTGGCAGTTCGGCTCGGCGATGGTGATTTTCCTGGCCGCTTTGCAAGGCGTAGACAAATCCCTGTATGAGGCCGCGTCAATCGACGGTGCCGGCCCCTGGCGGATCTTTCGCCACATCACCCTGCCGCTGATCACGCCGGTGATCTTTTTCAACCTGATCATGCAGACCGTACAGGCGTTTCAGGAATTCAACGGGCCTTACATCATTACCCAGGGCGGGCCGCTGAAATCCACCTATCTGCTGCCGCTTTATATCTACGACGAAGCTTTCAAGAGTTTTGACATGGGCTATGCCTCGGCGATTGCCTGGGTGCTGTTCGCAATCATCATGGCGCTGACCCTGCTGGCCTTCTGGTCATCGAAAAAATGGGTCTATTACGCCGGCGACAAGAGGAGCTGATCCCATGTCATTGCTGCCCGACATCCCCGCCACCGCCGCGCCACCAACGCAACTACAGCTAAAACTGCGCCGACAGGCCCGGATCTCTGCCACGTTGCGGTATTCCCTGCTGATTGTTGTTGGCCTCATCATGATTTATCCGCTGATCTGGCTGGTCGGTGCCTCGTTCAAGACCAACGCCGAGATGTTCACATCCGCCTGGTTCTGGCCGAAAGACGCCACCATTCAGGGCTATATCGACGGTTGGAAAACCTCGACCCCTTACACCTTTGGGCATTTCTTCATCAACTCGTTGCAGATCGTCATCCCCAAGGTGATCGGCACCGCGATTTCCTGCACGCTGGTGGCCTATGGTTTTGCCCGGTTCGAATTTCCCGGCAAAAAGATCCTGTTTGCCATCCTGATCGCCACGCTGCTGTTGCCCGATGTTGTCACCCGCATCCCGCAATACCTGTTGTTTCGCGAACTTGGCTGGCTGGATACCTATCTGCCGCTGTTTGCGCCAGCCTGGCTGGCGGGGGATGCGTTCTTTGTCTTTATGGTGATCCAATTCCTGCGCGCCATCCCCCGCGAGATGGAGGAGGCCGCCCGCGTCGACGGGGCCAACACCCTGCAAACGCTAATATTTATCGTGGTTCCCATGTTGACGCCTGCGCTGGTGTCGGTCTGTTTGTTCCAATTCATGTGGACGATGAACGACTTCCTCGGGCCGCTGATCTATATTTCGACGGTTGAAAAATACCCCATCTCGCTGGCGCTGAAACTGTCGATCGACGCCACCGAAGCCTTCAACTGGAACTCAATCCTCGCCATGACCGTTCTGGCGCTGACGCCGTCGCTCATCGTTTTCTTTCTCGCCCAGAAATCATTCATCCAGGGCATATCCTCGGGAGGTGTGAAAGGCTGATGGCCGAACTACGACTGAATTCAATCGAAAAGACCTATGGCAACGGGTTCAAGGCCGTTCACGGCATCAACCTGCATGTGAAAGAGGGGGAATTCATGGTGCTGGTCGGCCCGTCCGGCTGTGCCAAATCCACCACTTTGCGGATGATCGCCGGGTTGGAAACCATCACTGGCGGGGAAATTCAGATCGGCGACAATGTCGTGAACGATCTGGTGCCGGGCAAGCGCGGCATCGCCATGGTGTTCCAGAACTATGCGCTTTATCCGCATATGAAGGTGCGCAACAATCTGTCCTTTGGTCTGCGGCTGAAGCGCAAACCAGCCGAGGAAATTGCAGCAGCCACCAAAACTGTTTCGGGCATTCTGGAAATCGAGGCGCTTCTGGATCGGTTGCCGAAACAGCTCTCGGGCGGTCAGGCGCAACGTGTCGCCCTGGGCCGGGCGCTGATCAAACAACCAGAGGTGTTTCTGTTCGACGAACCACTGTCGAACCTTGATGCCAAACTGCGGGCCTCGATGCGGGTGCGGATCACCGATCTGCACAAACGTCTGCGCGCCGAAGGCCTGCCCGCCACCGTGGTGTATGTCACCCATGATCAGGTCGAGGCCATGACCATGGGCGACCGGATCTGTGTGATGAAGGACGGCCATATCATGCAGGTTGCCGATCCGGTGACGCTGTATGAACGCCCGGCCAATGCCTTTGTCGCGGGTTTTATCGGCATGCCGGAAATGAACCTGTTTCCTGCGGTCTTGTCGCGGGCCGAGGGCGTGCCAAGCCTGACCACGGATGGCCAGACGATACAGGTTGCCGAGGGGTTGGCCGACCGTGTGACCGCCGTTGATGGCCCGGTCACCCTGGGTGTGCGCCCGCAACATCTGTCGGTTGTTGCCCCCGACACCCCCGATGCTTTGACCGGGACCATCAGCAATCTCGAATTCATGGGCCATGAGGTCAATCTGCATGCCCGCGTCGGCCATGCGCTTCTTGTTGCTGTGATCCCGTCAGAGCGGTTCGACAGGACGCTGGCACGCGGCGATCGCGTCGGCCTTCTGCCACTTGGGCCGCGCATCCACCTGTTCAACGCCGAAAGCGGCGAGAATATCTCTCTCGCCGCCAATCAAAAAACCTGAGTTCCATGGGAGGAAATCAAATGAAACTGAATGTTCTGAGCCTTGCACTCGCCACGACGGCCCTTGCGGGAACCGCCGGTGCCGCCGATCTGCGGATGAGCTGGTGGGGCGGCGATAGCCGTCACCAGGCCACCCAGACCGCGCTTGAGGTCTGTGGCGAAAAACACGGCCATACCATCAGCCCGGAATTCACCGGCTGGTCCGGCCATTTCGAAAAACTGACAACCCAGATCGCCGGCGGCACCGAGGCCGATCTGATGCAGGTCAACTGGCCCTGGTTGTCGATCTATTCTGCGGATGGCACCGGGCTTGCCGATCTTACCACGCTGTCCGACACCATTGATCTGTCGAATTGGGACGCCGCCCAGATCGAAGCCGGTTCCATGAATGGCAAGCTGAACGGTCTGCCGATTTCGACCACGGGGCGGCTGTTTGCGTTCAACAAGACCACCTGGGACAAAGCCGGACTTGAGCTGCCAAAAACCTGGGATGATCTGGTGGCCGCCGGTCCGGTGTTCGCCGAAAAACTGGGCGATGATTACTATCCGTTCGAAGCGGCGCGGCTGGACGCGGCGCTGATCATCACGCTCTATGGCACCCAGAAAACCGGCAAGGCACTGATCGACCCGGCCACCAATGAATTGGCCTGGACCAAAGAAGAGCTGACCGAGGCGATTTCCTTTTACAAGACACTGGTCGACAATCACGTCATTCTGGATTGGAAATCCGTGGCCGCGCGGGCAACATCCCGCTGCATGAAAACCCGGATTGGGCCAATGGCAAAATCGCCGGCACCTATCAGTGGGATTCAACCTATTTCAAAATCTCGGATCCGATGAATGACGGTGAAGAACTTGTCTATGTCGATCTGCTGTCACAGGACGGCCAGAAAACACCGGGCATCTATCGCAAGGCGTCAATGGTGTTCTCGATCTCGGCCAAATCCGACAAACAACAGGCGGCCGCCGAAGTTCTGAACTGTTTGCTCAACGAACCCGAAGGCGTCGCGGCGCTGGGTTCGACCCGCGGCGTCCCGGCGTCCAAAACCGCGCGTGAACAATTGCTGAAGGCCGGGGCAATCGCACCAATCCAGATCGAGGCACAGGCCCGCGTGATCAATGCAGAAGGCCCGGGCATCCATCCAATGATGGAATTCCCCGATGTCCGCTCGGCCATACAGGACAACCTGGAGCTTTTTGCCTATGGCGAAATCGACGCGGCCACCGCCGCCGATGACATGAGCTATGCAATCGAGGAAGCGCTGGAAGACATCGGTTCCTGACCCTTCGATTGCGCCAATCGGGGTGCCGGACCTGATCCGGCACCTCCCCTCAAGTGAAAGCAGATGCCATGACCGCTGTTCGCGTTCTTGCGGCCACCGCAAGGACCCTGTCCCTTCTTGTCACATCTCCCGGCGCGCGGTTTGCCTTGCCCCGCCCGCTGGACTGGTCGCTGTGCGATGACAACGGCACTCTGGTGGCCAATGGCACAACTGATCAGGTGGCCGTGTTCATCGACGGGCTGTGTCCGGCGACCCGATACCATATGTCCTGTGATCTCGGCACGGTTTCCGTACAGACCCTGCCCTGTGCCGGTCTGATAGATGCCGCGGATTTCGGGGTTGATCCCGCACTGGCCGACAATTCGGTTGCGCTGGCCCGCGCGATTGCCGCCGTGCCCGCCGGGGGCACCTTGCGGCTGGCACCCGGGCGCTATTTCAGCGGCCCGATATTTCTGAAACCACAGATAACGTTGCTCCTGGACGCTGGCGCGGAACTTGCGGCAATTGCCGATCGCGTCGGCTGGCCGCAATTGGCCGCCCATGATGCAACCGGGCGCGTGATGGGCACTTGGGAAGGGCTGCCCGAAGCGGCCTTTGCCGCGCTGGTCACAGCCGTGGATTGCACCGGCGTAACGATCACCGGGCGCGGTGTGATTGATGGCGGTGGCGACCGGGGCGATTGGTGGACCTGGCCAAAAGAAACGCGTGAGGGTGCACGACGCCCGCGCACCGTACATCTGGCCTATTGCGATCAGGCCCGCCTGACCGGTGTGACGCTGCGAAATTCGCCGTCCTGGACATTACATCCCTATCGTTGCGCCGATCTTCATGTTTCCTCCGTGCGGATCGAAAACCCACCCGACAGCCCCAATACCGATGGGCTGAACCCCGAAAGCTGCACCCGCGTCACGATTTGCGGCGTCGATTTTTCAGTTGGGGATGATTGCATTGCCATCAAGGCCTGCAAGCGTGGCACGGGCCCCGACACAGATCAGATCGCCCATATTGCCCCAACCCGCGATGTCACGATCAGCCATTGCCGGATGATGCGGGGCCATGGTGCGGTGGTGCTGGGGTCCGAAATGTCCGGCGGCATCCATGACATCACCATCTCTGACTGTGAATTCCATGCAACCGACCGGGGACTTCGGCTGAAAACCCGGCGCGGGCGCGGGGGCACAGTGAGCGGTGTCACCCTGACCCGCGTCGACATGGTGAATGTGCCGACACCGCTGGCGATCAACATGTTCTACTTTTGCGACCATGACGGAAAATCCGAGGTGGTGCAGTCGCGTTTGCCTGCGGTGGTGGATGACACAACCCCGGTAATCCACGACATCACCCTGTGCGATGTCACGGCGCGGGGTGTCACCCTGGCGGCGGCGGCGATCCTCGGGCTGCCGGAATCGCCCGTCACCGGCGTGCAGCTTTTCAATGTCCAACTGTCATACGACCCCGCCGCCCAGGCCGATGTGCCGCTGATGGCCCTCGGGGTCGCGCCAGTGCGCCATGGCGGCATTCTGTCGGAATTTGCCGATGTGGCGGGCACCATCACCGAGATCCCCTATCAGAAGGAGTTCGTTGCATGCTGATGGATTATTTCGACCGCTATGCCGAAACCTATCAGCCGTACAAGACAGGCGCCTGGTGTTACGAAGACGGGTTGATCTATCGCGGGTTGGAACTGTTGCACCGTGCGACCGGCGAAGATCGCTGGTTCGCGCATATCCTTCGGCTGATTTCGCCACAATTGCGCGATGGTCCAACGCTCGCGGGTTATGCCGCCAGCGACTATAATATCGACAATATCAAAACCGGCAGCACGCTGCTGTACCTGCATGAACTGACAGGCGAGGCGCGATATCTCGACTATGCGGCGGTGTTGATGGATCAACTCGCCACCCATCCGCGCACAAGATCCGGCATCTATTGGCACAAACTGCGCTATCCCTGGCAGGTCTGGCTGGATGGTCTTTACATGGGGCCGCCGTTCCAGATCGGCTATGGTCTGCGCCGCGGGGATGAGGCGCTGATTGCCGATTCCCTGACCCAGGTCGGGCGCGCGATGGAGCTGACATTTGCCCCCGCAACCGGGCTTTATGCCCATGCGATGGACGAAGCGCGCAAACAGCCATGGGCCGACCCCGACAGCGGTCAATCCCCCACCGCCCACTGGGCGCGGGCATTGGGGTGGCTGGCGATGGCCCTCGTGGATATCGCGGATCTGGTCGGACCGGCAGGTTTTGCCCCGCTCAAAGCGCGCACCGAAACGCTTTTGACCGATATCGCCGATCTGCGTCAGCCGAATGGCCTGTGGTTGCAAGTGATTGAACAACCCGACCTGAAGGGCAATTATACCGAAACCTCAGCCTCGGCGATGTTCAGCTATGCCCTGTTGAAGGCGCGGGATCTGGGGCTCTGGTCCGGGTCGACAGATCACATCTGCCGCACATTGACCGATTTCGCGCTCAATCCGCGCACCGATGGCACCGGCCATGAAATGACCGGGATTGTGCATGTTGCCGGACTTGGCCCGTTTGAGGGTCGTTATCGCGACGGCAGTGCGGAATATTACCTGACGGAGCCGCTGAAAAGCGATGATGCCAAGGGCGTGGGCCCCTTGATGATGGCCATTGCGACCGATCTTGCGCAATCCGACCGCAAGGCGCTGGCGCTGGCCGGGCAATGAGCCAGACAGCCCGGCAATTTTCACGCCCCAACGTGCTGGATGGCACCGACGGTGTGGCGTGGTTGCCGGGACCGATTGCCAACGCCAAGCCGGACTATCTGGTCTGTCGCGGCACGGCGGGGGCTTTGCCGACGCTTCAGGCCGCGATTGACCGGGCGATTTACGACAGCGCAATCGAGGATACTGTCAGCGGCGCCAAAACCCGGCGGGTCATCCATATCGCGCCGGGGTTTTATGAGGGTCCGGCCATCGTACCCGCCAGCGCCCCGCCGCTGAGCCTTGTCGGGGCGGGGGCCGACAAGACCCTGCTCGCGGCGCGGATTGATGCCCAAATGCCGGGCCGCGAATTTGCAGACCGCTTTGGCGCCGATTTTGGCACCGCCCATCCCGATACCCAAAACCATTTTGCCACCCTCGCCGCGCGAGAGGTGCTGACCACCGGGAATACATCGGTGTTGCGGATTGCACGCGACGATACCTCTGTTTCCGGGATGACCATCCGAAACCTCTATGCCTGTGATCGGGTGGCTGCCGCCCCGAAGGGTGCGGTGCCCGATGCCGAAGGCCGATTTTCACAAGGCCAGCATCAGGCCGTGGCGTTGCATGTCGCCGGGGCCGACCGGGTCAGCCTGTGTGATCTGACCCTCGAAAGCTTTCAGGACACCCTGTATCTTCAGGCCGGGCTTGGCCCGTCCCGCACATTGCTGCGGGATTGCACCATTTCCGGCGATGTGGATTTCATCTTTGGCGGCGCAACCGGATATTTTCAGAATTGCACCCTGCGGACCCGTGGCGTGCGGGGCGCGCAAAGCTGGGCGGTCGCGCCCTCTACGGCGCTGCACCGGCCCTATGGGTTCGTGTTTGATGGCTGTCGCTTCACCCATGACGGGGCCGAGACCGGACAGAAGGGGCGCAGCTTTCTTGCCCGGCAATGGTTCGAAGGCGTGCGCGCCTCACCTTATGGTCGGCCCACCCTGCCCGGCTATTGCACCAGGTTGACGGACCGCAACCATCTCGACGGAACCCGGGGCCAGATCAGCCGGACAACGCTTGAAGCGGTTGGAAAGTGTATTTTGGTCAATTCCGACCTCGGGGACCATATCAACCGCGCGGCCCCCTGGGATGACTGGGGCGGCCCCGCATGGTCTCCGCGCTATCGCCCGGTACAGGCAAACGCGGCGGAGTTCCTGAGGTATCTGGGGGATTGGTTGGCCGACAACGGCGCAGGTTATGATGACCTTGAACCGGACCCGCCTTGGCTGGCGGTTCTGTTGCGCTGAAACCCGGCAATCACACCCTCGCCCAGCTCAAGCGTATACCGCTCCAGGGTCATCAATGCATCATCCGCGGCGCTGACATCGCGCGCCGCAATGGCGTCTGCCAGCGCGGTATGCAGCGCCACGATCTGTTCGCGCGACCGGGCGGAAAAGGTGATCATGTTCATCAGCGGCTGCATCGCCTCGACCGCGCCGGCCAGTTGATAGGACAGGATCGGATTGCCCGCCGCATCGACCAAGGCCCGGTGCAAGGCCACATCCGACGCACAGAAATCTTCGTCACTCAGTCCCTCGCTGCCCTGACGGGCGATTTCCGCCCGCATTGCCGCCAAATCGGCATCGCTGCGCCGCGCACAGGCCAGCGCGGTGACCGATTTTTCCAGCGCATATCGCGCCTCACAGGCGACCGAGAAGTTTATCCCGTTGATAGACAACAACAAAGTCGCGTTTGAGGCATGTTGCACCTGCGCCTCTTCATAGGAAAGCCGCCGCACAAACGCGCCGCCAAATGCGCCCCGTTCGGTTCGGATCAGCGATTGCGCAGCCAGACGTTTCAACGCCTCGCGCACCGTGGGGCGCGACACGTCAAACGTGTCGGACAGATCCGCCTCTGAGGGCAAACGGTCATCCACCGTCAATTCCCCGGACAGGATGGCATCCCGCAATGACTTGGCGATCTGGGCCGGAAGATCGGCTTTTTTCTGTGGTTTTGGTTTTTTCATTTGTCTTACATTTAATTGTAAGGCAATTATAAATGGAATCGCAGATCAAGGCAACGCAGGTCATCGAGAAAAGGAGCCCCCCATGTTCAAGGCATTGCTGGTTGAAAAAGACGCCGACGGCAAAACATCGGCGCAGGTCGCCGAGGTCAGCGAAGATCAATTGCCAGAGGGGGATGTGACGGTTGCGGTGGAGTATTCCACGGTGAATTACAAAGACGGGCTGTGCATCGGCCCCGGTGGCGGTCTGGTGCGCAATTATCCCCATGTGCCCGGCATTGATTTTGCCGGCACGGTCGAAACCTCGGACGATGCCCGCTACAAACCCGGTGACAAGGTTGTGCTGACCGGCTGGCGCGTCGGTGAAAACCGCTGGGGCGGCTACGCCCAGAAAGCGCGGGTCAAAGCCGATATGCTGGTGCCCCTGCCCGAAGGTCTGACCACGCATCAGGCGATGGCGGTTGGGACCGCCGGGTTGACCGCAATGCTGGCGGTGATGGCGCTGGAAGATCAGGGCATCACCGATGGGCCGGTTCTGGTCACCGGTGCGGCGGGCGGTGTGGGGTCGGTTGCGACCGCGATCCTTGCAAATCTTGGGCATCAGGTGGCCGCCGTGACCGGCCGACCGGAGCAGGAAGATTACCTGAAATCGCTGGGCGCCAGCCAGATTGTGGCGCGCGACGAATACGCCGAAACCAGCCGCAAACCGCTGGAGGCCGAGGTCTGGGGCGGCTGTGTGGATGCGGTGGCCGGTGTCATGCTGGGCCGGGTGCTGAAACAAATGCAATACGGATCGTCGGTTGCGGCGATTGGCCTGGCCGGTGGGGCAGCGATTGATGGTGCATTGATCACGCCGTTTATCCTGCGGGGGGTGAACCTTCTTGGGATTGATAGCGTGATGCAGCCCTTTGAAAACCGGCAACGGGCCTGGGCGCGGATTGCCCGCGATCTGCCGATGGCCAAGCTGGACGCCATGGTGCAACCGGCAACGCTGGCCGAGTTGCCGCAATTGGGGCGGGATATTCTGAAGGGGCAGGTCAAGGGCCGGGTGGTCGTCGACGTCAACGCCTGATCCTTCGCTGTTGGTCCGGCCCTTGAAACTGTGGATGGATCGCGACAGAGTTGGTGCCAGTGCCGTGGATCCGGCGGCAGATGGGAAAGGCGGCACCATGCTGGCAATCGGCACATTGGCAAAACGCACCGGCACCAAGGTGCAGACCATCCGGTATTACGAGGAAATCGGCCTGTTGCCAGAACCCGCGCGCAGCGCCGCGGGCAACGGCGCTATGACACCGCGACGCTGGACCGGCTGGCCTTTATTCGCCATGGCCGCCAGCTGGGGTTTCCACTGGACATGATCCGTGGGCTGCTGGATCTGACGGATCGCCCGCATCAGGATTGCGCTGCGGTGGACAGCATTGCCCAACGGCATCTGCGTGAGGTGGAGCGCCGGATTGCCCGGTTGGAGGCGCTGAAAGTTGAATTGGACCGCATGGTGCGGCAATGCGAGGGCGGATCGGTCGCGGATTGTCGGGTGCTGGAAGTCCTGCGCGACCATTCCGAATGTCTGACCGACCATAACCCGGAATAGCGCCCGCCCCTTGACGGACGCGCGCGATAGGGTGCGTTGAGGGGTCAGAGGGGGCTCTGCCCCCGGCCTTTGGCCCCCCCGGGATATTTTTAAACAGAAGAAGCCCCGCGTTGGCACGCCTAACGGTGTCATATGAGGGTGGTGTCCTGTGTTTGGGGGACTGGGGACGCGCAAATGCATCCGGTATTGGGCCATGAAATCGTCTTTTGCGGTCATTATTCATTGCAAATGAAATGAATTCTCCTAAAGTCGCGACATGGACAACAGCAGTTTGGATTTTCAATTGGCAGAGTTTCTGCCCTATCGTCTGGCGGTGGTGGCAGAGCATCTGAGCCTTGGCATGTCGCGGCGATATCGCGCCGATTACGACATTTCGATTGCCGAATGGCGGGTGTTGGTCAATGTGGCCGATCGCGGCGCCGTGTCGGTGCGCGACATTGAACGTGAAGTGCATCTGGAGAAATCCAAAGCCAGTCGCGCCGCAAGCAAGCTTGAGGCGCGCGGGCTTGTCACCAAGGAAACAAACACCGACGATCGCCGGTTGGTGGTGCTGATGCTGACCGATGCCGGACGGGATCTGATGATTGAATTGAAGCGGATCGCCAGCGAATATCAGACACGGCTGGAGACCCTCCTGGCGGAGGATCTGACCGGGTTGAACACCGCAATTGACAAGTTACTGGCCGAAGATTTCTGACGCCGAGGATCAGCCGGGTTTGTAGACGCGATTGGCCTCTGGATCTTCGCTAGAATAGGGCACGGCGGCCAGCGCCGTTGCGACCTCTGCCGGGATCGGGGCATTGGCCCAATCCAGCGTTTGTGCAAGCCGCTCTGGCTTTGACACGCCGATGATTGTCGAGGTTATCCGCGGATCTTGCAGAGAAAATTGCAGCGCGGCGGCGCCGGGGGCAATACCATGTTCGGCGCAAAGCGCCTCGATCTGGCGCACCGGTGCCAGGGCGGCATCATCAGCCTCCTGATAGGTGACGCGCGGCATCACCGCGCTGCCCTTGGCCAAGACACCCCCGGCATAAGGCGCGGCATTCAGCACCGCCATGCCCTGATCCACGGCATAGTCGAACATGTCCGACGCCGACCGGTTCAGCAGCGTATACCGGTTGTGGCTGATCAAGGCATCAAACGGATAGGCGCGCAGGATCGGATCCATCACATCCAACCGGCCCATCGCCAGCCCCACCGCCCCGGCAATGCCTTCTTCCTTCAGCTTGAACAATTCATCCAGCGCGCCGCCATCGCCGGTGATTTCGCTCAGATCACGGGCATGTTCCGGGTCGTGCAAATGCAGCAAGGGAATATGATCCAGCCCAAGCGCTTCCATGCTTTCGGCGATGCTTTCGCGCACGCGGGCGGCATCAAACCGGCCCGTTTCCATGTCACGATCCAATTTCGACGACAGGACAAACCCCTCTGGCAGGCCGCCGTTCGCGCGGATGGCATCGCCGATGCGCTGTTCCGATCGCCCCATGCCGTAATTGCGCGAGGTGTCGAGGAAATTCACCGGACCGGCGAAAATCGCCTCCAGCGTGGCGCGCGCGCGATCCTCGGACACCGAATAGCCATAGGTGTCGGGCATGTCAGACAAGGAAGATGTGCCGTAACACAGGGGGGTCACCATCAGCCCAGAGGACCCGAGGGGGCGTTTTTGCATCTGACACCTTTCTATTCATTGGGCCGATGACCGGCGCTTTGGGCACAGGATAGGGATAGAACACGCGGTGTCGAGTGGATTATCGGCGGCGGCCCCCCGGCCCTATCCGGTCAAACCGGCATCCTGCAATTGTTCCCGATCCGGCAGATCGCGCAGGGTTTCCAGCCCAAAGGCAATCAGGAATTGATCCGTGGTGACAAAGGTATATGGCGCGCCGCGTCGTGGGCTGCGCGGCCCCATGGCAATCAGCTTGCGGTCCTGAAGTCGGCCGATCAGATCGCGGCTGATGTCCTTGCCAAAGATGTCTTTCAGCCCGTCGCGCGTCACCGGCTGATTATAGGCAATCGCCGCCAGAACCGCGATGTCAAAGGCATTGAGATCAAGCAACTGCCCGCCGACATCCGCCGCCGCCCGGATTGTGGCGGCATAGGCGCGCCGGGTGCGCAGAACCCAACCGGCGCCAGCCTTGGCCACCTCGAAGGCCCGCCCTTCCAGATCGGCGGCCAGATCGTCAACCAGCAGATCGACCGAGGCGCCGGCCCCAACCACCCGCGCCAGATCTTCGCGCGGGACCGATGTGGCAGAGGCAAACAAAACCGCCTCGATGCGGCGCATCCATTCCCGCCAGCGCAGCTCCGGCGGCAGATCATTCAGCTCTCGGTCGAGGTCGGGCTCTGATGCTGATTTGGCCATCGTCACACCCCATACAGGCGAAAGCTGTCGCGGCCGGTCAATTCACGCACCACACCGAGATCGACCAAACGATCACAGAACCGCCGCGCCGCACGATCCGAAAGCCCCACCCCATCCGGCGGGGTCGACAGCGCCAAAGGCGCAATGGCGTCACGTGTGAGAAACAGCGCCACCGCCGCCGCCGCCGGTTTTGCCCGCAATTTTGGCGTCACTGCGCGCAGCCGCGCGGCGCGGCGCGCCAGATCAGCGGCCAGCCCCAATGTGTCAGGCGCGGATCGCAGGATCGCGCGGT
The DNA here is from genome assembly GCF_022867865.1 of Phaeobacter sp. J2-8. Lineage (GTDB taxonomy): Bacteria > Pseudomonadota > Alphaproteobacteria > Rhodobacterales > Rhodobacteraceae > Marinovum. The sequence goes on along the minus strand of NZ_JALIEC010000008.1, from coordinate 110,558 downwards.
GACAGGCGTCGCGCAACTCTGCCCCGGTTGCCCCAAGCGCCCGTCGCGTCAGCCCCGTGGCCAGCAGCGGGATCACGTGATCCCAGCCCAAACCATCTGCCAGCACCGCATCGCCAAGGATCAAGGCAGTGGTTTCGGCGCGCGGGGCCTCGGCGATGACGGTTTCGATCACCTTGGCGGCCCGTGGGATCGGCGCGCCCTGACCCGATTTCAACCAGATCCCGATCTGGTCGGGGGAATGATGCGGCAAAGCCCGGCACAGATGGCGTAACGTGGCAGGCCGCCCGTTGCCCGTTTCCATTGCAAATAGATGTCCCCCGCCGGGCCTGGCAAATCGCCGGGACGCATCAAATGCAGCGCATCCCGCAGCGCCGCCACGGTTTCCGGGCGTCCGGCAAAAGCCACACCCGCCTCGGCTGCGCGCAGCGCCAGACGGTCGCGCAACAGCGCCTGCGGCACCGCAGCATTGGCCAATTGCAAATGCAAACTGGCCAGCGCCGCACCCGACAGAAACGCCAGATCCTCTGGCACGCTATCACGCGAGGCGCGCGCCCAGGACGGCACCTGATGTCCGGTGAATTCGGCTTCGCCATTCTGCGGGGTCTTGGCTTTCATCCCCGAAGTCTAGCGCAGCGCGGCGCATTTCACCATAGGATTACCAGTGAACCGCCGCCGGAATTTTCGCATTTTCGATCCGCGCGCATCACCCGCCATGGTTCCCCGAACTAGGCCGGTGCCCCCTGTTCTTTTGACGCGCGCCAGTTCAACGCCAAAAGCCCAAAGAGGACGGCTGCACCGACCACTTCGACCGGGAAAGACGGCCAGAACACAGCAACAATCGCCGGAACACCGACCAGCCGCTGCCAGACCGGGATCTCGGCAAAGAGATACCCCTCAAGCAGGGCGGCGAATGCGACGATCACCAGTATCGCGATTGCGCCGTTCCACAGAACCAATGGCAACGGCCCGCCAAGGATGATCGATTCATTGTAAACCATGAACAGCGGGATCAGGTAGAGACCCTTGGCGTATTTCCACGCCTGAACAGAGGTTTCCATCGGTTTGGACCCGGCAATTGCCGCCCCGGCAAACCCGGCCAGCGCCACGGGCGGCGTGACATTTGAATCCTGGCTCCACCAGAAGACCACCAAATGCGCGACCAGAAGCGGCACGCCGAATTGTTCCTGCAAGGCCTGCCCCACAAGGATGATCAGCACGATATAGGCCGCCGTGACCGGCAGGCCCATGCCAACAATCAGGCTGGCAATCACCACAAGGATCAGCGCCAGGAACAGGTTCCCGCCGGAAAAGGCCAGCATCATCGCCGAGAATTTCAGCCCCAGCCCGGTCAGGCCGACAACGCCCACGATGATCCCGGCGACCGCACAGGCCATCGACACCGCCACCGCATTGCGCGCGCCCAGTTCCAACGCCTCCAGCGTTTTCGACACACCGGCCTTTGCAAGGGCGATCAGACCTTCGATGCTGCGGTCTTCGGCGAAATACTTTAGCAAACCGCGCAGCACCGCCGCCGCGATCACCGTCAGGATGGCGTAATATCCGACGCGCATCGGTGAATAGCCCGCAACCAGAAGCCAGACCAAGGCCACCAGCGGTAACAGAAAATGCCAGCCCTCTTTCAACACGTCCCGCACCCGTGGCAGATCAGAGGCCGGCAGACCCTGAAGCCCCTGCTTCAAGGCCGCGATATGCACCAGAAGATAGACCGCGCCGAAATAGAGGAAGGCCGGGAAAATCGAGACCAGAACAATGTCGATATATGGCACGCGGGTGAATTCGCTCATCAAGAACGCGCCAGCCCCCATCAGGGGCGGCATGATCTGACCACCGGTCGAGGCCGCAGCCTCGATCCCGCCAGCCTGGGCCGGGCGATAGCCCAGCCGTTTCATCAGCGGAATGGTAAATGCCCCGGTGGTCACCACATTCGCAATGGCACTGCCCGAGATCGAGCCCATACCCGCCGAGGCCAGCACCGCCGCCTTGGCCGGGCCGCCGCGTTGGCGCCCCGTGGCGGCATAGGCCAGATCAATAAAGAATTTTCCCGCGCCGGTGACCTCTAGAAAGGCACCGAACAGCACAAAGACATAGATGAATGTCGCCGCGACACCCAATGGCAGACCAAAGATGCCTTCGGCCCCCAGGGTCAACTGGCTGGCCAGCCGGTCGAGAGAATAGCCGCGATGGTTCAGAATGCCGGGCATCAGATCCGCCAGCCAGGGCAATTCCCCGCGCCCCCCCGCGAAAGCATATGCAATGAACACCGCGCCAATGATGGTCATCGGCATGCCAATCGCGCGGCGGGCGGCCTCGAGCACCACCAGCGTTGTGATAATGCCAACCGTCACATCCTGGCTGCGCGGCACAATGGCGTTGGCGATGGCGTCGATATTGGCGGGCACCCAATAGCCGACCAAAATACCGCAAAGGATCAGCGGGCCGTCAATCGCCCAGCCCAACACCCCACGCGGCTTTGCACCGGTCACCGGATAGATCAGGAAACAGAGCACCAAAATGAACCCAAGGTGAATGGGGCGCTGAAAGAACAGACCCAGCGGCTGTAGCCCGGCCGCATAAAGCTGAAACAATGACAGGGCGATGCCAACCACGGTGATCACCCGCAAGACAAGCGCCGGTTGTTGCGGTTTGGGCGTGATTTCGGCTGTACCGAGGTTTGGTTCGCTCATTCCTGGGGTCCTTTTTCCAGTGCCACCCGGACACGTTTTCGCGCCGCAACTGCAGACAGGGATATTTCGGCATCATCGGTGCGCAGGCGATGATCCACCGCCGGGCCGCCGGGGCGCAGGATATAGCTGTCACCGGGCACGGGTTCGTCCAGATCTTCGATCCAATAGCCGCCTTCGCCATCGGACAGCTGCCGCCCCCGGCCAATCAAATGGCCAAGACCGGCGGCAAAATCCGGCTGATGCGAGCGGACAAGCACCATGTGGCCGCCGCGGTTTTCATAGCAATCGGCAACTTCGAATCCCTGCACCGAATGACGCCAAAGCACGCACCATCCTGCCCCGTCGGCCACCGGCAAGCGGGCGATTTCGGTGCCATCCTCGGCAATCGTTGCCGTCAGCACGCGGGTCTGGGACACGTCGGCCCGAAGGTCGCTGGCCCGTACTTCGCTGGCCTGTAGAACACTGGCCAGAACAGCGGCTAGAACAACGGCCTGAGCCGACGCCATAAGAAAGAGGAGGGCAAAAAGCCCCCCTCTGATCCTTGATGTCACGGCCGCAGATCGTCCGAAATGGTTGCGCCGGTTTCTTCGTAGTAACGAATTGCACCGGGATGCAGCGGCACAGGTGTCGCAGCCAGGGTGAATTCGATGGTGGTTTCATTGGCCGCCGGATGCACCGCGCGCAATTCGGCGATGTTTTCAAAGATCGCCTTGGTGATCTCATACACCGCGTCTTCGTCCATTTCCGACGATACGACCAGCACATTGGGGATACCAAGCGTCGCGACATCTTCGGCCACACCTTGGTACAGACCACCGGCCAGAACGGTTGGCGCGAATGTCGGGTCTGCGGCATCTGCGGCTTCGGCCTGTTCCGCGGTCAATCCGATCATGCGGATGTCATTGGTGGTGGCAAGGTTCAGGATCGACGAGGTCGGCGCGCCAACGCTCCAGAACCCGACGTCGATGTCGCCATTGGCCAGCGCATCCGCAGTTTCGTTGAAGTTCAGGCGCTGTGCGTCGAAATCATCAAACGAGATGCCATTGGCCTCCAGCAGGGTGCGCACGTTGACCTCGGTGCCCGAACCCGGTGCACCGACCGACACGCGTTTGCCCTTGAGATCGTCAATCGACATGATGTCGGAATCGGCCATGGTGGCGATCTGAATCATGTTGGCATAAAGCGATCCAACCGCGCGGATCATTGGCAATTGCTGGCCATCGAACCGGCCCGTGCCGGAGTATCCCTGCTGAACCGTGTCGGCCAGACCAATGGCCAGATCGGCGTCGCCAGTGGCAATCAGCCCCATGTTTTCCACCGATGCGCCGGTCACTTCGGCGGTTGCGGCGTAGCCTTCGACATGTTTGTTGATGATTTCGGCAATGCCGCCACCCATCGGATAGTAAACGCCGCCGGTGCCGCCCGTCGCCACAGAGATCTGTGTCTGTGCCAGAACCGGCGTGGCCGCCATCGCGGCCAGAAGTGCGGTGATTCCCAGAATTTTCATTTTTTAGTCCTCCCTTTTTATGGGGGAACTCTATGGGGTGGGTCCGATGATGCAAGGGGAATGATAAGTTGACACCGCTCAGGTATGTGCAGCAAAAAAATGTTTGCTGCACATTGCAGCGTGTGTGCAGCAAAGATATAATTGCTGCACACATTCGCTGCACACGGTCGCGGCACACAAACGTCAGAGGCCCCATGCCCGCCCAATCCCATTCCCGCATTGCCCAGGTGGCCTATCACGATCTGCTGCGGATGCATCTTGATGCCATGGCGTCGGATCTTATTGGCAGCATAGAGGAACGCCAACGCAACGGGCGCAGCTACCTTTATGATAAGTTCCGCATCGGCACAGAGATGAAAAGCCGCTATCTGGGCGAAGGCACCCCTGCCCTGCGCCAGCGCCTTGCCCGCGCGACGGCCCTAAAGGCCGAGGCGGCAGAACGCCGGGCCGAGATGGCACGTTTGGCGCGGCTGTTGCGTGCAGAGGGGTTTATTGCAACCGACCGCGACACAGGGTCGATGCTGTTGGCCTTTGCCCGGTCCGGCCTGTTCCGGTTGGGCGGGACGCTGGTCGGCACCGGGGCATATGCATTGTATCAGGGGGAATTGGGGGTGCGGTTCGGCTCAGACGAGCTGGCCCAGACCGGCGACATGGATTTTGCCAGTTTCGAACGGCTTTCTGTCGCGCTTGGCGATCAGGTCGAAGAGACGCCGGGCGACATTCTGCAAAGCCTCAAATTTGATCCGGTGCCGGGGCTTCAGGATCGCCAGATCTGGAAATGGCGACAAAACCACGGCACGGCCATGGTGGAATTTCTGACACCGGCCTTTGGCGACGAACGGGTGAAACCCCTGCCCGCCCTTGGGGTCAGCGCACAGGCGTTGAACTATCTCAACTATCTGATCGCCGATCCGATCCATGCGGTCGCGCTGTATCGGTCCGGCGTATTGGTCCAGATCCCCCGCCCCGAACGATTTGCCATTCACAAGTTGATTGTCGCAGATCGTCGCCGGGGCGGCCCCGATCAGATGAAGGCGCGCAAGGATCGCGGTCAGGCGGCGTTTTTGATTGCCATTCTGGCAGAGGACCGGCCCGACGATCTGGCCGCCGCCTGGCAAGATGCCCAATCCCGGGGGCCGCGTTGGCGCACCCGGATAGAGGCCAGCCTGGCGCTGATGCCGCACACCAATGACATCCTGCGCCAGCTTGGCTGACCTTCAGGGCCGAAGCCCGCAGATCACTGGATCGCCTTCAGTCCGGGATACGCCGCGCGAAATGCCTGATACGCCTCTTCAAACTGCGCCTGAAGCGACGGATCGGGCGGGATTTCGACATGGATGTCTGGCGGGGTGATGATCTGTTCCGGCGTGCCCCCGGTCGCGGCAATCATCCCCAGCCGGGCCGCCCCCAGCGCCGCGCCAAATTCGCCGGATCCCGGCAATTGCAAGGGCACGTTCAACACCGTCGCGATCAGTTTCAGCCAGTAACGTGACGCGCTGCCGCCACCAATGGCAATGATCCGGTCCATCCGAACATCCGTCGCCGCCAGGGCATCGAAAATGTCGCGCAGGCCAAAGGCCACCCCCTCAAGCACCGCCCGCACCAAATCGCTGCGCGTGGTCGAGGTCGCCAGACCGGTCAGACCGCCACGAATTTCCGCGTCATTATGGGGTGTGCGTTCGCCCGAGAGATAGGGCAAAAACCGCACATTTCCCGGCCCGGCCAATGTATCGCCAAGCGCCGCTGTCAAATCAGACGGATTTTGCCCAACGATCCGCGCCAGCCAGTTCATGCTGTCCGTGGCCGACAACATGACGCCCATTTGATACCACCGCCCCGGCACCGCGTGGCAAAAGGTATGCACCGCAGTTTCGGGCGCAGGACGATAGCCGTCGCGCGCCGCCAACAGCACCCCGGAGGTGCCAAGCGACACAAATCCCTGCCCCTCGTCCAGCGCGCCAATCCCACAGGCCGCCGCCGCATTGTCCGCCGCACCGCCAGCGACGGTGACCGGCTGGGACAGCCCCCATTGCGCCGAGAGCGCCTGCCGCAATTGCCCGGCCGCACCAGAGCCTTCGACCAACCGGGGCATCTGATCCCGGCGCATATGGCTTGCCTCCAACAGACGGTCCGACCATTGCCGTTCCTGAACATCCAGCCAGGAGGTGCCGGCGCTGTCCGACATATCCCCGACGTATTCCCCCGTCAGATAGTAATTCAGATAGGCCGCCGGCAGCAGAACCTTGGCCGTTTTGGCAAAGATCGCAGGTTCATGTCTGCGCACCCATTCCAGTTTTGGCGCGGTAAATCCGGGGAACACGATGTTTCCCGATATCGCGCGCACGCCGTCGGTGGCATCCAGCACCGCCGCTTCGCTATGGGACCGTTGGTCATTCCACAGAATACAGGGCCGCAGAACCGCCCCGCTGTCGTCCAGAAGCGTCGCGCCGTGCATCTGGCCGGCCACGCCGATGCCGCGCAATTCTGCAAAACCGGGACAGCCGGCACGCAGCTCTGCGATGGCAGCCTCCAGCGCGGCAATCCAATCCGCCGGGTCCTGTTCCGACCAACCGGGATGGGGATGTGCCGCCTGATAATGGCGTTCCACCGATCCCAATGATGCGCCGTTTTCATCCACAAGCAGGACGCGCAGGCCAGAAGTCCCAAGGTCGATGCCAAGAAACGTCATTCAAATCCCCTTCACATAGTGGCGCTGCATCCCATGCGCGCCGGTCTGGTCGATTTCTGTCAGCCGGGCCGGAAACGGCGCGGCATACCCTGGGGTGTGCGCGGGATCACCGTCGATCTGGCGCACGTCCCTGCCCCTACCCTTATCCCGCCGACCGGACAAATTGCCCAACCTCCGCAAGGGTTTCAAACACATCCACCGCGCCGGCATCCCGCAGGATCGCGGCGTGCTCTGCCTTGCGATCAACAAGGTGACTGCCGCCGACAAAGCCGATGGCCGGAATACCCGCCGCACAGGCGCCCCTGATCCCATGCGGCGAATCTTCGAGCACAAGACAGTCAGACGGGGCCAGTTGCAGCCGATCCAAGCCCAGTTGGAACAAGTCCGGCGCAGGCTTGCCATTGCGGACCTCTTCGGCGCTGGACGCCGTGCCGGTAAACCAATCCGCCAGACCGGCAATCTCCAGTGTCGCCGACATGCGCCGCAGCGATCCGCCGGTGGCAATGGCCATGCCAAGCCCCAGTTGCTGCAAATCCGCCAACAGGGCGGCAGCCCCGTCGATTTGCCGCAAATCGGTGACATATGCGGCCAGCAACCGCCGCTCGACCCGCAGGGCGAAATCCGCCGGGATCGCCCGGCCTAGCCGCCGGGTCACGTAATCGGAAATGACCGGCATGGCGACGCCCAGAAAGCGGTCGCCGATCTCCTGCGCTGTGGCATCGGCAATGCCAATCTGGCGCATTTCGGCGGCAATTGCCGCCAGCGACAAGGGTTCGCTATCGACAAGGCAGCCGTCGAGATCAAAAATTACAGCCTTGATTGGCGACATGCGACATCCTTTCCCCGGCACTTCACGCACAGCAGCGGTTGATCAAATGCGCTGTTCACTGGCGCGATCAAACAGGTGCACATCATCCGGATTGATCACAAACCCCAACGTCGATTGCGGCCGGGCGCTGATCCGTTCCTTGACCAATGCGTCGATCACATCCTTGCCGGATTTGGCAAAGATCTGGGTTTCCGATCCGGTGGGTTCGACCACAACCACCTCCATCGGAACGCCGCTGTCACCAATCTGGATATGCTCCGGGCGCACACCATAGGTTACGGCCCGGCCTTCCTGGGCCTCGGTCGGGGGCAACGGCAGTTTCATGCCGCTGTCGGACAGGAAAATCTTCTGTCCGGCCTCTGTCGCGATCTTGCCATGGACAAAATTCATCGACGGCGAGCCGATGAAGCTGGCAACAAAGGTGTTGTTGGGATTGTCATAGAGATCCAGCGGGCTACCGATCTGTTCGACCTTGCCGTCGCGCATCACCACAATCTTGTCGGCCATGGTCATCGCTTCGATCTGATCGTGGGTGACATAGACGATGGTCGTGCCCAGACGCTGGTGCAACTCCTTGATTTCGATCCGCATCGTCACCCGCAGCTTTGCGTCAAGATTGGACAACGGTTCATCAAACAAAAAGACCTGCGGATCGCGCACGATGGCCCGCCCCATGGCCACCCGTTGACGTTGCCCGCCCGACAGTTCCTTGGGGTAGCGTTTCAGATATTTGGTCAGGTCGAGAATGCCGGCCGCTTTTGTCACCTGTTCGTCAATTTCCGCTTTTGGACGCTTGGCCATTTTCAACGGAAACCCGATGTTGTCATACACCGTCTTGTGCGGGTAAAGCGCGTAGCTCTGGAACACCATCGCGATGTCGCGCTCTTTTGGCGGTACGTCATTCACCACCCGGTCGCCAATGGAAATCGTGCCGTCGCTGATTTCCTCCAGCCCTGCCAACATGCGCAGCAGCGTGGATTTCCCACAGCCCGACGGGCCGACCAGCACGACAAATTCGCCGTCTTCAATGTCAACGCTGACGCCGTGCATCACCTGCACAGAGCCATAGCGTTTGATCACATTGTCGATTGTTACGTTGGCCATTTCGCTGTTTCCTTATTGCGGCAGTTCGATCTGTATTTTCACGTCTGCCGGGGGGCAGAGGCGGCGATGTCGAACGCATGCACGCTGTCTTTGAATTCAAATGTTCTGGTGATCAGGGGTTTGACGTCGATCGCCCCGGTGCTGAGCATGCCGACACATCGCGGGAACACATGCGCATAGCGAAAGATGTTCTCGACCCGGGCTTCGCGGATCATCGCGGCCCCGGCGTCATATTGGATGGGATCGGGCTGGCCGCCGATCATCACCACACAGCCGCCAGGGCAAAGCGGTTCGAAAACCGTTCTGGCGGCATGGGGGCTGCCGGTGGCCTCGAATACGATATCCACCCCCCACCCATCGGTGTCGCGGCTGACCACATCGACGAGGTTTTCCGATGTGACATGCACCGGGGTGATCGCCGGGCTGAGGGATCTGGCGATTTCAAGTTTTTGTTCGGCCAGATCGGTCACATAGACCCGCGCGCATCCCGCCGCCAAAGCGGCCAGCGCGGTGACAAGCCCAATCGGCCCGGCCCCCATGACAACCGCATTGTCCCCCGGTTTTACCCGCGCCTTGGTGGCCGCATGCACCCCCACCGCAAGGGGTTCGACCATCGCCGCCTCGCCAAAGCTGACGTTGTCGGGCAGTTTGAAGGTAAAGGCCTCTGGATGCACACAGGTGGGGCGCAGGATGCCATGCACCGGCGGGGTCGCCCAAAACCGGACGGCCGGGTCAATATTATACATGCCAAGCTGGGTTGCGCGGCTGTTGGGGTCGGGAATGCCCGGCTCCATGCAAACCCGGTCGCCAACCTTCAATGTGGTGACGGCGCTGCCGGTTTCGATCACCGTGCCCGCGGCCTCGTGCCCGAGGATCATCGGTTCGTTCACCACAAACGGCCCGATACGGCCATGGGTGTAATAATGGACATCAGAGCCGCAGATCCCCACCGTGTGCAATTTGATACGCAGATCACGCGGACCCAGAACCTCTTCCTCACGATCAATCGCCGGGAAGTCCCGCAGATTGATTTCATCTTTCTTTTCAAGCACCAGAGATTTCATGTTTCACCCTTTCCTTACGATGAACACGGCCAAGGCGATGGCGATTGCATTTGAAATCCAGATCGACAGGCCCAGCGGTTCAAAGACCCGAAACCACAGCAGCGACAGCGCAATCCAGATCACCACCGAGATGAAGACACGGTCAAACCAATTGGTTTCAATCGGCAGGAACCCGGCCTTCTTCTGGGCAATTGGCGGTGCGCCTTCCTCTTCGAAATGCGCCGCCGCGAGGGGGGCATCGTTTTGATCAACCATCTTGTTATCCTTTCACCGCGCCAAAGGTCAGACCGGCCACAATATGTTTCTGTACCAGGCCAAAAACGATCAGCGCCGGGATCAGCGTGAACACAGAGATCGTCGCCATCACGCCCCATTCGGTGCCGGTTGTGGTCACATATTCGCTCAGGCCCGTGGTCAAGGTGCGCGCATTGAAATTGGTCAGCGTCGCCGCCAACAGGTATTCATTCCAGGCAAAGACCCATGTCAGGATCAGGGTCACCGCCAGACCGGGACGGCAGAGGGGAAAGACAACCTCGGTGATCACCTTCCAGGAGCTTGCGCCATCGACATAGGCCGCTTCGTCCAGCTCTTTCGGGATGCCATCCACGGTCGGGCGCAACGTCCAGATCGCAAAGGGCAGATTGAAGGTGCAATAGACCAGGATCATGCCGATCCGTGTGTCCAGCAACCGCCATTCCCCCACTGAATAGACCTGAGTCATCAACAGGAACAATGGCAGCAGAAAGACGGCCAGCGGCGCCATGCGGTTTGTGATGGTCCAGAAAAAGATCGACTCTTTGCCGCTCATGTTGAAGCGCGACAGCGCGTAACAGGCGAAAAAGCCCAGGACCGTGCACAACACCGCGTTGCCGGTCGAGATGATGACCGAATTCAACATGTAACTGCGCAGCAACCGGTCGCCCCAGACCTTGGCGTAATTGCCCCAATAGGGATCGGACAGGATCAATTCCGGGGTGGAAAACAGCTGTACCGCCGGTTTCACCGAAATCACGAACAGCCAGTAAATCGGGAACAATGTCAGGAAACTGACCAGGGTCCAGAACACAATGCCAATGATCGGGTTTTGCTTTTTCATGGTCTCAATCCTTCTTGCTGCGCGGGGCAAGCATGGTCACATAAAGCAACCAGCAGACCACAATCGTGAGGTAGAGAACGATCACGGAAATGGTTGATCCATAACCATAATTCGTCTTTGGAAATACCTCCTTGAAGATATGGACACCGACAAACCGCGTGGCCGATCCGGGGCCGCCGCCGGTCAGCATCCAGACCTCGTCCACCGTCCGCAATGCATCCATCAGGCGGATAAAGACGGTTGCAACAACGGCGGGCGCAATCATCGGCAGGGTGATATGCCAAAAGATCTGGCGCTTGTTCGCCCCGTCAATCTGGGCCTGTTCAAACGGATCCGGCGGCAATGACACCAGCGCGGCAATCAGCGTCAGTGTGACCAGCGGGGTCCAATGCCAGATGTCCATGATTACGATGGTGGCAAATGCCGCCGGGGCGGAGGTGCCGATGTTCATGGTGATGCCAAACCATTCGTCCAAATAATGCGGGATGATCCCGATTGATGGCGTGGTCATCAGCTTCCAGACAGAGCCGACAATGATCGGCGCCATGATCAGCGGCAGCGTGTGAATGGTGCGGAAAATCGCCTTGCCGGGAAAATCCCGCATGAAGGCCTGTGCCAGAAGATAGCCGACAATCAATTCCGAGATTACGGCAAACAGCACAAACAGAACCGTCACACTCACCGAATTCAGAAAGGCAGGGTCGAACACAATCTTGCGGAAGTTGTCCGCACCGTTGAACACCATGTTCGGATCAACCGCAAAGGGGTTCCAGGAGTGAAACGATACATAGACAACGTAGAAAAACGGTAAGACACCGAAAAAGAACAGGATTGTTAACGTCGGCGCCAGCAGGAACCAGCCGAGTTCTTGGATTGCATTTTGCACCTCCCCATTGTTCAGAACCCGTGTCCGGGCACTGTAACTGCGTCATGTTCGGGATAAGATTTTTTTCGGAAGTGGGCCGCCGACAGATGCGGCGGCCCGTTTGTAACCGACAGGGAGTACCGGTTACTTGCGGTAGCCAAGCTCGCTCAGCGTTGTTTCCGCAGTGGCCGCCATCTGGTCGAGACCATCCTGGGGCGTCAGATCCCCTGTCAGGATCTGATAGAAGATCGGCGCCGTCGCTTCGCGCACCTGGGCGTGGAACGGATAGGCCGGAGCACCGGCAAAGAGATAGCCCTTGTCCTTGATCAGGTCATAATACCCGCTGAGCCGGTCGTTCATATCCTGCACCTTGGGGTCGTCATAGGTGGCGGTGTTGGTCACACGTGGCGCGGCGACGGCCCAATCCGGTTGAACTTCGTTCTGGCCGATATATTGCAGGAACAGGGCGGTGGCCTCTTTGTTTTTGGACGAATGCGGCATGCCAAAAGCCCCACCGTCATAATAACCGATATAGCCTGTGCCGCCTTCGACTTCGTCCAACACACCCGCCTTGAGCGGTGGCAGGGCCACACCGACGTTGCCAACCACCAGGGATTTGGTGTCATCCGCCGCGATCCAGCCGCGTTTTCGCCATAGACCAGCCCCTGTGCCGCGCGCCCCGCGCCAAAGGTTGTGCCAACCTCGGTCCATGTCGACGCCGGGGATTCAGGCGGGGCGATGTCGCGCATGCTCAGCCACCAGGTCAATGCCTCGACCGCATCCGGGCTGTTCATTTCGCCGCCATTGGCAACCGAAGCGGCGTAATTGTTCCCGGCGTCGATCCCCCAGTTGTAGACCCCAAAAGTGGGTGCCACGGATTTAAAATATTCATACCAGGATGCCACATGCCCGGTGTGCGCCTGCGCCGTGGTTCCCCAGAGATCCATATCGTTTTCTTCGCCATAAGCGGTAAAGAAGCGGGCGATTTCCGCATATTCGTCATGGGTTGTTGCGGGCGCCAGATCGCGGCCTGTCTCTGCCTTGAAGGCGGCCTGAATTCGGGATCGTTGAACAGATCCGTGCGGTAGAGATAGACCTTCAGAAAGGCCTCCATCGGCACACCATAAAGATGGCCGCCATCATCCTTGAAGTAATCGGCGAAGGTGGTGAAATTCGCCTCGTCATAGGTCGCGGCCTTCAGACCGGGATTGTCGCCCAGAAATGTGGTCAGATCGGTCAGAAAATCCCGCGCGAGGTAGGAATAGATAATGTCCTGCTCGATATAGGCCATGTCATAGATGCCGGTGCCGGCCTCCATATCCTTGATCGCCTTGTCAAACATCTGGTCCCAGGATGTGGTTTCGACATCGACCCGAATGCCGGTCAGAGCCTCGAATTCAGGCGCGAGCACTTCGCGGATATACAGCGACGGCGGCGAGGATTCAGTGACGCCGCGAATGGTCACCCCCTGATAGGGTGCGGCGGCTTCTTTCCACCATGCGTTATCAATTTCGGCCCAGGCCGATGTCCCGGCGACCGTCAGAGCAAGCGCAGATGCGCCCAGTTTGAATACAGATTTCACGGCTTTCCTCCCAATTTTCCCAGAGGCTTTTTGCGCGGCATCGCCGGTTTCTTCCTGCGATTCGCGCCACCTCTCGGCCAGATGATGCATTTGTAATCGTATCTATGCAACTGTAAATTTTCATATGTATGGATTGCAAAGCATTTGTAACGGTGCGATCTTGGGCGCATTGTGCCTAATTTTTGAATCGTGGCGGCACGTCAGGGAGGAAAACGATTTGGCACGGGAACAGATTGAAGACAGCCACGCCTTCGTCACCGAAGTTTGCTGGCATTATTACGTGAACGAGATGACGCAGGCGGAAATCGCCCGTCAGCTCAACGTGACGCGATTGCGGGTCAATCAGGCAATCCAACGGGCAAAATCACTTGGCTTTGTGAAAATTCAGATTGAATCGCCGTTTTTGCCCCGGGTCGAACTGCAAGAGACCCTCAAGACATCTTTGGGACTGCGGCGCGCCGTCATCAGCCCGGCCAATGAAACGCAATATGACTACCACAAATCGGTTGGTGCGGCGCTGGCGGCGTTGATGACCGAACGGTTGGCAACCGGCGACTGGAGGTCGTTTGGGGTGTCCTGGGGGCTGACACTGGATGCGACGATCAAGAAACTGTCGCGCCAATCGCACCCGGAGCTGGAGGTTGTGTCCATCCTGGGCGGGACGGCCAAGGGGTCGACCCTGAATTCATTTGGCATTGCATCGGGGTTCGCAAATGCGCTTGGGGCGCAATATTCGGTTTTGACCGCCCCAATCTATCTGTCCGAAGGCATCGACCGCGATCTGTTCTTGTCGCAATACGCGCTCAAAGAGCATTTTGACAAATTTCAGTCGCTGGATGCGGTCCTGCTGACCTGCTCCAACGTGTCAGAGAAATCCTTTCTTGTCGAAAACGGTCTGCCACATGGGATGAGCCCGCAATCCCTGATCCAGAACGGCGCAATTGGCGACGTGCTTGGCCAGTTTCTCGACCGGAACGGCCATTCGGTGTCACAAGAGGTCGACAATCGCACCGTCGGCATGCCGTTGGATCAGGTGCTGGGCGTGCCGGAAAAAATCATGGCAGCCGCCGGACCACACAAGGTTGATATCATCCGCGCCGCCTGTCGTCGTGGCTTTGTCGATACGCTGGTCACCGATGACAAGACCGCAAAATTGCTGATTGCCGCGGGCGGCAAAGATGGGACCGAGGCAAGGTAAACCCCCTGCCCGGTTTGGTATGTGGCGATCTTGTCCGACAAGACATTTCAGGGTGTCCGCCAACGCGGCGGCGTTCCCCACCATCACGCCAAGCGCGGCTGTGATCAATACGATCCCAGCACCCGCTTCAATCCGGTTTGCGTTCTGATCAGATCCGGCAGGAACAGCGTTTCCAGCTCTGTCGCGGCGCTTTGGTTGGCGGCGACGCCGGTGTTCAGCGCGGCCACCACATCGCCCCGGATGTTGCGCAAAGGCACGGCAATCGACCGCAGGCCAATTTCGACCTCTTGATCAATGATGGCATAGCCGCGTGCGCGCACCATTTCCAATTCCGCGATGATATCGTCCGGTTCGGTCAGGCTGTGGACCGTGCGCGGCACAAGGTCGGCGTGATCCAAAATGGCGCGCACCTCTTCTTCGGGCAAAGCGGCCAATAAAACGCGCCCCATCGACGTGCAATGCGCAGGCAAACGCGACCCCGGCATCAGGCCAATCGACATCACCCGCCGCTGCACCGCGCGGGCAAGATAGACAATTTCGGTCCCGTCCAGAATCGACACCGATGTCGATTGCCCGATCTGTTCCGACAATTGATCCAACCAGGGCTGCACCAATTGTGGCAGCGGCAAAGCCGCCAGTGCCGACATGCCCAACCGCAGGATTTTTGGCGTGGCGGTAAAGAATTTGCCGTCATAATCCGCATAGTCCAGTTGGTGCAGCGTCAACAGACATCGTCGCGCCGTCGCCCGGTCCAGCCCGGTCCGCACCGCCACATCCGAAATGGTAAGCCGGGGCGTTTCCGCGCCAAAACATTCAATCACCCGAAGCCCCTTGGCAAAGGAGGCGATGAAATCTGTGGATTTGTTCGTCATGCGCACAAGGCTGTGCATTGAGTGAACAAATGTCAAGCTATGAACAAATTCTCTGGCCCGGTCCCCTGCCCCGGTCTATCTGATCCCCAGTTCTTTGGAGGGCACAGATATGGACAAGACCATTGCCACGCTTCATCAGGCGGTCGCAAAGATTCCCGATGGTGCCACGATCATGATTGGCGGGTTCGGTGGATCGGGTGCGCCGGTCGAATTGATCCACGTATTGATCGATCACGGCGCGAAACATCTGACGGTGATCAACAACAATGCCGGAAATGGCCATGTCGGGCTGGCCGCGCTGATCGAACAGGGTCAGGTTGACAGGCTGATCTGTTCTTTCCCACGTTCGGCGGACCCGCGTGTGTTCACGGAACGCTATCTGGATGGCCGGATCACGCTGGACATCGTGCCCCAGGGCACGCTCGCCGAACGCATTCGCGCAGGCGGCGCCGGCATTCCCGCGTTTTACACGCCAACGGGTTTTGGCACCACTCTGGCCGAGGGCAAGCAGATCGAAGAATTCGACGGTCGCCACTATGTGCGCGAGCGATGGCTCAAAGCCGATTTTGCCCTGATCAAAGCGGAATGCGCCGATCCACACGGCAATCTGACCTATCGGCGCGCGGCGCGCAATTTCAACCCGATCATGGCAACTGCCGCGACAACCACATTGGTTCAGACATCACATATCGTGCCCTTGGGCGCGATCGACCCGGATCACGTCATCACCCCCGGCATTTTTGTCAATCACATCGTCCATGTGCCCAACCCGGCCCAGGAAGAAGACCTGAACCGCCAGGAGGCTGTATACCCATGACCGATCTTTCCGAAATCAAACTGTCGAACGCCCAAATCGCTTGGCGCGCGGCGCAGGACATCGAAGATGGGGCCTATGTCAACCTTGGCATCGGCTTTCCGGAAATGGTTGCCGGTTTCCAGCCCAAGGGGCGGCAGGCGATTTTTCACACTGAAAACGGCGTGTTGAATTTTGGGGAGGCCCCTGAAAAAGGGCAAGAGGATTGGGACCTGATCAATGCCGGCAAAAAGGCCATCACGCTAAAACCGGGAACGGCATTTTTCCATCACGCCGACAGTTTCGCCATGGTGCGCGGCGGCCATCTGGATGTGGCCATCCTGGGTGCCTATGAAGTGGCGCAGAACGGTGATCTGGCAAATTGGTCC
The DNA here is from genome assembly GCF_022867865.1 of Phaeobacter sp. J2-8. Lineage (GTDB taxonomy): Bacteria > Pseudomonadota > Alphaproteobacteria > Rhodobacterales > Rhodobacteraceae > Marinovum. The sequence continues at coordinate 93,865 of NZ_JALIEC010000008.1, read as the reverse complement.
ACCGGGCGCGGCGGTGTTCCGGCGGTTGGCGGGGCGATGGATCTGGTGCAAAGCGCCAAGCGCATCGCGGTTCTGACAGATCATGTCACCAAAAAGGGCGCGCCGAAGCTGGTCGAAAAATGCAGCCTGCCACTGACCGGGGTCAAGTGTGTCACGCGGGTCTACACCTCGCTTGCGGTGATTGACATCGACGCAGGCCGTTTTGTCCTGCGCGAAAAGATCCCGGCGATTTCACGCGACACCCTACAGGCCCTGACCGGCGCGCCGCTGCACGACGACGGCCCGGTCAAGGATCTGATCTGCCCGGAGGATCTGGCATGACCGAGGTTTATATCTGCGACTACATCCGCACGCCGATCGGCCGCTTTGGCGGCAGCCTTGCCACGGTGCGCGCCGACGATCTTGGCGCGGTGCCGATCCGCGCCCTGATGGCGCGCAATGACATGGATTGGGCGGCGGTGGACGAAGTGTTTTACGGCTGCGCCAATCAGGCCTGGCGAAGACAACCGGAATGTCGCGCGCATGTCGGCGCTTTTGGCTGGTCTGCCGGATTCCGTTCCCGGCACCACGCTGAACCGTCTGTGCGGGTCGGGCATGGATGCGGTGATCACCGCCGCCCGCGCCATTCGTGCCGGGGAAATCGACCTTGCGATTGCCGGGGGCGTCGAAAGCATGAGCCGCGCGCCGTTTGTCATGCCCAAGGCCGAAACCGCCTTTTCCCGCGCCAATGCCATTCATGACACCACAATCGGGTGGCGGTTCATCAATCCGTTGATGGAGGCGCAATATGGTGTCGAACTCGATGCCGGAAACCGCCGAAAATGTCGCTGAGGATTTCAGTATCTCGCGCGAGGATCAGGATGCCTTTGCCCTGCGCAGTCAGACCAGGGCGGCGGCGGCGATATCCTCGGGGCGGCTATCGCGGGAAATCACCCCGGTCACGATCCCCCAACGCAAGGGCGATCCACGTGTCGTTGACACCGATGAACATCCCCGCGCGACGACATTGGACAAACTCGCCGCTCTGCGCACACCGTTTCGAAGCGGCGGCAGCGTGACGGCGGGCAATGCATCCGGGGTGAACGACGGCGCGGCGGCGCTTGTCCTTGCCTCAGCTGAGGCGGCGAAGCGACATGGTCTTACGCCGCTGGCCCGGGTCGTGGGCGGTGCCACGGCGGGTGTCGCGCCGCGCATCATGGGCTTTGGCCCTGCGCCTGCGTCCAGAAAGCTGATGCAGCGTTATGGGCTGACGGTGGATGATTTTGCCGTCATCGAATTGAACGAGGCTTTTGCAAGTCAGGGCCTCGCGACCCTGCGCGACCTTGGCATTGCCGACGATGACCCACGGGTGAACCCCAATGGCGGCGCAATTGCGCTGGGCCATCCGCTGGGCATGTCCGGCGCACGCATCACCGGTACGGTTCTGCACGATCTGAAACCCGGCGAAAAGAGCCTGTCTACCATGTGCATCGGTGTCGGTCAGGGTATTGCCATCGCCCTGGAGCGGCTATGAGCCTATCCGCACGCTACTAATATTGAGATGCGCGGCGACCAGCGGCGCATCTTGGCCTTGCCGGGGCTGACAGCTATTTTCGTTTCGCCCCCAGCTTGATATGGCAGGGCAACCAGCGGCGTCTCGGGCTGGATCACAGCAGGGATAGGCCTATGGAATTCTGGATCGTTGCCGGGCTGGCGGCCTTTATGTTGGGTCTTTCCAAGGGCGGCGTGCCGATGCTCGCCATGCTTTCGGTGCCCTTCATGTCGATCTTCATGGCGCCGACAATGGCGGCGGGATTGCTGTTGCCGCTTTATATCCTGGCGGATACCTATGCGATCTATCTTTTCCGCAAGGCGTTCTCGGTCAAAAATTTGAAGATCATGTTGCCCGGTGCGGTGGTCGGCGTTCTGGTGGCCTTCTTCTCGGTCTCGGTTGTGCCCGGCGATGCGATCAAGCTTCTGGTGGCCGGTATCGGATTTTACTACCTGATCAATTCAGTGCGCAATCGCATGTCTGGCGTTGAACGCCAGCCCAAACAGGCCGGTGTGCGACCGGGGCTTTTCTGGGGCACGTTGGCGGGTTTCACCAGCTATATTTCTCACGCTGGCGGCCCGCCGTTTCAAGCCTATGTTCTGCCGCAGAAGCTGGACAAAATGGTGTATCTGGGCACAACGACGATATTCTTTGCCGTCGTCAACCTGATGAAGCTTCCGCCCTATATCATCGCAGGGCAAATCACCTGGGAAAGCCTGCCGGATGCCATGTGGCTTGCGCCCTGCACGCTTCTTGGCGCATGGAGCGGTGCAAGGATCGCACGTGTCCTGCCGCAAAAGGTTTTCTTTATCCTTGTCGAACTGGCCCTTGCGGCGGTGTCGCTAAAGCTGGTTTACGAGGTGATTGTCAGCTGAATTGGCCGTGCCCTGGAAAATGCTGCACGACATGTGGGAAAATGCCCATAGTTCTGGGGAGATTGCGAAAAGGTCAGGTGACCTTTGGTGTCGGATCGGATAGGGTTGTTGTGAGCGGCTTGGACCTTGGGAATGACAATGTGAGCATTCCAGCGGCGGCGCTTTTCATTTGATTTTTATTCAATAAGCGCCCTGCCCTTTCGAGGGCTGGTACGTCCGATAATACCTAACATTCTCCCTGATGTGCGGTGCCATACTGTTGGTTGAGAACCTCCTTTTCTTTGGTCCATTCATCCGGTTTACCGCGGTAAACTTCAGGCACCTGTTTAAGCCTTCCGGTGGTTTGATCCGCGCAGGATTTACCGGGGTAAACCGCCCTGCCCCAGAGGCTCCAAAACCCTGCATTCCTTTGTCCGTTGGTGAAACCGGCATTGGACCATTATGCAAAAATCAATGGCCTTTGGTCTGCTGTGACCTGACCACCCGCGATGGCCTGGCCCTTTTCGTAGCGTTCAATCATTGACAGCAAATAACCATGCGGTCGATTGAGCGATGGAAGTTTCTCTGCAAGGTAATCGAGGGTGACGATTGCCTTTTCCCAGCCGAGAACAGACAACGTTCGGATTACGATATCCCGCTCCAAAGCCATGAAGGAACAAAAGTCGATTATCGCGTTTATCATTGTTTGCTCCTGTCGCGGGCATTCGGGGTAGAATTGTTGCAGCGTCTTTGTGTCCGCCCAGAGAGATGCCAATAGATTTTTATCAAACCGATGTGGGTTGGTTTTTTTTATATCTTTAGGTTTCGAACTCTATGTGCCGGACAGTTTGACCGTCATCCCCGGGGCATTTGTCCGGCACGACCTCGCTTGGTTCCCTTTCGCCGGGGTAAATTTGTGCCTTCGCATTCACGGATGTGAGAGCCTCCAGTCGCGCAATCTCATTCTCGATTGCGTCAAATTCCTGAACCACGGTTGATTTTCGGCGAACAGCTTTGCGAAGGCGGTCGCGCAGGGCGTCAACCCAATTGGGCAGGGCGCCGTTGCTGGCGATGACAGCGCGCACAGCGGCACTGAGGCGGGCGCTGATGCTGTTTCTGCGGGTGCGTGCAACGCGGTCCTGTTCCGCTCGCCAGTCGGCCATCGCCAACAGATCGTCGTAGCTGGCCAGCAGCGGTGCAAGGTCAATCCCATAGGCGTTGACAACGCGCCCGGATTTGTCGCGCTCCGGGAAACGCCGTCCATTGCCGCTCAGCTGACGCCGGATCAATCCGGCTTGCTCCAAACGGGTTTCACCGCGGCGAAAGCGCCGTTCATCCATGCCGCAGGCGCGTTCCAGGATGTTGGTGATGCTCATGAAGGAAATGTTCAGACCCGCCGGGTCAAGCGGGCCATGCGGCATGACCGACAGATGGGCGCGCAACACCATCACATCTCTGTCCGCCAGGCCCAGCTCTTTGCGCAGGCCCGTGACAAGTGACAGCAGTTCCCAGCGGTCCACGCATTTTGCAGTGGACCCGGAGTTTTGGCAAACCTCGACCGTTTGCCGACGCGGCGATGCCGCGGGCAGTATTGTGTTCATTCAGTTGTCAGACGGCAAAATCTACCCGTTCACCGAAAACCGATGTTGAAAAGTGTTGGGAAAACAGCTACGAAGGCTTTGCTACAAGACCTATATGAGCTCTCCCGGAACTGGTTTTCGGGGGGGCTTTTATTTTTTTGCGGGTGCCTGCTCCTTTTTGTGTTCTTGCCTGATTTGGCTAATGCCTGTGCGATTTACCGGGGTAAATCAGTTTTGTTGTTTTTTTACAGTTGCTTACGCTTTACTCCTCCTCTTTACCTTCAAAGTTTCGGATGACCTGTTCGATTTGGTCTCTGATTTGCTCCAACATCTCTGGTGGGGCGTCTTTGCGGGTCTTGATCACCAATTGCCGCGATTTCTGACTGATGGACACGCGTCCATTTAGAAAATCATGCTGGGCTGCGGCGGGCGGTGGGGCAGGGCGCTTGCCACCGGATTGCACCGCCTTCAGCACCGCATGGAACCGGTCGACGCTGTCGTCCAGCGATCGGTCCACCAGTTTCAGCGCCGCCTTGCGAGAGATCCCGGCGCGGCTCATTTCGCTGATCAGCTTGTCCCAATTGCGTCGTCCAACGCCCCGCGCCGGGCCAATGGCCAGCACCAGATCCTCGCCGATGGCCTGATAGCTTTTGACCATGAAGTTGATCAGCGTGCGCGAAATGCTCAGGAATTCGGCAATGTCTTTTTGCTCATACCCGGCATCAATCCCCTGCGCCGCGGCGCGGGCGCGTTCGATGTAACTGGTTTCCAACCGGGCAGAGTTTTCGATCCCCTGCGCAACAAAAGCCTCGCGGTCATCCATCTTGGAGACAAAGGCCTTGATCCGGGTGCGTCCCAGACGCCGGGTCGCGGCAAGCCGCCGACGGCCAACCACAATCTCATAGGCTTTGTCGCCGCCCTGGGCGACGCGCACAAGGATCGGGATCTGTTGACCATTGGCCTCGATGCTTTCGACCAGGCTGTCCAGATCTTCGTTGACGTCGATCCGGTCGCGAATGCGACTGTCCTGAATCTGGTCGACATCAATTTCCTGATAGGTGCGGTCGGCACCGCCCTGGGTGGCGGCACGGATGTATTTGTCGCTGGCGGCGCCGCCCTTGATGATCGGTTTGCGTTTGGGCCGCGCCGGGCGGTCCGGCGCGGCCTCATCTGGCTTTGCCGGGCCGGGGCCGGTTTCAAAAACGGAACGGGCCATTATGCGGTCTCCTCATTCTCGTCGATCCGGTTGCGGCCAATCATGATTTCCCGCTCAATCTCCATGGCAATGCCATGCAGGCTTTCCAGAATGCGGTCATAAGTCTTGCGGGTGAAGCTTGACGGATCGACCTCGAGCAGGGATTCATCGTATTGCCCGCGTCGGCTATCGCGGTCGAGTTCAGGAAATCGGTGTTCAGCATCGAATTGCCCAGCGTATTGCGCAGGAACGAGCTGAGCTGTAATTGCGCCGGATCATTGGGCGAATACCGGGTCAACAACAGCCGGACAAAATCAAACCGTTTGTCCGGGTCGACACCTTCGATGCTTTCCAGGGTGCTTGATGCAAGATCCAGAAATTTCACCAGACTGACCACATCCAGCATGCCGGCCGAAAGCGGGATCAGCATCGCGTTTGAGGCATAAAGCGCGGCAATCACGCAGAACGACATATGGGGTGGCGTGTCAAAAATCACCACGTCATAGGCGTCTTCGACGACGCTCAGCGCATCGGAAATCCGCGAGTAAAACGGGATGCCCTGGGCGGCGGCGGTGGCGGTTTCATATTCGAATTCGGTCAAAGAGATCGAACCGGGAATGATGTCGATATTGGGGAAATAGGTGGCTTGAATCGCATCTGCGATTGGCACACGCGCGTCACCGCTGCTTTGCTCTTCATAGCGCAGCACATCATAAATCGACGCGATATTGTCGAGGTCGGCCTGAATATCAAACAAGTCAGAGCAGCTTGCCTGCGGGTCGAGATCGACAATCAGAACCTTGAAGCCACGCATGGCCAGAAATTGCGCCAGATTGGCCGAGCATGTGGTCTTGGAGACCCCACCTTTCAGGTTGTAACACAGGATCTTGGTGGTTTCGTCGCCCTCGTGTTTACCGGGGTACATGTCATTGGAAATCTTGCCGGCTTCATAAAGCCGCTGTTGGATTTCGTGGATCTCTTCAAGCGAGAAGGTCCGGCGATTGCCGGATTCCATTTCGCCCTCTGGCAAACCTTCGATGGCCTTGAGATGATGGCGCAGGGTATTATAGTTCATACGAAAGGCAATATCGGCCATTTCGCGGATGGTGAATCGGCGCAAACCCTTGTCAGATTTGCGCGAATCGGGCGCATGTAGCCTGCTGGCCTGCTGACGCAGGGCTTCGTCCAACGCTTCGCTGAAGTTGCCAAGCGTCGCCGAGCCTAGAAGCTCTCTCATCTGCACCGTCCTCATCGGTTATTGTTTTTCTTACGACTACATCAGCAAACACCCGTAAGTCTACAAAAAGCTGACGAGATGGACGAATGCGGGTGGTGGCCGGTTTGGGTGATGGGCGGGCGTCATGCTGTTAAATTGATGTATTTCAACTGGTTAGAATGCCGAACTGCCCAAAACCCCGGCACCTTGGGTTATACAAGATTTATCCACAGGGCGCGGGATTTTCCGCGTTGTCCCGCCAAAACCACAAAGCAGGCCGCGAAATTGCCAAATGATTCCAATGGAATCGGCTTGTGTTCTGTCCGCTGGATCGGGCACGTCTGGTAAGCCTGTTCAATAGCGCCTAAATGGGCGGGGCAGGGTACTGGACGGCCAAGTTGACTGGATTTTGGCCGCAGACAAGCAGGGAGCGTCAGATGCAGAAGGTCACTTTGCCGGAACGGCCCAATTGGCGCGCCCATGCCGAGGAGGTCGGTTTTACCTTTGCGGACATGCACGGCGAACCCTATTGGGATGAAACCTCGGCCTATGCCTTTACGCTGGAACAGATCGAAAATGATCTGGAAGATCCGGCAACCGAATTGCACGCCATGTGCCGCGAGGCCGTTGCCAGGATCATCGACAGCGAGGCGCTGATGGAGCGTTTGGCAATTCCAGAAGCGCATCGTGATCTGGTCGCAGAAAGCTGGCGGCGCGCGGACCCGGAAATATATGGCCGGTTTGATTTTGCCTATGACGGCAAGACCCCGGCGAAGCTGCTGGAATATAATGCCGATACGCCGACGTCGCTCTATGAAAGCGCGGCGTTTCAATGGCAATGGCTGGAGGATCAGCTGGCCGCCGGCGTGTTGGCCGAAGGCTGTGACCAGTTCAATGGCATTCACGAGGCGCTGGTCGCGCGGTTTGGCGCGGTGTTCGAGGGCGGCAGCGACCTGCATTTTACGGCCGTCGGCGGCAATCCCGAAGATTACGGCACGGTCGAAGCGATGGGCTGGGCCGCGCGCGAGGCCGGGCTTGGCGCGCATTATTGCGATCTCGACAAGATAGCGATCAGCGAGGAGGGGCAATTCCTCGACGATCAGGACCGGGTGATGGCGGTGTTGTTCAAACTCTACCCATGGGAGGATCTGCTGCGCGACGATTATGCCGCGCATATTGCCGGGTCCGGGTGCCTGTTTCTGGAGCCCGCGTGGAAGGCATTGTTGTCGAACAAGGGGCTCTTGCCGGTGCTCTGGCAAATGTTCGAAGGTCATCCCAATCTTTTGCCGGCATTTTTCGAGGCCGACATCGGCGACGCATTGGCAGGGCAGGGGGCGGCTGCGCCGGATGTGGCAGAGGCCTTTGACCGGGCCGCGGCGCAACTGGCGGCGGGGCATGTGCGCAAACCGATCCTGTCGCGAGAAGGGGCATCGGTCGAGATCATCAAATCCGGCGAGGTGATCGAAGCGGCCCAAAATACCGACTATGACGAACACCCGCGCATCATTCAGGCCTATGTTCCGCTGCCCCGGTTCGACGGTTTCCGCCCCGTGATCGGTGCCTGGGTGGTGGGGGACACTTGTGTCGGCATTGGTGTCCGCGAGGACCGATCCCGCATCACCCAGGATTTGTCACGGTTCAAACCGCATTATATCAGCGTATAACATTCGAAACCCGGACGTTCCGATTTGACTAAAGGCAGGACACTCATGACCAAACGCTCAAAACGAGTTGCCATCGCGATCCTTGGGGCCGCCGCGTTTACGCTGGCGGGCTGCGAAGAGGAAACGGTGGACGCCAACGCCTTTCCCGATCTGCAAAGCTGCAAGGATGCAGCGTTTACGGATTCAAGCTTTACCCCCGAAGATTGCGAAACCTCTTTTGCCGCCGCAGAGACGCTGCATGTCGAAGCCGCACCGCGCTATGATAGCCAGGCGGTTTGCGAAGAACAGCACGGCGAAGGCGCCTGTGGCTCCGAAGCGGCCGCAACCCAGGGCGGGTCCGGCAGTATCTTCATGCCGTTGCTGGCGGGTTACCTGATCGGCAATATGCTGGGGGGACGGTCCGGCACCGCAGCCGCACAGCCGCTCTATAACAAAAAGGGTGGCGGTTTCACCAATGCGGCCGGCACCAGCAATTTTTCGTCGAACAAAGGTTCGGCAAAAATGAACACGTCACAGTTCAACCGCCCCGCCGCGACCGCCGGTAAGCCGCCAATGACCCGCGCCACTGCCGCGTCACGCGGTGGCTTTGGCAAGGCCGGTGGCGGTCGGGCCGGATTCGGCGGTTAACTACTTTTTGGCCAGGCTTTTCCCGGTGCTGATATCGCCCACCGTCAGTACCGGGGACGCATCCAGATCCTGCGCGTCCAGCATATCGGCCACGCGTTCCAGCGATGACACCAATTGCGCCTGTTCCCAATCCGCAAGCCGGGAAAACGCCTGAACATAGCGTTGTTGCAGGGCGTCGGGCGCATCGGCCAAACGTTCATGCCCCTGGGCCGTCGCCACGACATTGATCTGGCGGCGATCCTGCTCTGATGGAATGCGTTCCACCAGCGCCCTTTGCACCAGCTTGTCGACCAGCGCCGTCACGGTCGCCTGGCTGACCCCCATCTGATTGGCCAGCGTCTTTGGGGTGGTGCTGCTTTTTTCCGCGACAATTTGCAAAACACGCAGCTGCGTTGGCGTCAGACCAACCGCATGGGCAAGATCCCGCGCAAACAATTCCGTCGCGCGCAAGATGCGGCGCAGGGCAATCAGGCTGTCATCGGTACGGTCATTGGCGCGTGTTGTCATGGCGTAGTTTTGCACGAAATGGCCCGGTGTTTCAATCTATGAAGCATTTGAGCGGTGAAATTTGCCGCGCAGTTGTGGCAAATGGTTCGTGATTCAAATTAATTATGTCGCCATTCCCCGTGAAATAAGGCGATAAATCGCCGAAATCACGCGGTTTTAGCTTATTTTGCTTTGGTAGTTGAAGTTTTCGCATCATTCGACTACTTAGCTAATCAAATGAACTATGAGGTTGGAACACATGCCGAAAGACAGCGACACCCCTCGAAAACCTTTGCCCCGTCTGCGCAAACCTTCTGCGACGGATGGGGCGGCCATCTGGGCGCTTGTAAAAAGCTGCAAGCCGCTCGACGAGAATTCGATGTATTGCAACCTGATTCAGGCGGATCATTTCCGCGACACCTGTGTGGTGGCTGAATTGGACGGGGCGATTGTCGGCTGGATTTCCGGGCATATGGTCCCCGGCAAGAACGAGCTGTTTGTCTGGCAGGTGGCGGTCAGCCCCGCCGCACGCGGCATGGGTCTTGGCCGCAAGATGCTGCTTGAGTTGATCGAGCGTGACGCTTGCGATGATGCCACCAAGCTGAAAACCACGATTACTAAAGACAATGACGCCTCCTGGGCGCTGTTTCGCGGCTTTGCCCGCGCGATTGGCGGTGCTTTGGCGGATAAGCCGCATTTCGAACGGGATGCGCATTTCGATGGCCACCATGACACGGAACACATGGTGACGATTGCGTTGGCCGAGCCCAGAACACTGGTGCGCGCTGCGTAAATCCAAATCCAAAATTTATTCTGAAAGGACGTTTCATGACACAAGACATGAACGAAACCCGTCGTATTTTTGAACGCCGCGAAAGCGCCGCCCGGTCCTATTGCCGTGGCATGCCTGCGGTGTTTGACCGCGCCAGCGGATCCGAGATGACCGATGCCGAAGGGCGCAGCTGGATCGACTTTCTGGCCGGCTGCTCGTCGCTGAACTATGGTCATAACGACCCGGATATGAAATCGGCATTGATCGACCATATTGCCGGGGATGGCATTGCCCATGGTCTGGACCTGCACACCGGGACCAAGGCGGCCTTCTTGTCGGCTTTCGAAGACCATATCCTGACGCCGCGCGACATGGATCACCGGGTGATGTTCACCGGGCCGACCGGCGCCAATGCGGTCGAAGCCGCGATGAAGATCGCCCGCAAGGTCACAGGCCGCACCAATATCATCGCCTTCACCAATGGCTTTCACGGGGTGACCATGGGCGCGCTGGCCGCGACCGGCAATGGCTATCATCGCGGTGGGGCCGGGATGGCGACCAATGGCGTGACGCGGATGCCCTATGACGGCTATTTCGGTGCCGATACCGATACGACCGCCCAGCTTGACCAGATGCTGTCGGACAAATCCGGCGGTGTGGATGCGCAGGCCGCGATCATGCTGGAAACTGTGCAGGGCGAGGGGGGATTGAACGCCGCCCGCCCGGAATGGGTCAAATCCATCGCCGCGATTGCCAAGAAACATGGCGCCTTGCTGATCATTGATGACATTCAGGCGGGCTGTGGCCGCTGCGGCACGTTCTTCTCGTTCGAGGACATGGGCGTGACCCCCGATATCATCACCATGGCGAAATCGCTGTCCGGTTTCGGCCTGCCGATGGCGATGCTTCTGGTGCGTCCCGAATATGATGTGTTCGGCCCGGCGGAACACAACGGCACCTTCCGCGGCAACACCCATGCCTTTGTCACTGCGCGCGTGGCGATTGAAAAATTCTGGGCGGATGACGCGTTTCAGGCCGAGCTGGTTGAAAAAACCACATTGGTGCACATTGCCCTCAGCGATCTGGCGGCCATGGTGCCCGGGTCCCGCATGAAAGGCCGGGGATTGATGCAGGGTGTCGACGTCGGCAGCGGCGCATTGGCCTCGGCAATCTGTGCACGGGCCTATGAAAACGGGTTGATCATCGAAACCTCCGGCAATGAGGATCAGGTGGTCAAGGTTCTGGCCCCGCTGACCACGCCGGTCGACGTCTTCCGCAAAGGCTTTGACATCCTTTTGGATGCGGCGCGGGACGTGATCAACCAACCCACAAAATTCGCGGCGGAGTAACCGATATGATTGTCAGAGATTTCAACAAGATCGTCAAAGACCAACGCGACCGTGTCGTGGCCGATGCCAATTGGACCTCGGTGCGGATGTTGCTGGCGGATGATGGCATGGGGTTCTCGTTCCATATCACCTTTCTTGAGGAAGGGTCGGAACATACGTTTGAATACAAGAACCATTTCGAAAGCGTCTATTGCATGAAGGGCAAAGGATCGATCACCGATCTGGCGACCGGGGAAACCCATGAAATCGTGCCCGGCGTGATGTATGCCTTGAACGAACATGACCGCCACATCCTGCGGGCCGAAGAAGAATTGGTCATGGCCTGCGTGTTCAACCCGCCGGTGACCGGCACAGAGGTGCACCGCGAAGATGGGTCATATGCGCTTGTGACCGAGGATGCCTGAGATGAGCCATACTGTGGAAAAAATCGGTGGGACATCCATGTCCCGCCTCAAAGAGCTGCGCGAAACGCTGTTTATCGGCGAAAATACCGGCGCGGATCTTTATGGTCGCTTCTTTGTGGTGTCGGCTTTTGGCGGCATCACCAACCTGTTGCTCGAACATAAAAAGTCGGGTGAGCCGGGGGTTTTTGCCCTGTTTTCCAATGATGACACCAATCATGGCTGGCATGACAAGCTGGACGGTGTTGCCATCGCGATGAAGGCCGCCCATGCTGAGGTTCTGGAGCATCAGGCAGATATTCAACAGGCAGATTCCTTTGTCGAGGAACGCCTGCACGGCGCGCGCAATTGTCTGGTCGATTTGCAGCGGCTGTGTACCTATGGCCACTTCCGGCTGAATGAACACATGTCGCAAACGCGCGAATTGCTGTCCGGTCTGGGCGAGGCGCATTCCGCCTTTGTCACCACATTGATGCTGTGCCGCGCCGGGGTGAATGCGCGTTTTGTCGATCTTTCCGGCTGGCGTGACGAAGGTAATGTCACTCTGGACGAACGGATTACTCAGGCGCTGGATGGCGTTGATCCGGCCACGGAAATGCCGATCATCACCGGTTATGCCCAATGCGCCGAGGGGCTGATGGGGGAATATGACCGGGGATATTCCGAAGTGACATTTTCGCGTCTGGCCGCGCTGACCGGCGCGCGCGAAGCGATCATTCACAAGGAATTCCATCTGTCGTCCTGTGATCCAAAGCTGGTGGGTGAAGATGCGGTCAGAAAACTGGGCCGTACCAATTTCGATGTGGCGGATCAGCTGTCCAACATGGGGATGGAGGCGATCCACCCCAAGGCCGCGAAAATGCTGCGTCAGGCGGATGTGCCGTTGCGGGTGACCAATGCCTTTGATCCCGGTGATCCCGGCACGCTGATCGACGATCGCCCCGCCGATACCCCAGCCGCCGAGATTGTGACCGGCCAGAATGTGGTTACGCTGGAAGTCTTCGAACAGGACATGGTGGGGGTCAAAGGTTATGATGCCACGATCCTTGAGGTGCTGAAACGTCACAAGGTCTGGATCGTGTCCAAGGTGTCGAACGCCAACACAATCACCCATTACCTTGATACCTCGCTCAAGACGATGCGCCGGGTCGAGGACGATTTGGCCCGTGCATATCCAAGCGCGGTGATCACCACCCGCACTTTGGGCATGGTGTCTGTGATTGGTCGCGATCTGTCCGGGCTTTCGGTATTGGCGCGCGGGTTGCGTGCCCTGTCCGATCAGGGTCTGGATGTGATTGGCGCTTGTCAGGGGCCGCGCAATGTCGATGTGCAATTCGTGGTTGACCGTGATGCGCTGAAACCGGCGATCAAGGCGCTGCATGGCGAGATGATCGAAGAACGCAAACCAGAGCTGTCGCGCGCAGCGTGATGGAATTTGGGCGCGCCCCCGGCGGCGCGCCCATGGTTTTAAACCGGAACGGCCACCAGGCCGACGAAATCGCCGACCTTGACCAGACCCGGAATATGGCGGGCGGTGAAGATGCCGTTGCGGGCCGCTTTGCAGGATGCGGGCGCTTCGCCGGTGCGGTCGCTGGGCCAAATACGGGCAATGGTTTGCCCCTGCGTGACCGCATCCCCCAGATCGACCAGATATTCGATCAAACCGGCCCTTTCGGCAAAGACGAAACAGGTTTCATCGGGCATGTCCAATTGAACCGTTTCGTCAATTTCGATGTCACCCGATAGAATATTGGCATGGATCAACAGGTTGCGAATACCCTTGCGGGCAATGGCGACACTGCGCGCCGTGGCCGTGCCGCCCCGCCCAGTTCGGTGGTGACAAACACCTTGCCCTGCGCCTCGACCTCGGTGTCGAACATGCCCACATTGTCGATTTCCAGCATCCGCACCGAATACGGCGCGTTGAAGGCCTGCATTGCGGCCATACAGGCGGATTCCTGGGTCTTGGCGTCCAGAATATGCGCGGCAGCAAACGGCAGGAAATCCAACGTCCGGCCCCCGGAATGGAAGTCCAGCACAATATCGGATTGCGGCACCAGTTCGGTGACAATGTAGTGGCAGATCTTTTGCGTCACCGTGCCATCGGCCTGCCCGGAAAGCTGCGGTTCATGTTCAGCCCATCCACCGGCGAACAGCGCCGCCCCGCGGCAAAGGCGGGCGTGTTCATCATCGGCAGGATGATCACCCGCCCGCGGATGTCGTCCGGCTTCAGCGACATGGCCAGATCCTGTAGCGCAATGGGGCCTTCGTATTCGTCGCCATGATTGGCCCCGGTCAAAAGCGCCGTGGGCCCATCGGCATTGGCAATCACCGTGATCGGGATCATCACCGACCCCCATGCGCTGTCATCGCGGCTGTGCGGCAATTTCAGAAATCCATGGTGCACGCCGTCGGCGTCCAGCGGAATGGTGGGTGAAATCGGGTTTTCGGTCATTCTTTCACCCAGAGTTCGCGGGCAGTGGAGCACAGGCATTCAAAGCCGTCTTCGGTGATCAGGATCGGTTCCGTGATTTCAAGACCGCCATCGTCCAGCCACAGCGCCGGCATGAAATGAAAGGTCATGCCGGGTTCCAGCACGGTTGTATCCCCCCGGCGAAACGAAATCGTGCGCTCGCCCCAATCGGGCGGATAGCTGATGCCAATTGCATAGCCACAGCGGCTGTCCTTTTCGAACCCGGCTTTGTTCAGCGTGGCGTTGAATGCATTGGCAATATCCTGCGCCTGATTTCCGGGCTTCGCCTGTGCCAATCCGGCTTCTGTCGCCTCAAGTACGGCGGCCTCGGCATCGCGAAACTTCTGCGGCACCTCCCCAAGGAACAGCGTGCGCGATTGTGGGCATTGATACCGCCGGTGCGCGCCGGCGATTTCGAAAAACGTCATTCCCCCAATGCCATTGGCCGGTCATCCCATGTCAGATGTGGCGCGGTCGCGTCCAGCCCCGATGGGGCCATCGGCACAATCGCCGGGTAATCCCCCCAAAATCCATCTGCGCCGCGAATCCCGGTGGCATAGATTTCGGCGATCAGGTCATTCTTGCGCATGCCGGGTTCGGCCAATTCGTAAATGCGGGCGTGCATTTCTTCGACAATACGCGCGGCGCGGCGCATATATTCGATCTCGCGTTCCGATTTCACCGCCCGTTGCCAGTTCACCAGCCCGGTGGCGTCCTTGAACGTCGCATTTGGCAGCGCCGTGGTCAGGCGGTCATGGGCGCGGGCGGAGTAATAGTAATTGTCCATTTCGACCCCGATATGCGCGCTGTCTTGGCCCAGTTCGGCCAGCAGTTTGCCAAGCTCCTGCATCGGATGTTTGTCGGGGTTCTGGACAAAGGTGTCGTCATAGCCGCGAATATGGTCGTCTTGTTCCATGAAGACCGTGCGCTGTGCGCCCTGGGCATCCATGGCCCGCCCCCACCAGACCGGATCGCCGTCCAGCGTCAGGATCGCGGCCTGATAGACATAAAACGACCACCCGTCATATCCGGTCAGCCAGGACATGTTCGACGGATCGCAGATCACCAGAACCTCGATCCCGGCGGCGGACATTGCGTGCCGGGTCTTGGTGATGCGGCGCCGGTATTCTTCGGTGGTGAAATTCTTTTCAAACGTCGTCATGTGATGACCCCCTGATAGCCGCAGGGCTGCATGTTGCATCGGTGTCGACCAGAAGGCCAGTGCCCGCATGCCAAACCCGTTCGCTGCGCGAAACAATCCCGCCCAGCACTGGAGACCGCAAGCAAAATCAAATATATAGATCCCGCTTGGCCCCAAGCCGCGCGCAACGCTAGGAGAACGTGATGAACAAACAACTGACCAATGATCAATTGACGCAATGGGATCACGATCACTTTTTCCATCCGTCCACGCACCTGGGCCAATTTGCCCGCCAGGAAATGGGAAACCGCATCATCCAAACCGCCAGCGGGGTGCATATCACCGACCGCGAGGGTCGCAAATCTCTGGATGCTTTTGCCGGGTTGTATTGCGTCAACGTCGGATATGGCCGCCCCGAGATTGCCGAGGCGATTGCCGATCAGGCCAAGGAGCTGGCCTATTACCATTCCTATGTCGGGCATGGCACCGAGGCGTCGATCACCCTGTCCAAAATGGTGGCGGACCGCGCGCCGGAGGGCATGAACCACGTTTATTACGGCATGTCCGGCTCTGACGCGAATGAGACCAACATCAAACTGGTCTGGTATTACAACAACGTGTTGGGCCTGCCGCAAAAGAAAAAGATCATCTCGCGCTGGCGCGGCTATCATGGGTCCGGGTTGATGACCGGATCGCTGACCGGGCTGGAGCTGTTTCACAAGAAATTCGATCTGCCGCTGAGCCAGGTGATCCATACCGAAGCGCCGTATTATTTCCGCCGCGAAGACCGGTCGATGTCCGAGGCTGCGTTCTCTGCCGATTGCGCCGCAAAGCTGGAGGCGCTGATCGAGGCCGAAGGCCCCGACACCATCGCCGCATTCATCGGCGAACCGGTTCTGGGCACCGGCGGTATCGTGCCGCCCCCCGCCGGCTATTGGGAGGCGATCCAGAAGGTTCTGAAAAAGCACGATATCCTGCTGATCGCCGATGAGGTTGTGACCGGGTTTGGCCGTCTGGGCACGATGATGGGATCTGATCATTATGGGTTGAAACCCGATCTGATCACCATCGCCAAGGGTCTGACATCGGCCTATGCGCCGCTGTCCGGTTCGATTGTGTCTGATCGGATGTGGGAAGTGCTGGAACGTGGCACGGATGAATTCGGCCCGATCGGCCACGGCTGGACCTATTCCGCGCATCCCATCGGGGCCGCCGCCGGTGTGGCGAACCTGAAATTGCTCGACAGTCTTGATCTGGTGTCAAACGCGGGCGAAGTGGGCGCATATCTGAATGCCAGCATGGCCGCGGCCTTGGGCGACCATAAAAACATCGGCGATATTCGCGGCGAGGGCATGCTCTGCGCGGTGGAGCTGGTCAAGGACCGCGACGATCACCAGTTCTTTGATGCGTCGCAGAAGATTGCACCGCAGATCGTGGCCAAAATGCTGGACAAAGGCGTGATTGCCCGCGCCATGCCGCAGGGTGACATCATCGGCTTTGCGCCGCCCTTCTGTCTGGGCCGCGACGAGGCGGATCAGGTGGTTGCGGTGACCAAAGCGGCCATTGACGACATTCTGGGCTAAATTCCCGTCTGATGGCCCTAGGTGGTCGAGGCGCGTTCTGCCGCCTCGACCAGAAGATCCCGCGCAGTTTCAAGGTTCTGCGCCATGTTGTCCCGGCCGCCCGCTTCGGCGTGTGGCAGGAACGGACAGGTCAAAACCGCGATGACCCGCTGGTTTGCCGTGCGGATCGGCACGGAAATATCGGTCACCCCGACAAGCTGTTGGCTGGGCCCGATGCGGTAGCCGGTGTTGCGGATTTCTGCCAGCTCCTTGGCGACTTGTGGCGTCACTTCGGGGGTGTCACCCTCGGCCGTGGTCAGCATCTGCGCCATTTCGTCTGCGTTCTGAAACGCCAGCAACGTCAGACCGGAACTGGTGGTCAAAAGATCCAGAACGGCCCCGACCCGCAGCCGAAATTCCCAAGGCGAGCGGCTGGAGGCCTGAGCGACCACATGCGCCTGACCCATTTCCGGCACCGCCAAATGGACCGATTGCAGGCATTGGGCAGAGAAATTATCCATCAATGGTTGGACATGCGTCACCATCCGC
Organism: Phaeobacter sp. J2-8; assembly: GCF_022867865.1. Classification (GTDB taxonomy): domain Bacteria; phylum Pseudomonadota; class Alphaproteobacteria; order Rhodobacterales; family Rhodobacteraceae; genus Marinovum. Next base: position 76,465 of record NZ_JALIEC010000008.1, on the reverse strand, counting down.
CGCAGCGGAGGATAGGCCGACCCCAGCTGAAACAGCTTGATGCTCAACGCATATCGGTCGCCTTCGAATGAGCGGGTGACATAGTTCCGCGCCACCAGCCGTTCCACCATGCGGTAGATCTCGCTTGGGCTCTTGCCCATTGCCTTGACGATCTCGGATCGCGTCATTCCCCCCGGCTCCAACGCCAGAAGTTCAAGAATGTCCAAACCCTTATCAAGGGCAGGGGCCCTGTATCTCTGGTCTTTTGCGTCTTCGGCCACCGCGCCCTCATCTTCCTGGATTTCGAATGAATTGGGCCAATCCCGGTCAAAAGTCAACGCGCCGCAATTTGTGTTTGACCAAATATGAATAGCTGGTTTAGATATGAATGCGAGGATTTGGGAGGAACCACGATGAAAGACAAAACCATTCTGCTGACAGCCGCCGGTCAGGGCATGGGGCGCGCCAGCGCGATTGCCTGTTCGGCCCTTGGCGCCAAGGTGATTGCCACTGACATCAATGCCGATGCCCTGCGCGATCTGGCCCAGCACCATCCCGAAATCGAAACCCAGGTTCTGGATGTCTGTGACGGTCAGGCGATCGCGGAGCTGGCAGGGCGGGTCGGCCCGATTGACGGCTTGTTCAATTGCGCCGGGATTGTGCAGAACGGGACCATTCTGGATGTGACCGACGAAGACTGGGCGCTGTGTCTGGATGTGAATGTGACATCGGCGCTGCGGATGAGCCGCGCGTTTTTGCCGGGTCTGATTGAGCGGGCGAAGGTCACCGGATCGACATCTATCCTCAACATGGCGTCGATGGCATCGTCGATCAAAGGCTTCCCCAATCGCGCCACCTACGGCGCGACCAAGGCCGCTGTGATCGGTTTGACCAAATCCATCGCCGCGGATTTCGTCACCCAGGGCATTCGCTGTAATGCGCTTTGCCCCGGTACGGTCGACACGCCGTCGCTGCGGGGACGTATCGACAGTGCCGCAGACCCGGTGCAGGCGGAAAAAGATTTCATCGCCCGCCAGCCAATGGGCCGCTTGGCGACTGTCGACGATCTGACACCGATGATCACCTATCTGCTGTCGGATGCCAGCAAGTTTGTCACCGGGCAGGCCTTTCTTGTCGACGGTGGTGTCACGATCTGATCGCGCACCGGGGAGGGGATACGCAAAATGAAAACTCTTGTAGCCATGGAAGGCATCGAAAAACGCTTTCCCGGCGTGCATGCCTTGAAAAACGTGCGTTTCGATCTGCGCGCGGGCGAGGTGCATGCGTTGATGGGCGAAAACGGCGCCGGCAAATCAACGCTGATGAAAATTCTGTCCGGGGTCTATTCCCGCAACGGCGGCACGGTCGAGGTTGACGGCAAGCTGGTGGAATTCGATGGGCCACGGGCGGCACAGGACGCCGGCGTCGGGATCATTCATCAGGAACTGAGCCTGATGAACGACCTGACTGCAGCGCAAAACATCTTTATCGGTCGCGAGCCGCGTTTGCGGTTCGGGCGGCTGGACGAGGCGGCGTTGAACGCACAAGCCGCTGAAATCTTTTCGCAAATGAACCTCGCGCTCGATCCGCGCACGCCGATCCATCAGATGACCGTTGCAATGCAGCAAATGGTCGAGATCGCCAAGGCGCTGAGCTATCGCTCTCATATTCTGGTGATGGACGAACCGACCGCCGCGTTGAACGATGCCGAGATTGCCGATCTGTTCACCATCATCCGCAAGCTGCGCAGCGAAGGCGTGGGCATCATCTATATCAGCCACAAGATGGACGAGCTGAAGCAGATTGCCGACCGGGTGACGGTGATGCGCGACGGCGAAACGGTTGGCACGGTCGAGGCCGCCACAACCCCGATTTCCGAAATCATTTCGATGATGGTGGGGCGTGAGCTGGGCGATGGCGCGCTTGACCTTCCGCAGGTCGATCAAAACGACATCGCGCTGGAGGTCACCGGCCTGACCCGTGGCCGGGTGGTCAAGGATGTGTCGTTCAAGGTCCACAAAGGCGAGATCCTGGGGTTCGCCGGGTTGATGGGCGCGGGCCGCACGGAAGTGGCGCGGGTCATCTTTGGCGCTGATCCCCGGGTCGCGGGCACGATCAAGGTGCACGGCCATCGGGTTGATATCAAAAGCCCGGCAGACGCTGTTGCCGCCGGCATTGGCTATCTGTCCGAGGACCGGAAACATTTTGGTCTGGCGACCGGCATGGATGTGCGCGCCAATGTGGCCATGGCCAGTCTGGATCGCTTTACCTCGCGTGTTGGGGTGCTGGACGAAGCGGCGATGCGCACGACCGCCAATGATTACATCGCCCAATTGGGCATTCGCACGCCGTCCGATCGTCAGGAAGTGCGGCTGTTGTCAGGGGGCAATCAGCAAAAGGTGGTGATTGCCAAATGGCTGCTGCGCGATTGCGATGTGTTGATCTTTGACGAACCGACGCGTGGCATTGATGTCGGCGCCAAGGCGGAGATCTACAAACTTTTGCTGGATCTGGCGGCGCAGGGCCGCGCCATCATCGTGATTTCATCCGAGCTACCTGAGGTTCTGCGCCTCAGCCACCGGATTGCTGTCATGTGCGAAGGCACGCTGACCGGCATTCTCGACCGGTCCGAGGCGACCCAGGAAAGCATCATGAAATTGGCGACGCAAACCATGCGAGACCCATCCGCAACAGGGGAGGCTGTCCAATGACCGCAACCGATACAGACGCACCAAAAGGCGCATTTGCCAAACTTGCCGCATCCGGCGCGCATCAAAAACTGCTGGCCTTTGCCAGCCTGCTGATCCTGCTTCTGGGGTTCAGCCTGGCCTCACCCAATTTCATGCAAACCGCCAATATCATTGCGATTTTGCAGGCGACTTCGGTCAACGGCGTGTTGGCGGTGGCGGCGACATTGGTGATCATCACCGGCGGCATTGATCTGTCGGTTGGCACATTGATGACCTTTACCGCGGTGATGACCGGGGTGGTGTTGACCAAATTGGGAATGCCGCTGCCGCTTGGGGTTGTGACGGCGATTGGCGCCGGGGCCTTCTGTGGATTTTGTTCGGGCACCTTTGTGGCCAAGATGAAAATCCCGCCCTTCATTGCCACGCTTGGCATGATGCTGATCCTCAAGGGGTTGAGCCTGGTGATTTCCGGCACGCGGCCAATCTATTTCAACGACACACCGGGGTTTGATCTGATCTCGCGCGGGTCATTGATTGGCGCGGTGTTTCCCGGCTTGCCCATTCCCAACGGCGTGCTGATCCTGTTCGTGGTGGCAGGGGCGGCGGCCTATGTCCTGAGCAGGACGGTTCTGGGGCGTTATTGCTTTGCGCTTGGCAGCAACGAGGAATCCGTGCGGCTTTCGGGCGTCAACACAGATTGGTGGAAAATCGCGATCTACAGCCTGTCCGGCGCGATTGTCGGCATTGGCGGCCTGTTGATTGCCTCGCGGTTGAATTCTGCGCAGCCTGCCCTGGGGCTTGGCTATGAGCTAGAGGCGATTGCCGCCGTGGTGATTGGTGGCACATCTCTGGCGGGCGGGCGCGGCACCATCCTTGGCACCCTGATCGGCGCGCTGATCATGGCGGTGTTGACCAACGGGTTGCGCATCCTGTCGGTGGCACAGGAATGGCAGACCGTGGTGACCGGCGCGATCATCATTCTGGCGGTCTATGCCGACCAGGTCCGACGCAACAAATCCGCTTAATCAAAAACAAGAACGGCGATGAACGCCCGCGATCACACAGACGACAACATTTCATTGGAGGAAACAACATGCTGAACAGACGCACATTGATGGGCACGCTGAGTGCCACTGCGCTGGTGCTGACCACGGGCCTGGCCCAGGCCCAGGACACGGTCTATATCCCGCTGATTTCCAAAGGGTTCCAGCACCAATTCTGGCAGGCGGTAAAGGCCGGTGCCGATCAGGCAGCCGAGGAATTCGGCATCGAAGTCACCTTCGAAGGCCCGGATACAGAAGCCCAGGTTGATCGCCAGATCGACATGCTGGCCGCCGCGTTGGCCAAGAATCCGGCTGCCATCGGCTTTGCCGCGCTCGACAGCCAGGCGGCAATCCCGCTGTTGCGTCAGGCCCAGAATGCCGGCATTCCGATTGTTGCCTTTGACAGCGGTGTCGACAGCGACATTCCGGTGGCCACAGCCACCACCGACAACATTGCGGCGGCCGGACTTGCGGCGGACAAAATGGCCGAATTCATCGGCGGCGCGGGCAAGGTTGCCGTCATCGCCCATGACCAGACCAGCCGCACCGGCATCGACCGTCGCGATGGGTTCGTCAACCGGATCGAAGAAGCCTATCCCGACATCGAGATCGTGACCGTTCAATACGGCGCGGGGGATCAGCTTCAATCGACCGAAATCGCCAAATCCATTCTGATCGCAAATCCCGATCTCAAAGGCATGTTTGGCACCAACGAAGGTTCGGCGATTGGCGTGGTCAATGGCGTGCGCGAAAGCGGCGCCGAGGGCATCACCATCATTGGTTACGACAGCGGCGCGGCGCAAAAGGATGCGATCCGCTCTGGTCTGATGGCGGGCGCGATCACCCAGAACCCGGTGGGCATTGGGTATGAAACCGTCAAGGCCGCGCTTATGGCGACCAAGGGCGAAACCGTCCCGGCAACCATCGACACTGGTTTCTATTACTACGACGCCAGCAATATCGACGACCCGGAAATCGCGGCCGTCCTTTACGATTGATCAAGACACACCAAGGGCGGCGGCCGGTCGGTGGCCGCCCATTTTCTATGATTTCCCCCAGATGGAGCGCGAGGCCCGATGAAATTTTTACGCTATGGCCCCAAAGGGCAAGAAAAACCCGGCCTGTTGGACGCTGACGGTGCGGTGCGCGACCTGAGCGGCATTCTGCCCGATCTCGCCGGGGCGGCGCTGTTGCCGGAAAAACTGGCCGAGATTTCGGCGATGGACATTCAGGCCTTGCCGGTTGTGACCGGCGTGCCGCAACAGGATCTGCGGCTTGGGCCCTGTGTGGCGGGCATTGGAAAATTCATCTGCATTGGCCTGAACTTCGCGGACCACGCCGCCGAAACCGGATTGGCCATTCCAAAAGAGCCGGTGATTTTCAACAAATGGACCTCGGCGGTTGTTGGCCCGGACGACGATGTGCAAATCCCGCGCGGATCGGTCAAGACCGATTGGGAGGTCGAACTGGGCGTCGTGATCGGCAAGGCCGGCAGCTATATCGACGAGGCTGACGCGCTGAGCCATGTGGCCGGGTTCTGTGTCGTCAATGACGTGTCCGAACGCGAATTTCAGATCGAACGCGAAGGCACCTGGGACAAGGGCAAGGGCTGTGACACCTTTGGGCCGACCGGGCCATGGTTGGTGACCCCGGACGAGGTTGGCGATTTCGACAATCTGGCCATGTGGTGCGATGTCGATGGCGAACGCTATCAAAACGGCACCACCGCGACGATGGTCTACAAGGTGCCGTTCCTGATTTCCTATTGCTCGCGCTTCATGTCGTTGCAGCCCGGTGATGTGATTTCGACCGGCACACCGCCCGGCGTTGGCATGGGGCAAACACCGCCTGTGTATCTGAAGGGCGGCGAAGTGATGGAGCTGGGCATCGAAAAGCTGGGCACACAACGACAGAATGTGCGCGGGGCGATGTCATGAGCACGATCACCGGTCTGCGCACGATTGACGTGCGGTTTCCGACGTCAGAATCGCTGGATGGTTCTGATGCGATGAACCCCGACCCGGATTATTCCGCCGCCTATGTGGTGTTGGAAACCGACGGCGCCCACGAAGGTCACGGGCTGACCTTTACCATTGGGCGCGGCAACGAAATCTGTACCGCCGCGATTGCGGCGCTGCGTCCCTTGGTTGTGGGGTTGGAGACCGATTGGATCGCCGCCGATATGGGGCGGTTCTGGCGGCATGTTACCTCTGACAGCCAGCTGCGCTGGATCGGCCCGGATAAGGGCGCGATCCATCTTGCCACCGGCGCGGTGGTCAACGCGGCCTGGGATCTCTGGGCCAAAGAGGCGGGCAAGCCGGTTTGGCAACTGGTCGCGGACATGACGCCCGAGGAATTGGTGCGCTGCATTGATTTCCGGTATCTGACCGATTGCATCACCCCGGAATGGGCGTTGGAGTTCCTGACAAAACAGGCCGCGACCAAGGCCGATCGCGTCGCCACGCTCAAAGCCGAGGGATACCCCTGTTATACCACCTCTGCCGGGTGGCTGGGCTATGACGATGCCAAGCTGCGCCGTCTCTGCCGCGAGGCGGTGGATGCCGGGTTCAAACATGTGAAAATGAAGGTCGGTCGCGATCTGGAAGATGATATTCGCCGCCTGACCATCGCGCGTGATGAATGCGGGCCGGACGTCAACCTGATGATCGACGCCAATCAGGTGTGGGAAGTCGATCAAGCCATTGACTGGGTCAGGAAATTGTCTTTCGTCAATCCGTGGTTCATCGAAGAACCCACCAGCCCGGATGATATCGAAGGCCACCGCAAGATCCGCGAAGCCATCGCCCCGGTACAGGTCGCCACGGGCGAAATGTGCCAGAACCGCATTATTTTCAAACAGTTGATCATGCGTGGTGCCATTGACGTGGTGCAGATCGACAGCTGCCGCATGGGCGGTCTGAACGAGGTTCTGGCGGTCATGTTGATGGCGGCGAAATACGATCTGAAGGTCTGTCCCCATGCCGGGGGCGTCGGGCTTTGTGAATATGTGCAGCATATGTCGATGATCGACTATCTCTGCATTTCCGGCACGCGTGAGGGCCGGGTGATCGAATTTGTCGACCATCTGCACGAACACTTCCTTGATCCCTGCACAATTCAGAACGCGGCCTATATGCCGCCGGAAATGCCGGGCTTTTCGATCGAAATGAAGGCGGCGTCGCTGGCGGAATATACGTTCAAAGGGAACGTTTGAATGGATCTGGGATTGCAGGGCAGGGTGGTTTTGGTCACCGGCGGCGCATCGGGCATTGGTGCAGCGATTTCGTCCTCACTGGCACAGGAGGGGGCAATCCCCGTCATCCTGTGCCGCAGCGCCGCTGACCCGGATTTTGTCAAAGAGATCCGGGCCAAAAGCCCAAGGGCGATGATCATCCTGACCGAATTGACCGAGGATGCCCAATGCCGCCGGGCGGTGGATCAGGTGCTGGCCGAATTTGGCCGGATTGATGGTCTGGTCAATAACGCCGGCGCCAACGACAGTATCGGTCTGGACGCGGGCCCAGAGGCGTTTCGCGCCTCTATCGACAACAACCTGACGCATTACTACACCATGGCGCATCTCTGTGTGCCGCATCTGCGCAAAACGCAGGGCGCGATTGTCAACGTGTCGTCAAAGACCGCGATCACCGGGCAGGGCAATACCTCGGCCTATGCAGCGGCCAAAGGCGCGCAGCTGGCCCTGACGCGGGAATGGGCGGCGGCGCTGGCGGCAGAGGGCGTTCGGGTGAACGCGGTCATCCCGGCCGAAAGCATGACGCCGCTATATGAGCGATGGATCAAAACCTTTGACGAGCCGCAGGCGCAGCTGGCGGAAATCACCCGGCGGATTCCGTTGGGCCATCGGATGACCCTGCCGGCGGAATTGGCGGATCAGGTTGTGTTCCTGTTGTCGCCCCGCGCGGGGCACACCACCGGGCAATGGGTGTTTGTCGATGGCGGTTACACGCATCTGGACCGGGCCCTGGATGGTGCGCCGGATGGGACATAACCCAGCGGCGGATCTTTTGATCCCTGGACTTGCTGTCCGAGGTTAAGATCCGCCGGGATTAGCCACGCTGTGGATCTGTACCGGAGCGCGGCGGGCGCTTGTCGCTCAGAATGGCCTTGAGATGGTGAAATTTTTCACCCTGGATCGCGACATGGCTGTGCAATGCGCGGCCTGCCTCTGCCGCGTCGCCCCGGCTGAGGGCGTCAAGCACCGCATCATGTTCAGACAAAGATTGCGCCATACGGCCACGCAGTGACAATTGCAGCCGCCGAAATGGCTGCAAGCGCCGCTGGAGCTTGCGCGCCTCGCCCTCCAGAAAACCATTGCACGAAGCTGCATAAATCAACTGATGAAATGCTTCATTGTGGCCGTAATAGGCGTCTGGATCATTGGCCTGGGCCGCCTTTGTGCAGCGCTGATTGGCCTCGCGCAGATCCGCCAGCGCCGCGTCGGTCATTCGGCTTGCGGCATAGCGGGCGCAGATCGCCTCCAGCTCGGCCATGACTTCGAACATTTCCATCAGTTCCACCGGGCCCGGCTGGCGCACGAAAACCCCACGGCGCGGCACATGTTCCACCAATCCAGAATGCGCCAATCGGTTCAACGCCTCGCGGATCGGCGTGCGCGAGACCAGAAACCGGTCCGCCAATTGCACCTCGTCCATGCGGTCACCGTCGCAAAAGGTGCCGTCAAATATCAGTTGTTCGATCGCCGCAGCAATCACATCGGGGCGGGTTCGGTCCATGGATTGTAAGTCGCATATGTCGGCGTGGAACGCAATCCCGACCAAATTGCATACAATCTGTTTGACTTTGAATAACGTTGATGTTTGATTACCGGCAATTCCAACCCGGTGGGGCCGCCGATTCCGCAAATGATGCGCGGTCGGCAGGGGGCCAATCCCGGACCAACCCTGGACGGAGTGCGCGACATGACCCTTTTGGTGGATCTGCTTTCCACATTGTTTGAACGGCGCCACCGCATGGGTGCACCAGAGCCGGATGGCCGCAGCATGCAGGATTTGACCAAAGATCTGATCGGGGCGACCGGAGAGGTGTCTGGCCAGGCTATGGCGCATACCCTGCTGGATCGCTATGGCCGATGGACAGATGCGGAAAAGCGCGCCTTTTTCCACCATCTGGCCGCCAATATGGACATCCACCCCGAAACGGTCAGGGCCGCGCTGGACAGCTATGTTGCCGAGCCGGGGAAAGCGTCATATCGGCGTTTTCTTGCCTCGGCCGAAGCGCCACGCCAGGAATTGATCCGCCGCTTGAACCAGGTGCCGGGGGCGACGCGGGTTTTGGTGCAGATGCGGGCCGATCTGTTGCGGCTTGGGGCCGGGGATGATGCCCTGATGGCGCTTGATCTGGATTTCCGCCATCTGTTTGCCAGTTGGTTCAACCGCGGGTTCCTTGTGCTGCGGTCGATCAATTGGCAAAGCCCGGCGGCGGTTCTGGAGAAAATCATTGCCTATGAGGCCGTGCACGCCATCGGCAGTTGGGATGACCTGCGCCGCCGATTGAAACCGGCAGACCGGCGCTGTTTTGCCTTTTTCCACCCGGCCATGCCGGATGAGCCGCTGATCTTTGTCGAGGTAGCCTTGACCCAGGGCACCCCCGATTTAATCCAGGCACTTTTGGCGGACCAGGGCGAAGCTCTGGCGGCTGACAAGGCCGACACGGCGGTGTTTTATTCGATTTCCAATTGTCAGGCCGGCTTGGCGGGGATTTCCTTTGGCAACTTTCTGATCAAACAGGTGGCCGCCGACCTTTCGGCGGAGGTTCCGACGCTTGCGACCTTTGTTACCCTGTCGCCCTTGCCCGGCTTTCAAAACTGGCTTGCGGCGCAGGACATCCCGCATGACCCGGATGATGATCACCAGATGCGGCAATTGGCGGCGCGTTACCTGATCCTGGAAAAGCGTCCCGACGGCCAGCCGATTGATCCGGTCGCGCGGTTCCATCTTGGCAATGGAGCGCAGATCTGTGCGCTGCATGCGGCGGCGGATACCTCGGACAAGGGGCTGCGGCAATCGGCGGGGGTGATGGTCAATTATCTTTACGATCTGACGCGTGTGGCCCAGAACCACGACAGTTTTGCGACCGCGCGCACCATTGCCGCCACGCCGGATGTGCATACTCTGGCAGCGGCGGCGACGCCCAAAGTTGAAAAGGAAGCTCTGCATTGAACCCGCTATATGATCACTTGTTTGGTGCCCACAAAGGCAAGACATCCCCATTTCTGACGGTGCCGGGCGGCGAGAGTTGGAGCTACGACCGCTTTTTGACCACCGCTGCGCGGTTTGCCCATGCTCTGGTGAAGGCCGGGCTTGTGCCGGGCGATCGGCTTGCGGCCCAGGTCCAGAAAAGCCCGGAGGCGCTGGCGCTTTATGCCGCCTGTGTGCAGGCGGGGATCGTGTTTTTGCCGCTCAACACCGCCTATACCGAAAGCGAACTGGGATATTTCATCGAAAATTCCGGCGCGCGGCTGGTGGTGGGCGATGGTGCCGCCGAAGCGGGGCTAGCCCCATTGGCGGCCAAAACCGGCGCACAATTCCTGTCCCTGAATGGGGATGGCAGCGGCAGCCTGCCAAGCGCGGCCGCCGACCAGCCCGGTGATTTCGACACAATCGCCCGTGATATAGATGATCTGGCCGGGCTGCTTTATACTTCGGGCACAACCGGCCGGTCCAAAGGCGCGATGCTGACACAGGGCAATCTGCTGTCCAATGCGCAAACCCTGGTCGCGGCCTGGCGGTTCACGGCGGATGATGTGTTGCTGCATGCCCTGCCAATTTTCCACACCCATGGGCTTTTCGTGGCGTCGAACATCACCGCACTGGCCGGGGGGCAGATGATTTTTGCGCCCAAATTCGATCTTGATGTCATGCTGGCCGAATTGCCGCGTGCCACCACGATGATGGGGGTGCCGACCTTCTATACCCGGTTGCTGGATGATCCGCGCTTCACCGGGGCGGCCAGCGCGCATATGCGGTTGTTCATTTCCGGCAGCGCGCCCCTGCTGGCCGAAACCCATCAACGGTTTGAGGCACGCACAGGTCACCGAATTCTGGAACGGTACGGCATGACCGAAACAAATATGAACACCTCAAACCCCTATGACGGCGACCGGCGGGCCGGCACGGTGGGCATGCCGTTGCCCGGGGTTGAATTGCGGGTCACCGATCCCGAAACCGGCGTTGCCCTGCCGCGGGGCGAGGTTGGCCAGATAGAGGTGCGTGGGCCAAATGTGTTCAAGGGCTATTGGCAAATGCCCGAGAAAACCGCCGCAGAGCTGCGCGACACAGGGTTTTTCATCACCGGCGATTTGGGCATTGTCGATCAGGATGGCTATGTCACCATTGTCGGGCGCAACAAGGATCTGATTATCGCCTGCGGCTACAATATCTATCCCAAGGAAATCGAATTGGTGCTGGATGCCCAGCCCGGCGTGTTGGAAAGCGCAGTGATCGGCGTGCCACATGCGGATTTTGGCGAAAGCGTGGTGGGCATTGTCGTGCCCGAACCGGGGCAAACGCCGGATCTGGCGGCAATCCAGACCGCATGTGAACAAAGCCTCGCGCGGTTCAAACACCCCCGCAAGCTGGTGATCTGTCCAGAGCTGCCGCGCAATACGATGGGCAAGGTGCAAAAGAACATTCTTCGCGATCGTTTTGGAACCGGTGAGATCGCGGGCTGACCTGATCAGACCTGCGACCGGGGTGAAACGGGTGTCTGGGCTTTGTCGCCTGTGGTGGATTGGGTTCCGCCCAGGCGGTGGCCCGCGCGACGCCCCCTTGTTCAAAGCGGTGAAGGAATGTGCTCCAGATTTCACCGCTGTTGCAACCAAGTAGAAATGTCCCTCGCTCCGCAAAGTAGAAATGTCACCAAGTGCGCTGACGGTAGCAAAGCCTGACAGGGCGGAGACCTCAGATATCGCAGCCCTGGCTGGCTTTGTGTTTCTCTTTCGCGGCTCTTGCCAGCTTTGAATTCCAGCCATCGTTGCGCCGTCCATTCGGTTTGTAGCGAGAGCGCTGTTTGCCTGCGCGGCGTTTCTTTGGCGGGGCCTTGTCCTGCTCGGCCTTGATGTGCTCAAGGACCGCGCTTAGATGCTTATTCTCGGTGATCGCGGCGTGGGTGACGCGCTGCTCCTTGTCAAAAATGGAGTAGGGGAGCGAGACGCCCTTCCAGCGGAACTCCAAGCGGCCGTCAGGGTACTCATAGCTGTCGACATACTTGCCGGGCAGGCCGCGCGTGATCTCGTTCTCTTGCAGGATGATGCGCTGCCGGTCGTAGGAGAAGGCCAATTGGTTGCCGACATAGCGCTCGTCGCGCCAGCACAGCACATCCGCCAGCCGATCCGGTTCGGTATTGAGGGGCCGGTGCAGGTTATCCGGACGGCGTGGGGTCTTGGCGAACTTCGTGTTGTAGCGGTTCATGAAAGCCGGAAGGAACGCATTGGCCGCTGTCATGTCCGAGATGCTCGCCAGGCGCAGTTCCTTCACCAGTCGATCCTGTAGCGTCCGGTTCGCGCGTTCGACGCGGCCCTTGGCCTGAGAGCTGTTGGCGCAGAGAATCTCGATGTTCAACTCGTTCAAAGCACGGCCAAACCGGGTCATCCCGTGACCTGACTCCGCACCTTGGCTCGCAACACGGAACACCGTGTGTTTGTCCGAATAGAACGCCACAGGTCGTCCATGTGCATGCAGGTAGGCCTCCAGAGCGCCAAAGTAGCTGAATGTGCTCTCGGACTTCACGAACTCCAGATGCATCAACGTACTGGTCGCATCGTCGATGAAAACAAGCAGGGTGCAGGACGGCCCGCGATCCTCAAACCAGTGATGGTCCGAGCCGTCGATCTGGATCAGCTCGCCAAAGCATTCCCGGCGCAGGCGTGATTGGTGAAAGGTCCTGCGTTGCTTGCGAGAAAGCCAAATCCCGGCGTCCTGCATCCACTTGCGCAGCGTCTCGCGCGACACCTTCAGCCCGTGAACTTCCTCGAGCTTCTCAGCCGCAAAGGTCGGTCCGAAGTCGACGTAGTTCTCGCGCACCAGTGTCACCGCGAACTCGCGAACCGCCGGATCGATCCGATTGTTCGAAACCCGACCACGCGCTTTGTGCCGGATTGACGCCGGACCGTCAGATTGGAACTTCCTGAGAAGCCGGTGAACCTGTCTGCGGCTCAATCCCAAAACGTTCGCCGCAGTCGTCGCCGTCATCCGACCTTGGCTCACCTGGCTCAACACCTCGACCCGGTTCAGCTCGCGCTCGCTCATCAAAACCCATCCCATGCCCACACTCTCTGCCTGTTCTCATCGGGGCAGAGTGTGACACTTCTACTTTGCAGATGTGGGACACTTTAACTTTGCGGGTACAACCGATCCGCCCATAAGCAGAATTATGTTAAATCCGGACCTTCCAACACCACCGCGCCCTGCCTGAAGACCGCGAAATGGTTATGCCTATGTTGGGCCTGCAAACGCGTTGCAGGCCCAGAATTATTCAGCGGGCAGCTGATATTGGGCGGCGTTTTCCCGTGTCAGCCGTTTCGAGGCGACGCCAGGCTCCGCGCCCCAGACCGCGATCCAGCGATAGAACACCGGTGTCAGGAACAACGTGAAGACGGTGGCAAACCCAAGCCCGCCGACAATGACCCAACCGACGGCGATGCGGGCCTCGGCCCCGGCACCAGAGGTCAGCACAAGCGGCAGACCACCAAAGACGGTCGAGACCATCGTCATCATCACCGGTCTGATCCGCAGCCGCAGCGCGTCACGAATGGCGCTGTCGATGTCCTGACCGGCCTCACGCAATTGATTGGCGAATTCGACAATCAGAATGCCGTTCTTGGCCATGACGCCGATCAACATGACCAACCCGATCTGGCTATAGTAATTCAGCGACCCGCCGCTGAGCGAAATAGCCAACAGCGCCGCTGCAAGGCCAAATGGCACGGTCAACATGATCACGACGGCGCTTGCGATGCTTTCAAACTGGGCGGCAAGCACAAGGAAAACCACCAGAAACGCCACCGCAAAGACCCGGTACATTTCAGTCTGGCTGTCGTTCAGCGTCGCGGCCTCGCCGGTAAAGATCAGCCCCATATCGTCGGGCAATTGTTCGGCTGCGATTTCGGACAAGCGATCCATCGCTGTGCCAAGGTTGACGCCTTCGGCCAGGTTCGACTGGCCCGCCACCGCCAGCGTCCCGCCCTGTCGTTGCAGGTTGGCCTGGCTGACCACCGGGACCAGCGTCGCCGCCGCCGACAGCGGTACATATGATCCGCCGGGCAGGCGCAGTTGAATGGAATCGAGGTCCGAAGGGTCATTGATCGGTGGCCCACCGGGCACCACATTCACATCGGTTTCGGCGTTGTCACTGAACACGGTTACGGCCGTGTCGCCCTGGATCATGGCGCTCAGGGTTCTGGTGATCTCGGCTTCGGTCAGGCCAAAGACACTGGCCATGTCGCGATCGACCCGGACCTCGAATTGGGCTTGCACGCTGTCGTTGGACAATTGCGGGTTAGAGAACATCGCATCCTCGGCCATGGCCGCGACCAGATCGCTTGTCGCTTCGGTCATCGCATCCACATCCTTGCCAGTGACCGCAAATTGCAACCCGCGTCCGGCGCCGCGAATGTTGAGCGAGTTGGTCGACCTTGCGCTGGCCTGCACACCGGGGACACGTGACAATTGCGTGCTGATTTCGGCGACGATCTGGGCCTGCGACCGGTCCCGTTCGGCCCAATCCGGCAGGCGCACAACGATAAAGGCGCTGGTGCCCCCGCCGACGCCGACAATGCTTTGTACCGCGTCAACCTCGCCAGAGGTCAGATAAGGTTCCAGAATTTCCTCGATCAGGACCACCTGACTGTTGAGATAGTCGATTGTGGTATCCGACGCCCCCCGCGCCTGGACGAGGAAGAACCCGCGATCCTCGCTTGGGGTGATGCTGGACGACAATGTTCCGGCCGCACCGGCCGCGACGATGGTGAATCCGCCTGCAACCGCCAAGACGATCAAGGGCATGCGAATGGCACGGTCCATCACGGTGTCAAAAATCCGCATGGCCCATCCGGGCGTGGCGGGACCCGTTTGCGCCGCTTGCAATTTGCCGGGATCGAACAAGGCCGCCAGCACCGGTGCCAGCGTCAATGCGGTGATCGACGACAGGGTGACAGCAAAGGCCAGCACAAAGCCGAATTCGCTGAACACGCCGCCCGCCTGACCGGGCAGGAATGAAATCGGGATGAACACCGCCGCAAGGGTGGCGGTGGTGGAAATGACCGCAAAGAACACTTCGTTTGTGCCAGCGGCGGCGGCGGCAAAGGCGCCCATGCCCTGTTGGCGTTTGCGCACGATGTTTTCGATCACCACAATGGAATCATCGACCACCATGCCGGTGGCAAGCACCAGCGCCAACAGGCTGATGGTATTGACGGAAAAGCCGGTGATCCAGATCGCGGCGATGGTGCCGACCAACGCCACCGGGATGGTGATCGCCGGGATAAGCGTCGCGCGCGGCGAGCGCAGAAAGGCGAAAATCACCGCGATCACGATCACCGTTGCCAACCCGATGGAATTCGCCACCTCATTGATCGAGCCTTCGATGAAGGTGCCATCATCCGAGGTGACGACAAGCGCGACCCCGTCCGGCAAAGCGGTTTTCAACTCTTCCACCGCGACGGCCACATCGCGTGAGATCGACAGCGTGTTGCCAACCGATTGCCGGGTAATGTCCAGCCCGACCGCGGTTTGGCCATTGACCCGCGTCAGAACCGCGCCGTCTTCGGGGATCAGCCGGACAAAGGCCACATCCGATATCCGCGTATTGGCATCAATCGGCACCTGATTCACCAGATCCACGGTGGCATTGGCATTGCCCACCCGCAGCGCAAGGGTCTGTGAATTCGATTCCAGCGATCCCAGCGGCGTGTCATCGCGCAGCGCCGACAGGGCATCCGAGACGTCGAAAATCGTCATGCCCCGGCTCAGCAGCGCCGGCATGTCGAGCGTCACGCGAAACTCGTTCGCCCGATTGCCGCGCACTGTGACCTCGGCAATTCCGTCGATCACCGACAACCGGTCATAGACGGCACCTTCGGCCAGTTCCGTCAGTTCATCGAGGCTGGCATCGCCCAACAGCGCGAGGCGGATGATCGCATCGGCATTGCTGTCGCTTTTGGTGACGGTTGGATCATCGTCGATATCATCCGGCAATTGCCGCAAGGTGTTGGACACAATTTCGCGCGCCTCATTGGCGGCCACATCCACATCGGTGCCTTCCGACAGGTCCACGGTGATCCGGCTGGACCCGGTCGAAGACGTCGATTCAATATAGGACAGCCCCTCAAGCGCGCTGAGCGCGTCTTCCAGAACCTGGGTCACTTCGCGGTCCACCGTGGTCGGCACCGCGCCTTCGTAACTTGTTCGCACGGACAAGACCGGGCGATCCACGTCCGGCATTTCGCGCACATCCACCGCGCTCAGCGCTGCTAGGCCGGCAATCAGGATCAACAGGTTGATCACCATGCCGAAAATCGGACGGGCGACAAAAAGGTCGGTCATCCCGGCGCGGCGGTTGGGTTTTGATTGTGTGCTCATGACGGGGCCTGGGTCGCGGTTTGCGGTTCACGGTCCAATTGCACCGCCGGAACGCCGTTTGCATTGGCCGGGCGGCCACGTTCACCGGGGCGGGCGCCCCCCGGTCCTGCGCCCGGTGCCGCCCCTGCGACGGCGATCTGGGCACCGTTGCGCAGTTTCTGCGCGCCTTCGGTCACGACCATGGCGCCCTCGCTCAGGTCCGCATCGACCCAGACAGATCGTCCTGGCGGAACAGGATGGTCACCGGCACCTGTTGCGCAGCACCGCCCGCGTTGATCCAGATGCTCGACCCCTCCCGCGACCAGGTGATCGCGGTTGACGGCACTTTGGCAAGTGGTGCGCTGAGCTGGGTCAATCGCACGGCAAAGGTCATGCCCGGCCAGAGCAGACCGTCGGAATTGTCAATCTGCGCCTTGACCGTGACACTGCGGGTCACGGAATCAATCCGGCTGTCGAAGGACATGATTTCGCCGGTAAACACCTTGCCCGCAAAGGTCGAGGTTCCGGCCGAGATCTGCTTGGCCTTGGCCAAAAGCCCAATTGCGCGCTCCGGCATTTCGAATTCAATCACCAGCTTGTCCGACTGGTCGATGCTGGCCACAAATCCGTTCACGCTCAGGGTGTCGCCAACTTCGATATCGCTCAGCCCCAATGTGCCGGAAATCGGCGCCCGCACCGTCTGTTTGTCCAGCGCAACTTCGGCCAACCCGACGGCGGCCTCGGCCAGACGTTGGGCGACCCGCGCTTCGGACAGGGTGACATCGGTGATGGTGGAATTGCCGTTCTGCCGCAACCGCTCATAGCGGGCGACGGTTTCGGTGGCCTGCTGCAACTCTGCCTCGGCGATTTCCAGATTCAGGGTCTGGGTGCGGGCATCAAATTGCACCAGCACATCGCCGGCATTCACCAGACGATTGGCCGCCAGGTTGGCCGCGATCACCGTGCCGGATGTTTCGCTAAGCACATCAACACTGCGCAGGGCGGATGCGGTGCCAATCGCGCTGAGAATGCTTTCATAAGGCTGAAATTCCAATTCGGTCACCGCCACGGTGGTGGCGCCGCCCCTGCGGCCCCCCGGGCCACGTCCGCCGCCCGCTCTTGCCGGGGGGGCGGATGCGGCCTCGGCCTCGTTGGCCGGTTCCGGGCCAATCATCGCCGCCAATGGGGCTGGCACGCCAAAGGTGACGGCATAGGCCGCCGCCAAAATCACAATTGCCCCTAGAAGGCTCGCTATTTTACCCATCACCCGGTCCCTGTCCGATCATCCAAAGGGTAAAACGGACGGCCCGGCGGTTTCCGTCGCAAAAAGATTGAACTTTTTTACTGCCCTGCACTTTGCTCACACGGCGGTGGCCCAGCGGTCAGGATTTGCCGGAAGAAGACACCACATGATCGCCGTCAATGCCGCCCAGCGAATGGAACAGCCCGCTGGTGTTGTTGACCCCGAATTTGCGCAACAGCTTGGCGCGATAGACCTCGACCGTGCGATAAGAGATGTCCAATCGCAGCGCGATTTCCTTGCTGGTCAGCCCGTCGGACAGATGGCTGAGGATTTCACGTTCCCGCCGCGTCAGTGGGGAATAGGGGCGTTCTACCGAAAGATCGGCAAAGCTCCAGACCGCCCGCGCCAGAGGATCATCCGGCGTAAAGGAATGGCCACGCACCCGGCACCAGAACAATGTGCCATCCTTGCGCGCCATAATGCGTTCATCCCAATACCGGTTGGTTTCGCGCAGCTGTTTGACACCGCGGTCGCGGATATTCACGAATTCCGCGTCCGTTGGATAGAGCATCGCAAAGGATTGCCCCCGCAGGGCGCGGCGGGCATGGCCGAACATCTCGGCAAAGGCGATATTGCAATCCCGGATCACCCGGTTTTCCGTCACCACCAGCCCCACCGGCGCATAGGCAAAGGCCAATGCATCAAAGCGGTCCTCGGCGTAGCAGTCGTCGATACGTATTTCCACGCTCTTGCCCCACTGCGTTCAGTGCTGAATGCTGTGACCACACGTAAACGACGGGCAGGTGCCGCGCAACAGCGGCCCCCGTCGATCTGGGAGGATATCATGAAGACATTCGCGCGGTTCGCCGCCGCCCTTGCTACGTCAGCCACTTTTGCCGGCGGGGCCCTGGCACAGGATTCGATCAAGATCGCCCTGGTGCATGGCCTGTCCGGGTCCAGCTTCGAAGCCTTTTCGAAACAGGCACAAACCGGGTTTGAGCTTGGGCTGGAATATGCCACCGATGGCACAAATGAAATTGACGGTCGCCCGATCGAGGTGATCATCAAGGACACCCAATTCAAACCCGATGTTGCCCGCGCCGTCCTGGCCGAGGCCTATGGCGACGACGAGGTGCTGTTGGCCGTTGGGGCCACATCGTCGGGGGTGACCAAGGGCATGCTGCCCATCGCCGAGGAATATGAAAAGATTCTGATTGTGGAACCGGCCGTCGCCGACAGCCTGACCGGGCCGGACAGCAACCGCTATGTGTTCAAGACCTCGCGCAATTCGTCGATGGATATGCAGGCCCAGGCGCTGGCGCTGAACCCGGATGAAAACCTGTTTGTTGCCACTTTGGCCGAAGATTACGCCTTTGGCCGCGACGGCATCACCGCGTTCAAGGCCGCATTGGAAGGCTCCGGCGCGACCGTGGTGACCGAGGAATATGTGCCGCAGGGCACCGCCGATTTCACCGCCGCCACCGAACGGATGTTCAATGCGCTGAAAGATCAGGAAGGCCGCAAGGTCATTCTGGTTTATGTGGCCGGTGGCGGTGACGCACCGGGCAAGATTCAGGCGCTGGACCCCAGCCGCTATGGTATCGAAATTTCGATGGGCGGTCATATCCTGCCGGTTCTGCCGACCTACAAACGGTTTCCCGGCATGGAAGGCGCGGTTTATTACTATTACGAGGCGTATGATAATCCGATCAACAACTGGCTGGTCGAGACCCACCAGGAACGTTTCGACGGCCCGCCGGATTTCTTCACCGCGGGTGGGATGGCGGCGGCGCTGGCGGTCGTGAAAACACTGAAAACCGCAGAGAGCTATGAGACCGAGGATCTGATCGCCGCAATGGAGGGCATGTCCTGGGACACCCCCAAAGGTGAAATGACCTTCCGTGCGGAAGACCATCAGGCGCTGCAATCCATGGTGCATTTCAAGATCCGCGTGGACGACAATGTCGATTGGGCCATTCCCGATCTGGTGCGGATCATCGAAGCCGACGAGATGGACATCCCCATCGGACGCGACAACAGCCAGTAAGCTGACACCGGCCTGCGCGCTTTTCGCGGGCCGGACACTTCTTTCAGGATGGATCCCATGCCCCCCGCATCTCTTTCGACGCGTGACCTGACCATTCGGTTTGGCGGTCATGTTGCGGTCAATGCCGTGACCTGTGACTTTCACCCCGGCGAAACCACGGTAATTGTCGGCCCGAATGGCGCGGGCAAGACCACCTATTTCAACCTGATTTCCGGCCAGTTGACCGCCAGCGCGGGCCGGGTGATCAAGGGGGAAGTCGACATCACCCGTATGTCACCCTCTGCCCGCGCGCATCTGGGGGTTGGGCGGGCCTTTCAGCTTACCAATCTGTTTCCGCAGCTCACCGTTTTGGAAAACATCCGTCTTGCGGTGCAGGCGCGTGCCGGTGACGGTTGGGGGGTGTTTCGTGCGGCGCGCAAGCTGACGCATCTGACGGAAAAGGCGGTGCATTTCCTTGAGGCTGCACATCTGACCGACCGGGCCGAGATGATTGCCGCCGCCCTGCCGCATGGTGACCAACGCAAGCTTGAGGTTGCGCTGTTGATGGCGATGGAGCCGGATATCTATATGTTTGATGAACCCACCGCCGGCATGTCGCTGGATCAGGCGCCCGCCGTGCTGGAGCTGATTGCCGAAATCAAACAAGACCCGGCGAAAACGGTGCTGCTGGTCGAACACAAGATGGATGTGGTGCGCGCGCTGGCCGACCGGATCATCGTGCTGCACAACGGCGAATTGCTGGCCGATGGACCGCCGACCGAGGTGATGCAAAGCCAGATCGTGCGCGATGTCTATCTTGGCACCGCAACGGAGCACACCGCATGAGCCTGCTGTCCATCCGCGATATGAAAACCCAGATCGGCCAGTATCATGTGCTGCATGGCGTCAGCTTTGAGGTGCCGGAGGGCGGGGTTTTCATCCTCTTGGGGCGCAATGGCGCAGGCAAGACGACGACCCTGCGCTCGATCATGGGGCTTTGGCAACCTTCGCCGGGGTCGGTGATGTTTCAGGGCCGCGACATTGCCGGATTGGCCACTGCCGACATTGCCCGGCTGGGCATTGCCTATGTCCCCGAAAACATGGGGATATTCGGCGGCCTGACGGTTGAGGAAAACCTGATCCTGGCCACGGCCAAAGGGCGGTTCGATCCCGCCCGTCTGCGTCGCATCTATGATCTGTTTCCGGCGCTGGAAAAGTTCTGGACCAAACAGGCCTGGTCGCTGTCGGGCGGACAGAAACAGATGTTGTCGGTGGCGCGCGCCATTGTCGAGCCCCGGGCGCTGATCCTGATTGATGAACCGACCAAGGGGTTGGCCCCGTCCATCGTTGCCGCCATGGGCGAAGCATTTCGCGAGATCGCCCAAACCACCACGATCCTGTTGGTGGAGCAGAATTTCAATTTCGCCAAAAGCCTTGGCCGCGATATGGCGGTGATCGACGATGGTCGCGTGGTGCACAGTGGCACCATGGCCGATTTCGCCGCCGATGCCGATTTGCAGGGCGCATTGCTGGGCTTGAGCGCATGAGGAACCAAATGGACAAATTCGGCGAGATTTTGCACCGCTTTGGCGGGGTCAACCTGTTGCCGGTGGCGCTGGCGGCAATCGCATTTGTGCTGATCGGCGCGCCCTCATCCTGGGTCACGCTGACGGTTGCCGGCCTTGCGATGGGGATGATGGTGTTTCTCATGGCGTCGGGTCTCAGCCTGGTGTTCGGGTTGATGGATGTGCTGAATTTTGGCCATTCGGCGTTCATCAGCTTTGGCGCTTTTATCGCAGCGTCGATCCTTGCCGCGTTGGGCGGCTGGCTGGATGGCGGCGTGATACTGGCCTCGGCCGCGCTGGCGCTTGCGCTGGTCGGGGCGATCACATTCGGATTGGCGGCGGGGTTGTTCTTTGAAACCGTGATCATTCGCCCGGTTTACCGCGACCACCTGCGCCAGATCCTGATCACCATGGGCGCGTTGATTGTGTCGGAACAGGTCATCCTTGCGGTCTGGGGTGGCACGCCATTCACCGTGCCGCGCCCGGCATTTCTGGAAGGTGCCTGGATCATCGGCGATGTCAGCATCGAGATCTACCGCCTCTTTGCCTTTGCCCTTGGGGCGGTGGTGTTCCTTGGCCTGATGGTCCTGCTCAACCGCACCCGCATCGGGCTTTTGATCCGCGCCGGTGTCGAAAACCGCGAGATGGTCGAGGCGCTTGGCTTCAAGATCAACCGTCTTTTTATCGGGGTGTTCATGTTGGGCTCTGCCCTCGCCGCATTGGGCGGCGCGATGTGGGCGGGGTATGAAACGCTGATCACCCCGGCGCTGGGGGCGAGATGATGATTGTGGTGTTTATCGTGGTGATTATCGGCGGACTGGGCTCGATCGAAGGCACGTTGCTGGGGGCGATCATCGTCGGGCTGACGGCGAATTATGTCGGATACCTCGCGCCGAAACTGGCGCTGGCGTCGAACATGATCCTGATGATGGCGATCCTGATGTGGCGGCCCAGCGGCCTGCGGCCTGCGGTGAAGTGAGGCAGATATGAAAACCACCGGAATGAAACAAAGCTACGGCACCCTGACCGTCAAAACCGCGATGCTGGTCATTGCTGGGCTGTTGTTGTTCGCGCCCTTCCTGTTTCAGGACATTCGCGCGTTGGAAGTGGCGGCACGGATCTGCATCTTTATCGTCCTGGTGGCGAGTTACGATCTGCTGCTTGGCTATACCGGAATTGTCAGCTTTGCCCACACCATGTTTTTCGGTTTCGGCTGTTACGGCGCGGCGATTGCCCTGCGCCAGATGGGGCCGGGCTGGGATGCGGTGGCCATTGGCACGCTGGGCGGTGTTTTGGTCTCGCTTGTGGTGGCGACGGTGATTGGGTTGATCTCGCTTCGGGTCAAGGCGATCTTTTTCGCCATGATCACATTGGCGACGGCCTCGGTTGTGCTGGTGCTGGCCTCGCAGCTCAGCCAGATCACCGGCGGCGAGGATGGCATCACCTATCGTGCGCCGGATATTTTCAAAACCGCGACCAAGCTGATGGTCGACGAGGATGGCAAGGTGCTGCGCTGGTTCGGGGTGCGCCTGAACGGCAAGCTGGCGGCTTATTACTTTGTCTTTACGACTTCGCTGGTGCTGTTCCTGATCCTGTTGCGGGTCACGGTGTCGCCGCTGGGCACGGTGTTAAAGGCGATCCGCGAGAATGAGGCCCGCGCCGAGGCCATTGGTTATCGCGTTGTGGCCTATCGGACCTTCGTCTTTTGTCTTTCGGCGGTCATGGCGTCGCTTGCCGGGTCGGTCTATGCGATCTGGCTGAAATACACCGGGCCGGATACGGCGCTGTCGTTTTCAATCATGATCGACATCCTGTTGATGGTGGTGATCGGCGGCATGGGCACGATGTGGGGCGCGGTGATTGGTGCGGTGTTGTTGGTCATGGCGCAATATTACCTGCGCGATCTGATGGGCGCGGCCTCTGAAGCGGTGGCCGGCATTCCGCTGCTGCCTGAGCTGCTGGCCCCGGATCGCTGGCTGTTCTGGCTGGGCATCATCTTTATCCTGCTGGTCTATTTCTTTCCACGCGGCATTGCGGGCACATTGATGACACGCGGGATGCGCACATGAACGGCCCCCGCTTCACATTTGTGCCGGTGATGGATCACGAAATTCATGTGACCGAATGGGGCACACCCGGCGCGCCGGCGCTGATGATGATGCATGGTCTGGCGCGCACCGGGCGGGATTTTGACGAAATCGCCGCTGCCCTGTCGGATCACTATCATGTGCTGTGCCCCGATATGATCGGGCGGGGCCGGTCCAGCTGGTCCACCGATCCCGATGCGGAATACCGGATCGAATATTATGCCGGGATCGCTTCGGATCTGCTGGATCATTTTGGCATTGGCCGGGCGGCGTGGCTTGGCACCTCGATGGGCGGACAGATCGGCATGCGAATGGCCTCTGGCGCGCATAGTGATCGACTGATCTCTTTGGTGATCAATGACATTGGCCCCGAAGTGCCCGAGACCGCGATTGAACGCATCCTGTCTTATGTCGGCAACCCGCCAGGATTTGACGGCTATGCCCAGGCCGAAACATGGCTGCGCAGTGCCTATGCGCCGTTTGGCCCGGCCTCTGATGCGTTCTGGAGCCGGATGGCGCGCACGTCCTTGCGGCGTTGTGACAGCGGGCGGCTGACGTTGCATTACGACCCGGCAATCATCCGCCAGTTGACCCAGGCGCCAGAGGAATTGACGACCTGGGATCGCTGGGATCGGATCAAGACCGGCTGTCATGTCTTTGCCGGCGCGCGCTCTGATTTGCTGACCGCCGGCATTTTACAGCGCATGCTGGCCCGTGGCCCGACGCCGGGCCATACAGTGTTTGCGGATTGCGGCCATGCACCGACCCTGTCGCGGGCCGCGGATATTGCCCGGGTGCGGGATGTGCTGTTGCAATTGACCCCCGCGCCCCGCCCGGTCTAGCCGCTTTCCAACCCGGCAATCATCCGTTCCAAATTTGCCATGGCCACAACACCATCGGCAATACGCGGTGCTGCGGTCGGCGCGCCGCGCAGCCCCTTGGCGACATCTGTCATCAAGGCGGCATATCCTTTGTGGTCCTCATTGGCGGCGGCGGTGAAATTGGGTTGCCACACCATGCTGTCACAGCTGCTGTCCAGGGTGGCCGCCGGATCATCCACCTTGAACGGCGGATCGCGGTGCCAGGCGACATGGATCACATTGTCGACCTCGACCCGGTTGTGATCGCCCATCACCGTGACCTGTTCCATCGGCGTGCCGCGCGATTGCACCGTGCCCATGACCACATTGCCGATCACGCCATTTTCGCAAGTGAACCCCATATGGAACAGGATACGCCCCGCCGCAGGCGCGTTGCGCCGCACCGTCATTTCCGCGATCGGCGCGCCCGCCAGCCAGGGCATCAGATCCATGTAGTGCACACAATGATGCAGGTAGAACCCGGTGTAATCCACCGCGCCCTCGAAATAGGTCGGCGCGGTCATATAGCTGCCGGTCAGGCCCAAAATCGGGCCAAACGCATCGCCGCGCAGGATATTCTGGGCGATACGGTTGCCGGTGGAATAGCGTTTCATGAAGCCGACGAAAATCGGCACGCCGCGCCGATCAGACGCCTCTTGCAGTGCGACTGCCTGGGCATGTGTTGCGCCGGGGGGTTTTTCCATGAACACCGGAAGGCCCAATTCCATCGCCGCCAGGGTGGCGGCGTAATGCACCTCCGGGCCAACCGCCATGCACACCGCATCCAATCCCGGCTGCTTCAGCATCTCTTGCCAATCGGTATAGGTGCTGGTCACCCCATAATGCCCCGCCGTAGCCGCCAGCGCATCCGGGTCGCGATCACAAAGCGCCGCAATCCGCATGCCCGCCCGTCCGATTTGCGGCAGCAACATCCAGGTCGCATGCCGTCCACAGCCAATCCAGCCGATATTCAACATCTTTTCGGGGGCGGTCATTGCGCATACTCCGCAAAATCCAGCGCGGCACGGATCAGCGCATGTCCGGCCTTCAGCTTGGGCGTTTCATCTTCGGCCGGGGCGCGCCAATGGGCAATTGGCAGCGCCAGACGTTGATCGTCGCGGCGGAAGGGTTCCAAAGACACCGGGCCGAAATAGCCGACCTGATGCAGCGCCCGCATGATCGCGGGCCAATCCATATTGCCGGTGCCGGGGAAACCGCGATGGTTTTCATTGGCCTGAAAATGCACGATGCGCTTGCCCGCAAGACGGATGGCATCCGCGATGGATTGATCCTCCATATTCATATGAAAGGTATCAAGCATCAGACCAAGGCCCGCGTCGCCCACCGCATCCACCAGCGCAATACCCTGTTGCGTGGTGTTCAGCATATCGGTTTCAAACCGGTTCAATGGCTCGACCGCGAACACCTGACCTGCGGCACGGGCCAGCGGCGCGACCTCGGCCAGGCCCGGCGATCATGCGATCCGCGCGGGCGCGCATGTCATCGGCGCTGCGTGGCAGCGGTGGCCGCCCGGCAAACACCATCGGTTCCCCGTATAATGGCCCGCCAATGATGGTCGCACCGACCGCATCCGCGCTGTCGATACAGGATTTCAGATAGTCCAGCCCGCCCTGACGTGCGCCGGGGTCTTCGGAGGCAATCGAGCGCTGCGGCGTGACCCGCGCCGCCAGCACCACGCCAAGCCCCGCGTCAGCCAAGGCGGATCTGGCCTGCCCGAGGTCAATGCCGTCTTCTGGTTCAGGCACCAGAAGCTCGATAAAGTCAAAGCCCATGGACTTGATCTCTTGGAACAGATGCAGGTGTTGACCGGTAAATGGCCGTACAAATTGCATGGAAATAATGCCGATAGGGTTGTTCAAAACTTACGTCCTTATCCTTTGACCGCGCCTTGGGTCATGCCCGCGATCAGGCGTTTTTGTATGAAGAGAAAGAGGAGGGTGGCCGGCATGGCGCCGACGATGCCGCCCGCTGTCAGAAGGCCCCATTCGACCTGATATTCGCCAATCAGGGTCTGAATGGCCACGGTGATCGGTTTCACGCTGCGCCCGCCCAGGGTCAGCGCATAGAGGTATTCGTTCCAGGCGGTGATGAAGATATAAACACCGGTGGCGATGATGCCGGGGGTGCACAGCGGCAGCACCACCCGGAACAATGCGCCAAACCGGGTGCAACCATCGGTCATCGCCGCCTCGTCCAGCGACCGGGGAATGCCGTCGATATAGCTGGTCATCATCCAGACCGAAAACGGGATGGCGACGGTCGAATTGGCGATGATCAGGGCGAAATAGGTGTCCACCAGCCCCAGTGTTTTCATCAGGATGAACAGGGGCAGGATCAACAAGACCAGCGGAAACATGTTGATCACCAGGAATTGCAGCATCAACAGCCGCCGCCCCTTGAAGCGGAACCGCGAAAACGCATAGGCCGCAGGGACCGACAGGGCGAGCCCGACAATCACTGTGCCCCCGGCCACAATGAAGCTGTCCAGCAAATTGGCACCAAAGCCGACGGTGCGAAACAGCCGCAAATAGTTTTCCAGCGTCGCCCCGGCCAGCGACGGGCCTTCGGTGAACAGCTTGCTTTCCTGCGTGACCGAGGTCAGTGCCATCCACAGATAGGGTGACAGGGTAAAGATCAGGATCAACAGAACCGGCAGATCGACGGTCAGGATCCGGCGGGTCAGCGATGTGTTGCGTACCATCATGCGATGTTCCTTCCGGCGCGGCGCAGATAGAGGATCACGAACCCCAGAAGCAGGATGGTAAAGCTGACCGCCAACGCCGAGCCATAGCCGTAATCCAACCCGGTGCGCGCCTTGACCAGCGCATAAAGCGGCAAGGTATAGGTGGAATAGCCCGGTCCGCCGCCGGTCATCACGTAGATCACGTCAATCGAATTCGCGACCCAGATCACCCGCAACAATGTCGCGGTCATCAACACACCCGAAAGCCCCGGCAGGGTGATGTGCCAGAACTGGCGAAACTGCGATGCGCCGTCGATCGAGGCGGCCTCGTAATAGCTTTGCGGGATGGATTGCAGCCCGGCCAGGATCATCACCGCAAAGAAGGGAAACCCCTGCCAGGTCAAGGTCAGGATGATGGCATAGAGCGCCGTGTCAGGGTTGGCCAACCAGGGGATCGCGGCGGAAATCATGTTGAACCGCAACATCAGCTCGTTCAGCACGCCAAAGTTGGAATCATAAATCCAGACCCACATCAGCGCGATCACCACAGAGGGCAAGGCCCAGGGAATGATCACCAGCGCCCGCGCCAAACCCCGCCAGGGGAAATTCTGGTTCAACAACAACGCTGTGGCCAGTCCCAACAGCATCTGTGCGGGCACGGTGATGGCAATCCAGATCACCGTATGGCGCAACGACGTCCAGAACACTGGATCCTGCCAGACGGCGATGAAATTTTTCAGCCCAACGAAATCAAAGTTTTTCGGGCGAAACAGGACATAGTCATGC
Organism: Phaeobacter sp. J2-8; assembly: GCF_022867865.1. Classification (GTDB taxonomy): domain Bacteria; phylum Pseudomonadota; class Alphaproteobacteria; order Rhodobacterales; family Rhodobacteraceae; genus Marinovum. The sequence goes on along the minus strand of NZ_JALIEC010000008.1, from coordinate 48,886 downwards.
AGGCTCATCCACAGGGCCTGAACCATGGGCAGGAACACGATGGCCAGGGTCACCAATACGGCGGGTGACAACATGACAAGAGGGAGCACACGGCGCGACAAGGGCACCGGCGGCACAGAGGTGACGGACATTGGGGATACTTCCGGTTCAGGGGGTCGGCGGGCCACCGGGGCAGCCCGCCGAAACGGGATCAGTCGTTATAAAGCGCGTCGATTTCCGCGTTCATTTCCGCGGCGGTGATCTCACCGATCAATGCGCGCTGCATTGCGACGGGCCAAACGGTGTTGGCAAAATCCGCCGTTTCGCTGGTGTTGGGCAAAAGCTGCGCATAGGGCAGCGACGCCACGGTGGCATCGACAAAGACCTTGTCATGGCCATCCCAGCTTGCGCTGTCGGATTTGGTCACCGGCAATTGCCCGGTCGCTTTGTTGAATTCCGCGTTGTTGCCCGGGCTGGACAGGAAGCTGATCCATTTCCAGGCCGCTTCTTTGTCCTGCGCGTCGGAAAACACCGCCGTGCTTTCATCCCCGAACGAGGTCCAGTGACCGCCGCCGCATTCCGGCACCGGCGTTGCCGCAACCTTGTCGCCCAGGGCCTCGACCATGCCAGCGGAGGACCCGATGTGGTGGATGGTCATTGCCGTCTGGCCGCCCTGAAACGCGCCAATGATTTCCTTGAAGCCGTCATTGGGGGCCGAAGGCGGGAATACCTTGTCCTTCTGGAACAGGTCGAGCACGAATTGTGTGCCCGCAACGCCCGCCTCGGATGTCAGCTCTCCCGGGCCAAAGCCGGCGCCGTCACGCGAAACCGTCAGGCTGGCCCAATGGTCATGGCCGCCTTTGCCGCCGCGAAAGCCAAACCCATAGACATCTGTTTGGCCGTCGCCATCGGTGTCACGCGTTAGCGCCTTGGCGGCCTCGCGGAATTCATCACAGGTGGCCGGCGGCGTCAGGCCAAGTTCTGCAAACATATCGGTGCGATAATAGAGATACAGGATCACATATTGCACAGGCAGATAATATTGCGCGCCATCGGCGGCGGCGGTCAGGGTAAACAGGTTGTCCTGCACTTCGGCCTTGCCGTCCCATTCCGCCAGCCAATCGTCCAGCGGCGCAAGCGCACCCATCTCGATCAAGCGCGGCTGGGCATTTAGTTTGACCAAGGCCGCATCGGGACCGGTCCCCGCCACGATCGAGGTATAAAGTTGGTCATAATAGCTGTTCCACGGCACGTTTTCGGCGTTGATGGTGATGCCGGGGTTTTCGGCTTCGAACTTTTCAACCAGTGCGGACATCGGATTGTCGGCATTGTCGAAATGATACCAGAAGTTTACCTCTGCCGCCTGGACCGCGCCCGCCAGGGCCGTCCCGGCCAACATCGCCGCCGCAAGCGTCATGCGCCGGGGCGTCGTTTTCTTGGTTGCAAATGTCATAGTGTCTCCTCCCTAAGGTATGTATGACTTTGTTTTTGATCTGTTTTATTGTTTTTGGTCGTCTCCTGGGTCCTGACCCTTGTCGGGCCTTGATCCTGTCAGTATTTGGAACATTTCGCCGGCATGACGCAGCGCCAGCCGTGCCTCTTCCAGGGCGTTGCTCATCTGTAAAAACCCGTGCACCACGCCGCCATGCAGGTGAAATCTGTCCTGCCTGCCCAAACCGGACAGCCGCGCGAACATGCGTTCGCTGTCGGACCGCAGCGGGTCGATCTCTGCCGCGTTCAAAAAGAGCGGCGGCAGCGCCCGCAGCGTGGCATCATCGGCGCGCAATGGTGACACAAGCGGCATGTCACGGGCGCTTTGCGGTGCATACCAATCCCAATAACGCCGCATTTTCTCTTGGGTCAGACCCGGCCCCATCGCGCAATCAATATAAGAGGGCGAGGTGAAATCGGCATCATAGACGCCATAGAACAACAGGCCGCAATCGGGCTTTGGTCCGTCGTTCTGGATCATGTCCAACATCAAGGCCATCGCCAGATTGCCCCCCGCGCTGTCGCCAGAAATCGCCAACGGGCCCGTCAGATCGGCAAATGGTCCCTGCCCTTGCCCCTGCCCCTGTCCCTGTGCCAACGCCGTCCAAACGGCGCGGCAATCATCCAGCCCGCCGGGAAACGGGTGTTCCGGCGCAAGACGGTAGTCGAACATGACCACATTGGCCTGCGCCTCTTGCGCCAAGACCCGCGCGCAGCGTTCATGGGTCGCCATCGAACAATAGGCCCAGCCGCCGCCATGAATGAACAGGATGGTGCCGCGTGTTGGCCCGTCGGGGGTCAGAATACGACAGTCGATATCACCAGCAGGCCCGGCAATCTGCACGTCGCGTGTTGCCGCCATCGGCGGCAGATTCACGTTCCAGCGGGCATTTGCCGCTTCGGCCTGGGCGCGCCCATCGGGGGCGGGCAGCAAGGTCGGATCGGCCAGACCGGCATCTTCGATCGCCAAACGATCCAGGATCTTTTGCATGTCATTTGAAGGGGATGAAGGCATTGTTATAGTCCCTCCGCCAGAATATTCGGGCCAAAATCGACAATTGTGGTGATGTGACGTGACAGTTCCGCCGCGGCCAGATCGGCATCCGCCGTCGCCAGCGCGTCAATAATGGCAATATGGCGGTTGGCGGTTTCCTTCAGATCGCGGTTCTGGTCGGGATGCAGGATCTTGTAACGATGGGCATACACCAGCGTGCGGGCCAGAACCGGTTGAACCGGCGGCAGATCGGCACAGGAAAACAGGTCGACATGAAACGCCCGGTCATGCACCGACAACAGGTATTCATCACCGGCATCTGCCGCGGCCTGCATCTCTTTCAGATGGGCGGCCATACGGTCGACTAAGGCGCCGCCATCGCGGGCAATGGCGCGTTTGACGCCGCGACATTCGATGTCATGGCGCAGGCGGATCAATTCCTCGGCGTCTTCGGCGCGGCAATCGGACACTGTGGTGCCGCGATGCGGCTGGCGATGGACCAGCCCCTCTTCCTGCAACAGCAACAGGGCTTCGCGCACTGTGCCCTGGCTGACCTCGAACCGGTTGGCCAGCTCGAGCTCCAGCAAGGTCGACCGTGGCGCGAGCATGCCAAGAACAATCTCGCGTTGCAGACTGGTGTAGATATGGAAGGACCGCCGCTGGCTTGTGGCCCGCGCCAGTTTTATCGGCGGTGTCTTGGGAAAATTCTCCGCAGCCATATCGTTCCTCTTGCGCTCAACTATTGTTATCAATAACGATAATACAAGAAATCACAGAGTGGCAAGCCCCAATTCGGGCGAATGCCAAAACGGGAGGAACGGCATATGGCCACAATCACGCTGGACAAGATTGAAAAGAACTATGGCGCGGTCAAAGCGATCCATGGAATTGATCTGGCGATCAATGACGGTGAATTCGTGGCGCTTGTCGGGCCGTCAGGTTGCGGAAAATCCACGCTTTTACGGATGGTTGCAGGGTTGGAGGATATCTCCGGAGGCCGGTTGTTGATTGGGGACAAGGTGGTGAATTCGGTCGAACCCCGCGACCGCGACATTGCCATGGTGTTTCAGGATTACGCGCTTTATCCGCATATGAGCGTCGCCGACAACATCGGTTTTGGCCTCAAGATGCGCAAAACCAGTGACGCCGACCGCAAGACACGAATCGCGGAGGCCGCCCAGATGTTGCAGATCGAGAAATACCTTGATCGCCGCCCTGCCGAGCTTTCCGGTGGCCAACGTCAGCGCGTGGCCATGGGCCGCGCCATCGTGCGCCGCCCGTCGGCCTTTCTGTTTGATGAACCACTGTCCAATCTTGATGCAAAACTGCGGGTGGAAATGCGGACGGAAATTAAACGCCTGCACGGATTGCTGGGGCGCACGACGCTTTATGTCACCCATGATCAGGTCGAGGCGCTGACATTGGCGGATCGTGTTGTCATCCTGAAAGACGGCCGCATTCTGCAAGAAGGCCCGCCGCTGGAGCTTTATGAACATCCGGCAACGCGGTTTGTTGCTGAATTCATCGGCTCGCCGCAGATGAATATTTTTGACGGTGTGGTGCGAAAGGCGGACACCGGCACGGGTGTTGATGTGGCGGGGTTGGTGTTGCCGTTTGACGGGATTGACGCGCCAGACGGGGCAAAGGTGCATCTTGGGGCGCGTCCCGAAGCGATCAGCCCCAGCGACACAGACGCGGCGGATGTCACCGCAACCGTCGAAGTGTTCGAACCGCTGGGGTCCGATACTATGGTTTCGGTCCGCATTGCCGGGGCAATGGCGGTGGTCCGGCTAAGCCCGGAAACGCCGGTGGCCCGTGGCATGTCCCTGCCCCTGCGGTTTGACCGCAGCAAATTACACCTGTTTGACGCGGAAACCGGCAACCGGATTGACACCCGCCCGGGATCCTAGGGATCTATGGCGCAACTGAAGCAGGTTGTTTGCACAGTTGCGCCAATGGGCGCGGTTTTCGGGGTTTGACCCTAGACCGGCCAGACGGCTTGCAGTTTTTCACCGGCAAGAATGCGGTCGCGTGCGGCGGCTTCTTCGCGGCCAAGGCTGTCGGCCTGATCCGCCACGGCGACCAGCGTGCTGCGAGAAATGCGCACGACACCATCAATATCGCCAAAAATCACATCCCCCGGTGCGACCGTCACGCCGCCAATCTCGATCGGCACCTGACTGGCCACCGGTTCCTTTTTGCCGGTGACGCCAACCGGGCTGGGGGCGGTGCCAAACAGCGGATAGCCAAGGCCACGCACCTGCGCCAGATCCCGCACCGTGCCGTTGACCACCGTCGCTGCCGCGCCTGCGGTCTTGGCGCCGGAGCTCATCAATTCGCCGGAACATGATCCCGGGGCGCAGGAGGCCTCGACCACCAGAATGCCGCCGTCCGGCACATTGTCGATGGCATTGTGATAGACATCCTGCGGCTCGCCCTTGCGATCCGAAGGTGCAAATTGCACGGTGACAGCCGGGCCAACCACGACCTGTCCGGGGTCCAGCACCCCAAGCAGCGAAATGCCGTCAAGCACACCCCAAAGGCCCAGCGCCTCCATGCTGTCGTGCACGTCGCCGGAATACCAATTGCGCAGCCGCGCCATCGCGTCCTTTTCAGCCGCGCTGTAATCATATTCAAACATTCTGGTCGCTCTCCATTTCTTTTTTGATGGCGATATGTAGATATTCCGTGCTGCGCGCGATCTGGGCCCGCATCAGCGCCTTTGCGCCGGGGCCGTCACGATCCCGGATACGGGTAAATATCTCTTCGTGTTCGTCATAGGCTTCGGCCAGGGATTTGGTGGGCACGCGGCTGGACACCCGAATCATGTCGTTGATAAGATTGGCGAAATTTTCATACATGATCGCCAGAATGCGGTTGCCGGAGGCCCGGACCAGCGCCAGGTGAAAGGCGGCATCAGCTTCGACAAATTCATCAAACGCATTGGCATCCCGGGCGGATCGCATCCGGGCGAGTTCGGCCTCGACCCCGTCAAGCACCGGGTTTTCGGCCTGCACATGCAGGTCAATCACCTCGACCTCGATCATGCGGCGGGCATCGGTCAATTGACGCAGATAGCCGGGTTCGGTGGCCAATTGCTGGCGCACGGTGACGGCAAGCGAGCCGATGAATTCATTCACATCCCGGCGCACCACCATCGTGTTGCCGCCATGGCGCCGCTGCACCAGCCCCTTGGTCTCAAGCGCCTGAATTGCTTCGCGCACAGACCGGGTCGAAATGCCAAAATCGCGGGCGATCTTGCTTTCTGAATCCAGTTTGTCGCCGATTTTCAAATCACCGCGCAGGATGCGTTCCTCTAGCGAGGTTTGCACCGGCACATGAAGCCGTTCACGGGCGGCGGGTTGTATGGGCTGTGCGGTCATCACCAATACCTTCTCTACTATTTTTGCCAGTCTAACCCGGTTGGCGCGACCTGTGACAAGCCTGTTGACGGCCCGCCGTGTTGAGGTTTACGCTACCTATGACATAAGTCATATGTCAAGTGTGCTGACCACATAATGGCCGCACACTTTGGAGCAAGAGGGAGGAAACCATGTTCCACACAGTCAATATGCTGGGAAGTCGCGTTGCCCGCCGGGCGCTGACCGCCGGATTGATCGTCTTCGCCAGCGCAGGCGCCGCCCTGGCCGAATGGCCGGAAAAAGCTGTCACCATCATTGTACCCTGGTCCGCCGGGGGCGGCACCGATGCCACCGCCCGCGCGGTTGCTGCGGAACTGGAGGAGAAGTTCGGCCAACCGTTCAACGTTGTAAATCGCACGGGCGGCGGTGGGCTTGTCGGGCATTCCGCGATCGCAACCGCCGATCCCGATGGCTATACCCTTGGGGTGATCACGATTGAGGTCGGCATGTATGCCGCGCAGGGTCTGGCCGGTGCGACGCCGGATGATCTTGCCTATATCGGGCGGTTCAATGCGGATCCGATTGCGATCAACATCGCGGCAGATGCCGATTACAGCGACGCGGCCTGATTGCCGCCGTCAAGGAAGATCCGGGCGCAATTGCCGCGTCGGGCGCGAACCGTGGTGGCCTGTCACATCTGGCCTGGGTCGGATTGCTGGACAAGCTGGGGATTGACCCTTTGGCGGCAAATTGGGTGGCCTCGGACGGTTCGGCACCGGCCCTGCAACAACTGGCCGCTGGCGCAATTGATGTGGTTTCGACCTCACCCGCCGAAGCACAGGCGCTGGTCGATGCGGGCGAAGCCAAAACCGTGGCTTTGATTTCGTCAGAGCGCAGCCAGTATTACCCCGATCTCGCCACCACAACCGAGGTGTTCAACGTCGATTGGTCGCCCCTGCCCTATCGTGGTGTGGCCGCCCCCAAGGGCGTGCCGGACGAGGTTGTGACCAAGGTCGAAGGCGCATTGAAAGAGATCACAGAAGACGCGGATTTCCGGGCCTTCATGGCATCGCGCGGCTTTTCCGTCGCGTATCAGACTGCGGCTGATTTCGAACACACCGTGCGCTCGTCGAGCGAAGGTCTCTCGGCGGCGCTGACCACGGTTGGTCTCGCGAAGTAACTGATCTGGCGAAGTAACTTCGAAAGGGCCGACCATATGCGGATCGGGGACAGATTAATCGGGCCGTTTCTGGCCGCGTTCGGCGTACTTGTGATCTGGGGGGCGTCAAAGCTCCCCAGTGTGCCGGGGGTGCGGTTTGGCGCGGATTTGCTGCCGACCGCCATCGGTGTGGCGTTGGCGGTTTTTGGCGTGATCATCGGGATCAGCGGATTGCGCCAACGCGCGCGGCTGATTGATGTCAGCGATTGGCACACCCGTCTGCGGGATGGCGTTGCGGCGCTTTGGTCGCTTGTTGGTCTGGTGATCGGCATTCTGGCGTTTGAGCCTTTGGGCTTTCCGCTGTTTGGCATTGGGTTCATGGCGGTGATGATGGCGCTGATGGGCGCGCGCTGGCCGGTGATTGTCACCGTTGCGCCGGTGTTTGTCTTTGTATTGTATTTCGTCTTTTCCGGGATCTTGCGGGTGTCCTTGCCGGTTGGCCCGCTTGGGGGGCTTTTGCCATGAGCGCAGAGACCCTTTGGGCCGGTCTGGGGCTGGTGTTGCAATTCGATGTGCTGGTGGCGATTCTTGGCGGGGCGGTCTATGGGCTGTTTATCGGCGCGCTGCCGGGGTTGACCGCAACCATGGCGACGGCGCTTTTGGTGCCGCTGACCTTTTACATGGCGCCGCTTCCGGCGATTGCGCTGATTGTGTCTTCGACCGCGATGGCGATCACCGCCGGCGATATTCCCGGTGCCTTGCTGCGCATTCCCGGCACCCCGGCCTCGGCCGCCTATACCGAGGAAAGCTATGCAATGACCCGGCGCGGTCAGGCCGGGCGGGCGCTGTCGATCGGGTTTTTCTTTTCTGCCACCGGCGGGTTGATCGGGGCCTGTGTGTTGTTGATCACCGGGCCGCTGTTGGCGCAATTGTCGCTGAATTTTTCCAGCTTTGAATTCTTCTGGCTGGCGGTGCTGGGGCTTTTGACCTGTGCGGTGGTGTCGGGCGACAATCCGGCCAAGGGCGGGGTTTCGCTGGCCATCGGGCTGTTGATTTCCACCGTTGGGCTGGATGTTACCTCTGGCCAGCCGCGTTTCACCCTTGGGTCGATCGAATTGAGCGGCGGCATCAGCTTTATCCCGGTGATGATTGGCATGTTTGCCTTTTCCGAGATTTTGCGCGGCCTGTCGGCGGCGGGTCGGGCCGATGTGGCGATCCTGAACCGCGACGACAAACCAAAGATTTCCCGCCCGTTCCAGGGCGTTTTCGGCCTGCTGCGCCGCTATCCGCTCAGCCTGCTGCGCGGCACCGCGCTTGGCGCGTCATTGGGGGCGTTGCCGGGTGTGGGCGGCGATCTTGCGGCGTGGATTGCCTATGGTGTGTCGCGGCGGTTTTCCAAGACGCCGGAAAAATTCGGCACCGGCCACCCCGAAGGTCTGATCGAGGCGACATCGGCCAATAATTCCGGCCTGTCCAGCGCCTGGATTCCGGCGTTGGTGTTTGGCATTCCCGGTGATGCGGTGACCGCCATCGCGGTTGGCGTGCTCTATATGAAGGGTCTGGCGCCGGGGCCGCGGTTGTTTGTCGAAAACCCGGTGATGCCCACGGCAATCATCATGTCGTTTTTCATCGCCAACCTGTTGCTTTTCCCGCTGGGCCATCTGGCGATCCGCGGTGCGCGGCTTGTGCTTGCGGTGCCGAAATCGGTGATTGTGCCGATGATCCTTGTCTGCTGCTTTCTGGGGTCTTTTGCCATCAACAACACGTTGTTTGGCGTCGGCATCATGCTGGTTGCCGGTCTTGTCGGCTATCTCATGGAGCGCAACGGTTTTCCGATTGCGCCGGTGATCCTCGGGCTTGTGCTGGGGCCGGTGCTGGAACGCAATTTCATCATGTCGATGCAGATCGCGCGCGGCGACCTCTTGGCGTTTTTTGAACGCCCGGTTGCCTGTGGTCTGGGTCTGTTTGTCTGTGCGGTGTTGCTGTTGACCATCTGGAAGGCGCTGCGCCGCCGTCACATTGGCGCAGAGATCACCCCATCGCCCATGCCCCCCAAAAACGTAGTGAACAAATAAAGGACAAGAGCCATGAAGGATTTCTTTGACGTGACCGACAAGGTTGCCATCGTGACAGGTGGGTTGGGCCAGCTTGGCACGCAATTCACCAAACAGCTGGCCGGCGCCTGGCGCCAAGGTCGCGATTTTTGCCCGCCGCAGCCGCACAGCCGAAGAGATCGAGGCGCAATTCCCCGGCCTTGGCGACCGCGTGCGGGTGTTTGTGGCGGATGTGCGCGATCAGGACAGCCTGATTGCTGCCACTGATGCGCTGATCGCGGCCTGGGGTGTGCCGGATATTCTGGTCAACAATGCCGGCATCGACAGCAAACCCGATGGCGACGCCGACCAGAACGCCCCGTTCGAGATCTATCCCAAAAAATATTGGGATGACGTGATCGACACAAATCTGACCGGTGTCATGCTGACATCCCAGGTGGTGGGGGCCAAAATGGCCGAGGCCGGGCGCGGCTCTATCATCATGGTGGGCTCGATGTATGGCATGGTGTCGCCCAATCAGGCGCTCTATTCCTATCGCGAGGAACGCGACGGCAAACCGTTCGTCAAGGCGATCTCTTATGCGGCGTCAAAATCCGGTTTGCTGAACATGACACGCTATCTGGCCACATATTGGGCCACCAAAGGGGTGCGGGTGAATCTGGTGACCTTTGGCGGGGTCAAAACCGGGTCGTTTGACAAGGAATTCATCGACGCGTTTCTTCAGCGGGTGCCGATGAACCGTCAGGCCGACATCGAAGAATTTGGCCCGATTGTGCAATTCCTGGGCTCTGGCGCGTCAAGCTATATGACCGGGGCCAATCTGGTGCTGGATGGGGGCTTCACCGCCTGGTGATGTCCGCCTGTCGGCTTTGACCGTCTATGCCGCGCGGGTTTTCCTGCGCGGCTTTTGTCTTTTTGCGCTTAACTTGGCCAGTATCGCAACAGGATCGCACCAGTATCACATCAGTTTCATATCCATGCCGCACAGCCGGGGCGCTGGTATTTGCGAATTTACCGGGTGGATGTCTTGACTCTCCCTCTATATTTTAAATATCCGTGAAATAACGAATAAGCGCGCAGAGCCGCGTCTTCGCCGATCAGACATCAAGAGGCCCCCAAATGAATATTTTCGAAAAATACCTGTCCCTTTGGGTTGCTTTGGCCATGGCGGGAGGGATTTTGCTGGGCAATCTCGCGCCGGGATTGATCGGCGCGGTGGCGGCGGCCGAGGTCGCCAGCGTCAATCTGGTGGTTGCGGTGCTGATTTGGGCGATGGTCTATCCGATGATGGTCGGCGTGGACCCGCGATCGCTGCGGGATGTGGCCAAACAGCCGCGTGGGTTGGTGATCACGCTGGTTGTGAATTGGCTGATCAAGCCGTTTTCCATGGCCGCTCTGGCGGTGGTCTTCTTTCAATATGTCTTTGCCCCCTGGATTCCGCAGGAAGATGCGTTGCAATACATCGCCGGTCTGATCCTGTTGGGGGCGGCGCCCTGTACCGCGATGGTCTTTGTCTGGTCACAACTGACGCGCGGCGACGAGACCTATACCCTGTTGCAGGTGTCGGTGAACGATCTGATCATGGTGGTGGCCTATGCGCCGATTGTCGCAGTATTGCTGGGGGTTACGGACATCACCGTGCCGTGGTCGACGTTGGTGATGTCGGTGCTGTTGTTTATCGCCCTGCCGCTGGCGGCGGGCTTGGTGACACGCAATCGTCTGGGGTCCGAGGCGGCAATTGACCGGTTTCAGGCGCGGGTGAAACCCTATTCCGTGGTCGGTTTGATTGTGACGGTCATGATCCTGTTTGGCCTTCAGGGGCAGGTGATTGTCGCGAAACCACTGATCATCTTGCTGATTGCCGTGCCGATTATCCTGCAAAGCTATGGCATCTTTGCGGTAGCCTATGCGGCGGCCTTTGCAATGAAGGTGCCACATCGGATCGCGGCGCCCTGTGCCCTGATTGGCACCTCGAATTTCTTTGAACTGGCGGTTGCAGTTGCGATCAGCCTGTTTGGCCTGAATTCCGGGGCCGCGTTGGCGACGGTGGTGGGGGTTCTGGTAGAGGTGCCGGTGATGTTGACGCTGGTTGCCTTCGCCAATCGAACACGGGCGCGTTTCGCACCAGACCCCGGCACGACCTAGGTCGCAAAAGCCGCCCTGAAGCCGCGCGGCGCAGTCACAATGCGCCGCCGGGGGCGGGTGATCAAAAAACATGCGCTTCGGACCTTATGTGGCGGTCGCATCGCCACATTTGCGCAGATCTTGGGCCAACAATTTGGAAACATGGCTTGATTTTTGTCGGTAAGAGCGATTACCGTAAAATTTACCATGCCGCGCGTAAAGTTTTTCTTTGCCCGACGCCATGATGTGGGTGAGAGCCTGAACATTGAAAATAAACGCAAAAACGGAAAAGCCCGGGGTCTCGACACATGAATGGACGCAAAATCAAGAATATGGAGGAATTCGCGGAAGTTAGCGGAATTTCCCGGCCCACGGTGTCAAAATATTTCAACAACCCGGATTTGTCCGCAACTCGACCCGGGAACGGATCGAGCGCGCGCTGGAGAAATATGATTACCGCCCCAATATCTTTGCGATGAACCAAAACCGGCGGCTGACCAAGAATGTCGGGGTTGTTGTGCCCTATCTCGCCGATCCCTTCTTTGCCGAGATCGCCCGCAGTATTGAACGCCGCTGTATGGCGGCCGGGTTCTTTCCGCTTTTGTTCAGCTCTCATGGCGCGCCAGAGCAGGAAAGGGCGATCCTGGATTCCCTGCGATCCCTGAAACCGGCCGCGTGCTTTTGGCGGCTTTGGGGCGGTCATCCGACCTGAAACATATCGAGTTGTTCTGCGCCGAGGTGCCAACGGTCCTGTTTGACAGCTATCTGGAGAACGTCGGAGAAGCCTTTGTTGGCTCGGATAATTCTCAATTTGTACGCATGATGGTGGATTACCTCTGTCGCAGCGGCGAGCCGCCGGTGTTTTTTGAAATGGCAAATCCTGCCAACCCGAACGCCCGCCGCCGCCGCAAGGGATTTACCGATACGATGGAAATGCTGGGCCACGAACCGGTGATCATCCAGGCCGAGGGAGAGGGCTGGGATTTTGAGGAAATCGGCTATCGTGGCGGGTTGCGGGCCATCGAGCAGCGCAAACTGGTCTCCAACACCGTTTTGTGCAGCAACGACCGTTTGGCCCTTGGCCTGATTGCGGCCGCATATGAAAAAGGCATGCGCGTCGGGCGCGGCCAGGGCTGTGCGCTGCGCATTGCCGGAATGGATGATCATCCCTTTGCGCGTTTTACCTGCCCGCCCCTGACGACAATTGCCCAAAGCTATGCCTCCATCTCCGAACGCAGCATCGAGGCACTGTTCGAGGTGCTGGACCGTGACGGCGATGTGGGCCCAAGCGATCAGCGTGTCGATACGCTATTTGAAGGGCAGCTTGTCATGCGCGAGTTAGCGTAAACTTTCTGCGATGCAGAAAATTTGCTGCACTGCGGAAACTTAAAACCTTACGCGCGTAAAATTTTCAATTGACACGAATCTGTGATTCCGGGTATCCCTGTTTCAGGACATCCAGAAACCAAGGGAGGATATTGGATGAAACTTACGAGCGCACTTTTTGCGGCGTCAGCACTGGTGTCGGTCGCAGCGACCGCAGCCAATGCCGAAACAATCACAGTGGCAACAGTGAACAACGGCGACATGGTCCGCATGCAGGGCCTGACCGCGGATTTCACCGCCAAGACCGGTCACGAAGTTGACTGGGTCATTCTGGAAGAAAACACCCTGCGCCAGCGTCTGACCCAGGACATCACCACCAAGGGTGGCCAGTTCGACGTCATGACCATCGGCATGTATGAAACACCGATCTGGGGTGCTCAGGACTGGCTCATTCCGCTGAATGACCTGTCGGCTGATTACGACATCGACGATATCCTGCCTGCGATGCGCAATGGTCTGTCGGTTGACGGCACCATGTATGCCGCACCTTTCTACGGTGAATCCTCGATGGTGTTCTATCGCACCGATCTGATGGAAGCTGCCGGTCTTGAAATGCCGCATTCGCCAACATGGGCACAGATCCGTGAAGCGGCTGTTGCGATGACCGATCGTGACAACGAAATCTACGGCGCCTGCCTGCGCGGCAAAGCCGGTTGGGGCGACAACATGGCCTTCATCACGGCGCTGGCCAACTCCTTTGGTGCGCGTTGGTTCGACGAAGACTGGAATGCCCAGTTCGACTCGCCCGAGTGGAAAGAAGCGCTGACATTCTACCTCGATCTGCTGGAGCAAGCAGGCCCTCCGGGTTCCTCGGGCAACAGCTTTAACGAAAGCCTGACACTGTTCAACCAGGGCAAATGCGGCATGTGGATCGACGCAACTGTTGCGGCCTCCAAGCTGACCAACCCTGATGACCTCGGTTGTCGCCGACAAGGTCGGTTTCGCACTGGCACCGCACAAAGAAGGCGTTTCCAAGAACGGCAACTGGCTCTGGGCATGGGCGCTTGCCATCCCGGCCGGCACCAAGAAAGAAGCCGCTGCCAAAGAGTTCATCGAATGGTCCACATCCAAGGAATACATTGAACTCGTCGCCGCAAACGAAGGTTGGGCAAACGTGCCTCCTGGTGCCCGTGTGTCGCTCTATGAGAACGACGAATACAAGAAGGTTCCCTTTGCAGAGATCACACTGGAAAGCATCCAGTCGGCTGATCCGAACAACCCAACCGTAGAACCCGTTCCCTATATCGGTGTGCAATTCGCCGCGATCCCGGAATTTGCAGGTATCGCAGGCCAGGTTGCTCAGGAATTCTCGGCAGCTGTTGCAGGTCAACAAACTGCAGAAGAAGCCCTGGAAAAAGCACAGGCGATCACCACAGAAGAGATGGAAGCCGCAGGTTACTAAGGCTCCTCCCAAGCCGGGGGGCGGCGCAAGCTGTCCCTCGGTCCCCCTTCCCCTTTATTCATTACCAGTTTTATCCGTGTTCCACATGCACTTAGCGTGAGAAGAGGGAATTGCGTCATGGCGACCCAACACTCCCGATCCGCAGCACGCATGATGATGGCACCCGCAGTCATTCTACTCCTTGGATGGATGCTCGTTCCCCTTATCATGACGCTCTATTTCTCATTCAAGAAATACCTGCCCCTGCGCGGTGGCGATCTTGGATGGGCCGGATTTGACAACTATGTCCGGTTCGTCACCTCTTCGGCCTTCTGGCCGAGTGTCCAGGCCACCCTTGTCATCGTTGGCGGCACATTGTTGATCACCGTCGTGTTCGGTGTGCTTCTGGGCATCCTGCTCAACCAGCCGATGTGGGGCCAGGGCGTTGTCCGTATCCTGGTGATTGCACCCTTCTTTGTCATGCCGACCGTGTCGGCACTGGTGTGGAAGAACATGTTCATGGATCCTGTGAACGGGCTTTTCGCGCATCTTTGGAAATTCTTTGGGGCTCAACCGGTCGAATGGCTTAGCGATGCGTCGATGTTTTCGATCATTACAATTGTCAGCTGGCAATGGTTGCCGTTTGCCACGCTTATCCTGTTGACTGCGATCCAATCGCTGGACGGTGAACAGCTTGAAGCCTCGGAAATGGACGGCGCACCGGTTCTGAAACGGTTTTACTACATTATTCTGCCGCACCTCAGCCGCGCGATCACCATTGTGATCCTGATCGAGACGATCTTCCTGCTGTCGATCTTTGCCGAAATCTTTGTGACCACAGGTGGTGCATTTGGATCTCGGACGCTGACATATCTGATCTTCCAGCGCGTGTTGGAAAGCCAGAACGTCGGACTTGGGTCTGCGGGTGGTGTCTATGCAATCATTCTGGCCAATATCGTTGCCATCTTCCTGATGCGCATCGTCGGCAAGAACCTGGACGCGTGAGGAGATATTAATCATGGCACGTGCCGTTACCAATCAACGCAAAGCGATCAATACCGCCGCTGCCTGGGCTGTGGGTCTGCTGATCTTCTTTCCGATCCTGTGGACCATCCTGACCAGCTTCAAAACCGAAGCACAGGCAATTTCCGATCCACCCGTCCTGTTTGCCTTTGACTGGACGTTGCAAAACTACAGCGACGTTCTGGACCGGTCGAACTATGGTCGGTTTCTGATGAACTCGATCATCATCGCGGGCGGATCAACCATCCTGGGGCTGATCATTGCGATCCCCGCCGCCTGGTCCATGGCCTTTGTGCCATCAAAGAAAACCAAGGACATCCTGCTTTGGATGTTGTCGACCAAGATGTTGCCGGCGGTGGGGGTGCTTTACCCGATCTACCTGATCTTCATCAAACTTGGCCTGCTGGACAGCCGCACCGGTCTGATCATCGTGCTGATGTTGATGAACCTGCCGATCATTGTCTGGATGCTTTACACCTACTTCAAGGAAATCCCCGGTGAAATCCTCGAAGCGGGTCGGATGGACGGTGCCGGTCTGAAGGATAAGATCCTGTTCATTCTGACGCCAATGGCCATCCCGGGCATCGCCTCGACCATGTTGCTGAACTTTATCCTCGCCTGGAACGAAGCTTTCTGGACCCTGAACCTGACAGCGGCCAAAGCGGCCCCCCTGACCGCGTTCATCGCCAGCTACTCCAGCCCCGAGGGCCTGTTCTACGCCAAACTCAGCGCGGCATCCACCATGGCAATTGCGCCGATCCTCATTCTTGGCTGGTTCAGCCAGAAACAACTCGTCAGCGGCCTGACCTTCGGCGCTGTGAAATAAGGACCAGAGATTATGGGACAAATTCAACTGAACCAAGTCACCAAGAGCTTTGGCGATGTCAACGTCATCCCGCCGCTTGATCTGACCATCCACGAAGGCGAGTTCACGGTTTTCGTCGGCCCTTCGGGTTGTGGTAAATCCACCCTTCTGCGTCTGATTGCCGGGCTGGAGGATATCACATCCGGTCAGATCGACATCGACGGCCAGGATGCGACCAACCTGCCCCCGGCCAAACGCGGTCTTGCGATGGTGTTCCAATCCTATGCGCTTTATCCGCATATGTCGGTGCGCAAGAACATCGCATTCCCGATGAAGATGGCCGGCATGGACGAAGCCGAACAGACCCGCCGGATCGACGCCGCCGCCAAGGCGCTGAACCTGACCGATTATCTTGATCGGCGCCCGGGTCAGCTTTCGGGTGGGCAACGTCAGCGTGTGGCAATTGGCCGTGCGATTGTGCGTGAACCTTCGGCGTTCCTGTTCGACGAACCTCTGTCAAACCTCGACGCGGCTTTGCGGGTCGGGATGCGGCTAGAGATTTCGGAGATGCACAAGCGTCTGAAAACCACGATGATCTATGTCACCCACGACCAGGTTGAAGCGATGACCATGGCCGACAAGATTGTGGTGCTTCAGGCCGGTGTGATCGAACAGGTCGGCTCTCCGCTGGAGTTGTATCGCGAACCGCGCAACAAATTCGTGGCTGGCTTTATCGGATCGCCCAAGATGAACCTGATCGAAGGCAGCGAAGCGGCGAAACACAATGCCCATACCATCGGCATTCGCCCGGAGCATCTGGATGTCTCGACAACCGAAGGCCAGTGGCAAGGCACGGTTGGTGTGGCCGAACATCTGGGCAGCGACACGTTCATCCACATCCATGGCATCGAAGGTTGCGATCCGCTGACTGTGCGGGCCGGGGGGGAAGTGGCGGTAAAACATGGGGATACCGTCTATCTGACACCGCAGATGCAGCATTTGCATAAATTCGGGGCCGATGGGCTTCGGATTAGCTGATCCAACCTTTGCAGGGGATGCGCCCCGGCCCTGACGGCCAGGGTGCATCCCATCCGCCATGAAATCCACGGCACCCTCTGTCCGGTCCCGCCGGACCAGACCAAGTGTTGTTTCCTATTTGCCCCATGTCGATGGCGGCCAGCGTGCAGAGCTGACCGGAAAGGGACCAGAGATGAAATTGTCCGACGCGACCCTGAATGACCTGCCCGCAGCCATTGCGCGCCCGACGTATGACCGGTCCAAGCTGACGCCGGGCATTGTGCATATTGGTCTCGGAAATTTCCACCGCGCGCATCAGGCTTGGTATTTGCATCAGCTGATGCAGGCCGGAAAAGCGCAGGACTGGGCCATCATTGGCGCCGGTGTGCGCAGCTTTGACGAAGCTCAACGCGCGCGCCTTGCAGCCCAGGATTACCTGACCACATTGATCGAACTTGATCCCAAAGGCACCTCGGCCGAGGTTGTCGGGTCAATGATCGACTATGTGCCAATTGTCGACGGAAATGGCCCGCTGATAGCGCAGATGTCCGATCCGGCCATTCGCATTGTGGCGCTGACCGTGACCGAAGGCGGCTATTATCTTGATCCCGCGACCAAGAAATTCGACGCCAGTCAGGACGATATTCAACATGATGTCGCCAATCCCGGCACACCGCGGACCGCGTTTGGCGCGATGATTGCCGCCCTGCGCGCGCGCCGTGACGCGGGTCATGCGGCCTTTACCTGTCAAAGCTGTGACAATCTGCCGGGCAATGGCGTCAAGCTGCGGGAAACCGTGATCGGGCTGGCCCGATTGATGGATGCCGATCTTGCTTCCTGGATCGAAGAAAACTCCAGCTTTCCCAATTCCATGGTCGATTGCATCGTGCCCGCGACCGGCCCAAAGGAGCTGGAGCTGGCGCGCGGCATCGGGGTCGAGGACGCCGCGCCCGTCACCCACGAAAATTTCCGCCAATGGGTGATCGAAGATGATTTCTGCAATGGTCGCCCGGCCTGGGAAACGGTTGGCGCTACCCTGTCTGACAAGGTGCACGACTACGAGGCGATGAAGCTGCGGATGCTGAACGGCGGTCATCAGCTTATCGCCGCCCCGGCAGAGATCCTCGGGATTGAAACCATCGCCGACACCATGGCGCATGACGGCATCCGGGCCTATCTGGAAAAGGTCGCATTGACCGAAATCGCGCCGCATGTGCATGACGTGCCGGGCATGACGCCGGCGGCCTATGTCGATCTGATCAGCGGGCGGTTTGCCAACCCCAAGATCTATGACACCGTGCGCCGGGTCGCCTTTGACGGGTCGTCGCGCCACACCGGGGCGGTGTTGCCGGGTATCCGCGATGCATTGGCGGCGGGCACGCCGGTTTCCGGGCTGGCATTGTCACAGGCGCTTTGGGCACGGATGTGCGCGGGCACCCGCGAAGATGGCAGCGTGATCGAGCCAAATGATCCGATCTGGGCGCGTTTGACCGCGACGGCCAAACTGGCCAAATCAGACCCGGATCATTGGCTGGCACAGCGCGAACTATATGGCGCTTTGGCTGACAACGCGCAGTTCCGCAGTGATTTTCGTAAATGGTTGACCCTGATTTGGTCAAAAGGCGTCGAAGCCGCCTTGCAAGCCTATCTAGAGTTGTAACGAGTGACGGGTCGGGGCGGAGCAATCCGCACCCTGCCCGGTTTTCAAGGGCACAGGTTCCGATCCCGCACACCATCGGCGGCATGACCTTGCAAAGAGGCATGTCGCCGGTGGCACAGCCCATTTAGTCCAGTGACACCAGCATTTCCGCAATCTTTTCCGGGTCATAGCGGTCGCTTTTGCCCTGTCGCAGGTCCATGCGGTGACAGGCAATACCATGGCGTTTGGTGACGGTGGCGCATGCTTTTTCCGACCAGGACGTATCGCAGAGCACATGGGTCATCAGGTGATTGGCCGGGGTGTCGTCCCCGGCATCGGCGCGCAGGGGCGTCAGGATCGCATCGACCTGTTCAGCCAGGGAATGGCCAATTGCCTCGGGATCGGGGCCCAGGCTTGGCAGATAGACCTTGGGCACCCGGCGCTGCGCAACCGCACGGCCCACCCCGGCGGGCAGCAAGTTGACAATCACACTGGAATAAAGACTGCCGGGCGGATAGCAGATCACATCGGCCCGCTCGATCAGCCTGCGATTGCGCTTGGGCAGCGGCACTTTGTTCGGGGCGATCTCTTCGCGGCCATCGTTCAGAAAAATACGCGTGATCGGACTTTTGAGCGCCGCAACTTCCTTGCCGCTGATCAATCGCTGGCTGAGAATGCGACGACCATCCGCCAGATCGACGCCCAGTTGCAGGTTTTCATCCACCACCGCGCGCACAAGACCGCGCACATCCACCATTTTCGACATCAGGAACAGAACCGGCTCTAACGCGCGGCCATTGTCGAGATACCCGCCCGCAAGGATCAGATTGCCTATGCTGGCGTTGCGATAATCGAAATCGGCGGGCACATGATCGCAAAAACTGCGCAAATGCGTCTGGATCAATTGCCGCATCGGTTTTGCGACAGCGGCGATCATCGGATGTTTGCCCGAGGTCATCTGGTCGATCTGCTGGCGCAATTCGGCCTGTGGCGCGGTTTTGGACAAACGGTGGCTGAACAGCGCAAACACATCCGGCTGGCCCAATACGGTTTCATCCGCCAGCGCCATCAGCCGGCTGCGCAGATCCCCGACCGCAGGCATGTCAAACGCCAGCCGCAGCGCCTGGGAACTGCCGCCGCTGTCAAACGGTGTGATCAGATGCATCGAATTGAACGTCAGCCGTTTCAACTGGCGGGAAATGTCATTCAGCGCGCTGCCGCCGCTAAAGAAAAGCACACGCGGCCCCAAATGTGGCGCACTGCGCGCCCGGGCCACCCGCAGATCATCAGGCAGTCGCAGGTCACGCGTAATCCGAATAGACGTCATGGCAGTTATGTTCCGACTGATTGAGGCACGGCAATTTCTGTCTTTGAATTGTTATACTTCGCAGCCATAAGGCCGCATGAAATCCGATTACCACATATGTCTGCCGCTGCATCTTGTCTTTTGCAGGGCCAGATCTGATCAATTTACGGCGCGATCCGGGCCTGTTTGGCAACACTTTTCTGGTGCCCTTGGGGCTTTGTCATGAAGCTGCCCGATGTCGTCGAAGAAAACATGTCGTTTCTGCTGGCGGAAATGGATGGCCAACTGTCGCGGTTGACCGCCTATTTCGATGCGCCGCGCAGCGAGACCGCCCATCACTTGATCGGGCGCGCCGGGTATTCCCACAATTTGTCGTCGCGGGTGCGCAAGGGCTGTTTGGCTGGCATGATGCGCACCAAAGAGGGCAGCGCGCGGCAAATGCAGCTTCAGGCGGTGGATACCATCGCCCGCAATCTGGACCTGATTTCCCGGCTGGGCCGGCGCGCTGTCGAACATGCCGAAGGCGTCGAGCGCCAGAAACTTTTGCGCGCCGATGCCTATGTTGCGCCGGTGAAACTGGTCCGGGCCTCGGTGGCGCTGGTCCCTGATGCGCTTGACACCCGGGATAGCAAACTGGCGGTCAAGATCGGCACCGCACGGGCCGAACTTGTCGTGCTGCATGATCAATTGTTCCGCACCTATACCCGCGACATGCAGGGCACCAAACATGCCGCCGACCTGGCGCATGGTCTTTTGGTTCTGAACGAAATCTATCGTATGGGCGAAGCGGTTCAGGCGATAAGCGAGGCGATCCTGTCGATCAACATCGGTCAACCGGTTCAATTTGAACGTTATTTCACCCTGCGCAGTGTTCTGGCCGGGGCTGGCAAAGACGAAGAGGTCAAATTGCAGCCGCTGGCCGAAACCCGGTCCGGCAGCGCAATTTCCAGCGCCACCATGCGCAACGCCAAGGGCGACTCTGTCGCTGTGGTGTTCAAGGACGGGGATCGGCGCAAGGTCAAGGAAGAGCGGGTTGGCGTGAAAAGCTGGAATTCGGTCTACCCCGGTCTGGCGCCCGAGATATTTTCCTATGAAAAACGCGGCAACTCGGCGGCGCTTTTGATCGAACATCTCCAGGGCGAAACCTTTGAGGATATCGTGCTGGGCGGCAGTGATGCAGGTCTGGCAGAGGCGCAGAACGCCCTGCACAAGACCGTGCGCGACATTTGGCGGCAGACCCGGACAGACGAGCCGGCCGAAATGGCCGCGATGGAGCAACTGGCCAAGCGGATGCAGGATGTCTATCGTCTGCACCCGAAATACGGCCATGGGCGGCTTGGCATCAATGGTCTGGCGATCGAAAGTTTCGATGCCCTGATCACCGCCGCCGCCGCCCGGGAAAAGACGGTCAAAGCGCCGTTTTCGGTCTATATTCATGGCGATTTCAACCTCGACAATGTGATTTATGACGGGGCGGACAAAAAGATCCGTTTTATCGACCTGCACCGGTCGCGTTATATGGATTACGTTCAGGACGTGTCGGTGTTCATGGTGTCGAACTACCGGCTTCAGGTGCTGGATGCGGGCACGCGTGCGCGGATTGCAAATGTGGCCGCAGACATGCATGACATGGCGGCCAAATTCGCCCGCCGCCACAAGGACCCGACATTTGAATATCGTCTGGCGCTGGGGCTTGCGCGGTCCTTTGCCAGTTCGACCCGCTTTGTGGTGGATCGCGGCCATGCCAAACGCATGATGCTGCGCGCCCGCTATATTCTTGACTGTGCGTTGGCCGTGCCCGTGGGCCGCGAGGCGCGCTTCAAACTGCCGATAAGGATGCTGTTTAGTGACTAAGAAAATCGGGGTCATCGGGACCCCCGGAAAATGGTCGACCGAGGCCCTGGCCGACGCGCTGGAGGCGCGCACCGGGTTTCGCTGTGTGATCGACATGGGATCTGTGACGCTGGATCTGGCGGCAGGCACATTGATTTGCGATGGCGTGGATCTCTGTGGTCTGGATGGGCTGATCCTGAAGAAGATTTCCGAAGACTACAGCCCCGACGCGCTGGATCGGCTGGAAATGTTGCGCGTGGCCGAGGCGCGCGGCGTGCGCATTTTCAGCTCTGCCGAAAGCGTGCTGCGGCTGATGGATCGGCTGGCCTGTACGGTGACCCTGACCAATGCCGATGTGCCAATGCCCGCCACAACCATCACCGAAGATGTCGAGGCCGCGCAGGCGGCATTGCTGCGTTACGGCTCGGCGGTGTTCAAACCACTGTTTTCGACCAAGGCCCGCGGAATGATCCTGCTGGATCATGACGCCCCGGATGCGGCAGAGCAGATCGCGACGTTCAAAGCCGCCAATCCGGTGATGTATATCCAGCAAAAGGCCGATCTGTCGGGGCATGATCTGGGCATGGTGTTTCTGAACAACGAATATGTCTGCACCTATGCCCGTGTCAGCCAGACGGACAGTTGGAACACGACAATCCATTCCGGCGGCAAATATGCGGCGTTTGATCCGACGCCCGAGCTGATCGAATTGGGCCGCAAGGCGCAGGCGCCGTTTGGTTTGACCTTTACCACCGTTGATATCGCCCTGACCCCGGACGGGCCAATTGTATTCGAGGTCTCGGCCTTTGGCGGCTATAGCGGCGCGCAAAAGGGCTGTGGCATCGACGCGGCGGCGCTGGTCGCGGACCATGTAATCCAAGAGGTCAGCCAATGACCACGATACAAGACATCGTCGCGCAACTTGACCTCTCCCCTGCCCAGGGCGCAGAGCCGTTTTCACTTCGGGTTGGGCCGGTTGGCATCACCGTGTTTTGCCCCGGCGCGTTGCGCAGTGAACTGGTTGCCTATTACGCGGATGCGCTGACGCCGGAACCGGGGGAAATCGTGGTGCATTTGCTGCCCGATCAAATGTTGACCCCGGAACCAGAGTGGAATGATTGGCAGCGCGAGACCGGAAAATCCGGCCGCAAGGATGCAGTTTGCGACTTGCCGGACGGTCGATTGATCAAAAAGGTCCGCAGCGGTGTGACCTTTGTGCAAAACGCGGATTGGGCTATCGCCATGGGGCCGCTGGCCGAAAATTCCAGCACAGTGATCAATTTCATCAACACCCAGATCCTAAGCCATTGTCTTCGCGATGGGTGGCAATTGTGCCATGCGGCGGCGGTGACGGACGGCGCGGGCACCCTGGCAATCTCGGGTCTGTCGGGGGGCGGCAAATCGACCTCGATCCTGCGCATGCTGGATTTCGACAGCACCCGGTTTGTGTCCAACGACCGGCTTCTGGTAAAGGCCGGACATCCCCCCCAAGCCCTTGGCATCCCGAAACATCCGCGCATCAACCCCGGCACCATTTTGGGCAATCCGCGTCTGTCCGGGATGTTGTCGGACGGGGAACGCGCCCAGGTGCTTGCGCTGCCCGCCGATGTGCTGTGGGATCTGGAGCAAAAACATGATCTGGTGATCCCGGACATCTATGGCCCGAACCGTATCCAATATAATGCGCCCCTGACGGATTTCTGGGTGTTGAACTGGAGCCGCGACAGCGATGCGCCAACCGATGTCGCCGAAGTGGATCTGACGCGGCGGCCGGATCTGCTTGGCGCGATCGTCAAAAGCCCCGGATCGTTTTATCAGCACCCGGATGGCCGGTTTGAACCCAACGGCGCGATGCCGGTGCCGGAACCCTATTTGTCCGCTCTGCGCGGTGTCCGGGTCTGCGAAGTGTCGGGCCGGGTCGATTTTGATGCGCTGGCGCAATTTGGACGGCAGATTTTTGATGGCTGACACCGGATTTGTCGCGATCCTGCGGCATGGCGCTTACGAACAACGCAGCGGCGCGCCGTCCGCACGGCAACCCTTTGCCCTGACCAGCCAGGGCAAGGCCCAGGCCCGCGCCGGGGCGCTTGCCCTGGCAGAGATGATCGCGGCCCATAACCTGACCGTTGCCCCCGTCATCCATGCGTCGCGCCAATTGCGGGCCTGGCAAACCGCGTCGGAAATCCTGATCACGTTGCAGGATTGCGGCATCGGGGTGGAACGGATCACGGAAACCTCTGATCTTGCCGAACGCGGGGTCGGGTCGGCAGCCAATCTAACCCTGGCCGAGATCGAAGCCGTGCTGCGCGATGACCCCCGATATGGGCCGCCGCCCGCCGGGTGGAAATCCGACAGCGACTATTGTCTGCCGCTGGAAGGTGCGGAATCCCTGATGCAGGCCGGGGCGCGGGTCGCCGGGCACCTGCAATCGACGGTGACACCCGGCCTGCTGACAATCCACGTCGGCCATGGGGCATCCTTTCGCCATGCCTTTCATCACCTTGGGGTGCTGGCGCGCGAAGATATTGCCCGTTTGTCGATGTTTCATGCCCAACCGTTACTATTCTGTCATGGGCCGCATGGTAACTGGCGTCACTTGACCGGAGAGTGGAAAGTGCGTGCGCCCAAGGAAGAGGCGATGGACTGACCGCAGCGACATCTCTGGTGACGACTGACGGAAAGGCCGACCTTGGAATCCCCTCCCTTGCCCATGCACCCTGCGGCGCATCTTTTGCCGTCCGTTTTTGACACCGATTTTGTCTTGCCGATCTGCCGCGCGACACAGAGCCCTGGCTGGATCGTCGCGCGCAGCGCCAGATCGCCGATTGTCTGGCCCGTGTGGGGCATAATGGCGGCTGGCATTGGCCGGACCGTCCGGTGGTGTTTGTCTCTGATCCACATGCCGATGCCGAAGGTTTCCTGCGGTCCCTGATCGCGGCGGGCGTCATCCGGCGGGACATCGGGCGGATCGTTCTG
Organism: Phaeobacter sp. J2-8; assembly: GCF_022867865.1. GTDB lineage: Bacteria > Pseudomonadota > Alphaproteobacteria > Rhodobacterales > Rhodobacteraceae > Marinovum. Next base: position 24,357 of record NZ_JALIEC010000008.1, on the reverse strand, counting down.
ACCGAATTCGGCACCCAGGCCCGGATCATTCTGGGCGGGGACAGTCTCGACAAGGGGCCAAGCAATCTGGCGCTTCTGGATGCGTTGAATGCGCTGCGCCACACTGGCGCGGATGTGCATATTCTGGCGGGCAATCACGATCTGCGAATGCGCATGGCGGTGGCGGCGCTGCGCGGGCCCCGCGATGCCCTGCGCGAACATCTGTTTGTGCGGATGGGGCGCAAGATCCTGCCAATCCTGCGCGAGGTGCTGGACCGGTTCGTGACAACCTCCGATCTGGCACAATTGCCGGATGAAGCGGCCTGCAAGGCCCGATTGACGCCGCGCGCGGATTGGCCGGACCGTTTTGCGGTGGCGGCCAAAGGTCAGGTGCGCCCCAAAGTGATCCGCAAAGAGACAAGCAAGCTTCTGGAAAAGCTGAAAAAATTCGACACCCATTGCACCGCCAGCGGCATGAGCTATCGCGAGATCCTGGCCGCGGCATTGAAATGCCACGAGGTGTTTTTCGAACCCGCTGGCGCCTATGCCTGGTTTTTTGACGCCATGGATGTGGTGACGCGCAGCGGTTCCTTGCTGTTTGTGCATGCCGGCCTGTGTGACAGCATGTGCGCCTTGTTGGCGAGCAAGGGCACCGATGCGGTAAACGCCCGGTACCGCGCAGAGGCGGAACAGGCCTCGCTTGGGTTTTATTTCGGGCCCTTGGCCAATCTTGTGCGCACCAAATACCGCAAATCGGATTGCCAATTGACCGACACCGGGGTCAGCGCCCTGACACAGACGGGCATCCACATGGTTGTGCAGGGCCATGTCAACAATCACCGGGGTCAGCGCCTGTTGGCCAAACGCGGTGTGCTGCATCTTGAGGGCGATATCACCCTCGACCGGACCTCGCGCAGGCTGGAAGGGCTGGAGGGGATCGGCGCCGGTGCAACCTTGATCTTTCCGACCGGAGATGTGATCGGGTTAAGCCGGGATTATCCGCGGGCCAAACATTTTGCGCCTGAACGCATGATCTGAGCACCAGACAGAGCCGGGAGACATCACATGGGCAGTTCGAACAAGCGATTTTCGCATGAATCCCTTCAGAATGCGAAAACAATCAAGGCCCTGCTCACCGCCTTGGCCAAGGGGTTTTCCAAAGGCGAAATGGTGCTGGGTGACGACGATGACACCCTGGTTCTGAAGACTGCCGATCTGATGAATGTCCGCATCAAAGGCGAGGTCGAAGACGGCAAATCACAGGTCAGCCTGCGGGTGACATGGACCGACCCGTCCGAGACCGCACCACGCAAGGGCACGCCGCGCATCGACTCTTGAAACATAGTGCGACAATTTCCGGCTCCGATCGGCGCTTGACCGCTTAACCCCGGCCATTGCCGATTTTTCCTGACGCTTTAAACTCTTGCACAGGCATTGCATGACGGCGGTTTTCCGCTAGATGCAACATGATGCCCGGACATATGGTCCGATGAAAGGATGAAGCGTTTGGATCAATCTGATCTGGATAAATGGATGGCCTGCCCGAAATGCGATTTCGTCTATTCCGTGCCGGAAGTGACATCGAATGAACGGGCCTATTGCCATCGCTGTCACACGGTGCTGATTGCGCCGCGGCGCAAGGCTGGCAAGCAGATCATTGCTCTTGCCGCCAGCGTTCTTATCCTGATCGCCGGGGCAACCGTCTATCCGTTTCTGTCGATCTCTGTCGGTGGCCAGACCCACAGCGCCTCTATTCTGGAAACCGCATTTGCCTTTTCCGGGGCGTTGACCGCATTGGCGGTGGCGGTGTTGATGTTCATCGTGATCATTCCGGCGGTGCGCCTGGTGTTGTTGATCTATGTGCTGTTGCCGGTGATCCGCGATCTGGCGCTGGCACGATATGCCAAACCCGCCTTTCGCATGGCCGAGGCGCTGACGCCCTGGGCGATGGCGGAAATCTTTGCGCTGGGATGTGCGGTGGCCCTGGTCAAACTGGCTGATCTGGCGGATGTCGCTTTTGGCTGGCGGCCTGGATGTTCGCCGCCATGGTCCTTTTGGTGGTTTTCGCCGAAAGTCTGATGTGCCGTTATTCGATCTGGCGGTCGCTGGACCAATGACAAGCGCGCGTAACATGGGGCTGGTGGCCTGTACCCGCTGCACTCGGGTGTCCCCGATGGGCAGCACGATCTGCGACCGATGCGGCAGCACGCTTGCCTCGCGCGATACAGCTTCGCTGCAAAAGGTCTGGGCCTGGTGGTTTGTCGGGCTGATCTGTTATATCCCGGCCAATCTTTATCCGATGTTGGAAACCCGCACGCTGGGCAATGTGTCGAACGCCACAATTGTCGAAGGGGCGGTGGAATTGGCCCATCACGGCGCATTTGGCGTGGCCGCGATCATCCTGATCGCCAGCGTGTTGATTCCGGTGTCGAAATTCATGATCATTGCGGTGCTGGCCTTCGGCATTCAGCGCAAAAGCAGCATCAGCGCGCATTACCGTCTGATCCTGTTCGAAATCGTCGAATATATTGGCCGCTGGTCGATGATCGACGTCTTTGTGGTGGCCATTCTTTCGGCATTGGTCCAATTTCAGACCCTTGCCTCGATGACACCGGGACGGGCGAGCCTGTTTTTTGCGCTTTCGGTCGTCTTTACGATGCTGTCAGCCCAAAGTCTTGATCCTAGACTGATCTGGGACAGCGAAAACAACCATGATACCGACAGCCCGGCCGCAACCGGCCCATCACAAACCAGCTTAGAAAAGGAACGCTCTGCGTGACGAATTCCGACACCCAACCGCCCAAAGCGCCGATCAAGGCCGCGCGCAAGGGAGTGTTCAAGGGCATTTCCTTTATCTGGTTTGTCCCGGTCATTGCCTTGGCTGCGGTGGTGGGCATTGCCGTGCAGAATTACCTGGACAAAGGTCCGGTGATTTACATCAGCTTTGAAAATGCGTCCGGCGTGCAAAAAGGCGCAACCGAATTGCGCTATCGCGACGTGACGGTTGGCGTGGTCGAAGATGTCGGATTTACCGACGGTCTTGGCCGGGTCGAGGTCACGGTGCGGCTGGACAAGGAAGTGGCGGATTACGTCGACGCCGGCGCCCAGTTCTGGGTCGTGCGCCCGCAGGTAACCGCGCAGGGGGTCTCGGGGCTCAGCACGGTGTTGTCCGGTGTCTATATCGAAGGGTTCTGGGACAATACGGCAGAGGGGCTGACCGAAGAGTTCGCCGGCCTCGCCGATGCCCCGCTGGATCGCAGCGGCGAAGGCGGTTTGCGGCTTTTGTTGCGGGCCACCGGGGATGCGACGTTGACCGCCAATGCGCCGATCCTGTTTCGCGGCATTTCCGTCGGGCGGCTGGGCAGCCCGACCATTTCCGCCGATGGGTCCACCGCCGAGGTTCAGGCGGTGATTTTTGCCCCGCATGACAAGCTTATCAATTCCGCCACCCGGTTTTGGGATGCGTCGGGGTTCTCTTTCTCTTTCGGGCCCGGTGGCGCGGCTTTGGATTTTTCCTCGGTTGCATCGCTGGTGTCTGGTGGCGTCACCTTCGAGACCATGATTTCCGGCGGTGATCCGGCCGCTTCGGGCGATGTCTTTACCGTCTTTTCCGAAGAAGCCTCGGCGCGGGCCAGCCTGTTTGCGCCAGAGGATGGCGACATCTTCAGCCTGTCAGCGGTGTTTGATGACAATATCGCCGGTCTGGCGGTGGATGCGCCGGTGGAATTGAACGGGTTTCGCATTGGGCGGGTTTCGGCAATCAATGGTCTGATTGATGACGAACGGTTCGGCGATCATCGCGTGCGGTTGGCGGTCTCTTTGGCCATCCGTCAAGGGCGGCTTGGGCTGGCTGATGGCGCGGGCGACGATGCGGTTCTTGACTATTTCCGCACACGGGTCAGCAATGGGTTGCGGGCACGGCTTGCCACCGCGTCCATCCTTACCGGGGGATTGAAGGTCGAGCTGGTCGAAGTGGCGGATGGCACCGCCGCCGAATTGTCGGACAACGAAGAAGGCTATCCGATCATCCCCACCACCGAAAATGAAATCGCCGATGTGTCGGCCACCGCCGAAGGCGTGTTCGAACGCATCAACGCCCTGCCGGTGGAAGAGGTGATGCAACAGGCCATAAACCTGATGGCCAATGCCAGCGCCTTGATCAGCAGTGATGACACCCGGGCGGTGCCGGGCAATGTGAACAATCTGCTCAGCGATGCCCGTGGTCTGGTCAATTCCGAAGATCTGCGGGCATTGCCGCCGAATTGGGGGCCACCGTAACCGAGTTGGACAAGCTGATCACGCAATTCAACGAGGCCGCCGTCGCCGCGCAGCTGACCGCCGCCCTGGCCGAGGCGACCACCGCCGCGCAATCCGTAAACAGTTCCGTGGCCGGCGTGCCCGATCTGATCACCCGGATGAATGCCATTGCCGCCAATGTCGAAAAGCTGGGGATCGAGGCGATCGGCAACGATCTGAGCGCACTTCTGGCGACCACCGAAACCCTGCTGGCGTCGGATGAAACCAAGGCCCTGCCCGGTCAATTGAATGTCGCATTGGCCGATCTGAGCGCGTTGTTGACCAAGCTGGGCAACAGCAAGATCATCGAGAACGCCGAAACGACACTTGTGTCCGCCAGCAAGGCCGCGGATACTTTCGCCGAAGGCGGCAAGGCATTGCCGGCATTGATCAAACAGATGCAGGGTGTCGTCGCACAGGCCCTGACCACATTGGAAGGGTATGAGGCCAATGGCGGTTTGGGCCGCGAAGCCCGACTGGCGCTGGCCGAAATACAAAAAGCTGCCAAAGCCGTTGCATCGCTGGCCAAAGCGATTGAACGCAATCCGAATTCTCTGCTCACAGGACGATGAAGCCCATGTTGAAAATCCGACCCATTGCTGCCCTTAGCCTGCTTGCGGTTATGGCCGCATGTGCATCCACAGTCGAACAGCGGGTCACGATCCCGGTGGCAGAAGTGCAGCAGAAACAGCGCATTGCTTTTGGCTCTGTGGCGCTGCGCGAAGTGTCGTTGCCGACCTATGGCGGCGCAGAGGAGGTGTTCATTGTCAATGAATTCGGCCTGCTCAGCAAAAGCGAAGGCATATTCTGGGCCGATGATCCCACCCGCGCGATCACGCTGGAAATGACCCGGCATCTGACGCAAATCAGCGGCGCGCGCGTCGCCTCGGAACCTTGGCCGTTCGAAGACTTGCCACAGGCAACCGTCGAGCTGCGGGTTGAGGATATGCTGGCAGGCACCGATGGCATATTCCGTCTGTCCGGCCAGTATTTCGTGACCTCCGAAAACGGTCGCAACCGCGCGAAACTGTTCGATCTTGAGGTGCCGATTTAAGGCGAATTGGGCGCGGCCAGCATCGCCGCTGCGCTGGCGCGTGCGGTTCAGGATCTGGCCTATGAAATCGCGCGCAACGGGTTGCGCTAGGGTCCGCACCGCGCGCCCGACACGGCCAATGGCCGGAAAAAGCGGTGCGTGGCGATCAGATCCTGCCAGATCTTGAAAAACAAAGGGCGGCACCGGACCCAACAACATGGTCCAGTGCCGCCAATATTCGCAGATCAGCCCCTAGATCACCGGCAGGGCCGATTTCATCGCGCTCAGCACATCATCGGCGGGTTTGGTCCACCAGTTATCCGCTGAAAAGATCTCGACCTCGACCAAGCCGTCGAAACCTTCGGCTTCGACCATTTGGCGAAAGGCGGGGATGTCGATCACGCCGTCCCCCATCATGCCGCGATCGGTCAGCATGTCCTGCGTCGGGTTCATCCAGTCGCAGACGTGAAAGGCCAACAACCGGTCCTTGCCCGCGCGTTTTATCTGGGCCGCAATCGCCGGATCCCACCAGATGTGATAGACGTCCAACGCCACGCCGATACCGTCGCCCAATTGGTCGCAGATATCCAGCGCCTGCCCGGTGGTGTTCACACAGGCACGGTCAGCGGCATACATCGGGTGTAGCGGCTCGATGCCGATCTTTACCCCGACGGTGCGGGCATATTCCAACGTCTTGCCCAGCCCTTCGGTGACAATATCGCGCGCGGCGACGATATCCTTGGACCCTTCGGGCAGACCACCCACCACCATGACGAGGCATTCGGCGCCAATGGCGGCGGCCTCATCCACGGCGCGTTTGTTGTCGTCGATGACCTTTTGCGTCAAAGCGCCCTCAGCCGTGTACCACCCGCCACGACACAGGCCGGAAACCCCCAGCCCCGCGTCGTGGATCAGCTTGGCGGCACGGTCCACACCACATTCCTGTAGCTTGTCCCGCCAGGGGAAATGCCACCGATGCCGTGGCGGACACAGCCCTCGATACATTCTTCGAGGGTCCATTGCTTTGACACCGTTGCGGTGTTCAGCGACAGATCTGCGGCGCTCAGCGTTCTCATACCGATACCCCGCGTGCCTGAAAGACCGGCGTTGCGCGGCGGACCACTTCGTCCGGGTCGGTGAACAATTGCGCGGCATTGGCAAGGCGGATCGCCTCGGCCAGATGCAGGGTCGAGCGGGCACTTTCCTGACCGCCGACCATGGTGAAATGATCCTGATGCCCCATCAGATAGGCCATGAACACCACCCCGGTCTTATAGAACCGCGTTGGCGCCTTGAAGATATGGCGGCTGAGCGGCACCGTGGTGTCAAAGGCGGCGTGATAGGCCGTATTGTCGCCTTCGGCGAGGGCGTTCAACGCGCGACAGGCGGCCCCGGCGATGGGATCAAAAATTCCCAGCAGCGCATGGGAAAACCCCTGTTCGTCGCCTTTGATCAGCTCAGGATAGTTGAAATCGTCGCCGGTATACATCACCACACCCGCCGGAAGGCCGCGGCGCATGGCGATTTCCTTTTCCGCCGAAAGCAGCGAAATCTTGATGCCGTCGACCTTGTCAGCATTGTCGGCGATGACCGAAAGACAGGTCTCCATCGCGGTCATATGATCGGCATTGCCCCAATATCCCGCCAGCGCCGGGTCGAACATCTCGCCCAGCCAGTGCAGGATCGCCGGTTGCTTCAATCCCGACAGCACGCGGCCATAGACGCGGGCATAATCGTCGGGCGATTTCGCAGCCTGTACCAGCGCCCGGCTGGCCATCAGGATAACCCGGCTGCCGGTGGCTTCGACCGCCTCGCACTGCATTTCATAGGCGGCGATCACGTCGTCGATGGTGACATCCGGGCCGGGGACCAGATGGTCGGTCCCGGCGCCGCTGGCGATCAGCGCGCCGTCGGGGGCAACGTCCATGCTGCGCTGGATCAGCTCCAGCGACGTGGCCCAGTCAAGGCCCATGCCGCGCTGAGCGGTGTCCATCGCCTCGGCCACGCCAAGACCCAACGACCAGAGGTGCTGCCGGAAGGCCAGCGTGCGGTCCCAATCGACGGCCACACCATCGCCGGGGTCCAGATCCGCCAGCGGATCGGCGACCACATGCGCCGCGGCATAGGCCGTGCGGGTCCAGCCGCCGCCCGGTGCGGGAACCGGGCCTGCGGTCAGATCAAGCGAGGCGGTGCCCCCGCCGGGGGTGGGAAGGATCAATTGTGCCATGTCGCTCCCCCCTCAGATGTCCAGCGCCGGAACGTCGAGCCAGCGACGCTCTTGCGAGCTTTGATAGCCCAGTTCTGCCAGCTGCACGCCTTTGGCGCCTTCTTCCAGCGTGTAGGACCATGGGGCATCTTCGACCACGTGGCGCAGGAATTGTTCCCATTGCACCTTGAAACCATTGTCGAAATCCGCGTTGTCCGGCACTTCGACCCAATCATCGAAGAAATTCATTGTCTGCTTTTGATCGGGGTTCCAGACCGGCTTGGGCGTGTTTGCGCGTGCCTGGGAATAGCAGGTGTGCAGACCGGCCACGGCGCTGCCATGGGTGCCGTCGATGTGGAAGGTCACAAGGTCATCGCGACGCACGCGGGTGCACCACGAGCTGTTGAGCTGGGCAATGATGTCGCCTTCCAGCTCAAAGGTCGCATAAGCCGCATCATCGGCGGTGGCGTCATACCGTTCGCCGTTTTCGTCCCAGCGTTCGGGGATATGGGTGACGGCGTTGCAGGACACCGATTTGACCGGAGCAACAACATTATCAAGCACATAGCGCCAGTGGCAGAGCATATCCGACACCATGCCGCCGCCGTCCTGCTTGCGATAGTTCCACGACGGGCGCTGGGCCGGCATCCAATCGCCTTCGAACACCCAATAGCCGAATTCGCCGCGCACAGAGAGGATCTTGCCGAAAAAGCCGCTGTCGCGCAGGCGCTTCAGCTTCAACAATCCGGGCAGGTCAAGCTTGTCATGCACGATGCCGTTTTTCACACCTGCGGCCTTGGCGTGTTTGGCGATGGCAATCGCCTCTTCCAGACCTTCGGAAACGGGTTTTTCCGAATAGACATGTTTGCCGGCATCAATCGCCTTGCGCAGAAGGCCGGGGCGCATCTGGGTGCTGGCGGCATCGAAAAAGATCGTGTCGTCGGGATTGGCCAACGCCGCATCCAGATCGGTGGTGTAGCGGTCAACGCCATGTTTGGCGGCCAGTTCGGCGATCTTCTTTTCGTTGCGGCCAACGATGATCACATCCGGCACCAACCGGTCGCCGTTTTTCAACAGCATGCCACCCTGATCCCGGATCGCCAGAACCGAACGGATCAAATGCTGATTCATGCCCATCCGTCCGGTGACGCCGTGCATGATGATGCCAATACGCTGTGTGGTCATTGTCTGTGGTTCCTTATTCCTGCGGTCTGGCTGAAGTGGTGATTGCCCTCGGGGGATGTCCCCCGTGGTGGGGCGTCGGCAAATGCGTGCGACATGGTGGTCCTCCTCCCGACGATCCATAAACTACTAATTAGTAGGTTATGATTTTTCTGTCAAGCGACGCAAGCCAAAGATCGGTGATTTTGACGGGTGGGTCTGATGAAGACGAAAGATTTTCCGCCCCCGGCGCGGGGGCAACTGCCCTACTGCCGGGGCATGCCGAATAGATTAAATGTCGTTGGTTTTCAGATAGCTCACGATCATGTCTGCGGCTTTGTTGGCATGGGTTTCCAGCCAATCTTCGGCAATTGGCGCGCGAAACACCACGCGCAAAGTGTGCATGTTGGAGATCGGAAACCAGCACACCGAGGCGATGAATATATAGAGTTCGACCGGTGTAATCTGCTTTTGGAACAGGCCCGCCGCATGGCCACGGCGCAGGATTTCCTCGACCCGGCGCAACAGCACCGATTGAATCTCTGCCAGGTCATCGACCTGACGGATCGTTTCGCCGCCCATCATGTTTTCGGTGTTCAACATCCGCAGGAACCAGGGGTTGTTCCAGAAATGGTTCATGGTGAAATGCACCAGAGCGCCAATTGCTTCGTCGGGCGCAAGCCTGTCGAGGTCGAGGGCGGTTTCACCGTGGCGAATCTGGACATAGGCCTCGCGCAGGGCGGCGGCATAGACCGCGTTCTTGTCGCCAAAGTAATCATAGATCATTGGCTTGCTGACACCCGCCCGCTCGGCGATGCGATCAACCCGCGCGCCGGAATGGCCGACGGTGCTGAATTCTTCCAGAGCGGCCTGAAGAATCGCGGCGCGGGTCACTTGCGGGTTACGCTTCTTGTTCTTGCGGATCGGGGAAACGTTTTTGGCCATCTATCCTCTTTGCGCATCCGGCGTGCTGCGATCCGGCAATCCTATCAGCCCGTGTCGCGTGCTGCCAGTGTGGTGGTGGCGACCATGATGCCGCACACCATATCAGGCATTGAACCGCGCCCCGATCCATCGGAATGGCGCCAGAACGCCGCGCCGCACAACCGGGATATTCATCGCAATCGACAACACAATCAGCGCCACAAATCCGGCAGACACAGGCCGGGCGAAAAACGGTGCCAGCTCGCCATCGCTCAGCGTCAATCCGCGCCGCAGGCTTTTGTCCAGAAGATCCCCCAGAATAATGCCCAGCACCAGCGGCGCCATCGGGTATTTCATCTGCCGCAGGACAAAGCCGATCACGCCAAAGGCCACCATGATCCAGATGTCAAAAATCCGCTGGCTCAGGGCATAGGTGCCAATCACACAAAGCACAAAGACCACCGGCATCAGATAGGAATAGGGCACGCGCAACACCTGGACAAAGGCCTTGGTCAGGGTCAGGCCGTAAATCGCCATGAACACGGTGGCAATCACCACCATGGCGCTGATCAGGCCGACAAAATGTGGCTGTTCAATCATGATCAGCGGACCGGGCCGGATACCATGGATAAAGAGCGCGGCGATCAGCACCGCAGAACTGGCCGAACCCGGCACCGCCAGCGTGATCGCCGGGATCAGAGATCCGGGCACCACTGCCGAATTGCCGGTTTCCGCGGCAATCAGACCTTCGTAACTGCCATGGCCGAACTTTTCCTTTTCTTTCGAAGATTTGCGCGCGGTGGCATAGCTGGCCCAGGCGCCAATATCCTCGCCCACGCCGGGAATGATGCCGACCATGGTGCCGATCAACCCGGATTTGGCGATGGTAAATTTATACCGCCACAGATCCACCATATGCGGAATGGTGCGGTCGCTTTTGTCCTTCTTGGTGGCCAGTTCGCCGGCCTTGTTCCACATCGCGGTCAGCACCTCGGCAAACCCAAAGGCCCCGACCATGGCGGGGATCAGCGCGATACCGGCATTCAGATCGGAAATGCCCATGTTGAACCGCACATGGGCGTGGATGCCTTCGGATCCGATCATGGCGACCGCCAGACCCAGAATCCCGGCAATGTAACCTTTCAGCGGTGTAGTATCTGCCGTCAGCTGGCCGGAAATCAGAATGCCGAACACCGCCAGCCAAAAGAATTCAAAACTGCCAAAGTTCAACGCCGCTTCGGCCAGTGGCGGCGCGATCAGCACCAGCATCACCACACCGGCAAGCGTTCCCAGTGCCGACCCGGCGGTGGCCAGCCCCATGGCATATCCGGCGCGCCCGGCCTTGGCCAAGGGATAGCCGTCCAAAGCGGTGGCCGCGCTGGCGGGGGTGCCGGGAATATTCAACAGGATTGCGCTGCGCGACCCGCCATAAATCGCCCCGACATACATGCAAATCAACACAAGGATCGCGGTGGTCGAGTCGAGCGAATAGGTCAACGTCGTCATCAACGCCACGCCCATCGTCGCGGTCAACCCCGGCAAGGAGCCCACAACAATGCCCAGCAAGGTCGCCCAGGCGGCATGAAACAACATCGTCGGCGTCAGCAGCGTCGCGAAACCGTTGAAAAGATCGAAAAGTCCGCTCATGGCAACCTCACCAAGAAGAGATCCCGGAACAGCAACATGGTGCCCAGGGCCACCGCAACCGCAAGCGCCAGACTGCCAGCGGCAGAGATCACCTGCGCCCGGATGTCACCGGTGACCGGAAAGGAAAAGATCAACGAAAACGTCAATGTAAACAGGAACGTCGCCCAGAAATACGGCAGCCACCCAACAAGCCCCAGCGCATAGACCGTACAGACCACGACCGTCAGGCCAAGCCGGGTCCAGGAGCCGCCGGAAAGCACAAGGTCGGGGTCGACCCCGTCTGCATCCGCGCTTCGAAAGGATGTCATCAACAACAGCGCCGCACAGATGCTGAGCAACACCCCAAGGATCATTGGCACCAATCCGGGGATTGACGCCGGATGGATCTGGCGGATTTCCAACCGCTCCATCGTGTAGCCGCCAACCAACAAGGCCAGCCCAAGCGCCAGGAATACGATCGCCATAAGACGATCCGCCAAAGCCATTTGCATGTCATTTACCTCTGGTTACGCGCTTCGGGCGGGACATGCCGCCCCGCCCGAAGAATGCGTTTATTCCGCCGGGCAGTCGATGCCGATTTCGGACGGATCCATCACGGCCTCGCCACGGGTGACCCGTGCACAGGCCTCGGCGATGACAACCGGCATCGCCTTGTCATAGGCGGCCTTGCCATAGCTGGGGGCAAAGACCGCACCACGGTCATTTGCATAGGTCTGCAACGCGTCGGACGACATGACATGATCCTGCCAAACCTGATCGACAGTGTCATAGACCTCTTGCGGGGCGCCGGTGGGGATGAACACACCAAAATAATCTGCCGCAACTTTGAAATCCGGCAGGAATTCGGTGATTGGTGGCACCGGGTCGATGCCTTCGACCACGAGGGCGGTATCGGACAAGACGGTCAGCGCCCGCAGACGACCTGCGCGGATCATTTCAGTCTGTTCCACGGCCAATTGCGTGGTCACCTGCACCTCGCCGCTAGCGGCGGCGATCACGGCGGGGTTGCCACCGTCATAGGTGATCATGCGCGCGCCAGACAATTCGCCTTCGGCGCTTTCCTTGATCGCGGCAAGCGCCATCCCACCGGAAGAGTTGATGCCAGCGGTGCCCACCGTCACAGAGCCACTTTCCATGGCCTCCAGCAGTTCGGGAAAGCTTTGATAGGGCGCATCGACGTTCACGCTAACAAGCGGCACATTGGCCACGTGCAGATAGATGGCGTAATCGTCGATTGATGTGTTTTCCACCAGACCGGTCACGGCATAGGTGGCATTGTTGGCAATGGCGTTCGCGGTCCAGGTATACCCGTCACGCGGCGCATCCAGCGCGGCCTTGGTGCCGGTTGACCCGGATGCGCCCGGCTGGTTCACGACCACAACTTCGGTCCCAAGCGCCTCTTCCAGAATGGGTGCAACAACGCGGGTCACCTGATCGGTAGACCCCCCCGCCGACCATGGAACGATGATGTTGATCGGGCGATCCGGTTTCCAGCTGTAATCTTCTGCAATGGCCGGCGTGGCAAGTGCGGCAATCGCCGCAAGACACGCGAATTTGGTCAGTGCTGTCATGGTCTCCTCCTCCATTAGCTACCAATTAGTAGGTTATGGGGGCGATCCACAGCTGTCAAACATTTTGACGGCTCGGGTCTGGGCATTTTGACCTGCGGCACTGGCAGGACCGGCAACATCCAAGGCCAAGCACCTGATACAATGCGTGAATCTGGCCCAATTGCGCTTTGCAAAAGGGCCAAGATTCCTTTCAACCGACGTGGGCCGCCGGTTTCCAGCAGCGCGGCGCGCCTATCCGCGACCGGCGACCCCTGCCTGATAGCTGTCCAGCTCCCGGATCAGATCCAGACCAACCGGCATGTCGGCACGGGCACAGAATTCCGCCCAGACCGCGCCAAACGGCAGGTCCTTGAACTCTTCTGTCAGGGTGAAACGCGCGGTATTGTCCATCGCCGCTTCTGCGGACTTCAGCCGATCCATCGGCATCAACAACGCCCGCAGCAAAGCCCGCTGCATATTGCGCGTGCCAATCACCCAGGCCGCCGTGCGGCTGATGGTGGCGTCAAAGAAATCCAGCCCGATATGGGTGCGCGCCAACAGATCGGCACTGACCAATTCGTTGGCCATCGCCTGAATGTCGTCATTCAGCAAAATCACATGATCGCTGTCCCACCGCATCGGGCGCGACACATGCAACAGGATCTTATCCAGCGACAAAGCGACGGCCGAAAGCTTGTCCGCGATGTTTTCGGTCGGATGGAAATGCCCCATATCCAGACAAAGCAACGTGCCCTTGCGGATCGCATAACCCATGTAGAATTCATGGCTGCCCACGGTACAGGCCTCGACCCCGATACCGAACAGCTTGCTTTCAACGGCGTCCAGCATATGGGCGCGGTCCTGTGCCGGGGCGAACATGGTTTCAAGCGAGGATTTAAGCCGCGCCCGCGCCGCCATCCGATCAATTGGCGTATCCTTATAGCCATCAGGCACCCAGATATTGTTGACCGAAGCGGTCCCCAGCTCCTGACCAAAGCGCGCCGCAATATCACGCGACCGTTTGCCATGTTCGATCCAAAACGCGCGAATACCGGCATCGGGATGGGCCAATGTCAGATTGTCGTCGGCTTTTTCATGGGCAAAAAAGGTTGGATTGAAATCCAGCCCGATGCCGCCGCTTTTGGCCCAATCGACCCAGGATGCGAAATGCTTGTATTCGATTTCGTCCCGATCCGGGGTCTCGTCGGTATCCAGATACATGGCATGCAGGTTCAGCCGATGCGATCCGGGGATCATCGAATAGGCAAAATCCAGATCTGCGCGCAGCTCGTCTGGCGTGCGGGCCCGACCGGGGTGGTTGCCCGTCGCCTGAATGCCACCGCCAGAAGATCCGGTTTGCTGTTCAAATCCGACCACATCATCGCCCTGCCAGCAATGCATTGAAATCGGGATGGTTTTCAAACGGTCAAGCGCGGCTTCCGTATCGACGCCCCAATCGGCAAAGGCTTGTTTTGCGGGGGTATAGGTATCTGCCATGGTGTCCTCCCTTGGCGTGTGGCCCGGTATCTGTGACCGGGCCATAACTTTTCGAAAGTGTCGTCTTAACGCGTGAAGGCCTGCACATTGCCGGCATCGACGTTGAGGATATTGCCGGTCGATTTCGCCGACAGATCCGACGCCAGGAAATAGGCCGCTTCGGCAATATCTTCCGGCAGGACAGAGCGTTTCAGCATCGACCGATTGCGATACATTTCCTCCAGCCCTTCCTTGTCGGTGCCATAGGTGCCTGCCGTTGTTCCAGCCATTCACCTTCCCAGATCTTCGATCCGCGCAACACCGCATCAGGATTGACCACATTGACCCGGATACCGGCCTCGGCCCCTTCCAGCGCCAAACAACGCGCCAGATGGATTTCCGATGCCTTCGCCGTGCAATAGGCGCTGGCGTTGGGCGATGCCGCCAGACCGTTTTTCGACGCCACGAACACAATCGCGCCCCCCATGTCCTGCACCCGCATCAGCTTGAACGCCTCGCGCGAGACCAGGAAATAACCGGTGGACAGGATTTCCATGTTCTTGTTCCACAGCGCCAATGTGGTGTCTTCCACCGGCGCGGAAGAGGCGATGCCGGCATTGGACACAAGGATATCAACGCCGCCGAATTCCACCGACACCTCGGCATAGGCCTGTGCCACTGCGGTTTCGTCGGTCACATTCATATTGACGGTGCGCACCACATCCGCCCCAAAGCGCCCGGTCAGGTTCTTTTCGGTGGCGGCCAGCGCATCGTCATTGATGTCGGCCAGCATGACACAGGCGCCTTCGCGCAGGTACCGTTCCGCCGTGGCCGCGCCAATCCCGCCAGCGCCGCCGGTAACAAGCGCCACCCGACCAGCCAGAGATTTCGGTTTCGGCATACGTTGCAGCTTGGCCTCTTCCAGAAGCCAGTATTCGATGTCAAACGCCTCTTGCTCTGGCAGGCCGACATATTCGCTGACCGAAGACGCGCCGCGCATCACGTTGATCGCGTTGACATAAAACTCGCCCGAGATCCGCGCCGTCGCCTTGTCCTTGGCGAAGGTGATCATGCCGACGCCTGGCACCAGATAGACCACCGCATTGGGGTCACGCAGGGCGGGGCTGTCGTCTTTTTTGCAGCGATCATAATAGGCTTTGTAATCGTCGCGATAGGCGGCGATCTGGTCGGGCAGACCGGCCATCACCTCATCAATATTGCCTTTTGCCGGGTCGAAATTCACCACCAGCGGGCGAATCTTGGTGCGCAGGAAGTGGTCGGGGCAGGATGTGCCAAGTGCGGCCAGCGGCGCCATCCCTTTGGCGTTGACGAATTCCAGCACCGCGTCGCTGTCGTTGAAATGGCCGACCATATGTTGGTTGCCGGAAACAAATCCGCGAATGGCGGGCATCAACCGGGCGGCCACGGCACGGCGCTCACCCTCGGACAGGCTCTGATGTTGCGCACCGCCAAAGGCCGCGACACCGTCGGTCTTTTCGCCCAGCCATTTGGTGGCGGTATTGATCACCTCGATTGTCTTGTCATAGCAGGATTTCGCGGTGTCGCCCCAGGTGAACAACCCGTGGCTTTCCAGCACGACGCCATCGGCCTCGGGGTTGTCCTCGCAGAATTTGCCCAGCCACAAACCCAGTTCATAGCCTGGCTTTTTCCACGGCAACCAACCGATGCTGTCACCGAAGATCTCTTGCGTCAGTTCCTTGGAATTTTTCGACGCCGCGATGGCGATAATCGCGTCGGCATGCACGTGGTCGACATGTTTGCGCGGCACATAGGCATGCAACGGCGTGTCGATCGAGGCCGCGCGCGGGTTCAGCTTGTAGGTGCAATGCGGCAGATAGCCGACCATTTCATCCTCAAAGTCCACACCACGGTACAGCCCCTTCAGCGCTTCGAGCTTCTCCATATACAGCGTCGCGAAACCATCCATCTTGATCGAGCCGATATCGCCGCCCGAACCTTTGACCCAAAGCACCTCGACCTCTTTACCGGTGAGCGGATCAACCTCCATCACCTTGGCCGAGGTATTGCCGCCGCCATAATTGGTCACGCGTTTGTCAGCGCCCAGAATGTTCGAGCGATAGAGCAGCAGCTCCAACTCGCTCATGCCTGCGGCTTCGGCCTCGCTCCAGCGGTTTTCAAGCAACTGAGTTTCAACGGTTTTCAGCATGGTGTCCTCCCATATGACGCGGTGCGTCCTGCATGTTGACTTGCGCTGGACACTGCCCTTGGTGCGCGCAATTGTCAATCATAAACGATCATATTCAATCATAGTGCAGTGCAGCATGATTGCTTTTGACGATTTATGATTGACACAGCTGGCGATTTTGAACAATGTTGTGAAACCAAGGGAGGACGACATGCACGAAACGGAACGCCACAGGATCATTCTATCCGCAGTACAAGACCGGCCGATGGTGACGGTGGTGGACCTGTGCAACCTGACCGAGGCCTCCGAGGCCACGATCCGCCGCGACATCGCCGCCCTGCATATGCAGAAGAAGCTGCGCCGTGTGCGCGGTGGTGCCGAGGCGATCAGCCCGCCACAATTCGTCGGCCTCGCCGGGCGGCCGTTTTCCGTCAATCAGACGATGCAAAGCAAGCAGAAACAGGCGATTGCCCGTGCGGCGGTAGACCTGTGCCAGGACGGCGAGTTGATCATCATCAACGGTGGCACAACGACGTTCCAGATGGTGCATCCGCTGGCCTCGCGGCGCTGCCAGATTTTCACCAACAGCTTTCCGATTGCCGAGCATCTGCTCAAGCATTCCAAAAACACCATCATGCTGTCGGGCGGTGCGATTTACCGCGAACAGAACATCATTCTGTCGCCCTTCGACAATGACGTGACCCGCAATTTCTATGCCAAGCGGATGTTCATGGGGGCGCAGGGCCTTGGGCCCATCGGGCTGATGGAGGCCGACCCGCTGCTAATTCAGGCCGAGCAAAAGCTGATCGGTCAGGCCGATGAGCTGGTGGTTTTGGTCGACAGCACGAAATTCGCGAACCGTTCCAGCCTGGTGCTTTGCCCGCTGGCCCGGATCGACACGGTGATCACCGATGAGGGCATCACCGACAAGGCCGCCGCCATGCTGGAGGCCGCCGACATCAAACTGATCGTCGCGCAATCGGGCGCGGCGCAGGACGAGGACGAAGCGGCCTCGTAAACCGCCTCATACTTCATGTTCTTTGGGAGGAAACCATCATGAAACGTCGTAACTTTACCAAACTGGCCGTCGGCCTCAGCCTTGGTGCATCGCTTATGGGCACATCGGCCATGGCGCAGGACAACATGCGCATCGCGCTGGTGGTCAAGGCGCTTGGTATCGGCTTCTTTGAAGCTGCAGCAAAAGGTGCGGAAGAGGCCGCAGGCGAGCTGGGCAATGTCGAAATCATCTATACCGGCCCGACAGACACCACCGCCGAAGGCCAGATTGAGGTCATCAACTCGTTGATCGCGCAAGGTGTTGATGCGATTGCCGTTTCAGCCAATGACACCGACGCGCTGGTGCCAACGCTGAAGAAGGCGATGCAGCGCGGCATCACAGTGATCTCGTGGGACTCCGGCGTCGCCGAAGCAGGCCGCCAGGTTCACCTGAACCCCTCGTCCAACCCGCTGATCGGCAATATGATCATCAAACTGGCGGCGGATCACCTGCCCGAGGGTGGTGAAGTTGCGCTGCTGTCGGCGACCACCACATCGACGAATTCAGAACATCTGGATCGAAGAAATGAACAAGGTGATGGGCGACTACCCCGGTATCGAGGTTGTTGCCACGGTCTATGGCGATGATCTTGCGGACAAATCCTATCGCGAGGCTCAGGGCCTTATGCAATCCTATCCCGATCTGGATGCGATCATTGCACCGACGTCGGTCGGGATCGTGGCCGCAGCACAAGCGGTTGAAGACGCGGGCAAAATCGGTCAGGTCAATGTGACCGGTCTGGGCCTGCCGTCGGAAATGGCAGGCGCCATCGAGAGCGGCGCATCCAAGAGCTTTGCCATCTGGAACCCGATTGATCTGGGTTATTCGGCGGCAATGATCGCACATGCCCTGGCGTCCGGCGCCACAGCGGAACCGGGTGCGGAAATCGAGATTGGCCGCATGGGCACCATCACCTTGGACGAGACAAATTCCGCCGCGATGGCCGACCCCTTTGTCTACGACAGCTCGAACATCGACGACTTCAAGTCGATCTTCTGAGTTTCGCCGCGCTTGCGCGCGTCGACAGGCCGGGGGCGATGCCCCCGGCGCAGAAAGAGCTGAGGGGCTAGCCCCTCAGACACCCCAGGATATTTCCAAACAGAAGAAGAGACAGGTATGTCCAGCAACGCAGTGGCGCGGTCACCTGCCCTGGCAGGTGGCACAGATAATCCCGTTCTTGCACTTGATCGGATCACAAAGACCTTTCCCGGGGTCAAGGCCCTGGATGGTGTGTCACTGGCGCTTTATCCCGGTGAGGTCACCGCCCTTATCGGGGAAAATGGCGCGGGCAAATCCACCGTGGTCAAGACCCTGACCGGGATCTATCAGCCCGACGGCGGCGACATCCTGGTCGATGGTGTGGCGACCCGCTTTGCCACGCCCCAAGATGCGGCACGGGCCGGGATCACCGCCATCCATCAGGAAACCGTGCTGTTTGATGAATTGTCGGTCGCCGAGAACATCTTTCTTGGGCATGCGCCGCGTGGCGCGTTCGGATTGATTGACTGGCAGACGATCGAAAGGCGCGCGGCGGAGATCCTGAGCGGGATCGGCGCCGAGATTGACCCCCGTCACAAGCTGCGCGATCTGGGCATTGCCAACAAACATCTGGTGGCCATTGCCCGTGCGCTGTCGATTGATGCGCGTGTGGTCATCATGGATGAACCCACTGCCGCCCTGTCGCACAAAGAGATCCAAGAGCTGTATGAGCTGGTCGACAAGCTGAAGGCGCAGGGCAAGGCGATCCTGTTCATCAGCCACAAGTTCGACGAAATCTTTCGGATTGCCGACCGCTACACGGTGTTTCGCGATGGCCAGTTCATCAGCGATGGCAAGATTGCCGATGTCAGCGAAGCCGATCTGGTCAAGATGATGGTCGGGCGTGATGTGGCACAGATTTTCCCGACGCGGGACAATGAGATGGGCCGCGAGGTGCTGGATGTCGCGGGCATGAGCCACCCAACCGAATTTGCCGATATTGGCTTTACCCTGAAACAGGGGGAAATCCTTGGGTTTTACGGGTTGGTCGGCGCGGGTCGATCAGAGTTCATGCAGGCGTTGTTTGGCATCACCAAACCGTCTGCCGGACAGGTCAAGATTGACGGCACCGCGGTTGAGATCCGCTCGCCTGCGGATGCGGTTGCCAATGGCATTGTCTATGTGCCGGAAGATCGCGGCAAACAGGGGGCGATTACCGCCCTGCCGATCTTTCAGAATGTCACATTGCCCTCGCTTGGGCGCACGTCGCGGAACGGGTTCCTGCAATTGGCGGAAGAATTTGCCCTGGCGCGGGAATATACCCGGCGGCTGGATCTGCGGGCGGCGTCACTGGACACCAATGTTGGCAACCTGTCGGGGGGCAATCAGCAAAAGGTGGTGATTGCCAAGTGGTTGGCCACCAAGCCCAAGGTGATCATTCTGGATGAACCCACCAAGGGCATTGATATCGGATCGAAGGCCGCCGTGCATGAATTCATGGCGGAATTGGCGGCCGAGGGGCTGGCCGTCATTATGGTCAGCTCGGAAATTCCAGAGATCCTGGGGATGTCGGACCGGGTGATCGTCATGCGCGAAGGCCGCATGGCGGCGGAACTGAACCGCGAAGACCTGAGCCCGGAAACGCTTGTCCGCCATGCGGCGGGAATATGAGGTAGAGCCATGTTGCAACGATTACTGACCTCGCGCGAAGCGCTGTTGCTGGGGGCGATTGCGGTACTTCTGGGATTGATCGCACTGCGGTTTCCCGGCTTTGTCGCCCCTGCCAATCTGGCCTCGGTGTTCAACGATACATCGCCACTGATCCTTTTGGCGATTGGCCAGATGATCGTGATTCTGACCAAATGCATCGACCTGTCCGTTGCGGCCAATCTGGCGCTGACCGGCATGGTGGTGGCGATGATCAATGTCGCCGCGCCGGGGCTGCCGGTTGTGTTGATCGTGGTGATTGCCATCACGCTGGGAACCGCCCTGGGTATGGTGAACGGGGTTTTGGTGTGGAAACTGGATATCCCGCCGATTGTGGTGACATTGGGCACGATGACCATCTTTCGCGGGATCATCTTTTTGATTTCCGACGGCAAATGGGTCAACAGCCACGAGATGAGCGCCGCGTTCAAGGCCTTTCCGCGCGCTGAAATCCTTGGCCTGCCGATGCTGAGCTGGTGTGCGATCCTTGCGGTGATTGTGTTCACCGTGGTGATGTCGCGCACGACGCTGGGCCGGGCGGCCTATGCGGTGGGCGGCAATCCCCATGCTGCGACCTATACCGGGATCAATGTCGGGCGCACGCAATTCTGGGCCTTTACCCTGTCGGGGGCGCTGGCGGGATTGACCGGATATCTTTGGGTGTCGCGCTATGCGGTGGCCTATGTCGATATTGCCGGCGGGTTTGAATTGGATGTGGTTGCGGCCTGTGTGATCGGCGGCATTTCGATTGCCGGCGGCATTGGATCGGTGGGCGGCGCGGTGCTGGGGGCCTTGTTCCTTGGCGTGATCAAGAACGCGCTGCCGGTGGTCAATATCTCGCCCTTCTGGCAGCTGGCAATTTCCGGCAGCGCCATCATCATTGCGGTCGCCCTGAACGCACGCGCCAATCGCGAAAAGGGCCGGATTATCCTGAAATCAGCGGAGCATGCGACATGAGCACGATGGAACGCCATATTCCCGACCGGCTGAAATCACCGCTGGAGCGGCGGTTGAAAAGCTGGGAAACCCTGTTGCTGGCGGTGGCCGTGGCGATATTCATCGCCAACAGCTTTGCCTCGCCGTATTTCCTCAACGCCTGGAACCTCTCGGACGCGACGTTCAACTTCACCGAAAAGGCGATGATCGCCTTTGCCATGGCGCTGTTGATCATTTCGGGTGAAATTGATCTGTCTGTCGCGTCGATCATTGCGCTGGCGTCGACCGCGATGGGCGCCGCCGCCGAAGCAGGTGCCGGAACGCCGGGTCTGATCCTTGTCGGGCTTGCCACCGGTGTGCTGTGCGGGGCGTTCAACGGCGTTCTGGTGACGCGCCTGGGCTTGCCATCCATCGTTGTCACCATCGGCACGATGAGCCTGTTTCGCGGCATCAGCTACATTGTGCTGGGTGATCAGGTCTATAACAACTATCCGATCGATTTCGCATATTTTGGCCAGGGCTACGTGTTCTGGGTCATTTCGTTCGAGCTGGTCCTGTTCGCGCTGTTGGCGGTCATCTATGCGGTTGTCTTGCACAAGACCAATTTCGGCCGCGCCATCTATGCCATTGGCAACAACCCGACCGGGGCATTGTTTTCCGGGATCCGCGTGGCACGGATCAAGTTCATTCTGTTCATGCTGACCGGTTTGATGGCCGGGATTGCGGCGATCTGCCTGACATCGCGGCTTGGCTCCACCCGGCCCTCTATCGGGTTCGGTTGGGAATTGGAGGTCGTGACCATGGTTGTGCTGGGCGGGATCAATATCCTTGGCGGATCCGGCACCATTCCCGGTGTGGTGATTGCCGCCTTTGTCATGGGGCTGGTGACCTTTGGTCTGGGTCTGTTGAACGTGCCGGGCATTGTGATGTCGATCGTGATTGGTGCTCTGTTGATCGGGGTGATTGCCCTGCCCCGGCTCTGGGCGATGTGGCGGGCGCGCTGATGGAGAAATATGCTTTCAAGATGCGGCTGAACCCGGGCTGCGCAGCGGAATACCGCAAACGCCATGACGAGATCTGGCCAGAGCTGGTGACTTTGCTGCGCGCGGCGGGGGTGTCGGATTATTCAATCCATCTCGATCCAGAGACCGATATTCTTTTTGGTGTGTTGTGGCGCAAGGACGATCACGGAATGGATGCATTGCCCACGACCGACATCATGCAGAAATGGTGGACCCATATGGCCGACATCATGGAAACCGGCCCGGACAACGCGCCGTTGGTGGCCGATCTGGTGCCAGTGTTTCACATGCCATGACCCATGTTGCGGTAATTGATATCGGCAAGACCAATGCCAAATTGGCGCTGGTCGCGCTTGAGGGCCTGACCGAAATCGCTGTGGTCACACGGCCAAATCAGGTTTTGTCCGGCGCCCCCTGGCCACATTTCGACATCGACGGGCATTGGGAATTTCTGCTTGCTGCGCTGACGGCGTTTCATGCCGATCATGGTGTGGATGCGATTTCCATCACCACGCATGGTGCCTGTGTTGCGCTGCTGGATGCGGATGGCAATCTGGCGGCGCCGATCCTGGACTATGAATACAACGGCCCGGACGAAACGGCAGCGGCCTATGATGCCATACGCCCGGAGTTTTCCGAAACCGGCGCGCCGCGATTGGCGGCTGGTCTGAATGTCGGGGCGCAGCTGTTTTGGCAATTTACCAAAGACCCGGATCTGCGGGCGCGCACACAGGACATTGTGACCTATCCGCAATTCTGGGGCCATCGGTTGACGGGATGTGTGGCAACGGATGTGACATCCCTTGGATGTCACACCGATCTGTGGAACCCGCATTCAGGGCAGTTTTCGTCGCTGGTTGACCGGTTGGGGATTGCAGACAAGATCGCACCGGCGCGCCAGTCCGGCGATGTTCTGGGGCCGCTGCGCCCCGATGTGGCCCGCCGCACCGGGTTGTCGCAAATGACCCCGGTCTATTGCGGCGTGCATGACAGCAACGCGTCGCTCTTGCCGCATATTCTGGGCAACACCGCGCCGTTTTCAGTGATTTCCAGCGGCACCTGGACCATTGCCATGGCCATTGGTGCGCAACCCGTGCCGCTTGACCCGACGCAGGATGTGTTGATCAACGTCAACGCCCTGGGCGCGCCGGTGCCGTCGGCCCGCTTCATGGGCGGACGCGAGCATGATCTGGCCACCGACGGGGCCTATGCCACGCCAACCGAGGCTGATCTGGCGGATGTGGTGCAGCTTGGCATCCATCTGTTGCCCGCGGTGGTGCCGGACACGGGGCCATTTCGCGGCCAAACCGCACGTTGGATCGGGCCGGAACCGGCAATCGGCAGCGCGCGGCGCGGCGCGGCGGTGGCGCTTTATCTGGCTTTGATCACCGGCAGGTGCCTCTCTAACATCGGGCACAGCGGGCCGGTGATTGTAGAAGGCCCGTTTGCGCGCAACAGATTATATTGCCAAAGTTTGGCAGAGATTGCCGGCTGCGATGTCGCCGCGATGCAAAGCGCAACAGGCACAAGCCAGGGCGCGGCGCTTTTGGCCCGGACCGACACCATCAGCGCCAACCCAGATGTGTCTGGCTCACTGAATTTCGAACCCCGGCTTGACCGCACGCTGGCCGAAGATCTGGCGCAATATGCGGCGGATTGGTATCGCATGGCAGACAAAGGCGCGGGAAGCGGCACAGCATAGGGCCGTCCGCCCCCGCCGGTGTGGCCATTCGCCCCGCCCGCGCAGAAGCCGCCTAACCGTCGATTTCGAAATAATCCGGATTATCTTTGCGAATTCCGACCAAGGCCGTGCGAATATCGCCCAGATGCATCCGCAACCGGGCGTCAACCATTGCGCTGTCCCCGGCCTCTAGCGCGTCGACAATTGCGATGTGATCCGCCAGCACCTCGGCCTTGCGCATATGCGACAACGTCAAATAGCGGACCCGGTCCATATGCGCCTTTTGTTCCTGGATCAGCCGCCAAACCTGGGGCTGGCCGGCAATCTCGCAGAGAAGCGCATGGAATGCGTCATCCAAAGCGTGAAATTCCGCATGATCCGGTCCGTCCAGCTCCGCGGTTTGCTGGTCCAGATTGGCGTGCAGTCGGGCAGAATACTCTGGTGTCAGCCGCACGCTCGCCGCGCGCAGACATTCCAATTCCAGCGCGGTTCGAACAAACATCGCATCCAACACCGCTTTTTCCGAAATCCGGGTGA
>NZ_JALIEC010000007.1 GCF_022867865.1 Phaeobacter sp. J2-8 | reverse complement strand
GCGCAGCTTCAAACCGCAATTCCACCGCCGTGGACACTTTGTTCACGTTCTGGCCGCCAGGGCCCGACGACCGGGTGAACTGTTCGCTCATCTCCCAATCGGCCAATTCGATGTGATCATTGATGCGAAGGGTCATTGGGGCCACCTGTAGCACGTCTGCAACTGCTTTACCGCAGAAGCGCACTCTGGGACAAGAAGGCCGAAATCGACCTTTCATCTGACCAAAAATATCCCGGGGGTGAGGCCAAAGGCCGAGGGGGCTGGCCCCCTTTTACAAATCCCGCTTCAAATCCCGTATCCGCGCAGCAAACGAAAAAGAGCCATGCCGCTTGGCTCTTCGAGATTGTCAGGAGGTGGGGCCGGTTAGGTCCTACCAATTCGAGGGTCCTCCTAAGGGCTGCCTCAGAGGACGCCCCCTCGAACTGTTCCGACGCCTTTCTCCAATACCTCTCTCGACACTGAAGCACCTCCTTTCAATTTTGTTTCCACACTCGAATCATGGCACGGAAGATCAAAATCGCAAAGGAAATTTTCAGACAATCGCGCGATTTTGCGAAAGTCGCGCAACGATTGCCCGAAATGGCACCAATGCCAGCAACGACACCGTCAGTTTTACCAGCCAATCCGCAAAGGCCAGCGTGACCCACAGCGGAACCGCCGCGCCAACATTCATGAACGGCACCGGCTCCCACGCCCAGGCGATTGCGGAATTGGCCTCTGCGCCAAACAGGGTGATCGCGGCGGAAAAGCCGATGGCGAAAAACAAAACGGTATCCAGCGCGGATCCCACCAGCGTGGAAATCAGGGGCGCGCGCCACCAGCGGCCGCTGCGAAAGCGGTTGAATACCGCGATGTCGGTCAGCTGCGCCACCAGGAAGGCCACACCGGATGCCACGGCAATGCGCAACGGCACGGCAGCATAGCTGTATCCGTCACCTTGCAACATGATCTGGCTGCCGATCAGCGAACAGATCACACCGGTGACAAATCCGGCAAAGACCACCCGCCGGGCCGGTCCGGCGCCATAGACGCGGTTCATCACGTCAGTGACAAGAAACGCCAGCGGATAGGTAAACGCCCCCCAGGTCAGGAGGCCGTCAAGAATTAGAAATTGAACGAGGACGTTCGAGGCCACGACAATCGCGGCCATGGCAATAATGCCAGGAAGATGGGTGCGGTTCATATTTGATGCCCGTTTTTGCAAGGTTGCGGCGACTTGGCCCCCGATTTGCCGGGAACGGGCGGGACGTACAGTTTCCGGCCCCGTCACGCAAGCGATTTGTCAATCCGGGGCTCAGGGCAGCAGATATTCCACGATCTCGGTGCGTTGGAAGGCGCGAAAATTGTCGTCGGATATCATTGTCAGGCGGATCTTGCCCGCGTCATCACGGCTGACCGCCAGGCCCTCCAGGTTGTCGTGGCGGCCAAGCGGGCTGGTGAACAGGATTTCGCCGCGGCCGATGTCGCGCTTTGTCACCGCAAACCGGCGCACCCGCGACCGAAACCCAAACCCGGTAAATTCCCGCTCCAGCAGGTACAGCATGCCGTCTGGGCCGAAATCTGCCCCAACCGGTTGAAAACCGCCAAAGCGGGGAATGGAAAAAGGCTGATCCCAGGTGCCATTGCGATAGCGATAGACCGGGAAGGGCCGTGTCATCTTGCCCGAACGTTCCGGCAATGTGTAAAGCCAGCCGCGGCGGTCAATCGCCAGCGCCTCCAGCGAAGAATTGTTTTGCAGGGATTTGAAATCCTCATGCCGTGGCAGCCATGCGGCACGATCCATCGACACATAGGCCCAGACCCGGTGGAATCCTTCGAATGAAACGAAGCGGCGACCATCCGCGCGGATCGCAAGCCCCTCGCTGTCGGCGCGAATACCTTCTTGTATCTGCCCGCCTTTGGTGTTGCGCAGCGCGCGCGGCGGCGTGCTGTCCACCCGGACAATGCGACCGTTTTCCCGGATGATCCGCCCTTCGACGTAATGGCCCCGGTCGGACAGGGCGACAAAGCCGCCGTCATCGTTGCTGAGGTCAATCGCGGAAAAGCCGCCAAATGCCGGATCACTGTCTGTCCAGATATAGCTTTGGACATGGTGGGCGCGATTGGCGTCCTCCGCAGCAGAGCCACAGCTGACCAGCGCAATCAGCGCCAGCGCGGCGCTGGTCAAAAATCGTGTCATCGTGGTTTATTGGGCCTTTAACACAGCGGCGCATTGCGCCGGCAGATCGGCAAGGATCAATTCACGTTTCTTGCGCGGCGGCGGGGCATTGGGGTCCGGCGGCGGTGGGTTCAGGATACGGTCGACCCAGCCCTGTGCCTCGGCACAGCCATCGCCGGGCGGCGGGGCGGCCTGATTGACGCAACCGCTGGCGCCGCGCGGACAGGACAGCCGCACGTGGAAATGATAGTGATGCCCCCACCAGGGCCGGATCTTGCGCAACCAGGCGCGATCGCCTTTTTCGTCATTGCACATCTGCACCTTGGCACCGGGAAAGATGAAGATCCGCGCCACACGCGGGTCGCTGGCTGCGGCCTTGAGCAATGCGTGATGTTCCGCTGTCCATTTGTCATTGGTAAAGGCGCCATTTGACCGCCGCAGCGAAATCGACGACAGCGATTTACGTGCATCGCGCGACAGTGCAATATTCGTAGCCGGGCGCAGCCAGATGTCGGCATCCAGCCCGATCTGGTGGCTGGCGTGACCGGTCAGCATCGGGCCGCCGCGTGGTTGCGACATATCCCCGATATAAAGCCCGTTCCAACCCGGCAATTGCGCCGCCCGCGCCGACAGACGTCGCAGGTAATCGACGGTTTCCGGGTGGCCCCAGTTGCGGTTGCGCGACAGGCGCATCGCCTGCCAGGTTGCGCCGGTTTCCGGCAATTGCGCACCGCCCGCCATACAGCCCTTGGCATAGCTGCCATAGGCGGCGGGGCTTTGATCAGAGGGGCCGTTTTTCGCGCCAAACAATTGTTTGGCCTGCTGGGTCGACAGCGTGCCCATGGAATCGCCAATGGTGGCCTGTGGTGCGGCGGCCAGGCTGGCCTTGGTCTTGGCTGTATTGCCGTCGCCGCAGCCGACCACAAGCGCGAGGATACTCATACAAAACAGCGTTCGGATCATCGGTGATTTGCCCCCTCTGGATCAACCCAGCGTAGCAGATACAGACCAATAAGAAAGAGCAGGATTACCGGCAAAAAGCCCAATTGATTGGATTGCGTCCACAGGGTGAACACGGTGATCAGCGCCGGGGCCAGAAATGCGGTGGCCTTGCCCGTCAGGGCAAACAGGCCAAAGGCCTCGGCCTCTCGTCCGCCTTCGACGTGGCGCACCATCATCGAGCGTGACGCAGAATAAAGCGCGCCCCCCGCGCCGCCGATGACCGCGCCACAGATATAGAAGATGGTGTCAGGCAAGGAGGAACCAGGCGCCAATTGCAGGCCAAACAGGCTGTCGCGTGACATGCCGACAATGATGATGCTGACGGCAATCAACATCGTCACACAAAAGGTGATCACCGGCTTTGGCCCAACCCGTTGGTCCATCACGCCGCCAACCCAGGACAGGACCGCCGCAGCGATTGCGGCAATGATGCCAAATACACCGATTTGCACAATCTCCCAGCCCAGGACCAGCTTGGCATAGATCCCGCCATAAGAATAAAGCGCGGTCAGCGCATCGCGGTAAAACATCGAAGACAACAAGAAGCTGCCGCACGAGCGGTTGCGGGCCACCCGCCGGATCGTCACCATCAGATCGGCCAGAACCTTGCGCAGTTTCGGGCGTGGGGCGTCGACCCGGGGCGCGTCGCGGCACCACAGAACATAGGGCAGCATGAAGAGGGTGAACCAAATGGCGATAAAGGGGCCGACGAACCGCGTGCCTTCACGAGCCTCTGGGTCAAGACCAAAGGCCGGTGGCAACCCGATCAGGGTTTTGCCGCTCTCGTTCTCTGCAAAGAATAACAACACAAGGATCAGCGACAGCACGCCACCCCAATAGCCAAAGGCCGTTGCCCCACCGGAAATGCGACCAATCTCTTCCTTGGTGCCCAATCCGGGCAGGATCGCATTGTTCAGGTTGAACGCCGCCTCGGCCGCCGTGAACCCCAGCCAGAACAGGACCAGCGCCAGGATCAACCCGGTGGCATCGGGCTGCAACAGCCACAAAGAGGCCGCACAGATCACCGCCACAATGGTGAAAAACCGGACCCAGGGGGTCAATCGCCCGGATGCATCGGCCCACCCGCCCAGAATGGGCGCGGAAAAGGCAATGACCAGCCCCGAAATCGTTTGTGCGGAGGACCAAAGCCCCTGCGCCTGTGCATTGGAGGCGTCTTGCGACATCCCCTGAGCCAGAAAATACCCGGCGGCCACAGCGGCGAAATACGGGCTGAACACAAATGTCAGCCCCAATGTTGCATAGGGCTGTTGCGCCCAGTCAAAGAACATCCAGCCCCAGATGCGCTTGCGTTTGGAAATTGTCATACCGTCCCCCTGTTGCGGCGGTTAGACCCCGGCAATGGGGCCGGTGGCAAGGGATAAGCCGGGGAACGGGGGAATTTCAGCCGGGAGGCGCAATTGGCGTTGCTGCATTGCAGCGCCCCAAACGGTGCCCCGATCAGCATTCGGGCCACGGGGAGGGCGGCGGTTGATTGCGCGGGGTGGTGTCAGGCCCCCAAGAGCGGCGGCCAGGGCCGGGCGTCCTCGGCCGCGATCCAGGCAAGGATATGGTCGGGCAAACCGGGCAGCGGCTCCGTGTGGCCCAGTTCCGCCAGAACCTCTGCCGGGGACACAATGCCGTTTCGATCGGTCACTGCGGTGCGATACATCGCGTGATTGGCGCATTCACCGTTTGCCTTCCACATGGATTGCTCAAGATAGAGAAAGCGGTGGTCGATCCCCACTGCGCGGCTGCGCATTTCAAACCGTTCAAACGGGCGAATGCGGCGGCGGTACCGTGTACAGCTTCCGGCGACGGTCAATCCCCATTTGCGCCGCTTCAGCACCGCCATAAGGCCGGTGCGCTGGGCCAGTGGAATACGCCCCAGATCATAAAGCGTCAGGGTCCGGCCGTTGTTCAGCTCCATCCAGAAATCAATGTCCCAAGGCCAACACATATGCGTCGAGACATGCGTGCCGGTCAGCGGCAGCGACGGCGCATTGCGAAAAACCAGCAATTCCTTGAACATTCGAATAAAGGGATACATGGGCGACCTCCGCCGGTATCCTTGCGCTGCGACGCGGCATAGACAAGCCGTGACGCAGCGGCACTTGTGCTTTTGTCTCTGCGCGCTTACCTAAGCCTCGCAATTGGCGGAGACACACACGGATGTATGCAATTTACGGGCCCCTGAAACTTATCCTTGATGTGGCGTTTTTCATCATGATCGCCCATATCATCATGAGTTGGCTGATCAATTTTCAGGTCCTGAACCTGCGCCAGCCGCTGGTGTCGCAATTGTGGTATGGGCTGAACCGCCTGCTGGAGCCGATTTATCGCCCGATCCGCAACATCCTGCCGAACACACATCCGCTGGATCTTGCGCCGCTTGTGGCGTTTATCATCCTGATTTCGCTGCGGGATTTCATCCTGCCCGAGATTTTCGGCCTGATCTGAGCCAGTTCTGAACTGACCCAGCCGCTTTGACATGAGGTCCCGGATCAGGTCCGGGACGGTGTCCTGCCTCTTGTTCACCGAATCTCAATATGAGATTGTCCCTGTAAGAGCAGTCAAACTCAAATCTTGCAGGTTTTGCCCCATGGATCATACCGCCACGCTTTTGCGGGACGTGTTCGGATTCGACGGTTTTCGCCCCGGTCAGGGTGAAATCGCCAATGCCGTGACCCGTGGTGAAAACGTTTTGGCGATCATGCCCACCGGTGGCGGCAAGTCGCTGTGTTTCCAATTGCCTGCGCTGATGCGCGACGGGGTGACGGTGGTGATTTCGCCGCTGATCGCCCTGATGCGCGATCAGGTGCGCGGTCTGCGAGAGGCCGGGGTGAATGCCGGCGCGCTGACATCCGGCAACACCCCCGAGGAAACCGAAGCCGTCTGGGAGGCGCTGGAGGCGGGCACATTGAAGCTGCTGTACCTCGCGCCTGAACGTCTGGCCGCCGGTGGTACAATGTCGATGTTGCGCCGCATCGGTGTCAATTCCATCGCCGTCGACGAAGCCCATTGCGTGAGCCAATGGGGCCATGATTTTCGCCCGGATTACCTTCGGATCGGGGAACTGCGCCGCGAGTTGAATGTGCCGCTGTCGGCCTTTACCGCCACGGCAGACGCCGAAACCCAGGACGAAATCGTCGCGCGATTGTTTGACGGCGAAGAACCTGCGCGGTTCCTGCGTGGATTTGACCGGCCCAATATTCACCTTGCCTTTCAGCCCAAGGATGGGCCGCGCCGCCAGATTCTTGATTTCGCGGCCGCACGCCGGGATCAATCCGGGATTGTCTATTGTGGCACCCGCGCCAAGACCGAGGGGCTGGCGCGCGCCCTGACCGAAGATCGCCACAACGCCTGTTTTTATCATGGCGGCATGGATGCCGAAGATCGGCGCAGTGTAGAGGCGCGGTTCGCCCGTGAGGATGGTCTGATCGTTGTCGCGACTGTCGCCTTTGGCATGGGGGTCGATAAACCCGATATTCGCTGGGTGGCACATGCCGATCTGCCCAAGTCGATCGAAGCCTATTATCAGGAAATCGGTCGTGCCGGGCGCGATGGCGGCCCGGCGGAAACACTGACCCTGTTTGGGGCGGATGACATCCGTTTGCGGCGGTCTCAGATCGACGAGGGGCTGGCACCCCCCGAACGCCGTGCTGCTGACCATGGCCGGTTGAATGCGCTTTTGGGGCTGGCAGAGGCGCTGGAATGCCGCCGCACTACGCTGCTTGGGTATTTTGGCGAAACGACCGAACCTTGCGGTCATTGTGACCTGTGCCAATCGCCGGTCGAAACCTTTGATGGCACAGAAGCCGTGCGCAAGGCGCTTTCGGCGGCGCTGCGCACCGGCGAATGGTTCGGTTCCGGGCATCTGATCGACATTGTCATGGGCAATGCCACCGACAAGGTGCGCGAAAAAGGCCACGATCAGTTGCCGACCTTTGGCGTTGGCGGCGAATTTGACAAACGCGGCTGGCAGGCCGTGTTCCGCCAGATGATGGGCCATGATCTGATGCGGCCGGACCCGGAACGTTATGGCGCGCTGCGCATGACCGAAGCGGCGCGGCCCATCCTGCGCGGTGAGGCCAGCATCATGTTGCGGCGTGACACCATCGCCAAGGCCCAGGCCCGTCGCCGCCCGGCGGTCAAGGCGATGGTCAGCGAGGATGATGCGCCGTTGTTGTCCGCACTAAAGGCCAAACGCCGCGCTCTGGCCGAGGCCGCCAGCGTCCCGGCCTATATCATTTTCAACGATCGGACCCTGATCGAAATGGCCGAAACCCGGCCCGCTTCGCTGGATGACATGGCGCGGATTGGTGGGGTTGGTGCCAAAAAGCTGGAACATTACGGCGCGGAATTTCTGGCCGTGATCACCGGCGCCACCGAAGCGATGCACCCCACCCGGCGCAAGCTGGCGGGGCGGGATGCCGGGTCCATCTATGACCGGTTGATGCAGGTGCAGGCCGATCTGACGCGCGGCGCCTGTGGTACGGAAAAACCGCTGTCTTGTTCTGCCGCGCAGCTTGCCAAGCTGGCCGAACGCCGCCCCAGTGCGGTGCGTGATCTGGAACAGATGTTGGGCGAACGTCGTGCCGAACGTTTTGGCGCGGCGTTTCTGGACGTTTTGCGCGAAGCGTCGTAAGCCGCCGCCAAAGGGAGACATGCAATGCTCGTGGTGATTTCACCGGCCAAGCGGCTGGATTGGTCGGAAACAACGGTCGAAATGACCGAGCCGGCGATGCAGGCGGATGCGGCGCGTTTGGCGAAAACCGCCCGCAACCTGACCTTGGGTGATCTCAAGGGGTTGATGGATCTTTCGGATGATCTGGCGCGATTGAACCGTGACCGGTTTCGCGCCTTTTCCGATGACCCCGCGCCGGATGTCACCCGACCTGCCATGTTCGGCTTTGCCGGCGACACATATCTCGGGCTTGAGGCGCGAACGCTGGACGCGGATGAGGTCCGTTATGCACAGGATCACTTGCGGATTTTGTCCGGTCTTTACGGGGTGTTGCGCCCACTGGATGCGATTCAGGCCTATCGGCTGGAAATGGGATCGCGGCTGAAGACCCGGCGCGGCACGAACCTGTACCACTACTGGCGTGATCAGATTTCCAAGGCGCTGAACGCGCAGGCCGCGACCACCGGCAGCGACGTTTTGATAAATTGCGCCAGCCAGGAATATTTCGGCGCGGTGGATCGCAAGGCTTTGAAATTGCGTGTCATCACACCGCAATTCTTTGACATGAAGGGCGGTCAGCCAAAGATCATCAGCTTTTTCGCGAAAAAGGCCCGCGGGGCAATGGCGCGATATATGGTGCAAAATCGCCTGCAGGATCCGGCGGACATCCTGGGGTTTGATCTGGGCGGATATCGTCATGTGGCGGATTTGTCGGAACCTGATCGCCCGGCATTTCTGCATGATGTCAGAGACTGACGGCGCTTTATCAAAAAAACACGAATAAACCTATTGTGCGCCAGGTTCTTCCCTGTGGCAGCCAATGGGCGTTTAGTGGGGGCGAATTCAGGAGGAGACAGCCGTGAGCGACCGCAGCTATTACGCGCCCCATGGCGGATTGCCGGGACAAAAAGAGCTTTTGACCGGGCGGGCAGTTTTTACCGAGGCCTATGCGGTGATCCCGCGCGCCACGATGACCGACATCGTGACCTCGTTTCTGCCGCATTGGACGGCGACGCGGGCCTGGGTCATTGCGCGGCCCTTGTCCGGGTTTGCCGAAACGTTTTCGCAATATATCATGGAGGTCCTGCCCGGCGGTGGCAGCACCGCGCCTGAACCCAACCCAGAGGCCGAGGGCGTGCTTTTTGTCGTCGAAGGCGAGATGACCCTGACCATCGAGGGCACCACGCATCAGCTGACCGCGGGTGGATTTGCCTTTTTGCCCCCGAGCTGTGACTGGTCCTTGCGAAACGATGGCGCGCAAGCGCTGCGGTTCCACTGGATTCGCAAACGTTATGAACCCGCTCCGGGGTTGGATGTGCCAGAGGCCTTTGTGACGTCGGACCGCGATGTCACACCGACGCCGATGCCGGACACCAACGGGGCTTGGGCGACCACGCGCTTTGTCGATCCGGCCGATTTGCGGCACGATATGCATGTGACTGTGGTGACATTCGAACCCGGTGGCGTGATCCCATTTGCCGAAACCCATGTGATGGAACACGGGCTTTATGTGCTGGAAGGCAAGGCCGTTTACCGGCTCAATCAGGATTGGGTCGAGGTCGAGGCCGGCGATTTCATGTGGCTGCGGGCATTTTGCCCACAGGCCTGTTACGCGGGCGGACCGGGTCGGTTCCGGTATTTGCTGTACAAGGATGTGAACCGTCACGCCCGGCTGTAAGGCCCGCAGTTGCGATGAATGTCACGGCATTTCGCGCAGCTGCTTTGCCTCTGGTTCGCGGGGGGCATAGCGTTTGATCATCGCCTCGATCGCAGCGCGTTTCAGCGGTTTGGTGATATAATCGTCCAGCCCGGCGGCGATCAGAACCTCGCGATCCCCGGACATTGCATGTGCTGTGCAGGCGATGATCGGCACGCGGGTGCCGTTGGCGGATTCCAGTTTGCGAATTTCGGTTGTCGCCTCTTTGCCGTCCATTTCCGGCATTGAAATATCCATGAAAATAATGTCGGGCTGCAATTTCTTGTAGGCTTCCACCGCTTCCAGACCGTTGTTGGCAAAATGCAGATCGACCTCCAGGGTTTTCACCATTTTGCGGAATACAAACTGATTGGTCTTGTTGTCCTCGGCGGTCAGGATCTGGATTTTCCCGGTTGTGCTGGTTGGCGTCTGCGCCGCGTGTTCTTTGGCGTCCGGGATTTTGGGCGGTGCGGATGTGGCTGATACCGGCTGCGGTTTTGCCGGGGATGGCGTCGGCTGGGGCGGGTTCGCCACCTTGGCATCGCCAGAGGGTTTGGGGCCGGAGTGCGCTGGTTCTGCGGTATCCTCGGCGGGTGACATGGCATTCAGCTTGTCGAACAACACCCCACGTGGCACCGGTTTTTGCAGGACCGCATGCAGCAACTTTGCCGCCGGGTCCGTTTCGGCAAATCCGGTGTTGGAACTGAGCATGATGATCGGTGTCTCGTGGCCTGCGTCGCGCAGCGCCTGGGCCAATTCAAGCCCATCGAGCTTTGGCATGTTGTGATCGGTCAACACCAGATCAAAGGCACAATCGGCGGCAAATTGATCCAGCGCTTCCTGGCCATTTTCGCAGGCAGAGGTTTCGACCTGCATGACCTGCAATTGTTTTTCCAGAATCATCCGGTTCACCGGGCGGTCATCAACAATCATCACCCGGCGGATGTGTTTCGGAAGTTTCGGCGGCTGAACGGTTTCGCCGTCGGGGCTGGGCAATGTGACCTGAAAGCCAAAGCTCGACCCTGTGCCAAATTCGCTGTCGACCCAGACCTCGCCGCCCATCATGTCAATCAGCCGTTTGGTGATCGCCAATCCCAGACCGGTGCCTTCGAACTTGCGGTTGCGTTCATCTTCGACCTGATTGAATTCGCCAAACACATCGCCCAGTTTTTCGTCGAGAATGCCGATGCCGGTATCTTCGATCGTGACGTGCACTGCGGTTTGGCCGTCTTCGCGTGGCACCCCCACCACCCGCGTCAATACATGCCCCTGAAGGGTGAATTTCACCGCATTTCCCAGAATATTGGTCAGAACCTGGCGAATGCGCCCCGGATCGCCGATGAATTCCGTGGGCAGGAACATGTCGTAGTCGACCAGAAGATCCAGCCCCTTGTCGCGGGCCGTTGGCTGCAACAGCATGATGATTTCATGGATGGCGCGTTCCAGGTCAAACCGTTCGGGGTGAAGCTCTAGTTTGCCGGCCTCGATCTTGGAATAATCCAGCACGTCATTGATGATAACCAACAGCGCCTCGCCGGAATTCTTCATCGTATTGACGTAGAGGCGCTGTTCCTCGGACAGTTCGGTATCGGTCAGCAATTCGGCCATGCCGATCACGCCATTCATCGGCGTGCGGATTTCATGGCTCATATTGGCAAGGAAGGCGGATTTGGCGCGATTCGCGGCTTCGGAGCGATTGCGCGCTTCGCGCAGGTTTTTTTCGTACCGGATGGTGTCGGTGATATTCAGCACCAGTGACACCACATCCCCGGCCTCGCCGCGTTTGTCCACCACCTTGAAATACATGCCATTCCACAGCCGCAGGGTGATCGCCTCGGGGGTGGAGGATTGCCAGCGATTAAGCATCATCGCCCGCCATTCGGCCGGGGCCAATTCGCCGGTGTCGACAATGCCCTCTTCGGTCAAAAGCTGTAGGATACGGGCAAAGGGCACGCCGGGTTGAATTTCTTCCAGGCCTTCAAACACCGATAAATAGGCGCTGTTGGCACTGATAAGACAATGATCGCTGTCGAAAAACGCGAATCCGTCTTCGATGGTTTCAACGGCCTGCCACAAACGGCGTTCCGCCACTTCCAGATTCTTGGTCGTGCGCGACAGGTCGGATTTCACCCGCTGGTTTTCGTCCCGCACATTGGCAACCTCGGCGCGTTTTTCAACGATCTCTTCGCTCAGCGCGCGGGCGTGATGGCCAAGTTTGCGGTTGGCGGCGAACAATTCGGCCTGCTTGAGTTCAAGCAGGCGTTCCGCGCCAAGCCGTGCGCGGCGTTCCTCGGCTAGTTTGCTGGCAGAACTCATGCCACCCCGTAAAGCGATTCATTGACTCATAACTCCGGTACTGTGGCGGCAAGGGGTGAAGAACTGTTTAAACATGGTCCCCGCCGGGGTGATGACAGATTCGTCATTTCCGGGAAGGTTGCCTTGCCAGCCTGGCCGACTAATGGAACACTATCGGCATTTGGATCGGAGGATTTTTCATGCGTCGCGTTTTTGCCGCCCTGATGTCGCTTCTGTGTACTGTGCCCGTGTTTGTCCCGGTCGCGGCCCAATCCCAGGAACAGGAATTGATACCGGACCGACGGGTGGTGGTGTCGCGCGATATGGATTTCTTCGGCTCTGACCTTCAGGCGCTGTTCGACACCAACATGGCCGCGTGCCAGCAGGTGTGCCTTAACGATCCGTCCTGCAAGGCGTTCACCTTCAACAGCCGATCCAACGCATGTTTCCCAAAAAGCGCCGTCAGCGAACGCCAGGCCTATGAGGGCGCGATTTCCGCTGTGGTGGTGGATGTTGATCCCGCCGTACAGGACCGGGCCGAGGGTCGGGTGAACGATCTGAATTTCCTGCGAAAACGCGATGTCGATGCGGCCATGTCCCAGGCGCGTGATCTTGGCGTGCGGCACATGGGTGGCAAGTGGTCGGTCGATGTCCTGCTCAAGGCGGCGCGCGACAAAGAGGCGGAAAACGATCTCGGCAATGCCTTGCATTGGGTTGGCGCGGCGCTGGCGCAAAATGATGCGGCGGATCTTTGGGTCGACTATGCCCGGCTTGCCCTTGCGAATGAGGCGGTGGCGACATCATCCTCAAATCGTCGCCGGTTTGCCGCCACGGCGGTGGCCGCCGGGGTCAATGGCTATTTGCGTGCGCCAAATGATCCGGGGCGGATTGCGGCGCTGTTGATTCTGGCCGAGGGGCTGGAAGAATCAGGGCGCGGTCGCGACATGGTGCCGACCCTGCGTCTGGCTGAATCGATCCAGCCGCGCGGGGATGTGGTGGCGGCGCTGGACGCGGCGATCAACAAATATGGGTTCCGCATCACCGAACATCGCACCGAAAGCGACAAGGCCGAGCCGCGGATCTGTGTCACCTTCAGCGAGGATCTGGTGCGCACCGGGGTGGATTATGCGCCTTATGTGCGGCTGCCTGATCCGGGGCTGGTGGTCAGCGCGTCCGGGCGCGACGTCTGTGTTGGTGGTGTCGAGCATGGGCATCGCTACACCATCACCTTCCGCGAGGGGCTGCCGCCGCGTCTGGCGAAGAAATGGTCAAGGATGTGACCATCACGCAATATGTCCGCGACCGGTCGCCTTCGGTTGCCTTTACCGGGCGGTCCTATGTGTTGCCGCGGTCTTCGGATGCGGGGTTGCCGATTGAAACGGTGAACCTGACAGAGGTGGATTTGACGCTGCGCCGGGTCAGTGATCGCAACCTGTTGCGCGCCATTCAGGACAGCTTCTTTGGCGAGCAGATGAACAATTATCTGGTGCGTGAATTTGATCGAGAGGTCGGAGAAACCATTTGGCAGGGTGTGGGGGAGGTTGAGCAACAGTTGAACCTTGATGTGACCACCCGTCTGCCCATGGGCGATGCGCTGGCCGATCAACCGCCGGGCATTTATGCCCTGACGGCGCGGGTGCCGTCCGAAGATGAATATTCCGACAATATCGCCACCCAATGGTTTGTGTTGTCTGATCTGGGGCTGGCCAGCATGTCGGGCAGCGACGGTCTGCATGTGTTCATTCGCGGGCTGGGCGATGCCAAAGGCAAATCCGATGTGTCTGTGCAATTGATTTCCCAGGCCAATCGCGTGCTGGCCGAGGCCAAAAGCGATGCCTCTGGCCATGTGCAGTTTGATCCCGGCCTGACCCGTGGCACCCAGGGGGCCGCGCCGGCGCTTCTGGTGGCCAGGACCGAGGATGACATTGCCTTTTTGTCGCTGAAAGATCCGGCGTTTGATCTGTCCGACCGGGGTGTTGAAGGGCGCGAACCTGCGGGCCCGGTCGATGTGTTTCTGGCGACGGACCGTGGCGCCTATCGCGCCGGCGAGGTGATCGAGGCAACTGCATTGGCCCGCGATTCCCAGGCGCGTGGTATTGACGGCCTGCCGCTGGTGGCGGTGCTTACCCGACCGGACGGGGTGGAATATTCCCGCCATCTGTCGAACGATGGTTTGGCAGGCGGGCATGTGTTTTCCATGCCAATTGGCGCAACCGTGCCGCGCGGCACCTGGCGGATTGAGGTTCATTCCGACCCGGATACCCCGGCATTGGTGACCAAGACCGTGCTGGTCGAGGATTTTCTGCCGGAACGGATTGATTTTGACCTGTCGCTGCCAGAGGGGCGGATCACCGCGAGTGACACGCCGGATCTGAGCATTGAGGCCAAATATCTGTTTGGTGCGCCGGGGGCCGACCTGCCGGCGGAAATTCGGGTGCGCCTGTCGCGCGCCAGCGGGATCGAGGGCTGGGATGGATTTACCTTTGGTCGCCACGACATCACCTTTGATCCGCGCACCCGCTATATGGATGGTGGGCTGCGCAGCGGGGCAGATGGCACATTGTCCGTGCCGTTGGAATTTCCCGCGATAGAAGGTGACGCCGCATCGCTGCCGATGACAGCCGAGGTTGTGGTGTCGATGTCCGAAGGATCGGGGCGCCCTGTGGAACGCCGGTTGAGCCGGGATTTGGCCGCATCCGGCCGGGTGATCGGCATCAAGCCGCTGTTTGATGGCGTGGTCAAGGAAGGGTCCGAGGCGCGGTTCCAACTGATTGGGTTGGATGCCGAGGGCGCCGCCAGCGATATGCCGGTAAAATGGACGCTGAACCGCGTGCGCACCACATATGAATGGTATCGCCTTTATGGTCAGTGGAACTGGGAGCCGACGGTGGTCCGCACCGAAATGGCCAGCGGCACGGTGACCCTGGGCAACGCACCGGTCGAAATTGGTGCAGATGTCGACTGGGGCAATTATGAGCTGGTGGTCGAACGCGACGGCGGCACATATGTGGCTGCCTCTACTGAATTCTGGGCCGGTTGGTATGTGCCTGCGGATGCCACCAGCACGCCCGACACGCTGGAACTGTCGCTCGACAAACCCGCCTATCGGTCTGGTGAGGTCGCGACCCTGCGGCTTGTGCCGCGCTATGCCGGCACCGCGCTGATCACCGTGATGTCGCATCGGCTGATCGACATGCAGACCGTCGCGGTCACCGAGGGCGAAAATACCATTCCCCTGACCGTGACCGATGAATGGGGCGCCGGGGCCTATGTCAGTGCCACGGTGATCCGGCCGATGGACGCGCCGGCAGGGCAAAATCCGGCCCGTTCGCTGGGGCTGGCCCATGCCAGTATTGATCCAGGTGCCAAGGCGCTGGATGTGACGTTGATCACAGGTGAAACTTCGAAGCCACGCGGACCTTTGACCGCGACGGTACAGGTTGATGGCATCACAGAGGGCGAGACCGCTTATGTCACCGTCGCCGCCACCGATCTGGGTATTTTGAACATCACCGGATTCCAGAGCCCCGATCCCCAGGGCCATTACTTTGGCCAGCGCAAACTGGGGGTCGAGATGCGTGACCTTTATGGGCGACTGATTGACGGGTTGGATGGCTCTATGGGGCGTATTCGGTCGGGCGGTGATGGCGCGGATGGCGCCCGGTTCAACAGCCCGCCGCCAACCGAGGATCTGGTCGCGCGTTTCTCTGGTCCGGTCACGATTGGCCCGGATGGCCGCGCCGAGGTGTCGTTCGACATCCCGGAATTCAATGGCACGGTGCGTCTGGCCGCGGTTGCATGGTCATCCACCGGCGTTGGACAGGCCGAAAAGGACGTGTTGGTGCGCGATCCGGTGGTGGTGACTGCCTCTTTGCCCCGGTTCCTCGCCCCCGGTGACAGCAGCCGCATGTTGCTGGAGGTTGTGCATGCCGAAGGTCCGGCAGGCCGCATGGGGCTGGACATCACGGCGCAGGGTGTGACGCTGAACGCCACCGCAATCCCGTCGGACATTGACCTGGGCGACTTGGGCAAGGCCAGTTTTGCCGTGCCGATCACCGCGATCAGCGAGGGCGATCATGCGATCACCGTGGCGCTGACCACGCCGGATGGTTTGGTGCTGCGCAAATCGCTGACCGTGCCGGTGCGCAACAACGATCCCGAAGTGTCGCAAACCCGGCGCTTCTCGCTCGCTGCGGGCGAGACATTTACCTTTGATGACAATGTCTTTGCCGGTTTGCGGCTGGACACCGCCTCGGCGCTTGTCGCCGCCTGGCCCATTGGCACGTTTCGATGCGCCGCGGCTGCTGGCCTCGCTTGACCGGTATCCATACGGCTGTACAGAACAGATCACATCCCAGGCGATGCCGCTGCTCTATCTCAGCTCGGTGACCGACGCGATGGGCCTGACCGAAACCGCACGCATTCAGGAGCGGATCGACCAGACCGTCGCGCGTATCCTGACGCGACAGGCGCCGAATGGTGCCTTTGGTCTGTGGCGGGCGCAATCGGGGGATTTCTGGCTGGATGCCTATGTCAGCGATTTCCTCAGCCGCGCGCGGGCCAGTGATTTTGCCGTGCCTGATCTGGCCTTCCGTCAGGCGATGG
Source organism: Phaeobacter sp. J2-8 (assembly GCF_022867865.1). Lineage (GTDB taxonomy): Bacteria > Pseudomonadota > Alphaproteobacteria > Rhodobacterales > Rhodobacteraceae > Marinovum. The sequence goes on along the minus strand of NZ_JALIEC010000007.1, from coordinate 174,654 downwards.
ACAACCTGAAAAACCGGGTAAACTATGCCCCGGACTTCGACGATGGCGGCGAAGATATTGCCTATGCGCTTATGGTGCTCGCGCGTGAAGGCGCGGCGGCGGTTGGCGATCTGCGCTATTATGCGGATGTGAAGGGCGGTGATTTCGCCACACCACTGGCGGCGGCGCAACTGGGCGCGGCGCTGGCGATGTATGGCGATCAGACCCGCGCTGACCGGATGTTCACCATCGCGGTACAGAAACTGGGCCAGCGGACCGGGCCGGAAAGTCCACTGTTCCGTGTCGATTATGGCACCGATCTGCGTGATGCGGCGGGGCTGTTGTCGCTGGCGGTCGAAGCTGGATCAAACGCCATCGACCGCGAGGCGCTGATCCAGCGGATCTCGGACAGCCGACCAGAGCTGTCGACCCAGGAACAGGCCTGGTCGCTGTTGGCCGCCCACGCCATGGTGGCCGACCCGACGGCGTCAAATGTCCTGCTGGACGATGCGCCGGTCGAGGGGCCAATGGTGCGCCGGTTCCTGAACGGCGACGCGCCGCGCACGATCACCAACAATGGCAGCACCGCCACCAGCGTAACGCTGACCACATTCGGCAAACCGTCGGAACCTGTGGATCAGGGCGGTTATGGCTATCGGATCGAACGGCGCTACTACGACATGGACGGCGCAGAAGTGACCGGGGCGGTGGCGCTGGGCGACCGTCTTGTGACTGTGCTGCGGGTGATCCCGGCCGAGGAAACCGGCGCGCGGCTGATGATCAATGATCCGCTGCCCGCAGGGTTCGAGATCGACAATCCCAACCTGTTGCGCTCTGGCGATATTCGCGCGCTTGATTGGCTGAAACCGAAACAGGCCGAACATACCGAGTTCCGCGCAGATCGTTTCCTTGCGGCGGTGGATCATCGCGGCGACAAGGCGTTTGAACTGGCCTATATCGTGCGCGCCATTTCACCGGGCGCATTCCACCACCCGGCTGCCGTGGTCGAAGACATGTATCGGCCGCAATATCGCGCGCGCACGGCATCTGGGCAGTTGACGGTCGCACCGTGAGATGGCTCTGCCTTCTGGTCCTGCTCCTCTGGGGCGGGGCCGTGCTGCGCGATGGATTTGACGCCTGGGTCGAGGACACTGTGCTGCCGCCGGTTCTGGCCGAAACCTCGGTCGAGGTTCTGGACCGCAACGGGCGGCTTTTGCGCGGTTATACGGTCGAAGACGGGCGCTGGCGGTTTTCCGTCACCTTGGATGAGATCGACCCGAAACTGGTCGATATGCTGGTCGCCTATGAGGACAAGCGGTTTTGGGATCACCCCGGCGTGGATGGTATCGCGATCAGCCGCGCGGTGGCACAGGCGCTGCGCAATGGCCGGATGGTTTCGGGGGGATCGACCTTGACGATGCAGGTTGCCCGGCTGCTGGAGGATAGCGGCACAGGGGCCTTGGCAGGCAAGATCCGACAGGCGCGGCTGGCATTGGCGCTGGAGCGCAAGCTGACCAAACGCGAGATCCTGACGCTTTATTTCACCCATGCGCCATATGGTGGCAACCTCGAAGGGGTGCGGGCCGCGACGCTGGGCTATTTCGGCAAGGAACCCCGCCGCCTGACCCCGGCGGAGGCTGCGATGCTGGTCGCCCTGCCACAAAGCCCCGAAGGCCGCCGCCCCGACAAACGCCATGCCCGCGCCGTTGCCGCCCGCGACCGGGTATTGGCGCGGATGCAGCGTTATGGCGTGATTGATGCCGACACGGCCTTGGCGGCCCGGCGCGAAGTGGTGCCGACAACGCGGCATGATTTTCCGGTTCTTGCGGCGCATCTGGCGGATCGCGCGCGCGATGACGCGCCGTTTGCCGCTGTGCATGACCTGACAATTGATCGTGACCTGCAAGCGCGTCTGGAAGATCTGGCCGCCCGTGCGGTGCGCGGCGAGGGCGACCACCTTTCCATCGCGATGGTGGTGGCCGATCATGTCACGGGCGAGGTTCTGGCCTCGGTCGGATCAGCGGGTTTGACAGCGGGCGAGGCGCGCGATGGGTTTATAGATATGACCCAGGCCTTGCGATCGCCGGGATCGACATTGAAACCGCTCATTTATGCGCTGGCCTTTGACCGTGGGCTGGCCCATCCACAGACGTTGATCGACGACACGCCTGTCCGCTTCGGGGCCTATGCGCCACAGAATTTCGATGGCCAGTTCCGGGGCGAGGTGACGGTCGAACGGGCGTTGCAGATGTCGCTGAACATTCCCGTCGTCAAACTGACCGAGGCGTTGGGACCAGCGCATCTTATGGCGGCGCTGCGCCGTTCCGGGGCTGAACCGGCCTTGCAGGGCACGCAGCCGGGATTGGCGATTGCCTTGGGCGGTTTGGGGCTGACGTTGGAGGATATGGTGCAGCTTTATGCATCACTGGCCCAGATGGGCCGGGCGCGCCCGCTATACTGGCGGCAGGGCGCAACGCCCCAGGCCGGCGCGGATGTCACCGGCGATATTGCCGCCTGGCAGGTGGGGCATATCCTGGCGGATATGGTGCCGCCGCCGGGCGCGCCGCGCGATTGGCTGGCCTACAAGACCGGTACATCTTATGGCCACCGCGATGCCTGGTCGCTTGGGTTTGATGGTCGCCATGTGGCGGGCGTCTGGATGGGGCGGCCCGATGGCACGCCGGTGCCCGGTGCCTTTGGCGGCGATATGGCCGCGCCTGTGCTGTTCGAGGCGTTTCAGCTGTTGAAAACCGCGCCCGATGATTTGCCGCCACCGCCCGCCGCCACGCTGATGTTGCGCAATGCGGATCTGCCGCAGCCGCTGCGCCGCTTTCGGGCGCGTGACGGGCTGTTCAGCAGATCAGGGACATCGCTGCAAATGGCCTTTCCGCCCGATGGTGCGGTGATGGCGGGAAATCATGTGACGGTGAAACTGCGCCACGGCGTGCCGCCCTTTACCCTTTTGGTTGATGGGGCACCGGTGATTACCGGCGCCCGTGACCGCGTTTTGCCCGTGGTGCTACCGTCCCGCGGGTTTTCGCGACTGGCGGTGATTGACGCAGCCGGAGCGTCGGTTGGCGCCATGATCCAACGTCCCTAGGATCCTGACCCCAGGATCACACCCGTTCAATCGCCAGTGCAATCCCCTGTCCGCCGCCAATGCACATGGTGATCAGCGCCCTGGACCCGCCGGTGCGTTCCAGTTCATAGAGCGCTTTGACCACAAGGATCGCGCCGGTCGCGCCCACCGGATGGCCCAGCGCAATCGCCCCGCCGTTCGGGTTCACCTTGGCCGGATCAAGGCCCAGTTCCTTGTTCACCGCCAGGGCCTGGGCGGCAAAGGCTTCGTTTGATTCGATCACATCGAAATCGCTGATCGCCAGACCCGTGCGCGCAATCAGATTGCGGACCGCTGGCACCGGGCCGATGCCCATGACCTCGGGCCGGACACCGGCATGGGCATAGCCCAGAACCCGCGCACGCGGTTTCAACCCGGATTTCTCTGCGGCTTCGCCCCGCGCCAGAACAAGTGCTGCCGCGCCGTCATTGATGCCGCTGGCATTGCCGGCGGTCACGGTGCCGTCCTTTTGGAACACGCTGCGCAACCCGGCCAGAGCCTCGGCTGTGCTGGGTTTGGGGTGCTCGTCCACCGCAAACGGCACCATGTCGCGTTTTACCCGCACCTCGACCGGTGTAATCTGATCGGCAAAACGGCCCTCGGCAATCGCACGTGCGGCCCGGGTTTGACTCTCCAACGCGAAAGCATCCTGATCCGCGCGGCTGATCCCATGTTCGGCGGCGACGTTTTCCGCTGTGACGCCCATGTGGCCGGTGCCAAACGGGCAGGTCAGCGCCCCCAGCATCATGTCGACCGTCGTAATATCGCCCATCTTGGCGCCAAACCGTTGCGCAGGGTTGATGAAAGGGGACCGGGACATGGTTTCCGCCCCGCCGCCAGTGCGAAATCCGCATCCCCCAGCAAAAGGGATTGAACCGCCGACACCACGGCCTGCGCCCCGGAGCCACACAACCGGTTCACGTTCATCGCCGGGGTGGTGTCCGGCACGCCCGCGGCAATCGCGGCGGCGCGGCTCAGGTACATGTCGCGCGGTTCGGTGTTGATCACATGGCCAAAGACCACATTGCCAATCTGCTCTGGTGCGACATCGGCCCGTTGCAGGGCCGCCTTTGACGCGGCGGTGGCCAGATCAATGGGCGCCGTGCCACTAAGCGTGCCGCCAAAGGTGCCGATGGCGGTGCGCGCGCCCGCCAGAATTACGATATCCTGTGACATGATGGTCCTCTTTCCCCGTTTCAGCGCCAATATGCGCCGAGGATCGCGGCCTGTCACAACGACGTTCCGTCACGGAACCTGCTTGATATTTGCCCGGCTTCTCGGCATCATTCCGTCATGACGGAAACATCGGACGATATTCTGGCACTTTTGCCCGCCCGCCTGAAAGAGGCGCGCCGCACCCAGGGGTTGTCGCTGGATGCGGTGGCAAAGCTGTCTGGGGTGTCGCGGTCCATGGTCAGCCAGATCGAACGCGGCGAAAGCAGCCCGACAATTGCCACCCTGTGGAATTTGACGCGGGCGTTACAGGTCGATTTTGCCGGGCTGTTGGAAGAAGAAGTTCAGACCAACCGGATCGAGGTTCTGCGCGCCGACCAGATCCCGACCATCGACAATATGGGCGCGGGTTGTCGCATTCGCATCTTTTCACCGCCGGAAGAGGCCGGGCGCAACGAGCTTTATGAATTGCTGTTTGACGCGGGCGGGCGGCTGGACAGCCAGGCCCATAAACGCGGCACGGTGGAAACCCTCAGCGTGATCTCAGGCCGTCTGGAGGTCACCTCTGGCGAGGCCATTGCCCGGTTGGAGCCGGGCGACAGTGCACGTTACGCGGCGGATTTACCGCATCGTATCCGGGCGCTGGATGGCGATGCCAAGGCGTTTCTGATTGTCCAGGACTTCTCTGGCTAGATCACCGGCAATTGTGGGTTTGACCCGCGGAAAGGCCGGGATCGACCGGGGTGGAAAATTTTCGCCTGTCGAAAAATCCGTTATTTCGGAATTCTGTCTGTTGTGTTAGAAGTGCGGCCAGCAAAGGAGTCGCTCTATGGCACAGATGTTTCTTGACCACCTGAAATCCACCCTGTCCGGGATCGAAGCGGATGGATTGATGAAGATTGAACGGCCGATCACCTCGGCCCAGGGCGCGCGAATGCAGGTTGGCGACCGCCAGATGATCAACCTTTGCGCCAACAACTACCTCGGGCTGGCCAATCACCCGGCGCTGGTCCAATCTGCCAAGGATGCGATGGACAGCCACGGCTATGGAATGGCCTCTGTCCGGTTTATCTGTGGCACACAGGACATTCACCGTACGCTGGAGCAGAAGCTGGCGGCGTTTCTGGGAACGGATGATGCGATTCTGTTTGCCGCCTGTTTTGATGCCAATGGCGCGGTGTTCGAACCGCTGTTGGGGCCCGAGGATGCGGTGATCTCTGATGCGCTGAACCATGCCAGCATCATCGACGGCATCCGCCTGTGCAAAGCCAAACGCTATCGCTACGCCAATTCCGATATGACGGATCTGGAGGCCAAGCTGAAAGAAGCGCGTGAAGGCGGTGCGCGGCACGTGATGATTGCCACCGATGGTGTGTTTTCGATGGATGGCTATCTGGCCAAACTGGACGAGATCCGGGCGCTGGCCGACACATATGACGCGATCCTGATGGTCGATGATTGCCATGCGACGGGCTTCATGGGCCCGAAGGGTGCCGGCACCCCGGCGCATGCCGGGGTCTCAGCGGATATTCTGACCGGCACATTGGGCAAGGCGCTGGGCGGGGCGATTGGCGGCTATATCGCGGCGGCGCAACCGGTTGTGGACTTGTTGCGGCAACGCGGGCGGCCCTATCTGTTTTCCAACTCATTGCCGCCGGCCGTGGTTGCGGCGGGGATCACTGCCCTCGATCTGGTTGAACAGGGGGATGATCTGCGCGCGAAATTGTTCGCCAATGCCGCCTATTGGCGCAAGGGATTGACGGATTTGGGGTTTGACCTGTTGCCCGGTGAGCATCCGATCATCCCGGTGATGCTGGGCGAGGCCAAACTGGCCCAAGAGATGGCGGCAAAGCTGTTTGACGAAGGCGTCTATGTTTCGGGCTTCTTCTTTCCGGTTGTGCCCAAGGGGCAGGCGCGGATCAGGACCCAGATGAACGCCGCCCTGACACAGGATGATCTGGATCAGGCGCTGGCCGCGTTTGAACGCGCAGGCCGTGCCGTGGGAGTGTTGAAATGAGAAATGACATGAAGGCGCTGGTCAAATCCGAAGCACGTGAAGGGCTTTGGATGCATGACGTGCCGGTGCCGGAAATCGGGCCGGATGATGTGTTGATAAAAATCAACAAGACCGGCATTTGCGGCACTGATGTGCATATCTGGAACTGGGATGACTGGGCACAGAAAACCGTGCCGGTGCCGCTGGTGACGGGGCATGAATTTGCCGGTGAGATTGTTGAAATCGGCGCGCGGGTCGAAGATCTGAAAATCGGTCAACGCTGTTCCGGCGAGGGGCATTTGATTGGCAAGCATTCACGCCAGAGCCGGGCAGGCAAGTTCCATCTTGACCCGGAAACCCGGGGCATTGGTGTGAATGAACAGGGGGCCTTTGCGCAATATCTGCGCCTGCCTGCGTTCAACGTTGTGCCGCTTCCGGATAAGATCGACGATGAAATCGGCGCGATCCTCGACCCATTGGGCAATGCGGTGCATACCGCGCTCAGCTTCGATCTGGTGGGCGAAGATGTGTTGATCACCGGTGCCGGTCCGATTGGCATCATGGCGGCGGCAGTGGCCCGCCATGTCGGTGCGCGCCATGTGGTGATCACCGATGTAAACCCCGACCGGCTGGCGCTGGCGGCGCGGGTGACGGATGTGGTGCCGGTGAATGTCGCCGAACAGGATCTGAACGACGTGATCAAATCGCTGAAAATGCGCGAAGGTTTTGATGTCGGGCTGGAAATGTCCGGCAATCAGCGCGCATTGGACCAAATGGTCGAGGCGCTGGTCATGGGCGGGCGTATTGCCCTGCTTGGTATCCCGCCGGGCAAATCCCCGGTGGATTGGAGCCGCATCGTGTTCAAGGCGATCACCCTGAAAGGGGTCTATGGCCGCGAGATTTTCGAAACCTGGTACAAGATGATTGCCATGCTGGAAAACGGGTTGGATGTGCGCGGCGTCATCACCCACCGTTTCCGCGCGGCAGAGTTTGAACAGGGGTTCGCTGCGATGCGGTCCGGCAACAGCGGCAAGGTGGTGCTGGAGTGGTAGAGGCCTGGCCGCCCGTCGGTCTTTCGGCTGCGCAATGAAGGCGCAGCCGAAGATTTTCACGCCGGTCTATGCGCCGTAAGGCACCCAGATGTTCTTGACCTCGGTCGCGGCATCAAGGAATGCACGACCCTCGCCCGAGGGGCCAAACCAGTCGCGCGCCTTGGCGTTGTTGACCCAGGTCCGTTTGAGGTTTGCCGCCGCCCCGCGTTCGATGTCCGCGGCGAGATCGGTCGAAGAAAAGCTCCAGACCGCATCGACATCCATATGTTCGCTTAGGGTTTTGGCCAACTCGCCATGTGATCCGGTCAGGATGTTGACCACGCCACCCGGCACATCAGAGGTTTCGAGGATCTGATAAAAATCGGTTGCCGCCAGCGGAAAGGCTTCGGAGGCGACCAGCACACAGCGGTTGCCCATCGCCATCGCCGGACCCATGGCCGACACCAGCCCCAGAAGCGGCAGCGCATCATCACAGAGCGCGCCGATCACGCCCACAGGTTCGCGCATGGCCAATGCAACGGCGCGGACCGGCACATTATGCGCCTGGCCGTCGAATTTGTCGGCCCATGCGGCATAGGTGAACAGGCGCTTGATCGAGGTCTCGACCTCTTTTGTGCCTTTCTTTCCACCGGTCAGCGCGTCGATGCGCGCGGCAAATTCATCCGCCCGCGCCGACAGATTTTCAGCGATGTAATACAGGATCTGCGCCCGCAAATGTCCGGTGGTCGCGCCCCAGGATGCCGCACCCTTGGCCGCTTCGACCGCGTTGCGCACATCCTTGCGATTGGCGAGGCTGGCATGGCCCAGCAACGCGCCCTTGGGCCCGTAAACCCCACGCGAATAACCGCCATCTGGTCGCGCCTGCTTGCCCCCGACATAGAGCTTTGCGGTGCGGTCCAGCGGGTCGACCGGCCCTTTGGTCCCGGCGAAGGCCACAACGGGATCTTGCGCCTTGGCCTCGCCCGCATCACGGGTATAGGCCGACATGCCTTCCCAACCGCCCTCGCGGCCAAAACCGCTTTCACGCACACCCCCGAAACCGGCGGCGGCATCGAACATATTGGTGCCGTTGATCCAAACCACACCGGCCACCAGTTTCGGCGCAATATCCAGCGCGACATTGATATTCTCGCTCCACAGCGTCGCGGCAAGGCCATAGCGGGTGTTGTTGGCGATCTGCACCGCCTCTGCCGGGGTGCGAAAGGTGGTTCCGACCAGAACAGGCCCGAAAATTTCGTCCTGCATCAGCGTGTCACTGGGGTGCAGCCCGGTGATCAGCGTTGGCGGATAGAAACAACCCTGCGCCGGCATGTCGACATTGGCGCGATAGGTCTCGCCGGCGGTATTGCCGTCCACCATCGCGGAAATCGTCTGGAGCTGCACCGGATCGACAATCGCACCGACGTCGATGCATTTGTCCAGTGGATTGCCCATCCGCAGCTTGTCCATCCGGGCGCGCAGACGGCTGTGGAACGTGTCGGCAATGCCTTCCTGCACGATGAGGCGGGACCCGGCGCAACAGACCTGGCCCTGATTGAACCAAATCGCATCGACCAGCCCCTCGACCGCGCTGTCGATATCGGCGTCTTCGAACACGATATAGGGCGATTTGCCGCCAAGCTCCAACGTCAGTGCCTTGCCGCTGCCCGCCGTCGCGGCGCGAATGGCACGGCCCACGGGGGTGGACCCGGTAAAGGCAATCTTGTCGATACCGGGGTGGTTGACGATGGCCTCACCAACCGCGCCATCGCCGGTGACGATATTGACGACACCCTTGGGCAGACCAGCCTGGGAGCAGATATCGGCGAACAGCAGTGCCGTCAGCGAGGTATATTCCGCCGGTTTCAGCACCACCGTATTGCCCGCCGCCAGCGCCGGGGCGATTTTCCATGCCAGCATCAACAGCGGGAAATTCCACGGGATGATCTGGCCACAGACGCCATGCGCCACCCGTCCGGGCAGTTCAAAATCCATCAGTTGCGCCATGCCGGCGTGATAGTAGAAATGCCGCTGCGCCAAGGGCACGTCGATATCACGGCTTTCGCGGATCGGTTTGCCGTTGTCCAGCGTTTCCAGCACCGCAAACAGCCGCGCATGTTTCTGCAACAGACGGGCAATGGCATAGAGGTATTTCGCCCGGCCATGCCCGTCCAGCCCCTGCCATTTGACTTGGGCCTTGCGCGCGGCGGCGACGGCGTCGTCAATCTCGCTCGGGATGGCCTGGGTCAGGTCGGCCAGCGTTTCGCCATTGGCAGGGTTCTTCGAGGTGAATTCGCCCCGTGCCGCGGTCCAGTCGCCATTGATGTACATGCCAAACCGGCTGCCCTGATCAACGATCCAGGCCAGTGCATCACCGGCGCTTTCGGGGGCGGGGCCGTATTCCATGGTTTCGAAAATCTCTTTCACACTCATTGCGGCGTTCCTTTCAGAACAGAGTAAATGATGTAGCCAATCCAGACAAACGCCAGACCCCAAAGCAGATATTGCACCCAGGCGGATCGCCGGTGCAGCGCCGCATAGGCGCGCAGCTCATCCGGCAACCGGTCGTCAGGGGGTGGCAAGAACAGCGGATCAGGCCCAAGAAGGCGTTGCATCCGCGTCGGCAAGCCCCGCATGGCGCGGCGAATGCGCCGCCAGCGCCAATGCGAACTGCCAATGACAAGCATCGCAAACAGGGCAATTGCAGCGGTTTCCGGAGAGAGCTGCATGGCGTTAGCCTATTGCGTGGCGATAGCTGGCGGAATACCGCCCGGTTACGTGGTGTTCCAGCTGGCGTTCGATATCGCCCAGCAGGGACGATGCGCCAAAGCGGAACATGTCGGGTTGCAACCAGCGGTCGCCAAGCTCGTCTTTCATCAGCGCCAGATAGGTCAGCGAATCCTTGGCCTTGGAAATCCGCCGGCGGGTTTGTATCCGACGCGCACGCCGGTGCGTTGATGGTATTCGCGGATTGCGCGGATCATCACCAGCGACACGGGCAGGGTGGCATTGACGCTTTCCTTGCCGGTCGAGGTCTTGATGAAATCCGCCCCCGCCATCATGCAAACCAGGCTGGCGCGGGCGACATTCTTCAACGTGCCCAATTCGCCAGTCGCCAGGATCGCCTTGACATGTGCTTCGCCACAGGCGGCGCGAAAGGCGCGCATCTCGTCATAAAGCGCCTGCCAATTGCCGGTCAGGACATGGCGGCGGGAAATCACGATGTCGATCTCGCGGGCACCGGCCTGGACGCTTTCATGGATCTCGGCCACGCGAAGGTGAAACGGCGACAACCCGGCGGGAAACCCGGTCGAGACCGCCGCGACAGGGATATTCGTGCCCTCCAACGCGGCGACGGCGGTGGCCACCATGTCGTGATAGACACAGATCGCGCCGGTGGTCAGCCCCTCCATCCCCAGTTCCTGAAGGATGTCGGCCCGCACCGGTTGGCGCGCCTTGGCACAGAGCCGCCGCACCCGGCCCTCGGTATCGTCACCGGCCAATGTCGTCAGGTCGATGCAGGAAATGGCCCGGCAGAGCCAGGCCGCCTGAAAGTCCTTTTTCACACTGCGCCGCCCCGGCAAGGTCGCCGCGCGGCGTTCGATGGCGGATCGGTTGGCCTCTACCCCCAGCACCCAGTCCAGGTCCAGCTCCATTCCGGGATTGCGTGGCTCAAATGTCTGGGGAAGATGTGTGGTGTCTTCTGCGGTTTTGGTCGTGGTTGCCATGGGCTCCCTCCCCCTTGGATCAATTGCTGCAACGGTGCCATGATGGGGCAAGGGCGGCAAGGGGTCGCTTTGCGGAAGGTCGCGGGCAGAGCGTGCGAAGGCGCGTGTATGTGGGGGAGGCGGCGGGATTGTGGGAGGTTGGCGGGCCAGGTGCGCCAAGCCGCAGGATAGATGGGCCAGCCCCCGAACCACAGGACGGATGGGGGGCCAGCCCCCCAAACCGCAGGATAGATGGGGGGCCAGCCCCCCAAACCACAGGACGGATGGGGGGCCAGCCCCCCAAACCCCCCGGGATATTTCTGGTCAGATGAAAGGTGGGGGGGCGTGTTCAGCGCACCCAGACCTCGACGCGGCGATTGGCCTGTTTGCCCCATGCGGTGTCATCACAGGCCATGGGCAGCGCTTCGCCAAAGGCATCGGTTTCCACCACAACCCGGTCGAAATTGGCGGTTTCGGCGGCGGCAATCACGGCGTCGCGCACGGCAGCGGCGCGTTTCATCGCGATGTCGCGATTGCCGCTGGCGGGGCCGTCACCGTCGGAAAAACCGACAAACATCACGGATCTTGTGTCGTATTTGCCGGCCTCCAGCGCACGGGCCAATTGTTGGACGTTGGAGCGGGATTGCGCATCCAGGAGTGCCGATCCGGCGCGAAACCGGAAAGAGGTCGACAGGCGCGCCCGTGTGCCAAGGGTGGCGACCATGCGTTTCAGTTCATCCAGGCTGGTTTCCGATCCGGCGGCAGAGATCGCATTGGCAAAGCGATCGCCCTGGGCGTTGATTGCGACCTCTTCCGGGGCCTGATCCACAAAGCCGGCGCGGCGGATGACGATCTGGGCTGTGTCGGACCGGGTGAAGGTCAGGAAATCCCGCGCCAGTTTTGGCAAGCGGCGGGCGGGCAGATAGAGGAACATTGGCGCGGTCAACGGGTAATCTTCGGTTTTGATCGCCAGCCGGGTGGCGCGCAGCTGAAACCCGCAGCGTCCCGACAGCAGCACCGGTTTGGCATTGCCGATTTCGGAAAAGCTGGCGATGCCAATGCCCAACACGTCATTGGCCACCGCATCAGCCAGATCGCTGTTGGTGGCATGGCGGGTGATGTCATTCGCCAGCGACAGACGCGCAGGCGCCATCAGCCGATCCTGAACCGATTGCGCGATGCCCGATTGTGCATCCCGCAGATGCAGGACAATCGGCGCGTCCGGCCCGCCCAATTGCAGCCAATTGGTAATGCCACCGCCAAAGATGCGCGCCAGTTGGGCCGGGCTGATGGCCGCCATTGGATTGCGTGGCGACACGATTGGCACCATCGCATCCAGCGCCAGAACCCGGCTGCGATTCGCCCCGGTCAGATCCCCCAAGCCGACCTCGCGTGCATTGCGCACTTCGGAGGGGCGCACCTCGCGCAGGGACATGACAATGTCGCTGTCATCGGCCAGGAGATCGGCAAAGCCTTCGTTAGTGTTGGTGTTGTGAAAGTGGAACAGCGCCTTGGTGTCGCCGCTTTCGCGGTCGCGCAGCGCATAGGTGAATCGCTCTGGTCCCGTGACCTGGCGCAGGGCTTGCAGGTCATTGCGCAGGGCGAAGGCCTCGATCAAGGCCGGCATCAGCACCTCTCCCATGGTGGCAGAGCCCGAAACCCGCATTTCGGCGACGTAAGCTTCGAGGTTGGGACATCCCGGCCCGTCGCAGCTTACTCCAGAGGCATCAATGGTGATTTCGCCATAAACCGTATCCAAACGATAGAATTCGCCATCAAAGCCACGCAGCGTGCCTTCGATTTCGACGGCGCCGTCGAGCGATGTCAGGGTGACATCCTGTGCCGAGACCGCCGGAGCCAGGCCTGTCAGAAATAGGAAAAGTGCGGCGCAGAACGCCGCACATTGCTTGGTCATTTGGCTCGGCCCTCAGGTCGCTGTTCAGTTGCGGGCGACTTTCAGGTCTTGGAGCAAATTATTCAACACCAGAAAGTCACCAGAGGCGTCACAGGCGGGCATATATAGCGTCAGATCATTGGTGCGCAGGGCTTGACCCGGTGTCAGCTGCAATGTTTGGGCATCAATTTCGCGGTCGCAATTGGCCGAGGTCACTTCTGCTTCGATCGAGAGGCCGATTTGGCCATCATTTTCGCTGGTGCGGGTGGGGAAGGTATAGATTTCCGCCATCAATGCCGCAGGCCCGGTGTCATGGCCGAAACGGGACAGGAAACCAGAGGTGCCATTGGCGGCATCCTTCATGTTGCCGGGGGCCCCGCTGAAGATATGGCCCTTGTCAAAATATGTCGCGCCAAATTCCAGCGCATGCAATCCAAGACCGGCATTGCCGTGCCATTGGACGACAACCCGGTCATAAAACGCCAGCGTGGGCACGTCGATCTGGGCCACGGCGCCTTCGCCATTGGCAAAAGATGCGATGAACACGGCGTTTTCCGACAATGCGGGCACCCGCAGTTTGCTTTGGCCGTTGGCGTCGGTCAGCGCGTGAAACATCATGCCATTGTGATGCAGGGTAAATCGGGCATCGGGAAGGCAGCTGGCAGTGACCATCAGATCGGCCATGGCGGTTGGCGCGGGATCTGCGGTCATGGTGATGTCACAGGCCGTCGATGGCACGCTGGCGGGGGCGGAGTTTGGCGCCACTTGCATGGGTGCGGCGGCGGCGACCAGAATTCCGGCGGTGTCCTCGGGGGAGGTTTGAAACGGATTGGGCGCGTCAGCATCCTGCAACAGCGCGACTTCCAGCGGGGCTGGCTCGGCCTCCGGCTCTATTTGAAGTGCGGCGATTTGATCCTGTGGCAATGCGGCCGGGGGCGCGTCGTCTGGCAGGATCGCAGAAGATGTCGGCGTGACATTGGCCAGCCCAAGGGCGCTGGTAAGTTCGGAGACCGATGCGGTTTGCGGCAAGATCTGTGCCGTGCTCAGGTCGGCGGTGTGATTGGAATTGGGTGATGTGGCGTTGGCCGGTGTGTTGACCCGTGCGATGGCTTCGGCGTGTCGCAGTTGATCCGCAGCGGGGTGACCGCCGAAATTCTGCATGACAAACCCGATGGCAAAGATCGCCGCCCCACTGCCAAGCGCCAGAGTGGCCCGGTTGACCGGGATACCGCGCAGCATGGATTTGGCTCCGCCCTTTTTTGCACCAGATGCGCCGCCGGTGGCTTTGCCACGGGCAAATTTGCCCAGGGGCATCGCGCCCAGCGTCAGTTTGCCTTTGGGCAGCTTGGGCAATGTGCCAGTGATGATTTTACCGAACCGAAGTTTCATCTTTTACTCCACACCCGTCGTCGGGATTTTCCGCAGACTGGTATGGTGGAAGAACGGGGCAGAGATGCGGCGGTTACGCGGAGAGATTCGGACGATTGTCGCCACAATTTTCGCATTTGCACCACAATCCGGCGGTTATGCGGATATTGTTCCCGCCGCCTTCACAAATCGTGAAAGCAAAAAGGCCGGGCAATCCGCCCGGCCTTTTGCAAAATCAATTGTCGTTCATGCGGTCAAACGCGACCGTGGCAATGTTTGAACTTCTTGCCGGATCCGCAGGGGCAGAGTTCGTTGCGGCCGGGAGTGCCCCAGGTGGTGGGATCATTTTCGTCAAAGCCCGGCAATGCGCCGTCTTCTCCGGCGGCGGCGATCGCCTCGCCTTGGGGCTGAGCCGGCGCTTCGGGTTCGGGGGCGGCCTGACCAACGGGCTGGGCCTGTTGTTCCAGCTCTTTCTGCGCCGCCTGCTGTGCCTGGATCTGGCGCATCAATTCGGCCTGCTCCTCTTGCGACATCGGGCGGATCTGGGCGAGCTTCTGGCTGACTTCTTCGCGCAGGCTTTCCAGCATGGTTTCGAACAGTTGGAAGGCCTCGTTCTTGTATTCATTCAACGGGTCACGCTGGGCGTATCCGCGGAACGCCACAACCGAGCGCAGATGTTCAAGCGTCAGAAGGTGCTCGCGCCATTTGCCGTCGATGGTCTGTAGCAGCACCTGCTTTTCGATGTTGCGCATGGTTTCGGGGCCGAATGCCGTGGCCTTTTGCGCCATGTATTTGTCGCTCTCGTCTTCCAGACGCTCGCGCATGACCTCCTGGTCGACACCTTCTTCGTCGGCCCAATCCCGCAACGGCAAATCCATGCCAAGATACTGGATCGCAGCGCCCTGAAGCCCCTCGATGTCCCATTGATCGGCATAGGATTTTGGCGGCAGATATTGATCGACCAGCTCGTCGATTACATCGTGACGCATGTCGCGCACAATCTCGGAGAGATCTTCGGCTTCCATGATCTCGCGGCGCTGGGAGAAGATCACCTTGCGCTGATCGTTCATCACGTCATCGAATTTCAGAAGCTGTTTGCGGATGTCAAAGTTGCGGCCTTCGACCTTGGCCTGGGCGCGTTCCAGCGATTTGTTCACCCAAGGGTGTTCGATCGCCTCGCCCTCTTTCATGCCAAGGGTGTTGAGCACCTTGTCCAGACGTTCAGAGCCGAAAATCCGCATCAAATCATCGTCAAGCGACAGGAAGAAGGACGACCGCCCCGGATCGCCCTGCCGGCCCGAACGACCGCGCAGCTGGTTGTCGATGCGGCGGCTTTCGTGGCGTTCGGTGGCCAGCACATAAAGCCCGCCTGCATTGATGACCGCTTCTTCGTCTGCGGTGTGGCCCTCTTCGATCCGTTGCCGGATCTCTTCGGGGTCGGCATCCGGGGCGGCGGCAATGGCATCCATGATCTTGAATTCGACGCTGCCGCCCAATTTGATGTCGGTGCCGCGCCCGGCCATGTTGGTGGCGATGGTCACAGCGCCCAGTTTGCCGGCATCGCCGACGATCTGGGCTTCTTGTTCGTGCTGGCGCGCGTTCAAAACATTGTGTTTCAACCCGGCCTGGGTCAGCGCCTGGCTCAGCATTTCCGATTTTTCGATCGAGGTGGTGCCGACAAGCACCGGCTGGCCCCGTTCATGTGCGGCCTTCACCTCTTCGATGACTGCCTTGTATTTTTCTTCCGCCGAGCGGAACACCTTGTCGTCTTCGTCGACGCGGGCAATGCCCTTGTTGGTCGGGATTTCGACCACGCCAAGACCATAGATTTCGGCAAATTCCTCGGCTTCGGTCACAGCGGTGCCGGTCATGCCGGACAGACGACCATAGAGCCGGAAATAGTTCTGAAAGGTCACGCTGGCCAATGTGACGTTTTCGGGTTTGATTTCGCAGCCCTCTTTTGCCTCGATCGCCTGGTGCAGGCCATCGGACAGACGGCGCCCGGACATCATCCGCCCGGTGAATTCGTCAATCAGTACGATTTCATTGTCGCGAACAATGTAATCCTTGTCCTTCTGGAACAGCTTGTGGGCGCGCAGCCCCTGATTGACGTGGTGCACCACGGTGGTGCTTTCCGGATCATAAAGCGACTGCCCCTCGGGCAGCAGCGTATGCGCCCGCAGCTGGTTTTCCAGATATTCGTTGCCCTCGTCTGTAAAGGTGACGTTGCGGGTCTTTTCGTCGATGGTGTAGTGATCTTCGCTCAGCAACGGGATCAGCTTGTCGATGGTCTGATAGAGGTCGCTGCGATCCTCGGCCGGGCCGGAAATGATCAGCGGGGTCCGCGCTTCGTCGATCAGGATGCTGTCGACCTCATCCACCACGGCAAAGTTATGTCCGCGCTGGAACATATCCTTCAGTTCGGATTTCATGTTGTCGCGCAGGTAATCAAACCCAAGCTCATTGTTCGTCGCATAGGTGACGTCGCAATTATACGCGTCGTGTTTTTCCTGTTCGGATTGCCACGGATAGACCACGCCAGTGGTCAGCCCCAGCGCGCCATACACCTTGGACATCCATTCGGCGTCACGTTTTGCAAGGTAATCGTTGACCGTCACGATATGCACGCCCTTGCCGGTCAGCGCATTCAGATAGGCCGGGAAGGTCGCCACCAGGGTTTTGCCTTCGCCGGTTTTCATTTCGGCGATATTGCCCTGATGCAGGAAAATCCCGCCCAGAAGCTGCACGTCAAAGGCCCGCAGGCCCAGCGCCCGTTTGGCGGCCTCGCGGCAATTGGCAAAAGCCTCCGGCAGGAGGTCATCCAGGCTCTCGCCGCCCTTGGCGCGATCGGCCAGATCCTTGGTCTTTTGTTTCAGACCGTCATCTGTCAGCGCCTCGAACTCGGGCTCCAGCGCGTTGATCTTGTCGACCAGCGGGCGGGTCGCCTTGATCTTGCGGTCGTTCGGCGTTCCAAACACCGATCTGGCGATTTTTCCAAAGCCCAGCATAATCTCTCCGTCGAATAATGCGCAAATCTGCGTGTGCCCGCCTTGCCCGTCATCGCCGCAACCCATATGGATTTGGGGAAACAGGTGCCCGGCTGGACAAAAGCGATGTAAGGGCCACCCCAAGCAGTGTCAACGTCGCCCATGGTTGCGGCAATGATTGAAGGAACAGATGATGTTGAAATGCCTTAAATCCACGGTCTTTGCGGCGCTCCTTGCCGTTCCGGCATATGCAGAGCAGCACAGCGCCCCAACTGCCGATACGGTGGTGGCAACGATCAATGGCACCGAAGTGACCCTGGGTCACATGATCATGATCCGCGCCAGCCTGCCGGAACAGCTGAAGCAATTGCCCGATGACGTGCTTTGGGATGGCATCCTGGACCAGATCATTCAGCAGACCGTTCTGGTGCAATCCGGCCCCGATACGGTCTCTGCACGGGTGGCCATGGCGCTGGACAACGAAGAGCGCGCCCTGCGTGCGGCGGAACATGCGCAATCGGTGATGGATGGCGCGATCAGCGAAGCGGCCATCGCCGCCGCTTATGCGGACAGCTACGAAGGCGCGGATCGCGGTGTTGAATTCAATGCCTCGCACATTCTGGTGGAAACCGAAGAAGAGGCTGCCGATCTGGTGACCCGCGCCCGTGACGGCGAAGATTTCGCGGAACTGGCCAAGGCCCATTCGACCGGTCCCTCTGGCCCCAACGGCGGCAACCTGGGTTGGTTCGGCGAAGGCATGATGGTGCCGGAATTCGAGAATGCAGTCAAAGACATGGGCAAGGGCGATATTTCCGAGCCGGTGCAGACCCAATTCGGCTGGCACGTGATCAAGTTGAATGACACCCGCGTGCAGGAAGCACCGGAGCTGGAGGCCGTACGCGGCGAATTGGAAGAAAAGGTGCGCAACCAGGCCCTGGAGGCCGAGCTGGACGCTTTGACCGACGCAGCAGAGGTCACGCGCACCGAAAAGGAAGAAATTGACACGGCAATTCTGAAAAACCTCGATCTTATCGGACAATAAATCATGGCCAAATCGCTCAAAGTATCGCCTCTCGCCCCTGCAAAGTTCCCGGATCTACCGGTGATTGGCGGGGTCACTTTCGCCGCGACGGAGGCCGGGGTGCGATACGCCGGGCGCAAGGATGTGATGCTGGCGCTGCTGGCACCGGGTACGGCGGTGGCGGGGGTCTTTACCCGCTCCGCCACCCGCTCGGCGCCGGTGCTGGATTGTCAGGCCAAACTTGGCGGCGACCCTGCCGCCGGGGCGGCGATTTTGGTCAATGCAGGCAATTCCAACGCCTTTACCGGGCGGCATGGCGACGAATCGGTTGCGGCGATCTGCAACGCTGTTGCCGCCACAACCGGCTTGCCCCAGGCGCGGGTCTTTACCTCGTCCACCGGCGTGATTGGGGAACCCCTGCCGCATGACCGGATCATCACCGTGCTCGACCAATTGGCCAGCAGCCAGACCGATGCCGGGATCGCGGACGCGGCCCGGGCTATCATGACGACAGACACCTACCCCAAGGGCGCGGCGCGCGACGTTGAGGTCGGCGGTCAAAAGGTACAGATCGCAGGTATCGCCAAAGGCTCTGGCATGATCGCGCCCGATATGGCGACGATGTTGGTGTATATCTTTACGGATGCCAAAATCAGCCAGGCGGAATTACAGGGCATGCTCTCGGAATTGACCGACCTGACCTTCAACTGCATCACCGTCGACAGCGACACCTCCACGTCCGACACGCTGCTTCTGGCGGCAACCGGGGCGTCGGGGGTGGATGTGTCCGACAATGCGACCTTCAAAGAGGCGCTGTTCGAGGTGATGATGGACCTGTCGCATCAGGTCGTGCGCGACGGCGAAGGCGCAACCAAGTTCGTTCAAATCGACGTGACAGGCGCGGCCAGTGATGCCGAGGCCCATACCCATGCCATGGCCATTGCCAACTCACCTCTGGTCAAGACTGCCATCGCGGGCGAAGATCCCAACTGGGGCCGGGTTGTCATGGCGATCGGCAAAAGCGGCGCTGCGGCGGATCGCGACCTGATCACAATCCGTTTTGGCGATGTGCTGGTGGCGGACAAGGGCTGGGTCTCGCCCGAGTATCGCGAAGAGCAGGCTGCTGCACATATGAAAGGCGAACACATCCGTATTGCGGTGGATCTTGGCCTCGGATCTGGCGCGCGTCGCGTCTGGACCTGTGATCTGACCCACGGCTATATCGACATCAACGCCGATTACCGGTCCTGAACTGGCCCTTCTTCTGTTTCCAAATATCCCGGGGAGCGCGAGGGGCTGGCCCCTCGCTCTGTCCGGTCAACGAATTGCGGTATTATGAAAAACATTGTTCTCGTGTCTGCCGTTGCCCTGATTGATCGCGATGGTCGTGTCCTTTTGGCGCAACGCCCGGAAGGCAAATCCATGGCCGGGCTTTGGGAATTCCCCGGCGGCAAGGTCGAGCCCGGCGAAACCCCGGAAGCGGCCCTGATCCGTGAATTGCACGAGGAGCTGGGCATAGACACCTGGGCCTCCTGTCTTGCTCCGTTGACCTTTGCCAGCCATTCTTATGATGATTTCCATCTCTTGATGCCGCTGTTTGCCTGCCGGAAATGGCAGGGTGTGCCCCAACCACAAGAGGGCCAGACATTGAAATGGGTGCATGCCAACGCCCTGCGGGATTACCCGATGCCGGCGGCGGATATCCCGCTGATCCCTATCTTGCGGGATTGGTTGTAAAGTCTCTCTCACCCGATTGGCGCTGTAGCTCGGCCAAATGATTAATATTTCCGCGCACATGCGGATATTTGCGCAGTGCTTCCGCGGATTTTAGCTCGACTTTAATGCTTTTTGTCGTAATCTGTTTACAATGGCATTGGGGAGAGAAAAATGCTGAGAACCATCACTCTGGGCAAGTATATTGCCGTTCAGGGCATATTCGTAAGTGAATTGTCCGATGGCCGAATCGCGGTTCGCGATGGGGCCCGCGTTTATGAAGGTCGGCCGGTTTCGTCCAAAACCGCCTGAACCGCGGAAACGCAAGAATACCGAATTTATTGCGCGACACTCACCACGCAAAATTCACCGCGCAAAACGAGGAAGGGGCAGAGCAATCTGCCCCTTTTTCATGTCTTTCTCTCGAACAATGTTCGCGGGCAAGAACCTGACCACAAAGAAAAGCGGCCCGAAATCCAGGATTTCGGGCCGCTAAATGTTTCCATTTTCCCCCGCATGTCGCGGGGGTCGGATGTAAACGCAGATTGGGTCGATTAATCGAGCTGGCGCTCGACCTCGGTGCGTTCAAAGATTTCGATAACGTCATCGGCGCGGACATCATCATAGTTCTCAAACGCCATGCCGCATTCCTGGCCGGATTGCACTTCGGCAACCTCGTCCTTGAAGCGCTTCAGCGTTTTCAGCGTCCCTTCGTGGATCACCACATCGTCGCGCAGCAGGCGTACCCCGGCGGAGCGGCGTGCCACCCCTTCGGTGACCAGACAACCCGCGACCTTGCCGACGTTGGAGACCTTGAAGACCTCTTTGATCTTGGCATAGCCGATGAAGTTTTCGCGAACCTCTGCCGACAACAGACCCGATGCCGCAGCTTTTACATCGTCCACAAGGTCATAGATCACGCTGTAGTAGCGGATTTCCACGCCCTTCTGGTTGGCGGTGTTGCGGGCCGATGCATTGGCCCGGACGTTAAAGCCCAGAACCGGCGCGCCGGACGCTTCGGCCAGGCCGATGTCGCTTTCGGTGATCGCACCCACACCATAGTGCAGCACGCGCACGCGCACCTCTTCGTTGCCGATCTTTTCCATCGCCTGAACGATGGCCTCGGCAGACCCCTGCACATCGGCTTTGACCAGAATCGGCAGCTCGGAGACGTTTTCGTCTTCCTTGGCCTTGGCCAAAAGCTGATCCAGCGTGGTGGCCGCACCGGCCGCTGCACGTTTGTCCTTGGCCGCTTGCTCGCGGTAGGACGCGATTTCACGCGCTTGCGATTCGGTGCTGACAACGTTCAGAACGTCACCGGCTTCGGGTGTGCCATTCAGGCCCAAAACCTCGACCGGGACCGATGGTCCGGCTTCGGTAATGCGGTCGCCCGTGTCGCTGATCAGCGCGCGGACCTTGCCCCATTGTTCGCCCACGACGAAGATATCGCCCTGTTTCAGCGTCCCGTTCTGGACCAGAACCGTTGCGACAGGGCCGCGGCCCACATCCAGCTGGGCCTCGATCACGGCACCCATGGCAGCGCGATCAGGGTTGGCTTTCAGTTCCAGAATTTCAGCTTGAAGCGCGATGGCCTCAAGCAATTCAGGCAGGCCCTGGCCAGTGATGGCCGAGACTTCGATGTCCTGCACGTCACCCGAAAGCTTTTCGACAATCACTTCGTGTTGCAGCAGATCGGTGCGCACCTTGTCCGGGTTCGCAGCAGGTCTGTCACATTTGTTGATTGCGACAATCATCGGAACTTCGGCAGCTTTGGCGTGGTTGATCGCCTCGATCGTCTGCGGCATCACGGCGTCATCCGCCGCAACCACCAGCACAACAATATCCGTCACCTGGGCCCCGCGTGACCGCATCGAGGTAAAGGCCGCGTGACCCGGTGTGTCGAGGAACGACAGAATTGCGCCGTCCTTTGTTTCGACCTGATAGGCGCCGATATGCTGGGTGATCCCGCCGCTTCGCCCGACACCACTTTGGTGTTGCGGATCGCATCCAGAAGCGAGGTTTTGCCGTGGTCGACGTGGCCCATGATGGTGATGACAGGCGGACGACCTTTCAGGTCTTCTTCCTTGTCTTCCACTTCCTTGATCACGTCTTCGACGTCAGCATCAGAGACCCGGACCATCTTGTGGCCGAATTCTTCGATGATCAACTCGGCTGTGTCGGCGTCCAGAGGTTGGTTCTGGGTGACCATCATGCCCATATTCATGAGCGATTTGACCACGTCAGCCACACGTTCCGCCATGCGGTTCGCCAATTCGGATACCACAATGGTTTCCGGCAGTTTGACTTCGCGCACAACCTTTTCACGCTCGACCTGACCGCCCATCGCCTTTTGACGTGCGCGTTCCTGTTTGCGTTTCATGGCAGCCATCGACCGCTGCCGTCCGCCTTCGCCACCAGTCAATGCCTGGTTCACGGTCAGCTTGCCGGAGCGACGGCTGTTGTCGCCGCGGTTCTTGTTGCGGTTCTGACGGTCTTGATCTTTGTCAGGCGCGCGCTGCTCCACCTTTTTGGCGGGGGCAACTTTGGCGCGGGCATCGTCAGGGGCAGGGGAGGGGTCAGCAGCCTGTTTGGCCGCGGCCTTGGCGGCCTCTTCGGATTCGCGGCGCTTGCGCTCTTCTTCCTCGGCTTTCGCCTTGGCTTTGGCTTCGGCCTCGCGTTGCTCGGCTTCCTTGGCCTCGGCTTCGGCGCGGCGGCGCTCACGCTCTTCTGCGCGGGCCTTTTCGGCTGCTGCGCGCTGCGCGGCTTCTTCGCCTTCGCGGGCCTTGGCGGCCTGAACCGCCTTCAGCCGACGTTCCATTTCGGCATCGGTGATCCCGGCCGGGCGTCTGCCCGGACCCGCACCGCCGCCTGCACCCACCGCTGCGGGTTTGGCTGCGCCGGGTTTGGGCACGACAACGCGCTTACGCTTGGTTTCCACCACGACGTTCTTGGTCCGGCCATGGCTGAAGCTCTGCTTCACATTTCCCGCACGGGGGCCGCTACGCACACCAAGGGTCTTTTTGCCGTCATTATCGCTCATAAAGCTCTATTTTCCTTTCCGGCGGCCGCTGCCACCGTCGTCATTCACGCGCAAATTTTTTAATCTTGCGGCTTCCTCTACTACACGTTCCGTGAGTCCACCAGACGCGAGCGCGCCATGTATCACAGTTTGTCGTCCAAAAGCCAATCCTAACTCACCCGCCGTGAGCCAGCCGATATAGCTGCCACCATAGGGTGTGCTCAGTTTGGTCTTGCCGCGTTCCGATCCGTCACTTGCCTGGATCAGAACCTCGGCCTCGTCTTTCATCAGCCAGTCCTTGACCTTTTCATAGCCTGCTACCGCGCCGCCGCCCTTGCGGGCCAGTGAGATCAAATCGACCACACGGCGCGCAAGCTGGCGTTCCACTTCCTGTACCAGACCGTCCGGCACCTGAACCGGTTGCTTGGCGCTGCGCGAAAACAGCTTTTTGTCCGCCGCTTTTGTCACGGCGGCGCGCGTTGCCAGAACCCAAATACCACGCCCGGGCAAACGCCCCAGAATATCGGGCACCACCTGGGCCTCGGGGCCGACCACAAAACGGATCATCTCGGCCTTTGGCCGCACCTCGCCGGTGGCGATGCATTTGCGTTTCGGCCCGGTGGTCCCGGTGTCCTGCTCCGACTCTTAGAGTCTTGTACCTTATCTACCTTGTCGGCGTCACTGGTCATGTTCGGTTCTCGCGCCCTGGACCTTTAGTCCCGGGCCTCCTCCGCCACGTCAGCATCCGCTTCGTCAGTTTCTTCTGCGTCGTCTTCTGTGGTTTCCAGCTCAGCCGGATCAACCCAACCCAATTCGATTTTGGCGGTCATCACCAGCGCCTGGGCTTCTTCCAGCGACATATCAAATGGTTCCAGCAGGCCGTCATCCTTGACCCGTTCACCGTTATCGGTGGTCCAGCCGCCGGCCAATTCCCAATCGGCACAGGTTGCAAAATCTTCCAGCGTCTTAATGCCGTCCTTGGCCAGAACTTCAACCATTTGGGGTGTCAGACCCTCAAAGTCAATAAGGCTGTCTTCGGCACCCAGTTCGCGGGCTGTTTCCAGCGCCTTGCGGGCCTGTTCTTCCAGGAACTCACGGGCACGGGTTTGCAGTTCCGATGCGGTGTCTTCGTCGACGCCATCAATCACCAGAAGTTCGTCAACTTCGACATAGGCCACTTCTTCGAGGTTGGTGAACCCTTCCGAGACCAGGAGCTGGGCAAAGAATTCGTCCAGATCCAGGTTGTCCATGAACAATTTGGTGCGGGCTTCGAATTCGGCCTGACGACGTTTGGATTCTTCTTCCTCGGTCATGATGTCGATATCAAGACCGGTCAGCTGCGAGGCAAGCCGCACGTTCTGGCCGCGACGCCCGATGGCGAGGCTCAGCTGTTCGTCGGGCACCACAACTTCGATGCGCTCGGCTTCTTCGTCCAGAACAACCTTGGTCACTTCTGCCGGTTGCAGCGCGTTCACAAGGAAGGTCGGCTGATCTTCGTTCCAGGGGATGATGTCGATCTTTTCGCCCTGAAGCTCGTTCACCACCGCCTGAACCCGGCTGCCGCGCATACCAACGCAGGCACCGACCGGGTCAATCGAGCCGTCATAGGAAATCACGGCGATTTTCGCGCGCGAGCCCGGATCACGGGCCACGGCCTTGATCTCGATGATGCCGTCATAGATTTCCGGCACTTCCATCTTGAACAATTCGGCCATGAATTCCG
The DNA here is from genome assembly GCF_022867865.1 of Phaeobacter sp. J2-8. Taxonomy (GTDB): domain Bacteria; phylum Pseudomonadota; class Alphaproteobacteria; order Rhodobacterales; family Rhodobacteraceae; genus Marinovum. The sequence goes on along the minus strand of NZ_JALIEC010000007.1, from coordinate 149,925 downwards.
GCGCGGTCCGCGACAGGAAGATCTGCGGGCCGCGGGCCTCGCGGCGCACGTCCTTGATGAAACAGCGGATGCGGTCGTTCGGGCGATAGCTTTCGCGGCCGATCTTTTCGTTGCGGCGCAGGATTGCTTCGCCCCGGCCCACGTCGACGATGACATTGCCGTATTCTTCGCGCTTGACCTGACCGTTGATGATGGTGCCGGCGCGGTCCTTGAATTCTTCGTACTGACGGTCACGTTCCGCTTCGCGCACCTTTTGCAGGATCACCTGCTTGGCGGATTGCGCGGCGATCCGGCCCATTTCGACCGGCGGCACTTCTTCGACGAATTGCTCGCCTACCTTGGGATCGGCCATATATTGTTTGGCCTGAGTGACGGTCATCTCAGCCTGATAGTTTTCCAGCTCTTCTTCTTCGACCACGGTGCGCACACGGGTGAATGTGGCGCGACCGGTCTTGCGGTCGATATGGACGCGGATGTCCATTTCGCTGCCGTAGCGCGACTTGGCGGCCCGGGCGAGGGATTCTTCCATCGCTTCGACGACCAGACCGGGGTCGATCATCTTTTCGCGCGCCACCGCTTCGGCGGTTTGCAGCAGCTCAAGCTGGTTGGCTGAGGTGATTGCCATGAGTATTACTCCCCTTCGCGAGACTCGTCGGTCTCGATATCGTCAAATTTGGTCTCGTCGGCGGCGCCGTCGTCACCGGCGGCTTTGCGCTGGCGCAGCATTTCGCGGATCAGATCGTCGGTCAGCAAAAGTTTGGCATCGCTCAGCCAATCGAATTTCAGGCCAAGTGTCACGGTATCCTCGCCCTCGGACGAGCCTTCGACATTCACCAGAACCTCGTCGCCTTCGACGCCGGCCAGCTCACCCTTGAAGCGGCGGCGACCGTCAATCAGCTCGGAGGTTTCAAGCTTGGCCTCCCAGCCTTCGTAGGTTTCAAAATCCTTCAGCCGGGTCAGCGGGCGGTCGATGCCGGGGCTTGAGACCTCAAGCGCATAGGAATCGAGAATCGGGTCTTCGACATCCAGAACCGCGCTGATCGCAGTCGAAATATCGGCGCATTCATCGACCTCGATGCCGCCGGTCGGGCGTTCGGCCATGATTTGCAGCGTTTGGGTTTTGCCGCTCATCAGGCGAATCCGAACCAGTTCGAATCCCATATCCTCGATCACCGGGCTGATGATCTCGGCGAGGCGGCGGTCAATCGCGGCTTTGGCGATCAGTGTATTGGACAAAATGTCACTCATGCGGGTCCTGTGGGTCCTGCCATCGGGCACAAAAAAACGGGCGCGCGGCCCGTCGAAATTTCCCGGTGGTGCTTCAGGTCTGGCCCGACGCGCCGCTATTAATGGGGCATATACGCTTTGACACCGCTTGACGCAAGGGGCTAGGCGCGGCTTTGCGTCAAAACAGGAAATCCGCATCTTCTTCTTCGGCCTCGGGGGTGTCATCGGTCTCGCCTTCCTTGGGGGGACTGCGTTGGCCATAAGAAAGTCCAGCAGGTCCGAGAAGGCGCCGCTTTCGTCGCTGGTTTGGCCCTGCTCGGTCGGGTCAGACTTCGCCGGGGCCGGCTCTGGTATGGTGTCCGGGGGGCTGTCCTGTTCGTCAGGGACTTGCGCCTCGGGTGTTGGTTCGGTGGCTTCGGATTTGGACATCAGGCCCGACAATGCGGCAAAGAATTTCGACTTGGACGACGACGTGACGTCGGTTTCGTGATCAGTCTCAGTCTCAGTCTCAGTCTCAGTCTCAGTCTCAGTCTCAGTCTCAGTCTCAGTCTCAGTCTCAGTCTCAGTCTCAGTCTCAGTCTTTGGCGTGTCCGGCTCAGAGCTTTGGTCCGGTGTGGTTTCTGTGTCGTCTTCTGGCGATGTGTCCGGCTCGGCCACGGAGTCGGGCGCAGAATCGGGTGCGGGCTGCGGATTTGGCGTTGCGGTGGGGTCGGTCTCTTGATCCGGTTCGGCTTCGGCGGTGTCGTCTGGGGCTGTCTCATCTGCCTGTGGCTCTGATTCGGGCGTAGAGACAATGTCGAACCCGGCGCTCTGCAATTCGGCCACCACCACGTCGTTGATGTCGTCCATGCGGGCGATCACGCGGGGATCGATTCCCTCGGGCGGCGCAATATCCGTGGGCACAGGTTCGCCGTAAAGCGCGGTGTATTGCACCATTCCGGCCAGATAATAGAGCGTTTCCGTGCCGTGCGGCGCTGAATCGACATAGAGATCCGCAATCGACAAATCCCCAAGAACACCGTCCTCTTGCAGCAATTCCGACAGGATCGACCCCACCGGCAGGACCGTGACATTGGCATCGGGGTCGGCGTCATTGATCCCATCTGCCAGCGTGTCGTACCAATCCAGATAGGCCCCTTGGTTATAGGCGTAATACTCTTCGATAATGCTGTCTGCCGCGCCCAGATCATCGGTGAAATAGGCCATGTCGGCCCAGCCCTGATAGATGAAAACCTCTGCACCCGGCTGGGCAGTGGTCAGGTCGGCGACGATTTCCTGGGTTGCCGCAAGTGGCGAAATGTCATCGCCATAGTAATTGGCATCAGGTGACTGATCCTGAATGAAATTTGCCGGGGCAATGGTAATGACATCAAAGTCGACATCTTCAAATGCGGTGTCATCGGCATTCCAGGCGGAATTGACGCCGGCGAAACCCCAGCCCGATTGTGCGCCGTCGGCCTCGGCGAATTGGCGCAGGAAACCGAAACTGCCATTGACCGCATAACCATGCCCAGCCGCATCGGCAAAGTAATCCACCCAATGCGGAACATTGGTGTGCAGCCCACCTGTGTGATTGATCAGGGAGTTGCCGAGAATGTAATGATTAACCTGTGACGGCATAAAGCGATCCCATACCTAACGATCATTCCGGTTGCCGCGGATACGATGCAAATCTTTTCCGCGCCTTGATTCACCCTGCTTCATAATGTGCCGTGATTTGGCGTGTTGGTTCCGGCGCGCACTATCAGAGCTTTTGGATTTTTGCGTTTCAAGGTTAATCAAACGTAAACTTTTCAAATTCGATTGAATTTTCCCGGGCGCTCGTATCAATGGGCCAGCAGCGCAGAACCGCGAATCGCGGCGCTTTGAAGGGCGGAAATAATCGGCCAACCCCTTGACACTTCACTGAACTTGCGCCGCGATGAGGACGACTTTCGTCGGGGGTGTTTTTTGCCGCGAAGCCTGCCAAAAAAAAAGGCAGATGCGGATAAGTCCCCTGAAATTTTTGGATAAAACCGTCAAATTGGCCTGTCGGTGTGAAACAAGCACAAGACAGGCCGGATTGTGGCGGCTAGGGTCATAACCATGAATGACACATCGACCTTTGACGAAATGTGGGGCCGCGACGACGTTTTGCGGCGCCCCTACCGGAATTTCAACGCCTGGTTCGATGTCGAAGACCCCAAGCGTCTTCGAGCGAAGCAGCGAGAAGCGGAAGAGCTGTTCCGGCTGACCGGGATCACCTTTAACGTCTACGGCCGGGCCGAGGCGGAAGAACGGTTGATCCCCTTTGACATCATCCCGCGCATTATTGCTGGCCAGGAGTGGCAGAGACTCTGCCGTGGCATCGAGCAGCGGGTGCGCGCGATCAACGCCTTTTTGCATGACATCTATCATGGTCAGGAAATCATCAAAGCCGGGCGTATCCCGATCGAGATGATCGCCAATAACGAGGCATTTCTGCCCCAGATGATGGGGGTCGATCCGCCGGGCGGCATCTATACCCATATTGTCGGGATTGATTTGGTGCGCACTGGCGATGATCAGTTCTATGTGCTGGAGGACAACGCCCGCACGCCGTCCGGGGTCAGCTATATGCTGGAAAACCGCGAGACGATGTTGCGGATGTTCCCGGAATTGTTTTCGCAAAACCGCGTGCAACCGGTCCAGAGCTATCCGACGGATTTGCGCCGTTCGCTTGCGGCCTGTGCGCCGTCCAAGGCGGGTGGGTCGCCGACGGTCGCGGTGTTGACGCCGGGGATCTATAACTCGGCTTATTACGAACATGCGTTCCTTGCGGATCAGATGGGGGTCGAGCTGGTCGAAGGCCACGATCTTCAGATTGTGGATGGTCGCGTCGCGATGCGCACCACCCAGGGATACAAGCCGATTGATGTGATTTATCGCCGGATTGACGATGATTTCCTTGATCCGCTGAATTTCAATCCCGAAAGCCAGCTGGGCGTGCCCGGCATCATGGATGTCTATCGCAGCGGCGGGATCACCATTGCCAACGCGCCGGGCACCGGTATTGCCGATGACAAGGCGATTTACAGCTATATGCCGGAAATCGTTGAGTTTTACACCGGCGAGCGGCCTTTGTTGGAAAATGTGCCGACCTGGCGCTGTTCGGACAAGGACTCGCTTGCCTATGTGCTCGACAACCTTGCGGATCTGGTGGTCAAAGAGGTGCATGGCTCTGGCGGCTACGGCATGTTGATTGGCCCGACGTCCAGCAAGCGGGAACTGTCGGAATTCCGTCAGAAGCTGATTGCGCGTCCCGGTAATTACATTGCGCAGCCCACCCTGGCGTTGTCGACGGTGCCGATTTTCTCGCGGGCGGGGCTTGCGCCGCGCCACGTCGATTTGCGGCCCTATGTGTTGGTCAGCCCCGAAGGCATTCGCATCACGCCCGGTGGATTGACGCGGGTGGCACTGAAAAAAGGCTCATTGGTGGTCAATTCCTCGCAGGGCGGCGGAACCAAGGACACCTGGGTGTTGGAGGACTGATGCTCGGCAAGACGGCAAACGGTCTATATTGGATGTTCCGCTATCTTGAGCGAGCAGAAAATACTTCACGGCTGGTGGAAACCGGCGAACGCATTGCCCTGACACGGCTGGGCGCGACGGATTCCGAATGGCGATCGGTGCTGCAAACCGCCGGTTCCATCGAAGCCTTTGACGAAAAACACGAAACCACCACCAAAGAAGCCGCAATTGATTGGTTGCTGCGGTCGCCGGACAATCCGTCTTCGGTGTTGTCGGCGATCAAGGCCGCGCGCCAGAACGCCCGTCTGGTGCGCACTGCCCTGACACATGAGGTCTGGGAGGCAACCAACAGCGCCTATATCGACGCGAAAACGGTTCTTGCCCGGGCGGTGCCCGCGCGCGATCTGCCCCAGGTTCTGGGGGCGATTCGGCAGAAAACGGCATTGGTACGGGGCGCGACCCATGGCACGATGCTGCGCAATGACATCTATGATTTTGCCCGAATCGGCACATTTCTGGAACGGGCGGACAACACCGCGCGCATTCTGGACGTGAAATATTACGTCCTGTTGCCATCGGTCATGTCTGTGGGGTCGTCAATCGACAACATGCAGTGGGAAACCATCCTGCGGTCGGTGTCGGCCCGTGGCGGGTTCCGCATGAGCTATGGCAGCACCCTGCACCCCCGCGACATTGCCCAATTCCTGATTCTGGATGGGCGCATGCCCCGCAGTCTTGGGTTTTGTGTGTCCAAGATTCGCGGCAACCTCGACTATCTGGCCAAGAATTATGACATTCATCCGCCATCTTGCGAAAATGTTGCGCGTATCGAACAGGATTTCCTGAATATGGATATTGATGCGATCTTTCGGTTTGGGTTGCATGAATTCATACAAAAGATCCTTGGGCATTTCAGCGCGCTGGGCGCGCAAATTGAAATAGATTTCAGGTTTTCGGAGTGAATATATGCGACTGAAAATCACCCACACGACGCGCTATCGGTTTGATACCCCTGTGGTCTACGGATTGCAGCAATTGCGCAATATGCCGAAATCCAGCCACAATCAGGAGGTTGTGAGCTGGACCACCCAGATCGAGGGCGGTCACGAGGAGCTGAGCTTTGAGGACCATCACAACAATACCGTGACCCTGATCAATCTGGACAAGGACATCGAAGAGGTGGTGATGCATTCCACCGGCGAGGTCGATATCCATGAAAATCACGGGGTTGTTGGCCCCCATCCCGGTCCGTCGCCGCTTTGGATGTATGCGCGGGTCACACCGCGCACCCGTGCGGGCGTCGGTGTCCGCGAGCTGGTGACAGCGCTGGAAGGCGACAGTGACCTTGATCGGCTGCATTGGCTCATGGGGCTGATCTATGACCGGGTTGAATACAAGACCGGGTCGTCCGATTCGGCCTGGAATGCCGAACAGGCGATCGAGGCCGGAACCGGCGTCTGTCAGGATCACGCCCATATCTTCCTGGCGGGGGCCCGTGAAATGGGGCTGCCTGCGCGTTATGTTTCGGGCTATTTGATGCTGGATCACACCACCGAACAGGATGCCATGCATGCCTGGGCCGAGGCCCATGTTGAAGGGCTTGGCTGGGTTGGTTTCGATGTTTCGAACAAGCAATCGCCGGATGAACGTTACGTGCGGGTTGCGACAGGGCTTGATTATTCCGATGCCGCGCCTGTAACAGGCACGCGTATCGGTGGCGGCCAAGAGGCGCTGGCGGTCGAAATCGCCATCGCCCAATCGGGGGCGCAAAGCCAGTTTCAGCAGTAAAGGCCCCGTCTGATGACCTATTGTCTCGCCATGTTGCTTGATCGCGGCATCGTTTTCATGTCCGATACCCGGACCAATGCCGGGCTCGACAATATTTCGACCTTTCGCAAGATGAACATCTGGGAAACCCCCGGCGAACGGTCGATCACCCTGTTGAGTGCCGGCAATCTGGCAACGACCCAGGCCGTTGTGTCGCTGTTGGACGAACGCACCAAGGCGCATGATGATCGCAATCCCAAGCTGTTGGAATTGCCATCAATGTTTCAGGTCGCGCGGCTGGTTTCCGACACCCTGCGCGAGGTGATCAGCGAACATGAAATGGCGGGCCAGAACGCAAGCTCGGGGTTCAACGCCACGATGCTTCTGGGCGGCCAGATCAAGGGCGGGCCACCCCGGTTGTTCCTGATCTATCCAGAGGGCAACTTTATCGAGGCTGGCACCGACACCCCGTATTTCCAGATGGGTGAAACCAAATATGGCCGCCCGATCCTGGTGCGGGCGTTTGATCCGGCGATGGACTTTGGCGATGCGATGCGGCTGATGCTTGTCAGCTTTGATTCGACGGTCAAGGCCAACCTGTCGGTCGGCGCGCCGTTCGATTATCATTTCTATGACACCGACAGCATGAAAACCGGCCTGGTGGGGCGGATCGAGCTGGAAGACCCGCGATTCCAACAAATCAGTCAGGGTTGGGGCGATGCGTTGAAAAACGCGCTCGACAGCTTGCCGCGCTTCGAACTCTGAACCAAGCCAAATGCCAATTGGGGGCGCTTACGCCCCCAGTTTGCCTGCCGATTCCTTGATGGCGTCATATTGGCCCGAGGGCCGGAACCGCCAGAGGTAATCCGACAACACGGCTTCGGTTGCGGTGGGGCGAATGCCCAGATCGCTCAGGCCCTTGGCCCCGTCGGACACCACATTGTCGGTTTTCAGCGATTTCACCTGATCACGGGTCAGGATGCCATTGTGGAACAATCCCAGCGTCAGGCTGGATGCGGCGTCAAATCCCCAGGCCATCATGCGCGCCACGCCAAACGGCACGTTCAGGATCAGCTTGCGACGGCGGATCACAGTCAGCATTTCCTGCATCAACGCGCGGAAGGTCGCGACCTCTGGCCCGCCAAGCTCGTAAACGCCGCTGGCCTCGCCCTTCACGCCCATGACAGCGGCTTTTGCGACGTCATCGACGTAGACCGGCTGAAATTTCGTGTCCGCCCCCACAACCGGCAGAACCGGCCCCAGACGTGACATGCTGGCAAAGCGGTTAAAGAATCCGTCTTCTGGCCCGAACATGATCGAAGGGCGCAGGATCATGGCATCCGGGATATGCGCCAGCACCGCGGCCTCGCCTTCGGCCTTTGTGCGTTGATAGTCGCTGTCGGCCGCGGCGTCGGCACCAATGGCCGAGGTATGAACCATGCGGTCCACACCGGTTTCCGCTGCGATGCGGGCGATACGTTCCGCGCCTTCGACCTGAACCGCGTCAAAATTGTTGCGGCCCTTGGCGTCGAATGTGCCGACACAGTTCACCACCGCATCGGCGCCCTGCATCACCGCCCGCACAGAGTTGTCATCGCGAATATTGCACAGCACAGGCTCGACCTGACCGACCGCGCCATAGGGACGAACAAACATCGCCTCATTCGGGCGACGGACCGCCACACGGACGCGCCAGCCCTCTTTGGCCATGCGTCGCGCAATATATCGGCCCAAAAAGCCGGAACCGCCGTAGATCGTGACCAGTTTGGACATGGGAGCCTCGTGTTTTCTGTGTCTTTACAGGGAATATCGCCGGGGCAGGGACGTGACAAGGCGAATAGCTGCACCTTCTTGTGCAATTCTTTCAGATTCTGCGTTGACACGCCCCGAGGCTCACATTAAACGCCTGCTTCACGACACCTGCCCAGGTGGCGGAATGGTAGACGCGCTAGCTTCAGGTGCTAGTGTTCGCAAGGACGTGGAGGTTCGAGTCCTCTCCTGGGCACCAAAGTCGGCTTTGCCGCTTTTGCCATATTATGTAGCGCCCGACTTCGGGGGCCAGATGGGTGTATCGCCTTTCTCGCCGCATGGTGCACGCTGGTGCTTCGTGGCGCTCGCCTTCCCCTTGGATCATGTCACGCGCCGATTGTGCGGATTGCAAAGCTGATACCGCAAACAGGGGCGAAATCGGTGTATTTTTCCCCCCGATATGGTTTTGACCTTGCGTCATGAAGCGCATAAGTATGGCGTTCCTCCCCATTGGGGGCATAAATGCCGCCGGAAACAGGCAAAGGAACACGCCGATGTTGGACCATGTAGAAATGCGCAGCACGCTTGCTGAGCAATATGATCTTGCCCCAAATGTTGATCTTGCGGCGTCCATGTCCGATCTGCATGCGAAAATGGCCCGCGCGGTGCCTTTTCCCGATTGGGCGACCCATGCGCCCTATGTCGCAGCGATCAACAAGCTGAAAAAGGAAAAGAACGCGGTCATTCTGGCGCATAACTATATGACGCCCGAAATTTTCCACGGCATTTCCGACTTTGTGGGCGACAGTCTGGCGCTGGCGATCAAGGCGGTTGAGGTCGAGGCCGATGTGATCGTGCAATGCGGTGTGCATTTCATGGCGGAAACGTCGAAGATCCTGAACCCGTCCAAAACGGTTCTGATGCCCGATATGGGCGCGGGATGTTCGCTGGCGGAATCGATCACCGCTGATGGCATTGCCGAGATGCGGGCGAAATACCCCGGCGCGCCGGTGGTCAGCTATGTGAACACCACCGCCGAGGTCAAAGCCGCCTCTGACATCTGCTGTACCTCTGCCAATGCGTTGCAAATCGTCGAGGCGATGGACAGCGACACCGTCATCATGACCCCGGATCAGTTTCTGGCCCAGAACGTTGCCGCGCAATCGACCAAGAATGTGGTCTATTGGGCCGGCGAATGCGTGGTGCACGAGAAATATTCGGCGCAGGAGATGCGCGATTACCGGGCCGCCAATCCCGGTACGAAGATTGTGGCGCACCCGGAATGCAAACCCGAAGTGGTGGCCGAGGCCGATTTCACCGGTTCGACCACGGGCATGATCGACTGGGTGCGGCAAAACCGGCCCGAGCAGGTGCTGCTGGTCACCGAATGTTCGATGGCCGCCAACGTGGCCGAGGAATTGCCGGAAGTTGATCTGACCAAGCCCTGCAATGCCTGCCCCTATATGAAAAAGATCACGCTTGAGAAAATCCTGTGGTCGTTGCACACCATGCAGACCCCGGTCGAGGTTGATCCGGCTGTTGCGGAAAACGCCCGTCTGGCGGTGCAGCGCATGATCGACTTGTCGCGCAAGTTGGGGATCTGAACCAGGTGAACACAATTGACACCGGGCGCGTCATCATCATCGGTGCCGGGCTGGGCGCGCTTTATGCTGCGCTGAAACTGGCGCCGCGTCCGGTGGTGATGATTTCGCCCGAAACGCTGGGCGAGGGGGCGAGTTCCGCCTGGGCTCAGGGCGGTGTGGCCGCCGCGATGGACCCGGCGGACAGTGCCGCCGCCCATTCCGCCGATACGGTGCGGGCCGGTGCGGGCATTGTCAGTGTCGCTGTCGCCGATCAGGTCGCGCATGAGGCGCGCGATCACATCCTTGATCTGACCAAGCTTGGTGCGCCTTTTGACCGGACCGAAACCGGCGGATACGTGCTGTCGCGGGAAGCGGCGCATAGTTTTGCCCGTGTTGTCCGCGTGCAGGGGGATCAGGCCGGGGCCGCCATCATGAAGGCGCTGATCGCCGAGGTGCGTGCAACGCCTTCGGTGCAGGTGCTTGAGGGTGTTCTCGCCAGTGGGGTTCAGGTCACTGATGGCGATGTGACGGGCGTCATGCTGGAACGGGCGGATGCAAAAGGATCGCAGCCGATCCTGCTGCGCGGCGCGGCGGTGCTTCTGGCGGGGGGCGGGTCCGGCGGGCTTTATGCCCTGACCACCAACCCAAGACGCATCCGGGGCCAGGTGATTGGCATGGCGGCACGGGCGGGCGCGGCAATTGCCGACCCGGAATTTGTTCAGTTCCATCCCACGGCCATAGATGTCGGCGAAGATCCAGCCCCCCTCGCAACCGAGGCGCTGCGCGGCGAAGGTGCGGTGCTGATCAACAAAGATGGCTATCGCTTCATGATGGCGGTGCACCCCGACGCGGAACTGGCCCCGCGCGATGTTGTGGCCCGTGCCGTGTTTTCCCAAACCCAGGCCGGGCTTCGCCCGATGCTTGATACCCGCAAGGCGCTGGGCGCGAAAATCAATACGCTGTTTCCCGGTGTGGTCGCCGCCTGTCTGCGCAACGGTATTGATCCGGCGGTAGAACCGATTCCCGTCGCCGCCGCCGCGCATTACCACATGGGCGGTATCGACACCGATTCTACCGGGCGCTCCAGCCTCGCCAATCTCTGGGTCTGCGGCGAGGCTTCTTCGACCGGCCTGCATGGTGCCAATCGGCTGGCGTCAAATGGCCTGCTTGAGGCGCTGGTCTATGCCCGCACCTGCGCGCTTGGCATTGCGGAAACACTGCAAGGCACGGATCTGGCCACGCCCGAGATCGCACTGCATTTCGAAGAGGGCGGGCAAGCGACCGATGAGAGCGCTGTGTCGGAATTGCGCCATTTGATGACCGATCACGTGGGCGTGGTGCGCAACGCGGCCGGGTTGCGTTCGGCACTGACCGGGATCGCCCGGTTGGAGGCGGCACCGGGCCATAGCGAAACATTTCTTAACATGACCGCCACCGCGACATTGATCGCCGCCGCCGCGCTGATGCGCGAAGAAAGCCGTGGCGCGCAATTCCGCGAGGATTTCCCGGATCTGGATGTCAAAGCCAAACGGACCAAAATCAGTTTGGCCGAGGCTGTGGCGGTGCGGGACAAAGTAGCAAAAGAGGACGCCAGATGACGGAGCAAAACACCGGACATATGACTGTGCCCGATCTGGTGCTGGAACCAATGGTGCGCAATGCCCTGCTTGAGGATCTCGGCAGCTATGGCGATATCACCACCCGCACCACAATTGCCCCGGGCACGCGGTATACCGCGCGGCTGAATGCCCGCGAAACCGGTGTGGTTTCGGGCATGCAGGTCGCGGCCCTGGCGTTTCGATTGGTCGATCCTGCGCTGAAACTCACGCTGCATTCCCCCGATGGCAGCCCCTGCGCGCCCGGTGACGTGTTGATGGAGATCGAGGGCGAGGCGGCCTCGATCCTGTCGGGCGAACGTGTGGCGCTGAATTTTGCCGGGCGGTTGTCGGGCATTGCCACCCTGACCGCCGGTTTCGTGGCCGAGACCAAGGGCACGGACACCCGCGTCACCTGTACCCGCAAGACCACGCCGGGGCTGCGCATCGTCGAAAAGCTGGCGGTGCTGCATGGCGGCGGGTTCAATCACCGATTCTCGCTGTCGGATGCGATCCTGATCAAGGACAACCACATCGCGGCGGCCGGTGGCGTGCGTGCCGTGCTGGATGCAACCAAGGCGCATGCGTCACATATGATCCGGGTCGAGATCGAGGTTGATACATTGGATCAACTGGCCGAGGTGCTGGCGGTTGGCGGCGCAGATGTCGTGCTGCTCGATAATATGGATACGCCGACCCTGCGCAAAGCGGTGGAAATGGTGGCGGGCCGTTTGGTGGTTGAGGCGTCGGGCAATATGAAACTGGGCCGCATCGCCGAAGTGGCGGCCACCGGGGTGGACTATATTTCGTCCGGCGCGTTGACCCATTCGGCGCAGACGCTTGATCTGGGCCTCGATTTCTAAGGCCGATTTGCGACGGTCGCAGTCCCGGACGTGATCCGGGACCTTTCTTCAAACGTTCGATAGGTCCCGGATCCTGTCCGGGACCCTGCCCGGGGGCTGCCGCGCGGCTTTGTCCTGTTGAAACGGAATGCGCTCTGGGCTAATCCGGCGGTAATCGACGTCATTTGGCGAATTCCGGGTTGCGCCCGGACGGGGCAACCGTTCACAAACGGGACGTCACGACCAAAGCAACCCGCGTTTCGCTCGCGTTTTCCACTGTCAGAAAAGGGCACAATTTCATGGCCGATCCAAAGCATCCCGACATTCTGTATACCATCGTAGACGAAGCGCCCGAGCTTGCCAGCGCATCGTTCCTGCCGATCATCCGCAAATTCGCCGCCGCCGCCGGAATCACCGTCGGCACCAAGGATATTTCGCTGGCCGGTCGGATCATTTCGACTTTCCCCGAAAACCTGACCGAGGATCAGCGCCAAAGCGACGATCTGGCGGAATTGGGCGAGTTGGTGAAAACACCGGATGCCAATGTGATCAAACTGCCGAATATTTCGGCCTCGGTGCCGCAACTGGTGGCAGCGGTGAAGGAACTTCAGGAAAAGGGATATGCCCTGCCTGATTACCCCGAAGACCCCCAGACCGACGAAGAAAAAGCGATCCGCGCACGCTATGACGGCATCAAAGGTTCGGCTGTGAACCCGGTTCTGCGCGAAGGCAACTCTGATCGCCGCGCTGCAAAGCCGGTCAAGAAATACGCCCAATCCAACCCGCATCGCATGGGCAAATGGTCGAGCGACAGCAAGACCAAAGTGTCGTCGATGTCCGGCAATGACTTCTTCTCGAACGAAGTTTCCGCAACCCTGACCGCCGCTCAGGCCGGTGCAGCCAAGATCGAATTTGTCGCCAAGGATGGCACGACAACGGTTCTGAAAGACGGCTGGCCGCTGGACGAGGGCACCGTTGTCGACGCGACATTCATGTCGGCCAAGGCGCTTTCGGCGTTTCTGGCGGAACAGATCGAAGCGACCAAAGCCGACGGCACGCTGTTTTCGCTGCATATGAAAGCCACAATGATGAAGGTCTCGGACCCGATCATCTTTGGCCATGCGGTCAAGGCATGGCTGGCACCGGTGTTCGACAAATTCGGCGACGATCTCGAGGCCGCTGGCGTGAACCCGAACTCCGGTCTGGGTGACGTTCTGGCGCGCATCGCCGAGATGCCGAATGCCGCCGAGATTCAGGCCGAGATTGCCGCGGTCGAGGCGACCCGCCCGCAAATGTACATGGTGAATTCCGACAAGGGCATCACCAACCTGCATGTGCCGTCCGATGTGATCATCGACGCCTCCATGCCTGCATTGATCCGTGCCGGCGGCAAAGGCTGGGGCCCGGATGGCAACGAGGGCGACAGCAACTGTGTCATCCCCGACAATTGCTATGCGCCGGTCTATGAGGAATCGGTCAACTTCTTCAAAGCCAACGGCGCGTTGAACCCGGCCACTGCCGGGTCGGTGCAGAACGTCGGTTTGATGGCGCAGAAAGCCGAAGAATACGGCAGCCACCCAACCACGTTTGAGGCGCCGGCAGATGGCGCAATCCGCGTTGTTTTGGCCAATGGCGATGTACTGCACAGCCATGACGTCGAGGCCGGTGACATCTGGCGGTCCTGCACAACCAAAAAGGCGCCGATCGAGAACTGGATTCAGCTGGCGATGGACCGTCAGCGCCTGACCGGTGCCGAGGCGATCTTCTGGCTGGACGCGAACCGCGCCCATGATGCCGAGCTGATCAAATATGTGACCCCGGTTCTGGAATCGGCAGGTGTGGCCGACAAATTCGCGATCATGGCCCCGCGTGAGGCGACCCGCGCCTCGCTGGAAACCATCACCGCAGGCAAGGACAGCATTGCCATCACCGGCAACGTGCTGCGTGACTATCTGACCGACCTGTTCCCGATCCTTGAACTGGGCACATCGGCCAAGATGCTGTCGATCGTGAAGCTGATGCAGGGCGGCGGGTTGTTCGAAACCGGTGCCGGTGGCTCTGCGCCGAAACACGTGCAGCAGCTGGTCGAGGAAAACCACCTGCGCTGGGATTCGATGGGTGAATTCTGTGCCCTGGGCGAGAGCCTGAATTTCCTGGCCGACAGCAAGGGCAACGCCAAAGCGGGTGTGCTGGGCACGGCGGCCGAGGCCGCAACGCAGGGCATTCTCGACAATGACAAATCGCCGTCGCGCAAGCTGGGCGAGCCTGACAACCGCGACAGCCACTATTGGTTTGCGCGTTACTGGGCCGAAGCTTTGGCGGCGCAGAGCGAGGATGCCGAACTGGCCGCGCATTTCGCGCCTATCGCAGCCGAACTGGCAGGCAAGGAAGCTGAAATCACCGGTGAACTGGCCGCAGCCCAGGGCGGCGCGGCGGATATCGGCGGCTATTATCTGGCGAGCGTCGAAAAGAAAGCCGAAGTGATGCGCCCAAGCGCGACACTGAACGCGATCATCGGCTGAATTGATCAGCCCTGACAAAACAAAAGCCGCCCGGTCAAACGGGCGGCTTTTTCGTTTCCAGAGGTTCTGTCAGAGTCCCGGACGTGATTCGGGACCTCCCGCAGGTTTGAGAAGAGGTCCCGGATCAAGTCCGGGACTGCGGCGTTCTACTCCGCCGGGATCGCCTCCAACTCACGCAATCCGGCCAGATCACAAATCGCCTGCAAAATCTCTTGCGGTCCCTTGCCGTGTTTCAACGAGGCAAACAGAAACGGCCGATCCCCGCGCATCCGTTTCGCGTCGCGTTCCATCACCTCCAGTGACGCCCCGACATGCGGCGCGAGGTCGGTTTTGTTGATGATCAGCAGGTCGGATTTGGTGATGGCAGGCCCGCCCTTGCGCGGGATTTCCTCGCCTGCGGCCACGTCGATCACGTAGATGGTGAAATCCGCCAGTTCCGGGCTGAAGGTGGCCGACAGATTGTCGCCGCCAGATTCGACCAGCACCACCTCAAGATCCGCATGCCGGGCCCGCATGTCGGCGATGGCCGCAAGATTGATCGAGGCATCTTCACGGATCGCGGTATGGGGGCAGCCGCCGGTCTCCACGCCCATCACCCGATCCCCGGGCAAAACCTGCATCCGCATCAGCGCCTCGGCGTCTTCCTGCGTGTAAATGTCGTTGGTGATCGCGGCGATGGAATAGCCCGGATGCATCAAACCGGCCAGTTTGGCCGTCAATGTGGTTTTGCCTGCACCGACAGGGCCGCCGATGCCGATACGAAGAGGTCCGTTTAGCGTGGTCATGCGCGAAAAAGCCTTGGTTCGAGGGTTTCATGGGTCATTGCCGCCACATCCGAGAGCAGGCAATTGGAATAAATATCGTCGGGCGTCGCCTGTGCCGTTGCGTCTGCGATTGTACCACAAAGCGGCGTCAGGGTGGCCAGCACGGCTTGCCCCTCGGTCTGGCCCAGCGGCACAAGCCGGATCGCGGCAGAGGTCAGATTGGCGATGAATGCATGCAGATACATGGCGCAGGTGGTGTGCAGGGGCAGGCCCGCCAGACGCGCCGCGCGCCCCACCGCCACCGGCAGCATCATGTCCGGCAGATCAAACCCCCAGACGTCGCGCACCGTGCGGGCGAATGCCGCGCCCTGCAACGCGCCTTCGGTCAGCCGTTCGGCGGCGGGGGCAAAGGCCCGTGCATTGGCCTCGACCGTCTCCAACTCGGCGGTCGTGCCGGCGCGATAGGCGCAGGCCAAAAGCACCGCATCAGAGCGCCCGCTGCCATCCGCCAACAGCGGCGTCAGCCAGTTGCGCAGGTCGTCCGCGGATGTCACCCAGCCGTTGTGAATGGCGGTTTCCAGGCCATGGGAATAGGCGAATGCGCCAACCGGAAAGGACGGCGAAAGCCATTGTTGCAGCGTCAGAAGATCAGTGTTCATGGTCATGCGCATGGGCGTTTTGGTGCGAATGTGTGTGGCTGTGCCCATGTTCGTGGCTGTGCCCGTGATTGTGACTGTGGTCGGGCCCGTGATCGTGACTGTGCCCGTGGCTGTGTTCGTGCCCGTGGGAATGCGCCGTCGCGCCATGTTCATGCGCATGGGTGCGACCATGGCCATAGGCCCCGCCCTCTGGCGTGAACGGTTCCGACACTTCGGTCAGCGTCGCGCCCAGATGTTCCAGCATATGGCCGATCACCTTGTCGCGCTGGATCAAGAGACGACCTTCTTCGATCTGGCATGGGGTGTGGCGGTTGCCAACGTGCCAGGCCAGCCGCGTCAGATCACCGGTCACGGCAAAGAGGTCTTCTTCGGCGGCCACCACCTCGATCAACGTGCCATCCGGCAATTGAAAGGCATCGCCATGATCCACCGAAGTCGTGTGTTCCAGATCCACCAGAAACCGCGTGCCCTGGACCGTGGTCAGCACCTTGCGGCGAAAGAAACGATCATCATAAGACAGCGTCACGAGATCCTGACAGTCGGGCGCATGCGCGCGCGTTACGATGGTTTGGGTGGCGGGCAGGGTCATGACTGCTGTCCTTCAGAAATGCAGGCGCTTTGGTGGCAATTTTTTTGGGCAGGGCTCGGGCCGGTGGGGGCGCTAAAACAGGAAATAGCGCTGCGCCATGGGCAACACTTCTGCCGGCTGACAGGTCAGCAACTCGCCATCGGCGCGCACCTCGTAGGTTTCTGGATGCACCTCGATATGCGGGGTGGCGTCGTTCAGCTTCAGGTCTTTTTTGCCGATCTTGCGGGTGTTTGTCACCGCGACGGTCTGTTTGGCCAGCCCCAGCGCGTCGCCGATGCCTTCGGCTTGGGCGGCGGCAGAGACAAAGGTCACGGCAGAGTTTTCGACAGACCGGCCATAGGCGCCGAACATCGGCCGGGAATAGACCGGTTGCGGTGTCGGGATCGACGCGTTGGGATCGCCCATCTGCGCACAGGCAATTGTCCCGCTGAGCAAGACCATTTCCGGCTTCACGCCAAAGAACGCCGGGTTCCACAGCACCAGGTCCGCGCGCTTGCCCACCTCGACACTGCCAATCTCATGCGAAAGCCCATGTGCGATGGCAGGGTTGATGGTGTATTTTGCGATATAGCGGCGGACGCGGAAATTGTCGTTGTCGCCGGTCTCTTCGGCCAGCCGCCCGCGCTGTTTCTTCATCTTGTCGGCGGTTTGCCATGTGCGGATCAACACCTCGCCGACCCGGCCCATCGCCTGGCTGTCGCTGGCGATGATCGAAAACGCGCCCATGTCGTGCAGGATATCCTCGGCGGCGATGGTTTCGCGGCGAATGCGGCTTTCGGCGAATGCCACGTCTTCGGGGATGGATTTATCCAGATGGTGACAGACCATGAGCATATCGAGGTGTTCCTCGATCGTGTTCACGGTAAAGGGCCGCGTCGGGTTGGTGGAGGAGGGCAGAACATGCTCTTCGCCACAGATCTTGATGATGTCGGGGGCGTGGCCGCCGCCCGCGCCTTCGGTGTGAAAGGCGTGGATGGTGCGGCCCTTCATTGCTTTGACGGTGTTTTCGACAAAACCGGATTCGTTAAGCGTATCGGTGTGGATCATCACCTGCACGTCCATGGCATCGGCCACCGACAGACAGCAATCAATTGCCGCCGGGGTGGTGCCCCAATCTTCGTGCAGTTTGAGACTACAGGCCCCGCCACGCACCTGTTCCTCCAGCGCGGCAGGCAGAGACGCGTTGCCCTTGCCCGCAAAGGCCAGGTTCATCGGGAAGGCATCCGCCGCCTGCAACATCCGCCCCATATGCCAGGGGCCGGGGGTACAGGTGGTGGCCAGCGTGCCATGCGCGGGGCCGGTGCCGCCGCCCAACATGGTGGTCAGGCCGGAATGCAGCGCATCCTCGATCTGTTGCGGGCAGATAAAGTGGATGTGGCTGTCAAAGCCACCTGCGGTCAGAATGCGACCTTCGCCCGCGATACATTCGGTGCCCGGCCCGACAATGATGTTCACGCCGGGTTGCGTGTCGGGGTTGCCCGCCTTGCCAATTGCCACGATCCGCCCGCTTTTCAACCCGACATCGGCCTTGATGATGCCGGTGTGATCAACGATCAGCGCGTTTGTGATCACAGTGTCCACTGCGCCATCCAAACGCGTGGTCTGGGCCTGGCCCATCCCGTCGCGGATCACCTTGCCGCCGCCGAATTTGACCTCTTCACCATAGGCCAGCGCATTGGCGCCGCTGCCGCCAGAGGTGGCGCTGCCGGCCAGTTCAGCGGTCAAATCCCGCTCGACCTCGATAACAAGATCAGTGTCAGCCAGGCGCAGGCGGTCGCCCACAGTGGGGCCGAACATGGCGGCGTAATCGGAACGTTTGATCGTGGCGGGCATGTCTGGGCTCTCTATTGAAGGGATAGTTTCATGTGAAGGATGCGATCGTCGTCGCCGTGGAACACGCTGGGATCGGTGAAATATTCAAAGCCGAGGCTTTCGTAGAGTGGCAATGCCTCAACATGGCGATAGACCGCATCAAGCCAGAGGGTGTCATAGCCCAGGGCGCGGGCTTCTGTGATGATCGCCTCGCCCAGCTTGCGGCCAAGACCCTTGCCACGGGCAGACGCCCGAACATACATCCGGTTCATTTCGCCGCCGGTGTCGCCATGCGGTTTCAGCATGACCAGACCGGCGGGCGCGCCATCCAGCATTGCCAGAAAACATTCACCATGCGGTGGCAGGAAGAACCGGTCAAAGGCCGCAAGCTCGCCCGCAACATCCTGATTTTTGATATAATCGTCGATCATATCCAGCATGTCGGGATAGCGCTCGCGCAGCACGTCAAAGAATTCCCAAACCATGGCACGTGCGGCGGCGATTTGGGAATCGGTGCGAACCTTCTCGATAGCATGGGGCATTATGGCGTCCTGAGATGCGGGCGCGGGCGCGTCAGAGATCGCCCATCACCTGCTGGTTAAAGCCAAAAATCCGTCGCGCACCGGAAACCGGGATCAAATTGACCTCGCGCCGTTGGCCGGGCTCAAATCGTACGGCGGTGCCCGCCGCAATGTCGAGCCTTTTGCCGCGTGCCGCATCACGGTCGAAATCCAACCCGGGATTGGCTTCGGCGAAATGGTAATGCGAGCCGACTTGCACCGGGCGGTCGCCGGTATTGGCCACCATCAGCGTTGTCACCTCGGCGCCGGGGTTCAGCGTCAGCGTGCCCTCGGCGGGAAACAGCTCTCCGGGGATCATTTGCGCCGCACCATCAGCGCGGTTGCCAGCGCAACAACGGCCAGACCCAGCACCACGGTCAGCCAGTTTCCCGCGCCATGCGGGTGAAGATGCGCGCCGGAATGGGCAAGCGCGGGCGTGGCAGTAAGCGCAAGGGCGGGGGCAAGCATACGGGTCATGTTGGGTCTCCTGTTGAGGGGGGCGGTGGGTTGGAAATCCACTCTACCGAATGGGGTTGTGCACGGTGACAAGCTTTGTGCCGTCGGGAAAGGTTGCTTCGACCTGAACTTCGTGGATCATTTCCGGCACGCCCTCCATGCATTGGTCGCGGGTGATGACCTGGGCGCCGGCCTCCATCATGTCGGCAACGGATCGGCCATCGCGCGCGCCTTCGACCACGGCATCGGTGATCAGGGCAATCGCCTCGGGGTAGTTCAGCACCACACCACGGGCCAGCCGCTTGCGTGCGACTTCTGCGGCCATGGCGATCAGCAGTTTGTCCTTTTCTCGGGGGGTCAGTTGCATGTGGTCAAAGTCTCCAGGAAACAGGCAGGGTATCGCCCGACAACAGGTCGAGTATGGGAATAAGATGTTTGCGCAGCATGTGGCTGTCCGGGCAGAGCAGCCGCAGGGCCAGCAAATCAGGTGCCAGAAGGCTGGCACCGCAGGTGGCGGGCAGTTGGCTGCGGATGGTGGTCAGCCGGGTTTCGGCGTCCGGCGCGACATAAACCAGCGACGCCATCGCGCCCATGCCATCCGCCACGGGGCGCAGGGCCAGTTGATCCGATATTGCCCCCTCCAGGTGCAGCGCATCGCGGTACAGCGGTCGGCCGCCCCGCGTGACTGTGATCCGGTCATGAAACCGGCCAGAGGTAAGGCACTCGCCCATGGCAGCACGGCCAAAGACCACCGGTTCCACAAGCAAGAGCCGCGCATCCGCCGCCAGATCAATGTCCAGACGTCGCGACAGCGCACAGCCATCATAAAGGATCACTTCCTGCGGCAACCAATGCAGCGTCGCCCCCTCGGCCACCTTGATGGCAGAGGTGACATGACCAAAGTCGCCTTCGCGGCTGCGATAGGCGCGTTCCGCGGCCTGCGTGGTCAGGCCCAGCGCGGCACCTGATCCGACTTCTGCCGTCAGGGCCAGTTGATCGCCGCCCGTCACGCCGCCAGATGTATTGATCAGGATCGATTGCAGCATCCCGCGTCCGCGCGGGAACAGCGCCTTGTACGCGCCAACCTGGCGCAAACCATCAATCACGCTGTCGGGGCCGCGCCGCTTGGCTGACAGGATGATTCCGCCACGTGTGCGCGGCTGACCCTGATCTTTGGCAGCGGTTTTGCCGGTGCGGGTCTTGGCCTCGGGGGCAATCATATGACGGGGTTGCAAGGTGATGGGACGATTCCGGTTGGTTGCTTGAATTGCCACGTATTGAGCATAGCCAACCGGTGAATGGCCAGATTCGCGGCAGTTTCGAGACATCGCGCCGGAAATTTAGATCAATTATTGTGCATGTGTGGCTGGTTGTGCCTATAAATTAATCATTAACCATTGATCGTGGCCAAAACGCGCCGCCAGAATTGATCCCGTTGCCGCAATGCAGAACCAATATCCGTGCTCAGCCGAGGGGATGAACCGACGTGATGGGCGTGTGACGACCGCTGAACTGGCATTCTTCCGGCCGCCACACATTTCGCAACAACGACGTTGCAGGGTCTGTATCTATGTCCGCGCCCATTTCGGTGCAATGGCAATGCAGATACCCTGCGGGGAGAAAAGATTGATGATCCGTTTCACAAAGACCATGACATCCATTGCCGCGCTTGGGCTTTTTGCTGCTACGCCCGCGCTGGCCGCCGATTGCCCGATCAAAGTCGGGGTTCTGCATTCGCTGTCCGGCACCATGGCGATTTCGGAAACCACCCTGAAAGACACCATTGAAATGCTGGTCGAGCAGCAGAACGAAAAGGGCGGCCTGCTGGGCTGTGACCTTGAGGCTGTTGTTGTTGACCCTGCGTCCGACTGGCCGCTGTTTGCCGAAAAAGCACGTGAACTTCTGTCGGTTCACGAAGTTGACGTGATCTTTGGCAACTGGACCTCCGTGTCGCGGAAATCGGTTCTGCCGGTGATCGAAGAGCTGAACGGCCTGCTGTTCTACCCTGTGCAGTACGAAGGCGAAGAAATCCTCGAAAAATGTGTTCTACACCGGTGCCGCCCCCAACCAACAGGCGATCCCGGCCACAGATTATTTCCTCGACGAACTGGGCGTTGAAAAATTCGCCCTGCTCGGCACCGACTATGTCTATCCGCGTACCACCAACAACATCCTTGAATCCTATCTGAAGTCCAAGGGCATTGCCGAAGAAGATATCTTCGTCAACTACACGCCGTTTGGTCATTCCGACTGGGCCACCATTGTGGCGGATGTTGTCGCGCTGGGCGCCGACGGCAAACAGGTTGGCGTGATTTCCACCATCAACGGCGACGCCAACATCGGCTTCTACAAGGAACTGGCAGCGGCTGGCATTTCGGCGGATGACATCCCCGTTGTGGCGTTCTCGGTTGGTGAAGAAGAGCTCTCGGGCCTTGATACATCGAACCTCGTTGGCCACCTCGCGGCCTGGAACTACTTCCAGTCGGCAGAATCCGACGACAACACAGCGTTTATCGAAACCTGGAAGGCCCGCATGGGCGAAGAGCGCGTCACGAACGACCCGATGGAAGCACACTATATCGGCTTCAACATGTGGGTGAACGCCGCGACCGAGGCTGAAACCACCGATGTCGATGCCGTGCGCACCGCGATGTATGGCCAGACCTTCCCGAACCTGACCGGCGGCACCGCCGAGATGCTGGTGAACCATCACCTGTCGAAGCCTGTTCTGATCGGCGAAATCACCGCCGATGGCCAGTTCGATATCATCAGCCAAACCTCGGAAGTGCCGGGCGATGCCTGGACCGATTATCTGCCGGAATTGGCGGTTCTGAAATCCGATTGGAAAGATCTGGGTTGCGGTATGTACAACACCGAAACCGAAACCTGCGTACAGATCAAATCCAACTACTGATCTAAACGGTCTCCTCCCAGGGGGCGCGGCTTTGGTCGCGCTCCCGCTCTCCTTTTCCTCGCAAGAATTGGCCCCCCTTATGCACCGCGTTCTTCTCGTGTGTCTGGCTTTGCTGTGTCTGCCCATCACGGCGACGGCTCAGGACGGTTCGCCCGACCCAGCCCAGACAATCCAATCCATCTTGCAAGAGCATCAGGCGCTGGTCGCCAAGCCGTCGCGCCGCTCCATCGGTACGGTGCTCGATGCGCTGGTGGGCTCTGGCAATCCCCAGGTGCCCGGGTTTCTCAATCGGTTTGTGGAACGCGATGTCTGGGAACGCGACGCGGATGGCATGTTCTTCTATGCAGCCAAATCCGGTGATGGCTATGACCTGACCGATATTGACAGCGGCGAAGTGGTCGCAACGGCGGTGTCCAGTGATGGCCTGTCCAATATCAAACCCAACGGCGGTGTGCGTCGTGAAATCGGCGCGGCGCTGGTCCAGTTTCAACTGTCCGACCCCGATATCAATCGCCGCCGCGAGGCGCTGGATGCCATTTCCCGCAATCCCGATCCGACCCAGCTTGCGGCGCTGGCCGCGTCGATCGCCGGGGAAACAGATCCCGCCCTGAAGACCCGCAAAGAGCGTCTGGTCACCTATCTGACCGCGCGTTTTGGCGACAACACTGCCGCACGCATTGCGGCTATCGCGGGCCTGTCCCGCGATCTCAGCGTCGAGGGCCGCGCAGTTCTCAATCAGATTCTGACAGTGAAATTCACCGCGGCCAATGAGGTGCCAGAGGGCGCGAATATTGCCCGTGTGCTGACCGCAGGCGACACGATTGACCGCGACGTGGCCTATGCCGCACTGGTCTCGGCCGATCTTGCGCCGCCATTGGTCACCCCTTCCGATGTGCGTGCCGCGCTTGAGGCCAATATCGTCGACGGCCGTGTCGGCGGGCTGGCACTGGCCCGTCTGGGCCGCGATGACGCCCGCGCAGAAGCCTATGCCGCACTCGCCGCCGAGGGCACAGTCCCGCAGATGGTCACCGACGCCGATGTCGATGCCGCGCTCGACGCCCATGTGTTTTACGAAGCTTACGACGAGCCCGACGCCGCCATCACCGATGCCGCCGAAACGGCGCTGGCCTCGGTCGAAACCCGCGTTGGCGTTGGCCAGACCATCGACCTGACGATGGACGCGGTGTCGCTGGCCTCGATCTACTTCCTCGCCGCCATCGGCCTTGCCATCACCTTTGGCGTGATGGGCGTGATCAACATGGCGCATGGCGAATTCATCATGATGGGCGCCTACACCGGCTATGTGGTGCAGCTGTTCATCCCTGATTACACCCTGTCGCTGATTGTCGCCCTGCCGCTGGCCTTTGCCGTCACGTTTGCCGCCGGCGTTGCGATGGAGCGCCTGGTGATCCGCTGGCTCTATCATCGCCCACTGGAAACCCTGCTCGCCACCTTCGGCATCTCCATCGCGCTGCAACAGCTGGCCAAGAACATCTTCGGCACCCAGGCGCGCCCGCTGACCTCACCGGGCTGGCTCGACGGCGCATGGGTGATCAACGACGTGGTGCAGATCTCCTACATCCGTATCGCCATCTTTGTGCTCGCGCTGATGTTCCTTGCGCTGCTGTTGTTCATCCTCAAGAAAACCCGCCTCGGGCTAGAGGTCCGCGCCGTCACGCAAAATCCGCGCATGGCGTCGTCGATGGGCATCAACCCCGATCGCATCAACATGCTGACCTTCGGTCTCGGCTCCGGCATCGCCGGGATCGCCGGTGTCGCCATCGGCCTTTATGCCAAGGTCACCTCGGAAATGGGCGCCGACTATATCGTGCAGAGCTTCATGACCGTGGTTGTCGGCGGTGTCGGCAACGTCTGGGGCACGCTTGCGGGCGCCACCCTGATCGGCTTCCTGCAAAAGGGGATCGAATTCTTCAACCCCTCGAACACCCTCGCCGCCCAGACCTACATGATCCTCTTCATCATCCTGTTCATTCAGTTCCGCCCGAAGGGCATCGTCGCCCTCAAAGGCCGGGCAGCAGGAGATTGATCATGAAAACGCCATACCTTCTTCTGTTCAGAAATATCCCGGGGGTTCCGGGGGCGGCGCCCCCGCGGCGCGCAACGCGCGCCACCCCCCAGCGACGCGCAGCAGCGCGGCGCAACCAAATCAAGGGCCAGCAGCAATGAACCGCTCTCTCGTCTTCCGCAATCCGTCGATCCTGATCTTCCTCGCGGCGCTTGGGCTTTTCACCCTGTCGGTCACCGCCCTCTCCGAGGCCACAGGCATTGGCTTCATCTCGACCTCTTTCGTGAAAACTCTGGGCAAAACCCTCTGCCTCTGTCTCATCGCCATCGCGATGGACGTGGTCTGGGGCTATTGCGGCATCCTTTCGTTGGGCCATTTCGCCTTCTTCGGCATCGGGGGGTACGCCGTCGGCATGTGGCTGATGTACGCCCGGACAGAGGCGATTGTCGTCGAAAGCCTGCAATCCGGGGCCATTCCGCCCACATCGGGCGAGATAACAGACGCCATCGGCAGCCAGATCTTCGGCGTTGTTGGCTCTTCGGAATTCCCCACGATCTGGGCCTTTGCCCATTCGCTGCCATTGCAGCTTCTGGCCGTCATCTTGATCCCCGGCCTTCTGGCGCTGGTCTTTGGCTGGCTCGCCTTCCGCTCGCGCGTTACCGGCGTTTATCTGTCGATCCTGACCCAGGCGATGACACTCGCCCTGTCGCTCTATCTGTTTCAGAACGACACCGGCCTGCGTGGAAACAACGGTCTTTCCGGGTTACAGAATATTCCGGGGTTTGAGGCGACGCCACAGGCCACGATTTCCATCGCCTTTTTCTGGGCCTCGGCGCTGGCGCTGGGGGCGGGCTATCTGCTGTTTGCCTATGTGGTCGACGGCAAGATGGGCAGCGTGATCCGCGCCATTCGCGACAACGAGGCACGGGTGCGTTTCCTTGGCTATCATGTCGAAAGCTACAAACTCTTTGTTTTCACCCTGACGGCCATCGTTTCGGGCATTGCCGGCGCGCTGTATTATCCGCAGGCGGGCATCATCAATCCGGCGGAAATCGCGCCGATTGCCTCGATCTATCTTGCGGTCTGGGTGGCCATTGGCGGGCGTGGGCGGCTTTACGGCGCGGTGATCGGCGCGGCCTTTGTCTCGCTTCTGTCCAGCTGGTTCACCGGCGGCGGCGCGCCCAACATCAATCTTGGGTTTTATGAAATCAAATGGACCGATTGGTGGCTGGTGCTGCTTGGTCTCAGCTTTGTTGCTGTGACCCTGTTCTTCCCCAAGGGGATTGGCGGGTTGTTTGACCTGATCGTGATGAAAAAGGCAGAGGACAAGCCATGAAAACGCTTTTGGAAATGTCCGGCGTCACGGTCAGCTTTGATGGCTTTCGCGCCATCAACAACCTCAGCTTTCAGATCGGTGAGCCGGAAATGCGCGCCATCATCGGCCCCAATGGCGCGGGCAAGACAACCTTTATGGACATCATCACCGGCAAGACCAAACCCGACGAGGGCCGGGTGTTGTTTGGCGAAAAATCCGTGTCGTTGCTGAAGATGAGCGAAAGCGAAATCGCCCGCTCTGGTGTGGGGCGCAAATTCCAGAAACCCACGGTGTTCGAGGCCCAGACCGTGCGCGAAAACCTTGCCATGGCGCTGGCCAACAAACGCGGCCCGTTTGATGTGCTGTTTTATCGCAAAAGCAAACGCGGGGCGGAACGGATCGAAGAAATCGCCGAATTGATTGGCCTGACCGAAGAGCTGAAACGCCAGTCGGGCGAGCTGAGCCACGGCCAGAAACAATGGCTGGAAATCGGCATGTTGCTGGCCCAGGATCCCCGGCTGTTGCTGGTCGACGAACCGGCGGCGGGCATGACCCCGGCGGAACGCGAGAAAACCACCACCATGCTGGTCGAAGCGGCCAAGAAACATGCGGTTGTGGTGGTGGAACACGATATGGAATTTGTCCGCCGTCTGAATTGCAAGGTCACGGTGTTGAACGAAGGCTCTGTCTTGGCCGAAGGCAGCCTTGATCATGTGACACAGAACAAAGACGTCATTGACGTCTATTTGGGGCGATAACATGCTTGAAACCCGCGATTTGACGCTGAAATACGGCCATTCCCAAATTCTGCACGGCATTTCGATGCAGGCAGAGGCGGGCAAGGTCACCTGTGTGATGGGCACCAACGGGGTGGGCAAGACCAGCCTTCTGAAGGCGATCTCCGGCACCCATCCCCGCGCAGGCGGGGATCTCTTGATTGATGGCGAATCCATGGGCCGTTTGCCGGCACATGCCTTGGCGCAAAAGGGCGTCGGCTATGTGCCGCAGGGGCGGGATGTCTTTCCCTTGATGACGGTGATGGAAAATCTCGAAACCGGTTATGCCTGTCTGCCGAAATCCGAACATTTTGTTCCGGATGAGATTTTCGAATTGTTCCCCGTGCTGAAACAAATGCGAAACCGTCGCGGTGGTGACCTTTCGGGCGGGCAGCAGCAGCAGCTGGCGATTGCCCGTGCGCTGATCACCAAGCCGAAACTTTTGTTGTTGGACGAACCAACCGAAGGCATTCAGCCCAATATCATCCAGCAGATCGGCGAAGTGATCAAATACCTGCGCGGCAAAGGCGGAATGGCGATCATTCTGGTCGAACAGTTCTTTGATTTCGCTTATGATCTTGGGGATCATTTTGTGGTGCTGAAACGCGGCGAAGTGGTGTTGGAACGTGATCGCGAAGACGCCGACCGCGAGACTTTGCTGAAACACGTTTCGGTCTAGAAACCGGCTTTTCATTGCCGCGCGTTGTGGCATGTTGAGCCCATGACAGATTTCACCAAGACCCGCGCCATGTTCCATCTGCCGGATGGGATGATTTACCTTGATGGCAATTCGCTCGGCCCTTTGCCGCGCGCCGCTGCGGCGCGTCTGCAACAGGCGGCAGTGGACGAATGGGGCGACATGCTCATCACCGGTTGGAACCGGGCGGGATGGATGGATATGCCGACCCGCCTTGGCGATCGGATCGGGGCGCTGATCGGGGCCGCGCCGGGCAATACGGTGCTGGGCGACACCCTGTCGATCAAGGTCTATCAGGCGCTGGCCGCCGCGTTGGAAATGCGCCCGGATCGCCGGGTGGTTCTGTCCGACAGCGGCAATTTTCCCACCGATCTCTATATGGCGCAGGGGCTTTTGGGCAGTCTGAACCGCGGTCATGAATTGCGGGTCGTCGCGCCCGAGGCTGTTGAGGCGGCGATTGGTGATGACATTGCCGTGCTGATGCTGACCCATGTCGATTATGCCACCGGGCGGATGCATGACATGGCGCGGTTGACCAAACGGGCGCAGGACGCCGGTGCGGTGGTGATCTGGGATCTGGCACATTCCGCCGCGCGGTGCCGGTGGATTTCGCCGGCTCGCACGCGGAATTTGCCGTTGGCTGCACCTATAAATACCTCAACGGCGGGCCGGGCGCGCCCGCATTCATAAGCTTGCGCCCCGACATCGCCGCACAGGTGCGCCCGGCGCTGGCGGGGTGGCTTGGCCATGACGCGCCATTCGCCTTTGAGCCGGATTATCGCCCCGGCTCGGGCGTGGCGCGGATGCGGGTTGGTACGCCGCCGGTCCTGCAAATGGCGGCACTGGATGCGGCGCTGGATGTCTGGGATGATGTGACGATGGCCGATATCCGCGCGCAATCGGTGGCGCTTTGTGACCGGTTTATTGCAGGGGTCGAGGCCAGCTGTCCTGATTTGACGCTGGCCAGCCCGCGGGATGCCGATCAGCGTGGCTCTCAGGTATCGTTCCGGTTCGACGCTGGCTATGCTGCGATGCAGGCGTTGATTGCGCGTGGGGTGATTGGCGATTTCCGTGCGCCGAACATCATGCGCTTTGGCTTTACCCCGCTGTACATCGGGGTCGATGACGTTGACTGCGCGGTTGAAATCCTGGCCGAGATCATGACAACCGGGGCCTGGGATCAGCCGGAATATCATCAGCGCAATGCCGTGACGTGATCCGGGGGCCCGGGACGCGATATTGTGAAGTGATTTGCCAAAATGTCGTCATAAGCTTCACGGATATGTCGGTGCGGAACAATACAAGGTGAGGCTCATGTTCAATTCTCTTAGCCGGGTGATTTGCTTTGTCTTGGCAGCCACTTTGCCCGGGCTTGCCCCGGCGCAAGAGGTCGACAAGCTGCGGGTTTATGTCTGGGGCAATTCGCTGATCGACCATCCGACCGAATCTGATGGCACGGCGGTGCCTTATTGGCTGAACCTTCTGGCGGCGGCGGATGGGCGTGATCTCGCCCTGAGCGGTGAATATACCTTTGGCATTGAGTTTCCTGACAAAATCCCGCCAAGCCCGACGTGGACCTTTCCCGGCGTCACCCCGTCCTATACGGCGGAACAGGGGTCTTTTGCCGCTGCGGATATTGATACCGTGTTGATAAACCCGGAAAATTTCATCCAGTATCAGGCCCCGGATGCCGTCTATGAAGGGAATATTCCCGACCAACGCTCTGCGATCAGCGGCACGGTAGAGTTGGCGAAATGGGCGATGCAGGATGGGGCGCGTCCGACCGTGTTTCTTTATGAAGGCTGGGCCGAAATGAAACGGTTCCCGCCATTGTGGTGGCAATATAGGCGGTATCAGGCGTTCACCACCGGCGATTATCACGATTGGTATCTGGATTATCACGCCGGGGTTGCGGCGGCGGTGCCGGAGCTGGATGTGCGTCTGATCCCGGTTGGGTCGATCCTGACCGGGTTGTTGACCGAAGGCCCCTTGCAGGAACTCACGCCGGTGGATCTTTACACGGACGATGCGCCGCACGGCACGCCGACCACCTATCTGATCGCGGCGCTGATCACCTATTCCGCGCTGTATAATGCCCCGCCGCCCGCCGATTTTTCCCGGTTCGAGGATGCGCATCCGCTGCTGGTTGCCAATTATGCCGCCACCGCCGAATTCATCTGGCGCCATCTGGCAGATTTCACTGCCCCCCGGCAGCGGGCAGAAAACACCGAGGTTGAGCGGGGCAGTCACACACCGCTCAAACAGGCAGAGGCCCCTGTGCCGATCCCGGCCGCCAATACCACCGGGCTGGAAAATCCTTCGCTTGGGATGGGGTTGAACGGGATTGCGGATTGGTCAACCCAGCAGCCGTTTGTCGATGTGATGAAAACCGCGCGCCGATGGGTGGGGCACACCCAGAGCACATGGGGCGCATGGAGCTATGAGGATCTGTTGGCGGATGGGGTGTTCGATGATCAGGGCTGGGTCACCCGTCTGCCGGATGGGGTTGACCGGATCGAGACCTTTGTCCTGACGGAATTGCCACAAGAGGTGCAATCGCTCCGGGGCAGTTACCGGATGACATGGAAGGGCAGCGGGACTTTGGATGTTGTCGGGCTGGCAAAGGTGCAGGCGCGCAACGATCACGAAATCTGGTTCAACTTCCGGCCTGACGATGACACGGTTGCGGTTCAGATCCGCGAAACCGACCCCGAAGGCACCGGGGATTACATCCGCGACATCGCGATTGTGCATGAAAATCACATTCCGCTGCATGAGGTCGGCATGGTGTTCAATCCCGATTTTGTGGCCCGGATTGCCGATCTGCGCAGCCTGCGGTTCATGGATTGGATGTTCACCAATGGCTCTGACAAGGTGACATGGCAGGATCGCGCAAGGGTCAGTGATTACAGCTATGCCCAACGCGGCGTGCCGGTGGAACATCTGCTGACCTTGGCCAATCTGGTTGGGGCGGACCCTTGGATTCCGATGCCACATATGGCCGATGACGATTTCATCCGCCGCTACGCCGAAACGGTCCGCGACGGGCTTGATCTGCGATTGAAGGTCTATGTGGAATATTCAAACGAGCTCTGGAACCGGATTTTTCCGCAAGCGATCTGGGCCGGTCAACAGGCCGAGGCACGTTGGGGGGATGCGGCGGGCGACAACGGCTGGATGCAATTTGCCGGGATGCGCGCGGCAGAGGTCGCTGATCTGTGGACCGATGTGTTTGGCGATGACGCCCCGGCGCGGCTGGTCAATGTGATCGCTGTCCAGACCGGCTGGCCCGGGTTGGAGGAACCGTTGTTGCAAGCGCCGTTGTGGCAGGCCGAGGGCCATGAAGCACCGGTCACCCGGTTTCAGGCCTATGCGGTGTCGGGCTATTTCGGCCATTCCATTGGCAGTGAGGACGGGGGCGGTCAGCTTCGGTCGTTGTTGGATGAAGCGGCGGAAACCGCCCGCGCGGCCGGCGCGGCGCAGGGATTGCAGCGGGTGGCGCTGCGCGAATATGTGCGGGAACATCGGTTCCAGGGCACAATTGCCCCGACAATTGCCCGGCTGCGCGAAGGATCTTTGGCCGAGTTGACCGAGGAGCTTTGGCCCTATCACGCCGGGGTTGCCGCCAAACATGGTCTGGCGCTGGTGATGTATGAGGGCGGGACACATATTCAGGGCCAGGGGCCATGGCTGGAAGATGCGGATATGACCGCCTATTTCCATCAGCTGAACTACACGCCGGACATGGCCGAGATCTATACCGATCTGTTGCAGGCCTGGCGGGCCGTCGGCGGAACGATGTTCAATGCGTTTGTCGATGTCGGCGCGCCGTCGAAATACGGCAGTTGGGGGCATTTGCGGCATCTGGACGACAGCAACCCGCGTTGGGATGCGTTGATGGCCTTTGACCGCGACACGCCAGCATGGTGGGAGGTCCGCACAGCAGAGACCTTCAGAAACGGTGTGATGTCCCGCGGCACTGATGGTGCGGACAGGATCGAAGGCAGCAGCGAAGAAGATGTCTTGATCGGGTTGGGCGGTGATGATGTGTTGATCGCACATGGGCGCGGCGATTTTCTGCATGGCGGGGCCGGCAATGATGTCGCCGTTCTGCCGGGGGCCTATGGCGATTACGGGTTTGATATGGCGGGGGATGTTCTGCGGATTTGGCGCGGCGCACAGGTAAGCCATCTGCGCGATATTGAAACCGTGCGCTTTGCGGATATCGAAATTGGTGCCGACCTGTTGCAGGCGCAGTAAAGGTTGCAGGCAGGGGGACAGGGGACGCGAACGGTGTCGCGTTCAGCCCTGCGACCGCCGCATTTCTTCGACAATCACCTCTGCGCCCAGGCTGGCGCGATAGTCGCGTTCGATCCGCGCGCGTCCGGTTTCGCTGAGGTGGCTGGCCAATGCGGGATCTTGATGGATGCGTAGAATCGCTGCGGCCAGCGCCTCTGGCGACTTTGGCGCCACCAACAGACCCTCGACGCCGTCGTCGATCAATTCCGGCACCCCGCCGGCATTGGTGCCAATGGTCGGCACGCCACAGGCAATCGCCTCCATATAGGCGACGCCCAGAGGTTCATGCCAGCTGGCTAGGGCAAAGATGTCTGCCCCCAGCAGTTTCGCCTTGACCGCGGCGGCGTCAATCGCGCCCAGCAGGGTGACATGTTCCGTCAGCCCATGTTGCTTGATCAATTGTTCCAGCACCAGACGGAAGCCGCTGCCACCGTCGTCATCCTGTCCGGCGATTTCCAACGTCACATCATGGCCGTCTGCACGCAATTGGCGCACCGCCTCGATCAGATCCTGATGGCCTTTGACCACATTCAACCGCCCGCAGGAAAAGACCCGGATCGGCCCGCCCGGTTCGGACGGAACATAGGGGGCGTCTCGCCGGAGGTAATCCGTATCCACCCCCATCGGGCGCAGAATCAGACGCGGCAGATCGTCCGGCAGATCGGCCTGCATTTCGGCAATCAATTTGCGGGTGATCACGGTGGCGAATTTGGCATTGCGCCACTTATAGCGCTGGGCGCTGCCATAATCGGACAACGGCCCGTGCAAGGTCAGGGAATAGCTTGGCCCGCCAAGATCCTGTGCCAGCGCCGCAATCAGCGCCGCGCGGGCGCAGGAATGGACATGCACATGGGAAATTCCCTGCTCCGCACAGTGATCGCAAAGCGCCTGTGCCGCCGCCGCACAGATTGCAGCATCCTTGACCACCGAGAGGCCATCGCGGCGGATTTCCCGCCAGAGCGCAGGCCACGGCAGCCGGGGCAGAACCGACAAGGCAGAGGTCAGAGACACCTCGCCCAGATAGGTTGTGCGGGCCATCGCCGCCGTCGACCATTCATGCGAGATCAGCCCAGCGGGCGGCTTGCGGGTGGAAAACAGCACCGGCGTGATGCCGGTTTTTTCCATCGCCGCAATTTCACGCCAAAAGAAAATATGTGTCTGTCCCGGAAACTGCGGGACGAGATACCCGATTTTTTCCCCTTGTGACATGCAGCCCATCCATCGTTTTCCCTTGCCGCATCATGGTTTGGCCACAGTTGCATGTATAGTCCACAGAGAAGAACAAAATTGTTATGAGTTTTATCGTGTCGTTGAACCAAAACTTTATTTTGGCGGTGGTAATCCCTGCCCACAACGAAGAGCGTTGGATTGGTGCCTGTCTTGATGCGATAATTGGGTCGAAAGGTCCGGATCATGCGCAGGTGATTGTGGTCGCAAATGGCTGTACGGATCGGACCGGTGATGTGGCACGCGGGTATGCGGCAGAATTTGCCGCGCGGGGCTGGCATCTGGATGTGGTTGAGCTGGCCGAGGGCAGCAAGATCGCGGCGTTGAATGCCGGGGATGCAATTGCGCGCGCGCCGGTGCGTGCCTACCTGGATGCTGATGTGGTTGTGGATGGTGATGTGTTGGGGCAATTGGCGCAATTTTTGCAGCAGGACGGCGCGGCCTATGCCAGTGGCACGCTGGAAATTCCTGATCCGGACAGCGCCCTGTCACGCGCCTATGCCCGGATTTACCGCCGGGTGCCGTTTATCCGTCAGGGTGTTCCGGGATGCGGGTTGTTCGCGGTGAATGCCGCCGGGCGTGCGCGCTGGGGCGATTGGCCCGCGATCATTTCCGATGACACATTTGCCCGTTTGCAGTTTGCCGCGCGGAACGTCATGCGGTGCCCGGGCGGTATCGCTGGCCCCTGGTCGAAGGTTGGCCCGCGCTGGTGCGGGTGCGCAGGCGCCAGAACATCGGTGTTGATGAGATCCGGGAAAAGTTTCCCGCGCTGGTCGCCAATGATGATTCGGTGACGCCAGGTCTGGGCGGCAAGCTGGGGCTGGCGCTGCGCGATCCGTTTGGCTTTGCGGTTTATGCCGGGGTGGCGCTGGCGACAAAATTCGGCGGCGACGCAGGATGGAGCCGCGGCAGATGAGGGCAATTGCGCGGAAATTGAGCGGCGGGTCCCTGACGGCGCGTGCTTTGCGGTCCGGTCTTTTCACCGTTGGTGGCTTTGGCATGACCCAGCTGGTGCGCCTGGGCTCGAACCTCATTCTGACCCGCATCCTCTTCCCCGAGGCTTTTGGCCTGATGGCGCTGACCATGGTGTTTCTGCAAGGGTTGCAGATGTTTTCCGATGTCGGTGTTTCGCCCGCAATTCAACAAAGCAAACGGGGCGACGACGCAGATTTCCTTGATACCGCCTGGACCATTCAGGTTGTCCGGGGGTTTGGGCTTTGGCTGGCGGCCTGTGCGATGGCCTGGCCGCTGGCGCAGTTCTATGACGAGCCGCAGCTTGTGATGCTCTTGCCATTGATGAGCCTGACGCTGATCATTCAGGGGTTCAATCCGACCAAAATGGAAACCGCGAACCGCCACCTGATTCTGGGGCGGGTGACGCTTCTGGAAATCGCGACCCAGCTGGTGGGCGTGTTTTTCGCAATTTTGCTGGCCTATTGGCTGCAATCGGTTTTTGCCTTGGTGGTGTCGGGCATCGTGTCGATGGCGGCCCAGCTTTGGCTGAACATGAAATTCCTGCCCGGACGGGGCAATCAGTTTCGTTGGGAAAAACCTGCGGTGCAGGAGCTGATAAATTTCGGCAAGTGGATTTTCCTGTCCACCCTTGTCGGGTTCCTGTTCCATCAGGGCGACAAGATCATTTTGGGCCGCTACCTGCCGATTGATCAGTTTGGCGTCTATAACATCGGTTTCTTTCTGGCGTCCTTCCCGATGTTGTTGGGAATGGTGGTCACCCGCAAGGTGCTGATCCCGATTTACCGCGAAACACCGCCCGGTGCCGCGCCCGAAAACTTTGCCAAGCTGCGGCGGATGCGGGTCATGGTGACCTCTGGCTTGATGGTGCTTCAGGCGATTTTTGCCGCGTCGGGGGTGTGGTTGGTCGGGGTGATGTATGATGATCGCTATGCCATGGCGGGGCCGGTTGCGGTGGTGATTGCGATTGCGCAATTGCCGCTGATCGTCGCGCTGACCTATGATCAGACGGCGGTCGCCGCCGGGGACAGCCGCAGATTCTTTGGCCTGCAATCGGCGCGGGCCACCTTTATGATCATCGGCTTGTTGGCCGGTGTGCATTTTGGCGGGTTGTTTGGTGCGATTGCTGGCCAGGGCGTGGCGATGATTGCGGTCTATCCGGTGGTTGTTCGCCTTGCCCGCAAGATGAAGGCCTGGGATCCGATGCATGATCTGGTGTTTGCCGTGGTCGGCGGTTTGATTGCGCTTTTGGCCTGGATGATCAATGGCGCGGCGATCATGACACTCTTTCCGGGGGCGGCGACATGATGTGGAATCGGGCCCTGCCAGACGGGCGAATGCGGCGCTTGCGCCGGGAACTTGCCCTTAAATTACCTCAATTTGAAACTACCTCCGTTTACCGGGGGCATACGGGATTGTCGGATGTCTATTGAACATGACCTCGCTCATTTCAGCGAGACTGATATTGCGATTGTTGGAATGGCGGCCCGTTTGCCCGGTGCGGCCAATATTGCCGCGTTTTGGGATAACCTGCGCAACGGTCGATCCTCAATTCGCCGGCTCAGTGACGAGGATCTGCGCGACGCAGGCGAAAGCCCCGGTCTGATCCATCACCGCAACTATGTGCCTTTTGCTGCGCCGCTGGATCATTTTGCCGATTTCGATGCCGAATTCTTTGGCCTGTCGCCCAAGGATGCCGCGATCATGGACCCCCAGCATCGCCAGTTTCTGGAATGCGCCTGGGAGGCGATGGAAACTGCCGGCCATATGCCCGACACAGCCCCCGGCCCGGTGGGTGTTTTTGCCGGCAGCGGCATGGGCAGCTATTTCTATTTCAATGTCTGTTCCAACCCCGATCTGGTGGATGGCACCGGCATGTTCCTGTTGCGCCATACTGGCAATGACAAGGATTTCATGGCCACGCGTCTCAGCCATATCCTTGACCTCAAAGGGCCGTCGCTGAACCTGCAAACCGCCTGCTCCACCTCGCTTGTCGCGACGCATTACGCCGCGCAATCGCTGATCAACGGCGAATGTGACATGGCGCTGGCGGGGGGCGTGACCATCGAATTGCCGCAGGGGCGGGGGTATCTTTTCAAGGAAAACGAGATCCTGTCGCCGGACGGCGCGTGCCACGCCTTTGACCACCGGGCCGAGGGCACGGTGTTTGGCTCTGGCGTTGGTGTGGTGGTGCTGCGGCGGCTGGCGGATGCCATTGCCGACGGGGATCACATCTGGGCGGTGATCAAGGGCAGCGCGGTCAACAATGACGGCGCGGCCAAGGCCGGCTATCTCGCGCCCTCGGTCGCGGGTCAGGCCGCTGCGATTGCCGAGGCACAGGCGATGGCGGGCATAAGTGCCGAGACCGTCGATTATATCGAATGCCACGGCACCGGCACCTATCTTGGTGACCCGATCGAGGTCGCGGCCCTGACCGAAGCCTTTGCCGAAACCACCGACGAAACCGGATTTTGCCGCATCGGATCGGTGAAAACCAACATCGGCCACCTGGACACTGCTGCCGGGGTTGCCAGCCTGATCAAAGCGTCTCTGGCGCTGACCCATGCGGAAATGCCGCCCAGCCTGGGGTACGAAAAACCAAATCCGGCGATTGATTTCGAAAACTCGCCGTTTTCGGTGAATGACCAACTGACCCCATGGGGTCGCCGCAGTGGTCCGCGTCGCGCCGGGGTGAATTCGCTGGGGGTTGGCGGCACCAACGCACATGTGGTGCTGGAAGAGGCCCCGGAACGCGCCGCCTCGGAAGAGAGCGATTGGCCGTTTCAGATCCTGACCGTGACCGGACGCAGCAAAGCAGCGGTCGAGGCAAACGCCCGCGCGCTGGCGGCCCATCTGCGCGCACATCCTGAGCAAAAACTCGCAGATGTGGCCTATACGCTGGAAACCGGTCGACGCAAGTTTGAACACCGCCGTGTTCTGGTCGCTGAAAACCATGAACAGGCGGCGGAACAATTGGAAACGCTCGATCCGCGCCGGGTGTTTGCCCATACCGCGTTGGACGCGGCGCCCGATGTGGTCTTCATGTTCCCCGGCGGTGGCGCGCAATATGCCGGTATGGCGCGGGATCTCTACGAGACAGAGCCGGTCTTTGCCGACTGGATTGATCGTGGCCTCGATATTCTGCAACCGAAGCTGGATTACGACATCCGCGCGCTTTGGTTGCCGCGCGAAGAGGACCGGCAACGGGCCGATGAGCGGTTGAAGCAACCCTCGGTCCAGTTGCCGTTGATCATGATCGTTGAATATGCGCTGGCGCAGCTTTGCCTGTCCTGGGATGTGACGCCAAAGGCGCTGGTCGGCCATTCGATGGGCGAAAACACCGCCGCCTGTCTGGCGGGCGTGATGTCGTTCGAAGACTGCATTGGTCTGGTGCATTTGCGCGGGCAATTGTTTGATACCGTGCCTGCCGGTGGCATGCTGTCGGTCTCACTCTCGGCAGAGGCCCTGCGGCCTTACCTTGGCGACGGGCTGGACCTTGCCAGCGTGAACGCACCGGATCTGTCGGTGGCGTCAGGTTCCGACAAGGGCCTGGAAGATTTGCAGAAACGGCTTCAGGCGGACGGGATTGATTGCCAGCGCGTGGCCATCGACATTGCGGCGCATTCCGCCATGCTTGATCCGATCCTGGATGATTTCCGCGCCTATCTGCGCAGCATCGACCTGCATCCGCCGCGCATTCCGATCATTTCCAACCGCAGCGGCGCGCCGCTCAGCGATGCCGACGCCACCGACCCGGATTACTGGGTCGGGCATCTGCGCAATACCGTGTTTTTTGCCGATTGCATCGCCACATTGGCCAAAACCCCGAACCGGGTATTTCTTGAGGTCGGTCCGGGCAAGGCGCTGTCGTCGCTGGCGCGCCTGCATCCCGACCTGCCGGGAAATCAGGTGCTGGGCACGCTGCGCCACCCCGAAGATGACATTGCCGATGACAGCTATTTCATGGCCGCGCTTGGCCAGCTTTCGGCGCTGGGCGTTGCCATCGACTGGCCGCAGATCTGGGGCGAGGCACGGCGCAATCGGGTGATCCTGCCGACCTATGCCTTTCAGCACCAGACGTATTTCATCGAACCGGGCAAGGTTCAGGACAGCCGCGCAGAGGCCTTTCTCATGCGCGATGATGACATTGCCGGATGGGCCAGCCGTATGGCCTGGGTGCCCCAGCTTGCGGCCTGCGAGGTGGATGTAGAAAGTGAGCTGTCACTCATACCCCGGAAACCTGGCTTGTCTTTATGGATGATGCCGGACTGGCGCGCCCGGTGGTGGACCGGCTGCGGGCGGCAGATCATTCGGTGATCGAAGTCTGGCCGGGTGATACATTCGCCCGCGCGTCAGATACCAGTTATGTCCTGTCACCAGAACGGGGGCGCGAAGGGTTTGACCTTTTGATCCGCGATCTGATGGCGCGGGGGATCGTGCCATCGCGTGTGGCGCATTTCTGGTTGGTGACCCGCGACGAAAGCCACCGGCCCGGATCATCGTTTTTTCATCGTGTTGCGGAACATGGCTTTTACACGCTTCTGTTCCTGGCGCAGGCGATGGAAGACGAAAACCTGCCAAAGCCGCTGCATATCACGGCCTTTTCCAATGGCGCGGCGCGGGTGCGGAACGAGGCGCTGCCATGGCCCGAGAAATCGACACTTGCCGGTCCGCTGCGGGTGATGCCGCGCGAATTGCCGGGGGTGACTACGGCGCTGGTGGATCTGGTCCTGCCCGAAGGGCGTGGCCGGGGACGCGAGGCGCAATTGGCGGATCTGACCAATCAGGTGCTCGAAGATCTGGTTGCGCCGCCGACGAATGTTCAGGCCGCATTGCGTGGCACAAAGCGCTATGTGCGTGTGCCGCGCCCCATTCCCCTGCCAGAGGTGAAGGCCCCGGCGGTGCGCGCAGGCGGGACATATCTGATCACCGGCGGTTTTGGCGGCATTGGCCAAAGCATCGCGGCCCGCCTGATTGCAGAGGGCGCCGCCAATATCGTGTTGGTGGCCCGCAGCGCCCTGCCGGATCGTGCCGAATGGGATCGCCATCTGCGTGGCCATGGCCCACAAGACGCAATCACCCGCCGCATTCAGGCGGTTCAATCGCTGGAGGCGCGCGGCGCAGAGGTGATGATCGCCGCCGCAGATGTCAGCAATCTGCAACAGATGCAGGCGGTTGCGACGGATGCCCGCGCCCGGTTTGGCGACATCCATGGGGTGATACACGCTGCGGGTGTGATCGACGACGCGCCGCTGTTGACCAAGAACCAGATCGGCATTGAAAATGTGCTGACGCCCAAAATTCATGGCACCCAGGTGCTGGGCCAGGTCTTTCCCGATGGCGATCTCGACTGGTTGGTGCTGTTTTCGTCCAGTTCGACGGTCACGGCCCCGGCGGGTCAGGTCGATTACGTGGCGGCCAACGAATATCTGAACGCCTTTGCCCGCGCGCGGGACGGCGGCAAGACCCGTGTGCTGGCGTTGAACTGGGGGATCTGGGCCGAGGTTGGCATGGCCGCCGATGCGGTCGCAGAGCGGACCGGTGTCACGCCCGAACCCCCCAGCCTGCCGCTGGATATGCCGTTGCTGGACCACGCCACATTCGCCACCAATGGCGATCGTCAGTTCGAGGCATCCTGGCAGCCCAAGGACAATTGGGTTTTGGACGAACACCGCACCCGTAGCGGTGTCGCCGTGCTGCCCGGCACCGGCTATCTGGAGCTGGCCGCCGAGGCGCTGAAGGCGCAGGGCGAGACCGGCGCCTTTGAAATTCGCGATCTCACCTTCCTGCGTGCCCTGCAAACCCCGGATGACGTCGCAACCGATGTGCGCCTGCGGCTTCACCGCAGCGATGCGGGATATGTCATGTCCTTGCGCAGTGCGGTGGATCACGCCGGGCGCACCGGCTGGCAGATGCATGCCGAGGCGGAATTGTCGCTGGCCCCGCTGGCCGCGCCGCAACAGGTGGATTTGGCGGCCATTCGCGCCCGATGCGCGGGCACAAATTACAGCGACATTCCCCTGCGTTCAGCTCAAGAGGTGCATCTCAACTTTGGTCCGCGGTGGCGGGTTCTGCACGCCAAATCCCTGGGCGAAGGCGAGGGCATTGCCGATCTGGCCCTGCCGCCAGAGGCGGCCGGGGATGGCGCAGCCGGGACATTGTTGCACCCGGCGATGATGGACATTGCCACAGGCTGGGCAATGGAATTGATCGAAGGCTATGACGCCGCCGCCCTTTGGGTGCCGATGTCTTATGGGCGGGTGCGGGTGTTTGGCCCCTTGCCCGATCGGCTGGTCAGTTGGGTGCGCAACGCCGGGGCCAACAGCATGTCCGATCCGGTGGCGCGTTTCGACATCACATTGATGGATGAGGCCGGCACGGTCTGTGTCGCCATCGAAGGGTTTTCCATCAAACGCCTGGATATCGAGGGCGGTTTGACCGCCGCGCCAAAGCCGAATGCAAATGAGCTGGAATTTGACGACGCCGATACGGTGCAACCCCTGTCCGCCGCCGAGGAACGGCTGCAACATAATCTGGGTCAGGGTATTCGCCCGGAAGAAGGCGCCGAGGCCTTTTTGCGCGCCCTGGAAACGGATGTGTCCCAGCTTGTGGTGTCCTCGCTTGATCTGAACGCCCTGATTGCCCAGGCCGGTGAAACACGCGATGACACCTCGGGCGGTGCGGCATTTGAACGGCCTGAACTGGACAGCGATTTCGTCGCGCCAGAGACCGATATCGAACGCACCCTGGCGGGGTTCTGGCAGGATCTTCTGGGGGTAAGCCAGGTCGG
Organism: Phaeobacter sp. J2-8; assembly: GCF_022867865.1. Lineage (GTDB taxonomy): Bacteria > Pseudomonadota > Alphaproteobacteria > Rhodobacterales > Rhodobacteraceae > Marinovum. The sequence continues at coordinate 109,295 of NZ_JALIEC010000007.1, read as the reverse complement.
GGTCGAAGACAGTTTTTTTGATCTTGGCGGTCATTCCCTGATCGCGGTGCGGCTGTTTTCGATGATCAAAAAGGCCTACCGCACCGAATTCCCGATTTCGGTCCTGTTCGAGGCGCCCACAATCCGCGCCTGTGCCGCATTGATCGAGGCGCGGGTCGGCCCGTCGGAAAGCAGCGCCGCGCCACAGACGTCAGAAACCGCCCCCCGCCGCTATACCCATATCGTGCCCATGCATGAGGGCGAGGCGGGTCAGAAAACTCCGTTCTTCCTGGTCGCCGGCATGTTTGGCAATGTGCTGAACCTGCGTCATCTGGCGCATCTGATCGGGGCGGATCGGCCGTTTTACGGGCTTCAGGCGCGCGGGCTTTATGGCGATGACGCGCCACATGACGACATCCGCGAAGCGGCGCGCGACTACATTGTCGAACTTCGCCAGGTCCAGCCCAATGGCCCCTATCTGCTGGGTGGATTTTCCGGCGGCGGGATCACCGCCTATGAAATGGCACATCAGCTGGAGGCCGCGGGCGAAGAGGTTGCCCTTGTGGTGATGCTCGACACGCCATTGCCGGTGCGGCGCGGGTTGGAATGGCGCGACCGGCTGTTGATTCAATGGCAAGAGCTGCGCAAACAGGGCGTGATGTATCCGCTGCGCTGGGCGGCCAACCGCATCCGCTGGGAAATTGCCAAACGCCGGGCTGTGCCTGCGGATGCTTCACCTGAACACCAATTCCACAACGGGGCCATTGAAGCCGCGTTTTATCAGGCGATTGCGCGCTATCCGATGCGCGATTGGTCCGGCAACCTGCATTTGTTCCGCCCGCCGCTGCATGGCAAGTGGCAGGTGTCCGAGGGCCGTTTGGTGGACAGTGACCGGGCCTATGTCCTGCATGACAACGATTGGACCGGGCATGTGCCGGGGGTCCAGGTCGAAGAAGTGCCGGGCGATCATGATTCCATGGTGCTGGAGCCAAATGTGCGGGTGCTGGCCGCCCGGATAAAAGCGGCCATCGACGCGACCGAGGTTGCCACCACGTCACAACATCACCCAAGAAAGGCCGCCGAATGAGCGATCCCCGCCTGCTGGCTGTTCTGTTGAATTTCCGCACCCCCGACATGTGCAAACGCGCCGCCGAGACGGCGGTTGCTGCGTTGGACGGATTGAACGGCGAATTGGTGATTGTCGACAATGACAGTGGCGATGGATCTTATGAGATCCTGCGGGACTATGTGCGCGCACAGGACTGGCCGCATGTGCGGGTTGTGGCGTCGGGCCACAACGGTGGCTTTGGCGCGGGCAACAACGTCGGCATTCACGCCGGTCTGTCCAACGGCAGCGCGCCGGATTTTGTCTATATCCTCAATTCCGATGCCTTCCCGGAACCGGACGCAATCCGGGTCTTGCGGGATTGGCTGATTGCGCATCCGATGGCGGGCATTGCCGGAAGCCGGATTTACGGCGAGGATGGCGCGCCGCATGTCACGACCTTTCGGTTCCCGTCGGTCGCGGGCGAATTTGAACATGCCATCCGCTTTGGCCCGGTCAGCCGCGCGCTGCGCAACAGCCGCGTGCCAATGGAGATCCCCGATCATGCCATGCCGGTCAATTGGTTGGCCGGGGCGTCGATGATGATGCGGCGCGAGATGCTGGATCGCATTGGCGTCTTTGACGAGACCTTTTTCCTGTATTTCGAGGAAACCGACCTCTGCCTGCGTGCCGCGCGCGATGGTTGGGACACCTGGTATCTGCCGCAAAGCCGGGTGATGCATATCGGATCGGTGTCGACCGGCATGCGCAAATGGGACCGTATCCCGCAATATTGGCTGGATTCGCGGCTGTATTATTTCATGAAGAACCATGGTCGCCTTTATGCCGCGCTCGCAACCCTGGCCCATGTCGGCGGCGGGGTTCTTTGGCGGTTGCGGCGGGTGATCCAGCGGAAACCCCATGCCGATCCGCCGCATTTCCTCGGTGATCTATTGAAACATGATGTGTGCGCCGCATTTGGGCGTCGCCCGACCAAGGGTGCCACACCGGCCCCCCGTTCTGACCAGCAAGGAGATTGTCATGACCCCCTTTGAGACCGTGATTGTTGGCCATGACACGCTGACCGGTGAATGTGCCCGCCAGATTCTGGACCGGGGGCATCGCATTGCCGCTTTGGTCACCCGCAACGCCGATCTGCGCCAGTGGGCCACCGATAAAGGTATCCGGGTCGAAGCCCCGGGGCGTGATCTTGGCGCGCGGCTGGATGGGCTGGCCTGTGACTGGCTGTTGTCGATTGCCAATCTGGACATCCTGCAGGCCGATCTGTTGGCTTTGCCGAAACGCGGTGCGGTGAATTTCCACGACGGGCCGCTGCCGCGCTATGCCGGGTTGAACGCGCCGGTCTGGGCGCTTCTGCAGGGCGAGGCCCGTCACGGCATCACCTGGCACAAGATCGAGGGCGGGGTAGATGAAGGTGATATTCTCGTGCAGCGCATGTTTGATGTCGCGCCAGAGGACACCGCCCTTAGCCTCAATCTGAAATGTTACGCGGCGGCGGTCGAAAGCTTTGCTGAGCTGTTGACCCAATTGGAATCCCCCGCGCCGCAGTCCCAGACTCAGGATTTGGCGGCCCGCAGTTATTTTGGCCTGAATGATCGCCCCGCTGCGATGGGCATGTTGCGTCTGGATCTCCCGGCGACGGATGTGGCGCGTATGGTGCGGGCATTGGATCATGGGGGGTATCTTAACCCGCTGACCACCGCGAAACTGCGGATCGGGGATCGGCTGGTCGTTGTGTCCCGGGCCGAGGTTGTCCCCGGTTCCGGCAGTGCCGGCACTGTTTTGGCGGTGGATCCGGCAAACGTGACGGTGGCCTGTGGTGAGGGCGCGGTGCGCCTGTCCGGGTTGCGCGGATTGGATGGCGCAGACCTTGATGTGGCGGGTGGTCTCGCCGTTGGCGATCAATTGCCTGTGGTTTCAGAGGCGGATGCGCAGGCGCTGACGGAACTGGGCGCGACACTGGCCCCCGCAGACCGGTATTGGCGCAAACGGTTGGGCGATTTTGCCCCGGCGGCGCTGGTCGATACCACCGCCGAGGGCGTTGGAATGGCGGCAATTTCCTTTGCCTGGCCTGCGGCGCTTTCGCCGGATCAAAAGGCCGAGGCGGTTGCGTTTTGGGCTGCACAGAGCATGGGCGCGGCACAGGCCGACATTGCCCTGACCCACGCCGGTTTGGATCACGGGTCGCAGGATTTCGCTTTGAACTGGGTGCCGTTTCGGGCCGGTGATGACCTGACGAAACTATTGGCGCGCGCCGGCGTTGCAGCTGATATTGGGCTGCGCGATCCCGAAATCGGTGCGGTACATGTGCCGGATGTTGCCTTGGTTTTGGCGGGCAAAGCGCCGCTGGCCGGGGCCAAGGTCACGGTCACCGCCGATGGCACGCTGTACCATGACCGGGCACGTATCGGCGATGCGATGGCGCAATTGCTGGCCCATCGTCTGACCACAATCGCCGAGGCCATGGCGCAGGGGGACAGCGCGCCGCAGATGCCCGCGACAGAACGCGATCTGCTGTTGCATGGGTGGAACCAAACGCAAACCGCCTTTGACGAGGCCACGACAATTCACCGGTTCTTTGAAATCCAGACCAGCCAAACCCCGGACGCCCCGGCGCTGGTCACCGGCGGTGATACCCTGACCTATGCCGAGCTGAATGCCCGCGCCAATCGCGCCGCGCATGTGCTGCGTGCCAAGGGGGTGGGACCGGGGTCGCTGGTTGGGCTGTGCACCCATCGCAATGCCCATCTGGTGGCGGGCGCGCTGGCGATCCTCAAGGCCGGGGGGGCATATGTGCCGATGGATCCGGCTTATCCCGCCGATCGGCTTGCGCTTTACCTCGAAGACAGCGGCGCGACAGTTGTGCTAAGCGAAAGCGCGCTGCGCGACACATTGCCGGACAGCAACGCCGAGGTTTTGCTGCTCGACAGTGACGAGGCACTGAACGGCGCGGCGGATGACAATCCCACAGCAACGGCGATGGCGACCGACCTTGCCTATCTGATCTATACCTCCGGCTCGACCGGGCGGCCCAAGGGCGTGATGGTCGAACACCGCAATGTGTCGAATTTCTTTACCGGCATGGATGCCCGTATTGGCCGCGACACCCCCGGCAGCTGGCTGGCGGTGACATCCCTGTCGTTCGACATCTCGGTGCTGGAAATTTTCTACAGCCTTGCCCGTGGCTACAAACTGGTGCTGGTGAACGAGGAGCAGAAGCTTGAAACCTCGGTTGCGGGCGACGGCATGGAATTCAGCCTGTTTTACTGGGGCAATGACGATGGCGTCGGGCGGGACAAATACCGGTCCTTGCTGGAAGGCGCGAAATTCGCCGATGAAAACGGGTTCTGCGCGGTCTGGACGCCGGAACGGCATTTCCATGCCTTTGGCGGCCCCTATCCGAACCCATCGGTGACCGGTGCCGCGGTGGCCGGCGCGACCAAGAATATCGCCGTGCGGCCGGCAGCTGCGTTGCGCCGCTGCATCACACCGCGCGCATTGCCGAGGAATGGGCGGTGATTGACAACCTCACCAATGGGCGCGCCGGGCTGGCCATCGCCAGTGGCTGGCAGCCGGATGATTTCGTGCTGCGCCCGGAAAACACCCCGCCCGACAACAAACCGGCAATGCTGCGCCAGATTGACGAGCTGCGCCGTCTTTGGGCCGGGGAACCGGTGGAATATGCCAAAAAGGACGGCACAATGCATGCCGTCGTGACCCAGCCGCGCCCGGTATCCAAAAAGCTGCCGATCTGGGTGACCACAGCGGGCAATCCCGCAACCTGGAAAGAGGCGGGCAAGATCGGGGCAAATGTCCTGACCCATCTGCTTGGCCAGTCGGTGGATGAGGTTGCGGGCAAGATCGAGATCTATCACGCCGCCCTGCGCGAGGCCGGTCATGACCCGGCGGATTTCAAGGTGACGCTGATGCTGCACACCTATGTTGCCGCCACCCGTGACGCGGCGCGGGACGTGGCGCGCGAACCGATGAAGGGCTATTTGCGTTCCGCCGCCGGGCTGATCAAGCAATATGCCTGGGCTTTTCCGGCGTTCAAACGTCCCGAAGGGGCGACAAATGCCTTTGATCTGTCGCTTGATGGGCTCACGGATGAGGAGATGGACGCGATCTTGGATTTCGCGTTCCAGCGTTATTTCGACGATTCCGGTCTGTTTGGCACGGTCGAGGATTGTGTCGCGCGGGTGGACAGCCTGAAAACCATTGGCGTGACCGAAGTTGCCTGTTTGATCGACTATGGCATTGCGGTGGATCAGGTGCTCGATGGGCTGCGCCCGCTGGCCGAGGTTCTGCGCCGTTGCAACATCGGGGCGGACACCGATTATTCCATTGCGGCCCAGATCGCGCGGCATGACGTGACCCATCTGCAATGCACCCCGTCGATGGCGCGGCTTTTGTTGTTATCGCCAGACACCCGCGCGGCATTGAGCCGGGTGGATCAGATCATGCTGGGCGGAGAGCCGCTGGCAGGCGCGCTGGTTGACGAGCTGCGCTCTATGACCGACGCGAAAATTGAGAACATGTATGGGCCGACGGAAACCACGATCTGGTCGTCGACGGCACCCGCCACCGGCGGAGAGGCGATTTGCGACATCGGCACCCCCATCGCCAACACCCAGATGTATGTGCTGGACGAGGCGGGCGATCCGGTGCCGGTGGGCGTTGTCGGGGAATTGTTCATTGGCGGCGACGGGGTCACGCGGGGGTACTTCCAGCGTGACGATCTGACCGCAGAACGCTTTGTTGCCAATCCATTTGCCCCGGGGCGGATGTATAACACCGGCGATCTGGCCCGTTGGCGCGCGGATGGTCGGATTGATTTCCTTGGCCGGGCGGATACCCAGGTCAAGCTGCGCGGTTATCGCATCGAACTGGGCGAAATCGAAGCCCGGCTGGAGGCGATGGCTGGCGTCAAACAGGCGGTTGTGGTGGTGCAGGGCGGTCAAACGCTGGTGGCCTTCCTGAACGGCAGTGCCTCTGCTGACGATCTTCGGCGGGATCTGGCGGCGGATGTCCCAGATTACATGGTGCCGCAACGGTTTGAAAACGTATCCGAATTTCCGTTGACGCCCAATCGCAAGGTCGACCGCAAAGCCCTGTCAGAGCGGAGCCCCGCGCCCGTCACAAAACCTGTTGCGGCGCCTGTTGCACCACAATCGACTGTGGCTGAAGCGCCGGTCGCAACGCCGAAGGGGCAGATTGACCTCGATGATATTCAGGCCCGAATTGCCGATATCTGGCGTGCGACATTGGGTGTTGCTGACATTTCACCAAGTTCGAATTTCTTTGATCTTGGCGGGCATTCGCTTTTGGCGGTGCAGGTGCATCGCGAATTGCGCAAGGAACTGGGCCTGCCCCGGTTGTCGATTGCCGATGTGTTCGGATTTCCGACGCTTGCCGGGCTGACCGCGCGCATTGGCGAAATCGGCGGCGCAGCGCCAGCACGAAAAGTGCGCAATGTGCCACCGCCGCCTGCAAATTCTGTTGCGGTGCCGCGCCCGGCCCAGGCCGACACCACACCAGAAAGCGACAATCCACGCGCCTCGGCGCGACTCTATGCTATGGCCCGTCGGCGTGAAATGCGCGCCCGGCGCGGGGCATAGGCCATGATGTGGTCGGCAACAGGGTGCCGCAGTCGTGAACTGATCGGTAATTTATTGATTCTAATATGAAAAATACGCCACGGAAACAGATTGTTTCCATAGGATTTATCGAAAAAGGTGGCGAAATTTCGGGCGCCGCCCTATGATCTCTGAGGGGCATTACGCCCGAACTGTGCCCGATGGCCGCTTGCGGACCTCGGCGCATTTCGTGGCCAAACCGACCGATGTTGGTCGGAAAATATGCCCTCGCGGGGGCGCGATGTTGGAGCGTTATGATGAACCAGTTGGGATCGTTTAGTGATCTGAAGTCGATGATCCGGCGTCGGCTGCCCCTGATCATGTTGATTGCATTGCTTGGCAGCGCGCTGTCGGTCTATTTCGCCTTGGGGCAACCCAAGGTCTATGAGGCGATTGCCGTCGTCCAGATCGAGGATGCGAAAATTGTCGATAGCCGCACCGGGCGCACCGATGCCGGCCACCGATTGCAGTTGATTGAACAGCGGATGATGGCCCGCGACAATGTTATCGAGATCATTGAGGATTTCGGCCTGTACCAGGATGTCGACAACTCGATCGGCTTTAAGGTCGCGCTGTTCCGTGAATTAACCCATATCACCCCGGTGATGGATTCGGCCCAGCCCTGGCTGACCGATGGCAGCCCCACGGGCCTGACCATCACGGTATCCATGTCCGATCCGCAACAGGCCGCAGATGTGGCAAATGAGCTTTTGGCGCGGATTGTTGATCAGGGGCGGTCGCGCCAAGAGGAACAGACCGAACAGGCCTTGGCGTTTTTCACCGGAGAAGAGCGCCGCCTGACGGATGACATCCTGATTCTGGAACGGCAATTGGCCGAATACAAACAGGTTCATTCCGACAGTTTGCCAACCGCCGTCACGTCACAGCGGACCCGGCTGGAAACACTGCGCCAGACCGAGTTGAATATTGATCGCGATATCATTCAATTGCAAACCAACACCCGGCGTGCCCGCGAAGGTGTGGTTGAAGGCCAGATTGCCCAGCTGGAGGAACAGCGCCGTCTGGTGCAGGAACGCATCGCCGAGGTGGAGGCCGCGCTTAACGCTGCGCCACGGGTCGAGCAGGAATTGAATATTCTGAACCGCGATCTGGACCAATTGCGCGAACAGCTGCGGCTTGTCACCACCCGCAAGGCCGCGGCCCAAACCGACAGGTCGCTTCAGGAACAAAAACAAACAGAGCGTTTCGAGGTGCTCGAAACTGCGCTGGTGCCGGAACATCCGGTGTCGCGCAGCCGCAAGAAAACCGCGGTCATGGGGGGCTTTGCCAGTGTGATTTTCGCATTGGGGCTGGCCTTCATGCTGGAGATGTCCAATCCCGCGATCCGCAGTTCCGCCCAATTGGAACGTGCTTTGGGAATCGAGGCCGTGGTGTCCATTCCGGCGGTTTCCACCCGGCGCGAACGGCGGTTGCGGAAATTGCTGGTGATTGGCTGGATATTGGGGGCCTTGGCCCTGATCCCGGCGGTGGTGCGACTGATCAACGAAAGGTGGCCGAACCTCGCGAACCTGTCCCCTTTTAAGGTGGGCGAGCGCCAGGAAGCCCGGCTCTGATCGACAAGCGCCGCCCTATACGGGCCGGTAGTCCAGCGGCGTTTCGCTTTGGGGCGGCGGTCATTATCCAACGCATTTCAGGTGCGTTGGATGAACCAGCGCAGATGTAAACCGCTGAACCGGTATGTGAGCCGGACACGATGGTCCCCGCGAAGCTGATCCGCCGGTCCCTGCATGCGCAAAACGATTGAAAACACAGCGGTTTTAACCGGCCCCATCCTGCGATGTGGTCGGCTTATTATTGTTAAGGGGCTGTCGAGCGGCGCATCGCAATTCTGGGATGCTGCAACGGCTTTGGCTTAATACGCGTAGGCTTGGGTGTGGTCGCCTTCGGATTTGTTCAACACCACGCCCAGAAGCGGCGTATCGACGCCCAGACGGCGTTCCACATCGCGCACTTGCTGCGGCTTGGTGATCCCGCCGCCGACGATCAGGATGATACCATCATAAAGCGACCGAGCGGCCAGAACGTCATCATTGGCCAGGGCCGGCGGCATGTCAAAGAGCATCAAATCCGGCGACAGGCTGGCTTGCAGCCGATCCAGGGTCTCTGCCGTGGTCTGGTCCTGCAACAGCTCTGCTGCATATTCTTCGCGACGGCCCGCAACGCCAAAGGCGATGTTTTCGCCGATATGCAGCGTGTTTTTGCCGGGCCGCATCAGGAAATCTTCCGCCGGGGTTTCCCCGCGCAAGAAGGCTGTGATGTCCGGCGGATTGGGGATGTTCATCACCTTGGCCAGCGCCGGATGACGCATATCAAGGTCCAGAACAATTGTGCGGCAATTGCTTTGCCGTGACAGGGACAATGCCAGATTGGCGGCGGTAAACGTCTTGCCGCAGCCTTCGGTGGGCGAGGTCACGGCCACCCGTGTCCAGCCTTTTTCCCGCATGGCGCGCAGAAGTTTGGTGCGCAGCACGTCAAATGCCGAATGCACCGGGTCTTCACGCGTGGCTGTGATGATCCGGTTGCGTTCCAATTGCCGGGCATTGATCTCAAACCGTTTAAGGGTGTCCCAGCCATCCGGTGCAGTTTGCAGCGCGGGCGTGGGCACCGCAGCAGGTTCAACCGCAGGCGCGGGGTCAGCTACTGGCGCGGGTTTCGCCGCAGGTTCGGGCGTGGTTTCGGGGGCCATTTCCGGTTCCGGCGCGCTCTGAGTTGGGCGCGCGGTGGCGACATCGGCGCGATCCGCAGCGGTTTGTTCGGAAACCCGGGCGGCGGCGGGGCGTGTTGGTTTTATGTCCGGCGTCTGTTCTGGTTCCGGCGACGCGGGATCGTCGGGCATGTCGTTCGGCGCGCTGGTCGCCGTTCCGGTCGGCCGCGCCGAAGTATCCGGCATTGGCCTTTTCGTGTTCTGCGGTTCCGGGGTCTCTGGTAGCTGCACCTCAGGCTCGGCCGACGCGGCACGCGTCGGGTCCGGCGCCATGTAGCGCTGGGGCCGACGCCGTGCGCCGGTTTTGGGCTGTGGCGCGAGGTCAATCGCAGGCTGAATCGTCTCTGGTTCCGGGGTTTCGGCAGCGGGCACAATGGGTGCGGCGTCGGACAAAGCCGGTGTTGGCTCTTGTCCGACGGCTTCTCGCGCGGCGCGCTTTTTTCTGGTCCAGCGTTTTTCCATGTTCATCTGCCTGTGCCGAGGGTAACCCGGTTCTGCTTACGGTTTTTATACCTTTGCGCCCAAGAAGCCCTAAAAATCAGGCAGAATTAAGCCGATTTATGTGCATTCCTAAAACCCAAAGAGATTGGCGCGGGTGATGGCGCGGTCGATAAACGCCTTTTGGTCGACCTCTGGGGTCCATCCCAGGATGTCCTTGGGGCGTGAATTGTCAAACGGCGACAGATGCGCGCGGCTTTTCCAATCGCTGAGAGAGGCGCGGATCGCGCCCTTGCGGCCCAGCACTCGGCGTTTCAGCTGGTATTTGATCGCATCCGAGGCCCAGAACAGATGCAGATTGCCCGACGTCACCCGAATGCCCGCGCCGGTGGCGGTGCGAATGGCATCGAAATAGTCCCGCGCATTCATCATCGGTTCGCCCACCAGATTAAAGCTCTCACCAATCGCCGCCGGATCTTCGCCCATCCTGATCAGCCCGTCACAGACATCGTCGATCAGCACAAATGGCAGGATATTGCGCCCAGGGCCCCAGATCTTGACCGCGCCCGCCCCGTGCCAGCGTCCGATCCCCCAGTGTTGCAGCGGCCCGCCGGGGCCAACCACGATACCGGGCCGGGCAATGGTCAGCGGCAGGCCGTCGTCGCGGTGCATCTGCATCAACTGGCGTTCGCATTCGGCCTTGGACCGGGCATAAAGATTGCGGTCCGACATATCACCGCCAAATCCGGTGGCCTCGGTGATGGTCACATCGGGATTGGACATGTCATAGCTGGCGATGGTGCCGGTATAGACCAATCGGCTGACGCCGGCGTCCATCGCCGCGCGCGCCACGCCGACCGCGACCCCGACATCGTTTTCCAACGCGGCCTCCCATGTGGTGTCCATCGACTTGGCCAGGTTATAGACCACATCAATGCCCTTCATCGCGGCGCGCAGACCGTCAGCATCCTTGAGCGATACGCCCACGGTTTCCACCTGATCGGGCAGATCGGCAAAGGGCCCGCTGCGCCCGCGCGACAGCACCCGCACATCCTGGCCTTTGGCCACTAGGGCCCGCGTCAAATGGCGACCGATGAAGCCGGTGCCGCCAATCACCAGCGCCTTTGGCTTGGGGGTGCGGGATGGGGTCGGGATATTCGGCGCGGCCAGTACGGGCAGACGGTCCAATGTCGCGGCCAGCGCCTTGGACACTTCAAGCCCCGCTTCGGGCGCAAACCGCGCATCCAATGGGCGGCCTGATTTCGCCGCCTCATAAAACGCCGTGACCAGCCCCTGAAACGACAGGGCATAAGGCGATTTCCGGTTCAGCGAGGTCAATTGCCGCGCGCCGTTGACGAAACCTTCGCGCAGATGCTGCCCGGCTTGTGCCATCTGAAAGAGAAACGGATTGGCCACCAGATCGGCGGTGTTGTCACGGCTGATCACCAGCCGGTCATGGGCATAGTCCAACCGCGCCATGCCGGATGATCCGCGCAGGGTCAGGGACCGGTCATCCATGATCTCGACCAGAGAAATGTTGAAGGTCACTTCGACATGGCCCGCCCGCGCCAGCACCCGCCACACCTGGGGACGCGCGCCCATTCCGGGCAGGTCGACAGGTTTGCCAACCTCCAGGTGCAGCACCTCGACCGGGCCAAACAGATCCACCGCAAAGGCATAGAGATGCGGACCAAGTTCCAGCAGCATGTTTTCCGGTTCGCGCAGCAGCCAAAGACCATATGGCCCCGACCGCAGCGGTGCCATCGGGAAGTTCCAGTTGATCTCGGCACTGGCGATGCGGCCCAATTGCCCCTCGGCAATCCGCGCCTTCAGGCGCTGATACGCCGGAATGCCCATGAAATTATGACCACTTGCCAACAGCTTGCCCGCGTCCGTCGCCGCCTGCGCCATGGACTGCATTTCCGCCACAGACAGGGCAACGGGTTTTTCCACCAAGCAATGCAACCCGGCGTTCAGACATTGTTGCGCCAGCGCGGCATGCAGCTGCGGTGGCGTGCAGATATGCACGGCATCCACCGCATTGGCGGCGATCATGTCCTCGACCGAGGTAAAGACCGCCGCGCCATGGGCATCGGCCAGCCCCTGTGCCGCCTCTTGTGACACATCACAAACCGCAGCCAGCTGTGCCGCGCCGGTCTGGCGCAGCGCGTCGCCATGCCAATCCGCAATATATCCTGCGCCAATAATGCCTGTCCGCATATGCCTCATGCCTCACTTGTACTCGATAATGCGCATGTCCCGTTGCATCAGCCGCCGCAGATGAAACCGGATCATGCCCAGAAGATTGGGAAATTTCGAAAGGGTCAGAAAGACCCCGTGATGGAGTGCGGGACCGCGGTCCAATCCGTCGTTGCGCATCAGCCCCCTGGCGCTGCGCAGCCAGCTTGCGACATAGGCCAGCAATACCAAACCGGTCAGCCAGGGCGCAATCATCAGGCCGACAAGCGCCAGCAAGGGCGCGCAGAGGCCCCAGACCCAGACGCGCCGCCGCTCCCGCAAGAAATAGTCCGGGTGCAAATGCCCGACCTGGGCAAAGCCATGCCCCGAGCGGACGGCGCGTTGCCACCATTGGCCAAACTGGGTCATCGCCGCATCGTGTTGCGTCATTTCCACCGGAAGACGGCGCAGCACCCAGCCCGCCTTGCGCAGTCGGCAACAAAATTCGTCATCTTCGGCCGCAATCACCCGGCCATCAAATCCACCCGCCGCGACATAGGCCGTGCGCCGCACCATCATGTCGCCGCCGCAGGCCTGGATCACCCCCGCCGGGCGACGCCATTCCACCTGGGTCAGCGCGTTATAGACCGAGGCCTGTGGCGCGATTTCCTGTCGCCAGCCGGTGACCATGCCCAGTTTCGGGTCAGCCTCCAGCGCCGCGACTCCGGCTTCGATCCAGCCCGGCACAATCGCACAATCGCCGTCGATGAACTGCACGATCTCGGCGGCACCACCGTAGGACTCCAGCTGTTGGAAACCTTCGTGCCGCGCCCGCGCCGCAGTAAAGGGCAGGGCGGGATCCAGTTCCACAACCTCGGCCCCGGCATCACGTGCGGCATCGACGCTGCCATCGCGTGACCCGCTGTCGACATAGACCACCCGCCGCGCTGCGCCCTTGGCCGAAGCAAGACAGCGGTGCAAGCGCGCGCCTTCGTTGCGGCCAATCAGCACCAGATCAACCACGCTCATGGGCGTTTCCCTGGTTTTGAAGTCCCTAGCGTTGACGTCGTGTCGGAATAGCTGGCAAAGAGCCGCGCCAACCAGTTGGATTCCTTGGTGATATCAAAGTCTTCGGTCACTTTTGCGCGTCCGGCGGCCCCCATCCGGGCCCGTGCCTGATCATCCGTCAGAACGCCCGTAATCGCCTCGGCCAGCGCCGGGGCGTTGCCCGGTGGAACCAGCCAGCCGCTTTGGCCATTGGTCACCAGTTCCGCGACGCCGCCGACATTGGTGGCGATCACCGGCCGCCCCGCCGCCATCGCCTCCATCAGCACCACCGGCACGCCTTCGGCGAAGCTGGGCAGGACCAGTGCATCTGTGTCTTTCAGGGCCTCGGCCACTTCGGATTGGCTGCGATAGCCGATGAAATCCACCGTGTCGGTCAGCCCCATTTCTGCGGCATCCCGGGTCAATTGCGCCCGTTCCGGCCCGTCCCCGATCAGGGTCACGCGCAGATCGGGCAGGGACGTCTTGAGCGTGGCCAAAGCATCCAGCAGCACGCCTACGCCTTTGACCGCCGCCAATCGGCCCACAAACAACAGATGTGGCGGTCCGGTGCGCGGCGTCGGGTCATAGCGCGCCGGTTCAATGCCGCAATGCACGATATGCAGCTTGCCCCACATCTCGCGCGGTGAATACAGCATTGCCTGTGACCGGCAGAAATCAGAGATACAGGCGACAAACCGGGCGCGCCGGATTTTCTCGTCCAAGCGCCAGTGATCTGGCGCAAAAAAGATGTCAGGCCCATGCAGGGTGAAGCTATAGGGAATGCCGCTCAGCTCTGAGGCCAGCATGGCGACCGTGCAGCTGGCCTTGGCAATGTGGTTGTGCACATGGGTGATGCCGTTGCGTTCCATCTGGTCGGCCAGCATCATCGCCTCGGCGAAGTAGAACATCTGCCAGAGCCAGCCGCGAAACCCCGCCTGCGCGGTGCGCCAAGCCAGGGCAAAGGCGCGAAAAAACCGCCCTGGACGGCGCAGAAGCCGCAGTTTCGCGGTGACCAGACGCAGCGGGTTTTTCGCCGCCTCCAGAACATGAAAGGTGCAGGCCGCCTCGGCGCGTTGTTCGTCACCAACCAGATGTTCGGCCCCGGTGCGCCGGATCGAACAGGTCATGACCTCTATTCCCTGCGCCCGCAGCGCTGCAACCTCGCGCTGGATAAAGGTATCCGTGGCACGGGGGTATTCGCCGGTCAGATAGGCAATCGGCCCCGGTGGTGTCTGGCTTGCCATGGTCATTCCTGGGCCTCATGCATCAAAGTTTCAAACGCCTTGGCCTGACGCAGGCCAAGCACCCGGCGCATGCGGCTGTTGTCGAAATGTATCGGAAGATACCGCGCCCGCAGCACGCTTGGGCGCAACAATCCCGGAAGACGGGTCTCCGGGATCAGCCGCGCCGCCATCAGAGCCAGCGGCATCATCACCCGCCAGCTGAACGGAAGTGTCAGTTTTGGACCGGCCTTGAGACAGCCAAGGTACCGCCGCCGATCCGGCAGATCTTCGTCCAGCACGTTGATTGCCCCGGTGGCTGGCCGTTCCGCCGCACTGACCAACGCCGCGGCACAGGTCGAAATATGGCACAACGGGATTTGCCCCTGCGATCCTAATCGCACCAGCACCGGGCCGAGAGAAAACCCCAGATGCGCATTCCACAGACGGCCAGGGCCAAACACCGCCCCGGCGCGCAGGATGGTCAGGGACAAAGCGGCTTTCGATGCAGCATCGGCAACCAGCTTTTCTTGTGCGCCTTTGGCGAGGGCATAGGCGTCGGCAGGGGCGCCGGGTGTCAGAAGCGCCGCGCTTTCATCCAGCATATCGCCGGGCTCTACCGTCGACATGTCATAAACCGCCATCGAGCTGAGCTGCACCAGCTTGCCGCCGTCGGGCATTGCATCGAGCAGGGCCGTGGTGGCGGCGATTGTGTCGCGCGCATGTGCCGCGGCGTCCCCCGACATCGACGCCGCCAGATGCAGCACCACATCGGCGCGGGCGATGGCGGCGTTCAGACCTTCTGGTTCGCTCAGATCGCAGGCCAGCACCGTAATGCCATCGTCACCCTGCCATGCCTTTGGCGTCGCAAAGCTGCGCACCACGGCAATCACCGCATGGCCGCGCGCCCGCGCCTCGGCGACGGTATGCCGCCCGACATAACCGGCCGCGCCCGTGATCAATAGCGTCAGCCTGTCCATATCAGCGCGCCCATGTCATTGGTTCCGGCATCGTACAGGTGGTGGCCATATCTTGTGCGCCGCCAGCGTCGCGGGCGTTCTGGATCGCCAATGTCACCTCGGTCATATGCAGGGCAAAGTCATTGTCCAGACGGTTGCGCCGGTCTTCGCGCAGCGCCTCCAGCATCTCGATCGGGCCAAGGGCAAAATTCATCGCAGCCGCGCCTTTGCGACCCACCTTGGCATGTGTTGCGCCGCCTGGCTTGATCCGCCGCCCGATCGGCAATTCCAGCAACCGCCGTCGCAGGCGCATGCGTTTGTGAAACCGCACCGGGGCGGCATTGTTCCAGGCGGCCTTGATCGCCAGCACGCCACGGTCGCCGATCAGGCGAATGCGATGGTCATGCGGCGCGGCAATCGAACAGGTCAGCCGCGCGACCACGCCGGACTGGAAATACAGCACACCAACCGAAAAATCCGGTGTGCCGTCGCTGCCCGGCTTGTCGGGGATCACCTCGGCCGAGGCGGCAACAACCCGGCGCACCGGGCCAAAGGCGGCAATCAACCATGTCAGGTAGTATCCGGCATGTTCCAGCGTGCAGCCGACCTGAAATTCATCCTCAGCGGGCCAGGGCGCGCCGCTTTCGCTCTGCCAATCCTGATAGGGGGCCTGGGGGATGAACCCGTCGTCCAATTCGGCATAGACCAGCCGAATATCCCCCGCCGTGCCGCGCCGCACCTCGCGCAGAAGGATCTGCGCCGCTTCGCCCAACACGCTGCACGGGGCCGAGGACAGCATCAGACCCTTTTCCGCCGCCACGCCATGCAAATGCCGGGCATCTTCCAGCGTCAGCGCCAGCGGCTTTTCGCACCACACATGGCGCCCGGCGTTCAGGCAGGCCAGGTTGATGTCAAAATGCGCCGCTGGGTTGGTCAGGTTCACGATGATCGCGTCTTCGGGCAGAGCGGCCAGAAAGCTTTTGAAATCCGCCTGTGGCGTCACATTCCAATGGCTCGAAAACGCCGCCAGACGTGCCGGGTCGATGTCGTGCACCGCCGCGATGGTCACGTCGGGGTAGAGCGCAAAGGACCGCATGTACAGATCCGCGACAAAGCCGCAGCCAATGATACCAAGCGCGGCCATCACAGGCCCCTCAGGCAGGAATGACGATGGGAAAGGCAATCACACATATGAATTTTTTCGTAACATTTTACTGATTTTCGCCCGTTCAAACATGGGATCATGGCAATTTTTCGGCCTTTTCGCCGGAAATGGCACCATTGCGTATTCTACATCGCATCATTTCCGCATCGGGCACAGGTGATTTCGCAAATTGCCCTTATCTTTGCCACTTTGACCGGCAATAGAAGGCGCAAACAATTGGGGCAGTGGCGTGCATTTCAAAGACAGCGACTATCAGGTCACAATCAACATCCCGAACCGCGACAGCCTGATGGCGGAAATCGCGCGGCGATTCCTGCGGGACAACGGATTTGCATTGGCGACGCTCAACCTGGATCATCTGGTGAAATTGCGGGCCTCGTCGGCGTTCCGCGTGGCCTATGCCGCACAGGATATGGTGGTCGCTGATGGCAATCCGCTGGTCTGGCTGTCGCGTCTGGCGCGCGACCCGGTAGAGCTTATTCCCGGGGCCGATCTGGTCATTCCGCTAGCGGAACTTGCCGCGTCGGCCAAGGTTTCGGTGGCTTTGGTTGGCAGCACCGATGCGGCGCTGGCCGCTGCTGCGGCGGATCTGAAATCCCGCGTGCCGGGGCTGGAGATCGCGGTTTGCATTTCGCCGCCGATGGGGTTCGATCCCACGGGCCCCGGCGGCGCGTCGGTTCTGGCCGAGGTCGAGGCCAGCGGCGCGCGTCTGGCCTTTTTGGCGCTGGGCGCGCCGAAACAGGAATTGCTGGCGGCGCGCGGTCGTGTGGCCACGCCAAAGATCGGCTTTGCCTCTATCGGGGCGGGGTTGGATTTTCTGGCCGGCACCCAGGTGCGCGCGCCACGGATTGTTCGCAAGCTGGCGTTGGAATGGCTCTGGCGGATGCTCGCCAATCCCCGCCGGTTGGTGTCACGCTATGCCAAATGCATTGCGATCCTGCCGGGGCATGTCCGAAATGCCTGGCAGATGCGCCGGGGCTGACCCTAGGCTTGCCCGGCGTGAATATCGGTCACACCCAGCACATCCAGCACCTTGGCTTCGATGTCTTCGGCGTTCAACCCGGCCGAGGCATACATGTCACGCGGGCTGCTTTGGTCAATGAACGTGTCGGGCAGCACCATCGACCGATATTTCAACCCGCTGTCAAAAACGCCTTCTTCGGCCAGAAGCTGGGCCACGTGACTGCCGAAACCGCCGATTGAGCCTTCTTCGACCGTGATCAAAACCTCGTGCTCTGCCGCCAGTTGCAGGATCATGTCGCGGTCCAGCGGTTTGGCAAAACGCGCGTCGGCCACGGTGGGGGTAATCCCCTTGGCGGCAAGCCCGTCACAGGCGTCCAGCACCTCTTTCAGCCGCGCTCCAAAGGACAGGATCGCCACGCCCTTGCCCTTGCGCACCATCCGGCCCTTGCCCAGCGTCAGGATCTCGCCTTGTTCGGGCATATCGACGCCAACACCCTCGCCACGGGGATAGCGAAAGGCAATCGGCCCCTCGTCATGCGCCGCTGCGGTGGCGACCATATGCACCAATTCGGCCTCATCCGCCGCCGCCATCACCACCATGCCCGGCAGGTTGGCCATGAACGCAATGTCAAACGCCCCGGCATGGGTCGCGCCATCGGCCCCGACCAATCCCGCACGGTCAATCGCAAAGCGCACCGGCAGGCGTTGGATCGCCACATCATGCACCACCTGATCATAGCCGCGTTGCAGAAACGTCGAATAGATCGCACAGAACGGCCGCATCCCCCCCGCCGCCAGACCAGCGGCAAAGGTCACGCCATGTTGTTCGGCAATGCCGACATCGAAACAGCGGCTCGGGTAGCGTTCAGCAAACAGGTTCAGCCCGGTGCCATCCGGCATCGCCGCCGTGACCGCGCAGACCCGGCTGTCCTTCTCGGCGGCTTTGGTCAGCTCCTGGCCGAAGACCTTGGTATAAGACGGCGCATTGGAGGGCGCTTTTTTCTGTTTGCCCGTCACCACGTCGAATTTCGCGGTGGCATGGCCCTTGTCCTCGGCGCTCTCTGCCGGGTGATAGCCTTTGCCCTTTTTGGTCAGCACATGGATCAGGATCGGGCCCGTCGCCCGCGCCCGCACCGTGCGCAGCACCGGCAGAAGCTGGTTCAGATCATGGCCATCAATCGGGCCAAGATAGGAAAATCCCAACTCTTCGAACAATGTGCCACCGACGGCCATGCCCTTGATCATTTCCTTGGCGCGCTTCGCGCCCTCGCGGAAGGGTTCGGGCAGCATCGACACCGCGCCCTTGGCCGCCGCTTTCAGATCCTGAAACGGCGCTTCGGCATACAGCCGCGAAAGGTAATTCGACATCGCCCCGACCGGCGGGGCGATCGACATTTCATTGTCGTTCAGAATGACAATCAGCCGCTTTTTCAAATGCCCGGCGTTGTTCAGCGCCTCATAGGCCATTCCGGCACTATCGCGCCGTCGCCGATCACCGCAATCGCATCGCCATGCCCGGTATCACAGGCCCCGCCCAGATCGCGCGCCACGGCAAATCCAAGCGCCGCGCTGATCGAGGTCGAGCTATGCGCCGCGCCAAAGGGATCAAACGCGCTTTCGCTGCGCTTGGTAAACCCGGACAGCCCGTCCTTTTGCCGCAGGGTGCGGATACGATCCCGCCGCCCGGTCAGGATCTTGTGCGGGTAACATTGGTGGCTGACGTCCCAGATGATCTTGTCACGCGGGGCAGCGAACACCGAATGCAGCGCGACGGTCAATTCGACCACACCCAGCCCCGCACCCAAATGGCCGCCGGTTTCGCTCACGGCGCTGATGGTTTCCTCGCGCAGTTCATGCGCCAGCCGCACCAATTCCGGATCGGAAAATTGTTTCAGATCGGCGGGACCAAGGACGCGGTCCAACAGCGGGGTTTCTGGGCGGTCAGACATCTACGTCCCTTCAGGCGACTAGCTTCGGCGCGAGATAACGAAATGGGCCGCTTCGCGCAAGGTTTCGGCCTTTTCACCGTACACAGATAGGGCATCACAGGCCTCTGTCACGAGGGATTTCGCGCGGCTTTTTGCCCCTTCCACACCCAACAGCGAAACAAAGGTGGCTTTGCCCGCCGCTTCGTCTTTTTGCAGGCGTTTCCCCGCTTCGGCTGCGTCGCCTTCGACATCCAGCAGATCGTCGGCAATTTGAAATGCCAGCCCCAGCGCTTTGGCGTAGCGGGTCAACAGCAAAGGGTCTTCGCCCACAAGCCGGGCGCCCGCTTCGGCAGACCATTGGATCAATGCGCCGGTTTTGCCTGCTTGAAGGGCGGTGATTTCTTCGAGGTTGAGCGGCGTATCTGCGGTTTCGGCCGCTATATCAAGCGCTTGCCCCAAAACCATGCCGCGCGCACCAGCGGCCCGTGCCAGTGACAGCGCAAGATCGGCCCGGATAGCCGGGTCTTCATGGCACCGCGGATCACAGACCAATTCAAAGCCCAGCGTATGCAGAGCATCGCCTGCCAACACGGCGGTCGCCTGGTCCCATTTGACATGCACGGTGGGTTGACCCCGGCGCAAATCGTCGTCGTCCATACACGGCAGATCGTCGTGGATCAGCGAATAAGCATGGATCGCTTCAATCGCGGCAGCCGCCCAAATCGCATTTTCACGGTTCACATTATAAATATACGCGGTTTCCATCACCAGAAAACCGCGCAACCCTTTGCCACCGCTGGCTGCATACCGCATCGCGTGGGTGACGGGCACGTCGTCCAAGGTTGCGATCTGCGCATCCAGATGCGCCGCGACCTGTAGCGCGTCGTTCAATAGCCACTCTTGAAACACTCAGAGCCCTTCAACCGGCTTCAGCCCAACGGCATTCCCATCCGCATCAGCGGTGATCGCTGCGACCTTTTCCTCGGCTTCGTTCAGCTTCGTCTCACAGCGTTTCTTCAATGCCGCGCCGCGTTCATAAAGCTTGATGGAATCGTCCAGCGCCACGTCGCCGCGTTCCAGCTGGCCAACGACCCGTTCCAACTCGGCCATCGCCTCTTCAAATGTCAGGTCTTCTACCTTTTTCTCGCTCATGCCGATGCCTCCTGGAGTGTTTTTACATGGGCAGTGACAAACTCTGCCAATGCGGCCAGATCATACCCCCCTTCCAAAGCAGAGACCACCCGACCAGAGCAGACTTCATCCGCCAGAATGCAGATTTCGCGCGTCAGCCAGATGAAATCTTCGGTTGACCAATTGAGCCCGGCCAATGGGTCGTCGCGGTGGGCATCGAAGCCGGCGGAAATCAGGATCAACTCGGGTGCAAAGGCACGCAGACGCGGCAGGATGTCGTGGGTATAGGCGTCGCGCATTTCATATCCATCGCTGCCGGGCGGCAACGGCACATTCAGGATATTGTCATGCGCGCCGCGTTCGGATGGATCGCCGGAACCGGGCCAAAGCGGCATTTGCTGGCTGGTGGCAAGCAGGGCGCGCGGCTCATCCCAGAGCAGGGCCTGAGTGCCATTGCCATGATGCACGTCGAAATCCACCACCGCGACACGCGCCAGCCCATGGCGTTCCAGCGCATGTTTCGCGCCAATCGCCACCGTGCCAAACAGACAAAACCCCATCGGGGTTTCGGTCTCGGCGTGGTGTCCCGGGGGGCGCATGGCGCAAAAGGCATTGCCGACGTCACCCGCCACCACCCTGTCCACCGCTTCGCGGATCGCGCCCACGGCATGTAGTGCGGCGCGCAACGAACCCGGCGAAAGCCAGGTATCGGCATCCAGCGCAACAGCCTCGGAGACGGGCAGGGCCTCTTGCAATCGGGTCAGATAGCTTTCCGGATGGCACAGCAGCACATCTTCGCGGCTTCCTTCCGGTGCGGTTTCAACCGCAATATCGGCGGCGCGCAACGCGTGCAGGATGTGGTCCAGCCGGGCCACCTGTTCCGGATGGCCGTCGGGGGTGACATGCCCCAATCCGGCCTCGTGGCTCAAAACCAAAGTTGCCATCGCATTCCCCCTGCTTCTTCTCTTTTTAAATACGCAAATCCCGCGCGTTCCGCCAACGCGGACCTCGCCAAATGGGCGTCATCCTGGCAAGTTCCTTTAATCCGGCGCCAGCATATATCCCGCCCCGCGCACAGTCTGAAGATAGCGCGGCTGTTTCGGATCGCCCTCCAGCTTGCGGCGCAGCCGGGTGATTTGCACATCCACCGCACGTTCCTGGCTCTGCCCCTTGTCGCGGCCCAGATCCTCGACCAATTGCGCACGGCTGACGGCGGTTCCGGGTTTGGCGGCAAAGATCCGCATCAACTGGTTTTCGGTCGCGGTCAGGCGGACCTGTTCTTCGCCCTGCCATAATTCGCCGCGTTCGATGTCATAGCGCAGCGGCCCCAGCATCAGCACCTTGGGCAGGGCGAATTCTTCGGCCACTTCGGGCATCCGGCGCAGGATGGCGTTGATCCGCAGCAACAATTCCTTGGGTTCGAACGGTTTGACCAGATAATCATCCGCCCCGGCCTCCAGCCCGGCAATCCGGTCCTCGGTTTCGCCCTTGGCGGTCAGCAGCAGGATCGGCGTGGTGGATGTCTGGCGCAGATCGCGGGTCAGGCTGATGCCATCCTCGCCCGGCATCATCACATCCAGCACGATCAGATCGAAGTCCAACCCGGTCAGCACCCGCCGTGCATGGGCCGCGTCCCGCGCGGCAGACACCAGAAACCCGTTACGGATCAGGAATTTCTGCAACAGCACCCGAATGCGTTCATCATCGTCGACAATCAGCAGATGTACGTCGGGCATCATCATGATTTTGTCTCCCGCAGGGTTTGGTAATTGCGCCGCATGTCGGAATCCATCATCGCCTCCAGCACCTGACGAAAGCCGGCCACCGCTTCGGGGCCGACCTTGCGATAGGCGGATCGCATCCGTGCCCTCTGGGCGTCCGACAATTGTGCTTCCAATGCTTTTCCTTCCTCGGTCAGGTACAGGTGGCGTTCGCGTTTGTCGGATCGCCCAACCCTGCTTTCCACAAGACCGTCCGCAATCAAGGTCCGCAACACACGGTTCAGCGATTGTTTCGTGACCCCAAGGATATTCAGCAGGTTATTGACCGTGGTGCCGGGGGCGCAATTGATGAAATGCACCGCCCGGTGGTGGGCGCGGCCATAGGATTGGTCCTGCAATATCCGGTCGGGATCGGCGGTAAATCCACGATAGGCAAAGAACATTGCCTCGATGCCCTGACGCAGCTGTTCATCTGTCAGATAGAGAAGCTGTTCTCCGCTTGGCTCGGCCATCTTGCCCCTCCCATTTCAAATCTTCTGGTCACACTATGTCAGCCTTGTTGACATTCCAAGACCGAACTGGTAGCGATTCACAGTTTTTACGCAATATTATGTCCGAACCGGACCGATGCGGCGCAATAAATGGAAATAAACAAGCAGGAGACACGACATGGCTGGCGCTTATGATGACCGCGACGGCAAGATCTGGTTGGACGGCAAGCTGGTGGATTGGCGGGATGCAAATGTGCATATCCTGACCCACGGGTTGCATTACGCCAGTTCGGTATTCGAAGGTGAGCGGTGCTATAACGGCAAGATTTTTAAATCCCGCCGCCATTCCGAACGGTTGCACAAATCCGGCGAATTGCTGGATATGCCGATCCCCTATTCAGTGGATGAATTGGAGGCCGCAAAATACGAGGTGCTGGAGGCCAATGGCTGGACCGATGCCTATGTGCGTGCGGTGGCATGGCGTGGGTCAGGCGAAGACATGGGTGTCGCTGCCGCGCGCAACCCGGTGCGGGTTGCGGTCGCAGCCTGGGAATGGGGCGCCTATTATGGTGACGCCAAGATGCAGGGTGCCAAGCTGGACATTTCCAAATGGAAACGCCCCAGCCCGGAAACCATCCCGACATCGGCCAAGGCTGCTGGTCTTTACATGATCTGCACCATGTCGAAACATGCAGCAGAGGCCAAAGGATGCTCTGACGCGTTGTTCATGGATTACCGTGGCTACGTGGCCGAGGCGACCGGCGCCAACATCTTCTTCGTCAAGGATGGCGAAGTGCACACGCCGCTGCCCGATTGCATCCTGAACGGCATCACCCGCCAGACCGTGATCGGCATGTTGAAAGATCGCCAGATCGCCGTGCATGAACGTCATATCATGCCGGAAGAGATGGAAGGTTTTGAACAATGCTGGCTGACCGGCACGGCGGCAGAGGTGACTCCGGTGTCACAAATCGGCGAACATACGTTCGAGGTTGGCGCGCTGACACGTGAGATGGCCGAAGCCTATGAGAAGCTGGTACGGGAATAACCCCCGCTGACAGCAACGCATTTCAGAGGCCGCAAATTTGCGGCCTCTTTTTTGTTTTGGAACCTTGTTGTTGCGCGGACATATATTCTGACGCGGCGTGCAGATCGGCATAAGTGGTTCAGCCGGGCCGCCCGCCTGGCAAACCCGCGACCGCATCCACCAGACGATCACAGGTCAGATCAAAGCTGCCAGCGTCGGTACGGATCAAAACATCGCTGAACGCGCGTTGACCATATCCCTCGGAAATCATCTGCGCGGCCCTGGCCAATTCATGCGGGGCAAGGCTGCGTTCCCGCGTGGCGATGCTGGCAATATCGGCGGTCAGGCCAATACAATGGAAATCTATGCCGCGTCGCCGGAAAGTTTCCCGGTAAAACAGCCAATTCGTGCAACGCAACGGGTAGGCCATGATCACCGCAGGCCGGTTTTCCAGCTGCTCTTCGCAGGCGGTTGCGATCCTGCGGCTGGTCCGCAGAACCGAATGAAGCCAGGGGCCGGGGGCGCAATGGGCATCGCCGTCAATGAAACCAAAATCCAGCCGCTCTGCAACCGCCCGCCCCAGGGTTGTTTTGCCCACGCCGACCGGACCTTCAAAGGCGATGACAGTGGGCGACATGGTGCATCCTTTCGCGGTGTACGCGTCCGGTGCGCGCATCTGGCCGGATTTTAGCAGCCAGGGCCGGATTTGTCCCCCACCACAGCTGGATCAACCCTCACCTTGATCACTTGGCAATGGCCCCCCAAAAAAAAGACCCGAGCCGAAGCCCGGGTCAGTCCAACAGGGAGGTGCATGTGATGACCCGCACATGCAACGGGAACTTATTCGTCTTCGCGGTCACCCCAAAGTAGCACTTTGTTGCGCGGCAATCCATGCGACCTTTCAGGCATTCAGCCGATATCCGCCGGATTCTGTCACGAGAAGACGTGCATTCGAGGGTTCGGGCTCAATTTTCTGGCGCAATCGGTAGATATGTGTCTCTAGCGTATGCGTTGTGACCCCGGCGTTATATCCCCAAACCTCGTGGAGCAGCACGTCACGTGGCACAACACCTTCGGGCGCGCGGTAGAGGTATTTCAGGATATTGGTCTCTTTTTCCGTCAGGCGGATCTTCTTGTCGTCTTCGGTGACAAGCGTCTTCATCGCCGGTTTGAAGGTATAGGGACCAAGCGCAAATACCGCGTCTTCGCTTTGTTCGTGCTGGCGCAATTGCGCGCGGATACGGGCCAGCAGCACCGGAAATTTGAACGGTTTGGTGACGTAATCATTGGCGCCGGCATCCAGCCCCAGAATGGTATCAGCGTCGCTGTCGTGGCCGGTCAGCATCAAAACCGGGGCCTTCACCCCCTGTTTGCGCATCAGGCGGCACAATTCGCGGCCATCGGTGTCGGGCAGGCCCACGTCCAGGATGATCAGGTCGAAATGGGATTCCTTGACCTTTTCCATTGCTTGCGCACCGGTGCCGGCCTCGAAGACTTCAAAGTCTTCGGTGATGATCAGTTGTTCCGCCAGCGCCTCGCGCAGGTCATCATCGTCATCGACAAGGAGCAGATTTTTGAGTTGTGCCATTTCAGGGCCTCCAATTCGCTTGCCAATGACATTGGGGCGATCACGGCCAGTAACAAGAAATGCTGCAAGCTGTTCACGCGCTCGTGTGTTCATCGCCAATTTTGACAAGAAATGTTTCAATTTCCATCTGTTGTCAGCTAGAGGATTGGCGTGATGACAGGATTTTTTACGCCCGACACCAATGAGCTGATCAACCGCGCCCGTGCCGATCTTCGCATGGGGGTGCCGGTTGTGCTCTGTGGGCACGGATCTGCGGCGCTGGTGTTGGCGGCAGAGACCATGGGGCCAAAGCGGCTGGCGGCGCTGCGCGATCTGGGCGGCGCGCCGGTGCTGGCGCTGACCGGGCGGCGGGCCGAGACGCTGAAGGCCCGGGCCTATGACGGTGATGTCGCGCGGTTGCCATTGCCCGAGGATGCAGATTGCCGTTGGATTCGGGCGATGGCCGATCCGGCGGATGATCTGCGTGTGCCAATGAAAGGCCCGTTGTTTTCCCTGCGTGATGGCGATGCGGCGCTGCACCGGTTGGCCATTTCGCTGGTCAAGTCGGCCCAGCTTTTGCCGGCGGCACTGGTGCTGGAGGGCGATTTCCTGCCAAAGGCGGATTTGGCGTTGCTGACGCGGCTGGACGCGGAAACCGCCGGGCCGTTGCTGACGCGGGCGCATCATCCACATCCGGTGGTGGCGGCGCGCCTGCCGACGCGTCTGGCCCGCGGGGGGCGGTTGCAGATCTTTCGCCCCGATGATGGTGGCGTCGAACATTATGCATTCGAAATCGGCAACCCGGACCGGGCGAAACCGGTTTTGGCCCGTCTGCATTCGGCTTGTTTCACCGGCGATGTGCTGGGGTCGCTGAAATGCGATTGTGGCCCGCAATTGCATGCCGCCATGGCCCAGATGGGGGACGCGGGGGCAGGGGTGCTGCTGTATCTGAACCAGGAGGGGCGCGGCATTGGCCTTGCCAACAAGATGCGGGCCTATTCGCTTCAGGATCAGGGGTTTGATACGGTCGAGGCCAATCACCGGCTGGGGTTTGAGGATGACGAACGCGACTTCCGTATCGGGGCCGACATCCTGCAACGCATGGGGTTTGGGTCTGTGCTTTTGCTGACCAACAACCCGCGAAAGATCGCGATGATGGAAAAGGCCGGGGTCACGGTGTCGGAACGTGTGCCGTTGAAGGTGGGCGAAACCGATCAGAACGCGGCCTATCTGGCGACCAAGGCGGCGAAATCCGGGCATCTGTTGTGACCATGGTTCTGACGCCGCGCGGGCTGCGGTTTGCCGGACGGATCTGGCCCTGTACCATCGGGCGCGGCGGGGCGACCACCAACAAGCGCGAGGGCGACGGCGCCACACCACGCGGCGGCCACCGGATCACCGGCCTGTTATACCGTCCTGATCGTATGGCACGCCCCACCGCTTGGGCCCGGCCGATACGGGTCGGCGATCTTTGGTCCGACGATGCCACGCAACCCGATTACAATCAGCCGGTGCGCGCGCCTTACCCTCATAGTCACGAGGGCCTGCGCCGGGCCGATCCGCTGTATGATCTGGTGCTGTTGACCAACTGGAACTGGCCAGAGGCCCAGCCCGGTCGGGGCTCTGCGATCTTTTTGCATCGCTGGCGCAGACCGGGGTTTCCGACCGAGGGCTGCATTGCGTTTCGCCCCGATCATCTGCGTCAGATCGCGATGCTGGCCGCGCCCGGCACACCGTTGCTGGTGCCGTGACAGGTTTTATTGCCGGGGGTGTCGTTGGGAATGGAGCCGGGACCGGGGCCTAGCGATGCTGGCGCGGCTCACATGTGCCACCGTTCAGACATTGCACCACCTGATCGGCCATCGCCTTGGTCGGTTCGGCAAAGGCAAAGCCGCCGCAGGGGTTGATTGTCACCTCGGGGACATCACGGTCCAGATTGACGAAGGCCAGATATTGCGTGTCGCTGACCGCCCCGGCGCACCACGGCCCCAGACATTGGGCGTTCAAATTGATGGCGGCGTCATAGTCATAGGTGAAACCGGCGGCTGTCAGCGCCTTGCCACGGATCTGTGCGGGAATCCATGTATCGGGTGGCGTGGACAACTGGTTGGCCAAATCGGTCTTGGGCAGCAGAGTGGCATCAAAGCTCATTTGGCCCAGCACGACGACAAAGCGATCTTCGCCGGTATTTGCCTGATGAAACACCGCCGCGACGTCATGTGGCAAACAGCTAAGGGCCTGCGCCCCGCTTGCCGTCAAAGCACAAAGGACAACCGCAATTTTTCCAAACATGACCTAGGGTAACAGATGGGGGGCGAACTCTGCAACCACGCGGGCATAGACCTCGCGTTTGAAGGGCACGATATTGGCCACCAGATCCCCGGTCGGCAGCCAGCGCCATTCTGAAAACTCCTGGAAATCGTCCGCGGCAATGTCGATCTGATCATCGGTTCCGTGAAACCGCATCAGGAACCATTTCTGTTCCTGACCGCGAAACCGGCCTTTCCAGATCTTTGGCACAAGGTCATGCGGCAGATCATAGCCGATCCAACCGGTGCTTTCGGCCTCGATTGTCACCAGATCGGGCAGGACGCCGGTTTCTTCCCGCAATTCCCGCAGCGCCGCGGCGCGGGGGTCTTCGCCCTTGTCGATGCCGCCCTGTGGCATTTGCCAGGCGGGCACGTCGCTGTCGGTGCGTTGCCCGACAAAGGCATGGCCGTCCTTGTTGACCAACATGACACCGACGTTGCGGCGATAGGGCAGTTTGGCGATGTCTTCGGGGGTCATCGGGGTCTCTTGTCCTGGTCAGTGCGTGGCGGATTGTTCGGCACGCAGGAAAGGCTGCGCCGGGATCATCGACCCCGGCGCAGGGAAGTTATACAGGGGACTTATTCGGCGTTGGGGCCCAGCGCCGACAGACCTTTGAGGATGTCGATGGCATAGGCCAGCTGATAATCCTCTTCCCGCAGCGCGGCGGCGGCTTCGGCCTTGGCGCGGTCGGCTTCGATCTGTTTGATCTCGTCCTCGGTCAGGCTGTCATTGTCCAGCGATCCGCGCAGATCTGCCTCGGAACGCAGGCGATTTGTGGTCTCTTCCTCTTCCTCGGTGGCGGGGTCGCGGCGGGGTTGTTGCACTACGATGTCGGGGGACACACCCAGCGCCTAAATGAGCGGCCCGATGGGGTGTAATAGCGCGCTGTGGTCAGGCGCATCGCCCCGTCGCCGCGCAGCGGCATTACCGTCTGAACCGAGCCTTTGCCAAAGGATTTGGTGCCAACCACAATCGCGCGGCGGTGATCCTGCAGGGCGCCGGCAACAATTTCCGAAGCCGAGGCCGAGCCGCCATTGATCAACACCACCAGCGGCTTGCCCATCGCCAGATCGCCGGGGGTGGCGTTGTAACGCTCGCCGTCTTCTGCCTTGCGGCCACGGGTCGACACGATTTCACCCTTTTCAAGAAAGGCATCCGACACCCGGATCGCCTGGGTCAGCAGGCCGCCGGGGTTGTTGCGCAGATCCAGCACGATGCCGTTGACATTGTCGATGCCACCAGCGGCCTCGATCTGTTCGGCGAGACCGGATTCAAGATTGGGTGTTGTCTGGTCGTTGAAGGTTGTGATCCGCATCACAACGGTCTCGCCCTCGGTGCGGGCGCGCACGGCAGTCAGTTTGATCGTGTCCCGGATGATCGACACATCAAACGGCTCCGGCTCGCCTTCGCGTACCAGGGTAATGATGATTTCCGACCCCACCGGTCCGCGCATCAGTTCGACCGCTTCGTCCAGATTCAGGCCCAGCACCGAACTCACCATCGACATGGGTGATGAAATCGCCCGCTTCGACACCGGCCTCGTCCGCCGGTGTGCCGTCGATGGGCGACACCACTTTGACAAAGCCCTCTTCTTGGGTGACTTCGATCCCCAGACCGCCAAATTCCCCGCGTGTCTGCACCCGCATGTCGGCCGCATCGTCGGGCGACAGATAGCTGGAATGCGGATCAAGCGAGGTCAGCATGCCGTTGATCGCGGCTTCGATCAGTTCGCTTTCATCAACCTCTTCAACGTATTGCGCGCGAATGCGTTCGAAAATGTCGCCGAACAGATCCAGCTGTTCATAGACATTCGTCTGTTTGCCATTGTCCTGCGCCAGCAACGGCCCCGCCAATTGGGTTGTTGCAATAATGCCTGCCAGCGTCCCGCCAACGGCGGCCATGACGAATTTCTTCATGAAGTTCTTATCCCTTGTCGGTGCGGAACCAGTCCAGCGGGTCCACAGGCTGATTATGCTCTCTGATTTCTATATAGAGCGTTTCCGGCTGGGTGTTTCCAGCCCCCTCACCCGATAGTGAGACATCTGTTTGCAATTCCCCGCCCATAAGGCCGATCGGATCGCCCGTGGGCACGACCTGGCCGATCTCGCCATAGACCGCATCCAGACCGGCAAAGACAAACAACGTGTCGGCCTGGGGTTCCAGAATGGTCACCAGACCATAATTCAAAAGCGGCCCGCGATAGCGGATGGTGGCGGCGGTCGGTGTGGTGACAATCGCCTGGGCGCCGGTGGCGACCAGAATCCCGGGGCGGCGCACGCCGGCGGCGTCGGCCTCGCCCGCGCGGCGCAGAAGCTGGCCCTGAACCGGCAGGGACAGTTTGCCCTTGCGATGGCTGATGTCGGGCAGGCTGCCGGCGGCCTCTCCTTCGGCAAAGCTGGCAAGACCGCTGGCAAATTCTTCGAGCGTTTCGGTCGCCGCCAGCAGCACGGCGGTCTGGATCGGGTTTTCAACAAACCGTTGCGGCAGGTCGGTGCGGTCGGCCACGGCCTTGGACAGGGCGGTGCGGGCGTTTTGCACGTTTTCCAGCCCGTCCTGCAATTTGAGGGTCGCCTCTTCCTGCAATTGGCGCAGCGATTGCACCTCTTCCAGATCATGGCGCAATTTGTCGGCCTTGGCCTGTAGCCCCGGCGTGACATCCGCCAGCAGCATCCCGGCACGCGCCGTGCCGGTCGGTCCCGCCGGATGCAACAGCGTCGCGGGCGTGGGTGCGCGCGACATGGATTGCAGCACACCCAGAAGCTGGGCAATTTCGACTTCGCGGATGCGCAGATCTTCGGCCAATTGCGCCTCGCGCAGGGCGGCGGCGCGCAGACCATCGCGCAGGGCGGCCAATCCGGTTTCATAGCCCTGCACGGTTTCGGTCAATGCCTTGACCCGCTCGCGCCCGCCTTCGGCGGCCTCCAGCGCCTGGGATGATTCTTCCAGAATGCGCAAGGCGTCCAGCGCCAGGGCCGCCGGGTCGGTGGTTTGCGCCAGCGCCCCCCCCGCCAGGACCGCCAGAAAACAGGACGCGCGCAGGATCATGCGATCAGGCTCTCTCCGGTCATTTCTTCCGGCAATTCCAGCCCCATCAGGCCCAGCAGGGTCGGGGCAAGATCGGCCAGACGCCCGCCGCTGCGCAATGTGGCGCCCGCCGGACCGCCGACAAGGATCACCGGCACCGGGTTCAGCGTATGGGCGGTATGCGCCCCGCCGCTTTCGGGGTCGATCATCATTTCACAATTGCCGTGGTCGGCAGTGACAATCATCGCCCCGCCCGCCTTTTTCAGCGCGTCCAGAGCCCGGCCCAGCCCGCTGTCCACGGCATGACAGGCGGCCTTGGCGGCCTCAAGATCACCAGTATGGCCAACCATGTCGGGATTGGCGAAATTCACCACGATCAGATCATAGCCGGTTTCAATGGCCTTCACGAGGTTGTCGGAAACCTCGCCTGCGCTCATTTCCGGTTGCAGATCATAGGTCGCCACCTTGGGCGAGGGCGCCATATAGCGGTCTTCGCCAACCTCTGGCGCTTCCTTGCCACCATTCAGAAAGAAGGTGACATGCGGATATTTCTCGGTCTCGGCCAGGCGGAATTGTGTCAGGCCCTTGGCCGCAACCCAGGCACCAAGAGTGTTCTGCACCACTTTCTTTGGATAGGCGGCGGTCATGAAGGTGTCATGTGTCTTGGAATAATCCACCATGCCCAAAAGTCCGGCCCAGTCCGGGCGCGGGCCGGTGTCAAAACCGTCAAATTCGGGCGCGCCCACCGCCATCAGGATTTCGCGCGCCCGGTCGGCACGGAAATTCAGACAGAAAAACCCGTCGCCATCGCGCGCACCGGCATATTCACCGATCCGGGTTGCGGCGATGAATTCATCGGTCTCGCCACGCTCATATGCGGCGGTGACCGCGGCACTTGCGCTGTCGGCGGTCTGTTCTGCTGTGCCATTCACCATGACACGAAATGCCTTTTCCACCCGTTCCCAACGGTTGTCGCGGTCCATCGCAAAATACCGCCCGACAACAGATCCAACGCGCGCCCCGGCAGGCAGGCGGTCGACCAGTGTTTTCATATAGATATCTGCCGATTTCGGCGCGACATCGCGGCCATCGGTGACCGCATGCAGCACCACTGGCACACCGGCGCCGGCGATCATCTCGACTGCGGACAGAACATGTTCGATATGGCCATGCACCCCACCGTCAGAAATCACCCCCAGCAAATGCGCGCTGCCCTTGGTGGCCTTCAGCTTGTCGATAAACGCCAGGATTGCCGCATTGTCGAAAAAGGATTTGTCTTCGATTGCCAGATCAATCTGCCCCAGATCCATCGCCACAACCCGACCTGCGCCGATATTGGTGTGGCCGACCTCTGAATTGCCCATTTGGCCGGTCGGCAGACCAACGTCACGTCCATGTGTGGTCAGCGTCGCATTGGGGCAATCCGCCATCAAGCGGTCAAAATTTGGCGTATCCCCGAGGGCGACGGCATTGCCAGGCGGTTGTATCGCTCAGGCCCCAGCCATCAAGAATGCAAAGAACCACGGGTTTGGGCGCTGACATGTCAAATTCCTCGTTCAGATTTGGTCCGGGTCACGCGGCGGCGCAATGACCCGGCCGGATTCAGGGCTTCTTCTCTTTTTAAATACGCATGCACGGCGGGGCCAAGGGTGCAACGTTTATGGGGTGTAGGTTGGATGAAACTTTCCCTGTGGTGACAGGGTGAAGATTTCGACGCCATCCGCCGTCACACCGACCGAATGTTCGAATTGTGCAGACAGGGACCGGTCCCGCGTGACCGCGGTCCATTCATCCGGCAGCACCTTGGTTTCTGGGCGGCCCAGATTGACCATTGGCTCGATCGTGAAAAACATGCCTTCCTCCAGCACGGGGCCCGTGCCCGCACGGCCATAGTGCAGCACATTGGGCGGCGCATGAAAGACAGTGCCAAGACCGTGACCGCAAAAGTCACGCACCACGGACATGCGCTGGCCTTCAACATAACTTTGGATCGCATGGCCAATGTCGCCAAAGGTATTGCCGGGTTTCACGGTCTCGATCCCGCGCATCAGCGCGTCATGGGTCACTTGTATCAGGCGCTCGGCCTTGCGTGGCAGCTTGCCTGCGACATACATCCGGCTGGTGTCGCCGAACCAGCCATCCTTGACCACCGTGACATCAATATTCAGGATATCACCGTCTTTGAGCGTCTTGTCGCCGGGGATGCCGTGACAGACCACATGATTGACGCTGATACAGCTTGCGTGCTGATAGCCCTTGTAGCCAATGGTGGCCGACGTCGTGCCCAGCTCTGTCACCCGCCGCTCGATAAAGGCATCAAGCGCGCCGGTGGTTTGGCCAACTTTTACAAGTTCGGCAACCTCATCCAAAATCTGCGCAGCAATCGCGCCAGCCGCGTGCATACCGGCAAAGTCTGCCTGTTCATGAATCCTGATCCCGTCGCGGGTCATCCGGCCTTTGTGGCGGTTCATGCAAATGCTCCGATCAAATACGTCTTGTGTCCTACTTATGCGCTTGCAGCGAAAAGCGCCAGACCATGCGATATTTCCGCGATCCACAAGGCAAGGTGAGCCCGTGTGGGCGGGATGCCCGCGCGTCAGATCCCGCTTATAGTAAGTTCAGCACAAAAATCGCCCAGACGACCATCCCGTATGCAATGGCAATCAGCCCGATAACCCGCAGCGCATAACGGGCCGATTTCCAGATGGCCCCCGCGACCACAGGCCAGCGTTTCGCGACAAAACCGGCAACGGGATCATATCCGGGGCGTTGCGCCACAAGGCGGTCCCAGACTTTTGGGCGTGTGACAAATTGAAAGGCAATGCCGAGGAAAAGCAGGATCGTCGCATGTGCCAGCGGAAAGAACGGCGTCATGTCATGCGCCTGTGAACGGGACCGGTTCGCCGGGACAGATCCCTTCGGGGCTTAATCGACAGCCCAGCGCCATGACCTCGACCCCGGCTGCGCGGGCGACATCAAATGCGGCGGCATAGGCCGGGTCGATGTCATCTGCCAACCGCATCTCTGTGCAATCATTGCGCTGAACAAGATAGAGCATCACCGCCCGGTGCCCCGCCTCGGCCATGGCCGTCAGTTCGCCCAGATGTTTGGTGCCGCGCGCGGTCACGCTGTCGGGAAATTCCGCCAGTCCGGGCTGGCGGCTGAGCGTCACGGATTTCACCTCGACATAGGCATCGCGTCGCCCCGCCCCCTGCAACAGGAAATCAATCCGGCTGTTCTGGCCATATTTCACCTCTGGTCGCAGGGTGTCATACCCGTCCAGACCGACAATTTCACCGGCATTCAATGCGGCGCGCAAGGCCCGGTTCGGCACCGATGTATCCACCCCGACCAGCACGCCGGACGCCGGCGACACCAGCCGCAGGCCATAATCCAGCTTCTTTTTCGGATCGTCGTTCGGCTCCAGCCAGACGGCAAACCCCGGTTCGGCCAGTCCCAGCATAGAGCCGGGGTTGGCGCAATGGGCCACCACCTCGCGCCCGTCCGCAAGCCGACAATCGGCAAGGAACCGTTTGTAACGCCGGATCAGCGTTGCCGGGACAAGAGGGGTTTGAAACCGCATGAACCCGGCCTATACCTCTGGAAACCAAGGTTCAAGGAGCCGGAAGAATGGCCAATCCAACCGCCGCAATGCTGGTGATCGGGGATGAAATCCTGTCGGGGCGCACGCGTGATGCCAATATGTATTTTCTGGCGGGCGCTTTGACGAAACAGGGCATCGACCTGAAAGAGGTCCGTGTCGTCAGCGACGATGCCCCGGCGATTGTGGCCGCGGTGCGGGCGCTGTCGGCCGGGTTCGACCATGTCTTTACTTCTGGCGGGATTGGCCCGACCCATGATGACATCACCGCGGATTGCATTGCCGCCGCGTTCAATGATCATATTGATGTCCGCGATGATGCCCGCGCATTGCTGGCCGATCACTATGCCAGCACCGGGCGCGAATTGAACGACGCCCGCCTGCGCATGGCGCGCATTCCCGACAGCGCGACGCTGATTGACAACCCGGTGTCCATTGCGCCGGGTTTCACGGTCCAGAACGTGCATGTGATGGCCGGGGTGCCAAATGTGTTTCAGGCGATGGTGGCGACGGTGCTGCCGACATTGGCGGGTGGGGCGCCGCTGCTTAGCCAGACCCTGCGCTTGCAGCGCGGAGAAGGCGACATTGCCGGGCCGCTGGCAGAGCTGGCCACAGAATTTTCCGATCTTTCGATTGGCTCTTACCCCTTTCAGCAGGATGGGGCCTATGGTGCCAATATCGTCATTCGGGGCCAGGACGGCGCGCGGATTGATGCCGCCATGATCCGGTTGCGTGGGTTGTTTCCTGAATGAGCGCCACCACCGCTGATCACTTGATGCAGGTCTGCGAGGCCACCTGGCCCCCCGCACGGCAGTTTGCCGAGGGGCCTTTCACGTTTCGCGACGGTGCGGGCGGCGGCAAAAGGGTTTCTGCCGCAACATTGAACCCGGGCGCGACCGCCACCGATGAGGACCTGCGCAGGGCCGAAGAGGTGATGCGCGAGATGCATCAAACCCCGCTGTTTCAGATCCGCCCCGAGGATGCGGATTTTGATGCCGCATTGGCGGCGGACGGGTACAGGATCATTGATCCGGTGACCCTCTATGCCATTGATGCAGTTGCCCTGACTGATCTGCCGCTGCCAAAGATCATGACCTTTGCCATATGGGAACCCTTGGCGGTGATGCTTGATCTCTGGGCCAGATCCGGGATCGGACCGGAGCGGATTGCCGTGATGACACGGGCGGCATGTCGAAAAACCGCGCTGATGGGCCGGATCGAGGATAGCCCCGCCGCCGTGGCCTATGTTGGTCTTCACGAAGGCACCGCAATGCTGCACGCGCTTGAGGTTCTTCCGCCAAAGCGCCGCAAGGGGTTGGCGCAATGGATGATGCGGGCGGCGGCCTTCTGGACGGTGCAACAGGGGGGAACACGGCTGGCGGTGTTATGTGTTTCGGACAATACCGGCGCAAATGCGCTGTATCGCGCCTTGGGCTTTGCAGAGGTCGGCAGCTATCACTATCGTATCAAGGCCGACTGACAGCACGAAAGGCTTTGGCGCAGGATGATGATCCAATCCGGTGTTTCCCTTCTTTCTGATCCCGCACGCCCCGCGCCGGTCTTTCTGGGCGCGGTTTGGTGATGCGGTGGCGGGCGTCATTTCCGGGATGTCTGGTGGTGGCCTTTGGCGTGCTCACGGGTTTTGCCAGTGCAAGCCTGGCACAGGGGGGCATGTCGGCGCTGATCATGCCAGGCCGGGGCCGAATTGACCTATGAAGACCACCGCGAGCTTGGCTCTTATGCCGTGCCCACCGCAGGGTTCAAGGCAGGCATCGTGCCGGCCGAGGTTCTGGAGGGCGCGGTCCTGCGCCAATCCTGGCGGGTGCCGGGGGATATTGGATCGACCTTGGCGCTTTTGTCGCCTTTGCGTCAGCAAATTGTCGATGCGGGTTATGACACCCTGTTGGATTGCAAGACACAGGCCTGCGGCGGGTTTGATTTTCGCTTCGCGACAGAGGTCCTGCCCGGCCCCGGCATGTATGTCGACCTGACCGATTTTCGGTTTCTTTCGGCGCGGGGGCCAGAAAACACCGCCATTTCGGTGCTGGTGTCGCGCAGCGCTGCGGCCGGCTTTGTCCAGGTGATCCGCGTTGGCACGGTCGGCGCGGTTGGGGCAGGGCGCATTGAAACCGACAAGAAAGGTCCGTCCGCATCGGTTCCACCCCCCGCCACCGGGTCATTTGCTCAGCAATTGGACACGTCGGGCCGGGTGGTTCTGGCGGATTTGACCTTTGACTCCGGGGCGGCGACGTTGGGCGCTGGCGATTTTGCCAGCCTGCAAGACATCGCAGCCTATCTGCGCGCCCATCCGAATCGGCGAATTGCCCTGGTGGGGCATACCGACAGTATCGGCGGGCTTGACGGGAACATTGCGCTTTCGCGTCGGCGGGCCCAATCGGTACTGTCGCGGCTGACCGGGGAATATGACGTTTCTGCCAGCCAGTTAGAGGCCGGGGGCATGGGGTATCTTGCGCCGCTGACCAGCAATCTGACACTGCAAGGCCGCGAAGCCAATCGCCGCGTCGAAGCGGTTTTGGTATCAACCGAATAGGCCCGTCTGACGTCCAGCCTGACACCCAGCCCGGCGTCCAGCCAAAATTCGGCAAAAAGCGGCGGCACATGTGTCGGATGTCATTCTTCGCCGTAAGCGGCCGGATTATGGTACACTGAAGGCAGATGTTTTCTGTGTCTGTATGCTTTGTGTTTGGTTGGGTGCAAAATGACAACTGCGGAAACAGGCCTGACGCCGGAAGAGCGCGCAGCGCTGGAGGCCGGCTATCGCGCGGCCGTGGCATATCGTGCCGGATTGCCGGATGGCTTGGCGCGGCCGACCGCGAGCATGGATGAAATGGCAACCCGGTTCGAAGCCCCGCTGCCGGATGGGGCAACCGCCGGGGATCAGGTGATTTCCGCGATTGTGGACTCGTCGCGCGGCGGCATTCACGCCATGAGTGCGCCAACATTTTTCGCCTATGTCTGTGGCGCGTCCCATCCTGTGGGCGTGGCGGCGGATGCGCTGGTGTCCGCCTGGGGCCAGAATGCCGCGTCGACCCTTGAATCTCCGGCTGTGGCGGCGATGGAGCGTGCGTTGTGCAACTGGCTGATTGATCTGTTTGGCCTGCCATCTGCAACCGGGGTCGGGCTTGTGACCGGGGCGAGCGTGGCGAATTTCTGTGCTGTGATGGCGGCACGCAATGCGATGTTGGCTGATCGTGGTTGGAACGTGGATCGGAATGGGCTTTTCGGGGCGCCCGAGCTGCCGGTGCTGATCAGCCAGGATGCGCATTCGGCCGTGACCGCCGCATTGCGTTATGCCGGCATGGGGGCCGGGCGGGCCATTCCGGTGGCCACCGATGATCAGGGGCGGATGCGCCCCGATGCGCTGACCGAGGCGCTGGGCGCCTGTGATGCGCCGCCGTTGGTGATTTTGCAGGCCGGTCAGATCAATACCGGGGCTTTTGACCCCTTTGCCGAATTAATTCCGCAGGTCAAGGCGCGGGGCGGCTGGGTCCATGTTGACGGGGCCTTTGGTCTTTGGGCGGCGGCGGTGCCGGAACTTGCCCCGCGCTGTGCCGGGGTGGAACTGGCCGACAGCTGGGCCGTCGATCTGCACAAAAGCCTGAATGCACCGTTTGATGCCGGCGTGGTGCTGGTGCGGGATCGTTCGACGCTGGTGCAGGCGATGGCGGCGCGCGGGGCCTATCTGCCGCGCAATCGGGACATTGGGAACCTTCGGACAGCACACCAGAACTGTCTCGCCGGGCGCGTGGCGTGCCAAGTTATGCGATTCTGCGGCATCTTGGTCGTTCAGGCCTGCGCGAAATGATCCTGCGGCACCATGATCTTGCCCGCCATATTGCGGCGGGATTGCGCGCCGAGCCGGGATTGCATGTGTTGAACGAAGTGGCCTTCAATCAGGTGGCAATGACCTGTGCCACCGGGGCCGAAGGTGATGCGCTGACCCGGCGGGTTCTGGCGCGGGTGCAGAACCGGGGCCGGGTCTATCCGTCACATGGGGCCTGGCGCGGGCGCGACATCATTCGGATTTCCGTGTCCGGTTATGGCATGCAGATGCCAGATGCCGATCTGTTGGTCGCTGAAATCATTGCGGCCTGGCGCGCGGAACGCGATCTCTGATCCGGCGGTCGTCCCGACCGGCGGGCTGATGCGAAATTCCACATGCCACGACGAAACCCATTGCGTCCGCCCGTCGCGTCGCGGCATGGTCCGCAAAGACCCATGTGGCAGGCGATGGCCACCCGGGGCGCACCGGATTTGAATGAGGCGAGCCATGCAGTACAGAGATCCGCGCAGCGCGGTACAAACCCCGGAATTGCCGGGAGATCAGTTTTTCACCGATGCCGAGGCGGCGGTTGATCACCTGTGTTTCTTGTATGACAGCGCCACGGCGTTTCTGTCCGAGGCATTTCGCAATGCCATGACCGAAGGTCAGCCCGCCACCCGGTTTCGCGCGTTTTACCCCGAACTGCGCATTACGACGGTGTCTTATGCCCAGGTCGACAGCCAGCTGAGCTTTGGCCATGTCGCCCAGCCCGGCACCCATGCAACGACAATCACGCATCCGAAATTGTTTCGGCAATATCTGACGCAGCAAATCCGTCTGTTGATGGAAAACCACGGCGTGCCGGTCTGTGTCACGGTGTCAGAGACCCCGATCCCGGTGCATTTCGCGGTGGCCGCGCGGACCGATGTCACCGTTCCCCAGGAAGGGGCGGCCGAATTTGTTCTGCGGGACGTGTTTGATGTGCCGGATCTGTCGACCACCAATGATGATATCGTCAATGGCACCCATGTGTCCGGTCCCGACGGGGTAGAGCCGCTTGCGCCGTTTACAGCGCAGCGGGTGGATTATTCGCTGGCGCGGTTGGCGCATTATACCGCCACCGACCCGGCGCATTTCCAAAACCACGTGTTGTTCACCAACTATCAGTTCTATGTCAGTGAGTTCGAGGCCTATGCCCGCCAGATGCTGGCCGATCCTGACAGCGGCTATACCAGCTTTGTCAGCACCGGAAATGTCGAGATCACCGAAGCAGATCAGGACATTCCCGCCACGTTGAAACAGCCGCAGATGCCGACCTATCACCTGAAGCGGCCGGGGGGCGCGGGAATCACGCTGGTCAATATCGGTGTCGGCCCATCGAACGCCAAGACCGCGACCGATCATATTGCCGTGCTGCGCCCGCATGCCTGGTTGATGGTGGGCCATTGTGCCGGGCTGCGAAATACCCAGGCGCTGGGCGATTTTGTGCTGGCACACGCCTATCTGCGCGAGGATCGTGTGCTGGACGATGACCTGCCGGTCTGGGTGCCGATTCCGGCGTTGGCCGAGATTCAGATCGCCCTGGAAGAGGCGGTGGCACAGGAAACCCAGCTGTCCGGTTTTGACCTCAAGCGGATCATGCGGACCGGCACCGTGGCCAGTGTCGACAACCGCAATTGGGAATTGCGGGACCAAGAGGGCCCCGTGCAACGTCTGTCACAGTCCCGCGCCGTGGCGCTGGACATGGAAAGCGCGACAATTGCGGCGAATGGATTCCGTTTCCGGGTGCCCTATGGCACGCTGCTCTGTGTCTCTGACAAGCCGTTGCATGGCGAGTTGAAACTGCCGGGCATGGCCAGCGATTTCTATCAAACCCAGGTAGCGCGCCATCTGCGCATAGGGATCCGCGCGATGGAGCACTTGCGCGAAATGCCGTTGGAACGTATCCACAGCCGGAAATTGCGCGCATTTGACGAAACCGCATTTCTTTGACGTTGGGTCAGCGGCGGAAAACCCATATTTTTATGGGGTCAAGCGACACATATTCTTGTGTTTACCCCCTACATACCGTTAAATGCGCCAAATGAGGCCCAATAGCTGGGCAGATGTAAGGAGACCAGAAAATGGCAAAACCTATGACCAAGACCCAGCTCG
This sequence comes from Phaeobacter sp. J2-8, assembly GCF_022867865.1. Lineage (GTDB taxonomy): Bacteria > Pseudomonadota > Alphaproteobacteria > Rhodobacterales > Rhodobacteraceae > Marinovum. Next base: position 69,181 of record NZ_JALIEC010000007.1, on the reverse strand, counting down.
TCGCAGCACTGGCCGAAGAAATGGGCGCGGACAAGAAAGCCGCAGGCGCGGCGCTGGACGCGGTATGCAACGTGATCACCAACGAAGTGTCGGGCGGCGGCGCCGTGACCCTGCCGGGCGTGGGCAAATTCTATTTGCGCGAACGCCCCGAGCGGATGGTGCGCAACCCTGCCACGGGTGATCAGTTCAAGAAAGAGGCCGACAAAGTGGTCAAAGTGACCATTGCAAAGGCGCTGAAAGACAGTGTCAACGATTGATCGTGACCTCGACAGTACAGGAAAAGGGTCGCCCAATGGGCGGCCCTTTTTCGTTGCAATAAGTGGCGGATGGTATGGAAGATCTGACAGAAGCCTATGAAAATGGCGCCTATATTCCCGGTGCGGACAAGTATCGCAGCCGATGGCCCCAAGATGCGGCGGCGTTCCGTGCCTGTCATGATGTGCAGGAATTGCCGGGGTTCTGTGCGGGGTCACGCCGCGCCGTGGATATGGTGCGGCCTGATGGGGCGGCGCAAGGAACGGTAATCTTTGTGCATGGTGGCTATTGGCGGGCGATGTCGCGCGGCGACTGGACACATCTTGCCGCCGGGGCCTTGGCGCAGGGCTGGGCGATGGCGTTGCCGGGGTATGATTTATGCCCCAACGTGCGGATCAGCGACATCACACATCAGGTGGCAGAGGCAGTCCAGGCAATCGCCGCCGCCACCAGCGGGCCGATCGTGCTGGTCGGACATTCGGCGGGCGGCCATCTGGTGGCGCGCATGTTGGCGCCGGGGATGCTGCCGACATCGCTACATCAGCGCCTGCAACGGGTGGTGCCGATCTCGATGTTGAGCGACCTGCGCCCGCTGATGCAGACCGCGATGAATGCTGATCTGGCGCTCGACCCGGTCGAAGCGGCCGCAGAAAGCCCGGTCTTTCAACCGAAACCCGATTGCGCCGTGCGGCTCTGGGTTGGCGGTGATGAACGCCCGGCGTTTCTGGACCAGACGCGGTGGTTGGCCGAGGCGTGGAAGGCCCCGATGCGGATCGCCGAAGGGCGGCATCATTTCGACGTCATTGATGCGTTGCAAAACCCCAAAAGCGACATGATCGAGGATCTGCTTGGCTGATTGGCGGCTTCTGCCCCTGTCTGCCCCCCGTCTTCCCCCGTCTGGGGCCGTCACAAAACCGTCAAAAAACCTTTAACGTTCGAGTCGATTGGCGCGCTTAAGAGTCTGGCACGAGGTAGCCGGAAGGCCGATTCCCCCTCTCTGGCTTGAAGCAACATGTCTGTGGATCCGTGCCGTATTCTGCCCGTGACATCACGAGAGGAACGTCACATGTTGAAGTCTGATATTGTGCACGGCAGCTGGGCTGCCGTATTCTCTGACCCTTTGATCGTGTCCCTGACCATTGTTGCAATCGTAAGTTTGGCGGCGCTGACCGCCGTGATCGCCCTTGTGTTGATTTTGTCTCGCGGCAGATTGACGGCGAAATACAATGCAACCGCGGGGACCGCAGAGCTTGACCTGAAACCACATGACAGCGCCAATTTGGGGCCTGACTAGGGTTCGCGCCGGGAATGGGCTAGCTCATATGTCCCATGTTGGGCCTTGCCTTGCCCCGTTGCAGGCCCAGCTTGCGTTCGCGCCAGATGATCAACGCGCCCGCCACAATGACCACCAGCGACCCCAGTATGGTGGCCGACGTCGGCAGTTCGCCGAACACGGTATAACCCGCCACAACCGCAAACAGCATCGCAACATAATCAAACGGCGCCAGGGTCGAGGCCGGGGCAAACCGATAGGCCGAGGTCACAAGGATCTGGCCGATTCCGCCGGTGATTCCGGCCGCAACCAGCATCAGGGTCTCTGTGGTGTTGGGAACAGTCCAGCCAAAGGGCAGGGTCAGCAGGGAAAACAGGGTGGCCGTCAACATGAAGTAGAACACCACCGCCGCCGGGTGTTCGATCTGGACAAGGCGGCGGATATGCACCTGGGCGAGCGACCGCATCCCGGCGGAAATCAACATCAGCCCGGCGCCCAGAGCGGCCACCTGATCCAGTTCGCCGGTGAAATTCAGCCGTGGCCACAGGATGATGATCACCCCAACCAAACCAAGCGCAACGGCGGACAAGCGGAACAACCGCACCTTTTCACCCAACATAAGCGCCGCAAGGATGACCGTGATCAATGGCGTGGCAAAGCCGATGGCGGTGACTTCGGGCAGTGGCAACATGCCAAGCGCGGCAAAGCCAAGCCCCATCGCGCCGACCCCGATCAGCCCACGCCACACATGGCCAATGGGGTTCGCGGTGCGCAGACCGGTGGTCAACTCGCCCTTGGCCAGCAACCAGACCAGAATGACCGGAATTGCAAATGCGGAGCGAAAGAATACAGCCTCGCCTGGGGGGACAACATCCGCCGTGGCCTTGATCAGCACGGTCATGAACGTGAAAACGGCAAGTGCGAAAATTTTGAGCGCGATACCGCGACTAATATGCATGTTTGGAAACATGCGTCGGTTGTTGCAAAAGGTCAATTGCGCGGGACGCATGTCAGCTATGCGCCTGGGGAATGCGTGATTCGTCAGGCTTGCCATTTTGCGGGCAGGCTGGGATGACCAAGGGGCCGTTTCGCCAAGATTGCCAAAGATGAAATTTCTTCCACGCCTGTTCCAAGGATCAAAGCCCGACCCGCGTCTTAACAAGGATATGCGGGATATGGTGAGCGATGAAACCCTGGCCCTTGCGGCATCGGAGGGCGACCGAGAGGCGTTTTCCCAATTGCTGAGCCGTGTCTATGACCGGGTGTTCGCGCTGGCCTTTCGTCTGACTGGTAGCCGGGCCGAGGCCGAGGATCTGACGCAGGATATCTGTGCTGCCTTGCCTGCAAAGCTGCGGGGGTTTGACGCCCGCGCCCGGCTGACCACCTGGCTTTACCGTGTGGTGGTCAATGCCGCCCATGACCGGCGGCGGCGCGCGGCATCACATGCGCGGGCGGCTGTTGGCTGGGGGGATGTCGAATTGGCGCGCCGTGCCGAAGCGGATGAAACCCGCGATCAGCTGGGCTGGCTTGCCGAGGCGATGTTGGACCTGCCCGAAGACCTGCGCGAGACGCTGGTGCTGGTGCTCGAACCGCTGACCCATGCCGAGGTCGCGGAAATTCAGGGCATTTCCGAAGGCACGGTAAGCTGGCGCATGTCAGAGATACGCAAGCGCCTGAAAGCGCGATCGGAGGCCGAGAGATGAGCGACGAATTGGACAAATTGGCCAAGGCATTGCGCGCTGCGACGCCCACGCCGGACGCAGGACACAAAGCGGCCAATATCGCGGCGGCGAAAAAAATCTTTGCCGATGCCCAAGGATACCATGACAGCGCCCGTCATACTCTTGAACGCCCCAAAAGGAGCGTGTTTCAGAGAGGATTGACCGCCATGTTGAATACGTTGTCGCCGCGCGCCGCCCTGGGTGCCACTACCGCCATTGCCCTGATCGGGGTTGTCATGATCCTGCCGACGTTGGACCGTGATGTGCTGACAGTGGGGCCAAGATCGGTGCAGGAGGTGCCGAAAACAGTGTCGGATATGGATGCCCCGGTAGAAGAGGCGCTGATTGCCAGCGACGTTGATACCGCTGTGACCCGGCCACAGGTGTTTTTCAACGGCGCTCGGGATGGGGCCGCCAGCGCGCCGCCCGCCCCAATGGCAGAGCCCACGATCGACATGGCGGATGCGCCGATCGGCGGTTTGCTGAGCATGGAGGCCCCGACGCCGCGCAGCTATTCCACGGGGTTGGCCCGGACCAAGCAGGGCGTCAACGACATGTATGTCCGGCCTGCGCCGGACCCGGTGACATCTGTGCCCGAGGGCGACACCGAAGCCTTCCCGGAGGCGGAAACCAACCCGTTGAAGGTGACGGCGCAATCCCCGGTGTCGACCTTTTCCATTGATGTGGATACCGCCGGTTGGTCGGTGCTGCGCAACATGTTGGAAAACGGCCAATTGCCGCAAAAGGACACGGTCCGGATCGAGGAAATGGTCAATTATTTCCCGTATGACTATGCTGGGCCCGATGCCGGGCCTGATAGCGGCGCGGCCTTTCGTGCGGGGGTCATGGTGGCGGAGACGCCTTGGAATGCTGGCACACGGTTGGTGCATATCGGCATTCAGGGTGCCCTGCCCGAGGTCGATGAACGCCCGGCGCTGAACCTTGTTTTTCTGGTCGATGTCTCTGGTTCGATGAACCACCCCAACAAACTGCCGCTGCTGAAACAGAGCCTGCGGTTGATGTTGGGTGAATTGCGCCCAGAGGATAAGGTGGCGATTGTCACCTATGCCGGGTCGGCCGGTGTGGCGCTGGAGCCAACCAAAGCCGCAGAGCGCGAAACCATCTTGGCCGCGCTTGAGGGGCTGGGCGCGGGCGGTGGCACCGCGGGCGCGCAGGGCATTGAAACGGCTTATGCCATGGCCGAAAAGATGCAGGGCGAGGGCGAGATCAACCGCGTGTTGCTGGCCACCGATGGCGATTTCAATATCGGCATTCACGACCCAGACGCGTTAAGGGATTTTATCGAGGTCAAGCGCGACAGCGGCACCTATCTAAGCGTGCTGGGCTTTGGCCGTGGCAATCTTGATGACACCACGATGCAGACATTGGCGCAGAACGGCAATGGTCAGGCGGCCTATATCGACACGCTGAGCGAGGCACAGAAGGTGCTGGTTGATCAGCTGACAGGCGCGTTGTTCCCGATTGCTGATGATGTGAAGATTCAGGTGGAATTCAACCCGGCCCAGATCGCGGAATACCGGTTGATTGGCTATGAAACCCGTGCCTTGCGGCGCGAGGATTTCAACAATGACAAGGTCGATGCCGGCGATATCGGCGCGGGCCATCAGGTGACCGCGATATACGAGGTCACGCCGGTTGGCTCTGATGCGCGATTGACCGATCCGCTGCGCTATGGCGCGGAACCGGCGGCCAATGACAGTGACGAGCTGGGTCTTCTGCGCCTGCGCTACAAGGCCCCGGGCGAGGACAGCAGCCGCCTGATTGAAACCCCGATTGTTGCGGGGGGCAGTCAACGGCCGATATGCGGTTCGCCTTTGCCATTGCCGGTTTCGGGCAATTGCTGCGCGGCGGTGCGTATCTGGGCGACTGGAGCTTTGGCGACGCCATCGCACTGGCCAATGGGGCCAAAGGTGCGGATGACTTTGGCTATCGGGCCGAAGCGGTGCGGTTGATGCGGTTGGCGCAAACCCTGGCAGAGTAAGATCTGCGGGCCACACGACAGGATAAAAGAGGCGGGCGGTTTCGCGCGCCTCTTCAATCGCCGATCGCATCGGCAAAGATCACCCGGTTTCGTCCGTTTGATTTGGCGAAATACAGGGCGCGATCCGCAGATTTCAGCAAGTCCTGCAAATCTGTCCCGGACCTGCCGGGCGACATTGCCACGCCGATGCTGACAGACAGCGGGACAATTGACCCTTCATACCGAAATTCAGTCTTTCCAATGCCCATGCACAGCAATTCCGCAAAGTGTTTTGTCGAGTTGCGGGAAATGTTCGGAAGGAAAACCGCAAATTCTTCGCCGCCCACACGCCCGACATCACCGAAATCGGGCGTTATGGATCGCAGGATTTGTGCAATTTTGACCAGCGCCTCATCGCCAGCGGCGTGACCGTATCTGTCGTTCAGCCGCTTGAAATGATCTGCATCGACCAGGACCAGGGCATTGGAATTCAAATTGTCGACCGACAGTTTCCGGTCAACGCTGTCCCGGAAACCCCGGCGGTTCAGCAATGTGGTCAGCGGGTCGGTCAACGCATTGGTCAACAGTAGTTTTTCGGATCTGATGTAATGCCGCTCCCGTTCGATCAACGGGCCCATCATGGCGGCCCCAATGACACAGAAAATGGCGATAACCGGAACCGCAGTGGTCAGAACGTTTAGCATGATATCATATGGCAATATCAAAACGGATGCGGTGTTCAACGCAAGCAGCGCCCCAAGCCCGACAAAGGCCGGAAGCCGCAATTTGCCTTTGGGCTTCAATTTCCAGGCCCAGACCAGCCCCAGACCCGCAGCCAGCAAAATGCCGACTGCCCCGGTCGGGGCCCCGACACCCCCAAGCATGAGCCGATATCCAGCCGTAATGCCCCCGGCGATCAGGGCCGTAGGCCAGCCGCCAAACGCGGCGCCGATGCCAACAATGATGCTACGCGCGTCAAATATGATACCCTCGCTCAGTTGCACCGGCTGCAACATCACCAGGATCGAGCCAAGCGCAAAGGTGAAACCGTTCAGCACAGATCGCAGCCAGAGACGTGTTATGGACCGATGAATAACGCCATAGGAAATGGCCAAAAGCGCCATGACCCCGCCCCCGAAAATGATCGCGACGAGGACCGCCGTCAGATCGAACTGCATCTGAGATTCCTATCTGAAAAAAGCGGGGCAATCTACGTCGATAAAATTTTAGGCAAGATCTAGTTTGTAATTATTAACGAAAACCTAATGACCAGCCTGTGGGGTAATTTAATTGATGGGTCAAGCAACGTCAGGGGGATCTTTGCCCGATGGGCAGCTAAATCAAGTGGAAATGCCGGGCAATCAGGGCCGCAATCACCGTCGCCTATGGGCTGCGAATCGCGAGCGGTCTTGGGCATGGGCCTGTAAATTATCGACTTCACCGTCAGATCGGGTCATCCTTATCCGGGTCCACCAGATGCCGACAGAATGCGCCTGAGTAAAACGGGATTTAAGCCATGACGATGATCATAACCCGGTTCAATGTCGTGGATAATCTGTGGGCCAATTGCCCGTCCTTTCGTCCGGTGATCGCCGCGTTCCGGGCAGAATACGCAGGCCTGGCAGAAGACAAGTTGCCAATTTACATCCTGATGGGGGATTTGGTGAGGGGGTGCTCGGCACATCTGCAAGCCGGCAAAAAGCGCGAAATTGCCGGGATTTTTACCCTGATAGAGCGGTGGATCGCCGAGGGCGACAAATATGTGCATGACATGGCAATCGTCGGCTTTATCGAGGATCTGCAAAACGCAAACCTGCACGATGGCACCCAACCGGAAGATTTCAAAGAATTCCTGGGCCCGCTGAGTGCTCGCTCTTGGCAAAAGGTCGACCGGTTTTGGTCAAAATCCGAGCCGATCCTCAGGGACTGAGGCGAAGCTGCGCCATTTGGCTATGTGCTTGGGGTCCGCCTGGGCACGGCCCGGAATGTGATCTTCATCGGAATGTGCCCTTTTTGTCATGGGTGCGTTACATCCCGCGCGCAGGAGGTCGGAGCATTTTCCAATTAGGGGACGTATTATGGTCGTTCGCACCATCTGCCTGACCTCTGTCATTGCGCTGACCGCCGGGTCTGCCATGGCCGAGATGAATTTCAATCGCATCGCATCCTTTCCGGTCGTCACCAACATGGCCGACGGCGAAGATACGTCACGCGAAACCTCGCCTGAGATCATTGATGTCACTGCGGATGGCATGACGCTTGTCTATACCGACAGCCCGCTGGGCGCGATCGGTCTGGTCGACATCACCGACCCCGCCAACCCGGCCCCCAAAGGCAATATCGACATGGGCGGCGAGCCGACCTCGGTTGCTGTTGTCGGCACCACTGCCTTTGTCGGCGTGAACACCTCGGAAAGCTATGTCGCCCCTTCGGGCGTGATCAAGGCGATCAACACCGCCGACGGTTCCGAGCTGGGCGCTTGTGATCTGGGCGGTCAACCTGACAGCCTGGCCAAGGCCAAGGACGGTAGCTTTATCGCGGTGGCGATTGAAAACGAACGTGACGAAGACCTGAACGACGGCGTGATCCCGCAGATGCCTGCCGGGTCGCTGATCATGGTGGGCGTCAAAGACGGCACCCTTGATTGTGCTTCGATGAAATCCGTGGACCTGACCGGTCTGGCCGAGGTTGCCGGATCCGATCCTGAGCCGGAGTATGTCTCGATCAACGCCGCTGGCGAAGTTGTCGTGACCATGCAGGAAAACAACCACATGGTTGTTGTGTCCAAAGACGGCGAAATCCTGAACCATTTCTCGGCCGGTGCGGTTGATCTGGAAGGCATCGACGCCACCGACGAACGTGGCGCGCTGATCTTTACCGAGAGCCAACAGGGCCGCAAACGCGAACCCGATGCGGTGACCTGGATCGACGACACCCATTTTGCCACTGCCAACGAAGGCGACTACGAAGGCGGTTCGCGCGGCTGGACGATCTTCCACAAGGACGGCACCGTCGTCTATGACAGCGGCACGTCGTTCGAACATGCGATCATTCAGATCGGCCATTACCCCGACAAACGTTCTGATGCCAAAGGTGTAGAGCCCGAGTTGGTGACATTTGGCGAATTTGGCGGCACGCCTTATGTGTTTGTTGGGGCCGAGCGCGCTTCGGTCGTCGGTGTCTATGACGTGACCGATCCCAGTGCGCCGGTGCTGAAGCAACTTCTGCCCTCGGGTGTTGGCCCGGAAGGTTACGTTGTGATCCCGGAACGCAACCTGTTGGTTTCGGCCAATGAATCCGACCTGATCGAAGACGGCGGCGCGCGTGCGCATGTCATGCTGTTTGAATATCAGGATGCCCCCGCACAATACCCGCATCTGACATCCGAAGGCATGGACGAGCTGACAGGCTGGGGTGCGATTTCCGGCATGGTCGCTGGCGAAGGCAAGACAATCTATGCCGTCAACGACAGCTTCTATGGCTATCAGCCGACGATCTTCACCATCGACGCGTCCTCCAAACCGGCGCGGATCACCGATGCGATGCAGATCACCCGCGCGGGCCGTGTGGCACAGAAACTTGACCTCGAAGGCATCACGCTGGACGGCGAAGGTGGCTTCTGGCTCGCCAGCGAAGGCCGCACCGACCGGGTTATCCCGCATGCGCTCTATCACGTGAATGCCGAGGGCGAGATCGAAGAAGAAATCGGTCTGCCAGCGGAACTGATGGCTGTGGAAAAGCGTTTTGGCTTTGAAGGTGTGACCAAGGTTGGTGATACGCTTTGGATGGCCGTTCAGCGCGAATGGAAAGACGATCCGAAAAACCACGTGAAACTGGTGGCCTATAACACCGAGACCAAGGAATGGGGCGCCGTTCTTTATGAAAAGGCCGAGCCCGCAACCGGCTGGGTTGGTCTGTCGGAAATCACTGCGCATGGCGATTACGTTTATATCGTTGAGCGTGACAACCAGCACGACCACCGCGCCGTGACCAAGAAGGTCTATCGCATCGCGATGGCCGACATGGTGCCCGCCGCGCTGGGCGGTGAGCTTCCGGTTGTGACCAAAGAGCTGGTGCATGACCTGCTGCCCGATCTGACATCGACCGGCGGCTATGTTCTGGACAAGGTCGAAGGTCTGGCAATCACCGCTGATGGCGAAATGTTCGTCTCGACCGACAACGACGGTGTCGACGACCATTCGGGCGAGACCATGTTCTTCTCGATCGGCGGCGCAATGTAAGCCAGCTGGCTGACATCACTTTGATCAGGAAAGGGGCCTTTTGGGGCCCCTTTTTCATTCAGATGGCACGAAATGACCAAAGCCGCCTTTGGACCGATGCGGTTCCATTCCCGTGGTCGGCGAATTCGCCCCTGACAAAGCGACGGGTCGCCGTGATTGGCGGCAATGCCCGCCCCAACCCCAACAATGGATGATCCAGCCCCGAGGCGATGCCAAATCTCAGCCGGGGCGAAGTCCGGTTTCCACCAACATGCCGCGCCGTTTGGCTTCGTAATAATAGCCCCGCGCGTACCAGCGTATGGCGGTTTTTTCGCTGCCGTCGGCCAGCAGCCAGGCGCCGCGCAGGTATTTCACCGCGTATTTCAGATTTGTATCAGCATCGAGCAGGTCTTTGGCCTGACCTTTGAAGCCCATGCTGCGCGCGGTCTGGGGCAGGATTTGCAGCAGGCCCCAATAGGGGCCATTGCGTGCCCAGGGGCGATGGGTGCTTTCGCGGATCGCCAGCTTGTGCACCAGGGTGCGGGGCACTTGGTAATGATCGGCCCATTTGTTGATCGAGGCCCGCAGCGCCGGGGTTTCGTTCGGGTAGAGCGGCGGGTTATGTGCCTTGGTCTTTGGCTTTGCCTTTTGTGCCGGCATGGCACAGGCGGAAAGCGGCAGGGAAACAGCGGCGAGACCGCCCAGCAATAGGGTCCGGCGGGTAAAACAGGTCATCAGCAACGACTCGGGAATTGTGAATACAGTGGTATTTTAGCCTGTCGCAAAGCCTTGCGCATCGGGCAGGATCTGGTTCGGCGAAGCCTTGCCGAGGGTTGCAATTCGCCCCATCACGCCACAGGGTGCGGACGATGAAAAACACATTGCTTTCTTTTGGTCACGGCTATTCCGCGCGGGCGCTTTCACAGGTGCTGAACCCGGCTGACTGGCGGGTGATCGGCACCACGCGCAGCCCGGGAAAGCTGGCGGAATTGTCGGCCCAAGGGGCCGAGGCGCGGCTGTTTCCCGGTGATGGTATGACTGACGCGCTGGAGCAGGCCAGCCACATTCTGATTTCCGCCGGGCCGGATGGTGATGGCGATCCGGTGCTGGCCCATCTGCGCGACCAGATCACGGCACGTGCGTCGCAATTTCAATGGGTTGGCTATCTGTCGACCACCGGGGTTTACGGCGATCATGGCGGCGATTGGGTGGATAAGACCACACCGCCACTGACCCCCAGCACCAAACGGGGCGAGATGCGGGTTGCGGCGGAAAACGACTGGCGCGCCATTGCGGATCTGCCGTTGCATATCTTTCGTCTGGCCGGGATCTATGGCCCCGGGCGCGGCCCCTTTGCCAAGGTGCGGGCCGGCACGGCGCGACGCATCATCAAACCGGGACAGGTGTTCAGCCGCATCCATGTCGCCGATATTGCCCAGGCGTTGCTGGCGTCGATCCACCAGCCCAATCCCGGCGCGATCTATAACCTCTGTGACGACGATCCCGCGCCGCCGCAGGATGTGATTGCCTATGCCGCCGGTCTTTTGGGCTTGCCTATTCCGGATGCCATCCCATTTGAACAGGCCGAGATGACGCCAATGGCGCGCAGTTTCTATGCCGAAAGCAAGCGGGTGAAAAATGACAGGATCAAGCAGGAGCTGGGTGTGCAGTTGATACATCCAGAATATCGTACCGGTTTGCAGGCGCTGTTGCGCAGCGCTGCCCAGGAATGACCCCACCGCGGAGTTTGAGTGATATTCTGGTGGCGCTGCAACCAGATCCGGACTGTCATGATCCTGTGTCGGTGGATAACGTGCTGACCGAAATCGGCCAAAGGTCTTTTGCGCCTTTTGTGTTGGTGATTGCGGTGCTTCTGGTTTCGCCGCTGTCGGCCATACCCGGCGCGCCGACGCTTGGCGCGACAATGATCATTCTGATTTCGGTGCAATGGCTGACCCGGCGGCCCTATATGTGGTTGCCGAAATTCCTGTTGCGGCGCGAGGTGCCCGGCGCCCGGCTGGCGCGGGCGATCGAATGGCTGACCCCGATTGCGCATTGGATTGATGCGCGCAGCTACCGGCGTTTGCCGCTGTTGACCACGCCGCCGATGGCCATGCTGACCAAGGTGGTGATCATCGGGGTGGCCTTGGGCTGGCCGGTGCTGGAGCTTTTGCCAATGGTGACCTCTATCGGCGCGTTGACAGTGGCCTTTTTGGCGCTTGGATTGATGGTGCGCGACGGGGTGCTGGTGATGATGGGCTATCTGATGGTCGGTGGCACCGCCGGGCTGGTCATCTGGTTGGTCACCCATGTTCAGGGATTAGCGATTTACAGCGGCTTTGGTTTGGTGCCCGTCGGCTCACAGATCCAATCATAGACCCCGGCCACCTGTTGCGCCTTTGCGGCCCAGGTGAAATGCTCGAACACCCGGTTGCGGGCGGCGGTGGCCATCGGCGCCAGTGCCGCCGGATCAGAGGCCGCAGTTGTGAGGGCCTCGCGAAACCCCTGAATGATCGCGTCACGCGAACCAATGGGAATGGCAATGCCGGTGTCGGGCGTAATCAACTCGCCCGGGCCGGCGTAATCCACCACCATGGGCACCAGCCCCAGCGCCATCGCCTCTAGCACCACCCCACCGCCAAATTCGCGGATCGACGGAAAGCTCAGCATGTGGCAGCGCGCCGCCACGGTCTGGACCTCCTGATGCGGCAACCATCCGTGAAAGGTGACTGCGGCCTCGGTATTGTCCGCCGCCACCTGGGCCCGCAGGTCGGCCATCATCGGGCCGTCACCAATCAAATCCAACGTCATCGCGCCGGATTTCAGCAATGGTGCGGCAGCCGCCAACAACATGTCCGGCCCCTTGTAGGGCACCAGCCGGCCAATGAAACAGGCGCGCAGCGGGCCGGAACCGGCTTCTGACACCCGAGAGAACCGCGCCGGATCAACGGCGTTTTCGGGCAGGTAGATCACCTTGTCCTGAAATTTCTGCGGGATTTCCGATTGGGTGTGACGCGATCCGGTCAAAATCGCAGCAGCATGCCGCAGGGTGCTGTGATGCCCCGGCAGATACCGATAGGCGGACCGCAGATAGCTCAGCAACTCGCGCTCGCGCAGACGTTCGGCATTGAACCCTTCGGGCCAGGGCACACCGCCATTCAGCGGCCCCATCATGAACGGCACACCCGCGCGGGCGCAGCGGCGGGCGATCGGGCTGGCCAGCGTCGGCGACAGCGGGGTGACGCGGTGCACCAGGTCGAATTCGCCGCCCTTCAGGGCGGCACCGAACTTGCGCCAGACCAGCCGCTCGAAATGCGGATAGGCCAATGCGTTCAGGGCCTGAAGCGTGGTCCAGCCCTTGCCATCGCCCAGCCGCAGTTTCTCGCCCAGTTTCCACAGCGGTTTTGCCAGGCTGTCACTGTCGATAAAGGTCGCATCCCGCCCTTCGACATATCCGGCGCGCAAAATGGCATCGCGATTGCGCAGATGTGTGACCAGATGCACATCGGCCACATCGCGCAGCGCATCTGCCAGCGACCAGCCGACCAAAGGCACAGACACCCACTCGGGATTGGCGGCCTCTGCGATCACCAGAACACGGCGTTTTGTCATTTGGTCGATTACTCCATCACCGGACGCCAGCGCAGGGCGAACCGGGCCTTTTTTCGTAAATTGCCGTCGCGCATTTTCAATCGCTCACGGCGCAGGGTTTCGGCGTATCCCATCAATGCGCCGGACAACAGCCAGGTCAGCGGTGTCAGGGTGGCATTGGGCACCAGTTCAACCGCATTGATCGCCAGCATCAATGTCAGCGGCCCGATAAAGGGCGAAACATCTTCGGGTTTGCGCGCCAGCATTTCGCGCCAAAGCAGAAAGATCGGCAGGATAAGCAGCCCGAATTCCGCCAGGAACCCGATCCAGCCGAATTGCCCCATAACGATGATCCAGCGCCCGTCGCTGATGGTTTCAACAGACCCCGAAATGTCGTTGTATATCAGGTTCCGGCCCCAGCTGCCCCAGCCGAACAGCGGCTTTTCCGCAGCCCGTTCCAGCAGGATGTCTTCGTTGTCCAACCGGAATTTCAAAGAGGCCGCGCGCTCTGTGTCGATGCTGGCCGCGGCGGCCAGTATCCGGTCGCTTGGGATCAACTCGACCGCTTTCAGCACCGGATAGCCGACGGCGAGCAGCGCCAGAAGCGCCGCGATCTTGATCTGGTTGCGGGCCGAGAAGGACAGCACAACAGGCACCAGAAACAGGGCGAACAACATCGCCCCGAGCGATTTGAACAGGAACAGGCACACGCCCAGCCACATCATGGCGCCCGCATAAAGCAACCGGCGCTTTTGCTCGAATTTCAACAACGCCACCGCCGAGGTCAGCGCCATCATGATAAAGAATGTCAGCCAGATGCCGTGGTACAGGAACACCGTGGGCCGCCAGCCGCCAAACCGAAAGGTCTGGGTGAAATCATGCTGAAAATAGCCGTAGATCATGATGTTCATCTGTGGCGAAATCCGCACCTCGATCAGGGCGGGCAGGGTATAGGCCAGCCCGGCGGACATCAGCACCACCAGAACCAGACGCTGCGAGGCCGCCTCGACCAGATATTGCCGCGCCAGAACAAAGGGAATGAAGATCAAAACCTGGGTCAGCGACAGCGCAATCGCGTCGGTGATCTGCAAGCCGGGCAGATGCAGCGCATCGCCCCAACGCACCATTTCCCCATTGGTGGCCACGGTGGCAATGGGCGACAGGATGAATGTCAGCATCAAAAGCTTGCCTGCAAGGCTATCGGGCAAAACCGATTTGCGCAGCCCGTAAAACATCAGTGAAAGCACCAGCGCGCTGAGCGCCGGGATCGAATGTTTGCTCAGCGGGGGCAGCAGCGGAAAATCAAAGGCCGCGGGGGTCGGCGGCAACAGCAGAAATCCCGCCACCAATGTCCATAGCAACGCAGGCACCAGTGGCAGCCGGCGAAACAAGAGCACGGTCACCACCGGCCAAAGGGCCAGCATCAGATTTGCCAGGATATTGGGCATCAGGGTCTTTCAGAAGCCATTTTGGGTTTCAATACGCTCTGTCTAGCCAAGGATTGGGGCAGGTTTTGGGCCAAATACGGTCTTTGACCAATCCTAGCGGTGCTGCCGGAAATGGCAAAACACGCCAGCGTCAGCGGGCGGGCACCCGCCCGGTCGATTAACTGTGCATGTAGATCGGGCGCGGTTGCAATTGGTGCCGCTACGGCAACTATTCCGAAAGCAGAGGGTTTTTTGGGTTGCGCTTGGTCGGGGGCTTGGTCAGCTTTGGTGCAGGTTAATCAGATAAATTTAGATTCCATTGCCAAGCCGCCGAAAAATAGCATATCTCTGCGATCTGTCGCCGCATGACCCGCTGACGTATTCCGGCGGCAATGCGCGTATTTTCAATGCGTTGCAGGAGCATGTCGGGGATGTCACGCCGCTTGATCCGGGGTGGGGGCGGATTGATTGTTTGCGGCGTTTGATCCTTGCCATGCCAAAAGCCGTGTCCATTCGCCTGCTTTGGCGGGTGCAATTGGCGCTTTCGTCGCTGATCGCCCCGGCCATTCAAAAACAGCTGGCGCGTGGACGGTTCGACGTATTGGTCGGGGCCTATTCCTTTCACTCCTTCGCGGCACTGAAACTGCCGCCGGGGGTGTTTTCGGTCTATACGGCGGATGCGACGCCAACCACCTACAAGCGTAGCGTCGTGGGCCAGTCTTTTGACCGCTATCTGCGTATATCCCGATTGCTGGACCCGATGATTATGCGCGTGGAACGGCGGGTGTTTCGCAATCTGAATTTGATGATCTGGCCGACGGAATGGCTGAAATCCGGTGCTGACGGGCTGTATGAATTGAAACCCGACCGGTCGATTGTGGTGCCTTGGGGGGAATGTGACCGATCCGGTGCCGTCGGACGTGCCACCGGCGCTAAGCCGCGGGACACAGGTGCGGTTTGTTCTGGTCGGGCGTGACTGGTGGGCCAAGGGCGGGCCATTGGTGTTCGAAACCTTGGTGGAACTGCGCGCACGTGGCATCGACGCGGTGTTGGATGTGATTGGCGCAACCCCGCCCAGAGAACACATCGCCGATTTCGTCACTGTGCACGGTGTTCTGGATAAATCGCTCCCCAACGAGATGGCGACGTTTGAGGCGGTGATGCGGCGATCGCATTTCCTGTTCCAGCCATCTTTAGAAAGCTATGGTTTTGCCTTTTGCGAGGCATCGGCCTATGGGCTGCCGTCGCTTTGTCTGCGCATTGGCGGGGTGCCAGTGCGTGAAGGGGTGAATGGCCATGCCCTTCCGTATGGCTCGGGGCCTGAAGGGTTTTTGAACCGGATCGAGACCTATCTGGAAAATCCGAAATCCTATGAGGCCCTGCGACGCTCTGCCCGAAAGGAATACGAAGACCGCCTGAACTGGGACGCCTGGGGGCGGCGGGTGGATGCCATCCTGGCCGAACGGGGCAGGTAGAGGGATCCGGCTTCGCTTATCCGGTGGTGGGGCAATGGCGGATGCGCGGTTGCGTCCAGCATGTAAATTCATGATTTGGCGCTAAGTGCGGAACCAATCTGGCCCTATCGTGTCCGGCAGCAAGGCACTAGCCTGCGCCGAAATGGTCGTGCCCGACACATGGCCAGATTTGCCACCAAGAGGATGCCGTCAATGAAAATGACCACCGAAGAGGCCTTTGTGAAGGTGCTTCAACGCCACGGAATTGAACATGCCTTTGGCATCATTGGATCGGCCTTCATGCCGATTTCCGATCTGTTTCCCAAGGCGGGTATCATGTTCTGGGATTGCGCCCATGAAGGGTCAGGCGGGATGATGGCCGATGGCTATACCCGCGCCAGCGGCAAGATGAGCATGATGATCGCCCAGAATGGCCCGGGCATCACCAATTTCGTGACTGCGGTGAAAACCGCCTATTGGAATCACACGCCGCTGTTGCTGGTGACGCCGCAGGCAGCCAACAAATCCATCGGCATGGGGGGGTTTCAGGAAGTCGAACAGATGAAGCTGTTCGAAGATATGGTTGCCTATCAGGAAGAGGTGCGCGACCCGTCGCGGATTGCCGAAGTGCTGAACCGGGTGATCCTGAACGCCCATCGCGCCAGCGCCCCGGCGCAGATCAACATTCCGCGCGACTACTGGACCCAGGTCATCGACATTGATCTGCCGGAAATCGTGTCGTTTGAACGTCCCGCAGGCGGCGAAGCGGCCATTTCCGAGGCGGCAAAGCTGCTGTCGAGTGCCAAGTTCCCGGTGATCTTGAACGGTGCCGGGGTGGTTCTGGCGGGGGCGATTGATGACTCGATGCAATTGGCTGAACGGCTTTCTGCGCCTGTTTGCGTCGGCTATCAGCACAACGATGCCTTCCCCGGATCACATCCGCTGTTTGCCGGGCCGCTGGGCTATAACGGGTCAAAGGCGGGGATGGAGCTGATTTCCAAGGCCGATGTCGTGCTCTGCCTTGGGACGCGGCTCAATCCGTTTTCGACCCTGCCGGGGTATGGCATCGACTATTGGCCGACGGATGCAAAGATCATTCAGGTCGATATCAACCCGGATCGCATCGGGCTGACGAAAAAGGTTTCGGTCGGCATTGTCGGTGACGCCAAGAAAGTGGCGCAAGGGATTTTGGGGCAACTGGCGGAGGAAGCCGGTGATGCGGGCCGCAAGGAGCGCGAGAACCTGATTATCCAGACCAAATCCGCCTGGGCGCAGCAATTGTCCGGGATGGATCATGAAGACGACGATCCCGGCACGACCTGGAACCAACGCGCCCGCGCCGACAAACCCGACTGGATAAGCCCCGCATGGCATGGCGCGCGATCCAGAGCGCCCTGCCGCGTGAGGCAATCATTTCCAGCGACATCGGCAACAATTGTGCGATCGGCAATGCCTATCCCAGCTTTGAACAGGGGCGCAAATACCTCGCGCCCGGTCTGTTTGGTCCCTGTGGCTACGGTCTGCCGTCGATCATCGGCGCCAAGATCGGCTGCCCGGATGTGCCGGTTGTCGGCTTTGCCGGTGATGGCGCCTTTGGCATTGCGGTGACGGAACTGACCGCCATTGGCCGTGAGGAATGGCCGCCGGTGACAATGGTGGTGTTCCGCAACTATCAATGGGGCGCGGAAAAGCGCAATTCGACCCTATGGTACGAAGACAACTTTGTCGGCACAGAACTGGACGACGGTGTCAGCTATGCCGGGATCGCCCGGGCCTGTGGCCTGCAGGGCGTACAGGCCAAGACAATGGAAGAGCTGACCACGGCATTGAACACAGCCGTTGTCGATCAAATGCAGAACGGCAAGACCACATTGATCGAAGCATTGATCAATCAGGAACTGGGTGAACCGTTCCGCCGCGACGCGATGAAGAAACCGGTTGTCGTGGCCGGGATCGACCCTGCGGATATGCGCAAGCAATAGGTTCGGGCGGGGACATTCCGGCAACGGAATCTGCAAATTTCACCATGAAATTTGCCCCGCCTAACGCAGCCTAACTCAGGGCGATGGTGACGGCGGTGGCGGCAACGATGTCTGCCACGGTCGCGCCCCGGCTCAGATCACACACCGGGCGGCGAAAGCCCTGAAGGAAGGGGCCGATGGCCATCGCCCCGGCCAGTTCCTGTACCAGTTTATAGGCGATATTGCCTGCTTCCAGCGAAGGAAAGATTAACACATTGGCATCCCCCGCACCCATTCCCTTTTTCTCTGCGGTTCGTGGATTAAGCGCGGCATCCGCTTGGATCGGGCCGGTGAAGCCGGTGATCTCTGCGACGTCGCGGATCATGTCAACGCTTGGCCCGCTGCCGCTGTTGCCGGTGGAATACGACAAAAGCGCCACGCGGGCCGGGCCGAGAAGCGCCTCGCAAGAGGCCGCAGAGGCGCGGGCGATCGCCGCCAGCGCGGCGGCATCCGGGGCCACGTTCACCGCGCAATCGGCAAAGATCAACTGGCGTCCGTCGGGGAAAACAATCAGAAAAAACGACGATGGCACTGTCACGCCCTCGGCCAGCCCAATGGCCAGCCCGGCGGCTTCGATCACTTTGGCGGTGGGGCTTGTGGCTCCGGCGACCATGGCGTCGGCCTCGCCTGCGGCCACCATCGCGGCGGCGCGGATCAGCGGGCGCGCCAGCATCCGCCGCGCAATGCCTTCTTTCATGCCGCGATTGGCGACAAGGCTTGCGATCTGGCCATCGGTGATGTCGGCCACGTCCACCGGCACACAAATCCCGTCGTTGCGCAATTGCGCCACGGCCTCGGCTGTGCGCGGATCCTCCAGTTCGGGGAAAACCACCCGCGCCTGTCGCGCGCGTGCTGTTGCAAAAGCCTGTTCCAGAACTGTCATTCCGTTTCCGTCCGTTTCGTTCCGCCCATTTCGCCCCTGTCCATTCTGCCCCTGTCCATTCTGCCCCTGTCCTTGTGCTTGCCTGAAAGGAAATCATGATGAGTGATGACGTGAAGATCAACCGTGGCCTCAAGGGGATTTACTTTGAACGCTCCGGTGTCAGCCATATTGACGGTGCCAAGGGCGAGCTGCTCTATCGCGGCTATACGATTCACGATCTGGCGGAACACAGCACCTTTGAAGAGGTGTGTTATCTGCTGATCCATGGTGAGCTGCCGAATGCCGCGCAATTGGCCGATTTCGACGCCGCATTGAAGGCGGCACGGCAGTTGCCAGATGCGGTGTTCGAGGTGATTCAAGCCTGTTCCGGCGGGCATCCAATGGATGTGTTGCGCACCGCCGTGTCCGCGCTTGCCGCGCTGGAGGGAGACAGCCGCGAGACCGGCGAAGACGCCTTTCTGCGCAATGGCATTCGGCTGACCAGTCAGGTGCCGATGATCATTGCCGCGCATGAGGCAATTCGCAATGGCCGCACGCCGGTCGCACCTGATCCGACGCTGTCCCATGCCGCCAACTGGCTCTGGATGCTGAAAGGCGAGATGCCCTCGCAGGATGCCGCGCGTTTGGCGGATGTGGATTTCATCCTGCACGCCGAACATGGCGCCAATGCATCAAGCTTTGCCGCGCGTGTGACGGTGGGGACCGAGGCCAATCTGCACGGCGCGATTGTCACGGCCCTGGCCACGCTGGCGGGGCCGGCCCATGGCGGCGCGGCAGAGGACGTGATGAAGATGGTGACGGAAATCGGCAGCCCCGAAAACGCCGCCGCCTATGTCAAAGCCAAACGTGCCGCCCGCGAGGCCGTGACCGGTTTCGGCCATCGGGTGTATCGTGCCGAAGACCCACGCGCCCGGCACATGCGCGACGGGGTGCGCAAGCTGGGCCAGGAGATGGGCGCGCCGGAATGGTACGAGATCCTTCAGGCGGTGGTAGAGGCGATGAAACCCTATTCACGCCATGGGCTGAACGTGAATGTCGATTTCTATTCCGGCGTGATCTATCAGCTGCACGGGATTCCGATGGATCTTTATGTGCCGATCTTTGCCATCGGGCGGATGCCGGGATGGATTGTGCAATGTCTGGAACAGCAACGCGGCAATATCCTGATCCGGCCCCTGACCCTGTATAACGGCCCGGATCAGCGCGATTACCTGCAAATGTCGCGGCGGGGCTAAGCCCGCCGCCCGGTTGGCTATTTGCCGCCAAACCATTTGTTGATGCGGCTGCCGGTGCCTTTGACCGCGTCGGTGGCGTCGGCGAAGCCTTCTTCGACATCTTCCAGCATCGGATCAATCCGCCGTCTGCGGAACCGCAACCAACGCACATAAATGGCCCAGAACACCAGAGCGGCCAGCCCAAGGATCACAATGCTCATCCAGGGAATGATTCTGACATCGGGGCCGTCAACCTGACGCACAGAGACCGCATTGGGATAGATCGACAGGAATTCATTGCGCCAGCCATAGTGGCGAATGGCGACCCATTTCGGATTTTCCGAGGTCGATCGCAGGTCCGCCGCCTCTGTCTGGAGGTTGGCGGTGTCGAATTTGAAATAGGGCGGCCAGCCCCAGCCGGTGTCTTCGTTGCGATAGACCATCGGGCGGCCATTGCTGCGGATTGCCTGAATGAAGAACACGTCGCGGTTCACCTGACCGGTGGCATTGCCGCTATCCGGGCTGGACCAGAAGATCGAGTTTTCGCCAAAATCGACGCGCCGGGTTTCGGTGTCCGAAATCCGGGCGATATCGTGATGAGGCAAGGTGTAGTGGAAGAACGCCGCCACCAGGACCCAGAAGCTCAGGATCAAAAGCCATTTGAGATAGCGCATAACGGGAACCTTCAGTGGAAATTGGTGAAATAGATGACAGCGGCAATCAGGGTGACCGGCACGACATAGACCCCAAGGATCAGCTTGCGCCGCAGAGAACCGTCATAGTCGGTCAGGCCGCTTTTGACAAAGGCCTCTTTGGCGTCGTCGTCGCCCTGCATGCCCTCGGCCTCCCATTCGGCCTCAAGCTTGTCGCGCCGTACCGCGCGGGAATAGAGCGACAGGCAGACATAGACAATCGTCAGCACGACGAAGCCGATGAAAGACAATCTCAAAAAGCCCAACATTGCCTATCTCCTCTTTGCCGCGCCCCAGGGGCCGACCCGTGCGATCAAATCGTCGCGCCCTGACCGCGCGGGGGTGGGGCGCACCGGCTGCACGGGCGGCGTGACCTCATCCATTGCGGCATCATGTCCAAAGAGTGCGGCACGCGCGCCAACCTTGTCCACTTGATACTCGCGCCGGAGGAAATCAACAACATAGGATCGTTTGGTGTCGGACCAGCCGCGATAGAGTTTATAGAACAACTCTTTGTGGCAGATGAACAATTGCCGGATGTCACTCGGGGCCAGTTCGGCCAGCAGCATGTTGACCAGATCGCGGTCCGGGGTGTCCGCCGCCCGAAGAGACAGGAAATAGGCCGGATGATCAGAGGTGATGCGCGGCCATTTGCCCGCGCCCTCGGCCCATTGCACAAGCTTGTTCAACCCGTGATAGGCCTCTGGCAGGTCGGCGGCATGGCGGCGCGCCAGATGACGAATGTCGCGGCGGGTGGCCCCGGTCAGGTCAATCCCGGCATCCTGGGCGGCATCAACAACGATGAAATCCATCTTTTGCCGCAGGATCGCGCCGGCGTCGATGCCGGGGGATTTGACGATGGGTTCGACCAGATCGTTGTAGTCAAAGAATTTGGCAATCCGATTGCGGTCATTCAGGTCAAAGACATATTTGATCGGCAGATCCGTCAGCATGTCTTTGTCGCCGGCCGTGATCAGCGCCGGGTGATCGACACCGCGAAAGAGATAACAGCCGCCAAAGTGGCTGGTCCAGAAATTGGTCTGGGCGAATTCCATCGTGTCGAGCAGCACGGGATTGCGGATGATGTCGCCGGTGCGCTGGGCGGTGCTGATCATTTTCGCGATCAGCACGTCGTCGAACCAGGCATCCTCGCGGGTCTTGAACTCATCCACCATCTTCGCCAGTCCCTGCGCCTCTTTCAGGGTGCCGCCGGTGGTGTCGGCCTCGACCGTGATCTTGCGGATGTCGAACAGACGGGCGGGGTTGGTGACGGTGAAGACCGAATTCACCAGCTCGCCGGTTACGGCGTCACGGGCCGTAAGGGCAAAGAGCTGGGCCTCATTGGTGGTGATGAACTGCCGCAGGATATTGCGCGAGGTCGAGAAGGTGGCATTCAGCAGCGGCGCGGTTTTCTGGTCAATGGTCAGCAGGATAAACTGCCGGTTGACGCCAGCATGGTTGAGGTATTGCGGATCGCCCAGCTCGTCACCGATTTCGGGCGAAAAGCCGGAGATGTCGATGTGAAAGTCGGTGAGCGCGGTCTGTTTGCCGGTAAGGTGGTCAAGCGCACGGTTATAGCGGTCGACCAAAGCGGGGCTGTCGACGCGGATCAGGTTGCCGAACATGAGGCCGGATTGGATGAGGCGGTTCATAATTTATTCCGGTCAATAGTGGTTGCAGTTTGTGGATTTCATCCTGAATTGCCTGATTGCCGCATCAGTTTCCGCAATTCGTCAATTGAAAGAGGCGGAAATTTGCGGTGAAGCATTGCGTGGCAGTTTGGACATACGGGCACCAAGTCAACGGTAGGGTCGATGTTTCTTAGGCCTTTTGTCAAAGATACCGGATTGACATGATGGACGTGGATGAACCCAGCTCCGACTGGGCCATACGTCTTCTCGAAATCGATATCGCAGACTTTGCATTGGGTGCCATTTGCTTGCAAGCAAACTTGGCGTGCTTTGGAGTTTCGCTCGATAATACTCACTGTAACTCGTTTTTTTGCGCCTTCTGGATATTTCGAAGCGAGATGTTCAGGAAGTTCATCAGCGAGTAGAGGCACGTATGCTTTCTTGAGAGCGATCCAATCGGCACCGATTTTTATAAGCTCGGCTGCGTGTAGTTCTTCAATGACCTCAGTAATAATGCTCGGCGATTTTTCATAATCCGGATTGCCTTGAACCATGACAAAAAAGACCAGATCGTAGCCTTCGGCTGTAACGAGATCTAATTTCTTGATGGCATCGGAGTATCCGGGTTGTCGTCTACCACGGAAGCGCTCCCAACTCTCGGAGAGAATAACACTAGAAGAAATCATTACTTAGGGTATTCCAAGCGCCAAATATCACTCTTTTTTTGCTGTGGTCGACAGCGCACCAACTCCAACGTTGATTGGCATATTCTGCACCAAGTTTTCTAAAAAAAGCAGTTCTACTCAAATGTTCTGCCTCCAATATTCTGAAACAACGGAATATCTTGATTTCCCTTGCTCGTGCTGAGCGCGCCGATCGACCTCACCACACTCAGATGTATTGCGAACAACACGCTGCCGCAGCCCCGGACTTGATCCGGGGCCTCACGTCCAGCCTTGCGATAAGGTCCCGGATCAAGTCCGGGACTGCGGAGGGCAAAGATCATCCTTTCCCCTCCAAATACCGCCGTTTCGCCTCTTCCTGTCGCCCATACTCTCGCACCATGCCGTCTATCGCCACCTCGTCTGACTTGTCGGCATAGCGGAACTCTAAATCCGCGTAGCGGTTGATTTCTTGCAGTACCATTTCCGGCGTGATTGGCACCCGCAGTTCGGCAATCATCGCGCGTTTAGTGTCGTAGTCGCGGAACAGGAACAATTCGGGGTTTTCCATCCATTCATCCGGCAGTTCGAAATCCATCGCCCGCACCTTGACCGCGTCGGTGATGTTCTTGATGGCACGTCCGGTAAAACGTTCGTCCGCCTCCTGAATGGCCTTCAGGTAGGTGCCCATCTTGGCAATCGTGTCCAGATCGCCAACCGTCGATTGCACCCGGTCGAACACCGCCAGCAACCCGGCCTCATGCGGGCGGGAATGCGAGGCGAAGCTGGCGGACACGGCTTTCTTGATTTCCTGCGCGGCAAAGGCCGCGTGATCACCCAGCGGAATGTCGTGGTTTTTGCCCATCAGCAGGTGCAGGATGTCGATGTAATCTTCGCGTGTGCGCGGCCCATCGACCAGAAACCGGGCCCCGGCGCGTTGGCGCAGGGCGTCGTCGACGTTTTCGGGATAGTTCGAGAACATGCCAAAGGTGCAATTGCCGCGCACCACGGTGTTGGCGCCGGCGAAGCTCTCCATCAACACAGCGGTGATTTCGAGCTGCCCGGCGCTGGACTGACGGTCGCCGCGTTTGCCGGCCAGCTGGTCAATGTCGTCGATGGTGCCAAACCCGATCACATTGGGGTCGATGATGTTGTTGATAAACGCCTTGGCGTTCTGGCCCGACTTGCCCTGATAGCTGTCGATATTGTCGGTCGACAGGTTCTGGTAGCGAAAGGGATAGTCGGCCACCTTGCAATAATCGTTGATCAGGCCCGCCATCATCTGGATCAGCGTCGTCTTGCCCGTGCCCGGTTTGCCATCCCCCATGAAGGTAAAGATGAAGCCGCCCAAATCGGCAAAGGGGTTCAGCTTGCGGGTGAAATCATAGGCCATGAGCATCTTTGACAGCCGCAGCGCCTGATATTTGGCGATATGGTTGCCGACGACCTCGTTCGGTTTCTTGAACGTCATGGTCAGGGTGGTCGATTTCGCCTTGGCCGCCGGGGTAAAGCCGCGAAGGGTCAGGTCGTCGGCCTCGACATGCCAGGTGGCCCCGGTGAAGGGGGCAAGACGGGGGGCAGAGCCCGCGCGCCGGGCGGTTTTGTCCATCACCTGTTCGGCAAAGGCGGTGATCGTGGCGATCAGATGGGCGTCGTCGGGGGCGTGCGCCTCGATATCCTGTTCCAGCTCCCACAGCAGGCCATGCAGGGCGATCTGGCCATTGTCGGTGATCAGCTCCTCGACTTCGCCAATCTCTACCGTGGTTTCAGAGGTATGCGCGGACAGCAGATAGGCGGTGGCATTGGCCCAGGCATGGGCGGTGATCAGCGCCTCGGCGGTCAGAAGCTCGGTGAATTCGGATTTGCGGTTGGCGGGCAGGGCCCCTTGCAGGTTCGCGCGTTTGAGGTCGGCGAGGCCGGTCGCCTCGGCGTAGCTTTCCGCAACGGCCTGCGCGATGGAAATGGCGCGGCGCAGGGCGTGCAGGGTGGTGGCCTGTTGCGGCGAGGTCAGGGTGTCGTCGTCATCCGCGCCCTCGATCGTGGTACGCAGTTGCACGCCGTGTTTGGCCGCGCTGCGACGGGTCGCAAGACCGGGGGTGGTGGAGCGGAACCGACGCGCACGCGGGATGCCGGGGGACCGCTCTCCGGCGTCGGCTGGAGAATTCTGCACCGCAATGCGGGGCGTGTGGTCAAAGCCGGTCAAAAGCGCGGTGGCGGCCGGGTAATGTTTGCGAATGTCTTCTTCGCGAAGTTCCATCTGGTCGCTGGTCTGGCTCATAATAAAATCTCCTGAACGGCGCGCGGTGAAGGCGCACCCATCGGGTCAATAGGAAAGGACGCGGCCGCCGGGGCTGACCACGAATTTGCGCACATTGGCAAAACCGGGTGGGTTCTTTTCGGCCAGCACCTGAAACGGGCGTTGCGGCAAGATGATGGCGCGGCTGGTTTCGGTCGCGCCGGTGTCGATGCCGCGGCCCGAAAATGGGTCAAGCGCGAAGACCTCACGCTCGACGGTGGAAAACCATCCGGCGCGCTCTTCCTTTACCCGTTCGCTTTCCAGCATTTCCGAGGTCCAGGCCAGGGTCCAATCCTCGCCCGGGGGGGATTTCGCCTCGGCCAGCACATCGCGGATTGGCCCGGTCTGGCGGGTGAAGGCATGGGAATACATCGGCCCGATGTGAAACCGGCGCAGGCGTTTGGGGTGGAGATCGTCAAAACTTTCGTCAAAGCCGCGCGCAATGGTCAGAAGCTTCAGCGCGCCGAGGCTCTGGCCCATCAAATGGCGCTGCACCTCGGGCCAGCGGCGTTCATCCTTGGGCAGGGCGGTTCTGCCGCTGTCGTCCAGTTCCAGCAGATAGATCGTCGGCAGGTTGATCTGGCTGTCATAAACCGCCCAATGAATGCGGTAGCTGCGGCGGTTTTCAAACCCGGACACCCAGTCGATGCGCGGGTCCATGCGGGCCCAGAACAAATGCCCGCGCGCCAATTCTTCGTAATACAGCCGCTGGGACAGGGCAAATTGCAGCTTGGTCGGCAGCGCCTTGTCGGTGATGATCTGGCTGATCATCTGATCCTTCAGCGCATTTGCCGACGGCATGTTTTCCAGGTGCTGGTCCGCCTGCTGGGCGTCATTGGCCATGACAAGCAGCTCCTGAAACGCCGGAAAGCCGCTTTCGCTGTCGTCGATGGCCAAAGAACCAAAGAATTGCCCGGTGTCGCGCCCGACCAGAAGATATTTCATGCTGAGTGCCTTGAACGTATAGGCGATGCCGCGAATGTAGCGCGCAAGAATTTTCACATCGTTGCGGTCAAGACTGCCTTCGGCCTCCATAACACCGGCAACACGGCCCAAGTGGCCGGTGATAGCCTCGAACTTCTGAAAGTAGCGGCGGCTGGCGAAGGTTTCGGTCAGCCCATGGTGTTCGGTGACAACGTCAGTCATGGCATCCTTCTGGATCAAAACGCCTGTACGGCGCGTGACAGGCCGCGCAGGGCCTGAAAAAACCGGTTGCACCCATCCTCGGCACAGCCGTCCGAGAACAGGATCACCCCGAAAATTGCAACCGCCAAAATCAGGCAGATGGTGACAACAGCCCCACGTGACATGCGGGATCAGCCGCCATAGGCGTTGCTGTCATGCTTTTCGACAATCGACGCAAACCGACGGGCAAAGCGTTCGTCGGCCTTGGCCTTGGCCTCCAGCACTTCACGCGCAAACACCATATGGTCCTCATGCGATTCCAGCATGTCGGCCATTTTCTGGTTGGTTGCGGTGCCGATGGCGGCCATGGCGGTCTGGGCCTCCTGATCCGTTTTCACGCCGATTTCGTTGATCCGGTGGGCCACGTCCTGCTGTTGGGCGGTTTTCAGCGATTTTGACAGCGCATCATAGAGCACCACACGTTGCTTGGTGTCTGTTTGCAGTTTGTTGATCAGCACCATCTGGGTCGCGGATTGGTTTTGCAGACTGTCGACCCAGGACTTGCCCTTTTCGATATAGCGTTCCAGCGTCTGGCTCTTGGCCAGCTTGACCTGTTCCTGCTGGACCAGATCGTTATAGGCCTTGTTCAGATCGGCGAGTTCGGTTTCCAGCTTGGTGCGCGCGGCGGCGTCTTGTTCGACCGCGATCTTGTTTTCGACTTCGATGATCTTGGGGTCCATGCCGAGGATCTCGGCCTTCAGGGCCTCCAGCTCACCCACGGTGAATTCGCGTTCGTCCAGGGTTTCGGTCAGGTTGGTTTCGACCTTGGATTTCTGTTCGGTCAGGACAGCCAGCTGGTTTTCCAGCAGCTTGGTGATGATATCGGATTTCGAGATCAGATCCTGCAATTTGTCGTCGATATTGGCGGTCTTCATCCGTTCCTGACGCAGCGCATCAGAGCGGTCCTTGGAGAAGAAGCCGACAAAGCTTTCCCAGCCGGTTTTCGACCGCATTTCGTCGAAATCGCGGGAAAAGGCGGCGGTGACATCGTCCAGCCCCATGATCAGCTCGGCGATATTGGCGTTCATGACGCTGGTGTGGTTGTGCACGTCCTGAAGGGTGGCGTTTTCCACGTCAATGTCGGTCTCGATGCCCTGCTTCATCTTTTCGCGGGCGGTGTCGATGCGGCTGGTGATTTCGGAAATCTTGGATTGAGCTTCGGCAACCTGGGTTTGGCTTTCCCGCAGTTGGGCGTCGAAATTGGACATGGAAATTCCCCCTTTTTGCAAATCTTGCAGTGGATATGGGTAATGTTATGCCGGTTTACATCGGCCTGGCTGTGTTTTCTGATAAACTGTGGCAAATGTGTTGGCCAAAGGGAAGGTCAGAATTTCCAGACCCGGGTGTTGGGGGGCTGGTGACATCGGGTTTGGCTGTGGGATGCGTTGGATCGGTGGTGGGCAGTCCCTTCAAACCACAGGATGTATGGCGGGACTGCCCCCCAAACCGCAGGATAGATGGGGGGCCAGCCCCCCAAACCGCAGGATAGATGGGGGGCCAGCCCCCCAAACCCCCCGGGATATTTCTGGTCAGATGAAATTGGGATGGCGTCTGTGGTGGCGATAAAGTGCTGTTAGGGGGTGTTGATGCCGCAGTTTCGTCATTGTGAGGTATACATATGGCGGGCTTTGCTTTAGTGGGCACTTTTTCACCTATGGCCCCGACTCGTGATGAGGCGAATTGCCGGGTGCCCCTTTGCAGAACGGTTTCGCGATGAACCAGCCCCTTCTTGATGCGCTTGCCGAGCGTGGTTACGATACATTGACGCCTGTGCAGGAGGCGGTAACCGATCCCGAACTGCATGCTGCGGACCTTTTGGTGTCGGCACAGACCGGGTCCGGCAAGACCGTCGGGTTTGGTTTGGCGATTGGGCCGACCTTGCTGGATGGGGCCACAATGGCCGCACCGGCGGCGGCGCCGCTGGCCTTGATCATTGCGCCAACCCGTGAATTGGCATTCCAGGTGATGCGCGAGTTGGAGTGGCTTTATGCCAAGGCCGGTGCGCGGGTTGTGTCCTGTGTCGGGGGGATGGACACACGGACCGAACGCCGGGCGCTGGAACGGGGGGCGCATATTGTTGTCGGCACGCCCGGCCGTCTGCGCGATCACATCACCCGGGGTGCGCTGGACATGACCAGCCTGCGGGCTGTGGTGCTGGACGAAGCGGATAAGATGCTGGACCTTGGGTTCCGCGAAGATCTTGAATTCATGCTGGGTGCTGCGCCGGAAGACCGGCGGACCTTGCTGTTTTCGGCGACTGTGCCGCCGATGATTGCCAAGCTGGCCAAAGAATATCAACGCGATGCCGTGCGCGTTCAAACCGTTTCCGAGAAAAGCCAGCACGCCGATATCAGCTATCAGGCGCTGCGCGTGGCGCATCAGGATGCTGAAAATGCCATTATCAACGTTTTGCGGTTCCATGAAGCGCAGAACGCGATTGTCTTTGCCAACACGCGGGCGACGGTCAACCGGTTGACTGCGCGTTTGTCGAACCGAGGGTTTTCGGTTGTGTGCCTGTCGGGCGAGTTGAGCCAACAGGAGCGGACCCATGCGCTTCAGGCGATGCGGGACGGTCGGGCGCGGGTTTGTGTGGCGACCGATGTGGCTGCGCGCGGGATTGACCTGCCGAACCTGGAATTGGTGATCCACGCGGAATTGCCGTCGAATGCCGAGAAGTCTTTTGCACCGGTCCGGCCGTACCGGTCGCGCCGGGCGCAAGGGGACGTCGGCGTTGATTGTGCCGCCAAAAGTGGTGAAGAAGGCCGAGCGCCTGCTGAAATTCGCCAAGATCACTGCGGAATGGGGGACAGCGCCCAGTTTCGAAGACGTGTTGCAGCGCGATGAAGAGCGGCTGTTGAACGATCCGCAGTGGGCGGCAGAGATTGCCCCGGATGAAGCGGATTTTGCGGCGCGTCTGTTGGATTTGCATTCGCCGGAAACGATTGCGGCGGCCTATCTGCGGCTTTACCGGGCGCGCAATTCTGCGCCAGAGGAATTGGCCGCACCGGATGCCCGTCCCGAACGCAAAGAGCGCAAGCCCTTTGGGCCGAGCGCCTGGTTTGCGCTGTCGGTGGGCCGGGATGACCGGGCCGAGCCGCGTTGGATTTTGCCGTTGCTGTGCCGGGCCGGTGGTCTGGACAAGGATGCCATTGGTGCAATCCGGGTGCAGCAGAGCGAGACTTTTGTGGAGCTGACCGAGGCCAGCGCGTCGGGGTTCTTGTCGAAACTGGGTGAAAACGGTGTGCTGGAGGATGGTGTGACCGTGCGCCGGTTTGAGGGCACGCCGGGTTTTGCGCGTCAGTCAGAGTCCGCACCGTCGCGCAAACCCGCGCATAAGGCGCCTTACAAAGGCGACAAACGTGGGTCCGACAAACCCCGTGGTCCCGCGCCAGAGCGCCATCAGTCAGGTGCAGAAAGCCGCGCGCCGAAACCGGCCCCCAAGCCGAAACCCGCGCCGGTCGATCCAGAGGTGCATGCGCCGGCGAAACCTCGTAGCAAGCCCGCAGGGAAACCTGTGGCGAAGCATGATGGTGACGGCGCCAAGCGTGGTTTCGACAAGCCGGGCAAACCAGCGCACAAGGGCGGCGGCAAGCCCGGTGGAAAATTTGGCGGTAAACCGGCAGGCAAACCCGGTGGCGGCAAGCCGTCCGGTGGCAAGCCATCGGGCAGCAAGCCGGCAGGACCGCGACCCGGGGCCTCTGATACCTCGAAGCGATTTGCCCCCCCCAAGGGCGCAGGGCGCGGCAAGCCTGGCAAACGGACGGGCAATGGCATGCAGTCGCCGACGCGGCGCAAGCCCTGAGATATGGCTGGGGGCCAGCCCCCCGGCCTTTGGCCGTCCCCCGGGATATTTTTGAACAGAAGAAGCCCCCCGGACATTTAGGGGGGGCATTCAGCCATCAATAAGAGATAATCCGGCGGCAAGCGCGGCAATCAAGGCGCGGCGCCGGTGCCGCAGCGGAAAACGTTTCGGCGGTGCGGCAAAGGCGGCCGGATAGGGTGTGTCGGGGCATTTGCCCTGGACCAGATCCGCCAGAAGTTTGCCGCCATAGGTGCCCATCGCCAGGCCGTTGCCATGATAGGCGAGGCTGGCAAAGGCGCCGGGCATGTCCGGGATCGGCCCGACAAAGGGTGTTCGGTTGCGCGCCAGACAGACCAGCCCAGACCAGAAGTGCGGGCGTTCCACCGCGGCCCAGGCCGGGAACATTGTTTCGAAATCACGATGGATTCTGGCCCGCAGGCGCGCGTTGCTGCGCGGGGTGGCATAGACGCCGCCGCGCATTCCGAACAGAAAACGATTGTCGGGCAGAAGCCGAAAGTAATGCAGCAGGCTGCGGGTGTCATAGGCCATTTGTCGGCTGGTCCAGCCTTGGGCGGCTAGTTCGGTTTGGGTCAGCGGCCGGGTGGCGATGATGTTGGATTGCAGTGGCAGATAACGGGCGCGCAGCCAGTCGGGGATATCCTCGCTTGAGTAGCCATTGGTGGCGAGGATCAGTTTTTTGGCGTGGAGCTGCCCGCCGGGGGTGGTCAGGGTGAAGCCGCCGTTCCGGGTGATCGCGGTCACCGGGGAGCTGTCATGCAGGATGGCGCCGGCGTCTTTGGCCGCGTCCGCCAGACCATGGACATATTTTCCGGGGTTGAGCGCAAAGCCAAGCGGGATGGTCATGCCGCCGTGGAACGGGCCGCTTATCCCCAGCGCGGTCAGGTCGGTTGCGTCATGCAGGATCGGCGTGATTGCGTAATCCTGCGTGATGTTGGGCAGTTCATGGCGCAGCGCGGCCATGTGGCGCGGGCGATGCGCAAGGATGGTTTCGCCTTCGGAATGGCGATCCGCCGCGATACCATGGTCGTCCAGCAGATCGCCAACCAGTGCAATGGCGGCTTTTTCGGCGTCGCGCAGGCTTTGGCGGCCATCGGGCCCGTATTTGCGTTGCAATTCGCCATTGCTGACCATGCTGCTGCCAAGACAGCAGAAGCCGCCATTGCGCCCGGAGGCGCCCCAGCCGACGTGCTTGGCCTCTAACACTGTGGCGCCGATTCCGGCCTGTGCCAGATGCAATGCGGCGGACAATCCGGTGAAGCCGCCCCCGATAATGGCGACCTCTGTGGTTGCTGTGTCTTGCAGGGGCGGGTTTGGCGCAACGTCCCTGCGCCAAAGGCAATCCTGAACCGCAGCGTCGGAATAGGCCCAATCTTCGTAGATGCGGTGCATCAGCTGGTGCGCATTGCGGCGCGTTCTTCGGCCTGTTGCCGGGTGCTGGCGCGTTTTGATGCCAGAGATGCGGTGATGACCCCGACGGTCACAATGGCGATCATGATGGTCGACAGCGCGTTGATTTCCGGGCTGACGCCCAGACGCACGGCCGAGAAGATCTTGATCGGCAGGGTGGTCGCCGACGGCCCGGCGGTGAAGGACGCAATCACCAGATCATCCAGCGACAGGGTAAAGGCCAGAAGCCAGCCGGAAATCACCGCAGGCGCAATGATCGGCAGGGTGACAAGGCGAAAGGCGTCAAACGGCGTACAGCCGAGGTCCAGCGCGGCCTCTTCCAGCGATTGGTCAAAACTAACCAAACGTGACGACACCACAACCGAGACATAGCACATCGAAAACGTGGTATGCGCCAGAATGATGGTCACTATGCCCCGGTCCAGCCCGATGCCGATGAACAACAGCAACAGGGACAGGCCGGTGATCACCTCTGGCATCACCAGCGGCGCATAGATCATGCCGGAAAACAGCGTGCGCCCGGCAAAACGCCCGGCCCGCACCAGTACCAGCGCCGCCATCGTGCCCAGAACCGTGGCGATGGTCGAGCTGACCACGGCAACCCGGATCGTGACCCATGCGGCGTCGAGGAAGGCCTCGTTCTGCAGCAGCTCGCCGTACCATTTGGTGGAAAACCCGGCCCAGACCGTCACCAGTTTGGATTCGTTAAACGAATAGATCACCAGAATGATCATCGGCAGGTAGAGGAAGGCAAACCCCAGCGTCAGCGAGACCACATTGAAAGCGGAAAAACGTCTAATCCCTCGGCCTCGCGCTGTTTTTGTTCATTACGCTGGAACAGGATGATTGGCACAATCAGGATCAGCAGCAGGATCACCGCCACGGCGCTGGCCACCGGCCAATCGCGGTTGTTGAAGAATTCCTCAAACAACACTTTGCCGATCATCAATGTGCCAGATCCGCCCAGAAGCGACGGGATCACGAATTCGCCGACCACCGGGATAAAGACAAGGAAACAGCCCGCGATGATGCCCTGTTTCGACAGGGGGACCGTGACCAGCCAGAATGCGGTCAGACGGGAACAGCCGAGGTCTTCGGCCGCCTCCAGCAGGCTGTCATCCATCTTTTCCAGCGCGGAATAGATCGGCAGGATCATGAACGGCAGGTAGGTATAGACAATGCCGATATAGACGGCGGTATTGGTGTTGAGGATCACCAGAGGCTCGGAAATTAGCCCAGTCCAGAGCAGAAAGGCATTCAACAGCCCCTCGTTCGACAGGATGCCCATCCATGCATAGACCCGGATCAGGAAGGAGGTCCAGAATGGCAGGATCACCAGCATCAGCAGCGTGGGCCGCCATTCCGGCGCGGCACGTGCCATGGCATAGGCCATGGGATACCCCGCCAAGAGGGTGAGCACCGTTGCGATAAAGGCGATCTTCACGGACGACAGATAGGCCTTCCAGTACAGCGCATCTTCGGTCAGCCAGATATAGTTTTCCATGTCGAGCTGGGACAGGAAGGCGCGCACCGCGGCCCAGCCACCCGCCAGATCAAGCGTCGGGGTGTACGGCGGGATTGCGATCGCTGTGTCCGAGAGCGAGATCTTGAACACGATCAGGAAGGGCACAAGGAACAGCGCCAGAAGCCAGAGATAGGGCACGGCAATCAGGGTCAGGCGGCGCATCCCCTCAACCCTCCAACATCACGGCGGCGGTGTCGGTCCAGCTGAGCCAGACCGGGTCTTCCCATGTCAGCGTCCGGCGCGACAGGCGGCGGGTGTTGGCGGTCTGGGCCTTCATCATCCGCCCGCCGGGCAGTTCGACGTGATAGGTCGAGATATTGCCGAGATAAGCGATGTCGATGATCTTGCCCGCGATCTTGTTTCTTGCGTCCGGCTCATCGGTGCTGATCGCCACCTTTTCCGGGCGCATCGCCAGAAAACAGCGTTGGCCATTGGCAAAGTCGCGGGTTGATTTGGCGTGAAAGGCCGACTGGCCCTCGGCCCATGCGATGTCATACCCGGCGCTGCCGGGGGTTGCGGTGCCTTCGATAATGTTCACATCGCCAATGAAATCCGCGACATAGACCGAATTCGGCTGTTCATAGATGTCGGCGGGGGTGGCGACCTGCACAATCCGGCCCTCGTCCATCACCGCAACGCGGGAGGCCACGGTCATCGCCTCTTCCTGATCATGGGTGACAATCACGAATGTTGTGCCGGTCTTTTCCTGAATATCCATCAGCTCGAACTGGGTTTGCTGGCGCAATTTGGCGTCCAGCGCGCCCAAAGGTTCGTCCAGCAACAACAGTTTCGGCGCCTTGGCCAATGACCGGGCCAACGCGACACGTTGCCGTTGGCCGCCGGAAATCTGATGCGGTTTGCGGGCGCCAAAGCGTTCCAGCTTGGTCAGGCGCAGCATTTCGGCGACGCGCGCCGCGATTTCGTCCTTGGGTTTGCCTTCGCGTTTCAGGCCAAAGGCAATGTTGTCCGCCACGGTCAGATGCGGGAAAAGCGCATAGGATTGGAACATCATGTTCACAGCGCGTTTGTTCGGCGGGATATTGGCGACGTCCTGCCCGGCGATCAGGATCTGGCCATCCGTAGGGGTTTCAAACCCTGCCAACATGCGCATCATCGTCGTCTTGCCACAGCCCGACGGGCCGAGCAACGCAAAGAATTCCTTCGCGTAGATGTCCTGGGTCAGGTTGTCGATTGCGGTGAAATCGCCGAACCGTTTGGTGACATTGCGGAACTGGATCAACGGTTTTTCGTCCGGATCGTTCCAGGGGGCAAAGACAGATTCAGCCATGTACGCTCCTGCAAAGGCAAACGCCCGCACCGGGGTGGCGCGGGCGTGAAAAGTGGATCAGGTGCCGGACTTGATCTTGGTCCAGAGCCGGGTGACCACACGTTGAACCTTGGCCGGATATGGCGTGGTGGTATAGGTGTTGTCCATTGCTTCAGGCGTTGGATAGATCGCCGGATCGGTGATCACATCCTCTTCGAGGAACTCCTGCGAGGCCTTGTTGCCGTTGGCGTAGTAGACATAGTTCGACGCGGCGGCCATGTTTTCGGCGTCCATGATGAAGTTCAGGAACGTCAGCGCGCCTTCGGGGTTGGGCGCGTCGACCGGAATGGCCATCATGTCGAACCACATCTGCGCGCCTTCGCTGGGCGCGTAGTAGCCGATTTCGACGCCATTGTCGGCCTCGGCGGCGCGGTCACGCGATTGCAGCACATCGCCGGACCAGCCCACCGCAACACAGATGTCGCCATTGGCCAGACCGTTGACGTATTCCGAGGAATGGAACTTCTGGATATAGTCGCGCACCGGGGCAAAGACCGCTTCGGCCTTGGCAATCACCTCCGGGTCATGGCTGTCGGGATCTTCGCCGATATAGTTCAGCGCGGCGGGGATCATTTCCGCAGGCGCATCGAGGAAATGCACGCCGCAATCGGCCAGCTTTTCCATATTCTCGGCCTTGAACACCAGGTCCCAGCTATCCACCGGGGCGTCTTCGCCCAGGATTTCGCGGACCTTGCCAAGGTTCACACCCAGACCCGTGGTGCCCCACATATAGTTGATGGCATGGGCGTTGTCGGGGTCATATTTCGCGGTGCGATCCGAAATCACATCCCACATGTTGCCAATGTTGGGCAGTTTGGATTTGTCCAAAGGCTGGAACGCGCAGGCCTGAATCTGGCGTTGCAGGAAGGTGCCGGTTGGCACCACAACGTCATAGCCCGACCCACCGGCCAGCATCTTGGTTTCCAGAACCTCGTTGCTGTCAAACACGTCATAGATCAGTTCGATGCCGGTTTCGGCCTCGAACTTTTCCAGCAGTGCTTCGTCGATGTAGTCGGACCAGTTATAGACCCGGACCTCTTCCGCTGCCGCCATGCCGGCGCTGAGGGCCAGCGCAGCGGTGCAAATCATCAGAGAATTCTTCATTTTCGGCTCCCGTGGGGTTCATGACGGTCATTTGTGCTTGCCGCCTTGGCCCGATTTGATCAAATTATGCCTTACCTGGCAATATGGAAATGCTTCCACGGGCAGGGTAAAGTCGC
Organism: Phaeobacter sp. J2-8; assembly: GCF_022867865.1. Taxonomy (GTDB): domain Bacteria; phylum Pseudomonadota; class Alphaproteobacteria; order Rhodobacterales; family Rhodobacteraceae; genus Marinovum. The sequence continues at coordinate 33,373 of NZ_JALIEC010000007.1, read as the reverse complement.
AAGACCCCATCGAGAGGCGAAAAATCAGGCAGATGACCGAGATCGCGAAACAGCCCGCTGAAACCATGCTGCCCGTGCATGAACAGGTCTATCGCCGCGTGCGTGATTTGTTGCTGTTTGGGGAATTGCCGCCCGGTGCGCCGGTGACAATCCAGGGACTGACCGAGGGTCTCGATGTGGGCATGACCCCGGTGCGCGAAGCAATCCGGCGATTGACCGCTGAGGGCGCGCTGAGCTTTCAGGGCAATCGCCGGGTGTCGGTGCCGGTGCTGGACGCCGGGGCCATCAGCGAGCTGATCCATGCCCGCGTGGCAATAGAGCCAGAGTTGACGCGCCGGGCCTGTCGGGTTGCGACCTCGGGCGATATTGCGGCCTTGGCGGCGATTGACGATCGGTTGGATCTGGCCATCTCTCAGGGGGATGTGCGCGGATATCTGGAACAGAACTATCGCTTTCATCTGCATCTTTATGGGTTGGCGCAGGCCCCGATCCTTCAGGAATTGGCCGAGGGGCTGTGGCTTCGGTTCGGGCCATCGCTGCGGGTGGTCTGTGGTCGGTATGGCACCCAGAATTTGCCGGATCAGCACAAGGCGATCCTGACCGCGATGGCGCAGGGCGACGCCTCTGCCGCGGCAAAAGCCATGGAAGAAGATGTGCGTCAGGGCATCGCACAATTCTGGAGACGCTGGCATAAGCTTGCCTGCGGGGGCGCTGCGTGCTGATTCGATTGACAGCGCATAATTTGATCATATTCTGCGGCAAAGAGTGTTGCGTGCAAGGAACCCCGCCATGAACATGATCACCAATCACCCGCCGACCGAAGAGCTTCAGGCGCTGGACGCCGCCCATCACATGCATCCCTTTACTGCGGGTGGCGCGTTGGCCGAAAAAGGCGCACGTGTGATGACCCGTGCAAATGGCATCTGGATCACCGACAGCGAAGGTCGGGAAATTCTGGACGCCATGGCCGGGCTTTGGTGTGTGAATATCGGCTATGGCCGCGACAGCCTGGCCGATGTGGCCGCGCGGCAAATGCGCGAATTGCCGTATTACAACACGTTTTTCCAGACCACCCATGTGCCCGCGATTGCGCTGGCGAAAAAGATTGCCGAACTGGCGCCGGGTGATCTGAACCATGTGTTTTTTGCCGGGTCCGGGTCCGAGGCAAATGACACCAACATTCGTATGGTGCGCCACTACTGGGCCATGAAGGGCCAGCCAGAGCGCAATATCATCATCAGCCGCAAGAACGCCTATCACGGCTCGACCGTTGGGTCGGGGTCGCTTGGGGGGATGTCGGGAATGCATGCCCAGGGTGGTCTGCCGATCCCGGACATTCACCACATCAACCAGCCGAATTGGTGGGCCGAAGGCGGCGATATGGACCCAGAGGCATTTGGGCTGGCCCGCGCACAGGAGCTGGAGACCGCGATACTGGAGCTTGGCCCCGAGCGGGTAGGCGCCTTTATCGGCGAACCGGTGCAGGGCGCAGGCGGTGTGATTGTCGCCCCGGACAGCTATTGGCCGGAAATCCAGCGGATTACGACAAATACGGTATTCTATTGATCGCGGATAAGGTGATCTGTGGCTTTGGCCGCACCGGCAATTGGTTCGGGTCGCAGACCGTCGGCATCACCCCCCACATCATGACCATCGCCAAGGGTCTGTCGTCGGGCTATGCGCCGATTGGCGGCTCTGTTGTCTGTGACGAGGTGGCGAATGTGATCGCGCAGGGCGAGTTCAACCACGGCTATACCTATTCCGGGCATCCGGTGGCCGCGGCGGTCGCCTTGGAAAACCTGCGCATTCTGGAGGATGAAAAGGTCGTCGAACATGTGCGTGACGTCGCTGGCCCCTATCTGAAAAAGAAATGGGAGGCATTGGCCGATCATCCGCTGGTGGGCGAGGCAAAGATTTCCGGCCTGATGGCGTCGATTGCCCTGACTCCGAACAAGGCGACCCGCGCCAAATTCGCCGCCGAAGCGGGCACAGTGGGCTGGGTCTGTCGCGACATCTGTTTCGGCAATGATCTGATCATGCGGCATGTCGGGGACCGGATGATTGTCTCGCCGCCTTTGGTCATCACCCCGGAAGAGATCGACATCTTGATCGAACGGGCCACGCGGTCGCTGGATCAGGCGTTCGACAAGATCAAGGCGCAGGGGCTCTACGTCGCGGCCTGATTGCCGCAACGGATTTTCGGCCCTTATTCATTGCGTGAATTCATGGCGTGTGCGTTTGTGCTTTGCGCGCACCGCTATGTCACGGTTGTGTATGGACCCTTTTAACCGGGGCGGCACTGCTGTATCAGGCGCACATTTGAACCGAAGTCGAAGGAAAAGGAACCTATGGGGTATCGAATCGTCGTCGCAGGCGCCACTGGCAACGTGGGCCGCGAAATGCTCAACATCCTCGCCGAACGGGAATTCCCGGTTGACGAAATCGCAGCACTGGCCAGCCGCCGGTCGCTGGGCACAGAGGTGAGCTTTGGCGACAAGACGCTCAAGACGAAGGATATCGAAGGGTTCGATTTTTCCGGCTGGGACATGGCGCTGTTTGCTATCGGCTCTGAGGCCACAAAGAAATATGCGCCCATCGCGGCGGCTGCGGGCTGTGTGGTGATCGACAATTCGTCGCTGTATCGCTACGACCCGGATGTGCCTTTGATCGTGCCAGAGGTGAATGCCGATGACATCGTGGGCTATTCGAAAAAGAACATCATCGCCAATCCGAATTGTTCGACCGCACAGATGGTTGTGGCGTTGAAGCCGCTGCATGACCGTGCGCGGATCAAACGGGTTGTGGTCAGCACCTATCAATCGGTGTCCGGCGCGGGCAAGGACGGCATTGACGAGCTGTGGGACCAGACCAAAGCGGTCTATAACCCCACCGACGACAAACCGGCCCGGCAGTTCACCAAGCAGATTGCATTCAACGTCATTCCCCATATCGACGTCTTCATGGAAGACGGATCGACCAAAGAGGAATGGAAAATGGTGGCCGAGACCAAAAAGATTGTCGATCCGGCGATCAAGGTCACCGCGACCTGTGTGCGGGTGCCGGTGTTTGTCGGCCACTCAGAAGCGCTGAACATCGAATTCGAGGAATTCCTCGATGAAGATGAGGCGCGCGATATCCTGCGGGAAGCGCCGGGAATCATGGTGATCGACAAACGCGAAGACGGCGGATACGTCACCCCGGTGGAATGTGTGGGCGATTTTGCGACATTTATCAGCCGCATTCGTCAGGATTCGACCATCGAAAACGGTCTGAATCTGTGGTGCGTGAGTGACAATCTGCGCAAAGGTGCGGCGCTGAACGCGGTGCAAATCGCCGAAACTCTGGGCAACCGGGTGTTGAAAAAAGGGTGACGCGTTCTTCGTGTTACGATGTTTTCAGAGCCGCCTTCGGGCGGCTCTTTTTGTGTTTGGCGGTGCGATGCCATCCCCGGTTTGCGGTGTGGTTTCCAGCACCCGATCGACCAGATGGCGGTGGGCGTGACCGGGGAATGGGGCCTTAAATCGACGCATCAAGGTGGCATAGCTGGCGCCCAGTTCCGAGGCTTTGCACAGTCGGGCCCCTTCGGGGAAACTGTACATCGCAAGGCCGCCGCCCGCCTCGCGCAGTTCGTAACCTTCTGATTTCAATTTATTTTGCAGATCCAACCAGGTTTTCGCCGCGGCCATGTCCGCCGCGAGGAGCGCACGCAAGGGCGCGAGGAGCCGCTCATCCGCCCTGACAGGCGTCTTCGCATTTCGGCGCACGCGTCGCAATTCGGCGGCCAGCGCATCGCGCACGACTTGCCCAACCGTGATATCCCGCTCACGGGCCAGGTGTTCTGTCGCCCGCAAAAGCGGGGTGTCAATCTTCATATGGATTTGTTGCCACCGCATGCAGACCAGATTTGCGCAACTTGGTAAACCATCGGTAAACGCACGGTCGATTGATGTCGCATTCACGGTGCTGAAATAAAGTGTTGCCCGTCGCAATCATTGCGCAATATCTGAAAAATGTGGCCGCGTTTCTGACGCATTTTCATGGAAACCTTGATGGATCAAAGGTTCGTGGAACGGAGTTAAGGACATGATACACCACCAGGATTTCATCGCAGTATCCGGCCCGTCACAGACACGCTGGCGCGGTGCGCAACCCAGCAATCGGCTGGATTGCGAAACCGGGGTCTTGTTGCGGTCGCTGTTGCAGCCGGTCTTTCAGCAAGCCACCAGCTGGGCCAATCTGCGGCGCAAACTGGCGCGTAAGGGCTTTGGGCTTGGGTTTCACAAGGGCCGGTTGGTGTTGACCAATTCGGACAGCGGCGAACGTATTTGTTCCTGCAAATTTCTCGGTCATCCGTTGCAGTCGCTGTCGCGCCGCTTGGGGCGGGCGCGGGTTCTGGCGTCGCATGACGGAAACGGGCACGGCACGATTCTGGCCTGAAAGGCCGCTCAGACCCAAATTTCGGCCCGAGACTTACAAGAGCCTCAGGCCCAGTCGCCCCAAGTTGGCCAAGGCCAACCCGGAGCGTAACCTGTTATCCCACCGGGCGGAATTGATCCGACGCCGGTAGATATTCTTCCAGAGCACCTTCGCCGATCCCGGTCCAAAGGCCATGCAGGGACAGTTCGCCACTGTCGACCCTGCTTGACACAAACGGGAAGGTCATCAGGTTCTCAAGCGAGATCACAACCGATCGTTTTTCCAGAGCGCGCGATTGTTGTTCGCCCTTTTCCAGATCTTTGATCGCTTCATACCCGGGGCGCAGAATATCCATCCAGCGTCCAACAAAGCTGTCCGGGCGATCAAGCTCGGGCGCGTGGCCGTCGCACATGTCGATACATCCCTGCACGCCGCCACATTGCGAATGCCCCAGAACAATCAAATGCGCGACATTCAGCGCCGTAACCGCATATTCCACCGCAGCGGATGTGCCGTGGTGGTCGCCGTCGGGCGCGTAGGGCGGGATCAGATTGGCGATATTGCGGTGAATGAAAAATTCCCCGGTGTCGGCGCCAAAAATGGATGTCACATGCACCCGGCTGTCGCAGCAGGAGACCACCATCGCACGTGGTCGCTGACCCTCTGTCGCAAGACGTTTATACCATGCGGCATTTTCGGCGTAATCTGTGGCCTTCCAGCCCTGGTAACGTTGCACCAGGTATTTCGGCAATGGTTTGGCATGTAGCATCGGCGGACTCCCGTCTGTGTCTGGTCGCTGCGGCAGGTCTGACACTGGTAAATAGGCGCAAACTTCTACGAATTCGAGCAATATTATGCTTCTGCGGCAAGGTTTCGCAAACTCTTTGCCATCATGGTGCACCCAAGCTGTGGGGGCTGTGAGGAAAGGTGAGAATTTGGAACAGGTGCGCATGTTAGCATATGAAGAAGGCGTTCGGTTGGATCAGGACCGAATTCAGGAACTTTACCGGCAAATGGGCAATGAAGGGGCCGAAGATGTGGTTTGCCGCGCGTTGGAGGAAATTGCGGTGCGCATGTCCTATGCGAATAAACTGCACAAGCGCGGCGAATTGGCGGATTTGCGCAAATGTCTGCGGTCATTGGCAAAAATCGCAGAACAGGTTGGCATGATGGATCTGGCACATGTGGCACGCGATGTGTGTACCTGTGTGGATCAGGCCGATCCGGTGGCATTGGCGGCGACCCTGTCGCGCTTGGCGCGCACCGGTGAACGATCGCTGAGCGCGATTTGGGAGATGCAGGAATTCCTGATGTAGGCCGGATATGAACCGGGGGCTGGGAATGCGGGCATCTGGGCCTTGCGGGCGCTGACAGAACGACTAGGGTTTTTGGCAAACATCTGTCCGGAGACTTTTCATGCTGTCGCACCCCGACCTGACCTTTGCCGAACCCGGCACGCCGTCCATTCCTTTGGCTTTGCTGACTGCCGAGGCGTTTGACGGCTGGAAACTGGCGCAGGACGCCGCGCGCGCAGCTGGGCCGAGACAGGCGGATTTGTGGCCGGACCCGGCCAGGTGCTGTTGTTTCCCGGTGAAAACGGCGGGGCCGAGGCCGCATTGGGTGGGGTTGGTACGGCGCAGGATCGCGCACGTGGGCGTTTTGCCCTTGCTGCCGTGGCGCAAAACCTGCCTGCGGGCACCTATCACATCGAAAGCGGGCTGCCGCAGGCCATCGAAGACATCGAAGCCGAATTGCTCGGCTGGCTGTTAAGCAATTATCGGTTTGAAAAATACAAGAAAACCGGCAAGGCCGCAGTGCGATTGATCGCACCCGAAGGCGTGGATGTCGCCCGAATCGAGGCGATTGCCGCTGGCGAGGCGCTGACCCGTGATCTGATCAACACCCCGGCGAATGATATGACGCCGGATGGGCTTCAGGCGGCGGCCGCTGCTCTGGCTGCCGAGTTTGATGCGGGGTGCGAGGTGATCAGCGGCACAGAGTTGTTGGCACAGAATTTCCCGATGATTCACACGGTGGGACGGGCATCGGATTGTCCGCCGCGGTTGATTGACATGCATTGGGGCATTGAGGGGCCGAAATTGACCCTGGTGGGCAAAGGTGTGTGTTTCGATACCGGCGGGCTGAACCTGAAACCCGGTGCCTCCATGGGGCTGATGAAAAAGGACATGGGCGGCGCGGCCACGGTTCTTGGGCTGGCCCGGATGATCATGGCGCTGAATCTGCCCTTGCAATTGCGGGTGTTGATCCCGGCGGTGGAAAATTCGGTGTCTGCGGGGGCGTTTCGGCCCGGTGACATCCTGACGTCGCGAAAAGGTCTGACCGTTGAAATCAACAATACCGACGCCGAAGGGCGCTTGGTGTTGGCCGATGCGCTGGCGCTTGCGGTCGAGGAGCCCACGGATTTGGTAATCTCCATGGCCACCCTGACCGGCGCGGCGCGGGTGGCGGTGGGGCCGGATCTGTCGCCGTTCTTCAGCGATGATGCCACGGCGGCGGCGCTGGAACCTGCGGGGCGGCGGGCGCATGACCCGCTTTGGCGGATGCCATTCTGGGATCCATACGAAACGATGATCGAACCGGGGATCGCCGATCTCGACAATGCGCCAAAAGGCGGGTTTGCCGGGGCGATCACCGCCGCATTGTTCCTGCGCCGGTTTGTTGACAGCGAAACACGCTATGCGCATTTCGACATCTATGGCTGGCAGCCTGATGCCAAACCCGCCCGTCCCAAGGGCGGCGTCGGCATGGGGGCACGTGCAATCCTGGCGGCATTGCCCGAGCTTCTGGCGCTGGAGGGCTAGGCCGTGGCCAGCGACAAACGGGTTGTGAAATCCAACGGCCGGGTGGCGCATTCCTCGCTCAAGGGGCATGTCGCGGCCGAAGATTTCACCGATGGTGAAAGCTGGCAGGTGGTCGCGGGCAAGGCGATCATCAGCGATGCGGCGGGGATCAAACGGGAACGGGAGTTGATCCAGGGTGAGAGCTTCCGCGTGCTTGAGGTGCGGGATCGCATGGCCTTTGGCTATAGCGAGACCAATGGATATGTCGGTTATGTCGACACGCTTGCCTTGGCCCAGGGGATGCCAGAGCCGACCCATCGCGTCGCGGCGCGCATGACCTATTCCAAGGCGGCACCGGATCTGAAGGCCCGTAACGAGGTTGCGCATCTGTCACATGGCGCGCGGGTCGCGGTTCAGGGTCACAGCGGTGACTGGACCGAGATCGCGACCCATGCCGGGGACGAGGGCGGGCCAGCCACGGTCTGGGTGCCGACCCAGCATCTTTTACCGCTTGACCATATCGAAGATGACCCGGTGTCGGTGGCCGAAATCTTTCTCGGCACGCCATATCTTTGGGGCGGGAATACGTCTTTTGGGCTGGATTGTTCCGGTCTGGTCCAGGCGGCGCTGACAAGCTGTGGCTATGACTGCCCCGGCGATTCCGATCTGCAAGAGGATGTTCTGGGCATCAGCCTGCCGCAACATGTGCCCCTGCAACGGGGCGATCTGTTGTTCTGGCCGGGGCATGTCGGCATGGTCGCGTCAGAGCAGATGTTTCTGCATGCCAACGCCCATCACATGGCAGTGGCCTATGAACCGTTGACCGAGGTGTTTGCGCGCATTGGTCGGCGGGGGGCCGATTCCGTGCGCCGCCGGGTGCGGCTCGACCCTGCCGCGCGAAAGCTGCAATAGCAGTTGGCGGCAATCGGCGCGCGCGGTATCAGAGTTTGCTGTCGACAGCGCGCAGCTGGCGGGCGCGGGTCAGGATCGCATCCTCGATCGCGCGGGCGGTATCGGCGCTGACCGGACCAGAGCGGGTTTGCAACGCCAGGTTCAAAGACCGGGCATCAAGCGCGGGATCCTTGACAAAAATCGTTGCACGATAGGCGCGTCCGCCACCGGGAGGGGTGCCGTAACCGGTCACAATCACACCGGTAAAGGGATCAACCGATTCTACCGGCAGGAAATCCAGCACCTCAAGCGAGGCGTTCCAGATGTACTTGTTCACCCGCCCGACACGTGCGCGATCCTGTGGACCGGCAAAGAAATCCCAGATGGTCGAACGTGGGCGGCCCCGATCCCCATAGATCTCCTCGTCGAGGATTTCGTTCGGGTCACGACCTGGCTGGAACTTTGTGCTACAGGCCGTCAGCGCAAAAGTGGCCGCAGCCAGAAGAATCACGGCTTTTCTGGAAATGGCGGTCATAAACTGGCTCCTGCCCGGTCGTATTTGTTCGGTTCAATGCCTTCAATACAATCCGAGACCCGCAACGACAAGATCCTCATTTATTGTTTGGATTCCGTGGCCTTTGTCCCTGCGGCAAAACTGCGGTAATAAGGTGAGGTTCCGGCGTGAAAATTCTTGTGACAAATGCGCACCACTCGCGGCCTTGTTGTTGCCGCGATTTCGCCACCGCTTGCATCAAGGGGGGCACTGGGTGCAAGACATCTGCATCGAAGCCGGGCGACCGGTTTGGTACGTGCTTAAAGACACATGAGGGAAACAATGAAAAACATTCTGTTCGCTACCACCGCGTTGGTCGCAACTGCCGGTATCGCTTCGGCAGAAGTCGCAGGTTCCGGTCCCGGTACCGTCAACATTTCCGGTTGGGCCGAAATGGGCGTAATCGGTGGTTCGGAAATCGAATCGCAGTTCTGGACCGACATCGACGTTGAATTCCGTATGTCCGGCACAGCCGACAACGGTCTGACATTCGGTGCAGGCGTTGACCTGGACGAAAACGGCGCATTCACCGGCACAACCGAAGGCGGCGAGTTCGTATTCGTCTCCTACGGCGCAGCGACCCTGACCATGGGCGACACCGACGGTGCATTCGACGCAGCACTGACCGAAGTTAACTACGCATCGGGTTCGATCGACAACTCCGAAACAGCCCACGCTGGTTTCTCCGGCAACGGCGGCGTTGGCCTCTTCGGCGCAGGCGTTCTGATGGTTCCTGGCGCGCAGCTCGGCACCGGTCTTGACGCAGCTTACGACGGTCAAATCGCACGCTTCGACTATGCGTTCGAAGGCATCACCGCATCGGTTTCGGCTGAAATCGACGACACAGGCGCCGGCGACCCGATCTGGGGTCTTGGTGTTGCATACGCGGGTGAATTCTCCGGCGTAGCGGTTGGCTTTGGTCTTGGTTACCAAGCGACTGCCGACTTCGGCGGTTCCGACACCGAAATCAGCGTTTGGGGTCTGTCGGCTGACGCGGGCTTCTCGAACGGTGTGACCGTTGGTCTGAACTACTCGCAAATGGACATCGAAGGTGTTGATGACACGCTGGATCACGGCGCCATCGGTATCGGTTACGAGATGAACGCAATCGCGGTTGGCCTGAACTACGGTCACTACACCTCGGACGACGAAGAACTGGCATCGGGCTTCGGTCTGGCCGCTTCGTACGACCTGGGCGGCGGTCTGGTTGGTCAATTCGGTTACGGCTCCTCGAGCCTGGACTTGGGTTTCGCAACTCTGGTTGGCTCCGAAGAAGAGTTCAACACATGGTCGCTTGGTCTGGCAATGTCGTTCTAAGAACGTCACACCAGTCTTGGTTAGGGAAGAGCGGGCCTTTGGGTCCGCTCTTTTCTTTTTCGGCAACGTTTTCTTTTGGCCGCCCCGGTGATAGCAGGGGACAAGAGCAAAAGAGCCCAGTCATGCCGCCCCTTTCGAAACTTCAGATACAACAGAAATTCGCAATGGCGCAGAGCCGGATGAAATCCGGTGATCTGGCAGCCGCGCGTGATCTTTTGACCCAGGTTCACAAAGCCACCCCCGCAGCGGCAGAGCCATTGTTCCATCTTGGTCGCATTGCGCGAACCTTGGGCGAACTGGGGCAGGCGAAGGACCATTTTGGTGCAGCGCGGCGATTGAAACCCAATGAACCGGCTATTCTGACGGCCTTGGGCGAGGTTCAGGCCCTGATCGGCGACACCAAAGGTGCGGCGAAAACCCATGATGCGTTGATCGCCCTGCGCCCCGGGCATCCCAAGCCGCTGGCCGACAAGGCGCTGTTCCTGCAACAACAGGGCGATTTTGACGCTGCAGAGGCGCTGTTCAAGAAGGCGCTGCGGCGCGCACCCGACAGTGGTGAATTGTACCGCATGTGGCTGGGTGGGCGCAAAATCGTCAAGGGTGACCCGCTGCTGCGCAAGATGCAGGACCTTTATGCCCATCCCGCAATGAGCGACACCGGGCGTATTCATCTGGGCTTTGCCCTGGCCAAGGCGATGGAAGACATCGGCGCCTATGACCGGGTCTTTCCCTATCTGCAAAAAGCCAACAAGCTACAACGTCAGGCTTTCCCCTATAATCCGGCAGTGCGCGAAGGCGAGGTTGCCGGGCTGATCGCAGCCTCGGCAGATATCGGCACGCCGATCGACACGGATTTTGCGCCGATCATCGTGACCGGTTTGCCGCGGTCGGGCACCACGCTTGTGGAACAGATCCTTGCGGCACATGACGATGTGCGGGCGGGCGGGGAATCTTCGGCACCATTGCGGCTGGCCTTTGGTCTGTTTGGCGCGCCACCGAAGACCACGCCGCTACATGAAATTCCTGACGACACTTTGCGGAGCTTTGCCCAAGGGTATGACCAACATGTCTTGTCGCGGTTTGGCCGCGCGCCCGGCACAAGGGTCACGGACAAGTCCATTCAGACGCATCTGATCCTGGGCCATATCCACCGCGCCATGCCAAAGGCCAATCTGATCGTGGTGCGCCGTGATCCGCGCGACATTGCGCTGTCGATCTACAAGAATTATTTCGAGGGCGGCAGCCACCGCTATTCCAACGATCTGGCGGATCTGGCCAAATATATCAAAAGCTTTGACCGTATTGTCGCCTTCTGGAAACAGCGGTTGAAATCTGCATGAAATCGCTTATGAAGATCTGATTGCCGATCCAGAGCCTCAGGCGCGCGGGCTGATCGGGGCGGCGGGGCTGGACTGGCAGCCGAAATGCCTTGATTTTCACAAACAGGGCGGCGCGGTCAAAACGCTGAGCATCGCGCAGGTGCGCCAGCCAATTTACAAAAGTTCGGGTGGGGCATGGCGCCGGTATGAGGCCGAGATGCAGCCATTTATCCACGCATGGGAGGCAGAGTGATGGCATTAAGTGACATCCAGCAACGTGTTCAAAAGGCCGAAGAGGCAGCGGGCCGCAAGACCGGCAGCACAACCTTGATTGCTGTGTCCAAGATGCAACCGCTCGACCGGGTCGAAGCGGTTCTTGAACAGGGGTGCCGGGTTTTTGGTGAAAACCGGGTGCAGGAGGCGGCCGGCAAATGGCCCGACTTGCGCGAACGTTTTGACGGCATCCAGCTGCATATCATTGGCCCGCTTCAGACCAACAAGGCGCGTCAGGCCATGGAGCTGGCCCAGGCCATCCATTCGCTGGACCGTCCGAAGCTTGCCACCACATTGGCGCGATTGGCGCAGGAAATCGGGACATGCCCCGAGCTGTTCATTCAGGTCAACACCGGCGAAGAACCGCAAAAGGCTGGGGTTCTGCCTCGCGATCTGGATGGCTTTGTCGCAACGTGTCGCGGGCTGGATCTGCCCCTGCGCGGGCTGATGTGCATTCCCCCGGTTGAGGAAGAGGCCGCACTGCATTTCGCGCTTCTGGCGAAATTTGCCGCGCGCAACGGGCTGGACGGGGTGTCGATGGGCATGTCCGGCGACTTTGAAACCGCGATTGCACTCGGCGCGACACATGTGCGGGTTGGGTCGGCGATTTTCGGCGAACGTCCTGCACCGGCCTGAGGAGCGGATCGCAAAAGTAGCGCCTTCCTATCCGAAGGGATAGGTTTTTGATACCAATGCCCCGGGATTTCTCCCGGTGCGCGTGTGATATTTGTTGCACGGGGGCCGACACGCAACTCCAAAATGATATGGGGTGGCCAACGTAACAATGGACGTTTCGAACGATTATCATCGTTCTCCATCACTCTCGGAACGGCCGCAGGCGGGCGTCATTTAGCAATCGGGCGCCCGCCACATCGCCGCCACACAGCCGGTTATGAAAATCGGTCTGCTGTCCCAAAAAGCGCCCAAATCCATATCGGTTTATCGTCTCTTTGCCGCGTTTCTCGGGCCAGGCGCAGAATTGCAGTGGCCCAATCGCTGTATTTTGCTGACATCCTCGCTCGGCTGGGGATAAATCAGGTGTATGACCGACAAACCAAATGACCTCCCACCGCTTGATATGCCCCCCACCGGGCAATCCCTGCCGATCATGATGATGCGCGCCCGTGAAAAGCTTATGCTGCCGGTCCGGGACATGTTACAGGCAACGGGATTGACGGAACAGCAATGGCGTATCCTGCGCGTGTTGGAAGAATTCGGTCCGCAGGATGCCACGCAATTGGCTGAACGCTCCTGCCTGTTGATGCCCAGCCAAACCCGAATTGTGCAGACCCTGGCGACCAAAGGTCTGGCAACACGCGAAACCAATCCAGGCGATCGGCGGCGCCAGATGGTGTCAATCACGCCGAAAGGACGTGATATCCTGGCGAAAAACGCGGCACGGACACGCGAAATTTCCGATGAAATACTTCGCAAGCTTGGGAAGGAAAAGATGCGGCAATTGCTGGAGATGCTGGACGATATTGCGCGGATGTGATCCTCGGACCTCGCACGGTCGATGGCTTTAGCAATGCGACCTTGTTGCAACCCCTGACTTGATATCACCCGAAAGCCGATGCTTCCAACGGCGTGGCACGGTTTGCTGCCTGTTATGGAGAACAGTAGGACGCCTGACGCGCCACGCGATCCCGGACCCCACTCCGAGATCTTCGGATGCGGCAGTCAACACCCGGCAGTTCCCCAAACCAAAAGACCGCAGGCTTTTCCCGACACGAATGGCGACCCCGACTGGATTCGAACCAGTAACCTGCCCCTTAGGAGGGGGCTGCTCTATCCAGTTGAGCCACGGGGCCGTCGGCATTGACATAACGGTTGAAAAGGCGGCTGTCAGCCAGAAACCGGGATATTGTGGAATTCCGGCCTGACGGCCCTGTCGATCAAAACAATCCCGGTGCGCTTCCGTCCAGGGGGGCTGTGGCGGGGGCGGTTTTGGGCTGCAATTTGGGGGATGGTCTGCCAGAAACAGGTCGGCCCAATCCGGGCAGCGGGCTGCCGCGGCCCATGGCGGGTTGCAGCTCGCCACGGATCGCCATCAGGCCCAGTTTGTGATCGCTGCTGTGGTGCAGGATCTGTTTGCGCTGTTTGTCATAGGCCTGCAGCTGCTGTGTCCAGGCGCCTTTGTTCATCGCGATGCGGCGATGGAACGTGCCGTCACCATATCCGGTGTCATAGACCCGCTTGCCCATCAGGACCGCCTGATAGGTTGGGTGGTTGAACAGATGGCCGGTCGCCAGATCCAATGGGCCGGTGGGTTGATGTTTCCAAAGCTCAAGGTTCTCTGCCAACCGGTCCGGCACCTGCAATTCGGTGCGCGCGTCGATCCAATATTGGCTGTCTGTCCGGTTGCCGAGCGCATAGTGCAGGCAGATGAAATCCAACACTTCGTTATAAAGCGCGTCCATCGTCTGATTATAGCGCTTGCGCTTGAACTCGGCGAAATCGCTGTCAGGGAAGTACAGCAGCAGGCGCTGGATCGCGAGGTCGATCATATGGATCGCGGTGCTTTCCAACGGCTCGATGAACCCCGATGACAGACCAATGGCCACGCAATTCTTGACCCAGAAGTTCCGCGACCGGCCGACCCGCATCGGGATGATCCGCGGTTCTGCGCCTTTGGGCGCATCGCCGCCGAGGTGGGCCATGAATTCATCGCGCGCCTCGTCGTCGGTGCGGTGGGCGCTGGAAAACACATATCCGGTGCCGATCCGATGGAACAGCGGCACCCGCCAGCTCCACCCCGCCCCCAGCGCGGTGGAAGCGGTGCAGGATGTGATCTTGTCTGGGTCGGGGTGGGGGATCTGCAATGCCATGGCGCGGTCATTGCCCAGGTATTTGGAATAATCGACAAAAGGTTCCTTCAGCGCCTTGTTGATCACCAACCCCCGAAAGCCGGTGCAATCCACCACCAGCTCTACCGGGTGCAGGCCACGCTCTTTGAGCTGAACCGCCGCTACATGGCCTCGATCGCCAAGTTCGACATCCTCGACATCATCCAGAATATGCTCGACGCCGCGTTGCACGCCGATTTCCGACATCATCTTGGCAAATGCTCCGGCATCCAGATGATAGGCATAGCCGATCCCCGGCACCATCTTGCCCTGTTGTACCGAAAACGGTCCCTTGTTGGCGCGCGCCAGATCCAGCGCCGGGGAAAAGGTCTGGGCAAAATCGCGACCACCTGAACCAAAGGCCTGATGGTAATAACAGGCATCCACGCCGTTGATCTGCAACGGTTTTCCGAAGGGGTTGATATAGTCGACCAGCTTGCCGTTCGGGTCGGTATTCCACTGTTTGAACATCACCCCCAGCTTGAAGCTGGCATTGCAGCGGCGAAAGAATTCCTGTGTCGGAATGCCGAGCATTTTCAGCGTCATCGGCATTTGCGGCACTGTGGCCTCGCCGACGCCGACGGTGGGGATATTGGGGGATTCAATCAACTGCACCCGCAGCGACTTTTCCGACATCGTCTTTAACATCAGTGCGGTCAGCCATCCGGCGGTGCCGCCGCCGACGATTGTGACTGTTTTGATTGGCTCCGCCATGAAAGATCCCCCCTTGATTACGTAAGGATAACCTAGATCAAGGTGGGGCCAATCGGAATAGTGCAGGTTCATTTTGGCAATTTCCCCGCAAGGGTGCCAAGATCTTGTATATTACTGCATGATTGATCTAGTCTGCGATCAGACCATTCAGGAAGTATCCAAGTGACAACAGAGCATACCCGCCCCCTGACGCTGCGCGATGTGTCCGAAGCGTCGGGCGTTTCGGAAATGACGGTCAGCCGCGTGCTGCGCAACCGTGGTGATGTCAGTGCCGCGACCCGCGAAAAGGTCCTCTTGGCCGCCAAGACGTTGGGGTATGTGCCCAACAAGATTGCCGGCGCTCTGGCCAGCCAGCGGGTCAATTTGGTGGCGGTCATCATTCCGTCCCTGTCCAATATGGTGTTCCCCGAGGTGATGGGCGCGATCAGCGCCGTGTTGGAGGAAACCGAATTGCAGCCGGTGGTCGGTGTCACCGATTATCTGCCGGAAAAGGAAGAGCGGGTTCTGTTTGAAATGCTGTCCTGGCGGCCTTCGGGGGTGATCATTGCCGGGCTGGAACGGTCTGATGCTTCGCGGGCGATGCTGGCGGCCTCGGGCATTCCGGTGATCGAGATCATGGATACCGACGGCAAACCGGTTGACGCCGCTGTCGGCATTTCCCACCGCCGCGCGGCAGGCAAATGGCCAAGGCGATCCTGAAGCAGGGGTATCAGAACATCGGGTTCATGGGCACCAAAATGCCGCTGGATCATCGCGCCCGCAAACGGTTCGAAGGGTTCACCGAGGAACTGGCGCGCAATGGTATCGAAATCATGGATCAGGAATTCTATTCCGGTGGCTCGGCCCTTGCCAAGGGGCGCGAGATGACCAAAACGATGATGGATCGTTCGCCGGATCTGGATTTCCTGTATTATTCCAATGATATGATCGGCGCGGGTGGGCTGTTGTGGTTGATCGAAGCGGGCTATGACATCCCGGGT
Source organism: Phaeobacter sp. J2-8 (assembly GCF_022867865.1). Lineage (GTDB taxonomy): Bacteria > Pseudomonadota > Alphaproteobacteria > Rhodobacterales > Rhodobacteraceae > Marinovum. Next base: position 17,263 of record NZ_JALIEC010000007.1, on the reverse strand, counting down.
CGCATCGGTTTGGCTGGGTTCAATGGCGTCGATTTGTTGCAGGGGCTGCCGCGTCAGCTGGCCACGATGGACGCCTGCCGTCGTGACATCGGGCAAAAGGCCGCCCAGATCCTAGTCGACCGGATGGAGGGCAAGGAAGACGACGGTCAACGTGTGTTCGAGATGACGCCAAAAATCAGCTTTGGCGATACTTTGAAGCGCTAGGCGCACGCCTGTTTGTGACCAGGCCGTATGTGACGCGCGGTTTCCGGGCCTGACATACGGCTGATGCTCAGGCTTCGGTCGCCCTGGCACCCGGTCGGCCCCAGGTCCGAAAATCGACGTGTTCTGCACTTGGTCTCACGCCCGCTGTGCGACATGGTAAAGGTTCACCTGTCAAAAGGATCGCGCCGCCATGCCCCCGTCCCAGAATGTCACCCGGATCGACAATCGCTTGGCGCGGCGGTTGTTTCTGGACAAACATGCCTTGGGCGATGCCCCGGCCGGTGCGGGCCATGGCCCTGCCTTACATGAGGTCATCACCCGGCTGGGGTTTGTACAGCTCGACTCTATCAATACCGTCGCACGGGCGCATGATCTGATCCTGTTTGCCCGCCGCCCGCGCTATCGCACCGGCAATATGGAGCGTCTGATTGAACAGGATCGTGTGCTGTTCGAACATTGGACCCATGATGCGGCTGTGGTGCCGATGGCGTTTTATCCGGTCTGGGCGCTGAAGCGGCGTCGCGACGCCGAAATATTGAAACATCGCTACAAGGAATGGCAACGCCACGAATTCGAAGCTGAATTCGACCGTATCCTGACAATGATCGCTGACAGCGGCCCGGTTTGCAGCAATGATCTTGGCCCCGATACGCCACGCCCCTCTGGCGGTTGGTGGAACTGGCATCCGGGCAAGACGGCGCTGGAATACCTTTGGCGCAGCGGCCGGTTGGAAATCTGCCATCGGCAGGGATTTCGCAAGTATTACAATCTGTCGGAACGGGTTGTGCCCGAGGACCTGCGCAATTCTGACTGGGGCGAGGCGCAGACAATCGACTGGCTTATGCGCGGGGCGCTGGACCGGTTGGGGTTTGCCACCAGCGGCGATCTGGCCGCGTTCTGGGACATTGTCACCGCCAAGGAGGCCCGCGATTGGTGCATCGCCGCCGAGGCCCGCGGCGAGGTCATGCCGGTCGAGGTTGAAAGCACCGATGGCAGCCTGCGTATGCATGTCGCCCGGCCCGATGTGATCGAGCAGGCCAGAAATGCCCCTGAACCGACCGGGCGCATGCGTGTGCTCAGCCCGTTTGACCCCGCCCTGCGCGACCGGAAACGGGCAGAGCGGCTGTTTGGATTTCAGTACCGGATCGAGGTGTTCGTGCCCGAGGCCAAGCGGATCTATGGCTATTACGTCTTTCCGCTGCTGGAAGGCGACCGGATTGTCGGACGGATAGATATGAAGGCGGACCGCAAGGCCGGGGTGTTGAACGTAACGGCGCTCTGGCCAGAGCGCGGCGTGAAATTCGGGGCGGGCCGTCAGGCGCGGCTGTGCTCTGAGCTGGAGCGTATCACGCGGCTTGCCAAGGTCGAGCAATTGGCCTTTGCCGACGGCTGGTTGCGTGACACGCCGTCGCCCTGAGGCCAGGGTGCGAAATGCGGCTCCAAGAAAACGTCATGTAACCATCACCTGACTGTCATGCATGTGGCCTAGATCGGGGCCATGATTGATCCCGGTTCCGGGCATTTTATAGAGATCGACATTTCAGCAGTACCGGGTGGCCGTATTTTGGCCGTCCGTTTTCCCTCAATACCGCAGGGACGCGGTTCCCCATCTGCGTCCCTGTTCCCATTGCTGGCTTTTTCATCACCCCGAACAACAGCATGCCGCGCCGCAGCGTATGTCGTGCAGGCCCTGCGGTATGATTCTGCAGTGCAGAACAAAGCAGCCCCGATCTGGGGCTGCTCCGGTATCAGGGTATGCGATTGGTGCAATTGTCCCGGCGGCACAGGAGGAGAAAGCCACCGAAGCGTGAGCGAGAGAGTTTTCGGAATACCCTGACAGGTTGTATCAGAATGGCGTCATCTTTCTGTTCTGTCAAGCGGCTGCGTGAAGGGGATTTGTTTGTTGGTTAAAAATCAACTACTTGCCAAAAATTGAATGCCAAAGCATGCATTGCGCCGCCGGGGGGGATGGGCCGGGCCAGCCATGCACCAGCCGCAACACGGGTTTACCGGCATGGCTGTAGTAGAAAATGCTGCAGGTGCATAAGTTAGCACTCAAGGGAGACCAGTAGACAAACAGGTCATCGAAAGGACAAAGACATGGCACAGGCAACAACAAATATTCTTCACGTCGAAACCCCCGGCATTCTGGCGCGGATCGGCAATTTCATGGTTCAGATCGCTGAAAACAACCACCGCATCCGCAAAGTTGAATTTCTGAACAATCTGTCGGACGAAGAGCTGGCCGCACGTGGCATCCGTCGCGAAGACATCGTGCATCACGTCTTCTCGGACATGCTGCACATCTGAGCGACCAACGATTACCGTGATCTCATTTGCGGGGCAAAAGCCCCGCGTGAAGGTCGCGCAAGCTGCCGATCTATATCGTATTTCGACGTGACCCTTAATGGCCTGGCGTTCCTGAAATCACGGATTTCACAACGCAAGGTTATTAAGGGTGTCGCGCGTTTCGGTGTCAGGATCTTTGCCCCGTAGAAGCGCCGTTTTGCCCCGTGAAGGGCAGGCTAGGGATGGTTCACCCGGCACAATTCCACCGACATCAGCGCCGCGCGCCCAGCATGGCCAACCGGATCAACATCCGCTCCACCAGCGCCATGGCAGGGGCATTCTGACTGGCGGATCGCAATTGCAGGTCCGTATCGGTCAACAGAGAAATCGCCTGATCCAGATTATGCGCGCCCCAGGCCTGGGCCTGACGGGTCATCTTTTCGCGCCTTGGTCCAAAGATCGGCGGGCGGGCGGCGGCAATGCCCCGCGCCGGGCCATCGGGGTGGCTGGCGGCGGCGTGCAGCGCCCGAAAGTGTCGCATGGTGGCAATCACAAGGCCCACGGGCTGTGTGCCCTGCGCCGCGAGCCGCGCCAGCATCGGCCCGATCTCACGCGTGCGCGAATTCGGCGACAATGGTCAGCACATCATCCAGTTCAGCCTCGGTCGACAACGGCGCCACGGCGGCGACATCCTCTGGGCTGACCGGGGTCGAGTTGCCGTGTTTATAAAGCGCAAGCTTTTCGAGCGTCTGGCGGAAATCACCGGGATCCAATGCGCGGCTGAGGTTGGTGATATCCTCCATCGCGTCCTGGCCGATGCTCAGACCGGCGCGTTTCAGATCCGCTTCGATTTCGCCCCGTGACGGCGGGTCGTCATAAATCGCGACGGCATAGGCATTGTTGTGGGCCTCAAACGCCTTGCGCAGCTTTGACGTGGCTTTCAGCGCGCCGGCGGTGACAACGATCTGGGCATCGCCGGGGGTCCAATCCTCCAATGCGGCGACCACGGCGGGCGCGGCAGTGTCGTTGGCATCTTCGACAAAGGCGACGCGCGGCCCGGGAAAGAAGCCAATCGCCTTGACCGCATCGTTAAGCAGGCCGGGCTCTTTGCGCAGGTTGCTGCCGGGAATACGGCTAAGGCGCATTTCGGCCTCGCCTTCGGGGCCAACCAGGTTGGCAATCACTTCTTGCCGTTTCAACGCCACCCGCATTCCGTCGTTGCCATAGATCAGCAGGCCGGTCCGGTCCGGGTCCGGGCGGGCAAAATATCCGGGCGCATCGCGAGGCGACAGTTTCATGGCGCGGCGGTCACAGGGAAATGTCGGGGGAAATCAGGACCAGCCGTTCAATCACCTGATCGGCGAGCATGGTCATCAACCGGTCTTCGGCATCGCGTTCCGCCGCGAGGGTGGCAACCGTCGACCCCGACGCGGAATAGCCGGTGAAATTGCGGACAGTGCCATATTGGAACCCGGTTTTTTCGCGGCCCGGCGCAGGGTGAAATCCACCCGCCCCAGAATCTGGTAGCGGGTCAGATTGCCATCCGGCGTGGTGCCGAGATTGTCCTGCGAGGTGCCGATCGTCAGGCCCAGCGTAAAGGGCGCATTTGCCCCGCCGGCGCCAAGCCGTTCCTCGATCCGGCGGGTCATCAGATAGCCGTTGTGGGTGTTGATCTCATCCACATGGATCGCATTTTGCAGTTTGGATGCGGCCCCGTCCGTGCCGTAGGCCGGGGCAAAGCCGCAGCCGCTGACCGCCGCGCCGGACAGCGCCAGCGCCCCACAAAGGAATCCTCGTCGGTCAGACAACCACATTCACAATCCGCCCCGGCACCACAATGATCTTTTTCGGCGCCTGGCCGTCCAGCGCCTTGACCACAGCTTCGTGGGCCAATGCGATCTTTTCAACCTCTTCTTTGCTCAGGTCGGCGGCCACGCTGATTTCCGCCCGGCGTTTGCCGTTGATCTGGATCGGCAGGGTCACGCTGGCCTCGACCAGCATCGCCTCGTCCGCGACCGGCCATGGGGCATCGATCACCTGGCCCTCGCCGCCCAACATGGTCCAGATTTCCTCGGCCAGATGCGGCGTCATCGGCGCCATAAGCTGGGCGAGCGCCCTGGTTGCCGCGCGTTGCGCGTCTGCCCCGGCCTTTGATTTGGCCAGCGCGTTGGTAAAGGCATAAAGACGGGCAATGGCGGCGTTGAAACCAAAGCTTTCGATGCTCAGGGTCACGTCGCGGATCGCCTTGTGCATCTCTTTCAGCAGGGCCTCGTCGGCGCCTTGCGGCCCCTTTTCGGAGGCCGCAGCTTCGGTCGCAATGCGGAAGACACGCGCCAGATATTTGGACGAGGCTTCAGCGCCGGAGGCGGTCCATTCCACGTCACGTTCCGGCGGGCTGTCGGACAGGACAAACCAGCGCGCAGTATCCGCGCCATAGCTGGAAATGATGTTGAGCGGATCCACCACGTTGTTTTTTGACTTCGACATCTTGGCCGATGGGATGACCTCGACCTGTTCGCCGGTTGCAATGACGAAAGTGCCGTTTTCGCGTTCCTCGACCTCGGCCGGATAGTGATAGATTGCCCGGCCGTTTTCATCCGTCCGCTCGGCGTTCTTGTAGATCGCGTGGGTCACCATGCCTTGGGTAAACAGCGCGTCAAAAGGCTCTTTCGCGGTCTCGGGCAGATGGCCGGTGATCTGCATGGCGCGGGCAAAGAAGCGCGAATAGAGCAGGTGCAGGATCGCGTGCTCGATGCCGCCGATATATTGGTCGACGTTCATCCAGTACTTTGCCGCCTCCATGTCGGTGGGCGTCTCGGCGCGGGGCGCGGTGAAGCGGGCGAAGTACCACGACGAATCGACAAAGGTGTCCATCGTGTCGGTCTCGCGCAGCGCCTTGCCGCCGCAGGCCGGGCAGGTGCAGTCGCGCCATGTGGGATGGCGGGCCAGCGGGTTGCCCGGGTTCGACAGGTCCAGCGGCTTGTCGCCCTCGTCATAGGGCAGCTCGATGGGCAGATTTTCCTTCTTCTCCGGCACCACACCGCAGGTGTCGCAATGCACCACCGGGATCGGGCAGCCCCAGTAGCGTTGCCGCGACAGGCCCCAGTCGCGCAGGCGGAACTTGGTTACGCCCTGGCCCACGGCATTGTCCTCGCAAAAGGCGATGGCGGCGTCGATGGCCTCCTCGCCTGTCACCTCTTCGTCCCAGGCATAGGGTTTCAACCAGCGTACCTTTTCGGATTTCGCCGGGACATAGGCCTCGCCGCTTTCTTCGGGCAGCACGTGGTCGCCCGAAAGCGGGGCGAAGGTGGAGACCACCGGAAGATCGTATTTGCGGACGAAGTCCAGATCGCGCTGGTCATGGGCCGGACAGCCAAAGATGGCCCCGGTGCCATAGTCCATCAGGATGAAGTTGGCGATGTAGACCGGCAATTCCCACGAGGTGTCAAAGGGATGGCGCACGGTCAGGCCGGTGTTGAAGCCTTTCTTCTCGGCCTTTTCCAGCGCTTCTTCTGTAGTGCCGCCCTTGCGGCATTCGGCACAGAAGGCCGCAATCTCTGGGTTGTCCTTTTCAAGATGCTTGGCCAGCGGGTGGTCCGGCGAGATGCCGACAAATGACGCGCCCATCAATGTATCGGGACGGGTGGTATAGACTTCCACCCGGTCAAAACCTTCGGGCCCGTCGATCAGGCCAAAGGCAAATTGCAGACCCCGCGATTTGCCGATCCAGTTCTGCTGCATCAGCTTGACCTTGGCCGGCCAGTTGTCGAGCCCGTCAATGGCGTCGAGCAGTTCCTCGGCCATGTCGGAGATGCGGAAGAACCACTGCGTCAGCTCGCGCCGCTCCACATCTGCGCCGGAGCGCCAGCCCTTGCCGTCGATCACCTGTTCATTGGCCAGCACGGTCATGTCGACCGGGTCCCAGTTGACCACCGCGTTCTTGCGATAGACCAGCCCGGCTTCGAGGAAATCAAGGAACAGCGCCTGCTGCTGCCCGTAGTATTCCGGGTCACAGGTGGCAAACATGCGCGACCAGTCAAGCGAGAGGCCAAGCGGCTTCATCTGGTCGACCATCGTGTCGATGTTGGAATAGGTCCAGTCCTTGGGATGCCCGCCCGAAGAGATCGCGGCATTTTCCGCCGGCATGCCGAAGGCATCAAAGCCCATCGGATGCAGCACATTATGCCCGGTCGACATCTTGTAGCGCGCAATGACGTCGCCCATGGTATAATTGCGGACGTGGCCCATGTGCAGCTTGCCCGAAGGGTAGGGGAACATCTCCAGCACATAGTATTTCGGCTTGCCGCCTTCCATCGTGGCGGTGAAGGTTCCGGCCTTTTCCCAGGCCTCCTGCCATTTCGCTTCGATCGAAGCGGCATCATAGCGCGACATAATGATATTCCCTTGGGCGTAGAGCAGTCCAAGGGGTGATATGGCCAGATTATGCCGGCGTCCAGTGCGACGGCGCAATTTGGTCGTAACTTCTGTGCCGTCACCCGGCATCAGGATCAGATGCCGGGTCGGTCGGGCGGTTTTCAGGTCACCTTAGCGCCCTTGCAGCAGGCGGGCGGCAGTGCGGTTGGTGACATAGCCACTTTGAAAGATGTCGCGATCGCGTTGAAAGCGTTTGATCGCGTCGCGGGTTTGCTCTGTAAAGCGGCCATCCGGCGTGCCGGGGTTGTAGCCCAGCTGCAAGAGCCGCTGCTCGACCAAAAGCCGGACCACCGGGTTGTTGATGTTTTGGTCTTCTTCGCGCCGGGCAAGCTCCATCATCCGTTCGGTATCGTTCGCCTGCAATTCGTTCAGCCGCGCACGGGCTTCGTCGGCAAACCGTGAATCGCCATGGCGGTTGAGGAAATCACGATAGGCCTCGGCGGTGTCGGCCTCCTGTGCCTGACGCCAGGCGCGGCGGGCGGCGCGGCGGCCCTCGTCTTCTTCTGCGGCTTCGATGGCGTCCAGCCGATTGCGCGCCTCATTGGCAAAGCGGCCGCGCGGATACCGATCAAGATAGGCGCGCAGCCCCTCGGCGGTGCCCTGTGCGCCGGTCTCCTGCCAATAGCGATCTTCGGTGCGGCGTTCCTCTTCTGCCTGATCCTGACGCTTGCGGTCGGCTTCGTCGGTGATCTGTTGCCATTGGCGGCGGGTGACATAGCCGGTAACCTCATACCCACGATCCCGTTGCCATTGGCCAATTGCCCCGCGGCTGCCATTGCCAAAAATCCCGTCGACGCCACGGGTGTTATAGCCCAGCAAGGTCAGATCGCGCTGGATCTTGCGCCGGTCGTCGCGGGTGAAGTTCAGCTCTGCCTCTTCGCGTTGCCAACGGCCCTTGGTGTCGGCGGCAATCGCGGCGATCCGTGCATTGGCATCAGAGGTAAACCGCCCGTTGGGGTAGCGTGTCTTGTACAGTTCCAGCGCGTCGACCGTATCCATGGCGCGGGCGGCCTGCCAGAAGCCTTCTTCCAGCGCGCGGTTGGCAATCGCTTCGGTGTCAAAGATCGGCGGCGGGGCCGGGCGGGGGCCGTCCCCCGAATAGCCAACCGAGTTGGTGAGGAACCCGCGTGCGGACATCTGTGACAGAGCGGCATTCAGACTTTCGCCATCGCGCAGCAGCCCGGTGAAAATCGCCTGATTGATCTGGTTGTAACTGCCGGCCGCCAGCGTCACCCCCTGCGGCAGATCAAGCCCCTGGGTGCCGCTGCGCAGCCCGTTATCGGGTGACCGCAACGTGCTGGAACGTCCGACCAGCATCACGGCACGCCCGGCGGCGGATGCGCCGGCAATTTCCGCCAATGCCCGCAGAGACAGGCCCTGGGTCGGCGCGGACAGCAGATTGGGATCGGTGGCCCGGGTGGCCAGCAACCAGGCGTCACTGGCAGAGCTGACAAAATGCCCGTCCAGTATGATCAGAACCCGGTCGGCATCTTCGGCGGCGCGGCGGAACCGGTCTGCGGCCGCCAGCATGTCATCGGTCTGGGCATCAAAATCGCTGATCACCTCGAAACCTTCACGCTCCAGCCGCCGGGCGGTCGCCCGCAGATCGGTGGCACCGCGCGCATCGCTGAGTTTGGTGTAATTGTCATTGGCCAGCACCAGTGCCAGATCGGTGGCAAAGGCCGGGTTGGCCAGCAAGAACGCGGCAGCGGCAAGCAACGTCTTCAACTTGCCGGGGCCTGTGGTTCCGGTGTGTGTTGCTCCGGCGCAGGTCAGTGAAACGGACATTTGGGTCCTCCCATGTCGTCGTGGACGGATTTATGTTTTGCCACGTTAGCATGAACGGGCAACTGACATAGCTTCACAAGCGTATCAGCGCCCTGTGCCGTAGAATTTCCTGTGTGGGCTTTGGCGTGAACGGTTTTTCTTATGGGGTTTTATTGGGGGTTAAGGTTACCGAGATTTAAATGGAGCGGAGATTTGTGCATGTATTTCACAATCAAAAGCTGAAAGTCTCTCCCCGCGCGGGATTTAGGCTCGGTTCCCTACAGAACAGCTCCGCGTCTGATATTATTGAGTTAATCAAGTTGGGCCCTAGTTTATCCATAAATCCTACCAAATGGTAAGCAACCTTTGCTTGGGGTCGGGGGGGGGGTGCAAATCTGGACGGCCCGGCAATATTTGCTCTGACGCGAATTGGCGTCTATATGGGCCAGAGTACGCCCTCTGCGCGGTTTTCAGCCGTTTGACCGGGAAGGTGTAAAAACTGTTAGGTGGGTCGAAACGCCATTGCGTTGAGATTCCTTTAGGTCCAACAATTGCCGGAGAAAGAATTTTTTCGAAATTTCCCCAAATCTTATGAATTGATTTGGGCCAAAAACGCCTTGACCCATGGTGGGGTTATCAAACATTTAGAGGTTTGATGGCGATATAAGCCTGTATTTATTGCCTAGGAGACTTTTTTGCAGCCTCTTATCACATTTTTTGAAGAACTCGGTTACATGGCGCATGGTATGTGCCTGATGTGGCAGCCTTGGTTGATTGCATTGTTTGCTGGGTCCGATTTTCTGATTTTTGTCGCTTATGCGATGATTCCATTCGCAATTTTCCGGGTTGTCCGCGCCAGACCAGAGATCGAAAATCGCGGGGTCGCCTATCTTTTTGCCACTTTTATTCTGCTGTGCGGGCTGACGCATCTGGTGGCGATCTTTACCCTGTGGATTCCGGCTTATGCCGTTCAGGGCGTGATAAAGTTGGCAACCGGGGTGGTGTCGATGCTGACCGCCGTGATGTTGTTCCCGATGATCCCAAAGGTGATTGCCCTGCCGTCGCCGTCGGAACTGCGCGCTGTTAACGGTGATTTGCGCGACGAAATTGCCGCGCATGAAGAAACCCTGGATGAATTGCGCCGGATTCGCAGAGAGCTTGAGGATCAGGTCGCTGCGCGCACTCGCGCGTTGGAGCGCACCAACGAAGAGTTGCATATCACCCTGTGGGAGGCCGCGAATCGCGGCCGAAATCTGCGGTGCCTGACCGATGCATTGGCCCGCCAGACCGCCAATCAGACCGAAGGAACCGAAGAGTTTCTGAAGCAGTTTCAAACCCGGATAAGTGCGATGGTCGAAGCATCGGACGCGTTGATCCAACCCGGTGCCACGCTGTCGGGCACGATGCGTGGATTGGCCGAAAACCAGCTGGCCGCGTACCGCGCGGCATACCCCGACCGGATCACCCTGATTGGGGATGAGCAACCGGTGTCGGAATTGGCGGCCCGCCAGATCGGGTTGGTTTTGAATGAATTGGCGACCAATGCGATCAAACATGGCGCATTGCGCGATGAAGAGGGCAAGGTCGAGCTGAGTTGGGCCAAATATCGCGGCTGGCCTGATGCGGTGGACAGGTTTCAGATCTGTTGGACCGAAACGCTCTGTGCGTCACGCCGTGCGGAAAACGAAGCGGCGGAACTCTTTTCCAGCGGCCCGGTGGGGTTTGGCTCTCGGGTCTTGAACATCGCGGTGCCGCGCCGGTTGGATGGCAGGGCGGAGGTTGATTTTACGCCCAACGGGCTGTCTTATGCGTTGGATCTGCCTTTGAAAGCTTTGGTTGGGCCGGATCCCTTGGCCTCGGAAGACCCGGCGCCTGCGCAGTATTCCGGTCGCAGGAAGATTGATGACTGGCCCGCAACGGAACAGCGTCAACCACTACGGAGTTCTGGTTTGCGCACCGCCTAAGGTGGGACTGTTGCCGGAAATTTGGCCGGTGAAGCGCCTTAATACCCAATCAGGACATGCACAAACGGCAATATTGTTGCCGCCAACACGCCGACGAGACCCCCAATCAAAAGCCGGATTGGCGCCGCGCCAAGCCGCGGTCCGGCCAGCCCCAAAACACCGCAAACCACAGCATAAAATGATAGCGTGATAATATCCATTCTCTGATCCTATCATGAAAATGCGGGAATTTCAGCCTGTAAGGTTTTTGCAGATTGCTTCTGGCGCTGATGCCACCAAATGCGACAGGTCAGGCGCCAAGCGCAGTGATCCAAGGCCAATTGGGCTTGAAACCGTTCATAAATAGCTGGTTAAAATTTCCAGCCGCTTTCTGCGTTTGCTGGATCGCGGTGGCGCGCTGCCGGATATCCGCGATCCAGGGGGGCCGCATTATTCTGCGATCGCCATGGGATTGTCGGCCTTTTCGACCCGGACCGCCGAGAATTTGAATTCCGGGATCTTGCCATATGGATCCAGTGCCGAATTGGTCAGGATGTTTGCGGCCGCTTCGACATAGGCAAATGGCAGGAACACCATGTCGGGGGATACCGCGCGGTCGGCACGTGCCATCACGGAAAGCGTGCCGCGTTTGGTGGTCAATTGCACCATGCCGCCCGGCGCGACCCCCAGCTTGCGAAGGGTCGCGGGGTGCAGCGAACAATTGGCCTCTGGCTCGACCGCGTCCAACACGCTGGCGCGTCGGGTCATTGACCCGGTGTGCCAATGTTCCAACTGCCGTCCGGTGGTCAGGATCATCGGGAATTCCGCATCCGGCACATCGTCGGGCGGAATAATGCTGGCAGGGGTGAATTTCGCGCGGCCCTCGGGGCGGGGGAAACCATTGCCAAACACAATCGCCTGCCCGGGATCGGTCGCGTCCAGCGAAGGATAGGTGACCGCGCCTTCGGCTTCCAGCCGGTCCCATGTGATATTGGCCAGCGAGGGCATGTTCAGCTTCATCTCGTTGAACACGTCGCGCGGGCTGTCATAACTCCAGTTCAAGCCACAGCGGTTCGCCAGATCAATGGTGATCTTCCAATCGGCGCGTGCCTCGCCCGGCGGTGGCACAGCGGGGCGGCCGATCTGAACCTGTCGGTTGGTATTCGTGACCGTGCCGGATTTTTCATAAAAGGCCGATGCCGGCAGGATGACATCCGCGTAATTCGCCGTTTCGGTCAGAAAAATATCCTGAACCACCAGATGATCCAGCTTGGCCAGCGCATCGCGGGCATGGTCCACATCCGGGTCGGACATGGCCGGGTTTTCGCCCAGAATATACATCGCCTTGATCTGGCCATCATGGATCGCATCCATGATTTCCACCACGGTCAGCCCCGGTTCGGCGCTGAAATCTTCGCTGCCCCAAACCTCGGTAAAGGCGGATCTGACGCCATCTTCTTTGACGCTTTGATAATCCGGCAGGAACATCGGGATCATGCCGGCGTCACTGGCACCCTGAACATTGTTCTGGCCGCGCAACGGGTGCAGGCCGGTGCCGGGACGCCCGATATGGCCACACATCAGCGCGAGCGAGATCAGACAGCGGGAATTGTCGGTGCCGTGGATATGTTGCGAAATGCCCATGCCCCAGAAAATCATCCCGGCCTTGGCGCTGGCAAAGGTGCGCGCCACATCACGCAGGACATCGGCCTCGACGCCGCAGATCTCGGCCATCTTTTCGGGCGGAAATTGTTTCAGATGCGCCTTCTCGGCCTCCCAGTTTTCGGTAAACGCCGCGATATATTGCTGGTCGAAAAGCTCTTCTTCGACAATCACATGCATGATGGCGTTTAACATCGACACATCCGTGCCGGGGCGGAATTGCAGCCGGTGGCTGGCAAACCGCGCCAACCCGACGCCGCGCGGGTCCATCACGATCAATTTGCCGCCGCGTTTGGTGAATTGCTTGAAAAAGGTCGCGGCGACCGGGTGGTTTTCGATTGGATTGGCCCCGATCACAATCGCCACATCGGCATTCTCGATCTCGTTAAAGGTTGCGGTCACCGCGCCGGACCCGACATTTTCCATCAAGGCCGCCACTGATGATGCGTGGCACAGCCGCGTGCAGTGATCGACGTTGTTGTGGCCAAATCCCTGTCGGATGAATTTCTGGAAAAGATAGGCCTCTTCGTTGGTGCATTTGGCGCTGCCAAAGCCGGCCACCTCGCGGCCGCGACCCTTCAGGCCGCCTGCCGCGGCGTCCAGCGCCTCGTCCCAGGTTGCCTCGCGGAAATGCGTCAACAGATTGCCGGGATCGACGTTCAGCCCCTTGGCCGGGGCATCGTCGCGCCGGATCAACGGCTTGGTCAGCCGATGCGGGTGGTGGATGTAGTCAAAGCCGAACCGGCCTTTGACACAGAGCCGCCCTTCGTTTGCCGGACCGTTCAGCCCTTCGACATGTTTGATGCGCCCGTCCTTGACCTTCAGCGACAGCTGACAGCCGACACCGCAAAACGGGCAGATGCTGGCCACTTCGCTGTCGAAATCGGCACTGTCGCCGGATTGGGCCGCGTCTGTCACCGTGGCGGGCATCAATGCGCCGGTCGGACAGGCCTGCACACATTCACCACAGGCGACACAGGTGCTGTCGCCCATCGGATCATCGAAATCAAAAACCGGATAGGCATCATGCCCACGCCCGCCCATGCCGATCACATCGTTGACCTGAACCTCGCGGCAGGCGCGAACACACAGACCACATTGAATACAGGCGTCCAGATTGACCGACATCGCCACATGGCTGCTGTCCAAAAGTGGGACGCGCTCATCCTCAAGCTTTGGCAGGCGGCTTTGCGACAGGCCGTTCAGATCGGCCATATCCCACAGGTGGCTGGAGCGGTCATGGCTGGTGTCGCGCTCTGGCTGGTCGGCCAGCAGCATTTCAACCACCATTTTACGCGCGCTGGTGGCGCGGGCCGAATTGGTGGTGACTTTCATGCCTTCGGCGGGTTCGCGGATGCAGGAGGCCGCCAATGTGCGTTCGCCTTCGATTTCGACCATACAGGCACGGCAATTGCCGTCCGGGCGGTATCCGGGCGCTGGTTTGTGACACAAATGCGGGATCACCAGACCCCGGCCATTGGCCACCTCCCAGATGGTGTCGCCGGGCTGTGCCGTGACTTCCTGGCCATCCAGTATGAAACGGATCGTGTCGGACATGCAAATTCCTCCTGTCCTTCTGATTTACAGCATGGAACCGAGCATAGGGCAGGGTCAATCCCGACATCTGTCGACGAAATTGCGGCCTGCGGGTTTCCGATAGCGGACATGCGCCCCTTATCGCCCGCATTTCTGCCGGGCTGCGGCCAAAGTGCGGCCAGAGTGCGGCCCGCTGCCGTCACTTCGGAAAAATCCTTGGCGTGTGGGGGCGTCGCACTTTTCACCGGGGGCCGGGCCGGTTAGGGGACGTGCAAATAGTGAAAGGCCAGAAGATGACCCATATCACCCTTGTCCGCCACGGTCAGGCCAATACCCACGCCAAAAACGCCACAGATTATGACCGCCTGTCACCTCTTGGTGCGCAACAGGCAGAGTGGCTGGGGCATTACCTGGCGCAACATGACGCGCATTTCGATCATGTCTGGGCGGGTGACATGGCACGCCACCGCGCCACGGCGCTTGGCATGGGCCATGCCACGCCGGAGATCGACGCGCGGCTCAATGAATTCGATTATTTCTCTCTGGCGCGTGTGGCCGAGGCCGATCTGGATCTGCCGGCCCCACAAAGCCCCGAGGAATTCACCCGCCATATTCCGCAGTTGATGCAATATTGGCGTGACGATGCGATTGGCGACGCACCGGAAATGTTTGGTGCCTTTGAGGAGCGCGCCAAGGGTGCCATCGACGACATCCTGTCCGGTGGCGGGCGGGCGCTTGTGGTGACGTCGGGTGGGTTGATTGCCATGGTGCTGCGTCACGTTCTTGCGTTGGACATCCCGGAAATGACCCGGTTGATGTTTCAGCTGCGTAATTCGTCGGTGACGGAAATCGAATATCTGCATGGTCATATGATGCTTGTGGGCTATAACGCGATACCGCATCTCGCAGCGCCCGACCGGGCCCATGCGCGCACATTTATCTAAAGGGGGCGTCATGACACATCTCTGGGTCCGGGCCGAACAGCGCCAGAACGAAGAACGCGTTGGTCTAACGCCCGAAGGCGCGGCAGAGCTGATTGCCGCCGGTCTGACGGTCACGGTCGAGCAAAGCTCTGTGCGGGCGCTGGAGATTGACGGCTATCGGGCGGCGGGATGTGCCATTGCGGCGGAAAATACCTGGCCGGATGCGCCGGAGGACGCCATCATTTTCGGGCTCAAGGAACTGCCCGCCGACGGCACGCCGCTGCACCATCGCCACATCATGTTCGGTCACGCCTACAAAGGCCAGCCAGCCGGTCAGATCCTGCTGAAACGGTTTCGCGCCGGTGGCGGCACGCTGTATGATCTGGAATATCTGGTGGACGATGACGGCCGTCGCGTGGCGGCCTTTGGCTATTGGGCCGGGTTCGCCGGGGCGGCGGTGGCCCTGCGCTGCTGGGCTGCGCAACAGGACGGCGGGATCTGCCCGCCGGTCGGCACGCATCCCTCGGCGGCGCATTTGACCGAGGAATTGGAAGATCTTCTGTCGCTTACCGGCAAACCGCGCCCGACGGCGCTGGTGATCGGGGCATTGGGCCGGGTTGGCACCGGGGCGGCGGATCTTTGTGATGCGATGGGGGTGGATGTCACCAAATGGGACATGGCCGAAACCGCCTCTGGCGGGCCATTCCCGGAGGTGTTGCAGCATGACATCTTCTTCAACTGCATTCTGGCGCGTCCCGGCACGCCGGTGTTTGTACCGGCATCGGCCAAGACATCGCCGCGCAAATTGACCGTCATCGGCGATATCGCCTGTGATCCTGACAGTGATTTTTCCCCGATCAAGGTCTATGATCGCACCACAACATGGGACAGTCCCGCCCTGCGGGTGCAGGATCTGCCGCCATTGGATGTGACCGCGATCGACAATCTGCCCTCGATGCTGCCGGTCGAAAGCTCGCAGGATTATGCGGCTCAGCTCCTGCCCTCGCTTTTGACACTGGGTGACATATCTTCTGGTGTGTGGGGGCGTGCCAAGGCAGAATTCGACCGACATATCAGCGGGGTATGAACATATGACAATCCATTGGTGCGGCACCGGGCTTTCTGCGGTTCCCGGCCTGCGGCGGTTGATCGAGGCCGGCCATGAGGTCACGGTGTGGAACCGGACGCTGGACAAGGCGCGGGATGCCGTGGGGGATCTGACCAATCGGATCAAGGTGTTCGACATTGATGCGCTGGCTGCAGAGTTGCAGCCAAAGGATGTTGTGGTTTCGATGTTGCCTGCTGACTGGCATGTCCGTCTGGCGGAATTGGCGATTGTCAAATCGGCGGATTTTGTGTCGTCCAGCTATATCAGCCCCGAAATGCGCGCCCTGCATGCCAAGGCCCAGATCAAAGGCGTCAGTCTGGTGAACGAGGTTGGTCTCGACCCGGGGATTGATCATCTGATGGCGCATGCGCTGGTGGCGGATTATCGGTCCAGCCCAAGATGCGATGCATCCAACGCATTGAATTTCCTGTCCTATTGCGGCGGCGTGCCGAAACACCCAAACCCGTTCAAATACAAATTTTCCTGGTCGCCGCTGGGGGTGTTGAAGGCGCTGAAAAGCCCGTCGAAATCCATTCGAAACTTCATGCCTTTTGTGGCGGAACGGCCCTGGACGCGCTTGGCCATTACACCGCGCCGCTGCCGGCGCCGGAAAGCTTTGAGGTCTATCCAAACCGCGACAGCCTGCCCTTTGTCGAGGAATATCGCTTTGATCCGACCTGGCGCATCGAAACCTTTGTGCGGGGCACCCTGCGGTTGAACGGCTGGGCGGAGGCGTGGAAAGACGTGTTTGCCGAGGTCGAAACCGCCAGCGATCTGCGCCTGCGTGAAATGTCGGACGTGTTCTGGGGGGAAAACGCCTATGGCGACGGCGAACCGGACCGGGTGGTGATGTGTGTGTCGCTGTCAGCCTCGGACAGCAGCGGCGTGGTCTGGCACAAGACCCATGTGATGGATGCCTGGGGCGATGCGCGCGGCAGTGCGATGGCGCGGTTGGTGTCGGTTCCGGTGGCCTTGGCCGTTGAAACTGCGCTGGCCGGAGACTTCTCGCCCGGTGTGCAAGCCGCGCCGTCGGAACCGAAGCTTCGCCAAAGATGGATGGGCGAAATCGCCCAGTTGGTGCAGCATCTTGCGGTGATTGATCACAGCTAAGACGCGGCGCGCAGCGGCTTCGGCGGCCCGAAGGCCGCCGCGCATTCAGGACAAAAGCGACCGGCCCGAATTCGGTCAGTGAATAGACCTTGCCCGCTTCAAACACCCCGACCGACAGCGGTCAACCATATCCTGCGCCACTGTCGAGATTGACGCGGTTGCCATAAAACATTGGCGCGTCAAGCGCGGTGTGCCCATGCACGATCAAGGCCTCAAAGGGATTGGTTTCGCTCAGGAAAGGTTCGCGAAATCCAGACCAGATCGTCTTCGTCCTGATCCTCCAGCGG
>NZ_JALIEC010000006.1 GCF_022867865.1 Phaeobacter sp. J2-8 | reverse complement strand
GGTTCGGGCCCGCCCCCGCACGCGCGCCCCAGGTATTGGGCCGCCCGGCAAGGAAGTCCCCCGATCCGGGGTTCAGATCCAACTCCGCCATCACGCCGCTCAGAAAGCTGGCAAATCCGGCCTCATGTCCGGTCACGCTTTCGCAACCAATCGCCCGCTGCAACAACGCCACATCCGCCGCGCCGTCCTGGGCCGCGACCAGCCGGGATTTCAGATCACTGTCGCTCATGCCACGCCCTCGTGAAACTTGGCCAGATCCGCGCCGGCACCACAATCGCCCCACCGGGCAACCCGCCGGAAAACAGCGCAATGTTCAGCCGCGACAGGGCAATCGACGTGCCCCCCGCCAGCGCCGCATGATTGCCAAGCACCGAAGATTCCACCGGAATATTGCGCGGGAAACAGCGGCGGATTTCCGGTTCAATCAACCTGATCAACTCGTCTCTGGCCCCGATGGAGCCGCCAATCACCACACAGGCCGGATCAACCACCGCCGCAATGGCGGCAATCGCCCGCGCGATATAGCGCGCCGCACGTGCCAGCACCTCTTTCGCGTCAGCGTCGCCCTGCAATGCTGCTTCAAACACCTGCGGCACGGTTTTGGTCACGCCGGTCAATTCCTGATAATGTTCGATGATCGCGCTGGTCGCGGTCTTGCGCTCCAATGCCCCAACCGTCAGGCTTTTGGCCTCAAACGGATCGGCCCCGAACGGCAAATAGCCGATTTCGCCCGCCGCCCCGGTGGCACCGCGCACCAATTGCCCACCAATGACCAACCCCGCGCCGATCCCGGTGCCAATCGACAGATAGACCAGATCGTCCTTTTCGCCCTGATGGGTCATCCAATGTTCGCCAAGCGCGGCAAGGTTCACATCATTTTCGACCAGAACCTCGATCCCCAACCGGTCCTGCAACAGCGCCGGGAAATTGATGCTATCGATGCCGCTGATATTGGGTGCCAGATTGATATGGCCGGTCGCCGCATCCAGCACCCCCGGCACGCCAACAACCGCAACCCGGACCTTTTCCGGCAAACAGCCGTATTTCGACGCCGCCGCAAGGATCAGCCGCCCGATCTGGTCAATCACCGCCGTGCCGCCGCTCTGAACCGTTGGTTCGGCGATTTCCACCACCACCGCACCCGACAGATTGCACAGCGCGACCCGCACCTTTGTGCCGCCCAGATCCACGCTGGCCACCAGCGCCGCCTCGGGCACGATTTCATAGACAACCGCGCGCCGCCCGACGTTGCCCTCGGTGCGCCCGACCGTCTGAACCCAGCCGTCGGATTCAAGACTGGCAACAACCTCGGACACCGTCTGTTTCGACAGGCCGGTCATCTTGGCCACACTGGCCCGTGAGATCGGCCCATAGGTGGTGATCGCCTGAACGACTGAACTCATCGACATGCGTCGTGAAATGTTTGTCGGGTCCGTCATGGCTCATTCCTATTAATTCGTCTAGTTACCGAACTAATAGATTCGACAAAGATCTGTCAAACCTTTTCTGCGGCAAACCTTGGGTGATTTTCCGCCATACTGCGCCGATGGGATCAAAGGACCGCGCAGAACCCACAGCAAAATGGCCCGGCTCACGCAAGAGCCAGGCAGGAATTTTCAACAATTTTATCAGTGGTTTATCGACGCATCACCCGCGCCACGGCTATTCCGCCGCGCGGTGCATCCCGGCGTCAATCTGGCCAATCCCGCCAGCGCCGCCCATCACCGCCACCGCACGCGCGCCACAGTCATTTCCCAGCTCCAAACAGGCCAAAAGCGCGCGCCCCTGCCGCCAGGCGACCACAAAACCGGCGGCAAATGCATCCCCTGCCCCGGTCGGATCAACCACCTCTGTGGGGCGCGCGGCGGCCTCGACCCGCGCGCCATCCACCAGCGCAAAGGCCCCGTCGCCACCGCATTTCACCGCCACCAGCGGCGGTTTTCCCATCACCAGACCGCTGTCGCACAGCGCCTGCCATTCCGCCTGATTGGGCAAAAACACATCGACCGCTTCGATCAAATGCGCCACCTCTGCCCCGCGCGCCATAAGCCCGTCATCCCAACCGCAATCCAGCGACAGTGTCCACCCCGCATCCCGCGCCAGATCAATCAGCCAGGGATCTTCCTCCAGCGTTTTCAGCTCGCCGATATGCAAATGCCCGACCTGCGGCAAAACCGCAGGATCAAACCGCGCACAGGCCGCGCCAACCCGATGGGTGACAAAAGCCCGATCATCGGCCAGCGACAGCGCCATGGTGATCTGCGGCGCATCGCCGGGCCGGGCCGCCGTGCAAAAGTCGATATTGATGCCAATGGCGCGCAGCCGCTCGGTCAATGGCCCGCCAAACGGCGCGGCGGGCAGGGTCGCAATCAAATGCGCACGCTGCCCCAGCGCCACCAGGGTCGCCGCCGAATTGGCCGCGCCGCCCCCGGGATGCAGGCTCAGCCCGTCGGAAAAGATCTCGGTCCCAAGGCTGGGCAACCGGTTTAGCCCGGCAAAGACCAGATCCGCGTAAACCCGCCCAACACAAAGTATTTCTGGCCGGTCGGTCACGTGCGCGGACCCCATGAAAGTGCCACACCGCTGTCGGCATCAAACAGATGCAGATCTTCCTGCGCCGCGATCAGCCGCACGGTGTCGCCCACCTTGGGCGGGTGTCGGCCATCGGCCTTGGCCACAACCTCGCCCCCTGCCGTGTCAATATGGACAAGCGTTTCCGGCCCCAGCGGCTCACAGACCGCGACCGTGCCCGCGACCAGCCCCTCGCCATCCGTCAGCTGAAGATCATCGGGCCGCACACCCAAAGTTACGGCGCGTTTGCCGAAATCCGCACCCAGCGGCATGGCAATACTGCCCCCCGCATTGGTCCGCACCCCGTCCGGCCCGGCCTCGGCCGCCAGCATGTTCATCGACGGCGCGCCGATGAACCCGGCAACAAAGGCATTGGCCGGGCGGCGATAGACCTCTTCCGGGGTGCCGACCTGCTGGATGTGACCGCCATCCATGATGACAATCCGGTCCGCCATGGTCATCGCCTCGACCTGATCATGGGTGACAAAAATGATCGTGGTGCCGACGCGCTGGTGCAACTTCTTGATTTCAAGCCGCATTTGCGTACGCAATTGCGCGTCCAGATTTGACAAAGGCTCGTCGAACAGAAACACCGACGGATCGCGCACCATCGCCCGGCCAATGGCCACCCGCTGACGCTGGCCGCCCGACAATTGCGACGGTTTGCGCGCCAACAGATCGGTCATCCCCAACAGGGCCGCAACCTCGTCAATGCGCGCTTCTTTATCTGCCTTGGGCAGACCGGAACTGCGCAGACCAAATCCGATATTCTTGCGCACCGTCATATGCGGATAGATGGCGTAATTCTGGAACACCATCGCGATGTTGCGTTCCTTGGGCTCAAGATTGTTCACCACTGTGCCGCCGATATGGATCTCGCCCGATGTGACCTCTTCCAGCCCGGCAATCATGCGCAGGGTGGTGGATTTGCCACAGCCCGACGGGCCGACAAACACCACGAATTCCCCATCGGCCACCCCCAGGTTGATGCCATGCAGCACCTCGGTCTTGCCATAGGCTTTGGTCAGTTGATGAAGGCTAAGTTCGGCCATTCAGGTCTCCTTCAAATCTAGAAATGCCGAAGCAAGCGTATCCTGTGCCGCACTGTGGCGGGCGCACCGGGCGGCACGCGCCCCGGTCAACCGGCCCAGCGTGGCGCGATATTCGGTCAAGGCCGCATCCATTGCGGCGGGTGCGGGACCGCCGGGGCGATCACGCTGGTCAATGAAATTGCGCGCCGACACCGCGGTGCCAAAGGCCCCTTGCGTCAGTGCCGGATCACGGCCCGCAACCTCGGCAAAGGCGGCGGAAAACGCATCGAAGCCGTCGCGCAACGGCACGCCCCGCCCGATCACCGCCCGCGCGGTGGTGGCCGCGATCTCATGCGCCTGGCGAAAGGTCAGCCCCTCTTGCCGCACCAGCGTATCGGCCAGTTCGGTGATGGTGATACACGCGGCATCGGTGTTCTGTGCCACCCGGTCGGCGTTGATGCTGCACGCGGGCAGGAACGCGGTCAAAAGCGAAATCATCCGCCCGCCATGGTCAAACACGCCATATCCGGCCTGCTGCACCTCGCCTTCACTGTCGTTCATGTCGGTGAAGGGCGTGTTGTGCATGGTGTTGACGATGGCATCACAGCGCCCCGCCGCCACCGACGCCATATGGCGCATATGTTCAATCGGCACCGGGTTGCGTTTCTGCGGCATGATCGAACTGATCTGCACCAGCGCATTTGGCACATAAAGCTGGCCAACCTCAAACGCCGACCAGAACGCCATGTCTTGCACCACCCGACCCAGATGCACAAACACCAGCTTCAGCGCAGAATAAAGCGCCGTGACATAATCGACCGAGGCAATGCAGCCATAGGAATTCAGCAACGGCGCCTCAAATCCCAGCAAATCCGCCACCCGGCCCCGATCAATCGGGAAACCGCTGGTGGTGATCGCCGCCGCGCCCATCGGGCAATGTTCCAGCCCCTCTGCCGCCGCTTCAACCCGCGCAATATCGCGCAACAGCACCTCGATCACCGCGCCAAGGTAATGACCGAATGTCGACGGCTGCGCCGGTTGCCCGTGGGTATAGGCGACAATCATCGTGTCCCGCTCTGCCTCTGCCTTGGCAATCAGCGCATCGGCCAACCCGTGCAACGCCGCCAGCATCGCATCCGTGCGACGGCGCAGCCCCAGCTTGAACAGCGTGTGATCCATATCGTTGCGCGACCGCGCCGTATGAAGCGCCCCGCCCAGATCACCCAGCCGCTCGCGCAACATCGCCTCGACCAGAAAGAAATAATCCTCATGTTCCCCGGTATATTGCAGCGCCTCGATATCGACCTCGGCCTCGATATCCGCCAGCGCCCCGGCCAACGCCCGCGCGTCGCCCGGCGGCAAAATCCCGGTCTCGGCCAGCATCACCAGATGCGCGCGGTTGATCGTCGCCATGTGCCCCGCGAAATGGGTTTTCACCCCATCAAACAGCGGCGCAAGCACCGTGTCGCGATAGGTCGGATCGGGAAAAACACTTGTATCCGTCATCCTTTAAGCCCCGCCATGACAACCCCACGAATAATGAACCGCTGGAACACCAGAAACACGATCAGCGTCGGAATGGTCGAAATCGCCGCCCCGGTCATGATCAATTCCCAGGCGACATCGGCCTCGTCCCCGAACCCCGAAAGCCCCACCGGCACGGTGTACATTTCGACCGAATTGGTCACGATCAGCGGCCACAGGAACGCAGTCCAATTGCCCAGAAAGACAAAGATCGCCAGCGCCGCCAAGGCCGGTTTGACCAGCGGCATCGCCACCGTCCACCAGATCTGCAACTCGTTCAGCCCGTCAATCCGCGCCGCTTCGATGAAATCATCCGGCACGCTTTCGAAAAACTGCTTCATCAAAAAGGTGCCAAAGGCGGTCATCAGACCGGGGAACATGATCCCCCAATAGCTGTCCAACCACCCCAGACTCTGGCTCATCAGATACCAGGGGATGACCAGCATTTCGGTCGGGATCATCAGCGTCGACAGGATGGCGATAAACACAATCTGCCGCCCCGGAAACTTGAACTTGCAAAGGGTATATCCCACCAGACTGTCAAACAGCACGTTGGATATCGTGGTCACCGTCGCAATGATGATCGAATTCACGAACCACCAGTAAAACCGCCCGTCTTCCAGCACATAGGTGTAATTCTCGATCGTCGGCTCTTCGGGGATCAGATTGATGTTATAGACCTCATGCGGCCATTTCAGCGAGGTCGAGATCATGTAAACGATGGGCATCACCATCGCGATCCCGCCCAGAAACAGCAGCAGCCAGCGGATGATCTGCCCCATATTGGCCGGGCGGCGCGGCGGTTTCGCCAATGCGGCCTCGGTCGTGGGGCGCTGTGATGCGGGCATGTCGACGGCGCTCATCTGTCGCTCCTCAAAATCCAAAGTTGCAGCAGGCTGACCACCAGCAGGATCAGGAACAACACCACCGTCTGCGCCGAGGCATATCCCATGTCGAAACTGTTGAACGCGGTGTCATAGATCATCAGCACCAGCGGTTTGGTCGAATTCAACGGCCCGCCGGGATTGTTGGTGGTCATGTTGAACACATGATCGAAAATCCGCAGGAACCCGATCGAGGAAAACACCACGATGAACACAATCGTCGGCCGCAGCAGCGGCAGGGTGATCTGCGTCAGCACCGTCCACCAGCCAACACCGTCGATCTTGGCCGCCTCATAGTAGCTGACCGGAATCGACCGCAGCCCCGCCATGAAGATGATCACCTGAAACCCAAGCCCCGCCCAGACCGCCGGCGCCAGAACCGAGGGCAGCGCATTGGTGATCGAGCCGAGGAAATTGATCTGCGGAATGCCGAAACCGGCCAGGATATTGTTGAACAGGCCAATCGGCACGTCCTGATAAAACCACCGCCAGACCCAGGCCATCGCCACCGCGGATGTCATGAACGGCAGGAAATACAACATGCGCAAGAACCCATGCGCAAACCGCACCCGGTCCAGATGATAGGCAATGATAAAGCTCAGGATCAGTGAAATCGGCGTGCCGATCAGCAGATAGGCAAAGGTGTTGCGAAACACCTTCCAGAACACCGCATCATGCCACAGCTTCTGATAATTCTCGATCCCAACCCAGGTCCGCGACCCCAGAAGGTTCCAGTCCTGAAACGAAATCAGAAACGCGGTGCCGGTCGGATAAAACCGGATCACCACATAAAACAGCACGGGAATGGCCAAAAAGCCCCAGGCCCAGACGATCTGTTTCTGACGAATAGAAAGGTTTCGATACATCGTCATGGTCGGCGCTATCCCCCCGCTGTCGATATTGATTCAGTTGATTTGACATGGCGCAGGCGCCATAGGACGCGGCCCGAGGGGGGCGTTCCCCCCGGACCACAGGGGGATTATTTGTAATATTCGTCGAGGATGGCCTGCTCTGCCGCCGCCGCTTCGGCGATGCTGTCCGCCACGCTCTGATCGGTCAGGAACACCCGTTCGACCATTTCCACCATCTGCTGGCGCTGTGCGCTTTCATTGGCGAATTTGGTGGTATGGGCATAGGCCAACCCGCGAATGAAGGGGCCGAACACCTCGTCATTGGCATTGGCGTCGGTCATGCCAACCGATGGTTTCGCGGGCAATTCGCCGACCACATCCAGCCAGACCTGCATCGCCTCATCCGAGGTCAGATAGGTCATCAGCTTTTTCGCCGCCTCAAGCTTTTCGCCCTCGGCCTTGGACGTGATGCCATTGACCCAATAAGAGGAATAGTTCGACCGCTCGCCTTCGGCGTTGGCCGGCAATTCCGCCACACCCCATTTCAGACCCCGCACCGTGTCCAGCGCGCCGATACGGAACGATCCGTCGATATGCATACAGGCGCGGCTTGCCTTGAACGCGGCTTGTGGCTCATCCATGAACCCGGACTGCGTCACACCGTGATCGCGCGACAGGCCGATATAGAAATCCAGCGCCTTTTGCCCGGCTTCGTCGTCATAGGTGACTTTGGTGTAATCTTCACCATAAGGCTCGCCGCCCATCTGCCGCACCAACACTTCGCGGAACCAATGGTGATCCTGCGCGGTCATGCCGGTGGTGAACCCGACCTGTGTCAGATTGCCCGCGCCATCGCGTTTGGTACAGGCTTTGGCCACTTCGACCAATTCCTCCAGCGTTTCGGGCGGGCCTTCGATCCCGGCCTCGTCAAACAGCCGCTCGTTGTAAAACAGCGCCAGCGACCGCACCGCCGTGGGCAGCGCATAATACTGGCCGTCCTTTTTCATCGCCTGCACCATGGGGAAGAATTCCGCATCCACCACGGCAGGATCAAATGTGTCGGTCGGCAGCGGCTGGATCAAACCGGCCTCGATATAGTCGTTCAGCCAGCCATAAAACAATTGCACCACATCCGGGCCTTCACCGGCGGGGATCGCTGCGGCGACCTTGGTGCGGTAATCCGCATAGGGGAAATGCGACATTTTCACAGTGATATCGGGGTTCGCCGCTTCGAAATTCTCGATCAGCTGGTCCATCGCCGTGACCCGCGCCTCAAAGAAATACTGCCAATATTCGATCTCGACCGCATGGGCCGCAGTCGAAAACAGCCCCGCCGCAACGGTCATGCCGCCATAGACCATCTGTCTCAGCTTGTTTGTCATTGGTCGTCTCCCTGAATGTAGTTTTTCTGACATTCTTATGAATTGTTCCTCAGGATTAACTCAACTTGATTGAGCACTCAAGATATTTGAGTTATTAAGAGGTCATGCAAATAATTCCGCCCAAATCTCAGGCACCGGCCCAGCGCAGCCCCAAGGGGGCCAATGCCGAACGGTCCCGCAACCTGAACCGTCAAAACGTTCTGGGCCGCATTCATGCCGCCGGCGCCCGTGGCAGAGCAGAGCTGGCCCGCGATCTGGGCCTGTCTACACAGGCGGTTTCAAACATAATTTCCGGCCTGATGGCCGAGGGTCTGGTGCGTGAAATGGGCACGCGTGCCGGCGCGCGTGGCCTGCCTGCGGTGCTCTATGGGCTGGACCCTGTCGGGGGGTTTGCGCTGGGGGTGGAAATCCGGCCAGATGCGTTTTTCATCGCCTTGGTCGATCTTGCAGGGCACCAGATTGTCGCCAGTCGCAGCACAATTTCCGATCCCCACCCGGATCAGGTCGCCCGGGCGATTCGCACCCGGCGCGATGCCCTGATCGCCAAGGCCGGCATCGCCCCAGACCGGTTGATCGGCACCGGCATCGTCATGCCCGGCCCCTTTGGCCGCACCGGCCTGTCCGGTCTGTCGGCGGATCTTCCCGGATGGGAAGACACCGATCCCGGCACGCTTCTGTCCGAGGCGCTGGAAGGTCCGGTTGAAATCGCCAATGACGCCAATGCCGCCGCCATGGCCGAACGGCTTGGCGGGGTGGCGCAGGGCGTCGGCAGTTTTGCCTATCTCTATTTCGGCACCGGTCTGGGGCTTGGCATCATTCACAATGGCCAATTGGTCACCGGCGCCTTTGGCAATGCGGGTGAAATCGGCCAGCTGCCGATCCACGGCCCCGATGGCACCGCGCCGCTTGAATCCCGGCTCAGCCGCCTGTCGGTCAATCAATCGCTGGGTCGCCGTCTGGATATTGCCGACCTTGACCGGCTGTTTCAACAGGGCGACCCCGACCTTTCCCGCTGGCTGGATCAGGCGCGCAACGCCCTGTCACAAGCGGCCGGCATTGTTGAAAACCTGTTTGACCCGGCGACAATTGTGCTTGGCGGCGCCATGCCCGACGCGCTTCTGGATGCGCTGATTTCTGGCGCGGTGCTGCCGGATCGCTCTGTGGCCAACCGCCCCGAACACCCCCTGCCCCGCATGATGCGCGGCCAGTCGGGACGCATGACCGCCACGCTTGGCGCGGCGGCGCTTGTTCTCGACCGTCTTTTCACCCCCAATCAATATGCGATCTGACACATGCCCCTGACCGACCAAACCCGCATCGCGCGCCAGGCCGCGCAACCCCAAATCCTGCGTCTGTGGCGCGCACTTGTGCCGCTGACCTCGACCGTCAGCTTCATGAACACCGGCGCACATCCCGATGACGAAACCTCGGCCATGCTGGCGGCGATGGGATTTCGCGATGGCGTGGATCTGTCTTATGCCTGTTCCACCCGGGGCGAAGGCGGCCAGAACGACATCGGCACCGAAGCGACCGAGGCGCTTGGCGTCTTGCGCACCGCCGAAATGGAACGCGCCTCAGATGCGCTGAACCTGCGGATGTACTGGCTGTCGCAATTCCCCGATGACACGATCTTTGATTTCGGCTTTTCCAAATCCGGCAAGGAAACTCTGGCCAAATGGGACGAGGCCCGGACGCTGGCGCGCTTTGTCGACATCCTGCGGCTGGAACGGCCCGACATCATCTGCCCGACCTTTCTCGACATTCCTGGTCAACACGGCCACCACCGCGCCATGACCGAGGCCGCGCATCGCGTCTTTGATCTGGCGGCGGACCCCACCTATGGCGGCAGCACCCTGCCGGTCTGGCAGGTCAAGAAACTCTATCTTCCGGCGTGGTCCGGCGCGGGTCAGGCCTATGACGACGATCTGCCCCCGCCCCCGGCGACGCTGACCGTGTCCGCCGACGGGATCGAGGAAATCACCGGCACCAGCTATGCCATGCTGGGCCAGCACAGCCGCGCCTTTCACAAGACCCAGGCCATGGGCAATTGGGTCGCCCCGGGCGCGGAACGCAACTGGCCGCTGCATCTGGCCAACCGCCGCACGACCGGCCCCGACACCACAATTGCCGACGGTCTGCCACAAACGCTGGCGGATCTGGGCAATGCCGCCGCCCAGATGCATATCGACGCCGCTTTGGCCGCTTTCCCCGATCGCCGCGCGGTGGTGGCGGAATTGTCCGCCGCCCATGGCGCGCTGGATCTCGCGGCCTGCCCGCCGGATCTGCACCACAAGCTGAGGCGCAAACAACAGCAACTGGCCACCGCCCTGCGCATCGCCGCCGGGGTCGAGCTGCGCGCCACGCTGGATCGCGACACCCTGCGCCCCGGCGACAGCACCGGGTTTCAGGTGGAACAGCGTACGGGCGATGCCGACCAACTGCGCCATGCACCTGCCCTGCCCGACGGCTGGCTCCATGCCGACGATACACTGAGTGTGACCCCCGACGCGCCACTGGCCGATCCCTATCCCGACAGCTATCTGCCCGGCGCCCCGCGCGCGCCCTGTGTCGAGGTTGCGATCACCACCGCCGGTGTCACCAGCACGACCTATGTGCCGTTTGAAACCCCGCCGCTGGTTCTGCCCGCCACATCGGCCCGGCTGACGCCGATGCTGGATGTGGTCAACCGCCGCGCCCCGGCACGGGACATAGATCTGCACCTGCGCGACATTCACCCCACCGGCGCAACGCCGACGCTGGACCTACCCGCCGGGTGGAGCGCCACGCAAAACGACACCGGCCTGTCCGTGACCCTGCCCGCCGATGTCGCAGCGGGGCGCTATGATCTGCCACTGCGACTGAACGGAGATCTGGGCCAGACCCAGCGCCAGATCGCCCACGACCATATCGACCCGCGTGCATTGATCACCCCGGCACAGATGCAGCTGTCCGTGATTGACGCCGCCCTGCCCGAGGCCCGCATCGGCTATATCGGTGGCGGCAATGACCGGGTCGATCACTGGCTGGATCGGATGGGCGCGGATGTCACCGCCCTCAGCGACGATCAAATCGCCAGCGACAGCGCGCTTGCCGGGTTTGACACCCTGGTCATCGGCATCTTTGCCATGCGGTTCCGCCCGGCGCTGGCCCCGGCCATGCCACGACTGCACGATTGGGTCAAAAACGGCGGCACGCTGGTCACGCTCTACCATCGTCCCTGGGACAATTGGCACCCCGACACCACGCCCCCCGCACCGCTGGAAATCGGCCAACCGTCGCTGCGCTGGCGGGTTACCAATGAAAACGCCAAGGTCACGCCGCTGGCCGATCACCCGCTGTTGTCCCATCCCAACCAGATCACCGAAGCGGACTGGGCCGGTTGGCACAAGGAACGCGGGCTGTATTTCGCCAAGCGCTGGGACACAGCCTATACCCCACTTCTCGAAATGGCCGACCCCGACGAAGACCCGCACCACGGCGCGTTGTTGGTGGCCGACATCGGCAAGGGGCGGCACGTGCATTGCGCCCTGATCCTGCACCACCAGATGGAAAAAGGTGTGCCGGGCGCATTCCGGCTTATGGCCAACCTCTGTGCCCCGCGCGGTTGATCCGCCCCGCCCGGCGCTGCAACCCGACCCCGACAATCGCTTGGGCGGCATGTGGCTTCTGGCGGATATGGCGCTGAACATCTGGTCGCTGTCGATCGTCAAGGCGCTGGGGCTGGGCTATGCCTCTAGCCAGATCGTGTTTCTGCGCGCGCTGGTCGGCATGGTGCTGATGGCGCCCTGGGTCTGGCGGCGGCGGGCGGATTTTGTCGCCATTGCCGATCCCGGCCTGCATCTGCTGCGGGTGGTGTTTGCCACCGGCGCCCTGACGCTGAACTTCTATGCCATGCCGCGCCTGCAATTTGCGCTGGTCTCGGCCATCGGCTTTACCCGCCCGGCCCTGATGATGATCCTGGCCGCGCTGGTCCTGGGCGAACGCATCAGCCTAACCCGGTGGCTGGCGGCGGCGGTGGCCTTTGTCGGGGTGTTGATCGCGTTGAACCCCGGCCAGATCGACCTGAACTGGGCGGTGCCGGCCATGTTTGGCGGGGTGCTCTGTGGGGTCGCCGCGGTGACCACAACCCGCCGATTGCGCGCCGCGCCGGTGGTGGTCCTGATGGGGTTTTACACGCTGGGCCTGACCGCATTCAGCGCGCCGATGGCCTGGCTCCACTGGACGCCAATTGCATCGCAGCATCTGCTTGCCCTGCTAAGCATCGGGGTCTTTGCGCAATGTGCACAGTTCTGTTTCCTGAACGCGCACCGTCTGGCCGAGGCCAGCTTTCTCGGGATTTTGGGCTATCTCAGCCTGATCCTGTCAACCAGCGTCGGCTATCTGGTATTTGACGAGGTTCCATCGCCGGGCTTCTGGATTGGCGCGGCGCTGATCCTTGGGGCCGCTTCGGTCCTGCGAACCGGAAGACCGCTGCGCAGGGGTGATACATCCGGGGCTGGAACACACGGGACTGGCAAATAGATCACCGCACCCGAAAACCCGCCCCTATTTCCCGCATGCGCCTGCAAACAGACAATCCGCCAATTCACCGATAAAGCAACACCGGGATCTTGACCGATTGGATCATCGCCGTGGTGGTCGACCCGATGATCAGACGTCTGATCCGGCTGTGCCCATAGGCCCCCATGACCAGAAGGTCGAAACCTTCTTTGCGAACCAACTCGCCCAGAACCTCCTCCGGGTCGCCGGTGGCGGTGCGCGCCGATGCCGTGATATCGACCGAGCGAAGCTTTGCCACCGCCTCGCCTGCGGTTTGGCGGGCGCGGGCGTCATCCTGCGCCACACAAAGCACACAAACGTCAAGATCGCTGAAAACCGGGCTGATCGACATGCGTTCGATGGCGACCTTGGCGCTGGCGCTGGCGTCATAGGCCACCAGAACCCTGGAAATTGGCCGGAACTCGCGCGAGGCGACAAAAACCGGCACCTTTGAGACCCGCACAACCCGTTCCAGGTTCGACCCCAGATGGCCCGAGGCGAAATCCGCCCCTTCGCCGCGTTTGCCGATGGTGATGGCGCGAATGTCGCCCTCAAGCGCGCGCACCGCATCCAGAAGATCACCCCGGCGCAACCGCAGATCGACCGATGGAACCCCGTCTTGCTCCAGGATCGCTTTTGCGTCCTCCAGGATGGCATGGCCTTTGGCCTGCGCCAGTTTCGCGCGCTTTGCGTCCAGCCCGGCAAGCTCCTCCAGCAGGGCCGAGCGCGCCCCAAGGCTGAGCGCGCCGGAAAGATTGGTCGAGGCCGCGCCCTCACGGCGGCCCAGCACATGCATCGCCACAACCCCGGCATTCAGCTTCTGCGCAATCCAGGCCGTGTGATGACAGACGCTTTCGGAATAGGCCGACCCGTCCAGCATTGTCAGTATCTTGTCCATGGTTATCCCCCCTCAGTGTCCCATCAACCTGTCCATCGCGCCCGGCTTGTCATGAATGGCAAGCTTGTCAACGAGCGTTTCTGTGGCCGAATTCATACCGACCACCTCGACCTCGGCGCCGTCACGGCGGAATTTCAGGATCGCCATGTCCAGCGCCTGAACCGAACTGATATCCCAGATATGCGCGCAACTCACGTCGATGATGACACGATCCAGCGCCTCGCGGAAATCGAAAGCATCTGCGAAATCTTCGACCGACCCATAGAACAGCTGACCCTCAAGCAGATAGGTGCGTTCGCGCCCATCCGCAGACAGGCTGGAAGAGATGCGGAAAAGCTGGGCAATCTTGCCCGCAAAGAAGATCCCCGACAGCAGCACCCCGACCAGCACCCCAATGGCAAGATTGTGGGTATAAACCACGGTCACCACGGTTGCGATCATCACGATCGAGGACGAGCGCGGATGCACCCGCAGCGCCTTGATCGACGACCAGGAAAAGGTGCCGATCGACACCATGATCATGATCGCCACCAGCGCCGGCATCGGAATGCGCGCCACATGATCGCCCAGCCCCACAACCAGCACCAACAGGACCGCCCCGGCGGTAAAGGCCGAAAGCCGCCCGCGTCCCCCGGATTTCACGTTGATGATGGATTGGCCAATCATCGCACAGCCCGCCATGCCGCCGATAAACCCGGTTGCGGTATTGGCAATGCCCTGACCGATACATTCCTGATTGCGGTTGGATCTGGTGTCGGTCAAATCATCGACGATGTTCTGGGTCATCAGGCTTTCCAACAGGCCCACCACCGCAACCGCGGCGGAATAGGGAAAGATGATTACCAGCGTCTCGAATGTCAGCGGAATATCCGGGATCAAAAACACCGGCAGCGTATCCGGCAATGCGCCCATGTCGCCCACCGTGCGGACATCCCAGCCCATGACCAGAACAACCAGCGTCAACAAAACGATGGTCACCAAAGGCGAGGGCACCGCCGTCGTGATCCGGGGAAAGAGATAGATGATCGCCAGCCCGACAGCGACAAGCGCATAGGTCAGCCATGTCACCCCGGCGTTGGCCGGGTTCAGCTCTGGCAATTGCGCCATAAAGATCAGGATCGCCAGCGCGTTCACAAAACCGGTCATCACCGATTTCGACACATAGCGCATGAAACGCCCAAGTTTCAGCAGCCCGGCGCCGATCTGCAACAACCCGGCCAGCACGGTTGCGGCCAACAGATATTCAAGACCGTATTCCTTGACCAGCGTCACCATAAGCACCGCGGTCGCGGCGGTGGCGGCCGAAATCATGCCGGGCCGTCCGCCGGTAAAGGCGATGATCACCGCAATCGAAAAAGAGGCATAAAGACCCACCTTGGGGTCCACGCCCGCAATGATGGAAAATGCGATCGCCTCGGGGATTGAGGGCCAGCGCAACAACAATCCCCGCCAGCACATCGCCGCGTATATTGCCGAACCATTGCTGTCGGTAGTCAGAAAGTGAAATCATAAGAGCAATCCAAGACCCTGTGCCAGAGCGTCTGTGACAAGACGGACGGCGGCGTTTTTCGGGAATTTTCAGGGTTGTCCGGCGGATCAGCGGCCGGAAGAGCCACCCGGGATTTCACCGGGTCCTAACGTTCATGTGGCTGGATAGACCCGATTTCGCCGCAGATTTCAAGCTTTACCACAGTTGCGCCCCACCTCGCCAATGCCCGCCCTATGCCTGCCCTGCGCCGGCATGGTGCCAAATGCGGCGTGATCCCCGGTGCCGCCCGCCAGATCACCAAGGGGCAAACGCCCGCCGCCAAAACACCGATTTCGCCGGGTGAATGCCCCGATTTTCGCCGGGGTCTTGATTTTGTTCTCGTTCTGTTCTATGTTCGTTTCAAGCCGAAAGGAGAACGTTTCAATGGAAAATTCCAGTTACACCCTGCCCGCGACGCCCCGACAGATTGCCTATGCCCGGTCACTGGCACAACGGAACCGGATCTCGTTACCTTGGGAGGTTCAGCAGGATCGCCGCGCGCTCAGCGCCTGGATTGATGCCCAGACCAAGGTCAAGCCTGCCCCGCAGGACGGTCGCCCGACATCGAAACAGGTCGCTTTTGCGGAACGTCTGGCCCGGATCAAACAACGTGCCGTGCCGGACGAATGTTTTCGCGACAAAGGATTGATGTCGAAATGGATCGACGGCAACCGCTGAGGTCTGGGTTTATGGGTCTGGACCCCGACGATCAGGCCACCGCATTGATCGCGTAATCCGGCGTGCCGTCCCACACCAGATCCCAGGATGCGCCGGGGCGCACATTCTGGATCGCACGGGGATCAAAACACACAAGACAATTTTTGCCGCCCCCCATATCGCGACCCCGATCGCCCCCGAGATCGCTGCCCGGTGCGCGCACAGATGGGTAAATCAACCCGCGCGACCCGTGACGGCGAAGATGCTGCGCAAGGCTCTGACCTTCGGGATAGCCAATATCGGGGTCGGCATGAAGCGCCGGGTGATCCGGTTCATCGGTCATATCGTCAAAGACCCCGATGAAATCCGCCAGCAGCTCGACATAGCGGGCGCTGTCGTCATAACAGCCAGTAAACCCCAGCTCCCTTGTCCGGTGCCAGGCGACTTCGCTGACCGACACCATCACATTCCAGGCGCAATACCACGCGCCGCGCGCTTCGGTGTTGAAACGATTGCCCCCCGCCCGGGTATAGGTGAAGGCCGCATTGATATGGCTGTCACCATACAGCCGCAAATCGTGGCTTCGGCGCTGCCAGGCCAATTCACGCGGATCCAGATGCGGGTTGCGGCCCCGTTCCGCCAAAAGCCGCCCGCTGGTCAAACCTTCGATCTCGGCAAGAATATCAAGCTCATCATCACTATCGACAAGCCCGCGCAGGGCCGGCGGTTTGTGATAGGTCGCAGGCAAAAGGCGCACCAGACCGCGATCGGAAATCTCCGCCTGTTTCATGCCCCACCGCGCAGCGCGTCAAGATAGGTGCGAATGGCAATGATCTGCGGCAGCCCACCCTCTATCGCCACGTCAATTGGCCGCTGACCGCCAAACAATGGCCCGGTGTTCGGCCGCGTGAACCAGCTTTTGGCCAATGGATCGGAAAAATACAGCTCCAGCGATTTATAGATGCCAATCACCGCGCTGAGCCGCAGCAGCTGATCCTTGGTCAGCTCACCCGCAAACCCCGGCTTTCTGGCGCGTTTCCATGTGCTTTCGGACATATCCGCAAGCCGCGCGGCATCCTTCACACCAAAGGCCCAGGCGTCGACAATGCGCGCATAGGCTTTGAGCGCAATTGCGTTCACCTGCACCGGTTCGCGGGTCTTGTCGGCCACATGCATCGCAGATCTCCTTCGCCCTCAAAGTAGGTTCATATGACCCAAAAGTAAAGACCACATGAACCCACCGTCAGGCAAAGCCATCTCAAAGAGACCGCCGTAAAAACCGCGCTACAGCACCGCGCCGATCTTCCACGGCACAAACTCATTGTCGCCATAGCCCAATTCCTCGGACGCGGTTGTGTCGCCCGACGCCATATCCAGGATACGGTGATAGATTTGCAGACCCATCTCGGAAATCGCCACGCCCTCGCCGATGATCACACCGCAATCCAGATCAATGTCTTCGGGCATGGATTTGGCAAGCTCGGTATTGGACGCAAGTTTCAGTGACGGCGTCGGTTTATACCCGGCACAAGACCCGCGACCGGTGGTGAAACACAGCGCATTGGCCCCCGCCGCGATCTGCCCGGTGGCCACCACCGGATCATAGCCGGGGGAATCCATATAGACAAAACCCGGGCCCTCGATACGCGCGCCATAGGCAAACGCCCCCGACACCGGCGACAGCCCACCCTTGGCCACCGCGCCAAGCGATTTTTCCAGAATGGTGGTCAGCCCGCCGCGTTTGTTGCCGGGCGAGGGGTTGTTGTCCAGCGTGGTGCCATTGCGTTCGGCATAGTCGCGCCACCACGAAATCATGTCGCGGATTTTCTGGCCCGCCCCCGCATCCGCACGCGCGATCAACAGATGTTCCGCGCCATAGATTTCCGGCGTCTCGGACAAATCGACATCCCCCCCGCCGCAACCAACAGATCCGAGGCATGGCCAAGCGCCGGGTTGCAGGTGATGCCGGAAAACCCGTCGGACCCGCCACATTGCATGCCAAGCACCAGCTTTGACACCGGCTGGCTGGACCGGCGGTCCTCATTGGCGGCCGCCGCAATCGGTTCCAAAAGCTCAAGCGCGCGGCGCACACCGGACCGCGACCCGCCGACCTCTTGAATATTGAAGGTCTGGAAACGTTCCTGCGCCCATTCGGTCGGCTTGTAGAGGGTCAGTTGGTTGACCTCACAGCCCAGCCCGACAATCAGAACGCCACCAAAATTCGGATGATCGCGATAGCCCTTCAACACCCGGACCAGCGCGTCAAACCCCACGCCCTTATGCGCCATGCCACAGCCCTGATCATGGATGATCGGCGCAAACCCGTCGATGCCGGGAAACTTCGGCAGCAATGTGCGGTTGGCCTCGGCGGCGATGGCGTTGCACACGGTGGTAGAGCAGTTGACCGAGGCGATGATGCCGATAAAATTGCGGGTGCCGACGCGGCCATCGGGGCGCAGATACCCGTCAAAGGTGTTGCGTGCCGGCGCATCCGGCAACGCCCCGGACGACACCGCCATTTCCGCATGATCTTGCGGCATGGTGCAATTGTGGCTGTGCACCAGCGCGCCGGCCGCGATGTCCTGCGACGCGATGCCCATCATCTGGCCGTATTTGACAATGGGATCGCCTTTGGCCATGGCGCGCCGGGCGATCTTGTGCCCGCGCCCGACCGCTTCGCGCGCCACAAGACCGTCGCGCGCCTCGCCTTCGGGCCAATCCACAAGGGCAACCGCCACGCTGTCTTCGGGCGACAGAATGATTAGGCCCGCACTCATTTGGCACCGCCTGCTGCGATGATGGCATCCAGCCTCGGCGCCGCGAAATCCGGCGCTTCGGCGCGCACCCAATCCACAAACGGCGCAATGCGGCGTGCGATTTTCTGTTCGTGGTTCTGGGCAATGTCGGACAGCCGGTGATGCAGAAACGGGTTGCGGAACCGCTCGAACGTGGCGGCGGCATAATCGCGGGCCTCGGCCTCCATGCCGCGCAGGGCAAAACCGGGCAGGACTTCGTCCTGCAAGATCGCCTCGACCGCGCGGCCAATGTCCCCCGCCAGCGCCGCATCAACGGTCAGCTCCGCATCCCCGCCAGCCTCACGCCAGATCTGAACCATGGCCGTATGACCCAGGTTGAGGATGTGCAATTTCAACCGCTCGATCCGCTCCAGATCATCCACCACCTAAATCGAGGCATGCTCTGTTGGCGCCTCCAGCCCCGGCTGGGCCTCAATCGCCCAAAGCGCATAGGGTTCGGCCACCGCGCCAGCCGGTTCAATCGGCTCTGACACGATGCGATCGACCAGCGAATTGACCCAGCGACAATCGCCCAACCAGGTCACAAGCGCACCAGAGGCATTCTGCGCCGCCGCAATCTCAAGCACCCGCGCCCGAAGCACCGCACCGTTTTCCGGCACCAGCTCCATCGGAAAGATATCAAGCGGCGCGCCCCCCGCGCCATGACGCGCGGCCAAAAGATGGAAAAGCTTGGCAGGATAGCTCATGTCCTGATCCGGGCTGGCCCCGGCATCGGCGGGGCGCGGTTCATACCCACGGTCGCCGGTGTTGGACAGGATGATTTTCGCCTCTTCGGTGATCACGCGGCTGATCTCGTCCCAATCGGTGGCGGTGGCCAGCGTCCGCTTGACCGAGGTCACACGCCGCTCTTCGTCCAGCGTTTCACCGCCCTGAACCCCGCGAATGCGCACCGGATACCCCTCTGCCGCAGCCAGATGCGCCAAACGCCGGGCACGGTCGGGATCGCCGGAAGATTGCACCACGGTAATGGCGCGCGGCGGTGTGCCTTCGTGAAAGAAAAGATCGGCATGCGCCTGCAGGAACCGCGAGGTGCCGAATTGAACGACGGGGGTTTTGAAAGTCTCAGACATGGATCAGCGCCTTTACCACAGTGCCCCGGTCCTCTGACCATTTGGGCAAATCCGTTACAGCATCGTCGAACGTCGTGCTGTGCGATGCAAAGGCGTCAATCGGCACAAGACCGCGCGCCATGCAGGACATGACATGTTCGAAATCCGCTTTCAGCGCGTTGCGGCTGGCAATCAGCGTGGTTTCGCGCTTGTGAAAGTCCGGGTCGGCAAAGCACAGATCGCCCTTGACCACCGACAGCAACACATATGACCCGCCATGGGCCACGAATTTCAACCCGGCATTCATCGCACCGATATTGCCGGTGGCGTCGAACACGGTTTCAAACATGTCATCGCCCGCCGCATCCACGCTCTGACAGATCGCATCCGGCAGGATCGCACGCGCCAGCGCCAGCCGCTCGGCCGAGGTGTCGCGCACCGTCACCGTTGCGCCCGCGACCTGCGCAAAAAGCGCCGCGCCCAACCCGATCGGCCCCGCGCCAACCACCAGCGCGGTTGAACCCTCGGCCACCTGCCCCCGGCGCACACCATGCGCGCCAATCGCCAGAAATTCGACCATTGCGGCGGCCTTTGGCTCCACCCCTGCGGCGGGATATGCATTGGCCTCCGGGATCACGATTTCCTCGCACATGCCGCCATCGCGGTGCACCCCAAGAACGCCGATGTTTTCACAACAGTTCGGCTTGCCGATGGTGCAGGCATGACAGGTGCCGCAGGTGACATAGGGGTTGACCACCACCAGATCGCCGCGCCTGATACGACCATCGCTGCTGTCTTCCATCGCCCGCGCCGCAAGCTCATGGCCCATGGTGCGCGGATAGGACAGGAACGGCTGTTGGCCCTTGTAGATATGGTAATCGGTGCCGCAGATGCCGATCACCTCGACCTTCAGACGGATATGACCGGGCTGGTCCATGGGACGGGGCTGCGTCACCAGGTCAAGCTTGCCCGGCTCGGCACAGACAAGCGCGCGCATTGGGGTGTCTAAATCTTTCATGGGGTATCCTTTGCGGTCAAATCAGTGCCAGCGACAATCCCGAGATCCCGCTTGCCAACCAGACCGGCCGCCCCGGTAAGGTGGTTCAGAAATCGCATGTCAGTCTCCGGTGTTTGCGTTCTTTTCGGGGTCATGTCGCCTTTTCAGACGGCCATATTTCGGACGGCGCATCGGCACCGCCGCTTTCGGCCAGCCACACCGCAAGCGTGTCTGCGGAATGCTGGAAATGTGCGCCCAGCACGTCGGCCATGTCTTCTGGATCGCGCCGCCCCAGCGCCGCAATAATGGCTTCGTGGTGGTCGCTGGCGGCATTGGTCGCGGGCGTTTGAGATTTGCCAACCTCAAGGTAAAACCGCAGCGGTTCCGACATCACGCGATACATCCGGCTCAGCACGTCATTGCGGGCCGCGTCGATCAACGCCAGGTGAAACCGGTAATCCTGTTCTGCGGACTCAGAGGTCGTCAGCGCCTTGCGCATCGCGCGATTGGCCACATCCAGCGCGGCAATATCATCGTCGGTCGCATTGTGCACGATCAGCGGCACCGCGCCGGTTTCAATGATCCGGCGAAAGTTCAGCACATCAACAAAGGTCCGCGACGACGCGGCAAAGAACTGGCTGAAACCACGAAACATGGTCTCGAAATCGGGCTTTGTCACCTGTGGCCCGCGTTTGGTTTTGCGCACCAGTTGAAAGGCCTCGAGATGAATGATGGTTTCGCGGATCGTGTTGCGCGACACGCCGAACCGCTCGGCCAAATCGCGTTCGGTCGGCAGGAAATCCCCTGTCTCATACTCATTCACGATCTCGCGTCTGAGCACCTCTCTAATTTCATCAACTGCGGACTGGCCGGCCATCGAGTCACCCCTACTTTGGTTGGACCATAGGACCAAGGGTGCAGAGACGCAACCCCGGCCCCGCCAAACAACAGCGCCTTGGCGGCGATGCCCACAGCGCGATCACAGGGTTGCGGAGGGGCACGCAGAAGCCGGAAAATGGGCGGTCAACGCGACAGGCAAAAGCAAAAGGCCCCGCAAAGCGAACTTTGCGAGACCTTGATGACACACAAGCAATTGACCCAACCGGCGCAGCGAAACCGCTATGCGCCCGTGGTCATTTGCCGCCTGTCCCGTCTGTCCCCGCAGGCCTGCGGGCGGCCTCAACCAGCATCCGCACCAGATCATCCCGCAGCGCCACCTGAGTCTCCGGCGTGAACAGCGCCGCCCCAAACAGCGCCGAAAACGTCGGCCGGTTCGACACATTGAAAAAGCTGAAGGCCGAAATCTGCCAATGCAGCTGCATCGGGTCCAGATCCGCCCGCAGGCTGCCGTCCTGCGCCCCGCGCCGACAGATCTCTGTCAGCTGGTCAATTGCCGCGCCGTTCAACGCCCGGATCATATCCGACGCACCGACAAATTCCGCATTATGGATGTTTTCGATCATCACCATGCGAATGAAATCCGGGTTGGCCCGGTGGTGATCAAAGGTGAATTCCGCAAGCTTCGCCAGCGCCTCTGCGGCGGGCAGATGGTCGAGGTTCAGCCCCTCTTCGCCCTTGCGCACCTCGGCATAGGCGGCCTCCAGCGCGCGAGCATACAGCCCGTTCTTGTCGCCGAAATAATAATAAATCATCCGCTTTGACGTCTGTGTGCGCGCCGCGATGGCATCCACCCGCGCGCCCGACAGCCCACGGTCGGCAAATTCCGAAATCGCATTGATCAGGATATCGCGCTGCACCGCGTCCGGGTTCTGTTTCCAGCGGGGCCGCCGGGGCGCGCGCTTTTTCTTGTCCGGCTTGCCCGTATCGGGCGCGGGGTGTTTGGCGGGCTCTGGCATCCTGTCCTCCGTCTGCCTGTGCTAACATCGGTCAATTTAACCGTCTAGTACAAAATGATTGACCAAATTAACCAAATGGTACAAAAAGACCCTCACCCACGGGAATCATCACACGGCAGTTCAGGGGCGCGACATGCAGGAACCATCACCGGCGCAGGCCGACACCAGGACGCCGCAACACCTCCGGGTTGGGCTGGTGGGCAAGGGATTTAGGCTCTCGCACCCCCCGCATGCATATGGCCGAGGGCGCGGCTCAGGGCCTGAACCTGCGCTATGATCTGCTCGACACCGACCAGATGCCGCCCGACACCCCGCTGACCCGGATCGTCGATCAAGCGGAAAAAGACGGCTATGCCGGGCTCAACATCACCTTCCCCTACAAACAAGAGGTGCTGGCCCTCACCGATCAGCTGTCCGATGCCGCACGGCGGGTGGGCGCGGTGAACACGCTGGTGTTTCGCGATGGCAAACGTCTGGGGCACAACACCGACTTTTCCGGCTTTGCCGAAGGTCTGCGCCGTGGCCTGCCCGATGTCACGCCGCGCCGGGTGTTGCTGGTTGGGGCCGGCGGTGCGGGCGGGGCATTGGCCCATGCGCTTCACGACATGGGCGCCACCGATCTGATGATCACCGACCGCCGGATCGAGGCCGCCGTCGCCCTGGCCGAGGCGGTGAATGCCGCCGCCAACGCCCTCGGGGTCGATACTGTGGCCCATACTGTGGCCCATACCGTGGCCCGCGCCGTGCCCCATACCAAAGATCACATTGCCCCCGCCATCGAACAGGCCGAGGGCATCGTCAACGCCACCCCGATGGGCATGGCAAAACTGCCCGGCACCCCCATCGACACCACCCTGCTGTCAGACCGCCATTGGGTTGGCGACATCGTCTATTTCCCGCGCGAAACCGAATTTCTGCGCGCCGCCCGCGCCCGGGGCTGTCGCACGGTGGATGGCTCCGGCATGGCGGTGTTTCAGGCCGTGCGCGCCTTTCACCTCTTTACCGGGGTGACCGCCGATGACCGCCGTATGCGGGCCACCTTCGAAAGCTTTGAAACCGCATGATGGCGCGGCCGACCATATTCCACCCGGCCATATCCCTGCCCCGT
Source organism: Phaeobacter sp. J2-8 (assembly GCF_022867865.1). Classification (GTDB taxonomy): domain Bacteria; phylum Pseudomonadota; class Alphaproteobacteria; order Rhodobacterales; family Rhodobacteraceae; genus Marinovum. The sequence goes on along the minus strand of NZ_JALIEC010000006.1, from coordinate 294,474 downwards.
CTTGCCAAACCCGCCGGCCCCGAGGATTGCAAAATGAAAACATCCATTGCCACCGTCTCGATCTCCGGCAACCTCCCAGAGAAGCTCGAGGCCATCGCCGCCGCCGGTTTTGATGGCATCGAGATTTTCGAACAGGATTTCATCGCCCATGACGGCAATCCGCGCGATGTCGGCAACCTGATCCGGGACATGGGGCTGACGATCACCCTGTTTCAACCGTTCCGCGATTTCGAAGGTCTGCCAGACCCTTACCGGGCCAAGGCCTTTGACCGTGCCGAACGCAAATTCGACCTGATGCAGGAGTTGGGCACCGATCTTGTGCTGGTCTGTTCCTCCTGTCACCCAAAGGCGCTTGGCGGTATCGACCGGGCGGCGGCGGATTTCCACGAACTGGGCGAACGTGCCGCCGCCCGTGATCTGCGCATCGGATACGAGGCCCTGGCCTGGGGCACCCATGTCAATGATCACCGCGACGCCTGGGAAATTGTGCGCCGCGCCGATCATGCCAATGTCGGCCTGATCCTCGACAGTTTTCACACCCTCGTGCGCAACATCGACCCCGACACGATCCGCCGCATTCCCGGTGACAAGATCTTCTTTGTCCAGCTCGCCGATGCGCCCCTGATCGACATGGATCTGCTCTATTGGTCGCGCCATTTCCGCAATATGCCGGGCGAAGGCGACCTGCCGGTGACCGATTTCATGCGCGCGGTGATGGCGACGGGCTATGCCGGGCCGGTGTCGCTGGAAATCTTCAACGACCAGTTTCGCGGCGGCAGCCCGCATTCCATCGCCCGCGATGGTCATCGCGCGCTGGTGGCGCTGATGGATGATGTCCGCCGCCAGGAACCGACCAACGCCGTCGACCTGCCACAAATGCCGCCGCGCATTGCCGTCGACGGGGTGGCCTTTGTCGAATTCACCAGTCGCGGAGCCGAGGCCGAGGCGCTGGAAACCATCCTGCAAACCCTCGGCTTTGCCCGCTCCGGCAGCCATATCGCCAAGAAACTGACGCTCTGGACCCAGGGCGACATCCGCATTGTCGTCAACCGGGAAACCACCGGCTTTGCCAGCAGCGCCTATAATGTGCATGGCACAACGGTATGTGACATCGGCCTTGGCGTGGAAAATGCCCATGCCACGGTGGCCCGCGCCATCCGGCTTGGCGCCAACCCCTTTCACCAACCGCTTGGCCCCGGCGAACTCGACATTCCGGCGATCCGCGGGCGCAGCGGCAGCCTGTTGCATTTCATCGACGCCACCAGCGGTCTGGACCGGGTCTGGTCGCTGGAATTCACCCGCGCCGACACCGCCGCATCTGATGTTGGGCTGAAACGCATCGACCATCTGGCACAAACCATGAGCTATGATGAAATGCTCAGCTGGTCGCTGTTCTATTCCTCGCTGTTCGACATGGGAAAATCGGCCATCGTCGATGTGGTCGACCCGGACGGGCTGGTGCGCAGTCAGGCGCTGGAAACCGCAACCGGCACCTTTCGCATCACTCTCAATGGCGCGGAAACCCACCGCACCATGGCGGGCAATTTCCTCGCCGACAGCTTTGGTGCCTCGGTCCAGCATATCGCATTGGCCAGCGACGACATTTTTGCCACCTCTGATGCCTTGGCCGCCAAGGGGTTCACACCGCTGGCCATATCGGACAATTACTATGCTGATCTGGCCGCGCGCTTTGAACTCTCCCCCAGCATGTTACAAAAGCTGCAAGCCGGTAATATCCTCTATGACGAAGACGCCAATGGCGCGTTTTTTCAGATCTATGCGCGCCCCTTTGCCGGCGGCATGTTTTTCGAAATCGTCGAACGGCGCGGCGGATATGCCGGATATGGCGCGCCAAACGCCCCCTTTCGGATTGCCGCACAAAAACGTCTGATGCGAACCAAGGGCATGCCCCGCACGTGATCTAGCGGTTCCATGTTGTCGCAATCAGTCTGGCGCGCCTGCCGCAAACCATGCGATCTATCGTGCCAGACAGACCTTTGCTGACAGAGAGGGGAACCAGACATGCCCACCACGGACCTTTTGCAACACCGGCGGACATGGCACCCCCCTGCCCCGAACCCGACTTCAACTCTGGCCCCGGATTGCAAATCCCCCCGGACGCAAAGGCCGCAGCCATGAGCACAAGTGTCTTTGACCATCCCTGGCTTGGCGGGCTGTTTGGCGATCCGCAAATCGCGGCGCTTTGGTCCCCGGACCAAGAGCTGCGGCGCATGCTCGCGATCGAGGCCGCGTTTTCCCGCGCGCTTGGCGCGGCGGGCAAGGTGCCGATGGACATGGCCGACCGGGCCGCACAGGCGATTGAAACCTGTCAGCCCGACATCAATTCCCTGCGCAACGCCACCCTGCGGGATGGGCTGCCAGTCCCGGATCTGGTGCGCCAGCTCAAATCGCGGGTGGATGCGGACACCCAGGCCGCCGTGCACAAGGGGCTGACATCGCAGGATGTGATCGACACCGCATTGGTGATGGCGCTGCGCGACACCAACACTCTCTTGATGCAGCGTTTGCAGGATGTGGTGCAGGCCCTTGATCAGCTGGTGGCCCACCACGGCACCGCCCCGATCATGGGACGCACCCGGATGCAGGCCGCCCTGCCCCTGACCTTTGCCGACCGCGCGCGCAGCTGGGTCGACCCGCTGCGCCAGCATGGGACCCGGCTCGCGGCACTGCGCCCCATGGTCGAACGTCTGCAACTGGGCGGGGCCGTCGGCGATCGCGCCGCGCTTGGCGCACAGGGCGCAACGATTTCCGCCTTCACGGCCGACGCCCTCGGCCTGGAAGATGCCGCCGCAGGCTGGCACAGTCAGCGCGACACCATCGTCGATCACGCCGGGCTTTTGTCCCTGATCACCGGCACCCTGGGCAAGATGGGTCAGGACATCTGCCTGATGGCGCAACAGGGCATTCAGGAACTGGCATTGTCCGGTGGCGGCGGGTCTTCGGCCATGCCGCACAAACAGAACCCGGTTCTGGCCGAACTGCTGGTCACTTTGGCGCGGTTCAATGCCACCCAGATTGGCGGCATGCATCAGGCGATGATCCATGAACAGGAACGGTCTGGCGCGGCCTGGGGGCTGGAATGGATGATCCTGCCCCAGATGGCCGCCGCGACCGCACGGGCGCTGGCGGTGGGCCAACAGATCTGCGACGCGATCGTCATCCCCCCTGCCCGCTGATCAGGACATCACTCAGAAACCGCAACAACCTGGACCCGGCGCACAGCCGGGTCCAGCGCGGCATAGCTGCCCAGCAGCCGGTTCAGAAAATGCGTGCGGACATAATCCGCAATGAACCGTGATGGCGCAACCAATGTGACCCGGTCGCCGTCACGCGCCATTTCCGACAATTGCCCGAACCATGTGGCGGCCTGCGCCGGGCTTTCGGCGCGCAGCTGCGCCAGTACCTGACCCCATGTGCCTTCGGTCTCTGCGGTCTGCATCCGGCGTTGAAACGGGATGACATTCGGATCTGTTGCCGCGGCCCCGCTTGGGTCTTGCCCGTCGGTTGGTCCCGCCATATCCGTTCCCGCCCCGACATGGCGTTCCTGCATCCGGGCCACAAAATCCGTGCCGATGGTGGTCCAGCTCTGGGTCGTTTCGCCCAACAACCCGCTGAGGTTCAGCGCATATACCGTCACCCGGCCTTTCACCCCTGCCCGCTTGACCTCGATCCAGCCTGGCGGCGCGCATCTTGGCGATTTCGCGTTTGACGGTGCGTTCCTCGACCGACCAAAGCCGCGCCATTTCCGCCCGGCCAATGGACAATTCGTTGTTCTGCCAATTATACCTTGTGGTGATCAGCACCATCAGTCGCAGCATAAGCCGCTGACGATGTTTATCCGCCGCAAGCGCCGTCACGCCAAGAGCGGACAGAATATCGTATTTCAGGGCCGAGGCATGACGCCCGACCGGTTTTGCCGCCTGCATGGACTGCTCCGCTTCAATGCCGGATTATCCGGCTGTCATGCCCGATTTTTCCACGCCTGCCAACGCTTTTCCGAGCTTGCCGTCAATTTGCGTCCAATCCGTCGATTCTGTCAAGCCATCGCTTGGATTGAATGTTCTGCTGACCTGAATTCAAAATGAATCTGGTGAAGATATAGGTGATGGGGGACACTCTGTATGACCCCCTATTGGGCCTTTATGTCCCCCTATTGATGGTTTCACCCCACAAGGTGTCCCCCAATATATAGCGGCCAGATCAATCATTTGCCCGCCCTGCCCGGTTCTGGCGCTGCGGGCGTATCCGAATCGCTTCTGCCGTTTGGCCCCTTGTTTTCTTACCCATGGGTAAGATCGCGGTGACCTGTGACTTCATGATAATAGGTTTTGCACCAAAGGCAAAAAAGGCGTAAATGAAGTGAAGAGATCAAAATGCGTCCTAAGAGGCAGAGCATGTACACACACCAAGACCTGGCCACCCTTCAAAACCGTTCCCTGAAACTACAGGGCTGGATCCGGCAACAGACCTTTTCACCGGGGATGGAAAAGAAACTGCGGCGGTTTTCCTCGTGGGAGGTGGCCGAGCTGATTTTCCGCATGAACCAATCGACCTTTCGCGGCAAGCTGGCCGCTGACCCCTCTTTGCCCACGGGTGAGGTGGAACAGGAAGGTCGGCAGCGTTGGTTCTCGCTTGAAGAGATCAATGAATTGCGCCGCCGGTTGAAGGTCAGCAAGCGCAGCCTGATGCCGCATCGCCCGGCCTGCAAACGCGCGGTGCGCGCTGCGGTCGCCAACTTCAAAGGTGGTGCTGGCAAATCGACGGTTGCCTTGCATTTCGCCCATGCCGCCGCGCTGGACGGCTATCGCGTGTTGGTGGTGGATTTCGACCCCCAGGCGACGCTGTCGCATTCCATGGGTCTGACCGACGTCGCCGAGGAGCACACGGTCTGGGGCATCATGGCGCGCGATTTGATTCACGAAACAGAGCGGATGAACCAGGGTCCGGTGGGCGCGGAATCCGGCGCCGGTCTGCCGCAGCGGCATTTGCCAACCGCGATTACCGAACTGGGTCTTGGGGATTTGCGGATCGGCGATTTCATCAAGCCGACCTCCTGGCCGACAATTGATTGCATCCCCTCCTGTGCCAATGCCGCCTTTGTTGAATTCGCGTCGGCGCAGTATCGTCACCTCAATCCGGACTGGTCGTTCTTTGCGGTGGTGTCGCGCTATCTCGATCAGATCCCGGATGACAGTTACGATCTTATCCTGTTCGATTGCCCGCCTGCGATTGGCTATCAGTCGATGAATGCGGTGTTTGCGGCGGATGTGCTTTATGTGCCGTCGGGGCCCGGATATTGGGAATATGATTCCACCACATCCTTTATCGGTCAGCTGTCCGAGGCGCTTGAAGATCTCTCTGCCGGATTTGATGGCAGCTTACCCACGGGTAAGATCGAACTGCCGAAAGCATTCTGTGACATCCGGTTCCTGTTGACGAGGTACGAGCCGGGCAATGAATTGCACCGCGCGATGCAGGATGCCTTTCGCAAGGTTTGGGGCGATCACGTCACCCAGCATCCGGTCGAAATGACGCGCGCAGTCGAACAATCGGGGCGGTTCCTGAACTCGGTCTATGAAATGGATTACCGCGAAATGACCAGAGAGACCTGGCGACGCGCAAGATCTACATTCGATAGCGCGTATGAAGAATTCCGCCAAACCCTGCATGATGCATGGGACACGTTGGAGGTGGATCAATGAGCAAGAAGCGCAGAATGTTTGACATCGACCTGCCCGAAATGGGGGATATGGAGGTCGGGAAAACCCCGGATCGTGGGTTGCGCCGGGGGCCTATGGCCTCGGCTATCAATGAGAATGCGAATTCGTTGCGCGACCGCAAGGCGGTGGAAAACAGCATTCGGGAAGAAAACGACAAGCTCGCCGCCGAGTTCGTGCGCATGAAACGCGAGGGGCTGATCACCGACCGGATCGCGCTGGCGGATGTGGTGACCGAACGGTTGCTGCGGGATCGCAAGCCGGGCGCGGATGATGAGCTGGACGAGCTGGTGCTGTCGATCCGCGAAATCGGCTTGTCGAACCCGATCCGGGTCGAGGCCCGCGCCGATGGCAAGTTCGAATTGATCCAAGGGATGCGGCGGCTGTTGGCGTTTCGCGCCTTGTTCGATGAAACCGGCGATGCGACATTTGCCACCATTCCCGCCGGGATCATCCCGACCGAGGCCGAGACAGAAACCAGTTATCGCCGGATGGTGGATGAGAACCTTGTGCGCAAGGATATCTCTTTTGCGGAAATGGCGACGCTGGCGCGACGCTATGCGGATGACCCGGCGCATAAATGCGCGGATGTGGCCGAGGCAGTGACGGCGCTGTTCAAATCGGCGTCTTACACCAAGCGCAGCTATATTCGCGCCTTTGCCGATCTGTTGGCAAAGCTGGAAAAGGTGCTGGAACATCCGCAGGACATTCCGCGCAATGTCGGGGTCGAGCTGAAGCGTTTGATGGAACGGGACGAGGCATTGGTCGGGCGGGTGTCGCTGGCGCTGCGGGCGGAACCGGATCGTGACGCCGCGCGCGAGGTCGAGATCCTGCGCAGTTTTCTGACCAGCGCACCCTTACCCACGGGTAAGACCGCTGCAAAATCCGCGCGCCCGCGTCAGGCCAAAACCACGTTTCAGGTGCCGCTTGGCCATGGCGTGGCCAAGTGCAGCGCGTCGGACGGGCGGTTGGAATTGCGGGACAGCCGGGATTTTTCGGCCATTGAACGCCATCGTCTGGAACAGGCGGTTGCCGCGTTTTATGCCGCATTAGAGGATTAAGTGCGGCGGGCAGGCTGGGTCATTCTTACCCGTGGGTAAGAATGTTCGACCTTGCCCCCGGTAGGCCGGTCTGATCCCATCCACGGATAAGGCCGGTTGATCTTACCCACGGGTAAGATGGCGACGGGCCGATGTTATGGCCCGCCACAGTCCACATTATCGCCCGCATTATCGGACGTACCTGACCGCCCGGGTTTAGGGCGGTAAACAGCCAGAATGTTCAGGGAAAGCGCCGCGCCGGGGCAGAGGCCGGGCAGGGGGACCATCAGGGCCCGCCATATCCTGTCCCGCGACATTGGCACCATATTGCGCAAATCGCCGGGGGTCACCCGCCGTTTGCGGATCGGGTGCGGAATGTGGCGAATATGCCAAATGTGGTGCAAATATACCTGTATCTTGCGGTCGGAAACCCCCCGCCTACCAAGACTTGTGGTTTTGCGGCGATGTCAGGCCATGGCGGACCCGGTTTGCTGCGCCGGGCCGAGGTCAAGCTGCACGCCGTGACGCCGGGCCAGCAGGGTGGCCAGATCTTCCAGTTCGGCGGCCTTTCGCGCGGCGTTCCAATCCAGCGCGGCGGCGGCGATGGCGGCGACCCGGCGGCACAGGTCTGGCGTCAGCTGCCCGCTGATCGCAAGCGGTGTGCGGCGCAACAGGATGTCGGCCAGATGCTGGACATGTTCGTGCCGCACGATCCAGTCGATCTCGGCCTCGGTATAGTCGGGGGCATCGGCAAGCGGGGTCGGGGACTTGCCTTCGTGGCGGGCGATATGCCGGGCCGTGGTGCCGTAGCGATCCAGCAATATGGCGACACGGGGCGCGGTGGCGGCGGTGGCGCTGGCGGTCGTCGCCGCCCAGTTGGCGCGGCCGTCGCTTGTGCGTGGCATGTCGCGCCCGCCGCCAATTGCCATGTCGTCGGTCAGCTGGTGCCGGGTCTGCCCCAGCTCGGCCAGCACCATATCGCTGACCTCGGCTGCGAAGGCGCGAAAGGTGGTCCATTTGCCGCCGACCAGCGACAGGATCGGGAAGGGCCGGTCGGGCGTTGCGGGCGCGCGCGGGACCGAATGATCGCGGCTGATGAGGCCCGGTGCCACACCCGCCGAATTCGGCAAGGGCCGGATGCCGGCATAGGCATAGACAATCTGGTCGCGGTCAAAGGCCAACCCCGGCAGGAGGTCGCGCAGGCTGTGCAGGAAATAATCGGTTTCGGCCTCGGTACAGAACGCGGCATCGGGGTTGTTGTCGGGAATGTCGGTCGAACCGACCAGCGCCCGGCCCTGAAAGGGCACCACTAAAAGAATGCGCCCGTCGTCGGCCTCGAAGTACAGCATTCTGCCGTTCAGCTGGTGCAGCAATTCGGGGTGATCCAGCAGGATATGCGCGCCCTTGGTGCCGCCGATCAGCTGGGTGTCGAGGCCAAGACAGGCGTTGACCCGGTCGATCCAGGGACCGGCGGCGTTGACCACAAGTTTGGCGCGGACCTTGCGCGTGGTGTTCGGGGCGGGGCAGAGGGTGATTGCGCCATCGTCGCACAGGCCAGTGACCGCGCACCAATTCAGCGCCTCGGCCCCCGGCGACAGCGCCAGCCCGTCCTGCACCAGTTCCAGCACCAAACGCTCCGGCGCGGTGACGGTGGCGTCGTAATAGGTGCCAAGCGCCTTGATCCGGGGCGTCAATGCCGGGGTTTCCGCCAGCGCGCGGCGGCGTCCGACCATGCGGTGTTTCGGCATTTGGCGCGCACGGGCACCATAGAAATCATAAAGCGCCAAACCGGCCTTCACCAACAGCGCGCCGCGACTGCGCGGGGCGGTTGTCGATCCCAGAAGGGTGCGCAGCGCGGCGGTCACGCCCTTGGTCCAGGACAGGATCGGGATCGCGGTCGGCAGCGGGCGCACCAGATGCGCGGCGTTTTTCAACAAGAGGTTGCGTTCATAGGTCAACTCGGCCACCAGCCGCAATTCGCCGGTTTCAAGGTATTTCAGCCCGCCATGGATCAGCCGCGATGGCGCGGCGCTGGTGCCGGAGCCGAAATCGCCCTTGTCGATGATCAGACATTTCAGCCCCTGGGCACAGAGGTCGCGGAACAGGCCCGCGCCGTTGATCCCGGCGCCGATGATGACGACGTCAAAGCTCTCTTCTGAGGTGTCAGACATTTGGTCCCTTTCGGCCCATCTGTTCCAGGGTGTTCAGGCGATCCCAGGTTTGGGTCAATGTATCCGCAACCTCGCGGTAGATTGCGAAGCGATGCGCGTAGTGGGCGGCGCGGTCACGATCGGCAAGATAGGTGGTGGCGCTGCCGTTGATGTCGCGCGGATCGGCATCGAAGCGGGCAAAGGCCCCGACGGCGGCCCCGGCACATAGCGCGGCCCCCCAGGCGGCGGCCTCGTCCGTGTCGGTCACGGTGACCGGCATATCCAGAATGTCGGCAAAGAGCTGGGCCACGGTGGGATTGCGCGAGGCACCGCCGGTCAACCGCGCCTCGGACGGGCCAAAGCCGGCCCGCAGCACATCCACATGTTGGCGGTGATTAAAGGCAATGCCCTCAAGCAGGGCGGCAAGCATATCGCCGCGCTCATGCCAGCCGCGCAGCCCGAGGAACGCGGCGCTTGGCGCGGCACCCATCGGCGATCCGAACAGATAGGGGTGATACAGCACCGAGGACGGGCGCGACAGGGCGGCGTCGATTTCCGGGCCAAGGCGGGCGTGGATCGGGGTGGCGCTGTCGGTACGTTCGGCGGCGCAGAGCGTGTCGAGAAACCAGTCGTAATTCGTCGCCGAGGCGGGGGAGATCGCCATGTTGTTCCATTGCCCCGGTGTCACCGCATTGCGACAGAACCAATTGGCGTCGATCCGGGGGGCGGTGGCGACGCATTCATTGATTGAATAGGTGCCCGCGACAATGCCGACGACGCCGGGGCGATGCGCGCCGATCCCAAGCGCCGAGGCGGTGACGTCATGCAGACCGGCGGCGACCGGTGTGCCGGGGACAAGGCCGGTTGCCCTGGCCGCCGCTGCGGTGAGGGTGCCGACGATGTCGGCGGAATGCGCGACTTCTGCCAGGGCGGGTCTGAGGGCAGAGAGACCAAACAGGGTCAGCGCCTCGGGCGAGTAATCCTGGGTGCGGGCATCGGTGAAAGAGGTGCTGGCCTCGGTCCGGTCGGTGCCGATCCGCCCGCTGAGGCAGTAGCAGAGCCAATCCTTGCAGGACAGGACATGGCCGATCCGGGCAAAGCGGCCGGGTTCGTGCCGCTGTATCCAACCAAGTAACGCGGCGGGGGCCGAGACATGTGGCATCTGGCCGGTCAGGTCGAGCGCCGCCTGGGCGGTGCCGTCTTGTTGCCATTCGGTGACAAGATCCATTGCCCGGCTGTCGAGCGACAGAATGCCCGGACCCAGCGGCGCGCCGTCATGATCCAGCAGATAGAGACCGTCGCCATGGGCGGTCGCGGCCACGGCGATGACCCGCGCGGGATCTGTTGCGCTGGTTTCCAGCACATCGCGGATCGCCGAAGCGGTCTGGTCCCAAAGGGCCGTCATGTCGCGTTCCACCCGGCGCGGCGCGGGTTTCAGCTGGGCCACATTGCGGCGGCTGACCGCGATCTGGGCCCCGTTGAGATCAAAGAGCACCGCCTTGGTGACGGTCAACCCGTTGTCGATTGCGAGGATCCTGTCCATGCGGCACCTTTGGTTGCAGAGCTGGTTAAAGAGCGTTTTTTTGCCGGAGTCCCGGGGGAGGAGGCGGGGCTCCGGCTGCGGACCGGGGCCGCGCGCGATGGGTGCGGCGGCGTTTGGGTCCGGTTGTGGTTCAGGTCCGGTGGGTATTCGGGCCCGGTGGATATTTGTGACCCGTGGCTATTTGTGACCCGTGGTCAATCGGGCCGAATTACACCTCAGGCCCGGTTGTATTTGGCGTCAACCGCATCAATGGCACCGACATTGTCCGCCGATCTGCCCTGTGGGTCGAAAGCCGCAGCAAGAAAGGCATCGGCGATGTCCTTGGCCAGTTCAGCCCCGATTACCCGCGCGCCCATGGTGATGATCTGGGCGTTGTTCGAGGTCGCGGCCTTGCCCGCGGAATAGGTGTCGTGACATTGCGCGGCCCGGATGCCCGGCACCTTGTTTGCGGCCAGACAGACCCCGATGCCGGTGCCACAGCACAGGATCGCCCGGTCATAATCGCCGGCCAATACGGCGCTGGCGACACGGTCCGACAGATTGGCATAAAAGGCGTCGGGGCCCGCATCGGTGCGCGAGATTTCGGCCACCTCATGGTTGGCTTTCAGGTGGTCGGCCAGGATCTTGGCCAATCCTTCGCCTGCGCTGTCGCCTGCAACGGCAATTTTCATGGAACTCTCTCCTCTACGTCAAATGGCGGTTGGTGTCAGATCGCGGCGGCGCAACGGTCCAGAATGTCGAGATAGCCTTCGACGTTCCAGGCAGAGCGCCCGATGAAAAGCCCATCAATATGCGGGCAGGTGATCAGGTCCTGGCAATTGTCGGGGTTGACCGAACCGCCATAAAGACAGGGCAGGGGGCGACCCAGAATATCGTTGGCCACGGCAATGATTTCCGCCTGTCGGGCGTCGGCGTATTCCGATGTGGCGGGAATGCCGTTTTCCCCGATCGCCCAGACCGGTTCATAGGCAAGCAGGATTTCGGCGGTCTTCTGGTCGGCGCTCAGCCGGCCCAGCGCGCCGCGCACCTGTGCGGCCAGCACCTCCTGGGCGCGGCCGCTTTCGCGGTCGTCCAGCGTTTCGCCGATGCAGATCAACGGGATCAGCCCATGGCGCACGGCGGCCTCTGTTTTCAGGCCGACGGTGTCGTCGGTTTCGCCAAAATGGGCGCGGCGTTCGGAATGGCCGAGTTCAACAATGTCCAACCCGCAATCGGTCAGCATCGGGGCCGAAACCTCGCCTGTCCAGGCACCCTGATCGGCCCAATGCATGTTTTGTGCGCCGACCTTGACCGAGGTTTCCGCCAGAATTTGCTTGACCTCGCGCACGGCGGTGAACGGCGGGATCACAAACCGTTGCAGGCGCGGATCGCGCGCCGCATCCGCCGCCGCGAGGGTTTCGGCAAATTGCCGGGCCTCGGCGAGGGTCTTGTTCATTTTCCAACTGGTTCCGATCCAGTAATCTGTCTGGGTCATTTTGGTGCCTCTTTATGTGTCGGCCAGGGTCAGGGTCAGCCCCGCACGATCAAGTGCTGCGCGGCTTTCGGGGGCAGGGGCGGTGTCGGTGATGATGTGGTCAAAATCGGACAAACCCGCGAGCCGATGCAGGGCGACCTGATCAAAGCGGCTGTGATTGACCAACAGCACGCGCTGTGCCGCCTGGTCCATCATGGCCAGTTTGGCGCGCACAACGGTGTCGTCCATATGAAACACCTCCAGCCCGGCCACGGCGGGGGCCGAGATGAAGCAGATGTCGGCGCGCAACCCGGCGAGGCTGTCCTCTGTCACCTTGCCAAGATAGGCGTTGAATTTGGCGGAATAGACCCCGCCAAGCGCAATCAGGGTGATGCCGGGTTCGGCGCGCAGCGTGTCGATCACGGCGGCATTGTTGGAAATCACCGTCAGCGGCCGTTTGGACACCAGCAATTGCCCGAGGATGGCGGCCATCGAGCCGTCGTTGATCATCACCGTCATGCCCGGTTCGACCAAATGCTGGGCGGCCTCGGCCATGGCGGTTTTTGCGGCGCGGTCCTGGCGTTCGCGAAAGCGGAAATCGCTTTCGAACTGGGTGCCGGACCGGATGGTTGCGCCGCCCCGGATCTTGCGCAGGAGGCCCGCAGTTTCGAGGTCGTCCAGATCGCGGTGAATGGTCATGCGCGAGACCTGAAAATGGTCAGAGAGCGCATCGAGGTCGACCTCGCCCCGGGTCACCAGCAGATCCATGATCGCCTGTTGTCTGTCGTCACGTTTCACGGGGAATCCTCCTGTGCGTAACATCCCATGTCACAAATCGAACGTCAATAATGTTATGTTGTTATTTTGTGATGTGATATTTGCCGCGCAAGACATCTGCGCGGCAAAGACATGCGCGCCCTGCCGGTTTTTTGCGTTACAACCTGTTGGCGATCATCCCGATCAGCCGGGATCGTCCCGAAGAAGGCCGCGCGCGGTGCGTTCATCGGTGATCAACCCCGAGAGCCGGCCGCTGTTCAACACGGCGCGCAGCGGCGCGACTTTTTCCGGGCCGCCCGCCAGCGCAATGATCCGGTCTTCGCGGGTGTCATCCAGCGACACCGCCAGCGTGCGCGCGGTCAGCGCGGTTTCCAGGGAATTGCCGTCGGGATCAAAGAAATGACCCAGCATCTCGCCCGCGCCGCCGGCCCGCGAAATTGCCTCGATTTCGGCGGGTTCGATCATGCCGGAGGTGACAAGCGTGGTTTCGGTCTTGGCGGTGCCGATGCCGACAATCTTCAACGGGGCGGTTTCGGCCAGTTGAAATACCTCGGCCACGCCATGTTGCGCCAACAGAACCTCGCGGTCCTCGGCGGTATTGGCGAAAAACGGCACCGGCATCACATAGGCCCGCGCGCCGGTTTTTTCCGCCAGAAGATGCATCACATCATGCGGGTTGGCGGCAAAGTTCCGGGTCAGCCCGCCGAGCAGCGACACAAAGCTGAGCCCGGTGGTGCTGAAACGGGGCATGGTGCGGACCGCCTCGGCCAGGGTGCGGCCATGTCCGATGCCGATGGTCTGCATTTCGCCGCTTTCCATCCAGCGCCGCAAACGTGAGGCCCCGGCCAGACCAAGCGTGCGAAAGGGAATGCCGTCTTCGTCCAGATCGGGCGCAACTTCGCAGGTTTGCAGGCCGTATTGCGCGCAGAGCGCCTGTTCCAGCTCGATGCATTCGATGATGTCGCCCTCGATCGAGACCTTGACCGCGCCTTCGGCCACGGCGCGGGCAATCAGGCGGTGGGCCTTGACCGAGGGCACGCCGATACGCTTGGCGACCTCGGCCTGACGTAACCCGCCAACAAAATGCAACCAGGCGGCGCGGATCGCCAGGGAATGCTCTGCATTTGTTGCACCGCGGTCTTTTGCCATGTTCCATCCTTTGGTCTGCGGCGGCTGTCGCGCGCCGTTTGAATTGCGCCTGTCTATAATGCGTGTCGGCACCGTTTGGTCCAGAAATATCGGATGACTGCGCCTTTCGGGCCGGTTTCAGATGTTCAGATCACGTGCCCCGCTGTCGATATGTGGGGCCCAGAACGCGACGCTTTCGGCGATCTGGGATATCACCTGGCGGTCGTTCGGGTCGCGTTCCTTGAACGACAGCTCAAGGCAGATTTCATTGTCGATGGCGCCGCCGGCGGCAAATGCATCCAGCAGCGGCGTGGGTTGGATCGCGCCCTTGGCGTTGAAGTCGGCGGTAAACGGGCGGTGGCCGGATTTGTCCATCATGGATTGTTTGATGTGAATGATCGGCGACACCCGCGGCACCGCGCGCGCCCAGGCGTAAGGGTCGGTGTCGTCGGGATCGGGGCTGGTGACATCGCCGTGGTCAATGTCGGCCATCATCCACATCGGCACCGCCATATTTGCCGCGCTCAGCCGGGCTTGCAGGTCAAGGCTTGCGGCGATGGTTTCGCCAAATTCTCGTCCGACGCTCATCGGTTCCCAAAAGACATAGGCAAGACCGGCGGTCTTGGCGTGATCGGCCACCTCGGCCCAGCAGTCGATGGCGATCTGCATCAGTTCGGCGCGCCGCGCGGCATCGTCGTAATCGCGATAGGTGAAAATCGCGAATTGCGTGCCGACCGAAGTGCCGCCGAGATCGGCAATGATATCGGCAAAGGTTTTGAACCAATCGACATAATAGCGGCGCACATCGCGATCCGGGTGGCCAAAATGGTTGAGCCGCCCATAAGGCCCGGTCATGCCGCTGGTGACGCGGGCGCCGGTGCGGTGCAGCGCCGCCCGCATGTCGCGGGTCAGGCGGCGGATCACCGGCGCGGGCCAGGAGGGGTTGATGAATTCATGCGTCAACTGGATGTCGCGGATGCGGATGTCACGGGCAATGGCGGTGATCAGGTCATCGGGTTCGGCAAACCGGTTGACCAGCGGATTGGTGTTCAGCGAAAGCGTCAGCGCCATCTTAGGCGGCCTCCCTCTGGTCTTCGAACCATTTGGTGAACCGGGCCTGTTCCTCGGCGCTCAGATGCAGGCGGTGTTTGGTGCGCCGCCACAGAATGTCCTCGGCGGTTTGTGCCCATTCATGTGCCAGAAGATAGGTGACCTCGGCCTCGTAGAGCGTGCCGCCGAAATGCCGACCCAATCCGTCAAGCGTGGTTGCCGTGCCAACGATCCGGTCGACCCGTGTGCCATAAAGCCGGCCGTAATGCTGGCGCAGGGCGCGCGGCATCCAAGGGTAATCCCGTTTCAGATCGTTGCGAAAGGTTTCGTAGTCTGCATTTGCGATGTCGCCGCCGGGCAGGGGGGCATTTTCGGTCCAATCCTCGCCCATCCGGGGGAAATAGGCGGCAATCTTGTGCAGCCCGCGTTCGGCCAATTCGCGAAAGGTGGTGATCTTGCCGCCAAAGATGTTCAACAGCGGCGCGCCGCCGGTGTCGTCAATGTCAAAGACATAATCGCGGGTCACCGCCGAGGGGTTGCCCTTGCCATCATCAAACAGCGGGCGCACGCCGGAAAAGGTGGTCAGCACATCGTCGCGGGTCAGCTGTTCCTTGAAGTATTTGTTCACCGCGTCGATCAGATATTGCACCTCTGAACTCGTCAGCCTGGACATCTTCGGCCCGGCCCTCATAGGCGATGTCGGTGGTGCCGATCAGCGCCTTGTCGCGTTCATAGGGGTTGATGAAAATCACCCGTTTGTCATGGTTCTGGACCAGATAGGCGTTTTCGCCCTTCCAGAATTTCGGCACGATGATGTGGCTGCCCTTGACCAGCCGCACGTTGCGGGGGGAATTCGATCCGGCGACGCGATTGACCACATCCGTGACCCAGGGACCGGCGGCATTGACCAGAAGTTTGGCGCGGAAATCCCGGGTTTCGCCGGTGACGGAATGCCGGGTTGTCACCCGCCAATGCCCGTCTTCGCGCCGGGCCGAGGTGCAGGGCGACCGGGTCAGAATGGTGGCCCCGCGTTCCGCCGCATCCAGCGCGTTCAGCACCACCAGCCGCGCATCATCGACCCAGCAATCGGAATATTCGAAGCCGCGTTTGTAGCTGTCTTTGATCGCCGCGCCCTCTGGATCGCGGTGAAGGTTCAGCGTGCGGGTGCCGGGCAGTTTCTTGCGCCCGCCCAGATGGTCATAGAGAAACAGGCCCAGCCGCACCAACCAGGCCGGGCGATCCTGTGGCGAATGCGGCAGGACAAAGCGCATTGGCCAGATCAGATGCGGGGCGTTTTTCATCAGCACCTCGCGTTCGATCAGCGCCTCGCGCACCAGACGGAATTCGTAATATTCCAGATAGCGCAGCCCGCCATGCACCAGCTTGCCCGAGCGCGAAGAGGTGCCTTCGGCGAGGTCATCCTTTTCACACAGAACAACGCTCAGGCCGCGGCCTGCGGCGTCACGGGCAATGCCGGCCCCATTGATGCCGCCGCCAATCACAAACAGGTCAACCTCTTGAATATCGCTCATGTCTCAGGCTCCTTGCGCATGGCGCGCCGCCGCCAGCCCGTCCCAGACGGGGGCAAGACCACTGCGCGCGTGTCGGTAATTGGTAAAAAGACGGTCATAGATTGGCACCAGATCCGGGTCGGGGGGTTCCGGGCTGTTCAGAAGCGGGGTGGTCCAATCGGCGATGCAGGCATCCATCGTGTCATAGGCGCCGATCGCCACCGCCGCCATCATGGCACAGCCTGCGGCGCCGGCCTCCTCGCGCGCGGAAACCCGCACCGGGGTGTTGAGCGCGGCGGCCAGAACGCGGCGCAGCGCCGCCGAGCGTGCCGCCCCGCCGGTCAGGCGCAATTCGCGCGGCATGTCGCCCATGGCGGCGTAACAATCGCGCGCGGCCATGCCCAAACCTTCGATTACGGCGCGGATCACATCCGGGAAACGGTGGCCGGCGTTCAGCCCGACAAGGCTGGCGCGGGCATCGGCATTGACAAAGGGGCCGCGTTCGCCGGCCTCGGATATATAGGGGTGATAGACCAGCGCGCCGGGGTGGGACCGTGCCATCCAGCCGTCGATCCGGGCCACCATATCCGCGTGCGAGGGGGCCTTGCCGACCTCGGACATCAGATCCTCGGCCAGGGACAGCGCCCAGTCGATGTTGAGGGTGGCGGCCATGTTGGTCTGGACCTGTGTCACCAGATTCGGGACCGGCAGGCAGATCACATATCCCGTGCCTTCGGTATTGAGATGCACCGCGTCAGAGGTCACAGCCCGCATATGCACCCCGGTTGAGCCGACTGTGGAACAGGCCCGCGCCGGCATCGCCGGTATGGACCCCCGCGCCAAGCGCGGTCATCACCATATCGACATAGCCAAGCGACACCGGCGTGCCGCGCGCAGCCCGGTTTGTGCGGCGGCGGCGGCGGTCAGGGGGCGGGTGTCCTGGGCGCCGTCGATGATGTCGGGCAACAGATGGCGGCGGTGCGTCAATCCCAGCGCGGCAATCACCCGGTCGCTGTAGGCTCTTGTGCGGAAATCGCCAAAGGTAAAACTGGCCTCCGAGGGGTCGGTGGCGCGTGTGCCGGTCAGGTTGAGAAACAGCCAGTCCTTGCAATGCAGGGCCACTTCGGCGCGGTCCAGAATTTCGGGGCAGGTGGCATCCATATGGGCCAACTGGCTGCCCTGTTGGCAGGTGTTGAGCCCGGTTCCGGTGGCTTCGAACCTTGCGCGTTCGTCGGGTCCGGCGGCCAGTCGCCGCACGGTCGGCGCGGCGCGGGCATCAAGCCAGAGCCAGGCATCGGTCACCGCAGCATTGTC
Source organism: Phaeobacter sp. J2-8 (assembly GCF_022867865.1). Lineage (GTDB taxonomy): Bacteria > Pseudomonadota > Alphaproteobacteria > Rhodobacterales > Rhodobacteraceae > Marinovum. The sequence continues at coordinate 276,770 of NZ_JALIEC010000006.1, read as the reverse complement.
CGCGCCTGCAAGCCAGGTGCCATCGCCCTGACCGGTCAGGGCCACGGCGGCCGTGCGGCGCGCCAATCCGGTGATCTTGTCGCCAAGACCGCGCAGGGCGGCGGCGCAATCGGACCAGGTTTGCGGCAGGGATTGCGTGGCGGACCCATCCGCGCCCATCACATAGGAATTGCGTACCGAAGCGGCGGCAATCTGGCGTCCCGCCAGATCAAAGGCCACGGCCTTTATCACCGATGTGCCGGCATCCACGCCGATGATCAGATCGGACGAATTGGCCATGTGCTGCCTCCCTTTGGCTTGTGCTTCACGCCTGCCCCTCCCCTGTGACCCCGCATATTATCCTGCGATTTTGCCGGATTTTTTGCGGATGACGCTGTGCCGGGACGGTGGATTGCTCCGCGTCCGGTTGAGTTAGCTCTAGCATAAAAAATTTTGGCTGTCTGAAATTTTTTGCAGACAACGAAATTTTTTTCGAATAGGGTTTGTTCAATCCGTTACATCCACTGGGTGGGACGAGTTGCCGGTCCCGATGGAAATTGAGGAGTTTCCGGAGCAGCGACAGAGGGAGGAAAAGTTCAATATCAGTTGGTTGGACAATTTCCTGACATGACGGCGCTGGGGGTTTCCGGCGCAGAATCACCACCGCCCGGTCACCCGGGTCGGACAGAAAAGAGGCACGTCTGTAATGGCCACAACCGGCACCCTATCTGCCAGCACGTCCAAAGCGACGCGACGCAAGACACTCTTTGCTATCGCTGGGGTTGTATTGCTTGGCGCAATGGCCCTCGACACCAAGGTGGTGACAATCGGCGGAGACGAAGACCTGCGCCAACAGGCGTTCAACCCGGATCGGTTCGGCGCAGAGGAATTTCCGCCTGTGCGCGATCATGTGATTGAAAAGGCGCCCGAGGCGGCGCAGCTGGCCGCGGAGCTGGCCAGCGACAAGGCCGCAGCGATCGCCGCCTATGGCAGGATGTCCGGGGCATTTCCGGTGATGACGGTCCGTTTGACCGGCACGGCGGGCGAGGGCAAATCGGGAATTTTCACCGTCGCGGTTGAGGGTCTGCCTGAGGGCACCGGCGTGCGGGTCCAGACCGGCCCGGCGATCAATGGCACCGAGCTGCGCGACATCACCGGCGACATCGAATTCGGCGCATTCAAGAACCAGATCGAATATCAGGACGCCGGCGCCGGTTTAAATCGCGCCATGGCGGCCGAGGTTCTGGCCGGGCTGGACCGCGATGCGCTGACGGGCAAGACCGTCACCGTGACCGGCGTGTTCACCATGATCAATCCGAAAAACTGGCTGGTCACCCCGGTGGCCTTTGAGGTGCAGTGATGCAAACCGAAGCCCGGCACGTGCCAACAAGCGCAACCCGCGACAGGGCCGCGCCCGACAAGACCGAGGTTGTATTGGCAGCCCGCGATGTCACCAAGAGTTTCGGCGCGGTCCATGCGTTGAAAGGTGTGAATTTTGACGTGCATCGCGGTCAGGTCACCACGCTGTTTGGTGAAAATGGCGCGGGCAAATCGACCCTGATGAAGATCCTGTCGGGGGTGCATTTGCCGACCTCTGGCGAATTGATCCTTGATGGCAAACCGCTGGCGATCAAATCCACGGTCGAAGCCCGCGAACAGGGGATTTCGATCATTCACCAGGAACTGTCGCTGGCGCCGAATATGAATGTGCGCGACAATATCTTTATGGGCCGCGAGATCATGGGCCCGCGCGGGGTAAATTTCGCCGAAGAGGAACGCCAGTGCCGCGCGCTTATGGCGGAGCTGGAAGAAGACATTGATCCGCTGACCCCGGTCGAGGATCTGCGTCTGGGCCAGCAGCAGATTGTTGAAATCGCCCGTGCGCTTTCGGTGAATTCCCGCATTCTGATCATGGACGAGCCGACATCGGCGCTGTCAGCATCCGAGGTCGAGGTGCTGTTCAAGGTGATCCATGACCTGAAGGCGCGGGGGGTGTCGATTGTCTATATCTCGCACCATCTGGAAGAGGCATTGGAAATCACCGATCACGCGGTGGTGCTGCGGGATGGGGTGATGACCGCCTATGCGCCGCGCGCCGAGATTGATCTGGAATGGATCGTGCGCAACATGGTGGGCGAGAATTTCGATCTGGGATCGCCGCCAGAGGTGGAATTTGGCGATGTCGCGCTGTCGATCAGGAACCTGAGCGTGCCTCCGGCGGGTCGGGGTTTTCGGTGGTGGATCGGCTGTCGCTGGATCTGCGTCAGGGCGAGATCGTTTGCATCTATGGTCTGATGGGCGCAGGACGGACCGAGATGATGGAATGTATCGCCGGACGTTTGCCCGCGTCGGGCGGGTCGGTGGCGCTGCATGGTCGGGATCTGGCGGGCATGTCCATCGCCCAGCGGATCGAGGCCGGTCTGGTGCTGACGCCGGAGGATCGCCAGCGCGACGGGTTGGTGCAGACCATGTCGGTCGGACAGAACCTGTCGCTGGCCTCTATCGGGGCGTTTACCAAACGGTTGTTTACTTCTCGCCCGGACGAACAGGCGATCATTGACCGGTCGATCCGCGAGGTCACGATCAAGACCGATGGCGGCGGGGCGGCGATCGGGTCGCTGTCGGGTGGCAATCAACAGAAGGTGGTGATCGGCAAGATGCTGGCGACCAAACCGTCCGTGGTGTTGCTGGACGAACCTTCGCGCGGCATCGACATCGGGGCCAAGGCCGAGGTGTTCCGCCTGTTGGCGGAAGGCGCGCAGCAGGGGCTGGCGGTGGTTTATTCCACCTCTGAGGTCAGTGAATGTCTGTCCATCGCCCATCGCATTGTCGTCATGCACAAGGGTAAGATTTCCGCCAGCTTCGGCCCCGACGCCACCAAGGAACAAATCATGGCGGCCTCGGGTGAGGTTGATCTGGAACAGAGCCTGATCGCGGCCTTTGGGCTGGACCATTGTCAGGTGGTTGCCGATGCGGGGCAGGATGATCTGGGGCGGGATGGTGACGCACTGGCGCTTGGGCCGTTGGGGCGCGCGGGTGGTGCGTTTTTGTCCGCCGAAATCTCTGCTGGAAATTCTGCCGCAAACTCTGGCGGGGGCACCCGGGTGATCGGGGTCGGCCATGGCCGGACGCTTCTGGCCTGTGCGGATACGCCCGATTTGCCGCAGGCGCAGGATCTGAAAATCGTGTCGCTGATGGGGGCGCTGACCGGTGGCGCGGATGAAAATCCACATACCATTGTGTCACATCTGGCGGCGCGGACCGGGGCAGAGCCGGTGGTGATGCCGGCGCCCTTTATCGCCAATTCCGCGGCGGATCGCGCGGTGCTTTTGAACCAGGGCGCGGTTCAACAAGCGGCGGCATTGGCCGCGCAGGCGGATCTTTTGATTGTTGGCATCGGCACCACCACGCCAGAGGCCGAATTGGTCAGCGCAGGCATGATTGCACCGGCGGACATGGCCGGGATTGCGCAGGCCGGCGGGGTTGGCGAAATGCTGGGCCACTTCTTTGACCGGCGCGGGAAACCCGTGGGTCAGGAGGTCAGCGACCGCATTCTGACCCTGCCGCGCGACCAGCTGAAAGGCCGCCGCATTGTCGCCGTGGCCGGCGGCGCCCTGAAACCCCAAGCCATCAAAGCCGTTCTGGAGAGCGGATTGTTGCGCGGGCTGATCATCGACGAACACGCAGCACGGGCCATTGTCGAAATGGACAGCCCCAACGCCGCGCAGCACGGAAACGGAGACCTGAAGTCATGACCGACGTCACCACCCACAAGAAACATGGCTCGGGCGGGCTGATCGCCCAGATGTTCGGGGAGAAAGCCAGTCTCGTGCAGATATTGCTGGAGGGGCGGGCGTTTTTCGCGCTGATCGCCATTATCGCGATCTTTTCCTTTCTGTCGCCGAATTACGCGACGGTGTCGAACTTTCTTATCATGGCCAATCACGTTGCGATTTTCGGCCTGTTGTCCATTGGCATGATGCTGGTGATCCTGAATGGCGGCATCGACCTTTCGGTTGGGTCGGTGTTGGGGCTGACCGGGGTTTTTGCCGGCTATCTGATGCAGGGGATCGAGCTGGAGGCGGCGGGGGTGATCCTTTATCCGCCGGTCTGGGCGGTGGTGTTGCTGACGCTGGCGCTTGGTGCATTTGTCGGCGCGGTCAACGGTATACTGGTTGCGTTTTTCCGGGTGCCGGCCTTTGTCGCCACTTTGGGTTCGCTCTATGTGGCGCGCGGCGTGGCGCTTTTGATGACCAATGGTCTGACGTTCAACAACCTGTCGGGGCGGCCGGAATTCGGCAACACCGGGTTCAACTGGCTGGGCTTCAACCGTATCGGCGGCGTGCCGATCGGGGTGATTGTGCTGGCGGTGGTGGCGATTTTGGCGGGGCTTTTGCTGGCGCGGACCGCATTTGGTCGCTGGCTCTATTCGTCGGGCGGCAATGAACGCGCGGCGGAATTGTCCGGCGTGCCGGTCAAGAAGGTTCAGATCACGGTTTATGTTCTGTCGGGGGTCTGTGCCGCGATTGCGGGGCTGGTGCTGTCGTCCCAGCTGACGTCGGCGGGGCCGACGGCGGGCACCACCTATGAATTGACGGCGATTGCCGCGGTTGTGGTCGGCGGCGCGAGCCTGATGGGCGGGCGCGGCACGGTGCGCGGCACGTTGCTGGGGGCTTTTGTCATCGGCTTTCTGTCAGATGGTCTCGTGATTATCGGCGTCAGTTCCTACTGGCAGACGGTGTTTACCGGTGCGGTGATCGTGCTCGCCGTGATGCTGAATTCGATCCAATACGGGGGCAAAGGCCGCAAGGGCTGATCCCCATCCAGTTTCGCGGATATTCGGGCGAGGAGACCCGACGCGAAGATCGCCGGTCCGCCGGCACCCAACCAACCCCAAGGGAGAGACTTCCAATGATCTCATTTACCAAACGCGCGCTTTTGGCCGCTGCGGCCTCGTTGCCACTGATGGCCTGCTCGGCCTGGGCCGAAGGCCTGATCTCGATCATCGTTACCGATCCGGCAAATCCGTATTGGTTTACCGAAGGCGAAGTTGCCAAGGCCACCGCCGAGGAACTGGGGTATGAGGCCACCGTGGCCGCCCACAAAGGTGACACCAACACCGAATCCAACCTGATTGACGCCGCGATCACCAATGGCGCCAAGGCGATCATTCTTGATCCGGCCAATGCCGATGGGTCGGTGGGTGTGGTGCGCAAGGCCACCGAAGCCGGCATTCCGGTGTTCCTGGTCAATGCGGAAATCAACGAGGCCGGCATTGCGATTGCCCAGCTTGTGTCGAACAACGCCCAGGGCGCGGCGATTGGAGCTGTGGCCTGGCAGAGCATGGTTGGCGACGAAGCGAAATATGTCGAATTCTTTGGCAACCCCGCTGACAACAACGCCGCCACCCGGTCGAACGGTTACAACACCGTGCTGAGCCAATATCCCGGTCTGGAAAAAGTGGCCGAGGAAGTGGCCAATTGGGACCGGACCCAAGGTTACAACAAGATGCAGTCGATCATTCAGGCCAACCCGGAAATCGACGCTGTGATTTCGGGCAATGACGAAATGGCGCTGGGGGCGATTGCCGCGCTGAAGGAAGCGGGCAAGCTGGACGGTGTGTTTGTGGGCGGATTTGACGGATCGCCCGATGCGGTCGAAGCGGTCAAGGCCGGCGAAATGGCCTATACCGTGCTGCAACCGGTTGCTGTGTTTTCGCGCGAAGCGGTGGTGCAGGCCGATTACTATATCAAGAACGGCACACCGATGGTCGACGCGGAAAAGCAGCTGTTTGACTGCCTGCTGATCACGCCGGACAATGTGGCCAATTACACCGGCCCCTTCACTCTGACGCAATAAGATCTATCACAAAAGTCTATTGGGCGCGCGGCGGTTGTCGCGCGCTTTCGTGTCGGGTTGGGCGTGCCGGACCCTTTGGTTGTACTGATGGCGGGGGTCTAGGGCGCGGTGTCTGTCAGGCTGCTGCGCAGGCGGTCGATTTCGGCGGCGATCTTGCCGGTGGGATCTTCGGAGGTTTCCGACCAGGCGGAAAACCGTTCCAACAGCGGGATAAAGGTCGCCAGCTCCTCTGGGCTCCAGCCTTTGAGAAAATTGCCAAGGATCAGAAATTTGTACCGGCGCACGGCCTGAACGATTTGTGCGCCCTCCGGGGTCAGTTCCAGCACGGCGCGGCGGGCGTCTTCCTGGCTGACGGCGCGGCGGATCAGGCCAAGACGGATCAATTCCGATGTCAGGCGGCTGGCGCGTGAGGGATCAATCCCAAGCCGGGTGGCCACGGTCGAGACCATGACATCGCCCTCGGGGGTGTCGGCAAATTCATTCGACGGTGCCCAGACCACCATCAACACGTCCAGCAACGCCAGATCGAGATCAAGCCCAAGATCGGCCAGGGCCCGTTGCCCCAATTCGCGTTTGACCACCCGTCGGCGCCAATGCTGCATGATGGCATCCAGTTCAAAGGCCGATTGGCTCAGGTCTTCGCCGATGTCGGCCTGCGCAAGCAGGCGTTTCAGATCTGTGTCACGGTCGGGCAAGGCCTCGCTCTCCAAATAGATGCTGTTGACATTTACATGCTGCCAGCACATAAATGCAAGCAACATTGATTTTAAGGCTGGGGCAGCATCGCCCACAGCCCCCGGAGAATGTATTATGAGCACCGCAACAACGCAAAACCCGACTGACGTCGGGGCCAACCGCTATCAAACCCGAATTGCGCTTGCCGCTGTGGCGGTGACGCTGCTTTTTGCGTCACTGGGACAAACCATTGTAACCACGGCGATTCCGGTCATGGTGGCGGATCTTGGCGGCATGGAGAATATGACCTGGGTCATCACCGCCTATTTGCTGGCCTCGACAATCGGTGCGCCGGTGGCGGGCAAGCTGGGGGATCTTTATGGCCGCAAGATGGTGGTGCAGTTGGGGATCTTTGTCTTTCTGGCGGGCGCGACGCTGGCGGGATTGGCGTATTCGATGGAGGTGTTGATCGCCGGGCGGGTGATCCAGGGGCTGGGCGGCGGCGGTTTGATCGTGGTGTCGATGGCCATTGTCGCCGATGTTCTACCGGCCCGGCAACGCGGTCAGGCGCAGGGCATGATGGGGGCGGTGTTCGGGATTTCCACCGTCATTGGCCCCTTGTTCGGTGGCTTTCTGGTCGAGGCGCTGAGCTGGCATTGGATCTTCTTTGCCAATTTCCCGATTGGTCTGTTGGCGCTGGTGGTGTTGCATGCGGCGCTGCCGGATCTGAAACGCAACCGGGCGGTCAAGCTGGACATTGCCGGGGCGATTTTGCTGGCGGTGCTGTTGTCGGTTGCGGTTCTGGTGTCGAACCTTGGCGGGTCGGTGCTGGCCTGGGGCAGTGTGGAAATGCTTGGGATGATTGGTCTGGGTCTTGCGGCGTTGGCCGGGTTCATCGTGGTGGAAAGCCGCGCGGCGGAACCGGTGTTGCCGCTCAGCCTGTTTCGCAACAACACATTTCTGGTGGTCAACACCGTGGGGTTCATGGTGGGCGTTGCGATGTTCAGCACGATCACCTTCATGCCGTTGTATTTGCAGGTGGTGCAGGGCGTGACGCCGGCGGTGTCCGGTTTGTTCCTGACGCCGATGATGGTCGGGTTGATTGCGTCGTCTGCCGGGGCGGGCCGGGTGATGAGCCGCACCGGGCGCTACAAGTGGATGCCGGTGCTGTCGACCGCGTTGCTGGCGCTTGCGATGCTGGCCCTGTCGACTCTGTCGGTCGGGTCGTCGCTTTGGGTGGTGGCGCTGTCGATGGTGCTGGTCGGATTGGGGCTGGGGCCGGTGTTTTCCATTGGCATTGCCGCGATTCAGAACGATGTGCCACGGCATATGCTGGGCGTTGGCACGGCAAGCGCCAATATGTTCCGTCTGATTGGCGGGTCGGTGGGGACGGCGGCCTTTGGGGCGTTGTTCAGTGCCAATCTGACGCAGAATTTGGCCGGGCATCTGCCGGACACCGCCGGTCAGGGCATCGGGTCGATCAGTGCCGAATTGGTGTCGCATCTGCCGGTACAGGCACAGCACGCGGTCTTTGCCGGGTTTTCCAACGCGCTGCATCCGGTGTTCTGGATCGCGGCGGGGCTGGCGGCGGTGGCCTGTCTTGTGTCGCTGCGGTTGCGGGAAATTCCCATGGCGGATACCGCGGTCCAGGGGCCGACTTGACAGGGTCTGACCCTAAAGCAGGCTGAGCCGGTGCTTTTTCAACAGGCCAAGCAACATGGCCTTGGCATATTGGCGATGGTCGCGGTGGCGGGCGGCGGCCCTTTCGGCGTCGCCATCGCGGATCGCCTCTAGCACCGCATGGTGATCGGCGTTTGACCGATCCGGGGCCGGGCGCATGTAAAGCGTGGTCAGACGGGCGCGGGCGACCTGGTCGCTCATCATTTCAAAGATGTCCATCGCCCGCCGATTTGCCCCCAGCCGCATCAATTCACGATGAAACCGGTGATCGGCGCGGGCCCATGTATCGCGGTCCTCGGCCAGCAGGGCGCGGTCCATATCCTTGATCGCCTGGCTCAGGTTTTCCAGCGCGGATTCGGGTGGGCGATCCTCGGCCGCCTTGCGCGCGGCGAGGGTCTCGAGCTCTGTGAGGATGTCATAGATTTCTTCCATGTCGGCGGGGGACACCGGCAGAATGCGCACGCCTTTGCGCGGGCGGACCGACAACAGCCCACGGGATTCCAGCATGACACAGGCCTCGCGCACCGGGGTGCGTGACATGCTGAGCTTTTCCGCCAGCTCGCTTTCCAGATGGTCGGTGCCGGCGGCAAGTTCGCCCGACAGGATCATGTCCCGCAATCGGGTTTGGGCCCGCTGGGCGTTGGAAGGGGTGTGCAGTGTCGTCACGTTTGGGGCAGCCTGACTTTTTGGCCGGAATTGGCAGATTGGTATATTGCCTGTTCGATCCCTATGACCGCAAGGTAGTCAGAGGCGGTATTTTCCGGCGTATGGCCATTGCGCACCGCTGCCACCACATGGGATTGCAGATGATGCACGCAATCGCCGCCAAATCCGGGAAAGTCCGGCGCCGGCATCCATGTGTCGATGTCGCGGCTGCCAAAGGCGCGGAACGACACCGCGCCGTCACCCCCCAGTGACAACGTGCCTTTGGTGCCTTCGATTTCGGCCTCGCCCATGGTTTTGCGGTGGTTTTCGGCGGCGTGATCCAACAGCCGGTTGCCATCAAACAGGCTGCGCACGCCGTTCGGGTGATCAAACAGGATATAGCCTGCATCCTCGCCGGCAATGACCGGATTGACCCGGCGCAGATCGGCATAGACCGCCGTTGGTTCGCCCAGCAGATAGCGAAAGGTGTCAACCCAATGCACTGCGGTTTCATGCACCAGAAAACGCTCCATCTTCTGGAAATAGGGTTGGCGTTCGAGATAGGCGTCAGGCCCCTGGCCATCCCCGGGGCGCAGGCGGAAGGTCATTTGCAGCACGGTGCCGACCTTGCCACTGTCGAGCGCATCGCGCATCGCCCGATACCAGGGCTGAAAGCGGAAATTTTCATGCACCACCAGGGTGGCGCCCTGTGCTGCGGCCTCGGCTGTGATGGCGCGGGCCTCGTCCAGATCGCGGCAAAAGGGTTTCTGGCAGATGATGGTTTTGATGCCATGGGCCAGCGCAGTGCGGATGGTGTCAGCGTGGCCGGGCGGCGGCACGATGATGTCGAGAATGTCGGGGCTGGTCTGGGTCAGCATCCGGTCCAGATCATCAAAGGGCGGCGCGCCATGCACGCCCGCCCGCGCCATATCCAGATCACATTGACCCACCAATGACACGCCGGGCATTCGGGTCCAGCTGTCGACATGAAACTGGCTGAAATAGCCGCCCCGACACAGGCGACGCGCAGTGCAGTGTCGGTCATGATGCATATCCGACGGTGGTGGTCATTCTGTCTGTCTGGCTGCGAAGGGCGGTTCGGTGTGGCATGTCCTGTCCTTGGTTCATGTGTCTTCGGGCCTGTTTCGGTCTCGGCCAGTTTCAAGTGCGATCGGGTGTCATGGCCCGGCGGAAATGGCCAGCCCCCGCACCTGATGTCCAACCCATGTCAGCGCCCGGTTCAGACCCGGTGATTTGCATTTCAGCGCGAGTATACCGATTGCGGCAGTTGACAGCGCATTCATTAACGCATACGCAAATTAATGCAATAACCAAGATCGCTCAGGGAGGAGCTGATATGAAATTTGCCACGACGCCCATTTTTGGGGCCCCCATTTTGAAGGCCATAGCGACCAGTGCAATTTTGGCCTTGGCCGCCGGGGCTGCGGATGCGCAGTCCATTTTGAAATTCAGCCACACCGACAATCCCGGCGGGTCGCGCGACCAGGCCGCCAAGGTTTTTGCTGAAAAAGTCGAAGAATATACCGAAGGCCGCTACAAGGTGCGGATCTTTCCGGCCTGCCAATTGGGCAATGACCCCAAGGCGATCGAGCAGCTGCAACTGGGCGGCGTCGATTTCACCGTATCGGCCACCGGATCTTATGCGACACATATGCCGTCGCTGAACCTGACGGCGATGCCGTTCCTGGTGGACAGCTATGAGCAGGGCTGGGCGTTTTACGACAGTTCCGAATGGCTTCAGGGTGAATTCGCCAAGATGCCGGAAAAGGGCATTCGCGTTCTGTCGACATGGGAGGCCGGTTTCCGCAGCTTTACCACCACATTCCCGCTGAACAGCCCCGCCGATGCCGAAGGCAAGAAGATGCGGGTTTTTCCCAACGACATGATCCGCTGGACGATGGAGGCCATCGGGTTCCAGACCGTGGTGATGCCGGTGACAGACGTCTATCTGGCGATCCAGCAGGGCACTGTGCATGGTCAGGAAAACCCGGTTGATACCATCGTGTCGCTGAAATTTGCCGAAGTCGCGCCGAACCTGACGCTGACGCGCCATGTCTATTCGCCGCTGCCGTTGACCGTGGCGGAAAGCACATGGGGCAAATTGTCGGACACGGACAAGGCGGCCATTCAAAAGGCGGCTGCTGAATCTTCGGCGTTCAGCCGCAAATTGGTGGCGGATTTGGTCTCTGCACAGATTGAACAGCTGGAGGCCGACGGCACTACGATCATCACGCCGGATATCGGCCCGTTCCGCGATGCCGTGGCCAGCGTCTATGACAAGGCCCGCGAAGTGTATGGCGCCGAGGTCGTTGACCGGGTGCTGGCCGATGCCGCCGCAATTCGCGCCGCGCATTGATCTGAGCTGAAACGACCTATGGCCGGGCGTCGCTATGCGCCCGGTCTTCCCGAATTCCAGGATGTGACCAATGGATTTCCGACCATTTTATCCGGCGGGGCTGCGGGCCCTGTCATCGGCAATTGACGGGCTGCTTGCCTTGGGTGGGTTTTCCATCCTGATCCTTGCCTTTTCGAATGCCACGTTGCGGGGGTTGGCCGGGTTTGACCTGGCCTGGTCGCTGGAGGTCACGGCCTTCTTGCTGCTGTGGACCACGTTCCTGGGCTGTGCGGCGGCGATTGCCCGTGGCGCGCATATGCGCGTGACCGAGATCAGCGCAACCCTGTTGAACGCGGGCGCCCGCAATATCCTGGAACATGTCATCAATCTGGTGATTGCGCTCTTGATCCTGTCGTTGATCTGGCATGGATGGTCGATTGCCGCCCACCAATGGGCGCAAAAGACCACGGTGCTCTATTGGCCGGTGGGGCTGCTTTATGCCGCGATGCCGGTTGGCATGGCGCTGTCGCTGATCTTTCATCTTTTCAATATGTGGCTGCATTTCCGCGGCACCGATATCGCCGGGGATACCCAAGCATGATCCTGTTGTTTGTTGTCGCGGTGTTTCTGTTCACCGTTTTCATTGGCGTTCCGCTGGTCTGGGCGATCCTGATCACCGCCGTTTTGCCGATCATGGTTTTTGACCTCGGTTATCCGCTTCAGGCGCTGTATCTGAATTTCATTGGCGGGGTGGAGCCGAACCATTTCATCGCCATTCCGCTGTTCATTGTCGCCGGTGAATTGATGAGCCGGGGCGGCGTCGGCGAGCGGATCATCACCTTTTCGCGGGCACTGCTGAGCTTTCTGCCCGGTGGTCTGGGCATGGTTGTGGTCGGCGCGTCGATGTTGTTTGGCGGCATTTCCGGCTCGGCCATTGCCGACAGCGCCGCCATTGGTTCGGTGATGATCAAGAACATGGCGAAACAGGGATACAAACCCGCCTTTGCCGCCGGTCTTGTCGCGGCGGCGGGCACCATCGGCATTATCATTCCGCCGTCGATCCCGATGTTGATTTACGGCTTTGTCGGCGGTGTGTCGGTGGCCGATCTGTTCCTGGCGGGCACCTTGCCCGGGCTGTTGTTCGGGTTGCTGTTCATGGGGGTGTGTTACCGGGTTGGCAAGGCGTCGGGCTGTGATGCGGGCGGGGTGATGACCCCGGCGCCGGATCTGTGGCGCGCCTTTGTCGGGACAATCCCGGCGCTGATGATGCCGGTTTTGATCATTGGCGGCATCTTTTCCGGCTTTGTCACCCCGACCGAGGCGGCGGCGGTTGCCGTGATCTATGGTCTGTTGGTGACGATGCTGATCTATCGGGATTTTCACCTGCGCGATCTGCCACGGTTGATGATCGACGCTTTTGTCACCTCGGCCATTGTAATGGTGGTGATTGGTGCGACGTCGGTTTTGGGGTGGCTGATCACGCTGGAGCAGATGCCATATGTGTTGGTCGATGCGGTGCAAAGCCTGTCAAGCTCGCCCTGGGTGTTCCTGTTGCTGGTCAATATCGTCATGCTGGTTCTGGGGCTTGTGCTTGACCCTGTGCCTGCGATCCTGTTGACGGCGCCGCTGTTCCTGCCGATGGCCCAGACATTTGGTGTTGATCCGGTGCATCTGGGGGTCATCATGACCTGTAACGTGGCGATTGGTCTGTTCACCCCGCCGGTCGGGGCGACGCTTTATGTGGCGTCGCGGATTTCGGGGGTTGGTGTTCTGGGCATCGCCCGGCACATGGGGCTGTTGTATCTGGCGGCGATATTCGCTTTGATCCTGGTGACCTATGTGCCCGCGTTGTCGATGACATTGCCGCGCCTGTTCTGAGGAGATCACGATGTACGCCGTCACCGTCACATTCACCCTGAAACCGGGGCAGGGGGAACAATTCCTGCCCTTGATGTCGGACAATGCCGCCACCAGCCTGCGGGTCGAGGAGGGCTGCCATCAATTTGATGTCTGTACCGATCCCGCCCGCCCGGACGAGGTATTTCTGTACGAGCTTTACACAGATGCGGCGGCCTTTCAGGCGCATCTTGCGGCGGATCATTTCAAAGCCTTTGATGCCGCCACCGCCGATATGGTCGCGGACAAGCGCGTGGCGCTTTATGCCGAGGTCCGGTCATGAGCGATTGGGAGGTTCTGGCCGTGCGGTATGCCGAGCGCAATGCCCGGACGCGGCGGGACAGCTTCATCTTTGATGACAATCACGACGCGCCCCATGCGATGGATTACTTTATCTGGGTGTTGCGGCGCGGTGATCAGGTGATCCTGGTGGATACCGGCTATGACGAGGTTGAGGCCAGCCGACGCGACCGGCCGATCCTGACCGATCCGCGCGCGGCGCTGGCACCGCTGGGGATTGCGGCGGAAGATGTGGATCAGGTGATTGTCACCCATCTGCATTATGATCACGCCGGGGGATTGCATCTGTTTCCCAATGCCAAACTGCATTTGCAGGCGACGGAAATGGCCTATGCCACCGGACCTTGCATGTGTCACGGCACGTTGCAGATGCCGTTTACCGCCGATCATATCTGCGAGGCGATCCAGCGGCTTTATTCCGGGCGGGTCATGTTCCATGACGGCGATGGCGAGATCACCGATGGTGTGACGGTGCATTGCATTGGCGGCCATTCCCGCGGGCTGCAATGTGTGCGGGTGCGCACGGCGGCGGGGTGGCTGGTGCTGGCGTCGGATGCGGCGCATTATTATGAGAATTTCATCGCGCGCAAACCCTTTCCGATCGTGGTGGATCTGCAAAACATGCTGGACGGGTTTGACCGGCTGGAGGCGCTGGCCAGTGATCGGCGGCTGATTGTGCCCGGCCATGATCCGCTGGTGCGGGCGTTGTTCCCGGTCGATGTTGCGCCGCATATCTTTCGGCTCGACGCGGGGCCGACGGGGGATTTGCCCGGCGGGGGCCTGTCGGCCTAGCCAGAGCTTTGGCGCACGTCATACGACCCCGGCATTGCCGGGGTCGTTTTCGTTTCCGGGCAGGCCTTTTCTGACCGACGTTTGGACAAGATCGGTTGCACCGGCGCCCGGCAGGCCCTTGGCCTCAAGCCGGATAAGAGTCCCGCGCACGGGGGGGCTGCTCATCCCCAGACGCGGGGCGATTTCGGGTTCCGGCGCCTGCACGGTGCGAAAACGCCTTGGTTGGGGGGCTTTACTCCGGCCTTTTAAATGCAACGTTCTACGCCCGGCTTTGGCCCGCTGGACGGCCAAGGCCGGATGCGGTCACGTCAAAGGTCGCATGACATTCTGGCGAAAGGCGGGCCGGGCCGTCAAACTCTGATACCAGCGGTCAAGCGCGGGCAGGGGCGGGCGATCAAACCGCATTGCGTGCCAGCGATAGGCCAACCCTCCGAGGGCAATGTCGGGCAGGCCGGGATGCGCGCCAAGGACATAGTCCCGGTCCGACAGATGCCTGTCCAGCAGGGTCCAGTATCTGGCCGCCTGGTCCCGCGCGTCTGTGATCAACGCGGGATTTCTGGCGTCCGGCGCGGTGCGGACCAATTGCCGGAACAGCGTGATCATCGGCGGGGTGAGGCAGGACAGGCCCCAATCCATCCATTGCCCGGCCCGGCCCCAGTCGGCGGCAGTTTGGGGCCGCCAATGCCCGTCGCCATAGCTGTCGCAGAGATACCGCAGGATCGCATTGGATTCCCACAGAACGACATCGCCGTCGACAAGAGTCGGCACCGTGCCATTGGGATTCAGCGCAAGATAATCAGGCTGATCCGTGGCGCCAAACGGGCCGCCGTAATCCTCTCTGGTGACGGGCAGGTCGAATTCCCGGACCAGCCACATCACCTTTTGCACATTCACCGAATTGTCGCGCCCCAGAACCCGCATCATTGCACAAAGGGCATGAGGGTCGAGGGATGAAACAGATCGTCGACCTGAACCTCGTAGGGGGACAGCCCCTGTTGATGGTGGTTGCGCAAAAAGGTCGAGAGCGCGTCGCGGTTGCCATCAAGCCCATAAGACCAGAAGTCGCGGCCCATCAGCCGCTGTGCCGATCCCAATTGTTCGTCGACAAAGGGCAGCGATACCTTGGGTGTCGAGGTTTCGCACAGAGCCTCCATCGCGATGCGGTGCGATTTGGCAAAGGCCTTGTACAAAGCGGCGGGCAGCCAGGGATGCTGTTCGGCCAATGTGGTGCGCAGGCCCAGGATATGCATGACCGGAAAGATGCCGGTGCTCTGGTAATATTCGCGGGCAATCTGGTCGGAATTCGGGAACAATCGCCGCACATCGGGGTGGCCCTGCTGAAAGCAATCGGGCGGGCGCGGGCCGACAAATCCGTCGATCTCACCGGCGGCCAGAAGGTCGCTGAGGGATCGGTCGTCGGGGGCCGGTTCGGCGGTCAGCCCGTCGGGGACCGGCACCGCCAATTCCGGGGTCCGCCCTGGTGCATTCAACTGGCCGCGCACCCAATGGAGGTCCGAGGGCCGCACCCCGAATTCATCCAACAGGATCGCCCGTGCCCAGACATTTGCCGTCGATTGGAATTCCGAAATCCCGATGCGCCGCCCGATCAGATCCTTTGGTTCCTGAATGTCGCGGTCGTTGCGCACATAAAAAGACGCATGTCGAAAGGCGCGCGACAGATAGACCGGCACGCCGATATAGGGCGGGTTGTCGCGGGTCAGGCTGCCGACATAGCCGGACAGGGAAAGCTCTGTGATGTCGAATTCATGGTGCCGGAAGGCCCGGAACATTATTTCTTCGGGGGGCAGCAACATGAACACCGGATTGACGCCGTCAATCGCCACGTTGCGGTTCAAAAGGGGCTGTACCCGGTCGTAATTGCCCATCGCAATTGACAGGTTGAGATCGCTCATGGTGTCCTCTCGTGCCGGTCTGGGTCCGGCTTGGAAAATTTCGGGGATCCGATCAGCTGCGCACGCCGCGCGCGGGATAGTTTCGTTCCAGCGCAAACGGGATCTTTTCCAGCAGCTCATCCAGCACCGGGCGGCCCCAGGGCATGTTGGTGACGTTCAGCAGGAAAATGCGATTGTCCGGGCGGATCAGGAACAGGCCCGGTTCGCAAAAGACATCGGCCTCGCCTTCGCGGATGGCAGAAGAGATATAGAGCCCCCAGGCCTCTGCTGCGGCTTCGCTGAGGCCATAACCGATCGCCAGCTTGTCCAATTCCCAGTCTGCTTTTGTCTGGGTTGCCGTGGCGATGTCATTCATCGACACGGCCAGGAGGTCAACGCCCGTCGCGGCAAAGTCATCTGCCAGTTTGTTCATGTTGGTCAGATACTTGCGGCACATGGGGCAATGCAGGCCACGGTAAAAGACGACGAGGGTGAAATTTTCCGGTGTGGCCTCGGACAGGGTGAATTTGCCACCGCCCAGCAGATCAATGGTCAGCTCCGGGGCTTGGGTATCGGGGATAAGGCGGGTCATTTCGTATTCTCCTTGTGAAACGACAATTTCGGGGGTCAACCGCGCAGGTCGGTTGTGATCGACAGGGCATCATCCAATGTGATGACTTCGCCGTATTTGCTGTGGATATCGATCAGGTTGCTTTCATGCTGGGCGGCGGTGCGGTCGGCCACGCAGTCGCGCACCACAAAGGGGGGATAGCCGTGGGCCATGGCGTCATTGGCGCTGGCGCGGACGCAGCCGCTTGTGGTGCAGCCCGCGATCATCAACATGTCACAGCCCGCCGCCGCCAACATGCCCGACAGATGGGTGCCAAAGAATGCCGAGGCTTGGGTCTTTTGCACGATGGTGTCGTGTTCGGCGGAATAGCCCAGGCGGGGGTCAAGCTCGCACGGGGGGGTGCCGCGCACCAGCTGCGCCAGAGAGCTGCATTTTTCACCCCAACGGCCCATATCGCTAAGGTTTTCGGCATAGCCGTTGATGGTAAAGATCAACGGCCCCAACCCGCGAAAGTCCTTGATCAATTGCGCGGTGGCATCGACGGCGGCGGAACAATCCGACGCCAGCGGGCAAAGATCGGGTTCGGTAAATCCGCGTTGGAAATCAATCACCAACAGGGCGGGGCGCCGCCCCACGGGAACCGACCGGTCAAAGCCGCATTTTACGTTTTGTGCATCTTTCATGGGGGTCACCGAAGGCTGGGAAGGTAAAGGGCGATTTGGGGAAAGGCGATCAGGATCAGGATGGCCAGCAGCTCGATCCCGACAAAGGGCAATGCACCACGAATGATTTGCCCAATGGACAGATCCGGCGCGATCCCCTTGATCACATAGAGGTTCAATCCGACCGGCGGGGTGATCACCGCCATTTCACAGGTCAGGATCAACACCACCCCGAACCAGATCGGATCAATGCCAAGCGCGGTGATGACCGGCAACAGAACCGGGGTGGTGATCACGATGATCGACACGATATCCAGCACCATCCCGATCAGCACCAGAAACACCAGAACCATGGCCAGGATGACCCATTTCGGCTGGTCGATGCCGACAACCATCATCACGATTTTCTGTGGCACCATCAGGCGGGTCATCACATAGCCGAACATCAGCGCCGCCGCCAAAATCAACAGGATCATGACGCTGGTCACAGCGGTCGAGCGCAACACGTCGCGGAGCAGCGTGAAGGTCATTTCACGGTAGAGCGCAGCAACCCCAAAGGCGCCAAGCGCACCGATGCCTGCGGCCTCGGTCGGGGTGGCGATGCCGAAATAGATCGTGCCAAGCACCAACAGGACGATGGTCACCGCCGCCCAGATATCGAGCAGCGACCGCCAGCGATCCCGCCAATTGCAGCGGGTGGCGTGGCGCGGGGCCATGTCGGGGTAAATGGCGGCAAGCACCACCACATAGGTCATCATCAGCGCGGTCAGCAGAACCGCCGGAAGAACAGCCGCCAGAAACAGCTTGCCGACGGATTGGCCGCAACTTCGCCGTAGAGGACAAAGCCGATGCTGGGCGGGATCAACAAGGCCAGCGCCCCGGCGGCGGCCACGGTGCCGCCCGCCAATGACGGGCGATAGCCCCGCGCCAGCATTTCCGGGATGGCAAAGCGGCCGATGGTGGCCGCGCCCGCGACGCTGACGCCACTCATCGCGCCAAACACCGCAGAGCTGGCCACACTGGCCACGCCCAGCCCGCCGGGCAACCGGTCGGTCCACAGGGCGAACATGTTGAACAGCCGCGAACCGATGCTGGTGCGGGCCATGACCTCGCCCATCAGGATGAACAGCGGCACGGCAAGAAGCGAATAGCTGCTGAGCCCGCGATGAAGAATGTCGGGGATCGTTTCAAGCGAGGCAAAGCCGCCATGCAGGATGAACCCCAGAATGCTGGCAACGCCAAGGGCGGCGAATATTGGCACGCAGAGAAAGATCAGCCCGAAAAACACCGCGACGATCAGAATGAAGATTGAAACCGGATCCATCGACTATCCCTCGTGTTTATAGGTTGTGCCGACCCAAAGCCGCCGATGGATGTCAGGCATAACAGCGTGGCCCCCAGCGGAATGAGAAGCAGCAGCGGCCATTGCGGAAATTCCAGCAAAGAGGCCGAGCGATAATCCTTGTCGATGGCATTCAGGGTGGATTTCACCCCGGCAAAGGCCAGCGTCACACAGACAATCATGATCGAGATTTCGGTGGCCCAGACCGACAGAACCTTCATCACCCCGTCGCGGCGCTTGGTGAAATGTTCCAGGCTGACATGGCCGCCTTCGACATGGGTCCAACCGACCGCCGACCAGATCAACAGGGCCAACAGGTAGGATGAAATTTCAACCGCATGTACGCTTGGCGATTGCAGGACATACCGGGCGAAAACGGCATAGCTGATGATCAACATGAGCATCAAAAGCGTGGCTTGGGCCAGGTACAGACCGGCGCAGTTGATGATGCGTATCCAACGGGGTAAGGGCATCGAATTCTTTCATTCTGGGGTGGCGTCGACCCGAATGCACCGGGCCGACGTGGTGTCGTGGTTATTTCCGGGCGGCTTCGACCATGTCGATATAGGCCTGGCCTTCGGGCACCTTTTCCAACCATTCGGCGACGGCGGGGCTTGTGGCCGCTTTCATCTTTTCGATTTCCGCATCCGCGACCTGATGGATGGCCATGCCTTTTTCTTCGAAAGTGACCAGCGCATCTTTCATGAACTCTTCGACCATGGCGAATTGCTGTTTGTCGCGGGCTTCGGCGGCGCGGCTGACAATGGCCTGCAAATCCTCTGGCAGGGCATTCCAGGTGTCGCCGTTGATCGCCAGAATGGATGTATCGACGCCAAAGGTGACAAGCGACAGGTGGCCGACCACCTCGTCCAGGCTGCGCCCGACCCCGGTCAGCAGCGGGCGGGGGGTGCCGTCGATCACGCCGCGATCGAACGAGAGGTAAAGCTCGGATAAGGACATGCCGGTGGGCGAGCCGCCCATAAGCTGGATCGCACGCGCATCAATCGCGCCGGTGGTGGCCCAGACCTTGTTCTTGATGTCGTCCATCGTTTCGATGGGGTCCGATTTGGAATAGAATTGATAGGGATCGAACGGGCCAACCCCCAGAACGACGGTGTTATGCGTGGTTTCCAATTCCTCTGCGACGCCAAGATCCATCAGGCCAGGCGTCAAGCGCGCGTTCCAGATGCTGGATGTCGTTGAACATGAACGGCAGGGTAAAGATGCTGAGCGCCGGGACCGTGCCGCTGGGGTAGGTGCCTGTCATGTTGACGATGTCGACGTCACCGCGCGACACGGCGCTGAGTTCCTGATAGCCATCGAAAAGCTGGGCAGAGTGGAAGACATTGACCTTGATGCGGCCTTCGCTTTCTTCTTCGATGGTCTGGACGAAGGTTTCCAGCGGTTCCCACGAATAGGCATAGGCCGGCGGCAGATAGGTCGAGAGGGTCAGTTCGAATTCCTGGGCCGTGGCCGCCCCGGCAAACAACGTGGTCGCGGCGACCGTGGCCATAATTTTGGTGTTCAGCATTTCATTTCCTTACCTGTTGGTTGCGCTTCATATGGTCACAACCGCGATTTTCACAGCGGCGTAACCTGAAACGGTTTGGCGGGTTTTTGGACCCATTACGTTGCTTCACCCTTGGCGGGTTGCAGCGATGGAGATCATGGGGCCATGGGCCATTAGGTAAAACAAGTTGATTATATTCTGGGTAAAGGTTAAATTTACTTATCTAATGGCCGTGATCAGGGAATTTGAAAATGAACGTGAACCTTAGCATGGACTGTCTCAGATCCTTTGTGTCGATCGTCGAGCAGGGCAGCTTTGCCCGCGCCGCAGGAGAGGTCGGGCGCACCGCCCCGGCGATCAGTTTGCAGATGGATCGATTGCAAAGTCAGGTCGGCGTGCAGCTGTTCCGCAAGGATGGCCGCAACCGGGTTGTGACCGCCGCGGGCATTGATTTTTTCGAACATGCCCGCGCGATCCTGGCCCAGAATGATGCCGCGCTTCGTCTGGCCAATGCGGATCAATTGTCCGGCAAAATCCGGCTGGGCATCGTGCAGGATTTTGCCGAGGATTTCTTTCCCCGTGCGCTGTCATCCTTTGCCGAAAAATTCGCGAATATCCGCATTGATGTGGTGGTCGAACGCAGTCAGTTCCTGCTTGAAATGTTGGAAAAAGGTGATTTGGATCAAGTGATTGCCTTTAACAACGACCATTCCGGCCCCGGCACGTTGTTGCGGCGATCAGAGATGGTGTGGATCGGCAAGGCCGGCACCGCGCTGTCGCCCAATGACCCGATCCCGATGGTGGTTGTTGATGGCCCCTGCCAGTTCCGCAAAACCGCCTTTCAGGCGCTGTCGGATATGGGGCGATCCTGGGATATCCGGCTGTCCAGCCCCAGCATGGCATGTGTGACCGCCGCGGCCGAGGCCGGGCTGGGGATTGCGGTGCGCACGCCCGATGTCTTGTATAACAAAGGTCGCGATCTGGCGCAGATTTCCGGCCTGCCGGAGCTGCCGCCAATTGATCTTCAGCTGTATCGAAATGCGGCGATGAGAACCCCCGCGAACGACAAGCTGTATGACTATTGGATCAGCCAGTTTCGCATGCCACTGGCGGCATAAGTCCCTGGTGTGTCAGGCCGCCGGTTTTGGCGGGTCTGCGCTGCGCAAAAATGTGATGCACGGGGGGGTGGGTTAATTATTGTGCAGATGCCCATGATCTGGGCGTTATGTGTATCGCAAAACCCGCCGCGGGTCACTTTGGGGCGCGTCCCTCGGCCGCCCGCCGGAACG
Organism: Phaeobacter sp. J2-8; assembly: GCF_022867865.1. GTDB lineage: Bacteria > Pseudomonadota > Alphaproteobacteria > Rhodobacterales > Rhodobacteraceae > Marinovum. Next base: position 255,322 of record NZ_JALIEC010000006.1, on the reverse strand, counting down.
AAAGCACCGCCCCGATCAGCCCGACAGGCGAAAACAGCAGGAAGCATTGTTCGTATGTGCCAACCAGATTGTAGACCAGGGCAAAGACCGAGGGGCCGATGATCACCCCGATGAAGGTATAGACCAGCAGCGCCCCGGTATTGGCGCCGACCTTGCCGGCCGGTGCGGTCCGCGCCGCCGCCGCGAGGAAAACGCCATTCCATCCGGTGGCCACGGTGCCAAGCGCCACCAGCAACACAACCTGAAGCCAGCCGGGCATCACCGCGATCCAGCCGAGGGCGCACATGATCATGCCCGCCAAAAGCCCGATCACGCCGAGGGTGCGAAACCCGCCCAACCGGTCGGCGGCCAGACCCCAGCTGATGCGGCCCACCGCGCCGGCCATTTGCAGGCCCGCCGCCACGGCCCCGGCGGCCACCAGCGACCAGCCATGTTCCACCAGCATCACCACGGTAAAGGCCGTCGCCACCAGTTGCAGGGCGGAATACAACCCGCCAAGCACCGCCAGGGTGCGCAGCCGGCCGTTTTGGTAAAGCGCGACCTGATCGTGCAATGCGCGCCGAAACGGGTTGCCCCGCCCGGTCAGGGGCTGGACAGGCGCAAAGTGGAACCGCCGCCAGGACCAGAGCATAAGGCCGAATGGCAGGGCCGCCGCAGCCACCAGGGCCCATTGCCAGCCAGCGCCCTGACCATGAAAGACAAGGGCCAATGCGGGCAATGTGACCGAGGCCAGCACCGCCCCCAGCGGCACCCCGGTCTGTTTGATCGAAAAGATAAGCGAATGCCGCCCGCCGCGCGCCGTGCGGTTCAGGATCTCGGACGAGGCGGGGTTGTTCAGCCCGTAACAGATGCCGAACATCACCGATCCGACCACCATCAGCGCGGGATTGGCGCTGGCGACAAGCAACAGCCCCGCCGCAAAGGCGCCCATTTCGAACACCACCACGCGCTCTGCCTGAAAGGTTTCGACCACGGTCCCGGCCACCGCCGAGGCAAAGACGCCGGCAAAATAGATCAGGCTGATCTGATAGCCGATCCAATGCGCGCCGATGCCCAACGACGCTGCAACCTCGGGGGCGAGCGCCGTCAATGCCAGGATGCTTAACGTGGCCGCAACCTGAACCAGGGTCATCAGGACAAGCGCGTTGACCCATTCCGGGCGGCCAGAGGCCTTGGGTTGGCCCGACAGTGTTTCGCTCATGTGATGTGTGCCCGTGCTAGATCGGCGCATGGCCCGGACCGATCCCGGCGCGCCCCTGTGTCGGGCTTACAAAAGTACGTGGTGACTTACAAACAGCAACCGGCTGGCGGTGCGTCGTCGCTCTACCTGTCTTTGTTTCCGCGTTGTTTGATGCTGAGTTTGTCGACGAGGTGTTGTCCTGCGTCGGAGACGTGTTTGTAGAGGGTTTTTGCGGTTGCGTCGGCGTCTTGTTTTCGGATGCAGTCGATCAGGGCGCGGTGTTCGGCGAAGATGGCGTCGCGGCGGCCGATGGAGACGGGGACGCGGGTCGAGATTGCCCAGAGGATTTCGCGGTGTTGTTGCCAGAGCTTGAAGGCGACGCGATTGTAGTGGTTCTGGTACATCGTCATGTGGAATTGTTTGTCGAGCCTGGCGTGGGCCTGTTTGTCGGCAAAGTTGAGGAATTCGATCTCGTCCTGGATCCGCACCAGCTGGTCGATGTCTTCCTGGCTGACGGTTTCGACGAAATAGCGCACCAGATAGGGTTCCAGCTGCTGGCCGACCTCGCTGACGTCGCGGACGAAATCGGTGTCGATAGAGCGCACGCGCGCCCCCTGATTTGGCACGAAATACACCAGCCCCTCGCCGCGCAGCTGTTGCAATGCTTCGCGCACCGGGTTGGTCGACACGCCGAACCGCTTGGCCAGATCGCTGACTTTCAGCCGTTCGTTGTTGTCCAGCTCTCCGGCCAGGATTTCGTGGCGGATCTGGTGAAAGATCGTGTTGCTGCCGGGATCATCGTCTTCGGTCACCACGCTGATCGTAAGGGGAAGGTTCGAAGCTGTCATCCTGGGCCATGTCGTGTTGCGCGATATCGGGGGCAATCGCGGAGTTTTCGGGGGCGGTTCAGATCGTGTATCATAACCCGGTGATTTGTACAAATGCGCTGGTGCGGGTGGCGGATTGGGCCGCTTATGCCGTTTTGAAACATATTATGAATGCGCGCGACAAGGCAATCGTTGACAGAATAGGCAGATATCGTCACATACATACTACACACAGTATCATGTATTAAAGTTGATCTTTAGTGTGCAATGCCGTTCGGAACGCAAAAGGGGCCGCCTGTGACACGCAAACCAAACATCATTCTGATTTCGACCGACCAGCAGCGCGGCGATTGTATCGGCCCCGAAGGGCGCGGGGTGAAGACGCCGGCGATTGACCGGATTGGCCAGTTGGGCACCCGGTTTTCGAAATGCATCACGCCGCATCCGATGTGCCAACCGGCGCGGGCCTCGATCCTGACGGGCAAGCTGCCCTATAGCACCGGCGTGCGCGACAATGGCCGGGATCTGGATTATGGCTTTGGAGAGCAGGGGCTGGCGGGGATGCTGGCCAGTGCCGGCTATGACACGCATTTCATCGGCAAGGCGCATCTGTCGAGCCAGCAAACCTTTGCCCCGACGGGGCGGCCGGAATGTTATTCCAGCGCCAAGGATTATCCGGCGGATTGGAGCGGCAGCTATTTCGGCTTCGACAATGTGCAAATGATGCTGCGCCCGCATCACCACACCAAATGGTATGACGCGCCGGAAACGCTGCATTATGAAAACTGGCTGGATCAGGATGGTCAGGGGCGGGCGCGCTGGGATCTGGCCAAGGAACATCTGCCGCCCGAGACGCGCAACTTTCAGGCCTGGCGCTCGGCGCTGGACGCGGAATATCATTCGACGCCGTGGATTGGCGACCGCGCCATTGAAATGCTGGAGGATCAGGGCGACAAGCCGCTGTTTGCCTGGGTGTCCTTTCCCGATCCGCACCCGCCGTTTCTGGCGCCGAAACCCTGGTGTGACATGTATGATCCCGATGCGGTCGAGATCACGAAATGCCCGGATCTTGACCTTGAAAACCGGCCCTGGTGGCATGGCGCCTTTATGGAGGGTCGCGAAAAGATCAAGCAGGGCGCGGAACATAATGCGGGCGGCACCGATTGGGGCAACCGCGGTGACATGTCCGAAGCGGCAATGCGCGAGATCACGGCGATCTATTTCGGCATGATCTCGGCGGTGGATGCCCAGGTCGGCCGGATTCTGGACACGCTGGAGGCCAGGGGCGAGCTGGACAACACCATCATTGTCTTCATCTCGGATCATGGTGAATGGATGGGCGATCACGGGCTCTTGCTGAAGGGGCCGATGCTCTATGATGGGCTGCTGCGGGTGCCCTGTCTGATCTGTGGTCCCGGCATCAAGGGCGATCAGGTGATTGATGCGCCGGTGTCGACGATCGACATCCGCCAGACATTGGCCGAGCTTTGCGGGCTGACGGTCGAAGAGGACAATGGCACCTCGTGGATCGGGCTGATCAATGGCGAGGACAGCCGGGAATTCGCGCTCAGCGAATTCGAGGTCGACGCCAAACGCAGCGCCGTGGATCTGGACCTGCGCACCGTGCGCAGCGCGCGCTATCGCATGTCGGTCGATCTGAACACCGACACGGGCGAGCTCTATGACATGCAGGAAGACCCGACCGAAATGGTCAACCTGTTCGACGACCCCGCCGCAGCCCCCATCCGCCGCAGCCACATGGACATGATCCACAGCCGCGCAAACACCATCATCCCCCGCGCAGAACGCGTCGGTTGGCACTAAACAGTGAAAATCGCGACAAATATCATCGCGATGCGTATCTGATCTGACCCAAATGACACGGCCGGATGTTCAGGATGTCCGGCCGTATCAGGTAGCGCGTATCAGGTGCCGCGCGTATCCGGGGATGGTGTTCAGAGGTCGGTCAGGGGGCCAAGGCGCACTTCGTTTGTCGGAAGGCCCGCCACATCAAGGTCCAGGGCAAACAGACCGCCGTCGAGGTCAGGCGCATCCAGACCGATCGCGGCGCTGGTGATATAGAGGCGTTTCAGGTCGGAACCACCAAAACAGCAGCTTGTCGGGCGGCGAACCGGCAGGGGCACGACATGGCGCAGCGCGCCGTCCGGCGACAGGCATTCCACCCGCGCGCCATCCCAGAAGGCCACCCAGAGATTGCCGTCCTGATCGACGCAGAGCCCGTCGGGTTTGCCCTGATCCAGTGGATAGGATGCCAGCAGCCGCCGCGCCGAGAGGGCGCCGGATTGCGGATCACGATCAAAGGCATTTATTTCGCCCTTTGCGCTGTCGACCAAATAGAAATGCCGGGCATCCGGGCTCCAGCCGAGGCCATTGCTGACGGTCAATCCCGACACCAGCCGCTCTGGCCCGTTTGATCCGTACTGATAGAGCGCGCCGGTCGGGCCTTTGGCACCCTCGCTCATCGTGCCGGCGCAAAGGTGTCCCGATGGATCCGCCTTGCAGTCGTTCAGCCGATTGCCCGCAAGGTCGGGTTCCGGGTTGTGCAGAAATTCAAGCTGGCCGGTGGTCAGATCCAGCCGTTCCAAGCCGCGCGCGGTGGTGACAAGCAGGCCGCCGCCATGTTCGAGCAAGACGGAGCTGACCAAATACGGCAGGGTAAGGGTTGTGGTGGTTTCGGTTGCCGGGTCATAGGCATGTACGCGCTGTGCGGTGATGTCGATCCAGCGCAAACAACCCGCGCGATGATCCCAAACCGGGCTTTCGCCGCATAATGCGCCAACGGCACCAAGGCAAATCGGGGTGTTGGAAACGGGGCTTTGGCTCTCGGGCGGGGATTGGGTCATGGGAGGGGCATCCTGATGTGGTCACGCCCGTCCAGTAATCATAATATGTTTGGCCGATCAAGGGCCGCCAATCGCTATTCCGGCGTCTTGACGGTTTTCGACAGGCGGTAGGCGGAATCGGCCAGATGTTCGCGCATGCGTTCCTGGGCCGCTTCGGGATCCTGGTTTTTGATCGCCTCGGCAATGGTCTGGTGCAGGGGGATGGATTTGCGATTACGCTTTTCGTCGGGGTTGGTCAGCCGGATGGACAGCATGAGCCCGGTGAAGATGGCATTTTCCAACGAGTTAAAATAGCGGTTGTTGGCGGCCCGCAGTACCGAGATATGAAAGGTGGCATCGGCCAGCACATAGCGGCTGTTGTCGGCGGCATGTTCCTGCATGCGCAGCGTGGCGGCAAGAATGGCGGCCAATTGGTCATCATTGTGCCGGGTGGCCGCGTGAAAGGCCGCCTTGGGTTCGATGGATTGGCGCAGTTCCATCAATTGCATAAGCCGCTCATCATCGACGGTCAGCGATTGGTGCCACATCAGGACATCACGATCCAGCATCTGCCAGTTGCGCACATCCTGCACCCGGGTGCCAATACGCTGGCGCACCTCCAACAGGCCCTTGGCCACCAGCATTTTGACCGCTTCGCGGATCACCGTCCGGCTGACGCCGAATTCATCGCAGAGCGCATTTTCATCCGGCAACAACTGGCCTGGGGCCAGCTGGCCATCCAGAATGCGTTCACCAAGTTTGCTCGACACCTGCCCCGACAGGGACCGGGCCAATGTATTCGACTGTGGGATCAGCCATTCGGTGTCAGGTGTTGTCACGATGCGTTGCCTCATTAGGTCTCGCAATCATAATACCATTTTCACCGAAGGCAATCCAAGCGTCAGGTCACATGATGACATAACACCTCGGCGCCGCCGACATTGCGTTTTGGCGGCGTCTGGTTGCGGCAGATTTCCGTCGCCAGGGCACAGCGCGGCGCAAAGGCACAGCCTGCGGATTGCACCCCGGTCGGCACGGGCACGGTTTTCTTGCGGTCGCGTCGGCGCGAAGGGTCGGGCACCGGCACCGCCTCGAGCAGTTCGCGGGTATAGGGATGGGCCGGGGTGCGGAAAAGAGTGTCGCGGTCGGCCAGCTCTACGATGCGGCCACGGTACATCACCGCCACCCGGTCACAGATATGTTCGACCACCGCCAGATCATGCGCGATAAAGATATAGGTCAGGTCGAATTCGTCCTGCAAATCCTGAAGCAGGTTCAGGGTCTGCGCCTGGATCGACACGTCCAGCGCCGATACGGCCTCATCCGCGATCACCAGTTTCGGGCCGGTGGCCAGCGCACGGGCAATGCCGATCCGCTGCCGTTGCCCGCCGGAAAACGCGCCGGGATAGCGATGCAGAAATTCGGGGCGCAGCCCGACCTGTTGCAGCAATTGTGCCACCCGTTCGGCCAGTGCCTTGCCTGTCAGACCTTCGGATTTGCGCAGGGCCTGACCGATCAGTTCGATCACCGGCAGGCGCGGGTTGAGCGAGCTTTGCGGATCCTGAAAGATCATCCGAATGCTTTGCCATTGTTTGCGCAGCTCGGCCTTGTCGAGGTCGGTCAGGGTCACGGGCGCGCTGTCATCCGGGCGATAGGTCACTTTGCCCGCGGTCGGATCAATGATCCGCATGATACAGCGGCCAAGCGTGGTTTTGCCCGATCCGCTTTCGCCAACGATGCCAAAGGTTTCGCCGCGCATCACGTCAAAAGACACGTCATCAACCGCCCGCACACCGGCGTCACGCTTGTTGCCGCCAAAGACCATGTCGAGGTTTTCGACAGAAAGAAGGGGGGCAGTCATGACGTCACCTTTTGATCATGCAGGAAACAGGCTGATTTGGTGGGGCCGCGGGCTGCAGTTTGGGTTCGCTCTGGTCGCAGACGCCGGGGATTGCGTGGTCGCACCTTGTCCGGAAGGAACAGCCCGACGGCCGCGACAGCGGATGTGGCACCATGCCCCGGATCGCAGGCAGACGATCGCGGCGCTCGGCCCCGATACGTGGGATCGAGGCCATGAGCGCACGGGTATAGGGGTGCTGGGGATTGGCAAAGATGTCGTGTACGTCGCCGTATTCCACCACCTTGCCCATATACATCACCGCCACGTCTTCGGCGACCTCGGCCACCACGCCCAGATCATGGGTGATCAGCATCACCGCCATGTTCAGCTCTTCTTTCAACTCGGCGATCAGATCAAGGATCTGCGCCTGGGTTGTCACATCCAGCGCGGTGGTCGGTTCATCCGCGATCAACAGTCTGGGTTGGCAGGACAGCGCCATGGCGATCATCGCCCGTTGCCGCATGCCACCAGAAAGCTCGAACGGATAGGCCATGTAGCGCCCGGTGGGGTCGGGGATACCAACCTTGTCCAGCATTTCGATGGCAATCTCGCGGGCCTCGGCCTTGGTCACCTTGCGGTGCAGCAGGATGGTTTCGCTGATCTGTTGGCCGATACGGGTGATCGGACCCAGCGACGACATCGGTTCCTGAAAGATCATCGCAATGTCTTTGCCGCGCACCTCGCGCATGCGGCGTGATCCGGGGCGTTCCGCCGCCAGATCCACCGTGCGCCCATCCGCCGCGCGATAGATGATTTCGCCGCCGACAATGCGCCCGGGTTGATCCACGATCCGCAGAACGGAGCGCGCGGTGATGGATTTGCCACAGCCGGATTCCCCCAGAACACAAAGCGTTCGGTCGGGCTGGATCGTCAGGTCGACGCCGTCGACCGCCTTGACCAACCCGTCATGGGTAAAGAAATGCGTCTGAAGGTTGCGGATTTCCAGAAGGGGCGAGGTGTCAGTGTGCATTGGGGTCTGCGGCATCACGAAGTCCGTCTCCTAGGAAGTTGAGGGCAAGTACCGCGATCACGATCGCGACGCCGGGGCTCCACAGAAGCCAGGGGGCTTCGATGATGGTGCGCACGTTCTGGGCCTCTTTCAACAGAGTACCCCAAGAGATTTGGGGCGGCTGAAGGCCGATGCCCAAAAAGGACAACGAGGTTTCCGCCAGGATCATCAAAGGCACCGCAAGGGTCAGCGAGGCGATGATGTGGCTCGAAAAGCTGGGGACCATGTGTTTCAGGATGATTTCCCGGTCGGCAAGGCCATCCAGACGCGCGGCGGTGATGAAATCCTCGGATCGCAGCGACAGGAACTTGCCCCGCACCTCGCGGGCCAGTGATGTCCAACCGATCATCGACACGATGATTGTCACCACGAAATAGGTGCGCAGCGGCGGCCAATCCAGCGGGATCGCAGCAGCCAACCCCATCCAGAGCGGAATGGTGGGCACCGAGCGGATGAATTCGATCAGACGCTGGATCAGGTTGTCGGCCCAGCCGCCGTAATAGCCGGAAATCCCGCCCAAAATCACCCCGATCACCAGCGAAACAGCCACACCGACCAGGCCGATCGACATCGACACCCGCGTGCCGACAATGATCCGGCTGAGGATGTCGCGGCCAAGCCGGTCCGCGCCAAGAAGATGCGCCCGGTCGCGGGGATTTGTCGGCCCGAAAAGATGGGTGCGCGACGACACAAGGCCAAGCAGCTTGTATTCATGCCCCTTCACGAAGAAGCCAAGCGGCACGAAGCTGTCTGGATCATCGACAAAGGTGCGGCGGCGCAATTCGCGGTTCAGCTCCATCTTCTTGGCGCTGGCGTGCAATTGGAAGCGCCATCCGCCGTCCGGTTCATGCACGATCAGGCCAAGCGATTGCGGCGGCTGAAAGGTGTGGCGCACCGACGTGTCATGTGGGTCCATTGGCGTCAGAAATTCGCCCAGGGCCGCCACCAGATAGATCAGACCGACAATCCACAGGCTGAACATGGCCAGCCGGTGACGGCGGAACTTGCGCCAGATCAGGGTCCAGGGCCCCAGAATTTCGGGCGTGGCGATGCCATCCTCGTCGATGGCCGGGTTTTTTGTGATCGCGGTCATTGGTAACGAATCCTTCGGGTCAATCCAGGCCAGAAGAAGGTCGGAAATCAGCGTCCCCAGCACCGTCAGCATGCTGACAATCAGGATCAGCGATCCGGCAAGGTACATGTCCTGCACCAGCAGGGCGCGCAGCAACAGCGGACCGGTGGTCGGCAGGTTCATCACCACGGCAACGATGATTTCACCCGACACCAGCGTTGGCAGGATCCACCCGATGGTGGAGACAAAGGGGTTCAGCGCAACACGCACCGGATAGCGCAGCAGCAGTTGGAATTCCGACATGCCCTTGGCCCGGGCGGTCACGACATAGGGGCGATACAGCTCGTCCAGCAGGTTGGCGCGCATGATGCGGATCAGGGCGGCGGCGCCGGATGTGCCGACCACGACGATGGGCATCCAGATATGTTTGAACAGATCGACGTATTTGTCCCATGTCCATGGCGCATCAAGGTATTCCGGGCTGACCAGACCACCCACCGATTGGCCGAAGTATTTGAACGATATGTACATCATCACCAGCGCCAGCAGGAAGTTCGGGATCGCAAGCCCGATAAAGCCAAAGAACGTGGCGATGTAATCCCCGGCGGAATACTTGCGCACCGCCGAATAGATGCCGATGGGCAGGGCCGTGGCCCAGATGAACAACAATGTCAGGATCGAGATACCGAAGGTCCAGCCAAGGCGGTTCCAGATCAGATCGCCAACGGGGCGGTTCTTTTCGAACGACAGGCCGAAATCGCCGTGCAGCAGGATGGCCTTCATCCATTTGTAGTATTGCACATGCATCGGCTGGCCGAGGCCGTATTGTTCGCGCAAAACCTCCATCGCGCCGGTGTCTTCGACGCCTGCTTCGCCCATTTCGGCGGCCAGCGTGTCAAGATAATCGCCCGGAGGCAGTTGAATGATGATGAACGTGGTGATGGACACCAGGAACAGGGTCGGGATCATGTACATGATCCGGCGGAGAATAAACCCCCACATGATCAGGACCTTTCTGTAACGGGAATGAGTGATGTCAGACTAAAAGTGTGTGGCCGGGATCGAAACCCCGACCACACCAGGAGGAACCTAGTCTAGAGATTTACCACCTTCATAGTACATCTGCGCGGTATAGGGCGCGGGGTACCAAAGCTGACCGGCAATCGGCAGCGGGTCGGGCACATTGCCAACGTTGTTGCGGGCAATGCCAAAGGGCGCTTCGTTCTGGACCAGACCGATGGTGAACAGCTGCGGCATTGCCAGATCAAGCATCTCTTGCATCCGCGCCTTCTGGTCTTCGGGGCTGGTGGCCGAAAGAACCTTGGCATAGGCGTCAAAGACCGCTTTGACCTCTTCTGGCGGCTCTTCGCCCTTGGTGTTGTCGATGCCCCATTCGGCCCAACGCACAGCCCAGTTGACGGTGTTGCCCGGCAGCGGCAGATAGCAGATCGGTGCGGTATACGCATCGGCCTGACCGCCGGCACAGTTCCACATATAGGCGTCATGTTCGTTGGAGCGGACAATTTCCATCAACCGCGAACGGTCTGTGGCGCGCACCTGAATGTCGATGCCGACATCCGCGGCATATTCCGCCACCAGCTGCATCGCATCCGGGAATTGAAGCCCAAAGACATCCGCAACCATGAAGATCAGCTGGAACCGTTCGCCATCGGGACCGATGCGGAAGCCGTCATCGTCTTTTTCCGGCATCACCTTGTCGAGGAATTCGTTCGCCAGATCAGGATCATAGGCGGTGTACTGCTTGGCGTATTCCTCTTTGTACAGACCAGAGGTTTCGCGCGGCGATGTCTGAACCGGAAGCCCGGAACCAAAGTACAGCAGATCAATGATTTCCTGACGGTTGACAGCATGTGACAGCCCGGCGCGGAAGTTGAGATCGTTGATCACCTTGCGCTTGTTGGGATCCTCGTGATTGAGGTTCATCATCAGGATCATCGTGTTGGACGGCAGATCGTTGGTCGAGAAGAAACGATATTTGCCGCGCTCCATGTTGTCGGTCAGCACCGCCTTGAATGCGGGGCGGCCAACGTGGCGGTTCATATAGTCGATTTCGCCATTGAACGCCTTGAGCAGGATGGTTTCGACATCTTCGACCTGATCATAGGTGATGCGGTCGAAATAGGGCAGCTGCTGGCCTTCGCTGTCCACCTTCCAGTAGTAGGGGTTGCGCTCTGCGACAACACGATCGGTCGAGCCATAGGCGTTGGTCAGATGCCAGGCATGCAGCACCGGGCGATCCGGGTTTTGCCAGAACAGCGGCGTGTGCATTGGTCCGGCTTTGAGGTTGAAAAGCTGAACCCAATCGTTGGCGGCAGGTTCGGCATCGACCAGCGCCTGAACATCCGGGTTATACTTTTCGTGGAATTGTTCCAGATAGTGGCGGCCGTATGCGGTGGGATAGTAGCCAAAGCCATAAGCCATCTGCTGGATGAACAGACCGTTGGGCGAGCCGAATTTGAACTCGACGGTGTAATCGTCGATCTTGGTCACCTGAACCGGGCCGTCGGGGCCGACGTAATTGGGGTGTTTGGTGGGCGTCAGATCTTCGTTCAGGAAGATATCATTGTACCAGAACATGATATCGTCCGCATCAAACGGATCGCCATCCGACCATTTCATGCCTTCACGCAGGTGAAAGGTGAATGTGGTCGCGTCTTCGGACACATCCCAGCTTTTGGCGATGTTCGGGCGGACCTCTGTCCATTCCACATCCCAGCGAACCAGATTGTCGCTGCCGATGGTGCGGACCATATTGTGTTGGTCGCCGCCACCCAGGATCGCACGGCGCATGGTGCCGCCATATTCGCCGGGTTTGTCGACCACTTCCAGAACCAGCGGTTCAAGTGGCAGGCGGTCATCGACCGGCGGAAGCGCGCCGCTTTCCACCAGCGGTTTCAGGATCGGCGCTTCCTCGAACGCCATGGCCGGGGCGGCCAGCCCCAGCAATGCCGCAAGCGACACCGCCAGATGGCGTGACTTCATAGTGTGTTTCATGTCTCTCCTCCTCCGTTGATACTGGATTTTACCAGTTGGTGACGGCCCCATCAGGCCGAACCAGATGCGGGGATTCCACGTGGTGTGGATTCTCCGCTGCGCGTAATGCGTCTTCGTCGATTTCGATCCCCAACCCGGGCGCATCGCTGACGATGTAATCCGGGCCTTCCATTTGGGTCTGAACCGGGAAAATGGTGGTGTCGTGGAACCCCAGTGCTTCGACCGGGCTTTGACGGGTTTCTACCCAGCTGAGGTTCGGAACAGCGGCGCACATATGTGCGGTGGCCGCGGTGCAAACCGGGCCCAGCGGGTTATGTGGCATCAAATCAATGTAATGCCGTTCGCTCCAGCCGGCGACCTTCATTGATTCAGTAAACCCGCCGATGTTGCAAATGTCGAGCCGCATGTATTGCGTCAGACCCTGCTCCAGATAGGGCGCGGCCTGCCATTTCGAGGCAAACTCTTCGCCCACGGCAAAGGGAATGTTGGTCATGCCGCGCAGCATTGCATAGGCTTCGGGGGATTCATCGCGGATCGGCTCTTCGAGAAAGTCGAGCGTTCCGGCAGGCAACAGGTTGCAGAAGCTGGCGGTTTCCGCCGGGGACAGCCGGTGGTGGAAATCAATGCCGATGGTCAATTCGTTGCCAAAGGCTTCGCGCATGGCGATCAGATCCCGCACGGTATTGGCAATACATTTGCGGGCCTCGAACACGCCATCGTCACTGTCATAGTATGAGGGCGCGATGCGCACGCAATCCCAACCGGCATCAATCAGAAGCTTGGTTTGCGCCAGCTTTTCCTCGCCTGTTGCGGCGGTTGCGGTGGCAAAGCTGGGCACGCGATCGCGCTGCTTGCCGCCAAGCAATTGATAGACCGGCACGCCCAGACGTTTCCCGAGAATGTCGTAAAGCGCGATATCAATGGCCGACATGGCCGCCGTGATCACGCGCCCACCTTCGAAATACTGGCTGCGATAGATTTCCTGCCAGATGCGGCCAATACGCTGGGAATCCTGACCGACGAGGAAGGTCGCAAGCTGTTTGATCATCGTGGCGACAGTCTGTTCGCGTGATGACAAGCCGGATTCGCCCCAACCCACGATACCGTCTTCCGTCTCGATCCGAACGAGAAGCTGATTGCGTTGCCCGACGCGGATGGAATGGGGGGTGATGGCGGCAATTTTTGTCATGTTACGGTCCATTTGTTCGGGTGGGCCCCTTGGATCCCAGTGTGACCTTGGGTGGGGTTTGTGCGTCGTTTCCTCAACATAGTACATTATTTTAAAAAAAGCATACGCTAAAATTGGAAAATAGAACCATAATTTTGCTTGCGTCGGGGGATTGTCGCGCGGAGGTTTGGGTAACGTTCTGAAAATACGCCACATTTCAGGGCTCTGGCGCGGTGACCCCGTTCCCGGCGTTTTGTTTAATGATATGATGTTTGCGGGGGCTTTCAGATTTGAAACCTGCGCCATGCCGCGCAACCCCCGGCGGGATTGCCGGGTGAAACAGGCGGAAATATGTGGCCGGATCAAACCGACGATTCGCCGGTGGTCCGTTCCTGTGCGGGGGCGCTGGGCCTTGTCTTTCCTCGACGGGTGCTTGCAAAACATATTATGTTTGCCGATAACGGAGCCCATAAAGCAAAGTGAGATTTCGCACCCGGAGCGGAGATGGGGACGTGTTCAAGCCGGACAGTGGCGGCGGTTGGGGCCTGTGGTGGCCTTCGATCCGGGAACCACGGTCTTGCAAACGACGCACCCGCCCCCCCGCGACGTCTTCAACCAGGAAAGTAGCGCAATGACAGCCAGGAACATCATTCTGTTCATCACCGATCAATGGCGTTGGGACACGTTGAACCAGCCGGGGCATCCGTGCAAGCTGCCCAACCTCCAGGCGTTTCGCGCCGAGGCCACCAATCACGTGAACGCCTTTACCTCGGTGCCGCTGTGCACGCCCGCGCGCGGCAGCCTGTTCACCGGCACATGGCCGCATCAAAACGGCACGATGGACAATGTGCAGGGCTCGTCGTTTTATCCACATGGCAAGCTGCACCCGAGCCACAAAACCTATATGGAGCGGTTGCAGGACGCCGGATATGCGGTGTCGTTCATCGGCAAATGGCATCTGGGCGCGGGCACATTGACCGAACGCGGCATCGACGCCCCGCTGAGCGATGGCGGCGCCGAGGCGCTGATCCCGGCCGATGATCTGGAGTTCGCCACCCCGCGCAAGACACCGTTTTACGGCACGATCACCAAAGGCACGCATATGGACGAAAAGCGGGTCATGGCGGGGATCGAACGGCTCGAGTCGCTTGCCGCCGCGACAAGCCATTTTGCCTGATCGTCTCGCTGCCGGGGCCGCATTTCCCGCATCACGTTCCGGCGGATTGGGTGGCGCTGTATGATGACCTGCCCGAAGATTACATGCCCGACAATTTCATCCCGCAGTTCACTGAGACCGGCAAACCCCAGGCCCAGGGCGCGCCTTACTGGCCCTGTCAGGACACCCGGGGGCTGGATCAGGCCGACTGGCGCCGCACCGCGCAGCATTATTTCGGCTTCTGTTCCTTCATCGACGATCTGTTTGGCCAGTTCCGCCGCAAGATGACCGATCTGGGGCTGGACGACAGCACCTCGCTGAGCTTCACCGCTGATCACGGCGAAATGCTGGGCGCGCATGGCTGGTTCGACAAGGGGCCGTTCTTCTACGAAGAGGTGATGCGCATCCCGATGCTGATCCGTGACGCGGGGCAGGCGGCGGCCAAGGTCGACGACGGTTTTGTCAATTTCCGCGATCTTTTCCCGACCATGGTGGCGAGCAGCGCGGGCGCCGGAATTCTGACCGAGGCAGAGACCGCACGCCGGTATGGCGCCACCCGGCAGGACCATGCGACCTATGGCTATGACGCCTATCAGGGCCGCCAGTTCAAGTTCCGCGGCATCCGCGAGGCGCGCTACAAATACGCCTGGAGCCCGCATGACATCGAAGAGCTGTACGACCTCGACACCGATCCGGGCGAACGGACCAACCGCGCCGACGACCCGACCCTGGCCGAGGAAAAAGCCCGGCTGAAAACCCGGCTGTTCGACTGGATGCGCGCCGAAAACGACGCCCTCGCCCATGGCGGTTACCAACTGCCCGTCGGCAGCTACATCGACGGCCGCCCCGCAAACGAACAACACGACCACCAACAACACCTAAACCCAGCGTTGAAACAATGAAAATCACTGAAATCAAAACTTATATGCAGCAGCGGGTCGATGGCGCGCGTTGCAGGCGCGGGGGCGGTCAATAAAGCGTCAGGGCGTTGTCCCGGTAAATCGCGGCGACGTCTTTTTCGGCAACCCCGGCGGTTTGCAGGATATCGTCGAGCAGATCCCGCCAGTGACGCGGCGTGGCAAGCGCGGTGGCGACCGGCCAATTGCTGGCATAAAGCAGCCTTTCGGGGCCGAAGAGATCCAGCAGTGCGGTCACATGGCGGCTGGCCAGTTCGCGGTCCCGGGCAAGATCGCCGGTCAGCGGCAGGCCAGAGAGTTTGACCCGCAGGTTGGGCAAATCGGCCAGCCGCGCCATTGCATCGCGCCATGTGGCAAACCGGGCGGGATCGCCGTCGGGCAGGCCGAAATGCGCCAGAACGCAGATCAGGCGGGGATGGGCGGTGGCCAAGGCGGCGACCGCATCAAACAGGGGTTGCGGGGCCAGAACCTCGACAATGGCGTCGACATCGCGCAGCGCGGCACAGGTTTGTGACGCCGCATCGCTGCGCAAATACCCCTCTGGATCGGGATCAAGCAGCGGGGTGAAGCGCAGGCCGCGAAACGCCGGATGGCGGGCCTGTTCGGCAAGCTGCGCCGCATGGTTCGGATCGCGCAGATCAATCCAGCCAATGACAGAGCGAAACACATCATGCTGACGCCAGAGATCAAGGCAGTGCAGGGCATGTTTCACCGTGGCGGGACCATGCACAAGCACCGCACTCTCTGCGCCGGTGTCGGCCAGTACGGGCACCAGATCCCCGGGCAAAAAGGCCTTGCCGGTCAGCGAGGGAAAGGGTGTTTCGGCGATAAATGTCTCGCCCCGGGTGCGGTCCCAGATATGGACGTGGGTGTCGATGGCACGGGCCGGCATGTCAGCTCTCTCCGGTGGGGTCGGGGATGTTCAGCTCTGCCAATGCGGTCCAGAAACCTGGCGGGACCGGCGCGGCAAGGTCATCAAGGTTGGATTTCATCCCCGCCGGATCGGTCAATCCCAGCACCAGACGTGTGACCGCCGGATGCGCCGCGCTATATTGCAATGCGGCGCGTTTGAGCGGGATGCCCTGGACGTCGCAGACCAGTTTGATCGCGCGCACCCGGGCGCGGATCGCGTCATCCGGGCTTTGGTAATCGAACCGCGTTGTCGGGTCGTCGGGGCCGGTGGCAAGGATGCCAGAGTTGAACGGCGCCGCCAGTTCGACCGCGACCCCGCGCGAAAGGCAGAGCGGAAACAGCGCCTGTGCGGCGGATTGATCAAGCAGGGTGAAGCGCCCGGCCACCATCAACACGTCAAGATCCGCCTCCTGCAACAGGGCCAGATGTGTGGCGGCAAGATTGCTGCCACAGCCAATCGCGCCAATGACGCCCTGAGATTTCAGCTCGGCCAATGCGGGCAGCGCGCCCTGCAATGCGGCCTCGGGCTGGGCGTCGCAATCGTGGACAAAGGCGATGTCAATCCGGTCAACGCCCAACCGGGTCAGGCTGGCTTCGATCGACCGCAATGTTGCGTCGCGGGAATAATCCCGCCAGTCGCCGGGATTGTCCTTTGGGTTGCTGACCGCGGCGGCATAGTCGCGGTAGCGGCCGACCTTGGTGGACAGGACATAGGCGTCCCGCGGATGCCCCCTGAGCAACCGCCCCAACCGTTCCTCTGACAGGCCGCCGCCATAGAGCGGCGCGGTGTCGAAACGGCGCACGCCCAAGCCCCAGGCGGCGGCCATCATGGTGTCGGCCTCGGCATCGGAAATGGGGGCGGCATTTGTCGTCCCCAACAGACCAAAGCCAAGCCCCACCGGTTTGATCGGCGTGGTCATCGGATGCGTTTTTCTGATTTTGGATCAAAGAAATAGGCATGTTTCATGTCAAAGGACATGGGATGCGGCGCGCCTTCGGCCATTGTGACGCGGCCCCCTGTCTTGCCGATCATTTCATGATCCCCGGCGGAAAAATGCACCAGCTTTTCGGTGCCCAATTGTTCGATGAGGTTGATCGGCACGGTGATTGGCGCGCTGTGGGCCGTATCGGCGGTCATGTCTGCGGTCATGTCTGAGGCGGGGCGAATGTCATCCGGGCGGATGCCACAGATCACGCGTTCACCGGCCCGCAGGCCATTGGGGGTGGCACAGGTGATTTCGCTGTCCCCCAGTTTCAGACCATCGGGCGTGACCATGCAATCCACCAGGTTCATCGGCGGGCTGCCCATGAAACCGGCGACAAAGACCGTGTCGGGGTCGTGAAAAATCTCATCCGGCGTGCCCTGTTGTTCGATCCGCCCGTCGCGCATGATGACGATGCGGTCAGCGAGGGTCATTGCCTCGACCTGATCATGGGTGACATAGATGATCGTGTTTTCAAGCCGTTGATGCAAGCGCTTGATTTCGGCCCGCATCTGGCCGCGCAGCTTGGCATCAAGGTTCGACAGCGGTTCGTCAAACAGGAACACCTTTGGATCGCGAACAATGGCCCGGCCCATGGCGACACGCTGGCGTTGGCCACCCGACAAGGCGCCGGGTTTGCGGTCGAGCAGGGGCGTCAGTTCGAGGATTTCCGCAACCTCGCGCACGCGGCGTTCGATTTCGGGTTTCGGCATCCGCGACAATTGCAGCGAAAACGCCATGTTGTTGTACACGGTCTTGGACGGGTAGAGCGCATAGTTCTGGAACACCATCGCGATGCCGCGTTCCTTGGGGCGCAGACCGTTGACCACCCGGTCGCCGATCGACACCTCGCCGCCGGAAATGGTTTCCAGACCGGCGACCATGCGCAGGGTGGTGGATTTGCCACAGCCCGACGGGCCGACGAGCACACAGAATTCACCCGGCTGGATCGAGATGTCGATCCCGTGCAGCGCCTGATGGGCACCGTACATCTTGACGAGATTGCGGATTTCAATACGTGACATGGGGACTCCGGGACTTACAGACGGCGCGCTTCGTTGCGCAGATAAAGCAGCGTGAAGGCCGCCGAGATGATGAGGATGGACACGGCAACCGTGGCTGCCTGGCTGAATTGGAAATCCACAAAGGCAAGGCGGAAGGTCAGCGTTGACAGAACTTCTGTTGCGCGACCGGGGCCACCGCCCGTGGACAGCCAGACCAGCGGAAAGAGTTGGAAGGTCCAGATCAGGTCAAGCAGGGCCACGCCATAGATCACAGGTTTCAGCTGTGGCAGGGTGACATGCCAGAATTTGCTCCAGAATCCGGCGCCGTCGATTTCGGCAGCTTCATAAAGCTCGCGCGGGACGGTTTGCAGCCCCGACAGAAAGCTGACCATGATGAACGGATAGCCGCGCCAGGTCGAGATCAGCAGCAGGGACCACATGGCAAGGTTGGGATCGCCCAGCCAATCCAGCGGTTCCGTGGTCAGCCCCATCCATTGCAGGATATAGTTGATCAGGCCAAAGGGGTTGAGCAGCAATTGCCAGTTCAGCGCAACCACAACAGCGGTGAAAATCCATGGCAGGACCAGCATTGACCGGAAAAAGGTCCGGGCGCGGGGCGCGATATCGGCGTTGACCAGCAACGCCAGACCGATGCCGACAACCATGTGGCCCAGCACCGACCCAACGGTAAAGAGCAGCGTGTTCAATCCCGCGCTCCAATAGCCGGGATCGGTCAGAAGGGTTTGATAGTTGGCGAGGCCGACATAGGTCGGGTTCCGCTCGACGATGACATTGTCGTAGAGCGAATATTCCACCACCTTGTAGAGCGGCACGGAAAGCAGCGCACCAAGGATCACCAACCCTGGCAACAGGAAAAAGTAAGGTGTGCCTTTGGTGGTCATCTGGCGAATGGTTGAGGTCACTTGATCGTCCTTCATGCAAGGAGGACCGGGCGGACAGGCGCCGCCCGGTCCCGGCGTATCATTTGGCCAGTTCGATCCAACGCGCCTGAACGGCGGTCGCGGTCTCTGCCGGGGTTTGGTCGCCCCGCAGCATGGCCTGGATTTCTTCGGTCATGACGGACCAGCTTCCGACGGCCTTGGGGGACTGGCGCATTTCTTCGACCGGGGTGTCGCCGGACAGGATGTCCATCTGTTTGATCAGGGTTTCATCCGCGCCTTCGCGCACCGCATCCAGCGCCTTCAGGTTGCCGGGCAGGGCGTTGGCGGCCTTGGCCGCGCGGGCATTGACCTCTGGTGACAGCAGATAGTTCACAAAGGTCCAGGCGTCTTCCTTGTTGGCGCTGTCGGCCGAGATGCCGATTTCCCAACCATGCACCCGATAGGCGTTTTCGCCGTTCGACGGCACCCGCACCAGCGTGTAGTCCAGTTCAGGATTGCGGCTGGTGATCGAGCTGGAATGCACACCCGGTGAAATCAGGAACCCGGTGCGTCCGGCAATGAATTCCTCAAGATCGACACCGCCGGTGCGCGATGCCGCGCCGGGGGCCATGCCGCCTGCGTCGTTCATGTCTTTGAGGTATTGCAGGGTTTCCACCACTTTGGGGTTGTCGAAATTCGGCGTGGTGCCATCCATGATCCGCCCGCCATTGGCATAGAGCAGGGGCAGGAAGGTCAGGATCGGGCCGTTCGATGGCGGCTGAGAGGAGAAGGGCATGCCGATGCCGGATGTGCCATCCTGCAACGCCGAGATCGCGCTGGTCTGTGCGGACAGTTCCGCCCATGTGGCGGGAGGGGCATCAAAACCGGCTTCGCGCACCAGCCCCATGTTGACATGCATCACAAATGGAAAGGCGTTGAGCGGCACCATCCATGTGTGGCCGTCGATCTTGCCCAGTGGGGCCTCGACCAGATCACCGGTGGCAAAGCTGTTGTCGTCCCGCGCAAGGTAGTCGTCCAGCGGTTCAAGAATGCCGATGTCGAGGAATTCCTTGGTCCATGGCATGTTGAGCCCCAGCACATCGGAACCGACACCAATCGCGCTATCGGTCACGATGCTTTCGCGCACCTTGCCAAAGGGCTGGGTGACAAGCTTGACGGTGATGTCGGGGTGTTTGGCTTCGAAATCGGCCACCAGTTCGTCATAGAAACCATCGGTGTTTTCGGCAGCAAACCATTGCAGCCATTCGATTTCGCCTTGTGCGGCCAGCGGCGTCAGCGCCGTTGCGGCCGCCAGCGCGAATGCGGTCATCCGGGTCTTGATCATTGTTGTTTCCTCCACTTTTGGTTGTCCGGGGCGTGTTGCCCCGGTTTTCGGGTTTCTCACCCTTTGACGCCCCCAGCGGACAGACCGCCGACGACAAATCTTTGAACAAGCATGAACAGGATCAGCACCGGCAAGGAGCCGATCACCGAAAAGGCCATCATCTTATCCCATTTAAGGCCGAATTCGCCGACCATCATCGAAATCCCCACCGGCACGGTGCGCATGTCCATCGACCGGGTCAGTGCCAGGGCAAACAGGAATTCGTTCCAGGCCAGCAGGAAGGTATAAACCGCGGTCGAGATGATGCCCGGCAGTGCCACGGGCAAAAGCACCCGCACCAGAACGCCCAGGGGCGTACAGCCGTCAATGGTGGCGGCCTCGTCGAAATCCTTGGGGATTGTGTCGAGATAGCCGTTCATCATGACGATGGAATAGGGCAGCGCAAAGGTCAGATAGGTCAGGATCAGACCCCAGAGCGTGTCATAAAGCCCAAGAAAGACGATCACGCCGAAATAGGGGATCAGAAGCGTGATGGTCGGCACCATCTGGGTGGTGATCACGAACAATTTGGCCACCCGGTCGCCAAAGAAGCGATAGCGCGAAAAGCCGAATGCCGCGAGCGTGCCAATCACCAGCGACAGCGCAGTGACGGCCAGACCAACAACATAGCTGTTGATCAGAAAGGTGCGGAACTTGGGGTCGGTCAGCACCTTGGCATAGCCGCCCCAGTGAAAGCTGTCCGGCAACAGACGCGGCGGCAGCGAAAAGGTTTCGGTGGTCGGCTTCAGCGATACCGAGATCATCCACAGGATCGGAAAGACCATGATGAAGGTCACAACCGTCAATGCGATATAGATCCCCGCCTGGCGCCAACGGCGCTGGCGGTCCTCGTTTATTGTGCGACCCTGTGTGGCAACATCCGCCATCACATCACCTTTATCGTAGCGTTGTCGATGAAATCCCAATCCAGGTCGATGCCAAGCCCCGGCGTCTGTGGCAGGTGGGCATGGCCGTCGCGCACGTCGATTGGATCTTTTAGACCGATGGCAAACAATTCTTCGGGCACCAGCACCTCGAAAAACTCGTTGTTGCGGATCGCGGCGGCGCAATGCAGGTTCACCAGCTCCAGCGGGTGATAGATCGCGGTGTGGATTTCGCAGTTCATGCCATGGGCTTCGGCCAGATGTGCGGTTTTCATCAAACCGGTGATCCCGCCGGACCAGGATGCATCGCCACGCACAATGTCGATAGCGCGGGTCGCGACCAGTTCGGCCACGCCTGCGGGGTGGTTTTCCGCCGTTTCACCGCCGACAATCGGGATTTTCAACGTGTCGCGCAACGACCGCATCGACCCGTGGCATTCGTCGAACATCGGTTCTTCGAGCCAGTAATAATTCAGCTCTTCCAGCATTTTGCCGAAATGCAGGTTCTGTTGGAAATTGAAGTTGCTGACCGGATCGGACATCAGACGGAAGTCCGGTCCAACCGCTTCGCGGCAGGCGCGGTGGGCCTCAAAGGCAACCTCGATATCTGCCTGCGGGTGCAATTTATAGGCCGCCCAGCCCTTTGCCTGAAGTTCCTTTGCCTCTTGTGCATAGGCCTCGGCAGTGGGCAGGGTTAGCGACGAGCCGTAAATTGGCACGCTGTCACGCACGGCGCCAAGATGTTTGTACAGCGGCAATCCCGCTTTCTGCGCCTGCGCCAGATGGCAGGCAATGTCATAGGGCGCATAGCAATAGGACGGGGTGAAATTCCACGCCCGGTTGAACCGGCGATAGTCATGCCAATGCTGCTCGCGGTAATCGGGGTCACGGCCAAGAAAGAAGGGCCGCAGCAATTCGGCCGAGACCGCGCCCATCGCCAGCGCGCTGCGCCCGGCAAAGCCGAAGGTTTCGACGCTCATGCCTTCGTCGGTGTCAAACCGCATGGCAAGGAATTCAAAATCAATCGGTTTGCCGTCTTTCAGGCTATAGGATTGTTCTGGTTCATGCCGGCAGGCGCGGATTTCGATATTGGTAAATTTCATGGGAAAGCTCCTTCAACCCGCCAGATAAGCGGCGTGTTCGGTCGTATAGAAATCAAGGGTGGAGGGGCCGACAGATCCGGTGCCAAGCCCGGAATCGCGGATGCCGACAAAGGGCATGTTATCGTCGGGTGCGGTTCCGTGGTTGACGTGGATCATGCCGGTTTGCAGCGTGTTCATCGCGCGTTGGGCAAAGTCCAGACGATCGGTAAAGATCGCACTGGTCAGGCCGTAAGAGGTGGCATTGGCACTTTCCAATGCGTCGGCATCGGTGTGGTAACGTGTCAGCGTCAGCACCGGGCCAAAGATTTCATCGCGCACCGCGGGGTTTTCCGGGTCATCGGAGGCCAGCAGCGTTGGTTCGAAAAACAACCCGTCTGGCGATTTCGCGGGCGCGTGCCGCTGACCGCCGGTCAGGACAGTGGCGCCCTCAAGCTCTGCGGCGCGGACAAGATGCATGATCCGGTCAAGCTGGGCCTGTGTGGTGATCGGACCCAGCGTTGTGGCCGGGTCGCGCCCCGGGGGCGGTCAGCGCGTTCATGCGTGTGATCAACCCGTCGCGCACCGCATCATAGATCGCGTCCCGGGCAATCACCCGGCTGATCGCGGTACAGCGTTGGCCCGAACATTGAAACGCCGCGCCGACAATGGCATCAAGAGCGGCGTCAAGGTCGGCCACGTCATCGACGATGGCCGCATTCTTGCCGCCCAGCTCCAGCGACACAGGCACCAGGTTCTGACCCGCGACCGCCCCGATCTTGCGGCCTGTGGCCACCGATCCGGTAAAGGAAATCGCGGCGATATCGGATGCCACCAGCTGTGCGGCGACATCACCGGCACCATTGACAAGGCAGAGCGCCCCGTCAGGCAGAATGCCCTCTGCGGCGCGCACCAGCCGCATGGCGGCGGCGGGGGTGAATTCCGAAGGTTTCAGCACCACGGCATTGCCGGTGGCAAGGGCTGGCACCAGCTTGCGCAATGGCGTCAGCACCGGGAAATTCCAGGGCGTGATGGCCAGAACAACCCCCAGCGGCCGGCGCAGGATTGTATTGGTCCAGCCCGGCGCACGGCCCGGCAGGGTCTGGCCGCCATGCGACCGGGCAAAGCCCAGCATCTGGCGTGCTTCGCGCAGGGATTTGCCGATCTCGGCCTTGGATTCTGCCAGTGGCTTGCCCTGTTCGTCGGTCATTTCCCCGGCGAGGCTGTCGGTCTCGGACTCGATCCGGTTCAACCATTCGACCAGCCGGTCACAGCGCTGGTTGGTGGTCATCGCCGACCAAAGGGCAAAGCCCTGTTGCGCGACGTCCAGGATCTGCGCCAATGCATCCGGCGTGGCGATCCCGTAGCGGGCGACAACGGTGCCCAGGGCCGGATCGCGCGTTGCAAAGCCTTCGGCGCCCGACCAATCTGTCGGCGCGGGCAATACCGGCGGCTGAAGTGTCATGTCGCTCATGCCTTGTCTCCTGCTGCTTTCAAACCTGCGATCATCGCCTGTGTGCCGCCGCGCAGCATGGCCTGATCCGAGCCGGCCGGAACCACCTGTGCCCCGCGTTTGACCAGGGTCTCGACCTCGATGTTCGGGGCGGGCAAGGCGCCAAAGACCTTGCCTGCGGCCAATGTGGACTGAAGCACGCTGTCAAAAGCCGCGCGGAACGGCGGTGCATCGAATTGCCGGAACAGGCCCATGTTGGCGGACAGATCGTTTGGCCCGACAAAGACCCCGTCCAGCCGTTTCAGCGCCAGGATGTCATCGAGGTTGGCCACCGCTTCGGGGGACTCGATCTGGACAAGCACGGTCAAGGCATCGTTGGCATGGGCGAAATAGCTTTCGGCGGAATAGCCCCAGTCGGCGGCCTGGATCGCGCCCACCGCCACGCCGCGGCGTCCCTCGGTCGGGAACAGGGCCGCGTCGAGGATGGATTGCGCCATCGCGGCGGTGTCGACCTGGGGGGCCAAAATACAGTTTGCCCCAAGGTCGAGACACCGTTTGATGCTGCCGGATTCGTGGTCGGGCAGGCGTACCATGACGGCGGTGTCAAAGGCCGCCAGCGCCTGAACCTGTGCTGCCAGCCCGTCAAGCCCGCCGCGCCCGTGTTCCAGATCAATCAACAGGTAATCTAACCCCGCCCCCGCCATCAGGCAGGCGGCCTCGGGCGAGCCGAGGGTCGACCAGGCACCCGATACGGCCTGTCCGTCGGTCAGTTTCTTTTTGAAGATGCGTCCTTTTACCAGGGTCCGCGGCAGAGAGTTGGTCATTCCGTTTCCTTTGACGTCGCATAGGCACTGACGAGGTTGTGCACATGCACATGTGCCCCCGCCGGGATGTCGGTAGAGGCGCGGCCAATCGGCCAGCCGCCCCGGTGAATGGTCGCGCCCGCTGCAATGTCGAGCAGGGCGATCTTGTGAAAGACGGGGATGGCGTCGCGGGCGGTCAGGGCATGGGATGCGGTCTGGACCGTCATGCCCGGCCGGGCGTCGGCCAGCAGATAGGCGACCATGTCGTCGGGGCGGACCATATGGGCTTTGGTGGTCATATTGCGGCTCCGAAACGGCTGATGGATTCTGCGCCTTCGCCGATGATCTCACCCCAGGTGAGCCTGGCCGAGGCCGTGGCGATGATCCCGGCCATCAGATCCGGTGCAAGATCGGCCAGCGTTTGGCCGGTGAACCCGGCAGAGGCGTCAAAGTCGATCTGGCAAGGCAGGTTTCTGGCGGTGCCGGCATTGGCCGTCAGCTTCAGCGTCGGGGCCAGCGCGCTGCAATAGCTGTTGCCAAGCCCGGTGGTGAACAGGATCATCTGCGCGCCTGCGGCGACAAAACCGGTCAGGGATTCCGGTGAATAGCTGGGGGCGTCCATCAGGTGCAGACCGGGCGCAGCGGGCGCCTCGGCATAAGACAGAACCGATTGAATTGGGCGTGATCCGGCCTTGAGCACCGCGCCGCTGGCTTTTTCCTCGATCGTGCTCAGACCCGCCCTGATATTGGCGGCGTTGGGGTTGGTGCCCAAAAGATCCAGGCCCGCCGCATGGGCCATGGCCAGCCGGTTGGAGACCGCATCTGTCAGTGCCGCACCAACCTCTGGTGTGGCGGCGCGCCGGGCCAGTTCATCCTCGGTGCCCAACCATTCGATGCTTTCGCCCAGCACGACGCTGCCGCCCGCATCCACCAGCCAATCGGCGATTTGCCCCAAAAGCGGATTGGCCACCAACCCGGACGAAGGGTCGGACAGGCCACATTCAAAGCCAAGGAACAGGTCAGACATCGGGCAGGGCACCGGCCGCATGGTCGACAGATCGCGCAAGAGCTGCGCGCCGTCACATATCGCCCGTTGGCTTAGTACCTGGGCATCGTGGTTGGTGTCATCCAACCCCAGCGCGGCATAGGGGCGGCCCGATGCTTCGACCACGGCGATCATCTGATCCAGGCGCGTGCGGTCCGCGCTGATCAGCAGGACCGCGCCGCAATTGGGATGTGTCGCCAGCCCGGACAGGGCCGCAGTATGAAAGTCGCCATCGGCGGCAATCATGCCCATGCCATACATCGTCCCGGCAAAGACCGTGCCGGGCAGGGCCGCCGCCACGCGGCGTGCGGCGGCATCGGTCAGCCCGGTGCAATTCAGAACCAACAGATGGTTGCGAATGCCCGGCCGCCCGACAGGCCGGGGATAGCCAAGAAATGTGTCCCTGTCCGACATGATCAGAAGAACGCCCGCTCTGCGGTGGTTTCAAGCAGGTCGGTTTTTTCCGCCTGCGTCAGCCCAAGCCCCTCGTTGACCAGATCAAAGGCCGCTTTCAGATTATGCGGCGCTTCATATTCCAGCACCGGCAGGTCAGAGCCCCACATCAGCCGCTCGGTGCCGAAGGCGTCGATCAGGGTGGCGATCTGGCCTTTCAGGGCGTCATAGGGCGGCAGGTCGAATTTGTTGAAACCGGAAATCTTGACCTGGACATTGGGGTATTTTGCCAGTGCGGTCAGACGGTTCAGCTGTTCGGTATCGCCGGGCATCACGGTGCCCATGTGGTCGATCACCACCATTGTGTCGGGGTGTTTTTCGCTGAGCGCGGCCAGATGCAGCAGCGCGTCGTTGTCCATATTGGCGTTGTTGCGGATCAACGGGCAGATGTTCAGCCCCTCGCGTGCGGCCATGTCATACATCGCGTTCATCACCGGGGCGTCGACCCAATCGGCGGTGCCAAAGCCGCGCACGCGGAAACCTTTGACGCCCTCGGCCTTCTTTTCGACCATCATGTCGGGGCCGTTTGCCTCGGTCTCGCCTACGGCGCCAACCACGGCAAAGGTGCCGGGCGAAGCCTTGGCCGCGTCGGTGAGGTAGGAGCTGTCGAAGCCGTGATACCAGATGTGCTGGATCAGAACGACGCGCCCCACCGCCATTGGGGACAGCGCCGCGAGCAAGCCGTCTGTTGGCACCTCGGCCGGGTTCAGGTCGGCGGCGGTGCGCCCCTCGGCCATCGGATAAGCATCGAGGTCATTCGACCAGGCATGGCAATGGGCATCAATCCCGCCGGTGCCGCCCTGGGCCATCAGACCCCGGGGCATCATGGTGGTGGCCAATGCGGCGGCCCCTGTGGCAAGCGCAGCGCGGCGTGTGAAATTGCTGGGGGTCATTGTCTGTCCTCTTCGTGTGTCAGTTATTGTGTGTGGCGTTTCAGCGATGCGCTGTTCCGCATCCGCATGATCACCGGCAAAACGGCGACCAACACGGCGACGACCAGCATCCCGGCGGCGATGGGATAATCCGCAGGCGAAGGGATTTTGCCGTTCGACAGCATGATCCCGGCGCGCATCTCGGCCTCGGCAATCGGCGCCAGAACAAAGCCGATGACAAAGGGGCCGAGCGGCAGTTTCAGCCGCATCAGGATCGCCCCCAGCACGCCAAAGAACAGCAGCACCCAGACATCGAGAATACGGTTGTTCGCCGCATAGGTGCCGATCACGCAGAAGACCGAGACCGCCGCAAGAATGAGTGCACGTGGAATTTCCACCAGCCGTGCCAGAAAGGGGATGAAGCTGATCATCATCGCGAACATCACGAAATTGGCGATGCCGTAGGTCATGACGATGGAAAAGACGATTTCCGGGTTGTTGACGATCAGCAGCGGCCCAAGCTGAACATTGTGAATGAGCAGCGCCCCGATCAGGATGGCGTCAACGGTCGAGCCGGGAATGCCGAGGCTGATCAACGGGATCAGCGACCCGCCGATCGAGGCATTGTTGGCGCATTCGGTAGAGACAAGCCCCTCTTCCGCGCCTTTGCCGAAACGTTCCGGGGTTTTTGACAGGCTGCGGGTGGCGGAATAGGCGACCATCGCGGCGATATTGCCGCCGATGCCGGGCAGCAGCCCGATCCAGGTGCCCAAAAGCGAAGACCGCAGCATGTTCCATTTGTGCGCGCCAAAGCCGCGCAGCTGGCCGGTCAATTCGCGCAGGCCGACGCGTTTGCTTTCCATCGGGACAATGCCGCCGCCCGCGGATTGGATCACCTGGCTGAGCGCGAATGTCCCGACCAGCACCGGCAAAAGGCTGAGACCGGCGGACAGGGCAGGGATGCCAAAGGTGAAGCGGATATTGCCGCTGGTCGGGTCAATGCCGGGGAGGGAAAACAGCATTCCCAGAAAGCCGGCCATGATGCCCTTGGAAAACGACCGTCCGCCCAGCGACGAGATCAGCACAAGCGCCATCATCACCATGGCGAAGAATTCCCATGGACCAAATCGCAGCGCGATCGAGGCCAGTGGCGGGGCCACGACAAGCAGCAGGACAAAGGAAATCACGCCGCCCACCAGCGAGCTGAGCACACCCAGCGCCAATGCGCGCGCGGCCTTGCCCTGGCGTGCCATGGGAAAGCCGTCGAGCGTGGTGAAAATCGACGAAGGCGTGCCCGGCATGTTGATCAGGATGGCCGAAATCAGCCCGCCGGAAATGCCGCCGACATACATCGAAACCAGCAGCGTCATCGCGTCGGTGTCCTTCATCAGATAGGTCATCGGCAGCGCCAGCGCGATCAGCATTGTGGCGCTGAGACCGGGAATGGCGCCGACCACGATGCCAAGGAAAACACCGAGGAGCATCATCATCAGGGGGAAGGGGGCAAAGAGGGTTGCCCCGGCTGTCATCAGGAAATCCATCTTAGAATACCGCCGGAATGTTGACGAAGAAGATCCGGGTGAAGACCAGTTCCAGCCCCACGCCAAAGGCCAGCCCGCCAAGGCCCAGACCCAGCAGCATCGGGCGCGTCAGGGGCAGGCCGATCACCAATGCGCCGACCCAGAACAGGACGGTGGCAATGATCATGAAGGGCACAACCGCGCTTTGCAGAACCAGAATGAGCGCGAAGAAAAACAGGATATATCCGACAGCGGCGGCGGTGCGGCGCAATGTGTCGGGGTCCGGGTGGCGCAGCGCGGCAAGCGGCGCGCGGTCGGCCATCAACAGACGAAGGGACCGCACCACTTCGAATGCAGCACAAAGAAAGATCACCCCGGCAATCATTTTGGGGACAGCGGCCGACCCCATCGGTTCGAACCGCGGGGCGGGAAGGGTCAGCGCCGCAGCATAAAACGCCGCCGCGATCCCCGCAGCGCCCAGGGCGGCAATCAGGCTGATCAGCCCGTCGTTGCTCTTGTCGTCCATGACAATCCTCTCTC
Source organism: Phaeobacter sp. J2-8 (assembly GCF_022867865.1). GTDB lineage: Bacteria > Pseudomonadota > Alphaproteobacteria > Rhodobacterales > Rhodobacteraceae > Marinovum. Next base: position 226,422 of record NZ_JALIEC010000006.1, on the reverse strand, counting down.
GGGACCGCGCCTTGGGTGGCGCGGCCTTGCATTCGATTGCGATTTTGGGGCGCTTACATGTTGGCCGCTGCGGCCTTTACTTCCTCGTAGGTTGGGCCATAGACCGCCGGCGCTTCGTCCGCTGTCAGGAATTCATTGGTCAGCGCGCGCTGTGCCAACATGGCCTGGAAGCTTTCGGATTCGTAAGCGGTGCGGAACGCGGTTTCGAGGATTTCCAACCGCTCGGGCGGGGTGCCTTTGGGGGCGAATACCCAGTTATAGTTGCTCCAGACCTGATCATATCCCAGCTCCTTGGCGGTGGGCACATCGGGCATGGCGGGGTGACGGTCCGGCGAAAATTGCACCAGCGCGGTGATATCGGGGTTCGGGCTGCCGACATATTCCCCCATCGAGTGGATGGTGACATCCGCATGTCCGCCAAGGATCGCCGCCAGCCGTTTGGCACCGCCACCGGATTGCAAAAGCCGGATGTCCAGCCCGTCGACCTTGGATTTCAGCATTTCGTGCTGGATATGCGGGGCGGAACCCAGTGCGGTGGCCTCGGTCACTTCGCCCGGATGCTCCAGCGCATAGTCAATCAGGTCTTTCAGCGTTTCGTACCCGGAATCGGCGCGGGCGATCAGGATGGAATTCCAGCGCCCGGTCAGGGCCACGGTTTCGATGTCGTCGGGCGTCACCTGTGAGATGCCAAGCGCGTTCGACGTCAGCATGCCGAAGTGCCACATGCCAAGGGTATATCCGTCGGGTTCCGCGGTGGCCACGGCGGTGCCGCCCAGCGATCCACCCGCGCCGGGCATGTTCACCACGACCACGTTGGTGCCGAGTGCGCCGGTTTCCTCAAGCGCGATCTGAAAGGCACGTGCGACGGTGTCGCTGCCGCCACCGGGGCCAAAGGGCACAATGATCTTGATTGGCTGACTCGGATAGTCCTCGGCGCTTGCAACAAGTGGCAATGCGCTTAGGGCTGTGGTGGCCAAGGCGATGAAATTCCTGCGAAACATTGGTGTCCTCCCGGTGGTTTCAAGCTGTGGTCTTTTTAGAGATCCTAACTAAGCTCTCAGAAAAGATTTGACAGAGTCGGGCTGCCGAGTCAATTATCTTTTACGCTTTTTGAAGGAGACCCCCGGCATGTGCGCCGCCAACATCCTGTTCATTTTATCGGATCAACATGCGCACAGCATGGTGGGCGCGCACGGCAATCCGTGGGTCTCGACGCCCAATCTTGACCGGTTGGTGGCGCGCGGGAAGAGCTTTTCCAATTGCTACACGCCCAGCCCGTTGTGCGTGCCGGCGCGGATGTCGCTTTTGACTGGGATGTTGCCGTCACACACCGGGTGTTTCACCAATTCCGATACGCTGGCCAGCGATATCCCGACCTATGCGCATGCGCTTGGCGCGGCGGGCTATCGCACGGTTCAGGTCGGGCGCCTGCATTCCATCGGCCCGGATCAGTTGCGCGGTTTTCAGACCCGGCTGGTCGGTGATCATTCCAGCAATTGGATTGGCGCCAAGGGCCATGACATGGGGCCGCTGGCCGATACAACCCGACCGCATGGCATCAGCCTGGCGCGGTCGGGGCGCGGTCACAGCGTGTATGAAAGTCATGATCGTGACGTGACCGATGCCGCCTTGGCCCAGTTGGACAGGTTGGGTGCGGATGATGACGACCGGCCCTTTTTGTTGCATGTCGGCTATATCCTGCCGCATCAGCCCTATGTCGCCGCGCCGGAACTGGTGGAAAAATACCTGAACATCCTGCCTGCGACGGTGCCATCGGGGGCGGTGCCGGATCATCCCTATTTTGCCTGGTGGCGCGATCACAGCGGCCTTTGTGCGGTCACGGCACAGGACACGCGCCGCGCCCTGGCGGCCTATTACGCGCTTGTCGAGGTGATGGACGCGATGATCGGCGAATTGCTGGACCGGCTGCACCAGACCGGGCTGGATGAAGATACCCTGGTGATCTATGCGTCCGATCACGGCGAGATGATGGGCAACAAAGGCCTGTGGTGGAAGCAATGTTTCTTTGAGGACGCCGCGCGGGTGCCCTTGATCATGTCCCGGCCCGGCCATGTGGCCCCGGGCACAAGCGACCAGATTTGCAGCCTTTGTGACCTGTCCGCGACGATGATTGATCTTGCCGGCGTGCTGGCGCTGCCGTTCAGTGACGGGCACAGTCTTTGCCCGGTGCTTGACGGTGGTGGGCCCGTGCCACGTGATGTCCTGTCGGAATATTACACCGACGGTCTGGCGCGTTGGCCCGGACGCCGGCAGCGGTTTCAACGGATGTTGCGGCGGGATCACTGGAAATACATCCATTTCGACGATGCGCCGCCGATGCTGTTCGATTTGCAGGCCGACCCGCAAGAGGATACCAACCTTGCTGGACAGCCGGAACATGCCGCGCGCGAAGCCGAAATGCACCAAAGCTTGATGCAGGATTGGGATCCGGCGCAGATCGCGGGCTTGATGGATCGGCGCGCAGCGCGCAAAGACCTGTTAAAGACCTGGGCCCGTGCGACCAGCCCACAGGAAAACCACGTCTGGACCTTCGAGGCGGACGACAACATTTTGATCACAACATGAAAGATATTGGAGACTGCGCGTGCCGAGTGAACTGCAAGAGCCCATCGACGACGAAGCGACCCCACAGGCCCCAGTTCAACGATCGGGGGCCTATGAACGCTTTTTGAAATGCCTGATGCAGGGGGTGTTCCGTCCCGGGCGTCTGGTGACGCAACGCGAAATCTGCGAGGCCACGGGATCGACGATCACCGCCGTCCGCGAGGCGCTGAAACGTTTGGAAGGCGAGGGCATCGTGGAGCTGATCGCCAAAAAGGGCGTTGTCCTGCATGAAATCACCGCGGATGAGGTGCGCGAAATCTATCAGTTGCGCAAGATTGTCGAAGTGCCGGCCGTTCGGGCCTATGCGCTTGATCATGACCCGGCGGAAATTGATGTGCTGCGGCAAAAGACCCGCGACATCATGGATGCGCCGATGGACACCGCCGCGCAGCGCCAGGCATTGGTCCGGCGGCGGACCAAGCTGGACTGGGATTTGCATCAGACGTTTCTAAGCGCCCTGCGCAGCAGTTTGATCGACGATATTTTTCGCAATCTCGAAACCAAACAGATGCTTGTGCGCCTGCAACTGCCGCCCCGGTATCTAAGCCACGGCGAAGCCTTTGCCGAGCATCTGGAAATTCTGGATGCGATTGTCGCCAAGGACGCGGACAAGGCGGCGCATCTGTTGGAAAACCATCTCAGCACCGCACAACAAAGGTTTCTGGACGCGATTGAGTACTGAGACCCGCGCGTGGGCCGTATTGGGCCGCGTGACGGTCTGGTCGCGCCCTCAATCCCAGAGCGCGGAATTGGTCATCGTGTTCTTGGCATTGTTCAGATGTTTGCGAAACGCGGTATTCGCGGCCTCCAGATCACCGGATTCCAGCGCCCGGATGATTGTCAGATGCTCCAGGATGGCGTCGCGGTTGCGTTCCTTTTCGTCGACCCTGTTCCACCTGTAATGGTAGTGAAATACCATTGCCACGACTTCGAAGAAGTCCGTCATGAACCGGTTGTCATAGGTTTCGATCAGCGCGCGGTGAAACCGTTCGTCCAGCCGCGGAAAGGCCAGATAATCGCGGTCGATCTGGGCCAGAATTTCTTCGTGTTGCGGGGCCAGTGCTATCACCGCCTGATGGCTGTCTGATCCGGCACCCTGTCGAAGCAGGTGATCAAAGGCCCGCAATTCAAACATTTCGCGGACGTCAAAAAGTTCCTCGGCAAAATCACGGGTGAACCCGCGCAGCATCCACGACCGGTTGCGTTCCTTGGTGATCAGGCCAAAGCGTGAAAACTTGATCAGGAATTCACGTATGACCGAGGAGCTGGCATTGAATTCCTTTTTCAGATCGGATTCGTGCAGTGCCGTGCCGGGGGCAAGGTCGCTGTTGAGCACGTATTCCATGAACTGCGATGACACTTTTTCAGTGGCGGATGCGGTTTCGGATTTGCCGAAATAATCCGATTTTTTCGGCGCGCGCAGCACCAGCTTGTGGCGGCCTTCCCATTTGATGATCCCGGCCTCGTCGAGGTTGGTCAAAATGGCGCGCACGGTTGTGCGGCTGACGGCAAGCGTTTTGGACAGCGCACTTTCGGTCGGAAGCGCGCCCGACACCCCTGCGCTTCGAACAATATCAAGCGCCTGATTGTAGCTTTCCTTGAATGTGCTGCTGTCACGCGACATGCCGGCTGTCCTCCAGGTTACCGGACAGAGTATCGCCCTGGCTCCGGGCAAGTCCAGAGGCGGGGATCACATAACACCGAAGGTGGCAAAGGCCTCCTGGCTGCTCATGCCGTTGCGGATCGCCGTTGCGACCTTGTTTTCGGTGGCCACCTTTTCAAACGCGGCGGCGATGGCCGCGTCTTCGGCGCTGAACAGTTCAGTGTTGATGCGGGCAAAAAGATCAGTGTCGGTCATTGTTCAAAACCCCGTCGCGCCACCGCCATCCACAAGGATGACCTGGCCATTGATATATTTCGCAGCTGGTGAGGACAGGAACGCACAGGCCCAGCCGATGTCCTCTGGTGTTCCCAGCGCCTGCATCGGAATCCGGTTCAGGATCTTTTGCTGGCGTGGAATGTCGCCTTGGGTGGCCTTGCGATACAGGTCGGTGTCGATCCAGCCCGGTGCGACGCCGTTGACCCGAATGCCGCGCGCGGCAAATTCGGCGGAAAGCCCCCGGACCACACCGTTGATTGCGGTTTTGGAAATTGTATAGCCATGCACCATCGGCTGGCCGATATAGGCGGTCATCGACGAAATGAACGACACCGATCCGGGGCGATCCTCGGCCAGAAGCCGTTTGATGACGCAGCGGGTCAGTTCCAGCGCGCCGCGCACATGCACATCAAAAATCTGGTCGAAATCGGCCATGTCGGCCTCTTCGAAGGGTTTCTTGACCGTGTTTCCGGCGTTGTTGATCAGAATGTCGATGGGGCCGTATTTTTCCGCAATGGCGGCTTCGGCCGCGGGCAGGGTCGCAAGATCGCTAAGATCCAGTGTGGCGGTGGCGCAATCGTGGCCGATTTCGGCGGCTGCGGTTTCCAGCACATCTGCGCGGCGTCCGGCAATCACCACCCGCGCGCCGCTTTGGGCCAGACAGGTCGCGATCGCCTTGCCGATGCCCGATCCGCCACCGGTGACCAGAGCGGTTTTGCCATGCAGCCCGTAGGTGCGGGCCAGTATGTCAGAGGTCAATCAACTGTCCTTTTCAAAATCGATCATGATCTTGAAGGTCTCATCGCGATGCGCGACCCAGTGATCAAAAGCTGCGGTCGCCTGATCCCAGGGAAACACCTTGGAAATCAGCAGATCGGCCATGTCGGGATGTGCCTGCATAAAGGCGATGACAGCGTCGAAATCGGTGCGGGTGGCATTGCGCGAGCCGCGAATGTCCAGCTCTTTCAGGTTGAAGAACTTGGTCTCATAGGCAACTTCGCCCTTGGCATAGCCGATATAGACGATCCGCCCGGTAAACGGCGCGAGGTCGACCGCCAGCCGAAAGGTCTGGGCCACGCCTGCCGCTTCGATGATGACGTCTGCGCCGCGCCCCCCCGTCAGATCGGCGACGGCCTGTGCCAGATCGGTTTCAAGCGGGTTGATCACCGCTTTGGCGCCCAGCTTGCGCAGGGTTTCGGATTTGCGGCTAGAGATTTCGCTGACGATCACATCTGCGCCACGGGCCTGCGCCCCAAGCACCGCGCCGACGCCGATCATACCGCCACCCAGCACAAGCACGGTGTCGTCTGCGGTGACATCGCCCCGGGCCACGGCGTGGAACCCGACCGAAAGCGGCTCGACCATCGCCAATTGGTGCAAGGGTAGCGTGTCATTCACGATCAGCCGGTCGGCAGGTACGGCAATCCGGTCGCAAAGGCCGCCGTCGCGCTGGACACCCAGCGTCTGGTTGAACTGACAGGCGTTCATGCGTCCACGCCGACAGGCGGGGCATTTGCCACAGGTGGTATAGGGGATCACGACGACCCGCGCGCCGGGCGTGTATTCCGCCGCAACATCGGGGCCGCATTCAAGGATGACACCGCCGATTTCATGCCCCGGAATACGCGGCAATTCCACCAGCGGGTTGGCGCCATTGAACGTGCTGAGGTCGCTGCCGCACAGGCCGACGTGGCGGACATCGACCAGCACCTCACCCGGGCCGGGTGTGGGGGCGGGGATGTCGCGAAATGCGGTGTGACCGATCGTGTCAATGGCAAGGGATTTCATCTGCGGTCTTTCTTCGAAGGAATGCGGCGGGCGCGGTGGCGCGCCCGCCATCGTCGGGTTTATTGGTAGTCGGCCACATTGTCGGCGGTGATCAGGATCCCGTCGATTGGCACCACGGCGGGGGCTTCTTCGCCTTTGATGATGTTCAACAGGTTCTGCACCGATTCCACGCCCATGCGGGTGTTGTCCTGTTTGATGGTTGCCGATTGTTCATCTTCGGCGATGGCCACCAGGTTGGCAGGGTTGCCGTCAAAGCCCACGATCACCAGCTTGTCGAGCTTGCCCAGGGCCTTGGCCGCAGACACCGCCGCCAGCGCGCCGGGATCCCAGGCGGAAAAGATCGCTTTGATCTCTGGGTCGGATTGCAGGAAGTTGGTGGTGGTTTCAAAGGCACAGGCATCCTGCCAGTCGCAGATCTGGAAGATCACTTCGTGGCCTGCGGCCTCGGCTGCGTTCTTGACCCCGTCGCGGCGGGCGTTGCCGGTCTGGTGCCCGGCTGAGCCGCCAAGGATCAGCACCTTGCCGCCGTCGATCTGGCCCACGATGTAATCGCCCGCGATGCCCGCAGCCGCAAGGTTGTCGGTCTGCACAAGGCTGGAGACATGGTCATGGTCGATGCCGGTGTCGACAGCCACAACCGGAATGCCCTTGGCCGCCGCCGCATCAAGCGAGGCGTCAAAGGCGCGGTTGTCGACCGAGCCGATGATGATGCCATCAACGCCCATGTCGATGGCGCGGTCGACCGCGTCCTTTTGCGCTGCGGAATCCGGCGAGGATGCGGTCATGTCGATGAATTCGACACCCTGCTTTTCGGCCTCGGCTGCGGCGGCTGTGGCGACACCGATCCAGAATGTGTTGTCGGTGGAATAGCCTGTATAGGCGATGCGCATGTCTTCGGCGAAGACAGCCGTCGTCGCGGCCAGCGTCAGCGTTGTGGCCGCAAGTGCGGTTTTGAATTTGTTCAGTGTCATTTCAGTTCCTCCCTGGTGGTGATGATGCCCCTTTTTGGGGCTTGTGATTTGCGGTGAAACTACCGCGCGGATCGTCGCCAGACGTCCCAATAGACGGCAGCGATGATGATGATGCCGATGGCAATGCGTTGATAGGATGTGCCGACGCCCATGTAGGACAGGCCGACGGTGATGGTCTGCATGATCAGCATGCCGATCAGGGTCTTGCCGACGCCACCCCGACCGCCAAACAGGCTGGTGCCGCCGATGACCACGGCCGCGATGGCAAAAAGTTCGTAACTCTGGCCGCGTGCGGGCATGGCAAAGTTCAGCTTTGCAACCTCCATGATCGCGGCCAGCGCGGCCAGGGTGCCCCCCAGCATGTAGTAATAGATCCGGCTGCGCTTGACCGGAACACCGGCCAGGCGGGCGACCTCTTCGTTGCCGCCGATGGCAAAGGCGCGGCTGCCCAGCCGGGTCCGGGTCAGGAACAGGCCGGTCAGGATGGCGGCGGCAAACATGATCGCCATCGGCACCAGATACCCCGCACCGAGACTTTGGAATCCGTCGGGAAAGCGCGACAGATCCCGCCCGCTGGCCAGGATCTCGGCCAGGCCCTTATAGGCGGTGAGCCCGCCCAGAGTGACGATAAAGGCCGGAACCCCGGTGGCCACCTGCACGATACCATTAAGCGCGCCCAGCCCCGCACCGATGCCCAAGCCCCCAAGAACCGCCAGCCAGACCGGCAGGTTGACCTCGGCCAGCAGGATGCCGACCGACACGCCCACAACCGCAAAGATCGACCCGACCGAAAGGTCCAGCCCGCCGGAAATCAACACCACGGTCGTGCCACAGGCCAGCACGGCCAAGATCGAGGCCTGACCAAAGATCGACAGCAGGGTGTCGAAGCTGCGGAAGGGCGGCGACAGGACAAAGAACACCAGATAGATTAGCGCCAGCGCCGCAACCACCTGCCATATCTGCATGAATTCATGGATCAACCGGTCAAAGGTGCGCGATGTGGCACCGGGGTTGGACACGGCGGTAGAACTGTTTTGTGCATCAGCCATCTTTGGCGTCTCCTTCCAAAGTGCCGGTGATCAGGCCGACCAGCGTGTCGCCGTCGACCTCGCTGACCTTGCGCACGGCGGTCAATTTGCCCAGCCGCAACACCATGACGCGGTCACAGTAATTCAACACATGCTGCATGTTGTGGGTGATCATGATGACCGACAGGCCGTGATCCTTGAGCGAACGCACGAGATCCATCGCCATCTGGCTTTCGCGGACCCCCAGCGCGGCGGTGGGTTCATCCAGAATGGCAATACGCTTGCCGAACATCACCGTTTTGGACAGCGCCACAGCCTGACGTTGACCGCCGGAAAAGGCCTGAGCATCGCGATAGATATCCGTGATGCGGATGTCGAGTTTGGTGAAAAGATCGCGGATTTCGCGGTCCATCTTCTTGAAGTCGAGAACGCCAAAGATGCGGCCCAACCAATCATCGCGCAGGATCTCGCGGCCCAGAAACACGTTCTGGGTGATCGAGATTTCATTGACCAGCGCGAGGTCCTGATACACGGTTTCGATCCCGGCCGCCTTGGCGTCTGTCGGGCTGTCGATCTGGGCATCCTTGCCGTCGAATTGGATTGTGCCGCTGGTGCGGGGAATGGCCCCGGTCAGCGCCTTGATCAATGTGGATTTCCCGGCCCCGTTGTCGCCGACAACGGCCAGGACCTCCCCCTCTTCCAATGTCAGGTCCACCGCGTCAAGCGCCACGATTCCCCGTAGTGCTTGGAGATCCCGCGGGCCTCCATTACCGGTTTTGTCGCCATCCCGGACCCCCCTCCGTCTGTCGATCGCCCGTTGTTCAGGCGTTTGTGTCTAAATTGCATAATAAACATATTCGCATCTTGTCAAAGGATTATTTTTTTCATTTAGTGCATGATATCGGGGGGCTTACATGACAGACCAATCTGACGGGCCAGTATCTGGCCTGCTTCATTTGCATCCGCGCGACAATATTGTCGTCGCCATTCGGCCATTGACCAAAGGTGAAATGATCGAGATCGCCGACGCCCGGATTCGGGTGCCGCGCAATTTGGCGCTGGGTCACAAGCTGGCGTTGCGGGACATTTCCGCAGGCGATGACGTGCTGAAATACGGCGCGCCGATTGGCCGGGCGTCCTGTGATATCGGGGCTGGCGATCACGTGCATCTGCACAATCTGGCAAGCCGCTATACCGTCATTCAAGACATCGAAGGGACCAACGCATGAGTGTTCCTGCAATGACAGGCTGGCCGCGTGCCGACGGGCGCAAGGGCATCCGCAATACCGTTCTTGTCGCTTATCTTGTGGAATGCGCGCATCACGTTTGTACCAAGATAGCCCGGCCCTTTGACGAAACCGATGTACAGGTGATCGGCTTTTCCGGCTGTTTTCCGTCCGATTATGGTCAAGAGATGATGGAGGCGCTTTGCACCCATCCGAACGTGGGCGCGGTGCAATTGGTGTCGCTGGGATGCGAGAATTTTCGCAAACAGGAACTGGCTGATCTGGTGCGGGCGTCGGGGCGTCCGGTGAACCTTGTCACCATTCAATCGACGGGCGGAACCGCCGCTGCGGTTGCGCAGGGCCGGGAATGGGTCACGGCGCAGGTCGACGCGTTGCGGGATGCGCCAAAGGTCGCGATGGAGGCGTCGGAGCTTGTCATCGGGACGATCTGTGGCGGTTCGGATGCGACCTCTGGGCTGACGGGAAATCCGGCTGCGGGGCGGGCATTTGACCGGTTCGTGTCCGAGGGCGCGACCTGTATCTTTGAGGAAACCGGCGAATTGATCGGCTGTGAACATATCATGGCCGACCGGGTCAGCGACCCGGCGTTGCGGCCGGAAATCATCGCAACCGTGGAAAAGGCCGCGCGCTATTATGCGCAGATGGGCTATGGATCGTTTTCCAACGGCAATGCGCTTGGCGGTTTGTCGACGATCGAGGAAAAGTCGCTGGGCGCCTATGCCAAATCCGGGTCCAGCCCGATTTCCGGCATCATCAAGCCCGCGCAACGGGCGCCGGGCGGGGGGCTCTATCTGCTGGATGTGGTGCCGGATGGCGCGCCGAAATTCGGCTTTCCCAACATCAATGACACCGCCGAGATTATCGAATTGATCGCCTGCGGGGCGCATGCGGTGATCTTTGTGACCGGGCGCGGTTCGGTCGTGGGGTCGGCGATTTCGCCGGTGATCAAGGTCTGTGCCAACCCGGAAACCTATGACCGGATGGCGGCCGATATGGATGTGAATGCCGGGCGTATCCTGCGCGGCGCGGCGACATTGGATGAGGTCGGCGATGAAATCCATGATCAGATCATTGCCCTGGGACAGGGCGCGCAGAGCAAATCCGAGGCCCTGGGGCACGTTGAATTTGTTCTGACATACAAGACTGCGGCAGGACCCGAACCGGGCTGCCACGTGTAGGAGAAACAACATATGTTGACAGAGAATTACCGCCTGTCCTTTGGCTGTGGCGGGCTTGGCGGGCTGTATCGCCCGGTGTCCGATGCCGAAGCACAGGACGTTCTGGCCGCCGCATGGGATCACGGGATCCGCTATTTTGACACCGCACCGCATTATGGCCACGGCGCGTCAGAGCACCGATTGGGCCGGTTCCTGCGAGAGCGGCAGGACTGGGTCATTTCGACCAAGGTGGGCCGAATCCTGAGCCCCGACAGCAATCCGCCGGAGGTGGTGAACGGGTTTCACAGTGCGCTGCCGTTCCGCCAGCGGTTCGATTTCAGCTATGATGGCATCATGCGGTCGGTCGAAGACAGCTATCAGCGGCTTGGGGTGAACCGAATCGACATTCTGTATGTGCATGACATCGGCGATCCCGGAGCAGGCACCGACACAGCCGAACATCGGGCGCAATTGTTGGACAGCGGTGTGCGCGCGCTGGAAGAACTGAAAGCCTCGGGCGTGGTGTCGTCTGTCGGGCTTGGCGTCAACACGGTGGAGATCTGCGAAGAGCTGATCGGCAAGATGCCGATTGATCTGATCCTTCTGGCCGGGCGATACACATTGCTGGACCGGTCGGCGCAAGCGCGGCTGTTTCCGCTGGCCGAACTCCATGGCATTCGCTTTGTCATGGGCGGCGTGTTCAACTCTGGCATTCTGGCGACCGGTCCGGTCGAGGGCGCGCATTATAATTATGCGCCCGCCCCGCAGGACATTCGCGAGCGCACCGCAAGGCTTGAGGCGATCTGCCAGCAACATGACACGCCACTGGCCGCCGCCGCCTTGCAATTTCCGGCGCGCCATCCTTTGGTGGCATCGACATTGATCGGCACCGGCAAGGTCAGCTCGCTTGCCAGGAATGTGGCGCAGTTCGGGGCGGACCTGCCAGATGCGCTATGGTCAGAGCTGGAGATTGCGCCATGAAAATCGATTTACACCAACATTTCTGGACGCTGGCCCGTGGCGATTATGACTGGCCCAATGACAGTGTCGCGCCGATCTTTCGCGATTTCGCGCCTGCGGATCTGGCGCCGCTGCTGGCGCGTGCCGGGATTGATCGCACCGTCCTGGTGCAGGCGACCGACAGCGTGGCCGAGACCGCGTTTCTTTTGCAGCTGGCGGCCGAGACTGATTTCATCGCCGGCGTGGTGGGGTGGGTCGATCTGGCCGACCCCGAGGCGATTGCGACGATTGATCGGCTGCGCGCCGATGATCATCTGAAAGGTCTGCGGCCGATGCTGCAGAACATTGAGCAAACCGATTGGATTTTGCAGGGCGCGGTTCAGCCCGCCCTTGCGCATATGCAGGCCTGTGGGCTGCGGTTTGATGCGCTGATCCAGCCGCGTCATTTACCAGCCATTCACCAGTTGGCCGAAACTTATCCTGATCTGCCGATTGTCATCGACCATGTTGCCAAGCCCAAGATGGGCAATGCCACCCAGCCGGATACGGCATGGCTGGAAGGGATGGCCCGCCTGGCAGAGCGGCCCAACGTCTGGTGCAAATTGTCGGGCATGGTGACCGAAATCGGACCCGAATGGAACATCGACGACCTGCGGCTGTTTGCGTCGCATGTTCTGGCGGTTTTTGGCGCCGAGCGGGTGATGTTTGGCAGCGACTGGCCGGTGGTCAACCTTGCCAGCGATTATCAGGTGTGGGCGGACACCGCCGCCACATTGATAGAGCCGCTTTCGCCATCTGAAAAAGACGCGATCTGGGGCGGCACTGCCGCACGGTTCTACGGTCTTTGACCCAGTTCAGGCTCTGACACAGTTCAAACTTTGAAATGGGTCAGACTTTGACACAGTCCAAATTCTTAACACAGTCCGGGGAGGACGAAATGACACAACGCATGGGTTTTGTGATTGGCATCAAGGCGGCCGATATTGCGCGTTACAAGGAATTGCATGCCGATGTCTGGCCGGATGTCCTGACGCGGTTGAAAGCCTCTAACATCACGAATTATTCGATTTTCCTGCGCGAACCGGAAAATCTTATGTTTGGATATTGGGAATACACCGGCAGCGATTTCGCCGCTGACATGGCGGCCATCGGCGAAGACCCGGTGACCCGCGAATGGTGGGCGGTGTGCGGGCCGATGCAATCACCACTCGACAGCCGCAAGGATGACGAGTGGTGGGCCGGGATGGAGCATGTTTTCTATCTGGAATAGGCGGTTACCGGAGCAGGCGCTTACCAGTTGGCCACCGCGCCGTCGGGCCGTCGCAGACGCGGGCGGCCCACCTTGGCCACCGGGGTGGGCGGCAAAAGCCTGCTTTCGTCGACCTCAACCCCCAGACCGGGGCGGTCCGGCACCGGATAGGCCGCGCCATCCAATCGGATCTGGTCGACAAACACCTCTGGCACGTCAAAGCCGCAGGCCTCGACCGGGGTGTCGCGGCATTCCAGATAGGAAAAGTTGGAAATCGCCGCGCCAAAATGCACAGAGGCAGCGGTGCAGATCGGCCCCAGCGGATTGTGCGGCATGATGTCGACATAATGCGCCTCGCACCAACCGGCGATTTTCATCGCTTCTGTCAACCCGCCAACGACACAGATGTCGATGCGGATGAACTGGGCCAGATCACGCTCGACATAGGGCAGGGCCTGCCATTTGTTGGCGAATTCCTCGCCGATGGCGAAATTGACCGGGGTCTGGGCGCGCAGGGCGGCATAGGCCTCGGGCGTTTGGTTGCGGATCGGTTCTTCGAGGAAATCCAAGGTGCCCGGCGGCATCATCTGACAGAACATTGCCGCTTCGGCCACCGATAGGCGATGATGGTAATCCAGTCCGATCATCGGCCCGGTGCCCAGCACCTCACGCGCGCGGATCATCCATTTCGCGGTTTCCGCAATCGAGGCGCGGGCGTCATAGATATCCTTGGTGTAATGTTGCGCCGGTGACAGGCGGAAACAATTCCAGCCCTGATCGACCAAGAGCTTGGCCTCGTCGATCATCACCTCGTCCGGTTCCCGCGCGGTCGAGGCAAACCCCGGCACCGAATGGCGCTGTTGCCCGCCGAGGAGTTCGTACACCGGGACGTCCAGACATTTGCCTTTGATGTCATGCAATGCGATGTCGATGGTGGCAAGCGCTGCGCCGATGACATTGCCGCCCTCGTTGTACTGGCTGCGGTACAGTTCCTGCCAGATGCGCCCGATGGCAAAGGGATCCTGACCGATCAGGATCGGGGTGAAATGTTCCAGCATCCCCTGCACGGCGAGGTCACGACCGGTCAGCCCGCTTTCGCCCCAGCCATAGGTGCCATCCTCCAGCGTGATTTTCAGCAGCAATTGATTGCGGTTGCCGATACGGGCGTGGATCGGGCGAACTTCGGCGATCTTGCGGCTCATGCGGTGGCCCCCCGGCCCAATGTACCCCGAAGCCGGTTGCCGTCGGCATCAAAGGCCAAAAGATGCTCCGGGCAGGCGCACAATGTCACGCTGCTGCCCGGTTGGGGCGGGCGCGGGTCGCGGGTTTCGGCGATCACGCTCGACCCATTGGTCTGGCTGCCATAGATATAGCGGGTGCCGCCCAGATTTTCGACCACATCCACATGTGCCGCGATCTGGAATGCGCCGCCGGTGCCGGGAACAAGATGCTCGGGTCGGACCCCGACCTTGACCACCGCGCCTTCTGACCAGCCAGAGCTTTCGGCCTGAAACGGCACGCGCGGCCCGACATCCAGCACCACCTCGCCGCCGGACACCCGGCCCGCAAGAAAGTTCATGCGCGGGCTGCCGATGAAGCCGGCGACAAATTCATTGGCCGGATCTTCGTACAAGGTCATCGGGCTGCCCTGTTGTTCGATCCGGCCATCGCGCAGCACCACGATCTTGTCGGCCAATGTCAGCGCCTCTGTCTGATCATGGGTGACATAGATCATGGTCGCGCCAATATCCTGATGCAGTTTGGCCAGTTCGACCCGCATCGCGACCCGCAATTCCGCATCAAGGTTCGACAGAGGTTCATCAAACAGGAACAGCCGTGGTTCGCGCACGATGGCGCGCCCAATGGCGACGCGCTGGCGCTGCCCCCCGAAAGCTGCGCGGGTTTGCGATCCAGAAGCGCCTCGATCTGAAGCGATTGCGCCGCCTTTTGCACCTGTTCATCAATCTGTTTGCGCGGGACACCCAGCATTTTAAGGCCGAACCCGATGTTTTTGCGCACCGTCATATGCGGATAAAGCGCATAGTTCTGGAACACCATGGTCACACCGCGTTGCACCGGGTTGGCATCGTTCATCCGCGCCCCGTCGATGCGCAATTCGCCGCCGGTGATTTCCTCCAGCCCGGCAATCATGCGCAGCATGGTGGATTTGCCACAGCCGGATGGCCCGACAAAGACGGTGAACGATCCTTCCTCAATCTCCAGATCAATGGAATGGATCACCTCTTGCGCACCGTAGCACTTTGTAAAGCTTGCGAGTTCAAGTGCCGACATTGGATTGGGCTCCTTCGTTTTGTGCCGTGCGTGGCGCGACAGAGGCGCGGTCAATAAGTGTACAGGTCAGAACGACCCTGTGGTCGTCCGGGGTTTCGGATTGGCGCATGCCACAGTTTTCGGCCACCCGTGCGGCCAGCGTCCGCGCCATCAGATCAATGGGCTGGGCCACCACCGTGATCGGCGGCGTTGCCATGCGGAACACTTCGGCATCGTCGAAACTGACAATCGAGATGTCCTGCGGGATGTGAACGCCGCGTTCGCGCAAGAGTTTGATTGCACCCGTGGTTGTGCGGAAGTTGGAGCCAAAGACCGCCGTCGGCGGATCGGCCATATCCAGGAAATGCGCCATGCCCAATGCGCCGCCGGCCCGTGACCAATGGCCTTCGTGGATCAGATCCTCTGACGGTTCCAGCCCGGCGGCCATCATCGCGCGCCGCCACCCCTCCAGCCGATCAGAGCTGGTCAGGCTGCCAAGCGTGCCGGTCAAAATCCCGATGCGTTTGTGCCCGGCGTTGATCAGATGCTCTGTGGCGGCTATGGCGCCGGCGATATTGTCGACCTCGACCCCGTTCAGGGTCATGTTTTCCTGCGGATTGTCATAGGTGACAACCGGCGTGCCGGAATCGATCAGGGCGCGGATCGCATTCACATGCTCCTCTGATCCGCCCATCACCAGCGTATCCACCCGGTAATTGCGAAAGAAATCCAGCGCCTCGGCGACGGTATCATGGCTGTTGTCGTGGCAATGGCTGACGCTCATCATGCCCATGCCGCGCAACTCTTTGGTCAATTGGGTGACCAGACCGCTGTGAAATTCGTCCAGATTGGGCACCAGAACACCAATCAAACCGGTGCGCGTGGCCTTCATCGCGGTGGCCAGCGCATTGCGGCGATAGCCAAGCCGTTCGACGGCTTCGGACACCGATTTGTGGTTTTGCGGCTTTACCGGCAGGTCATTCAGAAACCGGGACACTGTGCCAATGGACACCCCGGCGGCCTTGGCGACCTCGATGATGGTGACGGGGCGGTGTCGGGGGCCTGTCATGTCGTTTCAAAGGCGATGGCGCGGTGAATGTGCAACCCGTCCAGGTTCACAGTGGCGCGGCCATCCTGCCAGTCCCAATCCAATGCTGTGCCGTCTGGCACGGTCACCACCCGCGCCGGTTTTTGATCCAAAGCCACCGACGCGGTCAGCGGCCCGAGGCGCGGAATGTCTTCGATCACCTCGATATGGCGGTGGCCGTTCTGAAGATCGTCCACCCCGACACCGCGAACCTGTGGGCCGCCATACAGCAGATGCAGGATCGTCCGGTCCTCTTGCCGGGTGACGCTGGCCCGCCCGTTGGAAGGCAGATCTGTCACCAACCTGCGGCTGGGCAGCAAGCGATCAATCAGCGCCGCAACCGCGTATTTATAGATCGGCTGGCCGATCCGCTTGTAGGTGTCGAAAATCGGCCAGGCCAGATATCCGGTTTGATCCGTCGCCACGATGCCGGGGCCAATCGCGGCGGCGTTGGGATCGTCCGGGAAATGCTGATGCGAACAAAAGCTGCGCCATGTGCGGTTGGCATAGGGCGGCGTCACCTCGCCCAGAGCCGTACCACCGGCCAGCGCGACCTTGCGCGCCGGGGCATAGACCACCACGGCACTTTCGGGAATGCGCCGATCCAGCCCCGCCGCCGTGAGATATGTCGGATCAAGCGCGGTTTCCCCGCCAAGATCGTCAATGCCGAAGGGCAGGGCAAAGCCGCCATCGGGGGACAGACCGGACCGCCCCGACGCGATGATCCGTCCGCCCTGGGCCAGATAGGATTTCAACCGCGCGGCCAGGTCCGGGCCAACCGGAATATCATCCGGCAGGATCAAAAGCGGATAGGCGTCAAAGTCGGATGCGCTGTCCAGCATGTCAAATGGCAGATGCAATTCCAGCATCATCTGCGTCGCACCATCGTCGGATTGATTGTTCTTGCGCGCGCCGTGGCTGCCGAAATGTTCCACCGACAGGATGCCGATGTCGGAAAGCTGCTGCGCACCCTTCAGCCAGGGTTCCAACGCCTTGATCCGGGCATAGGCCGGGGTCAGCCGCGCATAGGTATCGGCATTGATCACGCCATCGGGGTGCAGCTGGTCACCAATCAGGCATTTGGTGCCAAGCGCCGCCATCTGGGCGCATTCGTAATCCAGCGAGTTCGCCGATTTGAACCCGCCGAATTCGCCCCACATGGTATGGAACTTGCCGGTCTGGCCCAGCGTGTCAAACCCTTTGGGCACCGCATATCGCGCGTTTGAGGGAAAGTGGTTCCACCCCCAGCCCCCGGTTGGCAGGCTTTCGATTTCGAGGTGGGAATAGGTGTCATACCGGCCCGGATCACGTTTGTGGATGTGCCCGGCATTGTAGAATATCCGCATATCCGGGAATTCCGCCCAGAGCGCGTCGGAAATCTGTTTGCGGAATGCATCCAGCGTGGCGCGGTCATTTTCCGCCCGGTCTTCGGCGCGCTCGGGGTCAAGCCCGGCGGTCTCCATGTTTTTTACACAGGTCGGGCAGACACAATCAAAGGTGTTGACGATATCAAAGAACAGACCCGGCGGGGCGTATTTGCGGGCCACTTCCTGGCCGCTGGCCAGGATATAGTCGCGAAATCCCTGATGTGACAAACAGACGGTGTGCCATGTCGCGGTCAACTGGCGTGATGCCGACACATCGGTGCTGGGGTGTTTGGAGGCATTTGTCGCGCTCATCACCCGCCATTCGGGATGTTCGCGGGCAATGTATTCATCCCATTGCACGGTGATGTAGATCGGCGTTTCGATGTCGCGGGCGCGACAGGCCGCCACCATTTCCCCCAACAGATCCGGGCGTGCCAATCCGGGATGGACCGGGCCGACCTCGCTTGGATAATAGCTCCAACCATGGTGGCAACGGGCGAAGATGGTGATGCTGTCGACATTGGCCTTTACCAAGGTGTCGCCGAAAACCTCGGCATCGAAATCCGCGCCAATGCCATTGATCGCTTCGGACGTGTGGAAATCCAGGTGGATCTGGCGATAGCGCAGCGGCGAAAAGGTACGGTTCATTCTTTGCTCCCGGTCTTGGTCTGCGCCCCGGCGGTGAAATAGCGTTGGAACACCACGAAGATGACCAAAGGCACGATGGTTGTGATGATGGCCGCGACGGCAACCTGATCGAAATTGTTGTCGTAAACGCCCTGCACCCGCGCCAACAATGCCGGCAGCGGCAGCTCGTCCCGCAGGAAGACAACCGGCAGCAGCAACCCGTTCCAGGTCCACATGAATTGCAGGATGGCCACAGCGGCGATCGGCGTCAGCATGTTGGGCAGCACGATATAGAAGAAGCGTGCAATCGGGCCGCAGGCGTCAATCTGTGCCGCTTCGATCAGATCCTTGGGGAAGTCTTCCAGATAGTTTTTCACCAGAAACACCGACCAGGCAAAGCTGAGACCCGCAAAGGGAATGATCACCGACCACATGTTGTCGATCATGCCCAGATCACGCCACAGCAGGAACAGCGGGATCACCACCACCTGATTGGGCAGAACAAAGGCGTTGACGATGATCAACAACAACACGCGGCGCATCGGAAAGCTGAGGTAGTGAAACGCATAGGCCGCGGCCGGTGCCATGACCATCGGGATCAAGGTCGAGATCACGGCGATCTTGGTCGATACCCAGGCGGCATAGGCAAGCGGGAATTTGTCCCAAACCGTGGTCCAGGCATCCAGGGTGAATGTCACCTCGGCCATGGACCACCAGCCCAGCGTGGTTTCCGCCATGGGCCGGATCGAGATGATGACCAACCCCAACAGTGGCACGATCCAGATCAGCGCCACAATCGCGACAATGGGGAGAACCCAGATTGGTGTCTTGCCGATCATTTCACTGCCCTCGTGCGTTGTGCAATCAGCGGGATCGACACGATCAGAACCGCCACCAACAGCACCACGGTGCTTGCCGCGCCATAGCCCAGTTTGAAGTTCAGCATCGATTCCCGGAACATGAAGAAGCCGACGGTTTCCGTTGTCCGCACCGGCCCGCCGCCGGTCAGCATATAGATCAGGTCAAATGCCTTGAGGCTTTGCAGCAGGTTGATGAAAATCGCCACGCGCACACCGGGCAGCGACAGCGGCATCACGATATGGCGCATCATCGACATCGGTTTGGCACCGTCGATATAGGCCGCTTCGAAATAGGTGCGCGGGATCGACTGGATCGAGGCAAAGCACATCATCAACGGCAGCCCGACCTGGGTCCAGACATAGGCCACGATCACCGCCGTCAGCGCGGTGGCCGGATTGCCCAGCCAGGCCTGTTGCAGATGCTCCAGCCCCATGCCGCCGAGAATACCGTTCAGCAATCCATAGTCGGGCCGATAGATCCCCAACCAGATAAAGCCGACCACCGCCTCGCTCACGCCGTAGGCAGCAAAGATCAACACCCGAAACACCATTGTTTCGCGGGGCTTCAGCGCACAGGCCATGGCCAGCGCCCAGCCAATGATCACCGAAAAGAAGGTGGCAGAGAAGGACCAGTAAAACGTAACGCGCAGGGCGCGCATGAAATTCTCATCGTAAAAAAGCTTGAGATAATTGCCAAGACCCACGGCCTTGGGCGGGGCAAGGCCCTTGATCTCGAAGAAGCTGAGCCGGATCGTTTCCACCACCGGATAGACCACGGAAATTCCGAAAAATATCAACAGCGGGGCCAACAGGATATAGGCGGCGCGGCTCTGGCTCAGTTGGCGCGGCAAGCGCAGCGCGCCGATGGGCGGGCCTTTCGGCCCGTCCACTGAACTTGTCGTTGTGTCCGTCATCTCAGTAGGAATCGTTCGCGACGTCTTCGATCTTCTGGACCGCCGCTGCGATGGTCTCGTCCGACGGATCCTGAAGGAACTTCTGGATCTGAATCCGGTATTCATGCACCAGATCACCCGGCAACAGATCGCCCAGCACGAAATGCACTTTTTCGGCTTTCAGCACCTCGTTGACCGCGCGCTGCACAACCGGGTCATAGATCGCAGGATCAACCGCGCTGGATGGCGAGGCGAGACCGAAATCGGCCATGATCTTGGCCGCGTCGGGTGTCAGCATGTAGCCCATGAATGCATTGGCCGCATCGACGTTCTTGACCGACGACAACACGTTGAATTCCTTGGCGTCCACCATCGACTGATTGTCATATCCCATGCCCATGGCCGGATATTGGAAGATGTCGAAATCCTTGCCCGGCTCGAAGCCGTATTCCTGTTTTGCGCGGGTGTTCAGCCACATGCCGATCAGCATATAGCCGGATTCCCCGGTCAAAAGCGTGGTGTCCGCCGAATCCCGCCAGATCGAGGCCAGCATTGTGTTGGGGTCGGTGCAGCAGTTCGCATTCAGCATCTCGGCCAGTTTTTCGAAAGTGGTCACAACCTCGGGGCTGGTCCAGGGCACTTCGTGTCTGGCAAGTTTGGACATGAAATCCGCGCCCGCCACCCGCAGAAGCGTCGATTTAAACCATTCCGCATGGGCCCAGATCTTGGCCGGGATCGACACCGGCGTGATGCCGGCTGCGTTCAGCTTGTCAAATCCGGCGATGAAATCGTCCCAGGTTTCGGGCGGCGTGATGCCGGCCTTTTCCATTGAATCGGTCTTGTACCAAATGCCCGAACGGTCGCCAAATGTGTAGGTGACGCCATAGTTTACGCCATCAATGCTCGACAGATCCTTCCAGCTGTCGGCCAGCAGATCGCCCCAGTTGTTTTCTTCCCAGGCTTCATCGACCGGCAGGATCATCCCGGCATCTAGAAGCTCCTGGCGGAAGGCGGGCCATGTGTTGATCAACAGATCGGCCTGTTCGCCGCCCAAAAGAACGGTGCGGATGCCGCCACGGGTGTCGCCGGACGACGTCGGCACGATGTTGCGAAAGGTGATGTCGGGGTTCTTTTCGACGAAATCCGCCTGCAGCGCCTCCATCATCTCGCCCTGGGCGCCGGCAAGCCAGTTGATCATCACCAACTCGCCCGAGATGTCAGCAGCATGTGCCGCGCCAATCCCGAACGGGCTTAGCATTGTGCCCGCAGCAAGCGCGCCAAGAATGGTGCGCCGTCCGACGCCGGATTTCTGGGTAAAAGTCATATTTTCCTCCTCCATTGCGACGATGTCCTGGTGCCGTTCCCTGGCTGGCACGCTGGTCTCCCTGTCGTCGCCATAACGTTATGACTGAACTCAAAATGCGTAAAGTGTTTTTTTTGCTTTTTTGTACATTATCTGGATGGAGGAGGATTTTTGACTTTACTTACAACCCATTAAGAGCACCTAACGGTGCTCTGGGATGTCGCCGATTTCCTGCATTCGGTTTTCCAGCGCCGCAAGCATCCGTTCCTGGACCTCGCCATGTTCGGGCGCATCCCACAGGTTCACCAATTCGCTTGGATCTGATTCGAGATCGAACAATTCCCATTCCGGCGGATCGGTCTTTTCGCCCGTTCCCAGATGGCCCAGACCGTCATTGTACCAATGGATGATCTTGTAGCGTTGGTTGCGCAGACCATAGTGGGCAAAGGCTTGATGGCTGTTGTCGCGGTGCATCCAATACCGGTGGTAAACCGCATCTGGCCAATCCTCGGGCGTGGTGCCCTCAAGACAGGGTCGAAAGCTGCGCCCCTGCATATAGCTCGGCACTTTTGCCCCGGCAAAATCGAGCAGCGTCGGCGCAAAATCGACATTGCAGATCATCTCGTCGCGTTCGGCGGCCGCCAACCCGTTGGGGTAGCGAATCAAAAACGGCATTCGCAGCGATTCTTCGTACATGAACCGTTTGTCGAACCAGCCATGTTCGCCCAGGAAAAACCCCTGATCCGAGGTATAGATCACAATGGTATTTTCGGCCTGTCCGGTTGCCTCCAGATGGTCGAGCAGCCGACCGACGCTTTCGTCCACCGAGGCCACACATTGTAGATAGCGTTGGATGTAACGGCGATATTTGAACAGCGCCAATTCCCGTTCGCTGTCAAAGGTGAACACCTCGCCGGTGTTGGTGTCGATCAGGCGCAGCCCGGTCGGGTCGTCGGGGTGCGGCACCTTGCGCCCCGGTTTGCCCTCGAAATGGATTTCGCCGACCTCGGCCCCGCCTTCGGGTTGCGCCAGACCCAGATCTTCATATTCAAAATCATTGCGCACCCGCATGCGCGCTTCTTTTGCCGCTTGCGACCGGGTGGCATAATCGTCGTCAAAGCTGTCGGGCACCGGAATATCAATGTCGGTGTACAGCCCGCGATTTTTCGGATGCGGCGCGAAATTCCGATGCGGGGCCTTGTGATGGCACATCAGGAAAAAAGGCCGGTCATCGTCCTGCTTCATCCAATCCAGACATTTGTCGGTGATCAGATCGGTCACATATCCGGGCTCGCGCGCGCGGCCCTTGGGGCCGATGAATTCGGGGTCGAAATAATCGCCCTGGCCCGGCAGAACAGACCAATGATCAAAGCCTGTCGGTTCATGGTCCGGCCCTTCGCCAAGATGCCATTTGCCGATCATCGCCGTGCGGTAGCCCGCCTGTTGCAGATGTTTGCCCAGATGCGGGCGGCGCGTGTCAAATGGCGTGTCCAGCGTCGTCACACCGTTGATGTGATTGTGCTGACCGGTCAAAATCGCGGCCCGGCTGGGCGTACAGATCGAATTAGTGACAAAACAATTGTTCAGCCGAACACCGTCCTGCGCGATCCGATCAATGTTCGGTGTCTCGTTCAAACGCGAGCCATAGGCCCCAATGGCCTGTGCGGCATGGTCATCGCACATGATGAAGAGGATATTGGGGGCACGTTTTTGGCTGTCGGTCATCAATTCACATCCATTTGTCTGAAAAAGGGCCGGTATGGCGGTTCGGGGCCATGGCCGGTGCGGAGAATTTAGATTTTATTGCAATAAATGCAATTCCGCATTTTTGAATGCCGTCGGCCGGGTGCAATGCCGGTGCGTTTTGCGGCCCAGCTCAACTCAGTCCAGCCCAGCGCAGTCCAGTTCAGCTCAGTCCGGTGTTGCCCGATAGGATGTTCAGATCAGAGATCTTCGCCAAAGGTTTCGCAAACCTGGCTCCAGGCTTGTTCCAGATGCGTCCGCAGTGCGGCCTCGGCGGCGTCGGGGTCGCGCATCAGGATACCGTCAAAGATCCGCACATGCGCCTCATAGTTTACGCGGTTGCGTTCGGGCAGGCGCGGCATTCGCGACCATTGCGGCGCAAGCCAGGTGACATAGGCCTTGTGCAGCGAGGGCAGCACCGGATTGTGCGAGATTTCATAGAGCAGGGCATGAAAGGCGCGGTCGGTGCGATAGAATTCCTCGCTGTCGTCGATGGCGGCGCCGTTGGCCTCAAGCGCGGATTTCAACGCGGCGATGTCGTCGCGTTGTGCCTGTTGCGCAGCCTGCCGGACCAGGGCGCCTTCGACCAGGATGCGGGTGTCGAACAGGTTTTTCACACCGCCGGAATTGTTCAAAAGATGGCTGACCACGGTTTCCATCGCCGAAATCGCGGCGTCATAGCCGGGCTTGCGCACAATCGGGCGGTGGCGGGGGCGGGCCTCAAGCATGCCTTGTTTGGACAGCGCCTGAACCGCTTCGCGCACCACGGTCCGGCTGATGCCGAATTCTTCCATCAAAAGCCGCTCTGGCGGCAGGGGGGTGCCATCGGTGTATTCGCCAGATTGAATTTTCTCTGACAGCTGGCGCACCACCGTATCTGCGGCGCGGCCCGATTTGTTAACGCTGATCTCTGGCATGAAGGTCTCCGTCCTCGGCTGTGCCTAGATTACATCCATTATCAGATCGGCGCACCTGTCCCCGAGCATCATTGCCGGGGCTTGGGTGTTTCCGGCGTTGATGTTCGGCATAGCCGAGAGGTCGCAAACGCGCAATCCGTCGATCCCCCGCACCCGCATCCGCGGATCAAGAACCGCCATGGGATCATTGTCGCGCCCCATGCGGGCGGTTCCGGCAGGGTGATAGTTGGTTTTCACAAAGCGTTTGCAATGGGCGCGCAGGCCGGCATCGTCGCGGTCCTCGGGCGCGGGCAGCATCACCCGGTCGATATGCGTGGCCAGCGGGCTTTGTTCAAATGCGCGCAGGAAATACCGCTGACCGGCGATCATATCCGCCATATCGGCGGGGTCTTGCAACAGGTTGGGCGATACAAGCGGCATCGCGGCAGGATCGGCAGAGGCCAGCCGCACTTCGCCGCGCGACCGGGGTTTGACCACAACGGTGGTGATGGTCAGCCCGTGCCCGTCTTCGACCAGATCGCGGGTGTCACGATCCACATAGACAATGGGCACGCAAAAGGCCTGAATTGTCGGTTCGCCATCAGGGTCCGCCGGATTGACAAAGGCACCTGCTTCGACCCCAGCCGAGGTGACAGGCCCGGTGCCAAACAGTTTGAACTGCAACCCGTTGCGCAACATGCGCCAGCCGTCGCCCTGTTTATAATAACCATAAGGTCCGTTGGCGCGCGAAATGATCGGCACTTCGGGATGATCAACAAGGTTCTGACCCACGCCGGGCAGGTCGGCAATACAGGGCAGGCCGTGTTCGGCAAGATGGTCCGCCGGACCAATCCCGGACAGCATCAGCAATTTCGGCGTGATCAGCGACCCGGCAGAGAGCACGACCTCACCGGAACATCTGACGCGATGTTCGCCGGTCTTGTCGCGATAGGTGACCCCGACCGCACGCCCGTTTTCGACATCAATCCGCGACACTTCGGCCTGAAGCCGGACTGTCAGATTCGGGTTGTTCTCTTGTGGTGTGACAAAAGCATAAGCGGCAGAGGACCGGCGGCCATTGCGATTCATGAATTGATAAAATCCGACGCCGCGTTGCTGGGGGCCGTTGAAATCATGGCTGAAGGGCAGGCCGAGTTCCTGAACCGCCTGCACAAACCGGCGTGACATGCCGTCGATATGCCCCGGGTCCGACACCAACAGGGGGCCATCCGCGCCGTGATGCGTGTTCATCAGCCGGTTGTTGCCCTCCATCCGCCGGAAATGCGGCAGAACGGCCTCCCAGCTCCAGTCGACGGGATTGTTGGAGCCGTGCAGAAGCTGGTGCCATTCGTCGTAATCCGAGGGCCGCCCGCGCATATAGACTTGGGCATTCACGGATGACCCCCCGCCCAGCACGTGACCCTGGGGGATGTCATGCACCCGCCCATCCAGATGCGCCTGTGGCACGGTCTTGTGATATCGCATGAAGCGGGTGCCATTGATCATCTTGAAGATGCCGGGCGGCATGTCGAGCAGCGGATGACGGTTGGAATACCCTGCCTCCAGCAACAGCACCTTTGCCCCCCCGTCCGAGGCCAGTCGCCCGGCGGCCACACATCCGGCAGCGCCGCCACCGATGACGATATGGTCAAATTCCTGCATAACGGCCTCCCATATTTAGACGTACCAAAATCTTCTGTCATGAAGGCAGAATATCAAAAAATTTGCAAGAACTGAAATATTCTGTTGACGGATGCGGTTTTTGAGCGGATGTTTCGATAACTTTAGTCGTACCAAAGGATGACAAATGGATTTCGCACCCGCCACAACCCTCGATGCCCAGATGCTCATTGGCGGTCAGTGGGTTGCGCCCCGTCCGGATGCCGTGATCGAGGTCGAGAACCCCGCCGACCAGTCATTTATCGGCACGATTCCCGATGGCACGGCGGATGATGCCGCGCGCGCCGTTGCTGCCGCGCAGGCCGCCCAGCCCGCATGGGCCGCACGCCCGGCGATTGAACGCGGCCGCGCGGTGCGAAAGCTGGCCAGCCTGGTGTCGGAACGGGCAGAGGATCTTGCGGTGCTGATCACCCGCGAACAGGGCAAGCCGATCAGCCAAGCGCGGGGCGAGGTTGGCGCCGTCGTCGGGTTCCTTGAACATGCTGCCGAAGGCGCGCGGCGGATCGAGGGTGACATCATCACCTCTGACAACCCGAACGAAGAAATCTATATCCGCCGCCATCCCTATGGTGTGGTGGTCGGTTTGACGGCCTGGAACTATCCTGCCGCACTGGCGGCGCGCAAAATTGGTCCGGCGCTGGTCGCGGGCAACACCTTTGTTCTGCTGGCACATGAGATCACGCCGTTTTCGGGTCTTTTCATCGCGGCTTTGGCGGAACAGGCGGGCATTCCCGCCGGTGTGCTGAATGTGGTGACCGGGCGCGGCGCGGTTGTGGGACAGGCGCTGGTGGATCATCCGGGCACCGGCCTGATCACCATGACCGGCAGCAACCGCGCCGGGCGCGAGATTTTCCGATCCGCAGCCGACGGTATGAAGGTTCTGCGGCTGGAACTGGGTGGCAAGGCCCCTTTCATCGTGATGGAAGACGCCGAAATCGACAAGGCCGTGGCGGCGGCGGTGACCGCGCGTTACACCAATTGCGGCCAGATCTGCACCTGCAACGAACGGATGTATCTGCATCAGGACATCGCCGACGAATTCCTTGAGAAATTCGTTGCGGCCTCGCGCGCGCTGAGCATCGGTGATCCGATGACAGACCCGGACATGGGGCCCAAGGTCAGCGGACCGGAGATCGACAAGATCAAGTCGATTGTCGACGCCTCGGTCGCGCAGGGCGCCGAAGTTCTGCTTGAGGGTGGGCCACTGACCGAAGGCAAATATGCCAAGGGCCATTGGTATGCCCCCACCGTGCTGGAACTGAAGGACAATAGCTCGCCCGTTATCGAACAAGAGGTTTTTGGCCCCGTGGTTCCAGCGGTGCGCGTGCCGGATTTCGACACGGCGCTGCGGCTGGCCAATGACACCGAATATGGGCTTTCGGCCTATATCTTCACCCAAAATCACCGCCGCCTGATGCAGACGCCGTATCGGCTCAACTTTGGCGAGATTTATGTCAACCGCGCAAATGGTGAACAGTTTCAGGCCTTTCACAATGGCTGGAACCATTCGGGACTGGGCGGAGAAGACGGCAAATATGGTTTCGACGGGTATCTGCGCAAGCAGACCCTTTACATGAACTGGGGTTGATCCGGTTCGCCGCGGCCAAACAAGAAACGCCGCAATTTCTGGGAGGAAATGACATGAAACGACGTATTATTCTGGGCACTGCGCTGTCGGCGCTGGTGGCATTCAGTGCCGGGATCGCCACGGCGGACACACCGCCACTGGCGCAGAAAGAGCGCTACAAAGTCGGCTTTGCGCAGATGGAATCCAACAACCCATGGCGCATTGCGGAAACCAAATCCTTTCACGACACGGCAGAGGCCTGTAACTGGGATCTGATCGCCACCGATGCGGCCGGTTCTGCCGCGAAACAGGTTGCTGACGTGGATTCGATGATTGCCCAGGGCATCGACGTGCTGTTCCTGCCGCCGCGCGAAGAAAAGCCGCTGATCCCTGCTGTGATGAAAGCCAAGGCCGCGGGCATCCCGACATTCCTTGTTGACCGTTCGGTTGATCCGAATGTTGCAAAACCGGGCGAGCATTTCGTGGCCTTCCTCGGCTCTGACTTCATTGACCAGGGCAAGCGCGCCGCAGAATGGCTGATCGAGAATTTCGACGGCGATGCAGGTGTGATCGTCGAGCTGGAAGGCACCACCGGGTCCTCGCCTGCGAATGATCGCAAAAAAGGGTTCGATGACCGTATCGCCGAAGATGACCGGTTCGAAATCGTGGCCAGCCAGACCGGCGATTTCGCCCGCGATCTGGGTCGGCAGGTGATGGAAACCCTGCTTCAGGCGCACCCGGACGTGAATGTGGTTTATGCCCACAACGACGAAATGGCGATCGGGGCCATTCAGGCGCTGGAACTGGCCGGGCGCAAGCCGGGCGTAGACGTGACCATCGTGTCGATCGACGGCACACGTGATGCGCTTCAGGCGATCATTGATGGCAAGATGGGCGTCACAGTGGAAAGCTCGCCTTTCTTCGGGCCGCTCGCCTGTGAAGTGATGAACAAATACGCAGCTGGCGAAGAGATCCCCGGCTGGGTTCAGGTCAAGGACCGCGTGTTCACACAGGACAACGCCGCCGACCACATCGACGAAGCCTACTAAGGCATCAGGCCGGAGGACGCAGACCCCTGCGCGTCCTCCGGCCACTTCATTGATCGGATACCACATGACTGACCTTATCAAAATGACGGGCATCGGGAAATCCTTTGCCGGGATTGTTGCCTTGCAGGATGCCAGCCTTGCGATCCGCCCAGGCGAGGTCCATGCAATCATCGGCCAGAATGGCGCTGGCAAATCGACCTTGATCAAGATCCTGACCGGCGTCTATCGCCGCGACGCGGGTGATGTGCAGATGAACGGCACGCCGCTGGCGATCACCACCCCGCGCGAAGCCCAGGATGCCGGGATTGCCACGATCTATCAGGAACTTAGCCTTGTTCCGCTGCGCAGTGTGACTGAAAACGTCGTCATGGGATACGAGCCGCGCACGCGGCTGGGTCTGATCGACTGGAAGGCCGCCCATGCGCGCACCCGTGAAATCCTTGCGCGGTTTGGCGTCGACGTGGATGTGACGCGCCAATTGGGCAGCTATTCCACCGCGATCCAGCAGCTTGTCGCCATTGCACGGGCGGTGTCGCTGGATGCCAAGCTGGTGATCATGGACGAAGCCACATCATCGCTGGATGATCAGGAAATCGAAACGCTGTTTTCCGTGGTCAAGGGGCTGAAGGCCTCGGGCGTGGCGGTGCTTTATATCTCGCACTTCCTGAACGAATTGTACCAGATCTGCGACCGGGTCACCATCATGCGGGATGGCCAGACCGTGGCGACCCATGACGTGGCCGAAACCACAAAGCTGGGGCTGGTCTCGGAAATGCTGGGCCGCGATGCCAGCGAAATTCAGGCCGCTGGCCTGACGGCGCTGTCGGGTGGACATGGTGAACCGGGCGAAGTTTTGCTGGAGGCCAAGGGCCTGCGCAGCAAATCCGGTCTGCGCGATGCATCCTTTACCATCCGCAAACGCGAAATCGTCGGTCTTGGCGGGTTGCTGGGATCGGGCCGGACAGAAGCGGCGCGGGCGGTGTTTGGTCTTGATGCGCTGAGCGACGGCCAGGTGCGGCATCATTCCGGCGCGGCGCTGGACACGCCGGCACAGGCGATTGCGCTTGGCATGGGGTTCCTGACCGAGGACCGCAAGGCCGACGGCATCATCCCGCATATGTCAGTGCGCGAAAACATCACCCTTGCGCTGTTGCCGAAGCTCACCCGAATGGGCGCGGTCGACCGCGAGCGCGAGCGCAAACTGGTCGCACATTATATTGAGGCCTTGCAGATCAAGACGTCGGGGATGGAACAGCCGATCCGCGAATTGTCAGGCGGCAATCAGCAAAAGGTGCTTCTGGCCCGGTGGTTGGCGCTGGAGCCCGAGATCCTGATCCTGGACGAACCCACCCGTGGCGTCGATGTCGGCGCGAAATTCGAGATCCAATCCATCATTCGCAAACAGGTCGCCGACGGTTTGGCGGTGCTTCTGATCAGTTCCGAATTCGAAGAGCTTGTCGAAGGCGCTGATCGCATTGTTGTGCTGCAAGATGGCCGCTCGGTCAGTGAATTGCAAAACCCCGGCATTACCGAAGGTGCCTTGATCGGCGCTATCGCGCACCACCATGAAAGGAGCGCCGCGTGACACGAACGCTTACCTTGATGCGGGCGGGGTTTGACCCGACTCGCCACGGCGCCCTCTGTGCGCTGGGGGGCATCTTGCTGTTTAACCTGTTGGTGACTCCGAATTTCCTGCATGCGCAGACATTGTTCGTCAACATCAGCCAGGTTGCGACAATCGCCATTGTGGCGATGGGCATGACGCTGGTGATCTCGACCGGGGGCATCGACCTGAGCGTCGGCGCGATCATGGCCCTGTCCGGTGCGCTGGCACCGCTGATTTTCCTGTCAGAATTCGCAGCCGCAAATCCGACATTGGGGCTGGTGGCCTCGATCATCGTGCCGATCCTTGTGGCGCTGTGCTGTGGGGTGTTCAACGGTGTGCTGGTCAGCTATCTGAACGTGCAACCCATTGTTGCGACGCTGATTTTCTTCATCTCCGGGCGCGGTTTGGCGCAGGTGATGACCAACGGCAATCTGCAAACCTTTACCAATCCTTCCTTCAGCTATCTGGGCACGGGCAAGGTTCTGGGCCTGCCGTTTCAGGGCTGGCTGGTGCTTTTGATCGCGGTGGTCCTCTATTGGATGGTGACACGGTCGGTCTTCGGGCGGCAATTGCTGGCCGTGGGCGGCAATGAACGCGCCGCGCGGCTGTCGGGCATTCCGGTCCACCGGGTCAAAATCGGCGCCTATGTCATCTGTGCCGGGCTTTCGGGTCTTGCGGGATTGATTGTCGTGGCGATCAACTCGGCTTCTGATGCCGCGCGCATCGGCAACCTGATGGAGCTTGACGCCATCGCCGCCGCCGTGGTGGGCGGTACGCTGTTGCAGGGCGGGCGCGCCCCGATCTTTGGCGCCGTGCTGGGCGCGGTGATCATTCAGCTGGTGAAATACACATTGCTGGCCAACGGCATCGCCGACGAAGTCGCGCTGATCGCCAAGGCCGGTATCATCATCGCCGCTGTATACCTACAGCAAGCGCGCAAGGAGTAGACCATGCTGGACACAAACGCATTTGACCTGCGCCGGTTTCTTCAGGCCTGGCGGGCATTCCTTCGGGGTCTGGGTGGTTCTGGTTGCAATGATCCTGTTTGGATTGCTGCGCTACGAAAACTTCGGCGGGGCCTATAATATCTCTTCTTTCCTCAACTATAATGCGATGTTCATCGTCATTTCCGTTGGCATGTGCTTTGTCATCCTGACCGGGGGCATTGACCTTTCGGTTGGCTCGGTTGCGGCCTTTACCTCTGTGGTGGCGGCCTATCTGTCGCCCTATGGCATTCAGGTTGCGCTGCCGGGGGCGGTCATGGCGGGGCTGGCCATTGGCGGGCTGAACGCGGTTTTTGTCGTCCTGATGCGGATACCGCCGTTTATCGCGACACTTGCCACCATGTTGGGGGCCAAGGGCGGGGCGCTGGTCATTTCCGGGGCCCAGACCATTTCCATCGACTGGGAGTTAAACTTTACCAAGCTGGGCATGGAAAAGGCATTCAACCTCTTGCCCTGGACCATTGTCATCACCGCTGTGGTGGTTGTCGGCCTCTGGATCGTGCTGGAGCGTACATCGCTTGGCCGCACCGTGCTGGCCATTGGCGGCGGCGAAGATGCGTCGACCATGATGGGTTTGAACGTCAATCGCGCCAAGATCTTTGTCTATGTCCTCAGCGGCGGCTGCGGCGGGATGGCCGGGGTGTTTCTGGCCTCTGGGTTTGGCGCGGGCCAACCGCTTGAGGGCGTGGGATGGGAACTTTCGGCCATTGCCTCGGTTGTGGTGGGCGGCACGCTTTTGACCGGCGGCATGGGGTCCGTCGGGGCAACGGTTGCCGGGGCGCTGCTTCTGGGACTGGTGTTCAACATCCTCAATTTCGAAAATGGCCGGGGCGTCATCAGCCTCAGCGCCTATTGGCAGATGGTGATCAGAGGTGGATTCCTCTTTGTCGTGATCCTGCTACAAAGCCACCTGGCCAGACGTTCCAAGGGAGCCACCCAATGACCAAGATCACATCCGTCGAAGCACGCCTGTTCAACGTGCCACTTGCCGAAGTTCTGAGCGATGCCAAACACGGGGATCACACGCACTTCGAACTGATCACCGCCACCGTCACGCTGGAGGACGGCAGTCACGGCACCGGCTACAGCTATACCGGCGGGCGCGGCGGCCATGCGATTGTGGCCATGATCACCCATGATCTCGCGCCGTTCCTGGTGGGGCGCGATGCCGAGGATGTCGAGGCGCTTTATGAAGCGATGCAATGGCATATGCATTATGTTGCGCGCGGCGGTGTGGCGTCTTTTGCGATTTCGGCGGTGGATATCGGGCTGTGGGATCTGCGCGGCAAGCGCACGGGCCAACCGCTGTGGAAAATGGCCGTTGCGGCACCGACAATCGCTGTCGCGCTTATGCCTGCGGGATCGACCTGAACTTTCCGCTGCCCAAACTTCTGGACAGTGTGCGCGGCTATCTTGCGCGCGGCTTCAACGGGGTAAAGATCAAGATCGGCCAGCCCGATCTGGCCGATGATGTCGCCCGGATCAAGGCAGTGCGCGAATTGATCGGGCCCGACGTGGCCTTTATGGTGGATGCCAATTACGCGATGAGCGTCGACCAGGCGATCGCGGCCGCACGTGCCTTTGCGCCTTATGACTTGACTTGGTTCGAAGAGCCGACGATCCCCGATGATTACAAGGGCTTTGGCCGCATTGCCGAGGAAACAGGCATGCCGCTGGCGATGGGGGAAAACCTGCATACGATCCACGAATTCGAATATGCCTTCGACGATGCGCGGCTGGCCTTCATCCAGCCCGACGCCAGCAATTGCGGCGGCATCACCGGTTGGCTTCAGGTCGCCGCGCTGAGCCGCAAGCACAATATGCCGGTCTGTAGCCACGGGATGCAGGAACTGCACGTCAGCCTTGTTTCGGCCCAGCCCAACCCCGGCTGGATCGAGGTCCATTCCTTCCCCATCGACGAATACACCCACCGCCCGCTGGTGGTCGAGGATCACATGGCCGTGGCCCCCGACACACCGGGCACGGGCGTGGAATTCGACTGGGATAAACTGAACGCAGCACATGAGGACTTGAACGGATGAGCACCATCACCGCCGCCTATTATCGCGGCAACAAAACTTTTGAAGTAAAAGAGATCGAAGCGCGGCCCCCTGCGGCTGGCGAGGTTCAGGTGCGGGTTGCCTATTGCGGCATCTGCGGCACCGATCTGCATGCCTATCACGGCAATATGGACGCCCGTGTCGGCTTTGAGCGCATTCTCGGGCATGAGATGTCCGGCGTGATTTCGGCTGTGGGCGATGGCGTCGAGGGCTGGTCCGAAGGCGACGCCATTGTTGTGCGCCCGCTGGACCCCGGCGCGCCCAATCCGGCGACCGAGGCGGGGTATCATCACATCAGCCACAACCTGAAATTCATCGGGCTCGACACCGATGGCGCGTTGCAACAGCTGTGGAATGTGCCGGCCTTCACCCTGCACGCCCTGCCCGACGGGATGCGGCTGGACCATGCGGCGTTGATCGAACCGGTGGCCGTGGCCTGTCACGATGTGCGCATGGCCGGGCTTCAGGCGGGCGAGGATGTTGTCGTCATCGGCGGCGGCCCCATCGGCATTCTGGTTGCCATGGTGGCGCGGGATGCGGGCGGCAAGGTTGTGATCTCCGAGGTCAATCCGCACCGTCTGAAAATCGCAGAGCAGCTGGGCTTTGACACCGTCAACCCGATGGAAACCGACCTGAAGGCCGAGATCGAGGGCCGCACCGGTGGCAAGGGCGCGGAAGTCGTGTTCGAGGTCTCCGGCTCGCAACCCGGTGTCGACGCGATGACCGCCGTCGCGGCCACACGCGGGCGCATCTGCATGGTGGCGATCCATGCGAAAAAGCCGGTTGTCGACATGTTCCAGTTCTTCTGGCGCGAGCTGAAGCTGATCGGCGCGCGGGTCTATGAGCCCGAAGATTACGACAAGGCGATCGAATTGGTGGCCAAGGGCGCGATCGACGCGGATACGGTCATCACCGATGTCAGCCCGCTGGGCGATATTCAAAAGGCCTTCGAGGCGCTGGACGCCAGCCCGACCGCGCTGAAAAGCCTGATCAAGGTCGGAGAAACGGCATGAGCGTGTTGAGCAGCTTTGATCTGAGCGGCAAGACCGCCGTTGTCACCGGTGCCAAGCGCGGCATCGGGCGCGGCATGGCCGAAGCGCTTGCACAGGCTGGCGCCGATATCGTCGGTGTCAGTGCCACGCTCGCCCCCGGTTCCGAGGTCGAACAGGCCGTGACCGCGCTGGGGCGCAAGTTCACCGCCTATCAATGCGATTTCTCGGACCGTGCTGCCGTGATCGCCTTTGCCGCCCAGCTGGAGGCTGACGGCATCGCGCCCGACATCCTTGTGAACAATGCCGGCACCATCAAACGCAAACCGGCGGCGGAACATCCCGACGATTGGTGGGATAAGGTGATCGAGGTCAACCTGTCGGCGCAATTCGTGCTCAGCCGTGAAATCGGCCGTGGCATGGTGGAACGGGGCCGGGGCAAGATCATCTTTACCGCCTCGCTGCTGACCTTCCAGGGCGGCATCACGGTGCCGGGCTATGCGGCGTCCAAAGGCGGCATCGGCCAGTTGACCAAGGCGCTGGCCAATGAATGGGCGGGCAAGGGCGTGAACGTCAACGCCATCGCACCCGGCTATATCGCCACCGACAACACCCAGGCGTTGCAGGACGATCCCGACCGGTCGAAATCCATCCTCGAACGTATCCCCGCCGGTCGCTGGGGCACCCCCCAGGACTTCGCAGGCCCGGCCGTGTTCCTTGCATCCCCGGCGTCGGATTATGTCAACGGCGAGATCCTGGTCGTCGATGGCGGCTGGATGGGCCGCTGAGATAACGGGTCGGCAGAAGAGGTTTCTGCCGACCCAACCAAACACCGGTCTACCGGCGGGCGGTCTTAGCCGTGCGCCGGATAGGGGCGTTGCCAATAGCGATCATGAAACGCCCCTTCGGGCGGCGATTTGGCATCCGGCACCATTTTGTCGGCATGGCCGACGGCAAAGCCATCCAACAGGCTTTGGGTCAAAGCCAGATCAAGCCGGGCGGTTATGTCGGGATGGGCGTCCATCACATTGACCTGTTCGCCGGGGTCGGTTTCCAGATCGAACAGGGCCTGAACGCCATTGGCATAGCGCACCAGTTTCCAACGCGCATCGCGCAGCATGAAGCCATTCGAGGTCGCGCCGGCAATCGTGCGATTTGCATCCGGGTCGTCCAGCGGCCGGCCCTGGGCCTGCGGGGCGGGGTCCAGCCCGGCCCAGTCGATAAAGCTGGAGAAAATGTCCAGAAGGGACACCGGCGCGGGTTCCACCCCGGCCCCATGCTCTGGCGCGCGGAAATCGGCAACAATCATCGGCACACGAATAGAGGCTTCGTGAAAGAAGCCTTTGCCCATCAGGCCGAAATCGCCAAGGTAATCGCCGTGATCCGAGGCAAAGACAATGATCGTATTGTCCAGTTTTCCGGTCTCGCGCAGGGTGTCGATCAGCATTGCGACGTCTTCGTCCAGCCGTTCGACCGACACCGCGTAATGATGGCGGATGGCGCGGATTTGGTCGTCGGTGAGCGTGCTGTAATCCAGATCCGCCCAATCGCGTTTGTAGCCCGCCACCAGACCGGGCAGATGCTTTTCGCTTTCTTCGGTGCGCGGCAGCGCCTTTGGCATGGCGGCCGGATCAACCCGCGACAGTTCCTCTGCGGGTGGATCATAGGGGCAATGGGGCCCGGGAAAGCCGACCATCATGGCAAATGGTTGATTGCCCTTGAGCGTGCGCAGATGATCCGCCGCCCGATGGGCCACCCAGCGATCCGGTTGCAGATGATCAGGCAACGGATTGGTGCCGGCGCCCTTGGTTTCGTAATAGCCCGGCATGTCCTTGCCGTGCAGCTTGGCCTTGCCTTCGGACACCAGCGCATGATGATAATCATCGCGCACATGAATATGGCGTTTGTCTTCGCCAATGATGCGGTGTTGGAAACCTTCGGACAGATCCCAGGGATAGAAATGCATCTTGCCAATCGCAGCGGTGTAATACCCCGCAGCCGAGAGGATTTCGGGCCAGGTCTGAATGCCCATGGCGCGGCGGTCGGGGCGCAGCCAGCCCATATTATGCATGATTCCGGTGGAATGGGCGTGTTGCCCGGTCAACATCGAGGCCCGCGCAGGCACACAGATCGGCGACGGCGAAATCGCGGCATCAAACCGGCGGCCATGTGCGGCCAGTGAATTAATCGCCGGGGTGCGCAGAAAATCCGCGCCATAACAGCCAAGAAAATCCGGGCGCAGCTGGTCAGGCAGAAGAAAGAGGATATTGGGCGGAGTTGTCATAATGTGTCCCTATGTGGTTTTGTGGAATGTGTGCGCATCTGAACGGTTCCGGCCAGCAGGATCAGAATGATCCCGACCGCCCCGGCCAGACCGGGGACATACCCCCAGA
The DNA here is from genome assembly GCF_022867865.1 of Phaeobacter sp. J2-8. Classification (GTDB taxonomy): domain Bacteria; phylum Pseudomonadota; class Alphaproteobacteria; order Rhodobacterales; family Rhodobacteraceae; genus Marinovum. The sequence continues at coordinate 190,123 of NZ_JALIEC010000006.1, read as the reverse complement.
TCGCGGCGTCAAAGGCCAACGACCACAGCACGCTGGAATAGCGAAGCGGCGCAATGCGGCTGAGTTCGGACCGACGCAGGGCCGCAATGATCAACACATTGGCAGCCACGAACCCAATCGCCGCCAATGTCAAAAGCATATAATCAAGGGCGCTGGGCCAGACCCATCCGCCCTCGGACGGCAGCATCGCCGCCACACCCCCCGCCATGGCAAGCGCGATCAGAGCAATACGAAATGTATCGGTTTGCGGCGGCAGCAATCTGGTGGTGATGTCGCGGAAGGCATAGGCCAATGTCGAAACCAGTGCAAGTGTCACCCCCAGCGGTGAAAACGACAGCCCCGGTTGCAGGATCAGCAAGGTGCCGCCACAGGCCAGCGCCAGTGCAATCCAATTGCCGGGGCGCAGGCGCTCTTTCAGCAGGATGCCGGACAGGATCACCGAAATCACCGGCAGGGTCGCGTGGATGCTTGCCAGAAGCGAGAGCGGGATTTCAAAGATCGCCAGCGAAAAGGTCAGCCCCGCCAAGGCATCCAGCATCGCCCGCACCAATCCGCGGCGGCCAATCAACCGGTCTGCGGAAGGGCGGCGCGCGACCACGATCGCCGCGATCAAGCCAAAGGCCAGCAAGGATCGGATGGCGATCGCCTCGCCAGAGGGGATGGGGCCGATGGTCTTTAGCGCAACACCAGAGGCGACGCCGCTGAACAGCGCAACCAGCGCAAAGGATTGGCCGCTGTCCAGCCCCAGCCGGTTTGATTTCAGCTCGGCCAAGGTGACGTTACCTCAACCATATTGCCAGGCCGGGTCGCGAAAGAACGTCCACAGCACGCCGGAAACCCCGCGCCGGGGCGGATGCAGCGGCGTGATCCCCTGCTGTGCCAAATGCGACAGCAGCGGCGCAATGTCGGCGGTGTGCAGGCCGAAATGACCGGGCGCACAGGCGTCCGTGTCGGCCAGAAGTTCGACAAACACCGCGCCCCGCCACATTTGTTGCAGCGTGATCTGGCCGGTGTCATCGCGGCGGGTGAACCCCGGCTGAAACCCGAAAGCGGCATAAAACGCCATGCTGCTTTCGGGATCGGGCGCGGCAATGGCGACATGGTTCAATGTCAGCTCTGGCGCGTCACTCATGCGGCAACCCGCTGCGGCCAGAGACCGCGCGCGGCATGGGTCAACCCCGCGAGGGTGGCATCATCGGCATCAACCTTGTCGAAATCCGTGCCGAAATGGGTCAAGGCGGCCTCGTATCGTTGCGCGAGCACCCCGCTGGCCATCAGCAACACCGGTCCCGTGATGTCCTGGGCCGCGCATTCCGAACCGATCAGGACACCCGACATCAGCGATGCGACGTCCTCGGGGGCGAGCGTGCCGGTCAGCGTGCTGGCGCGTGCGGCGAATACCGCATGTGACAGGGGCTGGGCCGCGCCGCGATCAAGACCGCGCCGAAAGGCCGCCTCGTTGAAGCTGTCGCCGGTTGCCAGCGCACCCACCAGACTGTTGTTCAGCAGGATCTGATACAATTCGCCGGTGACAAAGGTGCGAAATCCGGTCAGCGCGCCCTGCGCCAGATAGGCCCATTTGCTGTGCGTGCCGGGGATGCAGATGGTGGCGCTGTCGCGTCCGGTCAGCGCCGCTGCGCCAAAGATCTGGACCTCTTCGCCGCGCATCACATCGTTGCCGCCGGTGTCATCTTCGGCGGTTGCGCCGGGCAAAATCACGATTTGACGGCCGTTGTCCTCGAAAACTGTGGCTTGCTCGGCGATTTGCGAAAACCGCACCGGACAGGGGGCATAGGCCGCTTCGACCCAGCCCGTGCGCGACCCGACCATGCCCTGCATCAGGACCGGGGCCTTTGGCGCGGCGGCGAACCAATCGGCGCAGTGCCGGGCGAGGACGCTGGAAAACTGTTTATTTTCAACCGTCCTAAGGCCGTCCGGCCCGTTGCGCCCATCGATCACGGCACCGGTTTGATCCATGGCCCAAGCCCGAAAAGACGAGCTGCCCCAATCGACCGCGATGAAAGAGATGTCTGGCATGGTTGGAATCCTTTTTCTGCAAAACGCGTTGACAGGCTACGAATTTCTCATCTATGTTTCAACTATGAAACGTCAGTTGCATATATTGGGAATACACTATGAGTAGATCGCTAAAGGGTGTCTTGCCCATCGTACCGACCCCATTTGACCAAAATGGCCAGACGGACGAGTTGTCTTTGAAACGGGTGGTCACCCATGCAATCGAGGCCGGCGCCTCGGCTCTCGTATTCCCGGGTGTGGCCAGCGAAGATCTTTTCCTGACCACCGATGAACGGCGCAGTTGTCTGGGTCTTGTTGCCCGAATGGCCAAGGATCGCCTGCCGGTGATCGCCGGGGTGAACTCTGCCGATCCCGCCGAAATGGTCGAAATCGCCAAGATGGCGACCGAGGCCGGGGCCGATGGCGTCATGGCGATGGCCGTGCCCGCCATGGGCGAAGAGACCGGCACATGGTTCGCCCGGATCGCCGATGCCCTGGGCGCGGACCGCCCGATCATTCTGCAAAACCTGTTCAAGCCGCGCGGTGCCGACCTCAGCGCCGATGACATGCTGACCCTGGCCGCGGAAATCCCCGCCATCCGCTATGTCAAGGAAGAGGGCATCCCCTCTGGCCCCAAGGTGTCGCAGTTGGTGGCGGGCTGTGGCCCGGATCTGGACGGGGTGATTGGCGGTGGTGGCGCGCGCTATCTGTTGGAAGAACTGGATCGCGGCGCGATTGCCACGATGCCGGCCATCGAATTGCTGGAACTGCATGTCGCCCTGATGCGCGCCTATACGGCCCATGACCGCGCCGAGGCGCTGCGGCTTTATGAGCGTAGCCTGCCGCTGTTGCTGATTCAGGCGCCGTACCGGATGCGGTTGACCAAGCTGATCCTGAAAAATCGCGGCTTGATTGACTGTGACGACGTGCGCGAACTTCTGCCCGAGATGGACAAGGAATTGCAGGAGCTGGCGCTGGAACTTTATGAACGCGCCGCCATGACACCGGAGCTGGCAGATGCATAAGCGTATTGAAAAGATTGATGTCTTTGCCTTCGAGCGAAAACGCGGCACCGCCTATCTTGGCGATCTGGGGGACGGTGAATTTGCGCTTGGCACACATCATATCGTGCGCCGGTTCAACGGCACGGTCTATCCGCGGATGGACCGGTCGGTTGTGGTGCGGCTGACCGACAGCGACGGCGCTGTCGGCTGGGGTGAAACCTATGGTCTGGTTGCGCCGGGGATTGTCGCGGCTTTGGTCGAGGATCTTTTGGGGCCATACCTCAAAATGCTCGACCCGATGCGCCCCGATGAAACCTGGGACAAGCTTTATGAATTGCAGCGCGTGCGTGGTTATTGGGGTGGCTATCTGGCCGATACCCTGGCGGCATTGGATATTGCGCTGTGGGATTTGTATTCCCGCAGTGGCGGCGACAGCATTCAGAGCGCCCTGGGCAAGGGTGGTGCGGGCCATATTCCGGCCTATGTCTCCGGTCTTCCGGAACCGACAAAGGAAACCCGGCTGGCACTGGCGCAAAGCTGGCAGGCCAAGGGTTTTGACATGGTCAAAATCCCGGTCAGCCATAGTGACGCGGGGGATGTGCGCGGTGAATTCGAAAGCCTGCGCAATGGTTTGGGGGATGCCCAGAAAATCGCGGTAGATGTGCATTGGACCTGTTCCGCCGACGAAGCGATTGCCCTGGCAAACGAGATTGCGCCTTTTGATCCCTGGTTCCTTGAGGCCCCGGTCGCCCCGGAAGACATCGCCGCCCAAGGCAAGGTGGGGCAGGGGATTTCCTGTCCGCTGGCACTTGGCGAGGAATGGCGCACGGAATGGGATGTGATTGCCCGCGAAGGTGTGGCCGCGATTGTGCAACCCGAAATGGGCCACACCGGCATCACCCAGTTCATGCGTATCGCCAAACACGCCCGCAAATCCGGCGCGCAGGTGATCCCGCATGCCACGATCGGCATGGGCATCTTCATGTCTGCCAGCCTGCGGGCGGGGCTTGCCGTCGGGGCCGAGGCACATGAATTCCAGCACACCATTTATGGCCCCAACGCCGCATTGCTGGACGGTGCGGCCCCCGTCGAAAACGGCCAGTTCATGATCCCGGACACGGCCGGTCATGGCGTCACGCCAAACCAGGACGGCATGGCGCATCTTAAACCGCTTCTTACGATCTAACACTTATCAGAACGACAACTTGGAGGAGAAAGTCATGAAAACCCTAAGGAAAACCGCAATCAGCGCCCTGCTGGCCGCCAGCACAATGCTGACCGCGCTGCCCGCATCCGCAGAAACGCTGACCTTTGTCAGCTGGATGAAGGACGAGCCGGGCTATGGCGATTGGTGGAATGAAATCATCGCCGAATTCGAAGCCACGCACGAAGGTGTCGACATCAACATGAGTCGGGTGTCGCGCGACGAATATGCCAACACCATGTTCACCATGTTTGCCGGCGGCAACCCGCCCGACATCGTGCATCTGGCGGCGTTTGAATTCCAACCCTTCGCCAATGAGGGCTGGATGGAGCCGCTGGGCCCGTGGATCGAAAAGGCCGGCATGGACATGACCGACTGGGCCGGGCAATCGACCTGTGAATGGGACGGCGAAACCGTCTGTGTCATGCTGCTCTATACCGGGTTTGTGCTTGCCTATAACGAGAAGCTGTTTGAAGAGGCCGGGCTGGATATTCCCACCGATTGGGAAAGCTATCTGGATGCGGCGCGCAAGCTGAAAAAAGACACCGATGGCGATGGCATCAACGACCAGCTGGGGATTGCTCTGCCGTTTGTGGGTGATGCCAGCGTGATGCAAGAGGCGCTGAACTATGTGCTGGATGCCGGTGGCAGCTGGACACTTGACGGCGAACCGGCGTTTGACCGCCCCGAAGTGATCGAAGGTCTGCGCCGCTGGAAGCAGCTGTTTGACGAAGGTCTGACACCAAAAGAGCTGACATCGGCCGATGTGCGCCAGTTCCTGCTTGAGGGGCGTCTGGGCATGACCGTCGATGGCGGCTGGATCAACAACACCTTCCGCAGTGCCGCGCCAGAAGTGCAGCAGCACCTGAAAATCGCCAAATCGCCGTTTACGCCGCCGCTGGGGGGCACGTCCAATGTGCTTGGCATGCCGTCGGATATTTCGGACGAAAAGAAACAGTTGGTCTGGGATTTCATCGAGCTGACAGCATCGCAGAAATATCAGCAACGCTTTGCCGAATGGGGCAAGACACCTGCGCCGCGTCCGGGCCTGGATTACACCCAGTTGAAGGCTGACAACCCATCGTTCGAAGTTCTGGCCGCTGCTGCCGCAGATGCCGCTGCGGCCAATGTTGATCGTCTTCCCAAAGGCTTGGAGCTGGAAAACAATGAAGTTGTGAAAATCTTCTTTAATGTGGCCCAACAAATGATGATCAAGGATCTTTCGCCCGAAGAAGCCGCGAAAATCCTGCAAGAAGAAGTCACCCGGATCAAAGGCTGATCCGAGCGTCTGATCGGCCGGTATCCTGTGCCTCCCCGGGATGCCGGCCACATAAGGACCATGAATACATGAGCGACACCAGCACACAGCGGCAGGGCAGATCACTGGCCGGGTTGATCCCGTCGATTGATTTCAGCGCCCCGCGTCACCGGGCCAAGTTTGGCTATCTGTTACTTGCCCCCGCCGTCCTTTTGATGGCCGGAATTATTGTCTATCCGATCCTTTTGTCGGTGAATATCAGCCTTCAGGACGTGCGCATTGCCCGCGTCGGGGCCACTGGCGAACCCTGGACGTTAAAGAATTACGCCTGGCTGTTTGGATCGTCTGAATTCTGGCACGCCATTTGGGTGACCTTCAAACTGGTTGCTGTTGTGGGCGGATTGTCCGTTGTGATCGGTTTTGCCACTGCGATGCTGGTCAATCAGAAATTCCGTGGCCGCACCGCCGTGCGCCTGTTCGTGGCGCTGCCCTGGGCGGTGCCAGAGGTCGTGGCGACGGTGATCTGGGCCTGGATGCTGGACAGTTCGTTTGGTGTCGTGAACTGGAGCCTGTTGAAGCTGGGTTTTGTGGCCGAGCCGATTCAATTTGCCTCGAACCCCGGTGCGGCCTTTGCCGCCGTGTGTTTCGTCATGATCTGGAAGGGTTATCCCCTGATGTCGATCATGTTGCTTGCAGGGCTGCAATCCATCCCGGAAGAACAGATTCAGGCCGCCAAGGTGGACGGCGCAGGCCCATGGCAGCGGTTTTTCTATATCACCATGCCCAACATGTTGCCGGTGGTTGGTGTGACGCTGGTGATGACAACGCTTTGGGTGTTCCGCGATTTCGCCATCATCCACGTGCTGACCCAGGGTGGGCCAATTGGCGCGACAACCACGCTGTCGATCCTGACGTTCGAACAATCGTTTGAATTCTTCCGCATGGGACAGGGCGCAACCGTCGGTGTGATCACCATGATATTCTGTGCCATCATCAGCCGCGCGCTGGTGGGCCGCATGGCCAAATCGGTTCACTGAGGAGAGCGAGACTATGGAAAAAAGATCCCCCCTCGCCACATTCGGCCTATATGCTGCGGCGATATCGGCCTGTGCGATCCTGTTGTTCCCGATCTACTGGATGATCGTCACGGCGCTGCAACCCGCCACCAACCTGCGGTCCTATCCGCCGCAATTCTGGCCCGCGGCGCCGCAGTGGAATGTGTTTGGCGATATTCTGGCAAAACATCCCTATGCGATGTGGTTCATGAATTCGATCCTGATCGCGCTGGCGACCATGATCATGTCGCTGGCGGTGTCGATCCTTGCCGCTTATGCGCTGTCGCGCTTTCGGCTGAAGGGTGGCACCGGATTGGGCCTGTTCATCCTGACCTCGAAAATGCTGCCTGCGACGCTGATGATCATTCCGCTGTTTGCGATCTTCAAATCGGTCGGCCTGGTGGGGTCGCTCTGGTCGGTGGTGATTGCCCAGGCGACATTGATCGTGCCGTTCTGTACCTGGATGCTGAAGGGATATTTCGACACCATCCCGCCAGAGCTGGAACAGGCCGCATTGGTGGATGGCTGTTCGCCGCTTGGCACGATCTTTCGTATCGTGCTGCCGGTGGCGGCACCGGGGCTTGCGGCAACTGCGCTTTATGCCTTTGTGGTCAGCTGGTCTGACTTCCTGTTCGGGCGCACCTTCCTGACGACAAATGATGAAAACTGGACGTTGCAGATGGGCATTGCCTCGCTCAAGGGCGAATTTGTGACCGAATGGAATGTGATCATGGCCGGCTCGCTTATGGCCTCTGTGCCGATCATCATCGTCTACCTTTTCCTTGAACGGTTTCTCGTCGGTGGTCTCGCCGCCGGATCCGAGAAGTAACGGAGCAAAACCATGGCAACCGTCGAATTTGAACATATCAAAAAGAACTATGGTGGCGTCGAGGCCATCAGCGATTTCAACCTGCATATCGAGGATGGTGAATTCTGTGTCTTTGTCGGGCCGTCGGGCTGTGGCAAATCCACTGCGCTGAAGATGCTGGCGGGGCTGGAGGCCACATCGGGCGGCACAATCCAGATCGGCGGCCGCGATGTCACCGAACTTGGCCCCGGCAAACGCGACATCGCAATGGTGTTTCAGAACTATGCGCTCTATCCGCATATGTCGGTGCGCAAGAATATCGGCTTTGGTCTGAAAATGGCCGGAATGCCCGCCGACGCCATCAATTCCCGCGTGGAAGAGGCCGCGCGGGTGCTGGAGCTGACGCCCTATCTGGACCGCAAGCCCCGCGCCCTGTCGGGCGGTCAACGTCAGCGGGTGGCGCTGGGACGGGCCATTGTGCGCGAGCCCAAGGCATTCCTGATGGATGAACCCTTGTCCAATCTGGATGCGAAACTGCGGGTGCAGACGCGGTCGGAAATCGTCAAGCTGCAAAAACGTCTTGGGGTGACCACGATCTATGTCACCCACGACCAGACCGAAGCCCTGACCATGGCGGATAAAATCGTGGTGATGCGCGGCGGGCTGATCCAGCAAATCGGCAGCGCCGAAGACCTGTTCCACTCTCCAAAGAATATCTTTGTGGCGGGCTTTATCGGCTCGCCCGGCATGAACTTTTTCCATGGTCGGGTCGAAACCGGCGCGCGCGGTCCCGTCACCCGCTTTGGCGGCCAGGAGATTGCCCTGCCGGATCACTGTGCCTCGGTTGTGGGGCGCGATATGGTGTTCGGAATTCGCCCCGAACATATCCGCGTCGGTGACAGCGGCCCGCATGTCGGTCTGTCGCTGGTGGAAAATCTTGGCACGGAAAAGATCCTGCATTTCCACACACCGGGGGAAAATGTGCTGGAACTGGATCGCACTGTCATGGCCAATGACGAGGAACGCGATGCCCAGACCATGCTGATCCGGGTGATCGACGATCATCGCTACAACGACGGTGATACGCTCAGCCTCGCTTTTCCGGTGGATAAAATTCATGTATTCCACCCGGATACACATGAAGTCGCAAGGTAGGGCAATTGGACAGGTTCGATAAAATAGCCGAAAGATTTCCAGGGGCCGGCACCTTGGTCAAAGGATTGCAGATCCTGGAAATCCTCGATCACATCGGACGGCCCGGCACCTCGGCAGAATTGCTGTCGGCGTCGGGTCTGCCCAAGGCGACATTCTATCGTTTGCTTGGGGCGCTGATCGAATTTGGCTATGTGCGCCATGATACGCGGTTGAAAACCTATGCGCTGGGTCATCGGTTGATCGAACTGGCGGGCAAATCCATGGCGTCTTTTGACCTGCGCACCGCGGCCGAGGCCGAGGTGCTGCGCCTGTCCCAGGAATTGAACGAAACCGTCAGCCTGACCGTGATGGAGGGCGACCGCATCATCTATGTCGATGTGCGCCGCCCGTCCAACCCGCTGGCCATTGGCGTCGAAATCGGCCGTGAATTGTCAGCACTGGAAAGCGCGTCGGGCCATGCCATCCTGTCGGCGATGCCACCGCATCAGGTCAACAGCATCATCGGGCGGCTGCCGTCGGACGATCAATCCGTCTTGCTGGCCGATTTCGCCATCAGCCGGTCGCGGGGATATTCGCTGGCCAATTCTCGCAGTCTGGAGGGCGTTGTTGTCATCGCCGTGCCGGTCAGCGGACCACCGGGCATGGGCCATGGCGCGATTGTTGTCACCGCGCTGGCCAGCCGCCTGCCTTATGAACGCCGCCACGTGATCGGTCGCGACCTTATGGAGGCCGCGCGCCGGGTCATGGGCAATATCGGAAGCGCCCCTGTGAGCATTACGCCAAATCCGCGCCGTACAGCGCATGTCGAAGAAGGGCTTGAATGCCTGTCCGCCGCCGGGGCCATCGTTGGCGAAGGCCCGGTTTGGGACGCACGCGAAGGCGTGTTGCATTGGGTCGATGTCGCGGCGCCGGCCTTTCACACTTATGATCCCAAACGTGGCGAAGACCGCATGTTGCAAGCGCCCTATCTGGTCAGCGCCGTGCTGCCGGGGCCGGGCAATGGCATGGTCGCCGTCACCCAGAACGGATTGGAACATTACGATCCGGTCACGGCCAAGCTGGACACGATCTATAACCCCGAGGCCCATATGCCTTCGAACCGGTTCAACGACGCCAAGACCGACCCCAAGGGCCGGGTCTGGGCCGGCTCGATGAGCCTTGATGCCTCGATGCCGTCGGGGTCGCTGTATCGGTTTGATACCGTCAACGCGGCCAAGGCGGTGGACGGCGGGTTCCAGGTGTCCAACGGTCTGGACTGGAGCCCGGATGGGCGCACGTTTTATTTCACCGATACGGCGCTTGGGATCATCTTTGCCTATGATTTCGACGTCGAAACTGGCGCGCTGTCCAATCGCCGCAGTTTCCTGTCGCTGGAGCCGTCCGACGGCAAGCCCGACGGGCTTTGTGTCGACAGCGACGGCAATCTCTGGGTTGCGATCTGGGATGGTTGGCGTGTGGCCTGTTACGGGGCTGACGGCAGGTTGAAACGCGAAATCGACATGCCGGTGCCGCGCCCGACAAGCTGTTGTTTTGGCGGCCCGGATTTGAAGCGGCTGTTTATCACCAGCGCCTCGATCCGTTTGCCGGCCAGTGTGCTGGAAGAGGCGCCGCTGTCGGGGGCCCTGTTTGCCATTGATGTAGATGTCGCCGGGCAACCGGTGTCCGAGGTTGTATTATGAGCGTGACATATTCTGAATTTTCCGGTCGCCATGTGATGGTCACCGGCGCGGCCTCGGGTATTGGTCGCGCGACGGCGCTGGCATTTGCCGCGCAGGGCGCACAGGTGACTGCGGTCGATCTGAATGCAGATGGGCTGGCGGATACGGCGGCCTTGGCCCATGGCATCGCACCGCAGGTCTGTGACCTTGCGGATGGCGCGGCGATGAAGGCGATGCACACCGAAGCGGTCTTGGCGCGGGGGCCGGTCACGGTTCTGGTCAACAATGCGGGCGTTGATCGGCGCATCCCCTTTGATCAGCTGACAGCCGAGGATTGGCGCTGGATGATGGCGGTCAATCTGGATCATCATGCGCTTTTGTCCGGGCTGGTCGCCCCGGATATGGCCCAGGCCGGGGGCGGTGCAATCGTCAACCTGTCCTCAACCGCCTGGATGAAGCTGGCGGGGAATCTGACGGCCTATCACGCGGCAAAATCGGGGATTGTCGGTCTGACACGGGGATTGGCGCGGGATCTGGGGCCGCAGGGCATTCGCGCCAATGCCATCGCGCCGGGGCGTGTGGTGACCGAACGTGTGGCCGGTCAGGTCGGTGCGGATTGGGTGGCGGAAACCCATGCGTTGCAATGTATTCCCGATCTGATCCGGCCCGAAGATATTGCGGATTGCGCCCTTTGGCTGGCCTCGGATGCGGCGCGTATGGTCACCGGGCAATGTATCGTTGTCGATGGTGGCGTGGTCTAGGATACCGGCACGGGCGCGTTGATGTATTGAGATAATGATAATATCAATGTATGGATAATGCGCGCTTGGCGCGCTCTTATTTCGATACACAGGCGGACCTCTTATGGATTATCCCAGAAACGAATTCACCCATTCCTTGCGGCGTGGGGACAAACAGGTCGGTCTGTGGATCTCGTTGGCCAGCAATTTTGCCGCCGAGGTGGTCGCGCCTGCGGGATTTGATTGGGCGCTGATCGACATGGAACATGGGCACAATGATTATGCCTGCGTTCTTAGCCAGTTACAGGCTTTTGCCCCCTATGACACCGTGCCCATCGTGCGCCCGGATTGGAACGACGCGGTTGCCGTCAAACGGTTGATGGATATTGGCGCGCCGGGCTTCTTGTTCCCGATGATTCAAAGCGTGGAAGAGGCAGAGCGCGCCGTCGCCGCCACCCGGTACCCGCCCCGTGGAATCAGGGGCGTTGCCGGCGGAACGCGGGCGACGAAGTTCGGCCGGGTCAAGGATTACGCGGAAAACGTCGAAAAAGAGACCGCCGTCCTGCTTCAGATCGAGACCCGTGCAGCGCTGGAACAAGCCGAAGCCATTGCGGCGGTTGATGGCGTGACGGGATTGTTTTTTGGCCCGGCTGATATCGCCGCGGATATCGGTCTGTTGGGGCAGCCGACGTCAAAAGAGGTCTGGGATGAAATCCGCCCCGTGGCGCGCCGGGTGATGGATATGGGGGTGCCGGTGGGCACTTTGGTCTCGGATGTGGAACTTGCCGCCGACCTGTTGAACGACGGGTTCACCTTTGTGGCCTGCGGCACAGATACCGGCCTTCTGGCGCGTGGTTCCGACACGCTTTTGGCGACGGTCCAGGGCAAGATCAAACAAGGCTGACGGCCCAGCTTTCCATGACAACCCATGAACGCACCTGATTTTCGGGTGCGTTTTTTTGTCGACAAACCAATCCCGTTTCGTATAAACATATTATGATTAAACAAGTGATCGAGGAGCCAAAACAGGTCATGCACAAGAAGATGTACATTGGTGGTGGTCTTGTGGACGGCCAGGGAACATTGGATATTATCAACCCAGCCACAGAGGACCGCGTTGCAACCGTGGCCGCCGCTGGTCTTGACGATGTGGAAACGGCGCTTCAGGCCGCCAAAGCCGCAGCCCCCGCATGGGCCGCAACACCGGTTGCAGAACGCCAGCGCTGGATGTTGAAGCTGCGCGATGCGGTGATCGCAAACGAAGACATGCTGCGCGATTGCATCCATCAGGAGATGGGCAAGCCCTGGGGTGGCACGCAGGAAGATTTCGATCTGCTGGAACGGTCGCTGAAATTCTATGCCGAAGAAATCCAGCGCGTGCATGACGAAACGCTGCGCGATCTTGAAGGCGCCCATGATCACCGCATTGTCTATGAACCGGCGGGTGTGGCCGTGGCCTATCTGGCGTGGAATTTTCCGCTGTTGAACCTGGCGTATAAAATCGCCCCGGCGATGGCGGCGGGCTGTCCGATTGTCATTCGCCCGTCAGCGGCGACGCCGGTGTCGGCCTATGCGGTGGGCGAATTGTGCCACCAGATCGGCCTGCCGGCCGGGGTGGTCAACATCCTGACGACCGATGGCTATGGCCCCTCCGATGCGCTGGCGGCTTCGACCATTCCCAATGTCATCACGTTGATCGGTTCGACCAACACCGGCAAGCATTTGATGAAGACCGCCGCGACCTCGATCAAGAAATTCTCGATGGAGCTGGGCGGCAATGCGCCGGTTCTGGTGTTCAACGATGCCGATCTGGATCGCGCGGCGGATATTGTGACCACCGTGAAATTCAACAACGCAGGCCAGATCTGTGTGACCCCGAACCGGGTGTTTGTCGAACGTGGCGTCTATGACGCATTCCGCGACAAGGTGGTGGCGCGCGCCAAGGCGGCCAAGGTCGGATTTGACCGCAACGCCGATATTCTGACCGGGCCGATGATTGATGGCCGCGCCTGGAAACGGGTCAAGGGTCTGATCGACGATGCGGTGGCCAAGGGCGCAACCGTTCTGGCGGGGGGCGATCGCCCGGCCGGGTTGGAAAAGGGTCATTTCCTTGCGCCCACGGTGCTGGACGGTGTCACCGCCGAGATGCAGATCTATCAGAATGAAATCTTTGGCCCGGTGGTCAGCCTGATCCCGTTTGACGACCGCGACACCATCCTCGACCGCGCCAACGAAGGCGACGAAGGCGGGTTGGCCTCTTATATCTTTACCGCCGATCTGGCACTGGCCGAACAGATGGCGCACGGATTGCGCTATGGAGAGGTGCAGGTCAACGGGGTGAAATACGACATCTATCTACCGCATGGCGGCATCGGACAATCGGGCATTGGCCATGATTGCTCTCGGTTGGCGTTGAACGATTACCTCGTCGTCAAACGTATCAGCCGCGCGCTGGTTTAAAGGAGCCCAAAGATGAAAATCACCCGTATCACCAGCCACGTTCTGCAATGCGACATGCCCGAGGAATTGGGCTATTCGCAGCAATATTATGCCAAGCGTACGGCCCATATTGTCGAGGTGGAAACCGACGAAGGCATCACCGGCTGGGGCGAATGTTTTGGCCCCGGCAATGTCGCCATCGCCAACAAGACCATTGTGGAAAAGGTCATTCAGCCGCTGGTTCTGGGCATGGACCCGATGGACCGCGATGTGATCTGGCACAAGGTTTACAACCTGTTGCGCGACCACGGCCAAAAGGGAATGCCGCTGCAATCGCTGTCCGGCGTCGATATCGCGCTTTGGGATATTGCGGGCAAGATCACGGGCCAGCCGATCCACAAATTGATCGGCGGTGCCCATCGCAGCGAAGTGGGCGCATATGGTTATGGCATGATGCTGAAACGCGAAAGCGTGGCGGATCATGTGGCGCGGTTCGTGGATGAGGCCGCCGCGATCAAGGGCATGGGCTTTGCCGCCACCAAGATGAAGATCGGGCTGGGTGCAAAGGACGACGTCAAACTGGCCGAAGCGGTGCGGCGCGGTGTGGGCGATGATTTCGATTTCATGGCCGACGCCAACCATGCCTATAACACTGCGGATGCGTTTTATGTCGGACGCGCGTTGGAAGACCTCGGGGCGTTCTGGTTCGAAGAGCCGGTCGCGCCCGAAGACCATGATGGTTACCGCGAATTGCGCGCCGGGCTAAAGGTCAACATTTCCGGCGGCGAAGCGGAATTCAATCGCTGGGGCTGGCGGGCGATTCTGGAAAATCGCGGGTTGGACATTGCCCAGCCCGAGGTCTGCGCATTGGGCGGGATCACCGAATATCTGCGGGTCCTGGCCTTGTGTCACGCGCATTTCACCCCGGTGTTCAACCATGTCTGGGGCTCGGCCATTGCGGTGGCGACCAACCTGCAATTGCTGGCGGCGATGCCGCCAATGCCCGGCGGTTTGTTCCCGCGTGAGCCGTGGTTGGAATTTGACACCACGGAAAACCGGTTCCGCGATCACATGTTGGCGGAACCGTTGAACATCCAGGGTCAGGTCGCGCGCAACGGCGGCAAGATCGTGATCCCGACCGGTCCCGGTCTGGGGGTCGAGCCGGACCGCGATTTCCTGCGCAAATACGCAATGGACATCTGATAGAAATCTGACCGTCGCATCGCGCAACTTGCGGTGCGGCAGGTTATTCTGGCGCACACCATCACAGGGGGGGCAAACCCCCGGCGAAACGGCGCCTATTGGTCGGCCATTTCGCCGAATTTCCCGGCGTAAAACGCCAGCGCATCGCCGTCGGTGATCCCGACATTGGTGACCTGACCGACAAAGATCCGGTGATCACCAGCGGGATGATTGGCAAAGGCGTCGCATTCAAACCGCGCCAGACAGCCAGCCAGCAGCGGCACGCCGCTGGCGCTGGTCGCATGCGGCAAATCACGCAGGGCAAAGGCATCGCGCGAACAGGCAAAGCACAGCTCGGTTTGCTCTGCTGACAGCACATGCACCGCATAATGCTGGGCTTCGCGGAAATAGGGGAACCGGCGCGATGTCACGCCCGCCGCCCACATCACCAACGCCGGATCAAGCGACAGCGAAGAGAAGCTGTTGGCGGTGATGCACACCGGCCCTTCGTCGCTGTTGCAGGTGATGATTGTCACCCCGGTGGCAAATTTGCCAAAAGCATCGCGCAGGGCGCGCGGGTCTTCCAATGCCGGTGAAAAATGCCGATCCATATCAGCGAAATGTGTCATGGCGTTCATCAAGCGACCTCTTGTCCCAGGGCGGCTTCGTACAGCCGGAACCAGTTTTGGCGATCAAGTTTGACCTTCAGCGCGTCTGAAATCTGGGCGATGCGGGTCAGGTTGTTGGTGCCCATGACCGGCAGGATTTGCGCGGGATGCGCCAGAAGGAAGGCAACCGCAACGGCGGCACGATCAACGCCGAATTCGGTGGCGATTTCATCCGCAACCTTGCCTGCGGCGCTGTCCGCCGCCATCAGGCTGCCACCGCCAAGCGGCGACCATGCCATCACGGGATTGCCGTGCTGTTGGTGAAACGCGAGGTCGCCATTGGTAAAGGGCGCGATCTCGGCCAGAGAAATCTCGATCTGGTTGGTGGCCAGCGGGGTCTTCATTGCCGATTGCAACAGGGACCAGTCCCAGGGGCGGAAATTCGACACGCCCACGGCGCGCACCTTGCCCGAGGCCACCAGATCATCCAGCGCCGCCCCGGTTTCATGGTGGTCCATAAAGGGATCGGGACGGTGGATCAGCAACAGGTCGATATGGTCGATGGCCATGTCGGCAAGCGACAGGTCGACGGATTTTTCGATATGGGCGCGGCTGGTGTCATAGTATTTCACCGGCACATCGGCATAACGCCCCACCGGCGCGACAATATCGCATTTGGTCACGATCTCGACGCTGTTGCGCAATCCGGGGTTGGCGCGGAATGCACAGCCCAACACCGCCTCGGCCGCATAACCGCCATAGATGTCGGCCTGATCCAGCGTGGTAATCCCCTGATCAAGACAGGATTTGATCTTGGCCTCGACATGCGCGGGCGTGGTATCGGCATCGTCGCCCAAGCGCCACATGCCATAAACAATGCGGCTGAAATCAAGGTCTTTGGTGATTTGTACGCGATCCATCAGCGGCGTTCTCCTGTGCCCAGCGGGGTCGCCGGGGTGGTGTCGGGGACGCGGCCATAGGCATGTGGCAGCGAACAGGTGTTGAGGTTGGGAAGCACGCGGGCGCCAAAATGGCGGGCCTCTTCCAGATGCGGATAGCCAGAGAAGATAAAGGCGCGCATGCCCATCTTGCGGTAGTCTTCGATCTTGCTCATGACCTGATCGGTTGATCCGACCAGCGCCGCACCACAGCCGGACCGCGCCCGGCCCACACCGGTCCACAGACCGGGTTCGACATAGCCGAATTTATCGGCCAGCTCACGCGCCTTGGCCTGATGCGACACCCCAAGCGAGGTGGAATCCAGCGCCCGGTCACGGATCAATTGGCCGTATTCGTCATCCAGTTTCGACACGATGTAATCGGCATATTCACGCGCCTCGGCCTCGGTATCGCGCACGATCATGTGGACGCGCAGACCATAATCCAGCGTGCGGCCCTTTTCCTCGGCCACCGCATGCACCGCTTTCATCCGCTCGGCCAGTTGATCCTTGGTCTCTGGCCACATCAGATACACGTCGCAATGTTCGCCGCAGAGTTGCAGCGCATCGGGGGAATAGCCGCCGAAATAGAGAAGCGGACCACCGGTCTGGTAAGGGCGCACCGGATCGGTGGTCAGCCCGGCAAAATCATAGACCTCGCCTTTGTAATTGATTTCGTCCTGCGTCCAGGCCTGTTTCAGAATTTCCACCACCTCGCGCGAGCGTTGATAGCGATAGGCGCTGTCCTCTTTCTGGCCGGGGAAATCGGACGAAATGATATTGACCGTCAACCGCCCCTTCAACATGTGGTCCAGCGTCGCCAGCGTCCGCGCCAGCATGATGGGCTGCATCTCGCCACAGCGCACGGCGGCCAGCATGTTGATTTTTTCGGTGATCGGCGCACATCCGGCGACAAAGGACAGGGTGTCCTGACCCACCTGATAGGATGACGGGCAGAGGATATTGCGGAACCCTTGCGCCTCGGCCTCTTTTACGATCGCCGAACAATGGTCCCAGCTTGACCGCAACGCGCCATCCGGCACGCCAAGGAATTGATAGTCATCCGAGCAGAGCGCGGAAAACCACGACACTTCGACCGCGTCGAGATCGGCAGAGGTGACGGGAACGATTGTCATATGGGTGGCTCCGGGGGTTGGAATTGTATTTCCACTTGCATAACAGGCGCTTTGATGTAGATCAATGGTGTATCAATTTTCCTGCAAACCTGTGAAGCCCGTGCCCAGATCCGCCCGCAACGCCACTGCCCTGCCTGTCTATATCGAGATTGCGGAAATGCTGATCCGCGATATCGCGGCCGGGCGTCTGATCGACGGCGAGCGGCTCGCGCCAGAGCGCGAGATGGCGGCAGAGCTGGGGGTTTCGGTCGGAACATTGCGCAAGTCGCTCCGCGAGCTGGAAAAAAAGGACATGCTGGAACGTGTTCAGGGCTCTGGCAATTACATCCGCGACGGCGCGCCAAGCAGCAGCATCTATGCGATGTTCCGGCTTGAATTGCCCCAGGGCGGCGGGTTGCCGCGCGCCGATGTGCTGGCGGTGGATCACATGGACAAACCTGCGGATCTGCCGACGTTTGGCAGTGCGACACATGCATCGCGGGTCCGGCGGCTGCGCTATCTGAATGATACAATCATCGCGGTCGAAGAAATCTGGCTGGACGGCGCGGCGGGAATCATCGACCCGGCGCTGTTGTCAGACTCGCTCTATCGCTACTACAAGGCCCGACTGGGGTTCTGGATCCGCCGGGCCGAGGACCGGGTGTCGATTGGTCAGGTGCCCGAATGGGCGCTGGCGGCGTTTTCCCATCCCCCCGGCGCAACGGTGGGTTATATCGAACGGTTCAGCTGGGCCGAACCCGCCGCAGCCGTGGAATTTTCGCGCACATGGTTCGATCCGACGCGGGCGATCTATGTGCAGAGGTTAAAATGAAAAAGGAGCAGCGCATGGCGCAGATCGTGAAATACGGTATCATCGGCTGTGGCATGATGGGGCAGGAACATCTGCGCAATATTGCATTGCTGGATGGCGCTCAGGTGGCGGCGATTTTTGAACCGGATGCCGCCATGGCGCGGACCGCCGCCGCTTTGGCCCCCGATGCGGTGCTGGTGGAAACCATCGCGGACCTTTTGGCGATCGAGGATCTGGCGTGTCTGGTGATCGTCAGCCCCAACCATTGCCATATGGCGCAGTTGGAAGAGATCGCCGCCAGCCGCACCCTGCCGATCCTGGTGGAAAAGCCGCTGTTTACCGATCCGGCGGATTTCGCGCGGTTGACCGCGTTTCGCGACAGCTATGCCGCGCCGGTCTGGGTGGCGATGGAATACCGGTATATGCCGCCGATCACCGCCCTGCTTGAGGCGGCCGAAGCGGCCACCGGCGGTGTGCGCATGCTGACGATCCGCGAGCACCGGTTTCCGTTTCTGGAAAAGGTCGGCAACTGGAACCGCTTCAACCGCAATTCCGGCGGCACATTCGTGGAAAAATGTTGCCACTTCTTTGATTTGATGCGGCTTATCCTTGGGTCCGATCCGCTGCGGGTGATGGCATCCGGCGGGCAGGCCGCGAACCATCTTGGGGAAAGCTATGACGGCGAGGTGCCGGATATCCTCGACCATGGGTATGTGATTGTTGATTTTGAAAATGGCGCGCGGGCCATGCTGGAATTGTGCATGTTTGCCGAAGGCGCGCGCTATCAGGAGGAGGTCTCGGCCGTGGGTCCGGCGGGCAAGATCGAGGCGCTGGTGCCGGGGCCGGGGCGGTTCTGGCCAGAGGATCTGGGGCCTGCGCCGGTGCCGCGTCTGATCATCAGCCCGCGCAATCCCAAAGGGCCGGTGGATCGCGACATCCCGGTGCCGGCCGCATTGCTGGAGGCCGGTGATCACAACGGATCGACGTTCTATCAACACCAAAGATTTCTGGAGGTCGTGCGCGGCACCGCCGACCCCGAGGTGACGTTGAACGACGGGGCCTGGGCCGTGCGCATGGGGCAGGCTGCGCAACAGTCGATTGCGACCGGGGCGGCGGTGTTGATGGCCGATCTGGCCTAGAACCCTGGGCTTTTGGCGGCGCATGGCTTGGTCTAGAAGACTGGGATGACCCAGAACAATGCAAGATATCTGATTGGTGTGGATGGTGGCGGCACCGGTTGTCGGGCCGCCGTCGCAGACCCGTCGGGGCGCATGATCGGGCAGGGGGCGGCGGGACCGGCCAATGCCACCACGGATCTGGCGCAGGCGATTGCCAATGTCGCCGCGGCGGTGATGGCCGCGATCAAAGATGCCGGGTTGGCACCAGCTGTGCTGCATGACGCGGTGGCCCATATCGGCTTGGCCGGGGTGCTGGGGCCAGAGACCGGCACTGAAATCACCACCGCATTGTCATCGCAAATTGCCCTGCCGCCGCAGGGGACAATTGTCAGCGATGATTGCGTGACCTCACTGGCCGGGGCGCTTGGCCCGCGTGACGGTGTGCTGCTGGCGATTGGCACGGGGGCTTTGCTGGCGGTGCGGCGTGCTGGTGACATTCGCCGGATCGGGGGCTGGGGGTTGAACCTCAGCGATCATGGTTCTGGCGCCTGGCTGGGGCGGGCATTGTTGGAACATGTCCTGCTGGTGGTGGACGGTTTGGCCGAGGGCAGTGACCTGACCGCGACGGTCCTGGCCGAGTTTGGCAATGATCCGGCCCGGATCGTCGATTTTGCCACCCGGGCGCGGCCCGCCGAGTATGCCGGATATGCGATGGGCATTGTGGCCGCAGAAACCACCGGCGATGCCGTGGCCAAGCTGTTGATGCAACGCGGCGCAGACCATCTGATCCGCGCGCTCAGGGTGCTGAGGCTTGGAGGCGGTGATGTCCTCTGTCTGGGGGGCGGATTGGGGCCGCATTATGCCGCTTTCCTGCCACAGGAGGCGCGCGATCGGCATGTGCCACTGGCCGGAACGGCGTTGGACGGGGCGCTGGCGCTGGCGCGCGACCGGCGGGATCAAGCGGCGAAAAAGCGGCCTCTCAGGTGAATTTGCGAAACAGCTTTGTCTGATCAAACGCGGTTTCCAGCGCATCGGTGCGCTCTTTGACGCTGTCCCACAGCATTTCCTGAACCGCCGCGATGGTGCATTCAACCAACAGCATCAGCGCCAGATTGGTATCCCAGGCCGAGGGCACCGCGATCCGCGCCCCAAAGGTCAGCCGTGCCAGACGATGGATCGGCGACCGCCATTGATCGGTAAACAGGGCCAGCACCGCACCCCGGTCTGCGGCCATTTGGGCCATCAACAAGGAATCATTCTGATAACGCCGCACATCAAACACGATCAACAGATCATCGGTGCGAATATCGAGCAGATCATGCGCCCAGGCCGAATTGCCCGGCAGCAAGCGGACATCGGGGCGGATCATCTGAAGATGCAGGTACATATATTGCGCCAGCGCCCCGGTGATACGCCCACCGGCAATGAAAACCCGCCGCTCGCGGTCGGCAATCAGCTGGCACAGGGCATCGAATTGCGCCAGATCGAGATGTTCCATCGTGGCGCGATGGTTGTCCGAGGCCGCGCGCGAATAGCGCGAAATGATATGCTGGTCCGGCAGATCGGATTTCCAGGCGGTGTGTTTGGCAATCGGGTTGGAAATCACCTCGCCCAGCTCAGCGCGCAGCGAGGATTGAAAATCCGTATAGCCGCCAAACCCCAGCTTGCGCACCATCCGCAACACCGTCGGCGTCGACACCCCGGCCTTTTCCGCGATTTCGGTAATGCTGCCCAGACCAGAGATCGGGTAATCGTTCAGAATGGTTTCCGCCAGCTGAAGCTCTGACCGGGTCATTTCGCCGGTCTTCCCTTGGATTTTTTCGGCAATCGACATCGGTCTTCCGCATATTTTTCCAGCAATGGTAGCAGAAGTTTCAGGTCGTGACAGGACTTTTCAATTCGTTTCAGAAACAATCTTGACAGTCTTCGATGGGCTGGAGAATATTTTACATATGAGTACAGCACGCAACGATTCCAGTTTTGGCACAGATTTTGGCCCGGTTGTGCGGGTCGTGGACGCCCCGGCGGCGGCAGATATTCTTTTGGTCTGTGAACATGCCTCTAACGCGATGCCGGCCGGTTTTGGCGGATTGGGGTTGGACCGGGCGGTGTTGGACACCCATGTCGCCTGGGACCCCGGTGCGCTGGGTGTGGCGACGGGGCTGGCCGCACAGCTGGCGGCGCCCCTGGTGCATGGCTGCGTGTCGCGGCTGGTTTATGATTGCAACCGCCCGCCAGAGGCGCGGGATGCCATCCCTGCCGCCAGCGAGGTGTATGATATTCCCGGCAACGCAATGATGAGCGGCGCGGAACGTCAAGCGCGGATTGATACGGTGTATCTGCCGTTTCGCGCGCGGCTTGCCGATGAAATCGCGGCACGGCGCAGGGCGCTGGCGCTGCTGGTGACGGTGCATTCCTTTACGCCGCGCTATCGCGGCGTGCCGCGCGACGTCCAGATTGGCCTGTTGCATGGCCGCGATGCCAAATTTGCCGAGGCGATGCTGCGCAATGCGCCAGAAGGGCTGGAATATGTGACCCGATTGAACGACCCCTACAGCGCCGCCGACGGTGTGGCGCATACGCTGGACCTGCACGGGGCGGTCAATGGCCTGCCCTCTGTCATGCTGGAAATCCGCAATGATTTGCTGACCACCGCTGCGGATCAGGCGGCGATGGCCGATCTTCTGGCACCCTGGATCAGACAGACATTGACCAGTTACCAAAGCGGGGCGGCGGCATGATCGCTGTGCTTCTGGGCTATGTCCGCGTGGTGGATGCCATCAACCGCCGCATCGGGCGGCTGGCCATGTATGGTTTGTTCGTGATGATGGCGATCCTGCTGTGGTCGTCGATTTCCAAGACCTTTTTCCTGCCTTCGCTCTGGACGTTGGAAGTCGCGCAATTTGCCATGGTCGCCTATTACATGATTGGCGGGCCTTATGCGATCCAGATGGGATCGAACGTGCGCATGGATCTGTTTTACGGCGGCTGGAGCACGCGGCGCAAAGCGGCGATTGACTGTATGACCGTCTTCTTTTTGATCTTCTATCTGGCTGTGCTGCTTTATGGCGGGCTTGGCTCGACCGCCTATTCGCTGGGCTACTGGGGGCTTGATCCACTGGGATTTTTCGCCGGACTTCTGACCGGGTCCGAGGAAATTGGCCGTCTGGAACGGTCGTCCACCGCATGGCGGCCCTATATCTGGCCGGCCAAGGCGATCATGGTTCTGGGGCTTTTCCTGATGCTGTTGCAGGCGATTTCGGAATTGTTCAAGGATATTGCCCGGCTGAACGGCCATGACATCCCGGAGGCCCGCATATGAGCCAGGAATATATCGCGCTCTTCATGTTCGCCTCGATGATGTTGATGCTGCTGACCGGCCAGCGGGTGTTTGGTGCCATCGGCGCGATTGCCGCGATTGCGGCGCTGGCGCTTTGGGGCGGTACGGGGGGCTATGACATCCCGTTCACCGCCGCGATGAAGCTGATGAAATGGTATCCGTTGCTGACGCTGCCGATGTTCATTTTCATGGGCTACGTGCTGAGCGAAAGCAAGCTGGCCGATGATCTGTACAAGATGTTTCACGTCTGGTTCGGCAATGTGAATGGCGGGCTGGCGATGGGGACCATTGGCCTGATGGTGTTGATTTCCGCGATGAACGGCCTGTCTGTGGCCGGGATGGCGATTGGCGCGACGATTGCGCTGCCCGAATTGCTGCGTCGGAACTATGACAAACGCATGGTGACGGGGGTCATTCAGGCCGGATCCAGCCTTGGCATTCTTGTGCCGCCGTCGGTTGTTCTGGTGCTTTATGCGATGATTGCGCGCCAGCCGGTCGGGCAATTGTGGCTGGCCGCGTGCTGCCGGGGCTGATGATGGCGGCGATGTTTGTGTTCTACATCTGGCTGCGCTGTCGGTTGCAACCAAAGCTGGGCCCGGCGCTGCCCGATGCGGGTGACGTGCCCCGGGCCGAGAAAATCCGCCTGTTGGGCGCGGGGCTTTTGCCGCTGATGATCTTTGCGGTGATGATGGTGCCCTTTGTGAACGGCTGGACCTCGCTGGTGGAAAGCTCGGCGATTGGCGCGCTGGCGGCGTTTTTCGCAGCGGTGGCAAAACGGCGGATGTCCTGGCAGGTGTTCGAAACATCGGTGCGCCAGACGCTGGGCATTTCCTGCATGTTCATGTGGATCATTCTGGCGGCCCTGGGCTTTGGCGCGGTGTTCGATGGCCTGGGCGCGGTCAGCGCGATCGAGGACCTCTTTACCGAACAATTGGGTCTGAGCCCCTGGGTCATCCTGATCCTGATGCAGCTGAGCTTCATCCTGATGGGCACCTTTCTGGATGACACCGCGATGCTGGTGATTGTCGCGCCGTTGTATGTGCCATTGGTCGGCGCGCTGGGATTTGATCTGATCTGGTATGGGGTGCTTTATACGATCACCACGCAAATTGCCTATATGACGCCGCCGTTTGGCTATAACCTGTTCCTGATGCGGGCGATGGCGCCGCCGGAAATCACCCTGCGCGACATCTATATCTCCATCATTCCGTTTGTGGGTGTGATGGTGCTGGCGCTGAGCCTGATCATGCTGTTCCCGCAGATCGCGCTTTGGCTGCCGGAATATGTCTATGACAAATAACAAAACCAAGAGTTTCGCCAAGGAAACCAATCATTTGCAACAAGGAGAAGTCTCATGACCACCACCAGACGCAAGTTTTTGACCACTGCCGCCGCCGGGGCCGCCGCCGCGCCGCTGGCCACACCCGCGATTGCCCAGGGCAAGATCACATGGCGGATGCAGACCTATGCCGGCCCGGCACTGGCCGCGCATGTGATCGACCCGGCGATTGAAATGTTCAACAAGATCGCTGGCGATCGCATGCAGATTGAACTGTTTTATGCCGATCAGCTGGTGCCCACGGGCGAATTGTTCCGGGCGCTGCAACGCGGCACGATTGATGCGGTGCAATCGGATGACGATTTCCATGGCCTCGCCCACCGATGTCACGGTCTTTGGCGGTTATTTCCCCTTTGCCTCGCGCTATAGCCTCGATGTGCCGGTGTTGTTCAACCAATATGGTCTGAACGAGATCTGGGACGAGGAATATTCGGCTGTTGGTGTGAAACATATCAGCGCAGGCGCCTGGGATCCCTGCCATTTCGCCACCAAGGATCCGATCCGTTCGCTGGAAGATCTGAAAGGCAAGCGGGTCTTCACCTTCCCCACCGCCGGTCGGTTCCTGGCGCAATTCGGCGTCGTGCCGGTCACCCTGCCATGGGAGGATATCGAGGTTGCGGTACAAACCGGCGAGCTGGACGGCATCGCATGGTCGGGCATCACCGAAGACTACACCGTCGGCTGGGCAGATGTGACCAACTACTTCCTGACCAACAACATTTCCGGCGCATGGGCCGGGTCGTTCTTTGCCAATATGGACCGTTGGAACGAGCTGCCCGAAGATCTGCAAACCCTGTTCCGGGTCTGCTGTGACCAGTCGCATTACTATCGTCAGTGGTGGTATTGGGGTGGCGAAGCATCGTTGCGGGTCAATGGCCCCAAGATGGAGCTGACCACCATCCCCGACGCCGAATGGGCCAAGGTCGAAGAGGCCGCCACCGTGTTCTGGGATGAAATCGCCGCCGAAAGCCCGACAAAGGCCAAGGTCGTCGAAATCATCAAGAAGTACAATGCCGACATGCAGAAAGCTGGCCGGCCCTATCGCTACGGCTGATCCAGACGGACCCCGGACCTGATCCGGGGTCTCACGTCAAATATTATGAGGCCCCGGGTCATGCCCGGGGCTGCGACCGTGAAGAAATGAGGTGTGGCGCATGGCCCCGACCCTGACGCTTGAGACGCTGACACAAAAGGTGGCCAGCGGCGACATTGATACAGTGCTGACCTGCACCATCGACATGCAGGGCCGGTTGATGGGCAAGAGGTTCCATGCCGAAGCCTTTCTTGAGATCGCCGAGGGCGAGACCCATTGTTGCACCTATTTGCTGGCCACTGATCTGGAAATGGCCACACCCGAAGGTTTCGCCGCCACCAGCTGGGACACTGGATATGGCGATTATATCCTGAAACCCGATCTGGCCACCCTGCGCCCGGTGCCGTGGTTGGACGGGACGGCGATGGTGCTGTGTGACGTGTTGGATCACCACGATCACGCGCCGGTGGCCCATGCGCCGCGCGAAATGTTGAAAACCCAACTTGCGCGGGCGGCGGCGATGGGGCTGACGCCGGTGACGGCGACAGAGTTGGAATTCTTCCTGTTCCACGGCACCCATGATGAAATTGCCAATGGTGGTTTCCGCACGCTGCGCCCGATTTCGAACTACAACGAAGATTACCATATCTTTCAGACCAGCAAGGAAGAGCCGGTCATGCGCCCGATCCGCAACCATTTGCGCGCCATGGGCGTGCCGGTAGAGGGGTCCAAGGGCGAGGCCGAGGCAGGGCAGGAAGAGCTGAACATCAAATACGCCGATGCGCTGGCCACCGCCGATCACCACACGATTGCCAAACATGCGGTCAAGGAAATCGCCCATCAACAGGGCTATGCCGCGACCTTTTTGCCGAAATGGCATCGTGATCGCGTCGGCAGCGCCGCGCATGTGCATCAATCGCTTTGGCGGGACGGCGCAAATGCGTTTTACGACCCCGACCGCCCCTTGGCCAAATCCGCGCTGATGGATCATTACATGGCCGGGCTGATCAAATATGCCGCCGACTACACCTGTTTGCTGGCGCCCTATGTCAACAGCTACAAACGGTTCGCCAAGGGCACTTTTGCCCCGACCCAAGTGGTGTGGTCGGTCGACAATCGCACCGCCGCCTATCGACTGGTGGGGGCGGACACGCGCGGGGTGCGGGTGGAATGCCGCACGCCGGGGGCGGATATGAACCCCTATCTGGCGCAGGCCGCGATGCTGGCGGCGGGGCTGAAGGGCATCGAAGATGAATTGCCGCTGGGTGCGGCCTTTACCGGCGATGCCTATGCCAAACAGAGTGCCGACCACATTCCGCGAAACCTGCGCGATGCGCGGGCGGCAATGATGGGATCAGAGATGTTGCGCGCGGCCTTTGGCGATGCGGTGATTGATCACTATGCGCGCGCCGCCGAGTGGGAACTGGAAGAATTTGACCGCGCTGTGACCGATTGGGAAATCGCACGCGGGTTTGAAAGGGCATGACCATGTTGCAATGTATTTCCCCCATTGACGGATCGGTGTTTGCCGAACGTCCGGTGATGGCGCTGGATGCGGCCGAAGCGGCCTGTGCCAAGGCGCGGATCGCGCAAAAATCATGGGCCGCACGGCCATTGGCGGATCGCATTGCCTTGGTGCGGGCTGGCGTGGCGAAACTGGGCGCGATGGGCGACGCGGTGACGGTCGAGCTGGCACATATGATGGGCCGCCCGGTGCGCTATGGCGGCGAATTCGGCGGCGTGAACGAACGCGCCAGCTATATGGCCGATATCGCCGAGGGCGCATTGGCCCCATTGGTGATCGAGGACAGTCCCAATTTCGAGCGCCGCATTCTGCGCGAACCTGCGGGCGTGGTGCTGGTCGTGTCGCCGTGGAACTACCCCTATATGACCGCGATCAATACGGTTGCCCCGGCGCTGATTGCTGGCAATGCCGTGGTGCTCAAAGGGGCGACCCAGACGCTTTTGGCGGGCGAACGGCTCGCGGCGGCGTTCCATGCGGCGGGCGTGCCCGAGGATGTGTTCCAGAACCTGTTTCTGGATCATGACACCACATCGGCGCTGATTTCCGGGCGCAACTTCGGCTTTGTGAATTTCACCGGTTCGGTCGGCGGCGGCCGGGCGATTGAACGCGCGGCGGCGGGCACCTTTACCGGCGTCGGCACAGAGCTGGGCGGCAAAGATCCCGGATACGTCATGGCCGATGCCAACCTTGACGCTGCTGTCGATACGCTGATCGACGGTGCGATGTTCAATTCCGGCCAGTGTTGTTGCGGTATTGAACGCGTCTATGTGCATGACAGCCTGTTTGAGGATTTCGTGGAAAAGGCCAAAGCAGTCGTCGACGGTTATGTCCTTGGCAATCCGTTGGACCCGGACACAACGATGGGACCGATGGCCAATGTGCGCTTTGCCCGTACCGTGCGCGACCAGATTGGCGATGCGCTGGCCAAGGGCGCGACGCGGGTGATTGATGACAGCAAGTTTGCCGATGACGGTGGCGCATACCTCGCGCCGCAGATCCTGATCAACGTCAACCACGACATGTCGGTGATGCGCGAAGAAAGCTTTGGCCCGGTGCTTGGCATCATGCCGGTGTCCTCGGATGACGAAGCGGTGGCGCTGATGAACGACAGCGATTTCGGCCTGACCGCATCGCTTTGGACCGCAGACGCCGACCGCGCCGCAGCAATTGGCGCGCGGATCGACACCGGCACCATTTTCATGAACCGCTGTGATTATCTTGATCCGGCGCTGTGCTGGACCGGGTGCAAGGACACCGGGCGCGGTGCGGCGCTGTCGTCGCTGGGCTATCAATCGTTGACCCGGCCCAAATCCTATCATCTGAAGAAAGCCTGAACTATGTCCCTGACTGCAAATTGGTCATACCCCACCGCCATTCGTTTCGGGGCGGGGCGGATTGCCGAGATCGCCGATGCCTGTGCCACGGCCGGGATCACAAAGCCGCTTTTGGTCACGGATCGCGGGTTGGCCAACCTGCCGATCACCCTGAAAACGCTGGATCTGCTAGAGGCGGCCCGCCTTGGCCGGGCGATTTTTGCCGACGTGGATCCCAACCCGAATGAGGCGAACCTGACTGCGGGCGTTGCCGTGTACAATGCGGGGAGGCATGACGGGGTGATCGCCTTTGGCGGCGGTTCTGGCCTTGATCTGGCCAAGATGGTGGCCTTTATGGCCGGTCAAACCCGCCCGGTCTGGGATTTCGAGGATATTGGCGATTGGTGGACCCGCGCCGATGCCGACGTGATTGCCCCGATCATTGCCGTGCCGACCACCGCCGGCACCGGGTCCGAGGTTGGCCGCGCCAGCGTTTTGACCAATGAAGTGACCCATGAGAAGAAAATCATCTTTCACCCCAAGGTGCTGCCGCAGATTGTGATCGCCGACCCAGAGCTGACGGTTGGCATGCCCGCGATGATCACCGCCGGGACCGGTATGGATGCCTTCGCCCATTGTCTTGAGGCGTATTGTTCACCGCATTATCACCCGATCAGTCAGGGCATCGCGCTGGAAGGGATGCGGCTGGTCAAGGACAATCTGCCACGTGCCTTTGCCACCCCCGACGATATCGAGGCGCGGGCGCATATGATGTCGGCGGCGATGATGGGCGCAACCGCGTTCCAAAAAGGGTTGGGCGCAATCCATGCGATTTCGCATCCTATTGGCGCGCTGTATCACACCCATCACGGCACCACGAATGCGGTGGTGATGCAGGCGGTGCTGGACTTCAACCGCCCCGCCATTGCCGACCGGCTGGCGTTGGCGGCGGCCTATCTGGGGATTGATGGTGGCTTTGATGGCTTCCACGCCTTTGTCGGCGAGATCAATGCCACCTTGGGCATTCCTGCCAATCTTGCCGCCATGGGGGTCACCAATCCCGACCGGGCCGCAATTCTGGAAGGCGCGCTGAAAGACCCGAGCTGTGGCGGAAATCCGATTGAAATGACCCGCGACACAACCGCGGCCCTGCTGGATCGGGTGTTGTAACATTCACGCCGTAAAATGTTCGGTTGCGCGCGTTTGGTTGCTTTTTGCCGATATGTTCTGCCATGATGCAGGACATATCACTCAGAAAGCAGCCCGCCCGTGTCCCAGACCTTTCGCCACCCCGAGATTGTCGAAATTGCCCGCCGTGATGGCAAGGTGACGGTCGAGGGGCTGGCGGAGCATTTTGGGGTCACGCTGCAAACCATCCGCCGCGATCTGACCGATCTGGCGAATTCTGGGCGGCTGGAACGGGTGCATGGCGGTGCGGTGCTGCCATCGGGTACAACCAATATCGGATATGAGGAGCGCCGGTCCCTGAACCCCGCCGCGAAATCCGCCATTGCGCGGGCGTGCGCGGCGCTGGTGCCGGATGATATTTCGCTGTTTCTGAACATTGGCACCTCGACCGAGGCCGTGGCCCAGGAGCTGCGCCATCACAAGACAATGATGGTGGTCACCAACAACGTGAATGTCGCGTCGATTCTGGTGGATAACCCGGAATGTGAAATCATTGTAACTGGCGGCCATTTGCGCCGCGCGGATGGTGGGTTGGTCGGCAATCTGGCGGCTGACACCATTCGCAGCTTCAAATTCGATCTCGCGGTGATCGGCTGTTCGGCGCTGGACCGTGACGGTGACCTGCTGGATTTCGATATTCAAGAGGTCAACGTCAGCCAGGCCATTCTGCGCCAATCGCGCAAGGTAATTCTGGTGGCGGATCATTCCAAGTTTTCGCGAAGCGCCCCGGCGCGCATCGGCTCCCTGTCCGAGGTCGATGTATTTGTCACCGATGTGCCCTTGCCCGATGATCTGGCGGCGGCCTGCGTTGCGTGGAACACCGAGGTGGTGATCGCTAAAGACTAGCAACTGTTTTTCATGCGGTGATAGGTCAGAGCCATTGCGGCCATCTGCTGCAACGCTGCGGTGTCAATTGGCCCGTCCAGCGGCAGGGTAACCTCGCGCGCACCATGATAGTCAAAGAGCCCGGGAAAGCGGTCGCGGTATTGATCCAGCAGATTGGTGCTGCACGGCACATAGAGCGAACACAGGTCCGGGCGTTTTGCTGACCAGCCCAGCCGAATGGTTGTGCCCAGCCGTTTGCGGCGCGGCAGATAGGCGGGCTGACCCCATTTCAGGCATTCCTCCAGCGGCGCGGCGGCGCTGGCATCGGCCGCATTGAAAATCAGTTTTCTCAATTGCATCAGCCTGTTGCATGCCGGGGTGGGCATTTGATCCAACAGGGCTTGCACCTCTGGCGGCGGTGGGGTCATGGCAGGATCACGGCGGCGGCTCCGGTCTGTCGGGATGTGTTCAGACTAGGTCTGTGGCGCGCGTTCGGCAATGGCAAGCGGGGATGACGGCCCGTTTGGGTTTCGTCAAACCTTCAAAAAACTGACGCCTGCAATTCATATTGCAGGTGCAATTTCGATTGCGATGACACAGCAACCCCGCAAAATCGCCGGTCTTCATGATCTGGTATCCCGCAACTCGGACAGATTGACCGGGGCGGACAGCCGTTTGCTGGACGTGTTGATGCGCGACCCGGTGCGCGCGGCGATGGAAAACGGCAAAGAGGTGTCGAACCGCGCCGGGGTTCACCCGGCCTCGGCGATCCGGCTGGCGCGTCGGTTGGGATTTGACGGCTATCCGGCGTTCCGCAGTTTCCTGCAAAACAATCTGGTCGAAGGGGACGGCGATTTCACCAGCGCCTCGGCCCGGATGGCGGCACGTCTGGTGCAGGCAGAGGAGGGCGGGGTGCTCTCTTCGGTGATTGCGGGTGAAATTGCCGCGCTGGAACAGCTGCGCGACACGCTGTCCGATCCGCATATCCGAACATTTTCCACCGCCTTGCGCGGGGCCCGGCGGATCTTTGTCTTTGGTCAGGGCCATGCCGCCAGCTTGGCGTCGCTGATTGCGCTGCGGCTGGGCCGGTCGGGATACAATGCCACCGACCTTGGCGAACATGCCAATCGGATGAGCACGGCCTTGACCGATTTGAACGCGCAGGACGTGATCTGGGCACTGTCGTTTCGCGGACCGAAACCCACCGTGCGCATATTGCGCGATGTGGCGACCACACAGGGGGCAACCTTCCTCGCGCTGACCGACGTTTTAAGCAAACCGATCACCCCGGCCCCCGATCACCTGATCCAGGCCACACGCGGCCGCCCCGGCGAAAGCCAATCACTTGTGGTGCCGATGAGCATCGCCAACGCCATCATCCTTGATCTGGCCGGCATCGACGAAGGCCGGTCGCTGCGCGCGTTGGAAAATTACCGAAAATTTCGCGGCACTTTGCCGGATCCCTGGCAATGACCCGCCCCGCAACCCACCGATAACAACAAAAAAAGTCACTCACTTTCAATCGTAAATCTTCTGAGGATATACTCATGTCGATCACTCTGAAAACGACTGCCCTGACCGGGCTGATGGGCCTTGTTGCCACCGGCGCCATGGCGGACACGACCGTTGAATTCTGGCACAGCTTCAACAACGCCAGCGGCGAAGTTCTGGATGGCATCATTGCGGATTTCGAAGCGGAAAACCCCGGTATCGAAATTGATGCGCAACATATCGGCAACTACAATGACATCGTGACCAAGCTTCAGGCCGCCATTCCCGCGCGTCGCGCGCCGGATGCGGTGATCATGGAAGTGACCCGCTATGGTCTGTTTGCGGACCGGGGTGTTCTGACCGATCTGACCGGGTATCTTGAGGCAGATCCGCTGAAAGACGACCTGTTCGATTTCGCCCGCGAAGTGGGTGTGTTCGAAGGCAAGAACTATATCGTGCCCTTCAACTCTTCGACGCCGGTGATGTATGTCAACACCGCGATCTTTGCCGATGCGGGCATGTCCGACATTCCGCCATTGACCAACTTTGACGAGATCCTGGAAGCCGCGAAAACGGTTCAGGAAAACCTGGGCGATCAGGGTATTTCGGGCATCGCCGCACCGGGCCAGTTCGCGCGTTGGGGTCTGATCATGGCCAATGACAGCGACCTGATCGACAGCGTTTCGGGCGAGATCCTGATTGATGCCGACAACACCGTTGAAGCCTATGAATGGATGGCGTCGCTGGTGCATGAACACGGCGTTGCCTCGGTTGATGGCGTGACCAAGGAAAACAATGGCCGCGATGCGTTTCTTGCGGGCAAGGTCGGCATGATGATGAATTCGACCGGCAACTATCGCCGTTCGAAAACCGCGCTTGGCGATGATCTTCTGGTGCTGCCGATGCCCTGCAACAAAACCTGCGCCGCGCCGATTGGTGGTGCCGGGATTGGGATCCTGTCGACCTCTGACGATGACGTGAAAGAGGCCGCTTACAAGTTCATCAGCTATGCGGCCGGCGCCAATCCAACGCCAAATGGTTTGCGGGCACCGGCTATATGCCGATCAACAAAAAGACCAAGGATCAACCGGTTGCCGCCGCCGCACTTGAGGGCGAGCCGGGGATCACCGTTGCGATCAACCAATTGGATGTGGCCCGTGGCCGTCCGCGCCCGCCGGTTGTGACATGGATGCGCGCCAGCGAATATGACCAATGGCAGGCGATGGCCCTGGGTCAGGCCGATGTGCGTGAGACCCTGAACGATTTCGCAGAGCGGACCCGCGGCGAAGAAGCCCGGACCAACTAAATCTGCACAACCTGACAACGCCGGGCCGCCAAAACTGGCCCGGCGTTTCCCATGGGGATTGCCATGCATTCCAGATTTACGCCCTATCTTTTCGTCCTGCCGCTGATCGCGTTCATCGCGGTCTTTACCTATATTCCGATCGTGACCAGCGTGAATCTGTCGTTTCGCGAATGGGATTTCCTCAGCGATAACAAACCCTGGGTCGGGCTGGACAATTACCGGCTGATCATGTCGTCGAACGAGTTCTGGAATTCCTTGCGGGTGACGGCGATTTTCGCGCTGATTTCGGTGCCGTTGCGGCTTTGTCTTGCGATGGCGATCGCCAGCTATCTGGTGCGCGAGGCTTTGCCGCAGCGCCTGTTGCGCGGGGCGCTGTTCCTGCCGTCTGTGACCTCGACCGTGGCGATTGCGGTGGTGTTTTCCTGGCTGTTCGCCACCGATTACGGCATCATCAATGCCTTTCTTGCGATGTTCGGCATCCCCAAGGTCTATTGGCTGCAAAACCCGCAATTGGCGCTTTGGGTGATCATCATCGTCAACACCTGGAAACAACTGGGTTATGACATCGTGATCTATATCGCCGGGCTTCAGGCGATCCCGCAGGAACTCTATGACGCCGCCGCCGTCGATGGCGGGCGCAAGCGGCATGTGTTTCGCCGGGTGACATTTCCGCTGGTGATGCCGACGACCTATTTCCTTTTGGTGATTTCGGTGATCGAGGCCTTTCAGGTTTTCACCGTCGTCGATGTGATGACCAAGGGCGGCCCGGCGGGCGCGACCGATATGCTGGTCAACATGCTCTATCGGGTCGGCTTTACCCTGTTTGACATCGGCATGGGATCGGCGCTGGCGGTCATGTTGTTCATCCTGCTGATCGGATTGGCCATTTTCAAATCCCGCGTGCTGGGACGAAAGGTGCATTATGAAGCCTGAGACACTTTGGGCCTGGGCCGCGCTGGTTGCCGGGCTGATATTCCTGTCACCGGTGCTGTATACCATCTGGATCTCGTTTCAGACGGTGGATGCCTATTATTCCGGTGGCGCGCATTTTACCCTGGAAAATTATGCCGAGGCCTTTGGCCAGTATGATTTTGTCCGTTATCTGTGGAACAGCATTCTGGTGTCCGGGGTCGTGACCCTGGGCGGGTTGGCGATGGCGACCATGGCGGCCTTTGCCTTTGCGCGGTTTACCTTTCCGGGCGGGGATTTCCTGTTTGCCGCTGTCGTGGCGACGCTGATGATCCCCAGCCATATCACCCTGATCCCCAATTATCTGACATTGGCCAAGGTCGGGTTGCTGGACACCTATGCCGGGTTGATCCTGCCGGCGATTTCCAATGGCTTTGCGGCGTTTTTCCTGCGGCAATACATTCGCGGCATTCCGCGTGCGCTGGACGAGGCCGCCTATATGGACGGGGCCCGCCCGTATCAGGTGCTGTGGCGGGTGATCGTGCCGATTGCCCGGCCCGCGATCCTGTCCATGGGGCTCTATATCTTTATCTCTGAGTGGAACAATTACATCTGGCCCTTGGTCGCGATCAGCGATCAGGATCTGTATACGCTGCAAATCGGTTTGGCCCGGCTTTACAAGGAAAACCCCGGCGAGGATGTCATCAACTGGCCCCTTGTCATGGCGGCATCCACCATCACCATCCTTCCCATCCTGTTTGGATTCTTTCTCGTCGAGCGCCATCTGGTGCGCGGCATCACCATGGGGGCCGTGAAATGACGGAACATCACATGACACGTATTGCATCACATCGCGGCGGCACGCTGGAATTTGGCGACAGCACCCCACAGGGGTTTCGCGCCACGGCGGCGCTGGCGGTGGAAGAAGTCGAATTTGATCTGCATCCCACATCCGATGGCGCGATCATTGTGCATCATGATGCCACGTTGGACCGCACGACCGACACAAGCGGCGCGATCGCCGATCTAAAGGCCGCCACCGTGCGCGCCGCCGTGATCGACTATGGTGCGGGCGGTCATCCGCTGACCCTGGCCGAGTTATGCGCCATTTATCGTGACAGCCATGTCAATTTCCGCTGCGAGTTCAAGCCGGATCAAAATGGCCGCCCCTATCGCGATTTCATTGCGCCGGTGCTGGATTTGCTGCGGGCCGAGGGCATGTTGGAACGCACGACATTTTCCTCTTTCCTGATCGAAACCCAGGATGAATTGGCCCGGCTGAGCGACCGGCCCCGGCTCTGGCTGGTCAGCCCACCGGTGCTGCGGCAATTGGGTGATGCGGGCGTTGTGGAAATGGCGCTGGCGCATGGTATCCCGGAAATCAGCGTGATGATCGACACAGCCGATGATGCGCTACAGGCGCGGGCGCGCGATGCGGGCCTGGATTTCGGCTGTTTTGCCGCCCACACAGTGCCGCAGATCGAAAAGGCATTGCGCATGGGGATCAAGGTGTTCACCACCGACCGCCCCAGTCTGGCCATTGCGGTCCGGCATAAGTTTGAGCAGGGGGGCGCAGCATGAGCGGCATTTCCCTCAAGGATATTCGTAAATCCTATGCCAATGGGCCGCAGGTCCTGCACGGCGTATCGCTGGACATTCAGCCCGGTGAATTCGTGGTGATTGTCGGCCCGTCCGGCTGTGGCAAATCCACGCTTTTGCGGCTGATTGCCGGGCTGGAACGTTGCGAAGATGGCGATATCGAAATTGGTGGCAAACGCGTCAATGATGTCGCGCCGCAGGATCGCGACATTGCCATGATCTTTCAGAACTATGCGCTCTATCCGCATATGTCGGTGCAGGACAATATCGCCTTCGGGCTGGAGCTGCGCGGCATAAAACGTGCCGAGCGGGTGGCACGGGCGCAAGAGGTGGCGAAAACCCTGCGGCTTGACCCCTATCTGAACCGCAAACCCGGTGCGCTTTCCGGCGGCCAGCGCCAGCGGGTGGCAATGGGGCGCGCCATGGCCCGCAGCGCCGGGGTGTTCCTGATGGATGAACCCCTGTCGAACCTCGACAATTCGCTGCGCGTGGAAATGCGCACGGAAATCAAGGCGTTGCACAATCAATTGGGCGCCACCATCGTCTATGTCACCCATGACCAGACCGAGGCGCTGTCGCTGGCCGACCGGGTGGCGGTGATGAAAGACGGACATCTACAGCAGTTCGATACACCGGCGGCGATCTATGACCGGCCCGCAAATCAGTTTGTTGCCGGGTTCATGGGGCAACCGCCGATGAATTTTGTCGACGCCGCCGCATTGCCGGATTGGGCGGACACCAACGGGCTTCACGTTGGATTGCGCCCCGAGGCGCTGCGCCTGCAACCGGATCACGCGGCGGGCAGCGCGCTGGAGGCGCGGATCGTTTTGTCGGAAATGACCGGATCGGATCTGACCCTGCATTGCGATACCGTTGCGGGCCGCTTGGTGGTCACCACCCCCCGCCGTGACCTTGTGGAAGGTCAGGATCATGTCTGGCTGGGGTATGACGCAAGCCAGGCGCATCTGTTTGACAGCAGCACCGGCGCGCGGCTGTAAACCGGGTTGCCGGATTTCGAATCACCCGATTTGGCGCAATCTGGCGGCCTGTTTCACAGGGTCCTCAGGGCGCCAGATCGGGCTGTTTTGGACGCGTCGAATTGGAAAATTCCAATAACCGTTTGAGTTAAAACACTTTTCATTTTGTCTATTTTTTACCGTTTGATAAAATTTCAACCTGTGGCACCATTTCCCAAAAGAACAGGGAGACGGTATGAACACCCCATTGACCCCAGGTGTCGTCGCAGCGCGATTGACCCCCCAGGAGATCGAGGCCAATTTTTCGGACCTGCATCCGGCGTATGATCCGCATGAGGCGCTCGTCGCGGCGGATCGTTGTTATTTTTGCCATGATGCGCCTTGCGTGACCGCCTGTCCGACGGATATCGACATTCCGTTGTTCATTCGCCAGATCGCAACCGGCATGCCCGAGGCCGCCGCCAAAACCATTCTGGAGCAGAATATTCTTGGCGGCATGTGCGCGCGGGTCTGTCCGACAGAAACGCTCTGTGAACAATCCTGTGTCCGCGAAACCGCCGAAGGCAAACCGGTGGATATTGGCCGTTTGCAACGCCATGCCACCGATGCGCTGATGGCGCGTCAGGGCCATCCGTTTTCGCGCGCAGCCGACACCGGCAAACATGTCGCGGTTGTGGGCGCGGGGCAGGCCGGTCTTGCCTGTGCGCATCGTTTGGCGATGAAGGGGCATCAGGTCACGATTTTTGAAGCGCGGGCCAAGCCCGGTGGGCTGAATGAATTTGGTCTGGCCGCCTATAAGACCACCGATGATTTCGCCGCGCGCGAGGTCGATTGGCTTTTGCAGATTGGCGGGATTTCGATTGAATATGGCCGTGCTCTTGGGGCTGATCTGACCCTTGCGGGGCTGTCCGACGGTCATGATGCGGTGTTCCTTGGTGTTGGTCTGGGCGCTGTGAATGTGCTGGGGATCGACGGCGATGACGCCGCCACGGATGCGGTCGATTTCATTGCCGATCTGCGCCAAAGCGCCGATCTGGCGGATCTGCCGGTTGGGCGCAATGTGGTGGTGATTGGCGGCGGCATGACGGCGGTCGATGCGGCGGTGCAGTCGAAATTGCTGGGCGCTCAGAGTGTCACGCTGGCCTATCGTCGGGGTCGTGACCGCATGGGCGCGTCGCAGTTCGAACAGGATCTGGCGGCGACCAAGGGTGTGCAAATCCTGACCAATGTGATGCCGGTCGGCTATGCCGATGGGACATTGACGCTGGAATATACGGCGGATGTGGATGGCCGGTTGCAGGGCACGGGCGAGCAGGTGACGTTGCCCGCCGATCAGGTGCTGCGCGCGATTGGCCAAACGCTGGTGCCGGTTGATGGTCTGGCGGTGGAGCGCGGCAAGATCGCAGTGACCGAAGCGGGCCGCACCAGCATCAATGGTGTCTGGGCCGGCGGCGATTGTACCGCGGGCGAAGATTTGACGGTGGTGGCCGTGGCCGAGGGCCGCGACGCTGCCGAGGATATACACAGTGCGCTGATGGCGTGATGGCGTCCCGGGCTGCGCCCCGGGACCTCATGCCAGACCACCCAGGAGGTCCCGGATCACGTCCGGGACCGGGGATCGCAAGCCGCCATTGCGCGGCGCAGCAAGATTTCGGAGACCAAACCCATGGCAGATCTGACAACCACCTTTCTCGGCATCACCTCCCCCAATCCATTCTGGCTGGCCTCGGCGCCACCGACGGACAAGGAATACAATGTCCGCCGCGCCTTTGATGCCGGTTGGGGCGGCGTGGTGTGGAAAACCCTGGGCGAAGAGGGCCCGCCCGTCGTCAACGTCAATGGCCCGCGGTACGGCGCAATCTATGGCGCGGATCGGCGGCTGTTGGGGTTGAACAATATTGAATTGATCACCGACCGCCCGCTTGAGGTCAATCTAGAGGAAATGACCCGCGTCAAACGCGACTATCCCGATCACGCGCTGATTGCGTCGATCATGGTGCCCTGTGATGAGGAAAGCTGGAAACGCATTTTGCCCCGTGTGGCGGCCACCGGCTGTGACGGGATCGAGCTGAATTTCGGCTGCCCGCATGGGATGAGCGAACGGGGCATGGGCGCCGCCGTGGGCCAGGTGCCGGAATACATCCAGATGGTCACCGAATGGTGCAAAAAGTACTACGACAAACCGGTGATCGTGAAGTTGACGCCGAATATCACCGACATTCGCAAACCGGCGCGCGCCGCCAATGCGGGTGGGGCCGATGCGGTCAGTCTGATCAACACAATCAACTCGATCACCGGGGTCAATCTCGACAGTTTTGCACCGGAACCGACCATCGACGGCAAGGGCACCCATGGCGGCTATTGTGG
Source organism: Phaeobacter sp. J2-8 (assembly GCF_022867865.1). Taxonomy (GTDB): domain Bacteria; phylum Pseudomonadota; class Alphaproteobacteria; order Rhodobacterales; family Rhodobacteraceae; genus Marinovum. The sequence goes on along the minus strand of NZ_JALIEC010000006.1, from coordinate 151,802 downwards.
CCCGGCGGTCAAACCGATTGCGATGAACATGGTGGCCGAAATCGCCCGCGATCCCGAGACCCGCGGTCTGCCGATCAGCGCCATTGGCGGCGTCACCACCTGGCGCGATGCCGCAGAATTCATCGCATTGGGGGCCGGCAATGTGCAGGTCTGCACCGCTGCGATGACCTATGGGTTCAAGATCGTCGAAGAGATGAAGCGCGGGCTTTCGGAATGGATGGATGAAAAGGGGTTCGCCCGGGTCGAGGATTTCGTCGGCATGGCCGTGCCCAATGTCACGGATTGGCAGTATCTGAACCTCAACTACATCACCAAGGCGCGGATTGATCAGGACGCTTGTATCAAATGCGGGCGCTGCTACGCCGCGTGCGAAGATACCTCGCACCAGGCGATTACAATGTCCGACGACCGGGTGTTCGATGTGGATGACAGCGAATGCGTCGCTTGCAACCTCTGTGTTGATGTTTGCCCGATCGAGGATTGTATCACCATGGAGCAACTGGCCCCCGGAGTGGTCGATCCACGCACCGGCCGCGAAGTGCCCGGCGAACCTGGTAATTGGACCAAGCACCCCAACAATCCGATGTCTCAGGCCGCTGAATAACGGCACGGTCAGGGCCGGTCCCCGGACCGGTCCTGATTTCGTCAGAGAGTTTCATTTGCGGGCCGGCCAGTGAAGGTCGGCTAGTGAAGACCGGCCAGAGAAGGCCGGTCAGGGCAGGGCGGTCGGATCAGGTCGGCCAATCTGGTCAGGGCGCGGCGCGTTAACCCCTGTTCGAAGGGCGTTTTTCGAACGGCGGATCAGGCGCATCAGTAAAACAAAGCTCAGCGGGGCAGGGTGACAAAATTGTTTGAAAACCGCACTATACCGCCAGCATTCGCCGGAATAGGGTCTCTAGATGTGTGGCCGCGGTTTCATATGGGTCGTCTTTGCCCAGAACCGCCGTCACCTGAACCTCGAAATCGGCATAATGCTGTGTCAGCGCCCAGATCGAAAAAATCAGATGTGTCGGGTCAACCTGGGCAATGCGGCCTTCGTCGATCCAACGCGCAATATGGCCAGAGGTATCCGCGACCAATGTGCGCAGATCGGTTTCCAGATAGGGCAGGATGCGTGGCGCGCCTTGGACAATCTCATTGGCGAACAGCCTGCTTTCACGCGGAAAATCGCGGGCAAGTTCAAGCTTGCGGCGCACATATGCCAGGATCTCGTCCAGCGGTTCCCCGTCGGGGTTCATCGCCCGCAATGGGTCGAGCCAGGTGTCCAGAAGCCCCTGAAGCAATTCATGGTGAATCGCATCCTTGGACGGGAAATAATACAGCAGATTGGGCTTGGACAACCCGGCCTCGTTTGCGATCTGATCCAGAGTCGCGCCGCGAAATCCATGTTGCGAAAACACCTGCAACGCGGCGCGCAAGATCATCTCACGGTTGCGTTTCTGGATGCGCGTACGTGGCTTGCCTGTGCCGCTCGTTTGCGATTTTGCGGCTCTTCCTGCCATTTTGCCAGCACCTTGCCCAAATTTTCATCAATTGCCTGCCCGGACAGCGAATGCCTTGACTGACTTGCTTCCCGTGGTAGCCTTCTTTTGACCGATTGGTCAAATACCATAAACACCGACCAAAGCGCCCAAAGGGCCACCACACCGAGGGGGATGACATGACTGCACCAGCCGCCAACATGACCATCAATGCTGATCGTCTTTGGGACAGTTTGATGGAGATGGCCAAGATCGGGCCGGGTGTGGCGGGGGGCAACAATCGTCAGACCCTAACGGATGAGGATGGCGCGGGCCGCGCCCTGTTTCAGACATGGTGCGAGGCTGCGGGCTGTTCCATGGGGCTGGACCAGATGGGCAATATGTTTGCCCGGCGCGAAGGCACCGATCCCGATGCGCTGCCGGTTTATGTCGGCTCGCACCTCGATACTCAGCCCACCGGCGGGAAATATGATGGGGTGCTTGGCGTGCTCGGCGGGGTGGAAATCCTGCGCACGCTGAACGACATGGACATCAAGACCCGGCACCCGATTGTGGTCACCAACTGGACCAACGAGGAAGGCACGCGGTTTGCCCCGGCGATGCTGGCCTCTGGCGTGTTTGCGGGCATTCATACGCAGGATTGGGCCTATGCCCGGACCGATGCCGAGGGCAAATCCTTTGGCGATGAACTGGCCCGGATCGGCTGGAAAGGCGAGGAAGAGGTCGGCGCGCGCAAGATGCATGCGTTTTTCGAATTGCATATCGAACAGGGCCCGATCCTGGAGGCCGAGGGCCGCGACATCGGGGTTGTAACCTACGGTCAAGGGCTGTGGTGGCTGGAATGCACGGTGACGGGCAAGGATGCGCACACCGGGTCGACACCGATGAATATGCGGGTCAATGCCGGGCTGGGCATGGCGCGGATGACCGAAGCGGCACATCAGATTGCCATGGCCCATCAACCGGACGCGGTCGGCGCGGTTGGACAATGCGATGTCTTTCCCAATTCGCGCAATGTGATCCCCGGCAAGGTCGTGTTTACCGTCGATTTCCGCTCGCCGGATCTGAGCAAGCTGACCGCGATGCGCGCGGCATACGAAGCCGAAGCGGCCAAGATCGCGGCGGATCTTGGGCTGGAGTTGCAAATCGAACCGGTCGGGCATTTCGATCCGGTGACCTTTGATGCGGGCTGTGTCAGCGCGGTGCGCAATGCGGCGGAGCGGCTGGGATATTCCCATCGCGACATCATTTCCGGCGCCGGGCATGATGCCTGTTGGATCAATCAGGTGGCGCCAACAGCGATGGTGATGTGTCCCTGCGTTGACGGGCTGTCGCATAACGAGGCCGAAGAGATCACCAAGGATTGGGCCAAGGCCGGGGCGGATGTTCTGCTACATGCGGTGGTAGAAACGGCGGGGATCGAGGGGTGAGGCCAGTGGCGTCTCCTGTGATTGCCCTCCCCGTGCTTGGTCCCGTGGTTGCCCCTGTCGTGGTCCCGGACCTGATCCGGGACCTCAACACATGTGGGATGCGTGGTCCCGGATCGGGTCCGGGACTGCGTTATGCCTCTGTTAACCATGCGGCAGCAAAATTGCCGGATGGCATTTCATACCTACATTGCGGCCTGCAATTCCAACACCGCGATTTACATCGGTGTGACCGGGGATTTGCAAAAATGCATGGCCGAGCATCGTTCCGGCCGCGGGCCCAGTCACACCGCGACATATCGCATTCGCAAGCTGGTGTATTTCGAAACGCATCAGACGTTGCCGGCGGCGATCGCCCGGGAACGCAAACTCAAACGCTGGCGACGCGCCTGGAAAGACGCGCTGATCGGCGAGTACAATCCGAATTGGTCCGACCTGGTGATGGAGGCCTCGTTTCGCTGAGGTCCCGGATCGGGTCCGGGACTGCGCACCGCAGGGGAGAAACATCATGACCACAGTCATTAAAAACGGCACCATCGTCACCCATGATCGCACCTATACCTCCGACGTTCTGATCGAGGGCGGGGTGATCACCGAAATCGGCCCGGACCTGAAGGGTGACGAAACCCTCGACGCCACTGGCTGTTACGTCATGCCCGGCGGCATCGACCCGCATACGCATCTCGAAATGCCGTTTATGGGCACCTATTCTACTGATGACTTTGACTCTGGCACCCAGGCCGCGCTCTCTGGGGGCACCACGATGGTGGTCGATTTTGCCCTGCCCAGCCCCGGGCAGGGGCTGCTGGATGCGCTGAAGATGTGGGACAATAAATCCACCCGCGCGCATTGCGATTACTCGTTCCACATGGCGGTCACCTGGTGGGGTGAACAGGTGTTCAACGAGATGGAAACCGTGGTCAAAGAGCGCGGAATCAACACATTCAAGCATTTCATGGCCTACAAAGGCGCGTTGATGGTGCAGGATGACGAGATGTTCGCCAGCTTCCAACGTCTGGCCGAGCTGGGCGCAATTGCCATGGTGCATGCGGAAAACGGCGATGTGGTGGCCGATCTGTCGGCCAAATTGCTGGCCGCAGGCAACACCGGTCCCGAGGCCCATGCCTATAGCCGCCCACCCCAGGTAGAGGGCGAGGCCGCCAACCGCGCGATCATGATTGCCGACATGGCTGGCGTGCCGCTCTATATCGTGCATGTGTCCTGTGAAGAGGCACACGAGGCCATCCGCCGCGCCCGGCAACAGGGCAAACGTGTCTGGGGCGAGCCGCTGATCCAGCATCTGACGCTGGATGAGAGCGAATATTTCAACAAGGATTGGGACCATGCCGCGCGCCGTGTCATGTCGCCGCCGTTCCGCAATCAGAAACATCAGGACAGCCTTTGGGCCGGGTTGCAATCCGGCTCGCTCAGCGTCGTGGCGACCGATCATTGTGCCTTTACCACCGAGCAGAAACGTTTTGGCGTTGGCGATTTCACCAAGATCCCCAATGGCACCGGCGGGTTGGAGGATCGGATGCCGATGCTCTGGACCCATGGGGTGGCCACCGGGCGGCTGACGCCCGAGGAATTTGTTGCCGTGACCTCGACCAATATCGCCAAGGTGCTGAACTGCTATCCGAAAAAGGGCGCGATCCTGCCGGGGGCCGATGCGGATATCGTGGTTTGGGATCCAGAGAAGACCAAGACCATTGCCGCAGACAAGCAGGTTTCCGCGATTGATTACAACGTGTTCGAGGGCAAAGAGGTCAAAGGCCTGCCGCGCTTTACCCTGACGCGGGGCCATGTGGCGGTGCATGACGGTGAATTGCGCAGCCAGCAGGGTCATGGTGAATTCGTCAAACGCGCGCCAAACACCGCAACAAACACGGCGCTTTCGAAATGGAAGGCGCTGACCTCGCCCCGCGCGGTGGAACGGACCGGAATCCCGGCGAGTGGGGTCTAATCAATAATGGATAACGACGCCGACTATTTTGCGCCCCGACGATTCCTGCGCGAGCCGATTCCAGAATTGTTTAAATGTGCCTGGATGCTCGACCAAGCAGTCGGTGCGCATTTGGATGGCGACCGAAAAACCGCTGGAAACCTCTTTCGAGCAGCAGACTTGGCCACAGTTCGTGACTATGTCGAGTTCTCTTTGGGGGAAGGCATCTCTTTGGCCGGAACAAGTCCATTATAAGAGGCTACGTACCGTCTCCAACCTTCCTGCGAAGATACCAAATGCAAAAGACAGGATGCCTAACGCGAAAACAAAAGCCGCGATAGTGGAACGAGACGGGTACGTGTGCCGGTTTTGCGGGATTCCTGTTATCCCAGCGTCAGTCCGGAAAGCAGTCGTTCGGGACTACCCAGACTTTGTCAGTTGGGGCACGACCAACGCTTCGCAACATGCGGGTTTTCAAGCTCTTTGGCTCCAGTTTGATCATGTTATCCCAGCTTCCTTCGGAGGTTCGAGTGAGATTGACAATGTTGTGATAACTTGCGCTGGCTGCAATTATTGCAAGTGGCATTACCACTTGAAGGAATTGGGGCTTGAGGATCCGCGCAAGTATTCGCCTATCAAAACCTCATGGGACGGCTTGACCAGATACCAGGAATTCAAGGCAGTAAATTGATGGCAGCAGTCATACAAGCGCAGAATCTGGACCTGACCTTCCAGACCGGGGACGGCCCGGTGCATGCGCTCAAAGATGTCTCATTGGACATTCCCAAAGGCGCATTTGTCAGCTTCATTGGCCCCTCGGGCTGTGGCAAGACCACCTTTCTGCGCTGTATCGCGGCGCTGGAACATCCGACCGGCGGCAACCTGACGGTCAATGGCATGACCCCGGATGAGGCGCGCCGCGCGCGGGCCTATGGTTATGTGTTTCAGGCGGCAGGGTTGTATCCTTGGCGCACCATCGGGCGCAATATCGCGCTGCCGCTGGAAATCATGGGGTTTTCAAGGGCGGAACAGAAGGAACGGATTGGCCGGGTGCTGGACCTGGTCGATCTGGCCGGGTTTGAAAAGAAATTCCCCTGGCAATTGTCCGGCGGGATGCAGCAGCGCGCCAGTATTGCCCGCGCATTGGCGTTTGATGCAGATATCTTGCTGATGGACGAACCCTTTGGTGCGCTGGACGAAATTGTGCGGGACAGGTTGAACGAAGAGGTACTGCGGCTTTGGGCTGCGACCGGCAAGACCATTGGGTTTGTCACCCATTCCATCCCCGAGGCGGTTTACCTGTCGACCCATATCGTGGTGATGTCGCCGCGTCCCGGGCGCATCACCGATGTGATCGAGAGCCCCCTTCCCACCGACCGGCCGCTGGACATTCGCGACACACCGGAATTCATCGAAATCGCCCACCGTGTGCGCGAAGGGCTTCGGTCGGGGTACGAGGAATGAGCGCCGCAGGGCAAGGTGTGGTCCCGGACCTGATCCGGGACCTCCGGAAAAACGGGGGCTGCCATGTCTGACGCGCCTGAAACGAGGTCCCGGAGCACGTCCGGGACGCTGGCCCGCTGGTGTCCGCCGGTGGTGGCAATGATCCTGGTGGTGATCGGGCTGTGGTATGTCGCGGTGGTCCCGATGAATGTGCAGGACACCCTGACCCAGGCGGAACGCGCCGGGGTCACCATCTCACCTGAAAGCGCAGTTGCGCGCCGCGATCTTGGCAATTGGGCCTTGGTGCTGTCCAACATTGATGCGCTTGGGCAAAGCTGGAGCCTGGATCGCCCGCGTCTGCCCGCCCCGCATCAGGTGGTGGCAGAGCTTTATAAATCCACTTGGGTCGAGGAAACCACCGGCCGCCGCGGAATTGTGAAATCGGGCAGCCTGTCCAATCGCGGATTGGTCTATCACACGGTGGTCACCTTGAACGCCACGTTGCTCGGGTTTCTGATTGGTTCCACGCTTGGCATCCTGTTGGCGGTGGGCATCGTGCACAGCCGTGTCATGGACATGTCGGTCATGCCCTGGGCCATTATCAGCCAGACAATTCCGATTGTCGCGCTGGCCCCGATGATTATCGTTGTGCTGTATTCGATTGGGGTACAGGGGTTGCTGCCCAAGGCGGTGATTTCGGCCTATCTATCGTTTTTCCCGGTGGTCGTCGGCATGGTCAAAGGCCTGCGCAGCCCGGACGGCATGCAGATGGATCTGATGCGCACCTACAATGCTGCGCCGATGACGGTGCTGACCAAACTGCGGTTGCCGGCCTCTGTGCCCTATCTCTTTGCCTCGTTGAAAATCGCGATTGCGGCCAGTCTGGTGGGCGCGATTGTGGGGGAATTGCCGGTGCAAAAGGGCGGTCTTGGCGCGCGGATGCTTGCGGGCAGCTATTATGGTCAAACGGCCCAGATCTGGGCGGCACTATTTCTGGCGGCGGGTTTGGCCGCGCTTCTGGTCTGGGCCATTGGCGCCGCAGAGCGCCGCACCCTGCGCCGCATGGGGGCCAAGCCATGATGCATGTTGTTGGCGCAATTTCGATCTGGGCGCTGGGGTTTGCGCTTAACCTGCGGCTGGCCAATGGACCGGCGCATGACACCCGCGCGGTGCGTCTTGCGGTGCCGTTGATATTCGGCGCGACGCTTCTGGCGATGTGGCAATTGATTGTCACGGGGCTGAACGTGCCGACCGTGATCCTGCCGCCGCCCAGTCAGATTGCCGCGACCTTTGCGGCCAATATCGCGTTGCTTTGGGGGGATTTTGTGCAAACCATCCTGAAAGGCGCGCTGGCCGGTTGGGTGGTTGGCTGTGGTGCGGCCTTTTTGACCGCGCTTTTGGTGGATCGCTATGATTACCTGCGCCGGGGTTTGTTGCCCTTGGGCAATTTCATGGCGGCGCTGCCGATTGTCGGCACTGCACCGATCCTTGTGATGTGGTTCGGCTTTGGCTGGCAATCCAAGGCCGCGGTGGTGGTGTTGATGGTCTATTTCCCGATGTTGGTGAACACCGTCGCCGGGCTGCAGGAAACCAGCGCGATGCAACGGGATCTGATGCGCACCTATGCGGCCGGATGGCGCAAGACATTGATCAAGCTGCGCCTGCCGGCCGCGCTGCCGTTCATTTTCAACGGGTTGAAAATCACATCGACCCTGGCCTTGATCGGGGCGATTGTTGCTGAATTTTTCGGCTCGCCGACCCAAGGTTTGGGATTTCGCATCTCGACATCAATCGGGGCGCTTGACCTTGGCCTTGTCTGGTCTGCGATCTTGGTCTCGGCAATCACCGGCACGCTGGTGTACGGTCTGGTCAGTCTGGCAGAGCGGGTGACCACATTCTGGCACCCGTCCCAACGCGGGTGATTACAATAAACAGGCATAACAAAACACGACAACAGGAGAGTAAATCATGAAAAACACACTTATTGCCGCCGCAATGGCGACCACGGCCCTGACAGGGACGGCATTGGCCGAAGAGGTCACGATCCAGTTGAAATGGGTCACACAGGCGCAATTCGCCGGCTATTACGTGGCGCTGGAAAACGGCTATTACGATGATGAGGGGCTGGAGGTCACGGTGCTGCCCGGTGGTCCCGACATTGCCCCGACACAGGTGATTGCCGGCGGTGGGGCCGATGTGATCGTCGAATGGATGCCCGCCGCCCTGGCCGCGCGTGAAAACGGGCTGCCGTTGGTGAATATTGCGCAGCCTTACAAAAGCTCGGGTATGATGCTGACCTGCTGGAAGGATGCCGGCATTGAAACGCCCGACGATCTGGACAACCGCACCTTGGGTGTCTGGTTCTTTGGCAACGAATACCCCTTCCTGTCCTGGATGAGCCATCTGGGCTATGCAACCGATGGCAAGGCCGAAGGCTCGGTCGAGGTGTTGAAGCAGGGCTTTAACGTTGATCCGCTGTTGCAGCGGCAGGCCGATTGCATTTCGACCATGACCTATAACGAATATGGTCAGGTGCTGGATGCCGGGGTCGCGCCAGAGGAATTGGTGACCTTCAAATATCAGGATCAGGGCGTCGCCACGATGGAGGATGGCCTCTATGTGCTGGAAGACAGCCTGAGCGATCCGGCATTTGTCGCCAAGATGGAGAAATTTGTGCGCGCCTCGATGGCGGGTTGGAAATGGGCCGAGGAAAATCCGGAAGAAGCGGCAATGATCGTGCTGGATTACGACGAAACCGGCGCCCAGACCGAAGCGCATCAGATCCGCATGATGGGCGAAGTTGCCAAGCTGACCGCCGGTTCCAACGGCGCGCTTGACCCGGCCGATTATCAACGCACGGTCGCCACGCTGCTGGCCGGTGGATCCGATCCGGTGATCACGATGGAGCCGACCGGGGCCTATACGCTCGACATCACCGATGCCGCGCTGAAGTAACTGCGGTCAAACTATGGATGCAGGCCCCGGCAAACGTCGGGGCCTGTTTCGTTTGCGCGGGCTCAGGCGGCAACCGATGCGGCGGGCAACAAGGCACCATGCAGCTCCGCCACCTGGAGCGCGGCATCGGCGGCTTCGCGGCCTTTTTGCACGAAATGGCTGTGAAAGAAGCCGTGATGCGCCTCGCTCGGCTGGAAATGATGGGGCGTCAGCGACACCGACAGCACCGGCACGCCGGTTTTCATGCCGGCCTCCATCAACCCGGACACCACCGCCGAGGCCACGAAATCATGGCGATAGATACCACCATCGACCACCAGCGCAGCGGCGGCAATGGCGGCATATGCACCGGTCTCGCCCAGCTTTTGCGCCAACAGGGGCATTTCAAACGCGCCGGGCACGTCAAACACGTCCACATCGCCGCTGTGGCCCAATTCGGCCAGACGTTCACGAAACCCGACAAGGGCCTGATCGACAATGTCAGCGTGCCAGCGCGCCTTGATAAAGGCGAATTTTGGGGATTTTGTCATAGCTCTTGATCCTTTCAACATGACAGAATCCCAGAGCGTCAGAAGCGCCCCGGCCCAATCAAAGCCCGTGCCAAAACGCCCCCATTCTCTACCATCCGGACTATAACCGTCGGCCCCGGAATTTCACCGGATCTGCTGACCCACCCACATGGATGGCGCTCGCGGGCTGTAACCGCCGGTGGGGAATCGCACCCCGCCCTGAGAATGAAATTTTGCTAATGCCCTGTGGCGGGGAAGTCAATTGAACCACATGGGCGGGGCAATATTCGGAAATGTTCGCTTTCTTTCGGAAACGGAAAAAGACCACCATTTCAACCGGCGGAAACACGATGAATGGGTAAGATTTGCCGCTGCGCTGCGGCGTAGATTAAAATGTTTACGTTGCAAGTCAATGTGATACCTGATTTCGAACAATTTCGAAAAGATACATGTTCCTTTTTGATTGGTTTGCAGGCATAGTGAGTCGTGTTGTCGCATCGGGGAGGGAGCAACGTGCAGGATTCATCCACCAATTCGGGTATTTGCGACATGTTTGTCATTGGTGGCGGCATCAATGGCTGTGGCATTGCGCGGGATGCCTCGGGTCGTGGGCTTTCGGTCAAACTGGCCGAAATGAACGATCTGGCCTCGGCCACATCCAGCGCCTCGACCAAGCTGTTTCACGGCGGGCTGCGCTATCTGGAATATTTCGAATTCCGCTTGGTGCGCGAGGCGCTGATCGAGCGCGAGACGCTTTTGCGCGCCATGCCGCATATCAGCTGGCCGATGCGATTTGTCCTGCCATATCATGCAGATATGCGGTTTGAGGGCGAAACGCCGACCTCCAAGCTTCTGAATGTGTTCATGCCCTGGATGAAGGGGCGACGCCCGGCCTGGCTGATCCGGCTGGGTTTGTTCATGTATGACCATCTGGGCGGGCGCAAAATCCTGCCGGGCACCTCTACCGTCGATCTGACCGCCGGGGCCGAGGGCGTGCCGCTAAACGACAAATTCGCCAAGGCCTATGAATATTCTGATTGCTGGATCGAAGATGCGCGTCTGGTGTCGCTGAACGCCCGCGACGCCGCCCTGCGCGGCGCTGACATCATGGTCCGCACCAAGGTATTGTCGGCGGAACGGCAAAACGGCATCTGGCAGATCGAAACCGAAGATCGCGACAGTGGCACCCGCCAAATCCATCAGGCACGTGTGCTGGTCAATGCCGGCGGCCCTTGGGTCGGCGACGTTATCCGTACGAAGATCCGCTCGAACTCGACCGAAGGCGTGCGTCTGGTGCGTGGCAGCCATATCGTGATCAAGCGGCTTTACGACCACGGCAAATGCTATTTCTTTCAGGGCACGGATGGCCGGATCATCTTTTCCATCCCGTATGAGGATGATTTTACCCTGATCGGCACCACCGACAAGGACCACTCTGACCCATCCGTCGCGCCGGTTTGCACGGACGAAGAGCGGGACTACCTGATTGATTTTGCCAATAATTACTTCAAGCAACAGCTGACGAGCGACGATGTGGTCTGGACCTATTCCGGGGTGCGTCCGCTGTATAACGACGGCGCGTCCAGCGCGACGGCGGCGACCCGCGACTATGTGCTGAAGGTCGATGCCGAGGGCGGCGCGCCGGTGTTGAATGTCTTTGGCGGCAAGATCACCACCTATCGCCGGCTGGCCGAAAGCGCCATGGACAAGCTGTCGGAATATCTGCCGGGTCTCGCCGATCCCTGGACCGCGGGTGTCGCATTGCCGGGGGGCGATTTTACGGTTGCTGACAAACCGGCGCTGATCACCAAACTGCGCAAGGATCACGGGTTTCTGAGTGATGCCTGGGCCACGCGGTTGATCCGCGCCTATGGCACCGATGCCTGGGCTGTGTTGGACGGGGCCGAAACAGCAGCAGATCTGGGTCAGGATTTCGGGGCCACCCTGACCGAGACCGAGGTCAAATGGCTGATCACCCATGAATTCGCCCGCGCCGCTGACGATGTGGTGTGGCGGCGCAATAAATTGGGCCTGCGGCTAAGTGCCGAAGAAATAGAGACTTTGCAGACGTGGATACGCGGAAACCGCGATGCCTTGGTGGCTTAAATCACCTGACGTGCTGCAATTTGGAGGAGTAAGAAAATGACACTACGACTGGAAGGTGTGTCCAAGGTCGTCGGGGCCGAAACCCATATTCACCCGACCGACCTGGAGCTGGTCAATGGCACGATGAACGTGCTGTTGGGCCCCACGCTCTCGGGCAAGACATCGCTGATGCGGTTGATGGCGGGTTTGGATGTGCCGCACACCGGGCGCGTGTTGTGGAATGGCGAAGACGTCACCGGCATGCGGGTGCAGGATCGCAAGGTCGCGATGGTCTATCAGCAATTCATCAACTACCCCTCGATGAGCGTTTACGACAATATCGCCTCGCCGATGCGGCTGTTGGGCAAAACGGCAGCGGAAATCGACGCGGCGGTCAAGGAAACCGCCGAGTTGATGCAATTGACGCCGATGCTGGACCGCAAGCCGCTGGAATTGTCGGGGGGGCAGCAACAACGCTGTGCCCTGGCGCGTGCACTGGTCAAAGATGCCGGGCTGGTGTTGCTGGACGAACCTCTGGCCAACCTCGACTATAAACTGCGCGAGGAACTGCGCGTCGAAATCCCGAAGATTTTCGAAAAAGCCGGGTCGATTTTCGTCTATGCCACCACCGAACCGGAAGAGGCGCTGCTGCTGGGCGGCAATACCGCCACATTGTCCGAAGGGCGCGTGACCCAATTCGGCCCCACGCCCGAGGTCTATCGCCAACCGGTGAATGCCACCACGGCGCGGGTGTTTTCCGATCCGCCGATGAACTTTTTGCAGGTCACGAAATCCGCAGGCAAGCTGAGCTTCGGCGATGGCCAGACCATTGCGGCCTGGGGCAAAATGGCAGAGCTGGGCGATGGCACCTATACCGCCGGGTTCCGCCCCAACCATCTGGAAATCCACCGCCATGCGGAAAATGCATTGGAATTTCGCGCCACGCTGACGGTGACGGAATTGACCGGGTCGGAAACCTTTGTGCACCTTGATCATCACGGCGACCGCTGGGTCGGGCTGGTGCATGGCGTGCATCAATTGCCGATTGGTCAGGATCTGAGCGTGTTCCTTGATCCGGCGCATATCTACATTTTCGACCCGCGCGGCGATCTGGTGGCTCCGGCCACCTATGCGGCTGCGGCATAAGGGGCTGAGACAATGGCAAAAATCACACTCGACAACCTGGCGCATTCCTATCTGGCGAAACCAACGTCAGAAGATGATTTCGCGCTGAAGGAATTGAACCACGATTGGGCCGATGGCGAGGCCTATGCCCTGTTGGGGTCGTCCGGTTGCGGAAAATCGACGCTTTTGAACATCATTTCCGGCCTGTTGCGCCCGTCACAGGGCCGTATCCTGTTCAACGGCCAGGACGTGACCAACGCCCCCACGGCAGAGCGCAACATCGCCCAGGTGTTTCAGTTTCCGGTCGTCTACGACACGATGACGGTGCATGACAATCTGGCCTTTCCGCTGCGCAATCGCGGGGCAGATGCGGCCTATGTCGCGCAACGCGTCCAGCAGATCGGCAAGATGATCGGCATGGAGGCGGAATTGGGGCGTAAGGCACGCGGGCTGACCGCCGACGCCAAGCAAAAGATCAGCCTGGGCCGTGGCATGGTGCGCGAAGACGTGAATGCGCTGCTGTTTGACGAACCGCTGACCGTGATTGACCCGCATATGAAATGGGAATTGCGCACCCAGCTGAAATCGTTGCACCACCAATTTGGCCATACGATGATCTATGTCACCCATGACCAGACAGAGGCGCTGACCTTCGCTGACAAGGTCGTGGTGATGTATGATGGCCGTGTCGTCCAGATCGGCACGCCGCAGCAATTGTTTGAACGGCCGGAACATACCTTTGTCGGTTATTTCATCGGCTCGCCCGGCATGAATGTGCTGGGGGCGACGGTCAATGGCAACAAGGCCGTGATCGACGGCACAGAGATCGAGCTGGGCGCAGGCTATGGCCCGCTGTCGGGCAAGGTTGAAATCGGCGTGCGACCAGAGTTCGTCCGCCTGTCGCGTGACAGCGGCCTGCCGGTCCGCATTCGCCGGGTCGAAGATGTCGGCCGCCACAAGATCGTGCGTGCCGAATTCTTTGATCGCGACATCAATATCATTGCCGACGAAAGCTTTGAGCTGGCGGATGACATGACCCGCGTCATTTTCGATCCGGCCCACGTCAATGTCTATGCCGATGATTGGCGCGTTGCGCCGCTTGGCGCCACAGATGCACCGTTGGGGGAGGCGGCGTAATGGAAAAAACAGTCAATCAGAAAGCATGGTTCCTGGTTCTGCCGGTGCTGTTGCTGGTGGCCTTTTCAGCGGTGATCCCGCTGATGACGGTGGTCAACTATTCGGTGCAGGACACATTCGGCAACAACCAGTTTTTCTGGGCCGGTCTGGAATGGTTTGCCGAAATGCTGGAAAGCGACCGGATGTGGGATGCGCTGGGGCGGCAATTGATGTTCTCGGCGATCATTCTGGCGATTGAAATTCCGCTGGGTATCTTTGTTGCGTTGAACATGCCCAAAAGCGGCTTTTGGTCGTCCTTCTGCCTTGTGCTGATGTCGTTGCCGCTGCTGATCCCTTGGAATGTGGTGGGCACGATCTGGCAGATTTTCGGCCGTGTCGACATTGGCCTGTTGGGCCATACGCTGGATGCGCTGGGGATTTCGTACAACTACACCCAGGATACGCTGGCGGCCTGGGTCACCATCATCGTGATGGACGTCTGGCATTGGACATCGCTGGTGGCGCTTCTGGCCTTTGCCGGATTGAAATCCATTCCCGACGCCTATTACCAGGCGGCCAAAATTGATCAGGCGTCGCGCTGGAAAGTGTTTCGTTTCATCGAGTTGCCCAAGATGATGGGCGTGTTGATGATCGCGATCCTGTTGCGGTTCATGGACAGCTTCATGATCTATACCGAACCGTTTGTTGTCACCGGCGGCGGCCCCGGCAATGCCACAACCCTGTTGTCGATCGACCTGGTGAAAATGGCGCTTGGACAGTTTGACCTTGGCCCTGCGGCGGCGTTTTCCCTGATGTATTTCCTTGTGATCCTGTTGGTCAGCTGGGTGTTCTACACCGTGATGGTCAACCTCGAAAAGCGGGAGGGCTGATCCATGGCCACGCAAGCAACTCGTCTGCCAAAAATCAATGGCCGCATGGTGGTGATGACCCTGTATCTTCTGTTCCTGTTGCTGCCGATCTACTGGCTGCTGAACATGAGCCTGAAGACCAACACCGAAATCCTGAACAGCTTTACCCTGTGGCCGCGTGATCTGACCCTGGCCAATTACGTGACCATTCTGACCGATCCGGCGTGGTACATGGGTTATGTCAACTCTTTGATCTATGTGGTGTTGAACACGGTGATCAGCCTCGCGGTGGCGCTGCCGGCGGCCTATGCCTTTAGCCGCTACAGCTTTCTTGGTGACAAACACCTGTTTTTCTGGCTGTTGACCAACCGGATGGCCCCGCCGGCGGTTTTCGCCCTGCCATTCTTTCAGCTCTATTCCTCGGTCGGGTTGTTCGACACCCATATCGCGGTGGCGATTGCGCATTGTCTGTTCAACGTGCCGCTTGCGGTCTGGATTCTGGAAGGTTTCATGCGCGGCGTGCCCAAGGAAATCGACGAAACCGCCTATATCGACGGCTATAGCTTTGGCCGGTTCTTTGTAAAAATCTTCACCCCGTTGATTGCCTCGGGGATCGGGGTGGCGGCATTCTTTTGCTTTATGTTCTCTTGGGTTGAGCTACTGTTGTCGCGTACACTTACTACGGTAGACGCCAAGCCGATTGCCGCGATCATGACCCGCACCCAAGGCGCCGCCGGCATCGACTGGGGTGTGCTGGCCGCGGCTGGCATCCTGACCATCGTGCCCGGTGCGCTGGTGATCTATTTCGTGCGCAACTACATCGCCAAGGGTTTTGCCCTGGGCCGTGTGTAAATCAGAGAAAAAGGAGTAATTCCAATGGATTGGATGGCATGGACTTGGCCGACCGCAACTTTCTTTCTGGTGATTGCCGCGCTTTTGGTCACCTTTACGATCCTGGCGATCAAATTCCCCGAAACGCCCCGCGTTGGTGTTCTGCAAATTGAAACCACGCGGGGGGATCGGCTTTTTATCACGCTTCTCGGCTCGGCCTTTATCAATCTGGCCTGGCTTGGATTGGTCGGCGCAAACCAACCTTTTGCGCTGATCGTCTGTCTGATCTACGCCGCAGCGGTGTTCCGCTGGGTCTAGACCTCAGACCTCTGCGACCCGGCGGCGGGAGAACCCGGCGGGCCGCACCTTCGAAACAAGTTCAAATATAAGGGAGGACCAAATGAACTTGAAATCAACAACAGCCGTGGTGCTTGCGCTTGGCCTGATGTCCGGACCGGCAATCGCCGACATGGACGCGGCACGTGCATTCCTGGACGCGGAAATCGGCGATCAATCGGCCCTGAGCCGCGCCGAACAAGAAGCGGAAATGCAGTGGTTTGTCGACGCCGCCGCACCGTTCACCGATCTGGAAATCAAGGTGGTGTCCGAAACCATCACCACCCATGAATATGAATCCCAGGTTCTGGCCCCGGCCTTTACCGCGATCACCGGCATCAAGATCACCCACGATCTGATCGGCGAAGGTGACGTGGTCGAAAAGCTGCAAACGCAAATGCAGTCCGGCGAAAACATCTATGACGGCTATATCAACGACAGTGACCTGATCGGCACCCACTGGCGCTATCAACAGGCGCGCAACCTGACCGACTGGATGGCGGGTGAGGGCGCAGATGTAACCAACCCCGGTCTGGATCTGGACGATTATATCGGCACATCCTTTACCACCGCACCGGATGGCAATCTGTACCAATTGCCCGACCAGCAGTTCGCCAACCTCTATTGGTTCCGCTACGATTGGTTCAATGACGAACAGAACAAAGCGGATTTCAAAGCGAAATATGGCTATGATCTGGGCGTTCCGGTCAACTGGTCAGCCTATGAAGACATTGCTGAATTCTTCACCGGTCGCGACCTGTCGCGTTTGGGTGTCGAAGGCGAAGTCTTTGGCAACATGGACTATGGCAAGAAAGACCCCAGCCTTGGCTGGCGGTATACCGATGCCTGGCTGTCGATGGCCGGTGCCGGTTCCAAAGGCGAGCCGAACGGCCTGCCGGTGGATGAATGGGGTATCCGGGTCAACGAAAATTCGCAGCCTGTGGGTTCCTGTGTCGCCCGTGGCGGCGCAACCAATGGCCCGGCGGCGGTTTATGCTGTGACCAAGGCCATTGAATGGCTGGAAAAATACACGCCCCCCGCTGCGGCTGGCATGACATTCTCTGAGGCTGGCCCAATTCCGGCACAGGGCAATGTTGCGCAGCAGATGTTCTGGTACACGGCGTTCACCGCCGCGACAGTGGAACCTGATCTGCCCGTGATGAACGAGGATGGCACACCGAAATGGCGCATGGCCCCCTCGCCGCATGGCGCATATTGGGAAGAAGGCACCAAAATCGGGTATCAGGACGTTGGATCCTGGACGCTGATGAAATCGACCCCGGTGGATCGGGCCAAGGCCGCATGGCTTTATGCTCAATTCGTCACCTCGAAAACCGTGGACGTGAAGAAGGCCCATGTCGGTCTGACATTCATCCGCGAAAGCACCATCCAGCACGAAAGCTTTACCGATCGTGCGGACAAGCTTGGCGGGTTGATTGAATTCTATCGTTCGCCCGCGCGCACCGCGTGGTCGCCCACCGGCACCAACGTGCCTGACTATCCGAAGCTGGCACAATTGTGGTGGCAGAACATCGGCGACGCCATGTCGGGTGCCAAAACCCCGCAGGAAGCGCTGGATGGTCTGTGTTCCGATCAGGAACGTGTGATGGAACGTCTGGAGCGGGCCGGCATTCAGGGTGACATCGGTCCGAAACTGAACGACGAAATGGACCCGGAATACTGGTTGTCGCAGGAAGGTTCGCCCAAGGCGAAACTTGCCAACGAAGACGAAGAGCCGAAAACCGTCGCATATGACGAGCTGATCAAATCCTGGCAGTAAGCCGGATCTGAGGCCAAAACACCGGTCGGGGCGCAATCGCCCCGGCCACCCTTGCCCCTTCCAAATCCGTCCCATACCATCCACTCCGCCAAACCCGAGGGAGGTCGCGGTCCAATGAGCTATACCCTTGCTATTGATCAAGGCACCACATCCACCCGCGCCATCCTGTTTGACGCTGATTTGAAACTGGTGGGATCGGCACAACAGGAATTTGCCCAGCATTTCCCGCAAAGCGGCTGGGTCGAACATGATCCAGGCGATCTGTGGTCGACGACATTGGCCACCTGCCGCGAGGTTGTGGATACAACCGGCGTGTCGGTTGACGCGATTGTCGGCATCGGCATCACCAACCAGCGCGAGACGACGCTGGTCTGGGATCGCACCACAGGAGAGCCGGTTTACAATGCCATCGTCTGGCAGGACCGGCGCACTGCGGCCTTTTGCCAATCCTTGAAGGATGCCGGCCACGAGGCCACGGTCATCGAAAAGACCGGGCTGCTGCTGGACCCGTATTTTTCGGCCACCAAGGTCAATTGGATTTTGAACAATGTCGATGGCGCGCGTGACCGGGCCAATGCCGGGGAATTGGTGTTTGGCACGGTAGACAGCTGGCTGATCTGGCATTTGACCGGCGGCAAGCAGCATGTCACCGACGCCACCAATGCGGCGCGCACCATGCTTTATGACATCCGTCGCGGCCGTTGGTCACAGACCATGTGTGACATGCTGGATATTCCGCTGTCGATGTTGCCAGAGGTCAAGGATTGCGCGGCGAACTTTGGTGAAACCGACATTCTTGGCACCGCATTGCCGATCCTTGGCGTGGCGGGCGATCAACAGGCGGCGACGCTGGGACAGGCCTGTTTCCGGCCCGGCATGTTGAAATCCACCTATGGCACGGGCTGTTTTGCGCTGTTGAACACCGGCGACACCGCCGTGACCAGCAAGAACAGGCTGCTGACCACCATCGCCTATCAGTTGAACGGCAAACCGACCTATGCGCTGGAAGGGTCGATTTTCATTGCCGGCGCGGTGGTGCAATGGCTGCGCGATGGTTTGGGGTTGCTGGAAAACG
Organism: Phaeobacter sp. J2-8; assembly: GCF_022867865.1. Classification (GTDB taxonomy): domain Bacteria; phylum Pseudomonadota; class Alphaproteobacteria; order Rhodobacterales; family Rhodobacteraceae; genus Marinovum. The sequence continues at coordinate 132,828 of NZ_JALIEC010000006.1, read as the reverse complement.
CAGCGGACAGCGAAACCATGGCCAAAGCGGCCAGCACAACCCAGGATCTGATCCTTGTGCCGGCCTTTACCGGGCTTGGCGCGCCTTATTGGAAGCCTGAGTGTCGCGGCGCGATCTTTGGTTTGACGCGCGACAGCGGACCAAATGAATTTGCCCGGGCGGCGCTGGAAAGCGTCGGGTTCCAGACCCGCGATCTATTGACCGCGATGCAGGCCGATATGGGCGGCGCGGGCGAGGCGACATTGCGGGTGGATGGCGGGATGAGCGCATCCAATTACGCCATGCAATTCCTGGCCGACATCATCGACGCCCCTGTCGACCGGCCACAGATCCTGGAAACCACCGCGATGGGGGTGGCCTGGTTGGTCGGGCAGCAGGTCGGGCTTTACCCCGACCAGGAAGAATTTGCCGCGACCTGGGCGCTGGAGCGCAATTTTACCCCCGGAATGGACGATGGCCTGCGCCAATCAAAATGCGCCGCATGGAAACGCGCGGTCGATGCAACTTTGATGGCGTGACGCCCGCTTGGGGAAGTCCAAGCTGAACGAGGCCAGTCTGAGTGACGCCGGTCTGAGCAAGACCGGTGGACCAAACTGGGGGCGGGATGTCAGCCCGCCGTTGGCGGCGCTGCATCCGTGTCACTGTCCCCAGATGGCGCAGCCTGCTGCGGCCCAGCCTGCTGCGACTCTGGCGGCTGCGGCTCTGGCGGCTGGGGTTTTGGCGGCTGGGGCTGGTCGGTGAAGCGGATTGGCACCCCGCGCTTGCGGGTCACCGCCAGATCAAAGATGTCAAACCGGTTATAGCCTGCCGCCAGATCGTGAAACCGTTTTGGTTCCAGACAGCGGGCCAGATCTATATCGGCATAGATGATGCCCTCGTCTACGGTGCTTTCCCCGATCAGCTGGCCGGTGGGATCAACAAAGAAACTGGGCGCGCGGCTGCATTCATCCAGCAAGGGGATCAGCGCGGGGTCTTTGCCTGCGACCACCTCGGTTGCGGTTTTGTCAAACGGCGACGCCACGACAATGCCAAAACATTTTGCCTCAAAACAATGGCCCGCCGCGCGGATGTGATTGGCGGCGCGATTGTCGTAATTGCCGCTGTCCTCGGGCGGGCGGGTGGGCCAGATCGGCGGATAGGTCGAAATATGCACCTGTTCCCCCTGGGCAATCAGGCTGTACCGCGACAGCGGATTGGTGTTTTCCCCGCAAATCAGCGCCCCAACCCGACCGCAGCGGCTGGCGCTGACGTTCAGCCCGGCACCGTCGCCGGGATCCCAGACCAGTTTTTCATAAAATGTCGGCACCAGCTTGCGGTGATGGTTCACGACCCGGCCGGTTTCGTCAATCAACAGGTTCGAATTCCAAAGACTGCCGACAGAGGCGGGATTGCGCTCTGACAGGCCAATGGACACCATGATGTCATGACGCGCGGCGGCCTGGCGGATCATCTCGATCTCGGGGCCATCGGCAAACACCGATGCGGCGGCATATTGCGCAAACAGATCATGGGACCGGATCGGGGCATGTATCGCCGCCCACACCGGGAACCCCGGCAAAAATGCCTCGGCAAAGACGACGATGGACGCGCCGTTTCGGGCCGCTTCTGCGATGGCCGACACCGCCTTTTCGGCGCTTGCGACCGGATCAAGGTAAACCGGGGCGATATGGGCGGCGGCGGCCCGGAAACTATGGGTGTCGAACATTCGCAAACTCCTTTGGTTCAACCGAATGTCCCGGAAAGTGGCGGTGATCCCAATATTCATTTGCGAACGCCGCTGTGCTGATTTGGCAATCGGCGCGCGGCTATCCCCATTCATTCTCCAGCGAGATATGTGGCGTCTTCCTGAAAAAGCTGGGCGAGGAATTTCTTCAACGCAACGATATGCGGCAGATGGCGCAGATCCTGATGCACGGTCAGCCACAAGGTGCGCGTGACCGACAGGTCCGGCATGATGCGGATCAGACTGTCCTGATCGGACAGGGCGAAATGCGGCAGCGCCACAATGCCCAGGCCCCCACGGGCGGCGTTGCGCTGTGCGATCATGCTGTTGCTCCAGAAGACGATATTGGGCTGATGCACCATCTCTTCCAACCAGCGCACGGCATCCAGTTCAACAAATTGATCAAGGTATCCAACATAGCTATGCGCCGCGAGATCATGTTGGCTTTCCGGCACGCCGTGGCTCGAAATATAGCTTTCTGCTGCATAAAGCCCGATGCCGAAGGCGCCGAATTTCTGGGTCGCCATCTTGTCCCCCTGGGGGCGAAAGAAGCTGAGGAACATATCCGCTTCGCGGTGGCTGATCTGGACCTGCCTTGACGTTGTCAAAAGCTCCAGCCGGATACCGGGAAAGCTGGCCTGAAACCCGGCCAGCCGCGACGACAGATAGAGTGAGGCGATGCCCTCCATCGTGGCAAAGCGGATCACGCCGCTGGTGTCACCTTCGCCGGACATGTCGCTGCGCAGGCTGTTGATGCCCAGGGCAACCTCCTCTGCGCGCCGCAGCACCATATGGCCAAAGGTGGTCAGGACAAGCCCCTCGCGGTTACGCTCGAACAGGGCCGCGCCCAGGGTGTATTCCAACCGCGACAACCGCCGCGATACTGTGGAATGGCTGACCGAAAGGTCACGCGCGGCGGCGCTGACGCTTTGACACCGCACCGAGGTCAGAAAGACCTTCAGATCGTCCCAATCCAGATTTTCCAATGGATCCGCCATGAACCTACCCTTTTGCGCCCGTATACAGCAGCCTGTGACACCTGTGTAACACGAGAACGCGGCGCATGCGTTGAAATCCGGAACCACGGAAAAACGGCCCACAGATCGCTCTGCGGGCCGTTTCGATTGTCTGTCATGTGGCAGGATCAGGTGGTCTGGATCTTGCCGTTGGTTTCCGGAAAGCGGTCGGCCATATCGTCCTGGAATTCCTTGCGACGGGCCGGATCAACCGGATCATCGCGCAACAGAGATCCACCAAAGAACACCACCGCGCTGACAATCAGACCCCAAAGCGGCGGGCCAATCAGACCGGGGTTCGGCAGCAGATTGAACTGCATCGCCACCATCACCCCCCAGCCCAGCAACATCCCCCAGAAGGCCGCCGGTTCAGACGCGCGGTTCCAGAACAATGCCCCCAGCAGCGGCAGCAGGAAGGACAATGCCATCCCGACCCCGATCGACGCCAGCGGCGCAATCAACGACCGCCCCTGTGGCGAGAAGGCAAATGCGACAAGCGCCAGCACAAAGGCCACCTCGAAATAGCGCGCCAGCCGCATCCGTTGGCTGTTGTCGACATTCCTGATGCTTGGCACCAGATCCTGGGTAAAGCTGGAGGTCGCCGAAATCATCTGGCTGTCCAGCGTCGACATGCCCGCGGCAAACACCGCGATCACCAGCACGACACCCATCGCCGGCAGGTATTGCGCAAAGATTTCCGGCACCAGCGCGTCGGTTGTGTTGCCTTCGGGGATCGTGATGTCCATGCCCAGCGACATCATCCCGATCACCACACCGGTAAAGGTGACGACAAACAACGCCAGAAAGGATGTGATGGCGGCCCCTTTGACCAGCGTTTGCGGGCTGTCGGCCATATAAAGACGTTGCCACAGATGCGGGGTCAGCACCCAGCCAAAGGTCCAGAGCGTCATCAGCGTGATGTAATTGCCTGCTCCACCGTCAAAGATGAACATCTCGGGGCGTGCTGTGGTTGCCGCCACCCAGCCTTCGGACCAGCCACCGGCCCAGCGGATCACCAGCAACATCGTGCCCAGCAACAGCAGGGCAAAGATGAAGCCCTGGATCACATCGGTCCAGACCACCGCCCGGCTGCCGCCGACAAAGGAATAGACCCCGACACAGACCGCAATCAGCAGGACACCAACGTTAAAGGCAATCAATCCGCCAGAGATCGAATTCAGCGCAATGGCGATGCCGGTGATCTGAATCGCGGAATAGGGGAACAGCACCGCAATACAGATCAGCCCGGTCAGGATACGAATGCGGCGGCTGCTGTTGTAATAGGTCGCCAACAGATCGCCGGGGGTGATGAAGTTGAACTTCTTGCCAAGCGCCCAGATCCGCGGCCCCAGCACCATCACCATGACCGGCCCCATCGCGTTGAAGAACCCAAACAGAAGCCAGTTCACGCCAATCTTGTAGAAAAAGCCGGGCCCGCCGAGGAAAGCAAAGGTGGAAAACCAGGTCGCAAACATCGTGCCGACCAGCATCAGGGTGTTTGCACCACGCCCCATCAGGAACCAATCCTCGGGGTCGTCGTGTTTGTTGGTCTTATACGCCCGATAGGCGATATAGAACATCAGCACGAGATAGAGCGAAATGCCCAGAAGTGTCACAAAGGTGGTCATGTCCGGGGCCCCGCATTTTGGCTTTGTTCAAGTGCGACCCAGGCGCGCCCGCGCACGAGGTAATAAACCGCACCCAGAAGGCAATTCAGGGAAAACACCGCGTAGCAGTAAAATATCGTCAGCGGCATCGCCAAAGGCCCCTGTTCCGCGCCGTTGCCAAGGATGTCGAACACCGGCAGCAACGCCAGCACGACGTTCAAAAGCCCCCATGCCAGGAACATCCGGCCGGTCGTGCTTTGTGGCACAATGCCGAGCCACGGGTAGCCGCCGGGCTGCGCCGCCCCCCCGGCGGCCGTAGAATAGGTTACGTTGGACATGGCAGAACCCCCTTGTTTCCGTTTTTATAGTGCCGCCGGGACTGCCCCGGTCTGCTTAATCCGTTAAGCGTGGCACAAGTTGGCGAGGCCGCCAGATATTGATTGTGCACGGGGCTGTGCAAATACCGTCGGCAGGGCAGTTCCGCATTTGCATTGGCGGAATTTGCCGGTCTTCCGGGGGGCTTCTGCGCCCGCTCTTGAGAGTATTACTTATATTTTTCAACCTGTTAAGATCAAACCCGGATCTGAGTAGAGTTGCGCGGGCAGGTCAGTGACCCGGCCAGCCCTCTGCCCCGCATCAAATCGAGGTGCCTGTTTTTTAATCAAATATGCGCCGAATTGCGGGCCGCTGCGGGCAGAACTGCACAAAGGCACACAATGGAACAGTCGCGGATCAAAGCCGGGCGGCGGCAACATAGGCCTGACACATTGCAATCAGTTCCACGCGAAGCGCCTCGGCATCGGGCGGATCAAGATTGCGTTCGAACACATTGCGGACAGCGCCAAAAATGACCGTGACAAGCGTCAGATGGGTGATGTCCGGGCTGCGAAACTGCACATTCGGCGCGCTGATCAGCATCGCCCGGGTCGCTTCGTTGGTCCGGGCGGCAAACCGCTGGACCAACGCGTCATTGTCCATCTCAACCACGGATTTATACAATGCGCGGGTGGCCTCGGCGCGTTCGGTCTTGGCCCGCCAATAGGTGTCGATCAGGGCGTCAATCATCTGGTTAATCGCTGCGCCATGCTGCGATTGACAGGTCGCCTCAATCCGTTCTGCCAAGGCTTCGAGATATCGGGCATTCAACGCATAGATCAGCGCCTGTTTGTTGGGAAAATACTGGTACATCGTCCCAACCGACACCCCGGCCCGTTCGGCCACGCGGGTGGTTGTCAGGCTGGCCATGCCATCGCGAATTAAAACCTGAATGGCGGCCTCGAAAATGGCATCCAACGTCACCTTTGCGCGGCTTTGGCGCGGTGTTTTACGGGCGGTCAGGGCCGCCGGGGCCGGGTCGATCATATGCGAATCCAAAAGCTGAATGATCCTTCATATAATTCGAACACAGGTCAAACCGAAGGAAAATTTCAATGGAACAGCAACCTATCGCCCTGGTCACAGGCGCAAACAAGGGCATCGGGCTGGAGATCGCCCGCCAGCTGGCCCAAGCCGGGGTCAGGGTTATTCTGGGCGTGCGCGACGCCGCGCGCGGCGCGGCGGCACTCGCAGATCTTGCCAGGGGCGGGCTGACAGCAGAGACCTGTCTGGTCGATATTGCCATCCCCAAAAGCGTGACAGATGCCGCCGCCGACATCACGGCGCGGTTTGGGCGTCTTGATATTCTTGTGAACAATGCTGGCGTGTTCGATTTCACCGATGGCACGCCCGGCAGCGCCGCCATTGATAGCGTGCGCAGGGTGTTGGACGTCAATTTCATCGGCACTCTGACAGTGACCCAGGCCATGCTGCCCTTGCTGAAAGCGGCGGGGCAGGGCCGAATCGTGAACCTGTCCAGTTCGCTGGGCTCGCTGGCGGTAAATGGCGACCCGACCTCGCCCTATTTTGCCGCCCGCTTCATCGGTTACAATGCCTCGAAGGCCGCGCTGAACATGCTGACCGTACAATTGGCCGAAGAGCTGCGCGACAGCGGCATCAAGGTCAATTCCGTCAGCCCGGGGTTCGTCAAGACCGACCTGACCGGTATGGGCGACATGACCCCGGAGGAGGGCGCGGTATTGCCGGTGCGCTATGCCCTGGAAGGTCAGGACACCGGGACATTTGTCGAACCGGCCGGGGTGACGCCCTGGTAGAAACGGTCCAATGCGCGGGCCGGGCAGGATATGTGCCTCTGACACAGATCCGTCCGGCACCGGCAGGGCGCAGGCAATGGGCACAGGGGCAGGGGCAGGGGCGCTTAATCGGGCTGGTTTGTGACGCAATCGGCCGACCGGGGCCGCAGGAGTTTCGGCAACAATGTGTCCAATGTAATGGCACCGAAGCTGGAGATGAACAAAGCCTCGGATTGCGCCATGGTATCCTTCAGGGCCAAATTCACGTTACGCTCGACCAGACAGTCGGGGTTGTCCGAGCGCATGCCAATGGCAAACAATGTCGGCCTGCCCAGCGCGTCATACACATCCAGCAGGGTAATCTCTGCCAAAGGTCGCGCCAGTGACCAACCACCGCCGTGCCCACGCCCCGATTGGACATATCCAGCGTTGCGCAATCCCGCCATCGTGCGCCGAAACACCGCCGGATTGGTGCCCATGCTTTGCGCCAGCCGCTCTGAGGTGACAGGCACATCGACCTGATCAAGATGCAGCAAGACATGCAGCACATCCGACATCCGGGTGTCCCGGTTCATGCCGACGGCCCTCGCGTGCCGGATACGGCCCGGCGCGAACGCTTGATTACGTTGATTGACAGTCCTGGAATTTCTCGTATCTTTAATTGATACATGAATCACCTCTCTTTTCGTATCAGTTAAAGATACATCCCGAGGAAACCGATGTCCAATCTTCAGACCAGCGTACCGCGCCGGTCCAAATCCGAAGGAAACCGAAGATGAAATATGATGCCATTGTCGTTGGCGGCGGCTTTGCCGGTCTGGCGGCCGCCACCTATCTTGGCCGGGCGCGGCGCCGCGTGCTGGTTCTGGACACCAAACGCCCGCGCAACCGGTTTGCCGCCGCATCACATGGGTTTCTGGGCCATGACGGGCGCGCGCCACAGGCGATCCTTGCGGATGCGCAGGCCCAATTGGCCCGCTATCCCACGGTCAAAATCCGCGAGGTCGCGGCGCAAAGGGCCTCTGCTCATGACGGCAGCTTTGTCGTTGATCTGTCCGGTGACGCGCCGGGCGCGACACCTGTCGAGGCCCGGATCCTGATCCTTGCCTTTGGGATACAGGACAAATTGCCCGACATCCCCGGACTGGCCCAGCGTTGGGGCAGCAGCGTTCTGCACTGTCCGTATTGTCACGGGTTTGAGTTCAGCAATCGCCGACTTGGCGTGCTTTACCGCACGGACATGTCGGTACATCAGGCGCAATTGGTGGCCGAATGGGGGCCGACGACGCTGTTTTTAAACGGAAATACCCTGTCCGACGACCATCAGGCCGCGCTGGCGCAACGCGATGTGCGGGTCGAACCCGGACTGGTGACTGCGGTGCAGGGGCCGGGACAGGCGCTGGCCTCTGTGCAGCTACAAGACGGCCAGGCGGTCGACATCGAGGCGCTTTTTGTCGCGCCGCAGTCCACCCTGACCAGCCCGCTGGCCGACCAACTTGGGCTGGAGATGACCGACTCTCCCATGGGGCCGATGATTGTCACGGATGACAGCCAGATGACCTCGCGCGTTGGGGTCTATGCCGCCGGGGATATTGCACGCGCGCCGCATAGTGTCAGCTGGGCGGTTGCTGACGGTGTTACTGCAGGCACCGCAGCCCATCGCACGCTGGTCTTTGCGCCATGACGCCAGACCCTTTTGCCGATCCCGACCGGGTGGCCCGGTATTGTGCGGACACGCCGCGCCGCGTTCCGGGCTACACCGATCTGCATCACATGGCGCTGAACCTCCTGTCAGAACGGGCGGCAACGGGGGCCTGCATTCTTGTGCTGGGGGCAGGCGGCGGGCTGGAGCTTCGGGCCTTTGCCCGGGCACGACCGGATTGGTCCTTTGTCGGCGTCGACCCGTCGCAGCCGATGCTGGATCTCGCCGCAAGGATCCTGGAACCCGAAGGCGCGCAGGTGGAATTGATCAAAGGCCGGATCGGCGAGGCCCCGTTCTGGCCGTTTGACGGCGCGACCTGTCTGTTGACGCTGCATTTTCTGTCGATCCCGGAGCGGCTTGAGGTTCTGCGCGGATTGCGGGCGCGTCTGGCCCCCGGCGCGCCGGTGATTGTCGCACATCACTGCGCGCCAGAGACCGGCGCGGCCAAAGACTGGCTGGCCCGCTCCGCCGCTTTTGCCGCCGGACCCGATGGCGACGCACAGGCGGCCATCAAATCTGCCGATACCATGGCGCAGCAACTGACCCTGCTGACCCCGGATGTGGAACAGATGCTGCTGCGCGACGCCGGATTTGTCGCGCCGTCGCTGTTTTATGCCGCCTTGTCGTTTCGGGGCTGGGTAGCCTATGCCGGGGCCGACGAATGGCGCGACCGACCCCAGCCCAATGCAGGCGCAGCAATCGACCGAAATATGGGTGTTTCCGGTTGACTTGGGTTTTCATGGACAGCATGGATCATTCCGCGTACTAAATGGTATACCAAACGCTGGTGCCCGAATGGCACGACTTTGGGAATTATTGGGAGGAATACACATGTCTATCTCTTTGGCGCGCCGCGCCATGCTGGCCGCGACTGCGGCCTTTGCGGTTGCCGCGACGGGTGCCTTTGCCGAAGACAAGGTCAAACTGCGTCTGTCCGCCGTGTCATCCGATACAGACCAACGGGCCGTGGCCCTGCTGGAAAAATTCGGGCCGATGGTCAGCGAAGTTGCTGATTTCGAACCACATTGGAACGCAACCCTGTTTGCCCAAGGCACCGAGCTTGAGGCCATCGCAGTTGGCGATCTGGAAATGTCGATCACCTCGGCGCAGGAACTGGCAACGTTCTTCCCGGAGTTTTCGATTTTCACCGCCGGATACGTGCATCAGGATGCCGCCCATCAGGTTGCGGTGTTCAACGATCCGCTGATGGATGCGTTCAAACAAAAAGCCGAAGACGAACTGGGCGTCAAACTTTTGACTGTGATGTATCTGGGCCGCCGGCAGGTGAACCTGCGTCAGACAAAAGACGAATTGACGGTATCGACCCCGGATGATCTGGCGGGTGTAAACCTGCGGATGCCGGGCACCGACGCATGGCAGTTCCTGGGCCGCGCATTGGGGGCCAACCCGACGCCGATGTCCTTTACCGAGGTATATACCGCGCTGTCCACCGGTTCGGTTGACGGTCAGGACAACCCGCTGCCCACCGTGGTTGATGCAAAGTTCTATGAAGTCACCAATCAAATCGTGCTGACCTCGCATCTGGTTGACCTGAACTATCTGGCCCTGTCCAAAGCGACCTGGGACAGCATGACCCCGGAACAGCAAGAGGTTGTTCAGGCCGCAGCGGATGCCACCGCCGATTTCGCCCGCGAAAACCAGTTGCAGAAAGAAAGCGAACTGGTGTCTTTCCTCGAAGAGCAGGGGCTGTCGGTCTATGAACCGGATGTTGCCGCATTCCGCGACCGTGTACAGAACATGTACCTGGAAAGCGAATATGCTGCCACCTGGCCCGCGGGTCTGCTGGACAAGATCAACGCCCTGGGCAACTGATCCGCACTGACGTCGGGGGAAACCGCCATGAAGTCTATTACCGCCGGTTTCTCACGCCTGACGGAATTCGTGGCGGCCATGATGATGGCCGCCATGTTCGCCACTTTTATCGTTCAGATTTTCATTCGTTACACCGCACGCGCGCCCGGCGTGTCCGATGCGGTGCCCTTTCTCAGCCCGGACAATTTCGGCTGGACGCTGGAATTCTGCCTGCTGATGTGGATCTGGCTGGTGTTCTGGGGCAATGCGTTCATTGTCCGCCAACGCGACCATGTGGTTTTTGACATCCTCTATCAGGGTGTGAACCCGGCCCTGCGCAAATGGTTTGTGATCATTTCCGCCGTGGCAATCATCATCGGGCTTCTGGCCTCGATCGGGCCGACCTGGGACCGGTTCTATATCCTGCGCCTGAAACGCACTGCCACGCTGGAAACCCTGTTTGGCTCTGATGTGCGCATGTTGCACATCTATATGATTTACATCGCTTTTCTGCTGGTCGTTCCGATCCGATACGCGATACGCGGTTGGCGGGCCTTCCGCCATGGTGCCGAGGGTGATCAGCATCCCCTTGATGCCCTGACCGACGAAAACAGCAAAGACACCCACAAGGCAGACAATACATGAGCCTCGAATTCACTCTCTGCCTTGTCACGCTTTTTTTGCTGGCCGGGATCGGCACGCCGGTGGCCTATGCGATTATCGTCGCCTCGCTTGTCTATCTGTTCTTTGGCGGGCAAAGCATTGGCATCGCTGGCAAAACCCTTATGGACGGGGTTTACCAGAGCTTCATTCTTCTGGCCGTGCCGTTGTTTATCGTGGCCGCCAATATCATGAACGCCGGCACGATCAGCGACCGGTTGCTGCGGTTTTGCGTCGGGCTGGTCGGCCGGTTCAAGGGCGGCATGGGGCATGTCAACGTGGTGGCGTCGCTGATCTTTTCCGGCATGTCCGGGTCTGCCGTGGCCGATGCTGCCGGCATCGGCAAGGTGATCATCGACATGATGGTCAAATCCGGCCATTACACCCGTGGCTATGCTGCGGCCATCACCGCCGCATCTGCGGTGATCGGGCCAATCATTCCACCGTCGATCCCCATGGTGCTTTATGCGTTGGTGTCGAATGAATTGATTGGCTACCTGTTTCTGGGGGGCATTGTGCCGGGCCTGTTCCTTGGTGCGGTGCTGATGGGGATGAATTGGTTCATTGCCCATCGACGCGGCTTTGGCACCGAAGACCCCGTGCCGCTGAAGGAATTGCCGGCCCTGACCGTCAACGCCTTTCCGGCGCTGCTGATGCCGGCGATCCTGCTTTATGGCATCTATGGCGGCGTCACCACACCGACCGAGGCCGCCGCCGTTGCCGCGTTTTATGCGCTGATCCTGGCGGCTGTGTTTTATCGCGCGCTGTCGCTCAGGGCGTTTTACGACATCTTGGTCGAAAGCGCCCGATCCTCGGCTGCGGTGGGGCTGGTCATTGGCGGGGCGCTGATCCTGAACTTCATCGTCGCTTCGGAAAACATCCCGTCGATGATGGCGTCCGCGATGGTTGATCTCAAGATTTCGCCGTTGGCCTTCTTGTTGTCGGTCAATCTGCTGATTCTGCTGCTGGGCTGTGTGCTGGATGCAACCACCATCATTCTGGTGATTATTCCGCTGTTTATCCCGACCTGCCGCGAATTGGGGATCGACCTGGTGCATTTTGGCGTGGTTGCGGTGGTCAATTGCATGGTCGGGCTGATCACCCCACCGTATGGCATCCTGTTGTTTGTCATCAATGCGGTCACACAAATCCCGCTGGCCGAAATTATCCGCGAGGTGCTGCCGTTTCTTGCGGTCCTGGTTGTGGCCCTGTTGGTGCTGATCCTGGTGCCGGATCTGGTGTTGTTCCTGCCGCGCATGCTTGGCTATCAGGGCTAGGGCGGCATTTTCGCCAATATGTGACGGAATCGCGGGGTTCGGGGACACCCGGCCCTGCTTTTGCTGTCAAAAAAGCCATCTGTTCTGATCAAGATCGCCAAATGATGGCGTGATGCCGGGGGACAGAAGCAATTTATTAATTTGCTTGCGATACTCAGGTCCCGGAAAACTATCCATGGGACTGCATAATGCGCCACTTCCCGGAGCTTAAGAACACGCGCGACGGCGAAGAGACGGCCGCTTCGGCGCCGCAAGAAATACAATTGCCCCTTCGCGACAGATCGTTCGAAGGCTGGCTCTCCTTGATCGCGACACTTTTTTCCGTCGGGGAAATGCTGTGTTTTCTGGCCGTTGCAGTGATCAGTGTGGTCTTCGCCTCGGTGGTTGCCCAAAACGGCGAAGTGAACATGATCGTGCCGCTGGTTGCGGTTGGGCTGTCGCTTGTCCTTGGCATGGTGATGTTGGGGTATACCTACACGCGGGCGCTGGCCGGACATCGGAACGCACGACACAAAATGGCCTTGCGGGGGCGGGCCGGTGTGGCGCTGATCCTATGTCTTTGTCTTGGCTTGATGCATCCCTTGATCGGAGCGGCGGTGCCGCTGGCCGCCGGTCTGGGCGCGGCGGCACATTACGTTCTGGCACGCTATTTCTCTTGGGAACCGGCCTGGGATTTTCTGCAATCAGAAGCGGTGTCCATCATGGCCGGGCGCGACGCCATCGGCAAGCGTATGGCGCAAAAGAGATCGACCGACCATGGAATGTCCGACACGGTGCAGCGCGCCGGGCGGGCATTGGCAATTGTCCTGTCGCTTGCGGCGACAAGCTATTTCATTGCGGTGGAACATGTCAGCATGGCCGCCCTGGCGCCGGTTCTGATCGGCTCCCTTTGGGCGGTCGAGGCGTTTTTGGACTATGCGCATGAATGGGCCTACCGGCGAGAGGCCCATTTGATCCCCGCCACAGAGGTGCGCAGCGGCGACACCGTCAATCTGGACGAAGACCACCCCGGCCTGTTGGTGCACGACCTGAGCGTGCGCAATCAACATGGCACGACCCTGCTGTCGCAGATCAACTTTTCGGTCGATCCCGGCACGGTCACCGGTGTTCTGGGGGACAGCGGGGCGGGGAAAAGCCTGTTGTTGCAAACCCTGATTGATCCCTTTGCGCTCAATGACATGGAAGTGGCCGGCGGGGTGCGGCTGAATGGCAATGACCTGTGGCGTCGCCGCGCAGAAGAGCAAACAGTGTCCGCCGCGCTGCTGCCGGAAGAATTGATCATTCTGCCGGCATCCGGGGCGGAAAACCTGTCCTGTTTTCACGATGGTCCTTTTCTGGAACGTGCACGATGGATGCTGGAACAATTTCTGTTCTCCACGGATCTGGTGGAAAACATCTGCGCGGCTGAGCAGGCCGCCGATTTGCCGTATATGCAACGCAAGGCGCTGGTTTTGGCCCGGCTCTTTGCGCTTGGTCCGCAACTTTATCTGTTGGATCGGCCGGAAACCGGTTTGCCACCACGTCAGATCGGCGTCTTGATCCGCCGGATCGAACATGAAGCCAAACTTGGCCGCAGCTTTGTGATCGCGACCCATGACCGTGCCATTCTCGAAAAATGCGATCGCATTATTTCGTTGCAAAATGGCCGGGTGATGGATTTCGGGGATGGTCAGGATGTCCGCGACCGCCTGGGATCAGGCTGGGTGCGCATGATCGCCAATCGCTCGCTGACCAGCGATGACAGTCTCCGGCTCTGGGTTCGGTCGAATTTCAACCGCAGTGGGGACGATGGAAACCGTCGCAAGGTTGGCGTCGTGGCCTCCAACATGTTGATATTGTCGTGTCAGTCGGCAGATCCGATCATGCCCGGGCCTGTGCATTTCACGTTCAAACATTTTGTTGGCCATTGTATCCTGCGCATGCACGACAGCGACGCCCCGATTTCCGATGCCCAGTTGAAATTGGCCAAAGAGCAAGCGGAAAGCGACATGCCCGATGCCAAATTGACGCCGCTTGCGATGATTTGCCGTCACTGTCTTGAGGTTGAAATGGGCAATCAAATCGAAGATCGCTGGATCGAGGCCAAGATAGAAACATACGATCCACGAAAATCAGGGTCGAAACCGGGGGCGTTGAATGCCAGCCCGGAAAGCTAAAATCCGCTATACAGCGGTGCCAAAACGGTTTGTTCGGCCAAAACGATTGTTCTGGCTGGCCGTCGGCGCAGGCGCAATGGCCGCCGGCGTCAGTCTTGGCGTGGCAATGGTTTCGGGTGCAACCATCGGATCCTATCGCAGTTTTTCAGGCACCTTGCGCCCCGAAGTGGACCCCTTGCCGATCTACCTTTTGGAAGGTGCAATTTTGGAAAAAGTCCTGATTGCCCCCGGCGACACAATTGTCCAGGGCCAGACCCTCGCAACCTTGGACAAAGCGGCGATGTCGGCAGCGGTCAAGGAGCTGCAGGCAGGCCTGTTGCATCACACGGTTTTGCGCGATTGTCTGCTTTCAACGCAGAAACCCGGCACCCCCGACATCAAAGGTGTCACAGAGGATCAGCAAACGGCGGTGTCACTGGCCGTGCAGGAATGCAGCGGCTTCACAGATGACAGGGTCGAGGTGCATGTGCGGTTTGACACCCATCGCGACGCGTTGCTCAGCAAACGAAAACTGGTCGAGGATTACATTCGTGTATTGACCACAACCAAGGACAATCAAGACAAAGTACGGCGCGAAGACGATGCGCGCCGCGCCCTGGCGCTTGCGCTGGTGCGCGCAGATCTTGATTCGCAACTGGCGGAAAACGAACTGGAACAGCGCGCCGAATTAAGCGGTCTTCGGTCAAAGCGGCTCGACCGCGTTCAGCAACTGGAGCAAGAGATCCAAGACAAACGAAATCTGCAAAAGATCCTGAAATTGCACATGGACACCCCCCGGATTGCAGCACCCTTTGACGGTGAAATCGTGCGCGTGCGCAATCTGGTTCAAACCGGACCTGCGCAATCGGACATCAACCTGATTCAAATGCGCCCGCCGGAAAGTGATCAGTTCCAGGCCTATTTCGATGTGCCTCAGTCGCAAATAAATGGCATCACATTGGGCCGACCGGTTTCGGTGAAAATTGTTGGACAACTTGAAACCCATCGCTCATTGCAGGGCGAAATCACAGATTTACAAGCTCTGGGCGCAAATGACATTCGGATCAGCGTCGCGCTGGATTCAGAAAGTCAGCTGCACTTGCTGGAACTGAGCGACCGGCTTGCCCTGTTTGGCCGCGCGACCGCGACACAGGTCAAAGTGCGCCTGGGGGATCTGCCCATCTGGGAAACTATGATGCAGAGTACAATTTCGGTAAGACGCGGAGATTCCGACAATGATCCCATGCTGGACGTGGGGAAAGCGGCGCGGGTGACTGACATTCAACCCGCGGAAGAGGGATAATTCGCGACGACCCGGCCAAAGCAGTATCTGGAATTCGTTCGAAATTTTAGGCAAAAATTCCACCTGCATTCGCAAGTAGAAATCAAACCCGATTATCCGGTGGCATTCAAAACAATTGGTTCAAGCAATGATGATCGGTCCCAAGGGACTTGCAATCCGGACGTCGACCGAATGACGTCCGACCGTACCCGCCGCGACACTTCCGCCAGGTCCAATCCGGGCATTGTCAGTGTTTCGCGCAAGCCGCGGGCAAACGGGCTATAGCCATCACCACCGTCCAACGATCCGGCGCCGGGTTGCGTGGCATAGCTGACATGGGTTCCCGCCAAAAACCCCGGTGCATAGACCCCGCAATCCCCAGCCGGGCACCCGGAAAATCCCGGCACTTCGCGACATGTGTCCAGGAACAGAACCTTTTGCCGGGGTTTATCGGACACCGCCCGCAACAACACCGTTTCCGGCACTGCCTGGGACAAGGGTGCATTGGAAAAATCTGCGTCCCGGGGGAAAATGACACTTTCACCACCACGCATAAGCCCATGCGCGGCCACATAAATCACCACTGTCCAGGCGGCCTCCGCCCGAACCCGAAGCCGCGCAAGAGACAAAAGAAATTCTTGGTGGCTTGGATCGGATATATGCTCGGTCTCATAGCCCAATTGCAAAAATGTCGCCGCCATCAGGCGCGAATCCCGATTGGCGGAAGGCAGGGCAGGGCCATGTGCGTACGATGAAATCCCGACCGACAACGCGGCGATGTTCCGACGCGGCGCGGCATTCACCACGCGCGCCGCAGCCGCCGACAACGGCAACGCGGCGAGTTTGGCGAGCAGGGAACGTCGATGCATCCCTTATCCACACCCACCGTCGCCACGCGGTCGTGCCAGAATCTCAACCCGACGATTGCGACCATCGGCGGGGTCAAGATTAGGCAAAGGCTGGCTTTCGCCTTTGGCACCAGTGTGAATCCGCGCCGCGGCCACCGATCCCGGCCCCGCCATGTAAAGCCGGACCGTTGCGGCACGTTTGTTGGACAGCGCTTGATTATAGGACGCCGCGCCGACGCTATCGGCATGACCAACCAACATCAGACAAAGGTCCGACAACGGACCGTTCAAAAGACCGGCAAGCCGGTCCAAATGCGCCCGTGAGGGTTTTGAAAGCGATTCGGAATCAAAGGAAAATTGCACCATATAGCCATCGTCCGGTGGCGTGCTGCGAAAGATGCCCTGCGGCGCGGCGGGGGGTGCACAGCCAGTCAGCGCCTTTCCCGTCAGTGCAAACGCAATGGCACAGCGGTCTGCGTCGATCGGCAGACTGGCAAGATTTGGTTGTGCTATCGCCGACGATCCGGAGATCAAAACAGCGAAAACAGCCGTCAATAATAACCGCATTGGATGTCTCGCAACCTATTGGACTCTGGGTTAGAGAAATATCGCAAAGGTATTAATGGAATATGTGAGGTTTCGGGAAAAATTTCAGAATATTGAAGCTATATCGACCGCGTCCCACAATGGGATATCCGTGACTATTTGTTAATCACCTTACTTTAAGTCTGTTTCCAGTTCCGAGCATAGAAACGGTGAATTTGGTGAGGAAACGGGTCGAAAGAGGCAGAAGCCGACAGCCGATATGGGCAGGTCTACTATTGCTCGCAGGGGCAGGTGGGGTCGCGATCGCATTGACGGGCAGCGTCGGTACGGCGGCCCGTGACATGTTCCTGCAGGCACAGGACGAGGTGGATCCCATCATTGCCGGGGGCGATCTTGATGATTTGCCAGCGTTGATGCGTGGCAATGTGCCAAATGTCACCACCAGCGTGTTCTACAATGAACCGAAACGTAGCAAACCGCCGCGCATGTGTGAAATGCCGGACAATTACTTCACATCCCTCGACCAGGGGCGTGATCGGGAAAGCGGCTATACCAGACGCAATGAATATGTGCGCAAATTTCGACCGCGTCGGGGTTTCCTGAACGAACGTGAAATGCGCGCCGCCGAAGTGGCCTGGAAATATTTTGAGAATTTTACTCAAGAGACCACCGGCCTGGCAAATTCCGTCGGCAATTACCCGTCCACAACCATGTGGGATACAGCGTCTTACATGGCCGGCGCCACCGCAGCCTATGAGCTGTGCATCATCGAAAAGCCCGAGTTCGATCGCCGGATGACCCAGCTTTTGACCACGATCAAGGGTCTGGACCTGTTCCGTGACGAGATGCCCAACAAGGTGTATCATACCAAGACCGGCGCAAAGGTCGATTATACCAACAAACCTGGCGAAATCGGCTTTTCTGCGCTTGATATTGGCCGTTTCCTGGTCTGGATGCGCATTCTGAAAAACCGCTATCCGCATCTCGGCAATACAATTGATGCCGTCCTGCTGAAATGGGATTTTTCGAATATCATTTCCAAAGAAGGCCTGATGTTCGGCACCTATGTTGACAAGGAAAGCGGCGAAACGGTTTATGCGCAAGAGGGCCGTTTGGGGTATGAGGAATATGCCGCCAAAGGGTTTGCACTTTGGGGGTTCCGGCCAATCCTCGCGCATCGGGCAGAACCGTTTCTGACCGCGTCGATTTTCGGCGTCCAGGTGCCCTATGATGGCCGCGATCCAAGGGTGTTTCATTCCCAGAACTACGTTGTCACCGAATCCTATTTGCAGGATGGCCTGGAGCTGGGATTTGATCTGCCGCATGACGATCACTCCCCGGATTGGCTGTCGTCTGATGGCTGGCGGGCGGAATTTGCCGACAGGGTGTATCAGGTTCAGGAAAATCGCTGGCGCCGGACCGGGTTCATGACTGCCCGTTCGGAACATAACGTCAAAGGGCCGCCGTATTTTACCTATGACACGATTTTTTCGGATGGCTATCCGTGGAACACGGTCACACCGCGCGGCGATTACACGCCGGATCATGCCGCCGTCGCCTCCAAGGCTGCGCTTGGACTTTGGGCGCTGTGGGACACCGAATATACCGATGTCCTCTATGAGGCGATCATCGAACTCTATAATCCCGAAAACGGCATGTATGAGGGGCTGTATGAACGCGGGCAGGGCCGGGTTGAAATCTATACCGCCAACAACAACGGCATCATCCTGACCAGCCTGCTGCACAAGGTTCAGGGCAAGATCCTGACGCCCTATACCGGCGAAACCGAGGTGTGGTACACGGCCTATCGCGATCAGGATATTCGGGAACGCCGACAATATCCGGATCCCCCGCAACGCGACGACTGGTTGCCGGCGCTACGTCATTCCATACAAAGAGAGGCAGATTTCTGATGGCTCGTAATATTTCAAATATCTTACTTGCCTTCGCGACATGCGCAACTTTCGGCTTTGCCGCACCTTCCGCACAAGCGCAGCAACAAGGCCAGTTCACGGCACCCGAGGATTCCTTTGCATCCGAAAATGCGGTGCTGGACACGTCGATCCTTTTTGCGATTGGCGCCCATGAGGCACGCCAGGAATTGCGCGGCGCATTTGGCTGGCCAACCTTTCAGGAAGGGTTGGTTGAGGGCGTCTATTTCCGATTTGATCCGGATGGGTATGCCCGGTTCTCGCCAACACCACGTCTGGACACCGATGTATTTGAGGTGATTTGCCGCCCACGCACCTTTATCTGTATGGGGCGCAAGGGGCCCATACAGGTCACCTTGACCAACCGCGGCCAAATGCAGTTGCAGATCGAAGGGGTTGTCGAGGCTGACACATTCGCATTGGCCGAGGGGATTGATGAAATCCCCTTGCCCCGCACCATCTTGCAACCACTGGAATCGCGCGCCGAAACCCTGTTGGGATCGGGGGGCGAGTTGATTGTGCGCCGCCGGAACAATGAAATCAGCCGCACGTCTCTGGCGGGATTGTTTGCCGTCACCACCTACCTGCGTTGGGTCGCGGCACAACAAGACTATACCGTATTGCCACGTGGCTGGCCGGTGCCAAATTCCGGCTATGGCAAATCAGAGCCAAGCTTGACGCAAACTCAAAGCTGGCAATCCCCGATGCCGCAACCTTCCGCGATCGCCCCGGCCAACCAGCGCATGCAACCTGCGTTCTCAGGTGTGCAAACCGAAGTGGCCGAGGTCAGAGGCGAGTTGAGCGTGCTGCGCGAGATGTTGATGGATCGTCAAACAGGCACATCACAACAAAGGACCACCGGTTCCGAATTTCCGGCGACTGGCTCTGCCGCACGCATTGCAGAGTTGCAGGGGATCGCCGACGAATTGCTGCAAGAAATCGCACGACTGCAAGGGCCAGGGGCCCCGGCGGCGCAAATGCCAACACCGGCGGCGGGAACCTTGCAGGTTCCAACAATTTCAGCCGGGATGACGGCCCCAGTGTCCCCCCCGATGCCGATGCAACAATCGGGCGGCGACACAAGTCGTCTGGCCCGACAACTTGAATACCTTATGAGTGAGATTGGCCTCGCGCCGGATGTGGCGCTTATGGTGGTGCAACATGCTAATGCGGCATCTGACCCCACCTATAAAGAGGCATCGGCCCAAAACCACGATCAGGTTATCGAAAACATCCTGGAAGAATTGCGGACCCAGGTCACAAGCCCCGACACCACGGCGCCAACGCCCGTGTCGCAACCCGAAAACCCGCAAGACTTTCAGATCCTGAGCGATTATTTCCAATCCGTCGCGGCACAGCAGTAACAAGACCGATGCCAAGACACTTCGTCTAAAACCGTTGATTTCTCACGCATTCCTGCTCTTCTCATGACGCAATTTGCCCCTAATGTGGGTCCAGAATTACCTTCCATAGAATTGGGGGTGCGTTATGGTCTGGAAATTGGTGCTTGTGTTTGTACTGGCAATTGCGACGTTTAATTTGATTCCAAATTTATCCAAACCGGATACGCCGCAAAACGCCCGCATCCTGGATGAAATTGCGATCGACGGTCCGGCAATTTTCTATGAAATTGACAAGGACCTCCGGCGTGAATTGTGGTCTGTCGATTGCCGCCAACCGCTGCGCGGTTGTGTGGCGCGCGCGCCCGGGCTTGTCCTGCGCGTCGACGACCACGGGGCGCGCTGGTTGATTGCCGCCAGCCATCCAGGCGCGCGAAAGTCGGTTCAAACCCGAAATTATACGCGCGACACACCGGAAATCCTGTCGGGCCCTTTGTCGGCGGATACATTGGCGCAATTGTCCCAGAAAAACACGTTTTTGGTCATCGAAGAGCAGGGCACGGTTGTCCTCAGGGCGCAAACGACCGGAATTGCCCATGTTGCCGGGTATCTGGCCTGGATCAACAGCGAAACCGCGCGCACATTGCGCGATGCCCGCCTTTGGCCCAAAAACGAACCGTTGCAAACGGAGAACATGACGCCGGACGTTCTCGAACGATATCAGGTCATGCAACGCCGCAGATTGGAAGCGCAACGACAATTGGTGCCAGCCACCAAACCGCAAATCGAATTTGCCGTTCGGGCCCAATCGGGTGACACATTCTATTCCCCCAATGGCCGCGCCGGATATTGAGGTCAATCGCCTCAAAATCCAGGAAGAGGGGGATCGTTGACGGTGTCAAACGGCCGAAACTGAACTTCCTGAACCCGGGCTTGCGCTGATATTTTTGATGGCGTTGTGCCTGCCCATTCGGAAATACTGGGATGCGCGGCCCAAAGATTGACGAACAACCGGCCTGGCACCTCCGGGATTTTCCCATCTCGGGCGTGATGTTCGAAAATTAATTTTCCTTCGGAATACCACCGCAATTGATCGGGTTGCCATTCGAATGCAAAAGCGCGTTCCCTGTCCGCCGCGTCAAACCCCAAGTCGATGAATTTGTTGGTCAATTCCCCATCAACAAACCAGGCCACATGCATTTTTGTGGTGTCTTTTCCCAAAAACTCGATGTCGATCTCATCATGGCGAGTTCCATAGTGGGGACCGGAATAGGTGAAGAATCCGGTCACCAGCCCTTCGCCACGCGCGGCCCGCATCACGACCTCGTATCGCCCATATTGCGTTGCCTTGTTTCGCCGGATCGACCCGCCGATGAACCGATTGCCATCACCGGTCTGTGGCGAAAGTTTCAGAAGAAGGCCACCGTCGGTCTGAACCTGTGCACGGCGCCAATCAGTATCAAAGGCCGGATGCGAAAAATCGTAATGCGCCACATGCCAATCATCACTGATTGTCGAAAAATCTTCTTTGAAAGCAGTTGGTTCTGCCACAGCTACCGCGCCGACGAATGTCATTGAACTGAACAGTACAAGAATGCGACCCCACATCACGTCCCCAAAGCGTTGTTCCCGGGGAAGGTTAACAAGGGGTTAACAAAAAGGGGCGAAAAATATTAAAGTTGGTTAATTTAAAATTTTATCTAATGATGCGAAGGGCAAAGCTCCGCCTTAGCTCAGAAGCCGACTGCAATATTCTTGGAAACGTCAGAATTCAGGAGTTGTGTTGACAGGTCCGCGCCCAGAGCGTCACACGACGTTGCCAGGGACTGTTTCCAGCGATATTCGCCAACGGCGCATCCTCTCCGCGGATGATAACCTCGGAAATGCGGCCCGGATCTGACAAGAACCGGGACAAGGCGGTGCGAACCGTCTCGACCCTCCGGGCAGCAAGGTCAGTGTTCACATCCGCACTGCCGCTGGTATCGGAATGCCCCTCCAACCGCAGACACGCATTTTGCATGGGCCGGCTGTTCAGGACGCGGCCAAGACGGGCGATTTGCTCTTGCGCCTTCTGATCCAATTTGGCGCCCCCCGACACAAAAAAGATATTACTTTCCAGCTGTTTTTGCGTCGGAGCAGTGGCCGATGGTTGCGGTGTACCGGCACAGGCAGCGGGCACAATCTGATAAATCGCTTGGATTTCATCACATTCCGCGGGCGTCAAGCTTTGCGCGCTTGCCGCAGATGCAGACATAAGGAAAATTCCGACAACAAGTTTCATTGGCAAGTTTACCCTTCTCATCACGATTTACGAAATTGTTCTTAATAAGCGCCTAACTTCGCCGATCCGTAGTTGCAAATTTTTCTGTGGAAAAGAGGAACACATTAAAAACTTACTAAAATGCGGATGGACATTCAGCCCACACAAGAAACCGTGTAAATCTTTATATAGTTTTTTGGATATTTAGCCCCGCCCAAGCACGGATAAAATACGGCATCCATTGAGCGGGAACGAGACAAACGCAAGATCCCCTATAAAAATATGGTCATTCGCAACATTTCACCCATGTAATCGCCGAATTGGACAGAAAACCCTGACCGAGTTTTTGGCGCGTCTTGCGCTTCACGTTCCGTTTACCGCCGGGAATTTTTCTGCAGAAAACTTACCGATTGTTGACCTGATCCGCCGATACCATTCGATATGAATTGAAATGGGGCACGATATGTCGCGGTCGGAACGATACATTTGGATTGATTACTTGCGGTTGATCGCGGGCGTGTCGATGCTGGTGTTGCACAGCACTGCGGACCCAAATGGGCTGCCTTGGGTCAACTATAGTGAAAGCGAACGGTTTGCGCCGCTTTCGCTGCGCGCGATTGTCTATATCGCCCGGACCGAATTGTTTTTGATAATCTCGATTTTCCTGTTGCTGCTTGCCCTGGATCGCCGACCGCGCAGCTACGGCGCAACCATTGCCGAGCAGGGCCGGAGGCTGTTGATTCCGTTTCTGTTCTGGACTTTGTTTTTCGCCGGATACGGTCTGATCAAAGCCCAGGCCTTTGGCTATTCCCCGTCAGTCTGGCAAGAGCTGGCCGACCCTGGCGCGTGGCTACGCTATCTTTTGCTTGGCGATGTGAAATATCACATGCATTTCCTTCCGACCCTGTTTGGGCTGGTCTTGCTTTACCCATTGTTCCAACTGGCCGTCAAACATCCCGCACTTGGGTTGTCGGTCGTCATTTTCCTGATGATTCGCAAGGAGTTGGACAGTTTTGTTTATGCCAACTTCTGGGGAACCGAGGCGCTAGGTTATTTGGTGCGCGCCATCAAGATCCTGACCTATGCCGGGTATGGCATGGTTGCTGGCGCCGCGCTGGGGATCTGGCAGCGCACGCATGGGGCAGACAGACAGGCTTGGGTGGCTCCGATCCTGTTCGTCGCTGGATTGTTGTTTCTTTTCAAACTCATCGGGATCTGGAACACGTTGAAAACCGGGCAATGGCAATTCACCTATACACCGGCCTATTGGGCAGATTTCCTTTTCCCGGTTCTGCTGTTTTCCCTGTGTCTGGCGCTCGGCCATCGTCGATGGCCGGGGTCGATTTCCAGATTGGCGCGCTATGCCTTTGGGATCTATCTGTGCCATCCCATTTTTCTGGACCTCTGCGAAATTGCTCTGAGAACTCAGTGACTTACCGCCCATTTATCAGGTCGGGATCAAGGTTTTGGTGACATTGTCCGCAACCAGCGCGCTGGTTGTCGCGCTCGCCAGAATACGCCCTCTGGCATGGACCATCGGCCTTGGCCCGCTGCCATTTGCCACGCTTTTGCCGTTTGTGAAAAAGGAGACTGCTTGATGCTTCTGACCACCCAACTTGTTGACGACGGCCTGGCGATTGTTTCAGTGTCGCGGGATCTTGTGCATGCCTCTTCCCTGAGGAAACTGACAGAGGCCTGCGAGAACCTGAACCAACGCGGGCGTCGTGGCATCCTGATCGATATGGCGCGGGTGCGCCGGATGAACATGTCGGGGTTGGCGGCGGTGGTCGAACTGGTCGCGCGGCATCCGAAATGGGATATCGGTCTCTGCGCCCTGCCTGCGAAAATCGCCCGAATGGTCAGCCAATCCGGGCTGGACCGCGGCTTGCCGATTTTTCCGGATGTGGAAACGGCATGCAAAGCGCCAGAGTTTCGCGGACGCAGCCTATGCGGGACGCGTGCGGTATTGCTCTGTGCCGACCGGGGCAGGCGGGCCGCGCCGCTGACCGATGTGACACCAACACCGATGCTGGATGTGGTGGGTCGGCCGATTTTGCACCGGATCATGGATCATCTGGCCGGTTTTGGCCTGAGAGATGTGATTTTGAACCCCGGTCACCACGGCGATCAGGTTGTCGAATACGTTCGCGCCCATGCATGGCCGGATCATCGCATTCAATTCGCCAACGAAGGCAGTTTTCATCAGGGGCAATGGCGGGGCGATCCCATTGGCACGGCCAGCACGCTCAAACGGCTTCAGGTGACATCCTCGGCATTTTCCAGCGATCTCGTGGTGTTATGCGGTGACGCCTTGGTTGACATTGATATGGCCGAAATGATGCGCCAACACCGGCAAAGTGGTGCGGCCGTGACCATTGCCGTGCAATCAGTTGCGCCAGAGCAAGGCCATGGATACGGCGTCATCGAAACCTCGGTCGGGGGGCGGATCACCGGGTTTGCGGAAAAGCCGCGATTGGGTCTCGCTGAAAACCAGCTGGTCAATACCGGCATCTATATCATGAAGCCTGAAGTGCTGGATCTGGTATCAGACAGCATCGGGCTGGACATCGCCACGGATCTGTTACCTGCGGTCATGGCTGCGCGGCTGAATATGCAGGTTTTTTCCCAGCCCTTTCAATGGATTGATATTGGGTGTAGCCAGGATTACGCGCGGGCGACGGCGCTTTGCCTGTCTGGGGAATTGCCATTTGTCCGCCCGCTGGGGTTGGAAATCCGCCCCAATGTCTGGGCCCTTCCCGGGGCAGAGGTTGCGGCGGATGCCCGGATCGACGGGCCTTGCCACATTGGGGCCAATGCCGTCATTTCCGCCAAGGCCCATCTTTCCGGCGGTTGCGTCATTGGCGCCGGAGCCGAGGTTGAGGGCAAGACCCTTCTGAAAGATTGCATTGTCCTGCCGGAAACCCGCGTTTGCGAAGGCGCCTGGAGCGATCACAAGATCCTGAGCGGCGCTTGGGCGATGGATCGCAACCAGGCCTTCAATCCTGTTCTGGACAATTCGATAGGCGACCATGTCACCCCGCGCCAAGACATGCGTCAACCGGCGCCCGAACTGCGCAAATCCGCCTGAATGGACCCGGCAATGGCTACTCGACCGGCAGACCAACCGTATTTCGCCGCCTTTCTGGATCGTACCCCGGAAAAGGTCACCAGGTTTGAGGGGCCTGCCCGTCAGCTGTGGCATTTGTTGGCCGGGGTCACCATCGGGCTGGGCATTTGGTATCTGCATTGGCGGTGGAGTGCTTCGCTCAACACCGAAGCACTGGTGTTTTCCGTTGCCGTCGCCCTGGCCGAGACAATGGCGTTTCTTGGTATGATGATCTTCTATTTCAACATCTGGGACGAGGGCGATACGCCGACCCAACCGCCACCTGAAAATCGGGGCGACGCCGGGCTGGACGGCGGCGGCGATATTCTGGTCGATGTCTTTATCACCACATATGACGAAGGTACGGAAATCGTCGCGCCGTCAATCGACGCCGCCAAGGACTTGATTGCGCCCTTGGGGACAAGGGTGGCCGTGCATCTTTTGGATGACGGTGGACGCGCGGAAATGCAGGACCTGTGCCGCGCCAAACGGATATCCTATCTGCGCCGTGATCAAAACCGCGGCTACAAGGCCGGCAATCTGGCCAATGCGCTGTTTCAGACAGAAGGCGATTTTGTGGTGATCTGCGATGCGGATACCCAGCTTTTCCCGCAGTTTTTGACCGAAACACTTGGCTATTTCCGGGATTCCGGGATCGCCTGGGTCCAGACCCCACATTGGTTTTATGACATTCCCGAAGGCACCTCCTGGCGGGATGTTCTGGACCGTATGTCGATACCCTGTGCCGGTTTTTTGGCCCCGGTGATGCGGTTTCTGTCCGGGCGGAAAACCGTGGGGGCCGACCCGTTTCTGTCGGAACCTGCCATGTTCTTTGACGTGATCCAGCGGCGGCGCAACCGGCATAACGCCTCGTTTTGTTGCGGTGCCGGGTCGGTGCATCGGCGCGAGGCAATCTTTCACAATGCGATGCTCGAACAGGGGCGAAAATTGAAGCACAGCGAACAGTTGGTGGCTGAAAACACAGGCCGGGCGCTCTTGCCCCGGCTCGACATGCAACCGTTTCGCTATCACGTCTCCGAGGATATTTTTACCTCCTTGCAACAACAATCCAATGGCTGGAAATCGGTATATCACCCAGAGCCTTTGGCGCGCATGTTGTCACCCTGGACCGCCGAGGCCTGGGCCATGCAGAAACTGAAATATGCCGGTGGCACCTATGACATCATGTTTCGCACCGGTCTGATCTTTCGCCGGGGCCTGCCCTGGCAAACCAAGCTGCATTACCTGTCGACCTATTGGTCCTATCTTGGGGTCTTTTGGGTGCCGATCCTGTTTCTGGCGCCGATGTTTTCCCTGGTGACTGGGCTGGCACCGGTTGATGCCTATTCCATTACGTTTTTCCTGCATCTTCTGCCACTTTTGGCCTTTAATGAACTGGCGATGACAGTGGCGGCCAAAGGCCATGACATCCATGCGGGTCGCATTTTGTCGCTCGCGACCTTGACCATCCAATGGCGGGCATTGATCCAGGTCCTGCAAGGCCACAAGCCACATTTTCCACCCACCCCCAAAACCCCGGTGGTATCTGCGTCACTGCGCTATGCCGTGCCAAATCTGCTCCTGCTTGCGGCGATGATCCTGTCGGCGACTTACGGCTTCTGGGCCTTCAAACATGGCTCCGAAACACACAGTCTGTCGCTCTTGCTGGTGAATTATTTTTGGCTGGGCATCAACGCATTGGCGCTGGTGCGGGTCATCCGATCCGCGTTCTGGCGTCCGCGTTTGCCGGATGGAACTCTCTTACAACCCGCTGAATAAAAGGAAGAATATCATGATGATTGTGAAATCCCCGGCGCAACGATCCAGCTTGATCTTCATTCTCGGGCTCGCGCTGGCGGCCGTCCTGGCGGTGGCCATTGACGGCGGTTGGCGTTACCAGATGCGTGCCGGCACGCTGTCGCTTGATCTGTCTGACACCGGCGCGTTGGAGTTGCGGGCACCCGCCCCCTTGACCGAGGCCAACCGCGCCGCGGCGCAACGCGCCTGGACCTATTTCGACCGCTATACACAAGACGAAACCGGGTTGGTAAATTCGGTCGGCGATTTCCCCTCGACCACGCTTTGGGATCAGGGATCTTATGTGTTTGCATTGGTGGCCGCTGCCCGTCTGGGCATCATCGGGCCCGGGGAATTTGACACGCGCGTCGACCGGCTGCTGAACAGTTTCGACCAATTGCCGCTTTTTGACAGCAAGCTGCCGAACAAGGCGTATGACACCCGCACGCTGGCAATGGTGGATTATGAAAACACGCCGGTCCCTGACGGGTTGGGGTGGTCGGCGCTGGACATCGCCCGCATGTTGATGGCGTTTCGGGCTTTGGAAAAGCATTTCCCGGACCGGGGCATGCGGGTGCGGGCGGTGATTGCCCGCTGGGATCTGTCGGCCATGGCATTTGAAGGCGAACTTTGGGGCGCTGAACGGATCGAGGGTGAGATCCATTACCACCAGGAAGGCCGCATCGGCTATGAACAATACGGCGCGCGGGCGGCGGCGATGTGGGGGATGGACGTGTCCCAGGCGATCTCGGCCCGCCGCGCACTTGGCTGGACCGATGTCCAGGGCGTCGAAGTGCCCATGGACCTACGGCGCGCGGTGGCGTTTGGCGCGATCACACCGATCCTGAGCGAGCCCTACATGCTTCTGGCGATCGAACTGGGGTTGGACAGCGAAACCCGCCTGTTGGCGGACAAGGTTTTTCGCGCCCAACAACAACGATTTTCCGAAACCGGCGTGCTGACGATGGTGTCCGAAGACCACATCAATCAATCGCCGCATTTCTTGTACAATTCCGTGTTTTCCAATGGCACGCCCTGGGCGGTTGTGACGGAAAATGGCACCTTTCACCCGGAACTGCGCACCCTGAGCGTCAAGGCCGCGATCGCCTGGGACGCGATTTATGGCAATGATTACACCCAATTGCTGCGCAACCAAATCGAAGGGATTGGCGACATTTCGCGCGGGTGGCCTGCCGGAATTATGAGGCCGACGGCACCGTCAACGATATCTATACCCTGAACACCAACGGCGTGGTTCTGGAGGCCATTCATCACACCGTTTACGGCCCCCTGTGGCAAACGCGCTGAACAGATATTTCAGGCGGTTCACCGGCGGTTAACCCGACTGGCGGATACTTGGCAAAAACAGGATTCATTTCGAATGGTACGTCTGGCCGCAACCTTGGGACTCGCATTTGTCGTCGTGATGGCACATTGGCCAGCGGCCGCTGCGCAGGACTGGTTATTGATTGAAACCCGACGGGTGCCGAACCAATGCAGCCAACCTGTGGAATGTATCGACCGCTCGGTGCTTTTGGCGCGCAATATGGCCTATCTGTCGCACTCCGATCGCGACACGGTCACGCAGTTTCTCAACCAGATTGCAACAATACGTGGCATTCCCGACGATATGGCCATGCAAAGCCAATTGTCGGTGCCACAAGTGATCGAGACACTGCACCCGCTTCCCATGTCGGAAAAACTGGCGCCGCTGGTGGCACATCCGGGTGCCTATTTTGACCCGGAATCTTTGGATGGCACAGAGGCGACGGCGGGCTTCGGCACCTATGTCGCCACCGAATTGCAACGGGCCGGATTTCGCATCCTGACCGAAGCGGAAATGGAAGTCACGCCGGGGCGGCCCAAATTGCGGGTCCGCTTCTCCAAGCGCAGCGAATTTGCCGGCTGCATCATTCCGTTTTCAATCTCGATGTCGATTTCGGAAGAGGTCGCAATGGTCCGCAACCCGGCGCTGAAACTCTCGGCCAATGCTTGGTCAAAACTGGTCAAGGAAAACCTGGCCAACAGCAACTACACCCCACGCAGCGCTTTGGAAGAGGCGGTCAAAGCCTTTGTCAGCGACTGGCAGACGGCGAATTCCAGTTGACCCCGCACGCAGCAATTCCGCCGGTATCGAAGCCTTTGACCCTATGGGTAACCCTATGAAATTATTTGCGTGTCCTGCCTCCTGGCGTCGATTTTGGCCTTCAATCGCCTTCGCAACCACGGTTGTTTTGGCCGGCTGCGGACCGACAATCGACAAATTGGCCCCGGTTGCCGCCCAGCCCAAAACGCCAGTGGCCCGAAATATCACCAATTTCTCGGCCTCGCTGCAATGTATGGATAGCCTGCTTGCCGCCAAGCCGCGCAAACGCATCCGTCTGTCGGCGACACCGATTTCCGATGACACAAAGCGCATATATGTCGGGGCGGACGACATGCTTATCAGCGCGGTCAACCAGATGAACCGCCGCAGCCGGGCCTTTGTGTTTCTGGATCAACCCCTGATCCGCGAAGGGTCGCTTTATGAATTGCAGACCATTGACCCCAAGCGGCGCGACGACGCCATTTGGCCGCATTATTACATTCGCGGCTCCATCAGCCAACTGGACGACGGGGTGCGCGATCTATCTTACAACGGCAGCTATTATGCCGATGATACCGGGTCCGAAGACCTAAGCTCGGTGCGGCCCAGTGGCGGGCGCTCGAATTCAGTTGTTTCTGTCGATCTGCACCTCGTGGCCTATCCCTCGCGTGAGGTGTTGCCCGGGGCCTCGGTCAGCAATTCCATGGTGGTGACGGAGCGGGGGTTCGGTTCCGGGTTCACTGGCAGAATTGCCAAGGGCACGCTTGGCCTGACGCTTCAGATTGATAGCCTGGAAAGCAACGGGCAGGCCGTGCGCAATCTGATAGAATTGGCAACCATCGAGCTTTTGGGTCGCTTTTCCGGGGTGCCGTATTGGGAATGCCTCTCACTTGACACAACGCTCGCCCGCAAAAATGCCAGAAAGGAATACAAACACGCCCTGAGTGGCGAAGCTGCCAGCATCCGTGAGGCACAGCAACACCTGCTGGAGCTGGGCTGGCTCTCGACCACGCCGACCGGCAGGCTGGATTCGAACACCAAACATGTTCTGTCACAGTTTCAGGCCAAACACGGCCTGATCGCCAGCGGCCGCCCGGATTTTGACACGCTGGCCGCGTTGCGAAAGGCCGTTGCGGCGTTGAATGCGCCCAAAAAACGAAAGCCAAAACCAAAAACCGTGACAGTGGCGCCAGCCAAAACGCCAGACACCAGCGGATATCGCAACATCAGCGAATACATCGGCGGTGGGTGAACGGCCGGCAGTGTTGTCTCAGGATGGGCAGCTCCAAAATCGGAGCTCGCCGCTGTTGCAACCAAGTAGAAATGTCCCTCGCTCCGCAAAGTAGAAATGTCACCAAGAGCGCTGACGGTAGCAAAGCCTGACAGGGCGGAGACCTCAGATATCGCAGCCCTGGCTGGCTTTGTGTTTCTCTTTCGCGGCTCTTGCCAGCTTTGAATTCCAGCCATCGTTGCGCCGTCCATTCGGTTTGTAGCGAGAGCGCTGTTTGCCTGCGCGGCGTTTCTTTGGCGGGGCCTTGTCCTGCTCGGCCTTGATGTGCTCAAGGACCGCGCTTAGATGCTTATTCTCGGTGATCGCGGCGTGGGTGACGCGCTGCTCCTTGTCAAAAATGGAGTAGGGGAGCGAGACGCCCTTCCAGCGGAACTCCAAGCGGCCGTCAGGGTACTCATAGCTGTCGACATACTTGCCGGGCAGGCCGCGCGTGATCTCGTTCTCTTGCAGGATGATGCGCTGCCGGTCGTAGGAGAAGGCCAATTGGTTGCCGACATAGCGCTCGTCGCGCCAGCACAGCACATCCGCCAGCCGATCCGGTTCGGTATTGAGGGGCCGGTGCAGGT
Organism: Phaeobacter sp. J2-8; assembly: GCF_022867865.1. Classification (GTDB taxonomy): domain Bacteria; phylum Pseudomonadota; class Alphaproteobacteria; order Rhodobacterales; family Rhodobacteraceae; genus Marinovum. Next base: position 101,714 of record NZ_JALIEC010000006.1, on the reverse strand, counting down.
TATCCGGACGGCGTGGGGTCTTGGCGAACTTCGTGTTGTAGCGGTTCATGAAAGCCGGAAGGAACGCATTGGCCGCTGTCATGTCCGAGATGCTCGCCAGGCGCAGTTCCTTCACCAGTCGATCCTGTAGCGTCCGGTTCGCGCGTTCGACGCGGCCCTTGGCCTGAGAGCTGTTGGCGCAGAGAATCTCGATGTTCAACTCGTTCAAAGCACGGCCAAACTGGGTCATCCCGTGACCTGACTCCGCACCTTGGCTCGCAACACGGAACACCGTGTGTTTGTCCGAATAGAACGCCACAGGTCGTCCATGTGCATGCAGGTAGGCCTCCAGAGCGCCAAAGTAGCTGAATGTGCTCTCGGACTTCACGAACTCCAGATGCATCAACGTACTGGTCGCATCGTCGATGAAAACAAGCAGGGTGCAGGACGGCCCGCGATCCTCAAACCAGTGATGGTCCGAGCCGTCGATCTGGATCAGCTCGCCAAAGCATTCCCGGCGCAGGCGTGATTGGTGAAAGGTCCTGCGTTGCTTGCGAGAAAGCCAAATCCCGGCGTCCTGCATCCACTTGCGCAGCGTCTCGCGCGACACCTTCAGCCCGTGAACTTCCTCGAGCTTCTCAGCCGCAAAGGTCGGTCCGAAGTCGACGTAGTTCTCGCGCACCAGTGTCACCGCGAACTCGCGAACCGCCGGATCGATCCGATTGTTCGAAACCCGACCACGCGCTTTGTGCCGGATTGACGCCGGACCGTCAGATTGGAACTTCCTGAGAAGCCGGTGAACCTGTCTGCGGCTCAATCCCAAAACGTTCGCCGCAGTCGTCGCCGTCATCCGACCTTGGCTCACCTGGCTCAACACCTCGACCCGGTTCAGCTCGCGCTCGCTCATCAAAACCCATCCCATGCCCACACTCTCTGCCTGTTCTCATCGGGGCAGAGTGTGACACTTCTACTTTGCAGATGTGGGACACTTTAACTTTGCGGGTACAGCTGCGACACTCATAATTGGAGTTATGTTAATTTTTGATTGATCGTTCCTTTCGAAGTCATCCCCAAGGTCGACAGCCATGCATGATTTCACGGGTCAACGCCCATTGCCGAAGGATCCAGCCGTTACCTAGGTTTTTCCAGCTTGAATGGACCAGCGCCGCCATGGATCAAGTCCTTTGCGATCCGGTGGCCGGAATGGACCGCCGCCTGGATGATCCCGGGAACGAGGCTGTCGCCGGCCAGGATGCCTTTGGCTGCTGACTGGGATTGCGTGAAGCTGTCGAAAAGCGTCTTGTTCGGACGCCGGGCCCCGACAAAGACCAGTGCGGCGGCGTCGAAATGCCGTTCGCTGTCAACGGCATAGGCGTCTTCGACCGTCACAACGCCGTTGCGATAGCCGCTGAGCGTGCTGTTGACATGAATGGGAATGCCCAGCGACTTGAACCGCCCGACGATGCTGCGCTGTTCCAATGTATGGGCGGTCCAGGATGCAACGCTGGCCAGCGGCGTTACATAGCGCACCTCGCACCCTTTGGCGCGCAAAAGTTCCGCGAGGACGCTGGCCATATAATTATGCTCGTCGTCGTAAATGACGGCGGGGCCATCCGGCACCCTGCCCGCGATAATATCATCAGGCGTCAGCACAGTCGTGCCCTCGGCCCAGGTGACCGGATCAAAATTCGACCGCCCCACGCCATCGCCACGCCAGGACGCGCCGGTGGCAAAGATGATGTTGTCCGCACCGAAGTCTTGCAAATCATCGGTGCCGAGCGGGCTGGAGATGAAGATATCGACATTGCCCATTTGCTGAAGGTTCCACAGGCGATAATCAATCACCCGTCGATAGGCATGCATCCCCGGCAACCCACCTTCGAGCCGGGCACGGCCGCCAACCTCTTCGGCGGCATCGGCCAGCGTCACCTGATGCCCCGCCTTCGCGAGGGTCAGCGCACATTCCAACCCGGCGGGACCGGCCCCGATGATCAGGCTGTTTTCCTGTTTCTCGGCCTTGCCGACGATTTCGGGATGCCAATTGCGCTGCCATTCCTCGCCGATGGTGGGGTTCTGGGTGCAGCGCAGCGGAACACCATAGGAATCCATGCTGACGCACACATTACACCCGACGCATTCGCGGATTTCCTCGATCCGGTTTTCCTTGATCTTGTTCGGCAGAAACGGATCCGCGATCGAGGGCCGCGCCCCGCCAATCAGATCAAGCTTCCCGGATTTGATCACCGACATCATCGTGTCCGGTGACGTGAACCTGCCGACGCCAACAACCGGCTTGTCGGTAATGGTTTTGACGAACGAGGTAAATTCAAGCTGATAGCCCTGTTCGGTGAACCGCGATGTCGCCGAATCCGCGGACCAGCCCGAAATGTTCACGTCCCACAGATCGGGGAGGTTGGCGAGCATTTCGATCACCTCCCGGCCTTCTCCATCAAAGGTCAGGGCATGTTTCGCGCCGGGTTCATGGACGCCGAACCGCAGGGCAACGGCCCGTTCCCCAGCCGCAACTTCAAGCGTGTCTTCAAGAACTTCGCGCAGCAGCCGCACGCGGTTTTCCAATGACCCGCCGTATTCGTCGCTGCGGAAATTCGTACGGCGCGACAGGAAATTCGACAACAGGGAAATGTCGTGCGCAGCATAGACATAGAGGATATCATAGCCCACATCCATGGCATTCTGCGCGGCTTTTTTGTGGGTGCGGCGAAATTCGCGGATGTCGGATTTGTCCATCGCACGGGCCTGCACCGGCAATTCGGCGCGCAGGATCGGCAGGTCGGATGGGCCGATCACCGGAACCCCGGTGACAAAGTTTCGCGCCCGCATGCCGCCATGTGCCAGTTCGATCGCCGCGAGGGCGCCATGGTGCTTGATGGCCTCAACCTGCTTTGCATGCTGATCCAGGTAAACATCATCCCAGATCCGTTCGATCGGATGGTTTGCCATGTCGGAATCCTGGCTGACCTCGGTGATCTGGACCGCCACGGTGCCCCATCCGCCCTCTGCCTTCATCGCCCGCAGCGCGGTCGACCCTGCGGGAAGCGCGAAACCATGGCCCGTTGCATGCGGCGCGGCGAAGAAACGGTTCGGGGCTGTGACCGGCCCAATCTGGACGGGTTCGAACAAAAGATCGTAGTTCATGATTGGGCGCTTTCCGTGCTAGATGTATCACTATTATCACCGGCGGGTATTATATTGGCTATCTTTTCGAGTTTTGTCAATCGACGCCCATGCATTTTCCCGCGCACTGCCGTGATGGGGTTTGACCTGAACAGCCTCTGCGTCATGTTTGACCAGCCGTGTTTCGACCGCCTGAACGGCGCGCGCAGGCCAAAACTGCACACCGCCAGTATCGACGGGAGCAGCGCGAAAGACATAAAATTTTCAGAGACTTAAACCCAATCGACCGTCAGTCGGTCCGCCCGCTTGAACGCCAAAACCGGCCACAACCCAAGCGGCCATGGCGCACAGTGTGACCTGCCCCCTGCTGGTCCCTCATTCATAATGAGAGTCTGCAGGTTGAATCTGGGTATTCGGCTTCCGCGTCTGACGCAAGCGCGCCGGGCGCGGAGTCTTCAAATTGCTCAAGCGCACGGCGCGCTTGCAGCGGCGTTTGGTTGCCCAAGGACGAGTGTGGCCTGACCGTGTTATAGTCGTAACGCCATAGGGCCAGCTTGCGCCGCGCATCATCCAGGCTGTCGAAGATCTCCTCGTTCAGTAGCTCATCCCTGAGACTGCCGTTGAAGCTCTCGATGAACGCGTTCTGCTGCGGCTTGCCCGGATCGATGTAGTGCCACGGCACCTCGTTCTCGTCGGCCCATTTCAGGATGGCCCGACTGGTGAACTCAGTTCCATTATCGCTGACAATGCAGCCGGGCTTTCCGTAAAGCCGGATCAGAGCGCTGAGCTCCCGGGCGACCCTTGCGCCGGAGAGGCTGGTGTCCGCGATAAGGCACAGGCATTCCCGAGTGCAGTCATCGATCACTGCCAGCATCCGGAACTTCCGCGAGGCGCCGAAGCTGTCGGATACGAAGTCCAACGACCAACGAGCATTGGGATACGCCGCAACTGGCATCGGCACCCTGGTGCCACGCGCCCGTTTCCGGCCGCGCCGCCGCTTCACGGACAGCCCTTCTTCGCGATAGACCCTGTAGAGCTTCTTGTGGTTCATGGTCATGCCCTTGCGCTCCAGCAGCACGCCGATCCGGCGGTAACCGAACCTGCGCCGCTTGGCAGCGATGTCCTGCATCTCCTTGCGGATCTCGGTACAGTCCGGTGGGCGTTCTCGCCGGACTGTTTTGGGATCGACACCGACAAGCCTGCAGGCCCGGCGCTGCGAGATGTCATGATCCCGCATCGCCCGAAGCGCCGCGTCTCGCCGCTTGGTCAATGTCGTCAATTCTTTCCCAGCAAGTCTTTCAGCACGACGTTGTCGAGCATGGTATCGGCCAGCAGGCGCTTGAGCTTGGCGTTCTCGTCTTCGAGCGCCTTCAGCCTGGCGGCCTCAGAAACTTCCATCCCGCCATACTTGGCCTTCAACTTGTAGAAAGTCGCCGTGCTCAGCCCGTGCCTGCGACACACCTCCGCTGTCGGCATCCCTGCTTCCTGTTCTTTGATCATACCGATGATCTGCGCCTCGGTGAAACAACTCTTTCGCATCTGTCTGCTCCTTCAGAGTTGGCGCAAACTCTACATTACGGTGAGGGATTTCGCGGGGGGCAGGTCAAGTGGAACTGGTCATGCTCGGTCAACTTTGGCCGGGATAAGGCCCATTTCGGGATCGGGGCGCAGATATATGCGCATCCGCACGACGGGGCGTTACGCATGTCACAGCCGGTGAAAATCTCAGATGCTGAAATCGCCAGAAAGCGTTGGAAACCTCAAACCCGCCTTAAAGCCCGGTCAAAGCGGTCTCAAGGCGAGAGACCGCATCCTTCAGCAGCGGCAACAGCTCGTTGCGGCGCGCGTCGGTCAGGTCATTTTTCGGGAGCGCGAGCGAGATCGACCCCGCCGGGTCGGTCGAATCCTGAAAGAACGGCATCGCAATGCTGGACACATCGTTTTCAAACGTGTTCCGGGTATGGGAATATCCCTGCGCCTTGAATGTCGCGATCAGCTTTCGCAACTCGGTCTTTGAGGTCACTGTTGCCTCGGTCATCTTCTCGCGGGACAATGAAAGGACGGTATTGACGGTCTCCTCCCTTGCAAAGGCGAGGAATGCCAAGCCAGAGGCCGTCGCATGGAAATACAGGGTCTGAGAGGGGACGATATTCACAACGTGACCACGGTTCGGAAGCCGATGCGCAATTGTTGTCATCCCAAGCGATCCCGGAATGCTGATATGCGCAGTTTCATTGGTCATTTCGACCAGCCAATCGGCCACTTCCTGGGCGGCGCGGGCAATCGGAACTGTCGCTTCACGAATGCGGGCAAGCCGCAGAAAACCGTGCCCCAGACGATACTTGCGCGTTTCAGCCGCCTGTTCAATAAAGCCGTGCTTCGCCATTGCCACAAGCAAACGGCGCGTCGCGGCCTTGTCCAGCCCGGCCATTCTGGACAATTCGCTCAGGCCGATTTCCGTGTTCTCCATAGAGAACTGATCCAGAACCGAGAGAGCCTTGTCGACTGTTTTCATGTCATCCGTCCTGACGCTTGCGTGCAGGACAGATTAGCATGAACACCTTTGTTGTCTATAATGTACCACGCCAATGGACCGCCATACCGGCGGCGAAAACAATGTTTTGGCTTGGCGCGTCTCGTGAACCGATCATCTGTGCACTATGACCCTGAATCAGCCGACGTTTTCGATTTTATGGCAAGGCGCGCGGCGAGGCACGCGATAAGTTCGCCAAACCGCCGCTGCACAGGCGCGCGGTGGCCAACCGCATCGACCGCTGCGTGCCAGATCAGCATCGGGCGTGGGGAGCGCCCGGCTCAGGCCTCAGCGGCCAGGGTGATCGCCTGCTCCAGCACGTCCGGGTCGCCGACATGATTGGCCAGGATCAGGACAAGCCGGGCGTTCAGCGCGTCACTCTCTGCTTTGGATTTGCCGTCATGGGCGGCCAGAAGCCGGGCATAGAAATCGTCCGGACGCGCGATATTGGGCGCTTTGTTCAGCGTGCTCATCGGTGTTTTCTCCTCAGGTCCGTGCGATTGCGGTCTTCAGCGCCGCCATCACCTCTGCCGCGTCAAAGCTGTCCCATCTGGCGGCCACATGCTGGTCGGGACGCATCAGATAGACGGCAGAACCGGCATCGCCCAGATAGCGATCAGCCAATTCCGGGTTGCCGGTCGCGGTCAGCGCAAGGCGGCGCAGCTCGATACCATCAACGGTCAGCACCTCTGGCGCCTCCGCGTCGATGCACAGCAGTTGGAACCCGCTGCCAAGCATGTCGAGCAACCAGCCGTCGCCAACCGGCGCATCGACCATCGGCGCGCCAACGCGGGTACGGTCAGGACCGCCCGCCAGCGCGTCAGCACCATTCAGCGACAGCCCGTCATAGACACAAGGCACCGACAACCGACCAGAGTTTACCAGCGGCCGTGCGAAGGCTGCCTTGCCCGCGAGACCCAGCACCGCATCGCGAAAGATCTTGCTGATCTCGGACTTTGGGGTGATGAAATCGGTGGCGCGGGTGGAATTCAGGATGTTTTCGTCGGCACCATGGACCCGCTCCTCGGAATAGCTGTCAAGCAGCGCCTCAGGGGCCTTGCCCTGCACCACAAGCCCCAGTTTCCAGCCAAGGTTGTCGGCGTCCTGCATGCCGGAATTTGCCCCGCGCGCCCCGAAGGGCGAGACCTGATGCGCGGCATCGCCAGCAAAGAACACGCGATCATGGCGGAACCGCGCCATGCGCTTGCACTGAAAAGTATAGATCGAAGACCAGACAATTTCGTAGTCAACGGGGCCGAGGAAAGCGTCGAGCCGACGGCGGATGTTTTCCTCTTTCATCTCTTCCTTGCGATCAATATCCCAACCGATCTGGAAATCGACGCGCCAAACATCGTCAGGCTGTTTGTGCAGCAGCGTCGAGGCCCCCTCGCCGTGGCTTGGTTCGAACCAGAACCAGCGTTCGGTCGGAAACTGGGTGTCGCCGGTCATGCGGATGTCGGCAATCAGGAAACTGTCCTGAAACACCTTGCCGGTGAAATCATGTCCCAGCCGGGTGCGCAGCGGCGAATTGGCACCATCGCAGGCGACCAGCCAATCGGCCTCGATCTTGTAGGGTCCGTCTGGCGTCATCACCTCGAGCACGACATGATCGTCCTGCACCTCGATCCCGTCTACCCGGTTCTTGCCACGCAGCTGGATTGGCGCGCCTTCGGCCTGCAAATCGCGCAAGCGGTCGACCATGAACCGCTCGAAGTATGGCTGTTGAAGGTTGATGAAGGCCGGATATTTATGGCCCTGTTCGGGCAACAGATTGAATTCAAACACCTTGTCGTCGCGGTGAAACACCTTGCCGAGGTTCCAGACGACACCCTTTTCAACCATCGGCGCCGCACATCCATAGCGGTTGGCGATTTCCAGACTGCGCTTGGCGAAACAAATGGCGCGGCTGCCCTGGCCGATGCCTTCGTGGTCGTCAAGCACCAGCACAGGCACGCCCTGCTGACCCAGGTCAAGCGCCGTTGCGATGCCGACCGGACCGCCGCCGACAATCACGACGGGGTGACGCACGGCCTCTGATTTGTCCTGATCGGGCGACTTTTCATAGGGATAGATCTTGTGGGCCAGCGAATATCTGTCGTCGAACATATCTCTCGTCTCCTCCGTGAGAGGTGTGTTGCAGCGCCGCCGACCGGCTGTCAGCTCATGACAACCGGCGGGTCTTTTGGGGGGGTCAGCTTTGCAGCGCTTCCCACATCGCCACGTCGCGCTCTGCGGTCCAGATCCGGGGCGTGTCGATGCCGCGGGCCTCGTCATAGGCGCGGGCAACGTTGAACGGCAGGCAATGTTCGTAGATCGCGTAATCCTTGAACTTCGGATCACAGGCCTCGCGCACTGCGTCCCAGGCGTCCTTGAGGCTGCCGCCCTTGGCCGCGACCTGTTTGGCGGGCAGATAGGTGGAATTGACGAAATCGCGGGTCGATGCGATGGCGGAATCCACCGCGTCGCGACCGATCAGCGCGGCGCCACGTCCCGGTGCGATGCTTTGCGGGTCATAGGATTTGACCGCATCCAGCGTGCCGCCCCAATCCTCGAAATGGCCATCACCGCAATAACAGGCCGAGTGATCCTCGACGATGTCACCGGTGAACATGGTCTGGGCATCGGGCACCCAGATCACGCTGTCACCGGCGGTATGGGCACGACCGATCTGCTTGATCTCGACCTTGCGGTTGCCAAGATAGACGGTCATCTGATCGTTGAATGTGGTGGTGGGCCAGGTCAGGCCGGGGATGCTTTCGTGGCCTTCGAACAGGCGCGGAAAGCGTTGGAATTCGCTGTCCCAGTCTTCTTGCCCGCGTTCGACCACCATGGCGCGCGCCTTGTCGGACATGATGACCTGCTGCGCATCAAAGGCCGAGGCCCCCAGCACGCGAACGGCGTGATAATGGGTCAGCACCACATGGCTGATCGGTTTGTCGGTGACGGAGCGCACGCAATCTATCACCTTGTTTGCAAGGCGCGGCGTGGCCTGGGCCTCGACGATCATCACGCTGTCGTCGCCGATGATGACGCCGGAATTCGGATCGCCCTCAGCAGTAAAGGCATAGAGCCCTTCGCCAATCTCGGTAAAGGAAATTTCCTTTTCGGTCATGTCCCCTTGGGATGCGAACGCCTTGGCCATGTCAGTCTCCTTGGTCAACTGGTCGGTGGATGGACCCGGGGCATGGCCCGGAGAATCGTTGCTGTCGAAACAGCTTTGTTATCGTTGCATTCGCAACGAATGTCAATATCGTTTCACTTGCAACGATTGCGCTTCTGGACCCTGACCCGACTTGTGCAAGTGCTCTCTGACGCAGGCAACGTTGCGCGGCCTGTATCAACCGGGCGCAGGATCAACGCCCGCCGGTCTTGATGGTTCCATCCGCAATCCAACGGTCAAAGATCTGCAAAACCGCATCGACAAAGGCCTGATCGTTGATGTGACAGTCGAGTTCCGTGAACTGGATCGGATCGGTCATCTGCTGGCGCATCTCGACGCAGAATTCGCCAAAGGCCGCGGGGTCATGTGCCTCCTGACCTTCGCGGTCCCATTCCTCGATCCCGCCATTGGTCAGGATGACATGGGCGGGCGTTTCAGACGCCTTGAGCCGCTTTGCGATCTCGCGCGCGGTTTCCCGGCGTTCTTCGGCATTGAGGGCGGAACATTTGATCAGGCGGTTGTGGGCGTGAAATGGACGGTCCCGGTATTGTTCGGGGATCTCTTGCCATCCGGCAAAGTCGATCAGATCCAAACAGCCGGGCGCCACGATCTGGGGAATGCCCGCCCTGCCGGCATTCATCATCCGGTCGTCGCCGCCATTGATCACCGATCCCGCCAGCAGATTGCCCAGTTCCGGCAGGGCGAAATCCATGACGCAGGCAAAACCACCGTCACGCGCAACGCTTTCATATGCCATCCCGCCCATGCCGGTTGCGTGAAAGATTGCGACCTCGAAACCGCGTTTCTCAAGCTCGGGCTTCAGCTTCTTCATGTATTTCAGACAGGACGAGCCCAGCGAGGTCATCCCCACCATCGGGCGATCCTGTGTCGGCGGTTCAACCGCCCGCGCCGCGCCAAGCACCGCACCCGCCGCCTGGCTGAGCGACGATTTACAGACCGAGTTCAGCCCATAGAGCCCGCCAGCCCAGAGGATCATCTGGATGTCCGCCGACAACCGTTGCGGTTCGATCAATGGCGAAAACGACACGGTCGAGACCACATATTTCGGCACGCCAAGCGGCAGCCCCTGGCAGATATCCAGCGCCACATCGGTGCCCATCGTCCCCCCAAGCACCACGACGCCGTCAAATTTGCCCTCGGCGTGCAATTTGCGCGCCAGAAGACGCGCGCCTTTTGCCATGATCTGCATGGCGGTGTTTTCGTCGCCGCTGTCGATGGCCGCCTGGATCGAACTTCCGCCCGCTTCGGCCACATCATGTTTGGACAGGTCGGTCGGGTTTTCAGGATCCCCCAGAACCGAGATATCCATGCTGAGGGTGCCGCCGCCCATGGCACGGACACGTTCAACCATATATTCCAATTCGTCGTTCTTGGTGTCGTAGGTGCCCACCACCAGTATCGTTTTGTCAGACATGTGTTTCCTCCCTGTCGTGCCTGTCGCGCGACATCAGCCGCGCATGATTTTGCCCCCGGGGTCGCCGCACAGCGCAAGCCGCGCTTTGATTGGGTACTGTTTTCCTGCGATCTGGACCTCGCTCCCGCCTTCGTCGATCCGGACCGTTGATGCCCCGTCGTGCCACGTCATCCCGAGGGTGCCGCCGCCGATGATGACGACGGCGGCCTTCTTCGGGATGGGCGTATGTATGCGACGCCCGTTTTCATGCCGCAGCCAAACCAAGGTCGAGCGCCGCAAGGATCTGGTCGGCATCTTCTGCCGTCAGCACCAATGGCGGCGACAGGATCAGGTTGGGCCCGGACACCCGCACCATGACGCCGTTTGCATGGGTTGTGTCGAACACCCGTTTGATCCGGCCCGGTTCCAGCGGCTTTTTGGTTTCCCGGTCAGAGACCAGTTCGAGCGCATTCATCAGGCCCGCGCCGCCCCGCACATCACCGACGATCCCGTGCCTGTCCTTCAGCCCCTGCAATCCCGCCATCACCTGCGCCCCGCGCGCGGCGGCATTGTCGTTGACCTTCAACCGCTGGGTTTCCTTGAGACAGGCAATCGCGGCGGCGGCCCCAACCGGATGACCGGAATAGGTATAGCCGCTGGCGATATTGGCTTTGCCGGTCTCGTCACCTTCGAAAGTTTCTGCGATGTGATCGGCGATCATGACCGCGCCAAAGGGGAAATAGCCGTTGGTGATCGCCTTGGCGGTCACGGAAAAGTCCGGCTTCACCCCCCAATGACGGCACCCCGACCATGACCCGGTGCGCCCAAAGGCGGTAATGACCTCATCCGCGATCAACAGAATGCCATTGCGGTCACAGATCTCGCGCACGCCGGGCATGAAGCTGGCATGCGGCGGGATGACCCCGCCCGCGCCCAGCACCGGCTCCATTATAAAGGCCGCAATCGTACCGGCGCCCTGAAACGCAATCTCGTCTTCCAGTGCCGAAAGGCAGAGTTGCGCCAGCCGCTCTGGATCGGTTTCGTTGAACGGGTTGCGATAGGTATAAGGCGCCGGAATGTGGAAACAGCCCGGCATCAGGGGTTCATATTGGGTGCGGAAATTGGAGTTTCCGTTGACCGAAGCCCCGCCCATATGCGTGCCATGATAGCCCTTTTTAAGGCTGAGGAACTTGGTGCGCCCCGCCTCGCCCCGGACCTTGTGATACTGGCGTGCCAGCCGCAGCGCGATTTCGACGCCGTCCGACCCACCAGAGGTAAAGAACGCGCGGCTCAGCCCATCGGGCGCAAAGAAGTCGCGCAGCATGTAGCTGAGTTCAATCGCAGCATCGTTCGAAGTGCCGCGAAAGGTCGAATAATAAGGCAGCTGCTCCAGCTGGGCGGCAATTGCCTCTTTCACCGGCGCGCAGGAATACCCGAGGTTCACGTTCCAAAGACCGCCCACCGCATCAATCGTCTCGTTGCCATCAATATCGACAATGCGCACGCCCTTGCCGCCGGTGATGATCTTGGGCGGGTTTTTCAGGCTGTCCGCCGGATGCGACATCGGGTGCCACATGTGCCGGGCGTTGTTCTCTTTCAGAAAATTTTCGTCCTTCATCGCTTAATCCTTTCATACAACCCAAGAAGGCGTTCCGCCTCGGCAAAACTCTTCGCCGGGTTCATTACGTCAAAATGCACAGTGGCCATGCCGACGGCCTTTGCGCCGTCGATGTTGCGGCGTTGATCATCCACAAAGACACAGTCCTCGGCAGGCAAACCAAGGTCGGCGATCAAAGCACGATAGGCCGCGCCAGCCGGTTTCAGGGTCTTGGTATAGGTCGCGTCGTGGATGACATCGATGTCCGGCAGGAAGGACAGCTTTCCCCGGAACGCCGCCCCGTAGAACAGGTCAAGCTCGTTGGACAGGATGGCCGTCGGACATGCGGCCGATTTTACACGCGCCAGCGTTTGCAGAAATTCCGGGCGGATCACCTCATCAGGAACGTCGCCACGGGCCGCGATCAGAAGATCTGACATCTTTGTCCAGCTTTGGCCGATCAAGGCCCCGGTTTCCCGGGACCGCGTCAGCCAATAATCACGCTCTGAAATCTCGTCGGCCTGCATCGAAACCCAAAGAGGGTCAGTGTCCGGCGCAAACGGGCCCTGCCAGGTCAATTGACCCGGCATAAGACCAAGTGCGCGTTCGGTGTTGGCATGAGTTTCGAACAGGGTCTTTGAAATGACCCCGCCAAAGTCGAGAACGAGCGCCTTGGTCTTTTTTTCTTGCTGCATGGTCATCCTCTCTTTGACGCGGCGCAGACGCCCGCGCCGTGAATTGTGCCGGAAGTGATTCGAAGCGATCCCCCCGGCATCGGCGGGCGATTTGCACACACGGGATGCCCTTTCCCTGTGGTCACGCGTCCCGACCCGCCAATGTACGAGGGTTCAAATTCAGCAATTCCAATGGTTTGCATGTTTTCCCGTCGCCCCCTCCAAGCATGATCGTTTGTCATCATCGCCTCCCAAGGCCCGATCGACTGTTGCTCCTTGTTGACAGATGTTCATTTCTAGATCAATATATTTCACACCAATGGTGCGAATAACGCACCGCTCACAGGGAGATAGTGATGAAGAAGACCTTGATTGCAGGTGCTGCTGTGCTTGCGGCCATGCTGCCGGGATTCGCGGCGGCCGAGTATCCGGAAAAGCCTGTTGAATTCGTTGTCCCCTGGCCGCCGGGCGACGCCGAAGATGTCCTGACGCGCATGATCGCAGAGGATTTCCAGAACGCTTATGGTGTCCCCGCAGCGGTGGTGAACAAGCCCGGCGGCGGCGGCGGCCCCTTCCCCGGTGCGGTCGAGGTCGCAAAAGCGCCGGCGGATGGCTATACCGTGGGCTCTTTCATCCTGGCGGTGCCGGTCATCGGCCCCAACATCGGCATTCCCGAGCTGAACCCCAACCCGTTCGAGCCGCTCGGCGCCTTCATGACCTATCCCTTTGTGATCGTCGCGGGCAAGAATGCACCCTATTCAACAATCGACGAACTGGCCGCCCATGCCAAAGACAACGATGTGGTGCTGGGCCATTTCGGCGCGCCGCTGATCCCGACAAAGGTCACCTTTGCACTGGCAAAGCAAAAGGGCTTTTCCTTCGCCGCCGATGCCGCCTTTGACATCCTCGATTGCAATTCACTGGCCTCTGGTGATGTCGATGTGATGAACACCACCCTGCAACTTGTGCTGCCCTGCCTTGATAACATCAACGTGCTGGCCTCGATCGGCGGCAAGCGGATCGGCCTGACCCCCGACACACCCACCGTAGGCGAGCTTGACCCCAGCCTGTCGCTGGCGCTGTGGAATGGTCTGTTCGTACACAAGGACACACCGGCAGACGTGCGCGAAAAGATTGTCGCGGTGGCCAAGGACACCATGGCATCGGACCGCGCCCAGGACTTCATGGCCAAGACCGGGGCGCTGGTCTACTGGCAAAACGCCGAAGAAACAGCCGCACAGATCGAAGCGGACACCGCGGCGCTCGCGAATATCAACGCAATGCTTGAGTGATCCTGTCACACACTGACAGGTTGAGGCGGGCTGTTACGGCCCGCCGGTCGAATTCGATCAGAGTTGCGGGAGAGGCAAATGATCAAGGCGCAGACATTACAGGATCTGTTCAAGCGGTATCGCCGACCGGGAGATTTGTTTTACAGCATAATATGTGTCGTGTTCAGCCTGTTTCTGGCGTTCAATCTGCGGGCCGAAACGACCTGGGTGGACAATACCAAACTGTTCGCGCAACCCGCATTCTGGCCCTATGTCGCCGTGAGCGCGATGACGGTTTTTTCTGCGCTGCACCTGGTGTCCAGTGTCGTTTCGCCAAAACTCGATGGCCGCTGGCAGGAGGTCGGGTTCTGGCTTCGCTCGGTCGAATACGCGGGCTGGTTCATGATTTATGTGATCACGGTGCCGCAACTTGGCTATTTGCCGACCACGGTGATTTTCGCCGTCGCCCTGTGCCTCAGGCTCGGTTACCGCAACGCGCGGTATCTCGGCTCTGCTGCGCTTTTCGCGGTCGTGGTGGTCGTGATCTTCAAATCACTATTGCAGGTGAAGGTGCCGGGCGGGGCCATCTATGAGCTTCTGCCAACAGCGCTTCGTTCATTTTTTCTGACATATTTCTAGGGCTTGCTTATGGAAACCTTCTTTGCAGGCGTCGAACTCCTGATGCGTTGGGATGTTGCTTTGGCGCTTTTTATCGGCTCGGTCGGTGGCGTGGTCATCGGCGCCATTCCGGGTGTCGGGGCCGCCGTGGCCATCGCCATTCTGCTGCCAGCCACCTTTTCGCTTGATCCTATCGTCGGCCTTACGATGCTTTTGGGGATCTATGGATCCTCGATGTACGGCGGGGCCCTGCCCGCCATTTTGATCAACACCCCCGGCACCGCGGTCAATGCCCTGACCACCTATGACGGCTATCCGATGACCAAACGCGGAGAGGCCCGTCGCGCGCTGGCGCTGGCCTATTCGGCCTCGTTCTGGGGCGGCATATTCGGCATTCTCTGCCTGATCTTCCTGTCGCCCGTGCTGGCGCTGGTGGCGCCGCATTTCGGCAGCCGGGAAATCTTTCTCGCCGCGCTTCTGGGCATCATCCTTGTGGTGCTGGCACATCGCGGTCAGGTCTTTGCCGCGGGTGGTTTGGCGGGGTTTGGCATCCTGCTGCACACAGTTGGTCTCGACACCAAATACAACCAGCGCATGACATTCGAACAGACCTGGCTGACCGGCGGCTTTGATCTGATTGTTGTGGTGCTGGGTCTCTTCGCGCTGTCGCAGGCCTTCCTTTTGCTGACCGAAAAGGACAGCGCGCCGGATCCGCAGCCGGTCGATGGCTCCATGTTCGGCGCGATGAAGGAAATGTGGCTCTACAAGCGCGTGGCAACCGTCGCCAGCGGCTTTGGCGTCCTGATGGGCATGATCCCCGGCGTGGGCGAGTTCACTGCCCAGTTCATGTCCTACACCTATGCCCGCCGCACATCGAAGACACCTGATGATTTCGGCGATGGCGCGCCCGAGGGGCTGATCGCGTCAGAGGCCGCCAACAACGCCGTCCCCGCCGCCGCAATGATCCCGCTGCTTGCACTCGGCATCCCGGGCGAGGCGCTGACGGCAATGATGCTCTCGGTTTTTTATGTGCATAACGTCATCCCCGGCCCACAGCTGTTCCAGACCCAGCTCGATTTCGTTTATGCGCTTTATATTGCGATGATCCTGCTGAATGTGATCGTGATCATCTTTTTGATCTTCTCGACCAACATGCTGACGAAAATCATCCAGGTGCCGACCCGCTTTCTTGGGATGGTCATCCTGATCCTCAGCTTCGTTGGCGTCTATTCGCTGCGCAACTCGGTTATCGACTGTGCGATTGCCTCGGGCTTTGGTGTGCTTGGTCTGGTGCTGAAACGTCTGAACCTGCCGATCGTGCCCATCGTGCTTGGCATGGTTCTGGGCGGGATCATGGAGGTCAAACTCCGCTCTGCAATGATCCGGGTGAAACAGCCGCTGGATTTTGTCGACCGGCCCATCGCCGCGATCCTGGCCGTGATGATCGTGCTGGTGATCCTGATGCACATCCGCACCCTGCGCAAAGAGCATAAGGCGCGGCTTTCCGAGGCCGAGATTGATCACGACCTCCATGACTCTCAGACAAGGTAACCTGACGTGACCGAACAAGCCCACATTGACGCGCTGCGCACCAAGGCCATCGCGCCCCGGAAACTGCTGATCGACGGCCAACTCTGCGAGAGCGAAACCGGCCAAACCGACAACGTGATCTCGCCGCTCGACGGCAAGGTGCTGACCACCACCGCCGCTGGCACCAAGGGCGACACCGAACGCGCGATTGCCGCCGCGCGCCGGGCTTTCGACGACAAGCGCTGGCGCGGGATGCCGCCCGCGGCGCGCAAGAAAATCATGCTCCGCTGGGCCGATCTGATAGAGTCCGAGATGCTGGATCTTGCGGTGCTGGGCGTGCGCAACAATGGCACCGAAATCGGCATGGCGTTAAAGGCGGAACCGGGATCGGCCATCGCCACCCTGCGAATTCTATGCCGAGGCCATCGACAAGGTCTATGGCGAGATCGCGCCAACCCCGCAGGATGTCCTTGGCCTGATCCACCGCGAACCGATTGGCGTGGTGGCCGCGATCATTCCGTGGAATTTCCCGCTGATGATCGGCGCATGGAAGTTGGGCCCGGCCCTTGCGGCGGGCAATTCGGTGGTGCTCAAACCCTCTGAAACCGCCGCTCTTTCGCTTTTGCGAATGGCGGAACTGGCGCTAGAGGCCGGGGTGCCGCCCGGTGTGCTTAACGTCGTGACCGGCGAGGGCAAGGTCGTGGGCGAGGCGCTGTCGCATTCCATGGATGTGGATGTGGTGGTTTTCACGGGATCGGGCGCGACCGGTCGCAGGCTTTTGCAGGCCTCAGCGGCGTCAAACATGAAGCGCTGCTATCTGGAACTGGGCGGCAAATCCGCCAATGTCGTGTTCGCCGATGCCAGGAACCTGACCGAGGCCGCCGCCGTCAGCGCCGCCGGGATCTTTCGCAATTCCGGTCAGGTCTGCGTGGCCGGTTCCCGGCTTCTGGTCGAGCGCGCGATTCATGATGATTTCGTCGCCGAACTGGCGAATGCCGCCAAATCCATGCGCGTGGGCGACCCGCTTGATCTGACGACACAGGCGGGCGCAATCAACAACGCGGCGCAGCTGGCGCAGAACCTGTCCTTCGTCGAAACCGCCCAGGCCGAAGGCGGAACGCTGTATCAAGGTGGCCATCGCATCCACGCGGACACCGGCGGCTATTTCATGGAGCCGACAATCATCACCGACGTGGCCGCAGATCACAGCATCGCCCAGAAAGAGGTGTTTGGCCCGGTTCTGGCCGTCACCGCGTTTGAGGACGAAGACGACGCCATCCGGCTCGCCAACAGCACCGATTATGGCCTTGCCGGTGGTGTGTGGACCTCGGATCTTTCGCGTGCACATCGCATGGTGCGCGAAATGCACACGGGCGTCGTGCATGTGAATACCTATGGCGGGCCGGACGTCACCGTGCCGATGGGCGGCGTAAAACAATCCGGCAACGGGCATGACAAGTCGCTGCATGCGCTCGACAAATTCACCGATCTCAAGACGGCCTGGATAAAACTCTAGCGCGCGCCGCCCCGGCATTCGAAAGGTCGGCAGACAAAGTTCTGCTGCCCGTCGAACGGGCCATCACGCCAAAGAAGGCCGATCAGGCCGGGGGGCACGTGCCGTCAACGGCAAGTGCAAACCCCGTGGCCCGATGGCATATCACCCGCGCGGGTCAGGTTCTGGTCAGGCTCTGGCGTCGGACACCGGCGGCCTCAAGCTGCCAATCTTCGATGGTGACGGGCTGGGCGGTGTAGTTGAACCAGAACCGCTATCCCCGCAATCGCGCCGACGCACGCCATCCGGCAGAACCATGGTTTCGACGCCCGCCGCCGTGCAGGCCTTGGCAAGCAGTCGTAGCAGGGCGCTCTCATCCAGCCAGGCGCCAAGATAGGTCACCTGCCCCTCTGTCATTGCCGCGACGGTGCCATCCACCGCACGTTCCGCAACCGCCGCACTGCCTTGCAACGCTTCGCGGTAAAGCTGCACATGCCCGCCGTCCGCCAGCGCAATCGGCATATCCGGGCGGAGGCTTTCGACGTGCGCCACCGTCACATCCAGACCGGGAATATCCGGGGGCAAGGGCAGCGGGATCGCCATGTCTTCATCACGCGCGCCGCTGCGCGGGCCGATCAGAACCTGTGCATCCGCCGCAACCAGCGCCGATTTCAGCCCGTCCGACATATGCATCAGCCCCGGCGCTGCAATCACCTTGTAGCCTGCAAAATCCGTCGTGCCCGGTCGCAGGATGTCAACCGACAGGCCAAGCCCCCGCATGGCACGATAGGTATCGAACACCAGCCCAAAATAGCTGAGGCCGAGGCCATGTGGCTGGGTCGCCCATGCGAAATCCGCGTCGTAATCAAAGATCAGCGCAACAGCGGCCTGCCCCTCTGGCACCTCTGGCGCGTCCTTCAGCTCGGCAAAGACCTGCCGCGCCTCTTCCAGCCCCGGGGCCTCTACGTTGTCGGGGCGCAACAGGCCAGAGTGCATCTGCTCTTGGGCAAAAGGGGCCTGACGCCAGCGGAAATAACAGACCGCCTCGGCCCCATGGGCAAAGGCCTCCCACGACCAAAGCCGCACCATTCCCGGCAACGGCGCGGGGTTATAAGGCGCCCAATTGACCGGACCGGGCTGTTGCTCCATCACCCACCAGCGGGCCGGTTTGCCCGATGCGCCCGAAACCCCCGGGGCACAACCGGCCACCGCACGATACAGATCGTGGTGAAACGCCTGAAAATCCGGGTCGCCCTGGCGGGCATAGGCACGCTGACGCGCGGGGTCCGCACCCACCCGGTCTTCGAGAAAGCCCAGCGGATAACTGTCCCAGGTGGCAATATCGAGGTCCGCACCAACCTTGAAATGATCAAAGTCGGTGATCCGCCCCATGTAATTATGCGACAGCGGCGCAGAGGAATGCGCGCGAAGAATGTCGGTCTGAACCCGGTTGAAGGCCACGACCTGATCCGAACTGAACCGGCGAAAGGCCAGCACATGCGCCGGGTTTGGCTCGGTCACTGTCAGGTTGGGCAGGTCGATCTGGTCAAATCCGTCATATTCCATCGACCAGAACACATTGCCCCAGGCCGCGTTCAGCGCGCCGATGTCACCATCATTGCCGGGGCCGGGATACTGGCCACGCAACCAGGTGCGAAAGGCCGCGCGGGCAGCATCGCTGTAGGAAATTATGGTGTCGTGACAGCCATATTCATTGTCGGTCTGCCAGGCGGCGACATGTGGATTTTTGCCATAACGCTCGGCCAGTTTGGTGACGATCCGGGCGCATTCGGCTTTGTATTCTGCGTGGCTGAAGCAATAATGCCTGCGCGACCCGAATTTGCGCGGGCGTCCCTCGGCATCAACGGCCAGCATATCGGGATAGCGGTCAACCAACCAACGCGGCGGCGTGGCCGTAGGCGTGCCAAGCACAACCTTCAATCCCGCCGCGCCAAGGACGGTGATGGCATCATCAAGCCAGTCAAAATCATATTGACCCGGCTGCGGTTCCAGACGCGACCAGGCGAATTCGCCGATCCGCACCCAGGTCAGGCCGGCCTCGGCCATGCGGCGGGCGTCTTCTTCCCAGATGTCGCGCGTCCATTGTTCGGGGTAGTAACAGGTGCCAAGGGTCCGTTGCATCAGATAATCACGCGGTGTTCGGGCCGACCATTGCAGGCAAGCGAGGTTGAAAAAGTCTGGCCCTCCGCCGCAGACGGCGGAGTTTGGCCTTCGGTAGCAGAGGTGGCAATCAGGTTGTCATGGTCACAACCGCGAAAGGCCGGGCAGGTCACCTGCTGTCGAGGCAAAGCGATATGCATAGGCGCAGGCCCCTCAGGATCACACCGCGTCACCCGCGACGCCGCCGACCAGGAAAACGTTCTGCCCGGCGAGGTCGTGAAATGTTGCGGTCCGGGTCATCAGTGGCTCTCTCGGGTCACCGGGCGGGTGTCTTTGCCAACCAGAAAATCAAGATCCGCCCCCTGATCCGCCTGCAAGACATGATCGACATACATCTTGGCATAGCCACGGGTGTAATGCGGCTCTGGTGCAACCCATTCGGCCCGGCGCGCCGCCAGCTCTGTCTCTGAAATCAGCAATTCCAGAACACCTGTGCTGGCAGATATGCGGATGCGGTCGCCGGTCTGAACCAACGCCAATGGCCCCCCTGCCGTCGCTTCGGGCGAGACATGCAGAATGACGGTGCCAAAGGCCGTGCCCGACATCCGCGCGTCTGACACACGCACAATATCGCGCACGCCCTTTTTCACCAGCTTGGCCTGGCACCGGCATGTCGCCCACTTCGGGCATTCCGGGATAGCCCTTGGGACCACAATGTTTCAGCACCAGAATGGTGTTTTCATCCACCGGCAGATCGTCACGGTCGATATTGGCCTTCAGCTCTTCGATGGTCTCGAACACATAGGCCTCGGCCTCATGCTCCAGAAGATGATCCGACGCCGCCGAGGGTTTGACGATCGCACCATTTGGCGCAAGGTTTCCGCGCAGCACGCGAAGCCCGGCGGCGGGTTTCAACGGCGTGTCATAGGCATAGATGACATCGCGGTTATAACACTCGGCTTCGTCATAATAGACCGAAATATCCTTGGACATCACGGTGTTGGCCGGGCGCAATTTCTGCTCCAGCTCTTTCAGCACCACGGGAACGCCACCCGCATAACAGAAATCTTCCATCAAATATTTGCCCGACGGCATACAATTGACAAGAAGCGGGATCTCACCGCCGATTTCGAAATCTTCCATTGTCAGGTCGATGCCGACCCGGCCCGCCAGCGCCAGAAGATGCACTACCGCATTGGTCGACCCCCCAAGCGCAGCATTGGCCAGAATGGCGTTTTCAAAGCTGGCTTTGGTCAGCACGTCCGACAGTTTCAGGTCTTCTTCGACCATTTCGACGATGCGTTTGCCGGTAAGATGCGCCAGCGCCATGCGCCGCGCATCGACCGCCGGCAACGAGCCGTTCATCGGCAACGACAGGCCCATCGCCTCGGTCAATGACGACATGGTGGATGCGGTGCCCATGGTCATGCAGACGCCCTTGGAGCGGCTCATGCCGGATTCTGTTTCCATGAAATCCTTGAGCGTCATGTCACCGGCTTTGACGTCCATCGCAAACTTGCGCACATCGGTGCCAGAGCCCAGATCGCGGCCTTTCCATTTGCCGTTCAGCATGGGGCCGGAACTGACCACAATGGTCGGCAGATCGACCGATGCGGCGCCCATCAACTGGCCCGGCGTGGTCTTGTCGCAGCCGCCCAGAAGGACAACACCATCCATACCATAGGCGCGAATCGACTTCCTCGACATCCATCGCCAGCAGGTTGCGAAACAGCATGGCGGTTGGCTTCATCTGGGTTTCGCCGAGGCTCATTACCGGGAATTCCACCGGAAATCCGCCCGCCTCCCAGACGCCACGTTTCACGCCCTCGGCCAATTCCCGCAGACCAGAGTTGCACGGCGTCAGTTCAGACCAGGTGTTGCAAATACCAATGACCGGACGGCCATCGAAAGCATGGTCTGGAAAGCCTTGATTTTTCATCCACGACCGGCGGATAAATCCATCCTTGTCGAGCATTCCGTACCAGCCACGATTGCGTCGTTCCTTGGTCATATCAACGTTCCTTCAATCACCCACATGGAGTCCGGGAAAGACCAGGGCAAAGTCAGTCCGTGATTCATCAGATATCCGCCGCTCAGCACCAGAGATTCCGATTTCAATGTTTGATCACCGCGCGACAGCGGCCCGGCATCGCCACGATTGAGCAACTCGATGCGGTATTTCGCATCCGGTGTCAGCCGGCTAAGCGTCAGCGGGCGCGGCGCGATCTGGCTCGACGTGGCGGCCTTGCCCGCGAACACCACAAATTTTGCACCACCTTCGGCCAGTTGCTGTTCGGCAATGACCGCCGGATCGGGGCTGTCGAGCCGCAGGATGTCGGCGCGGTACATCCAGTCGCGGTTGGCCTTCCACCAGCCGGTGACCTCGCTCAGGACGCCAACCTCTTCTTCGGTAAGCTCGCGGGGATCCATTTCGAACCCCATGTGCCGCTGCGCCGCGACCCAGGACCGAAACCGGATGTCCAGCGTGCGTCCCGACGTATGGCAGGTGCGCGGGCCAACGTGGCTGCCGGTGACGGCCATCGGCAGGAAAATCGCCGCATTATGCTGCATCCGAAGCCGTTCCTGCGCGTCGTTGCTGTCACTCAGCCAGACGCGATGCGTGCGCGACAGAATGCCAAAGTCGATCCGCGCCCCGCCAGAGGCGCAGCTTTCAATCTCGACATCGGGAAAGGCCGCGCGCAACCGATCAATCAGCATATACGACCCACGGGTCTGGGCGGCATCGGGTGTCGGCAGAACGCGGTTGTGGTCCCATTTGATGTATTCGATGGCATTGTCGCGCAGAACCTTGCTCATCCGATCGAACAGGAAATCCCGCACCTCTTCGAGCCCCATGTTCAGCGCCATCTGTTGACGGCCCATGATCTGGTCCTCGCCGCCCAACGCCCAATGCGGATTGGCGCGGAACACGTTGGAATCCGGGTTGATCATTTCCGGTTCAAACCAGATGCCAAAGGTCATGCCCAAGCCGTGGATATGTTCGATCAGCGGCGTCAGCCCATCGGGATATTTGCGCGGGTCCACTTCCCAATCGGAAAGCGCCCGTGTGTCGTCATCCCGATTTCCGAACCAACCGTCGTCCAGCACAAACCGTTCCGCGCCCAATGCGGCGGCACGGCTGGCAATGTCTTTGAGCGCGGGGAGGTTGTGATCAAAATAGATCGCCTCCCAGCAATTGTAATGCACCGGCCGCGGGCGGTCCGGTTGCGGCCATTGCACGATTTCATCGCGCAGGTGGCGCTGAAAGGCGACGGCGCAGCCATTGATACCGTCATCCGAGAACACAGCATAAAGCGGCGCGGTTTCGAATTTGGTTTTCGGATCACCCTCCATCCGGGCGGCCTGGCCGAACTGAATCTGGCGGCGGCCATCCGGCAATTCTTCGGCCACCATCCGGTGCCCGCCGGACCAACCGTAGTGAAAGGCATAGGCATGGCCACGGGCATTGGTTGCCCCACGGCAGGGCACGATCAGGCCCGGAAAATGTTCATGTCCCGTGCGCCCGGTGCGGTTTTCACGATAGCGCATGCCCGGCGCCCAGGGCGTGCGGTTCAACTGAAACTCGCCACACCAGCGCCCGGAGACATCAATCATCTCATCCGATTGCTGCGGGCCGGGAAAGACCGGCGCGCTCAGCCAGTGCAAATGCACCGGGGCCTCGGATTCCAGCGTCGCCTGTGCCACGATCATATGGGTCCGGGGATTGATCGCAAAGCGCGCGGTATAGGTCAGCGCGTTGGAGACATCGGTGTATTTCAGGCTCAGGCTGTTTGGTGCAACCTCGGCATCGGCAAAGCAGAATTTCGGCAGCAGCGGCGTGCCATTTTCGGCCCGCACGATCAGCCCGGGTTGTCCGGGAAAGGTGCGCGTCGCCTCGGGACACAGCGACAGTTCCGGGTTGGCATCCAGCATGCCACCAGTCACATCAATCGCATGTGCTTGATAAAGTGTAGTCAGGTCTTCGTCATCCGGCAGCCGCGACCCCCAGTAGACCACCTCGGCGAGGTGGTCTCTGTTGGATCCAAGCACCAGAGTTTGACGGCCGTCATCCAGTCGCCAGCATCGGATCATTTTACGGCACCCAAAGTCAGACCTGCGATAAAGTGTTTTTGCATCATGAAGAACATCGCCACCGGCGGCAGAGCCGCAACAACCGCACCGGCACTCATCAGATGATAGGCCGCCCGGTATTGTGCGTTGAACGAGGTGATGCCAGCGGTCACAGGCTGGGATTCAGCCCCCTGCGTCAACACCACAGCCCAGAAATAATCGTTCCAGATGAAGGTGAAGATCAGCACCAGAAGGGCGGCAATCGCCGGTTTCATCAGCGGCAGCACGACATAGACAAAGATCTTCCATTCGGCCACGCCTTCGACACGTGCGGCCTCGATCAGGGGGAATGGCAGACCCTTGATGAAGTTGCGCATGAACAGCGTACAGAACCCGGTCTGGAATGCGATGTGGAACAGCACCAATCCGGTCTTGGTATTGTACAGCCCAAGATCCAGCGTCAGATCACGCACCGGCACCATCAGGATCTGGAACGGCACAAAGTTGCCCGCGACAAACAGAAAGAACAGCCAGAGGTTCGCTTTGAACTGATAGATGCCCAGGGCAAACCCCGCCATGCAGGACAGCGCCACCGCGCCAATGGCCGTGGGCACGGTGATCAGGATCGAATTCAAGAGATAACGCGGCATGTCGGAGTCAAAGAACACCTTGCCGTAGTTTTCGAACCCGCCGAACACCGACGGCAGGTTCCAGTAATCGCCGGTGGTGAAATCTGCCGCCGGCTTGATCGAAAACAGCGCCACAGCGATCAACGGCAACAGCCAGAAGATCAAGGCCACGGGCAGCAGCGCCTGATAGCCGATCTGCACATTGCGAGAGGATTTTTCAATTGGTTTCGGAAACATCTCAGTGTCCCTTCTCTTCTTTGTACATCGAATAAAGGAAGTACGCGATGAAGCAGAGCATGATCAGGAACAGCACCACAGCAATGGCCGCGCCATAGCCCATGCGGAACCCGTATTCGGAAAGTGCGACTTCGAACATATAGAAGCTGAGCACGCGGCTTTCGCCGAACGGCCCGCCATTGGTCATGATCGAGATCAGATCGAAAGACCGCAGCGCGCCAACGATGGTCACCACAAAGGCGATGAAGGTCGCGGGTTTGAGTTGCGGCACAATCACATACCACAGCATTTTCCAGCCCTTGGCACCGTCCAGCCGCGCCGCTTCGACCTGTTCGGGGTCAACGGCGTTCAATCCGGTAAGGTACAGGATCATGCAATATGCGGTCTGTGGCCAGAGACCGGCGGCGATGATGCCATAGGTCACATAGGTCGGATCGCCCAACACGTTGATCGGCCCAAGGCCAACAAAGCCCAGAATGGCATTCAGCAAGCCAAAGGTCGGGTCATAAAACCAGCTGAACACCAGCCCGACAACAACCTGGCTGATCACAAACGGAAAGAAGAACAGCGATTTGTAGATCCGGATGCCGGTCACGGTCTGGTTCAGAAACAATGCGATGAACAGACCCGCCGGGATCGCCAGCAGATAAAGCAACAACCAGATCAGGTTATTGCGCAGCGACGTCCAGAACGCCGGGTCGTCCAACAGTTCGCGGTAATTGTCGAGTCCGACAAATTCCTTTTCGCCCAAACCATCCCAGGCCACGGTCGACACGGTAAAGCTTTGGAAGATGGGGATGATCACGTAGACCATGAAAAACAGAATGGCCGGAAGCAAGAAGAGCCAGGGCGTGATCGCGATCTCGTTACGTTTGTACCAAGATCGCCGGGGGGGCTCGTATTCGGTCTGGGGAAGCGCGGGCGTGGTCATCTTGAACCTCGTTTCTATGTGCACGGACAGTGGATCGGAGCGGGTGTCGGCACGTAGAACGCGGGGCTTTGGCAAGCCGGTTCACGGCCGCTGCACAATCGTGCCCGGTGCGCGCCTATCTGAATTTTGGGACGGTGTGGCGGATCGGGGGCGGACATGTTGCCCGCCCCCAACACATTACTTGTAGATGCGTTCGCGGGATTTTTCCAAACGCTTCAGGATGGCATCCAGATTGTCAGGGCGCACCATGAACTCTTGCAGACCTTCCATGCCGACCTTGGCCATTTCCGCCGGGAAGTCGCGGTCAAAGAACTGTGCAACACCGCCCGGGGAATTGGACGACAGCATCGCAAAGCCTTCGTTCAGGAACTTGTCGTCATCGACCTTGGACATCGCATTGGTTGGCAGCTGTCCCAGCGCGTCACCCGCGTTGATTTCGGTCTGCACATTGGTCGAGACCATGTAACGCAGGAACGCACGTGCGTTATCCTTGTTCTTGGCACCCGACGGGATGTGGAATGTGTCGGTTGGCGCATCTTCGGCCAAAGGCACATCGGGGTTGATGACCGGGAACTGATAGAAATCCAGCTGGTCATCGCTCAGCCCTGCTTCGCGCAGCGGCGCCACGGCAAAGTTGCCGATCAGATAAGATGCGGCATCGCCCTGGGTCATGAACGGCAGCGCCTCTTGCCAGCTGTAGGACTGGTGGTTTTCCAGGAAACCGCCCATGTCAATCAGCTCGCGCCAGTTGGCAAATGTCTGACGCACGCGGTCGTCTTCCCAGCTGACTTCGCCGGCAGCAAGCTGCATGTGGAAGTCAAAGCCGTTGGTGCGCATGTTCAGATAGTCAAACCAGCCGCCCGCAGTCCAAAGAAACTTGGTGCCGATGGCATAACACGCACGGCCGGATTCGACGATCTTGGCACAGTTTGCTTTTTCTTCTTCCCAGGTGGCAGGCTCGCTCAGACCCAGCTCGTCAAAGATGTCTTTGCGATAGTAGATGCCCC
Source organism: Phaeobacter sp. J2-8 (assembly GCF_022867865.1). Taxonomy (GTDB): domain Bacteria; phylum Pseudomonadota; class Alphaproteobacteria; order Rhodobacterales; family Rhodobacteraceae; genus Marinovum. The sequence goes on along the minus strand of NZ_JALIEC010000006.1, from coordinate 75,315 downwards.
ATTGGTAATAGGTATAAGGCACACCCCATTGCTTGCCGTCGATGGTCATCGCACCTTTGGTGGATGCCAGGTTTTCGCCGATTTCGGGTTCCGCCCACAGATCGCTGACGTCCTCGAACAGGCCGGCCTCGACATAGGGTTTCATCCGGTTTGCCGCGTACCAGGTGGCGACATCCGGCGCATTGGCGCTCAGGAAGTTGCGGATCTGGGTCTTGTACGCGTCGCGGTCAATGATCGTGGTTTCAATGTTCAGATCGGGGTGCATTGCCTGAAAATCGGCAATCGCGGATTCCATCGTGGCGCGCGGCGCCGGGTTCGATGTGTCCAAAAAGATATTCAGATCACCGGTCAGCGCCTGCGCCGATGCACCCCCAGCCAAGAAGGCGGCGGCGGAGAGCGTCGCGAGCGATGCCTTGATTGTTTTATTCATAGTGTCCTCCCTGACACGTTCCAAATAGTGAAATGCTAGTTTGCATATTGCAATATCATCACAAATCCCTTAGGTGTGTCAATACAAACATTGCTCAAAAAGCCCGCAGCAAAGCGAGATCAAGACCATGAATTCAGCGCCCACGGGAAGCGGCACAGTCAAGAAAGCATTGGTCGTTCTGGAGCTGGTTGCGTCCTTTGAACGGCCCGTCAAATTCCCCGAAGTGCTTGAAAAATCCGAATTCCCCCGCGGAACGCTTTATCGGTTGCTGAAAACTTTGGCAGATGAGCAAATGCTCGCCTTCAATCCGGAAGACCAAACCTATTATCTCGGGATGCGTTTGATTCGTCTGGCGCATACCGCGTGGAAGAATGCCTCGCTGGCGCCGATCGCCAGACCCTTCATCGAATCGCTGGCGGCAGAGGTCAACGAAACCGTGCACCTGGCACAGATCGACAGCGGACAGGTTTTGTTCATCGACAAGATCAGATCCGCCGACCGTACAGAGACCCTGGCCAAAGCCGGAAAGGTTGCCCCCGCCTATTGCACCGGCGTCGGCAAGGCGATGTTGGCATTCATGGGACACAAGCGATTGGAGCTTGCCCTGCATCAACAGGCCTATTTCAAATACACGCCGACGACACATGCCTCGCCCGACACGCTGATCCCCGAGCTGGAAGAAATCCGCGGCGATGGCATTGCCTATGACCGCGAAGAGCACGAGCAAGGCACGATTTCCATTGCCGCGCCCATCCTGTCGAACAATGGCCGTGTGCTGGGCGCGGTGTCGATCGCGACCTCCACCGTCCATCACTCGCTGGAATCGCTTCAGGATTTCCGCGACGCGCTATTGAAAACAACCAAAGAAATCGGAGCCGAGGCCACGTCGTGGCAATTTCCGTCATGAATACCTTAAGCAAAGGAAAACAAATATGTCCGGTGTAACGCTTCAAAACGTCATTAAACGCTATGGAGATGTTCAGGTGATCCACGGGGTCGACCTGGAGATTGAGCACGGCGAATTCTGTGTTTTTGTCGGACCTTCGGGCTGTGGCAAGTCCACGCTCTTGCGGATGGTTGCCGGGCTTGAGGAAACCACCGAGGGCAAGATGACCATCGGCCCGCGCGATGTGACAACCATGGACCCGGCAGAGCGCGGCGTCGCAATGGTGTTCCAGACCTATGCGCTTTATCCGCATATGACGGTCAAGGACAACATGGGGTTCGGTCTGAAAATGAACGGCCACCCCAAGGCCGAGATCGAGGAAAAGGTCGCCGAAGCCACCCGCATTCTGAAACTTGAAGAATACCTCAACCGCAAGCCTGCGGCCCTGTCCGGCGGCCAGCGTCAGCGTGTTTCGATTGGCCGTGCCATTGTCCGTGGGCCAGAGGTGTTCCTGTTCGACGAACCCCTGTCCAACCTTGATGCCGAACTTCGGGTTGAAATGCGCGTCGAAATTGCCCGCCTGCACAAGGAAATCGGCGCCACAATGATCTATGTGACCCATGATCAGGTCGAGGCGATGACCCTCGCTGACAAGATCGTGGTGCTGCGCAAGGGCCATATCGAACAGGTCGGCGCGCCGCTTGATCTCTACCGCGACCCCGACAACAAATTCGTGGCCGGCTTTATCGGTTCGCCCGCGATGAATTTCCTTGACGGTGTGGTGCAGGGCGGCCGCGTGCATGTTCCGGGTTTGGACAACAGCTTTGATGTGCCGGTGACATTGCCGCCCGAAGGCACCGAAGTCACCCTGGGCATTCGCCCCGAACATATCGAGGTTGATCCAGCCGGCGACACCCATGATGTCGACCTGACCGAGGCGCTTGGCGGCACGTCCTATGCCTATCTGGTTTCGGCGACTGGCGAAAAGATCGTCGTCGAAGAACACGGCGACGACCGGTCGCAAGAGGGCATTCGTGTCGGCATCAAATTCCCCGCCTCGCGGGTCATGCTGTTTGATCGCAAATCGGAAAACCGCATTCGCTGACAGTTTGGGCGCGGCAATCTCCTGCCCCGCTCCCAACCTGTGCCCAAACCGCTGATTTGGAACAGAAACAGGCCGGGGCTATAGGCGCCGGCCAAACAGATCCAGCACGCAGTCCCAACTGCGCTCTGCTGCGGCTGCGTCAAAGCAGTACCGCTCTGGAAAGGTCCAGCCGTGCGCCGCGTCGAAATATTCAACCCGGCCCGGCGTCGATGACGCGGCCAGGGTCTGTTCTATGCAGGCCTGATGTGCGGGCGGACAAGTCGGATCGTCCTTGGCAAATCCAAAGAACAGCTCTGCCTCGACCTCGCCGATCAGCTTTTCCATCGAATGCGGCGTCGCATTGATCAGCCGACCGCCATGCAGCGACGCGGCGGCGCGCACATCGCGCTTGTTGTGCGCGGCACTGGCAATCGCGTGGCGTCCGCCCATGCAATATCCCACAGTGCCAAAGGCCGGCACCTGCACCTTCGTCAGCTCGGCGACCTGTTGGATCAAACTGGCTGTGTCGGCGGCGGTCATCCCTGTGGTCAGCGCGTCGTTCAGGGCCGCCGCTTCGGCCGGGGCGCCATCCCCCGGTTGGATGGTGGGCTGAAAGCACGGGTTGCCCTGACGATAGAACAAGCCGGGCAGAAACACCGCATACCCCGCCGCCGCATACCGGCGACACATCTGTCGAAGCTCGTCGCGGAACCCAAAAATATCCATAAAGAAAATGATGCCGGGACAGGTGCCTGTCTCGGTCGGGGTAAAGACCTCGACCGGCATGTCCCCGTCGGCTGTTTTCACATGTTTTACGGCGTCGTGCATTGTGGCCTCTCCTTGATCCAGCCGCCCAAGCCCCCTCAGACCGGTGCGGGCGTGAACGGAATGTCGCGGGTCTTGTAAATCGCTTCGGGCCCGCCGTTCAGGTCGATCACCGCCTGTTGGTCCGCAAACGCCTGTCGTGTCACCGCATCAGGATCACAGATCGCCCGCAACTCGCCCTCCAGTTCCGCAAGGATCGTGGCACATTCCGGGTCACTTGCCCTATCGTGCACCTCGTCCCGGTCATCGACCAGGTTGAACAATTGCGCCGCCGCGCCGGAGAAATAGACATATTTCCAATCCCCCTTGCGGATCATGAACACCCCCGTCGGGGCCCCCGCCGCATGGTATTGCACCAGGACCGCACGGTCCGGTAGCGCATGGCGGGCAATCTCGAACAGCGACTGCCCCTGATAGGTCGCGGCCTGCGTTTCCAGCCCGACAGCCCGCAGCGCGGTGGGGGCCACATCAATCAAGGACACAGGCGTTTGCGCCACATGGTTTTGCGGCACCCCCGGCCCCGCCAGGATCATGGGCACAGCGGCGGAATCGTCATACATCACCGACTTGCCCCAATGGCCGTGATTGCCAAGATTGTCCCCATGATCAGAGCTGTAGAGGATGCCGGTGTTCTGGGCAAAGGGGCTATCCTCCAGCGTTTTCAGAACCGTACCGATCAGGGCGTCCAGCATCGTGACCATGCCGAAATAGGCGCGCAGGGCCCGGGCCCGGGTTTCATCGTCGAAATGCCGGTCATAATCCATGAAGGTGCGGATCTGGACCATGGTCGGATGATCCGACGGCGCGGCACACAGACCTTGCGACAGTTCCTCCAGCGAATACCCGGCATAGAGGTCGTAATATTCCTGCGGTGCGATCAGCGGAAAATGCGGCATGACGAAACTGACGAAAAGCGTAAAGGGGCGGTCATCGCCACGGGCGGCCCGCGCCTCTATCCACTCTCGCGCCTGTGCGGCAATCGCGCGATCATAGGCCTGATAGCTGCTTTCGCCCGGTCCGGCATCAGCCGCCAGTTTCGAGGTGTCCTTGCGGCTGTTGGTGCTCTGTCTGGCGACAATCGCCTTCAGATCGCCCTTGCCGTCAACGACGTGCAGCGGCAACAGCTCCTCGGTAAAACCATAGTCGTCGCCGCCGCGAAAATGCAACTTGCCGATCGAGGCAACATCGACGCCATGGTCGCGCATGACGTGGTGCCAGCTTTGCTGCGCGCCGGTGTAGGGCGTCGCATTGTCCCATGACCGCGTCTGATGCGGGTGCATCCCGGTCGCCAGCGCGGTGCGCGACGGCACGCAAATCGGGCTGTTGCAATAGGCGGATTGAAACCGGGTGCCCCCCGCGGCCAACCGATCAAGGTTTGGCGTCTGGACAATCGGATGCCCGTAACAGCCGGTGATACTGGCGTTATGTTCATCGGACAGAAGAAACAGAAAATTTTTCATGGCATTGGTTCCATTTTCGGGCATGTCGCGGGCATCCGGGTCGGGTTTGGTGGTGGCATGGCGCAATCAGCCATCTTTGACCGGGTCCGCACGACAGGACATCAACCGCTCTGCCATGCGGGTGATCGTGTCGGTCGGATCGCCGTCCCTGCCCATATCGGTCAGGCTGCCCAAAACCGCTTTTGACACATCCGCCCGCGCGCCAAGACGCTCTGCGATGCGGACAAAATTGGCGGCATCCTTGCTGGCGGTGACAAAAGAGATGGTTTTTTCATAATTGTCGTTCAGCACACGCGCGCTCAGATCGTGCAGCTTGCTTGAATTGGCCATGCTGCTTTGCATCACCTCGACCAGCGTTTTCAGATCAATGCCTGACGACATCGCCACCGAAAACGCCTCTGACAGGATGGTGTGATTGGCCAATGTGACGGCGTTGTTGATCGCCTTGATTTCATGGGCCGACCCCAGCCCGCCTGCATGGATCTGCTTGGCCGAAAAGGCCGCCAAAACCGGGGTGCAGCGGGCGATGACCTCAGCCGGGCCGCCGACGATCAACGTCACGGTCCCCTCCCACGCGGCCTTGCCCCCCAACAACATCGGCGCATCCATAAGCTGATGCCCGGCGGCCTCTGCGCGGGCGCCGATAGTGCGGGCCAGGGCGGGATCGGTGGACGAACAATCAATGAAATCCGTAGGGATATCAGCCAGCGACAACAGCCCCTCGTACCCCAGATAGACCTGCTCCACCGCCGTTTGCGTCGGCAGGCATGTGATGACAGTCCGGCAATCCGCCACCAGATGGGACAGATCGACCGCCGGTTTCACACCATAGGGTGCCAGATCGCCCGCCGCCTGTGGCTGTGTGTCCAGCGCGTGCACCGTGAACCCCGCCTGCGCCAGGTTTCTGGCAATGCCGCGCCCCATGATGCCGACACCAATCAGCCCAATGTTTTGATCCTTGGGGGTGTCGGACCGGGGTTGGGCGGCGGGCTCCGGCATAATGTCACTCTTTTGCATGGGGAACCTCAGTCGAAAGAAACGTGGGTGAAGGGACGGCGCATGGGGTGGCTAGGCACGGACCGCGGCCTGCGACTTGCGCTTCCAGAAGGAATACAACAGCGACGCAATGGCCAGCGCCAGAAAGATGGCCGAGATCGGGCGCGTAACGAAATCTTCCAGCCCGCCAAATGACATCAAGCGCCGGTAGTTGTCCTCGATCAGCGGCCCCAGAAGAAAACCGATGATGAAAGGCGCCAGCGGAAACCCCCCGCGATCCAGCAGAAACCCGACAAGCCCAAACACCAGCATCACACCAAGGTCAAAGGTCAGGTTGTTGCCGGAAAAGACACCCGCCACACAGAGCGCAAAGATGATTGGTGACAGAATGCGGTTCGGAATCCGCGTCACCTTGGCAATATAGCGGCCAAAGGCCAGGAGAAAAATCATCATCAGCACGCTGCTGGCAAACAGCGAGAAATAGATCGAATACACCAGCCCCGAGTTGTTTTCGAACAGCATCGGCCCCGTGTCGACCCCGTGGATCATCAGCGCGCCCAACAGAATGGCCGTCGGCGGATCGCCCGGAATGCCCAAGGTCAGCGCGATGATCAGCGCCCCGCCAATGGCGGCATTGTTGGCGGCCTCTGATGCGATAATGCCGGGCACATGGCCGGTGCCAAACTTCTCTGGCGTTTTAGAGGCGTTGCGCGCCTGCGCATAAGACACAAGACCGGCGACCCCGCTGCCCAGGCTGGGAATGACCCCGATGATCGTGCCAATCAGGCTGGAGCGGATGTAATTGGTGGTATTTCCGACAATGTCGCCAAGCGGCGGATAGATCGGCCCGGAGTCCAAATGTGCCTGTGACGGGCGTTGGCTGTCAGAGGTGGTTTTCATCAATTGGGACACCGCGAACATGCCGATCAGCATCGGCATCAGGCCGATACCGCTTTGCAGGTTGGTGTTGCCGAAATCAAATCGGGATATGCCGTCAACGGTCGACACGCCGAATGTCGCGATCAACATCCCCAGCAGCGCGGTAAACAGCCCCCGTGACAGCGTCTTGCCCGATACGGCAATCACGGCGGTCAGACCAAAAATCGCGACCGCCACAATTTCGGAGAAAAAGAACTTTACCGCGAAATCGGCCAGTGTCGGCGCAAACAGCACCAGACAGACGCCACTGATCACCGTGCCGGCAAAGGATGCGACAACCGCATTGCCGATGGCCTGACCGGCGCGGCCCTGTTGCGCCATCGGGAACCCATCCGCCACCGTCGCAACCGCCGCCGGCGTGCCCGGCATGCGAATAAGGATCGCGGTCAACGCCCCCGCCGAAATGCCGCCGACATAGACCGCGACCATCATCGCAATCCCCTGATCCGGCGGCAGCGAATAGGACACCGGGATCAACAGGGCCAGCGCCATCGTGGCCGTCAGCCCCGGAATGGCGCCGACAACGATCCCCCCCACAACGCTTAGCCCGATCACAAGCAACATCATGGGCGAGGTGACAAGCGCAAGCGCCTCTAAAATAGCAGAATCTCCTGGCATCTCATGGTCTCCGAAGGCTAAAAAAGCTGCCCGCTGGGCAATTGGGTTTCCAGGAGAACCTGAAAGACAAGGTAGATCGCCGCCGTGCCCGCCGCCGCGGCAAAAAGGGCCTCACCGATCCGCCGCCGCGAGGTGTTTGCGCCAACGGCCAGATAGCCGAATGCAATGAACACCGGCGTCACGATCAGAAATCCAAGTATGGGCAGAGCCAGGACATAAAGCGCGGCCGCGCCAAACGCGAAGAAATGGCGAAACCCGATCGCCCTGTCGGATGCGCCGTCTGGATCCGGTTTGATGACAAGAAACACCGAGACCGCCAGCAACCCCGCGCACAGCAGCCGGGGCCAAAATGTCGGCCCCACCACATCGCCCCATTCCGGTGTCTCGATACCGAATGAGGAAAAGATCAATCCCAAGGAAAAGGCAATGCCAACCAGGCCCACCCAACGATCGTAGTTGCTCATATTCACATGTTCCCGAAAACCCGGCGCGTCACAAGGATCTGACCGCCCCCAAGGCCACCCAAAGGGGCGGCCAAAGAAGGCGGCCAGCGATTTACTTCTCTTTCAACGAGGCACCGATGTCGGACATCGCGGCTTCTGTTTCGCGGATGTAATCCGTCAATCCATCCGCGTCGCGGTAGGACCAGGTGACACCGAGAGAATACATTTTCTTGGCAAATTCAGGGTTTTCGCCCGCTTCCTTCACAGCCGAGCAGAAGGTGTCAATGACGCTTTCCGGCGTTTCGGGCGGCACGACGAAAGCCAGGGAGTTGGCCATTGCCACATCGGCGCCGATCTCTTCGCCGACCGTTGGCACATCGGGCAGAAAATCCAGACGTTCGTCATGCATGACTGCGACGATCTTGACCTGATTGCCGCGATGCGCCCCCATAAGCCCGGCAACCGGCGCGATGGTTGCAGGCACGTGCCCACCGATAACCGACGCAAGCTTGGCCGCGCCGTCCCCGACGTTGACAAGTCGAAGGTCGGCACCGGATTCGTTGATATAGGCCTGTCCGGCAAATTGCGCCAATGTCCCAAGCCCGATCGCCATTCCGACGTCGCCGGGGCTGTCGCTGGCCTGCGCGTTCAGCGCGCCCAATGTTTCAAGATCGCCGCCATCGCCGCGCACGGCAAGGCCCAGCACAAGCTTGGCAATCATGCAGGCGGGCACGTAATCGCCGATCTGTGGCCAGGCTTTGCCCTAGCGCCATCGCAACCGGCAGATTGTCGGCATACATGCCGATTGTATACCCATCGGGCTTGGCCTTCATCGCCTGGATCAGGCCAACGGAACCGCCGGCGCCGTTCACATTGGTAATGACAACATCTTCGCCCAAAGCGGGCTCAAGGTATTCGGCCAGCGACCGCACAATTGCGGTTGTCGATCCACCAACCCCAAACGGAATGATGATCTTCACCGGCTTTTCAGGGTATTCGGCCTGCGCCTGCGCGCCAAGACCGACAACAGCGGCTGCCAATGCGGCGGTAAATGTGGATCGCATTCTATTCCTCCCAATAGTTTTCAAGTAAACTAACAACCTTGTAGTTTGCTTATACAAATAAATCAACATGTAAAAATTCTTCAACTTGGCGCACCCTATTGCCCGGAGCGGCGGAAAGCTGTGTTTGCGCGTATCGCGACGAAAATCACCCAAATCCATGACATTATGGCGGTTAAAGGCGAGTTCATCGTTGCGGATCATGAAATCTTTACCCGAACCGGGATCAAGACTTGTAAGAATATGGAAAAACCTGTATTTTTCGATGGATGCGGGCAAACCTCCGGCTGGACACTGCCGCGCATCGCAACAGGTGTAGGCAACAGATGGACGCACAGGGTATGACAGCAAATCGCGGATCTCTTAGCGATACGGTCTATGAGGCCCTGCACGAGCTGATCACCACTGGTGCATTTGCCGAAAATTCCCGCCTGCCCAGCGAAAATGACCTTGCCCTGGAATACAAGGTGTCGCGCCCCGTTCTGCGCCAGGCGCTCAGCCGTTTGCGCAACGAGGGGCTGGTCGAATCCCGGCAGGGATCGGGGTCTTTCGTGTCCAGACGGGCGACCGGCTCTATATCCTTTGGGCCGCTCAAAGATATTCAGGACGTGCGAAAATGTATGGATTTTCGCCGCGGGATTGAGTGTGAGGCCGCCGCACAGGCCGCAATGCACGGCACGGAAAGCAGCTTTGCAGAGCTTCACCGCACCCTGCAAAACCTGAAGGCCGCCAAAGTGGGCATGCAGGAAGGGCTGGAAGAAGATTTCGCCTTTCATCTGGCCATCGCGCAGGCCACGGGCAATCGTTTCTTTGTGATCACAATCGAAGCGATGAAACCGCAGGTGCTTTTCAGCATCAACCTGATCCGATCGCTCTCGTCCATGTCGGCGGCGCGCCACCGTGCGGATTCCGTGCAGGAACACGTTCAAATTTACGAAGCAATTGCCGCGCGCGATCCCGAAAAGGCGCGCAATACCATGTCCGTCGCCCTGCAAAAGGGGATCGAGCGGGTTTTCGGGGCCAGCGGCACGCAATAGCCGGTCCGCCCGACCTGTATTCACAACATCAAAGCGAGGATTTCATGAAATTGGTCAAGAACCAGTTCGTCCACGGTATTGCCGCGGGAAACGCACAATGCGGCCTGTGGATTTCAATGTGCAGCCCCGTCGCGGCAGAGATTTCCGCCTGGGCCGGCTTCGACTGGGCATTGATAGACATGGAACATTCCGCCAATGATTATCTTAGCGTTATGAGCCAGTTACACGTTTTTGCCGCCAGCCCCACGGTCGCGCTGGTCCGGCCAGAAGCCAATGACCCGGTGGCGGTGAAACGTCTTCTGGATCTGGGGGTTCAGGGCCTGTTGTTCCCTATGGTGCAATCCGTCGAAGAAGCCAAAAGCGCCGTCGCCGCCACCCGCTATCCCCCGCATGGCATCAGGGGCGTGTCCGGCTCGACCCGCGCGAACAAATTCGGACGCGTCGAGGATTATGCCGCGCGGGTCGAAACGGAAACGGCGGTTCTTTTACAACTTGAAACCCGCGAGGCGCTTGGAAAGGCTCTGGAAATCGCTGCGGTGGACGGGGTGGATGGTATCTTTTTCGGACCCGCCGACATCGCCGCCGATATGGGCCTTTTGGGGCGGCCGCTGGACGATGCGGTCTGGGCCGAAATCATGCCCGTCGCCAAAGCATTGATGGAAAAGGGTATTCCGGTCGGCACATTGGTCACCGATCCGGATTTTGCCGCCAAATTGATCGGGGAAGGGTTCACATTCGTTGCCTGTGGCACGGATACCGGATTATTGGCCCAGGCGACCAGCGCCCTTGCAGAACGGGTCAAACCCCGCCGCTAAACGACAACGCGACAGGGGCCAAACACCGCCCCTGTCGCGCTTTTCTACATAGATTTTGCAACCATACGGGCGTTGTAAACGCCCGCGCCGTCAATAGATGTCGGGTTCGCCCGCAGCGGCCCCAAAATCCCGTGACAGGAAATCGAAATCACAGCCTTCGTTCGCCTGATTGACATGTTGGGCGAACATCCAGCCATATCCGCGCTGAAAATTCGGCGCGGGGGCTGCCATTCGGCCTTGCGCCGGGCCATTTCCTCGGCACTGATCATCAGGTCAAGCTGGCGGTTTTCCATGTCAAAATGGATCATATCGCCGGTCTGGACCAAGGCCAAAGGCCCACCAACAAAGGATTCCGGCGCAACATGCAGAATGCATGCGCCATAAGACGTCCCGGACATGCGCGCATCGGAAATTCGCAACATGTCGCGGTGGCCCTGTTTTACAAGTTTGTTGGGAATCGGCAGCATTCCCCATTCGGGAAAGCCCGGCCCGCCCAATGGCCCGGCATTGCGCAAAATCATGACATGATCCGGCGTCACATCCAGATCGTCGTCTTCCACCGCCGCCTTCATCTCGGGGTAGGAGTCAAACACCAGCGCCGGTCCGGTGTGCTTGTAAAATTTCGGATCACAGGCCGCGGGTTTGATCACGGCACCGTCCGGGGCAAGATTGCCGCGCACCACCGCAATTGAACCTTCGGGATAGACGGCGGTATCCACCGTGCGGATCACGTCGTCGTTGTACACCTTGGCCTCTTGCAGAGTATCGCCAAGTGATTGACCGGTAACGGTTTTCGCCTCAAGATCCAGCTTGCTTGTCAGCCGCGACATCAACCCGGGCAACCCGCCGGCATAGTAGAAATCCTCCATCAGATAGCCTTTGCCCGATGGGCGCACATTTGCAATCACCGGAATCTCGCGGCCCAGACGGTCGAAATCATCAAGCGAAAGCGCGATCCCCGCACGATGCGCCATGGCCAACACATGCACCACCGCATTGGTCGAACATCCCATCGCCATCGCGACGATAATCGCGTTGCGGATAGAGGAATCATCCAGAACTGCGGCGGGAGTGGTGTCGGACCACACCATTTCGGTGATCATGCGCCCTGTTTGGGTCGACATCCGCTTGTGCCCTGAATCTGCAGCAGGAATTGACGATGCGCCCGGCAGGCAAAGCCCCATCGCGTCCACAATCGCCGTCATGGTCGACGCCGTTCCCATGGTCATGCAATGCCCATACGACCGGGCGATCCCGCCTTCGACACCGGCCCATTCCTTTTCGCTGACCTTACCGGCGCGACGGTCATCCCAAAACTTCCAGGCATCCGACCCGGACCCAAGAACCTTGCCCGCATGATGCCCGCGCAACATCGGCCCCGCCGGTAGGAAAATCATCGGAATACCCGCCGTCAGGGCCCCCATGACAAGCCCGGGGGTGGATTTGTCACATCCGCCCATAAGGACAACACCGTCCAGAGGATGCGAGCGGATTGTCTCTTCCACCTCCATCGCCAGAAGGTTGCGATACAGCATCGAGGTGGGTTTGGTAAATGTCTCGTCAACGGAAATCGTAGGGATTTCAATAGGTAAGCCACCGGCCTGCAACACACCCTTGCGGACATCATCGGCCCGGTCGCGAAAATGCATATGGCATGGATTCATCTGTGACCAGGTGTTCAAAATGCCGATAATCGGCTTGTCCTGCCAATCCTCCTGATCCAGCCCCATTTGAAGCAGCCGCGACCGATGCCCAAAGGACCGCAAATCATCACGGTTAAGCCAGCGGGCGCTGCGCAATGTATCAGCGGGTTTTTTGGGGGTGTCGCGCATTCCGAAGTTCTCCATGTATCTCTTGCGGCAACTTGTAAGACGAATATCATGTCTTGTAAACAGCGTCGAAAAAACACCCCCTGACCGCCCAAAACGCATAAGGCCGCCCGTGGAAGGGCGGCCTTGCTCAATCTGTCGTGGCACAGGTGGCCGCCCTCAGGGCGAGATCGCCACCTGAAAGGCCACCGAGCCTGTCGCGCCCGGCGCATGGGTGCCGGTGCATTCCCAGCGCAACGATCCCGCATAGCCGGCGGTGTTGCTGGCCGGTTCCGCCAGCGTGCACACCACATCCGCACCCACATTCACCGGGCTGGGAACGGCCCCGGCCAGCGATGTATAGGGCGGGGTACGATCATGGATCACGATCTCGGCCGCGGGCAGATTGCCGGGGTTTTCCAGATAGATGCGGTATTCCAGCACATCGCCCAGAGTGGCCCCGTTGCTGACGCCTTCGGGCGTGCCTTGGGTGATGTTGCGCACGGTCTTGCGCAGTTGCAGGCGCCCATCCGATCCTTCGACACGCACCACATCGGAATTGCGAAGCTGTTCCGTCAGACCGGTGACCCCGTAACTCGTGTCCGCCACCAGATCAAAGGCGATGGAGGATCCCGGCGCCGCCGCGGCCGAGGCCGTGACCCGCGCCACAAGACAGATGCGCATGCCCGCAGTCACGGCAACCGGCCCGCTTACCGCTGTCACCGGGGTGCCATCACAGGCGGTGTCATAAAACAATGCCACCGCAAACAGCCCCGGCGCGGTCTGCCCGATCACCGCGGTCGAGAATTGCACCGTCCCCTGGGCATCCGCGATATAATCGTGGCGCAGCGCGACAACCTGGCCGGCACGGGTGGCCGCCTGTTGGCTTTCGCTCAGCCGCGCGCCCTTGATCAAACCGAAGCGCAGATCGGTATAATCGGCGCCCTGCCCCGGCTGGAAGCTATAGCTGCCGTCCAGCGGATCCGCATTGACAAGACCCGGCGGGCTGCGCGGATCTTCCGACACCACCCAATAGCCTGTCGATGGGGTCACGGTCACGGTCACCTGATCGCTGAAACCTTCTGGCAGGGTCAGTGACCACGCCCCATCAGCGGCCACAACCGGGCTGCCGACCAGCGTGCCGGTGCTGTCAAAGATCTCGATCTTTGCCGCGCCGGTGCCGGGTTCATTTGCGTCCTGCACCCCGTCATAGGCCGTGCCGGTGCCGCCGACGCCGCCATGGTCAAGGAACACCACACCCGAAAGCGTCGCGCCGGTGCCGTCAAGCACCACGGTGGCGCTGGCCTCGTCGTCATCGGCCACCCCGTCGCCCAGATCATCGGTCAGCGCGCCAGTGGCGGGGTCGCTGTCGGGATCGGCCTGATCCGAGGCGATGATTTCGGCGGCATTGGTGTGATCGCCGGCGGCGTTCATGGTGACACGAATGGTCAGCGTTTCGGTCGCGCCATTGGCCACGTCACCCACCACCCAGACACCAGTGCCGCTGTCATAGCTGTCGCCCTGGGCGGCAGCATCATCCGAGACATAGCTGAAACCGCTGGGGATCAGGTCGCGGACCTGCACACCCGTCGCCGGAGCGGGGCCATCATTGGTCACGCGCAGCACAAAGTCGACATCGCTCCCATCCATGGCCAGCCCGATGGGCGTGCCGCTGCTGTCAAAGGCCGCTTTGGTCAGGGACAGATCGGCCTGGGGCGTGCCTACGCGAAAGCCAAAGTCCTGATCGCTGGTTTCGACACCTTGGGTGACTGTGACCCCGGTGATCGGGTTCGTGGTCGAAACGACATGACCTGCCGGAATATCGGGATCGGCCTGATCGACCTCGATCCGCCAGGTCCGCGTCGCATCCACCTGGGCAAAGACATATGATCCATCCGCAGCGGTTTCGGCATTGCCGGAAAAGATGTCATCCGAGATGTCGGCGGGCGTGCCGTTGTCATCATAAAGCTGCACAGTGATCCCCGCCGGAAGGGTGGGTTCGCCTGCGTCACGCGTGCCATTGTCGTTGGTGTCCTCATAGAGCGTGCCGGCAATCGACCCTTCGACAAAGACGGTCGAGACAAACGGCCCCGGCGCCCGACAAGAGGCCCCATCGTTGCCCTGATAGGTCAGATCCGAAACCGGGCCCTCCACCTCGATGAAAGAGAAGCTGGCCGGGCGGTTGCCTTCTTCGCCGACCTCGACGGCAAAGACCTGCCGCGATTGGTTGTCAAAGGCATAGAGAAAGCCCGAGCCATCAAACCACACCGAATCTGAATTGATCGAGAAGATGCCCGCAGGCAAAGGCACATTGCCCACCAGGTTGATCGACGTCGATCCGGGCGTTCCGCCCAGCGGATCAAAGGTATAGACATCCCGGTTGGGGTCGATGAAATACATCAGCCCGTCGCGCGGATTATAGGCGATGTCGCGGCCATAGATGCTGTTCTGGCCGGTCTCCAAAACCCCCAGGTTCACCGGGTTGGACGGGTCCGAGATATCAAGCAGCTGATAGCGCCCGAAATTGCCCCCGACCATATAGACCATGACCCCGTTTGGCAGAATGTCAGAGCTGGCATCGGGGCTTTCGAGGCCCAGGGAAGACAGGTCCGCGACCTCGCGCACCTGACCGCCGGCATTGATCCGCATAAGACTGCGCGGGCTTTGCCGCACCCCATAGATAAAGCCGTCCAGCTCGTTAAAGCCCCAGCCGGTGACAAGATAATTGCCGGTGTAGTCAGGCGGCAGCAGATCTTGCGACAGGGTATAGGTTCCGGCGGATTCAGTGATCAGCAATTCGGACAGGGTCGGCAGGTTCGAAGATGTTTCCGTTGCGATCATGTAAAACGTGTCGGAACATTGCAGCGGGCCGCTGGGGTTCGACAGGGTCACGCGATAATCCTCGACCTCGCCGTCAAAGTTCAAACCGTCAAACGGGTCAGAGGTCAGCGCGCTTGAGGTCGACCACCGCACGCGGGCATAGGTGAACCCGCTGGTGATTGTGGTCGGCACGGCGATGTCCAGGCTGATCTGGTTGTTGAAACTGCCGTCGGTGTCACCAACCCCGCCATCGCGGTAATCGGTGGCCACCTGTTCGGACGGCTCGAATGTGCCGCTTTGATCCCAGTCGATCCAGACCTGAAGGTTGGTGATACCGGACACAACAGGAATCCCCAGCGGCAGTTGCAGACTAAGCGTTTCGTGGGTTTGAACCGTCAGCGGCACGGTGGTTCCGGCTTCCAACACGGGAAAGGTTGCGATGCTGTCCTCGTCGTCAAACCCGGCAAGGTCATCGGCATCGGCCAGCACGCTGTTTTGCGGATCGGTTTCCGTATCGGGCAGGCCCGAGCCAAGATAGATCGAGGGCACCACGACATGGCGCGGGTCGCCATAGCTGGCCGGGGCGTCGCCCCGGTCGACCAGGTCCGCCGCCGCGATGATCAACGAATAATCCTCGACCTCGCCGTCGATGGCGAAACCGGTGACCGGCGTGCCAATCAGGCTGGAATACCGAAACCGGGCATAGGTGGTCGATGTGGTGGCGTCCGATGGCACAGCCACGTCAATCTGGATCACGCCATCCCCGGCGACATTATCCGCGCCGGTGCCGTCATCCTGAAAATCCGATGCAATACGCTCATCCAAGGTATCCTCGAACAGCCCGTCACCGTTGAAATCGAGCCAGGCCTGAAGATACCCGGCACCCACAACAGGCACGTCAACCGTACTGATCACACCCTGGGTCAGCACCGGAAAGATCACCGCATCTTCGTCATCGGTGCCAAGAAGGTCATCCGCCGTGGCGGTGGCGTCAGATTGGCTGATCGCCTCGATATCGGGCGGAATCGCCCCCAGATACAACGATGTCCCAAGCGCCACACCATGCGACGCGGGCAGATAGGTGACCGGCGCATCGCCAAAGTCGACGCCCAGCCCGTCAAACACCGCCACCCGGACCTTGGCCCGGTCGCACTGGGTCGGATCGACGGAATCGCAGAGCTCATATTCGATTTCATAGACACCGGCCGGCACATTTGGCGGCACAATCACCCGTCCTGCGTCGGCCCCTGCGGTTTCCAACACCGGCACGGGGTCGCCTGCGGTTTGGGAAATCGCGGGCGTCAGCACTTCGATTGTGGCGGTCGGAAAGGTTGCGGGCAATCCGTTGATCGTGTCGTTTGACAACACTTCCCCCGCCGTGCCCCCCAAAAGGGTGTTCAGCGGCGAAGCGGTGTAATCGTCATCCTGTGCCACCACGCTGGGCGAGACATTGGTGACCGCACACAACAGGATCGAAGACCCGCGTCGGGCAGAATTCGTGTAGGTGCCGGTAAAGCCATGTATGAACTCGGCCTCGACAAAGGTGCTGTATTCATAGGTGGCGTAGTTGTCGAAGTTGGATTCGTTGGGTTCGTCCAGCCAATTGGTGGGGTCGCCCGTCTTGGCCGGGTCCATGGAAATCGCCTGGCCGCCTGATGGGAACCCCGCCAGGGGCACCGTGTTGAAATGCGAAATCGCATCCGGCGCCAACAATGGGCCGACAACGTCCGAAGTGTCCTGCCCGACGTTGGAGCTGTCCACATCGGTCTGTTGGATGATCACGCCGTTGATGCGGCTTTGTTCGACCGGGATGCCCAAAGGGTTGGCCGGGGTCGCGGTGCCGTCCTGCACCAGCCGCATCAGGTAGGTCAGATATCCGTTGTCGGCCGCCACCATCCGCGCCTCGAGAGAGGTATTGAGGTTCACGTCAGTTGCGTCGTTGATAGAGGTCAGCTGAAACACCACATCCACATCGTTGCCGTTGATATCATTGGTGACATTGTCAAACACAAAGATATCCGAGGTCGTCAGCACCGTTTCGCTGCCCGATCCGGCCAATTGTGTCCGGGGTTGGGAAAAGACCGATTGCGGCGTACAGGTCTGGGGACCGGTGGTGTTGCTCAGGACGTTGGTGACAATGCTGGCATTTTCCGGGTTCGATTGCAGCCGGGACACAAAGGGCTGGCCAATGCTGCCCATGCCTGCGGTGGCGGTGCTGTCGATGGCGCCGGTCAGGACATCGGCGGCGGTGACGGTATAGCTGGCGGTACAGGTGACCGTGCCCCCCGGCGCCAGCGGCGCGTCGATTGACGGACAGGTGACCGTGCCAACCAGATCGTCTTCGATCACCACATCCTGGCCGGTGTTGAACGGCAGTTCACCATTGTTGGTGACCGTATAAACGAATGTGATCGACTCGCCCTGAAGCGCCGTCGGCGGTGTTGTATTGCGGGCAAGTGTAATGCTTTGATCGGTGGTAAACACCACCTCACCAAACAGGCCGATCCCGCGCGCACCAGGGTTGTTTGAGGTCGACGACGGATAATCGCGCACCTCGCCGATGCTTTCATCGTACCAGATTTCGATGGCCGATGTGTTGTCGGGATAGATTGCCCGAACCGTGCCGTTGTTGTTGTTGTTCGAGGTCGGCGACGTCACAAAAGGCGAGTCAATGAAAAGACATTGCGCTTCGTTTGCCAGCAATGGGCCGGTGCTGCCAGAACCGGCGCCGGGGCCAACCACCACCGTTGGCGAGCTGCCAATGGTGGTCATGGTCGGATTTCCGTTGTCCCCAAACGCGGTGACAAAGTCGCAGCGGTCGCCGGAATTGTTGTTATCCGTTGAATCAATATCGAGAATGTCGATCTCGAGGTTGTCGACCGCAACCGCAATACCACCAGAGCTGGCCTCGACGCGGGCCGTGATCCTGCTTTCACCGCGCCGCGTTTCGCCGCTTCGGGCATCCGAAACGATAACCAGCGATTTGACGTTTCCGCCGAAAAATCCCAGATCATCCGGCGTGTCATGAATTCTCGTGCCATCGAAGAAGCTTCGCGTCAGACCGGTAATTTCGATCGTGGTATCAATTTCGAACCCGTATTGGTCGCGCAGGGTCCTGACCAGGGGCCCCTGCGTTCCTTCGGGCCAATCAAATGTGCTCCAATCAATGCCGAAATCGCCTGCCTGCGCCTCATAGGCGAAAGCAGACGTCAAAACCGCCGTAGCAAGTGCCAAACAGGCACCTCGGCGCTTGGACAACGATATAATCAATGAACCAACCTCGCTCTGGTAATTTGAACTGGGTTGCGTGACCGGCTGTGGTAACGCGAACGACCTGCGTAGAAAATTGCACGGTCACGGCGGCGAAACCCCGGTTATGACAGACAGTTTCGATCCCCCGAAGGCTATGCCGCTATGCTTTGGCATATCCCGCCCCGCCGCCGTCCCAGTCGCAACGAAGCCGCACACCGCCCTATGCCAACGCATAGGTCACCAACCTTTATTATTGCATTTCCATGCTTTGGCGGTCTGTTCCGACATCCAGAGACGCGGCATCGTAAGGAAGAATTTCAAGCGATCCACGCTTTTGCCAAGGAGGTTATGACATGGCCGATGAATTCCAAACCGACGCATTCCTGGAAGAATCCGAAAAGGCGCCCCTGATGAATGGTCTCGTCTGCATTTTCCTGATTGGTTTTAGCGCCTTTGGCTATTTTGTGGCCACCGGAGTGGGATATGTCACAGCTTACTTTCTGGCATCTGCCATCAGTGCGGTGGGGCCTTTCGTACCGATTGCCCTGTTGTATCTGCGCCGCCAGTGCCGCCCGTTGTTGCAACTGATCCCCCAAAGCCAACCCGCCAGGTCGCAAATCAACCACTCCCGGATGGGTACGCTTCGCTAACGAAAATTCGCTGCCGAAAAGAGTTCTGCGCCGTTTAAAAAGTGTCTTGCCGGTTTGTTCCGGCCACAACGGACATCAAAACCCGTCGTGTTTAACAATGTGGCGCAGGCTTGCGTTTGGCTCGTCTTGGGGAAACCCATCATATGGGCCAAACGCAGGTTGCGTTTGTCTAGGCCCCCACAGCAGCATCGGTGTTCCTAGGGGGTTTTGCGCGGTGCGCCGGTGGTTTCCCGTTTCACCAGAACCGGCGAAACCTCGGACACGGTGGATGGCATGTCGGGATCGCGGATGCGGTCAAGCAGAACCTGCGCCAGCTTGCTGCCAAGTTTATGGGGTGACACGGCCATTGTCGTCAGGGGCGGCGTTGCAACAGCGGCATCCTGAATGTCATCAAACCCGATGATCGAGACATCGACGCCCGGTGTCTGCCCGGAGCGCAGCAACGCCAGACTTGCACCAATCGCCACCATATCCCCATTGCACACCACCGCCGTGATGTCCGGGTGATCCTGGCGCAGGGCTTGCATCGCCTCCAGCCCGGCAAGCTTGTTGTCTTCACAGCTCCAGATCAGATCCGGCCCCAACCCGCGCGCGGCGGTCACCTGACGATATCCGGCAACCCGTTCGCGGCGCACCGGGGTTTTGTGCGAACCACCCAGATAGGCGATGCGCCGGTGCCCCAGATCCGCAAGATAGGTCGTGGCCGTCGCCGTCGCCTCGGCGTTTCGGATGCCGACATGATCGAAATCGCGCCGCACATGCCGCAGGAAGGTCACCGTTGGAATCGCCTGCGCCGCCAACAGATCAAAAGCCTCATCCGGGGTGTCAATCGCCGGAACCCAGAGCAATCCACCCCGCCCGTGGCGGATGAACGCCTCAAGCTGGCGGGACTGACGTTCGGCATCGTCCCGCGTGTCGACGATCGACACCAAATAACCCGCGGCCTCAAGCTGGTCGACCGCGCCGCTGACGACCTCGGCATTGAACGGGTTGATCAACTGGTTGATAACAAACCCGATTTCCCGGTTTTCGCCGGACCGCATCGCCGCCGCGCGGGCATCGGGGATATAGCGCAGCTTCTTGGCCGCCTGCAGCACCTTTTGCCGGGTCTTTTCCGAAATGCGCCCGGTGCCGCGCAACACCTGGCTTACGGTCGGAATCGAAACGCCGGCCTCTTTTGCCACGGTGCTGAGGGTTGGTTTGCCTGACAAATTCCCGGCGCCCTTTGATATAACCATTTGGCAGAATCTGCGCGATTTCGGCCCGAAAAACAATGATCTTGTAGGCCGGTTTGGATTTTTCCCACCAAAGCCCCCTGTTCACTCGCTCAATTTTCGTTGACACGAGATATATCGTTATATCATATTTAGGCATCGGGTGAGAGATTTGGTGACCGCGCGCCCCGCGCCAATCCGCTGTCTTGCCCCCGCAGACCGAAACGCATCCAGTGCGGGATTGGTCAACTTTGTACGGGTGCCGACAGGGAGGTCGGCCCCGAATTTCAGTTCTGGGAGGAACCATGACCCTATTTCACAAAATCGCCGGCGCTGCGTCCGGTATTGCGATCACCTGTGCCGGCGTTGCCGCACAGGCCGATATTCTTTTCTGGTCAACCCAGGCCAACCCGGTCGAAGAAAGCCAGGCCATGCGCGAACAGGTGCTGGCCGGATTTGACGACGCTGTTGATTATCAATCGAACGAGGTCGGCGCCTGGCTGACCCGGTTCAATGCGGAACTTCAGGCCAATTCCGGCTCCATCGGGCTGCTGGGCGCGCTGCATGGCAATTTCTCGGCGATGAACCCCGACGATCTTGTGGATGTTGGCGACCTTGGCATGATGTCCGCCAGCGGCACATTTAATGATCTGGCCAAAATCGGCACCGATCAGATGCAATACATGCCCTGGATGCAGGCCAGCTATATCATGGCCGCGAACAAGGACGCGTTGCAGTATTTGCCCGAAGGGGCCGACATCGACGCGCTCAGCTATGACGAGCTGATTGCATGGGCCGCAA
Organism: Phaeobacter sp. J2-8; assembly: GCF_022867865.1. Classification (GTDB taxonomy): domain Bacteria; phylum Pseudomonadota; class Alphaproteobacteria; order Rhodobacterales; family Rhodobacteraceae; genus Marinovum. Next base: position 54,176 of record NZ_JALIEC010000006.1, on the reverse strand, counting down.
ATGCCCATGAGGCGGCCGGCGAGCCGAAATTCGGCTTTCCCGCAGGCCCCAAGGGTCTGAAACACCGCTTTTTCCAGGGCTATCTCTATCCGTCTTACACCAATGGCGTTGTCCGCACCTTTGCCTCCGACGAAGCGGTGACCGCATGGGAAAAATTCCGCGAACTTTGGGAACATACCAACCCCGGTTCGACCAATTTCTCGTTCATGCAGGAACAGCTTCTGTCAGGGGATGCCTGGATCGTGTTCGATCACACCTCTCGCCTGGCTCAGGCCTTTAATGAACGACCCGACGATTTCGTCGCCTTCCCGGCCCCTGCCGGTCCCGCCGGTCGTGGCTTCATGCCGGTTCTGGCCGGGATCGCAATCCCGCGCACCACACCGGACATGGAGGCCTCAAAGGCGCTGGTGGAATACATGCTGAAACCGGAAACCCAGATCGCGACGCTGCGCGCGACCAACTTCTTCCCGGTTGTGGATGTTGAATTGCCGGGCGATCTGCCGCCATCGGTACAGGCCGCCGGGGCTGCCGTGGCCAAGATCAGCGGCTCTGCCGATGCAAACCCGGGTCTTCTGCCCGCCGGTCTTGGCGAAAAGGGCGGTGATTTCAACCGTGTCTTCGTCGATGCGTTCGAACGGATCATTCTGGCCCGCCAGGACATCCGCACCGTGCTGGACGATCAGAAAACCACATTGATCGAGATCATGAATGAAACCGGCGCGCCCTGCTGGGCCCCGGATGCACCCTCCGAAGGTGCCTGCCCGGTCGAATAGGGTCCTCCCGCCCTCGACCTGTTCGGACTGATCCCTGTCGGTCCGAACACCCCCCCATTCCTCGCCTTTTTCGTCCCTTTGTTGGCGTGCCCGCGCCAGATAGGAGTGCCGCCATGAACGCACGGATATTGCCGTACGTCCTGATCCTGCCTGTCACGTTGTTCCTATGTGTGTTCTTTCTCTATCCCTTTGTGCTGGTAGCGAAACAGGCCTTCAGCACCGGGGCCTGCTTCACCATGGAGAACTTTCGCGAAGTCACCACATATTGGAAATTTCCGATTTCGATGCGCAACACGTTGTTGTTGGCCGCTGCCGTTGTCCCGATCCAGCTGGCGCTGTCGCTGTTGATGGCAACCATGGTGACGCGGATGCAAAAGGGGCGCGATCTGGTGCTCTATATCTGGACCATTCCGCTGGGCATTTCCGATCTGGCGGCGGGGCTGATCTGGTTGGCGATCTTTGAACAATCGGGGTTTCTCAACACGATGATGAACGGGCTCGGCGTGGTCGACAAGCCGGTGAATTTCCTGTCCTATCAACATCCCGGCGTTGTGTTCCTGGCCATTGCCCTGGCCGAAATCTGGCGGGCGACCGCGATCATGCTTGTGATCCTGGTGGCGGGTATCGGCTTGATCCCAAAGGAATATTACGAAGCCGCCGAGGTGTTTGGCGCATCGCCCTGGAAACGGTTTTTGCGCATCACCCTGCCGATGCTGCGGCCATCTTTGCAAACCGCGCTGGTGCTGCGGGTGATCCTGGCATTCGAAATTTTCGCCGTGGTCGCCGCCCTTGGGGGCACGCTTTTCCCGGTTCTGATGGGCGAAACCTATGCCTATCAATTTGACCTGCTCAACAGTGGGGCTGCGGCCGCGATGGCGCTTATCATCCTTGCCATTTCGATCGGCTTTACCCTGATCATCCTGCGCGTCCTGCGCGTTCCGAAAGGAGCTTCGATATGAGCCAAGCCTCAATGGCCGCATCTGTGCCGGACCCGCAACCAGACCCCGACGCGACACCGGCGACCAACACCCGCAGCGCAGGCAGGTTTCTCTATGTTTCGGGCGTTGTTCTGCTCTGTGCCTGGGTGATTGTCCCGATCTATTTCCTGATGATCAACACGTTGTCATCGCCGGAAACGGTCAACAGCTTTCCCAAACCGTTCTTTCCCGAATTTGATTTGGGCAGCCTGACCTTCTTTGCCGGGTTTGCCGGGATGCTGTCGGCGCTCAAGAACTCGGTTCTGGTGGCGGGGATGACGATGGTCATGTCGATCGTCATCGGCGCGCCGGCAGGCTATGCCTTGTCGCGGTTCGAATTCCGCGGCAAGGGCACCTTTCGGCTGCTGATCCTGCTGACGCGGGCCTTTCCCTTGCCCTTGCTGGCCCTGCCGCTGGCGGTGATGTTCATCCGCACCGGATTGGATGACACGGCGCTGGGCCTTGCGCTGGTGCATACCACGCTGGCCATTCCGTTTTCGGTCCTGATCACCTTTTCGCTGTTTTCCGGCATCCCGATAGAGCTGGAAGAAGCGGCCTGGACCCTGGGCTGTACCCGGCTCACCGCCTTTCAGAAGGTTGTGTTGCCGCTGATCCTGCCCGGCATCACCGCCAGTGCGATCTTTGCCTTTGTGATTTCATGGAACGAGGTGTTTGCCGCGGCGGTTCTGACCATCGAAAACCGCACGCTGACGGCCTTCTTGTTGCAGAACCTCGACACCTCGCCGCTGCATCTCAAATTTGCCGGTGGCTTCATCCTCGTTGTGCCTGCGCTGATCTTTATCTTTGCGGTGCGCAAATACCTCTTCGCCATGTGGGGCATCGCCAACCGATGATCCGCGACCCCGGCCACGTGAACACCGGATGTGATGGGCCAGGCGCCCGATCAACACCCGGCGACCAGACAAAGGAACCAGAAAATGGCTGAAATTCAGATCAAGAATGTCGCCAAGACCTTTGGCGCCTATCAGGCGCTACACGACATCAACCTGACCATTGCAGATCAGGAATTCATGGTGCTTCTCGGGGCGTCGGGCTGTGGCAAATCCACGTTGCTGCGGATCATCGCCGGGTTGGAAACCGCCACCTCGGGCGAGGTTTGGATTGGCGGGCGGCGCATTGACCATCTGTCGCCAAAAGACCGTGGAATCGCGATGGTGTTTCAGAACTATGCGGTGTTTCCGCATCTGACGGTGTTTGAAAACATCGGTTTTGGTCTGCGGATGCAGAAATTGCCAAATGACGAGGTCACGCGCCGGGTCGAACGCACCGCATCGCTGATGCATATTGACCAGCTGTTGAAACGCTATTCCGGCGAATTGTCCGGCGGCCAGCGGCAGCGCGTTGCCGTGGCCCGTGCCTTGGCGATGGAACCGGATGTGATCCTGATGGATGAACCGCTGTCGAACCTGGACGCGCTGTTGCGGATGGAAATGCGCGCCGAGCTCAAGGGTGTTTTGGCCGAAAGCAAGACCACGGCAATCTATGTGACCCATGATCAGGTCGAAGCCATGAGCATGGCAGACCGGATCAGCGTCATGCATCAGGGCCGGATCGTTCAGGCGGCCTCGCCAATCGAGGTCTATCGCAATCCCTCGGCCGAATTCGTGGCCAGCTTCATCGGCAACCCGCCGATGAACTTTCTCAGGGCCAAACCGGCAGGCGCCGGAAAATGGACTGTGGCGGGTCAGCTGTTCGATGGCCCGACCGCCGACAAGCCAGAGCTGCAATTTGCCATCCGCCCCGAGGATATGCAGCCCGCCGCCGAGGGCCTGAAAGCCACCGCAAAAGTGGTGGAACCGCTGGGCGCGCATCTGTTGGTCACCTGTGAAATCGACGGGTCGCTGTTCCGCGCCGTGCTGGACAGTGACATGACCGTCCGCCCCGGCGAGGTGCTCACCCTTGCTCCGCAATCGAACCGCGTCCGCTGGTTCGATCCTGAAACAACCCTTGCGGTTGCCTGAGGCTCTTTGATGACAAATGAACTGATTGAACACGCGAAGCAGGTGCTTCGCGACAATGATCGTGGCACCTATACTGTGCCGACGCATGGGCTTTATCCGTTTCAGTGGAACTGGGACAGTGCGCTGAGCGCGCTGGGATTTGCCCATTTCGACGAGGCCCGTGCCTGGACCGAGATCGCCACACTCTTTGAACATCAATGGGATGACGGCATGGTGCCGCACATCATCTTTCATCAGATGGACGAAGGGTATTTTCCGGGGCCTGAGGTCTGGGGCACCCAGCGGCCCACACCGACCTCCGGGATTACCCAGCCCCCGGTAACGGGGTTTGCCGCGCGGCGGATTTTCGAACGGGCCCGCGACAAGACACTGGCAACCGAACGCGCGCGTGCCTTGCTGCCGCGCATCCATGCCTGGCATCAGTGGTTCTTTCGCTGCCGTGACCCCCAGGGCACCGGGCTGGTCGCCATCATTCACCCCTGGGAATCCGGCCGTGACAATTCGGTCGACTGGGACAAGGCGTTTGAACGTGTCCCGACCGAGGGGGTACAGCCCTTTACCCGGCGCGACACCACCCATGCCAATCCGGCGCACCGCCCGACCGACGAACAATACAAACGCTACATCTGGCTGGTACAGCGCTTCCGCGAGCTGGGCTGGGACAATGACCAGCTTCATGATGCTTCGCCCTTTCAGGTGGTAGATCCCGGTTTCAACGCAATCCTGATCCGGTCCTGCGCCGATCTGGCCGCACTTGCCCAACAACTGGACGAGCCAGAGATCGCCGCACAAGCCCAGGCCATGGCAGATCGCGGCAGCGCGGCGATGGAAACGCTCTGGTGCGGTGCACGCGGCCAGTATCTGTGTCTTGATCGCACCATTGACCGCCTGATCGACAGCCCGTCGATTGCCGGCATTCTGGCGGCTTTTGCGCCGCTCCCGCCCGAAAGGACCGCCGCATTGTCGGCCCGGATCGCGACATTGGCCGAAACCTGCGGCTATCTGGTGCCCAGCCACGATCCAACCATGCCGGAATTTGACGGATTGCGCTATTGGCGTGGGCCGGTCTGGCTTATCGTCAATTACATGATCGCCGACGGGTTGGAACGCGCCGGACAAATGGATATGGTCAGCCGCATCATGGCCGACTGTGTTCGGCTGATTCATCAAAGCGGCTTTGCCGAATATTACGACCCGATCACCGCAGAACCCTGCGGTGGCGCGCATTTTACTTGGACTGCTGCAATGGTGATTGAAATTCTTGAAACCCACGAGGTCGCAGCATGAAACGCTCCCGTATCAATGATATTATTCAGAACGCCGACGACATGATGCGTCAATTCGGGTTTGTTCTGCCGCCTTTTGCCTATTGGACCCCGGAAGAGTTCAAGGCAAACAAGGACAAGGCCCGCAATGTGATCGACGCGCGCAATGGGTGGGACATCACGGATTACGGCGATGGCGATTTCGACAAGATGGGCCTGTTCCTGTTTACCCTGCGCAATGGGCGGCTGGCCGATCTTCAACGCGGTGGCGGCATGTGTTATGCCGAAAAGCTGCTGATTTCGCGTCAGGATCAGCTGAGCCCGATGCACACCCATGTGATCAAGGCCGAGGACATCATCAACCGCGGCGGCGCCACTTTGGTGGTAGAGCTTTTCGGATCGGATGATCAGGGCAAATTTGCCGAAGATCGCGGCGGCACCGTGTTCTGCGACGGTATTCAGCGCGATTATGCCCCGGGTGAAAAGCTGCAATTGGCACCGGGGGAAAGCGTCACGCTGATGCCCGGCGACTGGCATGCGTTCTGGGGTGAGGGCGGCGATGTTCTGATTGGTGAAGTGTCGACCGTGAACGACGACGAAACCGACAATATCTTTCGCGATCCCATCGGCCGCTTTGCCAAAATCGAAGAAGACACCGATCCAAAGCATCTGTTGGTCAGCGATTACCAGACCTGGCTGGGCTGACCGCCCCGCATCCCGCGCCAGGCGACAGATTAATTTGCCCGCGCGGGACCAGAAATCAGGCTGACACCAGCCGGACAGCAGATCAAAGATCCATCGCGTGCCCCGGACATCCGGGGCACAATTCGTTTTGGTCGGCAACGGTCGTTTGAGCCCGCAACAACAGGGCCGCGAAACCGGAAATGGCCGATCAATGCGCAGATTGGTGCAGCATTTGACCCAGCTGTTTGGCGGCATCGACCGCCGCCCTGCCCCGCAGCGGCCAGGTCTGGGTCAACCCCTCAAGGATCAACAGAAGCGCCGTGCCCGCATCCGTTTGCTGGCCGTCTTCGGCGCGCGCCAAATCGCATACCTCCGCGGCACGTTGCGCCACCTCTGCCTTGTGACGGTCCAGCAAACCGCGGAGCGGCGCGCTGCCCGGATCCGCCGCGACAGCCGCATGAAAGAGACAGCCATGCGCCGTCTCGGTCGCCATCCAATCCCCCACACGACCAAAAATCGCGTCCAGCGCCCTCTGCGGATCTGACGGCAGCCCGTCAAACACATGGACAAGATAACGGCGGTGGCGAAACTCCAGCGCCGCAAGCACCATTTCCGCACGCGAAGGCGTGTATTTGTACAAGGTGCGCAGGCTGACGCCCGCAGCGTCGCGCAGGTCATCAACGCTCGGCTCGGCAAAGCCGCGGCTGGCAAAAGCGCGCTCTAATCCTGCCGAGATCTTGCCCATCGTATCTGTCATGCTTGACCATGTAGAACGCTCGCTCTACACACGCAAGTAGAGCGATCATTCTACACCGGAGAAAACAGCAATGGCCCTTCCCGAAACAATGAACGCCGTTGTGCTGACCGGTCACGGCGGGCTGGAAAAGCTGGAATGGCGCGACGATATGCCGGTTCCCCGCCCCAACGCGGCAGAGGTGCTGATCCGCGTTGGCGCTTCTTCGGTGAACAATACGGATGTGAACACGCGCACCGGCTGGTATTCCAAATCCGTGCGGGGCGACACCGCCATAGCGGCCACTGATGGATATGGCGGCCTGTCGGATGGTGATGGCGGCTGGTCCGGGGCGCTCAGCTTTCCGCGCATTCAGGGCGCGGATTGCTGCGGAGAGATTGTGGCCGTCGGCGCGGACGTCAACAGCGCGCGTCTGGGCCAACGCGTGTTGGTGCGGCCAATGCATCGCCCCAGAGGCGCGGGGCCCGACACGCTTGTCACTTTTGGATCGGAATTGAACGGCGGTTTCGCCGAATACACCTGCGTCGATGCCGACCATGCGCTGCAGATAGAAAGCCCCCGCACGGATGTCGAGCTTGCGTCTTTTCCCTGCGCTTTCTCCACCGCCGAGGGCATGATCCAGCGGGCGGCCCTGGGCGGCGAACGGGTGCTGATCACCGGGGCCTCTGGCGGGGTTGGTTCGGCGGCGGTGCAGCTGGCCAAACGGCGGGGGGCGCATGTCACGGCTGTGACCAGCACGGCCAAGATGGCGGCGCTGCGCGCGCTTGGGGCCGATGCCGTTCTGGACCGTGACGCTGCCCTGCCCGAAGATGCCTTTGACGTGGTGCTGGACCTTGTGGGCGGGGCGCGCTGGTCCGAATTGCTGAATGCGCTGGTTGTCCGGGGGCGTTACGTGACCTCGGGGGCCATTGCAGGCCCGATTGTCGAGCTTGATCTCAGAACGCTTTATCTGAAGGATCTGACCCTGATCGGCAGCACCCGTCAGGCCCCGGACGTCTTCACCGGTCTGATCCGCTATATCGAAGCGGATGAAATCCAACCCATGATCGCAGAGACCTTCCCCTTGCGTGATCTGCGCGCCGCGCAAGAGGCATTTTTGGCCAAAACACATCTGGGCAAGATCGGGATCAGGATTTCCGGCTGACGTCTGGCCCAAATCTGGCCCTTGATTTGGCCTGTGTTTTAACCCGTGCTTGACCCTGCGGTCTGGCGGATCGCTCTATCCAGCGGCCCGGCATATCCCGGTTACAGCATATCACCGTCAAAGCTCGGTCGCGCCCGCAGGGCACGCACCCGCACCCGCTGCGCCGTTTCGATATGGGTGCGCATCGCGCTTTCGGCGCGCTGACCATCGCGCGCCTTGATCGCCTCCAGAATGTCCATGTGTTCGCTGGCGGCTTTTTCAAACCGATCCGGTTCGGTCAGGGTGGTGGGGCCAAGGATCATCAGCGCCTTTTGCAGTGTCTTGATCGACCGTGACAGAAACCGGTTCTTGGCCGCATCCAGGATCGCGGCATGGAATTGCCGGTTCAGGACAAAGGCCTCCGGGCCATGTCCGACCTCGGCCAAGGCCTTGTTCATATCAAAAAGCTCGTCGATTTCGATATCCGACGCGGCCCGCGCCGCCAGCCTTGCTGCTGTGCCCTCCAGCACCGCGCGCATTTCATACAGATCCATGACCTCGGCATAGTCGAGGGTTCGGATGCTGGCCCCCTGTCGCGGGATATGTGTCACGATGCCGTCGGCCTCCAGCTGGCGAATGGCCTCCCGCACAGGGGTGCGGGATACGCCGAACTGTTCCGCCAGCTCGGTTTCGCGCAGCCGGTCACCGGGGCCGATACGGCCCGCGCGCAGCGCATCCAGCAACTTGATATAGGCGGCATTGCCCTGCGGGGCGCTGTCGTCATCGTTGGGCATTTCAGGTTCATCCATATTGCATACATTTGGATACAGGCGTATGCAGCATGGGTCAAGCCGCAGAGGAACTCGTTTGCGCAAGGATCTGCACCACCCCGCCATCAGCCGCGGCACAACCGTCATTCTGGCCCTGGCGGGCACCGCATTGTTCTGGTGGCTGGACCTGCCGCTGCCCTATCTGTTTGGCCCGATGACATTCTGTCTTGTCGGGGCCTTGCTGCATGTGCCGCTAAAGGGGTTCGGCCAGGTTTCGATTGCGGCGCGCACAATTCTGGGGGTTGCTGTTGGTGCCTCGGTCACGCCGGATGTTCTGGCCGAACTGCCGCGCATGGCGCTTTCGGTCGCCTTGATCCCGGTGTTCATCTGTATGATCGCCCTTGTCGGCGTGCCCTTCTTTCGAAAGGTCTGGGGGTTCGACGCGCCAACCGCCTATTACGCCGCCATGCCCGGCGGATTGCAGGACATGGTGATTTTTGGCATCGAAGCGGGCGGCAATCCGCGTGCATTGTCGCTGGTGCACGCCACCCGCGTGCTGATCATCGTGGCGGTCGCACCGATCATCCTGACGCAATTATACGGCGCAACCCTGAGCAACCCGATAGGCGCACCAATGGCCAGCCTGCCGGTGCACGAGCTGGTTCTCATGGCCCTTGCGGCCTTGGTCGGTTGGAAAGGTGGCGAAAGGATCGGGTTGTTCGGCGCATCCATCCTTGGGCCGATGATCGTCACTGCGGCGCTGTCGCTGTCGGGTGTGATCCATTTTCGCCCCCCGGCCGAGGCCATTCTGGTGGCGCAATTCCTGATCGGGTGCGGGATCGGGGTGCAATTCATCGGCGTCACTTGGGCCGAAGCCACACGGGTGGTGGCGGCGGGGATCGCCTATGTTCTTTTGCTGGCGGTGCTGGCGGCCGGGTTCGCCGGTCTGGTCACGATGGCGGGCCTGGGGTTGCCGGTGCCGGCCTTCCTGGCATTCGCGCCGGGCGGACAGGCCGAAATGACCGTGCTGGCAATCGTGGCGGGGGCGGATCTTGGCTATGTGATCACGCATCACCTGACGCGCGTTGTCATCGTGATCATCGGCGCGCCGCTGGCCGCGCGCCTTATGCGCCCCGCGCCACAGGACGGATCACCGGACTGACCACAGCCCGAGCGATCCGCCAAAAGGCTCAGGCCGCCTGCGAGCGCGCCCTGGGCATACGCCCCAATGCATCGACAAAGAAGGGCCGGAACCCCGCCGGGTGTTCGCTCATCGGGAAATGCCCCAGCTCGTCCATGACGGCAAGCGTCGCCCCGGGAATGGCGGCCGCGGTGCGCCGGGCATCTTCGGGCGTGCAGGTCATATCATAGGCCCCGACGATCAGATGCACCGGGGTGTTGTCGGTCTTTATCTGGCCCAGCCGGTCAATCAGGCTCTTGTCCTGAGTATAAAAGCTCAGATCGCCGCGAAACACACCGGGGCCGCTTTGCATGAACATCCAAAGGGTATTCCACCGCTCTTGATCGGGGGCAAAGGGCGAAATATTGGCTGACACCAGCGCCGCCCCCATTTCGCCACCATGGGCGTCGGGGCGGTGAAACCAGTCGATGTCATACCAGGCCGCTTGAAAATCCGACGCCTCGATCGCGATAAAGCCACTGAACCTGTCGCCATGCAGCGCCGCCAGTTGCAATGCAATCCGCCCGCCCATCGAACAGCCCGCCAGCACCGGTTTTTCAAGCCCAAGCCCGTCGATCACCGCCAGAACGGTTTCGATATAGGCCTCTGTGGTCAAGAGGTATTCTTCGGTTTCGAACCCCTCCGGCGGCAGGGATTTTCCATGCCAGGGCATGTCAAAGGCAATCAGCCGATGCGTGGCGGTGACCTCTGCATCGTTCATCAGATGCCGCCATTGGCGGCTGTCCGCGCCAGCGGTATGCAGACAGAGAACAGCCTGCCCCTGACCGGCTTCTTCAAAGTAAATCCGCCGGGGCGCGCCTGCGACATCAACGGTCAGATAGCGGCCTGTGATCGGTTCGATGCTCATGCGGTGACCCCTTCCTTGTGACGCGCGAGCGCCATGACGTCCTTGAAAAACCGCAGGTTCTTGACGAGGCACAGAATGTCGCCGTCGATCCGCCCGCGGCCGATTTTGACCAGACCAAAGATGTCATGAAACCCCGGTTCGGGCCGGGCGCACCAGAACCGGTGCAGGGCCTCTGCATCGGTGCGCAAGGCAAAACGCCAGGGCGTCTTGCGGCTGGGTCCGGGGGTGACATCAACCAGCCGACCCCGATCAAAGCGCAGATAGAATTCTTCGCTGTCGATCTCGATCAGCACGGTTTCCGAAAACAACCGCCCAAGCCGCATCAGGTGGGGTGTGTCGTTCAAACGGGCCTGAATATCTTGGAAAATGGCCAGCACCGGGGGCCCTCCTTTGGCATAAGTGTCGCGCAAGGATGCCACGCCGGACCAGCCTGCGACCATGCCGGGGCGGGTATCGGGCAATACTCTGGCGGCGGATGGACCGCCAGGAATGCGCCGCCACCCGCCCAGATCCGAACCGGTCCCGCACCTGTCCCGCCGGGGTATCAAGCGATACCGGCGGCGGCATGGTCGCAGGCCATCAAATCCCCGAGGATGGATCGCAGGGAAACGCGGGGAGGCCCCCGCAACAATCAGACAGCACCATTTTGGAGGAGAGACCATGGGCATCGTCAATTATGAAAACATCACGGATGTGGTGACCGCCAGCCTTGGCAAATACGGCGACGTGACCGACCGCCAACGCGAGATCATGACCTCGGCCATCAAACATATGCATGGCTTTTTCAAAGAGGTGAACCTCCAGCATGACGAGTTCATCGAAGGTTGCGAATTCCTGCGCCGTGCCGGGGCGACCTGTGATGAAAACCGCCAGGAATTCATCCTGCTTGGCGACATCCTCGGCCTTGAGGTTCTGGCCGATATGCAATCCAACCGCGTGGAAGGCCCGGAAAGTGAATCCACCGTGCTGGGGCCGTTTTACCGCGAAAACCCGCCGGTGCTGCCCAAAGGCGCCTCCATCATCCAAAAGCATTTCGACAACGAGGAAACCGCCTATTTCGAAGGTTACATCCGCGATGCCGAGGGCAAGGGCCTTGCCGGTGTGACCATCGACGTCTGGGAAGACGCGCCAAACGGGATCTATGAAAACCTTGACCCGGATCAGCCGGAATATAACCTGCGCGGCCGGTTCGAAACCGATGAAAATGGCCAATATGCCTTTGTCGCCGTGCGCCCCGTGCCCTATCCGATCCCCGACAATGAGACCGCCGGCGAATTGCTGCGGTTCATGGGCCACCATCCCTACCGCCCCGGACATATGCATTTCATCATTTCCAAACCCGGCTTTCGCCCCTTGATCAGCCAGATCTATGACGCCGACAGCGATTGGCTGGACAATGACAGCGTGTTCGCGGTCAAGGACAGCCTGATTGGCCGTTTCAAACCCGCCCCCAAGGAGCTTGGCACCGATCTGCATTTCGAATTCGACTTTGTGCTGAAGTCCGAAGCCGGTGAATGCGCGGTTGCCGCGGAATAGAACCACCACCCTCCCTGTTGGTCGGGTCTGATCCCGGTCTTGGCCCCCGTTGCTGCGGGGGCTTTTTTTATTCCGGCAAGCGGCTATGGTTTTCGCGGGGGGAAGACGCGCATGAACTTGAAACAAATGACCTATTTCATCGCCGTGGCAGAAGAGCTCAACTTTGGCCGGGCGGCGGAACGGCTGGATATGGCGCAACCGCCGCTCAGCCGTCAGATCAAACAGATCGAACAGGATCTTGGCGCAATCCTGTTCAATCGTGGCCGCAGTGCGATCACCCTGACCCAGGCCGGTCAGCGGCTGCTGGAACGCAGCAAATCAATTCTGAACCAGCTTGAGGATACCAAGCTGGAGGTGCGCAGGCTGGGCCAGGGGGCCGAGGGCCGGTTGCGGATCGGGTTTGTCGGCTCTGCCACGTTTGGAATTTTTCCCAATATCATCAAATCTTTCCGCAAGAATTTCCCCGAGGTGAACATGAGCCTCATTCCGATGAACAATGCCCAGCTGCACCGCGCCTTGGTCTCGCGCGAGCTTGACGTTGTGTTCGCCCGCCCGGCATTGAAGGATTCCGAATTTCTGACCCGCGAATTGATCGAGGAAAAGCTGATCCTGGCCTTGCCGGATGTCATCGAAACCGGCACCCGCACCGTGGCCAGGCTGGAACGTCTGGCGACCCATAATCTTATCCTGTACCCAGAGCGCCCCCGCCCCGGATATGCCGATTTCGTGCTGAATGCCTGTGAAGAGGCGGGGTTCCCGGTGCCGATGCGCATCTGGTGCAATGATCTGCAGACCGCGCTCAGCCTTGTTGCCGTCGGCGAAGGGGTGTGCATCGTGCCGCAATCGGTGTCCTCGGCGCCGCGCACCGGGATGAAGTTCCTGACAATCGAGCCCGAAATCGCCCGCACCAACCTGTCATTGAACTATCGTCTGGACGAACAGGGTGTGCACGTCCAGAACTTTGTAAAGATCGCGCAAAAAGTGGCGCGCAAGACATTCTGAGACCCGCCGCGCGCGCATCTCACATGGCAAATCGCATCGCAAATCGCATGGCGAATGACTGGGTGAATGACAGGGCAAACAACTTGGCAAAAACCACGGGGCTCAAACCCCCAGCCATTCCTGTTGCGCGGCGGCATCTGCCCGGATCTCGGGCGCGCTGCCCTTCCAGACCACCTGGCCCTTGCTGACCACCGCGACATCATCGGCCAGCGACGTGGCAAAACCAAAGTTCTGCTCAACAAGGATCATCGACAGACTTTCGGCTTTCAGCGTTTGCAGCTTATCATGGATCAGCTTGACGATGATCGGCGCCAGCCCCTCGGTCGGTTCGTCAAGAATAAGCAGACGCGGGTTCATCAACAACGCCCGCGCAATGGACAACATCTGTTGCTCCCCGCCCGACAATTGCATGCCGCCATTGTCCATCCGTTCCCCCAGACGTGGGAACAGGTCGATGGCCCGCTCCATCGTCCAGCCGTCTTTTGCGCCCGCAAAACGCTTTGCCGCGATTTCAAGGTTCTCGCGCACCGTCAGCGATGGAAAGATGTCGCGGGTTTCCGGCACATAGGCGATGCCGGATTTGGCAATGTCGAACGGACGTCCGGCGATGGGGCGGCCATCAAATGTGATGGTGCCGGATTTCGTCGGCAACAGCCCCATGATTGTCTTCAGCGTGGTGGATTTCCCGGCACCGTTGCGGCCAAGGATCGCCAGCACCCGGCCCTGTGCCGCCGTGACGTTCATGCCGTACAGCACCTGGGTTTCGCCATAGCCAGAGTTCACCGATTTCAGATCAAGCATCTTCCCAGCTCCCCAGATAGATTTCCTTCAGAAGTTTCGATCCCCGCGCCGCTTCGGGTTGGCCGTCAAACACCACCTCGCCATAATTCAGCACCGTGATCGTATCCGCGACGTCAAACGCCAGATCCATGTCATGTTCGATGATCAACACCGTCAGATCACGCGGCAGATCGTTCAGCAGCCGGTGAAATCCCTTGGCCATTTCCGGCCCGACGCCGCTGGTGGGTTCATCCATCAACAGCACCTTGGGCCGGGTGGCCAATGCGACGCCAACCTCAAGCTGCCGGCGCACGCCATAGCTGATCTCCGACACCCTGGCCTGAAGATAGGGCAGCACTTGCACCTGATTGGCCACGTCCTGCACAATCTCTTGCACCTCTGGCCGGGCAAGGCTGTCGGACCAGATCCGGGTGGCATTTGACGTGTGGATCGCCGCCGCAAGCCCCAGGTTTTCCGCCACCGTCAGCCCATCGAACAATGTGTTTTTCTGATAGCTGCGCGACAGCCCCTGTCGCGTGCGTTTCGCCACCGGCAAATCCGTGACATCAACACCGGCCAGATGCACGCTGCCCTTGTCCGGTGTCAGCTCGCCAACCAATTGGTTGAACAACGTGGTCTTGCCCGCACCATTGGGGCCAAGGATCACCCGGCGCTCGCCGCGCTCCAGCTTGATCGAGACATCGCGCGTCACATGGACCGCGCCAAACCTCTTGTCGAGATTGCGTGTTTCAAGCATCGCTCCGGGCCTCCTCGGTTTGGGAAATATGCAGGGGGTCGGCGCTGCGCCGCGCGCCCCATTGCGCCGAACGCGCCTCGATCCAGCCAAAAATCCCGTTGGCGCGGCTCATCACCACGGCAATCAGGATGACGCCGACAACCAGATGCCAATAGGTGGTCAGCGCGCTGATTTCATGTTTGAGCACCACAAAGGCCGCCGCGCCCACCAAAGGCCCGACCAGCGTGCCCAACCCCCCAAGGATCACCACAACCAGCGCCTCGCCAGAGACCGTCCAGCTGAGCAGCCCCGGCGAAATATACAGGATGTGCTGCGCCGCCAACACGCCTGACAGACCGGCAATCATACCTGACAGACCAAAGACATCCGCCTTGACCCGCCAAACCGTCAGCCCCAGGGCCCGCATCCGTTGTTCGTTGTGCATCACCCCGGTCATCGACCGGCCCAACCCGGATTGCAGGATCACCACCGCCGCAGCATAAACCAGCGCCAGCGCCGCCAGACAGAACAACACAAAGGTCCGGCTGTCGTTCAGATCCATCCCAACAGCGCCCAGATCGGGCCGCACAATCCCGCCCAACCCGTCGTCACCACCGAAAATCGGCGCTTCGAACACATAGGAATAGGCCATCTGACCAAAGGCCAGGGTCGCCATGATGAAATAGATGCCATGGCTGCGGGCACAGATCGCGCCAATCACCCAGGCCGCCGCGCCACTGACAAGCACTGCGCCAACCATTGCAACCGGCGGCGCAAGCCCGCCCATGGTCGACAACAGCGCATAGCCATAGGCCCCGACCCCCATCAACGCGCCATGGCCCAGCGACACCATGCCGCCAAACCCCGCAACCATGTCGAGCGCAAGCACCAGCATGGCGAGGATCAGGATCTCTGTCAGGATCTCAAGACCGAAATAATCGGCGGTAAACGCCTGAAACACAGCGGCCGAGGCCAAGAGACCAAGCGCCGCATATCGAAGAGCTGTGTGACGGAACATGGCTTATCCTTTCGCGGGAAACAGGCCTGTCGGCTTGATCACCAGGACGGCGGCCAGCAGGGCATAGATGAGAACAGAGGCCAGCTGTGGGGCCAGCACGGCACCAAATGTCTGGACGACGCCATAGATCAGCGACCCGGCAATTGCGCCTTTCAGCGACCCCAACCCGCCGATCACAATCACGATCAGCGTCGGGATCAGGATTTGCAGCCCCATCTCCGGCGTCACGCTAAGCAAGGGGGCCGCCACCGCACCGGCCAGACCGGCCAGGGCGCAGCCAACACAGAAAACCACAAAGAACAGCTTTTCAACATTGATGCCAAGACAGGCCGCCATCGCATCATTGTCGACCCCGGCCCGGATCATCGCGCCAATCTGGGTGCGGCCCAGGACAAAGGCCAGCGCAGCGAGAACCACCAGACCAAGCACAATGATAAAGACGCGATAGGTGGGATATTCGATCCCGAAAAAGGCAAGCCGCCCATCCAGCATCGCTGGCGCGTCCAGCACCTGGGGCAGATCACCCCAGAAAATGCGGGTCAGATCGAGCAGCGCAAATATCAGCCCAAAGGTCACCAGAACCTGTGCCATCGGCCCGGATTTGCGCATGCGTTTGATCAAACCCGAATACAGCAGCACCCCAACCCCGGCCACCGCAACAGGGGCCAGCAGGAACGCCAACCAAAAGCCGCCATAGGCCGCCAGCCAGGCCGCGAAATAGGCACCAAGCGCATAAAGCGCGCCATGGGCCAGATTGACGAAATGCATCAGCCCGAAAATCACGGTCAGACCAATGGACAGCAAAAACAACAGCATGGATAGCTGAAGCGCATTCAACGCCTGCAACGTCCAGAAACCAAGATCAATTGCCATTTGTAACCTCCTCCCGAGGGGTGGGTGGGCCCGACCGCATATGGCCGGGCCGGTTTGGCTTAATTGCTGATGGCGGGCATCGCACAGCCGTTGACCGGATCGGCCTCGGCCGGCAATTGCGCCAGGACACGTTGGGTCAGGCCGGTGTCGCCAGCGACCGTTTCATAGACATAGATCGGCTGAACCACATTGTTGGTCGCGGGATCAATCGACATCTGGCCGCGCGGCCCGTCAAAGCTGACACCGCGCAGCGCCGCCGCCAATGTCGCCCGGTCATTTGCGCCGGTTTTGCTGGCCTCGACCAGCGCCCGCGCCGCATCATAGCCATGTACCGCGAATTCCGACGGGACGCGCCCGGTCTTGGCCACAAAGGCGGCGACGAATTCCGCATTGGCCGGGCTGTCGATGGTCGGCACGTAATGCAGCGCGGTGATCACACCCTCGGCCGCCGGACCTTCGGCATTGACGTAAAGCGGCGAGGTCAGGAAACCCGCCCCATACAGCGGCAGATCGGCCTTCAGCCCGAAACTGTCATATTGTTTGACAAAGGAAATCGCCTCGCCCCCGGCGTAAAACACATAAACCGCATCCGCGCCGCTGGCCTTGGCCTGCGCCAGATAGGGGCCGAAATCCTGGGTCTTCTGGAACGGGGTAAACTCTTGCCCGACGATTTCCCCGCCCGCAGCGGTGAAGGTTTCGACAAAGCCGTCGATCATCTGACGGCCCGCGGCGTAATCCGGGGCAAGCGTGTAGACCTTGTTGATGCCCTGCGCCTGCATCCAGGTGCCCATGGGCCGATTGACCTGACCGTTGGAAAACGACATCCGCGTGATAAAGGGCGAACAATCCATGCCGGTGGCCGCATCATTGCCGGCATTGGCCACGATCAGCGGCACACCCGCACCATGCACCATGTCGCGCACCGCGCCCAACACGCCGGAGCTGACAATACCCGCCATCACATCGACTTTGTCTTGCAGGATCAGCTTCTTGGCCTTGCCAAGCGCCACCGGCGGCTTGACCTCGGTATCCTGCGACACCACGGAAAAGGTCGCCTCGGTCTCGGCGCCAAAGTGATCAAGCCCCAGGGTGAACCCCGCTTCGATTTCATTGCCGAGCGCCGCATAGACGCCGGAAAACGGCAGCAAAAGGCCGACCTTGATGTCATCGGCCGCCGCAGCAGGCATAGCAATACCGGTGGCAAGCCCAAGGGCCGCCAGAATGGTGCGTTTCATGTTGTTTCCTCCAGTTGGTGTAAAAGACCCCTCCTCAGGGCCTATCCAAGATCGCCCCCGCCCACCGGCACCGTGACGCCGGTCAGGTAAGACGCATCGTCCGATGCCAGAAACAGGATCGGGCCTGCCTGTTCATCGAGCGTTCCATAACGTTTCATGAAAGAGGACTGGATCGTCTGGTCGACGATGGTCTGATACCAATCCGCGGGCTGTTCGACCGCCGCATTTTCATTGCGCGGCACGACGCGGGGCGGGGCCTCGGTTCCGCCGGGGGCGGTGGCCACAACGCGAATGCCGCATTCGGCCACTTCCCAGGCAAGGCTCGCGGTGATGGCATTCACCCCGCCCTTGGCCGCCGCATAGGGCACCCGGTTCAGACCCCGCGTCGCGATAGACGACACATTGACGATCACGCCGCTTTCGCGCGGCAGCATGTGGTCGATGGCGGCGCGGCAACAGTACAGCGTTGGAAACAGCGAGCGCCGGACCTCGGCGTCGATCTCCTTGGGCGCGTAATGGGCAAACGGCTTGGCCCAGATCGTGCCGCCGACATTATTGACCAGAATGTCGATCCGTCCCCAAAGATCGAAAGCCTTGGCCATCGCCTTATCGCAGCCGCTCCAGGTTTCCAGATTGACCGAGATCGCCTCGGCCACACCACCGGCGCCCCGGATCGCTTTGACCACGTCCTTGCGCGCGGGGGACCGGTCGACAATCAGCACCCGGGCGCCTTCGGCGGCGGCGCGTTCCGCCACCCGACGGCCAATGCCCTGTGCTGCGCCAGTCACCACCATGACCTTGTCCGTGAACCGGGCGCTCATGCCGCTTCTGCCGCCGCTTCGGTGGGGTTGAACTTTTCAAAATGAAAGCTGGCCGGTGTGACCCCCAGCTTCGCCATATGCCCCCGCACCGCATCGACCATCGGCGGCGGTCCACAGAGATAGACATCAACATCGCCGTCATGCAGATCACCCGCCGTCAGGTGATCGGTCACGAACCCCTTGCGCTCATGCGCATCCTCGTCTGCGGCCAGCACGGTGATCACCCGGACAGTGCCGATCTGTTCCGCCAGCGCCTGAACCCGGTCCAACGCGACCAAATCCGCGGCGCGCGTCACCGCATAATACAGCGTAATCGGCTGGTCGCTGCCGTGTTCGGTCAACTGTTCCAGCATCGACAGGAACGGCGCAAGCCCGGTGCCACCCGCCAGCCACACCTGTGGTCGCACCATAGGGCGCAGGTAAAATGCCCCCATCGGCCCGGTCAGGGTGACGGCATCTCCCGGTTTGGCCTGTTGGCCCAGATAGGTCGACATCACCCCGCCCGGCAGGTTGCGGATCAGGAATGTGCCCTCGTCCGACCCCGGCGCAGAGGAAAAGGAATAAGACCGCTGCGCATCCGTGCCCGGCACCGAAATATTGACGTATTGCCCCGGCAAAAACCCGATCGGCCTGGCCAGTTTGACCCGCAGTCCAAAGGACGTTTCCGACAGGTGATCAACGGCCACGACCTCGGCTTCGATGGCTTCTGGCGCGGTCTTGCAAACCGCAGAAGAGGCCGGCACGCTGACCACGCAATCGCTTTGCGGCATCATCTGGCATGTCAGAACATAGCCTTCTGCCGCCTCATCCGCTGTCATCGCTTCATCGAGATAGAATTCAAGCTCGTATTCCCCCTTTCCGCCCGACATTTGCAGGTGCCGCACACCCCATCCCGGCAATCCATCGGAATGTTGATCTTTTGGCGAAAGGCGGCTTCGGTCACCATTTCATCATCGTCACATTGAATGACGCGGGTCACGCCATCCTCGAAATTCAGGGCAACGTTATAGGTTGTCATGGCATGCTCCTCCCCTGCCCGCGCAACCTGACAGAGCTGCGCGGTGGTCGTGTTCGGTTGATGTCGCGGCGATCAGATGTGGTAGACGTCGATCACATGATGGATGCGGTCGTTTTTCAGCACGACCTTCTTTGACGTGATCAGCGGCGTGGGCCCCGTGGTGTCGAGCGTGTAATACGACGTCCCCCAATGGGCATCGGTCTTGCCATAGCGATAGTTCAGATTGTGCCAGTTGAACCGCAGCTTGACGGTGCCGTTTTCCTGGCTCAGCACCTCGATATTGGCAAGATTATGCGAGGTGCGCGGTTCCGGCAGCGAGGTGGCCGAAGACCGGTCGGTCTGGATACGAAACACCCGATCCTCGATCCCGGATTTGTTGGGATAATAGATCAGCGACATTTCGTTCTGTGGATCTTCGGTCAGCTTGTCCTCATCATCCAGGCCGGCATCCAGAACGGGCAATCGGCGTGATAAAACGTCAGCCAGCGGTCCCATTCGCGGTCATCCAGCGCGCGAGCCTCGGCATAGAGAAAGGCCTGAATTTCGTCGAAACCCAGCGTGATTGCGGGGCGTTCAAGTGTTTGGGTTGTCATCTGTGTGTCCTCCTCATTCAGCGGCCATCTGTGCGTCCGGCGCGGTTTCGCGCTCTTTGGCGATGGCGCGGGCCATGCGTTCGGACCATTGGCTGTGCTGGATCACAAACAGGCCTTCATCTTCAGTGCGTGCCCCCGACAGGATCGGGTTGATCCCCAGCGCCCTGGCGTCTTCGTCCGGGCCGGTGATCCACTGTGTCGCCCCGCGACAGATGTCGTTCCATTTGGCATGGGCGCCGCAGGCATAGCCGCGTTGGGTGGCGCGGAATTCCTCGGTATCATCGGGGGTTGCCATGCCAGAAGCGTTAAAGAAATCCTCATACTGGCGGATGCGCAATGACCGGGCCTCCTGACTTTCGCCCTTGGGCGCGATGCAATAGATCGTGACCTCGGTCTTGTCGACGCTGATCGGGCGGAACACCCTGATCTGGCTGGAAAATTGATCCATCAAAAAGACATTGGGATAAAGGCAGAGGTTGCGCAGCACGCCAACCATCCATTCGGCTTTGGTCTGGCCATATTGTTCGGTCCATTCGTCCAGACGCGGATAGTTCGGCCGGTTTGTCGGGTCCGACCATGTCGTCCACAGCAGCAGGTGACCGTTCACATAGGAATGAAATCCGCCCTTCTGTTTCGCCCATTTCGACGCATCTGTGGCCTTGATCTGATCTTCCTTGCCATCGGCTGTGCGGTGGGCGGTGGTGGCGACATAATTCCAATGCACCGCCGAAACGTGATAGCCATCCGCACCATTTTCAGCCTGCAATTTCCAATTGCCGTCAAAGGTATAGGTCGACGCACCGCGCAGCACCTCCATCCCCTCGTCCGACTGATCCACAATCATGTCGATCATCTTGCAGGCTTCGCCGAGGTACTCCTCAAGCGGTTCGACATCGCCATTAAGCGAACCAAACAGAAACCCGCGATAGTTCTGGAACTTCGCCACCCGCGTCAGGTCGTGACTGCCGTCCTTGTTGAACTGTTCCGGGTATCCGGCCCCCTTGGGGTCTTTGACCTTCAACAGCTTGCCGGTGTTGGAAAAGGTCCAGCCATGGAACGGACAGGTAAAGGTTTTCTGATTGCGTTTCTTGAACCGGCACAGCATCGCGCCGCGGTGTGAACAGGCATTGACCAGCGCGTGCAATTCACCGTCCTTGTCGCGGGTGATCACCACCGGCGTGCGGCCCATATGCAGGGTGAAATAATCGCCCGGCTCGGGGATCTGGCTTTCATGCGCCATATAGATCCAGTTGCCCTCAAAGACGTGTTTCATCTCCAGCTCGAACAGCTCTTCGTCGGTGAACATGTCGCGGCGGGCGCGGAACACGCCGTTTTCGGGGTCGTCCTGAACGATACCGTCAAGCCGGCCTTCAAGCGCGTCAAGATTGGATTGGGTGAACATTTTCGGGTCTCCTCCTTTGGGCCGGTCACATCGGACCGGACAAATGCGTGTCAGCGGTGTCTCAGGCGCCAACAGCGGTTTTCAGCGGTGTTCTGCGGTCGCGGCGAAAATGCGCGATCTTGTCCGGGTCCAGCGTGACGCCAATGCCGTGGCCCGTGGGCAGTTCGACACAGAAATCGCGATAGACGATGGGCGTGGCCAGAATGTCCTCGGTCAACAACAGCGGCCCAAAAAGCTCTGTCCCCCATTCCAGCGTCGTGACCGTCGAAAACAGCTGCAATGCGGCGGCGGTGCTGAGACCGGTTTCCAACATGGTCCCGGCATAAAGCGCGATCCCGGCCGCCTGACCGATGGCAATCACCTCCGAGGCCCGTTTCAGACCGCCGGATTGCGCAATCTTGACCGCGAAAACATCCGCCGCGCGCCGCCCTGCGACGGTCAGCGCATCCTCTGGCCCGTTCAGCGCCTCATCCGCCATGACGGCGATTTCGTAACTGCGGGCAAGCTCGGCCTGGGCCTTCAGATAGCGGGCCTGCACCGGCTGTTCGACCAGCTCACAGCCGACCTCCTGCAGGCCCTTCAACCCCCAGCGCGCCTCCTGCATCGACCAGGCCTGATTGATGTCGACACGGATGCTGGCATCTTCGCCAAGCGCCTGTTTGATCCGTGCCACATGGGCAATATCCTCGCGCACGGGGCGTTTGCCGATCTTCAGCTTGAAAATATTGTGCCGCCGCGCCGCGATCATCTGTTGCGCTTCGGCAATGTCGGTGTCGCAATCGCCCGATGCCAGGGTCCAGGCCACCGGCAATTTTGTCGTCACCGCACCGCCGAACAACGTCGCCACCGGCACGCCAAGCCGCTTGCCCAATCCATCCCACAGGGCGATTTCGATTGCCGTCTTGGCAATCCGGTTGCCGCGCACCAGCTTGTCCATGCGTTGGATCGCGCCATTGACCAGATCGCCCTCGCATCCCACAAGCGCCGGCGCCAGATAGGTATCAATTGCCGAGCGGATGCTTTCCGGGCTTTCCGGCCCATAGCTGAGGCCGCCAATGGTGGTGCCCTCGCCCAGACCTTCGGACCCATCAGAGAACCTGATCCGAACCAGAACGGCGGTCTGGACCCGCATCGTGGCCATCGACAGCACATGGCCGCGAATGGTGGGAATATCGAGGATCATTGTCTCGATGTCGTCAATCTTGGGCACGCTCATCACCGCAACTGGTTGTTTCTATCGCAGCCAAGATTGCGCTTTTTCAGACGCTTGTGTCGATGATGCGGCGGGTCTCGGGTGATACCTTGGGGCGGCATGACGGGACAAAGACCCGCTGTGACACGGGGTTTTGCGGGGCGGTCATGGGGTTGAAACCACCGGCCCGGGGCCGCGTCGCCGATCCAGATGGACCGCGCGCAAGACCGCGCACAGGACCGTGCACTGGGCTGGACACAGGACCGTGCAATCACCGGCGCAGTAAGACTGACAGGTGTCTGAAATCAATATATCTTTTCAAGGCCGCAAAGGCCCCGATTTAACCAATGATCAACGCTGTTCCCGTTGCAGAAATGCGGTGATCGTCTCCTGGCCCGCCGGGTCGATCATCGTTTCGCCATCCGCAACCAGATCGGCCAAGGACTGGGCCCGCAGGGCATCGCGCCAGACCGCTTCTGCCGACAACATCCGCGATTTGATGAAGCAATCTGACTTGTAGGCACAGGGGTCCGCGCTTTTGCCACAGCCCCGCTGCCGGATCTCGCGACAGACAAAGGACGGGCCCGGCCCGTCGATGGCCTCGACAATATCAAGCAACGTGATGTCCCCGGCCGGACGTGCCAACCGATAGCCGCCGCGGGGGCCGGGAATGGCCGCAACCACCCCCCGTGCCGCCAGCAAACGCATGTGTTTGAGCAGATAGGATTCCGACACGCCGTGAAATTCCGCCAGACTTTTGCCCGGAAGCGCCCGGTCTTTGTCAACGCCGGTCAGCAGCAACATGCAATGCAGCGCCGTTTCCACACCATCGCTCAACCGCCGCATTGCACTTACCTCGCATACATCTTACCCCTATCGTGGATATAAACTATCCATGATTCGCAAACAACCCCGAAAGGACCCCCAGATGACCCCCCGCATGAACATTGCCGCCCTCGCGCCGGACCTCTTTCGCAGCATATTGGATCTGGACCGGATGATCCGGGAAAGCGGCCTCGACAGCCAATTGCTGCATCTGGTGAAACTGCGCGCCTCGCAGATCAATGGATGCGCCTATTGTGTCGACCTGCACTCTGCCGAGGCCCTGGCCGATGGCATTCCCCCGCAAAAGCTGCATCTTCTGGCGGTCTGGCGTAAATCTTCGTTGTTTTCGGAACAAGAGCGCGCCGCGCTGCAATGGACCGAAAGCCTGACCCATATCGCAGACACCGGTGCGCCCGATGGGGATTTTGATGCTGTCAAAGCGGTGTTTTCCGAAAGCGAGGTCGGCAAACTGACCGTGGCCATCGGGGCCATCAACATGCTGAACCGGATGGGGGTCGCGGCGCGGCTTGAACACCCGACCCGGTAACGTGGCCCGGTAACCCGGCCTATCTAACCGCCGCCCCCTCGCGCCACGTTACCGCGACGGCGGTTCTTGTCCGACGGCTTGTTTTTTCGCTTGCGTCTGTTGAGCAACAAACAAAAGACTATCTCGAGATACCGGGGCAGGCCGTCGGACGATATGCGAAATCCGTCAAAGGATCGTTTGATCCTGACGACGGGGTCGATGCCCCCTTTCGCCCCTTTGAAAAGGCCAGACTGAAATGACAGATTATTCGTACTTCAAAATCGACGCCAACCTGATCGGTGGCGAATGGCGCGGCCCAAGTGGATCGGACGGGATAGAGGTCACCAACCCGGCCACCGGCGAATTGATCGGGACGGTGCCCAAATTCGGCGCCGCCGAAACCAAGGAGGCCATTGATGCCGCCGCCAGCGCCTTTCCCGCCTTTTCCGCCCTCGACCTGAACACCCGGGTCGGGTTGCTGCGCAAATTGCACGATGCTCTGATGGATCATCAAGAAGCCCTGGCAGAGTTGCTGACACTCGAACAGGGCAAGCCGATGGCAGAATCGCGCGGCGAAATTGCGATTGGCGCGGCCTATATCCAGTGGTTTGCCGAGGAAATCCGCCGCACCAAAGGCGAAATCGTCCCCTCGTCCGTCAATGGGCGTCAATTGCTGGTCACTCATCATCCGGTCGGCGTTGTTGCCGCGATTACCCCGTGGAATTTTCCGTCTTCCATGCTGGCGCGCAAGCTGGGGCCTGCGCTGGCGGCGGGATGTACGACGGTTGTCAAACCCGCATCCCTCACGCCTTATTCCGCATTGGCCTGGGGTCGGCTGGCCGAAGACGTCGGATTTGCGCCCGGTGTCATCAATATCGTGACCGGATCGGCGCGCGACATCGGCAACACGATCATGGCCGATCCGAAGGTGCGCAAAGTCACCTTCACCGGCTCTACCGAGGTGGGCAAGGAGCTGATCCGGCAATCTGCGGAAACGGTGAAAAAGATTTCCATGGAACTTGGCGGCAACGCGCCGTTTGTGGTGTTTGATGATGCCGATCTGGACCGCGCGGTCGCGGGCGCAATGATCGCGAAATATCGCAATTCCGGGCAAACCTGTGTCTGCGCCAATAAAATCTATGTCCAATCCGGCATCTACGACGCATTCGTGACACGGCTGGCCGAGGCCACCAGCGCCCTGAAGGTCGGCGATGGTCGCGACGATGGCGTGGAACAGGGGCCCCTGGTGGATCAGGCGGCGTTCAAAAAGATCAAAAGCCTGGTCGACGATGCCACCGGTCTGGGCGCCAAGGTCATTGTCGGCGGCAAAGGCCATCCATTGGGCGGAAACTGGTTTGAGCCGACAGTGATGACCGGGATCACCCCGGACATGCAGATCGCCCACGAGGAAATCTTCGGGCCGATCTCGGCGGTGTTCAAATTCGACACCGAAGACGAACTTGTGGCGGCGGCCAATGACACCGACTTTGGCCTTGCGGCTTATGTCTATACCCAGGATCTGGGCCGGGCCTTTCGCATGAATGCCCAGCTGCAATATGGCATGATCGGGATCAACGAGGGGCTGATCACCACGGTCGAAGCGCCGTTTGGCGGTCTGAAAAGCAGCGGCATCGGCAAAGAGGGCGGCAGCCAGGGCATCGTGGATTATCTCGATACCAAATACGTCTGTATCGGCGGCCTGTAAGTTCTGCCCCCCACCGGGTTCAGACCGGGTGGGGGGCGCAACCGTTTCTGTCGGCGCTTGACCGGATCACCCATCGCCTAGGCGAGGACAGCCTCCCAAGCGGCGCGGGTGGTGGCGAATTCATTCGGAATCCTGACGGTCAAGGCATCCGCCTTGTCACGCTCGCCGGTCTTGCACGCCCGTTCGATGTCGCTGAACAACATCTGCATCCCGGTGGCCCCCATCATCCCGCACATGCCCGCCAATTCATGGCTGGCCGATTGCATCTGAGCGTAATCCCCCTGATCGCGGGCCACTTCGAGCTTGGCCATCAAATCCTGTGCATCGCGACAACAGGCATCAAACCGTTCGCGCAGCTGATCATGCCCCAACAATTCCAACAAATCCGAAACCTGTTCGGGATCGAGCAATGGTTGACCCGACGTTCCCGGATCCGTTCCCGAATCCGTGCCCGAACTCAGCGGCGGGATCATCCGATTGGCCTTGGCCCGCATCCACGGCGCGATACTTCTTCTGCACGCATTCCTGCAAAGCCTTGCGATTGACCGGTTTCAGCAGGAAACCAGACATGCCCGCCTTGCGAAAACCCTCTTGTTCCTGCGGCATCGCCTGGGCGGTAAACGCCACGATCGGGGTGGTCTGGTTCGGCCCGGCGGCGGCGCGAATCCGGCGTGTGGCCTGGGTGCCGCTGATGTCGGGCATGGAAATATCCATCAGGATCAGATCAAAAGGCTGCTCTGCCGCCATGTCGATCGCCATTTGCCCGCCGTCGGCTGTGGTCACCTTATGCGAGGACAGCTCAAGCATCTTGCGCAGCAGATCCCGGTTGATGTTGTTGTCATCGACCACCAAAATCCGTTTCGGGCGCGTTGTGGATGCGGATTGCAGCGGATCGGCCTTTTTGACCTGGCTGTCGACCGTGACCTCGCGCAGCGGCAGTTCGACAATGAACGTGCTGCCCGCGCCCAATTCAGATTCGCATTCAATTGTGCCCCCCAGCTGCTCCACAAAGCGGCGCACAATGCCAAGCCCAAGCCCCGTGCCGCCGGTGCGGCGTTCATAACGGCTGTCGAGCGAGACAAAATCCTCGAAAATCCGTTTCTGATCCCCGGGTGCGATGCCGATCCCGGTATCGCTGACCTCAAACCGCAGCATCCCCTGACCGGGTTGATCGCCTGACGGGGTGTAATGGGCAAACAGCGACACCGCCCCATGCGAGGAAAACTTGATCGCATTGCTCAGAAGGTTGGTCAAAATCTGCTGAATTGCGCGCGGCGAGGTCAGGAAATGCCGATTCTCCAGCCCCTTTTGTTGCAGATCAAACGCAACTTCGCCATTTCTGGCCATGGGTTTCAGCATGGCCACCATGCTGGAGGTCAGCGCCGCAATATCACAGGCGGAGGGCGCGAATTCCTCTTCGCTCTCGCTGCGTTCGATGGCCAGAACATCATTGATATGCGACATCAGGATATCGCCGGAAAACAGCGCGGTTTTCAGATGTTCGCGTTGCTCCTTGCAAAGCGGGCTTTCGTCCAGAAGATAAAGCGACGACATCACCCCGTTCAGCGGCGTGCGCATTTCATGGCTCATCATGGCAAAGAAACGCGACCGTTCCTTGTACGCCTGCAGGGCTGTGTCGCGTGCCTGAATGATCTCTTGCTCGCGGCGTTTGTCGCCGGTCACGTCCCGAATATAAGAGATAAAGATCGGCCCATCGCGTGTCTGCGCCGTAGACGAGGTGAATTGACCGGGGAACTCTGAGCCATCAGCGCGCAGCATGTTCATTTCCTGGCGGCCCTGGTCCAGAAACTGGGTTTTTTCGGTTTTGAGATAGGCCTGCAAATCCCGTGTAAGCGCGTCATGGCTGCTGGCCGGGGTCAACAGTTCCAGACCGTTGCGCCCCAGCACGTCCTCTGCGCTGTAGCCAAAGATCTTTTCGGCGGAGCTGTTGAAATCAATCACCCGCTGGCGATGATCCGTCACCACAATGGCGTCAAACGCTCCGTTCAGAACAGCGGTCAGCTGCTGATGCTTTTCCTCCGCCGAAATGGATGCGATCTGCAAGGACGCGGTGCGGCGTATCAAAAAGACGATGGACATGATCAAGAC
The DNA here is from genome assembly GCF_022867865.1 of Phaeobacter sp. J2-8. Classification (GTDB taxonomy): domain Bacteria; phylum Pseudomonadota; class Alphaproteobacteria; order Rhodobacterales; family Rhodobacteraceae; genus Marinovum. The sequence goes on along the minus strand of NZ_JALIEC010000006.1, from coordinate 26,429 downwards.
AATCGTCGTGACCACAATCAGGCCCAACATGGCCTCTAGCAGCCAGATGATCCTTTTGCGTTCCAGCGTTGTTGCGTCACTCACCCCGCGAATCGTTCCCAGCGCAATGAATCGGGGGGATGCTTCCTGGGTCGCCAGCTCTGAGCCAAGAAAATCCAATTGCGCGGCCAATTCCGCGTCTGACCCGTCGATGACCGGGATCAACCGGTCCAGCAGCGCCTGCATTTCAGCCAGCCGCTCGCTTGCCTCGGGTTCCAGCGTCTCTGGCCGGATCAATGGCAGACGGCTGTAAAAGACATCGAACCGTTTGCGCAGATTTCCCAGATCCGGCGTTTCTGCGTGTTTTTCCTTTTCAATGGCCGACGTCAGCTTGAGGTATTCAATCTCAAGCTGGGCCGCCCGCCACGAGACCTGATCCTGCTGCGCGACGGCAATCGCGCGGACATAGTCACGTACAAAAAACGACAGCCCAACCGTCAGCGCCAATGCAAGCACGGCCAGCAATCCAATGGAAAGCTGGCCGCGTCTTGAAATGCGTTCCGTGCCAAAAATCGACATGCGCCCCTAAACCTGCACTATGGTACCAGCACAATGTGACCTGCGCGGCGTTATTTGGCGATGTTAAGCCGGTCCATCTGCCAAATCGAGCGCGAATAAACCAGTTCCGTCTGAAAGTCGGCGGAATCGTCATAGGGGTAGATCAGCCAGAGCGGGCCTTTGGTCCGGCGTGACATCGTATCACCGTTCTGGTGGAAGGCCACAATCGGCGCAGTCTCGCCCAGATCTTCAACCGGAATATCAACGGCATAGTCATTGATCGCTTGCACATTGGCCACGCCTTCGGTGACGCCCAGTTCATTCAGCAACGCGCTCAGCGGCACACCTTCGAACACCTGCTCACCTTCGGTCCAGATGGTTTCGGTGGTAACCGTCAGCACCGGCAATTCCTGAAGCTGGGCAATGGTAAAGGACCGGGACATGCCATCAACCGTGGTTGTCAGCACGATTTCATCATCGGCATGGGCGACAGTGGCAAGCACTGCAAGAAGCACGCCGATCATTTGAGAAAAAACACGCATCTGTTATCCTTAGCTTACGTTGGGTTCTTTAGCACAATAGCCGCAAATAAAGGTGCTGGCTTTTGGGATTCAGGTTACTAGACTATACTAAAGTGTAGAAAGTATTGCCGCTGGGCCCACTCTGGGGATTGGAAAGGCGGCGCTTTTCGGCCAAGCTGCGTCCGGACACCGGCCCCAGACCTGCGCTGGGCTTGAAGAGCAAGACGAAGGAAGCAAACAACAATGGCCCTCAGAGTGCTGATTGCAGACGATCATGACATGGTTCGCGACACCTTCACCATGTATCTTGAATCCAGTGGCACGGCCCAGACGACGCCAGCGGGATCGCTGGACGAAGCATTGAAGCTGATGCAGCAAAAGGGGCCGTTTGATCTGGTTCTGCTGGATTACACCATGCCGGGCATGAAGGGGCTTGAGGGGCTGCAGGCCGCATTGAAGATCAGCGGCGGCAATCCTGTCGGCATGATTTCGGGCACCGGCACCCGCCTGATCGCGCAACAGGCGCTTGATATGGGGGCGGCCGGGTTCCTGCCGAAATCAATGCCTGCGAAAACCCTGGTCAACGCCGTCCGCTTCATGGCGATGGGCGAAATATATGCCCCGGTCGATTTCATGTCCGGCAAGGATGACCCGGATGAAACCGATTTCGAAAAAGATCTGTCAGATCGCGAAAAGCAGGCGCTGCGCGGATTGATGGCGGCGAAGTCGAACAAGGAAATCGCGCTCGAGCTCGATTTGCAGGAGGTCACGATCAAACTGCACGTCAAGACATTGTGCCGCAAGATCGGGGCCAAGAACCGCACTGATGCGGCCATCATGGCCCGCGACGCCGGATTCGTCTGACCCGTCACACCCTTTACTGCGATTTATTCCCAAGACGGCGAAGCATTCCTTCGCCGTCTTTTTCTTTGTGCGCCGTCTTCCTTGCGCACCCTCTGCTTTGCGCCCTTTCCTCTTTGCGCCCTGTCTCCCTTGCGCGCCAAATTCCTTGCACGCCGCCATTCTGCCCTGACCCATCCGGCAAAACGGCCCTGCACCCATCTCCACAAGAAGTAGCGGGCATTCCGAACTGGGTGCCCCGCGTATACCGAAGGTTAGTCGCCTAGCTTTGCGCGGCTTGAATTAGCCATTCGCCACAGCATTTCGCCCTCCTTTTTCCGGCATTTCGATGAGGCAGCTCGGGTCAACACCCCAGCGCACTCTCAACCGCCGGTCCAGCCCCGGCTTATAAGGAAACGAACATGTCTTATTCTATCGTACGTGTCAGCCAGGCTTTGGTCGCCGGCCTGACGTTCAGCCTTGCCGCAAGCGCGGTTTCGGCCGAAGCACTTGAAAGCAATTTCTCTTACCGCATCGTCGAAATCGACGCCGCCAGCGCAGAGGTCCTGGTCGAACGCGACTCGGTCAAGCCCGGTGAAATCATTCATTACGAATTGCGCCACGAAAACAAAACCGACGGCGAAATGGCCGGTCTGGTTGTGGCAGCCCCGGTGCCAGAAGGCGTCACTGTCTCCTTGGACGGCCAGCATAGCTCGGTTCCTGCCGTCTTCGAGGTCAAGGCAGAACTGGACCCGGAAAACGAAGGTTTGGAATGGTCCACCCTTCCTGCAATGCGCAAGGTCGCCGATGCAAACGGCGCCCTGCAAGAAGAACCGCTGCCCGAGAGCGATATCGTTGCCGTGCGCTGGAGCTTCTCCGAAGCGCTCGACGCAGGTGAAATCGCCCTCAACAGCTACCGGGTGCAGGTGAACTGACCACAGGTCGTGATCCGAAAAACCAATCCAATCTTTCAATGACACCGGGTCAGCCATCAGCAGCTTGACCCACCAGTTTCAGGAATATTACCGTGACTTATCAATCCACAATTCTGCGCACATCCAGCGCTGTAGCAATCTGCGCGGCTCTTGCATCCTCGGCCCAGGCCGCCCCAGAGGCCGGTTCGGTCATCGGCAACCAAGCTGTTGCATCCTATGTCAACGCCGCCGGTGACACGATCACCGTAACCTCGAACACGGTTGAAACCGTGGTACAACAGGTTGCCGGCGTCACATTGACCTCGGACAACACCGAAAACGTCGCCCCGGGCGGCAAGGCCTTCCTGCCGCACATCATCACCAACGTTGGTAACGGCCCGGACGCCTATAACCTCTCGGCCATCGAAAATGACTCTGGTGCGCTCGAAACCTCGCAGCTTGTCTTTTACCCGGATGCCAACATGGATGGCGTCGCCGACAGCGCGACACCGCTGACCGAAACCCCGGTTCTGGCCCAGGGCGAACAGTTCGGCGTCGTGATCGAGGCCACAGTGCCATCGACCAACGCAGCCGGTGCAACCGACACAATCACCGTGACCACCACATCGCAGCTGAACGGCAGCATTCTTGCGACAAACACAGACACACTGACAGTGTCGAACGACGCGATTATCGAACTGGTCAAATCGATGGTTGCAGATGCCTCCTCGGGTGGTGATCCCAACATCATTGATCCCGGCGATACCGTCACTGTGACACTGACCTACTCTTCGACCGGTCTTGTCGCGGCGAACAACTATACCGTCACCGACGTTCTCGACGCAGGTTTTGACTATGTTCCGGGCACCGCCGTATGGTCCGACGCCGCAGGCACGCTGGACGACGACAACGGGTCGACCGTGGTTGACGCAACCAACGGCAATGGCGAAGAAATCGCTTGGGATTACGACGACAACCAGACCGTCAACTTCAACATCACATCGGTCGGCTCGGGCCGTTCCGGCAGCGTGACCTTCCAGGCGCGGATCGCATCGACGGCAAATGCCGGCATCCTGACCAACGTCGCAAACCAGAACGTCAACGGCGTGGACTTCCCGCCATCGAACACCGCTTCGGTGACCGTCGAAAGCCAATTCTCGGTCTCTATCGCAGACACCGCAATCAATGCGGATGGTTCGCCCAACGGCGCGGTTTTCTCGGCCACAGACGATGATGCGGCGCAAAACGATGTCGTGACCGAAACCGGCGATGTGTTCCAGGGCGCAACGATCCGTCAGGAATTCGTGTTGACCAACAACTCGAACCAAGCTGACAGCCTGGCCGTGGACTTCTCCAACGTTGACTATCCTGCTGGCACCACCTTCCGCATTGTTGGCGCCGACGGCATCACGCCGGTGATCGGATCGGTTGGCCCGCTGGCCATCGGTGAAAGCACCAAAGTCACCTTGTTGGCAACCCTGCCGACAGATGTCACGCCGACACCTGCTGGATCGACCAACTACACCGCAACCATGACTGTGACTTCGGATGCTTCGGGTGTGTCCGACATTTCGACCGCCGAATTCACCGGCGCGGTTCTGGCGGCCTCGGTTGATCTGGAAAACAACGTTGCCGGTCTCGAAGGCGACGGCGCAGCCCCAACCAATGGCGGTGCTCCCTGGATCACCAACACCACCGATCCGGCACAGCCGACCACGTTCGACATGGTTGTGGAAAACAACGGCCCGGTTTCCGACAGCTACAACCTGTCGCTGGCCCAAGCCATACCTCCAGGTTGGACCGTGGAAATTCGTGACGCCGCTGGCACGCTTGTGACCAACACCGGCACGATCCCTGCGGGTGCCTCGGATACCTTCACCGTCACCGTCATTCCTGCGGCTGATGCGCCCCCCGCTGACACGCTGATCGACATCCGCGTCGCAAGCTCGGTCTCGGGTCAATCCGACCGCATCGTCAACCAGGTGACCGTGAACGAGATCTACGACGTCAAGATCCTTGAAGATCAAAGCGTTCAGGCCTCACCCGGTGGCGTTGTAGACATGCTGCACACCATCACCAACGAAGGTAACGTTGCCGTCACCGAAGGCGCAATCCTGCAAACCGGCCTGACCAACTTCTCCGGTGCGATCTTCTGGGACGAAAACGACAACGGTATTCTGGATGCTTCTGATCCGGTTATCGACAACTTCAACGACCTGACCGACGGTATCGCGGCGGGCACCAACGGTCTGGCTCCGGGTGACACCATCTCTGTCATCTATCGGGTTCAGACACCTTCCACCGCAACCGCAGGTGTTTCCGAAATCGGGACCCTGGAACTGGCAACTTCGTTGAACGGCGGTACAGCCACCGATGCGGATACCGCAGACAACACCAACGAAGACCGGATTGTCATCATTGCCGGCGACGTGACACTGACCAAGTATCAGTACATCGACGCCAACTGTGACGGCGCCGTCGGGACCTTTACCAAGACCCGTCAACCGGTCGAACCCGGCCAGTGCATCCGCTACATGATCGAAGCTGAAAACACCGGCAGCTTCGAAGCAGCGGACGTCACAATCTCGGATGCGGCACCCGCCTACACTACGGTCACCAATTGCGGTGGATTGTGCGCCGAAACGCTGTTCCCGGCTGGCAGCACTGCGACGATCACGTCCAGCTCCGTCTCCAGCGACCATGGAACGGTTCTGCCTGGTGGCTTCGCACGGCTCGAATTCACCGTAGCGGTAGACAACTAAGTCTACCCACCTGGGCCCCTGCCTTCGGGTGGGGGCCCTTTTTTCCCTCTGATTTCTCTACTGCTTACACCGCTGCGGATCACACAGGATCCGCTTTCCCATTCCCCCAGACATCCAGGAGCGAAACTGATGCGCAGTTTTATTCGCTTGGCTGGCAAGAATGTAGCTCGGTTCATTACCATCGCCGCCCTGTCTTTTTGCCTCCTTTCAACAGCCGGACCCGTGACCGCCCAGCAGTCCGCCGCCGGCACCATCATTCGCAACATTGCCCAGATCACCTATTTCGACACCGGTCTCGGCATTTTTGTGACGCTTGATTCCAATGCCGTCGAGGCCCGCGTCAGCGTGGTTCCGGCACTTGAGGTTTCCGGGCGCGAAAGACTGCTGCTGTCACGTGGCGCAATTGATCAGTTCAGCTTCGAGATTGCCAATACCGGCAACGTGCTGCTGGACGTGACGCCGGTCATCTCGATTTCGGGGGACACGTCGCAACTCATGAACCCGAAACTTTTCATCGACCTGAATGGCAATGGCATTGTGGATGCAAACGAACCCGAAATCTCCACAGACGACACCATCGAGATTGCCGCAGGCAAGGCGATCGACTTGATCTATGCCTTCCAGGCCGCTCCCGGCGCCCAACCGGGCGACAGCTTTGATGTCACCCTGACCGCCATCGGCCAACAGCGTGCGGCGGGTGATCGCATTGCCAATGCACCGATCAGCGGTGTTGGCATCGGTCGCGCCGAAATCGTGGCCGCCACCCTGGAAATCGAAAAATCCCAAGCCATTCAACCGCATACCGACTTCTCGAACGTTCTCTATACCCTGCGCCTGCGCAACAACTCTGACAGATCTGTCACTGGATATTCCGACATCGGCGGCACGCCCCTGCGCATCGACGGCGCGGCTGCGACCGGAATTCTGCTGCAAGACGCCATTCCCCTGAACGCCCGTTTCGTCCAGATGGACCGGTGGGGCGGGATGACCGCGCTTTATCATCGTGCGGGCGATGGCACATTTGATTTCACCACCACCGCCCCTGCCGATCTGGGCGAAATCGACGCTGTGGCCTTTTTCCTCGCCGGGGATTTCCCGATGGGCCGCTCCGAAGATGTCGCCTTTACCGTGGCTGTGGATGCTGTCCTCGGCGCGGTCGAGATCGAAAACACCGCCCAGAGCTTCCTGCCGAATTCTTCCGGCATCTCGGATCTGTTTTCCAACACCGTCAGCACAGAGCTGCGGCGCGGCGAAACCGGCACCCTGGCGTTTATCGACCCGGTATCGGGTGGGGCCGAAGTGACCACCGGCGCGCTGGACAGCAATCTGGTGACCCGGCTGACCTCTGGCGGGTGCAACCTCTCTTCCGGTATCGACACCGTGGAAATCACACTGCAAAGCCTGCAAACCGGCGATGTGGAAACCACAACCGCGCGCGAAACCGGTCCCAATACCGGCATCTTCGTGATCGCCGCTTTGCCCGTGACCGAAATGGCCAATCCCCGTGCACAGGACGGCGTCATGGCCTCTGGCCGTGGGGACACCGTGCGCGCCATGGCGCGCTGCGGCGGCCAGACACTTGAGGCCACCCTCATCATCGCCCCCGGCAACTTTGTCTTCGACGCGATCAACAATGATCCGGTCGAAGGTGTGGCCGTGGCGCTGATTGACGCCGCCACCGGGTTCGAGGTGGCACGCCTTGTCACCGATGCCCGCGGCTATTTCGCCTTTGGCGACATCGACGCCGGGCGCTACAGCTATGACATCGTGGACGCGCCAGAGTGGAGCTTCCCGACCGTGCGTCTCGCTTTTGGCGGCTTCGGGCGGATCATCACCGACGCGGCCTTTGGCGGCAATTTTGCCCATGGCGGCGGTCTGCTGATGAATTCCGACATCCCGCTTGACCCGTTTTACGGCGCACCGCTTGCGCTGGAAAAACAGGCCGACCGCGACCGCGTCATGCAGGGCGAATTTGTCACCTATACGCTGAAAGTCACCAACAACATGCGTCAGGCATTGGTCGGGGCAGAGATCTTTGACCGCCCGCCGTATGGCATGGTGCTTGTGCCCGGTTCGGTGCGGTTGGATGGCGACGCCATCGACGATCCGCGCCGCGACCGCGAAGGCGATCTGGTGTTCACGCTTGGCAACCTTCTGCCGCTGGACGTGGTCGAAATGAGCTATGTCATGTCCGTTGGGGCCGCCACCCGCGAGGGTGACCTGGAAAACACCGCCCTGTTGACCGGTCGTCAGGCCGGCACCGGCACCGTGATGCAATCCGCCCCGGCACGCGCCGTGGTACGGCTGGACAATTCCGGCGGGGTCTTTGCCCGTCAGGGGACGGTGCTGGGCACTGTGTTCATGGATTGCAACGGCAACGGCATTCAGGATCAGGACGACGGCCAGCCACATGAACCCGGCATTCCCGGTGTGCGGATTGTCACGCAGGAAGGGCTGTTTGTGGTCACCGATCACAATGGCAAATACTCCCTGCCCGGCCTGCGCCCGATCACCCATGCCTTTCAGGTTCAGGCCGCCACTCTGCCGGTTGGCACCAAGGTGGCTGTGACCCGCACCAATGACCTGCGTCGGGGCGGATCGCGGATCGTACCCCTGCGCCGGGGCGAGCTGCGGAGCGAAAATTTCGCCACCGTCAGCTGCACCCCCGAAGCCATGGCCGAAGTTGCCGCCCGTCAGGCGCATTTCGCGGCCAACACCGGACCCGACAGCCTGAATGCGGCGGACATGCCGATCGAAGGTCTGCGCAATCCCAAACGCTCAACCCGGACAGAGGCCGCGCTGCAACCACAACCCAACTGACGCCCGCAATGCTGGCGGCGGATCAGGACTCTGCCGCCGCCAATGGCGCCGCCGATCGTCCTGCCGCGCTTGGCTCCAAGGCCCGCGCCAGCCGCCGTCCGTTGGAATCCCTGGTGAAATCGCTTGATCCAGAGCCCGGCTTTCTCGACATCGAGGATGGCGAAACCCTGGACCGGCGCACGCAAAGCATTCGGATCAAGGCCAAGGCCGACCTGACACTGGGTCTGTTGGTCAATGGCCGCGCTCTGGGCGCTGACCGTGTGGGCGAACAAACAAGCTGGGCCCCGCGCAACGTTCAGGCGGCGGAATTCGTGGCTGTAAAACTGCGTCCGGGCAAGAACACGCTCTCGATTGTGGGGCGCGACGGCTTTGGCATCGAACGTCTGCGTCACGACATCACGGTCACCGCCCCCGGTGACCCGGCCCGGATCGAAATCACCGTCCCGGCCGAGGCCAGCGCCGACCCGGTCAATGTACTGCCGGTGGTGGTGCGTATCCTCGACGTGCGCGGTCTGCCGGTTCCGGCCTCTGCCACCGTGACACTGGGGTCTGACCGTGGGCTATGGGATGTGACCGACATCCGCCCCGGCACCCCCGGCGTTCAGGCCTTCATCGACAACGGCGAGGCCACATTCGGCCTGATCCCGCCACAGGTGTCCGGCCCGGACCTGATCACCGTAACCAGCGGTTTCGCCAAGGCCGAAGCCCGCGTCACCTTTACCCCCAACCTGGAGGAACGTGTCATGATCGGCGTGGTCGAAGGTGCATTGTCGCTTGGCGGCAAAAAGACCGGCACATTGCTGTCCAAGGATCAGTTCAACTCATTCGAGGACACCACCACCGGTCTGCGCGGTGATCTGTACCTCAAGGGTGCGATCCGGGGCGATGCCCTGCTGACGCTGCGCTACAGCTCGGATCAGGACACCGAAGACCGTCTGTTCCGCGACATCCGGGGTGATGAATACTATCCCGTCTATGGCGACAATTCCGAACGCGGCTGGGACGCGCAATCGTCTTCCAACCTCTATATCAAAGTCGAAAAAGGCCGCTCTTACGTCCTTTACGGCGATATCGCGATCCAGCCTAAATCCTCGGCTTTCAAACTGGGGGGCATGCAGCGCGTGGCCACCGGCGCCAAGGCCCATTGGGAAGATGACCGCGTGTCGGTCACCGTGTTTGCCGCCCGCACCGCACAAGAACAACAGATCACCGAATTCACCGGACGTGGTGTGTCGGGACCGTATGATCTGAACCTTTCGGGCTATGTGACCGGCTCTGAGCGGGTTGAAATCCTGGTCCGTGACGAAGACGGCGGCGACATCCTGTCGACCACCACTCTGCGCCGCGGCACCGATTACATTCTGGATTTCTTTCGCGACACCATCACCTTTGACGATCCGGTGCGCCAGTTCGATGCAGATGGCAATCCGGTATCTGTTCGGGTGACCTATGAAGTCGAAAAAGACGATGCGGAACGCTACTGGCTTTATGGCGGCGAGGTGAATTACGCCGCCGGGGACCGCACCAGCGTCGGCATTCGCGCCGTGCACGCCGATGCCCCCATCGGAAACCCGGCCCGCGAGCGTCTGCAATCGGCATATGTGCGTCATGAAACTCTGGCTGGTGGCACCTTCGAAGCCGAAATCGCGCGCTCCGAGAATTCGGAAAGCGAAAGCGACATGGCGGTGCGGCTGTCCTATGACATCCAGACCGAAAAACAACGTCTCAGCTTCGAAGCCATCCACACCGGCGACGACTTCATGGCGGGCGGTCTGGCACGTCCCGGCACCACCCAGGTGCGGCTGTCCTATGGTCTGGAGATCAATTCCAAAAGCGATCTGGACCTGTCGGCCGAATATGTCCGCGATCGTCTGAACGACAGCGAAAAGACCACGCTGGACGCCACCTATGCGCGTCGCTTCAGCGAAGCATTCCAGGGGCATATCGGGCTGGAACTGGCCCGCACCACGCGGGACGGCTCTACCAACGATCAGGCCGCTCTGCTTCTGGGGGGCAACTGGACACCAAAAGACCGCCCCGGCGTGTCCGTGCGCAGCGAATTGCGTCTGCCCTTTGCCGGGGACGACCGCGATCCGGCGCAGCTGACGCTTGGCATGTACCGCGAGGCCAAGCCCGGCTGGCGTGTCCAGAACGAGATCGAGCTGACCTTTGACGACGGCGTCCTGATGACCCGAAGCCGCTATGGCATGGAATATCAGCTGAACGAATGGCTGTCCGGTTCGACCGAATTCAGCCAGGCGCCGGGGGATGTCGAAGAAACCTGGCACCAGGGTGTGGCAGCCGTCTGGGAGATCGACGATCTGACCACCCTGCGCGCCGATCTGGAACATTCGCGTGGCGTCGACACGGGCGATGATTGGCTGACCAGCATCGCACTGGGGGCAAAGTGGAAGAACGTCGATGAAACCTTTGTCGGGGATGCCGATGTCGATGCAACATTCGAAGAGGACGGCAATACCTATTATGCCTCTCTCGGCATGGCGACAGAGGTCACAGAGGACTGGACCATTCTGGGCCGGACCCGCGTCGCGATGGATCAGCGCAACGGTGAAAACCACCTGCGTGCCCGTACCCGCATCGGCGCATCCTATCGTCCGGTCAAGGATCCGCGCCTTGACGTGCTGGCCTGGTACGAACATCGGCTTGAACGCAAACATGGCCGGACCGAAACCCATATGTGGTCCGTCGATGCCAGCTATGAAGCCAACGAAGACCTGCGTCTGAATGCAAAATACGCCGGTCAGCACCAAAGCCTGGAAAACGAAAACGTCTCGACATCGACCACAACCCAATTGGTGCAGGCCGGGGCCTATCTCGATCTGGCGGACGACCGGGTTCAGGTCGGGGTGAACGCCAGCCAGATTTGGGACAACCGTGGCAATGCCACCACCGGGCTGGGCGTCGAGCTGGGGTTCTCTCCGGCGCCGGGCACCTTGTTGGCGATTGGCTATAACGCGGTCGACGGGCGCGTGGCCGGCATGTCGAACGTCTATCAGGAGGGTGTTTATCTTCGTTTCAACCTGCTTCTCGATGACAGCCTTTGGGACCGGCTGGACGGATTTCTTGGCAACTGATTGAACCCGAGCGTTGCCAAGAACGGGCCACACCTGCGAAGCGCATCCGCAGGTGTGGCCCACTTTTTGCCCTGAGGGCAGAACAGACCACACAGTCAAAACCGGGCTGGCGCGCCACGCACCGGGATTCGGCTGAACCGAACAAGGATCGCGGTCCGCTCTCTGGATGGACAGCGGCCTATACCTTTGCGGTCCTCGCTGCCTGTTTGCGCACCCCAAGTTGTGGCGGCCAAATTTTATGGTGCTTCCACTCACTTGGTTCAGGAGCACGAGAAAATGGAAATGAAATCAATTGCCTTAGTCATGGGGCTGGCGACGACTGCGCTTGCCGGCACCGCCCAGGGTCAACAGACACAGTTCAGCATCGACGATCTTGTCAACGTTGGCTCCATCGAATTCGGGTTAAGCCCCGACAGCCGCGCCAACAGCATCACGCTGAATTTGCCCACCGAACGGGTGGCCGCCGCCGATATTGATGCCGGCGCCTTGTCCGGGGCCAGCGCAACCCCGTTTGTCTCTTCCCGTTCCGGCGATCAGGCCGCCCGGCTCAGAGATCTGATTGCCCATGCAGAAGCCGGATCTGCCGGCTATGATGCCGTCCAGCATGGCGCGCGCCGCTTGCCGCCAAAACGGCCAACCGACATGACCGTCGGCGAGATCTTTGCCTGGATCAAGGCCACCCCGGGCCAGCCACATGCCATTGGCCGGTATCAGTTCATTCCAAAGACATTGCGCGGTCTTTTGCGTCGCTCCGGCGTTGGACCACAACAGCGGTTTTCACCGGCCCTGCAGGATCATCTTGCCAATCTGTTGCTGGAAGATGCCGGTTTCGCCAAGTTCAAGGCCGGGCGCATTTCGGATGTAAAGTTCATGTATAATCTCGCCGGCATCTGGGCCGGGCTGCCCCTGCCCTCGGGCCGGTCGCGATATCACGGTTATGCCGGCAACAGCGCAACCATCAAATGGAGCAGCTACAAAGCCGAAATGGCCCGCATCTTCCCGCGCTGACAGATGCGCGCAACCCGCGCCGATACCGTGTCCGATGGCGGGCACGGCTGTACACCACCCTGCCTTGGCCCTGCTGCCCCCCGCACGGCAAATCCACCCCCAAAGGGCCAGGGGTCAAAGCCCGCGGTCGATCCCAGAAGCTTGGGTTGCAAAACCCGCAGGCCTGTGGGACGCAGGCCCGGTCACATCAATGACCGCAGCGGGCCCCACAATGTCAGACACGGATTTTACGCCAAAAGCGCCTGTTGACACCGGGCCCGATCCCCGGCTCGAAGTGTCTGACCTGCGCGTGATCGTGGCGGTTGCCGAGGCCGGCAGCTTTTCCGGGGCCGCCCAGGCGATGGGGATGAGCCAACCGGGTGTGTCGCTGCGCATCGCCCGGCTGGAAGAGCGGCTGGGCCTGAAACTGTTCCAGCGCCGCAAACCAATGACCCTGACCGACACGGGGTTCCGCATTTTCAATCAGGCCCGCACCGCGCTTTTGCATTTTGACAAAGTCCTGCAAAGCGTCGACGAATTGAAAAGCGGCCAGGGCGGGCTTCTGCGTGTTGGCTTCAGCGTGCCGCAGGTGGCCATGCCGATCCTGCGGCGATTTGTGACCCGGTTCCCGGATGTCACCATCAAACTGCAACAACGCAACAGCCATTCCCTGCTGGAAGATGTCGCCCGGATAAGCGTCGATGTCGGCATTCTGACCTGGCCCGACGCCGATCAGATCTCAAACGAACATGTGGTTCTGGCACAGCAGGAACTGGTGCTGGTGCACAACGCCGCCATGATGTCGCTGGGCGCGGGGCCGATTGACCGCGCGGCCCTGTCAGAACACCGGATTGTTGTTCAAAAACAACCCTCTATGACCCGCACCGTGGTCGACCGGCTTTTCGAAGCCAACGCCATGATGCCAAAACATCTGTTCGAAGCGCCACGGCGCGAAGCGGTGATCGAAGCGGCGGCTGCCGGGCTGGGGGCGGGGCTTGTCTTTGCCTCTGAAATGCCGCCCGACGGGCGTTTGCAACAGACCCGGCTGGACCTGATCCAACCGGGGGCCAAGCTTTTGCTGGTCATCGCTGACGGCGCGCGGGGCATTCCCGCGGTATCGCATTTTCTGGACATTGCGGCCGAACCGGGCTGATTGCCCGCGTTCCTGCCCCCCCTGCAACCTAAATACACCCACCCAGCCACACCATACCTGCCTGCCCAAATCTGAGCAGCGCAGATTATTCCGGTCATTCGGGCGAACTGTCATATCCACTTCATAAACATCTGTAATTGGGTGCGCATGGAGAATAGCGAAATGAAATACAAAGATGCAATGCTGCGGCCCTTTCAGGCAAAAGGCACCTTCCTGCGTGGCAATCTACACGGACATTCGACCAATTCGGACGGTGCGCTGGCGGTCGAAGACGTCTGTGCCCATTATCAGGCGGCGGGATATGATTTCATCGCCGTGACCGACCATTTCCGGGAAAAATACGGTTATCCCATCACGGACAGCCGCGCCAGCCGCAACGCCACATTCACCACCCTGATCGGGGCAGAGCTGCACGGGCCACAAACCTCGCGCGGGGAACCCTGGCACATCCTTGCGGTCGGTCTGCCCGATGACTTTGCCGTGCCGCCAGCGGATGAAACCGGCCCGGATCTGGCCCGCCGCGCCCGCGCCGCCGGGGCCTTTGTGGCGATTGCCCATCCGCATTGGTATCAATTGCAACTGGAAGACGGATTGGCGCTCGACGCCGCCCATGCGGTGGAAATCTACAACCACACCTGCTGGATGAATTCCGACCGGGGTGACGGTCTGGTGATGTACGAGGCCCTGCTCTGCGAAAACCGCCAGCTTTTGGCCATCGCCACCGATGACAGCCATTTCAAACGCCCCGACAGCGGCGGCGGCTGGGTCATGGTGCGCGCTGAAAGCAATACCCCCGACGCCCTGCTGGCTGCGCTGCATGACGGGGCGTTTTATTCCAGCCAGGGCCCCGAAATCCATGACGTGGCCCGCGACGGCGACGAATTGGTCATTTCCTGCTCTGCGGCCAGCTCGATCCTGTTGGTCGGCCCCTATGCCAAGGGCGTGCGCCTGCATGGCACCGCCCTGACCGAAGGGCGGCTGTCGCTGGCGAAATTCTTCGGCTCCTGGTGCCGCCTGGTGATTACCGATGCGGCGGCCGGCGCGCCTGGACCCATCCGCTCTGGCTGGATGGGTCCGACAACACCGCCAAGATCTGACGCAAAGAAAATTCAAACCCTGATTTGAAAGGACGACTTATGTTGATGTCTCGTCGAAACACGCTGGCGGGCCTTGCGGGCCTGTCTGCGCTGATCCTTGGCTTTGGCCTGATCGGTGCAGAGACCCAGGCGCAACAGGCCGATGCACGGCCCGATCTGGTGGTCGCGGTGCCGAAACTGGCGCGCGGGCTGGAACCGGGCAAAAACGGCGGCAATGTCGATGTGCGGGTGATCCACTCGGTCTTTGACACGCTGATCCGCCGCGATTTCGTCGCCCAGGCCGAGACCGGCAAAACCACGCTGGTGCCCGGGCTTGCCACGTCATGGGAACGCATCAGCCCCACCGAAATGGTGTTGCAGCTGCGCGATGATGTCACCTGGCACGACGGCAGCGCCTTCACCGCCGAAGATGTCGCGTTCAGCTTTGGTCAGGAACGCGTCTACGGCGAAAACGCCCCGGTGCGCGGGGTTGCCTCGACACTGGCGGAATTGGAAAGCGTCGACATCCTTGGCCCGCATGAGGTCAAACTGACATGGGCCTCGCCCGATTATCTGATGCCGCATCGGCTGGCGAACAAGGGCGCGTGGATCGTACAGAAAGCCGCCTATGAGGCACATCGCGATGACACGCTGCCGACCTCCGAATGGATGGCCAAGGCCGTCGATGATGTGATCTGGGCGCCAATTGGCACCGGCCCTTACCGGTTTGACGGCTATACCGCCGGTGAAAGCCTGCGGTTGGTCGCCAATGACGATTATTTCATGGGCGCGCCTGCGGCCGCCACGATCACCTTTCTCGAGGTGCCAGAGGTCGCGGCCCGCATCGCCGGTCTGGTCAGCGGTGAATTCGACATGTCCGCCGATATTCCGCCAGATCAACTGCCGGTGCTGGAACGCTATGACGATCTGCAAATTGCGCCCGTGGTGCGTGAAAACACCCATGTTGTGGTGTTCAACACCACCCATCCGAAACTGGCCGATCCGCGCATTCGTCAGGCGCTCAGCCTTGGGATCGACCGCAAGGCATTGGTCGCATCCGTCTGGCGCGGGCTGTCCATGACCCCCAAAGGTCCGCAGCTCTCTGCCTTCAACGACATGTACCTTGATGATCTGCCAGAGTTCGCCTTTGACCCGGATCGCGCCCGTGCCTTGCTGGCCGAAGCCGGTTTTGACGGCAGCCCGATCAAACTGCGCTATATCCCCGGCTACTATACGCTTGGTTCCGAAGCGGTGCAGATCCTTCAGGCGATGTGGGCCGAAATCGGCGTCACAATCGAGCTGATGCCAATGGAAAACTGGAAGGCGATGCGCGACGCCGACACCATGCTTTATACATGGTCCAACACCTATCGTTTCCCCGATCCGCTGGGTCAGTTGACGCTGGCCTATGGGCCGCGCTCCGCCATTCAGACGCGCTATGGCTATTGGCAGAGCGACCGGTTCAACGCATTGGCCGCCGAGCTGGAAAGCACCATTGATCTGGACGCCCGCCGCGCCGCATTCCGCGAAGCTGCTGAAATCTATCTGTCGGAAGTGCCCAGCACATTCCTTTACAATCCGGCCGACATCTATGCGATCCGCAACGGCATTTCTTACACGCCAACCCCCCAGTTTTTCGAGGATTTCCGCCCCGACAACCTCAAAATCCTCGGGACGCAATAGGCGCAATGTCGATACATGACGTAAAAAAGTTCCCTGTTGGGGACATGATGGGGGGCGCTGCGGCGCCCCTCTTGCAGGTCCGAGGGCTGACCGTTTCTGTGCCATCGAAACGCGGACCGGTCACGGTGGTGGACGGCGTCGATCTTGAAATCGGCGATGGTGAAACCCTCTGCCTTGTTGGCGAAAGCGCCTCGGGCAAGAGCCTGACGGCGCTCAGTCTCTTGGGGCTTCAGGGTGATAGGATCACGTCCCGTGGTGCCATTCATTTCGGTGGTCGAGACCTGATGACTTTGGATGAACGCGCGATGGCCGCCCTGCGCGGGCGCGAAATCGCCATGATCTTTCAAGAGGCCGTACCGGCACTGAACCCGATCCACCGGATCGGACGGCAATTGACCGAAGCCCTGATGCAGGACGGCACCATGGGCCGCCGCGCGGCGCGCCTGCGGTCAAAAGAGCTAATGCAGCAGGTGGGCATTCGCGATGCCTCGGCCCGGCTTGCGGCCTTTCCACACCAATTTTCCGGCGGCATGGCCCAGCGGGTGATGATCGCCATGGCGCTGGCACAGGCCCCCGCGCTGCTGATTGCGGATGAGCCGACCACCGCGCTGGATGTGACCATTCAGGCCCAGATCCTTGATCTGCTGGCCGATCTGCGCCAGCAACAGGGGCTGGCCATGTTGCTGATCACCCATGACATGGGGGTTGTGGCGGAAACGGCGGACCGGGTGGCGGTGATGTATGCCGGTCGGATCGTCGAAACCGCGCCGGTGCATGCCCTGTTTGCCGCCCCGGCGCATCCCTATACCGCCGCGCTTCTGGCCGCGCGTCCCGGGTTTGACGACCATGCCGCACCAACCCCGATTGGGGGCGAACCGCCCGATCCCGGCAACCGCCCCTCTGGCTGTGCCTTTGCGCCGCGCTGTGCCCGCGCAACCGATCTTTGCCAAAGCATCGCCCCAACCACGCGTCATCTGGGCAACCGCAGCTTTGCCTGTCACCATCCGCATACGGTCGCCCCATGACCGGTGCCGCACCCATCCTTGAGGCCCGAAACCTCTGTCGCCGCTATCCGGGACCGCGCCGCTGGCCCTTGGGCCCGCGCAGCCATCAGCACGCGGTCAGCGCGGTCAATCTCTCGGTTGCACCGGGCGAGATTCTTGGCCTGATCGGCGAAAGCGGCTCGGGCAAAAGCACCATCGGACGGCTGATGCTGGGGTTGGAACGCCCCGACACAGGTCAGGTCCTGGTCGATGGTCACCCGATGCCCCAGCGCGCCGATCCCGCATGGCGACAGTTGCGGCGGCAATTGCAGGTGGTGTTTCAGGATCCTCATGGCGCGTTGGACCCGCGCAAACGCATTCTGGATCAAGTCACAGAGCCGCTGGATATTTTTGCCGAAGGCACCGCCGCCGACCGCCAGCGCCGCGCCCAAGAGATGCTGGCGCGTGTGGGCCTGCGCCCCTCGGTGTTCACCCGGTTCCCCAATGCCCTGAGCGGCGGCCAGAAACAGCGGGTGGTCATTGCCCGCGCGCTGATGCTGTCGCCCCGGTTCCTGTTGTGTGACGAGCCGATTTCGGCGCTGGATGTCAGTGTCGGCGCCCAGATCACCGCGCTTCTGGCCGACCTGCATCGCGATCACGGCATGGCCATGTTGGTGGTCAGTCACGATCTGTCGATGGTGCGCAGTTTCGTGCATCGGGTGGCCGTGCTGTTTGCCGGTCGGGTGGTCGAAGAGGCCAATGTTGCCACGCTGTTTGCCGCGCCGCGCCATCCCTATACCCGGATGTTGATTGACGCGGTGCCGATCGCCGATCCGACCCGCCGCCGCCCGCGCCAGTTGCCCACCCCGATGCCACCCGCAGCACCGTCCGTAGCACAGCTGGCAATACTGGGCGCTGTTGCTGGCGGCTGTGCCTTTGCCGCGCGATGCCCCCACCGACAGGCCCTGTGCCTGCAAAAGATGCCAGTCCTGCAAGACATGGATGACGCCCGCCCCGGCCACCGCACCGCCTGTCATTTCCCGAACCCAAAAGGGGCAGCACAATGATGCGCTTGCTGTTGAACCGCCTGTTCCGGGGCGTGTTGACGATCTGGGGCGTGCTGACATTCGTGTTTATCATGCTGCGCCTGTCCGGCGATCCGCTGGATGCGTTGCTGGGCGACGAAGCCACGCCGGAAATGATCGCCTATTACACCCGGCTCTATGGCTTTGATCAGCCGATCTGGCAGCAATATATCAATTATTTCACCGGGTTGTGGCAGGGCAACTGGGGGATTTCATACCGCGATGGCCGTGATGCCTTTGCCGTGGTGATGGAACGCATTCCCGCAACGCTCTATCTCGGGTTGTCGGCCTTTGTCTTCAGTCTGATCCTTGGGGTGCCGCTGGGCATTCTGGCGGCCCGGCACCGCAACAGCGCGATTGACCGCTTTGCCATGGGGTTGGCGGTGCTGGGTTTTGCGCTGCCCAACTTCTTTCTTGGCATTCTGATGCTGCTGTTGTTCACCATGACCTGGCAGATCCTGCCCAGCTCGGGCGCGGGCAGTCTTGCGCATTATATCATGCCGGTGATCACCCTTGGCACCTCGGGCGCGGGCAGCATCGCACGCTTTACCCGCTCCGCCATGCTTGAGGTGATGAACCGCCCCTATATGCGCACCGCCCGCGCCAAGGGGCTCTTGCCGGGCGCACGCCTGCGCCGCCACGCGCTGCCGAATGCGGCCATTCCGGTGGTGACGATTTTGGGCTTCCGTCTGGGCGACATGATTGCCGGATCGGTGGTTGTGGAAACGGTGTTTGCCTGGCCCGGCGTCGGGCGGTTGCTGGTCAATTCGGTCACCGCACGGGAACTGGCCATCGTGCAGGCCATCGTCGTTCTGGTCACCTGCACCATGGTGATCGCCAACCTGATGGTGGATCTGCTCTATGGCTGGCTCGACCCACGCCAGCGCGATGCAAAGGCAGACGACAATGGCTGAAACCTCGCTACGATCCACCCCCTTTGTGGTGCGCCTGTCGCTGGCCTGTCTCGCGGTCTTTGTGCTGGGCGGGCTGTTCGCGGGCTGGATTGCGCCACATGATCCGGCCGCACAAAACCTGATGCAGCGCCTCGCGCCACCGGTCTTTCTTGGCGGGGATTGGACCTATCCGCTGGGCACCGATGCGCTGGGCCGCGACATTTTCAGCCGCATGTTGTTCGCCACCCGGATGAGCCTTGGCGTCGCGCTTTTGGGCACGCTGATCGGGGCGGTGATCGGCACCTTCCTTGGCTTTGTCGCGGCACAGCAAAACCGCGTCACAAGCGGTGTGATCATGGCGCTGGTCGATGCCCAGGCCGCCCTGCCGTTTCAGATCTTGGTGCTTGCGGCGCTGGCGCTGTTTGGCAATGCGCTCTGGCTGTTTGTCGCGCTGGTGGGGATTGCCGGTTGGGAAACCTATGCCCGGTTGATCCGGGGCGCGGTCCTGTCGGCGCGCACCGAAACCTATGTGCAGGCGCTAGAGGCCACCGGCGCAAGCGCCTGGCGCATCCATGGCCGGCATATCCTGCCCAATGTCGCCAATATCCTGATCATTCAGATCAGCCTCAACTTCCCCTCAACCATCCTGCTGGAAACCTCGCTCAGCTTTCTGGGATTGGGCATTCAGCCGCCCCTGACCAGCCTGGGCGAAATGCTGGGATCCGGCCGCGACCATCTGTTGCTGGCGTGGTGGATTGCGGTGGTGCCGGGGGCGGCGATTTTCCTGATCACCCTGTCGATGAGCCTGGTGGGTGACTGGCTGCGCGATCTGTTGGACCCAGACAGCTAAGATCAAAACCCGCCCCCCCCTGGCGGGGGCGGGGTTACCGGGCGACGTTTGGCCAAAACGGGCTCAGATCGTCTCTGTCACCTTGTTCAATCCCGCCGGCGCATCGGCATTTTCCCCAAGATGGCGCGCCAGCGTTTCGGTAAACCGGTAAAACGCGATGATCTGGACCAGCGGCATCAACAGCGGATGCCCCACCCCAGGCACCGGCAGGGCGGTGGTTTCCTTCCCATCCGCCGAAATGGTCAGCGCCGTGGCCCCCTTGTCGCGCATCGCCTGTGCCGCCGCCGTGACCGATTGCGTCGATGCATCCGCCGGATCAAACACCAGCGCCGCGAATTTCCGATCCGCCAGCACCACCGGCCCATGCAGCACCTCAGCCGAGGAAAACACCTCGGCGTGAATGCGACAGGTCTCTTTCAATTTCAGCGCAATTCCGCCGCGATGGCCAATCCCGGCCCGCGTCCGACGGTGAACACCGATCCGGCCCGCGCCAGCGCCAATTCCGCCACCGTCCAATCGCAATCCAGCGCGCCCCGCGCCGTCTCGGGAAAGGCCCGCAATGCGCCTTCCAGCGCCTTGTCCCCGGTGAACCCGGCCACAAAGCCCAGAATGGCAAACAACGATCCGACAAAGGATTTGGTCGCCGCAACCGCCTTTTCCGGCCCGGCCAATATCGGCAGAACGCTGTCGGCCCCGGCCCCGACCGGGCTGTCGGTGACATTCACGATGGCCAGCGTCCTTGCCCCGCCCCGGCTGGCCGCCTGTTGCAGGGCGACCAAATCCGGGCTGCCGCCAGATTGCGAAATCGCGACACAGATGAAATCCTCCAATTTCAACGGCGTATCATAGACCGAGGCCACCGAGGGCCCGATCGACGCCACCGGCAGACCGGTGGAAATCTCCATCACATATTTGAAAAATGTCGCCGCATGGTCCGACGTGCCGCGCGCACAGGTGACAAACCCACGTGGATGTGTCGCCGCCGCTTCGCGCCCGGCCGTCAGGTAAAGGTCAAGCCCCTCAACAATCTGGCGCGCCAGAACATCCGGGATCTCATGGATCTCACGCGCCATGATGGTTTGGATTTCACGGTTCATATCAGGCAACTCCGGTGATCATAGAGACGATTTCATTCTTGTCGGTCTTGGCGGTTTCGCGAATGCCGATCTGTTCCCCGCGGCGCAGCACACAGATGCGATCCGACAGTTTGAACACCTGATCCAGACTATGGCTGATAATCAGGATAGCAAGGTTCTTGGCCTTGAGATTGGCAATCAATTCCTCGACCCGCGCGGTTTCGGCCACGCCAAGCGCGGCGGTGGGTTCATCCAGCAGGATCAGCTTGCTCGCCCAATGGGTGGCGCGGGCAATTGCGATGCCCTGACGCTGGCCACCGCTGAGGTCGCGAATGGTCGAACTGGCCGATGGAATGCGCACATCCAGCTCATCAACCAGCGTTTGCGATTCTTGCCGCATCCGCGCCTTGTCCAGCAGACCAAAGGGCGGTTTGGTCAATTCACGGCCCAGAAACATGTTCATGTAGACCGGCTGTTGATCGGCCAGCGCCAGATCCTGATAGACCACTTCGATGCCCTTGCTGCGGGCTGAACTGGCGTCGGCAAAACTGGTGGTTTCCCCGCCCAGCCGGATCGTGCCCGAGGTCGGCGTATAAACCCCCGACACAATCTTGATCAGGGTGGATTTACCGGCGCCATTGTCCCCGACAAGCGCGACGATTTCCCCCGCCCGCAGATCCAGCGAAAAATCCTGAATCGCCACCACCCCGCCAAAGGCCATGTGAATATTCTTTAACGACAGAACCTCAGCTTCAGCAGTCATGACAGCGCCCTTTCTGGCCAATCGACGCGCTGGCCGAAAATGTTTTCAATGGTTGTGACGCGGGGCGCACCGGTGGAAACGCCCGACACCCCGACGATATTGGCGCGGGTGACAAAGGCCTGACCGCGAAAGCCGAACACCACGGTGTCACCGGTTTTCGGTTTGACCGACCCGGTGGCGTCGATCATGCCGTAATAGTCGATTGCCGAATAATCCGGGATTTCGACCGGGGCCAACGCCGTCGCCGCGCTTGTCGGCTCTGACGACACCAGCGCACGCACCTCGTATTTCGGGAACACCGGATCAATATACAGCCCGCCCCCAAAGCAAAACGCATTGCCGCCATGGTGATGTGACACTTCGGTCAGATAGAGCACCGCCGGATCTTCCGGCAGATCCTCGACCGCATGCAAGGGCGTGGTGCCATGCAGGGCATTGCCGGGTTCACATTGCGTCGCCCCGGCCTCGGCCAGAGCCGACAAAAGCACGGTGGAATTGGTGCCCGGCGCGTTGATTTCAATGTCACCGCGCCCCGCCGCCGCCAGCGCCTCGGATGTGGTGGCAAGGGTAGTAAGGTTCGGGGTTGGCCTCACCTTGCGCCGTTCCAGATCGAACAACAGCGCCGGGAATGTGGTGATCCCGGCAAACCGCCCGCCGTCCAGCGCATCCATCCGCTCCGCCACCGCGCAAATATCGCTTGCGGCAAACCCGCCTTCATGACCGCGATAAAACGTGTCGCCCTCGGTCTGGACCCGCGCCAACAGGTTCTGCACCCGCCCGGCCCGCGCCGCCGCCTCTGCCGCCTCGCGCGCCTTGTCATCGGAAAACACCGTCCAGTAATCAGGCTGCAATTGCGCCGCCGCGAAATCGGCATCCCCGCCCGGCACTTGCACCAGATGGCCCAAATGCCCGGTTTTCAGCCCCGCCCGGTGACAGGCAATCGCGCATTCCATATCCACCGCCACCGACCGATCAATCCCACCGCGCATCACCGCCTGACAAAACCCGGAATGGCGCCCGACCTGTTTGGTCATGGCAAAGGTTTTCAGCCCGTGTTTCGCCGCCTCGGTGGTAAAGATCCGCGCATTGGCCTCGACCGCATCCAGATCCAGCACATAGGAATTCGGCGGGATCGCCCCCGATTGATGCAGGGCCATCGCAGCTTCGACAAAGCCCGGATTGCGGCGCATCAGAACATCCAGAAACATGAATTCGCTCCTCGCTTAGCGGTTGGCATCGCGGAGAGAGACCGCAACAGCCAACAGAATAATCAAACCCCGAACGATCATCTGATCGGACACTTTCAGGTTCATCAGGATCAGACCGTTGTTCAGCATCCCCATCATAAGAGAGCCAACCAGCGCCCCGATCACCGACCCCTTGCCGCCATTCAACAGCGTGCCCCCGACAATCACCGCAGCAATCACCGTCATCAGATCGCTTTCGCCCAGGGTATATTTCGCCGCCTGCAACCGCCCGGCATAGAGCAGACCCGCCAACCCGGCACAGCCGCCGCAAATCGTCAGCACATAAAACCGCACCCGTGCCACGCTGATCCCGGACACCTGTGCCGCACGTGGGTTGTCGCCAGTGGCCAGCACATGCGCGCCGAATTTCGTATGACGATAGACCAGATGCCCGATGCCGATGCCAATCACCGTCCAGATCACCAGCGACGGGATCGAAAACAATTTGCCCGACCCAAACAGACCGGTGAATGTCTCGTTCATCACCGGGATCGACCGCAGGTCGGTCATCGACCGGGCAATCCCGGCAAACAGCCCCATGGTCGCCAGCGTCACCAGAAACGACGGCAGCTTGAGATAGGCCACCAGAACGCCGTTCAGCGCGCCAATCGCCACCCCCGCACCCAGCCCGGCAATCACCCCGACCGCCAGCCCGAAACTCTGCATCGCAACAGCGGCCGACAGCGCGGCAACCGCCACGATGGAACCGAAACTCAGGTCGATCTCACCCGCCGACAGGGCAAACACCAGACCGATCGCCATGATGGTCGCCGGCGCGGTTTGCAGCACGATATTGGTCAGATTGCGCTGGGTCAGAAAACCGTCGTCATAAAGCGTCGCCGCGAAAAACAAGAAGATCGCAAGGAAACCGATATAGACAACCATCTGTTTGAAATCCAAACCGGCAAGGCCGAATTTCCGAAGGGTCATAGTGGACATTTGGACACCCGTGTTCTGGGTCGGCACCGGCGATTGCGCCCCGTGCCAATGATTTCACGTCAATTGATCCGGCCCGGCACGATCTGGGATGATTGCGCCGGACCGATCCCGATTTAATTGCTGGTTACGCTGGCCGGGGCGTCGATATGCAGCGATTGCATCCAGCCCTCTGCCACATTGTCGGCGGTCACGGTCACCGCCGGGGCGACGACAAAGGCCGGTACATCCATGTCCAGCAGATCCAGAATGCCGGCCGCCGCCATCGCACGACCCAGCTCATAGGCTTCGTCGGCAACCAGCGCCGCGACATTGCCGCCGCGCACCATGTCCAGCGCCACAGGCTCCGACAGATCCAGCGTCACCAGTTTGGTGGTCTTGTTGCCATTGGCGCGCAGCGCGGCCAACACACCTTCGGCGGGACCGGCCCATGTCACATAGATGCCGCCAATATCGGGGTTGCGCAGCAACATGGCGTTGGCAATCTCTTCGGCGCGGGCCGGATCGCTGATCCCCTGTTCCGCGACAATCGAAATATCGGGATAATCGTTTTCAATCGTGGTCTTGAACGCATTGTCGCGCTGGTTGGTCACATAATAGGCCGCATCGTGATAGATCCAGCCAACGGTCCCGGCATTGCCCATCGCCGCCGCCAGCGCATCCGCCGCCTGTTTGCCCATCTGGAACAGATCGTCGGTGACAATCGCCGCGTAATCATCGGGATGGCTATACCCCGCTGGCAGGTTCGACAGGAACACCAGCTTCACGCCATCGGCCTTGGCCTCTTGGAACGCCGCCGCCGATGTCACCGGGTCAAGCGGCAGGGACAGGATGATATCGGGCGATTTCACCATCGCGGTTTCAATATCGCTGCGCTGTTTGGCGGCGTCGAAACCGGCGCTGGTGGTGGCCACGACCTCGATCCCGAAGCGGGCGAATTCATCGGTCGCACCGGCCGTCACCGCATTCACGAAATCCGATTGATCATGCCACAGCAGCGCCGCCTTATAGCCGCCGGCCCGCAGCGCCTCGGCGCTGGTTTCGGGCACAACAATTTCCGACGTCGGCGTGGCCGCCTCGCCTTGGGGGCCAACCGTTTCTGCCATCGCAGGAACCGCCGCCAGCGCCAGAACCGCGCCAAACACATTGTTTTTTATGATATTTTTCATTTGCTTTCTCCTGTTGGGATCGTCTCTTGGGTGCCGCAATAGCGCACCATGAAAAGCGCAAAGGCGCGGATCGCGGCCAGGTATTCGTCGACATTCACCCGTTCGTGGAACGTATGCGCGACGCTGATGTCACCCGGCGCGCAATAGATCGCCGGACAGCCAATTTCATTCACCAGAAACGGCGCCTCTGACCAATAGGGCGCGCCGCTCATCGGGGTGGGTGTGCCGCGCACCTCGGCCACGCAATCCGCCAGCGCCCGCGCGCCGGGATGATCGGGATCAATTTCCACCGGCGAGCCGCCAAAAACGTGGTCGCGCCCGGCGGGATAGCTGATGTCGATGCGGATGCCCTCGGACACCGGTGCCGCCTTTACCGCCGCTTCGAACCCGGCCACCGCATCATCAAGCGTCTCGCCGGGGCGCAATTTGCGGATCAGCGACAGGCCACAATCGCCCGGCACCGCGATATATCCGCCGCCCTTGATTTCGGTCACAAGGATGTCGGACGTCCCCACCAGCGGATGCGCGCCCGCGGCTGTCAGCTCTGCGCCATGGGCCCAGATCGCCGACAGGATCGCATGTGTGGCCTTGAGCGCATCAACCCCGTCCTCGGGCGTGCCGAAATAGGCCGATTTGCCGGTCACTTTGATATCTGCGATGAAAAACCCGATCTGGGCGGTGTAGACCTCCAGCTTCGTTGGCTCGACATAGACCGCGAAATCGGGTTTTGCGATCTCTCCGGCGGCAACCCGTTGCACCAGATCCTTGGCCCCGGCGCTGACACCTGTGCCTGGCTCGCCGCTTTCTTCATCCCCGATAAAGGCAAAGCTGACCGTCCCGGCAAGCGTTACCCCCGCCATATCCAACAGCCGCAGCGCCGCCAGCGACGCGCATATCCCGGCCTTGAGGTCACAGGCCCCACGCCCCCAGACTTCACCCGCGATCACCGGCGCGGCAAAGGGATCTTCCTGCGGTTGCCCCTGCCAGTTTTCGGCCCAGCCCCGCACATGCACAGTATCGGTATGGCCCACAAACATCA
>NZ_JALIEC010000005.1 GCF_022867865.1 Phaeobacter sp. J2-8 | reverse complement strand
ATCACGACGAATGAATACCTGCCGTTGATGCGCAACAATCGCAATGCTGTCAGCCACCTTCAGGTGATCGACAGCCGCGGTCGGGTTGTGCCACGGTCGGCGGTGAATTTCGCCGCCTATTCCGGGCGGACCTTCCCCTTCTACCTGCGCCAGCCGCCGTCGAACAGCAACGCCTTGGGCTTGGTGAAATTCATGTTCCCCAATTCCAACAATATCTATCTGCACGACACCCCGGCCAAAAGCCTGTTCGCCCATGAAGTGCGGGCCTATTCGCATGGCTGTATCCGGTTGGCGGAACCGTTTGAATTTGCCTATGCGCTTCTGGCGGTTCAGACCGATGATCCGGTCAGTTTCTTTCAAACCCGGTTGCAATCGGGCAAGAACCAGCGCGTCAATCTTGAGCAGCCCATTCAGGTGCATCTGATCTATCGCACCGCCTTTACCGATGCCAAGGGACGCGTGCATTACGTTGCCGACATCTATGGCCGCGACGCACAGGTCTATCAGGCGCTGCGCAACGCAGGGGTGGCGCTGACCTCGGTTCAGGGATAAACCCAGCCCGCAATGATATGCGAGGCGCAAGATGAACCATAGCGTTCAGGACATCGCGACGGCGCTCGGCTGTGAAGCTGTGGGTGCCGTCGATATTGTGATCAAAGCGGTAAGTGAACCGGCCGACGCCGGGCCGGATCATCTGGCGCTGGCGATGAAGCCGGAATATGCCGAGGCCCTTTCCAAAGGGGCGGCGCGTGCCGCGATGTTGTGGGGCGGCGCTGATTGGCAGGCCCTGGGGCTGGAGGCTGCGATCCTTGCGCCACGGCCACGGTTTGTGATGTCCGGCCTGTCGGCGATGATGGATCAGGGCCCGCACTATGGCGAGGGCGTGCATGCCTCTGCGGTGGTTGATCCAACGGCCCTGATTGGCGCTGATGTCCAGATTGGCCCGGGGACGGTGATTGGCCCACGGGCGCAGATCAGCGCAGGATCGGTGATCGGGCCGCAATGTTTCATTGGTGCCGATGTGGTGCTGGGCGCGGGGGCCTTGCTGCGGGAACAGGTTGTGCTGTGCCATGGCGTGCAAATCGGCCGGAATTTTATCTGCCAACCGGGGGCGCGGGTCGGGTCCGACGGGTTTTCCTTTGTCACCGCAGAAGAGAGCGCCGTCGAACGTGCCCGCGATACGCTGGGCGATCAGGGCGAGGGCGCGGCCCAGGGCTGGGCGCGCATTCATTCTCTGGGCGGGGTGACCATTGGCGACAACGTGGAAATGGGCGCGAATTCCTGTATCGACCGGGGCACGATCCGCGATACGGTGATCGGCGACGGCACCAAAATCGACAATCTTGTGCATGTCGGCCATAACGTTCAGGTGGGCCGGGATTGCCTGCTGTGCGGTCAGGTCGGCATCGCGGGATCGGTTCGCATCGGCAACAATTGTGTCTTTGGCGGTCAGGTCGGGATCAGCGACAATATCTTTATCGGGGACCAGGTAATTGCCGGCGGCGGGTCAAAGATCCTGTCCAATGTCCCAAGCGGGCGGGTTGTGCTGGGCTATCCGGCCACCAAGATGGACAGCCAGATGGAAAGCTACAAATCCCTGCGCCGCTTGCCACGTCTGATGCGCGATGTTGCCGCGCTTAAAAAAGCAGTTTCCAAGTTGGGGCAGAGCGACTAAATCACCCGTAGGTGGATCAGAGGGCATGACGATGGATGTGAAAAGTAAAGTCGTGGACATCATCGCCGAACAGGCTGTGCTGGACGTAGAAGACATCAAGATGGATGCCACGCTGGACGATCTGGGGATCGACAGCCTGGGTTTGGTCGAAAGCATTTTCGCCATCGAAGAGGCGTTTGATATTTCGATCCCCTTCAATGCCAACGAACCATCGGAAAGCGATTTCGATATTTCTTCGGTGCAGTCAATTGTGACGGGCATCGAGGCATTGATCAAAGAAAAGCAAGCCTAGGGCCCCATCGGGCGTCGCTTGCGAAAACGGGACAAATTGCCATGAAACGGGTGGTCATTACCGGCGCGGGGACGATCAACGCGCTGGGTCACAATGTTGCGGATACGTTAGAGGCAATGCGCGAAGGGCGCTGCGGGATTGGGCCGCTGGACATTCCCGATGTCGACCGGCTGTCGATCCGGATCGGCGGCCAGGTGCGCGGGTTCGATCCAGAAAGCCGGTTCAACCGCCAGCAATTGGCGCTTTATGATCGGTTCACCCAATTCACCCTGATTGCCGCGCGCGAGGCGCTGGCGCAATCCGGGCTGACATTTTCCGGTGAATTGGCGGCACGTTCCGGCGTGGTGCTGGGCAATTCCGGCGGCGGTATGACCACGCTGGATGCCAATTATCGCTCTGTCTATGAGGACGGCAAAAACCGTGTGCATCCCTTTGTGGTGCCAAAGTTGATGAACAATGCGGCGGCGTCGCATGTGTCGATCGAATTCAACCTGAAGGGGCCGTCGTTTACCGTGTCGACCGCCTGTGCCTCGTCCAATCATGCGATGAGCCAGGCGTTTCAAATGGTGCATGGCGGCATGGCACCGGTGATGATCACGGGCGGATCTGAATCGATGCTGTGTTTCGGCGGCGTCAAAGCCTGGGAAGGTCTGCGCGTCATGTCAAAAGACGCCTGCCGCCCATTCAGCGCCAACCGCAACGGCATGGTTCAGGGCGAGGGCGCGGCGATCTATGTGTTCGAAGACTATGACCATGCCAAGAAACGCGGCGCTGAAATCCTGGCTGAGGTGGTGGGATTCGCCATGTCGTCTGACGCCTCTGACATCGTGATGCCGTCGAAAAGTGGCGCGGCGCGCGCCATTCGCGGCGCGATGCAAGATGCCAAGATCGAACCGACAGAGGTCGGTTATATCAATGCCCATGGCACCGGCACCGCGGCCAATGACAAAACCGAAAGCGCGGCTGTGGCCGATGTGTTTGGCGCCCATTCCGACAAGCTGATGATCTCTTCGACCAAGTCGATGCATGGCCATTTGATTGGCGGCACCGGCGCGGTTGAGCTTCTGGCCTGTATCATGGCGCTGCGCGACGGGATCATCGCGCCCACCATCGGATATGAGGAACCAGATCCGGAATGCGCGCTGGATGTGGTGCCCAATGTCGCACGCGAAGCCAAGGTTGATGTGGCCCTGTCCAATGCATTTGCCTTTGGCGGCCTGAATTCGGTTCTGGCGTTGCGCAAGTTCTGACAGATCAAAGGATTGAAAAAGGCCCGGATCGCAGATGCGCCGGGCCTTTTTTATTGCGAAAGTCGCGGGATCAGCTGTCGATCTTGATCGCGCTCAGCGCAATGGCCTGTTGATAGACCGTTGCGGCGTTCCATTCGTTCAGCACGCGGAAATTTGCTTCGCCCTGTTGATAGCCACGACCGGGCTTCCAGCCCTTGGCGCGCAGAAAATTGGCGGTGGATGCCATGGCATCGGCAACGTCATAGAAATTGACCCGGCCGTCGCCGTTGCCATCCGCACCATATTTCAACGCATTGCCCGGCAGAAACTGGGTGTGGCCCAGCTCGCCGTGGAAGGCGCCCTTTTGCGTCGGTGACAGCATGCCGCGATCGACCATTTGCAGCGCCGCCAGCGCATGTGGGGTGAAGAAACCCGAGCGGCGGCAATCATAGGCGACGGTTGTGATCGACGACACCACCGGCGTGCTGCCCATATTGCGGCCAAATCCGGTTTCCATGCCATGAATGGCCAGCAAAATCCCCGACGGCACGCCATAGCGTTGTTCCAGCGACGCATAGAAACCGGCATTGCGTGCCTTGTGCTTCTTGGCCTGGCTGGCAAAACTGTTGAGCGAGCCAAGCCGGATGCGAATGAAGTCATCCAGTTTGTATTTCACGCCCTTTTGGTTGCGGTCGGCGCGAATGGTGCCGGTGGAATATTGCGCCGACGCCAGCGCCTGAAGCCCGCGTTGGCCCACGCCTGCGCGCTGGGCCTCTTGGGCGAATTCGCCTTTCCAGCGTTCAAATCCAGAGGAATTGTTGCCGCATTGGGCTGCGTGAACGGCGGGCGCGGACAGACAAAGGGCAAAAGAAAGCGAAACGATGAAACGGCGCATGGCGGATATCCTGTTGATCCAAACTCTTGTCAGATCACCCTATCTCGACATTTTAACGAATTCACCGAAAAAATGATCTTACTCACAGCCCGGTTCGACCTTCAGGCCCATCAACTCGCGGTATTTGTCGCTGAGCATGGTGCCGCGGGCGAACTGGCAGCGTTCGCTGTCGTCAAAGCCCATTTCGGTGAGCGTATCGTTGGTCTTGGTCAACAGGACCGCCATCAGCCCCAATCCGATGACCACCGATGCCGCCGGCAGCAGGATGGCGCGCGCTCTGCCGTTGCGGATGCTTTTGGTTGGGCGGGGGGCGCGGGCCCCGGGCCGCTGTTTGGACTGAAGCTCTGCCTCGGTGCGCGCGGCGATGCGGGACAATCTGTCTTCAAAGCTGGATTTTCCGGTCATGGAACCTGTCCTTGGAAAACGTATGAAAAAAATCGGTACATCTTTTTGCGTGGCGCACAGGTTCGGTTTTGAGGCGGCAATCCGGCTTTTGCGTGGCGGTTCGATAAAAGTGGCGGTTCGATAAAAGTGGGGTTGGACAAAAGCAAAATGGGCGCCCCGAAGGACGCCCATCTTTTGTGGTCAGTGCTGAAACCGGGAACAGTTTAGCAGCTGTAGTACATGCCGAACTCAACCGGGTGGGGTGTGTGTTCGTACAGTTCGATTTCTTCCATCTTCAGCTCGATGTAGCCGTCGATCTGGTCTTTGGTGAACACGTCACCGGCCAGAAGGAAGTCATGATCAGAGGCCAGGCAGTCAATCGCTTCGCGCAGGCTGCCACAGACGGTTGGGATACCTTCAAGCTCTTCCGGCGGCAGGTCATAGAGGTTCTTGTCCATCGCCTCGCCCGGGTTGATCTTGTTGGTGATGCCGTCAAGGCCAGCCATCAGCAGGGCCGCAAAGCACAGGTAGGGGTTCGCCGAAGGATCGGGGAAACGTGCTTCGACGCGCTTGGCTTTGGGCGAGTTGGTCCAAGGAATACGAACACAACCCGACCGGTTGGAGGCCGAATAGGCGCGCAGAACCGGGGCTTCAAAGCCTGGGATCAGACGCTTGTAGCTGTTGGTCGACGGGTTGGTGAACGCGTTCAGCGTTTTGGCGTGCTTCAGGATACCACCGATGAACCACAGCGCTTCGTCGGACAGATCGGCGTATTTGTCGCCAGCAAACAGCGGCTTGCCGTCTTTCCAGATCGACATGTTGCAGTGCATGCCGGTGCCGTTGTCGCCATAGATCGGCTTGGGCATGAAGGTCGCGGTCTTGCCATAGGCCTGTGCGACGTTGTGCACGACATATTTGTACTTCTGCAGCTCATCCGCCTGGGTGGTCAGCGTGCCGAACACAAGGCCCAGCTCGTGCTGGCAGGATGCCACTTCGTGGTGGTGCTTGTCGACCTTCATGCCGAGGCGCTTCATGGTCGAGAGCATTTCCGAACGGATGTCCTGGCCGTCGTCGATCGGGTTCACAGGGAAATAGCCGCCCTTGACGCCCGGACGGTGGCCGGTGTTGCCCATTTCGTATTCGGTGTCGGTGTTCCACGAAGCGTCGATTGCATCAACTTCGTAGGATACCTTGTTGATCGAGTTCGAGAAACGCACATCGTCAAACAGGAAGAATTCCGCTTCCGGACCCCAGAAAGACGTGTCACCGATGCCCGATGCTTTCAGGTAAGCTTCGGCTTTTTCGGCTGTGCCGCGTGGGTCACGGGCATAAGGTTCGCCAGTGTCCGGCTCGACAACCGAGCAATGCACGCAGATGGTTTTTTCAGCATAGAAGGGGTCGATATAGGCGCTGTCGCAGTCGGGCATCAATTTCATGTCCGATGCTTCGATGGATTTCCAACCTGCAATGGACGAGCCGTCGAACATGAAGCCGTCTTCGAGGAAATCCTCGTCAACTTCGCTTTCGATGACGGTCACGTGTTGCAGTTTGCCGCGCGGGTCGGTGAAGCGGATATCGACGTAAGCCACTTCCTCATCTTTGATCAGTTTGACCAGGTCCTTTGCGCTCATTTCGTCATTCCCTTGTTTGATAAGAACATTTTCTTGGTGTTTGGGCCCGGTTGTGACCGGAACCCGCCCGACAACGTCAAGAGACCCCGGACCATGTCCGGGGCGCGTGTCGTGTGATTACAGTGCGTCGGAACCGGTTTCGCCGGTCCGGATGCGAATGGCCTGTTCGATCGTGCTGACAAAGATCTTGCCATCGCCGATCTTGTCGGTTTTTGCCGCTTCGACAATCGCTTCGATTGCCTGATCGACCTGATCGTCGTCAAGTACGACTTCGATCTTCACCTTTGGCAGAAAGTCGACAACATATTCTGCGCCGCGATAGAGTTCGGTATGGCCTTTTTGCCGCCCGAAACCTTTGACTTCGACCACGCTAAGGCCCTGGACGCCAACATCCTGAAGCGCCTCTTTGACTTCATCAAGTTTGAATGGCTTGATGATCGCTTCGATCTTTTTCATGTGAAACCTCCTCGCAAACCCCGTGCTTTTGCAGGTCAGACCACTTCTACTGCGGGGCTACAATTGTGTAGGGTTGAGAAGTGGTCGATTTGAGCAGGGGCAAAATCTTTGAGCTTAAAAGATAGGCGTTTTGCCCAAAATACAAGCGAAAATGAATTGAGGGCGCGGATATGACCGAATTGCTGACTGCGGCACAGATGCGGGCGCTGGAACAGGCGGCCATTGCCAGCAAAGAGGTCACCGGGCTGGAGTTGATGGAGCGGGCCGGCGCGGGTGTGGTTGCGGCGGTGATCGGGCAATGGCCGGAACTGGCGAAGGGGGCGCATAGGGCGGTTGTGCTCTGTGGGCCGGGCAACAATGGCGGTGACGGTTTTGTCATTGCGCGGCTGTTGCAGGCGCGCGGTTGGGCGGTCGAGGTTTTCCTCTATGGCGACCCGTTGAAGCTGTCGCCGGATGCGAAGACAAATCTTGATCGCTGGCAACAGGTGGGGCCGGTTCTTGCGTTGGCCGGTGTGGGCGATGTGACCTCTGACGCGCCGGACCTGATTGTTGACGCCATTTTCGGGACCGGGTTGAAACGCCCGATTGCGGATCTGTCGGAGCTGTTTTCGAATCTCAACAATGACACCGCGCAGGCCCGGTCACAATCCCGCGCGAATTGCCGACTCACCTCCGTGGATATACCCAGCGGGCTCTGTAGCGACAGCGGGCGCACCATAGGACAGCTGCGCGGGGCAAGTGGCGACCCACAGCCGGGCCCATCCCATGTCGAAAGCCAGATCACGGTCACCTTCCATAGCATGAAGCCGGGTCATGTGCTGGCGGATGGGCCGGATATTTGCGGCAAGGTTGTGGTCAAGGACATCGGTCTTGGGGCTTCGCCGCTTGGTTCAGGTGAGGTCGCGCGCCTTGTGAAAGCGCCGGTGGGGGCGGATCTCTGCAAGCGGAGGGGGCATAAATTCGCACATGGCCATGCATTGGTCCTCAGCGGTGGATTTGGCAGGACCGGCGCGGCACGGTTGGCGGCGCGGGGCGCGCTTCGGATCGGGGCCGGATTGGTGACATTGGGTGTGCCGGGGGCGGCACAGATCGAGGTCGCCAGCCAGATCACGGCGCTGATGATGCGACGCGTGGACGACGCCGCGGCCCTGGCTGATGCGCTGGGGAATTCGCGGATCTCGGCGCTGTGCCTTGGGCCGGGGCTCGGGCTTGAACGATCCCGCGACTTGGTGCCGGTGGCGTTGCAAGCGCCGCATAGACCCGGCGTTGCGCTGGATGCGGATGCCCTGTCGGCTTTTGCGGATGCGCCGGACAGGGTGTTCGACATGTTGCATCCGGGTTGCGTTCTGACACCCCATGGCGGCGAATTTGCCCGCCTTTTCCCGGACATTGCAGAGAGGCTCAGCCAGGCGCCGATGCGCGGCCCGGCATATTCCAAGGTCGATGCGGTGCGCGAGGCCGCGGCGCGTGCGGGCTGTGTTGTGCTGTTCAAGGGGCCGGATACGGTGATTGCCGACCCCAGCGGCGCGTGTTTGATCCATGCGGCCGCTTACGATCGCGCAGCGCCATGGCTGGCAACGGCGGGATCGGGCGACGTGTTGGCCGGGTTTGTCTGCGGTCTGCTGGCCCGGGGTTTGGCGCCACTACAGGCGGCTGAAACCGCCGCTTGGCTGCATGTGGAATGCGCCCGCGCATTTGGGCCGGGATTGATCGCCGAGGATCTGCCAGACCAATTGCCACTTGTGTTGCAAAATGCGGCCCTTTGATCGTTCTGGGGCGATTTCCGACATCAATTTTGCTTTGATCGAGCATGTGGTTTGACTGGGTATTTGGTTAGATAGGCATGTGGTTTGACAGGGCTGGCATCGGGAGTGGGCCTTGGGGCCATCAAACTTGGCCAGCGCCACTGCGGTGCCGGATGTCACCGGGTGATGGCGGATACCGGGGCGCAGCTTTCGACCTCTACCCCATTGGCGTAGAGGATATGCGCCGTGTCAAAGCGCAATTGTATCAAACGCAAAACCCTTGCGCGGTTGAGTGTGACAAATTGATTGTCGACCAGACGAGATGCCGGCACCAGGGCAGATTTCTTCCCGAACAGGGTCTGAGCGCGCCAATCGCGCACCAGAACCCGCTGGCGGGCGGGCATCACCATGTCCAGATCCGGGCGGGTATGGCCCAAAGATCCGGCGGCAACGGTCACCGATTCACATTTGACTTCAGTTGTTTGAATGTCGCGCAGCACCGCCACCCCGACATCGCGGGTGATGATCCGGTCACCGGGGGACAGAAATTCCACCGGAATTTCGCCATCCATTGTCAGCAGACAGGTCCCGGCAAGCAGACCGTTCAACCGGGCCTGTGCAGTATGACATGCCTGCGCGTCGCCCGGCATTGATCCGGACAGCGGAGAAGATCCCGCTGCGCGCCCGAGTGTTTTCGGTTTCATGGCCGTACCTGTAATTTCCTGCCGTCATTTTGCCTCGGATATCCCAATATCGGGTTAATACCGTGGCTTTTCTGGTGTCTTTGGGCTGCGAATCCTCTCGCATCCCTTGCAAAGCTTTGTTAGAGACCTGCGAACACGGGATGATGCCGTGAAACGTGCGGGTGTGGCGGAATTGGTAGACGCACCAGATTTAGGTTCTGGCGCCTATGGCGTGGGGGTTCGAGTCCCTTCACCCGCACCAAAATTTTCTCTTGATCCTGCTTTGGTTTCCATCCGTTTCGACAAAGGATAACGGGATGCAGCGTATCAGGACTGTCAATCTGATTGGGCCGGGCAAGGTCGGAACGACGCTGCTGCGACGGCTGGCGGGTGATGCGGATGTTGCGGTGCTGGATATCTTTGGCCGCAGCCCTGAGCGCGCCCAGGCGGCGCAGGCCTTTGCGGGCGTGGGGCGGGTGGCGCGGCGTCTGGATCAAATGCGACCTGCGGATCTGTGGCTGTTGACGGTGCCCGATGACCAGATCGCGCATGTCGCCGGACAATTGGCGCAGATTGACCGGCCCCCGGCGATTGTTGCCCATTGCAGCGGATTTCATCGCGCGGACATTCTGGCGCCATTGATCGACGGCGGTTGGCGCGGGGCCAGCGCCCATCCTGTGTTGTCTTTTGCCGATCCGGCCAGTGCCGCCCGGCAGTTCGACGGCTGTTATTGCGGCATCGAGGGCGCCGCCGCGCCCGAGATCGAAATCCTGTTCACTGCGATGGGGGCAACCTGTTTTTCCATCCGATCCGAGGCCAAGGAAATCTATCACGCGGCTGCGGTCATATCGAACAATTTTACCACTGTTTTACAGGCGCTTGCGCGCGAGGCCTGGGCGGCGGCGGATGTGCCGGATGCGGTGGTTGACGATCTGCATGCCGCACTTTTGCGCGGGACGGTCGACAATGTGCTGGCGGTTGGTCCACAGGCCGCCTTGACCGGTCCGGCGGCACGGGGCGACAACGATGTTGTCCGGGCGCAAAGCGCGGCTGTTACGGACTGGCGGCCAGAGGTCGGACAGCTCTATGACGCGCTGAGCGAGATGGCCGCGCGGTTGAAAGACAGCGGTCACAGTTGAGCAGGCGGGGTGATGACGCGGCGGTTTCGACGCCGGTCAAATGCCAGCAAGCCGCATGTCATCAGCCGCAAATCACGGCAAAATGGACAGCCAGACCCAGATCGTCAAAATCGACAGCGCCGTCGCGATCAACACCGAAGAGGCCGCAACCCGCTTCGCCACGCCATACATGTTTGCAAACACATAGGCATTGATGCCCGGCGCCATCGTCGCCGTCAGCACCGCAGATCGGGTTGCCCCGGCGGTCAGCTCGTTGAACCGGCTGAGACCATAGGTGATTGACGGATGCAGGATCAGCGAAATCAAACAGACAAAGGCGATGATGCGAAAATCGCCATCGGGGCGATAGCGAAACATGACCCCGCCCATGGCAAACAGCGCACAGGGGATTGCGGACCGCACCACCAGATCAAGCCCCGATTGCGCGACCTCGGGCAGGACAATACCGGACAAATTGACCGCCAGGCCCAAGAGAATACCAATCACCAAGGCATTGCGGAACATCGCCCGCAGGATCTTGGCCGGCATATGGCGCGCTGGCGTGCCACGGGACCGGGCAATCTCCATCGCGGTGATGCCGATGCCATAGCAAAACGGCGAATGCATCGCGACAATGGCGTAGTTTGGCGCCAAAGCTGCGGTGCCATAGGCGCTTTCGGTGATGGCAAGTCCCAGCATGACCGAATTGGCAAACAGGCAACAAAACCCGATTGCAACCGAATCTTCCCAGTCACGTTTGAACAAATACCGCCCCGCCAGCAGCCCGGACAGGAACCCGGTCAGCGACCCGGTGTAGAAACTGACCAACAGGGCAAGGTCGATGTTCTGTCCCAGATCCAGCGTCGAAATTGCCTTGAACAGCAACATCGGGATCGCGATTTTCTGGGTGAATTCCATCAACCCGTCGATGGCACCTTCGCTCAGGAACCCGCGCCAGGCCGCAAGATATCCAGCCCCAATGACCAGAAAGACCGGAAGAATGACGTCAAGAAGCGCTTGCATGGCGGACCGCCTTTCGGGTCAGTTGCGGCAGGGGGGCACGGGAGGGACGCAATAATGTCGTGTCATGCCCGCAGACCCTTCATAATGGCAGGACCAATTCCATGCCGTCATAAGCAGGTGTGATATGGGCCGGGGTTTCGGCGGCCACCACATCGTAATCCAGATCAATATGCATATTGGTCAGCACCGCGCGTTTCGGCGCAACCCGCGCAATCCAGTCAAGCGTTTGCGACAGATGCGAATGGGTGGGATGTGGCGCGCGGCGCAGCGCATCAACCACCCAGACATCCAAGCCCTGCAACTTTGGCCAGACATCATCGGGGATTTGGGCGACATCGGGCAGATAGGCCAGCCCGGCAATACGGAACCCCAATGCATCAATTGCCCCGTGGTTGACCTCAAACGGCGAAAAGGTGATCGCGCCACCGGGGCCATCAATGGTCACATCGCCCGCGATTGTGTTCAGGTCCAGAATGGGCGGGTAGGGGGATCCGGCAGGTTGCACAAAGGCATAGCCGAACCGGTTCAACAGTGAATCCTGTGTCGCACCATCCGCCCAGACCGGCAGGCGGGTCTTCATGTTGAACACGATCATCCGCAGATCGTCGATGCCATGCACATGGTCGGCATGGGCATGGGTATAGACCACGCCATCCAACCGCCCGATGCCCGCCTCCAAAAGCTGATTGCGCAAATCAGGAGAGGTATCAATCAACACGGTTGTGGTGCCTTGCGGGCCGATGCGTTCGACCAACATCGAACAGCGGCTGCGGCGGTTTTTCGGGTTTTCGGGATCACATTCGCCCCAATGACCGCCAAGCCGGGGCACGCCGCCGGAAGATCCACAGCCAAGGATGGTGAAACGGTATTGATCGCTCATGTCGCGTCCCAGGCAGCGGCCTTGGCAAACAGGCGTTCGAAATTGGCTTCGGTCCGGGCGGCGAAATCGGCGAATTCCATGCCAAAAGTCTCTGCCGCCTTCTGGGCGGTAAACGCGGCATAGGCCGGTTCGTTGCGTTTGCCGCGCCGGGGCGGCGGCGCAAGATACGGCGCATCGGTTTCGACCAAAATGCGGTCGATGGGGGCGGCGGCAAAAATATCGCGCAGCTCCTGGGATTTGGGAAAGGCGGTGATGCCCGACATCGACAGGTAAAACCCAAGATCCAGACTGCGTTTGGCCAGTTCCGCGCTGGAAGAAAAGCAATGCATGACACAGGAAAAAGGCGCATTGCGATGCTCGGTTTCCAGGATTTCGGCCATGTCGTCATCGGCGGCGCGGGCGTGAATGATCAGCGGCAGGCCGGTGATCTGCGCCGCTTCGATGTGAATGCGCAGAGAGGTTTTCTGCACCTCGGCGCTTTCGGCGGTATAATGGTAATCCAGCCCGGTTTCGCCAATGCCGACAAATTTCGGATGCTGCGCCAGCGCCACAAGCGCGTCGACGGTGGCCAGCGGCTCTTCTGCGGCGCTCATCGGGTGGGTGCCTGCGGCGTAGAACACCGGTGCAAATTCTTCGGCCAGCGCGCGCACGTCCGGTTCGTTGCGCAGGCGGGTGCAGATTGTCACCATGCGGTGCACGCCTGCCTCGACCGCGCGGGCCACCAGGTCGGCGCGCTCCCCCTCGAAATCAGGAAAGTCGAGATGAGTGTGGCTGTCGGTGATTTTTGGTGTGCTCATATCCGGCCTCAGGCGGCCATGTCGGTCGCGGTTTTCTGGAGTTTAATCATCGTATCTAGGATCAAGCGCGGCAGGGTCAAGATTGACCGCCCGGCCATGACGGGTTCTGGCGGCAATCTCCTGGCCGATCTCGGCCCAGGCGCGGGCGCGGCGGGCATCGGGTGCCAGACGGGCAAAGACCTCGGCCTCGCGCGGGGCGGCGGCGGGCAGGGGCATCTGGCCCGTGGCGCCGCTGCGCGCCAGGCGGATCAAAGCCAGATCCAGCAGCGAAAAGATGGTGTTGACCCGGTCTTCGGCGCCGCGTGCGGTGGCCGCTTCGGCCAGTTTCAGCGCGCGGGCGCGGTCCAGCCGGGGCAGGCTGTCGAGCAGGGAAATGATCGCACCATAAAGCGCCGGCCCCTCGTTCAGCGACAGGCGGATGGCATCGCCCACCGATCCGGCGGACAGGGCGGCCAGCGCATCGGCCTCTTCCGGGGTGACGTCGACGCCCGCCTGTTGCATGGCCGCCGACATGTCCGGTGGTGCCAGCGAACGCAGGTTCAGCATACGACAGCGCGACCGGATGGTTGGCAGCAAGGCAGAGGGTTGATGGGTGACCAGCAACAGGGTCGAGCGGCCAGCGGTTCTTCCAGCAGTTTCAAAAGCGCATTGGCGGCATTGGGGTTCATGTCGTCGGCCGCATCGACGATCACCACCCGCCAGCCCCCATCCGCCGCGGACAGCGCAAATCGCGATTTCAATTTGCGCACTTCGGCAATGGTGATTTCGGCGCGCAGGCGCTTGGCCTTGTCGTCCCAGGGACGCACCAGGCGGAACAATCCCGGCTCTGAGCCGGCGGCAATCCGGCGGGCAACCGGATGATCCGCAGCGACATCCAGCGTATCCGGCGGGGGCGGGGCACCAAACATGCCGCCGTCGTCTGCGCCCGGTGGGTTGGCAAGCAAATGCCGGGCAATCCGCCAGGCCAACGTTGCCTTGCCGACACCGCGCGGCCCGGCGATCATCCAGCCGTGATGCAACCGGCCAGAACCCACCGCCGTCAGGAACGCCTGTTCGGCGGCCTCCTGTGCAATCAGGCGCGGGGTGTCGCGCGGATGTGGCGCGCCGTCGATCTGGTCTGGCTGGGGGACATCATCACTCATAGGTGGGCGTCTATCAGATTGGCCAGGTCAGCCGCCACCACATCCATATCGCGCCCGCCGTCGATCACCCGGAACCGGGCCGGAAACTCTGCGGCAAGTGCCAGAAAACCGGCGCGCATCTTTTCCTGCAATTCGGCGCCGAAATCTTCAAATCGTTCTTCAATGCCGTTGCGGCCTTTGGCGCGGGCCAGGCCAAGCGCCGGGTCCATATCAATCAGCAGCGTCAGATCGGGATCACGCCCGATCATCAGGCTGTGCAACTGGTCGACAACAGGCCGCAAATCACCGCGCGACAGACCTTGATACATGCGCGTGCTGTCGGCAAAGCGGTCACAGATCACAATTTTGTCGGCCTCCAGCGCGGGCAGAATGGTGCGTTCCAAATGGTCGCGACGCGCGGCAGTGAACAGCAGGATCTCGGTCTCGGCAGACCAGCGATCCGGGTCCCCCTGAAGCACCAATGCGCGGATCTCCTCGGCCCCGGGGGAACCGCCGGGTTCACGGGTCAGCACAACCTCATGCCCCCGCGCGCGCAGGTGTTCGGCAAGCCGCCGGGCCTGGGTGGATTTCCCTGACCCGTCTATACCTTCAAAAGAAAGGAACATCGCCGCCCGTCGCGATCAGGAAGCGGTTTCGGGGCTGGGCTCGGCTGTGGAGCTGCCCCATTGTTCGACCAGCAGCTTCGCCGCCGTGGTCACCCGCGACATGAACCCGCCAGAGGCAATGTCGCGATCCGCCACCAATGGCACTGTGGTCTCTGGCAGACCCTCCAGCGTGATGATCATATCGCCGATCTTGTCCCCCTTGGCGATCGGGGCGGCGATTGGCGATTGGAACACCACTTCGGCGCGGACCTTGCCGCCATCCAGCACAGGCACCAGCATTTCGATGTCCTCGGCCGGGGTCAGCCCGACCTGCATTTCCGCCCCCATCCAGACGTCGGCCTCGGCCACGACCTGACCTTGCTGGGCGACGCGGGATTGGGTGAAATGACGGAAAGCCCAATTGACCACCTGTTCCGCCTCTTCGGCGCGGGCGCGTTCACTGTCCAGACCGGAAAGCACAAAGACCACCCGGCGGTTGCCCTGTTTGGCGGAACCGACAAGCCCATACCCGGCCTCTTGCGTATGGCCGGTTTTCAACCCATCCGCACCAATGCCGAGCTTCAGCAATGGATTGCGGTTGTTGACGTTCTGCGGCGCACGCCCGTCAAAGGCATAGCTGGTTTCGGCGAACATCGGATAGAATTCCGGGAAATCCACAATGATGCGGCGGGCAATCAGCGCCAGATCGCGGGTCGACATGCGATGCCCGGCAGCAGGCCAGC
Organism: Phaeobacter sp. J2-8; assembly: GCF_022867865.1. GTDB lineage: Bacteria > Pseudomonadota > Alphaproteobacteria > Rhodobacterales > Rhodobacteraceae > Marinovum. The sequence continues at coordinate 339,796 of NZ_JALIEC010000005.1, read as the reverse complement.
CGTTTGAATTGGCAAAAGTCGAGTTGGTCATGCCCAATTGCTGGGCGCGGCGTGTCATATAGCGGGCAAACCCCGCTTCGGTGCCATCCGGGCTGAGCGCTTCGGCAATCACCGCACAGGCGTCATTGCCCGACAGGACGATAATGCCGCGCAACAGATCCTCGACGCGGACGCGGTCAGTTGTGTCCAGAAACATCGTCGACCCGCCATAAGACATCGCATGCTGCGACACCGGCAGTTTTTCGTTGATCTGCAAACGGCCATCGCGGATCGCCTCAAACGCCATGTAGAGCGTCATCAATTTGGACATCGAGGCCGGCGGCAACGGGGTATCGGCATCTTTGGCCAGCAAAACGGTGCCGGTGCCGATGTCCACCACAAAGGCGGAGCGGGCCGGGGTATCAAAGGCCGCTGCGGGCAGGGCGGCGCCGCATGCGACGGCAGCGGCAAGGACTGTGGCGGCAAGGGTGCTGCGGATCATGTCATTTCCGGTTCTGCGGTTTTGGCCCCAAGGATCCGGGGCGGTTAACTGGACACGGCATAGGCATCAGCGAAGCCAGCCGATTTGATGATGGACAGGATTTCCGACCGCTCCTGCGTGCTTTGCGCCGGGCCGACAATCACCCGCCAGAAGGTTTTGCCCTGGCTCGATTGTTTTTTGACCGTTGGGATCAACCCTTTGGAACGCATGGCGGCGGCGGTGTTGTTGGCGTTCTTTTCAATCGAGAAGATACCAAGCTGAATATAGGGCTTGCTGAGCGACGAGGTCACCGGCGCGGGCGTCGGTGTCGGCGGGGCCGCCGCGGGGCGGCGGCGGGGGTGTCATCAATGGCTGCGGTGGCCAGATCCTCGATCGGATCAAGGTCGGTCGCGATCACATCATCCGGCGCGTCCAACCCGCCGGGCTGGGCATTTTCGGGATCTTGCGGCGTTTCTTCGCGGCGCAGGGCGGTGACATTCAGATTGGTCGGCTGTCCCGCCACAAGGCTGAGCGCCGATGCCGCATCCGATGACACCTGTAGTCGTGGACCGGGGTTGGAGCGTTCCTTGCGGAACAATGCGCCAATCACGAATTTTCCGTTCGACGGGTTGCGGATGATCACCCGCTCGGGGTCGTTGACATCCGGGTGCGCCACCCAAACCCCGCCAAGCGAGGGACGGCCGTCCCATAGGCCGGCTTCGGTGATCTGAAACACATTCGGCGCCTCGACGTCGCGTTCCACCAGTGTCACCGATCGGTTGGACGGCGTTGCTGCCTGTGCGTCGCCGGTGTCGCGCTTTTGCAGGAACCCCGGCATTTCCGCTCCGTTTTCACAGGCGGCCAACAGGACCAATGCGCTGCTGGCGGCGAGAATCCTTCGGGCCATTGCACCGCGTACTGCGCGCCTTGGACCACAAAAGGTACCTTGCTGAGATTTCATCGACTTGCCCTTCGCCTTTGTTGCCCCGAATTCAGGGCGCCTGCCGGTTTTCCGGTCTTTGACTGTTGCCTGCACATCGTCTTCGCGGCCAGTCTACCGCGAGGATGCCTGCAAGAAAAGGCCCGCCGGCGGCGATCGGCGGAAATCCTTCAAGACGGCTTTGCAGAATCAGTCAGCGCCGTTTAACGAGGCAAAACGCGGAGGAGTGGCAGAGTGGTCGAATGCACCGGTCTTGAAAACCGACGTAGGTGAAAGTCTACCGTGGGTTCGAATCCCACCTCCTCCGCCACTTACCGTTTTGGGCTCTTGGCGTAAGCCTCCTTAGATGTAGTCGAAAGATACATAGGGGTGTCGGGTCGGTCGGCGGAAGCCTCTGTTTTTGCTGTGCATTTTGCCATCCAAATCGGTATGCGTTATTCGCCGGCCGCGGAGGTGAACATGGCGGTCAAGCAGCGCGGGAGAGATCACCGTGTCTTGCGCGCTGGCGCTCTATTGGGAGTTTGCGGGGGAGCAGACCCGGGGCAATTGCCCCGATCAACTTCGCAAGTGGCAGAACCCGCGCAAAAAAGGCGGTGAACGCCTTCAACAATGTGGTGATGATACGCCGTTTGCACCAATGAACCCTCGCGGCAAATTGATCTAAGCAACCGGCAGGCGGGCGGTCTATCTCTTGCCACAGCGTTTGGGCGAGGCTTGCAGCCCCTTCATCGGTCTTCGCGGCGCAGGGTGAGTCTAGCGCATAAGGTCAACACACGACAGCGCGGTGAGAGGTGTCACGGTTGTGGTGCAATCTGTCGGCAACTGGCGTCCCGCATTGGATCGCGGTAACCCATTTCCCGTATCCAAGAGTCACTACACAATCCAAGTAATATCCTTCGATATCCCTTTGAAAACAATGGGATGTCGATGCCTGACACACCTTTCAAAGGCTCCTCTTATCTCAGTCTACAAAAGGCGCTGGCAGACGTCCTTTTAGGCAATGGCGCAAGCGTCCGATGGGGCGCGCATCGTTTATGGTGCCGCTAGGGCTTGCCATGTAAAGCCGCACAAGAGCCAGCAAGTTGTCCAGATCGTGCTCCGTGTCCACGTCGGCGAAGAGATAGGACATTTTTTCAGGGCTGGTCAGACTGACGGCAACCGGTGAGCCGCAGGTCAGCATGCAGCGTGCGTCGCGCACCTTCACGCCTGAAAACGCCGCCTCTTTGGTGAGAGCTGCGCGTAGCCTCTGGGCCAGAGCGGGCCCTGTGGGGGCTTCGTCCGTCTTGCCGCAGGTTCGGCATATATGGATTTCGTGCAGGTTCGCGGTCACGTGTTCAGCGATCATTTCCGGCAGTTGGTGTGAGCCAAGAAGTATGAAGAGCGTGGCGCAAAAGGGTCAAGTCGAAATCCCCCGCAAGCCTGTCGGTCGGGGCGTCGCGACCCGCAAAACAGGCGATTCTGGTGCGGGGTACGCGATTTCGAATTGAAACATGCAGATGACCTGAACTTTTTTGCACGCGCGCCGTTGAAAGGCCCAAATGGCGACGATCTGCGGCTAAAAAGTGCATAAAATTAAGCGCTTAGATCAAGGATTAAAATTTAGGCGACAGCCGTCAGAATACGCTGATTTTGGGTTGATTTCCGCGTTTCAAGGAGGCTGTCCCAAAAAAGTTCTTGTTGGATGAAAATCATCATGCCACGATTTGAGCGTGGACCAGAGACGATCCGGTCCGGAAATAAGCGCATTCAGCGCACGGCAATGTGGCCTCCAAGATCCGACGGATCATGGGGGCTTTTTTTGTGCTCAACACGGAGGAGCGACTATGAAGTTGCAACAATTCCTGGGTGGCCTCGAAAACGTGGGCCCCGTCAGTACTGAAAAGAAGGTCTTTGTCGAAGAGTGGGAAAAACAGCTCTTCGGTGTTCACATGTGCATGATGGGGACCGGCATCTGGGCCTGGCCGCATCTGCGAGTGAAGGCAGAGGGGATGAACCCGCTCGATTACTTCAAGTACCGCTATTACATCAAATGGCTGGGCGGGATGACCGCCTATCTGGTCGAGCGGAACTACATCAACGAGGCCGAGCTCGAAGAGCTGACGGAATACTACCTCGACAATCCGGATGCGCCGCTGCCGGAAAAGGGCAACCCGGCCGTCACCGACCAGGTGGTCGACTATATGTTCACCGGCGACAATCCCTATCGCGATGTGGCGCTGAATCCGGAATTCAAAGTGGGGCAGCTGGTGCGTGTGCTTGATCCGGCATCTGCGGTGCACACACGGTTGATCGGCTATCTGCGCAACAAGGTTGGTGTCGTCGAAGAGGTCTATCCGAAGGCGATCCTCTACACCGACAGCGTTCCCACCGACAGCATCAGCACGCCCCAGCCAATCTATCGGGTCAAATTCATGACCCGCGACATCTGGCCCGAGCGGCCGGACACAGATGACGCGCTCTTTAGCGAAGTTTTTGAAACCTACCTGGAAGCCGCCTGAGCCGCGCCTCGAGGCCCGCATGTCCGGTGCCTGCGCACTGACCATGCACCCAAGAAACCAAGGAAACGAACATGTCAGACAAAGACCACGGCCACCATCACCACCTGCGCGAGACTGAGTCCTACTATGCCGCGCGCACCAAGGCCCTGGAATCCCTGTTCCGGGAAAAGAACCTGATCGGCCAAGACACGGTCGATCGCGTCATCAACTTCTTCGACACCGAAATGGGGCCGTTCAACGGCGCCAAGGTTGTCGCACGTGCCTGGACAGATCCGGCGTTCAAGACGCGGCTGCTGGCCGACTGTAACGCCGCGATCGCCGAACTGGGCATCCGCGACGGCATTGAGGGTGAGAACCTCAAGGCGGTCGAGTCCACGGCCTCGGTGCATCACATCGTGACCTGCACCCTGTGTTCCTGCTGGCCCTGGCCGCTGCTGGGACTGCCGCCGTACTGGTTCAAGGACCCGGCATTTCGGGCGCGTATCGTGCGTGAACCGCGCGAAGTGCTCAAGGAGTTCGGAGTCGAACTGACCGCCGGAACGAAAATCGAGATCTGGGACAGTAGCGCGCAGATCCGCTTTTTCGTCATTCCCGCGCGCCCGGACGGCACCGAAGGATGGAGCGAGGAAAAGCTGGCTGAACTGATCTCGACAGAGGCGATGCAGGGGCTGGACGTTGTGACCGTCAACTGACGGCCAAACTATCAATCGAAACCACGAATATGGATATGAAAACAATGCAAAATGGAACCATCACCGTTCAGGACAACCGGGTCGCCGGGATTTCCGAACGGCTGAAATTCTCTCTCGTTCTCTTCACGCTGGGTGCTGTTTTTGTCTTTGGTGTGGGGCTGTCCAACACCTCGATGGCGCATAACACGGCACACGACACGCGCCATGCGATCGGCTTTCCCTGCCATTGATCGCGCGCACAGGGTCTGACCGCCAAGGCGGCGGTCAGACCGGCGGCAGATCTGTCCTGAACAGGTCGTGCTGGCTGCCCTGACTGAATGGGCGCACCGCGAACCCGCGGACAACGAACAACAGACACCCGGGTCGCGGACTGCGCGCGGGAAACAAGGAGGACACCATGTCCAAGATCACGTCACTAGCCATCAGTGTTTCGGTATGCGGGTTTGCCGCAGTCTGGTTCTTTCTCACGATGGGGACCATCCTGATCTGGGCGGCCTTTGTGGCCTGGGCCTGCTTCTACGCCCTCGGCGGCGACACGGCGGCCTTTCGAACCACGATTATTTCCAACGCTTTCGGCGTCTTCATTGCCTCGACTGCCGCGTTGGTCATCGTTGCGGTCCCGATGGGGGCGGTCATCGGCAATGCGATCTGGGCGGCGCTTGTCGTCGCGGTCAGCATCGCGCTCTATATTCTGGCCGCAAACATCCCGGCGCTGACCTCCATTCCCGGCACGACCTTTGGCTATGCCGCGACCTTCGCCTTTTTGCTGCAAACGCCGGACCGGTTCACCGTCGAGGCGCTTTGGTCGCTGTCCTTCCACAGCTCTTACGTGGTGGTGCCGGTGTCGATGGTGCTGGGCGCCTGTTTCGGGCTGTCCTCGGCTAAGGGATCCGAGCTGCTGGCAGGGCCGACAGAGGTGGCCGGTTGAGGCCGACACAGATTGGTTCAGGGGTCCGGTATCGAGTGAGAACAACAAAGGCGATTGCAGATGCACACATCTGAAAACACCCAGACGACACCCACGTCGTCAAAAGAAAAGATCAGCATCGGCATCGTCTTTTCGACCACCGGCCCCTACGCCGGGATTGCGCAGGAACTTCAGAACGGGGCGCTGCTGGCCCTGTCCGAAGTCAACGCGGACCCGCAGTTCGACTTTCAGCTGGATCCCGTGATCCTGGACCCGGGTGGGGATCTCGAAGCCTATCAGGCCATCAGTCGCAAGCTTCTGAAACAGGGGGGGCTGAAACACGTGGTCGGCTGCTATACCTCGTCCAGCCGCAAGGAAGTCATCCCGGTCTTCGAAAAGTACGATGGTCTGCTGTGGTATCCCTCACACTACGAAGGCTTCGAGCACTGCAACAACGTGATCTACACCGGGGCATCGCCGAACCAGCACATGGTGCCGCTGATGTCCCACATGTTGCAGCATTTCGGCAACCGCGCCTATTGCGTCGGCTCGGATTACATTTGGGGATGGGAAAGCAACCGGATCATGCGCGAATGCGTGACCGAACACGGCGCAAGGGACTTCTGGGAGCGGTATGTGCCGGTGGGGTCAGTCGAGGTCGACAAGATTATCGACGAGATCGTTCAAAGCCGACCGTCCTATATTTTCAGTTCGCTGATCGGGGTGTCCTCCGAAGCTTTCATGCGAGCGATGCAGGCGGCGCGGCAGGCCAATCCCGAGTTGACCTGCAACGTGATGCCGGTGTGCAGTCACACGCTGTCGGAACCGGAACTGGCCCGGCTGGCCCCGGACGCGGCCGACGGACATATCGCGTCGAGCGTCTACTTCCAATCCACGCCGGGCGAATGCAATGCGCGTTTCATCGCCGGATACCGGGCGCGATACGGGGCGGATATGGTCACATCGGCCAACTCCGAGGCGGCCTATAACACGACGCATCTTCTTGCACGTGCGTTGCAGAAGGCGGGCACGCAGGAGCTCGATGCCGTGAAATCCGCACTCTACGACGTTCGGTTCGATGCCCCTCAGGGCAGGATCTGGATTGATCCGGGCAACAATCATTGTTTCCTGACCCCGGCGCTGGCGGTTTCGAATACCTCTGGACAGTTCGATATCTTTCACACCTGCGATGCCCCGATGCGGCCCGATCCCTATCTCGTGGATTTCGATGCCCATCGCCTGGGAGACGCACCTTCGCCCGATGAAAGGGCGGCCCAATGAAACGGCGTGGACTGCCAAATTTCCGCAATGTGCGGGCGTTGATTGTTCACCCGCCCGGCGACAATTCCGCCGTTCTAACGGCCCAGCTCGGGCGGCTTGGGCTTTGCACGGAAAGCATCTGGCCGGCCGACAATGTTTCGCCCGAAGGCTATGACGTCATCTTTTTCGACGCGGACCGTGGCTATGATCAGCAATTCGGATGGGAACGGGGGCAGGCGCCGATCCCCCTTATCGCCCTGATGGGCAGCGAGGCACCGGGGCGGATCGAATGGACGCTGGGTCAGATGCCCTCGGCCTATCTGGTCAAACCCCTGCAACCGACCGGCATCTTTTCGGCCCTTGTGGTTGCGTTCCATGATTTCGAGGTTCGGACCAGATTGATGCGCAAGGTCGAGGACCTGAATGCACGGCTGCGCGCCCGACCGACGGTGGTGGCTGCTATCACGTTGGTGCAGTCCTGCATGACCATCGACAGCCAGGCGGCCTATGACCTGCTGCGGTCCGAGGCTATGCGCCTGCAAGTGTCTGTCGAATTTCTCTGCGAGCAGATCGAAACGACAGGTTCGCTGACCCCGCTGAAGACGCTGGCGGAAAGCGGAACAAACCCAAACTCACCAAACAAGAGGCTTGGCGCAGGCGCGTCAGCCAATAGAACAGGAGGATCCTAAAGTGGATTGGATGAAGAATTCCTGGATGACGACCAAGGGTGTCGCCCAGGGCGTTGCAGGCAAGACCCATCGGCTGACCGCCGAGGTACAGGGCACATATCATTATACCTACGGTCCCTTTGCGAAGCCGGTGTTGCATATCCAGCCCGGGGACATCGTGGTGGCCGACACGCATGATGCCTTTGAAGGTCAGCTGGATTCCACGACAGCCAGCCCGTCAGAGCGGTTGAACGTGCCGTTCCTCAACCCTCAGTGCGGGCCGATCCATGTGGCCGGCGCCGAAAAGGGGGATGTGATTGCCGTTCGAATTCACTCTATCCTGCCACGCGGTCCGCAACCGGTGGGGACCTCTGCGTTGATCCCCGAGTTCGGCGGATTGGTTGGCACTGCCAACACCGCGATGCTGAACGATCCGCTGCCCGAAAAGGTCATGAAGATGAATGTGACCGAAGAGGGCATCCAGTTCAACGACCGGATAACCCTGCCGTATGAACCCTTTATCGGCACGCTCGGCGTCAGCCCGGAAATCGAGGCGGTGTCATCGCTGCAACCGGATTATTGGGGGGCCAATATGGATGTGCCAGACGTGGCACCGGGGGCGATCGTCTATTTCCCGGTTCTGGCCGAAGGCGGTTATGTCTATCTGGGCGATTGCCACGCCACACAGGGCGATGGCGAACTGTGCGGTACGGCGGTTGAAATGCCCGCCACGGTGACCATCCAGATCGACCTGATCAAGAAAAGCCCGATTGCCTGGCCACGGCTGGAGAACGAGAGATTCATCATGACGCTGGGCTCTGCGCGTCCGCTCGAGGATGCGGCAAGGATCGCCTATCGCGAATTGATCCACTGGATGATCGCCGATTACGGCTGGGACGTCTACGAGGCGTATTTCTTCCTCACCCAGGCCGGAAAACTGCGTGTCGGCAATATCGTCGATCCAAAATACACCGTCGGCGCTTCGGTGCTGAAAACCTATCTGGCCTGAGCCTTTCAATGCAGCGAAGAAGGAAATGACATGATCAGGATTCTGGGGACGCTGGTTCTGGGCATCGTCTTGGGCGGTGTGGGATATGTGGTGGCAAACGAAACCCTTGCCCTGCAAACCGGAACGCCTGCCCATGGTGCGGGCGACGGGCACAGCCATGCACATGCGGCGCATGCGATGATTGATATCCCGGCAAAAGGCGCCCCCACGATCCGCATTTCCGCCCAACCCGATCCCGAAACCGGTTGGAACCTTCATGCCGAGACCGCGAACTTTGCCTTTGCGCCTGCCCAAAGCGGCACGACGCATATCCCGGGGCAGGGCCATGCACATATCTATGTGAACGGACACAAGCTGGCGCGGCTCTACGGCAATTGGTTCCACTTGGCTGACCTGCCGACCGGGAAGGTCGACCTCAGGGTCGGGCTCTATTCCAACGATCACCGGATGCTGTCGGTGGCGGGCACGCCCATCGCCGACAGCATCACCCTGTTCAACCAGCCCTGACGTCCGGGGCCACCTCAAGAAGGGGGCCGCCGGTCTTTGGACCATCGGTCACACCATCCAACACCCAACACAAGGAGTACCAACAATGCGCACTGAAACCATCGCCGGCATGGAAGATAGATTTGTCAAAGGACTGGAAGACAGCAAGGCGGCTCCGCCCAAACGCTGTGACCGGCTGCAATTTGACGAACCCTGGCAAAGCCGGGCTTTCGGTATCGTCCTGGCGTTCTCTGAGGAAAAGGTCATCGACTACGAGGATTTTCGCAAGAACCTGATCAAATGCATCGGCGATTGGGAAAACGCGCACGACCTGAACGACGAGTTCTGGGTTTATTACGAGCAATGGCTGGCGGCGCTGGAGCGGCTGGCCGTCGACAAGGGCCTGGTCACGAAAGAAGAAATCGACAAGCGCACGACCGAGATCACCGACGGTGAACACGAGTATTCGTTCTTCGCCAACTACGCCTGAGTGCCGCGCGGCGCGGCCAAGCGCGCGCTTGGCGGGCGACTGAAAAAGGAACATGAAATGATAAAGAAGCTTGTCAGCATCGCGCTTCTCGCCGGGCTCCTGAGCGGGGTCGGAGCGACGATTTTCCAAACCATCTACGTGCTGCCGCTGATCCTTGAGGCGGAAACATTCGAGGTTGCGGCCCCTGTCACAGAGATGGCGGCCGCTGACGGTCACGATCATGACCACGGCCATGCGCATGGCGAAGAAGGTGAATGGGCGCCGCAGGATGGCCTTCAAAGAACCATTGTGACCGCCGGGGCCAATCTGTTTGGGGGGATGGGGTTTGCCCTGCTTCTGCTGGCGGCAATTTACCTGCGCGGCGGGGAGGTCAATGCCCGGTCCGGCCTGATCTGGGGCGCCGCCGGTTTTGTATCTTTCAGCCTTGCACCGTTCTTCGGTTTGCCGCCGGAACTGCCCGGCATGTCCGCTGCGGCCCTCGAAAGCCGACAATTGTGGTGGGTGGCCACCGCTGCTTTGACCGCAGGCGGGCTGTGGGTGATGACAAGCCGCTCTGGCGCTTTTTCAACGCCGATGAAACTGGCATTGGGGCTGTTGCTGATTGTCGCGCCACACGCCTATGGGGCGCCGCAACTTCCGCATGGCGGATCCCTGGTCTCTGCGGTTCCGGCCCACCTGTCGGCTGAATTCGCCGTTGCCGCGCTGGCACATGGGTTGATCTTCTGGCTTTTGATCGGCGGGGCCGCGGGCTGGCTTTGCCAACGCTTCAATATTGTCGAAGGCGGACACTCGGCAGACCCGGTGCCAAACCAAGGGTAGCCTGTTCTCTTGTCGGCTCTCTGGGGCATTGCCCCTGTCGCGATGTGAAACGGCGTCCAAAATTTTCGGCTGCCGTTTCACAGATGTAACCTGACATGTTTGCCTCTTCCTGCCTCGCAGAAGACTAGCAACTGTATTTCTCAGGTGACATGATTGGGCCATTTGAAACGAGACTTGCAAAGCGCGTTTGCGATTGTGACGAGCTTGCGGGCGACGGCTGTGATGACAACCTTGTGTGGTTTTCCGGCGGCAAGAAGACGGTCGGCGATGGTTTTCAGGAGCGGGTTGTGATGGCTGGCGACGAGCGCCGCCTGGAACATCACGTGCCGTAACAGTCGGCGGTCGCCTCCGATGGCGCGCCTGCCGTGCATGGCACCACTGTCATGTGCGATCGGAACCAGGCCTGCAAGCGCGGCGGCCTGCTCACCCGAGAGTTGGCCAAGCTCGGGCACCCACTGCCCGGCAGTGGTTTGCAATCGGCAAACCATAGAGGGACGGCGATCAGCATAGTGTTGGCGACGGGGCCGATCCCGGGAACGGAACGCAGGATGTCGGCAGTTCTGGCCAATTCATCATCCGAGGCCAGGGTCTGCTCGATCCGCACCTCCAACCCTGCAATCTGGCGATCAAGAATGTCTTTCAACTTGGCGTTCATGGCATCGAACATATCTGCCGATCCCAGATTCCCTTGCGCTTTGATCTGCGCCAGAAGTCGTTTGCGTGTCTCGACCAACTACCCGCGATTTGATGGCAATATCTTGATAAGGCGTAATTTTTTATGTGGCCGTGCGCGTCCCGCATCCGGGCAAAACAGCATGAACCGCGCGATGAGCTCTGCGTCGACCTGGTCCGTCTTGGCCTATGTGCCATGGCTGGCGGCGAACGCTTTGATCTGGGCGGGTGGCAATTGCCGGGTTGCGTTTCCGCAAACATCCAGGCCGGACCATAGGTGTCGAACCTGTCCTTGAAATTGATCCAAAGCTCGATATCGCGCCCGGTCTCGACCCGTTATTGCACGACGAAATTCACGATCTCATGCAACGCACCACGATGGCCGATAACAAGCGGCAGGTCGGTCTGGGCGGGCATGATAGAAACTCCAAAGAAGCGAATGGGACTTGGATCGAGGCAATGCGGTCGCAGGCCCCGGCCGAAACCGGGCGCGGGCTCAGGTGTCGAGCGTGACGAAGATCGGCTGGTGATCGGATCCGCAGGCCGTGTTGTCGATGTGCATGTTGCGAAGGGCCGGGGCGAGGTCGGCGCTGACGAAACAATGGTCGATCCGCATCGGCTCTGGGCGGGTGTCGCGTGGCAGTGTGTCGCCTTCGTGCTCGTCGTGGCCGGTCAGCGTCCACGCGTCGAGCAGCCCGCCGGCGCGTGTGGTCCGCCCATAGCGTTTCGACATGGCGCCACAGACCCGACTGTATTCGGGCGATCCGGGCAGGAAATTCATGTCGCCCATCACGATCACGCTGCGCGGCTGCGGCGGTTCGGGGCGGTCCAGCCAAGGGGTGTCCGGTCCACGCCCCCCCAGGCTGGGGCCCCGTTCGGGACCGTGCAGTGCGATTTCCACCATATAGTCCACCTGCGGCATGCGGGTGTCGGTCGAGATGTGATCAAGATGCACCGAGACAAAACGCAGGGGGGCTCCGGGGGCGTCGATCACGGTTTCGACAAGCGTACGCTGCATGTGCATGACTTTGTGCAGCGCGATCTTGGGCAGCGTGTGATTGATCGACGACAGGATCGGCCATCGCGACAGCACCATATTGCCGAACTGGCGGCGCCGGTTGACGATCCGGTCGTAACGGACCTCCGAGGCATCAAGGTCGATGCCCGGCCCGTAAACCCAAAAATGCCCCGGCAGGCGGCGCGCAATTTCGGCCACTTGGTCCACCATGCCAGAGCGTTCGGCATATCGCTCGACCTCTTGCAACGCGATCAAGTCGGCGTCGCCCAGTTCGGCAACGATGCGATCCAGATCGACGCATCCGTCGCGCCCCGTGCCGTACTGGATATTGTAACTGGCCAGCTTCATGCGGCGGCCTCCTTTTCGATATGCGTGTCGATGCGGTACCCGGTGTCCGCGTCGAAGATATGAAGGGCGTTGGCCTGGCACACGCAGGCCCACTTCGGCCCCCTGTGTCAGCCGGTGCTTGTCCCGTGACAGGACGGCCAGAGACCCTGCGCCGAAGCGGAGACAATGCAGCCCCTCGTGGCCGCGCTCTTCGAAGAAATCGAATTGTGCGACCAGATCGGCCGTGTCGAGCGGGCAAAAGGTCAATGCCTCGGCGCGCAACCCCAGACGCAGGTCGCGGCCCGCACAGGCAGACAACACCGCATCCCCCACCCGCAGGGTGCTGCCGTCGGAAAACCGCAGCACCCCGGATGCCTGATTGACCTCGGCGGCCAGCAGGCTCATGGGCGGGGAGCCGATGAATTCCGCAACAAAGACGGTGGCGGGGCGGGCATAGACCTCGCGCGGCGTTCCGATCTGCTCGATCCGACCGTTGTTCATGACAACCATCCGGTCCCCCAGCGTCATGGCCTCGTGCTGGTCATGGGTGACAAAGACCGAGGAGGCGCCGGTTCGGTCGTGAATGCGGCGGATCTCGTGACGCATCTGCCCGCGCAGCGACGCGTCAAGGTTCGAAAGGGGTTCATCAAAGAGGAAAACGCCCGGATCGCGAATTATGGCGCGCGCCATGGCAACGCGTTGCCGCTGACCGCCTGACAATTGCCCGGGCTTGCGCTCAAGGAAGGCCTCCAGCCCCACCAGCGCGGCGGTTTCGCGGACACGACGGTCCCGTTCGGCCCGTGGCACCCGCGCGATTTTCAGCGCGTAGCCGATGTTCTGGGCCACGCTCATGTGCGGATACAGGGCGTAGTTCTGGAACACCATGGCGCAGTCGCGGGCGCGCGGCTCTTGCGTTGTGACATCGCGCCCGGCGATCTCGATGGTGCCAGCGGTGACCGCCTCCAGCCCTGCGATCATGCGCAGGAGCGTGGACTTGCCACAGCCCGACGGGCCGAGGATGACGATGAATTCCCCGCTGCGCACCTGTAGGTCGAGACCGGGAATGATGTCGGCGCCGCCGTAGGATTTGCGCAGGGAATGACAGGTAATAGCAGACATGATGGGACTCATTTCTCGGTGTTCAGAAGGCCGCGCACGAACCAACGCTGCATGGCGATGACGACAAGGACCGGGGGCACCATGACAATCAAGGCACCGGCCATGGCGAGGTTCCAATATGGGATGCCGCCGCCGGTGGTGCTGCCGTCCGGGATCAGGGTGCGCAGTTCGAGCGCGACGACGCTATAGGCGGGATCGGTGATGATAAGCAGCGGCCAGAGATACTGGTTCCAGCCGGAGACGAACATGATCGTGGCCAGCGCCGCCATGTTCGTTGTCGACAACGGCACGAGGATGTCCCAAAGGAACCGCAACGGCCCGGCCCCGTCCATGCGCGCGGCCTCGACCATTTCATCAGGGATGGTCAGGAAGAATTGCCGATACAAAAAGGTGCCGGTGGCCGTGGCGATGACCGGCAGGATCAGGCCGACATGGCTGTTCAGCAGGCTCCAGTCCAATGCGATCTCGATGCCCGTCAGGCCCCGTACCAGCGCGGTGATGCCCAGCCCGTCCAGCATGGTCTGAAACGGTGACAGTGCATTGGCCGCCACCGCGTAGGTCGGCACGATGCGCACTTCGAGCGGCAGCATCAGCGTGATGAAAATCAGCCAGAAAACCGGCATCCGCGCCCGGCTGTCGAAGAACACGATGGCAAAGGCGGTGATCCCTGCGATGGTGATCTTGCCCAATGTGACGCCCACCGCGACGATCAGCGAATTCAGGAACTTGGTCTGGAAATCCGACTGCTGCCAAACGGTGGAGAGGTTCTCGAAGAAATGCGACGAGGGCAGCAGGCGGGCGGGAATGGCGCTGACCTCTTGCAGGGTTTGCGTCGAGGCGACGAAGACCAGATAGATCGGTCCCAACAGCAGGATCAGCCCGGACAGCAGGATCAGATCAGTGAGGATGTTCAGGATTGGTGTGCGTTCGACCATGGGGTCCGGCCTTTCAGGTATAGTGGATCTTGCGCTCGACAAAGCGGAACTGCAGGACGGTCAGCGCGATCACCAACGCCATCAGGATCACCGACTGCGCGGCGGCCGAGGAATAATTCTGCCCCTGGAACCCGTCGGAATAGATCCGGTACACCAGCAGATTGGTGGCCCGTGCAGGCCCGCCAACGGTCATCGTATCGACGATGCCGAAACTGTCGGTGAAGCTGTCAGCAATGTTGATGACCAGCACGAAAAAGAAGGTTGGTGCCATCAGCGGCAGCTGAATATCCCGCATCCGCCGGGTGACCCCGGCGCCGTCCAGCGCGGCGGCCTCGACCAACCCGCGCGGGATCGATTGCAGCGCCGCCAGGAAGAAGATGAAATTATACGAAATGTTCTTCCAAGCGCCGGCGATGATGATCATCAGCAGCGACTGCCAGCCGGTCATCACCGGGTCCCAAAGCCCGGGCAGAACCGCGTTGAGATAGGACATGATACCGGCCGAGGGGTTGAAGACATAGCGAAAGGCCAGACCGATTGCCGGGGCCGCCACCGCATAGGGCCAGATCATCCCGACGCGGTATAACCGATAGCCCGCCAGCTGCCGGTCGGCGAACAGCGCCAGCACCAGTGCCAAACCCATGCCGAGGGCGGCCGTGCCCACGGCGTAAAGCAGGCTGACCCGCACGGAATCCCAATAGCGCGGGTCGCCCAGAAGTTCGCGGAAATGGTGCAGGCCCGCCCATTCGCTGCCGCCGCCCCATGGTTTTTCAAAGGTCAGCGACCAGAAGATCGCCTGCGCTGTCGGCCAGTAGAAAAAGACGAAAACGATCAGAAGCTGCGGCGCGACAAGCGCGGCCACCAGCCAAGGGTTCTTGAAGCGCGCGTGACGCATCGGGGGTTCTCCTACACCTGGGGTCGGACGACGGCGCCCGTGGAAAGGGAAATCGGGGTCGGCCCGGCCCTCGCACGTGCTCGGGGACCGGACCGACCGGGATGCGATCAGGGGGAAGCTGGCGCCGCGGTAGGTCCGCTCGAAGTTGCGGGCGATCTTGTTCATCTCGGCCACGGTCTGGTCGAGCCCTTCTTGCACGCCGATCTGGCCCGACAGGATCTCTTGCATCATCGCGGTCCATTCGCTGCGGCCCTGCAGAAACCCGCCGATCCGGGACTCCGCGCGACAGCGGGGTGACCTCGGTATGGGTCAACGACGCGATCGCCGTTTCGCGGCCCTTGAAGGGCGCCGCGTCATAGAAACCGGTTTCAAGCATCCGGTCATAGCCCGACAGGGTGACCGGGATATAGCCGGTCTCGGTCGACCAGAAGAGCGCAGAGTTCGGCGTCGCCAGGAAGTTCAGATATTCCGCCGCGCCGCGGTATTCCGCTTCGCTTTTGTTGGACAGCACCCAAAGCGCCGCGCCCCCGATGACGGTGTTCTGACGCGCGGTGCCCTCGAACACCGGGATCATCGCCACGTCCCAATCAAGGCTGTCGACCGCCGCCGCATGCACCGACGCGTGTGACGCGATCGAGCCGAAGTAGAAGGAACAGACATCCTGACCAAAGGCGCTGCGGGCGTTCATGCCGCCGGCATTGGTCTTTATCTCCAGCAGGCCGGCATCATACCAATCCTTGATGTCCTGAACATGATCGACAACCACGGTGGTGTTATAGACGTATTCTGCGTCCAACCCATCAAAGCCGTTGTTGTTGGTGGCAATCGGTACGCCATGGGCATAGGAAAATTGCTCCATGTCCACCCAGGACGACGGCGAATAGCCATAGGCGCAACGCTCGGGGTTGGCCTCTTTCAACGCCACCAGGGCAGCGCCGAACTCTTCCCAGGTCTGCGGCACGGCGATGTCGGCGGCGGCGAGGTCACGGGCGTTGTAATACATCACCGGGGTGGACGAGTTGAACGGCATCGCCACCATCTCGCCCTTGGAATTGGCATAGTAATTGGCGATCCCGGGGAAGTAGTCGTCCCAATCGACCGCGATGCCGAAGTCGTCCATCATCTGGTGCACCGGGTAGAATTCCCCCGACATCAACAGATCTGCCGTGCCCGCGTCATAGGCCTGCACGATGGTCGGGTGCTTGCCCGCGCGAAAGGCGGCAATCGTGTTTTGCACGGCATTGGCATAGCCGCTTTGGCCGACGCAGTTGATTTCATACCTGTCCTGGCTGGCGTTGAAACGGTCGCAGGTGGCCTGGATCGTTTCCCCCAGTCGGCCGGACAGGCCATACCAGTAATCAAAGGTCACGCGTTCCTGTGCAGGGGCGCAGGTCGCGGCAACAGAGGCCAGGGCCGCGCATGCAAGCATATGGTTCTTCAAGACAATTACTCCTGTAATAAAGGTGCATACAAAAGCGAATTGCACCACGAGGAGGCTTGTGCCCAATCGCATGGATCGAGAAAATAAAATAAAAAGTATGTTGCAGTTCTGTAAAACCGATGATTAACAATATCAGACACTTAAGGTATGTTGTCGCCGTTGCGAATGCGACAAGCCTGCAAGAAGCCGCGCGGGAACAACGGATTTCCGAAAGCGCCCTGAGCACGGCGATCAAAACGGTGGAGACCGAACTTGGGTATTCGATCTTTGTCCGGCGACCGTCGCGGGCCCTGTCGCTAAGCCACGCGGGGGCCGAATTCATCGTCGAGGCAACCGCCTTGTTGGAACAATTCGATGCTTTCACCCGGCGGACCATCGGCCTGGGCGAAACCCTGCGCGGCACGGTGCGCCTTGGGGCAGTCTCGGCTTTTTCCTCCATCGTCCTGCCGCCGGTGCTGCGCCGGTTGCAAAGCAAGCATCCCGACCTGAAGGTGCAGATCTTTGAATTCGGTGTGACCGAGATCATCGAGCGCCTGCGCGAAGGCGACATCGACCTGGCCATCACCTATGATTTCCTGACCGAGGCGGATGTGGAAATGACCTCCGTGGTCAGCGTGACCCCGCATATCGGCGTCTCTGACCAGACCGAGTACCGGTTTGGCGACACTGTATCTCTGGCCGATTTCAAGGATCGGCCGCTGATCCTGCTGGATGAACCGGGCACGCGCCAGCATGTCCTGGGGATGTTCCGAAAACTTGGCCAAACGCCGATGGTCGAGATGAACCCAAAGTCAGTGCGCCTGATGACCGCACTGGTGTCCGAGAATTTCGGCTATGGCATCTATTTCCTGCAAACGATCCGCCGTGGCTTCGCCACCCGCGAAAACCAGGTGCAGCGGCTGCACATCGCCGAACCGGTCGCCCCCTGCAACGTCGTGGTCGCGCGTTCCCGGCGACAGATGCAAACCGCGCGGGTAACGGCCGTTCATCAGATGTGCGAAGACGTGCTGACAGAGGTATCGGAAAAGATTTCCTTCTGAGGGTGTCTACTGTTGCGAAAGATTTCCATCCGGGGGGGGCGTCTGTCAGCGGTATTGCCAGGTTGATTTAATGTGCGATGTGTCAATCCGGAGATATGGGGGCATTTACCGGCGCAAAAGGGGGCCACGCTCGGGATGTCTGCGCGGTTTAAGGAAGGGAAGGATCACCGACGAATATGCGCTGCCTAATCTAACCTCGGGCCGTTACGCAGGCTCGGTTCGGCCATTGGCTGCTCTGTAAATTGGTCAAATCTGTAAATTGGTCACGCTGTTTACCAGAGGACTTCCATTTGACGATCAGCGTACGCTTGTCGCCGGAGACGCCCCTGCCCATTTGGAACGCGATAGCAGCGCAAGTGCCACATCGCGCGTCAGATCAAACACGACGTTGCGGGCCTTGTTGGGGGGAAGCCGTTTGGAGGAAGCAAGACAGACGGTTCGTTGGATAGGCGGATTGACAATCTCTGCGGCTCGGATCGATCCACCAAGCACCTCATGCGCAATTGCCGCCTTGGATACAATCGAATAGCACGATCCTTGCGAGGCAAGCCTGACGAGAACCGAGGGTGCGTCTGCCTCGAACTGAAAGTTCATGGTGATGCCAGAATCACTCGACCATCGCTCAAGGACAAGTCGCAACCCGTGTGGTGGTCGCGTACCGACCAAAGGCACCTTGGTAAGCTGTTGCGCGTCAACCGTGTCGCCTTGGACAAGTGGGGCATCTGCGGCACCAATGAGGTGCAATCGCTCGGTCAAGAGCGCTTCGGATGTGTGATCATCGGTCTCTTGAACGTTGAAGAGTACCGCGATATCCGCACGACCCTCGCGCAGGTATTCTGCCAGATCGCCGCTCATGAGCTCGAATATTTGGAGCCGCACGCCCGGGAACTTCTCCTTCGCGGCCAGCATCAGCGGTGGCGCCAGCACCGGGCAGACCGACCCGGGCAGGCCCAGCCGAACCTCGCCGTAAATCTCGTCGACGCCTCGTCGGTAGCGTCGCTCTGCCTGTTCGACCAGCGTCAGGATCTCGCGCGCATGGGTGCTGAAATCGCGACCGTTGTCCGTTGCCGAAACACCATGCGCGCTGCGATCCAATAGCCGCGTTCCAAGCGCGTCTTCCAGCTTTCTCACATGCTGGCTGAGCGCGGGTTGCGCAATATTCAATGATCTGGCCGCCTTTGAGAAACTTCCCAGGTCCAGAACGCGCAGGAAGCTGCGGATATGTTTGTTCTCTATCACAGGGATATAATGATTCATTATAATATCTAGATCAACATTGTATTTCTGTATCGCGACATCAGTCCTTTAGGATGTGCGAAAGGCACGTGCTCTGCGTGCGGTTTGGGAGGAGCCAACATGAAACATTCACAGACACTCGCGCTGGTGGCAGCCACGATGGCGTTTGCCGCACCGGCTTGGGCCGATTTCCCGGAAAAGCCGATCAACCTCGTGGTTGGCTTTCGCGCGGGCGGAGGCAGCGACACCGCAGCACGTATCCTGGCGGCCGAGATGGAGGCCACGCTGGGGCAGAAGATCATCGTCGAGAATCGCGGAGGCGCCGGTGGTGCGGTCGCGACAGAATATGTCCGCGCAAAAGACCCAGACGGCTATTCGATCGGGTTTGCTGTTGCGACGACTTTCTCGTTCACCCCGCTCACAGGAAGCGTCGCCTATACGCCGGACGATGTGACCTTCATCGCCACCACGCATGGCTATCGGACCGTGATGGCCGCGCCGCTGGAGGCTCCTTTTGATGACTGGGCCGGTATGCTTGAAACCGCCAAGGAACGTGGCTGGATCAACTATGCGTCGATCATCCCGCTGGACCGCGCCATCATGCAGTATGTCGGCAAAAAGGAAGACATCGCTGTCAATATCGTGCCGACCCGGGGCGGAGCCGGTGCGCGGCAGGCGGTGCTTGGTGGTCACGTGGACCTGGCGTTTTCGGGCTCGAACGCGCTGCCGATGATGGAAGACGGCGCGCTGAAGGTCGTCGCCGCCCTGAACCCCGAAGGCATCGAGGAGCATCCCGGCATTCCGACGCTGGACGCGCTTGGCTATGGCGTCAGCGCCGTTGAGGCCGCGGTGTTTTTTGGGCCGGACGACATGGATGCCGACGCCGTGGCGACGCTGGAATCCGCGTTGGCGCAAGCCGTGCAATCCGACACGTTCAAGGATTTCGTGAACAACAAGTTCCGCGGCTTCGAGACATTCAAGACCGGGACTGAGACCGCCGATGGCATCGCCTCCGACGTCCGGGCCTATCGTGGTCTGCTTGACTTTATTTCGGAGTAGGGCGCGATGTCACGTTCTCCCGAAGGGCCCGGCGGCACCACGTCGCCGGGTTTTGCGACCGATCTGATCCTTGGGATCGTGATTGTCCTGTTCAGCCTTCTACTTCTTTTCTGGATCATCCCGGCCCAGGTGAATGACGCGGGGGCCTTCGGACTTCCGCCCAGCCTTGCGCCTCGCGCGTTGGCCTGGCTCATGGCCGCACTTGGCACCGTGCTGATTGCAGGGAACCTTCGCCTTGGGGGCGAAGACCCATTGGCCGGGAGACTGACGTGGCAGGATTCCGGGCACCTCGCACTTTGCATCCTTGCGGTCGCGCTCATGTTGATCGTGATGGGGGTGGTCGGAGACGCGATCGGAAGGCCTTACTCGGGGTTCTGGATCGCCGCGCCCCTGGGATTGATCGCATTCACGCTGATCCACACCCATGCCCCGCTTTGGGCTTATGCATTCAACGCATTGGCCGCGCCCGCCGTAATCTATGCCGGGTTCTGGTGGGGCCTGGAACTACCTTTGCCCTGACAGGACACAAGACATGGATATCATTTTTGCAGCCATGCTCGACGCGCTGTCGCTGACGACGTTTCTGTCGGTCGTGCTCGGCGTCATGATCGGGATCGTGATTGGCGCGGTGCCGGGGCTGAATGCGCCAATGGCCATCGCGGTGGCCATCCCGCTGACTTTCACGATGGCGCCGCTCGCGGCGATCGGCATGCTGGTGGGCGTGATGAAGGGGGGTGGCTTCGGCGGCGCAATCGGGGCCATCCTGCTCAACACGCCGGGCGAGCCGCATTCTGCCGCGACGACCCTTGACGGACATCCGCTCGCCAAGGGCGGCAAACCGCGCAAGGCCCTGCAGACCGCGCTCTATTCCTCCGTCGCGGGGGACAGTTGCTCTGACCTTGTGCTGATCCTGCTGGCGCCCACGCTTGCAGTTTTTGCCCTTCGGGCAGGACCGGTCGAACTTGCAGCAATCCTGGTGATTTCGCTCACGCTGATCGCTTCGCTGTCGGGCCGCTCGCTGACCAAGGGAATATTTGCCGCGGCGCTTGGCGCCTTTCTTGCCACAGTTGGGGTGGACCCGGAAACCGCTGCGCCGCGCTTTACCTTCGGACAGGTCGACCTCTTTGATGGCCTTCCCCTCGCGGCCGTTGCCATCGGCGTTCTCGCTGTACCCGAAATCATTCTGAGGCTGCAGGAGGGCCGTCGCTACCGCCCCGATGCCAGCAGGGCCGTTGCCAACAGTGAGGGGGATGATCGCCTGACTTTTGGTGAATTCCTGAACCTGAGACGCACTGTCCTGCGTGGGGCGGGTATCGGAACGGCCATCGGCGCACTGCCGGGGCTTGGCACAACGCTCGCTGCCTTTCTCAGCTACGCCGCCACCAAACGGTTCTCGACAGCGCCTGAGAAACTCGGCACCGGCGCGACCGAGGGTATTGCAGCAACTGAAAGCGCCAATTCTGCTGTCTCAGGCGCGAACCTGATCCCGCTTTTAACGTTGGGTATCCCCGGCAACCTTACCGCCGCCCTATTGGTCGGTGCCTTCCTGATCCATGGTGTCACGCCCGGGCCTCTGATCTTTCAGCGCGATACGTCGCTGGTTTACGGGCTTTTTGCGGCGATGATCATGGCCAATGTCATGGTGCTGATCATCGGATCCCTGGGGCTTCGTGCGTTTGCGCTGATTGTGAAGGTCCCACCCTTCGTCATCTATCCCATCGTGCTGTTGCTCTGTGTCGTAGGTATTTACGTGAGCCAGGGCGGATTCTTCGCCGTCGGCGTCATGCTGGCCTTCGCGGTGCTGGGCTTCTTCATGCTGAAGCTCGAGATCTCCATCGTTTGCTTCATCATCGGGCTCGTGCTCGGCCCGATGATCGAACTTTCGATCCGTCAATCCGTGATCCTGCTCGGCCGCAACCCCGCCGCCATCCTCGATCATCCATTCGCGCTGGTCCTGTTTGCCGCGTCCCCGTTCGTGGCGTGGCTGCTGATCCGCGATCGTAACCGCCTGTCCGACGGCTAATGGAAAGGAATTCCATGAAGACCCCTTACACACCTGATGCCAAAGGTCCGCTCACCGGGCTGCGCGTTGTCGATATGACGCGGCTTGCCGCTGGCAACATGATGACCCACATGCTGGCCGATTTCGGGGCCGACGTGATCAAGATCGAACGCCCCGGCAAGGGCGACGATTTGCGCCGTTTCGGTGAAGCCGAAAGCTGGTGGAAGGTCTACGCGCGTTCCAAGCGGAGCATGGAACTCGATTTCCGCTCGGAGGCAGGGCGCGCAGTGCTCGACAAACTGATCGCCAGCGCCGACATCCTCTGCGAGAACTTCGTTCCCGGCACGCTTGAAAAGTGGGGGATGGGGCCGGATGAAGCTTTGGCAAGCCAATGAAAAACTGATCATCGTGCGCGTGTCGGGCTGGGGACAGACGGGACCGTACAAGGACAAACCGGGCTTTGGCAGCCTGATCGAAGGCATGTCCGGCTTCGCGGCGATGACAGGTTGGGAAGACAAACCGCCGCTTCTCCCGCCGCTCGCTTTGGCCGACATGGTCGCCGGCCTTGCCGGGTTCGGTGGTGTCCTGTCCGCCGTGATCGCCCGCGACAAGGGCGAGGCCAAAGGCCAGGTCGTGGATCTCTCGCTGTTCGAGCCGCTGTTCGGCATCCTCGGCCCCTGGGCAGCGGCATACGAGACGACGGGCAAGGTGCCGCAGCGTATGGGGAACTCCAGCGAAGTCGCAGCCCCGCGCGGGCTCTATCCGACGAAGGACGGCAAGTTTATCGCGATGTCGGCCTCTATGCAGTCGATGTGGGAGAAGCTTGCCGCCGCCATTGGACGGCCCGAATTAAACGACGATCCACGGTACGCAACGTCGCGCGCACGGGTCGAACATGCGGCAGAGCTTGACGCCATCATTGCCGAGAACATGACGACCCGGACGCTTGACGAAAACCTCGCCTTTTTCGAAGCAGAAGGCGTGACCGTCGGCCCGATTTGCGACATCTCGGATCTGATCGACCATCCTTATATCCGTGGCCGCGAGGTGTTGCAGGATTTCGAATACGAGGGCATGGAACGTTTGCCGATGCACCAGACATTTCCGCGTCTGAGCGCCACGCCGGGTGCCGTACGCGCGCCCGCGCCAAGGCTGGGGGAGCACACCGCAGAGATCCTGGCCGAGCTTGGCGTCGATGATCCGGGCAAAGCCTGCCGCGCTAAGGAAGGCGCGTGACCATGTGGCGCTCTCTACTCTTCATACCGGTTCTGGAAGAAAAGTTTCTCGCCAAGGCCGCGAGCCGCGGCGCCGATGCTATCGTGCTTGATCTCGAAGCAAGCGTCGCTCCCGACCGCAAGGACGAAGCGCGGTCGGCGCTGCCAGACGCGGTCTCACGTCTCGCGTCGGACGTCGATGTGACGGTTCGGGTCAATGCGCTCTGGACACAGGCGTTTCGCGACCTCGAAGCCAGCGTGATCGAAGGCGTCTCGGCGATCCATCTTCCGCTCTGCGAGACTGCGGCGCAGGTCCGTGCCGTCGATGCCATGATCGGCGAGTTGGAGAAGGAACGGGGCCTTCCGGCGGGCAACATCCGTCTCGTCAGCATGCTTGAATCGGCGGCTGCGGTGTTGAATGCACGAGAAATCGCGACGGCGTCCCCTCGGCTCGTTGCAATGACGGTTGGTGTCGAGGACTATGCAACGTCGATGGGCGTCGCCGCCACGCCGGATGTTCTGAGGCCCGCTGTTCAACAGGTCAACCAGGCCGCGCGGGCGGCATCGGTCGCCTCTTTCGCCGTCGCCGCAGGCATGTCCGATTTTCGTGACATCGATGGCTTGCGGGCCGCTGCCACATACGCCCGCGCCATCGGGTCCACTGGTGGCTACGCGGTACATCCGGCCCAGGTGGCGGTTCTCAACGACGTCTTTTCGCCTACCGAGGCCGAGCTTGGATGGGCGCGACGAGTCGTAGAGGCCGCCGAGACCGCCGCCAGAAAGGGGCAAGGCGTGACGAAGCTCGATGGCCAGATGATCGATTTGCCGCTGGTGACCCGGGCCCAGTCCATTATCGCGCGAGGGCCGCTGTCTGGCTGACGTACCGGCATCCCGGCACCGTACAGTGCCTGTGCCCTGCGACCATAATAGCGCCAGCCAATCCGCCGGCATCAGAGCGACATCGGCCGATAGCCCACACGTCGCGGACTGCAGTCGAGGCTTCGCGAGCACTGTGAATGCCAGCAATCGCTTGCCGCTCCGCAGCATCCGTGAGTATTGGGATACGGCCGTTCAGGGCGGTGAGCGTCAGGCGCAAAGTGACAATACCGCTCCCGGCGGCGCTGTTCCCCCCCTGATCACTGATCACGGACAAGCTTCTGACGGAATGCATCCCGTGCCAGCGTTGAAAGCTCCGCGATGCTTTTCCTCGTATCCGTCACCCCACGGGCAAGAAAATACTGAACCCCGGTTACCCGGACCGATCACACGGCATCCACGTCAGTATCAAATCGCAAGCAACGTCCGTTGCTCAAGGAACGCTCCATGGCAGACGGCGGTGTGGGCTCGAGGGGGGGGGTGGACGTTGCTTGCCGCATGGAAATCAATTGGAACAAAGACTGCGCCCCCGCCATTGGGCGACAGGCCCTTCCTCTTTCGGTCATGCCGTCACCTGAAAACTCGCTGGCACGTTGCATCGCGCCTATCGGCAACACGCGTGACAGTCGCTCCGTCAATTCTACGGGCGCACCCCATCAGTAATGGATAGATTATCCTTGCCAATGTAGATGTTTTCGTTTGGGAAAGTGATCTTGTAAACAACGTAAGCGAACTTCCAGGTCATTCTTGGCAATGCCTTATATGTTTTAAGTTGACGACAGTATGCGGTCCCGCTTCGTCGTTCTTCGGGTTTCCAACTGCCACCTGCTGTTGTAGGAGGATTTTCAATCAAAGTGGTATCAAGGGTCTTCGGAAATGGGAAATGGTCGGTCTCTGAAGTTGTATCTGGTTGATGGGTCTGCTTCTGGGATCGTGACGGTCGAGATTGGAAATTGGAGCGGCCATATCCTGTTTTCACCACGAACTCGGATTGAAACGGCGCTCGCTCGCGTTGAGGTTTCACGCACTGGGGTCTATGTTTTGGTCGGACCTGATGAGAACGATCAAGGCGATCAAAAGATATATGTCGGCGAAGCCGATAAGTTGAAGAGCCGTATTGTCAACCACAACAAAGAGAAGGATTTTTGGGATAGGTTCGTGTCGGTCAGCAGCAAGGACATGAATTTGACCAAAGCACACGTCAAGTATCTGGAAGGTCGTTTGCTTGATTTTGCTCACGAATCTGGAAAAGTCACCGTTGATAACAAGACCAACCCAAATTTTGACAAGTTGCCTGAGGCAGACATTTCCGACATGGAAAGCTTCCTTGAGGAAGTTAGGTTAGCGCTCCCTGTTCTTGGCATCGACTTTTTCCCCACCCGAAAACTGGCCAGTAATAAACTTGAAGCGACATCCAGGGTTAATTCCGCGGTTGAAGACGATGTATTTTTTACTCTTCAAAACGCCAGAGCCGGAATTGACGCAAGAGCAACCGAGATTGACGGCCGGTTTGTCGTTCTTGAGGGCAGTACAGGTAGCCTGAAAGAGAAGTCATCGTTTTTGGCATCTGCCAGCAAAGCCGTAAGAGATCGGCTGCTGTCCAGTGGTGTTGCCGCGGACATGGGTAACGGTAATTTTGTGTTGAGAAAAGACACCGAATTCAAAAGCCCAAGTGGCGCTGCCGTGTTTCTCTTCGGTACATCGCGCAATGGCCGAACTGATTGGCTTGTCGAGGGAAAAAACCTCACTTATGCTGATTGGAAGGACTTGGAAATTGCAGAAGCAATCGGCAGTGATCAATAGGTCATTCTGCCCCGAAGTCGGTTGTAGGTTTTTTTGTGCAATCCCTGAGCTCAGAGAATTCTATACTGGATTAGGAAAGAGCGGTGGGCGCTAAATTGTAATCCCGCCGTCCTTTGTGGCCGATCCCTGTTTTTTCTATTCGATTGGCCCATTGGCTTCGCGATCCTGCAAGCCGCATTTCTGATTTCGCCGCGCGCAAGGGCAGGGGATAGCCCCGGAAATCGTTGATTTCACCACGTCGGGTGATCGAGCGGGGTGCAAGCGCAAGACGAAACGCGTCCGTCTTGCGGAGCGTCCTTACCGCCACCAGAACCTGTTGAGCTAACACCGCAGGATCAATACCGCCCGAACCTAGATAAATTCGACCGGCTTTTCCCATTGGATCAGGACGGTACAGCCTTCGTCCGACCACACGCGGTGCTCCGTTCCGTTTGGGTTGAACACAAGTGAGCCGGCCGCAAAGCTGCCTGTGTCATCACTTTGGGTGCCTGCGAGGACAAGAATGGTTTCAAGCCCCGTGTGGCGATGGCGCGGAACAGAGGCGCCGGGTGCATATCGCAGAAGTGCGACATCCGGCCCCCCGCGCCAGAGATGGCAGATTTCGACTCCCTCCCGGAAGGGTTCAAAAGGCAGGTTGGCCCAATCGTCGGGCAATAGGTTTTGGAATGATTTGGGATCAGTCATCGAGGGCCTCCAGAATTTTGTTGGTCGGAGCGGCCCAGCCGACGATGCCCCCCTGCGCGGTGATCATCTCGATTGCTGCGGCTTTGAATGCGGGGAAATAGCTTTCGGTGGCATCCGTGGCGATCAAACAATCATAGCCACGGTCATTGGCCTCGCGCATTGTGGTCTGAACACAGACTTCGGTGGTGACACCTGCGAAGATCAGAAAATGTATCCCGCGGTCGCGCAGCATCGCGTCGAATCCGGTGGCATGGAACGCGCCCTTGCCGGGTTTGTCGATCACGACTTCTCCGGGGGCGGGGGCCAATTCCGGGATGATGTCTGCGCCGGGCTCGCCCGCTATCAATATGCGGCCCATCGGCCCGGCGTCGCCGATCCTGAGCGATGGCGCACCACGTTGGCGTTTGGCATCCGGGCAATCGGACAGGTCCGGCAAATGGCATTCTCTTGTGTGAAAAATCGGCAGGCCCGCCGCGCGAAACCCCTGCAACAGGCGTTGGGCGGTGGGCACAATCGCGCCAAGCAGGCCGACGTCATTGCCAAGGCTCGCGCCAAAACCGCCCGGCTCGATAAAGTCGCGCTGCATGTCGATCATCACAAGGCCGATTTGATCGCGCGCAAAGGGAAAGGGGAAGGGGGCCGCGTGAATCTCTGTCATCAGTGATGTCCTGCCATATATTGCCCGATCTGTTCGACATTGGCCGTCGCAATCGGGGTTTCATAGGCGATGCGCCCTTCGGACATCACCAGGATGCGGTCGGAAAGCTCCATGATTTCGTCCAGATCCTCGCTGATCAAAAGGATTGCCGTACCTTGATTTCGGGCCTCGACAAGCCGATCGCGGATCGACGACACCGCGGCGAAATCCAGCCCGAAACAGGGGTTAGACACGATCAGCGCCTTGACGTCCCCGGTCAATTCCCGCCCCAGCACGGCGCGTTGCACATTGCCACCTGACAGCGACGCGATGCGCGCCGCAGGCGAGCTGGTTTTTACATTGAACGCCTTGATCAGGGTTGCGGCATTGCGGGCAATGGCGCCGCTGTCATTCCAGAACGCGGTCTTGCCGTCCTTGCCCGCGTCGAACATGCGAAACGCAATATTTTCCGCCACGCTCATGCGTGGGGCACAGGCGTTGCGCAGCGGTTCTTCGGGCAAATAGCGGATGGCATGGGCGCGCGCCTCGGCGCGGGTGGCG
This sequence comes from Phaeobacter sp. J2-8, assembly GCF_022867865.1. Taxonomy (GTDB): domain Bacteria; phylum Pseudomonadota; class Alphaproteobacteria; order Rhodobacterales; family Rhodobacteraceae; genus Marinovum. The sequence goes on along the minus strand of NZ_JALIEC010000005.1, from coordinate 312,048 downwards.
CCATATTGCGCGCCATTGACGCGGATGTCGCCCTGTTCCATCCGGCGTTGCCCGGTCAGGATTTCCATCAGCTCCATTTGGCCATTGCCGGAAATGCCCGCAATCCCAAGGATTTCCCCGGAATGAAGCGTCACATCGTCGATTTCGATGGGCTTGAGCCCGGTGCGATCCCGCGCTTTGATGCCGTTCATTGTCAGAAGCGGCTGTTTGACCGTGTCGCGCCGGCTTCGGGTGCTGATGACGGGGGCCTCGCCCATCATCGCGCGGCTCATATCTTCGATACTCATGTCGGCCACGGACCCGCCGCCGACATATTTACCACGCCGCAGGATCGACACATCATCGGCAAAGGCGCTGACCTCGCGGAATTTATGCGTGATCATCAATACCGTAATTTCCCCCGCCTGCGTCAACGCACGCACATGGCCCAGCACCTCATCCGCCTCTGCCGGGGTCAGAACCGACGTCGGTTCGTCCAGGATGAGGAACCTGTTGCCCAGATAGAGCTGTTTGATGATCTCCAGCTTTTGTTTTTCTCCTGCCGCCAGCCGGCTGACAGGTTGATCAAGCGGCACGTGAAACGGCATCTTGGTCATAAAGGCGTCAAGCGCGCGGGTTTCGCGCCGCCAGTCGATCAATCCCGGCGTGTCGGCGCGGCTGATCACAAGGTTCTCGGCCCCCGTCAACGACGGCACCAGCGTGAAATGCTGATAAACCATTCCAAGGCCCAGCTTCTGCGCCACCTTGGGGTCGGTCATGCGCGCCTCTCGGCCTTTGACCAGAAGCTCGCCAGAGGTGGCGTTGTAAAACCCCATCATGCATTTGACGAGCGTGGATTTCCCCGCACCGTTTTCGCCAAGCAGGGCATGAAAAGTGCCCGCCGGAATGTCGATCGACACATCGTCCAGCGCCGTAAACGCGCCAAAGCGCATGGTGGTATGCAGGGTTTGCACGCTGATTGCGCCGTTTTCACATGTGTGGATCATGCGGCCCCCTGACCCCGAGGAGCGGCAGACAGGGCCGCAGGGCAGGGGTGAGAAATGTCGGTCTGCATCACACCAACCCCGCGATAAGCGATGCGCTGTCCGTGACCGCGCCAAAGACCCCGCCCTGCATCGTGACCATTTTGATCGCGGCGGCGTGGTTGCCCGGATCGGTTGCGCCACAGCAATCCTCGGCGATGACACATTCAAAACCGCGATCATTCGCCTCGCGCATGGTGGTCGAGACACAGACATCGGTGGTGATCCCGGTCAGGATCAGATTTTCAATGCCCTTGGTGCGCAGGATCAATTCAAGATCGGTCGCACAGAAACTGCCCTTGCCGGGTTTGTCGATGATGACCTCACCCGGCAGGGGGTAGAGTTCGGGGATGATGTCCCAGCCTGCTTCGCCCCGGATCAGGATCTTGCCACAGGGTCCGGCATCGCCGATCCCGGCGCCGATCTGTTGGCTGCGCCAGCGTTTGTTGGGCGGCAGGTCGGACAGGTCGGGGCGGTGGCCCTCACGCGTGTGGATGATGTGATACCCCTTGGCGCGCATGTCGGCCATCAGGGCCTTGATCGGGGAAATCGGCGCCTGTGTCAGCGACAAATCATAGCCCATATGATCGACATAGCCGCCCGCGCCGCAGAAATCGGTCTGCATGTCGATCACGATCAGCGCGGTGTTTTCCGGGCGCAGATCGCCGTTATAGGGCCAGGCATAGGGCGTGCTGTTGATTGTGGTCATTGGCCGGGTTCCTTTTCGCCAAATTTGCGGCTGGGCTTTGGAAAGCCGAAATCGGTGCCGTCTGTCACTTTGACCTCATCCTCCCAGGGCAGGTGATAGGCCCCCGCCGCAAGATCGGTCATATAGGTATAGGGGCAGTCCTGAGCGCCGCCTGCGACGGCGACATAGCCGCGATGGCCGAATTGATAGGGGTTGTTTTCCACCCCCCAGCCGGCCCGTGCCTCGCGCACCAGATCGGGGCGGACCTCTGCGGTGATGGTCTCATCCACGCGGCCGGTTTCGCCGTGGGCAATGACCGTGCCTTCGTGGTCGATGATCATCCCTTCGCCCATGCTGTCAAACGTGCCGTCCGATCCGCACATACAGACATTTGCCGTGATCATCAGATTGCAAAAGCTGTTGGATTGATTGGTGAACCGCCATGCTTGGCGGATGGGGGCGGTATAACCTGCGGTACGGATCATGATTTCCGCCCCCTTATAGGCCGCTTCGCGCGACATTTCGGGGAACATCCCGTCATGACAGATGATAAGGCCGATTTTTGCGCCCTTGGGCCCGGTGCAGACCGGAATGCCCATATCGCCCGGCTCCCACGGTTCGACCGGCACCCAAGGGTGCATTTTGCGGTAATAAAGCTGGACCTCGCCCTGATCGTCGATGATCAACCCGGTGTTATAGGGATAGCCACCGGGGTTCAGCTCCATGATGGAAAAGCAGCCCCAGATCTTGTTGTCGACACAGGCCTGTTTCAGCGCGGCCACCTCTGGCCCGTCCATGGTGCACATGATCTCGGGGTTGGTGTCCATCGACAGGCCGTGCAGCATGTATTCCGGGAACACCACCAGATCCATCGTGCCAAGATTGCGGCGTGCTTTGCCGACCAATTCGACCACCCGCGCGGTTTGCGCCGTCAGCTGCGCTTTGGTTTCCACCACCGGCAATTGCAATTGCACAAGGCCGATCACCACGCCGTTTTCCGATTTGTTCAATCCACCAAAACCATTCATGGCGGTTCTCCTTATTTCGTCAGGTGCTATTTCGTGAGGGAAAGTTCCAGCGGCGCGCCCTGCATGGCACGGTCTGGCGAGCTGGTCATGATCAGCAAAATCAGCGTCAGCACATAGGGCGCGGCAAAGAACAGATAATAGCCCTCGGAAATGCCCACTGATTGTAGCGCGGGGCCAAGCGCGCCGGTGCCGCCAAACAGCAGAGCCGCCCAAAAGCAATTGATCGGGTTCCAGCGGGCAAAGATCACCAGGGCAATCGCCATAAGACCCTGGCCCGATGACACGCCTTCGGTCCAGCTGCCGGGATAATAAAGCGAAAGATAGGCGCCGCCGATGCCCGCCAATGCCCCACCTGCGGCGGTCGACAAAAGACGCACGCTGTTGGGGTTGATGCCCATGGCGCGGGCCGCATCGGTGCTGTCGCCAACCACGCGGACGGTCAACCCGACACGGGTTGATTTGAACATCCACGCCATCGCCACCGCCAGGATGGCCCCCAGAATGAACAGGATGTTGACCTGCAACGCCGCTTGCACCTGTGGTGTATCGGACCACCAGCCAAAGGGTATCGCCGGTAGATCGGGCGCTTGCGGTTGGATGTAGGGCTTGCCGAAAAAGAACGCGAGGCCCATGCCAAACAGCATCATGGCGATGCCGACCGCGATGTCATTGACGCCTTTGAATTTGCAGATCCAGCCGTGCAAAAGCCCGAAACAGGCCCCCGCAAGGGCCGCCGCAAGGACGCCCAGAAACGGATTTCCGGTTTCATAGGCAACAGCATAGCCGCTGATCGCGCCAAAGACCAAAGTGCCCTCAAGGCCCAGATTGATGCGCCCGGACCGTTCGGTCAGGCATTCGCCCAGAGAGACAAAGATAAACGGGGTAGAGACGCGGATCGCGCCGCCAAGAATGGCAAGGGGCACGCCCCACAGACCGATTTCAACAGGTTCCATCAAGAGGCCCCCCTGAGACCGGGATTGAAAATACGAAGGCGACCATAAAGAGCCTCACTGAGCAGAATGATGATGAAGACCATGCCCTCGAACACCAGAACGGTTGCGTCCGGCAGGTCCATGCGGCGCTGAATCAATCCGCCAGAGGCCTCGAACCCGGCCAGAAGCACAGCAACCGGGATGATCACCAAGGGATTATGACGCGCCAGAAATGCGACAAGGATTCCGGTATAGCCATACCCCGCGATCAGGGAGGCATTGGCCGATCCGTGCACGGCGGCCACTTCGAAATATCCGCCCAGCCCGGCACATGCGCCGCCAAGCGCGGTAAAGCCGATCACCAGTTTGGAAACCGGCAAACCCTGGATCTGCGCCGCGCGCACGTTGTCACCGGCGATCCGGGCGGCAAAGCCGATTGTCGTGCGCTCGATCAGAACCCAACACAACAGACAGGCAACAATCCCCGCAAGCACCCCCCAATGCGCCGCGACAAAGGGCATATCCCCGACCTGCAATGCGGTCTCGATTGGTGCGGTGGATGGTTTGTTCAGGCTGGCAGGATCCCGGAACGGGCCTTCGACAAAATGGTTCAACAGGGCGATGGCGATATAGGCCATCAACAAGGAGGCGATGGTTTCATTCACGCCGCGTTTGATCCGCAGCGCCCCGATTGCCCCGATCCACAGCCCGCCAAGACACATCGCCGCCACGGCCATCAACACCATGCCCATGGCCGACGGCAGCCCCACGACCAAAGTGCCGGTCACCGCCGCCGCCAATCCGCCCAGCACAATCGCGCCTTCGCCGCCAATCACCACCAGACCAAGCCGCGCGGGCAGGGCGACGCACAGCGCCGCCAGCACCAGCGGGGCGACGCGTGACAGGGTGTTTTGCCACGAAAAGGCAGAGGAAAACCCACCCTTCCAGACCAAAGCAAAAAACTCGACCGGGGATTTCCCGAGAAAGAGCAGAAACAGACTGAAGGCCACAAACCCGGCAAGCAGCGCGCCGACGGGGATCAGGACCGCCTCGGCGCGCAACGCGATCCGGGCCACGAGCTGTGCGGCGACCGGTGACCCGGTCGCCTTTTGTGGGAATGTGATGCTCATATCAGCTGGTGGAACCAATGACGCCTTCGACAAGGTAGCCCATGCTTTCAATCGCAACATCGGTTTCGACAAAAGACTGGCCTTCGGCGGCAATCACATTGCCTTTGTTGTCTTTCAGCGGGCCTTTGATGGCGGCAAAACCGCCGGCGATGATTTCGGCCTTGGTGGCCTCGAATTGGGCGCGGGCCGCATCGGAAACGGCGGGGCCAAGCGGGCTCATCTTGATGAAATTGTCGGCCAGACCGCCGCGCACAAAGTTGTCGATCGGTGCGCCTGCCATCGTTTTGCTGACCATGTCGGTATAGATGCTGGCCCAGTTCCATTCCGCCCCGGTCAGGTATTTGTCACCGGCCAGCGGGCTTTGATCGGCATGATAGCCACAGACAAAGGCATCGCGCGCCGCCGCCGTTTCGCAAACCACCTTTGGCCCATCGACATGGCAGGTGATGACGTCACAGCCCTGATCGGTCAGGGCGTTGGTGGCCTCGGCCTCTTTCACCGCCAAAGACCATTCGCCGGTAAAGATGACCTGACAGGTGATTGTCGGATCGACCGACCGCGCCCCAAGCAGGAAGGAATTGATGTTGTTCAAAACCTGCGGGATGGGTTTGGCGGCGACGAAACCGATTTTCTTGGATTTTGTCGCATGGCCGGCGGTCACGCCGTTCAAATATTGCCCCATGCCGATATAGCCGAAATAGGATCCGGCGTTGGTCGGGTTGCCCTCGGTCCACAGACCGCCGCAATGTTCAAACCGGACATCGGGATATTTCGGCGCAACTTCAAGGATATGCGGGTTGAAATAGCCAAAGGAGGTCGGGAACAACAGCGACGCACCATCGAAATTGATCATGGATTCCATGGTGTTTTGAACGTCCTGGCTTTCTGGAACGTTTTCTTCTTCCAGAACGGTGACACCGGACATGGCTTTGACGGCGGCGGCGCCTTCGGCGTGGGCCTGATTATAGCCAAAATCGTCCTTGGGGCCGACATAGATAAAGCCGACTGTCAGGTTGCTCTGGGCCTGGGCCGACTGCGCCAAGCCAAGGCTGGTTGCCCCAAGGGCCATTGCGGAGGTGCCAAGAAAACGGCGACGATTCATGGTGTTAGGGGGGGTCATAGCTGCGCTCCAACTGCTTCCACGCGCCTCAAGCGGCGCCGATGAATTTCAACGACTCAAATCTTAAGAGAGTTTAGTGCTGTTGACGTCTGCTTATTTTTTGGCAAAGCGGTGCAAAAAAAGCATCGCTTTGATCTGGGTCCTGTTCGGGGCTTTGCCCGCAGTTCACCTGTGATTTGCCCGCAACTCACCTGTGCCGCGCCAGTGCACTGCGCCTATCATGAACCCGGCCAGTCGCATGTTCTGGTCAATCTTCCTGCAATGCCTCCAGCGCGCGGGTCAGCTTTTGCGCAAAGCGGGCAGAGGCCACAGGCAGGGTGCGCCCGCGTTGTTGCCCCAACAAAAGACTGCCGACAGGCACGTCGCGGGTCGACAGCGGGCGCGAGACAAGATCGTCATCAGTCGCGATGTTAAGGCCAATCGGGATCTGAAAGGCGATGGCATTTTCGTGCCGCACATAATGGCGCATGAAATCGAAACTGTCGCTTTCCACGCTGGGCCGCAGCGGGCGCGACCCCCGTTTCGCACTGATCTCCAACAGGGCGCGCGCACCATAGCTCGCACTTGGCAGAACATGGGTTTGGTCAATGCAATCACGCAGGCGCACCTCGGCCTTGCGCGCCAGCGGATTGTCCTTGCGCATGATGGCATGGATGATCTGCGGGCAGTGTGAGATGACCTCGAAATCAACCATATGCACCGGCTCGAACACCAGCGCCAGGTCGCTTTGGAATGTGCCGAGGTCGCGTTCTGCGGCCTCGCGGTCGCGCACCGACACGGAAAAGGTCACGCCGGGATGTTCGTTGCGATAGGCCGCAATCTGTTCGGGCAGAAAATACGGGATCAGCGCCTGGGAACAGGCAATCGCGATGTGGCCGCGCCGTTCGCCCGAAAGATCGGCAACCTGATCTTGCACGCGCCGCAAATCGGACACCTGCGTGCGAAAATGCTGCATCAGCAACTCGCCCGCCGGGTTCAGCCGCACACCTCTGGGCAAACGTTCAAAGATCTCTGATCCGAACTCTTCTTCGAACCGTTGAATGCGTCGGTTGAGCGCCGAGGCGGTGATATTCATGTCGTCGGCGGCCTTGCGGATGGATCCGGCGCGCACAACGCCCTCTATATATCGCAGGGTTTGAAGATGTTTCATGCGCGGTCTCTCAGTCTCAAAGGGCGTTGGACAAGCGATGCATTTTTTGCAGCACTTTTGTGTATTATTAGCATTTGCGTCAAAGGTCGCAATAAAACACAACTCTCAGACACAGGTGGAACGCATAAAGGACGCGGCGCTATGACTGAGATTCGGATGACGATTAAGGATATTCACGCGGCTTATGCGGGGGGGCATACGCCAGCCGAGGTGGTCAAACAGGTGTTCGCGCGGATTGATGCGGTGAATGATCCGCATATTTTCCTGGCTCTGGCGGATCCGGATCAGGCCCTGGCAGAGGCGGCCGCGCTTGGCGCGTTTGACCCGGACAAACCACTCTGGGGCATTCCATTTGTGGTCAAAGACAACATTGATGTCGCCGGGATCGAAACAACCGCCGCCTGTCCGGCCTATGCCTATACCCCGCAACAGGACGCTTTTGTCGTTGCGCAACTGAGGGCGGCAGGGGCGATATTCATTGGCAAAACCAACCTTGATCAGTTCGCGACGGGTCTGGTTGGCGTCCGCACGCCCTATGGCGCGCCGCTCAATTCGATTGACCCGGAAATCGTTCCCGGCGGCTCGTCTGGTGGCTCTGGGGTGGCGGTCGGTCATGGCATTGTGCCGCTGTCCCTCGGGACGGACACCGCCGGGTCCGGTCGCGTGCCTGCCGCGCTGAACAATATTGTCGGGTTGAAACCCACGCTTGGCGCGCTGTCGGCCAGCGGGGTTGTGCCCGCCTGTCGGTCGATCGAGACGATTTCGATTTTTGCCCTCACGGTGTCAGATGCCTATGCGGCCTATGAGGTATGCTGCGCCTATGATCCTGCGGATGCCTTTGCCCGCCCGATCAAGGCCGAACCACTTGCCATCCGCAAAGCCCCGCCTGTGGTCGGCATCCCGAGCAAGGCCAGCATCGCGTTTTTGGGCGATAAAGTGCAGGAGGCATCCTTCTATTCCGCGATTGATTTGCTCAAAGCCAAGAAGGCAGAGATCAAAGAGATTGATTTCACGCCGCTCTATGCCGTCGCGGATATGCTGTACGAAGGGGCTTGGGTGGCCGAACGGTATTCGGTGATCGAGGCGCTTCTGAAGCGCGATCCGGGGGCCATTTTCCCAGTGACCAGCCAGATCATCCGCAAGGCCGAAGCCTTGAGCGCCGTCGATGCATTTCGCGGCATCTATCGTCTCAAAGAGCTGGCCCGTGCCGCAGAACCCGCGCTTGCAAGCGTTGATATGCTCTGTGTGCCCACGATCCCCACATTCCATACCGTGGCAGAGCTGGAGGCCGATCCCGTGACGCCGAATTCCAATTTCGGCACCTATACCAATTTCGTCAATCTTCTCGACATGTGTGGCATTGCCGTGCCTGTTCCGGCGCGGCCTGATGGCCGCCCCGGCAGTGTGACGCTGCTTGCCGCGCGCGGTCGCGATGCTGAAATCGCGGTTGTCGCGCGTGACCTTGAGGCGGCAGGACAACGCAGCCTCGGCGCGACGGATTGGGCGTTTGAGCCGCCGAACGCATTGTTGCCTGATGTAATGCCGGAACATGCGCCCGATATGCTGACAGTGGCGGTCTGTGGCGCCCATATGACGGGGTTGCCGCTGAACCATCAACTGACCGATCGGGGGGGCGTGTTTGTGGGTACATCCCGCACGACCGACGCCTATCGTTTCTATGCGCTGGCCGGTGATCCGCCTGCGCGGCCCGGGCTTGTGCGCGGGGCCGACGGATCGGGTGCGCCGATCCTGGTCGAGCTGTGGGATCTGCCGCTTGCACGAGTTGGGGATTTCTTGGCGGGCATTCCGTCACCGCTTGGTCTTGGCAATGTAGCCTTGGAAGATGGATCGACTGTTTGTGGATTTGTCTGCGAGGCCATCGGTGCCAGCGGCGCGCAGGACATCACCTCCTTCGGCAACTGGCGCGATTTCGTCAGCCCAGCACCGTAAAGTCGCAATCGCCAGGGTTGGAATGGTTGCGCTGCCCGATGTATCCGGTAATGTGAGGTTGAGTTTAATATTACGGATGGTGCGCTTTGTGACTCAAGCCAAGGATAAACCGAAAGGCAAGGAAGCCAAGCCCGAAGCCGGGGTTCAGTCGCTGGTGCGGGCGACCAATATACTTCAGGCCGTGGCGAAGGCCCGCGAAGGGATCGGATCGGCCGACATCGCCAAGGAAGTCGGCCTGCATTCATCGACCACCTTTCACCTGACCAAGACATTGCATACGCTTGGATTGCTGCGTCAGGATGTGTTGACCAAGAAATACCGCATCGGGCCGCGGATCTTCTCCTTGGCTTTTGGGGCCTTGGATGAACAGGAATTGCTGCGGGTCGCGGCCCCCTTCCTGAAGGATCTGACGCAAAAGACCGGCGAAAGCAGTCACATAGCGGTTCAGATGGGCGATGAGGTCGTGATTATTGATCGCCATGAAAGCGCGGCCTCGATCCGAATGGCGGAACGTGTCGGTTCTGCGCGGCCCGCGCATGCGACGGCAATCGGCAAGGTGGTTCTGGCCGGTGCGACGCAGGGCGATTTGGACGCCTATCTGCAAAAGGCGCCTTTTGATGCGATCACGCCCAAGACCATCACCGAAGCCGAAAGCCTGGAGCGCGAAATCGCGCAGGTGCGCGAAAACGGCATTGCCTTTGACGACGGCGAATTCGATCCAGAGGCCCGCTGTCTGGCGGCGCCGGTCTGGGACTTTCGCGGACGGCTGATCGCGGCCATCGGCATTACGGCACCGGTCTGGCGGCTGGGGCTTCAGCACGTGGGCGAGGTTTCGACGACGCTCAAATCCGTCGCGGCGGCAATGTCTGCTGACCTTGGCCACGAGGTTGACCAAGCCGCACAGGAAAACCCAGCCGAAAAATGAAAACCCCGCCCCGAAGCAATTTCGGCGCGGGGCAGGATGCCGGACGAGGGGAGCACCTCTTGTTCCGGCGGGTGTTCTGGTGGGGTTTTCTGGCGGGGTGGGCGGCAATCACAGTCTTCCGGGTGTTCCTGCCGCCCTGTTGTCGACCCTGATTTACATGTTGAACAGGATCATGCGTTCGTCGGTCATGTCGCGGATCGCATAGCGCGGGCCTTCGCGGCCGATACCGCTGTCCTTGACGCCGCCATACGCGAGCTGATCTGTGCGCCAGGTCGAGGTGCCGTTGACAATCAGACCGCCGGTGCGAATGGCGCGATAGGCGCGCATCATCACCTCGTTCGAAGCGGTGAAAATCCCGGTATGAAGCCCGTAGCGCCCTGCGTTCATCATGTCGAAGACCGCTTCGATATCGTCATAGCCGACCACGCTGACCACCGGGCCAAAGACCTCTTCGCAAAAGACTTTGTCGGTGGGTGCGGGGCCACGGATCACCGTGGGTTCGATTGCCGCGCCATGACGGGTGCCGCCGATCAACACCTCGGCACCACCGGCTGCGGCCTCGCCGATCCAGTTTTCCACGCGTTTCGCGGCTGCGTCGTCGATCAATGTGCCAACGTCGGTGGCCGGGTCCTGCGGGTCGCCGATCCGCAGCTTCGCAACCTCGGTGACAAGCAGATCGGTAAAGTCATCCAGCCTGCTGTTGTGAACAAAGACCGTCTGAACCGACAAGCAGCTTTGCCCCGCCAGACGCATGGCGTTTTTCGCCGCCAGAGGCGCGGCTTTCGCCACGTCGGCATCGGAATGCACGATGGTCTGGCCTGCGCCGCCCAGTTCCAGCGCCACCCGGCGCAATCCGCTGGCGGCCTTGATCGCCGCACCCGCAGCGGATGATCCGGTGAAGGTGACGAAATCGACCCGCGGGTCCGACACCAGCGCCTTGCCGACCTCGACACCGCCATGCACCACATTCAGGGCCCCGGCGGGCGCGCCGGCATCCTGAAAGATTTCGGCCAGTTTGTGCACCGTGGCGGCGGCCTGGGGTGGGGGCTTGAGGACACAGGCGTTGCCGGCGGCAAAGGCCGGCCCGATCTTGTGGCAGGCCAGGTTGAAGGGCGCGTTGAACGGGGTGACCGCCGCGACAACCCCCACCGGAAAGCGGGTCATGAAGGCCAGCTTGCCCGAGCCCATGGCGCTGGCGTCAAGCGGCACATGGCTGCCCTCGATCCGCACGGCCTCTTCGGCGGAAAGCGTCATCGTGTCCTGGGACCGGCTGACTTCGGCAACGGCGTCGCCAATGGCCTTGCCGGTTTCGCGTGACATTGTCAGACCGATCTCTTCGGCGCGTTCCGTGATCAGGGCCGCCGCGCGATGCAGGATCGCCGCCCGTTCATGCGCCGGGATCGCCGCGATTTGCGGGGCGGCCTTGCGGGCCGCCTCCAGTGCTTTGTCCATGGTCGCGGGTGTGCCGCGCCCGACGCGCCCCACCGGGGTGCCGTGAAAGGGATTGAGGGTGGTGTCGCTGTCGTCGCTGTCGATCCATTGGCCGCCGATCAGGTGGCGCACCTCAATGATGTCCGGGTTGTCTTTCATCATGGTCTCCATGGGGCCCCAAAGGCCGGTTCCGGGTGCCGCAACGGCGGCAGTTCCCATGTCCCGACCGAGGTGGGTTTCACGTTCACATCGACTTCGGCGTCGATGACAAAGGGTTTGTTCGCGGCAATGGCCATTTGCAGGGCAGCGCCGAAATCGGCCGCATTCGATACTTTGACCCCGTCGATCCCATGCGCCCGGGCCATGGCGCTGAAGTCCGGGTTATAGGGCTGGGAATTGTCGGCGGTGGTGAAGCTGGTGTTCAATTCCCGGCCTTCGAACGGTCCCAGTTGCAGATCGCGGATCGCCCCCCAGGCATAGTTGTTCCAGATCACCCAGACGACGGGGATGTTGTATTCCACCGCCGTGCACAAGACATGCGGTGTCATGGTGAAACCGCCGTCACCGACAACCGCGACCACCGGGCTGTTTGGCGCGGCCAGCTTGGCCCCAAGCGCGCCGCTGACGCCAAAGCCCATGGCCGAAAAGCCCCAGGTGTTGAGCATCCGTTGCGGGCGCCGGGCCTGCCAGTATTGCATGAACCAATTGTGGTGCACGCCACTGTCACACACCAGGATCGCATCCTCGGGCAGCACACCCTGAACTTCCTTCACCACCCGTTCCGGGCGCATGGGCGCGGTATCGGCGGCAAAGGCGGGCGCAATATGGGCCTCCCACTGGGCTTTCCATGCGGCAATCCTTTGCCGCCAAGGCTCGCCCGTGGCACGCGCCTCTGTCGCGCCGCCACGGCGTTCGATCTCGGCCAGAAGCTGACGCAGGAAGGTACGGATGTCGGCACAGACCCCCAGCGTCGGGTCATAATTGCGGCCGATCTCATTCACGTCGATGTCGACATGGATCAGACGGGTGGGGGAATGTTCCAGCTGTAACCTTGTTTCCACGAGCTTGACGACCGGTCGTCAAAGCGCGCCCCCAGCGTCAGCAGCACATCACAGCGCCGACCGGCCTCATTCGCGGCATGGGTGCCGTTGCGACCAATAAAGCCAAGGCTCAGCGGGTGCTGCATGTCCAGAGTGCCCATACCGTTGGGCGACATGGCAACCGCAATGCCCAGCCGATTGACCAGCTCGGTCAGTTCGACGCTGGCCTCGGAAATGGTAACGCCATGGCCGATAAAGATCAGCGGGCGTTCCGCCCCCAACAGCATGTCAGCGGCGCGGGCAATATCCTCGGGCGATCCACCGGTGCGATTGATCGGGCTTAGCGATCGCGGCGCGGGCAGCTCGACCATGTCTTGTTCCTGAAAGACATTGTAGGGCACATCCAGATGCACGGGGCCGGGGCGGCCCGAGGTCATCATATGCATCGCCTGTCGCATCGCGGTCGGCAGCATATCGACGCGCGACGGCTGAAAGCTGCGCTTTACATAGGGCCGCACGACCGAGGGGAAATCTGCCTGAAAATGCTGGTAGCTTTCCTGAAACGGCGCGCGGTTGAACTGTGATGTCGGGACGTTGGCGGTGATGGCCAGAAACGCCGAACTATCCGCCTGGGCGCAGGCAAGTGACATCGGCATATTGGCCGAGCCGGGCCCACAGGAGGTCAGCGTCGCCACCGGTTTATGCGCCACCCGGTAATAGGCGTCTGCCATGTGCCCGGCGGTCTGTTCGTGCCGTGGCGAGATGAATTTGATCTTGTCCTGCCGCTCGTGCAGCGCGTCGATCATGCCGACATTGCCATGGCCACAGATGCCGAAAACATACGGCACCTCTTCCTGAATCAGGACATCGGCGATGACGTCGGCTCCCTTTCTGCGCTTCATGCCGCGCTCCTCCCTTTTGTGTGCCGTTTCTTGGCAATGCGGTCCCAGCCAGCAGCATCCAGTCTGGCGCTGCTGTCCTTGATTTCGGCGGTCAGATCCTCGGACAGGCCGATGATTTCGAGCACCGGGGGATGCGACCAGCCAAAATCAATCAGCTCTTGCCCCAGTGTTGTCCAATCCATGTCGCCGCGTCCGATGGGATCGTGTTTATAGACCTCGCGGCCCGTATCCGACGCATGAACCAGTTTCAGCCGGTCGCCGATCCGATCCAGCGCGGGCCGCAGCGGTTCCGCGATGAAATGACCATTGGCCACGTCATAGATCACGCCGACCTCGGTTGCGGTGTAGCCCGCGATGGCCGACACCAGCGTTTCGGTATCGGGCAAAAAGGCGAAGGGCATGTTTTCGCCCAGCACCTGAACCCCATGGCCCCGCGCAATGGGGATCAGCCGGTCCAGCGCACGGTGGAAATGGCCCAGCCGTTCCTGTTCCGCCATGGGCATCAGCGGGTTGATCTTGCCGGGGCCGACGATGACATATTTGCCGCCGAATTCGCCTGCGGTTTCGATCATCCGCTGGACGGTCAAAAAGCTGTAGTCGCGGGCCTCGGGCGAGGCGGCGGTCAGGTTCACGTCAAGGTTGGGTTGGTTGATCGAAATCACCTGCGTGCCGGTGTCTGCCAGCGCATCGCGCAGCGCGCGGCGCTCTGGCGCGCCCATTTCCGGCGGCCACAGATGGCCGGGGAACATCATCAGTTCTACCCCGGGAAAGCCCATTGCGGCGGCTTCGCGCACGGCTTCGGCTGCGGTGTAATCGAAGGTATAGGCATAAAGATTCAGGCCGTAGTCGGCGGTGGACATTTCAGTTCCTCTCAGGAAATCAGGGACTTATTCGGCGGTGGCCGCGACTTTGGCGACCATGTCGCGCCAATTCACGCGCGGCGCATAACCAAGCTTTTCGCGCGCCGCAGAGATGTCGAGCAGGCTTGCCGTCGGGTTGGCGGCATAGACTTCGGGCTTGTGCACCGCGTCGCCCGTGATGCCCCAGCGTTTGCGCACCCGATCAAGCAGCGGCTCATCGCCCAGTGAATCTTCGGCCGAGATAAAGAAGATCTCTCCGTTGATGCCGGGCACCTTTGCGGCCTTTTCGATGCCCTGCGCCACGTCCCAGGGCGACACATAGGTCCAGAAATGATAGTTCTCGAGATCGGCCCCCCGATCATGCAATTCCGGGTATTCAAATTCGAACACGATATGTGTGGGGCGGATCACCACGATTTCGGTCTTGCCGCGCAAGGCATAGGAACGGCACACCACCTCGGTTACCTCTTTGCTGAGGCTATAGAAATCCGTGGGCCGCAGCGGGTGTTTTTCGTCGACTGGCACATATTGCGGCTGCCAGTTTTCGGGGTTGTAGTGCAGCCCCGTCGCCGCATCGCTGGAGATCACGACAACCCGGCGCACCCCGGCCTCCTCGGCGGCCTGAAGCACGTTCCAGGTGCCCTGGACGTTGGTTTGAAATGTCACGTCGGCGGGGGCGGTGCGCGGGTTCGGGATGGCGGCAAGATGCACAACCACGTCCTGACCCTGAAAGCTTTTCTGCAGCAATTCAAAGTCCAGAACCGAACCCTCGATGTAGGGCAGGTCCTGTCTTGGCGCGCAGATGTCCAGAACGGTCAGCTCGGCGCCAGTCTTCATCTCTTCGACGACGTGCCATCCCAGACGGCCGGCGCCGCCGGTTACCAAGATCTTGTCGGTCATGTTTCCTCTCCCTTATTGCCGCGGATCAGGCCGCGTGCGTCTCTTGTATGATTGTTTCGATATCGACGGTCTGTCGTAGGCTGTCGGACCGGTAACATGCCTCTTCTATCAACATGCTTTGCAGATACGCGTCGGCGGTGTTTTCGACCGCCGTGCCCGTGGTCAGATAGTCGACCACATGCCGCTGCAGCGCGTGCACGCAGTCGCCGGCATAGCCGCGGTTGGCCCATTGATAGCTGTGCTGGGCAAAGCTGCCGCCATTCGGGCGGATGAAAATCCGTGCCCGCCCGTCCAGCCGGATCTGGCCCTCTGCACCCTCGATCAGCATTTCGCCGACCGTCAGACGGGTATTGTCGGCCTCGTGATCGACAAGACGATTGCCATCCAACAGCCCGGCAAGCCCGGAATTGAATTCGAACATGACATAGCCCGCATCCTCGCCTGCGATGGCCGGGTTCAACCGGCGCAGTGTGGCGGTGACCGCATGCACCTCTCCGAACAGGAAACGGAACACATCAATCATATGCACGCCGGTTTCATGCAGCAGGAACCGGGGCATTTTCTGAAAATAGGGCTGGCGGTCGAGATAGGCATTCGGCCCCTGGCCGTCGCCGGGCCGCATTCTGAAGGTGACATTGTACAGCGGGCCAATGGCCCCCCCGTCCAGAAGCCGGGCGATTTCACGAAACCACGGTTTGAACCGCCAGTTGTCATGAATGATGAGGCTGGAGCCGGGTTGGCGCGCCAGTGTCGCCATCGCCCGGGCTTGATCCAGGTCGGTGGCCATCGGCTTTTGCGAAATCGCATGAATGCCGCGCTGTTTGGCCAGTTGCGCAAAGGGCAGGTGGGTGTCGGGCGGGGATATAATGTCAAGGATGTCGGGCTGAACGGTGTCGAGCAGCCCCTCAAGATCATCGGACACCACCGCAATTTCATAGGTGTCCGCAACCTTCTGCGCTTTGGCCCTGTCTTTTGCATAAGCAATGCCAGCGACCTCCACCTCGGGAATTCGGGACCATGCGTCATAATGGTGGTGGCTGAAGTATCCGGCGCCGACCGTGACGATCTTTAGCTTTGACATCCCATCCTCCCTTTCCTGATGAATTGCTAGCATCCCGCAATGCCGGGCGTCAATCCATAATGCTGGATATAACTTCATAATTTGGGATTGGACCGTGGGATAAGCCGGGGTTGGCTTGCCACTTGTGGGCCAAAGGTGTGGGAATATGACCCCAACGGGTATGCGGGCATTAATATGTATGGGGTTCGGGGGTGAGGAGGCCCCGTGGCGGGGCGCGCAGGTGGTGTCGTCGCCGGTGAGCTTGAGCAGGGCGTCGTCTTCTCCTGGGATATAGACACGGTTTCGGCGGGTCTTGGGGTGGGTAATGGGCCATATGAGGTCCGATTCGGCATTTCTGGCCCGCTAGATCCCGAGTTGCCGAGAATCGTCCAGAAATATCGCCAAAGCATCCCGAAAATTGTCGGATTAACCCCGAAAAGCCCCTTTGTGTTTGCGGTTGGTGGTGGCCTGAGGGCGGTCAGTCTCTTTGTAAGGTTAATGAAAACAACGACTTGTTTCTGCCTTCCTTGTTGGATCGCCCTCGTCCGACCTTTCTGAATTCAATATCATAATGTAGTTTGACATACGGCTATGTGAGCTATTACGCTGTTGGTCGAGGAGAACTGCACCACACTGCACCAAAATTTCGACCGTCCCGTATTCGGGCGGCGGAATGCCCGGCCGGACCCTTCGGCGCGGGGCTTTAAACGTATGTACGGGAGGTACGCATGAACAGAACAACAACAGCACTCGGACTTGGCGCGCTGGCGCTGGCTTTGTCCGCATCCACGGTCTTGGCAGAGGATTTCCCAAGCCGACCAATCGAGGTTTCGGTCTGGGCGTCGGCCGGTGGTGGCACCGACACCACCAACCGCTATCTCGCAGAGGCGATGCAAGAGCAACTTGGCGGCCGCATCAACGTGGTTAACCGCACCGGCGGCGGCGGCGGTGTTGCGATGAACCAGGTCTGGAGCCAGCCGCATGACGGTTACGCATGGCTGGGCGCGTCCGAGGGCATGCAGGTGGCCAAGGTGCTGGAATACCACCAGACCGGCACACAGGACTGGCGCTGGTACATCGTCGGGGGCTCGCCGGGCGTGATCAGCGTCAATGCGAATTCGAAATATGAAACCCTTGACGAACTTATCACCGCATCAAAGGAAAACCCCGGCAGCGTCAAGATCGGCCATTGCGCCCTTGGCTGTGTCTGGCACATGAAGGCGCTCTCCTTGGGGCAGGGCGCACAGGCCGAGTTCAATTATATCCCCTTTGAGGGCAGCGCACCGGCGCAGGTCGGTGCCTTGACCGGCGAAGTCGATGCCGTGGTGTCGAGCGTGTCCGAGCAGGCCGAATACATCAAGGCGGGCAAGTTCCGGCCATTGGCGATGATTGAAATGCAGCCCTATCAGCTTGGCGATATGGATCCGATCCCGGCGGCGGGCGTGACCTATCCCGACATCCAGAAGATCCCGGCGCGCCAGTGGCTGGGCATGGCGGTTCCCAAGGATCTGCCGGAAGAGGTCACCGCCAAGATCGATGCGGCCTTTGAAAAGGCGATGAAGGCCCCGAAGATCCAGAGCCTGGCGAACGAACGCTATATGGCCTTGTCCGGGGCCTATGGCCCGGAGGCCGAGGCGGAACTGGACGCGATGGAGCGCGCGATGAGCTACAAGCTGCACGAATTGGGCATCGCCGCGACCGACCCGGCAGAGCTTGGTATTCTGGCACCTGACGCCTGATCCCTCCCTTCGCACCTGCGGACCGGCACCGACATGTGCCGGTCTCTTGTTACATCACAGGAGAATGCCATGTTGCCGCGTCAGGCCCGTCGCAAGGCGGATTTCGTCGTCTGTTTGCTCTTTATCGCCTTTGGGGGGCTGGTGCTTTATCAGTCCAGCTTGATGCCGTGGGAGACCTCGCGCACCGGTGCAGAGGCACAATGGTATCTGTCGCCCGGTCTTTTTCCCGCGATCCTCGGGATATTGCTGATCCTGTTCAGCCTGCGGGTGCTGGTGTCCGCCGTGGCCGAGGGCGGTCATCGTGACATCGCCGGACCGTTGATGGCCTGGATCTTGGACCTGCCAAGGAACGTCCGGGTGCACCGGGTTGTCTTTATCGTTGTCTGGAGCGGTCTTTACATCTTTGGCGCGCTGGGGCGGGTGAATTTCCAACTGGCAAGCGTGGTCTTTGTCTTCGTCATGATCGCGGTCTTCTGGTTGCCGGGGGCTGGCGCGACATTGGCCCGCCGCGCGGCCATCGCTGCGCTGGTCTCTGTCATCGTTCCGGTCAGCATCGCGCATGTCTTTTCAACCTATCTCTACGTGCCCGTGCCCTGAGGCCCGCCGCAAAGGACGCCCAACCTTCATGTTACATTCTTTCGCAGAACAAATCCTTGTCGTTGCCTCCTTTCAGAACCTGTTGGTGCTGGCCGGTTCCGTTCTTGTCGGGATGGTTTTCGGTGCCCTTCCGGGCCTGACGGCAACCTTGGCCGTGGCTTTGCTAAGCACGGTTACCTTCAATCTTTCGACCGAATTGGCCATGTTTGCGCTGATCGGCGCCTATGTCGGGGCGATCTATGGCCCGGCGCATTCTGCCATCCTGCTTGGCATTCCGGGCACCGCCGCAGGGGCGGCGACGGCGCTGGATGGTCACATTCTTGCCCAACGGGGCCAGGGCGGAGAGGCGATTGCCACCGCCACCATTGCATCGGTGGTTGGAACGGTCTTTGGGCTTCTGGCGATGATCCTCGTGTCACCGTTGCTGATTGACATGGCGTTGCTGTTCACATCGGTCGAATTCTTTTTGCTCGCGATCTTTGGCGTTTTGATCTGCGGGTCACTCACCGCGCCGGACATGCCGGCCAAGGGCTGGATCTCGGGTATTCTGGGGCTGATGCTGGCCTCTGTCGGGATCGAGACGATCCAGGGCTATCAGCGGTTTACCATGGGAATCCCGGAATTGGCCTGCGGGATCGAGGTGGTGCCGGTCATCCTTGGGGCCTTTGCAATTCCACAGATCATCCGCGTGTTGCGGGACCGAGAGGTCGTCGGCGGCGCGCGCCCACATATCGGCAGCCTGCGGCCCCGTCTGGGATTTCTTTGGCGCAACAAGGGCAGCGTTCTGCGCTCTGGCTGTATCGGTGTGGGCGTCGGCACGATCCCCGGTGTGGGCGAGGATATCGCCTCGTGGGCGTCTTATGACACTGGCAAAAAGCTCGATTCCGATCCCGAAAGCTTTGGCAAGGGCAACATCAAGGGCGTGATCTGTGCCGAGACCGCCAATAATGCCTGTATCGGTGGTGCGATCATCCCGGTGCTGACGCTTGGGGTGCCCGGCTCGCCGCCGGCGGCGATGCTGCTTGGCGCGTTGAACCTGCATGGGGTGCGCCCGGGGCCAATGCTGGCTTTTGAAGCGCCGAATTTCATCCCACAGATGGGGGCGATGCTGCTTTGGGCGTCGGGATTTATTCTGGTGCTTGGCCTTCTGATGGCACGGGCCTCGGTGCAGGTGCTGCGCCTGCCGGTCGAGGTGCTGATGCCGCTGGTGGCCTTCCTTGCGGTGCTGGGATCTTATGCGCTTGGTCTGAACGTGTTCAACGTCTACCTGATGTTCCTGTTCGGGGTTGTGGTCTATCTGCTGGAGGAGCTCGGCTATCCCGTGGCCCCGGCGGTGATTGGCGTTTTGCTGGGCACCATGGCCGATTTCAGCATCCGCCGCGCACTTTTGGGATCGGGTGGGTCGCTGGAACCCTTTGTGACCCGGCCGGTTGCGCTGATCCTGCTTGCATTGATCGTCTTTTCCCTGGCCCTGCAAAGCCGTCTGCTCAAGGGGGCTGTCCGCTGGTGCTTTGGCAAGTGTGGGGCGGCGCGCAACGGGACCGCATGAGCGGCGGTTGCGGGTGGCGCCCGGTGATCGCGCCAATTTGATGCAATCGGGCCACGCCCGGCGTATCTTGAAACGCCGGGTGCGGTGAATTCGGTCAATTTTTGTCAGACCATATGCTTTTGATTGAGGATCGACCACCTTGGGGCTACACAGGTCAAAAGGGTATTTCCGAACCGGGTGGATCTGATCACATGCGCAATCTTAACAAGCCGATTTCCTTTAAACAGGGTAAAGGAATGAAAAACGGCTTTATGCTGGCCCCGCTGACCAACCAACAGAGCAACGAGGACGGCACGCTGTCTGATGACGAATACAGGTGGTTGGTGAAACGGGCAGAAGGCAATTTTGGTCTTACCATAACCTGTGCGGCAAATGTTCAGGAGGTCGGCAAAACCTGGCCCGGTCAATTGGGCGTTTTCGGGGATCAACATCTGGAAGGTTTGACCCGATTGGCCGCCGGCATTCACCAACATGGCGGTCATGCGTCGGTCCAGCTGTTCCACGGTGGCCGCCGCGCGACCCGCGACCTGATCAACGGGCCTCTGCAAGCGCCCTCCTTTGATCGTGAGACCGGCGCCGAGGCGATGAGCCTTGAGGCTGTCAAAGCCCTGCGGGATGATTTCATTGCAGCCGCCGTTCGGTGCCACAGGGCGGGGTTCGACAGTGTTGAACTCCACGCCGCGCATGGCTTTGTCATCTGCCAGTTTTTGAGCCCACAGTTCAATCACCGCGATGATGAATATGGTGGCACCGCGGAAAATCGCGCCCGTCTTCTGCATGAGATCCTTGCCGGAATCAGAAAATCCTGCGGAGAGGACTTTGCAATAGGCGTGCGGCTGTCGCCAGAACGCCACGGTCTGCTCTTTGGGGACATGCTTGCCCTGACGACAGAGATCATGACTACGGGGCAGGTGGATTTCGTCGATATGTCGATGCGCGACGTGTTCAAATATCCCGATGATGAAAATTTTCAGCAGAAAACGCTGTGCCAATGGTATCTGGACTTGCCGCGCGGTGACGCGAAAATGGGCGTTGGCGGTAAAATTCGCACGGCAGAAGATGTCCTGCGGATCAACGCGCTGGCCCCGGATTTCGTGGTTCTGGGGCACGCGGGCATATTGCACCACAACTTTCCCGACCTTATGGCGGACAGTCCCGGTTTTGTCGGGCGGCAGACACCGGTTGGCCCTGACATTCTGCGCGAAGAGGGGCTGTCAGAGACCTTTATCACCTATCTGGAAACATTCCCGGAATTCGTCGCGCAGAGCTAGCGGCGGTTCCTTTCCGCGGCTCTCAACACCCGGTCATCAACACCCGGCCATCGACGCGAATGTGACTCGGGATCTCGTGCCGCGAGGCGCGCGCGGCGTTGTTCCGCGCGCGGGATGACGTGCGCGCATGCTCCGCATCCAACGCGGGAGGGGACGCGAAATGAATTCGCTTTTGAATTCTTCAGTGAAAGCCGGCGAAATCCGGTGAAACCCCCGGTGACCCCTCCGCCGTCAGATTTGCGCATTAATACCGCGCAAAATGACACCGCCCGGACAATGCCCGGGTCGTGGCCCCAGTAGGGGTAATTTTCCATTCAAATCAATGATGAATGGTGGGCGACCCTGGAATCGAACCAGGCGTGCGTCTCCGCGAGGGAGTTACAGTCCCCTGCCACACCTTGCGGCCTGTCGCCCACTGTGTCGGGCTGATTAATGATGAGCCGGGGGGAGGTCAAGGCGAAAAGCCGGGAAATTTCACGACTTGGCATCTTTTCTTGCGGGGAGGTTTTTCGCCCGGTATGCGCATGCCAAGCGGCGGTGCGTTGCACGGGCCTGAACAAGGGGCCATTGTGGTCGCAACGAAAGGATCAGCCATGAAGAAACCCAAATGGGTCGTTGAAAAGGAACAGGCGAAACGGGTGGCGGCGGCAGAGACCGTCTGGCTGTTTGGCATCCATGCGGTGCGCGACGCGCTGGAAAACCCGGCGCGCGAAAAATTGCGCCTGATCGTGACCCGCAATGCGGCCGACAAACTGGCCGAGGCGATCACCGCCAGCGGCATGACCCCGGAAGAGGCCGATCCGCGCAAGTTCCCGGCGGTGATTGACCCGCAATCGGTGCATCAGGGCGCGGTGCTGGAGGTCAAGCCGCTGAACTGGGGCTCGCTGACCGATGTGGCGCTGGCGGATGGGCCGGGCGCGCAGCGTCTGATCCTGCTTGATCGGGTCACTGATCCACATAACGTTGGCGCGATCCTGCGGTCGGCCGAGGTGTTCGGCGCCCGCGCCGTGATCGCCCCGCGCCACCATTCCGCGCCGGAAACCGGCGCCTTGGCAAAAACCGCCAGCGGGGCGCTGGAACGACAACCCTATCTCAAGGTGCGCAATCTGGCCGATACCATCGTCGAACTTCAGGCAATGGGCTATCTCGTGCTTGGACTGGCCGGTGAGGCAGAGCAAACCATTGAACAGGCGCTGGAGGGCAAGACCGACCGCCCGGTGGCGCTGGTGCTTGGTGCAGAAGGGCCGGGATTGCGGGAACGAACCCGGGAAACCTGTGATGCGCTGGTGCGGATTGAATTTGCCGGGGCCTTTGGCTCGCTCAATGTGTCGAATGCGGCGGCGGTGTCGCTTTATGCCAGCCGGGGGCAAAGCTGAGGGGTTAAAATCCCGGCTGCGCTGCATAGCTAGCACAGATACAGCCACAGACACAGCCACACACACGGGCACAGGAGCGCCAGATGCCGCAAGGGACGAAGATTGCCACATGTTGTTATTGCGGCACCCGCGCGGCGCTGGTGCTGCGTGGGGACAAGCGGCATGAGCTCAGTTGCGCATCATGTGGCGCGCCGCTGCATGATCTCAAACTGATGCCGGCGGCGCGGCTGGATGGCAAGAACCTGACCCGCAAGCCGGTGAAATCGCGCGGCTCCAAGGGGGCGACCCCCAACCCCTATTGGGAAACGCGCCCGGAAAAATCCAAAAAGAAAAAGAAAAAGAAGAAGTCGCGCAAGAGCGGTGTAAGCTGGTTCCTGGACGAGGCGTTCGACGCCATCGAAGACATATTCGACTAGGGAGAGTGATTGATGGGCAAGGCGAAAACCTATGAGGGCAAGGATATTGCCATCAGTTTCGACATGGCGCGCTGTATCCACGCGCGCAATTGTTTCCTGAAATTGCCCGAGGTGTTTGACCCGGCCCGCCTGCCCTGGGTTGCGCCCGACGCCGCCAGCGCCGAAGAAATCGCGGCAATGATCCGCACCTGTCCCTCAGGCGCGCTCAGCTATGAACGCCGCGATGGCCAGCCGGGCGAGGCCGCGCCGCGTATCAACCGCGTGGCGGTTCTGGAAAACGGGCCATTGGCGCTGGCAGGCGAGGTGCAGATCGGCGATGACACGGTCACGCGGGCAACGCTGTGCCGGTGCGGCATGTCAAAGACCAAACCCTATTGCGACTATTCCCATGTCGACGGCGGATTTCAGGCCACCGGCGAACCGCTGAGTGTTGAGGGGGAGGTGCCCGATCTGTCCGGTCCGGTTGCGGTGGCGGCACGCGAAAATGGCCCGCTGGTTCTGACCGGTCCGGTTGAGGTGATAACCGGCACCGGGCGGCGGGTGAAGCAGACAGAGAAAGCGGTGCTCTGTCGGTGTGGCCAATCGGCGAAAAAACCGTTTTGTGACGGCAGCCACAAAGACGCCGGGTTTGTCGCCGACCCATTGTGACGCCGCGCACCGAACCCCACATAGGCTTTTCAATCTGCGGCCCATCCACTATTGCGGCCCTGTAGCAAGGAGATGCGGCCCATGAAGTATGAAAATCCTGGCCCGGTTGAAAGCAACTGGGGTGATGCGATTTCACCGGTGGAAGAGATCATCGACGAGGCCCGCAATGGCCGGATGTTCATTCTGGTTGACCATGAGGACCGCGAAAACGAAGGCGATCTGGTGATCCCGGCGCAGATGGCCACGCCTGATGCGATCAATTTCATGGCCACCCATGGACGTGGGCTGATCTGTTTGACCATGCCGGGTGATCGGATTGATGCGCTTGGCCTGCCGCCGATGGCAACCAATAATTCCTCGCGCACGGAAACCCCGTTCACCGTGTCGATCGAAGCCCGCGAAGGTGTCAGCACTGGGATTTCCGCCGCCGATCGCGCCCGCACCGTAGCCGTGGCCATCGACCCGCGCACATCAGAGGCCGATATCGCCACGCCGGGCCATGTCTTTCCCCTGCGCGCCCGCGATGGCGGTGTGTTGATCCGGGCCGGTCATACCGAGGCTTCGGTGGATGTCTCGCGTCTGGCCGGGTTGAACCCGTCGGGGGTGATCTGTGAGATCATGAACGAAGACGGCACCATGGCGCGTCTGCCGGAACTGGTGGCTTTTGCCCAGAAACACGGGCTGAAAATCGGCACGATTTCCGACCTGATCGCCTATCGTCGGCGCAACGACAATCTGGTCAAGGAAACCGACACCCGGACCGTGACCTCGACCTTTGGCGGCGAATGGACGCTGCGGGTGTTCACCGATCTGGTCAAGGGCGTCGAACATGTGGTGCTGACCAAGGGGGACATCACCACGCCGGACCCGGTGCTGGTGCGGACCCATGCGCTCAAGGCGCTGGAAGACATCCTTGGGGTCGGCGGCACGGACGAGCTGCACAAAGCCATGCAGATCATCGCCGCAGAAGGCCGGGGGGTTGTGTGTCTGTTCCGCAATCCACAGGCGCGCGTCCTGAGCGAACCAGAAGAAGACGGGCCGCGCACCGTGCGCGAAGTGGGCTTGGGCAGCCAGATCCTCAGCGCGATGGGGCTGTCGAAACTGATCCTTCTGTCCGACAACGAAGCCACGAAATATGTTGGCCTTGATGCCTATGGGCTTGAAATTGTGGGCACGCGCCCGATCACGGAGTAATTAAGAATGGCCGAAGCCGAAGCGCATTACATCCTGCCACGTCCCGAGTTTGACAAGCCGGTCAAGCTTTTGATCGTGGTTGCGCCTTATTACAAGGACATCGCCGACAATCTGGTGGCCGGCGCCAAGGCCGAGATCGAGGCATGCGGTGGGACTTGGGATTTGATCGAAGTGCCCGGCGCGCTGGAAGTGCCATCCGCGATTGGCATTGCAGAGCGGATAAGCAATTTTGACGGCTATGTCGCCCTGGGCTGTGTGATCCGGGGCGAGACCACGCATTACGACACCGTCTGCAACGAATTCGTCGCGCGGGATCACCCTTTTGGGGTTGCAGGGGCTTTGCATTGGCAATGGCATCCTGACCGTGGAAAACAAACCCCAGGCAGAGGTGCGCGCAGATACGGCGCAGGGCAACAAAGGCGGCGGGGCGGCGGCTGCGGCCTTGCATCTGATCGCGCTCAGCCGTAAGTGGGGCGCTTCCCGCAAGGGGGTGGGTTTCCGCCCCGACCGGGACGAATACCAGATCGCTGGTGAGACAAAAGGCAACCCGACCGCATGAGCCAAGATTTCGACGACACGGCCCCCGACACCCCGGCTGAACCACCGGCCAAACCCCTGTCAGGCAACCAGAAACGCAAGATGAGATCCGCCGCGCGGCTGTATGCCGTGCAGGCGTTGTTCCAGATGGAACACAGCGGCCAATCGGTGCCCAGCATCACGCATGAATTCATCGAACATCGTTTTGGCGCCACCTATGACGGTGACGAAATGAACGAGGGCGATGTCGACATGTTCCGCGCCTTGGTGGGCGATGCGGTGAACAATCAGGCCAAAATCGACCAGATGACCGATCGGGCGCTGGTGGCGAAATGGCCGATTGCCCGGATTGATCCGGTGTTGCGCGGGTTGTTTCGGGCCGCAGGCGCCGATTGGGGCCGGCGAAACGCCGCCCCGGGTGGTGATCAAAGAGTTTGTTGATGTGGCTGGGGCGTTTTTCCCCGAAGGCCGCGAGCCGCAATTTGTCAATGCGGTGCTGGATCATATGGCACGCGAGGCCCGCCCGGAGGCTTTTTAAGCAAAAAGTCGCAGGTTAAGCAAAAAGTCGCAGGGCGGCACCGCGCCGCACCCGGATGACGTGCATAGCCCGCAGGAATGTTGTAGAGTCAACCGACCGCGCCGAATCTGGGGCGGCATATGGGGGATGGCATGCAACAACCGAGGCCGCAGCGGCGGGACGTGACCAGACGGGAACTGCCGAAACTGGTGCGTCACTACATCAAACATGTGCTGATCGGCTTTGCCGCTTCTGCGGTGTTTGTTGTGATGCTGCTTGGCTTCAATATCGCCAATCTCTGGCATTTGGTCTCGACCTCGCAGGTCGGGCCGCTGGCGGTATTCATGCTTTGGGTTTTCAACGGGATCGTCTTTGCCGGGGTGCAATTTGGCATTTCTATCATGTCGATGGGCGATGATGATGATGACACCACCCCCGGTGGCGGTCTGCGTGCCCCGCAGACGGACTATGTGCCGGTGCGCATTCCCGTAGCGCCCCCGCGCCGGAAACTTTGATCCAACTCGCTTTTTTCAGCCCCCTTTGATCGCCTGCCCGTCGGCAATAGGCTGACAAAAGTGGCACTTCGGCGTTATGTCGAAAGGGGATTCCCGTCGGCGTCGTGTCGAAAACCAGGCAGTTTGTTTTCAATAGGTAAAAGTGGCGGGCCCGCAAACGCGACCGTGGGGTTATCTCATTCCCGAGGACCTGTTTGTACAGGTGGGCGCCAGGTAACCAGGCCAGGACCAGGACAGAGCCAGCTCCCTCGGAATTGCTTAAGGCCACCGGAATGCAACCATTCACGGGAAGGGCAGAACCCGCCTTGAACGAAAATAGGGACTTGCCCGGCGGGGGGCAAGGGCCGGCGTGAAATTAACCGCGGGCGGGCCTTGGTGTCGGGACGGGAAGGGGGCCAGCCCCCTCGGGCTTTGCCCGACCCCCGGGATATTTTTGAACAGAAGAAGGTCTTGGGTCTAATTTGCCGGGGCGTTTGTGGTGAACCCATAGGTGTCCAGCTCTTCCGGCAGCAACACGTAGATTTCATCAGGCGGGGTGGCGAGGGCGTGGCGCATGACCAGCGGGTCGATGCCCATGTCGGACAGATATTGCATGACGTCGGCCTGGCCGCGTTGGATGTCTTCGACCGCGACAAAGGCCGGCAGCAGGCTGCTTTCGCCGAAGTAATGTTGGTGGACGCCGACGGATGCATCCGGGTGGATGTCGCGGGTTGCGCCGCCGGCCAGAAGGTATGGACAGGCGGAATAACAGAATTCGCCAGCCAGCATTTCGGTGGCGATGCCGCTGTCATGCAAATGTCGGCCCAGCGCCAGCGCCTCTTGCACGGCACCGCCCGGCGATTGCAGGATCAGCCGTTCCGGGCGCGGGTCCGCTGCGGCGAGCTGGGTGATAATGCGGTCAGCATCCCCTTCGGCGATGGCGCCTTCCAGCCGCTGGGTGGTGTCGGTGACCGGGCTGAGCACCAGCCGTTTGGGCAGATCGCCGGGATCGCGGATCGGGGAAACCGCCGGGCGGTCGCGGCGCGGATCAAAGACGCGGCGTTGATCGCCGGGGCGGATCGGTTCGCTGAGTTGCGGCGTGTTGGTCCATATTTTTGGCAGCCGCAGACCGCCACGCTGGACATCGCCAAGCACCAGCAGCGCGCCCAGGGCGAGCTGAAAGACCAGCACAGCGGTCAGGATTGGGCGGATTTTGCCGCCGCCGGTCATGGGGTTTTGCCGGGCAGGGAATGGATCTTGGCGGCGTCGGTGGGTGGTGGTGATGGGTCCGTTTCAGCCGGTGGGTTGGATTGGGGGGCGGAAGTGTCAGGCGCGGGGCCGGAATGTTGCGGCGTGGTCTGCATTGCGTTTTCCACATCGCGCACCGCCGCCAGCGCGGCGCGCAGCTCTGCCAGGGTCAGGGTGTCTTCGACAGCGGCGCCTTCGCGGCCGGAACGAATGGCGGAATGTGTGATCGCCAGAATGAACACCAGCACAGCCGGCAGAAGGTCGATGGCAATCGCCCCCGCCCAGGAGGGCACAAAATTCCCGGCATACAGGATCACGGCGTCAGCGGCGGAAATCGGTGCATAGCTGACCTCAGGCGGCGGGGCGAGGGCCAGCACCTGACGTGCCGCGCCTTCCAGCGTTGCGGCGCGTTGGGCCAGGACATCCAGAACGGATGTGATGGTCGCGGCCTGATCGCCGCGGTTTTCCGCTGTTGCCCCATCGAGTTCCGGCAGCACAACCGAGGCCGCCAGATCCTGCGCAGCGCGTTCCACCAGCGAGGCGACGGACAGCTGGCGGAGTTGCGTGATAAGTCCCTGCAATTGCACGGCCAGTTCTGAAAACTCGACCGAGCGGGGCTCTACCGCGCCGGATTCGACCGTGAGCGCGCGCATGCGGCTGAGAAGGGCGTTGCCTTGGGTGAAGGCGGCATCGACCCTGGGGGTTTGGGCGGCGATCTGGGTTTCCAGTGCGACCAGTTCCGATGATTTCTGTCGCAGGACCCGGAACACCGCGCCGCGCCCGGCCAAGCCGGACAGATTGCCGGTGGCCTCTTGCTCTGACAGATCCTCGAATCCCTGTCTGGTGCGGGCGACATCGCGTTCCAGGGCCTGACCGCTGAGCGCCACTTCATGCGCCCGTTCGAGCGAGGTTTGATAGCGTTGCACAGTTTCGGCCAGATGTTGTTCCACCGCCGCCGACCCGGCCAGGGCCGCCGCGTTCAGCCAGCTGGACATGGCCACGATCGCCAGCGACCCAAGCCCCATCGCCGCCAACAGGCCGATGCGTGCCTGTGCCGTGCGCACCGCCGGAAACAGCCGCATCATATAGGACCAGAACACGAAAATCCCGACCGACACCGCCACCGAATAGGCGATGGCGGCAAAGACCGACATGGCGCCGTTTTCATCCAACAGCGAGGACACCCCTAGATAGGTGTAGATCCCCGATGCCACCGCCAACACGCCAAGCGCGGTGCCGGAAAATGTGTCTAGCCAGGTAATATGGCCCTGCAATTCACGCGCATAGCGCACGCCGCGCGCCTGCGCGTCTGACATTCTGGTATCTGTGTCCATCGGGCCCTCAACGGTTCATGGGTTCAAGATATGGCCAAAGCGGCGATTGGCAATGTCTGATCGGGGGCTGGGCGGGGGATTGCATGTGTTCGCGATATGTTCCATGTTTGCCCCATGTCCGACCTGACCAACATATCTGCGATTGATGCGATGCAACCCGGCCAGTTGCTGGCGCGCGGGGTCTGTCGCCATATGGCGGCGCTGGGCTTTGTCACGATTGAGGAATTTACCGTCACGCGCGGGCTGCGGGTGGATGTGCTTGCGCTTGGGCCCAAAGGCGAAATCTGGGTGGTGGAATGTAAATCGTCACGCAACGATTTTACGTCGGATCAGAAATGGCAGGGCTATCTGGAATGGGGCGACCGGTATTTTTGGGCGGTGGATGAGGCGTTTCCAACCGATCTTTTGCCTGAAGGCACGGGATTGATCATTGCCGATGCCTATGACGCCGAGGTGCTGCGCATGGGCGAAGAAACCCGGCTGGCCCCGGCGCGGCGCAAGAAAATGGTGCATATGTTTGCAACACAGGCCGCGCGGCGGCTTCAGGCGCTGCGCGATCCGCGCATCTGACGGCGCGGTTTTGGGGGCACACCGAAGCTTGTGCCCGGCTTATTTGCCCATCTGCTCTGCGGCCATTGCGGCGGCGAGCATTTCTTCGGCGATTTCACGCGCTTCGTCGGGATCGAAATCCATCGGAACCTCGGTATTGCCTGCGCTGATAAACAGACGCACCATGCCGCTATCGGTGGGACCGATCTGAAGATTGGCCTCGATGTCGCGTTCGGTATTGATGCTCATGGTTTTTTTCCTCTGGCCGGGCCCGTATCGGGCACCCTCGTATCAGGCCCCTGGGGCCGCAATGGGCTACAGCAGCGCGCATGGAAAGGCAAGTGATGACAGACATTGGGTTCCGCGGGCTGGAGGTGGGCGACGCCGGATGGCTGGTGATGCAACATGGGCTGTTATACGCCCGCGACGAAGGATTTGATTCGACGTTTGAGGCTTTGGTCGCTGAAATCCTCGCTGATTTTATCCGCCACCATGACCCCAGCTGTGAACGGGCCTTTATTGCCCATCGGGGGGCAGAGCGGCTGGGCAGTATTTTCTGTGTGCGTCAGGATGACGACACCGCCAAACTGCGGATGTTTCTTTTGCTGCCAGAGGTGCGGGGGCAGGGGGTTGGCAAAAGGATGTTGGCGGAATGTTTGGCCTATGCCCGCAGCTGCGGATATCGCCGGATGGAGCTGTGGACACACAAGAGCCACCGGGCGGCCTGTGCGCTTTATGCTGCGACCGGATGGACCCTGATGGAGCGCCGACCAGTGGTCAATTTCGGGGTGGCATTGGAAGAGATGCGCTGGGTTGTGAATTTGTAGCCTTTTTGGGTAATTTTTCCGTGGCAAACGTCTTGCAATCGGCGCGCACCGGGGGTATTCCGCCCGTCAGTGCCGCCTTAGCTCAGTTGGTTAGAGCGCTTGATTGTGGATCAAGAGGTCCCTGGTTCGAGACCAGGAGGTGGTACCATTTCCCTTTAGTGTAAATGATGATGTATCGCCGGTACGCGTGTCGCGGCCGGTGTGTTTTTGTTCGTCGAGTGTTGCCTATTTGGACACAATTTTGGATAATTTGTCTTATTGTCCCCGGTTAACCATTTGTTAACTAATAGTTAACAACCTGAGCGCGATACATTTTCTGCATTGCAACCGGGGGATATTTCATGAATTTGCGCCTTTCGGCGTTCATTGTCGCTGTGCCTGTGGCTTTGCTGGGGGCGGTCGGTATTTGGTCGGAACCGGCCAACCACTGGATGGCGCATGGGCCGATTCAATCTGGCCATGCAGAGGTGTCCTGCCGCGGATGTCATGTGGAAAGCCCCGGCACCACACGCCAGCAAATTCAGGCCAAACTGGCCTATGTGATGGGGCGTCGTGAGGAACCCGCCGATTTCGGCAGATCCGAGGTGACAAGCGATCAATGCCTGGACTGCCACCAGCGCCCGAATGAACGTCACCCGATTTACCGTTTTCGCGAACCGCGATTCATCGAGGCGCTACAGCAAGTCGAGGCCGACAGCTGCCTTGGGTGCCACACCGAACATGCGGCTGCGCGCGTGTCGAGTGACACCAGAATTTGCAGCGCCTGTCACAGCGATTTGAAATTGGCGAACGATCCGGTGAACGTCCCGCACATCACCCTGATAAAAAATGAAAAATGGGGCACTTGCCTGGGGTGTCATGATTTTCATGGCAACCATTCCTATGATCCGCCGACCCATGTCCGCGATTTGATCCCGGAGCCTGAAATCCGGGCGTTTTTTGGCCAGGGCCCCAGCCCTTATGGCCCGTTCAAGATGTTCGAGGGGAAAACCCAATGAGCCTGAAATCCATTATTGCCGTGGGCCTGTTTGGCTGTTTGGCGATCTATTTGTTTGTCACCGCGCCGCCGCCTTTGCCAAGCCAAGCGGCGCAGGGGCTCGATTCGCGGCCTCTGCCGGCGCGGCATTTGTTTGACGCGGCCAATGCAATCAATGATGCGGCGCGGTCGATCTATACCGCGCGCGTTGTGGGCGGCGGGGTGAAGGCCGGGTTGAAGTTCGGCGAAGACTGGGCCGAGCCGGGGGTGGAAAAGGGGCCATTGCAGGCCTTGTTCCTGCGGCTTGCCGCCGCCCGGATGGAGGCCAAGCCACCGCAGTTGGGGCTCTATCTGGGGTCTGATGCGCCGATCAATGCGTCAAACCTGTTCAATGGTTCCCAGGCCGAGGCCTTTCAACAGGTGCGCGCCACCAAGGGTCCGGTGTTTTCCAGCACCGAACGTGGCGATCTGGTTGGCATGTATCCCGATTTTGCCTCGGCTGAACCCTGTGTGACCTGTCACAATGATCACCCCGATAGCCCGCGCCATGATTGGGTTTTGAATGAAATCATGGGGGCCACCACCTGGACCTATCCGCGCGACACCCTGGCCGCTGATGAATATCTGGATGCGACAGAGGCATTTTATTTCTCGGTTGCAGAGGCTTATCAGGGCTATCTCGACAAGGCGGCGGGGTTTTCTGTTCCGGTTCCGATCGGGGCGGAATGGCCGGATGAAGGCGCGCGGGTTCTTCCGGATTTGGCGACCTTCATGGCCGAAGTGCGGGCCAAGGCCGGCGGCACGGTGCTGCGCGCGCTGATCGTGACGGATGCGGAGGTGGGACAATGATTGTCGTTTTGACCCGGCTGCGTCAGCGCCCCTATGCCATGTTGGGGCTGTTCGGATTGGCGCTGATCACCACGGTTTTCACCGCCGGGGTGGCGCTGCGCCCGGCGTTTGATCTGACCCTGTCCTGGCAGATCGTGACCGGGGCGCTTTTGGTCACCGGCATGGCCTATCAATGGATGCTGTTGGTGGCGCGCCAGACCGGCAAGGCGGCAGAGGTGCGGCGACATTATGCGGCCCATCGCTGGGTTGGGGTTGGCATGACCTTGCTGTTTGCGGTCCATGCGGTGCGGTTTGGCCATGCCTGGACCTCGGTTCTAGCAATGTGTTTCATTGCGGTCGCGGCCACCGGCCTGTTGAACCGCGAAGTGATCCCCTATCGCAGCAAGCTGCTGTATAATGTCTGGCTGTGGCTGCATATCGCGCTGTCTTCGGCATTGATCCCGCTGACTGCCTTGCACATCTGGATTGCGCTTACGTATCAGTGATCGCTGGGCGCGGTGATCGCGACGTCCTGGGTCATGCGCCCGGTGATCCGATCGAAAATCAGGATGCGGTTGTCCTGTGTGACCACCGCGACCCAACCGGTGCCAAAGGTGACGGCCTGGGCCGTGACACCGGCGGGCAGGGTCAAATCTTCGGGCAGTTGCGGGCCGGTGTCGCGGAAGCGGATGACAAGCAGTGTGATGATCAGTATGACCCCAGCGATCATCACGCCCGTCAACACCGTCACCAACACGCGCAAGAAGCGCAGCGAGGGCGGTTCGGGCATATCCGCCTGCGTATCAGAAGGGTCATCCATGCCGGAACTCCGTTTCACCATTGGCGCCAATCCGCCCGCCCGTCTTGATAAAGCTTTGGCGCGTGATGTGCCAGAGGAGGCCGCATTGTCGCGCACCCGTCTGGGGCGTCTGTTGGAAAGCGGCGCGGTGATGGTTTCTGGCGCGGTCGAGGTCAATCCAAAGGCCAAAGTGGGCGAGGGCGCCGAGGTGGTCATCACCGTGGAGGCGGCCGAAGAAAGCCACATCCTGCCGGAAGATATCCCGCTCGACGTGTTGTTCGAAGACGAGCATTTGATTGTGGTCAACAAACCCGTCGGCATGGTGGTGCATCCCGCGCCCGGCACGCCGTCGGGCACATTGGTCAATGCGTTGCTGCATCATTGCGGCGATACGCTGTCTGGGGTGGGGGGGATGAAACGCCCCGGCATCGTGCACCGGATTGATAAGGACACATCCGGCGTGCTGGTGGTGGCGAAATCCGACGCCGCGCACCATGGGCTTGCCGCGCAATTTGAAAAACACACCGCCGAACGCGCCTATCAGGCGATTGTCTATGGTCATCCGGATGCGGCGGATCCGCGCTTGCGTGGCCTGCGCGGCATCAGCTTTGAGCCGGGAAATGTGATGAAGATCACAACGCAGCTTGCCCGCCATCGCACGGACCGTCAGAAACAGGCGGTGTTTTTTGAGGGCGGTCGCCATGCGGTGACCCGCGCGCGGGTGGTCGACACTTTTGGCACGCCGCCGGTGGTGACGTTGATGGAATGTCGTCTGGAAACCGGCCGCACCCACCAAATCCGGGTGCATATGGCCCATGCCGGCCATGGTTTGATCGGCGATGCAACCTATGGCGGAAAACGCAAATTGCCGAAAACCGCGCTGAGCGACGTGGCACAGGCCGCGCTGGCGGCATTTCCACGTCAGGCGCTGCATGCGCAGAAACTGGGGTTCGCGCATCCGGTCAGCGGCGCGTGGCACGCATTTGAAGCGCCGCTGCCCGATGACATGGCTGACCTTCTTTCGACGCTTCGGGCGATTTGAAACATTTAATGTGCGTTTTTGCGTAGTATTCCGGTGTGGCGCCGGGTCTGATGTGCGTCTATGCTATTTTCAGACGATATCTGTAGCAAAAGTAACAGGGTTTGTCGCATCTCGCACATGGGCGTGAGGCAGCGACATGGCGCTGGAAAACTGAACAGATCAGTACAATAATTAACGCAATCGGGTTTATGTGCCCTTGAAGCACAGATTTCCCACACCATATTGAATGTTAACGGTCTAAACATCGGAGGGACGACCATGGCTAATTACGCAAATCTCCCGGCCCCGACGCCGGAAGGCGGAATGTCACGCTACCTGCAAGAAATTCGTAAATTTCCGCTGCTGGAGCCTGAAGAAGAATACATGCTGGCGAAACGCTGGGTTGAGAAACAAGATACCGAAGCGGCGCACAAGATGGTCACAAGCCACCTGCGTCTCGCGGCCAAAATCGCGATGGGCTATCGCGGCTATGGTCTGCCCCAGGCCGAGGTGATTTCCGAAGCCAATGTTGGCCTGATGCAGGCGGTCAAGAAATTTGACCCGGAAAAAGGTTTCCGCCTCGCAACTTATGCGATGTGGTGGATTCGCGCCTCGATCCAGGAATATGTCCTGCGGTCGTGGTCGATGGTCAAACTTGGCACAACCTCGGCGCAAAAGAAGTTGTTCTTTAACCTGCGCAAGGCAAAAGCCCGTATTGGCGCGCTGGAAGAAGGCGATCTTCGCCCCGAAAACGTCAAACGGATTGCCACCGATCTCGGCGTGACCGAGGACGAAGTGATCAGCATGAACCGCCGCATGTCGGGGGGGATGCCTCGCTGAATGCGACTGTCGGCTCCGAAGGTGAGGGGACGATGCAATGGCAGGATTGGCTGGAAGATGAAGACGCCGATCAGGCTGGCGATTACGAGGCCCGCGACGAGCTTGAAACCCGCCGTGCCATGCTGGCCGAAGCGATGGATGTGCTGAATGACCGGGAAAAGGACATTCTGACCCAGCGCCGCCTGTCGGACGAAACCGTGACACTCGAAGATTTGTCCGGCCAATATGACGTCAGCCGCGAACGCATTCGCCAGATCGAAGTGCGGGCGTTCGAGAAGCTGCAAAAACGGATGCGTGACCTGGCCAAGCAACAGGGCATGTTGGAATCCGCGTAAATCAACGCGACAAGATCGTGACCAGAGGCCGGGGTGAAAATCCCGGCCTTTTTCGTGTTGTCGGCCCGATGTCTTCGCGCCATGTTACCCCAAACATTTTAGGGGAGGAATATGATGGCGGACCATGTGCGTTGGGGAGTTCTGGGGGCGGCAAATTTTGCCCGCCGGCATATGGCACCGGCCATTCATCTGGCGGGGCGGGGCACGCTTGCGGCGCTTGCGACCTCCAGCGCGGACAAGGCCGCCGGATTTCAGCGATTGAACCCCGACCTTCACCTGTTTGACGACTACGACGCGCTTTTGGCCAGTGACACCATTGATGCGGTCTATGTGCCGCTGCCCAATCACCTGCATGTCGAATGGGCGGAAAAGGCGCTGCGCGCGGGCAAACATGTGTTGGTGGAAAAACCGCTGGCGATGAAGGCCGAAGAATTCGACAGTGTGATTGCGCTGCGCGATAAGACCGGTCTGGTCGCAGCCGAGGCCTATATGGTGGTGCATCACCCGCGCTGGCAGAAGGTGCGCGAGCTGGTGCAGGGTGGCGAGATTGGCGAAATCATGCTGTGGGATACGGTGTTTTCCTATGACAATCGCGCCGACACCGGCAATATCCGCAACCGGGCGGATACCGGCGGCGGCGCAATTCCCGATATCGGCGTCTATACCTATGGCACCGCGCGGTTTGTCACCGGCGAAGAACCGCAAGAGATCCTCAGCACCGCGATCACCTGGGAAAACGGCGTTGATGTCTGGTCACATATCACCGCGCAATTCCCGTCGTTCCATTTTTCCGGTGTCAATTCCATGCGTATGGTGCCCCGGCAAAACGTGACCATTCAGGGCGACAAGGGGATGATCTCGGTGCAAGCGCCGTTCAACGCCGGGGTGTTTGATCAGGCCGAGGTCACATTGGACCGCCCCGGAATGGAGCGGGTGACCTGGCGTTGGCCCGGCGTGAATCACTATGTGCATCAGGTCGAAAATTTCAACGCATCGGTGCTGGATGGGGCGGATTATCCCTGTCCGCTGGAATTTTCGCGCGGCACCCAAGCCATGATTGACATGGTTTTTGCCAAGGCCGGCCCCGCAACATAGGCGCATCCGCCCTTGCGGGGGGGCTTGGCATTTCATCGTAATTTGAGGGCTTGTCTGAGGTCGCTGTCCCGCGACCTCAGATGCATATGGCGTTTAAACCGCGCGGATTTTTGTCGCCGGTGTATCGCCGCTGTTGGCATCAATGAAGTCCAACACCAGTGGCCGGATATTGTTGCGCCAGGATTTGCCGGCAAAGATGCCGTAGTGGCCGGCGTCCGGTTCCAGGTGGCTGGCCTTTTTCGAATCCGGCAGGCCGGTGCACAGGTCGAGCGCCGCAATACATTGGCCGGGGGCCGAAATATCGTCTTTTGCACCTTCGACGGTTTTGACGGCGACGGTGGTGATCTTGCCGATATCGACATGTTTGCCGTCGATCGAAAAGACGTTCTTGGCGATATCCCGGTTTTTGAAGATGCGTTCGACTGTCGACAGATAGAATTCCGCCGGCATGTCCATCACCGCCAGATATTCATCATAGAATCGGTTGTGCGCATCATGATCGGATGCTTCGCCGCGCGCGACGCGGGCAATCTGGTCACTGAATGCCTTGGAGTGCCGCTCGCTGTTCATCGACATGAACGACTGCAACTGCAACAGGCCGGGATAAACCTTGCGCCCGACACCGGGGTATTTGAACCCGACGCGCTGGATCATGGATTGTTCCAGCTGGCCCATGGTGACGCGATGGCCGAAATCGGTCACATCGGTTGGCGTCGCATCCGGGTCAATCGGCCCACCAATCAGGGTCAGCGACCGCGGCTGGGCCTCTGGGTCTTCGCCTGCAAGATAGGCAGTGGCCGCCAAAGTCAGCGGCGCGGGCTGGCAGACAGCGATAACATGTGTGTCTGGGCCCATATGTCGCATAAAGTCAGCGAGGTAGAGGGTGTAGTCCTCGACATCGAACTTGCCTTCGGAAACCGGAATATCGCGTGCATTGTGCCAGTCGGTCACATAGACTTCGCAATCAGGGAGCAAGGACAGAACTGTCGAGCGGAGGAGCGTGGCATAGTGTCCAGACATCGGGGCAACCAACAAAACCTTGCGGGACGCTGGCGCACGGCCGGCGATCTCAAAGTGAATAAGGTCGCCAAACGCACGGCTGACTTCGGTGCGGACGTTGACCAGATGGTCGCGGCCGTCCGAACAGGTGATCGAATGAATGCCCCAATCGGGCTTGGCGACCATACGTTCAAACGTGCGTTCCGTAACCGACCCCCAAGCCGCAAGCCAGTTCATGGCCGGGTTTGGCCACATGGAGACCGCCGGGTACGAGGCCATGGCTTCGGCCGTCGCACCAAGCCATTGGTTCGTGTTTCGAACGGTTTCCATCCAGTCGTAAGTGAGCATATAGCGCATGTGCGTGGCTCCGGAGCTGAGGGGGCACTGTCGTGCCCTGTTGTTCGCCGCTTTGGCCCCTCCTCCAAAACGACTAATTCTGCACATGCACGATAATGAGGATTCGTTAAGATGACAATCAAAGAGACCGAGCAGAGTAATAATATTGCGCATCTCGACGAAAATATAGCCAAAATTGAGGGGTTAACCGAACGTCTGGCGCGTGCGCTGACCAAGCGTCAGCCGACAAATCCCGGCATTGCCAGCCCGGACAAGGAATTATTCGCGCGTGCAGCATCGGCCTATTGGCAGGAGTGGATGCAAAATCCCGCCAAGATTCTGGAGCATCAGGTGGCCTATTGGGGCAAATCGCTGAAGCATATTGTCGATGCGCAGCATGTGCTGGCGCAGGGCAAGCTGGCCGCGCCAGAAGATCCGACGCCAGAAGATCGCCGGTTCAGCAATCCGGTCTGGAAGACCAACCCCTATTTCAACTTCATCAAACAACAATATCAGATCAACTCCGAGGCGTTGAAACAGGCGATCGAGGACATCGAGGATATCGACGAAACCGAAAAACGTCGGTTGCGCTATTTCTCGCAACAGATCGTCGACATGATGGCGCCGACAAATTTCTTTGCCACCAACCCCGATGCGCTGATGAAGGCGATCGAAACCGAAGGGGAATCGGTGGTGAAAGGGTTGGAAAACCTGGTGGCCGATCTGGAGGCAAATGACGGCGAATTGGTCGTGCGTCTGGCCGATGACACCGCGTTTCAGGTCGGCGGCAATATCGCAACCTCGCCCGGCAAGGTGGTTTTCCGCAATCGCATGATGGAGCTGATCCAATATTCGCCCAGCACGGAAAAGGTGCATGACATCCCCGTGGTGCTGTTCCCGCCCTGGATCAACAAATTCTATATTCTCGATCTGAAAGAGAAAAACAGTCTGATCAAATGGGTCGTGGATCAGGGTTATACCTTGTTTGTGGTCAGCTGGGTGAACCCGGACCGGTCCTATGCCGATGTCGGGATGGAAGATTACGTGCAGGACGGTTATCTTCAGGCCATCGACACCGTCAAATCCATCTGTGGCACCAAACAGGTCAACGCCATCGGCTATTGTATTGCCGGCACGACATTGCATCTGACGCTGGCCTTGCTGAAAAAACGCGGCGACACGTCGATCAAATCCGCCACATTCTTTACCTCGTTGACTGATTTTTCGGAGCAGGGGGAGTTCACTCCGTTTCTACAGGATGATTTCGTCGACGGGATCGAGGCCGAGGTGAACCAGAATGGCATTCTGCGCTCCTTTATCATGGGGCGGACGATGTCGTTCTTGCGGTCGAACGATCTGGTCTATCAGCCCGCAATCCGAAATTACATGATGGGTGAAACCCCACCGGCCTTTGATCTGTTGTATTGGAATGGCGATGGGTCGGGTCTGCCGGGGCGGATGACCGTGCAATATCTGCGCGGTCTGTGTCAGCGCAACGAATTGATCGAAGGCACGTTCGAGCTTCTGGGCGAAACCCTTTCGATCAAGGATGTGTCGGTGCCGATCTGTTCAATTGCGACAGAGACTGATCACATCGCCCCCTGGAAAGATTGTTACCGGGGATTTGGCAAGACCAGCAGCCGGTCGAAAACCTTTATCGTCGGCCAGTCCGGCCATATCGCGGGGATCGTCAATCCACCGTCGAAAAAGAAATATGGCCATTACACCAATGACGACGTGAAACTGTCGGCAGATGACTGGATGGCGGGTGCGGAATTTCATGAAGGTTCCTGGTGGCCGCGGTGGGAGGCCTGGTTGAAACCGCGCTCGGGCAAGCTTGTGCCTGCACGTGAACCGGGTGATTCTGACCATCCGGCACTGGCGGATGCGCCGGGGGACTATGTGAAGGTCAAGGCAACCATCTGATATCTAACGGTATCCGAGGTTATGCTGCGGTGCAGCAAAAAACAGTTGAAATGCTGCGACGCAGCGGCTATATGTTTTGCAGACGCAGCAAGCGGGGTGGGCCCGCTCTGCGCGGAAACAAAGGATTGAGAATATGGCCGCTGCAAAAGCACAAGACGTTACCGCACTGCTGAAAGACATGATGGGCGCGTTCCCGGTCGACACTTCCGCTCTGGAAGATGCGTTCAAAACCCAAGCAACTTTGAACGAAAAACTGTCGGGTGTTGCGCTGGACGCCGCATCGAAGTCGACCGAAATTTCGTCGAAATGGACCAAAGACACCCTGGCGAAATTGGCTGACCTGTCGTCCGCCAAATCCGAGCCTGCCGATTACGCCAAAGCAATGACCGATTTCGCTTCGGCTCAAGCTGAAGTTGCTTCGGAAAACCTGGCTGCTTTCGCTGAAATCGCGAAAAAGGTTCAAATGGACACAGTTGAGCTGATGATGGCTGCTGGCAAAGACTTCTCGGAAGAAGCAACTGCCGCTGTCAAAAAAGCGACTTCCGACGCGACAGCCGCTGCCAAAAAAGCGACAACAGCTGCTAAGTAAGCTTTTGTGATGTTCATCACACCTCCTCCTCCTCCCTGAGGTGTGAGACATCGATCAAGGCGGGTCCATTGGGCCCGCCTTTTTCTTTTGCCATCTTATATGCGCCAATTACTGGGCGCTTTTGGTGGTTTTGGTTTGATGATTGCGCCAAAGAGAACGTTGATTTCGCCGAAATCGACTTTTTCGCACTTGCGGCGACAGGGCGCTTTTCTTTTGTGCTGCACTCGCATAGGCTTTTCTGCAGCGCTGAAACTTTCGAGAGGAAAGCCCAAGTGGCGGACACACCCAAGCCTCTGTTGATCAAACGATACGCTAGCCGCAGGCTCTATAACACAGAGACCAGCGACTATGTCACGCTGGAGGATATTTCCGGTTTCATTCGCGATGGCCGCGATGTGCAAATTGTTGATTTGAAATCCGGCGATGATCTGACGCGGCAATATCTGCTTCAGATCGTGGCAGACCACGAAAGCCGCGGTGAAAACGTGTTGCCGCTGGGGGTCCTGACCGATCTGGTGCGCAGCTATACCACCCAGGCCCAAAGCGTCGTGCCACAGTTCCTGACCGCCAGTTTCGATATGTTGCGCGAAGGCCAAAACCGGATGCTGGAAATGAGCCCGGTTGCCAAGATGCCCGGCTTTGAGGCGATGAAGGCCCAGCAAGAGGCTTTCGTCAAGGCGATGACCGGCGGGATATCGACAAATTGGTCCGGGCCCGAAGCCGAGCGCAGCGAAAGTGCCGCGCCCAAGGCAGAGGCCGAGGATCTGGAGACGATCAAGAAACAACTGGCAGCGTTGCAAGACAAGCTGTCGAAGCTGGACAAATGACCGGTTGATAACGCGCGGTCCCGGAAAATTTCCCGGATCTGCCCCGTAGAATGACAAAAGCCCCGCAGTTTTGCGGGGCTTTTGCGTTTCAATGTGGTCCCGGTTCAGGTGCCATAGGCGCGCCGCGCCCCCATCACCTGATCCGCCGCCGTGATCAGCGCATCTGCCACGAAATCGCATTCCGCCCGGGTCAATCGGGCAGGCAGGCGCACATCACAGGCCCGCATCAACATCGCCCGTGTGCTGGGCAGATCGGCGGGCAGGTCGGGGATGAACTTCCAGTTCCAGAAGGCGCGGGCATTGTCAGCAGACAGACCAAAGATCTGAACCTTGACCCCCATCGCCGCGGCCGCATCGGCAAAGGCGCGCCGTTCGTCTTCGTCCATGCCATCAAGATTGAATTGAATGGAATCCGGTGCGCGGTCTTCCGGTTTCAGACAGTCCGGCACCTGCATCCAGGGGCTGGTGTTCAGCCGTGCGGCGACATGGTCGTGATTGGCGCGCCCGTCATTCACCCGGCGGTCCAAATGGCCCAATTGCGGCCGGATCACCGCCGCCGACAGGTTCGACATGCGCAGGTTATAAAGCGGCAGCGTGTTCTGGATGGCCGGGAACACATCCTTCAACACCGAATGTTTGTTCCAGTTATGCTCATAGGCGCCGGACATGATGATCGCACTGGCGACAAGTTCCGCATCATTGGTGATCATGATCCCGCCTTCGCCGGCATTGATCATCTTGTAGGATTGAAAGCTGAAACAGCCGATTTTGCCAAGCGTCCCGATCTTTTGGCCATTCCAGGTGGTGCCCAGCGAATGCGCCGCATCTTCGATCACGGGGATCGACCGGGCGTTACACAGCGCCATGATCGCATCCATATCCGATGTATGGCCGCGCATGTGGCTGATGATCACCGCCTGCACATCGTCCAGCTTGGCGGCGAAATCGGACATATCAATCCGGTAATTGTCACCAACTTCGCAAAGAACCGGGCGGCATTCCGCATGAACCACCGCCGAAGGCACCGCCGCAAAGGTAAACGCCGGGATCAACACCTTGGAATCGCGCGGCAGGCCCAGCGCCTTGAGCGACAAAAACAGCGCCGCCGAACAGGAAGAAACCGCCAGCGCATATTTCACGCCCATCATCTCGGCGAATTCCGCCTCCAGCAAAGAGACAGGCGCATTCTCTGGCGCAGTGTAGCGAAACAGATCCCCGGATTGCAGCAAACGATCTATTTCGGCGCGGGCCGCTTCCGGGATCGGCTCTGCGTCATGCACATTGGGCGCCTGTACCACACTGGTCATTTTCGTTTTCCTTAATCCAAGTTTTCGAATTAGTAAAACAATCCGCTGGACCGCAAAAGTGAAATTTCTGCGACGGGGGCAAATCGGCGGTGAAATGTTGCGTCAGATACCCAGCCGGTCGCGCAGCGCAAACCACGACATGGCCAGTGCCAGCAAGGGCGTGCGCACCGCCCCCGCACCGGGAAACCGCGGGGCGGGCAGGGCGGCCATGGTGGCGAACCCGTCCTGTTCCCCCATGATCGCGCGGGCCATCAACCATCCGGCGTGGGTGGCCGTGCCAACCCCATGGCCGGAATAACCCGAAGCCGAAAGAACACCCGGCGCCACCTCGGCCAGAAAGGGCAGGCGCTTCATGGTGATGGCCAATGTCCCACCCCAGGCATAGTCGATCCTGACGTCCTTCAAATGTGGAAAGACCGTTGTCATCGGCTTGCGCACCTTGGCGGCGATATCCTTGGGAAAGCGATAGCCATAACTCTCGCCGCCGCCAAACAGCAACCGCTTGTCATGGGACAGACGAAAGTAGTTGACCACAAACCGGCTGTCGGCCACGGCGATGTCTTCGCTCAGGACATCCGCAGCCGCCGCGCCCAAGGGTTCGGTGGCCACAATGAAATTGTTGATCGGCATCACCCGCGCCGACACCTTGCGATCCAGTGACCCAAGGTATCCGTTGCCAGCCAGAATGACATGTGGCGCACGGACCCGTCCCTGGCCGGTCTGCACCAATCCCGGTGCAACATGATGCACCAGCGCGCCCTCATGAATGACTGCGCCGGCATCCCGCGCCGCCCGTGCCAGTCCAACCGCAAACCGCAACGGGTGCAGATGCGCCGCATCCCGGTCAATCATCCCGCCCTGATAATCGGGCGAGGGGCACAGCCTGCGAAATGCATCGCGATTCAATGCCTCGGCATGACGATAGCCATAGCGATCCGACAGGACATCCACATAGGAATGCAGCTCCGCCACCTCTGCCGCACTTGACCCGGACCAGGCCACCCCCGGCGTCATACAACAGTCAATCCCATGCTCGGACACCAGCCGTTTGACCAATGCCTTGGCATCTTCGCCCAATTGCCAATATGCGGCGGCCGGCCCGTGACCCACCAGCTTTTCCAGACCCTGCTGGTCCACCCTCTGGCCCGATCCCAATTGCCCGCCATTGCGCCCCGAGGCGCCAAAACCCACACGATGCGCCTCCAGAACCACAACCCGCCGCCCGGCACGCGCCAGTTCCAGCGCCGCCGACAGGCCGGTATAACCCGCGCCGACAATACAAACATCGGCATCGACCGTGCCGCGCAAGGGCACAAATCGGGGCAAAAACTCCGTGGTCGCCGCATACCAGCTGTTTGGGTATTCCCCCTGGGCGTCATTGGAAAACAACAGGTTCATCGGCCCATCTTTCGGTTTCTTCTTGGTCAAAATATCCCGGGGGAGGCCCTGCTTGCAGGGTCGGGGGCAGCGCCCCCATCACGCCCCCGGTATCGCGCCTGATCACACGTTCAACAACAGATGCTCACGTTCCCAGGGCGAAATCACCTGCAGAAATTCTTCATATTCCGCGCGTTTCACAATGCCATACACCCGCGCAAAATCCGGGCCCAGCACCTCATGCAATTCGCTGGCCTCTTCAAACAAATCCAGGGCACTGCCAAGCACCTGCGGAATATCGCCATCGCCGTCATAGGCATCGCCGCGAAACTGCTTTCCGGGGCGTTCTTCCTGGACCAACCCAAGATAGCCACACGCCAAAG
The DNA here is from genome assembly GCF_022867865.1 of Phaeobacter sp. J2-8. Lineage (GTDB taxonomy): Bacteria > Pseudomonadota > Alphaproteobacteria > Rhodobacterales > Rhodobacteraceae > Marinovum. The sequence goes on along the minus strand of NZ_JALIEC010000005.1, from coordinate 267,976 downwards.
AGGCGGCGATCCCCAGATAGGGATTGCAATCCATACCAGCCAGGCGGTTTTCCACCCGGCGCGCCTTGGGCTCGGAAATCGGAATGCGAATGCCGGTGGTGCGGTTGTCGCGCGCCCATTCCAGATTGATCGGCGCGGCGTGATCTTTGACATAGCGACGATAGGAATTCACATAAGGCGCGATCACCGCAATCGCTGCGGGCATATGTTTCTGCAACCCGCCGATGAAGTGATAGAACGCTTCGGTTTCGCCACCTTGCGGACCCACGAAAATATTTTGCCCGCTTTCGAGATCCAGAATGGAATGGTGGATATGCATGGCGCTGCCGGGTTCCTCGGCGATCGGTTTCGCCATGAACGTGGCAAAGCAATCATGGCGCAACGCCGCTTCGCGGATCAGCCGTTTGAAGTAAAACACCTCGTCGGCCAGTTTGACCGGATCGCCATGGCGCAGGTTGATCTCCAACTGGCCGGCACCGCCTTCCTGGGTGATGCCGTCGATCTCAAACCCCTGTGCTTCGGCGAAATCATAAATATCGTCAATCACCGGACCAAATTCATCGACCGCCGTCATCGAATAGGCCTGCCGCGCTGCGGCCGGGCGGCCAGAACGCCCCATCATCGGTTCGATATTCTTGGCGGGATCAATATTGCGGGCGACGAGGAAAAATTCCATTTCCGGCGCAACAACCGGTTTCCAGCCCTTCTTGTGATACATCTCGACCACGCGTTTCAACACGTTGCGCGGCGCACAGGGCACCGGCTGGTCCTCGCGGTCAAAGGCATCATGGATCACCTGCAAGGTCCAATCCCCGGTCCATGGCGCGGCGCTGGCCGTCGACATGTCGGGTTTCAGGATCATGTCACGTTCGATGAACCCTTCGGCGCCTGCCGCCTCCCCCCAATCGCCGGTGATCGTTTGGAAAAAGATCGAATCCGGCAAAAAGAAATGCGATTGCCGGGCAAATTTCGAAGCGGGCACCGCCTTGCCGCGGGCAATGCCGGGCAGGTCGGAAATGATGCATTCCACCTCGTCCAGACGACGGCCTTCCAGATAGGCGCGGGCCGCTTCGGGGATCTGTTCCATCCAATCGCTCATGTCAGGCTCCTGTCCGCGAAATGTCTCTGTGGCGGAAGAACCGCCCGATCTGCTCTGCCAAACGGGCATTGTCCACCGGCTGGCCAAGGGTTTCGCGCGCCGCCTCCAGCCGATCCTGCGCCACGACCTTGCCGCGGGTCCGCATCAGCCCGTCAATGAAATCCGCGCCGTATTCCGGGTGCGCCTGAAGCGAAAACATGCGGTCGCCATAGACCAGCGCCGCGTTTTCACAGAAATCATTACGCCCCACGACCCGCGCCGTGTCGGGCGCCGTCACCACCTGATCCTGATGCCAGGCATGAAGCCGCAGCGTCTCGCCCTGGAAATCATATTCCGTACGCCCCAGCGCCCAGCCGCCGTCAAACTTTTCGACCCGCCCGCCAAGCGCCTGTGCCATGATCTGATGACCAAAGCAGATGCCAACCACCGGGATCGCCGCGTCATAGGCCGCGCGGATCAGATCCTCCAGCCGGGCAATCCACGGCAGATCCTCATATGCACCATGTTTCGACCCGGTGATGAGCCAGCCATCGGCGTCATTCACATGATCGGGAAACACCCCATCCACGACATCGTAATTCACGAATTCAAAGTTCTGCCCCGCCAGAAGCTCGGCGAACATGTCGGAATACGTCTTAAACTCTGGCAGCGCCTCGGGCTTGTGCCCGGTGGTGAGGATGCCAATTTTCATAAGTCACCTGTTTGCTTGTCGTCGTGTTTCGATTTCAAACCGTGTCGAGATAGATTTCCACCCGCTCGGCCTCGGTCAATTCTTCCATATAATGTGCCTCCTGCCGTTTGGTCAGAAGGAAGTTGCGGATCAATTCCGCCGGAAAGATCCGTTTGATGTGCTCGCTGGCTTCGAATGCATCCAGCGCGCCGGTCCATGTCATCGGAATCCGGGGCAGATCAATCGCATAGGCGTTGCCGGTGATCGGCTCTGACGGTTCCAACCCGTCTTCAATGCCGTTCATCGCCGCGCCCAGAACGGCCGCCAGCATCAGATAGGGGTTCACGTCGCCACCCGAAACCCGATGTTCGATCCGCCGCGCGCGGTGATCCCCCGACGGCACCCGTACCGCCGCCGTTCGGTTTTCATAGGCCCAGCAAATCCCTGTCGGCGCATGCGCCCCGGGCACCATCCGGTCATAGGAATTGGCATGTGGCGCAAACACCAGCGCCGACCCCGCCATCGCATCAAGACAGCCGCCAATCGCATGGCGCAGCACATCAGTGCCTTTGTCGCCGCCATCATCGAAAATATTGGTGCCCTCGGCATCGAGCACCGAAAAATGCATATGCATGCCAGAGCCGGCATAATCGTCATAGGGCTTGGCCATGAAGGACGCGGCAAAGCCATGCCGCCGGGCCAATCCTTTGACCAGCATCTTGAACAGCCAGGCATCATCGGCGGCGCGCAGCGCGTCGTCACAATGCATCAGGTTGATTTCGAACTGCCCCAGACCAGCCTCGGAAATGGCGGTATCGGCGGGAATGTCCATCTCTTCACAGGCGTCATAGAGATCGGTAAAAAATTGATCAAAACTGTCCAGCGCCCGGATTGACATGGTCTCGGCCGCCTTGCGCCGCTTGCCCGATCTTTCGGCCGCCGGCACCTGCAACGACCGGCCGGAATCGTCGATCAGATAGAATTCCATTTCCACCGCGACCACCGGCGTCAGCCCACGGGATTTGAACCGGTCCAGCACAGCGCGCAGCGCATGGCGGGGATCGCCGTCATAGGGCCGGCCATCTTCGCGAAACATCCAGATCGGCAACAGGGCGGTAGGGGCCTCCAGCCAGGGCATAGGCAGGAAACCACGTTCGGTCGGCAGCAATACGCCATCGCGATCGCCGCTTTCGAACACCAGCGGGCTGTCGTCGATATCTTCGCCCCAAATATCAAGGTTCAGCACGGAAACCGGAAAGCGGGTGCCATTTTCGACCACCTTGTCCGCATAACGTGTCGGCACGCGTTTGCCGCGTGGTTGACCGTTCAGATCCGCGGCAGCCACACGAATTGTGCGCACCTGCGGGTTCTTGCGCAGCCAGGATTTCATCGCATTGACAGACATGTCAGCCACCCGAAAATAATTTGATCAAATTATGGATAGCGACAGAGCCCCCCGCTTGGCAAGCGGGAAAGATGTTTTCGCGCCTAACGGATCAAATTTGGACGAATGCGCATCCGAGCGCGACGTGCGACGGGCAAATGCCGGTTCAGCCGTCGATTGATCAGCCCAAACACCGCAATCAAAACCAGCGTCAACAAGATGAAATACCCCGCCAAAATCGGATAGGGCACAAAGGGGTTGAACGTCTTGTCGGCAAAATAACTGGCGTAATAGAGCGCATCACCGCGCTGCTGAAACGCCGGAAACCCGGACAAATACACCAGCGTTGTCGCGTGAAACAGGAAAATCGCCTCATTGGTATAGGCCGGCCAGGCCAATCGCAGCATGGTCGGCCAGATCACCCGGCGAAATCGCGACCACCCCGACAACCCATAGGCATCCGCCGCTTCGGTTTCGCCTTTGGGCACCGACAACAACGCCCCATAAAAAATCTCGGCGGAATAGGCGGCGGTGTTCAGGAACAACACCACCAACGCCCCCAACCAGGCCGAGGTGAACGGCGTGAACACCGGTGCGACCTGTTTCAGCGACAGGAACAAGAAATAGGCAAAGAAGAACTGGATAAACAGCGGCGAGCCGCGAAACAGGAAAATGAACCATTCCGCCGGTTTGCGCAGCAAGGGGCTGGCGGAAAATTTGCCCATCGCCAGCGCCGTCGCCAAAAAGAACCCCGACACCAGGGCCAGCACCCCGAAATAGACATTCCAGATCATGCCAGAGCCGATCAACACCACCTGCTGGCAGATCGTGAAATCAGATCGCGGCAGCAACCGCTCGCCCACACCGACAGAGCGCAGGGCATAATCCGCAATTGTGTCCCAGCAACTCATCACAGCGCCCTCATTTCATCTGACCGGAAATATCCCGGGGGAGGCCCTGCTTGCAGGGACGGGGGCAGCGCCCCCACTTTGCCTATCATGACCCTCATGCCGCGGCCTTTCGCTGTGCTTCGCCGCCTGCGGTGGCCTGCCCATGTGTCAGCCGCGACATCAGGCGGCCCAACACGACCTCGGACAATTTGGTAAACCCAAGGTAAAACACCAGCAGCGCAAGGAAATACCACATCCGCCAATCGCCATGGGGATAATCGGTGAAACGGGCGGTTTTCGTCCCGCCCAATTCCCGCGCCCAATAGACAATGTCTTCAACCCCCAGCAGGAACAAAAGCGGCGTCGCCTTGATCAGCACCATCCAAAGGTTCGACAGCCCGGGCAGGGCATAGACCCACATCTGCGGCACCAGAATACGCCAGAACGTCTGGCGCGGGCTCATGCCATAGGCCGCAGCGGTTTCCAATTGCGCATGTGGCACCGCACGCATCGCGCCATACATCACATTGGCGGCAAAGGCCCCGAAAACGATGGCAAATGTCAGCACCGCCAATAAAAAACCATAGGTTTCATGCACCCATTGTGCCGCATTGCCCAGCGGCAGTTTGGCAATGTCACAGACCACAAAATCGCTGCCCTGACGAATTGGCTGGTCCCAATCGGGGCATTTCACCTTATGGCGCAGCCATTCGAACCCCTGATCAAGCGCGATGACGAAGAACAGGAAAAACGCGATATCGGGCACGCCACGGACAATGGCGATATAGATCCGCCCCATCCAGTTCAGCGGGAACACATGGCTGCGCGCGGCCGCCGCCCCGGCAAAGCCAAACCCCAACGCCACCGGCGCCGTGATCGCCAGAAGCAACAGCACAGTGCCGAACGAGCTGTAGAACGCCATATGCTTGCCGGTGGTCAGGTAACACGACAGCCAGGAAAAGCCGGCCAAAGTCTCTGGATCTGTGCAATAGCTGAAAATGAGGGGCCTCGTGAAATCAATCTGGGCGAATTGCCCACCCAATGCCGCATGCGGGCAGGCGGGCGTACCGCCCGCCACCCATTTTAATTGATCGTCTTAGAATGTCGCGCCGACTTCCCATTTTTCGATCAGGGCGTTCAGGCTGCCGTCGTCTTTCATCGACTGGATGGCCGCGTCAAACTTGCCGCGCAGCTCTGCATCGCTTTCGCGGAACCCCATGCCGATGCCGCCACCCAGAAGGATGTCTTCGGCCACAAAATCCAGCTCTGCATCTTCTTCGACATAAGGCGCGAGGAAGGATTTATCGGCCAGAACCGCATCCGCTTCGCCGTCACGCACCGCGCCGAGGGTTTCTTCCGGGTTGGAGAATTCCAGCAGCGTCGCGCCGATTTCCGCCACATGGCTGGCCTGGATCGTGCCGGTCTGTGCCGCGATCACCGCGCCCGCAGGATCAACCATCATGCCGGCCTTGCCGACAAAGGACGACGGATCAGGCTGGGTATAGTTTTGCGTGAAATCAATCACTTCTTCGCGTTCGTCGGTGATCGACATGCCCGCGATGATGGCGTCATAGTTGCCGCTGACGAGGTTGGGAATGATCGAATCCACTCGTTTGTGACCCATTCACAGGTCAGTTCGGCGCGCGCGCACAGCTCGTCGCCAACTTCGCGCTCAAAACCGTCAACCTCGCCTGCGTCATTCAGGAAGTTGAACGGAGGATAGGCGCCCTCGGTGCCGAGGCGCACGGTCATTGCGTGGCTTTCTGCGAAAGCAAAGCTGGCCGTCAGCGCCAGCGCGGCGGTGCTCAAAAGGATGGTTTTCATTTTTATGCTCCCTTGTTTTTGTTTTTCAGACGGCCATCGTCGAGGAAAGGAACCCCCGCAACCGTTCCGATTTCGGCGCGCCAAACACCGCGTCGGGCGCACCTTCTTCTTCCACCAACCCCTGATGGAGAAAGACGACATGGTCGCTCACATCATGGGCCATTTTCATGTCATGGGTCACAATCAACATTGTGCGGCCTTCGCTGGCCAAGTCTTTGATCACCTTGACAACTTCCTGTTCCAGCTCCGGGTCGAGCGCGCTGGTGGGTTCATCGAACAACAGCGCCTCGGGCTCCATCGCCAATCCGCGCGCAATCGCGGCGCGTTGCTGTTGGCCACCGGACAACTGGGCCAGCCAGACATCACATTTATCGCCAATCCCGACTTTGTCCAGATAGTGTCGCGCGCGTTCCTCGACCTCTTTGGGATCGCGCCCCAGCACCGTGACCGGCGCCTCCATCACGTTTTGCAGGATCGTCATATGCGCCCAGAGATTGAACTGCTGGAACACCATGGAAAGATTGGTGCGGATGCGCAGCACCTGTTTGGCGTCACCGGGACGGCGGGAAAGACCAGAGCCTTTCCACTGCACCGGTTCGCCTTTGAACAGGATGTCACCTTGCTGGCTGTCTTCCAACAGGTTGGCACAGCGCAAAAGCGTCGATTTGCCCGACCCGGAAGAGCCGATGAGCGATATCACCTGACCGCGCTGCGCGGTGATCGACACGCCCTTCAGGACTTCGAGTTGACCATAACATTTGTGTAGGTCGCGGATTTCTATGACGGGTGTCGGGTCTGGCACGGGAAACCATCTGTCAGGGAATTTGCCTGCCAGAAGGGCCGAAAAAACGCGCCAGTGCAACGAGAAACACGACAAAACCGGTCCATTCGCGCCCGATTTGCCGTAAGGGAATGCCTAATTTCGGTGCGGGCGGTAAAATTCCGGGCGCTCGGCGCAAATCCGGGGGGATTTGAATGGCCTATTTACCGCTGACACGCTGGCGGGCGAGCGCGGATTCGACGTCGCTGACCCCCAGAAGCGGCGCCACCATGCGCATCAGCGCATTTTCGGCCTCATCGCGGCTACCATCGGCCAGCACCACCTGCCAAAGCAACTCGATCACTTCGATCCGCGCCTCATAGGGCACCGCGTCCTTGATGGCGCGGGTAAAGCGCACGGTATCCGGTGCCTCGGATTCCAGAACCTCGGCATTTTTGCGCAGGGCGGTGGCCTCGAACGGGGAAAGGGCGAAACGCGCGGCGACAATCCTGTCGATCAGCGCGCTTTCGTCAGCATCGAACTGGCCATCAGACCGGGCCACCCGCACCAAAAGCGCAGTCATTGCCAGACGGGCGTCGTCATCGGCAAGCGGGGCGGGCTCTGGCTGAATCAGCCGGGAGAGGAAATCAGCAAACATGTTGCAGATATAGGGCAGGGGCGGGCGGGGGCCAAGATGGCTTGGCCCGCTTATGCCCAGGACAACGCGAAGTTTACCAAGCGCGCCTTATTCCCATTCAATTGTGCCCGGAGGTTTCGACGTCACATCATAGGTCACGCGGTTGATGCCCTTGACCTCATTGATGATCCGGGTCGCGGTTTCCCCAAGGAATTCATGGCTGAACGGATAATAATCCGCTGTCATGCCGTCGACCGAATTCACCGCCCGCAGCGCGCAGGCATAATCATAGGTCCGCCCATCACCCATTACGCCAACGGTGCGCACCGGAAGGATGGCAACAAAGGCCTGCCAGATATCGTCATACAGCCCGTGCTTGCGGATCTGGTCGATATAAACCGCATCGGCCTTGCGCAGAATCTCCAGCTTTTCGCGGGTGATTTCGCCGGGGCAGCGGATCGCCAGACCGGGACCGGGGAAGGGGTGACGCCCGATGAAAGACGCGGGCAGGCCCAATTCGTGGCCCAGTGCGCGCACCTCGTCCTTGAACAATTCGCGCAGCGGTTCGACCAGCTTCAGGCCCATCTTCTCGGGCAGGCCACCAACATTGTGGTGCGATTTGATCGTCACCGACGGGCCACCGGAAAAGGATACCGATTTAATCACATCGGGGTAAAGCGTTCCCTGGGCCAGGAACTGCGCGCCCTCGATCTGATCGGCGTATTTCTGGAACACGTCGATGAACAGCTTGCCAATGATTTTGCGTTTGGTTTCGGGATCGGACACGCCGTCCAGCTCGCCCAGGAACAATTCCTGTTCCTCGGCGTGAATCACCGACAGGTTCATGTGATCGCGGAACATGCCGACAACTTCTTCGGCCTCGTTCATCCGCAGCAACCCGTGGTCGACAAACACACAGGTCAGCTGATCGCCGATCGCCTCGTGCAGCAGGGCGGCGGCAACCGAACTGTCGACACCGCCGGACAGGGCACAGATCACCTTGGCGTCGCCCACCTGATTGCGGATCTTGGCAATTGCTTCTTCGCGGTAGGCGCCCATGGTCCAGTCACCGGCAAACCCGGCGGCACGAACAAAGTTTTCATAAACGGTTTTGCCGTTCGGGGTATGGTGGACCTCGGGGTGGAATTGCACCGCAAAGAACTGGCGCTCCAGATCTGCGGTGATGGCGAATGGCGCGCCGGGCGATGTGCCGTAAACCGCAAAACCGGGTGCGATTTCAGATACATGGTCGCCGTGGCTCATCCAGACCTGTTCGCGGCCTTCAAGGAACCAACCGGCCAGGAAATCGGGCCGTGTTTCGGTGGGCTCTACATAGGCGCGGCCAAACTCGGCGGTGGCGTGATCGCCGGCCTCAACCTTGCCGCCAAGATCCAGCATCATCACCTGTTGTCCGTAACAGATGCCAAGGATCGGCACGCCAAGGTCATAGACCGATTTCGGCGGTCTCGGCGACCCCTCGCGCATCACCGAATCCGGTCCGCCGGAAAAGATGACCGCCTTTGGCGCGAAATCCGCCAAAAAGGCGTCAGTCACGTTCTGATAGGGGTGGATTTCGCAATAGACATTCAGCTCGCGCAGGCGACGGGCAATAAGCTGCGTTACCTGGCTGCCAAAGTCGATGATAAGAAGGCGGTCATGGATGTCCTGTGTCATGAAACGGCTTTAGGCGGGGCCGCGTTCAAGGGCAAGAGCTAACCCATGCTATCGGACTTTGGACGGCCCTGTTTGCGGCTTTTCAGGATGTCCTGACGATAGGACCACATGGCGATACCGGCCCAGACAGACACATAGAGAAATCCACCCACAAACAGGAATTCCCCCGGAATAGGCCCGACATTGGCGCGATCCACCGCCTGGGCCCAGCTTTCCACCGGGGTGGGATGCACCGCTATCTTGCCGCCAAAGGCCAATGTCTGAATCAGCAGGATCCACAAATAATTGCTGCGGATACGCCGCCCGACGGATGTCAGGAACCCGACATGGTATTTGGGATGAAGGTAATCTTCGGCCAGTGTTTGTTGCCATTGCTCCTCAAGATGCAGATCGCCATCATGCAGCATGGGCGCGTAAAAATGCGTCTCAAGCCAGCGCGCGCGGGCGCGCCACACGTTGAAATAGCGATAGCGCCGCGCCTCAAGCATCAGGAACAACAGAATCAGAACCCCCACCAAAACCAGGGGCAAAGGCGAAGAATTCGGGGTGGAAAACGAAATCGACAACGCCACCCCAAGGGTCACAACCGCCCAATTCGTGGTGGTGTCCAACCGCGTTCGCCAGATCGTGCTGCGATACACTTCGCCGCGATAAAGATGCGCAACTGCCGTAATTTCGGGCGAAGTCAGCTCTTTACGCTCGGATTTCGGTGTTTGTTTCGTGTTTAGGGCTTCGGTCTTGATCGTCATGTGCTCGCCGTGTTTTGCCCGCTCTCCGAGGATGGGTATGCACCTTCCGCTAGGGAAGGTAAAGGAACGCGAAGGCGGTGATGGTCGACACAACGGCCTTGGCCCTTGCAGTTGATCGGGCGATCAGGTGTCTTGGCGGACATCACGCACAGACTTCAGGTCAAACATCGGGGCAAATACGGGGGGCATGGAATGGAACGCATTCTGACCGAATTCGGGATGGGGACATCCCTGCGACGGGGCGATTACACCCAAGCGGCCAAACGGGCGATTGAAAACGCGCTGTGGCACAATTCAATCAATGCCGCCGAGCTGTTCGGCTTTGACAAACAGGACATGCGAATCGCGGTGCAGATTGCGGTGCAGGATCCCGATGCCGTGGATCGCACTGCGGTGGCGGCGGTGTTTCCCTACGGTGTGCCCGAGATCACGGTTGTGCGCGGCGGATTGGCGATTTCCCGTCCCGAGGGCAGCGGAAATCCAACCCTGATCGCCCATGCCGCCATCACGGTTCGTTTCGATATGGAGCGTGTCGCATGACGGATCGCCGCTTGATTATCGAGATGGGACAAGGTGTTGACCTGCATGGCGGGGATTATACCAAGGCTGCGGGCCGCGCGATTGACGACGCTCTGCGCCATTCAAGTTTGCACATCGTCAAGACACTGAAATTGTCACAGGATGACGCGCGAATTCAGGTCACGATTGGCGTGCAGGCACCGGATAAGGTGCAAATCGACGCGTTGCTTGGCAAATTTCCGTTTGGCCGGGTGACAATTACCCCGGTGCTGGGCGGTATGGATGTCTGTTTCCCCGACAGCGATGACATTCAGGTGGTTGCCAGCGCCGCGATTGAGGTGTTTTTGCCGCCGCAAACCGAATGGAGGCTGCGCAAAACGGCCCCCTAGGATCGCCAACATGTCGTTTTCCGGTCTCAAAGGACGGATTTTCGCCATGGCGCATCGGGCCCCTGCTGTAAATCCAGAAGAAACGCCGGCGCATGCCCGGATCGGATCGAAAGGGTGACAACATGTCAGAGGCAGGGACCCGCAGACGGGCAAGAGGGGGCGGCGGCGCCGCCCGGCGCGCGGCACGTTCGGCCGTGAGCTTTGACACGGCGAAATACATCGAACGCAACATCCCATTGTACGACCTCCTGTCGGATGAGGTGCTGTCGATCATCGAGGCCAACGCCGAAACCGTTCTCGAAGAGATCGGGGTGAACTTCGTCAACAATCCCGCCGCCCATGCCCTCTGGCGCGAGGCCGGTGCCGATGTCCGTGGCGAGCGGGTGCATATTCCCCGTGGGTTGGCGCGCAAGCTTTGTGCCACCGCGCCCGCCACATTCACCCAACATGCCCGCAATCCCGCCCGCAATGTCGACATTGGCGGCAAGACATTGGTCTGTGCCCCGGTCTATGGCCCGCCTTTTGTGCGCGACATGGCCGGTGGGCGGCGCTATGCGACGATGGAGGATTTTCGCAAGTTCGTGAAGCTCGGCTATATGTCGAAATGGTTGCACCATTCCGGCGGCACAGTGTGCGAGCCGACCGATGTGCCGGTGAACAAGCGTCATCTGGACATGTTGCTGGCGCATATGACGTTGTCGGACAAACCGTTCATGGGCTCTGTCACCGAACCCAGCCGCGCGCAGGATTCGGTCGACATGTGCGAAATTCTGTTTGGGGCGGATTTCGTCCAGCAAAACACGGTGATGACCTCGCTCATCAACGTCAATTCGCCGCTGACCTTTGATGACGTGATGATGGGCGCGCTGGAGGTTTATGCGCGCAACAATCAGGCCTGTATCATTTCGCCCTTTATCGTGGGCGGCGCGATGGCCCCGGTGTCGGTGGTGGGCACCCTGACCCAGGTCCTGGCCGAGGTACTGGCCGGCATCGCCTATGCGCAATTGGTGCGCCCCGGCGCGCCGGTGATTTTCGGCGCATTTGTCACGTCGATCGACATGGGGTCCGGCGCGCCGACATTTGGCACACCAGAGGCCAGTCAGATCCTGTACGGGGCCGGGCAATTGGCGCGTCGCATGGGATTGCCCTTTCGGTCCGGTGGCGGGTTGTGCGGGTCGAAACTGCCGGATGCCCAGGCAGCCTTTGAAACCGCGCACACCCATAACGCCGCTCTGCTTGGCGGCGTGAATTTCATGCTGCATGCCTGTGGCTGGCTTGAAGGTGGGTTGGTGTCGAGCTTTGAGAAGTTCGTCATGGACGCCGACCAATTGGGCGTATTGCACAAAATGGCAGCAGGCGTTCGCGCCGATGAAAACGCCCAGGCGATGGATGCCATCCGCGAAGTGGGCCCCGGCGGCCATTATCTGGGCTGCGCCCATACCCAGGCCAATTTCCAGGACGCGTTCTGGAAAACCGACGTGCTGGATTACAAGCCGTTTGAAACCTGGGATGAAGAGGGGGCCAAGGACACGATGGTGCTGGCCGCCGAACGGGTGTCAAAGATGCTGGCGGATTACCAGCAGCCGCGATGGACCCCGGCGTGAACGAGGCTTTGACCGCCTATGTCGCGAACAAGAAAGCCTCGATGCGCGATTCGTTTACCTGATATTGGCGCAAGGGGCGGCGTCGGCACATCATGGTCTGCGCCGCGCCTGCCCTGACCGTGCGCAGGGGAAATGTGCCTGACGCGCCTCATCGCGCGGCACGGATCAACGCGGCTTCGCCCATCATGGCGATCATGATTTCCACATGGCGCGCCACATCATAGCTGGCGCTGCGTTCGACGCGCGCGTCGTTCAGTTCATGTTCCATTTCCAAAAGTTTGATCAACGCGGGCCCGGACCTGCGTGGGGTGGATCCGCCCATGGCGCGCTGCAAATGCAGGTCGCGACGATAGTCGATCAACCCGGCACGAGCGGCGCGAATCAACAGACGGGGGCGGCGAAGTTGGCTGAGAAGTGACAAAGCATCTTGCATGGTTTTGGTCTCGCAATCGTGGGTTTGTGTCAAAACCATGGCACAGCTTTAGCGGGTGTTGCGCGGTCCTGCGAAATAGCGTTCGGCGGCCTCAGTATTGTTTATCCTTTAGAAACAATGATGTCCTAAGGCGGAAACTATTAACGAATGAGTAACCAAATCGCCTTTAGGTTGTGGATAATTTTACAGAACGCGGGATCTGAACCTTGCAAAAGATGGAAAATGGACCTTCTTCGGTGATCAACTGGCCAGGCCAGTCGACTCTCGATTGGCCGGGCTGGGTGCCAAAGGCCGCAGCGCATTACATCCGTCATGTCGAGCAAGGCCAATCGTTGCGCCAATTGGCGCAGCAATCCGGCTGCCACCCCTCCACCGTTTTGCGGCAAGTGCGCGGCTGGAAAGCCGCCGTGACGATCCGCTGGTGGATTCCGCTCTGCGGCTTCTGGGAATTTCCATTGCTCAAAAGGCGACGGTGACCAGGAAAGGCAAGAGCATGGCAGCACAACCCAAGCTTGATAACCACCCGACCGATGACGAAACCCTGAACCGCGAGGCGCGCCGCGTGCTGCGCCGGATGAGCGAGAGCGGCGCGGTGCTTGCTGTGGTGCCGGACATGGAAAAGGCCGTTGTGGTGCGCGAAACCGCCAGCGGATCAACCCAGCGCACCGCAGTTGTGGATACCGAAATCGCCCAGGCCATGGCGCTTAAGGAATGGATCACCTGCAAGACCCCCGGACGGATAACGCGGTATCATATCACCGCTGCCGGGCGGGCTGCGCTCAGCCATCTTCTGGCGCAGGACGAATGTCAGGTGCAGGCCACAACCGGCCGCGAAACCCCCGGCAGACAGCCCGGCAGATCGGGCGAGGGCAGCCGCGCGACCGGCATGGCCGAGGCCCAGGCCGCCTTTTCCGCCGCGCCGGATATGGCGACAGCGGAAAAGGTGCGCCCGCGTAGGCCACGCGTACGCTACAGCGCCAATGAAACGCCGCTGACCTCTCTGGCGCGGCGCCGTACCAAGGACGGCACCCCGTTTCTCAGCGATGATCTGGTTTCGGCGGGCGAGCGGCTGCGCGAAGATTTCGAAATTGCGCAGATGGCGCCGCGAACCACCCAGAACTGGGACAGTTTCCTGACCGGCGGCACCGACAGCGGCCTGGCCTCGGGCGATGGCCCATTGGCCACAACCGAAGCGCGCCGCCGCGTGGCCGAGGCCCTGGGCGAACTTGGCCCCGGACTGGGGGATGTCGCCCTGCGGTGCTGTTGCTATCTCGAGGGGCTGGAAACCACCGAACAGCGCATGGGCTGGAGCGCGCGGTCGGGCAAGATCGTGCTGCGCATTGCGCTGCAACGCCTGCGCCGCTTCTATCAGGACGTCCAGGGCGGCGACGCGATGATTGGCTGACCGCGAGGTGACGCGGTCAGGCCCATGCGCGTGGATGACAGCCCTCAGGCGATCAGATCATCGAAATCCCGCGCACAGGTGATGTCGACCTCGGTCAACCCGCCGGCCTCGTGGGTGGTATAGCTCAGGCTGCAATAGCCCCAGCCAAAAGCCACATCCGGGTGATGCCCATGCCGGTCGGCGACCCAGGCCGCGAGATTGGCCAAATAGACCGCCTTGGCGAAACCCTTGACCGTGATCTTGCGGGTGATGGTGGTGCCATCCCCCGACAGCGTCCAATCCCCATGCAGCCCGGCCATCTTTTCCCGTGCGCCGTCGCGGTCCAACAGGGGCGTTTCGGGCGAACAGGCCCCACCAATCGTGCAAATTGTCATTGTGTCACCTCAGGCTGCATTGGGTTTGGCTGGATAGGTCGGCACATGTAGCCCCATACTCTGGGCGCGGCGCACATCGGCCAGCAGATCACGTTCGGCCGCGGCAAACAGATCATCCAGATCCTCGATCACAAAATAGATCGGCTGATGAATGTCGATCCGATAGGGCGTGCGCAGGATGTCGATAATGTCAAACGGCCGCCGTTCCGGCCCGGACTCGCTGACGCTCCAGGGCAGCTCGGTCACAGACGACGCAAGACCAGAGCCCAACGCCTTGTAGCCGCCATTTTCCACCACCAGACCAAATTCAATCGTGAACCAATACAGCCGGATCAACCAACTGTAGTTTTCCCGGGTGGCCAACAGGCCCGCCTTGCCGATCGCCTCGGAAAATCCGGCAAAACGCGGATCGGTCAACAACGGCGCATGGCCGAACAATTCATGAAAAATATCCGGCTCTTCGATATAGTCGAAATGCTCGCGGCGGCGGATGAACGAAGCCGCGGGAAAGGTTTTGGTCGCCAACATCGAAAAGAACCGACCAAACGGGATCAGGGCCGGGACCGCCTCGACCTGCCAACCGGTCAGATCGCGCAGGGTGGCCGAAACCTCCGGGCATTGCGGCACCCGCGTCTGTGACATACCCACCCGCGCCAAACCATCAAGATAGGCCGTGGCCGCATGGGCCTGCACATTTGGCAGTTGCTGGGCATAAAGATCGCGCCAAACAGCGTCTTCCTCGCGGGAATAATCGATGAAACCGGCGCTGTCCGGCTGTTTGGCAACATATGTGGTGTTCTTGGGCATTCTGGGCCTCCTCCTGGGGGGAGCTTGCGCCAGCACAGGGGGTAATTCTTGCCTTTCCTGCCTCTCTATGGCGATATCTTGGCAAAATATGCCTCAGTTTTGGAAGAGGAGGGTAAAATGACCCTGACAGTCGACGACACCGACCGCCGGATTCTGCAACTGCTGCAAACCGACGGCAAAGCCAGCGTTCAGGACATCGCCGCCAAGGTCGCGCTGTCGACCTCACCATGCTGGCGACGGATCAAACGGATGGAGGAGGCCGGATTGATCACCGGCTATACCGCGCGGCTCAATCCGAAATTGCTTGGCCTGCACGCGCTGGCCTATGTGTTTGTCTCGCTGATGGACCACCGAGAGGACACCATTGCCGCATTTTCCCGGTTGGTTGACACCCAGGAACGTATCATCGAATGCGCCAGCGTGACGGGCGAAAGCGATTACATCCTGAAAATCGCGGCGCGTGACCCCGAAGACCTCGATCACTTTCTGATGCGCGGTATCCTGTCTTCCGGTCTGGTCCGCGCCAGCCATACCCATTTCGTGTTGCGCCGGACAAAACCGACATCGCCCTGGCCCTTGCTCTGACGAAAAAAGGACCAGAGCGCACCCTGGTCCTTCTTCTGTTCACAAATATCCCGGGGGAGTCCCGCAGGGACGGGGGCTGGCCCCCGATTGCATCCGCTTATTCCGCGGCAACGCCCTTGGCCTCTTCTGCCAGATAGTCCAGCAGGGTTTCGGGCGAGGACACACCATAAGGATCTTCGCCGTGGTTGTCGGCGAGGCCGGGCTCTTCGAACCAAGCTTCGATCACCCCATCCTTGACGATGGCCGCATAGCGCCAGGACCGCATGCCAAAGCCCAGATTGTCCTTGGCCACCAACATGCCAACCTTGCGGGTGAATTCGCCCGAGCCATCAGGAATGACCGACACGGCCTTCAGATCCTGCGATTTGGCCCATTTGTTCATCACAAAGCTGTCGTTGACCGACATGCAGTAAATGGCGTCGATGCCATTGGCGGCAAATGTTTCGGCGTTCTTCTCGAAACCGGGCAATTGATAGGTCGAACATGTCGGGGTGAAGGCGCCGGGCAGCGAAAACAGGATCACCCGTTTGCCCGCAAAATAATCCGCGGTGGTCTTGTCTTCCCAGCGGAACGGGTTCGGGCCTTCGATGCTCTCGTCGCGCACGCGGGTGTGAAAGGTCACGTCGGGCAGGGTGTAGCCAGTTTTCATCTTGCTCTCCATTTGCATCAGGTTCTGGAATGATTCCAATCTGAGCGGAATGGAGTATTCTGCGGCTGCGAAGTCAAGGCTTTGCACCTGCAGAATTCTCCCGAACCAAGGAGAAATCCGCCTTTGCCCGGCAAACTTGCAGCGAGCACAACTGATTAAACAGGGGATGCGCGACAGCATGACAGCCTTGATGACTTGGCATGGCTCGCTGCAAGTGCTTATGTTATAGGCGTTGAAACCAATTCATGTCGCGGGGAATAAATCGTGCGAGACCTCAAGATCCCGGAACAACGCCACCCAGAAAAGGCGCATCGCCCCGACAACGCCCAGCCAAAGAAACCGTCGTGGATCCGGGTCAAGGCGCCAGGCGGCGAAGGCTATAACACAACGCGCAAGATCATGCGCGAGAATAACCTTGTGACAGTCTGTGAAGAGGCCGGTTGCCCCAATGCCGGTGAATGCTGGTCCCAGGGCCATGCCACCATGATGATCATGGGCGATATTTGCACCCGTGGCTGCACCTTCTGCAACATCGCCACCGGCAAGCCCGATACGCTGGATGCGTTTGAACCGGGTCGTGTGGCGCATGCGGTGGAAAAACTGGGGTTGAACCATGTGGTGATCACCTCTGTCGATCGGGATGACCTGAAGGATGGCGGGGCAGATCATTTTGCCCAGACAATTCGCGCGGTGCGCCACCGTTCGCCGAAAACCACGATTGAAATCCTGACACCGGATTTCCTGAAATGCGCGCCTGAAGTGTTGGAAATCGTCGTCGAGGCCAAACCGGATGTGTTCAATCACAATCTGGAAACCGTGCCGGGTCTGTACCCCGAGGTGCGCCCCGGCGCACGTTATTTCCATTCCCTGCGTCTGTTGCAGCGGGTCAAGGAAATGGACCCGTCGATCTTCACCAAATCCGGCATCATGGTCGGACTGGGCGAAGATCGCCAATCGGTCATGCAGGTGATGGAAGACATGCGCGCCGCTGACATCGATTTTCTGACCATTGGTCAGTATCTGCAACCCACACCGAAACACCATGCTGTGGAACGGTTTGTGCACCCGGATGAATTCGCCACTTATGAAAAAGCGGCTTATGGCAAGGGCTTCCTGATGGTTTCGGCCACGCCGCTGACCCGGTCGTCGTATCACGCCGGCGATGATTTCGCGCGGTTGCGGGCCAATCGCGAAGCGAAACTGGCCAAGGGCTGAACGCGCTTTACGCGCTGGGCGAAGAGGCTGAGCGAAGAATAAAGAGAAGAAAAAGAGAGGGGGCCAGCCCCCTCACCCCCGGGATATTTTTGGTCAGATGAAACCAAAGACCGCGTTGCCGGTTGATCAGCCCGAGGCCAATTGCCGGATCATCGCGCGCCCCAATGCGGGGATGGCGGTGCCGAGTTTCAGAGCCCGGATGGCAAAGGCACGGCGCAGCGGGTTGGTGGTATTCACCATCCGCCGCCCACGTTCCGAAAGGCGGATCACCCGCGCCCCTTCTGCATGGCGGGCGGCGTGATAGCCATCGGTGGCCTTGGTCATGATTCTATGTGCAAGATCTGCGGCGTCGGCCATGCCGAGGTTCATGCCGCGGCCGCCAACCGGGGAATGGCAATGCGCCGCGTCCCCGGCCAGAAACACCCGGTCACGCTGGTATGTTTGCACTTGGCGGATTGAAATGGGAAAGCTGCCTTTGCGGTGCACGCGGCGCACATCCATCTTGACCGGTAGCGCGCCCAGCGCATCTTCGCGTGAGGAAATGACCCGAAACCGGTTTTCCTCCAGCGGGGCGACCACCAACACGTCACCACCGTCGAGCAGGAAAATCTGAAACCTTGTTGGATCGCGCCAATTCTCGGCCTCGACATCGGCAATCGACCACAGACCGGGCAGGTCGTGGCCGGGGAAATCAAGCCCCAGCGCGGCGCGCACGCTGCTTCTGACGCCATCGGCCCCGATCAGGTAATCCGCATGCAACATGCCGTCGCTGGTCTCGATCTCGACCCCGTCGGGGGTTTGCTGCAATCCCTGAAAGGCGACGCCGTATCTGACGATTTCGCCATAATGGGTCAGGGCGGTTTCCAGATGGGATTCGGTGCGGTCCTGCGCCAGCCCCCAAATGCGGCTGGCAGTGTCGAAGCCCAGCGGCAGGCGGGCGATTTCCTCGGCACGGAGGTGAACAGACACGCCGGAGAAGGCAATTGCCTCGGCCAGGATTGCATCGGCGACACCCGAGGGGCGCAGGATTTCAAGTGAGCGCGGTTGCAGCCCGACAGCGCGCGACAGATGCGACGGGCCGTCACGCGATTCAAGTGTGGTGACCCGCGCCCCAAGGCGCGCCAGTTCCACCGCAGCAGTAAGACCGGTCGGCCCGCCCCGGCAATCACGACGTGCATAGCTCCCCCCAGAACATGCGGATGTGGGGAAAGCTTACACCGATTCTAGGTAATCACCCGGCATCTGCTGTGTCCGGCATCGGCAATGCTTTGACATATGCGGCAATTGCGGCACGGTCTTCGCTACTCAGCTGTCCGGTATTGGCCACCACATTGGCCATATGACCACCGGCGCTGTCAAAGTCCGGGGTGAAGCCGGTTTCCAGATAATAGGCGATGTCCTGGGCGGACCAGGTCAGCTTGTCCGGGGTAAGTGCCGGGATTGTGCCGGTTCCGGATGGGTCCGGGGCACCGGCCATCCATTGCCCGCGATCCAATCCGCCAAGCACGTTGCGTGGCGTATGACATTCTGCACAATGGCCCAGCGCCTCGACCAGATAGCGACCACGGGTCAGATCCGGGCCAAGGTCATTGCCGTCCATCACCCAATCCGTGTTGAGGAACAGCATTTTCCAACCGCCAAGCGCGCGGCGGATATTGAAGGGAAAGCCGACATTGTGGTCCTGCGATGCGTCGGAACTGGGCGGCAGGGTCTGCATATAGGCCCAAAGATCGACGATATCACGATCATCCATCCGGGCATAAGACGTAAAGGGAAATGCCGGGTAATAATGCTGACCTTCGGGCGATACCCCGTGCAGCAGGGCATTGGCGAGGTCACGCATCTGCCAATCGCCGATGCCCCGTTGCGCATCGGGCGAAATGTTTGGCGCAATGAAGGTACCAAAAGGCGACGGGAACTCCTGGCCCCCCGACAGAACCAGTTTGTCGGCGCCACTGGCCCCCGGGGCCGCATGACAGGACGCACAACCGGCGGCAGTAAACACCTGTTTGCCCCGTTCGACATCACCCGTGGCATCGGCAAATGCGTCACTGGCCACGGTTTGCGGCGCAGTGGCGACCCATCCGACCCCGGCCGCAACGATCGCGGCCGGGATCAGCAATTTGAGGAATTTAGACATTTTATCCAATTACTGCGGAATGCGGAAAGACTTGTGGCAGTCCGAACATGTGGCGCCAAGCGCCCCAAGGATCGGGCCAACCGCCTCTTGTCCATTGCCCGCTTCGGTTGCAGCTTTGGTCGCCGCAAGGCCAAAGGCCTCCCATTTGGCGTTAAAGCCGTCCACGTCGCCAGCAATGGTGTCTTTGGCCGTGGTGCCATCGATCATGCCGCCATCGGACCCTTCGGGAAACAGCGACGCAAAGTGGACCATCGAAACGCCCTGCAGCGATTCACCGGCGGCGGTGGCAACCGCAGCGTCGTATTCCATTTGGCCCTTGGCCATGGCGCCAAGCGTGCCAAGGTTCAGCGCGATCACCTGCATCAAACCCTGACGGGCCTTGATCTCTTTTTTGTAGTCTTGCGCGGTGGCGGCCGTGCCGGCCAGAATTGCCGTCGCGGCAACAAGTGTTACAAGCTTCTTCATCACTACCTTCCTGGTGTTGGTGGCTAGATCCGAGGTTAGTATGCATGGCGCAGATGACAAACATATTCTTTATCGCTGCAAATCGGGTGCGTTTTTATGCACAACGCTAGCTGGGATGATCTGCGCTATGTGCTGAGCGTGGCGGAAACCGGGTCGGTCAGCGCCGCCGCGCGGGCGCTTGGGGTCAATCATGCAACGGTTTTGCGCCATGTCGCCGCGTTCGAGGACAGCCACGGCGCCCAAGTCTTTGAGCGCACACACCAAGGCTATCAGCTGCGCCCGGATCGCGCACATGTGATCGATGCGGCGCGAAAAGCGGCGCTTGCCTTGCGGCGGGTCAGCCATTTGATGCGCGATGGCGGCGGCGGGTTGGGCGATACGTTGCGGCTGACCTCGACTGATACTTTCTGCACCACGGTTCTGGCGGCGGGTTTGGCGGGGATTAGCCGGGATCTGGCACCTCAACGGATTTCCCTGATGTCGAGCAATGCCCATTTGGATATGGCGCGGCTGCAGGCGGATGTTGCCGTGCGCCCGGCTTTGGCGCGCCCAGCGGATATGGCGGGGGACAGCGTGGCCGAACTGGGCTTTGGCGCTTATGCCCGCGACGGGGCGGTTCGCCATTGGCTGGGACTTGCCGGGCCATTGGTGCGGGCAACCCCGGCGCAATGGATGTCGGAACATGTGGCGCCGGAGGACATTGTCGCCTGCGCCGACAGCTTTGTGGCGCTGCGGGCGATGGCCCTGGCGGGGCAGGGCATTGCGATCCTGCCGCATATTCTGGCGCAGGGGGATCCGGGGTTGCAGCCGATGCAGGTCGGATTGTCGGCCATGCGCAGTCCGATCTGGGTTCTGTGCCACCGCGATCTGGCTGACTCGCCCGGGATGCAGCGGGTCATGACGGTGGTTGGTTCCGTGCTGATCGCTGCGGCGGACCGGCTTCGCGGGCCATAAGTTTCGCAGGCCAAAGACCGCCGACGCCATGGGCCCATAGATCCATGGCGTTATTGGCCGATGATCCCCCGGCGCGGCAGACGCTCTGCGGTCAGAGCATCCGGCCAGCCAATCCATTTTTCAATCGCATAGAGTACCAGACAGGCGGCAATCACCCCGAAAACCAACATCACCTTGCGGGCCGAAGGCGGATTGCGCGCCCATCGCGACATGCGTAGCAGCCAATGCATTGCACCAAATCCTGTGTGACGCCGCGAACCTCCGGCTGACCAAGACCTAACGCGTTTCGCGGGCTGGTTCAAATTCGCGACCCGGATCAAGTTAACGGCCCGGTCCTGCACAGTGGCCTAGCCCAACACAATGGCCAGGCCCAAACCGCAGCCCACGCGCCCAAACCGCCGCTATTCGCCGGTAAACCGCACCTTGCCGATATAGGGCAGATTGCGATTGCGCTGGGCAAAGTCGATGCCATACCCGACGACAAATTCATCCGGGATTTCAAAACCAATCCAATCGGCACGGAAATCAACCTCGCGCCGGGTCGGCTTGTCCAGCAAGGCAATTGATCGCAGCTTTGCTGGATTGCGCGACAACAACAGGTTGATCACATGGTGTAGCGTGTGCCCGGTATCAACGATGTCTTCGACCACCAACACATCACGCCCCTCGATCGCCCCGCGCAGATCTTTCAGAATGCGGACCTCGCGGCTGGATTCCATTGCATCACCATAAGAGGACGCTTCGATGAAATCGACCTCGACCGACATGTCCAGCTCGCGCACCAGATCGGCAATGAACACGAAAGATCCGCGCAAAAGCCCAACCACAACAATCTTTTCCGATGTGCTGAATTCGGTTCGGATGTCGCGGCACAACTCTTCAATTCGGGCCGCAATGGCCTTGGCCGAGATCATCTGATCTATCACATATGGTCGTTCGGTCATGGGCCACCCCTTGAAATTCCTGGATCAAAGGGCGACACCGGCCCCGCAATTGTCATGACAAATCCGGGGCCCTATGCCAACCCATTCCGAAACCCGCCACCTGCCGTATACCGCGCAACAGATGTACGATTTGGTGGCTGATGTGGGGCGTTACCCCGAATTTCTGCCGTGGTGCGCCGCGGCCCGCATCCGGCGCGAGGTGGCACAAGCCGACGCATCCACTCTGTTGGAGGCGGATCTGGTGATTTCCTTCAAGGTGTTTCGCGAAAAATTCGGCAGCCGCGTTGTGCTCTGGCCCGAGGCCCGCAAGATCGACACAGAATATCTCGACGGCCCGTTCAAATACATGAAATCCAACTGGGGCTTCGCCGACACGCCAACCGGTGGCTGCGACGTGTCCTTCTTTGTTGATTTCGAATTCAAGAATGCGATCCTGCAAAAGATCATCGGTGTGGTGTTCAACGAAGCCATGCACCGCATCGTGCGCGCCTTTGAAACCCGCGCCGCCGCGCTTTATGGCACCACCGGATCAACCTGAAATCTGACCCAGGTCAAGAATCCGTCCCATGTAAAAAGGACCCCGCAGGGCCCTTCTTCTGTTCACCAATATCCCGGGGGAGTCCCGCAGGGACGGGGGCTGGCCCCCGCCTTGTCTTTAACTGGCGTGATCCCTAGCTGGCGTGGTCATAGGCCCGTTCGCCATGTACCGCCATGTCGAGCCCGTTGGTCTCGGTCTCTTCATCGACCCGCAGCGGCGTGATGGCCTTGACCACATAGATCAGCACCACGGTGACCACTGTTGTAAACACGCCCACAATAGCCAGAGAGCCGAGCTGGGCAACAAAGCTGCCCGCACCAAAGACCGCAATCATGATCGTGCCAAAGATGCCGCCAACGCCGTGCACCGCAAAGACGTCCAGGGTGTCGTCAATCTTGAGCGCGTTGCGGATGAAGTTCACCGCCTCCTGACACAGCACCCCGGCAATTGCGCCAATGATCAGCGCCTCAACTGGGCCAACAAAGCCGCTGGCAGGTGTAATCGACGCAAGGCCCGCGATGGTGCCGGTGACCAGACCCACCAGGGAAGATTTGCCAAATTTGATCTTTTCCCAAAGCGCCCAGGTCAGCGATGCGGTCGCCGCCGAGATATGCGTCACGGTCAGCGCCATTGCCGCGCCGCCATCGGCGGCCAATTGCGATCCGCCGTTGAAGCCGAACCAACCGACCCAAAGCATCGCCGCGCCGATCATCACGTAACCGGGATTGTGCGGTGGTGTGGTCCGGTTGCGGCGTGGCCCAAGGAACACTGCCAGGATCAGGGCCGCAAGACCCGCCGTTTCATGCACCACAATGCCGCCGGCAAAGTCCTTGACGCCATCCTCGCCAAAGATGCCCCCATCGGCCAGCATTCCGCCGCCCCAGATCCAATGCACCACAGGTGCATAACAAAGCAGCATCCAAAGCCCGGAAAATGTCAGGACAAAGCCAAAACCAACCCGTTCGACATAGGCCCCGACAATCAGCGCCGGGGTGATGATCGCGAAGGTCATCTGAAAGGCAAAGAACAAAATCTCGGGCAGGGTGCCGGACAGATCCTCGGTCGTCATGCCAAGCAGCAGAAGTTTGTCCAAACCACCCCAATAGCCGCTGTCACCGCCGCCAAAAGCGATAGAATACCCGGCAACGAACCAAAGAATGCTCATCAAGCAGGCAATCGCATAGCAATGCATGAAGACACTCAGCACATTGCGCGCACGCACAAGCCCGCCATAAAACAGGGCAAGCCCCGGCAATGTCATGAAAAGGACCAGCGCGGTTGCAACTATGATCCAGGCTGTATCGGCACCATTCATCCCTAAGAATCCTCCTGATTGGCCACTTTCGGGGGCAGAAAGCGTACCGGAGGTGCAAAAAAAAGCAGCAACTGACCGAAGCGGCGCACAAATGGGCCGCGATTCATGTATGCCTTAATATTGCGCGAAAAAATCGGATAAAGATTAATTGTTGCGCAGAATATGCAGAAGCAGGCCAAGCGCATGATCGCGGGCGGCGGCGCGCACGTTTTCCCGGCCCAGGGCCCCGAATTCGACCGTCTGTGCGGTGGTGCCATGGGCATCTGCCACCGCGAAACAACTCGGCCCTCGGGTTTGAACTCTGACCCGCCGGGTCCGGCAATGCCAGAGATCGAAACAGCGGCACTCGCATCTGCGGCGGCGCGCGCGCCTTCGGCCATTTCGATCGCCACTTGTTCCGATACCGCGCCAAATACCGTCAGGGTCTTGGGGGACACGCCCAACATGTCCTGTTTGGCGGCATTGGAATAGGTGACAAAGCCCCGTTCGAATATTGCCGATGATCCCGCCACATCGGTGATGGCGGCGGCAACCATGCCGCCGGTGCAGCTTTCGGCACAGGTCACGGTGGCCCCGGCGGCGCGGGCCGCAGCCAACAGATCCGTCGCCAGCGACATCAGATCAGCACCCCATGCGCAATCGCGGCCAGGACAATGGCAACCAAAGCCGCCGCAACCCCGGCAATCACATCATCCAGCATCACCCCCAGCGCATCGCC
Organism: Phaeobacter sp. J2-8; assembly: GCF_022867865.1. GTDB lineage: Bacteria > Pseudomonadota > Alphaproteobacteria > Rhodobacterales > Rhodobacteraceae > Marinovum. Next base: position 243,235 of record NZ_JALIEC010000005.1, on the reverse strand, counting down.
GCGCCGGTCGGCCTTGCCGATTGGGCCGGGCTTCCAGATGTCGAACAGACGGAACAACACAAACCCCGCCACAATACCGGGCCAAAGCCGCAGCACCTCTGCGCCCATGAAGGCCGCACCAAAAGAGACCGGCAAAAGTGCGATCCACTGGCCTGCAACTTCGTCAATGACAACTTCGGACGGGTCGTGATCGTCCTGACCGGCGGTGACCTGTGCCGTGGCCCACCAGCCAAGCGCAAAGATCACCAGCGTCGCACAGAGCAAAAGCCACGGCCCGCCAACCACATGCAGGATCCAGGCAAAGGGCAGGGCGGCCAGCGATCCCCAGGTGCCGGGCGCGGGCCGCATATAGCCGACATAAAACCAGGTGGCGACAAGTTGGCTCATATCCGCACCAAAAGAACGCTGGCCTGCGCCGCGATCCCCTCTGAACGGCCGGTAAAGCCGAGTTTTTCCGATGTGGTTGCCTTGACCGAGATCTGATCCACATCCGCCGTCATGATATCTGCCAATGCGGCGCGCATCGCATCCGCATGTGGGCCAATCTTGGGCCGCTCACAAACCAGCGTGACATCGGCATTGCCCAGACCAAATCCCATCTCGCGTGCCAGATCCATCGCGTGACGCAGGAAGATATGGCTCTCGGCGCCTTTCCATTGCGGATCAGAGGGCGGAAAATGCTGGCCGATGTCACCGCGTGCCAAGGCGCCATAAATCGCATCGGTCAGCGCATGCATGCCGACATCGGCATCGGAATGCCCCAACAGCCCGCGATCATGTGCCACCTGCACCCCGCATAGGGTGACATGGTCGCCGTCACAGAAGGCATGCACATCATATCCATTGCCAATGCGCATGGGGCGCGCTCCTTTCAGAAACTGTTCCGCACGGGCGAAATCCGCCGCATGGGTGATTTTGAGGTTCTCTTCTGCGCCCATGGTAATGGTCACGTCCAGCCCAAAAGCACGCGCCACCGCGACATCATCCAATGCGTCGCCGTCAAAGGCGCGATGCGCCGCGAGGATCATATCAAAGTGAAACCCCTGCGGTGTCTGGGCGCGATACAGCCCGGATCGGTCGCGCGTGCCGGTCACGCGGCCATCCTCGCCGGTCCAGAGCGCATCGGTCACCGTCAGCGCCGGGGCGGCGGCGGGGCCATGATGCAGCGCCTCGATCACGCCATGGATCACCGCGTTCGAAACGCAGGGGCGGGCCACATCATGGATCAGGACCGCATCAAAGCCCTGATCGGCCAGCGCCTCTAACCCCCGGCGTACGCTGTCGGCGCGCGTCGGCCCACCGGTCACCAGATCAACGTTCAGCCCCCGGGCCTCGGCCTGATCATCGGGGTGGATCACCAGCACGGTCTTGGCGATGTCCGGCAGGTCAAATGCCGCCAAAGTCCAATCCACCACCCGGCGCCCGCCAAGGGGCCGCCATTGTTTGGGCGCACCGGGGCCTGCGCGGGTGCCACGCCCGGCGGCGACTATCAAAACGGCAATCTTCATGCCGCGGTTGATATTCCCTGCTGATGCAACTGGCAATTGCCCCGGGGTAATTGCCTATTTTTTTGGCAAACGATCTTTTCGCAGATGCAGCAACGCCTCGGATTGTTGCAGTTGCCCCCTCAAGCGGATATTCCAGAAGGTGCTGCACAAGGATTAAGCATGTGACCATTCAGGTGGCAGAAATCTCCCTAGACCCGCCGGTCTTTCTCGCGCCATTGGCCGGGATTACCGATTTGCCGTTCCGGAATCTGGTTCAAAGTTTCGGCGCGGGGCTGGTCGTATCGGAAATGGTGGCCAGCCAGGAAATGGTTCAGGCCAAACCCGGCGTGCGCGAAAAAGCTGAATTGGGATATGGGGTTGCGGCGACGGCGGTGCAGATTGCCGGGCGCGACGCCTATTGGATGGCCGAGGCCGCCCGCCAGATAGAGGCGAATGGCGCCCGGCTGATTGACATCAATATGGGCTGTCCGGCGAAGAAAGTGACCAGCGCCAGCGGCGCAGGCGCGGCGGGATCGGCGCTGATGAAAGATCTCGATCATGCGCTGACCCTGATCGAGGCCGTGGTGGGCGCGGTTGACCTTCCGGTGACGCTGAAAACCCGGCTGGGCTGGGATGATGCGCTTTTGAATGCGCCGGATCTGGCGCAACGGGCGCAGAACGCGGGGGTGAAGATGATCACCATTCATGGCCGCACCCGATGCCAGTTCTACAAGGGCCGGGCCGATTGGGCGGCAATCGCCAATGTCAGCGCGGCGGTGGATATTCCGGTGCTGGCAAATGGCGACATCAAGAACAGCCAGGACGCCCGCCGCGCCCTCGACGCGTCAGGCGCGGCCGGGGTGATGGTCGGGCGCGGGGCACAGGGGCGGCCCTGGATACTGGCGCAAATCGCCCATGATCTGTTTGGCGCACCCGCGCCGGAAATTCCGAAAGGCGATGCATTTTGTGACATGGTTTCAGGACATTACGAAGAGATGTTGAGGTTTTATGGCGCCGATCTTGGACGGCGCGTCGCGCGCAAGCACCTTGGCTGGTATATGGATGAGGCCGGCACAGAAGCCGGGTTGCGGCGCGTGGTTCTGACCACGCCAGACCCAGACAGGTTCTGGCGCATCTGCGGGATGCTCTGGCCTCAAATGGACAGGTGGCAGCATGATTTCCTTGTTTAACCGCGGCGCATCGACCCCCGATCTGTCCGAGGACAATGCGGTTTGGTCGTCCCTGCCGGTGCCGGGCGTGTTGATTGATGCGGAGGACCGCATCCTTGATGTGAACCCGGCGGCAGAGGGGTTCCTGAATTCTTCGGCCAAATCGCTGCGCGGTGAGCCATTGTGGGATCGGCTGGCGGTTGATGCCCCATTGGAAGAAAGCTTTGCCCGCGCCCGCGAACATGGCACGCCGTTGTTTGTCAACGATGTCGATGTCGGCTCGGGCAGCCGCGCGCCGTTGCAGTGCAACCTTCAGGTCGCACCGATGCAGGGGCATGACGGCATGATGATCATGCTGATTTCCCCGCGCGAGCTGGCCGGTCGCATGACGCAGAGCCAATCGGTGAAATCCGCCGCCAAATCCGCGATTGGCATGGCCGAAATGCTGGCACATGAAATCAAGAATCCGCTGGCGGGCATTGCGGGTGCGGCCCAGTTGCTTAGCATGAACCTCAATGCAGAAGACCTTGAAATGACGGACCTTATCGTCGGTGAGACCCGGCGTATCGTCAAGCTGCTGGAGCAGGTCGAGCAATTCGGAAACCTGTCGGCACCAGAGCTGCGGTCGGTCAATATCCATGATGTTCTGGACCGCGCACGCCGGTCGGCGCTTGTCGGCGCGGCGGCGCATATGAAGATTGTCGAGGATTACGATCCCTCGCTGCCCAATGCCTGGGGCGATCCCGATCAGCTGCTTCAGGTGGTGTCAAACCTGGTCCGCAACGCCGCCGAAGCGGCGGGGCCCGAGGGCGGCACCATCCGGCTGCATTCCTATTACGAGCGGGCCTTTCGTCTGCGCCGGTCTGACGGCACCGGCCAGACCCTGCCGCTTCAGGTCGAGGTCATTGATGATGGCCCCGGTCTGCCAGAGGCGTTGAAGGGCGACATTTTTGAACCCTTTGTGTCCGGCAAAGAAAACGGCACCGGCCTTGGGCTGGCGCTGGTCAGCAAGATCATTTCGGACCACGACGGATGGATTTCCGTCAGCTCCGTGCCCGGGCGCACGGTGTTTCGCATATCGCTTCCGATGGTGCCCAAGGGCATGGAAGCCGACCCGACGACCCAGGAGGCTGAATAATGGACGGCACCATTCTAGTAGCGGATGACGACCGCACGATCCGCACGGTATTGACCCAGGCACTGACACGGGCGGGATGCAAGGTGCATGCCACATCGTCGCTGACCACGCTGATGCGCTGGGTGGGCGAGGGCAAGGGCGACGTGGTGATTTCCGACGTGGCCATGCCAGATGGCAACGGGTTGGAAATGCTGCCGAAAATCCGCTCGGACCGGCCGGACCTGCCGGTGATCGTGATTTCGGCCCAAAACACCATCATGACGGCCATTCAGGCGGCCGAGGCCGAGGCCTATGATTACCTGCCAAAGCCGTTTGACCTGCCGGATCTGATGAAACGCACGGCACGGGCGCTGGAATCGCGCAGCGCGCCGTCGCGTCCGGTGATGGACACCCCGGATCAACCGGACGAATTGCCCTTGGTCGGGCGCACGCCGGTGATGCAGGCGCTTTACCGGTTGGTGGCGCGGGTGATGAACACCGATCTGCCGGTGTTGATTTCCGGCGAAAGCGGAACAGGCAAATCGTTGATTGCGCGCGCTATTCATGACTTCTCGGATCGGCGCACTTTGCCGTTTGTGACCGTCACCGGCAACGACCTGCGTGATATCGAGGGTCCGGCCCGCATTCTGGCGCGGGTCAAGGGCGGCACGCTGTTGTTCGATGAAATCACCGATATTCCCGATGAAATTCAGGCCCGTATCGTGCGGATGGTCGACACGCCGGGCGAACATGTGCCGCGGTTCATGGCCACCAGCCAGGGCGATCTGGCCGAGGCGCTGGACAAGGGGCGGGTGCGGCAGGATCTTTATTACCGGCTGTCCGGTGCCACGATTCAGGTGCCGTCGCTGCGCGAAAGGGTCGAAGACATCGCGCTTTTGACCGATCACTTTCTTGCCCGTGCCGAACGTGATGGCGCGCCGAAACGCTGGCTTTCGGCGGATGCGGTGGAATTGTTCCGCGCCTACAGCTGGCCGGGCAATGTGCGGCAATTGGAAAACGCGGTGCGCCGTCTGTCATTGACCAGCCGCGCCGAAGAAATCACCCGCACCGAGGTCGAATTGGTTCTGGGCAATCAGCCCGATATGGAACCGGTGCTGTCGGGGGGCAGCAGCGAAAAGCTGGGGGCCTCTGTGTCGCGCCATTTGCGGCGGTATTTCGACCTGCATGGCGCGCTGTTGCCGCCGCCGGGTCTGTATCAGCGGATTTTGAAGGAAGTGGAATTTCCGCTGATCGAAATCGCGCTGGAAGCGACCGGCGGGAATCAGGCAAAATGTGCCGAACTGCTTGGCATCAATCGCAATACGTTGCGCAAAAAGATCACCGACCTCGATATTCCCGTGACACGGCGCCGCAAGTTGATGTAAAACAGCCACAGGAGTGGCCCCGAAGCCGCAGTCGACGTGCTGTAGTGGGAGAGAGCCACATAATATGGTGGTTGGTCGCGCAAGCGGCACGTCAATGCGAGGGCAGTCTGTGGCCACAGGGGCACATACGGCATCAGGCGATTTAGGCGTCAGCGGCAGGATTCCGCCGAAACGGCAGTCCTATTGGGACCGGCTGCGTCGGTGGTCACGCCAGCGCCGGGTTCAGAATGTTGCGACGCTGGGGCTGGTGCTTTTGGGGCCGGTGCTGGCGTTCACGACGTTTCTGGTCATGGGCCCCTTGAACATGGGGGCCAGCGCGCCGGGGCTGCGGTTGGTGCTGCTGGCGGATTTTGTCTATGTCCTGCTGATTGCGGCGCTGGTTCTGGCGCGGGTGGCGCGGATGGTGGCGGCGCGGCGGGCACGGTCGGCGGGATCGCGATTGCACCTGCGGTTGACCGGGGTGTTTGCCCTGATGGCGCTGATCCCGGCGGTCACTGTGGCGGTGTTTGCGGTTTTGACCATCAACATCGGGTTGGAAACCTGGTTTTCCGATCGGGTGCGTCAGGTGGTTGGCGCCTCTCTCGCGGCGGCAAAGGCCTATCAGGCCGAACAACGCGAAGATCTGAGCGAAGATGCGGCGGCTCTGGCGGGCTATATCGATGCCCAGCAGCGCAACATTGAACGCGACCCGACCACCAATCTGCGCAAGGTTCTGACCGACGGGCAATTGCTGATCCAGCGCGGTCTGCGCGAGGCCTATTTGATTGATGGCACGGGGGAACTTCGGGCGCGGGGGGAACGGTCGTATCTGTTTGATTTTGAACGCCCCTCAACCGACCAGATCCTTGCCAGCCGCGGTGCCGAGGGGCTTGCGCTGGTTGAGGATTGGGACAACAGCGAATTTCGCGCCATTGTGCCGCTGCGCGCCTTTCCGGACCGCTATCTCTATATCTCGCGGGCGGTGAACGGGGAATTGCTCACACTGTTAGACAACACCCAGGAGACCGCCCAGTTCTATCAACAACAAGAGAGCGAGCGGGGCCTGGCGGCTGTTTGATTTTGCGCTGATCTACCTTGGCTTTGCGCTGCTTCTGGTTCTGGCGTCGATTTGGTTGGGGCTTTGGTTTGCCGAACGTCTGTCACGCCCGGTGGGCCGGTTGACCGGCGCGGCGCAGCGGGTCGGCGGTGGCGATCTGGACGTGCAGGTGCGCGAAGAAGAGGGCGACGATGAAATCGCCATGCTCGGGCGGTATTTCAACCAGATGACCCGGCAATTGAAGGGCCAGCGCGAAACGCTGTTGGACAATACCCGCCAGATCGAGCGCCGCCGCCGGATGTTTAATTCCGTGCTGTCGTCGGTCACATCCGGGGTTGTGGGCCTGGATGATCAGGGGCGGGTGTCGTTTGTCAATCGCTCGGCAGAGCGGTTGCTGGGCTGGTCCGAAGATCGCCAATCGGTGCCGCTGAATGTCGCGGTGCCGGAATTTGGCGCGCTGTATCAGCAATTGGTCAGCGGCGAGCGCAACGTCGTGCAGCAAGAGGTCAAGGTGGTGCGCGACGGCCAGCAGGAAAACCTGTTGGTGCGCATGGCCACACGGTCCCGCGACGATGGCAGCCTCGAGGGTTATGTGGTGGCGTTTGACGACGTGTCGGATCTGGTGGCGGCCCAGCGGATGGCGGCCTGGGGCGATGTCGCCCAGCGGATCGCGCATGAGATCAAGAACCCGCTGACCCCGATCCAATTGTCCGCCGAACGGATCAAACGCAAGTTTCGCCGTCAGCTGGACGAAGAAAATGCCGCGACGCTGGAGGATTTGACCGGGGTCATCGTGCGCCAGACCGAGGATCTGCGCCGTATTGTCGATGAGTTTTCCAAATTCGCCCGGATGCCGGAACCCAAACGCGCGCCAGAGGATGTGGTCCAATTGCTGCGCGGGGCGTTGTTGCTGCAAGAGATGGGCCAACCGAATGTGCAGTTCACCATGGAGCTGCCGGATCAGAAACTGATGGCTGATCTGGATGCGACGATGATCTCTCAGGCGTTGACGAATTTGATTAAGAACGCCGGAGAAGCAATTGAAAGCCTTGTTGAAAGGGGCGCGCCAGAGGGGCATTCGCCAATGATCGGCGTGACCCTGATGCAGGACGGAAAACAGGCCTTGATCCGCATAATGGACAATGGCATCGGCCTGCCGGAGGACCGCGCGCGGTTGTTTGAACCCTATGTGACGACCCGGGAAAAGGGCACTGGCCTTGGCCTGCCGATCGTCAAGAAAATCATCGAAGAACACGGCGGCACCCTTGTGCTGGAGGATGCGCCGCAATTCAAAGGTCAGCCCAATGCGGGGGCAATGGCCGTTGTGCGTCTGCCGCTGGCGGGTGCGGAAAACCCAGCAAATGGTGTGGTTTAAGAGGACAGAGTGGAGCAGAAAATGAGCGATATTCTTATTGTCGACGACGAACGTGATATTCGGGAACTGATTGGCGATATTCTGGAAGACGAAGGATATGCCACGCGGCTTGCCGGTGGGTCGGATGAATGCATGGCGGCGCTGAACGACGAGGCCCCGGCATTGATGATCCTCGACATCTGGCTGAAAGACAGCCGGATGGATGGCATCGACATCCTGAAGACCGTCAAACGTGACAATCCCGGCGTGCCGGTGGTCATCATCTCCGGCCACGGCAATATCGAAATTGCCGTCGCTGCGATCAAACAGGGCGCTTATGATTTCATCGAAAAGCCGTTCAATATTGATCAGCTGCTGGTGGTGATCCGCCGCGCGATGGAAACCTCGCGTCTGCGGCGCGAAAATCAACAACTGCGGCGCAAGGAAACCTCGGCTGCGAAAATGGTCGGTGAAAGCGCGTCGTTCCGGGCTTTGGTTGGCCAGCTTGACAAGGTGACCAAATCCAATGGCCGGGTGATGTTGTCCGGCCCTGCGGGCAGCGGCAAGGAAGTGGCCGCACGCTATATCCACGCCCATTCCAACCGCACCGAAGCGCCCTTTGTCACCGTCAACTGTGCGTCGATCGAACCGGAAACCATGGAGGATGTGTTGTTCGGTCGCGAAACCCCGGAACGTGGGGTCGAGGCGGGATTGCTGGAACAGGCCGACGGTGGTGTGATCTATTTTGATGAGGTCGCCGATATGCCGCTGGGCACCCAGTCCAAGATCCTGCGCGTGCTGGTCGATCAACAATTCACCCGCGTTGGTGGCGCGGACAAGGTGCGGGTTGATCTGCGGGTCATATCCTCGACCAACCGTGATCTTGAGGCCGAAATCGAAGCGGGCCGCTTCCGTCAGGAATTGTTTCACCGGCTGAACGTGGTGCCGATTTCCGTGCCCTCGCTTGAGGAACGGCGCGAAGACATTCCGGTGCTGGCGAATTATTTCATCCAGGCCTGCCACGAGGCCCAGGGCCTGCCGCAGCGGGTGTTGTCGGACGAGGCCGTGGCGCTGATGCAGACCATGACCTGGCCGGGCAACGTGCGCCAGTTGAAGAACCTGGTGGAGCGGGTGTTGATCCTGGGCGATGGCACCGGCGAGATCGAGGCGCAGGAACTGCCGCAGGATGCACCAAGCAGCAATGAAGAGGGCCGGGTGGTTCTGGCGGGCACTTTGGCGACCTTGCCGCTGCGCGAGGCGCGCGAAGCCTTTGAACGCGAATATCTCTTGACGCAGATCAATCGTTTCGGCGGCAATATCAGCCGCACGGCGGCCTTTGTCGGCATGGAACGTTCGGCCCTGCACCGCAAGCTGAAATCGCTTGGGGTTGTGACCTCGGCCAAATCGGGTGCTCGGGTGGCGCGGGTCGACGAAGACGTGACGGCACAGGCGGGCTGAAGATATGGCACAGGATTGCGCGGCGCAGCGCAGAGTGGTTCGGCTCTGCGGGGTGATGATCTGCGCCGCTTTGGTGGCCGGATGTGAGGCCCCGAAGCCTGAGGCCGCAGCGCCGACCATGGCGCTTGTCGACAGCCCCCGACCCACTTCGGTTGCAGCCGCATCGGCCACATCGGCCACGTCCGCGCAGGCGGAACAGATCGAGGCCGTGCGCACGGCGCTTTTGGCATTGGGGCCGGGGGTTGACCCACGCGAAGCGGCGCATGTGGCACGGATTTCGGTACAGGAACCGCTGGTCTGGGCGCAGCAATGGCAGGTGGTTGATCCGCCGCTGGTGCATAATTTCAAGGTTGTGAACGGGTTTCGCGACAAAGGTGTGTGCCAGGATTGGGCCAATGCGATGCAAGCAGCATTGCAGGCCGAAGGGCTGCGCAGCCTTCAGATTCACCGCGCCATGGCCAATGCGCGCAATGTGCGATTGGAACATGCCACGGTCATCGTGACGGCCCGGGGGCGGCCGATGGAACAGGGTCTGATCCTTGATCCCTGGCGGATTGGTCAGGGGCGGCTGTGGTTTGGCACCTTGGCGCAGGACGACCGGTATGAATGGGAATCGCTGGCCTCTGTACGCGCCTGGAATGCCCAGTGGCGGGCACGGGCCGCGGCGGCGCAATAGGCGATTTTATTGGGTATTTCCCGTCAAAAGGCGGGAATACCCGACCTGTGGCGGGCTTGTTTTGCGCAGCCCGGATTGGCAGGTTCGGGTCAGACTTCATCACATGAGATTTGGACCCATGCGCAAAACATTTTTGACCCTTTCGGCCCTGACCCTGTTGGCCGCAACGCCAAGTTTGGCGGATGACATTACCGATGTGCTGCAAAGCGCAATGGACGCTTATGAAGAGGGCGATGTGCAATATGCGCTGGATGAACTGGAAATCGCCAAACAGAAACTTCTGGATCTGAAAACCAATGCGCTGGGGGCCTATTTGCCGCCGGCGCCGGATGGCTGGACCCGGGAAGACAATCCAGAGGCCGCCGCCGGCATGGCGATGATGGGCGGCGGCGTCGCGGCCGAGGCGACCTATTCCGACGGCACAACCCGCTATACCATCAATATGATGGCGGATAACGCCATGGTAGCCAGCCTGGCCGGGATCATCAACAACGCCGGGGTGATGGGGCTGCGGATGGAGCGGGTGAACCGACAGAAATTTGCGGTGCAGGACAATGAAATCATGGGCTTGGTCGCCAATCGCATCCTTGTGCGGATTTCGGGGGCGGACGTCGACACCATGCTGGCGGCCCTTGGTGAAATAGATTTCCGCGCGATGGCCGGTTTCGGGTCGTGATCTGCCCAAAGTGACATCGACAGGCCCAAGGGTGAGGCCCTGACCCATCTGTGGCGGCGTGGCTGCATTGACCCTTCCGGCGTGGTCTGACAAGGATGATCCTTGCAGACCCGTTCGGGGCGTTTGGGGCAGGGGAGCCTGAGCCATGAAAGTCATCATTTGCGGTGCCGGCCAGGTTGGCTGGCAAATTGCGCGCCATCTTTCCGGGGAACGCAACGATGTGACCGTTGTCGACAGCAACCCCGATCTGGTGCGCCGTGCCACCGATACACTGGACGTGCAGGGGGTGGCGGGGTTCGCCAGCTATCCTGATGTTCTGGATCGGGCGGGCGCGCGGGATGCCGATATGATCATCGCCGCCACCCATTCGGACGAGGTGAATATGGTCACCTGTCAGGTGGCGCATTCGGTGTTTTCCATCCCGCGCAAGGTGGCGCGCCTGCGGGCGCAAAGCTACCTCGATGCGATTTATTCCGATCTCTACCGGCGGGATCACATGCCGATCGACGTCGTGATCTCGCCCGAGAAAGAAGTGGCCGATGCGGCGCTGCAACGGCTGGCGGCCCCGGCGGCATTTGACACGGAAAGCTTTCTTGACGGTCAGGCACAGTTTCTGGGGCTGCGGCTGCATGCCGAATGCCCGGTGCTGAACACGCCTTTGCGTCAGCTGACCGATCTGTTTTCGACCCTGCGCTCTGTGGTGGTGGCCATCCGGCGCAAGGGCACATTGTTTGCGCCAACCGCCGATGACCAACTGTTTGCCGGGGATGATTGTTACATCATGGCCCATGTCGAAGACGTGCCGCGCACGATGGAGATTTTCGGCAAGACCCAGACCAAACAGGAACGTGTTGTGCTGGTCGGGGGCGGCAATGTCGGGCTGGCGGTCGCACATGCGCTGGAAACCCGCACCGAACGCATTCGCGCCAAGGTGATCGAGAAGAACCGCAAATGTGCCGAACGCGCGGCGGATCTTCTGGAACGCACCATTGTGCTGAACGGCGACGGGTTGGATGCGCAATTGCTGCATGAGGCCAATATCAACCGCGCGGATGCGGTGCTGACCGTGACTGATGATGACAAGGTCAACATGCTCGCGGCGGTCCGGGCCAAGGCCGAGGGCTGTCCCTTTGCGATTGCGCTGATCAACGATCCGACGCTGGTGCCCCTGATGGGGCCGCTGGGGATTGATGCCTATATCAACCCGCGCGCCACAACGGTCAGTTCGATCCTGCGTCACATTCGCCATGGCCGGGTGCGTGGGGTTTATTCCGTCGGCGATGCCGAGGCCGAGGTGATCGAAGCCGAAGTTCTGTCGACCTCGCCAATCGCCGGGCAGCGCATTCGCGACATTGATTTCCCCGAAGGGGTTTTGGTTGGCGCGATCCTGCAGGATGGCAAGGTCAAGCGCCCGACAGGGGCGCTGCGCATCGAAGAGGGCAATGTGATTGCGCTGTTTGCCATGACCAAGGATGTGCCCGAAGTGGAGCGTCTGCTCCAGGTTTCCATAGATTTTTTCTAGATGGGACGGGCGTTAAGAGAACTGCCGTTTTTCCTTCAGCTGGTTGGCCTTGTCGGGCTTGCCATGTTGATACCCGCCGCACAGGCGCTGACGGTGGAACGGTTTCACGAGGCGCGGACCTTTTTCTATGCGGCGTTGCTGACGTTGATATTCGTCAGCCTGATCGGCATTGCGCTGGCCAATCAAGCCAAACGCCCATCGGGATTGCACCAGCTTCTGGGGCTTTTGGGGGCGTTTACGGTTTTGCCGTTGATCATGGCGGTGCCATTCCACGAAGCGCTGCGCACCACATCCTTTCTCAACGCCTATCTGGAGATGGTGTCCAGTTTCACCACCACCGGGGCCTCTTTGTTTCCGCCGGATCGGTTGAGCGACTCGCTGCATCTGTGGCGGGCCCTTGTCGGTTGGATGGGCGGATTGCTGATGTGGATTGCGGCGGCGGCGATCCTTGCGCCGCTGAACCTGGGTGGGTTCGAAGTGACGGCAAGCGCCGAACCCGGCGGCGGAGAGGCGCGGGTGGCCTCGATGGCCAGCGCCGATTCGGTGACGCGTTTGATGCGCACGTCCTGGCGGCTGATGCCGGTTTATGGTGGGCTGACGCTGGCGCTTTGGGTCTGTTTGCTGATCGCGGGCGAAGTGCCGTTGGTGGCGTTTTCACATGCGGCATCCACCATGGCGACATCGGGCATTTCACCGGTGGGCGGGGTACAGAATGGCGCCGCCGGATTGGTGGGCGAGGCGCTGATATTCCTGTTCATGCTGTTCGCCCTGTCCCGGCTGACCTTCTCTAATGACACGGTCACCGGTGCGGCCGCGGACCTGCGCCATGACCCGGAATTCCGTCTGGGCCTGATTCTTGTGGTGGTGGTGCCCGGATTTCTGATCCTGCGTCACTGGTCCGGCGCCTATGAGGTGGACGAGGTCAACGATTTCCTGGCGCTGTTGCATGCGGCCTGGGGCAGCATGTTCACCGTGCTGTCGTTCCTATCCACCACCGGTTTCCAAAGCGCAGATTGGGTGGATGCCCGAAGCTGGTCGGGACTCGACAGTCCGGGCATGATCCTTCTGGGCCTGGCAATGATTGGCGGCGGCGTGGCCACCACCGCGGGCGGGGTCAAACTTTTGCGGGTCTTCGCACTTTACCTGAATGGCCAGCGCGAGATCGAGCGCCTGGTGCATCCGTCTTCTGTTGGCAATGCCCGCGCCATCAGCCGGCGCATTCGCCGCCAGGGGGCCTTTGTCGCCTGGATCTTTTTCATGCTGTTCGCCATCTCGCTTGCGGCAACAACGGTATTGCTTGGCGCGTTTGGCGTGCGGTTCGAAGCGGCGATCGTGTTGGCGACCTCGGCGCTGTCGACAACCGGGCCATTGGTGGTCACCGCATTGGATTCGCCGATTGTCCTGGTCGAGATGAACCAGGGCGCCAAGCTGGTTTATGGCGCGGCCATGGTGCTGGGGCGGTTGGAAACACTGGCAATTATCGCGCTTTTGTCGCCAAACCTGTGGCGAAATTGACTTATGCTGCGATGCAGCATAGGTAAGAGGCCATTAGGGCTGGAAAACCCTTGACGGGCGCGACATACTCCGTCCGCAATGACCGGGGCCGATCCGCGGCAACGACAACAAGAACAAAGGCAATTTGCGATGGCTTCGGATAGACAGAACCTGCAGGACGCGTTCCTCAATCATGTGCGCAAGACCAAGGTTCCGGTGACGGTGTTCCTGATCAACGGTGTGAAACTACAGGGTGTGATCACCTGGTTCGACAATTTCTGTGTGCTGCTGCGCCGCGACGGCCAGTCGCAGCTGGTGTATAAACACGCGATTTCGACCATCATGCCGGCACAGCCGATCAACCTTTATGATGGTGACGAGGGCGCTTGAAAGAGCACGAAACCCATGTGACCCGGGCTTGGGTCCTGCATCCTGACATCAAATCCGACTATGACCGACGGGCCCCCGGCCCGGCGCTGGAAGAGGCGATTGCCCTTGCGGCGGCGCTGCCCGATCTTGAGGTTGCGGGCGCCGAAGTGGTGCGCCTGCCGAAGGCGCAGCCGGGCAAGCTGTTTGGCAAGGGCAAGATCGAAGAGCTGAAAGGCCGAATCGAAGGCGCAGATGTCGAATTGGTGCTGGTCGATGGTCATGTCACCCCGGTGCAGCAACGCAATCTGGAAAAGGAATGGGGCGTCAAGCTTCTGGACCGGACCGGGTTGATTCTGGAAATCTTCTCTGACCGCGCCGCAACCCGCGAGGGTGTGTTGCAGGTCGAGATGGCCGCATTGTCCTATCAACGCACCCGTCTGGTACGCGCCTGGACCCACCTGGAACGCCAGCGTGGCGGATTGGGCTTTGTCGGCGGTCCGGGCGAAACCCAGATCGAGGCCGACCGCCGCGCGATTGACGACCAATTGGTCCGCCTGCGCCGGCAGCTCGACAAAGTGGTGAAAACCCGCGATCTGCACCGCAAGGCCCGCGCCAAGGTGCCGTTCCCGATTGTCGCGCTGGTCGGCTATACCAACGCCGGGAAATCCACGCTTTTCAACCGCTTGACCGGTGCGGACGTGATGGCCAAAGACATGCTTTTTGCCACGCTGGACCCGACGATGCGCGCGGTCGAGCTGGAAAATGGCCTTGAGGTCATCCTGTCGGATACGGTCGGCTTCATTTCTGACCTCCCGACAGAGCTTGTCGCCGCCTTCCGCGCCACATTGGAAGAGGTGCTGGCCGCCGATGTGATCTGTCATGTGCGCGACATCGCCCATGATGGCACCGAGGAACAGGCGGCGGATGTGCGCGCCATTCTTGGCGGGTTGGGCGTGCCAGAGAGCACGCCGCAGTTGGAGATCTGGAACAAGATCGACCGCCTGCCGGATGACGAGCGCGAGGCGCTTTTGACCCGCGCCGCCCGCAACGATGCGATTGTGCCGATGTCGGCCGTCACCGGCGAGGGGATGGATGTTTTCCTGGCCGCAGTGACCCGCGCATTGGACGCTGAAAAGCATGATGTGGATTTGGTTCTAGGGTATGATCAGGGGCGCAAACGTGCCTGGCTGTTCGAACGCGGGCTGGTGACCGCCGAGGATCAGACCGAAGAGGGCTATGCCCTGCGCATCAGCTGGACCCGCAAACAAGAAGCGCAATTCGCACGGCTGTAACCCGCGAATTGCGTCACTTGGGCATTCCCCTGGCAGGCTAATCGCGCTATGTCAGCGGCATGCGTTTGAACAAAGTCACATACAGCGATGCCGAACCGATTGACGGCTATGGTCCGGGGTTTTTCCGGATCGGCGGCAAGGTTCACCACGGCCATGTCATCACCGACGCCTCTGGCACACGCGGCTGGGCCGGGCTGGACGATGGCGCGGCGCTTCTGGCGCTGGCGGACACGGCAGATGTGGTGTTCATCGGCACCGGGGCCGAGATTGCCCATATTCCCGCGGACCTGCGCAAGGCGCTGGAAGAGGCGGGTCTGGGGGTAGAGGTCATGGCCTCACCCGCCGCATGTCGCACCTATAACGTGTTGCTGTCCGAAGGCCGTCGGATCGCCATGGCGGCGCTGGCCGTAGCGGCGACAGAGTGACACGGGGCGCGACTGTGCGCGGGCCAGGGTCTTGCTGACGCTGACAAATTCGGCAAATCTCCTGACATGATGCTCGATGCGCAAAACCTCTCTGTGGCCCGGGGCGGCATTCCGATTCTGGCGGAGGTGTCGTTTAGCCTGGCCCCCGGGCGGGCATTGATCCTGCGCGGGCCAAATGGCATCGGCAAGACCAGCCTTCTGCGTGTGGTGGCGGGATTACAACCGCCGCTGGCCGGGACATTGACCGGCGCGGGCGACAATGTGGCCTATGCCGCCCATGCGGACGGGCTGAAAACCACGCTGAGTGTGGCGGAAAATCTGACGTTCTGGGCGCGGGTGTTTGGCACGGATGATATCGCCCCGGCGCTTGCGGCCTATCAACTGGGGCCTTTGCGCGACCGGGCGGCCGGGCAATTGTCCGCCGGACAGAAACGCCGGCTTGGCCTTGCGCGGCTGATGGTGACCGGGCGGCCGATTTGGGTGCTGGACGAGCCGACAGTGTCGCTTGACCGCGATGCAGTCGCGATGTTTGCCGATGCGGTGCGCTTGCATCTGGGGCAGGGGGGATCGGCGTTGATTGCCACCCATATCGACCTTGGTCTTGATGGGGATGCATTGGATGTGGCGCAGTTTCGCGCCGTGCCGCCGGACAGCGACGATTTTGACGAGGTGTTTCTGTGATCGCATTGCTGTCCCGTGATCTGGCGCTGGCGATCCGCGCGGGCGGCGGCTTTGGCCTTGGGCTGGCGTTTTTTCTGATCGTCGTGACCCTGGTGCCGTTTGGCGTTGGCCCACAATCCGAACTTCTGTCACGCATTGCCCCCGGCATCCTTTGGCTGGGCGCGCTTTTGGCCTGCCTATTGTCGCTCGACCGTATTCTTGCGCTCGACTGGGAGGATGGTTCGCTTGATCTTCTGGCCACCGCGCCCCTGCCGATGGAGGGGATCGTCAGCATCAAGGCGCTGGCCCATTGGTTGACCACCGGCTTGCCACTTGTCTTGGCGGCACCGGTGCTGGGCCTTTTGTTGAACCTGCCGCAGGCGGGGTTTGTCTGGCTGACGCTTTCGCTGGCGCTTGGCACCCCGGCGCTGTCGGTGATTGGCACCTTTGGCGCGGCGCTGACCGTCGGGTTGAAACGCGGCGGATTGTTGATGTCGCTGCTGGTGCTGCCGCTCTACGTGCCGACCCTGATTTTCGGTGCCGAGGTGGCGCGCCGCGGCGCCCAGGGCATGGAGACCCAAACGCCGCTGCTGATGCTCGCGGGAATTTCACTTGCGGTGATCGCGCTTTTGCCCTTTGCCTCGGCTGCGGTCCTGCGGGTGAACCTGCGATAAATGAAATTGATGCTGGCACCGCACCACAGTCACGAATAGGTATCTGTCATGGCCTCGATCTGGGAATATGCGAACCCGAAAAAGTTCATCGACACCACAAACCGGGTGATCCCTGCGCTGTGGGCGCTGGCCTTGGTCTGTCTTGTGGTCGGGCTGGTCTGGGGGTTCTTTTTCACCCCCGATGATTATCGTCAGGGCTCGACGGTCAAGATCTTCTATCTGCATGTGCCCTCGGCGCTGATGGCGATCAATGGCTGGTTCATGATGTTGGTGGCGTCGCTGATCTGGATCATCCGGCGGCATCACGTATCGGCGCTGGCGGCGCGTGCGGCGGCGCCGGTGGGCATGGTGATGACCATCATCGCGCTGTTGACCGGGGCGATTTGGGGCCAGCCGATGTGGGGCACATATTGGGCCTGGGATCCGCGGCTGACCTCGTTCCTGATCCTGTTTCTGTTCTATCTCGGCTATATCGCGCTGTGGAGTGCGATCGAGGACGACGACACAGCCGCTGACCTGACGGCGGTGCTCTGCCTTGTCGGGTCGGTCTTTGCGGTCTTGTCGCGCTATGCGGTGAATTTCTGGAACCAGGGCCTGCACCAACCCGCCTCATTGTCGCTGGATGCCGAAGAAAACGTCGCTGACGTGTTCTTCCTGCCAGCGCTGCCGTCGATGGCGGGGTTTGTCTTGTTGTTCATCGTGCTGGTGCTGATCCGCACCCAGACCGAAATTCGCGCCCGTCGGATGCGGGCGCTCTTGGCGCGGGAGCGGATGCAATCATGATTGATCTGGGAAAATACGCCGTACCTGTCCTGTCAGCCTATGCCGTCAGCCTGACCTTGCTGGGGCTGGTCATCTGGACCAGCCTGCGCCGGGCCCGCCGGGTACGCGCGCAATTGGACGCGGTGGAAACTCGGGTCAGGTCTCAGCGGTCACAATAGGCCCCCGGCTGATTGACCGGACAGGAGGCGCGTTGGCTGTCAAAGCCATGTGCCCCCACCACAGCGAACAAAACCAAAATCGCGGCCTGTACCAAAACCAAAGCTGTTTTCATGTTTTTCTTTCCTGTCTGCCTCACTCCCATCTGGTGTGGGATCAGTCGTGATTAAACGGGGAAAGGGGCGCGCGTCGCCTCACAAACACGCGATAGGCGGAAGGGCGCAAGGTTTCGGCTGAAACGCCCCTGCTTCTTCTCTTTTAAAATACGCAAATCCCGCAGGCGCCAAATGCAAAACGGCCCGAGGTTTTGCCCCGGGCCGTTTCTAAGATGCGGGCGGCGCATTCACTGCGCTGCCCCTTTGATTTGCCAGGTCTTACGACTTGGCGAGGTTGCGCAGCACGTAATGCAGCACACCACCGTTTTCGATGTATTCGATCTCGACCGCGGTATCGATCCGGCATTTCAGGGTGATTTCCTGAACCGATCCATCGGCCATTGTGATCTCGCAGGGCACTTCCTGCAGTGGTGTGACGCTGTCCAGACCTTTGATCGACACCGTCTCTTCGCCAGTCAGGCCAAGCGATTTGCGGGTTACGCCGCCGGTGAATTCAAACGGGATCACGCCCATGCCAACCAGGTTGGAGCGGTGGATACGTTCGAACAATTCCGCAATCACGGCTTTGACACCCAGAAGTGCTGTACCTTTGGCCGCCCAGTCACGCGAAGATCCGGCACCGTATTGCTCACCACCAAAGATGACCAGCGGTGTGCCCGCGGCCTGATGCGCCATTGCAGCCTCAAAGATCGAGGTCTGCGCGCCATCTGGGCCTTTGGTGTAACCACCTTCGACGCCATCCAGCATCTCGTTCTTGATGCGGATGTTGGCGAATGTGCCGCGCATCATGATCTCGTGGTTGCCACGACGCGACCCATAAGAGTTGAATTCGCGCTGCGGAACCTGACGTTCGATCAGATACTGACCTGCCGGTGTTGTATCTTTGAACGCACCAGCGGGCGAGATGTGGTCGGTTGTGATCATGTCACCCAAGAGTGCCAGCACTTTCGCGCCTTCGATGTTCTCGATCTCTTTGGTGTCCATGGTGATGCCCTGGAAGTAAGGCGGGTTCTGGACATAGGTCGAGGTCGGCGGCCAGTCGTAGGTTTTCTCGTCGGTGGTTTCGACGCCCTGCCATTTTTCGTCGCCTTTGAAGACATCGGCGTATTTCGACTGGAACGCTTCGCGCGTCACGGTCTGTTGGACCAGATCCGCGACTTCTTTTGTCGTGGGCCAGATGTCTTTCAGATAGACGTCATTGCCGTCCTTGTCCTGACCAAGCGGTTCGGTTGTCAGGTCGATGTTCATGTCACCGGCCAGCGCATAGGCCACAACCAGCGGCGGCGACGCGAGATAGTTGGCGCGCACGTCAGGCGAAATACGACCTTCGAAGTTCCGGTTGCCCGACAGCACCGAGGTTGCGACCAGATCACCCTGGGCAATCGCTTCGCTCAGCTCTTTCTGGATCGGGCCAGAGTTGCCGATACAGGTGGTGCAGCCATAACCAACAAGGTTGAAGCCGATGGCATCAAGGTCTTCCTGAAGGTTCGCGGCCTCCAGATAGGCCGAAACAACCTGCGAGCCGGGCGCGAGCGAGGTTTTGACCCAAGGCTTGCGGGTCAGACCCAGGGCGCGTGCCTTGCGTGCCACCAGACCGGCGCCGATCATCACATAGGGGTTCGACGTGTTGGTGCAGGAGGTGATCGAAGCGATCACAACCGAGCCGTCATGCAATTCGTACTCTTCGCCTTCGACCTTGATCGACTTGCGCGGATCTTTGGCCAGGACCGGGGCCGGGCCTTCGGAGGCCATGTCGGCCGCATCTGCGGTGGCGTCAATGCCACGATATTCGGCCACAACCTTATAGAACGACGAGGCCGATTCGGTCAGCGCGACATAGTCCTGCGGACGTTTCGGGCCGGAAATCGCCGGAACGATGGTGCCCATGTCCAGTTCAAGCGTGTCGGTATAGATCGGATCATAGTTTTCGTCGCGCCAGAAGCCGTTTTCCTTGGCATAGGCTTCGACCAGCGCAATCCGGTCTTCGTCGCGGCCCGTGTTGCGCAGGTAACGCAGGGTCTCGCCGTCGATCGGGAAGAAGCCACATGTCGCGCCATATTCCGGTGCCATGTTGGCGATGGTGGCACGGTCGGCCAGCGGCAGGCTATCAAGGCCCGGGCCATAGAATTCGACGAATTTGCCGACCACGCCCTTGGCGCGCAGCATTTCGACGACCTTCAGCACGAGGTCGGTACCGGTGGTGCCTTCCATCATTGCGCCGGTCAGCTTGAAGCCGATGACTTCGGGGATCAGCATGGAAATCGGCTGGCCCAGCATCGCGGCCTCGGCCTCGATCCCGCCAACACCCCAGCCCAGAACAGCAGCGCCGTTGACCATGGTGGTGTGGCTGTCGGTGCCGACAAGCGTGTCAGGATAGGCCACTTCTTCGCCGTTCTGGTCGACGTCGGTCCAGACGGTTTGCGAAAGATATTCGAGGTTCACCTGGTGGCAGATGCCGGTGCCGGGCGGAACAACGCGGAAATTGTTGAACGCGGACTGGCCCCATTTCAGGAATGTGTAGCGCTCCATGTTGCGCTCATACTCGCGGTCGACGTTCATCTGGAACGCGCGCGGGTTGCCGAATTCGTCGATCATCACCGAGTGGTCGATCACGAGGTCGACAGGGTTCAGCGGGTTGATCTTTTCAGGATCGCCGCCCAGTGCGACGATACCGTCACGCATTGCAGCAAGGTCAACAACCGCCGGAACGCCGGTGAAATCCTGCATCAGCACGCGGGCCGGACGATAGGCGATTTCGCGGGGGTTCTTGCCACCCTTGGCACCCCATTCGGCAAAGGCCTTGATGTCGTCAACCGAAACGGTCTTGCCATCCTCAAACCGGAGCATGTTTTCCAGCACCACTTTCAAAGCGGCAGGCAAGCGCGAGAAATCGCCAAGCCCGGCGGCCTGGGCTGCGGGGATGGAATAATAGGAAATTGACTTACCGCCAGCCGTAATGGACTTGCGGACCTTTGAGGTATCCTGACCAACTGTGATGGGCATGGAATGGCTCCCTTCTGATGATGCCAAGGGGTTTCGCTGCACCTGCAATAGCCCCGGTTTGGGGGCGCAATCAAGGGGGCGCGGCCATTTGTATGCGATTGTATGCAAAAAAAGCGCGATACTGTGGCGACTTTGGCCACTTCTGGGGCAGTTCTCGGAAAATCGCAAAACCTTGATTGGTTATTTCAATGCCGCACAGCTAGGAAGAGACCCGCGACATGACGGGGATATCAGATGACTTTGCGCAATGTACTTGGCGCGCTGGCCTTTGCCGGGCTGGCCGGGGTGATGCCGATGGCAGGGGCCTGGGCCGATGAAACCGGCGCCCGCACCCCTGCGGTGGCTGCGCCTGTGGTGGTTGAATTGTTCACCTCGCAGGGGTGTTCCTCTTGTCCGCCTGCGGATGCCTTGTTGCACAAACTGGCGGCGCGCAGCGATGTCATCGCCCTGGCGCTGCATGTGGATTATTGGGATTACATCGGCTGGAAAGATGAATTTGCCCTGGCCGGTCATACCAACCGGCAAAAGGGGTACGCCAGCGTGGCTGGACGGCGCATGATCTATACCCCGCAGATGATCATCAATGGCACCGATCACGTGGTCGGCAATCATCCGATGGATGTGAACGAGTTGATCAAATTGCATCAGGCCGCACCATCGCAAATCCGGCTGGATATTTCCGACACCGCCAGCGGCACCCAGGTCACCGCCCGTGCGTTGGCCGATCTGGACGGGGATCTGGACGGTGGGATGCGGATCGTTCTGGTGGAATTTTCCCCCAATGCCACAACGACAATCACCCGCGGCGAAAACGCCGGGCGCACCATCAGCTATGCCAATATCGTTCAGAACTGGCGTGAGCTGGGGAAATGGGACGGCGAAAGCGATTTTCAGATCGCGGTAGAGGCCGAGGGCGCGGCGGCGGTGCTGGTGCAAAAGGCGGATTTTGGCCCGATCCTGGCGGCGGCGAAGCTTCCTTCCAGTCAGGCCTGCCGGAATCAGACAGGTCGGAAGCAGGTAGGCCAGAAGCAGGTACGCCGGTGTCGATTTTCTTGACCCAAGTTTCGCGATACCAGACATAAATCCCTGACAAGACAATGATCGCGCCGCCGATCATCGTGGCCAGATCGGGAATTTCTCCAAAAATCAGCGCCCCCCAGATCACTGCGAACAACAACCCGCAATAGGTGAAGGGCGCCAGCACGCCCGCCGGGCTGTTTTGCAAGGCGCGGATCAACATCAGCTGCCCCATGGCCGAGACACCGCCCATGGCCGCCATGATGGAAATCGACCCGATGTCGCGGGGAATTTGCCCGACAAAGGGCATCAACGCCGTCATTACAATTGCGCCAAAGGCGGCGGTGTAAAACAGCGAGGTCCAGGCATCCTCATCCCGGCCGACAAACCGGGTGATCAGGGTGTAGGTGGAAAAACAGACGGCTGCGCCCAGAGGATAGATCGCGTCGGGGCTGAACACATCGGTGCCGGGCCGGATGATGATCAACGCACCACAAAGCGCCGCCGCAATGCCAAGCGCGCGGCGAAGCCCGATGGCCTCTCCCAGGAAAAGCGCGCCGCCAAGCGTGATCAGAACCGGATTTACATCCATGATCGCGGTATTTTCCGCCAGCCCGATCTTTGTCAGCCCGGTAAAGAAACAGAAGGTCGCAGCAAACAGGCTGATAGAGCGCATCAACTGCAATTTCGGATATCGGGTCTGCAAGGTGCTGCGCAAACGCGGCAACACCAGGATCAGAACCACAATGGTCTGTCCCGCGTATCGCGCCCACAGTGTGGTGGCCACACCGACCCGGCTGCCCATCTCTTTGGCCAGAACATCCGTGATCGAAAAGAACAAAACCGCGCCGATCATCAAGAAGATGCCGCGCGTGGTATCGGTCAGGGGGGAGGTGCCGCCGGATACAGACAATAGGGGAAATCGCATACCCCTGCCTTATGCGGGTTTTCCGGCACTGTCCATCCATCGCCCGGGCCTTTGTGTTTCCCCTGCGGCAACGTCGCAGTGGTGCAGGTGCCCGGGGGGGCGATCACCCTGATCAGCCCTCCTCTTCGTCGTCGACAACAAAGGCAATGTCGCCGGCATCCGCCAGACGACGGATCGCTGCCACAACCTCGCTCATGGCGGCGTCGATGTCCTTGGTCTTTTGCGTGCCGACATCGGCCATTTCATCGCGCAGATTGTCGGCCATACGTCGGGACATGTTGCCCAAAAGAAATTCCACGACTTCGTCGAGACCGTTTTTCTGTGCGCCGGCCAGGGCACGGGCGGCGATGTCGGCATCGACCTCGCGCATGATGGTTGGCACATCGCCCGCGTCGATCCGATCGCTGATGTTTTCAAAGGTAAAGATGGCCTTGCGCACCTTGTCGGCAAAGACCTCGTCCTCTTTTTCAAGCGCGGACAGCAATTCATCCCGCGTGGCAGCGGGGGAGTTGTTCAGGATCGCGCCAACCCGCGCCACCGGTTCCGATTTGAAGGCGCGCACAGGGTCGCGGTCCAGCTGCGTGGCCAGCGACAACCCGATCCTGTCCACCGCTTCTGGTGTGACATTGGCGGTCAGTGAGACCGCATAGGTGATGCGCCGCGCCAGCGGACCGGGCAGTTTCGACAGGATTTCCGCGGCTTTGGCGGTGTCGAGCTTTGAGAGCAGCACCGCCGCGACCTCTGTGCTTTCCGACGTGATGAAATCCAGCAAACGTTCCACAGGCAGCGGGCGGATCACCCCCCAGGGATCGCCGGTCTGGCGCACCCCGGCCTCCTTGCGGAGGCGGGCGGCGGTCTGGGGCGAGATTTTTCCGTCCAGCGCCGAAAGCGCCCCGGCAATGCCGCCGGAAAAATGCAGACCAATGGATTCCAGCTCATCCGCAAATTCGCTGACCACATCGGCCAGTGTCGCACGGTCGACATAGCGCATCTTGCCCATTTGCTGGGTCAAATCGGCCTGAAGACTGTCTGGCAATTCGGCCAACTGGACCTCGGCCCCCTCGTTGACCAGCAGCCGCACGATGATCGCGGCCTTTTGTTTGCGCGTCAGCGCGGCCGCCCGCGATGTCAGCACCTTGCCGCCCGCGCCGTTGTGTGCCTGTCCGCTGCCGTTGGGTTGCCCGCCTGCCGATGGCATCATCGACGGCAGGCCGGGCAATGTCGCGAGTTGGTTCATCCCTGATACTCCGGTGTTCTGCATGTCAGCAGTACGTTGAATTGGTGAACAAACTCTGAAATCTGGCCCGATGTACTGGCCCGATGAAACGGGGTGTCCGGGCCTAGCTGGTCACCTGTTCGACACAGGACCGGGTGGCGGCATCCCATGTGCTGCCTTCGGCACAGGACATCGCCTGATGCTGGTCTTCACATCCGGTGGCCAGGCTGACCGTGGGCACCAACAGCAATGCGATCGCATAGAGCGCGGTTCGGATCATTGGACGTCTCCCTTTTGCGGCGGCAGATCGCATCTGCCAATGCCGCAAGGATACCACGACACGGGATCCGCGCAAAATCAGGCGCGCGCCACAAAAAAGGCCCGGCAAGATTGCCGGGCCTTTCGAACCGTTTTACGCGATGGGCGCTAAGGTTATTCCGTGCCAAATACACGCGCAAAGATCGTGTCGACATGTTTGGTGTGATACCCCATGTCGAACTTCTCTTTGATGCCATCCACGCCCAGCGCGGCAACCACTGCATCATCGGCCAAAAGCTGTTCCTGGAAATCAACCTGGTCTTCCCAGACCTTCAACGCATTGCGCTGCACCATCGAATAGGCGTCTTCGCGCGACACACCGGCCTGGGTCAGCGCCAAGAGCACCCGTTGCGACATCACCAATCCGGGGAATTTGTTCATGTTGGCCAACATGTTTTCGGGGAAAATCAGCATTTTCTCGATCACGCCGGCCATGCGGTGCAGGGCAAAATCAAGCGTGACGGTGGCGTCCGGGCCAATGGCGCGTTCGACCGAAGAATGCGAGATATCGCGCTCGTGCCAAAGCGCGACGTTTTCCATCGCCGGCACCACGGCCATCCGCACCAGACGCGCTAGACCGGTCAGGTTTTCGGTCAGAACCGGGTTCTTCTTGTGCGGCATCGCGGACGAGCCTTTTTGCCCCATCGAGAAGAATTCCGCACCTTCCAACACCTCGGTGCGCTGCATGTGACGGACTTCGACCGCAATGTTTTCGATGCTGCTGGCGATCACGCCCAAGGTGGCAAAGAACATGGCATGGCGGTCGCGCGGGATCACCTGGGTGCTGATCGGTTCGGGGCGCAGGCCAAGCTGTTCGCAGACATGTTGCTCGACCGCCGGATCGACATTGGCAAATGTGCCGACCGCGCCGGAAATCGCACCGGTGGCGATTTCGTCACGCGCATTCAAAAGCCGGGCCTTGTTGCGGTCCATTTCGGCGTAAAACCGGGCAAAGGTCAGACCCATGGTGGTGGGTTCTGCGTGAATGCCATGCGACCGGCCAACGCGCACGGTGTTCTTGTGCTCCATCGCGCGGGTCTTCAAGGCGGCCAGAAGCCGGTCAACGCCAACCATCAAAAGATCGGCGGCACGCACCAATTGCACGTTGGTGGTTGTGTCCAGCACATCGGACGAGGTCATGCCCTGATGTACAAACCGGGCTTCTTCGCTGCCGACATGTTCCGCCAGATGGGTCAAAAAGGCGATGACGTCATGTTTGGTCACGGCTTCGATCTCGTCAATCCGCGCGACATCGAATTCCACGTCCTTGGCTTTCCAGACCGCATCGGCGTTTTCCTGCGGAATTACGCCCAGTTTCGCCATGGCGTCACAGGCATGTGCCTCGATCTCGTACCAGATGCGGAACTTGGTGGCGGGGTCCCAGATGGCGGTCATTTCAGGGCGGGAATAACGGGGGATCATGCAGGCGGTCCTTTGTTCAGGCGGAATTCGGCGGTTTGGCCGTGGTCTTACGCCCAAGGGGCGAGGGGAACAAGGGCCGTGGCATTTCGATCAGATCGTTAGAATTTTCACGGATACTGCGACGACGGGCCAAATTTTCGCCCCATTGTTGCGCAATTGAGATCAATCAACGGCAGTGGTTAAAAGGGATCGGGGTATGTCCGACGCTACTTTGAATGCAGGATTGAAACACGGCGCCTTGGTCGAGCAGGATCAGTCGCAGTACAAGGCCAAACACCAATTCAACAAGACAGAGCTGATCGCGCATGCGGCGCGGGCCTCTGGGCGTGGGGCCTTTGGCATCGGGATCGAGGCGTCAAAATACCGCAAGGGCAAACAGAAGATCGAATTGGATGAATACGTCAAGTTCCGGCTCTATGATCACGCGGCCCATGATGAAACGGAGCGCGGCGAATTTGTCTCCTGGCTTTTGCAGAATCTGATCATCCACGAGGTCAACGACCTGCATTGGTTTGGCGTGACCGAAGACAAATGGCTGTCGGCCAAATTGCTCGAAACGGATGGGCTGCCGGTGCCGGAAACGCTTGGGGTGATTGATCGCAGCGGGCGGGCATATCATGGATCGTCACCGCTGGACGGGCCTGCCGCGCTGCGCGCGGCGCTGTGTGGCGGCGTTGATATGCCCTTGTTTGGCAAGAACATGCGCGGCTTGGGGTCGGTTGGGGTGTTCACCGTTTTGAGCGCCGATGCCGAAGGCCTGCAACTGCGCGACCACGGTGACATGTCATATGAACATTTCTATGACCAGATCATCGGCGATCATGCATTCATTCTACAAAAGTTCGTGCAGAATTGCGCCTTTCTGCGCGGCTACACCGATACAACCGCGACCGTCCGGGTGGTCAACATGCTGGATGGCGACGGCGTCTATGTGCCGGCGGCGGTGCTGAAATTGCCCTCGCAGCGCAATCAGGCTGACAACTTCTGGCGCGACGGCAACATGCTGTGCAACATTGACCCCGACACCGGCGAAATCCTGACACTGGTGCAATCGGACGGCCCGGAACTGCGCCATCTGGATGTGCACCCGGAAACCGGACAAGAGATCATCGGCCAGCATCTGCCACATTGGAAAGACCTGCGGGCGATCAATGAACGGGTGGCAAAACTGCATGCGCCGCTACGCTATCAAAGCACCGACATTGCCCTTACCGATACCGGCCCGGTGGTGATCGAGGTCAATGCAGGCTCGTCCTTCACCTTGCCGCAATATGCCAGCGGCAAAGGGTTCATGACCCCAAAAGTGCGGCAATTGTTCCGCTCCTGGGGCAGCAAAATCGTCTGGCAATAATCCGGCGCAAAAACGCTGTGGCCAAAAAACTGGCCACTGCACAGCCCGGTGTCGCCAGTTTCGTAGGCCATCTTTCATCTGACCAAAAATATCCCGGGGGGTCCGGGGGCCGGCCCCCCGTACTTTGCCAGCGGGGCTGGCCCCCCATACTTTGCCCCACAATATTTTGCCAGTGGGGCCGGAAACCAACAGCTGTGCTAAACCGCCAGCTCGGTGATCACCTTTGACGTGCGCTCCATTGTCTGATGCACCGGGCATTTGTCGGCGATTTCCATCAATCGGTCGCGTTGCTCCGGGCTCAGACCGCCCTCAAGCCGGATTACACGGCGAAAAAAGTCGATCTTGGTCTCGACACCGGTGCCGGCATCCTGGGCATGCATCTTGTCATGGCTGACATCGACGCTGACATGTTCCAGAGGCCAGCCTTTGCGGCGGGCGTACATGCGTATGGTCATCGAGGTACAGGCCCCAAGCCCGGCCGCCAGAAAGCCATACGGCGACATGCCGCGGTTGCTGCCACCATAGGCCTTCGGCTCATCCGCAAGAACGTGATGCCAGGGGCCATCATTGATATCCTGCAGGAACCCGGCCGGATCGGCCTCGGCGACGCGCACGATGCCTTCGGGGGCACCGGGCGGTGGGGCAGGCGGCGCAAGGTCAAGATACCGACCGGCCCAGGCGGCGATCACCTCGGCGGCATATTCGGCGTCCCGTGGCCGTGAAATCAGATGGTCGGCATTGTCCAGCGTGACAAAGCTCTTGGGGTGTTTGGCCGCCAAAAAGATATTGGCGGCATTGTCGATCCCCACCACATCGTCCAGCGGCGCATGTAACACCAACAGCGCCTTGTGCAGATTGGCGATCACCGGTTCGAGGTTCTGCGCCGAAACATCGTCGACAAAGTCGCGCCCGATTTCGATCGACCGCCCGCCCAGCATCACATGTGCCTTGCCCTTTTGGGCAATGTCGTCCAGCGCCCCGGCAAAGTTATGGGTCACGTGTTTGGGATCAAACGGCGCGCCAAGGGTGGCCACCGCCTTGATCCCGCTCATGTTTCCAGCCGCACGCAAAACCGCCGCGCCGCCCAGTGAATGGCCGATCAACAGCCCCGGTGCCATGCCCCGGTCGGTCAGGGCGGCACAGGCGGCTTCAAGATCACCGACATTGCTGGAAAACGTGGTGTTACAGAATTCACCCTCGGAATGGCCCAATCCGGTGAAATCAAACCGCAGCACCGCAATACCCATCGCCGCCAACCGGCTGGAAATGCGACGCGCTGCGGGAATGTCCTTTGAGCAGGTAAAGCAATGTGCAAACAGTGCCGTCGCCAGATGCGGCCCATCCGGCAGGTCCAGCCGCGCGGCCAGCGTGTCGCCGGAATGGCCGGTAAAGGAAAATCGTTCGGTGGGCATCTGAGCGTTCTTTCTGCTTCGTTTTGTGGGGCCTCATACAGACTAAGCCGTCATGGACCGCAGTTCCATGATCATGTCAGCCACGTCACAGGGGTGTGAGCCCGCGGGAGGCGGCGCGATTTGCGCAAGAAGCTTTTTCCGATGCTTGTTCGGTTTTTACCGCTGTGTAAAGATTGCCGTGCAAAACGGCTGGACTTCCAAGAGGGACGTTGACCGGGGGCAAGGTGCCAAGACCGTCGCAGGGCCGTTGTTGTCGATGGCCCTGATCTCTGCCCGTAATTGACGGCGCTGCATGTGCGGGGAACCCTGACGGTTTCATTTGCAACCTGACCTCGGGTTTCCGGGCCCATGTGGCGGGCGCATCGGTGCGAAAATCGGGCGTATCCGTGCAACGCGCTATGAATGTTGGAAAACTTTCACCGTTGCGTCACATGTTTTTCGCCTTGGCACCTTCCTGTCCGCCCAGACACCAAGTCAAAAATTCCCGGAGGGACCTATGCAACGTCTTACTATTTCGGCTGCACTTCTGTGTGGCGCTGCCAGCCTCAGCCCCGCCTTTGCAGGCGGCCACGCCATGTCTGAGGGCACATCTTATGGCCCACGTCCGTTCTATCTGATCGACCGGATGGAAGAGGGCGCGCTGAAGGACAAATTGATGTCCTGCCAGGGCCAGACCGCAAAACCTTCGCTGTTTTCGGTCGGTCACCGTGGCGCTCCGCTGCAATTCCCCGAGCACACAGTCGAATCCAACATGGCCGCCGCACGTATGGGCGCGGGCATTCTGGAATGTGACGTCGCCTTTACCGCGGACAAGGAACTTGTCTGCCGTCACGCGCAAAACGATCTGCACACCACCACCAACATTCTGGCGACAGAGCTTGGCGCGAAATGCACCACGCCGTTTTCGCCCGCCTCCGGCGATACCAAAGCCACGGCCGAATGCCGCACATCCGACATCACATTGGCCGAGTTTGAAACTCTGACCGGCAAGATGGATGCGGCCAATTCTTCGGCCACCGATGTCGCCGGTTACATGGACGGCACCGCCAACTGGCGCACCGATCTGTATTCGGTTGAGGATGGCACGCTGCTGACCCATGCCGAATCGATCGAGCTTTTCAAATCGCTGGGTGCGAAATTCACCCCCGAGCTGAAAGATCCTTCGGTTGAGATGCCTTTCGACGGCTTCACCATGGACGATTACGCCCAGAAGATGATCGACGAATACAAAGCCGCAGGCGTGCCTGCGTCCGACGTCTGGGCTCAGAGCTTCAATCTGTCGGTTGTGAAATACTGGATCGAAAACGAGCCGGAATTTGGCGCCCAGGCGGTTTATCTGGATGACCGTTACGAAGCCGAAGACGAAGACGAAGGTCTGATTGATCCGATGGATCGCGCCACGTTCAAGCCAACCATGCAGGAACTGGCCGACATGGGCGTGAACTATGTTGCGCCGCCGCTGTGGATGCTGCTGACGCTGGACGCCGAGGGCAACATGGTTGCGTCGGAATACACCAAAGCCGCGCAAGAGGCCGGTCTGAAGATCATCACTTGGTCGCTGGAACGCTCTGGCCCGCTGACAACCGGCGGTGGCTGGTATTTCCAATCGGTCAAGGACGCGGTGGACACCGATGGCGATTATTTCACCATCGTCAATGCCCTGCATGAAGAAGCCGGTGTTGCTGGTATCTTCTCTGACTGGCCTGCGACTGTGACTTATTACGCAAACTGCATGGGTATTGAATAAAACCCTTTGCAATTCATGGGCCGGAACGATCATGTTCCGGCCCATGATCCTGCAGTCTCATATTCCATTTGATCTGTCTCAACGCCCGTTGCCGGGCGTTTTGCCGTTGGACATGGCGGATTGGGTGCAGGTTGATGATGCCTATGCCGGCCAAATGGCGGCGCGGATCGCAATATTGGCGGAGCGGGGCGATGCGGTCCTGCGGCTTGATCGTTCTGCGCTGCCCGCGGCGCAAGAGGCGCTGGCGCTTGTCTTGGCGCAAATGGCCGGAATGCCCATGTTTCGGGTTGCTGAGACGGCGGTCACTTGCCCGGATGGCCGCGTGGTGGGCATTGATCGCGCCCGACCGCTTGAGACATTATGTCATTTGATTCAGGAAGATATCTGCCTGATGGAAAAGCGCGGCGCGGAACATGTGCTGACCGGGGCCTGTCTGTGTTTCCCGGCCAGTTGGATGCTGGCCGAGAAATTCATGCGGCCCTTGCGGGCCATTCACACGCCGGTGGCGCCCTATGACGATGTCATGGCCCGGCGGGTGCAACGGTTGTTTGACGGGGTGAAGGCGGGGCGGCCGTTGTGGCGGTTCAACCTGTTGCCCTATCACGATCCGGCTTTGTATCAGCCGCGTTCAGAGAGCGACCGTCGCGCGCCGGAAACGGTCGATTGCGCGCCCTTCCTGCGGTCGGAACGGCAGAGCATTCTGCGCCTGCCGGAAACCGATGCCGTGCTGTTTTCAATCCACACTTATGTGGTGGCAGCCCCGCAGGATAAATAGGCCGCTCATCCACCCTAACAGGTGTCTTCGCCACAGAAAGACAGGCCAGGCGGTGACTGGCCGCAAGGGCTGAAAGAGCGTTAATGTCCGCGCCAGATCCAGCCGCCGCCCAGAACCCGCGTGCCTTCGGTCGCGTAAAACACACAGGCCTGTCCGGGCGACACACCTTCCTCTGGTGTCAGCAGCTCCACCTCGGCCTCGGTGTCGGAAATCGGCCGAAGGATGGCTTCGCGTGGCGGGCGTGTCGACCGGACCCGCACCATGATGTCACGTTCCGCACTGTCGGCAAAGTTTCCATCCCCAAGCCAGTTGATTTCGCGCACCGGAATGGTCCGGGTCGACAGCATCTCTTTTGGCCCGACAATCACCCGTTTTGCCTCGACATCCAGCTTTACCACGTAAAGCGGCTCGCTCAGCCCGCCGATGCCCAGACCCCGGCGCTGACCGATGGTGTAATGGATCACGCCGTTATGCGTGCCCAACACCCGGCCATCGGCATGCACGATCTCGCCCGGTTCCGCCGATCCGGGGCGCAGCTTTTCGATCACTTTGGCATAATCGCCGTCCGGCACAAAACAGATGTCCTGGCTGTCGGGTTTGTCGGCGACGCTCAGCCCGTGTTTGGCGGCAAGGGCGCGGGTGTCGGCCTTGCTGGCCAGATGGCCCAGCGGAAAGCGCAGGTAATCCAGTTGTTCCTGGGTGGTCGAGAACAGAAAATAGCTTTGATCCCGGTTGCCGTCGGCGGCGCTGTGCAATTCTGCCCGGGTTTCGCCCATCTTGCGCTGGATATAATGCCCGGTGGCCATGCAATCGGCATCAAGATCCTTGGCGGTGCCCAGCAGATCCTTGAATTTCACCCGCTCGTTGCAGCGGATACAGGGCACCGGCGTCGCGCCGCCCAGATAACTTTCGGCGAATTCATCCATCACCGCATCGCGAAACACGTTTTCATAGTCCAGCACGTAATGCGGAAAGCCCATTTCTTCGGCCACGCGGCGGGCATCATGAATATCGCGCCCGGCACAACATGCGCCCTTTTTCGCCAGCGCCGCGCCGTGATCATAGAGCTGCAGGGTGATGCCGACGACATCATAGCCTTCGCGCGCCAATTCCGCCGCCACCACTGAAATCCACACCGCCCGACATGGCGACAACCACACGGGTTTCACTGGGCGGTTTGGCAAACCCCAGCGAGTTCAGTTTTTCCTTGGTGACGGTCGTCATGCGAATCCCCTTCGAGAAGTCCGCGAGAATATATGAAAATCCTAAATACTCTCAAGGGGGGCCTTCACGCCTGGTTAAGTAACATTGCCCATCTTTGATGCAAACAAGCGGACGAGGAAGACATGTATCTGAAAAAGGTAGAAGGGCCACGGGCCGTGACGTTGCCGGATGGGACGGTGATGACACGTGCGGATCTGCCGTCTGATCGCACACGCCGCTGGGTCGCTTCGCGCAAGGCGGCCGTGGTGCGGGGGGTGCTTTATGGGTTGATTACTCAGGAAGATGCGCAAAAACTCTATGCAATCTCTGCGGATGAATTCCGCGAATGGGTGACAGCGGTATCGCAACATGGCGAAGATGCATTGAAAACAACCGCATTACAGAAATATAGACAACCTTGAGTTGTGTTCTTGTTTTTCCCCTGATACGGTAACCGGTAGTTAACCTTTGTTGTTCAGGTTAAATAGAAATGTACCATTCAGCGGAGATTATCCATGCGCGTATTGCTGGTTGAAGACGATCCCACGACGGCAAAAAGCATTGAGCTGATGCTGACTCATGCGAATCTCAATGTGTATTGCACCGACCTTGGCGAGGAAGGGATCGATCTGGCCAAGTTGTACGATTATGATTTGATCCTGCTGGACCTGGGTCTGCCGGACATGAATGGCCATGAAGTGCTGCGCCAGCTGCGTCTGGCGCGGATCGAAACCCCGATCCTGATTCTGTCGGGGACCGATGATACCGAGAGCAAGCTCAAGGGATTTGGATTTGGCGCGGATGACTACCTGACCAAGCCATTTCACCGCGAAGAGCTGGTTGCGCGGATCCATGCGATTATCCGCCGGTCCAAAGGCCATTCGCAATCCATTATCCACACTGGGCAGATCTCGGTTGATCTGGATGCCAAAACTGTCGAGGTCGGCGGACGCCCCGTGCATCTGACGGGCAAAGAATACCAAATGCTGGAACTACTTAGCCTGCGAAAGGGAACAACCCTGACCAAGGAAATGTTCCTCAATCACCTCTATGGCGGTATGGATGAACCTGAACTGAAGATCATTGATGTATTCATCTGCAAGTTGCGTAAAAAGTTAAGCAATGCGACGGGCGGCGAAAGTCATATCGAAACGGTGTGGGGCCGGGGCTATGTCTTGCGTGATCCTGCACCACAAGAGTTGGATGGCGGGGACCGGCTGGCCATCGGCGCATAGATCTGAACTAGCGTCTGGACCCTTTGTTTTGCGCGCCTTATCACTTGGGTCGAAGTGATCAGGAGGCGTGGCATGGTAAATCCGGACTTGTCAGAGGACGCGGCGCGCGAAGAGTTTTTTGAGTTGCAGGCGGCGCTTTGGGCCGCCAATCGGGAATACCACTCCCAGGATGCGCCTTCGATCTCGGATGCTGAGTTTGATTCGGCAAAGCGCAGATATCTGGAGCTGATCGAGCTTTTCCCGCAGCTGGAGGCTCTGGCCACTCAGGCCAAGACCGTTGGCGCGCCGATTGCCGATGGCTTTGCCAAAGTGGCACATCAGGTCCGCATGATGAGCCTTGGCAATGCGTTTTCCGACGAAGATGTGACGGAATTCGACCTTGGAATTCGGCGATACCTCAACTGGCCCGCGCAAGAGCAGCTTGCCTATACCGCTGAACCCAAAATTGATGGGCTGTCGCTTTCTCTGCGATATGAACAGGGTAAACTGGTCACGGCTGCGACACGTGGCGATGGGGAAACCGGCGAAGACGTTACGGCCAATGCCCGCACGATTTCCGACATTCCGACCGAGATCGCAGATGCGCCCGACATCCTCGAGGTGCGCGGCGAGGTCTATATGAGCCACCCGGATTTTGAAGCGCTGAACGCGCGGCAAACCGCGCGCGGCGGCAAGACGTTTGCCAATCCGCGAAATGCCGCCGCCGGCTCCTTGCGCCAGCTGGATGCAGAGATCACCCGCGACCGACCGCTGGCGTTTTTTGCCTATGCCTGGGGCGCGCTGAGCGAAGCCCTGGCCGATACGCAAATGGGGGCGATCAAACGGTTACGGGAATTCGGATTTCAAACCAATGAGTTGACCAAGCGGTGTGAAACACCTGCTGAGATGCTGGCGCAATATCGCGACATTGAAACCCGGCGCGCCACTTTGGGCTATGATATTGACGGGGTCGTCTACAAGGTTGATCGGCTCGACCTTCAGGCGCGGCTTGGGTTTCGCTCAACAACGCCCCGTTGGGCGATTGCGCATAAATTCCCTGCCGAACTGGCCTGGACCCGGCTCGAGAAAATCGACATTCAGGTCGGCCGCACCGGCACGTTAAGCCCGGTTGCGCGGCTGACGCCGGTGACCGTGGGCGGTGTCGTGGTGTCAAACGCGACACTTCACAACGAAGATTATATTGCCGGCCTCGACAGCCGGGGGGCGGTCATCCGCCCGGACGACGCTGGCGCCGCCAAGGACATTCGCGAAGGCGATTGGGTTCAGGTGTACCGCGCCGGTGATGTGATTCCCAAAATAGCGGATGTCGACCTGTCAAAGCGCCCGGAGGATTCAATCGCATTTGATTTTCCGACGGTTTGCCCGGAGTGCAACAGCGAAGCCCTGCGCGAATCCGGTGACGCGGCGCGCCGCTGTACCGGCGGATTGATCTGTCCGGCACAACAAATTGAAAAGTTGAAGCATTTTGTATCGCGGGCCGCGTTCGATATTGAGGGTCTTGGGGCCAAGCAGGTCGAGCAATTCTGCCGCGACGGCTGGATCGCGGAACCGGCGGATATTTTTACGCTGGAGGACCGTTACGGTCAGGGGCTTCAACAGCTGAAGAACCGTGAAGGTTGGGGCGAAAAATCCGCCCGAAAGCTGTTTGACGCAATTGAAGAACGGCGCAAAATCCCGTTGGGGCGGGTGATTTTTGGCCTTGGCATTCGCCATGTCGGTGAACAGGTGTCAAATCTGTTGGCCGGTCATTACGGATCCTGGGCCGCATTTGATCAGGCGATGCGCGACGCGCAACCCCAGGAAGGCCCGGCGTGGGACGACCTGTTGGCGGTTGATGGGGTTGGTGCGGTGTTGGCGTCGTCCCTGGTTGCCGCCTTTGGGCAAGAGGGCGAATATGCAGCGATTGATCGTTTGGTGCAGGCGCTGAACATCCAGGACGCGGCCAAACCAAAGGTGGACGGCAGCCCGGTCGCGGGCATGACCATCGTGTTCACCGGGTCGCTGGAAAAGATGACGCGGGCCGAGGCCAAGGCCCGGGCAGAGGCCCTGGGGGCCAAGGTTTCCGGCTCTGTGTCGGCAAAAACCGATCTGGTGGTGGCCGGTCCCGGCGCGGGGTCCAAAGGCAAGAAAGCCGCCGAACTGGGCATCGACATGCTGGATGAAGATGGCTGGCTGGCCCTGATTGGCGCCGCATGAGCACCCGGCCAGAGCCGCTTTTTCCGCTGTTTGCGGGGCTGGAAACCCTGCCGGGGGTGGGGCCGAAGACGGCAAAATCCCTGGCCGCCCTGGCGATTGAGGCGCCGCGCGATGTGCTGTTCACGCTGCCGCATACCGGCATCGACCGGCGTCGACGTGACAGCGTACAGGGCGCGGAGTTGCCCGGGGTTGTCACGGTAGAGGTCGAAGTTGGGCGCCATCTTGAGCCGCGCAATCGGTCGGGGGCCTATCGCGTGAATGTACAGGACGCGCAAACCAGTTTTCAGCTGGTGTTTTTCCATGCGCGTGGCGATTACCTGAAGAAAATCCTGCCGACGGGCCAACGGCGGATGGTGTCGGGCAGGGTCGAATTGTTCGATGGCATCGCCAATATGGTGCATCCCGACCATATTCTGCCGCTGTCCGAGGCCGGGGATATTCCTGAATTTGAACCGGTGTACCCGCTGGTGGCAGGGGTCACGCAGAAGGTGATGCACAAGGCGGCGCATGGTGCGCTGAGCCGCGCGCCGGAGCTTGCAGAGTGGATTGAACCGACGCTTTTGGCACGAGAGGCCTGGCCGAATTGGCGCGATGCCCTGACGGCGGCGCATGCCCCCGAAGATGCCACAGGATTGTCGCCCAGCCATCCGGCGCGTCAACGGCTGGCCTATGACGAGTTGCTGGCCCATCAGGTGACTCTGGCCCTTGCGCGGCAAAACCGACGTCGCAGCAAGGGGCGGGCGACGGTTGGCACACAGGTTCTGCAATCCCCGGTGCTGCAATACCTGCCTTATGCGCCGACGGGTGCGCAAACCCGTGCAATCGCTGAAATTTCTGCGGATATGGCGCAATCTGAGCGGATGAACCGGCTTTTGCAGGGCGATGTCGGATCGGGCAAGACGCTTGTGGCGTTCATGGCGCTGTTGATCGCGGTCGAGGCTGGCGGGCAGGGGGTGATGATGGCCCCAACCGAGATCCTCGCACGCCAACATCTGGAAGGGTTGCAGCCGCTGGCCGAAAGCGCCGGAGTGGTGCTGGAGCTGCTGACCGGGCGCGACAAGGGCGCGGATCGGGCCGCCAAATTGGCGGCATTGAAACGCGGCGACATTCAGGTTCTGGTTGGCACCCATGCGGTGTTTCAGGATGACGTGGAATTCGCGGATCTGCGGCTGGCGATTGTCGATGAACAACATCGGTTTGGCGTGCGCCAACGGCTGGCCCTGGGGGCCAAGGGGCGGACAGCGGATGTGTTGGTGATGACGGCGACGCCCATCCCGCGCAGTCTTGCCCTGGCGCAATATGGCGACATGGATGTGTCGGTGCTGGATGAAAAACCGCCGGGGCGGAAACCGATCACCACGGCGCTGGTGTCCACAGATCGGCTGGATAAGGTCGTGGGCCGTATCCGCGCCGCGGCGGAGGGCGGTAAACAAGTCTATTGGGTTTGCCCCTTGGTCGGCGAAAGCGAGGTGTCGGACCTGATTGCCGCAGAAGAGCGGTTCAAGCGTCTGCGCGCCGTTTTGGGGGAAGGGCGGGTTGGTCTTGTGCATGGCCAGATGCCGCCCGCCGACAAAGACGCCGCCATGGCGCGGTTTCAATCCGGTGAAACGTCGGTTTTGGTCGCGACCACGGTGATCGAGGTTGGGGTGAACGTGCCGAATGCCACGATCATGGTGATCGAACGAGCCGAGATTTTCGGTCTGGCACAGTTACACCAATTGCGCGGCCGGGTGGGGCGGGGCGATCAGGCCTCTACCTGTTTGCTGATGTATCAACCACCGCTAAGCGAAAATGGCCGCAAGCGATTGGAAACGTTGCGCAATACAGAAGACGGTTTTGTGATTGCGGAAACCGATCTGGAGATGCGCGGCGCGGGGGATGTGATCGGCACGGCGCAATCGGGGCTGCCAAAATTCCGCGTGGCTGATTTGGAAAGCCAGGCGGGCTTGATGGAAGTGGCGCAAATGGATGCGCGGGCCTTGTTGACCAGTGACCCGGCTTTGACCTCTGACCGTGGTCGGGCAGCGCGCGTTCTGCTTTGGCTGATGCGCCAGGACGAGGCGATCCGTTTGATTTCAGTGGGTTAGTGTCCAAATTCCATTTTTGTTCTCAAATGTTCTCAGAAAGTTCTTTACAGAACGTTTCCAATATGAGAACAAATGAGCAACGGACACACGGAGACGCCCCATGCGACACGCCCCGAGCAAGACACGCCGCCGAGCCAATCTAAGCCTGTTTCAGGATGCTGCCGGTGCGGTTTCATTGATCGTCATGTTGGTGGTGTCTTTGCACCTGCCGTCGCTTTTCTAAGGATTACCCCTGCCTGCATCATGTCCGGCCGCTGCGCGCCTGTCCCAATCCGCGCGAACCTGCTTATTCCCATCCCCTGGGATTTCGGGGCCTGCCTCAACCGCCCCATAGGCCGGACATGAATGCTTACTTGGCCGCCTTCTTCGGAAGGCGGCCTTTTTTTGTCAAATTTTCCAGAGATTTAATGATGTCTTGCGACAGCTTTTGGGGCGCGGATTTCTGCGGTCTTGGACCAGTGCGTCAGGCGGAAATCGCCATCGCCTGATGTGCGGCTTCGGCGGTGGCCTCAACTGCCAACAGGATCGAGGCATGCCGGTTCTTGTAGTCGCGCGCGGGCAAAAGAACCTCGTAGCCGTCAAACGGCGCGCTGGGCACCGGGCCGTCCTGTTTCAGCATCGCCTTCAATTCATCGCGCGCCCGGTCCAGTTCCGCGGGCGTGCGCCCGATCACCGCCGCACCCAGCACCGAGGCCGCCGATTGCCCCAACGCACAGGCCTTGACGTCCTGACCAAAGGCCGAAATGCGGCCGTCTGTCATCACCACATCCACGGTCACGGTGGACCCGCAGAGCGGAGAACGCTTTTTGACGGTGGCGTCCGGCGTTTCCAACCGGTCGAGAAACGGGATGTCTGCCGCCAGGGCCAAAATGCGGGCGGAATAAAGCTTGATCAGGTCTGTATCGGCCATGGTGGCTTTCTCTTTTGCACTGCTGTTCTTACATAGGGCCGCAATGTCCCATGCAAAAGGTTTTTCGCCCCATGTCCGATGCTCCCGACGTCTTTGATCCTGCGACTTTGGTCTATAATGACGCAGGTTTGATCCCGGCAATCGCCCAGGATGCCGAATCCGGCGAAATTTTGATGATGGCCTGGATGAATGCGGATGCGGTGGCGCGCACCTTGGCCACGGGCAAAGTTACCTATTGGTCACGGTCGCGTCAGGCGTTCTGGATCAAAGGGGAAAGCTCTGGCCATGTGCAGCAGTTGGTTGATTTCCGGCTGGATTGTGACCGCGACTGTCTGTTGGTGACCGTCAACCAGACCGGCCCGGCCTGTCACACCAATCGGCGCAGCTGCTTTTACACGGCGGTGCGGGACGGCGAAGAAGTCGAGTTGATGAAACCAGAAAGCTGATTGATTGCCTGTCAGACGGCGCCACAGCGCGCGGGGATGCGAATCCGCCTTGCGCGCTTGGGCCGGGGGGCATAGAAGACCCCAGATTTGAAATAGGCGGGCGAGACCCGCCCTTGGACTTATGGGGAATGGGATGCAGGTCACCGAGACGCTGAACGAAGGTCTGAAACGCGGATACGCGATTACAGTCACCGCCGCCGAACTGGACGCGAAAGTTACCGAGAAACTCGTCGAGGCACAGCCCGAAGTCGAGATGAAGGGTTTCCGCAAAGGCAAAGTGCCGATGCCGTTGCTGAAAAAACAGTTTGGCCAGCGTTTGATGGGCGAAGCGATGCAGGAAACCATCGACGGCGCGATGAACCAGCATTTCGAAGACAGCGGCGACCGCCCTGCGCTTCAGCCTGAGGTCAAGATGACCAATGAAGACTGGAAAGAAGGCGACGACGTCGCAGTCGAGATGAGCTATGAAAAGCTGCCCGACATCCCCGAGGTTGACCTGAAGTCGGTCAAGCTGGAAAAGATGGTTGCCAAGGCTGGCGACGCAGAAGTTGACGAAGCGCTGGCCAATCTGGCCGAGACCGCCCAGGATTTCAACGACCGTGACGCAGGCGCAGAAGCGCAAGACGGCGATCAGGTTGTGTTCGACTTCCTTGGCAAGGTTGACGGCGAAGCCTTTGAAGGCGGCGCGGCGGAAGATTACCCGCTGGTTCTGGGTTCGGGGTCGTTCATTCCCGGCTTTGAAGAGCAGCTGGTCGGTTCGAAAGCCGACGAGGAAAAAGACGTGACCGTCACTTTCCCGGAAGATTACCAAGCCGAAAACCTGGCTGGCAAAGAAGCTGTTTTCACCTGCAAAATCAAAGCAGTGAAAGAGCCGGTTGCCGCAGAGCTTGACGATGAGCTGGCCAAGAAATTCGGCGCAGAGAGCCTTGATGGTTTGAAAGAGCAGATCAAAGAGCGTCTGGAGGCGGAATATTCCGGCGCAGCGCGTGCCGTGACCAAACGGGCCCTGCTGGACCAATTGGACGAGCTGGTGAAATTCGATCTGCCGCCGTCGCTGGTGGAAGCAGAAGCCAAGCAAATCGCGCATCAGCTGTACCACGAAGAGCACCCGGAAGACACCGGCCACGATCATGGCGAGATGGAGCCGACAGACGAGCACAACAGCCTGGCGGAGCGCCGGGTGCGTTTGGGCCTTTTGTTGGCTGAACTGGGCCAGAAGGCCGAGGTTCAGGTGTCTGACGCCGAGATGACCCAAGCGATCATGAACCAGGCACGTCAGTACCCGGGTCAGGAACGCCAGTTCTTTGAATTCGTGCAGCAAAACCAGCAGATGCAACAGCAACTGCGGGCGCCGATCTTTGAAGACAAGGTTGTCGACTACATCATGGAGCTGGCCGAAGTGACCGAGAAAGAGGTCGACAAGGAAGAGCTGCAAAAAGCTGTCGAGGCTCTGGACGACGAATAATCTACGCGCCCGTCAGGGCCGTTAGACCACACAAGGAAAAGGCCGGAGTTCTTGCTCCGGCCTTTTTCTATGGGACATCTTCTATGGAACATCGCTGGATTTAAGCGTGGTCATAAATAGAAAGAGGCCGCCCCGAGAGGCGACCTCTTCCTCAACCGGACGCAAATAGACTGGGGGCTATGCTACCGGCTGTCGTTTCCGAAACCTGACCATGGTGTCAACGCGCTGACATTGGCCGGGCTTCGGACGCGATCCCAATCCCGATTGCGGCCCTGCGAAGAAGGAGGGTGTCTTCCAAGCCGCGTCGGGAGGTATGTGGTGGAGCACCGACCAAGTGCAGGGCGCGGGCCGAAACAAACGGATGTCGTACGACGTCCGGGGGAGGGACCAGGCTGGTCATACGTTCTGCTTGTTTCAACATGGTTGCGCTTCTCTGCTACTTGGTCAGGTGCAGGGCCCTTTTCTTGCTGTGACGTTGATTGAACCCGTGCAATCAAGATAGCCGTTGATGGATCAGCGCGCCGCGCAGCAGGTGGATATGCGGGCTGTTCTTTTGGGTAGCTTCATAAGCAAAAAGGCCGCGCATCCCGGAGGAGCGCGGCCTTTTCAATGTTCTTGATGGTGGAACAGATTAGTTCTGTTCGTCATCATCCGATGCGGGTGCATCTTGGCCTGCGTCGCCCAGATCGTCATCGTCGGACGCGGCAGAGCCGATATCGTCAAACAATTCAGAGATCTCGAATTCGGCTGCAGCTTCTTCTTCTGCGGCCAATTCCTGGATCGATTTGCCCGATGCTTGCAGCTCGGCTTCTTCCGGCGAACGTGCAACGTTCAGCGAAATGGTGGCTACAACTTCGGGGTGCAGGGTAACTTCGATGTCATGCAGGCCCAGATCTTTGATCGGGGTGCGGATCACAACCTGTTTGCGATCAATCGAGAAGCCCTCTTCGGTGGCCACGGTTGCGGCGTCACGGGTGGTGACGGAACCATAGAGGCTGCCACCATCGGAGGCTTGGCGAATCACGACAAACTGCTGGCCATCAAGACGCGATGCCAGATCTTCGGCTTCTTTCTTGGTCTCCA
The DNA here is from genome assembly GCF_022867865.1 of Phaeobacter sp. J2-8. GTDB lineage: Bacteria > Pseudomonadota > Alphaproteobacteria > Rhodobacterales > Rhodobacteraceae > Marinovum. Next base: position 201,572 of record NZ_JALIEC010000005.1, on the reverse strand, counting down.
GGTTGCGCGCTTCAAGCTGCGCTTTCTGGGCCGCGAAACCGTCGATGTTGGCTTGCGATGCGGTCAGAGCTTTGCCCTGACGCAGGAGATAGTTGCGCGCGAAACCGGGTTTGACGTCAACAACGTCGCCCATTTGGCCCAGCTTGGCCACACGTTCGAGAAGGATAACTTGCATTATGCTCACTCCTTACTTCACGGCGTAGGGCAGAAGCGCCAGGAAACGGGCACGTTTGATCGCACGGGCCAGTTCACGCTGCTTCTTGGCCGAAACGGCGGTGATACGGGACGGCACGATCTTGCCACGCTCAGAGATGTAGCGCTGCAGAAGACGTGTGTCTTTGTAGTCGATTTTCGGTGCGTTGTCGCCCGAGAAGGGACATACTTTACGACGGCGGAAAAATGGTTTGGCTGCCATGGTTTAGCTCTCCCTGACTTAGCGGCGTTCGCGACGGCGATCGTCACGCTCGTCACGTTTTTGCATTTGAACGGAGGGGCCTTCGACATGTTCGTCGACCTTGATGGTCAGCACGCGCATCACGTCATCATGCAACCGCATCAGGCGTTCCATTTCCTGGACCGCTGCCGAAGGCGCGTCGGTGCGCATATAGGCATAGTGGCCTTTGCGGTTCTTGTTGATCTTGTAGGCCATTGTCTTGACACCCCAGTATTCGGTGTCGACAACTTTGCCGCCATTGTCGGTCACGACGGTGCCGAAATGTTCAACCAGGCTTTCGGCCTGTGCGCCGGAGAGATCCTGGCGCGAGATAAAGACATGCTCGTAAAGGGGCATGTGCACTCCATTTATATCAAGGCGCATTTCAAAGGGTGGGGCCATGTCCTTTCGCCCCCAACCCACGAGAGACTGCGCGGTTCAATCGTCTTGCGAAAGGAAGGCCCCGTATACAGCCAGATGCGTGAAAGGCAAGGGCGAAGGTGGTCGCAGGGGGGCAGAGGTGGTTTTGTGCGATCTAAACCCGAATTGCGCCGCATTCCTGCCTGAATTGATCGCAAGAGTGTCTGAAACCGCAAGGGGGGAGACCGACAATGTCCGCAGCCAGCCAGGTGATGCCGTCGCAGGCCATGGGCCCAACACATGGAACCGGCCGGGGAAACGGTCGGGGAAACGGTCAGGCGTCGCGACAGTCACAAACGGCTGAGGGCGCAAGTACGATCGGGCACATGGTTCGCCTGTTTACCCGATTGATCGGAATCGCGCTTTTGCTGAGCGCAATCGGGCTTTGGATTTCACCGAAGGCAACCTATTTGCCGGAGCTGATGTTGATGAAGGCCTGCGCGACATTCTTCTTTGCGTTGACCGGCCTCTATTTGGTGATCATCGCCCGCAATCCAAAAAAATCGCATTCCTGAGTCCCACCTGACCCCACGCAACAGGCGGGACCAACGAAAACCGGCCAGCCGTTTCACGGTCTGGCCGGTTTTTGTTGTGAAATGACGCGAAATCCGGGCGCAATGGCCCGGCATTTGCGTTGCAGTGGCTGCGCTTGGCGCGTATCCATGTCGGCACGCTGAAGAAATAAAAGGGTTAGGGCATGGGACGCGCATTTGTATTTCCCGGACAGGGGGCACAGGCCATTGGCATGGGCAAAGCATTGGCGGAGGCCTATCCCGCGTCCAAAGCCGTCTTTGACGAGGTCGATGCGGCCCTTGGGGAAAACCTGAGCCAATTGATCTGGGAAGGGGATGCGGCAGAGCTGACCCTGACAGAGAATGCGCAACCGGCATTGATGGCGACCTCGATTGCCGCGATGCGCGCGCTTGAGGCCGAAGGCATTGCGGTGACCTCTGCTGATTACGTGGCGGGGCATTCGCTGGGGGAATATTCGGCATTGGCAGCTGTCGGCGCGCTGAGCGTGGCCGATTGCGCCCGTCTGTTGCGGATTCGCGGTCAGGCCATGCAAGCGGCCGTTCCGGTGGGGATTGGCGCGATGGCGGCCCTGCTGGGGCTTGATATCGAAGGCGCCCGCAAGGTCGCGGCCGAGGCGGCGCAGGGCGAAGTTTGCGAAGCTGCGAATGATAATGATCCCGGCCAGATCGTGGTTTCGGGCCACAAGGGGGCCGTGGAACGCGCGGTTGAGATCGCCAAGACCGCGGGCGCACGCCGGGCGGTTTTGCTGCCGGTCAGCGCACCGTTCCACTGTGCCTTGATGGAGCCGGCGGCACGCGCCATGGCAGAGGCGCTGGATAATGTCGAAATTTCGAAACCCAGCGTGCCCTTGGTGGCCAATGTCGTGGCCAAGTCGGTCGAAGATCCGGCAACCATCCGGTCGCTGCTGGTGGATCAGGTGACGGGCGCGGTGCGGTGGCGCGAAAGCGTGGAATGGATGGCGGCCAAGGGTGTCGACGACATCTGGGAAGTTGGGGCAGGCAAGGCGCTTTGCGGGATGATCCGGCGAATCGACCGGTCTGTGACCACCCGAAATATCGGCACGCCAGAGGATGTGGTGGCGGCAAAGGCCGCATTGGTCTAAACGCCAGACCCAGGCCAAGACAACGGAACGAGGGTAGCAAATGTTTGATTTGAGCGGAAAATGTGCGTTGGTGACGGGCGCTTCTGGTGGCATCGGTGGCGAGATTGCCAAGGTGCTGCATGGCGCTGGCGCGACTGTGGGGCTCAGTGGCACGCGGGAAGCGCCGTTGCAGGAGCTTGCAGCGGAGTTGGGGGAGCGGGCGCATGTGCTGCCCTGCAATCTTTCGGATCTTGAGGCGGTCGACGCCCTGCCGAAACAGGCGATTGCGGCAATGGGCGCTGTGGATATTCTGGTCAACAACGCCGGAATCACCCGCGACAACCTGTTCATGCGGATGTCGGATGACGAATGGAATTCGGTGCTGGCGGTCAACCTGACGGCGTCGATGAAGCTGTGCAAAGGTGTGATGCGCGGCATGATGAAGGCCCGTTGGGGCAAAATCGTCAATATTTCGTCGATTGTCGGCGCCACCGGCAACCCCGGTCAGGCAAATTACGCGGCCTCGAAGGCGGGAATGATCGGCATGGGCAAATCACTGGCCTATGAGGTGGCAAGCCGTGGCATCACGGTAAACGCCATCGCACCCGGTTTTATCGCGACCGCCATGACCGACAAGCTGACCGATGAGCAAAAGGACAAGATCAACGTCCAGATCCCCGCTGCACGCATGGGCACGCCGGAAGAAATCGCCGGTGCGGTTCTGTACCTTGCCAGCCCGGAGGCCGGTTATGTGACGGGCGCGACCTTGCACGTCAATGGTGGCATGGCCATGTTGTAGTCGCCGATGCCGGCACCTCGGAAAGCGTTTGCCAAGCGCAACACTTATGCTATAGGCGCGGGGAAATCCGGGGCCGCAGGCGCGCCGGGGCACTTAGAATAACCTGCTGTTGCGGGTGACACAGGCCGCAGGCCACTCGCTGTCCTTTGACAGGACAAATCAAGTTCGATCCCCGCGGGGCACGGGCAAAACAGGGCCAAAGGCCCAAGACCATGAGGACCAAATCATGAGCGAAGTCGCAGACCGCGTAAAGAAAATCGTTGTAGAGCACCTGGGTGTGGATGCTGAGAAAGTTGTTGAAGGGGCGTCGTTCATTGACGATCTCGGCGCAGACAGCCTCGACACTGTTGAGCTGGTGATGGCGTTCGAAGAAGAGTTCGGTATCGAAATTCCCGACGACGCGGCCGAGACCATCCAGACCTTTGGCGATGCGGTGAAATTCATCACCGAAGCGTCCTGATCCACGGATCGTAGAGTTTCTGAAACGGCGTGCCCGACTGGGCGCGCCGTTTTGCATTTCGGGACCGGGGCGGGGATTGGAAAACCCGCCGGTACGCGGTCCTTTGCTGAATGACATAGTGCAATGCCTTGCCCAAATGCCAGTGGTCGGGGTATGAGCATGCGACGCGTTTAAAAGGGGCAGAACCATGCGCAGAGTAGTCGTAACAGGGCTTGGTCTGGTGACACCGTTGGCCTGTGGGGTCGAGGAAAGCTGGAAGGCGATCCTGGATGGAAAATCCGGTGCGGGCACAATCACGCGGTTCGATGCCAGCCATCTTGCCACAACCTATGCCTGTGAGGTGCCGCATGGTGACGGCACGGATGGCACATTCAATCCCGATGATTGGATGGCCCCCAAAGACCGGCGCAAAGTCGATGATTTCATCCTTTACGGCATTGCGGCAGCTGAGCAGGCGGTTCAGGATTCCGGTTGGATGCCGGAAGATGACGAGTCGCTGGAACAAACAGGTGTCTTGATCGGTTCGGGCATTGGTGGCCTGAATTCGATTGCCGAAACAGCCATCTTGATCAAGGAACGCGGCCCCCGTCGGGTTTCGCCGTTCTTTATTCCCGGTGCGCTGATCAATCTGATTTCGGGGCAGGTGTCGATCAAATACGGCTTCAAAGGCCCGAACCATGCGGTTGTGACCGCCTGTTCCACAGGCGCACATGCGATTGGTGATGCGGCACGGATCATCAAGGACGGCGATGCCGAAGTGATGATTGCCGGCGGTGCCGAGGCGGCGATTTCCGAAATCGGGATTGCGGATTTCAATGCCTGCAAAGCGTTGTCGACCAAACGCGGCGACGATCCGCAAAAGGCCAGCCGTCCCTATGACGAAGACCGTGATGGTTTTGTCATGGGCGAGGGCGCGGGCGTTGTTGTTCTGGAAGAATACGAACACGCCAAGGCGCGCGGTGCCAAGATCTATGCCGAGGTTGTCGGCTATGGCATGTCTGGTGATGCCTATCACATCACGGCCCCATCCGAGACCGGCGAAGGCGCGGAACGTTGCATGAAAATGGCGTTGCGCAAGGCCGGAATTGGCCCGTCGATGATCGACTATATCAACGCGCATGGCACATCCACGATGGCCGATACAATTGAATTGGGCGCGGTCGAGCGGCTGATGGGGGATTTCGCCCATACAGTCACCATGTCGTCGACCAAATCCGCCACCGGGCACCTTTTGGGGGCGGCTGGCGCGATTGAGGCTGTGTTCTCGATCCTGGCGATCCGCGATCAAGTGGCGCCGCCGACCATCAATCTGGACAAGCCCGCAGTTGACACCAAGGTCGATCTGGCGCCGAACGCAAAACGCGAGCGCGAGATCACCTATGCGCTGTCCAACTCCTTTGGCTTTGGCGGCACGAACGCCTCGGTCTTGTTCAAGAAGGTCTGATCCCATGTGGCGGAGCATCGCTTCCAATGCCCTGAGTTTCCTTGTTGTCGCCGTGTTTCTGTTCGGCGGCACGTTGCTTTGGGCGCAGCGGGAATATTCGGCCCAAGGCCCCTTGAGCGCGGCGATCTGTCTGAAGGTCGAACGCGGGTCGAATTTTTCCCGCGTGTCGCAATCGCTGGTCGAGCAGGGGGCGATTTCCAGTGGCTTTCTGTTTCGGGTCGGGGCGGATTATTCCGACAAGACCGCGGCGTTGAAGGCCGGTTCGTTCCTGGTGGACGAAGGCGCCAGCATGGCAGAGATTGTCGATGTCATCACCCGCGGCGGGGCCAGCACCTGTGGCACCGAAGTGATCTATCGGATTGGTATCCTGCGTGCCAGCGCCGAGGTTCGGGAACTGGACCCCAACACCCAACGCTTTGTCGAGGTTGCCAAATTTTCACCGGGTGAAGAGGCCGCGCCTGAGGCCTATACCCGTGTGCGCGGCGAAAGCGACACCCGCTATCGCATTGCGCTGGCCGAAGGTGTGACCAGCTGGCAGGTGGTCGAAGAGATGAAGGCGCTGGATGTGTTGGATGGCACAGTGGCGGAATTGCCGGCAGAGGGCTCGCTTGCGCCGGACAGCTATGAAGTGTCGGTCGGCACGCAACGGGCGGATGTGATCGCCCAGATGCAGACCCGCCAAAAAGCGATCATTGCAGAGGCCTGGGCCAATCGGGCGGATGATCTGCCGCTGAACTCGATGGCAGAGATGCTGACGCTGGCGTCGATTGTCGAAAAGGAAACCGGCGTTGCGGCAGAGCGTGGTCAGGTGGCCAGCGTGTTTATCAACCGGTTAAATCAGGGGATGCGGCTGCAAACCGACCCGACGGTGATCTATGGTATCACCCTGGGGCAGGGCAGTCTTGGTCGGGGATTGCGGCAAAGCGAGCTTCGCCGGGCCACACCCTATAACACCTATGTGATTGATGGTCTGCCGCCGACCCCGATTGCCAACCCCGGCGCGGCGGCGATTCAGGCAACGGTGAACCCCGATCAGACGGATTATCTGTTCTTTGTTGCGGATGGTACTGGCGGGCATGCCTTTGCCGAAACGCTGGCAGAGCATAACGAAAACGTTGCGCGCTGGCGTCGGATCGAAGCGGAAAACGCCGGTCAGTAGATTCCGGTGCAAGGTCAGAAAAGGCGGGTCATTTTGGCCCGCCTTTTTTGTGGGCATGCCGGATTTTGACCCTGGCAGGATTTGGCTGCTGTTTTGTCGTCGATTCCTGCGAAGAGGCGCTTGACTTAGAGTGCGCTCAAAGCCCTAGGATCAGGGGCGTCGTGACGAGAAGAAGGCCGCCATGAAAATCGGAACTCTGGCCAAACGCAGCGGATTGTCTGCCCATACCATCCGGTATTACGAACGCATCGGGCTATTGCCGCCTGCGGATCGGGATGCCGCGGGGCGGCGGGACTATGATGTGTCGATCCTGGTCTGGATAGAATTCCTGCGCCGATTGAAAACCACCGGAATGCCGATCCGAGACATGTTGCGCTATGCGGCATTGCGGGACCGGGGTGTTGAAACCGGGCCAGAGCGGCGGGCGCTGCTGGAGGCGCATCGCGCGCAAGTGCGGGCGCATCTGGCGGAATTGGAGGCTTGTCTTGTCGTCCTCGATACCAAGATCGGCGGTTATGCCGAGGTTGAACAAAGGATCGTGACAGGTGACGCAGATGGAACAACACAAGACAGAGAGCCGGTTGGCGCGGGGCAAACGCGCGCTGGCGGAAATTGACGGGCAGGCCGGACAAAACGTGATTGACGCGCTGGCGGATATCGCGCCGGATTTTGCCACCTATCTTTTCGAATTCCCGTTTGGCGATATCTATACCCGACCCGGGCTTGGGCTGCGGGAGCGGGAGATCGCCACCATTGCGGCGCTGGCCGCGATGGGAAATGCCCAGCCGCAACTAAAGGTGCATATCGAGGCTGGGTTGAATGTCGGCTTGACGCAGGAGGAGATCACCGAGGTGCTGATGCAGATGGCGGTTTACGCCGGCTTTCCCGCTGCATTGAACGGGTTGTTTGCCGCCAAGGAGGTGTTTGCCGAGGTGTCCTTGTCGGGCGGCTGAGCGGCCAGCGCCCCCGAACCGGGGGTAGGTTAACCAGAGGCCGTCATGCCGACAATCATCGAGCCAAAGGCGACGATGTGGATCAGGATGATGGCCCGGTCCTTCCACAAGATCCCCACCGCGAGCCAGCCGATGACACCGGCAAGAAACAGGTAGAGGTTCCACGGGGTATAGCCAAAGCCGGTCGCGGCATAGCCGAGGATCTGAATGATTGATGCGATCCATTTGACGGTGGTGACCAGATCAAATCGTGTGGCAGGAGGCGTGGGATTGGCAAGCGACGTCATTGTAGAAAACCTGATTCTGGTGTGGGGATTGTGATACATATGCCCACGCTTTGGCGGCGTGTGAAGCCAGAAATACACGCATCTGACAGTAATAATTCTATTGTCATGCGGGGGGCTTCACGTGAGTGTTTGGTGGGTCTTTTGGGGGCGTCGATGTGTGCAGATCCATTGGTCAACAGTGCCCTGATCCCGTTGACGGTGCGGGATAAGGCGATCTTGCCGCCTGATCCACATGGGCGGTGGTCGGCCTGTTATCAGGGCGTGTAGCGGGTCACACGCAATGAGAGGTTCATGCGGTCCGAGGTCAAAAGATGTGGGAAAAATGTCTGTCGTGCCGTCGGGGTGAATACTTTCGCAATCTGAGAAACGGTTGATTTACAATGTGTTAACCCCTGTGGGCTTGACATTGCGACCGCATTCCCGTATAGATTGTGACATGCTGGACGACATGGGCAAACGGCCCCCGGGGAAACCTGGGCGGTCGTTTTTTTGTGTCGCTCATACGGGGGAAACCGTCAGCATGGAAGGTCTATCATCACATGACTCTCATCACCCCGAAACGAGACGTGGAGCGCCTTGAGGCAAGGCTTGTTGTAGTTCGGGAAAGTCTCGTGGAATTCGAGACAGCGCTTAGAGACCTGAAGAAACGGGTCCAATGCGGGGAAGTCGACACATTGAAGGACGTCAGCAAAACCGTCGCGGATATTCGCGGCTGGATGAAGCTGGCCATGGAAACGGAGTCGCAGCTTGCAGAATATGCACGGAAAGAAGCCGCCATCGACGGAGCCTATGGGCTCGACCTTGAACAGGCACGATCTGAGATCGGGTGCCGTCTTGCTCAGCTGCGCAGATGCTGCGGTGCAGGACGCGTTTCTGAATGATCTGGGTGCGGGAGAGCTTATGGCTCTCCCTTTTTTGTTCGAGTTCTGGGCGCATCCGCACCAGTTGCCGCCTGAGGGGGCGTGGCGCAGTTGGGTGGTGCTGGGCGGGCGCGGCGCGGGCAAGACCCGCGCCGGGTCCGAATGGGTGCGCAGTATGGTCGAAGGTGCCCGCCCACGTGATCCGGGGCGGGCCAAACGATTGGCGCTGGTGGGGGAGACCTATGATCAGGTGCGCGATGTCATGATCTTTGGCGACAGCGGTATTCTGCAATCTTCTCCACCGGATCGACGGCCACATTGGGAGGCCAGCAAGCGCCGGTTGATCTGGCCCAATGGCGCGGTGGCACATACGTTTTCGGCCAATGACCCCGAGGCCCTGCGCGGGCCGCAGTTCGACGGCGCCTGGGCGGATGAATTGGCAAAATGGCCCAAGGGGGAAGATACCTGGGACATGTTGCAGTTTGCCCTGCGATTGGGCGAGCATCCGCAGGCCTGTGTCACCACGACACCGCGAAATGCGGAGGCGCTGAAGACGCTCCTGGAGTCGCCTTCGACCGTGGTGACGCGCGCCCCGACCGAGGCGAACCGGGCGCATCTGGCGGCGTCGTTTCTGGAAGAGGTGCGGGCGCGGTACAAGGGATCTGCGCTGGCGCGGCAAGAGTTGGACGGCGAATTGCTGACCGATATTGAAGGCGCGCTTTGGACCCATGCGCTTTTGGATGAATGCCGGGATGCGAATACCGGAGACTTTGACCGGATTGTGGTGGCGGTGGATCCGCCGGTGTCCGGCCATGCGGGATCGGATGAATGCGGGATCGTTGTGGCAGGTGTGCGAATGACCGGTGAGGTGCAGGATTGGCAGGTGCATGTGCTGGAAGATGCCAGCATTGGTGCGGCCAGCCCGCGCACATGGGCAGAGCGGGCCGTCGAGGTCTATCACCGGTTTCAGGCCGACAGGATTGTTGCCGAGGTCAATCAGGGCGGTGCGCTGGTTGAGGCGGTGGTGCGCCAGGTGGATGGGGCTGTGCCGATGAAATCTGTCCATGCCAGCCGGGGCAAGGTGGCGCGGGCCGAACCGGTGGCCGCGCTTTATGAGCAGGGCCGGGTGAAACATGTGCCGGGGCTGCACAAGTTGGAAGAGCAGATGTGCCGCATGTCGCTGAAGGGGTACGAGGGCAAGAAAAGCCCGGACCGGGTCGACGCGCTTGTCTGGGCTTTGACGGAATTGGTGCTGGATGGGCAGGGCGGTGCGAAACCGGCGGTGCGTACGCTCTGATCGCGCGACCTTAACCAATTTGAAGCATATTGGTTGGCGAGCAACGAGACGCCCCGGCATGTGGGGCATTTCAGAATTATCCGAATGCGTGGCGGACACGTCGGGCCAGGGGTGGTCCGGCGGAGGGTGAGATTTTGCCCGGCGCCACGTGTCAAAAGGGAGCGTGTAACGCGATGTTTGAATTCTTGCGGCGGGACAAATCAGAGATCGTACCGGAAGCCAAGGCAAGCGCGACCGGCCCTGTGGTCGCGTATCAAACGTCTGGGCGTGTTGCCTGGAGCCCAAGGGACGCGGTGTCGTTGACGCGGACGGGATTTGCCGGCAACCCGGTGGGGTTTCGCGCGGTCAAACTGATTGCCGAGGCGGCGGCGGCGCTGCCGCTGGTGTTGCAGGACACCGGTCGCCGCTATGAGGAACATCCGCTGATGGCGTTGGTCAAACGGCCCAACCCGGCCCAGGGGCGGGCGGAATTGCTGGAGGCGCTATATGGGCATTTGTTGCTGAGCGGCAATGGCTATGTCGAGGCGGTTTCGGGGGATACGGGCGTGCCGCTGGAACTGCATGTGCTGCGGTCGGATCGGATGTCGCTGGTGCCGGGGCGCGATGGTTGGCCGGTGGCCTATGAATACAGCGTCGGTGGGCGCAAGCACAGGTTCGACGTGACAGGTGCGCTGAGCCCGATCTGCCATGTGAAGAATTTCCATCCGCAGGATGACCACTATGGGTTTTCGCCGATGCAGGCGGCGGCGCAGGCGCTGGATGTGCATAATGCGGCGTCGCGCTGGTCCAAGGCGTTGCTGGACAATGCGGCGCGCCCCAGTGGTGCGATTGTCTATCGCGGGGCGGATGGGCAGGCGTCGATGTCTGCCGAGCAGTTTGACCGGTTGTCGAGCGAGATTGAGGCCAATCACACCGGGGCCAGGAACGCCGGGCGGCCGATGCTGCTGGAGGGTGGGTTGGACTGGAAGCCGATGGGGTTCAGCCCGTCGGACATGGAATTCCACAAGACCAAGGATGCGGCGGCGCGCGAAATTGCGCTGGCCTTCGGGGTGCCGCCGATGCTGCTGGGGATCCCGGGGGATGCGACCTATGCCAATTACCAGGAGGCAAACCGGGCGTTTTATCGCCTGACGGTTCTGCCCTTGGCAGAGCGGGTCACGGCCGCGCTTGGCGCGTGGTTGGCCGGATTTGCCGGTGAGGCGGTCGAGTTGAAGCCGGATCTGGATCAGGTGCCCGCATTGGCCACCGAGCGCGAGGCACAATGGTCGCGGGTTTCGGCGGCGGACTTCCTGAGCACCGCTGAAAAGCGGCGCATTCTGGGGCTGCCAGTGGAGGCCGAGGATGGGTGAACGGTTTGGATTTGAGGCGTTTGATTGTGCACCGGCCTTGCGGCTTGAGGCCCATGAAAGGGTGGCGGAATTGCAATTCGCGGCGATGAACAAGCGGCTCGATCGGATCGAAGAGATGATCGAACGCTTGGAACGGCGGCTGTGGCTGACGGTCTATGGCGTGGTGGCGGTGATCCTGGCGCAGGCGTTTCAGGGCCTTTTGGTGGCGGTGCCGTGATTGGGCGGTGATTGGGCTGTGTTTGGGCGGTGCTGCGTGAAAGCACCGCCCACGGGGGAACGAAAGTGGAGAGCGGGATGGAACTTGAGACAAAATTCGCGCGGTTCGATGGTGAGTTGAGCGTCACGGATGGCCATGTGATCGAAGGCTATGCCAGCCTGTTTGGCGCACAGGACCAGGGGGGCGATGTGGTGCAAAAGGGCGCTTATGCGACGTCGCTGAAGCGTCTGGCGGCCGAGGGGCGGCATGTTCGCATGCTGTGGCAGCATGACCCGACCCAACCGATCGGGGTCTGGGATGAAGTGGCCGAAGACGGTCAGGGCCTGCGCGTGAAAGGCCGCATTCTGGACGCGGTGGCCAAGGGACGCGAGGCGTCGGCGCTGTTGCAGGCAGGCGCGATTGACGGGTTATCGATTGGGTATCGCACCAAAAAGGCGGTGAAGACCGACAAGGGCCAGAGGCTCTTGCAGGAACTGGAGCTTTGGGAAGTGTCGCTTGTGACCTTTCCGATGTTGCCCAGTGCGCGGGTGGCGGCAAAGGGGGATACCCCAGAGGGCGACACATTGCGGCAATTGGCGGCGGTCTTTGCGGCAGCACGTCACGAGATTGCCCGCGAAGACTAGGCCGCGCGGAACATCAGGAGAAAACACATGGAAATGACCGATGCGAAGGCAGCGGGCGGGGAAGGTCTGTCCCCCGCAGAAGAAATCAAGGGCGCGGTTGGCGGCTTTGTGAGTGAGTTGAAGGCCTTTCAGGCCGAGATCAAGACCCGAGTTCTGAAGCAGGAAGAGAAAATGACAATGTTTGAACGCAAGACCCTTGCCGCTGCGCGCCCGGTTCTGGCCGCAACCGATTATGAAGCCCCGCACCAGAAAGCGTTTGATGCCTATCTGCGGTCGGGGGACGATGACGGCCTGCGGGGTCTGGAGCTGGACCAGAAGTCGATGTCGACGGCCGTGAACAGCGATGGCGGCTATCTGGTCGATCCGCAGATGTCAGACACCATCAAATCGGTACTGCAATCCGGTGCGTCGATCCGTGCGGTGGCCAGCGTGGTGAATGTCGAGGCCACATCATACGATGTGCTGATCGACACCAGCGACATCGGGGCGGGCTGGGCGACCGAGACCGGTGCCACGTCGGAAACCGGCACGCCGACCATTGACCGGATCACCATCCCGCTGCACGAGCTTTCGGCGCTGCCCAAAGCGTCGCAGCGATTGCTGGACGATGCCGCGTTTGACATTGAAAGCTGGCTGGCGGGGCGCATTGCCGAAAAATTCGCCCGTGCCGAGGCTGCGGCCTTTGTCAGTGGCGATGGCATCGACAAGCCAACCGGTTTTCTGACCCATACCATTGTCGCCAACAATGTCTGGGCCTGGGATTCACTGGGCTATGTGGCGACCGGCACCGATGGCGCGTTGGGCAACGGGGATGCGATCATTGATCTGGTCTATGCGCTGGGCGCGACATACCGGGCGAACGGCACCTTTGTGATGAATTCCAAGACGGCCGGTGAAGTCCGCAAGCTGAAGGACGGCGATGGTCGGTTCCTGTGGTCGGATGGTCTTGCGGCGGGAGAGCCTGCGCGTCTGTTAGGATACCCGGTGCTGATTGCCGAGGATATGCCGGACATTGCCAGCGGGTCGGATTCGATTGCCTTTGGCGACTTTGCCGCCGGCTATACCGTGGCGGAACGTCCGGACCTGCGGGTGCTGCGCGATCCGTTCTCGGCCAAGCCGAATGTCCTGTTCTATGCCACCAAACGTGTCGGCGGTGACGTCAGCGACTTTGCTGCCATCAAGGTATTGCGCTTCGCGGCCTCCTAAACCGGGGCTGTGAGGCCGGGGGACAGCAATGTTCCCCGGTGGGCGCGCGTCGATTGACCGGCGTTGGCTGGCTGCTCCCCTCCGTTCGAGCAACGCGGGTGGCGCGCGCCTGAAACCACGGTGCCAGATTTGAAGTCAGTTTTGATGGCCAAGGCAAAAGGTCGGGCAGCAGGCATGATGGAGTTTGCAAAGATGATGTTGGTAGAAGAGACCAATGTGCCGGTGGCGGCACTGCCGGTGGAGGAGTTCAAGACCCATCTGCGGCTGGGCAGCGGGTTTAGCGGGGCGACAGTCCAGGATGCGGTTTTGCAGAGCTTTCTGCGGGCGGCGATTGCAGCAATTGAATCACGCACTGGCAAGGTGCTGATTTCACGGAATTTTGCCTTTCGGGTGAGCGCTTGGCAGGACGGGGCCGCCCAGGTGTTGCCGGTCGCGCCCATCACGACCCTGACCGAGGTCGCCTTGTTGGATGGCGATGACCAAAGCACAATTGTCGATCCCGCTGTCTATCGGTTGATCGAAGATTCGCAGCGTCCGCAATTGGCGGCGCGGGGAAGTTGTCTTCCGACCATCGCGACCAATGGGCGCGCGGTTGTCCGCTTTACCGCCGGATATGCGCCGGACTGGGCGGGGCTGCCAGCCGATTTGGGGCAGGCGGTGATGCTGCTGGCGGCGCATTACTATGAGTACCGCGACGAGACCGCATTGGGCCAGGGCTGTATGCCGTTTGGTGTCACCTCTTTGATCGAACGCTATCGGATGATGCGGGTCGGTCTGACAGGGGGCAGAGCATGAGCACGCCACGATTGAACCGCGCTCTGGTGCTGGAGACTGCACAGGATGTGCCGGATGGGGCCGGTGGCTTTGACCGGATGTGGATGCCGCAGGGCACGATCTGGGCGGATGTATCGGCGCGAAGCGGGCGCGCGACACGTGGGGCTGCGGCGCCGGTGTCGGTGACGGCCTATCGCATGATCGTGCGTGCCGCCCCGATGGGCGATCCGGCACGCCCCGCGGCGGGACAGCGTTTCCGCGAGGGCCCCCGCGTCTGGCGTATCGAGGCGGTCGCCGAACGCGACCCCGGCGCGCGCCATCTGATTTGTTTCACCGAAGAGGAGCTGACACCATGAGTTACGCGGTGGCCGTTGCATTGCAGACGGCACTTTATCAACATCTGTCGGCTGACGCGGCGCTTGGCGCGATTGTCGGCAGTGCGATTTACGATGCGATCCCATCCGGCAGCCTGCCGTCGATCTATGTGACGCTGGGCACGGAAACCGCACGCGACCGGTCGGATCAGACCGGCAACGGCGCGGCACATGACATCGGAATTTCCATCATCACCGATGCGCCGGGATTTCAACAAGCCAAAGAAGCGGCGGTCGCGGTGAGCGATGCTTTGGACGATCCCGCCCTTGCCCTGTCGCGCGGAAGTTTGGTCGGGCTCTGGTTTCAGAGGGCCAAGGCCACACGAGACACCACAGCCGGAACGCGGCGGATCGATATGATCTTTCGCGCCCGTGTCGAAGACAACTGAACCTTATAAAGCGGAGTACGTAACATGGCTGCACAAAACGGTAAGGACCTTTTGATCAAGGTCGATCTCAGCGGCGCTGGGCAATTCGAAACCATGGTGGGGCTGCGCGCCACACGTATCAGTTTCAATGCAGAGGCGGTGGATGTCACATCGCTTGAGAGTGCGGGGGGCTGGCGTGAGCTTCTTGGCGGGGCTGGCGTGAAAAGCGCAGCAATCTCCGGTGCCGGGATTTTCAAGGACGACGCCACGGATGAACGCGCGCGTCAGATCTTCTTTGACGGCGAAGTGCCGGACTTTCAGGTGATTGTGCCGGATTTCGGCACCATCGAAGGCCCGTTTCAGGTCACCGGGCTGGAATATGCCGGTAGCCATAATGGCGAAGCCACATATGAGCTTTCACTCGCCTCTGCGGGTGAGCTGACCTTCGTGGCGCTGTAAGCAATGACCAATCCGTGGAGGGGCGAGGTCATGCTGACCATCGACGGCACGGCGCATGTGCTCAAGCTGACCCTGGGTGCATTGGCCGAGCTGGAAGAGGCGCTGGAGACCGGATCACTGGTGGATCTGGTGGAGCGTTTCGAGACCGGTCAGTTTTCGGGTCGCGATGTGCTGGCGCTGATTGTGGCGGGGTTGCGCGGCGGCGGATGGTCCGGTGGGCCCCGCGATCTGGTTCAGGCCGAGATCGCGGGGGGGCCGATTGGCGCGGCCAAGGTCGCGGCAGAATTGTTGGCACGGGCCTTCATGGTGCCTGAGGAGGCGGTGTGAACCGGATCAACTGGCCCCGATTGATGACGGCGGGTCTGCGCGGTTTGGGTCTGCGCCCGGCGGAATTCTGGGCGCTGACGCTGGCGGAATTGATGCTGATGCTTGGGGTCGGCGGCGGCAATGCGCCGCTGACCCGTGACCGGCTGGACCAGTTGATTGCGGCCTTTCCCGACGACGGGACGGGACCGGATTTGACGGGGACAGACCAAGGGAAAGGATAAGGCGATGGAAGATGTGAACGGATTGGATGATCTCGACCTTCAGGTCGATGCGCTGGCGCAATCGCTTGGCTCTGCCAGCACGCTGGCGGCGGGATTTGATACCGAGTTGAAGCGTATTCACCAGACGTTTTCGGCGACGGGCAATCAGGCGCGGGTTCTGAGTTCGACCCTGTCGGGGGGGCTGCGCAAGGCAATCGACGGTGTGGTGCTGGACGGGATGAAGTTTTCCGAGGCGCTGGGCGTGATCGGTCAGTCCATGATCAATGCGGCCTATAACGCCGCGATGAAACCGGTGACGGATCATTTCGGCTCGATGTTGGGCGGTGTCGTCAATGGTCTGATGCCGTTCGAGAAGGGCGGTGCGTTCACCCAGGGCCGTGTGACGCCTTTTGCCAATGGTGGGGTGGTCAACGGGCCGGTGCATTTTCCGATGCGTGGCGGTATGGGATTGATGGGCGAGGCCGGTCCCGAAGCGATCATGCCACTGGCGCGCGGGCCGAACGGCAAGCTGGGCGTGCAGGCCTCGGGCGGGAGCCGACCCATCAATGTGGTGATGAATATCCAGACCCCGGACGCCCAAGGGTTCCAGCGCAGTCAAAGCCAGATTGCCGCACAGATGAGCCGCGTGTTGGCGCGCGGCGGTCGCAACCGGTAAACGGAGGGAAGTTCCATGTCATTTCATGAAGTGCGGTTTCCCGCCAACCTGAGCTTTGGCTCGGTCGGCGGACCAGAGCGGCGGACCGACGTGGTCACGCTGGCCAATGGGTTCGAAGAACGCAACACGCCGTGGTCGCAGTCGCGCCACCGCTATGACGCCGGGCTTGGCCTGCGGTCGCTGGACGACATCGAGACGATGATCGGCTTTTTCGAGGCTCGCCGTGGTCAGCTGTTCGGGTTCCGCTGGAAGGATTGGTCGGACTACAAGACCTGTCCCGCAAGTCAGGAAGTCGCCTATCGCGATCAGGTGATTGCGCTGGGCGATGGGGCCTCTGTTCATTATCAGCTGATCAAGACCTATCGCTCTGGTGCGGCGGAATATGCGCGTGTGGTGACCAAGCCTGTGCAGGGCTCTGTGCGGATTGGTGTTCAAGGTGACGAGTTGCAGGAAAGCATCCACTGGGATGTGGACGAGACAACCGGCATTGTGACCTTTGCCAGCCCGCCGCTTCAGGATGCGGAAATCACCGCGGGGTTCGAATTTGACGTGCCGGTGCGGTTTGACACGGATCGGATTGCCACGTCGGTGTCCTCTTTCCAGGCGGGTGAAGTGCCGAATGTGCCAGTGGTCGAGGTGCGGATCTGATGACACTTTCTGGGGAGATGAAGGCACATTTGGAAAGCGGTCATACGACGCTTTGCCGTGCCTGGGCGATCAACCGTGCGGATGGCACCGCGTTTGGCTTTACCGATCATGACCGCGAATTGAGTTTCGATGGCATGACATTCCGCGCTGACAGCGGTCTGAGCGCAATGGCATTGCAACAGGGGACCGGGCTGTCTGTTGACAACTCCGAGGCCGTAGGTGCGCTGTCAGATGCCGCCATCACCGAGGCTGATATCCTTGCTGGTCGCTTTGACGGGGCAGAAGTGCGGGCCTGGTTGGTCAATTGGCAGGATGTGAGCCAGCGCCACCTACAGTTTCGCGGCACCATCGGTGAGATGCGGCGCATTGACGGCGCGTTCGAAGCCGAGTTGCGTGGTTTGTCCGAGGCGTTGAACCGTCCGTTCGGACGGGTGTTCCAAACACCTTGCACGGCGGTCCTGGGGGATGGCGGTTGCAAGTTCGATCTGTCGACGCCGGGGTTCACCTGGGAAGGCAGTGTTCTGGCTGTCGAGGAAACTTCGACCGTGGTCATTGACGCCGGGGGCGCGTTTGAACCCGCATGGTTCCGACGCGGGCGCATGGATGTGCTCAGCGGGGCAGCGGCGGGATTGTTCGGTGCGGTCAAACGCGACGAGTTGATCGAGGATGGCCAGCAGATTGAATTGTGGGAACCGCTGCGATTGCCGATCATGGTCGGCGACCAGGTAAGATTGACCGCAGGCTGTGACAAGCGGTTGGAAACATGCCGCTTCAAATTTGACAATCTGTTGAATTATCGCGGCTTCCCCGATGTGCCGGAAGATGACTGGCTGCTGGTCAACCCGGCGCGTGCCGGGAGCAAGTCGGGGGGGAGCCGCCGATGACTATACCGGCATCCAAAGTGGTCGCGGCCGCCCGCGGCTGGATCGGCACGCCCTATCTGCATCAAACCTCGGTGCGCGGTGCCGGGTGCGATTGTCTGGGCCTGTTGCGCGGGGTTTGGCGGGAGGTTCAGGGCGCAGAGCCGGAAATCCCGCCTGCGTATACCCGCGATTGGTCTGAACCGCAGGGGCAGGAACGGCTGTGGCGCGCGGCGGCGCAGCATCTTTGCCCGAAACCTCTGGACAGCGCCGGGGCCGGTGATGTGCTGTTGTTTCGCATGCGGGATGGGGCGGTGGCCAAACATCTGGGGATTCAGGCGCAGGTCGGCGCCAACGCCAGTTTCATCCATTCCTATACCGGCCATGGTGTTACCGAAAGCCCACTGAGCGCCCCCTGGGCGCGGCGCATCGTGGCGCGATTTGCATTTCCATAAGGAGTCCATCTGATGGCGACGATTGTACTTTCCGCAGCGGGCGCGGCGCTTGGCAGCGCTGTCGGTGGCACCTTTTTGGGTCTGAGCCTGACGGCCGTTGGCCGTTTCATTGGCGCAACCGTGGGGCGCACCATTGATCAGCGCCTGATGGGGCAGGGATCCGAAGTGGTGGTTGAAGGAAACCGCATTGATCGGTTCCGCGTCAACCGCGCCGGTGAAGGCGCCCCCATTGCCCGCAGCTATGGCCGGATGCGCATGGCCGGTCATGTGCTATGGGCCAGCAATTTCACCGAACATGTGAATACCAAGACCAGCGGTGGCAGCGGCAAAGGCGCGCCGTCACAACCCAAGGTCAAGACCACCACCTATTCCTATACCGTCAACTTGGCGATTGCGGTCTGCGAGGGTGAGATCACCAATATCGGTCGGATCTGGGCCGATGGCGAGGAAGTGCCGCGCGATAGCCTGAACCTGCGGGTCTATACCGGCAGCGAAGATCAGTTGCCCGACCCCAAGATCGAGGCCATCGAAGGCCCGGGGGCGGTGCCGGCCTATCGCGGCACGGCCTATGTCGTGCTGGAGGATCTGGACCTTTCGGAATTTGGCAATCGCGTGCCGCAGTTCAGCTTTGAAGTGTCCAAACCGGCGCAAGTCTCGGTCACCGACGGCGCCGCCGAAGTGCCGCATAACCTGCGCGGGGTCGCGCTTGTGCCCGGCACCGGTGAATATGCGCTGGCAACCACGCCGGTGAAATACAAATACGGGCCCGGCGATTTCCGTATGGCCAACGTCAATTCCCCGGCGGGCAAAAGCGATATCGAAACCTCGTTGGATCAGTTGACCCAGGAATGCCCAAACATGGGCGCGACATCACTGATTGTCAGCTGGTTCGGCAATGATCTGCGCGCTGGTCAGTGCCAGATCCAGCCCAAGGTCGAACAATCCGAATTTGACGGCAAGGGCATGGCCTGGCGGGTGTCCGGGTTGGAGCGCACCGAAGTGGAATTGGTGGCGCGCGACGGCGAGGACCGGCCGGTCTATGGCGGTGCCATTTCCGATGGGGCGGTGCTGGAAGGTATTCGCGCATTGAAAGAGCGCGAGCAATCGGTGATGTTCTATCCCTTCATCCTGATGGATCAGCTGCCCGGTAATGGCTTGCCCGATCCCTATAGTGATGCGTCGGACCAGCCCGTGCTGCCCTGGCGTGGACGGATCACCACCGAAAGAGCACCGGGCCAGAGCGGGTCAACGGATGGCACCGCCGCAGCCGAGGCAGAGGTCGCCGCGTTTTTCGGCACCGCCCAGCCCGGCGATTTCACCGTGTTGGATGAAACCGAGGTCTATGAAGATATCCTTGATGTCCTAAAAAACACGCCGACCCTGATCCATGCCACTGTCGACTACAGTGGGCCCCAGGAATGGAGCTATCGCCGGTTTATCCTGCATTACGCGGCGCTTTGCGCGGCGTCGGGTGGGGTGGATGCGTTTTGTATCGGCTCGGAAATGCGTGGTTTGACGCAAATTCGCGGCGCGGACGGGGGATTTCCGGCGGTGGCCGCCATGATCCAGCTGGCTGCTGATGTGCGCCAGATCCTGGGGCCCAATACCAAGATCGGCTATGCGGCGGATTGGTCGGAATATTTCGGCTATCACCCGCAGGATGGCTCTGGTGATGTGCTGTTCCATCTTGACCCGCTTTGGGCCAACAGCGAAATCGACTTTGTCGGGATCGACAACTACATGCCGCTGTCGGATTGGCGCGATGGCAAGGACCATGCGGATGCCGGTGTTGGCTCGATCTACAATCTGGACTACCTGCGCGGCAATGTGGCGGGGGGCGAGGGCTATGATTGGTATTATCCAACCCCAGAGGCCATGGCCGCGCAACGGCGTGAACCCATCACCGATGGCGCCCATGACGAGCCGTGGATCTATCGGTACAAGGATATCCGCAATTGGTGGTCCAACCCGCATCACAACCGGATAGCCGGTGAACGCCAGGCCAATGCCACCGAATGGGTGCCCCAGGGCAAGCCGATCTGGTTCACTGAATTCGGCTGTGCTGCGATCGACAAGGGCACCAATCAGCCGAATAAGTTCCTTGATCCAAAGTCGAGCGAATCCAGCCTGCCAAAGTTTTCCGACGGGCGGCGGGACGAGCTGATCCAGCGGCAATATCTGCGCGCGGTCACCGATTACTGGGGCGACGCGACCAACAACCCGGTGTCCGAGGAATACGGCGGCGCGATGGTCGACATGGACCGGGCCTTTGTCTGGGCCTGGGATACGCGGCCCTATCCGTATTTCCCGGCCAATTCAGCTCTTTGGACCGATAGCGGAAACTATGCCCGCGGCCATTGGATGAATGGCCGGGCCTCTGCCATGTCCTTGGCGCGCCTGGTCGAGGAAATCTGCTTGGACGCCGGTGTGCCCGCCTTTGATGTGTCTGATCTGCGCGGGTTCATTCGCGGCTATACCAGCGGCAATATCGGCGATATGCGAACCCTGTTGCAGCCCCTGATGTTGCATTTCGGTTTTGATGCCGTGGAACGCGCGGGGGTGTTGCATTTCATCATGCGCGCTGGGCGTGACGCGATTGAGATTGATGCCGATCTTCTGGCGATAAATGACGATCTGGATGGCACCCTGTCCCAGAACCGCAGCTCCGAGGCCGAGATGGCGGGGCGGGTGCGTCTGGATTTCATCCAGTCGGATGGGGACTATGAAACCATCGCCGAAGAAGCGGTGATGCCGGACGAGGCCACCCATACGGTGTCGCGCAGCGAAGTGCCGTTGGTGCTGACACGGGCCGAGGGGCGTCAAACCGTGGAACGCTGGCTGGCCGAGGCGCGGGTGGCACGTGAACAGGCGCGTTTTGCCCTGCCGCCGTCGCGGCTTGATGTGGCGGCTGGCGATGTCGTGTCCCTGCCAGAGGGCGCTGGGCGGGCGCTGTATCGGGTCGACCGGATCGAGGTCGGTCGCGAACAGATCGTCGAGGCGGTGCGCATAGAACCAGAAGTCTATCAGCCGGTGGAAATCGAGGATGATCCCGCAACTGTGGCTGCCTTTGTGCCGCCGGTGCCGGTGTTGCCATTGTTCCTGGATCTGCCACTTCTGACTGGTGACGAGGTGCCGCATGCGCCGCATCTGGCAGTGGCCGCCAAACCCTGGCCTGGCAGTGTCGCGCTGTATGATTCCGCACAGGATTCCAACTATCAGTTGAACGACATCTTTGCCGCCCGCGCCACATTCGGCGTCACGCAAACCCCGTTGTTTTCCGCCCCGTCGGGCATCATTGATCGCGGCGATGCGGTGCAGGTGAAATTGACCACTGGCGCGTTCAGTTCGATTGACGATGACGCGCTGCTGGCCGGTGGCAACCTCTGTGCAATCGGTGATGGGACACCCGGCGGATGGGAGTTGTTTCAGTTTCGCGATGCAGAGCTTGTCGATGTCGACACCTGGATGCTCAGCCATCGGCTGCGCGGGCAATTGGGCACGGATGCCTTCATGCCTGCATCTTGGCCTGAGGGCGCATATGTGGTTCTGATCGACGGTGCGCCGGAACAGATCAACCTGCCGTCCTCGGCCCGGCGCATTGCGCGGCACTATCGCGTGGGTCCGGCGCAACGGCCGGTCAGTGATCCGTCGTATGAACACGAGGTGCATGCGTTTGATGGCAATGGGTTGCGGCCCTATTCCCCGGTGCATCTGAAAGGGGTCTGGTCCGCTGGCGATCTGACCCTGACATGGGTGCGGCGCACGCGGATCGGCGGTGACAGCTGGGATCTTGCCGAAGTGCCCCTGGGCGAGGCAAACGAAAGCTATCTGTTGCGTGTGATGGACGGGATCACCGTGCTGCGCGAGGTGACATTGAACACACCGATGTTTGCCTATTCCGCAGCGATGCAATCTGCTGATGGTGCTGGACCTGGTGTCCACATCGAGGTGGCACAGATTTCGGATGTCTATGGTCCGGGGCCTTTTGCCCGCTGGCAGGTGTGATCGGATGCGACCGGTTCTTCATGGCGATGTGACGGCGGCCGCCCGCGCCATGTTGATGGTGCCGGCAGAGGCGCGCGAAGGCCTCTGCCGGCGGATGATAGAAGAGGCGGACTTCGCAGACCGCTATGCCAAACGCCTCGGTCGCGCACATCGCGATTGGGGCAATGGCACGCTGATGGCCGCCGCCCGTGTGCGGCCCTTGGCAGCAGAACCCCCGCTTGGGGAAGACGCTTATTGTCGTTGTCTGGAAACGGTGTTTCACCTGCTTCTGGAATGGCGATCCACACGGCGGCGCTAACCGTGGTTGGCCCCATCTCCAACCTGCGCCCCTTGTAAACGTCGCTTGGCATTCTTCTTGGCCAAAATATCCCGGGGGTCTGGGGGCTGGCCCCCAGGGTGAAGCAGATCCATGCGCAACATTGGATCCACCCCACAAGGAACCCATTCCAATTCCTTCGCTTCCTCATCACAGGATTGCGTTTGGCAGACGCCGCGAACATGGTATACCTCACACCCGACACCGCGATGCGAGGATACCATGGCCCGGACACAAACGCAGTTAGCCCAAGTCGACCCAATTTGGGCGCAGATTCTGGAAGAAGCGGAACAGGCCGTGAAAGATGAACCGCTGTTGGGCGGTTTGATCCATCAAAGCGTGCTGCACCATCCGTCACTGGAACGCGCGCTGAGTTACCGTAATTCGCTAAAGCTCGCTTCGGGCGAAATGTCGGAACAGATCCTGCGGGAAATCTGTGACGAGGCCTATGCCTCTGATCCGACAATCGGGCGTTCGGCACGGGCAGATATTGCCGCCGTGTATGACCGCGACCCGGCGTGCCATCGCTATTTGCAGCCGGTGCTGTTTTTCAAGGGATTTCAGGCGATCCAAGCCTATCGCATCGGGCATTGGCTTTGGACCGCGGGGCGGCGTGATCTGGCGTATTTCATTCAGATGCGGGTGTCCGAAGTGTTTGGGATTGATATTCATCCGGCCGCAAAAATCGGCAAGGGTATCATGATCGACCATGCCCATTCGATTGTGATCGGTGAAACGGCGGTGGTGGGCGACAATGTGTCGATGCTGCATTCCGTGACGCTGGGCGGCACGGGCAAGGAAGAACAGGACCGCCATCCAAAGATTGGCGACGGTGTGTTGATTGGCGCCGGGGCAAAGGTTCTGGGCAATATTCACATTGGAAATTGCTCGCGCATTGCTGCCGGTTCGGTGGTGCTGAGCGAGGTTCCGGCCTGCAAGACCGTGGCCGGTGTGCCTGCGAAAATCGTCGGAGAGGCGGGGTGCGCCCAGCCGTCAATGTCGATGGATCAGATCCTGCGCTCTGGTGCCTGACCGCTGCGGGAATTGAACCCGGCATTGCAACAGTCTGCTCCAACCCAGGGTTGGCGCTGGCAAAAGCGATGCCAGCCGTCACAAGATACGGTCACAGCCCGATAAAATAGGATCTGTTACAGGATCAGTCTGTCACAGGATCAGACTGGGTCCAGCTTTGGCTGGGCCCAGTGATGCTGGCCGATGGATCTGGCCAATGTTTCAAGCCAGTGTTTCAGGTCAGTGTTGCTGGCCTGCGGTTCAGGCCAGCATTGTCAGGGGATTTTCCAACCCGTCCTTGATCGCAGCCAGCAATTCAGCGGCCAATGCGCCGTCAATCACCCGGTGATCGACTGACAGGGTGACCGACATGACGGTGGCCACGGCCAAATTGCCCTCGGCATCGACCACGGGTTTCTTCACCCCGGCGCCAACCGCCAGGATCGCGCCATGTGGCGGGTTGATGACCGCGTCAAAATTCTCGATCCCGAACATGCCAAGGTTCGAAATGGCAAAGGATCCGCCCTGATATTCATGTGGGGCGAGTTTGCGGTCGCGGGCGCGGGCCGCGAGGTCTTTCATTTCGGCTGACAGAGCCGTCAGTGATTTCTTGTCAGCATCTTGCAGGACCGGGGTGAACAAGCCGCCCTCAATCGCCACGGCAACGGCGACATCCGACGGGGTCAGCCGCAGAATGCGGTCCCCGGCCCAGACCGCGTTGGCATCCGGCACCAGTTGCAGGGCGTTGGCGCAGGCCTTGATAATGAAATCATTGACCGAGAGTTTGACGCCGCGCGGGGCAAGCTGTGTGTTGAGATCGGCGCGGAATTTCAGCAGCGCGTCGAGCTGGATGTCGCGGCGCAGATAGAAATGCGGGATGGTCTGCTTCGCCTCGGTGAGGCGGGCGGCGATGGTCTTGCGCATGCCGTCGAGGGGCACCTCGGTGAAGTCGCGGCCTTGGTAGAGCGCAGCGACCTGGCCGGCGGAGGGCGATGCCGGGGCAGGCGCGGATTGGGGCCCGGATTCGGGTGTGGGGGCCTCTTCCGCCCTGGCGGGCGTCATCGGCCGGGCTTCCGCAGCTTCGACATCGGCTTTGACGATGCGGCCGTGCGGGCCGGTGCCCTTGATTCGGGCGAGGTCCAGCCCCTTGTCGGCAGCGATGCGGCGAGCCAGGGGCGAGGCGAAGATGCGCGTGCCCTCGGCGTCCTGCGGTGTCTGGGCGGGTTGTGGTTCGTCGGGCGCAGGCGGTGTCTCTTGCGCCGAAGAGGGCGCGGCAGGGGCCGATGCGGCGGCTGTGTTGGGGATGTCGCCGGCGGTTTCGCCGTCTTCCAGCAGCACCGCGATTGGGGTGTTGACCTTGACCGAGGCGGTGCCATCCGCCACCAGCAGCTTGCCAATGACGCCTTCGTCCACCGCTTCGAATTCCATTGTGGCCTTGTCGGTTTCGATTTCGGCCAAGAGGTCGCCGGAACTGACGGTGTCACCCTCTTTCACCAACCATTTCGCAAGGGTTCCTTCCTCCATCGTGGGGGACAGGGCGGGCATGAGGATTTCGGTTGGCATGGCTTCTCTCCAGGCGAGGCGATCGGGGGCAGGTCGGGAGCGAGGGGTCAACCCCTCGCGCTCCCCGGGATATTTCAGAACAGAAGAAGGGACGGGGGGGCAAGGGAACCTTGGTCTTGGTGCTGCATCGGATGCAAGAGGGCCCCCAGGGGCGCGCGGGCGCGCCTGACAGGTCGGGTGCAGGTGTCACATCTCAATCGGGCGGGGCCGGTCATCGATAGGTCACTTTCTTCACTGCGGCGATGACCTTATCCGTGGTGACAAGGGCGTGCCGCTCCAGGTTGGCGGCATAGGGCATCGGCACATCCTTGCCGGTGCAATTGATCACCGGCGCGTCGAGATAATCAAACGCCTCTTGCATCAGCACGGCAGAGATATGATTGCCGATGGCGCCGACGGGAAACCCCTCTTCTACAGTCACGCAGCGGTTGGTCTTTTGTACGCTGGCGATGACAGTGGCGGTGTCGAGCGGGCGCAGGCAGCGCAGGTCGATCACCTCGGCGTTGATCCCGTCTTCGGCCAGTTTTTCAGCGGCCTCCAGCGCATAGGTCATGCCGATGCCGAAGCTGACAATGGTGACATCGCTGCCGGCGCGCCAGATCCGGGCCTTGCCGAAGGGAATTGTGAAATCCTGCATCACCGGCACGTCGAAGCTTTTGCCATAAAGGATTTCGTTTTCCAGGAAAATCACCGGATTGGGGTCGCGGATGGCCGATTTCAACAGGCCCTTGGCGTCGGAGGCGGAATAGGGGATCGCCACCTTTAGACCCGGAATATGGGCGAACCAGGCGGCAAAATCCTGGCTGTGTTGCGCGCCCACACGGGCGGCCGCGCCGTTGGGGCCGCGAAACACCATCGGTGCGCCCATCTGGCCGCCGGACATGTAAAGCGTCTTGGCGGCGGAATTGACGATCTGATCCATCGCTTGCATCGCGAAGTTGAAGGTCATGAATTCGACGATCGGTTTCAGCCCGCCAAAGGCCGCGCCCACCGCGATGCCGGTGAAGCCATGTTCGGTAATCGGCGTGTCGATCACCCGTTTGGGGCCGAATTCATCCAGCAGACCCTGGCTGATCTTGTAGGCGCCCTGATATTCGCCGACTTCTTCGCCCATCAGATAGACATCGCCGTCGGCGCGCATTTCTTCGGCCATGGCGTCGCGCAGCGCTTCGCGGACGGTTTGTTGTTTGACCTCGGTGCCTTCGGGCCAATCCGGTTGCGGCGCGACCTGTGGTTGACCGCCTTGGGGTGCGGGGGGCGTCGTTGCGGCTTCTTTGGTGGTTTGGTCCGGCGTTGCTTTTGGTGCGGTGGTGGCTGTGGCCGGGGCGGTCTTGACCTCTATGTCTTCCGCGCTTTCACCGTCTTCCAGCAGCAGGGCAATCGGCGTGTTGACCGATACAGAGGCCGTGCCAGCCGCCACCAGCAATTTGCCAATGGTGCCGTCGTCGACCGCTTCGAATTCCATTGTCGCTTTGTCGGTTTCGATCTCGGCGATGATATCGCCAGAGGCGACGGTGTCACCTTCGCTTACCAGCCATTTGGCCAGTGTGCCTTCTTCCATCGTGGGGGACAGGGCGGGCATGAGAATTTCTGTGGCCATGGATCAAAGCCCCCCTTGGTCAGGCGTCACAAAGCCGACAATGTTGCCCTGTCCATCTTCGACATAGGCCGCGCGCCCCACGCCGGGGAAATCGGTGGGTGGCAGGGCCTCTGCGCCCCCGTTGGCCAGCGCCCAGGCATATCGTTCGTCGCAATCTGCAACTTCGAAGGTCAGGGTGCAGCCGCGGACCGGACTGCCGGGTGCGGGTGTGCCGTCCATGCGTTTCATCAGCCCGCCGCTCAGACCCGCGTCAAGACCGGGGCCGGAAATCAGCATATATTCCACATCCTCTGCGCCGGGCATGGCGGCAAATTCCCAGCCGAACAGGCCAGCGTAAAACGCCTGTGCCGCACCGGTATCGGCGGCATGAATTTCAAAATGCGCCATCACACGACCTCCGCGTAAATATCGGTCCACAATTCTGCCAGATCCGGTTCCGGGCTCTCGCGTGAGAAATCTGCCGCCGCATTGACCACCTGTTTGATGTCCTTGTCGATGGATTTCAGATCTTCTTCGCTGGCATGTTTGCCGTTCAGCAAAAGCGCACGCACCTGTTCAATCGGATCGCGTTCTTCGCGCATTTTCTGCACTTCTTCGCGGGTGCGGTATTTGGCCGGGTCCGACATCGAATGGCCGCGATAGCGATAGGTCTTGATCTCAAGGATATAGGGGCCATTGCCCGCGCGGCAGTGGCCGACAGCGGTTTCGCCCGCCGCCTTGACCGCCAGCACATCCATGCCATCCACCACTTCGCCGGGGATGCCAAATGCGGCGCCACGGGTATAGAGATCGGGTGTCGAGGTCGAACGTTGTTGCGCGGTGCCCATGGCGTATTGGTTGTTTTCAATCACAAAAACCACCGGAAGATCCCAGAGCGCGGCCATATTGAATGTCTCATAGACCTGGCCCTGATTGGCGGCACCATCCCCGAAATAGGTGAATGTGACGCGGCCGTTTTCCTTGTATTTATCGGCAAAGGCCAGCCCGGCGCCAATCGGCACCTGCGCGCCGACGATGCCGTGGCCGCCGTAGAAATGTTTCTCTTTCGAGAACATATGCATCGAGCCGCCCTTGCCCTTGGAATAGCCGCCCGCACGTCCGGTCAGTTCCGCCATGACGCCGTTCGGGTCCATGCCACAGGCCAGCATATGACCGTGGTCGCGATAGGATGTGACGCGTTTGTCGCCCTCTTCAGTGGCGGCCTCCAGCCCGACAACAACCGCCTCTTGTCCGATATAAAGGTGACAAAACCCCCCGATCAGCCCCATGCCGTAAAGCTGGCCGCCTTTTCCTCGAACCGGCGGATCAGCAGCATGTCCCGGTAAAATCGGATCAATTCGTCTTTGGAAATGTTCGGCTTTTTGGCTGCCCTGCGTGTGGCCATTGCGGCACCCTCCCGTGCGAATGGTTTAGCATTAAACTATCGCCAAGCCTACGCGGGGTCGAAAAGGATTGCAATGCAGGTTGATATGCGTGTCACCGGTCAATTGTGCGCGATCAGGTCGAAGACCGCAGCACGGGCAGTGATTTCGCGGCTTTGGATTAACGGATCACAATCTCGTCGGTGCGGATCAGACCCAGCACATCGCGCGCCTGTTGGTCCAGCAGATCCAGATCAAGGTATTCGTCAGACAGGCGATGGGTCAGGTTTTCCATTTCGGCAACCTTGCCCCGCAGGATGTCACGTTCCGCTTCAAATCGCGCGGCTTCGGCCAAAATCTCAGCCCGCCGGAACAACCCAAAATCCCCCTGCACAGCGGCAAAGGTAAAATAGGCCCCTAACGTAAACGCAATTGCGAACACGCTAAGAGGAACGAGGTTCCGGCGGGTGGGACTTTTGCTCATTTACTGCCTCGAATGCATCTCTTGTCGGATGCGATGTCATGACTATGCCACAAGTGATTCGCCCTGTGAATCCCCAATGTTCCCCGATGGGCAATTTTCTGCGGCAATCGGGAAAAATCCCGGTTTGGCCGGAGGGGGGGCCGATGTGACAACCGACGGCCACAAAGCAAAACGGGCGATCCATGGGACCGCCCGCAAGCATGAATTGACAGTGAGACGAACTGAAGCTGCGCCGGTGTCGGGCTTACCCGGCTTTGGAGGCCTCACAGATCGAGTCCACCGATTTGGCCAGCGTGGCGTCGAAATCGGCGTCGGATTGTTGCGCCGAAAGACCTTCGGACAGGCCACGTGAGAAGCTGGCAATCATGCCGGTGTTCTGGGCCAGTTTGGCATTTGCTTCGTCGCGCGAATACCCACCCGAAAGCGCCACAACCCGCATCACTGCCGGATGGTTGATCAGCGGTTGATAGATATTGGCCACTGTCGGCAGCGACAGTTTCAACATCACCTTCTCACCCTCTGGCAGGGCGTCGAGGTTCTTCAGGATTTCGTCGCGCAGCATTTCTTCGGCTTCGGCCTTGTCCGCGATGGTGATTGTGACCTCGGGTTCGATGATCGGCATCAGACCGTGGCTGGCAATCTGGCGGCCAATTTCGAATTGCTGTGCCACAACGCTGGCGATCCCGGCCGGGTTGGCCGCGTCGATCACCGACCGCATTTTGGTGCCAAAAATGCCCTTGGTCACTGCGCGGGCCAAAAGCGAATCCAACTCAGGCATTGGTTTCATCATTTTGACGCCATCTGTGGGCTCGGCCAGACCTTTGTCGACCTTCAGAAACGGCACGACACCGCATTCTTTCCACAGATATTCAGCGGTGGGGGTGCCGTCGATGTCGCCGTCCATGGTACGTTCGAACAGGATGGCGCCAATCACCTTTTCCCCGGTAAAGGCGGGGGATTTGATAATGCGGGCGCGCATTTCATGCACTTTGGCGAACATTTCTTCGTCACCCGAATAGGCATCTTCGGTCACGCCATAAAGCCGCAGCGCCTTGGGGGTCGAGCCGCCGGATTGGTCGAGTGCTGCGATAAAGCCGATTTTGTTGGCCATTTGATCGGCCATTGCCTGATTGGTCATAATGTCTTGTCCGTCCCAAAAATGTGATCCCAGGGGGATTATCGCCCCCTTTGGGCGGAGTGGTAAGCGAGCGGTCAGAGGCTTGCAATGTGGTGGCGCTAACATCTGGCGCCTCGAAGCGGTTTGGACCGGGACCGTGTCCAAACCGCTGCATTCTTGATGCAAACCCGGGCAAAAACCGATGCAAAAAGGCCGGTTTATTTGCCCGGGGGGTGTTGTGACGGGCCGGGGCGGGATTTACCGCCTCGGCGTGGCGCGGGCCTAGCCCAGAGCGGCGACGCCGGGCAGTTCCTTGCCTTCCATCCATTCCAGGAAAGCGCCACCAGCGGTCGAGATATAGGTGAAATCCCCTGCCGCGCCTGGCCTTGTTCAATGCGGCAACCGTGTCACCGCCACCGGCCACGGAAATCAGTTTGCCCGCTTTGGACAGATCCGCGGCCTGTTTGGCGGCGGCATTTGTGGCGGCATCAAACGGTTCGATTTCAAACGCACCCATCGGGCCATTCCAGATCAGGGTCTTTGCCCCGGCCAGAACCTCGGCCACGGCGGCCACCGTTGCGGGACCGGCATCCAGAATCATTGCATCGGCGGGGCAGGCGTCTGCGGCGACGGTTTCATTGTCGGCACCGGCCTTGAACTCACGCGCGACAACCACATCGACCGGCAACAGGATGGTGCAGCCCGCAGCCTCGGCCTTGCCCATGATCTCGCGGGCGGTGTCGGTCATGTCGTGTTCGGCCAGCGATTTGCCGACATCAATGCCCTGTGCCGCAAGGAACGTGTTGGCCATGCCGCCGCCAATCACCAGATGGTCGACCTTGCTGACCAGATTGCCCAGCAGGTCCAGCTTGCTTGACACTTTGGCGCCGCCAACCACGGCCACCACCGGGCGTTCTGGTTTGCCCAATGCGGCCTCCAGCGCCGACAGTTCTGCCTGCATCAAACGCCCGGCGCAGGACGGCAACAGCCGCGCCACACCTTCGGTTGAAGCATGCGCGCGGTGGGCCGCCGAAAACGCATCGTTGCAATAGATGTCGCCAAGCGAGGCGAGGAAAGCGGCCATTTTCGGGTCGTTCTTTTCTTCCATCTCGCTGAAACGGGTGTTTTCCACCAGCACCACGGTGCCTTTGGCCAGACCGTCAATCTCGTCGCGCGACGGCTTTTCGATGAATGTCACGCTTTGGCCCAAGGCGGCCTCCAGCGCGGGCACCACTTGACGCAGGCTCATCTCGGGTACGAATTTTCCCTTGGGGCGGCCAAAATGCGCCAGCATCACCGGCGTGCCGCCCTTGGCCAGAATGTCCTTGAGTGTGGGGATGATGCGTTCGATCCGGGTGGCATCGGTCACTTTGCCGTTGTCCATCGGCACGTTGATGTCGACCCGTGTCAGCACCACTTTGCCATCCAGATCCATGTCGTCGAGTGTTTTCCAGCCCATGTCGCCGCTCCTGTGCAGGGGGATTTCGGTTGAGGCATTGTTTGGCCGCTTAGCGCGCCGCGTCAATCACGCGCTTGCCGACCGGGGCGTGGCTGATTAGGTATCAGGTCAAGTATGGCAACAGGAGGCCCAGATGGCCGAAATCAAAGATCCCGAAAACACCATCCTGATGGAACTGGCCGGTGGCACCGTCACAATCGAGCTTTTGGCCGATGTGGCACCAGAGCACACCAAACGGATGAAGGAACTGGCCCGCGCCGGTGAATATGACAATGTCGCCTTTCACCGGGTGATCGACGGTTTCATGGCGCAAACCGGCGATGTGCAGAACGGCGATATGGAAGACGGATTTAACCTGCGTGCCGCAGGCACCGGCGGTTCGTCGCTGCCTGACCTTCCGGCAGAGTTTTCCAAACTGCCGCATGCGCGTGGCACCCTGGGCGCGGCGCGGTCGCAGAACCCGAATTCGGCGAATTCGCAGTTCTTCATCAACTTCAAGGACAATGATTTCCTCAACGGCCAATACACTGTTTATGGTCGGGTGATTTCCGGCATGGAACATGTCGATGCGATCACACGTGGCGAGCCGCCTGCGAACCCGGACCGGATGATTTCGGTCAAGGTGGCCGCAGATGTCTAAGCTGGCAATTGCATTCTCCCTTCTGGCCAGCCCTGTGCTGGTCATGTTGGGCGGCGCGCCGGTGGGCGCAACGGGGCTGGAAATCGACATCGCGGGCGAGGCCAACGGCACCGTCACCATCGACCTGTTCGAAGACATCGCCCCGGCACATGTCGCCCAGATCACCGAATTGGCCAGCGAAGGCGCCTATGACGGCGTGGTCTTTCACCGTGTGATCGACGGTTTCATGGCACAGACCGGCGATGTCGAATTCGGCAACACCAGCGTGGCGGGCTTTTCCATGCAGATGGCAGGACGGGGCGGTTCAGATCGCGCCGATCTTCCGGCTGAATTTTCCGATACGCCGTTTGATCGCGGTGTGGTCGGCATGGCCCGCAGCCAGAACCCGAACAGCGCCAATTCGCAGTTCTTCATCATGTTCGAACCGGGGCATTTCCTGAACGGTCAATACACCGTGGTGGGCAAGGTCACCGAAGGCATGGACGTGGTTGATGCGATCAAACGCGGAACCGGCGGCAATGGTGCGGTTGTGGGCGAGGCTGATGTCATGACCACGGTCACGGTCACCGACTAGGCAGGGCCAGTCTCGCCTGGGGTCACGTGGTGTCACGTGATGACCCACGGACGATCAAACCCGCGTGCAGGGGGCTAGGCAACCGGCCCCCTGACAGCGCATCCTGTTACAAGGGGGTGCGCCATGAAAATCAAATCCATAAGCCTTTTCAAACCAATTTGCCTGGCGGCAATCTTGTCCGCAGTGGCCGGTCTGGCCGGGGCAAATCCGCAACTTTGGTCCGGGGAATGGCCGAACACCGACTTTTCCCAAACCACTGTTGACGCCTGGTCGGAAATCCAATCCGGGGGACCGCCCAAGGATGGTATCCCGGCGCTGGATGATCCGGCGTTTGTGCCGGTCGCGCGCCACAGCGGGATCGGGGGGCGTGAACCGGTGATCACGCTCGAAATCGAGGGCGCCAAGCCGCGCGCCTATCCGATCCGCTATTTGACCTGGCATGAAATCGTGAACGATCAGGTCGGCGGTGTGCCGGTCGCCGTCACTTTTTGCCCGCTGTGCAATTCCGGCATCACCTTTGACCGGCGCACGCCCCATGGCGTGCTAAGTTTCGGCGTGTCCGGCAAACTGCGCAATTCCGACATGGTGATGTATGACCGCGAAACCGAGAGCTGGTGGCAACAGGCCGTCGGCACCGCCATTGTCGGGGATCTGCTGGGAACAGAACTGGCCATGTTGCCAAGCTGGATGGAAAGCTGGGATCAGTTTCGCAGCCGCAATCCCGAGGGGCTGGTGATGGCAGAGCCGAATTGGTCGCGCCGCTATGGCAGCAATCCCTATCAGAAATATGATTTGTCGGTGCGCCCGTTCCTTTATTCCGGCGAATTGCCGCCGCATGGGGTGCCGGCGCTGATGCGCGTGGTGCGGGTGGGGGATCGGGCCTGGCCGCTGTCGCGTTTCGACACCGCACAGGAGATTTCCGAAGCCCGCCTTACCCTGTCATGGCGCGAAGGCCAGGCCTCGGCGTTGGACAGCGGACAGATCAATCAGGGCAGGGAGGTCGGGACAATCCGGGTGCGCGACGGCAATGGTCGCGACGTGGCCCATGATGTGCTGTTTGCCTTTGCCTTCCATGCCTTCTGGCCGGATGGAACCTGGATGCTTGGGCGGTGACGCAGGCCTGACAACAGCAGAGCAGGGCCCTTGCCGGGGTCTGCTCACCCGGAACAGCTGGCGCCGCCCAGAACACAGAATTTGGCGCAATGCGGATGGTTCAGCGCCACATCACCCTCGGCCTCGGCCAGGGTGGCGCCCAATTCGAATTCGGGCTCATAGGGCAACAATGTACAGGCTAGAACGGCAGGGGCATCGGCGCCCTTGCGCTTGACCACCATCCGGGACGAGGAACACATCACATCACGCGGTGATTTGTTCAGGATGCTCCAGCATTCTGTCGTGATTTCAGGCACTTCGACCGAAACATCCATTTCCGGGAACAACACGGTGTCGCCGGGATTGTCGGCGTTGATGTCAAAGCCTTCGGTGGCAAACAGCCGGGCATATCCGGCCCGCGCCGCGGCCTCGCTTTCGGCCCAGACGATCCGCCCCGCCACGGCCATGTTCACCCCTTCCGCGGCCAGCCATCGCATGCCGATCAGGGTTTTCTCATGCGCACCCGCGCCGCGTTCGGCATCGTGATGTTCCGGGTCCCAATGATCGAGCGACACCCGCAGGGTCAGCTTGTCGCCAAAATCGCGTTGCAGATCCCGCAGGCCGGCCTGCACGGTCTTGCGCATCATTGGCCGCATGGCATTGGTCAGGATCAGCACCTCGTACCCGCGTTCCAGCGATGCGCGCGCCATGGCGACCATCTCGGGGTTCATGAAGGGCTCTCCGCCGGTAAAGGCGATTTCCGAAACGCCCCATTTGCGATCGTCCAGTTGATCCAGAAAATCGACCACCTCGGCACAGGTCAGATAGACCAGCCGTTCGTTGCTGGGCGAGCTTTCGATATAGCAGTTTGCGCATTCGATATTGCACAGCGTCCCGGTGTTGAACCACAGGGTTTCAGGGTTGCTCAGCGCAACACGTGCCCGTGCGTCACCATTGGCGGTGAAATTTTCATCAATGAACTTGCCCGTGTTGGGCCCCGAGTTAGCCCCCGTGGCGGGCATTGAATTTGTGTGATCTTTCATGGGCTTGTCGCAATCTTTTGGTTCGGGTACTGGGGTAGCCTGCCAAAGTGGCGTTGCCAATGGTCAACAGATTGTCTGACGCCATTGTGAAGCGCAAAATGCGTGTTAGACTTCTGCAGGAAAGCGGGGTAAATGTGCCTACGTTAGCGCTAACGTCAGGCTGGTGTCGCTCTGTGCCACGCCCGTGCCCGACCGCAGTTTTCTGACGATGAAGACATAGACCTGACGACACAGACCCGACGAAACAGACCCGGCGACAGATACCCGACGACCGACCAGTTTTAACGACAACGGCCCGATGATATCCGGCCAAGCGACAGTAAGAGGAACGATCATGGTTTCACGCGTCATTCCGGTGGATCCCTTTGATCTGGTGATTTTTGGCGGCACGGGCGATCTGGCCCGGCGCAAGATCCTGCCCGGACTTTTCCGGCGGTATTGCTCTGGTCAAATGCCGACCGAGGCCCGGATCATTGGTGCCGCGCGGTCCGATATGGACCACGACGAATATCGCCAGATGGTGCGCGATGCGATCAATGAATTTGATTCGCAGCGGCCAGAAGACTGCCCGGATCTTGGCGGTTTCCTGGAGCGGTTGAGCTATGTCAAAGTGGATGCCAAGGGCGACGGTGGTTGGCCCGAGCTGCATGAAATGCTGCGCGACGGCATGGTGCGGGCGTTCTATTTCTCGGTTGCGCCGTCCCTGTTTGGCGATATCGCCGAGCGGCTGCACAACAAGGGGCTGGCGGATCGTGAAAGCCGGATCGTGGTCGAAAAACCCTTTGGTCGGGATCTGGAAACCGCCCGTGCGCTTAATGCCTCGCTTGAGGCGTTTTTCCACGAAGATCAGATTTATCGCATCGACCATTATCTGGGCAAGGAAACCGTCCAGAACCTGATGGCGGTGCGGTTTGGCAATATGTTGTTCGAACCGCTGTGGAACAGCCAATATATTGATCATATTCAGGTGACCGTTGCGGAAACCGTGGGTGTTGGCGGGCGCGGTGGCTATTACGATACATCCGGTGCGATGCGCGATATGGTGCAAAACCACCTGATGCAATTGCTGTGCCTGATCGCGATGGAGCCGCCAGCCCGATTTGAACCGGACGCGGTGCGCGACGAAAAGCTCAAGGTGATCCGCGCGCTGGAACCGGTGCAGCCACATCATATCGTGCGCGGCCAGTATGATGCCGGCGGTGACGAGGCCAGCTATCGCGAACATGCCGAAAACCCCCGGTCCAAGACCGAAAGCTTTCTGGCGCTGAAATGCCATATCTCGAACTGGCGCTGGGCCGGCATGCCGATCTATTTGCGCACGGGCAAACGGCTGAAATCGCGCACCAGCGAAATCGCCGTGGTGTTCAAGGAAACCCCGCATTCGATCTTTGACGAAGATGCCGGGCGGCACCGCAATATCCTGACCATCCGCTTGCAGCCCAACGAAGGTATGGAATTGGGCGTCACGATCAAGGAGCCGGGACCGGGCGGGATGCGTCTGGTGGATGTGCCTTTGGACATGACATTCTCGGACGCTTTGGGCCCGGATGTGGATGATGTGCCGGATGCCTATGAACGGCTGATCATGGATGTGATCCGTGGCAATCAGACCCTGTTCATGCGCGGTGACGAGGTCGAGGCCGCCTGGGCCTGGACCGATCCGATCATCGAGGGCTGGGAGGCACGCGGAGATGTGCCGAAAATCTATGATGCCGGGTCGTCCGGTCCGGAAGATGCATTGATGCTGATGCACCGGGATGGACGAAAATGGCGCGAGATCAAAGCCTGAAACCTGTTGGAACGGGCCTGCGGCTGGCGTAGTACCGATGCAGGACAGGCCGCGGGTCATCCCCGCGCGCCAGAACCCGTACAGAAGTGAGGACGCGCCATGGAATTCATCGAATATGCCGACCGGGAAATGTTGGTGATTGACCTGGCCAATAAATTGGCCGCGAATTGCGCTCTGCGCTGCAACATCAGGACAGGGTTTTGATGGCGGTGCCGGGCGGGACAACGCCGGGGCCGATCTTTGACGATCTCTGCGCCGCCGATCTGGATTGGTCGCGGGTCGATGTGATGCTCAGCGACGAACGCTGGGTGCCAGAGGACAGTGAACGATCCAACACCCGCCTGCTGCGCGAGCGGCTTTTGGTGGATCGGGCCGCAGCGGCCACTTTGTTGCCGATGTATCTGCCAAGTGACACCCCAGAAGACCGGTTGGCCGAGCTAGAGGCCCTGATCACGCCGCGTTTGCCGGTGCAGGTGCTGTTGCTGGGCATGGGCGCCGATATGCATACGGCGTCGCTGTTTCCCGGGGCTGATCAGCTCGAGGGCGCGCTGTCGCCCAAGGCGCCGATCTTGATGGCCATGCGGGCGCCCGGCGCACCGGAACCGCGTGTGACCCTGACCGCGCCTGTGCTGGATGGCGCGATGTCGAAACATATTGTCATCTTTGGCGACGAGAAACGCACAGCGCTCAACCGCGCCCGCCAGCTCAGCCCGAAAGACGCGCCGGTGGCTGCCGTCCTGTCCGAGGCACAGGTGCATTGGGCGCCGTAAACGGCCCGTCTGATACCGGTAATCACCCCATCAAGACCCAATTGAGGATCGTGACCCCATGTGGACCAAATTGAATGCCCTGGCCAAATCCGCGAAATCCCGGACAATTCTGGAATTGTTCGAATCTCCCGGGCGCGGGGCGGCATTTTCGACCCGATTTGATCATTTCCTGTTCGATTACTCCAAGACCACGCTCGACAGCGAAACCCTGAATGCCCTGTTGGAACTGGCTGAAACCGCCGGTGTCGCGGCAAAACGGGATGCGATGTTCGCCGGTGAAAAGATCAATGAAACCGAAGGGCGGGCGGTGCTGCATACGGCGCTGCGCAACCTGGATGGTGACGCGGTCATGGTCGACGGTCAGGATGTGATGCCGGATGTTTTGGCGACATTGGACCGGATGGAGGTCTTTGCCGAAGATGTGCGCGCTGGACGGTTTCAGGGGCAGGGCGGGGCGATCACCGATGTCGTGAATATCGGCATTGGCGGGTCTGACCTTGGGCCGGTGATGGCCTATCATGCGTTGTCGCCTTATGCGGACGGGCCGCGCATTCACTATGTATCGAATGTGGACGGGGCCGATGTGGCCGACACCCTACGCGGGTTGGATCCGACCACCACGCTGGTGATTGTGGCCTCCAAAACCTTTACCACCATCGAAACCATGACCAATGCGCGCACGGCGCGGGCCTGGATGTCGGACAAGGTCAGCGACCCTGCGGCGCAATTCGCGGCGCTGTCTTCGGCCACTGACAAGACCGCCGATTTTGGCATTGATCCCACGCGGGTGTTCGGATTCGAGGATTGGGTCGGCGGGCGCTATTCCGTCTGGGGTCCGATCGGGCTGTCGTTGATGATTGGCATCGGGGCAGAGGCGTTTCGCGCCATGCTGCGCGGGGCCCAGTCGATGGACCGGCATTTCTGTGCGGCAGAGTTTCATGAAAACCTGCCGGTGCTGCTGGCCCTTGTCGGGATCTGGCACAATCAGGGCCTGGGCTATGGCACCCGCGCGGTGCTGCCGTATGACAATCGTCTGATCCGCCTGCCGGCCTATCTTCAACAGCTCGAGATGGAGAGCAACGGCAAAAGCGTTGCGATGGATGGCAGCGATCTGGAGATCAATTCCGGTCCGGTCGTCTGGGGCGAGCCGGGCACCAATGGCCAGCACGCGTTTTACCAGCTGATCCATCAGGGCACGCGGGTGATCCCCTGTGAATTCATGGTCGCGGCCGAGGGCCACGAACCC
Organism: Phaeobacter sp. J2-8; assembly: GCF_022867865.1. GTDB lineage: Bacteria > Pseudomonadota > Alphaproteobacteria > Rhodobacterales > Rhodobacteraceae > Marinovum. The sequence goes on along the minus strand of NZ_JALIEC010000005.1, from coordinate 163,239 downwards.
GATCTGGCCCATCATCACCAGCTTTTGGTCGCCAATTGTCTGGCCCAATCCGAAGCCTTGATGCGCGGCCGGTCGTTGGACGAGGCGCGCGAAAAGGTTGCGGGTAAATTTGAAGGTGCGGAACTGGACCGTCAGGCCCGCCATCGGGTGTTTGCGGGCAATCGCCCCTCGACCACCTTGGTCTATCCGAAACTGACACCCGAAGTTTTTGGTCAGATCGTGGCGCTCTATGAACACCGCGTTTTTGTCGAGGGCGTGATCCTGGGCATCAACTCCTATGATCAATGGGGGGTGGAACTGGGCAAAGAGCTGGCCACCGCGCTGGGGCCGATTGTCGCCGGTGAGGAAAGCGCCGAGGGCAAAGACGGATCGACCCAGCAGCTTGTTGATTTTGTTCTGAAAAACCGAGACTGAAGTCTCTTGCGGCGCGCCGCCGCAGACCGGGTTGCATGACAAAAAAGGACGGGGGCGAACCCCCGTCATTTAGTGGTAGAGTGGTGGATCAGACACTTCTTGCTGAGAGGCTTGAAGAACCCTTGTCATCCACCACGGACAAGGGCTGTTTCGACGACGCCCTGAACAATCAGGGTCAGTAGGGAAAACAGGAAGAATGCCGCGTGGGCGAACTCCCAGACTGCTGTCGGTCCGGTGACCGAGTAGTCGGCGGCATCAAACATGATCAGTGCCGTGATCAAGATGATTGAGAAAAACGCGGCAACCTGTGTGCGAATTCCCATCACCAGCCAGAGCGCAAAGATGCACATCAGTATGACGATCGGCAGGATTGTATACTGAAACTGCGATACATGGCTGAAATCCATCCAGGAATGTGTCAGCGGGCCATGGTAGGCACCCAGCGTCGCCAGGGCAGTCATGACAAGCGTGTATCCGCAGAAGAGTTCGCGCATAGGGATATGGATAGGTTTTTCACTGTTCTCGACCTCATTTTATTTTATTTGCTTTATATTGTTTTTAATGATCGCAGAAACACCGTGCAATAAAAATTTGTGAGGTGCCTCACATAAGGTGACGTTACGTAGCGTAAGTTTTGCCGTAGCATGTTGTTTTTAATAAATTTTTTAAAAGTGATTAAAAAAGTGGCAGTTGATGGGTCAAATAATTAACTGTGCCAATTTCGCGCTAAATCACCCGGGTTTCCGTTTTAATTGATCGGGAAATTAATAACCCGGAATTGCCCGAATGGTTATGGTTTTATTTCAGGAAAGGTTATAAATTCTAATCGTTGATGGGTCATTTAATTTATATTTATTGATTGGTCGGTTGATAAAAACACCCTTGATATACTCGCTATGGGTGAGTTTTCCTGCCCTGCGCCGCCGGATCTGACCCGATTTTTCCGAGGTTGTGTAACCCAGGTACGTGGCGGGATTTCGGGCGCAGTCAGCGGACCGGAGAACAGAAACGGAGGTCAGAACCGGGAGTTTGTCGCAAACACATCCCGATTCGCTTCAACACCATCAAAATTGGGGGGGAGCCGGGTTTGGCGGCGTTTCAATGCTGTGCGACGGCCATCCGGGGCATCTAGGGGTGTTCAGCTGCGTTCACAGGGGCGAGGTGGGCGACATGACCCGGCGGGCATCCCCGGTGCTTTGCGACAGGGCGCTGACGGTGCGGGGCCAATTGGGCCTGCTTTCTGACACCCGGGGCCGGATCCCGATACAGGCAGTCTGCCCCTAAAAACGCAAAGGGCCTCTTCGCAGGTACGAAGAGGCCCCAAGATATACTTTACTGCGGCATCCGCCGGAAATTAGCGCAGGATCGATGTCCCGGCATATTCGGCAGTTTCACCCAGCATTTCCTCAATCCGGATCAACTGGTTGTATTTCGCCAACCGGTCAGACCGCGCCAGCGAGCCGGTTTTGATCTGGCCACAGTTGGTGGCAACCGCGAGGTCGGCAATGGTGGCATCCTCGGTTTCGCCCGAACGGTGCGACATCACATTGGTATAGCGCGCACGGTGCGCCATATCGACGGCCTTCAGCGTCTCGGTCAGGCTGCCGATCTGGTTGACCTTCACCAGCATCGAATTCGCCACGCCGCGTGCAATACCATCGGCCAGACGCACCGGGTTGGTCACAAACAGATCGTCGCCAACCAGCTGGATCTTGTCGCCGATCTTGTCGGTCAACAGCTTCCAGCCGTCCCAGTCATCTTCGCTCATGCCGTCTTCGATCGAGATGATGGGATAATCATCGCAGAGCGCCGCGAGATAATCGGCATTTTCCGCAGATGTCAGCGATTTGCCTTCGCCCTTCATCTCGTATTTGCCATCTTTGTAATATTCGGTCGCGGCACAATCCATCGCGAGGTAAATATCCTCGCCCGGTTTGTAGCCCGCTTTTTCGATCGACTTCAGGATGAAATCCAGCGCTTCGCGTGTCGAGCCAAGTTCGGGGGCAAAACCGCCTTCGTCGCCAAGACCGGTCGACATGCCCGCAGCAGACAGCTCTTTTTTCAGGGTGTGGAACACTTCGGAGCCCATGCGCACGGCGTCACGAATATTCGTGGCCGACACTGGCATGATCATGAATTCCTGAATGTCGATCGGGTTGTCGGCATGTTCGCCGCCATTGATGATGTTCATCATCGGAACTGGCAGGATACGGGCCGAGGTGCCGCCGACATAGCGGAACAGCGGTTGTGCGGTGTAATCTGCGGCGGCTTTGGCCGTGGCCAGCGACACACCAAGGATGGCGTTTGCGCCCAGACGGCCCTTGTTTTCGGTGCCGTCCAGTTCGATCATCGCCATATCAATTGCGACCTGTTCGGTGGCGTCCATGCCGACGATGGCATCGGCGATTTCGCCGTTCACGGCGGCAACGGCCTCCAGCACGCCTTTGCCCATGTAACGGGCCTTGTCGCCGTCGCGCTTTTCGACGGCCTCATAGGCGCCGGTGGAGGCGCCCGACGGCACAGCCGCACGGCCAATGGTGCCGTCTTCCAGGGTCACATCGACCTCAACCGTCGGGTTGCCCCGGCTGTCGAGGATTTCGCGGGCAAAAATGTCAATAATGGTGCTCATGGGTTTTGTCCTCATGACGATAAAGTTGCGGTATCTGTAGCAGAGGGCAGGGGGTTTGCAAACCGATCCTTGTTAGCGCTAACCAATCAGGCCGCCGCGCCCTTTGCCGTCGCTTGGCGGCGCTCTCGCAGGAAAGTGTAGAGACCCGACGCCATGATGATTGCCGCCCCGATCAAGGTCAGGTTGTCGGGCCTGTCGCCCATGACCAGAATCCCCAGCCCCATGGTAAAGACAAGGCGGCTGTAGCGGAACGGCGCGACGATCGCCGCTGGGGCCATGCGCATTGCCGCCGTGACCAGATAATAGCCAGCCGTGGTCACCACCACCGCCGCCGCCACCGCCGCGAAAGCATGGGCCTCGATTGCCACGGTCGGGGTCGACAACATCATGAACACCAGACCGGCCGGAATGGTGGCGGCAAACCCCCATGTCGACAGCACAAGAGAGGGCAGGTCGCTTGGCACCAGCCGCGTCAACAGATCCCGCCCCGCCAGGCCGACGGCGCCCATCGCCACCAACAATGCCGCAGGCTCAAACCCGTCCATGCCGGGCCGGATCACCAGCAACATGCCGGCCAGACCAACAAAAATTGCGCTCCAGCGTCGCCAGCCCACAGTTTCCCCTAGGAACACCGCCGCGCCCAGCGTGACCAGCAGCGGCGTCGTTTGCATGATCGCCGCAACCATCGGCAGCGGCGTGCCGGCAATGCCGGTGATCAGACCAATGGCCGCCAGAATTTCAAAACCATTGCGGGCCAGCACATTGCGATGCCAGAAATGCCGCGAGCGCAGGGAAACGCCGAGCACCAGCGACAAGACCACAAACAGGCTGGTGCCGCCGGTGCTGAGGAAAAACATCACCTGTCCGGGTGTAAGTCCCTGGCTGGCCAGTTTGATAAACAGATCGCTGAGCGCGAGGCACGCCATTGACAGCGTCATGAACAGGATCGCGCGCAGCACATACATTACAGATGTCCAGAAATTAGGCAGGTTGGCCTATGCCTAACGCGGTGCGGTGACCATGCCAAGCCCGCTATTTCCGTCACCGGTGTACAAAGGATGACGTGAAATGTCGCCGCGCCCTGCGCGCCGACAGGCTGGGGGCCAGCCCCCAGACCCCCGGGATATTTTGACCAAGAAGAAAGAGAGAGGTGGCGGTGTGCTTTGGCCCCCGTTGGTGTTTTGGCTGTGGTGTGGGCGCATGGGGCCCCGTCAGATCACTTTCTCAGATCACTTTTTGATTGGCACGCCGTAGAGTTCGAGCCGATGGCCCTTGAGCCGATAGCCCAGTTTCTCGGCAATGCGTTCTTGCAGCGCTTCGATTTCGGGATCGACAAATTCGATCACCGCGCCGGTGTTCATGTCGATCAGGTGGTCATGATGGTCGCGTTCGGCGTCTTCATACCGGGCGCGGCCATCGCCGAATTCGTGTTTTTCCAGGATACCGGCCTCTTCAAACAGTTTCACTGTCCGATAGACCGTCGCAATCGAAATCGCCGCATCACGTTCGGCGGCCCGGGCGTAGAGCGCCTCGACATCGGGGTGGTCTTCGCTGTCTTCCAGGACTGCTGCAATCACCCGACGCTGGCCGGTCATGCGCAGGCCCTTGGCCTCGCAACGTTCCAGAATGTTTTGCCCCATGACCCTGTCCGATTGTCTCCTTGCGCGGCAAAGGGTCTAGGCGATTTGTGGCGGGTGGAAAAGAGGCTGGGTTGACTTTGTGGTCAAAAGGGCAGAAGAGGACCCAGCGATGTCCACTGCCGCGTGAGCAGCCCGAGCGCCCGATGCGCCGATCTATGGACCGCAACCGTTCCCAAAATCACGCGTGGGGCCGAAACGCGCACTGAACGTCAGCGGCAATTCTGCCGGGCGTAGGCTTTTCGCGCGTACCACCGCGCCTCCGCATTGTCGGGGGCAATCAAGGGCGGGGCATGGGGCCCGGCCCGAAAGGACGTATTTACCTTGACCCAATTCGACATGATGGGCCTGCCCAAACATCTTTTGACACGTTTGAGCACCATGGGGATTTCTGAACCAACACCCATCCAGAGCCGTGCGATCCCGCATGCGCTGGATGGTCGCGACGTCATGGGCCTGGCCCAGACCGGCACCGGCAAGACAGCGGCGTTTGGTCTGCCGCTGATGGCGCAACTGCTGCAATACGGCGAAAAACCGGCGGCACGTTCGATCCGCGCATTGGTGCTGGCGCCAACCCGCGAGCTGGCAAAACAGATCGTTGAACATATGCGTGTTCTGGCCGAGGGCACGCCGGTGAAGACCGGCATGGTGGTTGGTGGTCAATCCATCAATGCCCAGATCAAACGTCTGGAACGTGGCACGGATCTTCTGGTTGCGACGCCGGGCCGGTTGATCGACCTGATGGACCGCCGCGCCATCAAACTTGACGATGCCGCGTTTCTGGTGCTCGACGAGGCCGACCAGATGCTGGACCTCGGGTTCATCCACGCGTTGCGCCGCATCGCACGTGAGATCCCGGAAGAGCGCCAGACCATGCTGTTTTCGGCCACCATGCCGAAACAGATGAACGAGATTGCCAACAGCTATCTGAAAAACCCGATCCGGATCGAAGTGTCCCCTCCGGGCAAGGCCGCCGACAAAGTGACGCAGGCGGTGCATTTCGTGACCAAGGCGCATAAGCCGGGCCTGTTGTCCGAACTTCTGGACAAACACCGTGATGAACTGGCGCTGGTGTTCTGCCGGACCAAACATGGTGCGGAAAAACTGATGAAGGGGCTGGCGGCACAGGGGTTCGCGGCGACCTCGATCCATGGCAACAAAAGCCAGGGCCAGCGTGACCGTGCCCTTGCGGCCTTCCGTGCGGGCGAGATGCGGGTGCTGGTGGCCACCGATGTGGCCGCGCGTGGCATCGACATCCCTGACGTGCGCCATGTCTACAACTTTGATCTGCCCAATGTGGCTGATAACTATGTGCACCGTATTGGCCGCACGGCCCGCGCCGGGCGCGATGGGGCCGCGATTGCCTTCTGTGCGCCGGATGAGATGGGCGAATTGAAAGCCATCCAAAAGGTGATGAAGCTCGACATTCCTGTCGCCTCTGGTCGCCCGTGGGAGGATATCACGCCCCCCGAAGGCAAAGGTCGCGGCCGCGGTGGTCGTCCCGGTGGTCCCGGTCGTCGCAATGGCGGTGGTGGTCATGCAGGTGGCAAACCCAGCGCAAAGCCGGGCGGAAATCGTCGCCGCCGGTCCAACCGTTCAAAAGCGGCCTGATCGCCTCAATGGACCGGTTGCATCGAAGGACCGGTTGAATCAAAGGATCGGCGCCAGAGTGTTGCGCCGGTCCCCGTCTTCTTCTGTTTCCAAATATCCTGGGGGAATCCCTGCTTGCAGGGATGGGGGCAAAGCCCCCTGATCCTCCGCCAGATTCGCTTAAGTCAGATTTGTTCAGCTCCGCTCAGGCATAAAGCGGCTGCACACCCATCTGCACATGCAGCATGTTCACCACCTGTTGATCCAACTCCAGCGCCGCCGCCAATTGATCCAGGTATTGCGCCTCGGCGGGGGTATCGACCCGGATCGACATCAGCGACATCGAATAGACCTGCATCTTCTGGGCATCCGGCGTGTCGCGCGCCAGTCCGGCAATGTCCGGCTTGGCTTTCAGTTGCGCGGTCACAAAGGCGAGGTCCTCTGCATCGCCATCTGCCACCATTTCAAGGATCTTCTTCTTCTCTTCGGCGTCGATATCACCATCCGCTTTGGCGGCCTGTATCATTGCGCGCAGCATCAGCCCCGCGGCTTGTTCCGCCTCTGGTGCGGCTGGGGCGGCTTTGAATTGATCAAGCAGCGATCCAACGCCCTTGCCCGAGGCCGCAGCCGCCCCGCCAGCCATGGCCAGCAATCCGGCAAGCCCGGCGCCACCCGCCCCGGAGAGCAATCCGCCACCGGACCCAGAATCTGATGCGCCTGCGGGTGCGCCGCCGAAACCGCCCATCAATCCGCTGGTCATTGCATCCAGGTTCATGCCCGCGCCGCCACCGGCGCCCAGCATCTTGGCGAACATATCCTGCATGTTGCCCATGCCCTGGGCACCGGTTTCCTGCATTTGGCCCATCATACCTTTCAGCTGATCCATGCCGGGGATTTGGTCCATGGCCTCGACTGTGGCATTCTGTTTGGCTTGGGCCTGGTCCGGCGCGACCTTGGCCCCGCCCAGAAGCCCGCCAAGCCCCTGATTCTTGCCAAGTTGATCGACCCCGCGTGCGGCCGCATACCCCAATGCCACTTTGGCCAAGGTGCTCATCAATCCCATCACATATCCTCCCGGTGCAGTGAATTCCGCACCACTGTGGCAGGTTTTTTGAAATCTGTAACCTGTTGCGTCAAAGCGGCGTCAGATCAGACGCAGCAACCGCAGCACCAAAATCACCAGCGCCACCGCCGCCGCCATGCCGAGACAGACAATCACGAACCCCAGGGGCGTGTCGGTCCAGGGCAGGCCGCCGACGTTCATGCCAAACAATCCGGTGACAAAGCCCAGCGGCAAGAACACCGCCGCAATCACCGACAGGCCATAGCCATTGCGCGACAATTGATCGGCCTTGCGGTTGTATTGGTGATCCGCCAGGGCGTTCAGCCGGTGATGCACCGCATCCAGTTCCTCCAATGCGCGTTGTGCGCGGTTGGCGCTTTCATGCAGGCGATCTGCGGGCAGGGTCAGCAGCACCGGTGGCGCACCGGGGGGGCGCTGTTCCAGCTTGCGCAGGGTTTCGCTTTGCGGGCGCAGATAGCGGATCAGCCGGATTGTCGCCCGGCGCAACTGCGGCAGCGGCGCAAGAACATCAATGTCATGTCCAGGCACAAGAACCGATTCCTCGATGCTGTCGACAGTGTCGTCCAGCCCCAGGCTGACCTGTTCGATCCGGTCAACCAGACCTTCGATCAATTCCGCGATCAACAGACCCGCGCCACCGGGCAGGATCATGCCGCCGCGCAGCGCATCGCGCAGATCCTGCACCGCGAAAATCGCCCGATGCCGCAGGGTGATCACCAATGTATCGGTGGCCCAGATCCGCAGCGCGACCATATCGTCGCTTTGTTGGCCGGGATTGAAATTCGCGCCCCGCAACATTACGATCATCGCCCCGGCAATGATCACGGACCGTGGCCGGGTTTCAGGTTGTAACAGGATCTCGGCGGCGGATGCCGGCACCAGCGCGCGCAGATCCGTTTCCGTGGCAGCATCATTCAGATCGAAATGCACCCAGCGCCAGTGATCCGCCGGGCAGGGCCGGTGCAAATCCGCCTCGTGCATTTGGCCGTCTGCGGCAAAATCAAACACAAACAGCGCCATGGCCGCCCCCTACATCTTACATCAGGTCCGGTTCGCGGCCAAATCGGTTGGCCACGCGTGTCACCGTCAAACCCTGCACCACAATCGAGAATATCACCACAACATAGGTCGCGGTCAGGATCAGCGGCTTCCATTCGCCATCGGGCAGGGACAGCGCCAGCGCGACCGAGATGCCGCCCTTCAATCCGCCCCATGTCATGATCGGGATCACCCCGGCGGAAAAGCTTCGGAATGGTTTCAGCAACAGGATGGGAATGGACACCGCCGCCAGCCGCGCCACCAGGGCCAAGGCGATTGCCATCACTGCGGCGCTCAAATAGCTGGCGTCAAAGGCCACGGCAAACACCTCGAATCCGATCATCAGGAAAAGGACCGCATTCAGGATTTCGTCAATCAGCTTCCAGAAGGCATCGACATATTGCCGGGTCTGGTCGGTCATCCCGTGTTTTGCCCCGATGTCGCCAATCAACAGCCCGGCACAGACCGCCATGATCGGCGCAGAGACATGCAAATACACCGCAAGCTCATAACCGCCAAAGGCCAGCCCCAGCGTCAGCAGCACCTCCAGCGAATAATCGTCAATCCGCCGCATCAGCCGGAAGGTCAACCAGCCGAGGACAATGCCAAGGATCGCACCGCCAAACGCCTCTTGGGCAAACAGCAGCGCCGCAGATTCAAGCACGCCGCCTTCGTCGCCATGGCCCGCACCATGTCCGGTGCCGCCAAAGGCAATGCCGACCAGCACCAGAAACACCACATAACCAACGCCATCGTTGAACAGCGATTTGCCGGCGATCTTGGTTTCCAGCGGTTTTGGCAGGTTGGCTTCGCGCAGCACGCCCAAGACCGCGACCGGGTCGGTGGGGGAAATCAAAGCGCCAAACACCAGCGCCACCATCAGCGGCATGCCGGTGATCCAGTGGAACCCGAAGCCGGCAATCACCGTCGACAATCCAATCCCCAACGTCGCCATCAGCACAACCGGGCGCCATTCATCGCGCAGGTCGGACAGTTTGACATGTAACGCACCGGCAAACAGCAACAGCCCCAACATGCCTTCCAGCAGGGCATCGGAAAATTCCAACCCCATGACTGCGGCGCGCACGGTGTCCGCCAACCCCATGGCCGGTAGGGCCAGATCCAGCAACATGATGCCAAACGAGGCCAGCAAGGCCACAACCAGAATGCCGATCGCGGCGGGCAATTTCAGGACAAGGTAATTGATCGCGCCAAACAACCCGGCCAGAACAATCAAAAGCGAAGTAATCTGCAAAAAATTCATCGCGAAGCCCGTGTTTTACATTTGCTCCAGCGGTATCACGCCGCATTCAGCGCGACCAGCGTCTTTGGTCCCGATGGCGGTCGTGATGATTGGCGTGATGAGTGGCGCAATGGCTGGGCAGATACTGGGGCGTTCTAGCCGCGCATCTGACCTTTTGAACGGGGCCAGCATGAACGGGGCCAGCACGGCTTTGGCCATTTCCCCCCCGTGGCGCTTAACCCCCTGGCCGGAAACCCGGCCAACAGAAGGTCACAGCTTGCGCGACATCAGACAATAGTTGTCGCGCAGATTGAAATGCGCCTTGCGATACAGCCCTTGTGCGGCGGTGTTTTCGCGCAGCACCTCCAGATGCAGCGCCTTCAGACCGGCGTCTTTCAACGCGCGGGGCAGGGAGTACAGCACATCCGTCGCCATACCGCGCCCGCGCACGGCGGGGCGGATGTATAATTCGTCGACAAATCCGTCCATGCCGCCAAATTCCAGCGACCAGCCAAAGCTGAGGATGATATACCCCACCGGCGATTTGGCGGGACCGATCAGATACACCGCGCCATGGGGGCTTCCGGCCAACAGCGGGGCCAGCCCGTCGCGGCGGCGGTTTTCATCCGGGTCGATACCGGTTTCCGCGCAAAAGGCGGCGGTCAGTGGCATCAACCGCTCAAGGTCGTCCGGCCCGGCAAGGTGCAATCTTGTGCTCATAGTCGGGCAAGCCTTTCGGTCAGCAAGGTGAAGAAGCCATCGGCATCCAGATCGCCGATAAACAGCGCATTGGCCGCCCGGTCGGTCACCCCCCACCAATCGGCGACGGTCATGCCCAGGGTCAGCTCTGATGTGGTTTCCACCATTACATTGACATGACGGCCCTGAAAAAGATCGGGTTTCAGAAGATAGGCAATGACACAGGGGTCATGCAACGGCGCGCCATCACTGCCGTATTTTTCCTTGTCAAAACGTTCAAAGAAATCGGTCATCTCTGCCACCGCGACACCGACCGGCGTGCCCAATGCACGAAAGGCGGCGTTGCGGGCGGGGGTGACCAGCGCCTTGTGGGTGACATCCAGCGGCATCACCACAATCGGAATGCCGGATCTGAACACAATATCCGCCGCCTCCGGGTCCACATAGATATTGAACTCTGCGGTGGGGGTAATGTTTCCGACCTCGAAATAAGCCCCGCCCATCAGGACGATTTCCTGCACACGCTCTGCAATCTCTGGGGCGCGTTGCAGGGCGATGGCAATATTGGTCAGCGGCCCCAACACGCAGAGCGTGACACTGCCGCCGGTTCACTGCGCAATGTGTCGATGATGCAATCGACGCCATGCCGCTCTTGCAGCGGCATCTCAGGGTCGGGCAGCGTCGGGCCATCCAGCCCGGTCTTGCCGTGGACATGTTCCGCCGTCACCAACGGCCGCTGCATCGGTGCGTCACACCCGGCAAAGACCGGCACCTCTGGCTTGCCGGCCAATTCACAGACGATGCGGGCGTTTTTCGCGGTCAGCGCCAAGGGCACATTGCCGGCCACTGCGGTGATGGCGAGCACGTCAATGTCCTCTGGACTGGCCAGCGCCAAAAGAATGGCCACTGCGTCGTCCTGGCCGGGATCGGTGTCGATAATGATCTTGCGCGCTGTCATCTCTGCCTCTGTCTGTATCGTCGCCAACTTGTCAACCGGGACCGCGAAAGTCCATAAGCGGTTTGTGGCTGTCCGTCTGGCCATATCAGGCCAAGGCCACCCCGGAGCGCAGATCATGCCCAAAGCTGTCTACATCCATGCCGCGCCCATCGCACCGGGACATCGTCCTTTCAGATGTGTCTCGATCTGAACCGGGGTGCATTGGCGACGGCGGGATATGACACTGCCTATCCGGGGCGCGACGGGATACCGGGGGGAAATCTTCGGCTGAAGCTGAAAGATGCGGGGGTCGCCGCCAGGGTTCTGGCGGGCCACAGCACAACGCCGAACCGCGCGTTGATTGTGTCGGAAGAGAATATTCCCGGGCGCATGTTTCCGTTTTACCGGGGGCGGTTTTACCCTGCCGCCGAAACCCGGCTGCGGGTGTTGCGGTCAGCGCTGGCGACCCTGGGGGTCGATCGGCCCCGGCGCATGGTTCTGGTCCTGCGCAGCTATGACGCATTGTTCACCAGCGCCTATCGCAAACGCGCCGAAGACAATGCCGTCGCACCGTTTCACGAGGTTTCTGCCAATTTCATGGCGATGGACCGTGGCTGGCCGGTCCTGGTGCGTGCGTTTCAGAAAATCATTATGCCACAAGAGTTTGTGGTGATAAGTTACACCAGAAGGGGTCGCAGCGTGGATCTGTTGAATCAGCTTGTGCCCGACCTGTCGATGCCGCTTCGCGAACCGGAACGTGCCCTGAACCTTTCGGCCACCGACGCCGCGCTAGAGGCGTTGCAGGCCCGGTATCGTGCCGGTGAAACCCTGACACGCGCGCAATGGCAGGCGGTGATCGCGGATCATGCCGACGCGCAGGCGCCGACCGGCTTTGCCGGTTTGCAGGACGACGACATCGCCCTTTTGCGCGCGCGCTATGAGCAGCATCTCGACAAGATATCCCAGTTTCGCGGGATCACTTTTCTGCGCTGACACCCGAACGCTCGGCCAGTTTGGCCGCGTCCCATAGCGCATCCATCTCTGCCAGATCTGATTGGGATGGGGTTTTGCCCTTTGCTGCCAAAGCAGCTTCTATCGACTTGAAACGACGCAGGAATTTGGCATTGGCCCGGCGCAGGGCCGCTTCTGGATCAACCTCCAGATGCCGCGCCAGATTGGCCATGACAAACAGCAGATCGCCCATTTCCTCTTCGACTTTGTCCTGTGGTAGCGTTTCCTTGGCCTCGACCAATTCGCGCGATTCCTCGGCGATTTTGTCCAGCACCATGGTGGTTTCCGGCCAGTCAAATCCGACACGCGCCGCCCGTTTTTGCAGCTTCATCGCCCGCAACAAGGCCGGCAATCCCACCGCAACACCGTCCAGCGCGCCGCTCTGGGCCTTTCCCGCACGTTCCGCCGCCTTGATCTTTTCCCAATCTGCAGTTTGCTGTTCGGCGCTTTTGTCCCGGCTTTCATCGCCAAACACATGTGGATGCCTTGCGACCATTTTGTCGGCTATCGCCTTGGTCACGCTATGAAAATCGAAATGACCGGCCTCGGCCCCCATTTGGGTGTGATAGACGGTCTGCAACAGCAGATCGCCCAATTCGCCCTCCAGCTCGGGCCAGTCGCGACGTTCGATGGCATCCGCGACTTCGTAAGCTTCTTCAATGGTATAGGGCGCGATGCTAGTGAAATCCTGTTCGATATCCCAGGGACAGCCGGTGTCCGGATCGCGCAGCCGCCGCATGATTTCCAAAAGCCGCGGAATTCCGCCGTCAGGATCGTGGATCAATGCGTCGTCAGCCATTGCAGCGCCTCTGGTTTTGGGTTTGTGTGCAATCTGTCGCGGCGCGCGGCAAGTGTCCAGATGCGCCGCCATGCAAACAGGAGCGGGCTATGGCACTGGAAGATGCAAAAACGGCGGTGGATGATGCGTTTACGCGCGCGGATCTTCGGGGGCTCAGTTATGAGAACACCTTTGGCGGGGCGACATCCTTTTTGCGTCGCCGCTACAGCAAGGATCTGACCGGCGTCGATCTTGCGATTACCGGCGTACCGTTTGATCAGGCGGTGACAAACCGCCCCGGCACCCGGCTTGGACCGCGCGCGATCCGCGAGGCCAGCGCGCTGCAAAGCCCGGATGCGCCTTTTGGTTGGGGCTTCAACCCCTTGGAACAGCTATCAATTGTTGATTACGGCGATCTGGCGTTCGACTATGCCAAAGTGTCGGAATTTCCCGCCGCCCTCCAGGCACATATGGCGGGTATTCTGGCCGCGGGCGCGGGCAGCATTACCCTGGGCGGGGATCATTTCATCACCTTGCCAATCCTGCGCGCCTATGCGGAAAAATACGGCCCCCTGTCCGTGATCCAGTTTGACGCCCATAGCGACACTTGGACCGATGACGATATGGAGCGGATTGACCACGGCACGTTCCTTTACAAGGCGATCAAGCTGGGGCTGGTGGATCCGGCGCGCTCTGTGCATGTCGGCATTCGCACGGATAATCCCGATCGTCACGGAATGCAGATGATAGATGCCCGGCAAGTGCATGAAATCGGGCCGAAAAAGACGGCGGAGCGCATCAAGGAGATCGTCGGAGACGCCCCGACATATCTGACCTTTGATATAGATTGTCTTGACCCGGCCTTTGCCCCCGGCACTGGCACGCCGGTCTGGGGGGGCTGAGCACCGCACAGGCGGCTGTGGCGCTGCGTGAACTGGCGGGGATCAACCTTCTGGGCGGTGACGTGGTCGAGGTTTCGCCGCCTTTTGACACCACAGGCGCCACCGCAATCGCCGGTGCCCATGTGGCGGTGGAACTGATATGCCTCTGGGGCTGGAATCATCTGAAGATTGGATCGTAACGTGTTGAAAGTAATTTTAAAACTTGTGATCCTGTTGATCGTTGGCGCTGTGGTCTGGGTGCGGGTTGCGCCGGACGATCCGCTGCGCTGGCATGTTGCGGCCGAAGGCAGCGAAATGGGCCATATCGACGGCGAAAAAGACCATGTCTACCGCGAGGCTGTCACCGGTGACGTCAATGCGCGCATGGCGGCCTTTGATGCCCAGATCCGCGCCACGCCGCGCACCAAGGTTCTGGCAGGGTCGCTGGCCGAGGGGCAGATCACCTATGTCACCCGCAGTCGCCTTATGGCGTTTCCCGATTACACCACGCTGACCCTGCGGGACGCCACAACAGTGGAACTGTACAGCCGCGCCCGGTTCGGCAAATCAGATCTGGGCGTCAACCGCGCCCGGATTGAAAGCTGGATCAAGGCTTTGGGGTAGGCTCGCCCCCAGGCAGCCTTGCGACACTTCGCGCCACATCGGCACGTTCAACGACATCTGACATTGCGCCATGAACATGCGGCCATCGACCTGCAAACAGATCGTCTGGCCCAGCTCAATACGGGATCCGGTGCTGTCGGTGCAGAAACAATCGACCGTTTTCCCGCCGGGTCCAGTCACATCGGCGTTGGCTGATGTGGCAAGCAGCAACAAAAGGGCACTTTCTCTTACCATGTTCCCAGTTTATCACAGCAACTCCACTTTCGCCAAATCAAAGTAGCAAACATGATCCCCGAAGACCGCCTGCGCCAGATTGAAGATCGGTTTGAATTCCTGGAGGCCAAGATGGCCGAAGGCGGCAGTGACATTGCCAAGCTGGGCAAGGAGTATTCCGATCTGCGCCCGGTGGTCGAACAAATTGGCGAATGGCGTCAGCTGCTTGACGATATGGCTGAGGCCGAGGCGATGCTGGCCGACCCGGATATGAAGGAGTTGGCAGAAGAAGAACTGCCGATCCTGAAAAAGCGTCTGCCAGAGGTGGAACATGCGCTGCAATTGGCGCTGTTGCCCAAGGATGACGCAGACGCGCGCCCGGCGATTGTCGAAATCCGCCCCGGAACCGGCGGCGAAGAGGCGGCGCTTTTTGCCGGCGATCTCTTGCGGATGTATCAGCGCTATGCCGAAAACCACGGCTGGACGTTCGAGATCATCGAGGAAAACGCCACCGAACTGGGCGGCATCAAAGAGGTGGTGGCCCATGTCAAAGGCGAAAACGTCTTTGCCCGGCTGAAATTCGAAAGCGGCGTACACCGGGTGCAACGCGTGCCAACAACCGAAAGCGGCGGGCGTATTCACACCTCGGCCGCCACGGTTGCGGTGCTGCCAGAGGCCGAGGATGTCGATATTCACATCGACCCCGGCGACATTCGGATTGATACCATGCGCGCCTCTGGTGCGGGGGGACAACACGTCAACACCACCGATTCTGCGGTGCGCATCACTCATATTCCCAGCGGCATCATGGTGGTGAGCGCCGAAAAATCGCAACACCGCAACCGCGAGATCGCGATGCAAGTGCTGAAAACCCGGCTGTTCGATCTGGAACGTCAGCGGGTGGACAGTGAACGCAGCGCTGACCGCAAATCTCAGGTGGGCAGCGGCGACCGCAGCGAACGCATTCGCACCTATAACTTCCCGCAGGGCCGGATGACCGACCACCGCATCAATCTGACGCTCTACAAGCTGGATCAGGTGATGCAGGGTGATCTCGATGATATCATCGACGCGCTGACCGCGGATGCCCAGGCGACCTTGCTGGCCGAAATGCAATGACCGGGACCGAAATCCTCGCCCGCGCGACGCGGGCGCTGAAGTCTGTGGGCATTGATGGGGCAGGGCGTGATGCCCGCCGTATTCTGGCGCATGTTCTGGCCTGTGATCCGGGGCGGTTGACGCTGGTCCTGCCAGAGGAGGTCACGGCAGAGACCATCACCCGGTATGACGCGTTGATTGCCCGCCGTGTGGCACGTGAACCGGTGTCGCATCTTATTGGCACGCGCATGTTCTATGGACGCGAATTCATCGTGACCCCCGATGTGCTTGACCCGCGCCCGGAAACCGAAACCCTGATCGAAGCGGCTTTGTCGCATCCGTTTGAACGTGTTCTTGATCTTGGCACCGGGTCGGGCTGTATCCTGTTGACGCTTCTGGCGGAAACCCAGGGGGCCTGGGGGCTGGGCACCGATCTGTCACCGGCGGCGCTGGACGTGGCGGTGCGCAATCGTGCGGCCCTGGGTCAGGGGGACGGCGTATTGCTGCGACAAAGCGATTGGTACGACATGGTCGAAGGCAGTTTCGATCTGATCGTGTCAAACCCGCCGTATATCGCCAAGGATGAGATGGCGGATCTGGCGCCGGAACTGGCGCATGAACCGCGTCTTGCGTTGACCGACGAAGGTGACGGGTTAAGCGCCTATCGCGCGCTGGCCGCTGGCGCGCCGCGCCATCTTGAACCCGGCGGGCGGCTGTTGGTGGAAATCGGCTGGCAGCAGGGGGCGGCGGTTTCGGCGCTGATGTCCGCTGCTGGTCTGACCGATGTGGTGGTGGTGGCGGATCTTGATAAACGCGACCGTGTCGTCAGCGCCCGCAAGGCGTGACGCGGTTTTGCTGCATTTTTCACGCAAAATCTCGGCCATTTGGCGGCAAACTGTCGCTTTTGCACCCATATCCAAGGTCGAATGCGAATTAACCCCTTGTTTGAAATGCCATGACATGGTTATTGCTTGGGTGTCGCCGCTGGCGGGTCGCATTCGCAACCCCGCGTGACATTAGCCGAACAAGAGCATGACCGCCTACAGCAACATGCGCCAATAGCGCAGCATCAGGCGGACCGGCACAGACTTACGGAAACGGGCTGGACCACATTAAATGAGATCATCGAAGTCACGATCGCGGTCGCGATCGAACCGCAGCAACAAACCTTCGGGCGGCAATATTATCAACCGGGTCTTTGACAGTTCCGGGCCAGAAGGCAAGGTGCGCGGTACGCCGCAGCAGATCATCGACAAATACAATCAACTGGCACGTGATGCCCAGTTGTCGGGTGATCGGGTTGCGACCGAAAACTTTCAACAACACGCGGAACATTACCTGCGATTGCTGAGCGAGGCGCAAAAGGAACAAGAATCCAAGCGCGAAGAGCAGGAACGTCAGAACCGCGAGCGTCAGGCGCAGCGCGACCGTGAACGGTCTGAACGTCAGGAGCGTGAGCCTCATAACGGCAATGATGGCCAGCCTCAGCCGCAATCGCCTTCACGCCAATCTACCAATCCACAATCCGCCAATCCACAGTCCTCACATCCACAGGCTGCCCAACCACAGGCCGCGCCGGCCCCAACGCGCCCGCAGCAGATGCTGCGGCCGCCTCGGTGCCCGCGCCTCAGGAAACTGCGACACCGCCTGCTGCCAAACCAGCCACGGCGAGATCCACATCCCGTGCGCCCCGGGCCGTTGACCCTGCGGATGCACCGCAACCGGATGTCAGCCAACCCGATGCCCCGCAGCCCGATGTGATGGAAATCGCAGGCGACGACACAGACAGCGGTCTGGTCGAAACCCCGGAAAGCAAGGCCGAGGCCGCGGTCACAAAGCCCAAGACCACGCGCCGTAGATCGACCAAAAAAGCAGCGGACACCGCAGCGGCGCCAACCGCCGATGAACCGGCAACCGTAAGTGCCAAGGAAACGCCTGCGAAAAAGACCACGACCAGGTCGGCCAAGAAGCCGGCGGCAAAAACGACGACGCGAAAGCCGTCGACCAGAACGACGAAAAAGACGACTGCGGCAGAGACAAAGACATCAGAGGCCCCCGCATCAGAGGCTCCGGCCGAAGGTCCAAAAGACGAGCCATCACAAGCGGCTGAATAAGCGTCTGCGGTGGTGTCGCATCGGCCAACACATATTTGGCCGATGCGTTTTTGGCCGGTGTGTTTTTGGCCGGTGCGTTTTGCGGGTGACTGCGTCGTTTACGTGGCAATGCCCGGTGCACCCGGAGCCCAGTGCACCCGGATGAACTGAGCGCCCGATTGATCTGAAATGTCTGAGAATTTGTGAGGCCACCCAAACCGGGTGGCCTTTTTCTGTTCCAATCCGCAACGGTTGAATCAGCTGCGCGCCGCCTTTATCGCCCGCGCCAGTGCACAGAATTCTTCCAGGGACACCTGTTCTGCCCGCTCTGTCGGGGCAATGCCAACCGCGCGCAATACATCCTCAACCCCGGGCACAATGCCTTTCAAACTGGCGCGCAGCATCTTGCGCCTCTGGTTGAAACCACGGGCCACCACCTCTTGCAGAATGGCGGCATCGGCCTCAAATCGCGGCGCATCCAGCGCTTCGAAGTGCACCACAGCCGAGGACACTTTGGGTGGTGGCGAAAACGCCTCAGGTGGTAGTGACAGGACAATGCGCGGCGTTGTGCGCCACTGGGCCAGAACCGCCAACCGACCATAGGGTTTGGTGCCGGGCTGCGCGACAATGCGCTCCGCCACCTCGCGTTGAAACATCAAGGTCAGGGATTGCCAAAACGGCGGCCAGGCGGGGGGCGTCAGCCAACGCACCAGCAATTCCGTGCCCACATTATACGGCAGATTGGCGGCAATACGGATCGGTGGTGTCAAATGCGCCAGTGGATCGACCTCCAGCGCATCCCCGTTGATCACCTGCAACCGCCCCGGATAACGCGCGGCAATCTCGTCCAGCGCGGGCATGCAGCGCGCATCTTTTTCAATCGCCAGAACCCGGCGCGCACCTTCGACCAAAAGCCCACGGGTCAAACCGCCGGGGCCGGGGCCAATTTCCAGAATGTCACACCCGGCAAGCGCATCGGCCTGCCCACCGGCCAGACGGGCAATTTTCGCCGTCAGGTTCAAATCCAGAAGAAAGTTCTGGCCAAGCGATTTTTTGGCGACCAGCTCATGGGTGGTGATCACATCGCGCAGCGCCGGAAGATCGTCTATCGTCGCCATGTCGCTTCTTCTCTTTCTAAAATACGCATCTTAATGGCCGCCTGCCATCTCCAGCGCGGCGATGATCGATGTCGGGTTGGCAATGCCACGCCCGGCAATATCAAAAGCGGTGCCATGATCGGGCGAGGTCCGCAGAAACGGCAGGCCCAGCGTGACATTCACGCCGCGGTCAAAGTCCAGGGTCTTGATCGGAATCAGCGCCTGATCATGGTACATGCAGATCGCCACATCATAGCGCCCACGTGCCGCGTCATGAAACATCGTGTCTGCCGACATCGGCCCGACGACCTCTATCCCCTCAGCGCGCAACTGCGCGAGGACCGGTTCGATCACCTCGATCTCTTCGCGCCCCATGCGCCCACCTTCGCCAGCATGCGGGTTCAACCCGGCAATTGCCATCCGGGGCGAAGACAGCGCGAAGCGCTGGATGAGCCCCCGATGCGTGATCCGGATCGTGTCTTCCAACAGCTGCGGCGTCAGCGCCGATGCCACTTCGACAAGCGGGATGTGAATGGTCACCGGCACCACCCGCAATACGGGCGAGGCCAGCATCATCACCACCCGGTCCACCCCGGCCAGTGCCGCCAGAAACTCGGTGTGGCCGGGATAGGCAAACCCGGCACCATCTGCCAGCGCCTTCTTGTGGATCGGCGCGGTGCAGAGCGCGGCAGCGCGCCCCGACATCGCCATGGATACACCTTCGGCGATGGCGTCGATCACCGGTTGGGCATGTGCCGCCTGTGCCACGCCGGGGGTAACCGCGGGGCCAAAATCACGATGCAGAACCGGCAGCCCATGCGCCATTGCGCCGGGGGCCTCGGCGGGATCCGTGATGCGCACATGGGGCGTATCAGCGGGCAGGTGACGGGCATCGCCAATCAAAAAGAACGGCACACGCTCACGCAGCACATTCCAGGCCTTTGCCGCCAATTCCGGGCCGACACCCGCCGGTTCGCCACAACTCAGCGCGACGGGGGCGGGGGGCTGCGGGCTCATTCGATGACGATGATGCGGGCTTCGGCGCGCAATTGTTCGAGATAGGAATTGGCCAAACCGTTCAGCTTGCGGGCACGCAATCCGGCGATCACCGCCTCGCGGTCCTGTGCTTCCTCGGTCACCGGGCTGCGGCCACACAGCATCAGCACCACCAATGTCTCGCCATTGGCGCGGGTCAACGTGGTCGAAACCTCGCCTGCGTCCATCTTGGCCAGTTCCATGGCGATATCGGCCGGAATGTCGGCAGGCGGCAACGCGGCACGGTCAAGCACCTCTTCCGGCTGGCCCTTTGCCACGCCGTAAAGGTCGTCACAGGTGTCGACACTTTCGGCAATCTTGTTGGCCTTTGCCAGCGTGTCGGGGCTGCGCCCGCCCGCCATGTAATAGGCGGCATATTCCACGGCGGAATAGCTGGGGCGGGTATATGCGGTTTCCTCGATGGCGCGCAGCTGGAACAAGGCCACCGCATTGGGGATCTGGATCGGCTCGGTGACCTCGCCCTCGCCAAGCGCCAGAACCAATGGCCGCAGAACCGGCGGCAGGTCTTCGATTTTCTGCCAGGGCAGTTTGCCGCCCGATCCACGTGTTTTTGTGGCGGAGTATTGCCGCGCGGCAGCGGCAAATTGCGATTCCGAGGTGTATTTGGCGATGCGCTGTGCGCGGGCCAGAACCGATTGTGCCTCTTGCGGCGGGGCGGGCATGATGATTTCCGCCAGCAAGACCCGCACGGAAGACCCACCGTTGCCGGAGGCAAGCGCGCGGTCGATTTCGTCTTCGGACACTTGGGTTTGCGCCCCAAAACGCGCCCGCACCAGCTCGCGCCAGGCCAGCCCGGAGCGCACAAAGTCGCGGAATGTTTCCGGTGCAATCCCGGCCTTGCCCAATTCGCCGATGAACTGTTCCGCGGTGAAATCCGCGCGGGCTGCGAATTCTTCCATGCCGCCGCGAATGGCCTCGTCCGACGGTGCGGCCCCCGCCGTTTCGGCGGCTGCAACCTTCAGACGGTCCTCGATCAACTGGTCACGCGCGGTTTCGCGTGGGTTGCCCGGCGCCCGCAAAATCTGCAGGAACAGGGCCCGTTGATTGATTTCATAGGTGGTGATGACCTGATCGCCGACCTTGACCGCAGGCGAGAACAAGCCCTGCGCCAATGCGGGGCCTGTGGTGGCGAGTGTCAGGGTCAGGGCCGTCACCAGGGCGCGAATGGGTGCGAATGTCATTGTTTGCATGTCCTGCTATAGCCTCCGGCGTCGCCGCCCGTGCTGAATCCTTTTAGGGCTATGGTTAGCCCATAAGTGGTAGAAGGGTCCAGATTGGATGAATCGGCAAACTTGCGCTCGGCGGTAAAGGCCGCCTCGATACATTCGTTGCGATACGCCAGCCCAAGCCCGGCCTCAGAGGCGCGTTTGTCGACAATATCGTAACTGGCGCTGGCGCTGGCGGTCCAGTGACGGTTGACGCGGTAAGCACCGTCGATCGACCATTCCGCAACCTTGTCCGCCCGGTCTTCTTCGCTGTCGGCGGGCAACAACAAGAATGACGCGCCAAGGTCGATGGTGTCATTTGACCAGGCACCGCGCGCCTCGGATTTGGAGACTTCGCCATTGTCGCCGACCAGCGTGCGCGACAGAATATAAAGCCCGTCAACATTGCGCAGATGCGCCGCAATCAGCCAGTCGGATTCGGCCAGGTTCAAACCGGATGTGGCGGTGAAATCATCCAGGGTATCGGTGCGCAACACCCGGCCCAGTGCAAGACCGCCGGACCAGCCGCGCGGGTCATGATGGACAAACCGCAACCCCAGCACGGTCGAACTGCCGCGTTCGCGCCGGTCCGCCTCGGGAAAGCGCGACAGCGCCAGCAGATTGCCTTCGTCCAGCTCCTGACGGGTGCTTTCATCATTGGCCACATCGGCATCTTCGCCGCCGACCCACCCGATCTGGGCCACCGGTTCAATCAATTGCCGCGCGCCGCCGGCGGTGATGCGCAGGAACGGATAGCGCAGGGTCACTGCGGCGCTGGGGGTCAGGGAACTGTCCGTGCTGGCCACGGTCGAATCGTCGCCGGTCCAGAATTGATCAAAGGCCACACCGGCCTGCGCCGCGAGCTGCACACCAGAGGCAAAGGTCCATTGATCCAGCCATGTCGCCGACACACCGGCCCGTGTCACATCCCGCCCGACAACATCGTTCGACGAATAGCGCACATGACCATGCCCTTCGAAGGCCAGCCGCAACTCGCCGCCAAGCGCATTGTCCAGCTGATACCGCTGTTCATAGCGCAGATCGGGAATGATCGTCGGCTGGGTCGAGTTCAATTCGTCGTCGCGCAGCGTGTTGAACAGCACCAAACTGGCCTGCATGTCGCTTTCGCGTGTCGACCGGCCAAGACTCAACTCGCTGTCCAGCCGGTCCTTGCCGGAATAATCATATTCCGACAGATAGGATTCGTCGCTGGTGACCTCGAAATCGAAGCTGAGAATGTAATTGTCGCGCAGATCGAATTGGCCTTCGCCAAACAGATAGGCGCGGGTTTCGTCCCGGCGCAGGGTGTCGCGGGTTATTGCGCCGTTCAACTCGATATCCCCAAGCCGAAAGGCCTGACGATACCGCAGCTCTACGGTGCTGGTTTCCTGCGAGAAATAGGGCGTGACCGTGATATCGGCGTGATCGCCAAGCGGGATGAAGTAGGGCAGCTTGATGCCGGTCCCCAGCTCTGTTGTGGTGCGGATCGTCGGGAACAACAGGCCATGCGCGCGTTTCAGCGTCGGATCGGGCAGCCGCAGCCGCGGCAGATACATCAGCGGCACATCCAGCACCCGGAACACCGCACCATCGAAATAGAGCTGCTGTTCCTCCTGGTCATGCACCACCCGGCGCGCCCGGATCGACCAGAGCGCCCGGCCGTTCTTGCCGCAGATTTGGCACGAGGTCACGGTGACCTTGCTCAGCTGGGCATAACGCCCCTCGACGCGGGCCATCTGAACCGAGGCGAGTTGAAGTTGCTGATCCAGCACAAGCCGCGCGCCTTTTAGCAATCCGTTTTCCAGATTGGTGTCGAGATCGGCGCTGTCGGCCAGCACCACGATGCCCTGACCATCGTCAATGCGGATCGGACCCTGGATTTCCAGACGGTCGGCGTCGCTTATGTAAATGATGCGTTTGGCCCATAGCCGGGTGCCATTATACAGCGCCTCGACATTGCCATCGGCGATCAACCGTTGATCCGGCGTCACAACCACCGTATCGGCGACCAGAAGGGCCGGATCGACACTGCCTTGATCTGCGCTGGTCTGCGCAGATACGGCAAGCGGCATCAAGGCCAGTAAAAGGATCCACAGGCGGCGCAGCATCACCCGTCCTCCATCTGCAAAATCAATCCCAGCCCGATAAGCGCCGCCGCCACCGGCGGGGCCCAAGCCGCAAGGGATGCGGGAATCTGGCCATTCTCGCCAAGGATTTGCGCGAAATTGCGCACATAGTAAAGCCCGAACCCCAGCATCAATGCGGTCAACACCGCCAGACCGGTCCGTCCGAACCGCGCGTGGCGCATAGTAAAGGCCGCGCCCAACAGCACCATCGCCACAAGGAACACCGGCCGGGCCAGCTCCATCTGTAACCAGACGCTATGGCGCCGGGCGGAAAATCCGGCGGTTTCCAGCTGGCGGATAAAGGCCGGCAGGTTCCAGATCGACACCGCAGAGGGTTTGCCGAAACTGTCGCGAATACGTTCCTGGGTCAGGGTCGACGGGATATGCAGCTCTTCGTGAACAAAGGAGTTGGTTTCCGGGTTCAATCCGGTCACTAGCGGCCAGACCTTGGCCTGGGTCAGCACCCATTCGCCGGTGCCCAATGCGGCCTCTTCGGCGGCGATGCGGCGCACCGGGCCACCCTCTGCCGCATAGGCAATGAAGGTCACATCATGCAGCACCGTGGCCGTCGGATTGGACCGCTCCGCATGGATCACCGTCTGGCCGCGCAGATCGCCCTGACGCAGCCACAGCCCCTCGCGCCCGATGGACAGGGTAGATGTGCCGCCACTGTCATAAAGTTCGCGCAGATCGTGATAGCGTTGCGAGGTCGCGGCCACGATCGGGTTGAACGCCGCCACGGCAATTGCCCCGACCAGGGCCGCCACCGCCAAAGGCCCGAACAAGGCCGAAAGCCCTGATCGACCCGACGCGCGGCTGACCACCAATTCCGACGACCGCGCCAGAGCAAGGCACAGCGCAATGGAGGATAGAATCATCACCAGCGGCAACATCTGGTAAAGGCCTTGTGGCGTGTTCAGCAGCGTGATGCGCAGAACCTGGGAAAATCCGACCTCTTCATCGAAGCGGCGCAGCTGTTCAATCAGATCCAGCAGCATGACAAACAGGAAAAACACCGCAAACATTCCGGCAAAGATCACCGTAAACCGGCGGGCAAAATAAAAGTGCAGGGTCATGATGTGCCCTCAAGCGCCGGGGCAGGGCGCCGGCGTATGGCGCCGGGGTGGGCAGAGCGCCACAAAAGCGCCGTTGCCACCAAAAGTCCGATGAACACATGCGCATAGGCCAGCGGCCACAATGCCGGATTGCCGCGCACCGGTTCGGTCATCGCACCTTCGACCAATTGCACAAGGACCAGGATGAAAATCGCCAGCACGATCTGACGCGTCTGGCCAAAGCGGCTGAAGCCACCGACCAGTAGCGCCGCCTGACCAATCAAGGCCGCCACGATACAGACCAGCGCCTGTGCAATGCGGCTGTGACCCTCGAGCACGACATCGCCGGGGTCTTCGCGAATTTCCTCTGACACGGCGGCAGTATCCCACAACAATTCATGTGTCGGCACATAGCGCAATTTGCGCCGCCCTTGGCCACCATCGGTGATCAATCCGCTGATATCGCGCGAAAACTGGGCAAAGTTCGTGGTCGACAGCTGGGCCGTGTCCGGCACGAACACCTGGGCCATACCATCCACCATCACCAGTTTCGGACCATCCGCATCGCGCAGCAGATAGGCGCGTTCCGCAGTATAGGTCACATGGCGATCCGGGTTGCGTTCGTCGGACATAAAGACATCGGCCAATTCCCCCTCGGGCGAGATGTCGCGGATATAGAATGTCACGCCATCCGCGGGATGCAGGAACACGCCTTCACGCAACAGCCGCGCGCTGACCGATCCCGAAATCTCGCGCTCGCGCTCTTTTAGCTGTTCCAGACTGGCCGGGATCAGGAAATGGGTCAGCACCGACATCATCAGCGCCATCGACATCCCAAAGATCAACACCGGACGCGCCAGCCGCCAGGGCGAAAACCCGGTCGCCTGCATCACCGTCAGCTCGCTGTCATTTGACAACCGGTTGGTGACATAGACCGCCGCCGCAAAGGTCGCCATCGGCAAAACCATGCCGATCACCCGTGGCAGGGACAGGGCGGTGAATTCCAGAAAGACGCTTGCCGAATGGCCATCGGCAATCAACTGGTCAAACAGGATCACCGCCTGATTGACCCAGTACACCGCCACCAGCACCAATGCGAAAAAGCCGAAGAGCATGAAAAGCTGCGAAATGAGATATCTGTCGAATTGGCCAACAGGTCCCCCAACCTTCTGGATTTGCCCGACACTAGAAGATTTTGTCGGGCGGGAAAACTGGATATTCGCCTGCATGCCACGTTAGGGGGTGGTTTGGCGGGGTCCCGCGCACTAGGACTAGTGTCAGACCCGAAATATTCGCGATGTCACGGAGCAGCAGACATGACCACACCCGCAGCCATTACATTTGCCGAAACCGCGTTGGACACCATTGAAAACGTCACCGGCAGGGTTGTCGTTATCCTGGATGAAGAGGCCAAGATGGATCCCGGCGGGCGCCGGATCAACCGGTTGACGCGTCAGGCGTTGAAGCGGTTTTCCGAAAGTGCCGCGTTCGACAAGATGAAGGACGGCGATGTCGTCTCGCTTTTGTCGCCCTCGGGGCTCGAGGCCGAGGCGCTGGATGTGATCAAGCTGACGCGCCGCCCCGATCCCGCCACCGCACGACGCGCCGGGGCGGCCCTGGCGAAACTGCGCGGTGACAGCGACCTTCTGCTTTTGGCCGGTGGCCGCGCCAAGATCGCCGATCTGGCGATGGGTCTGGCGCTGCGCGGCTATGAATTTGGCGATCACAAGACCGGCAAGGATACGCCGCGCGCCGCCACCCTGACCATCATGTGTTCGAAACCCGCCGAACTGGAGCAGGAATTTGCGCCCATGGCGGCGGTGGCCGAAGGCGTGTTCTTTACCCGTGATCTGGTCAGCGAACCTGCCAATGTGCTGACCACCACCGAATTCGCTGCCCGGCTGGAAGGCCTGCGCGATCTGGGGGTCGAGGTCGAGGTGCTGGAAGAAGACAAACTGGCCGAGCTTGGCATGGGCGCGCTGCTCTGTGTCGGGCAGGGGTCCGACAGCCCGTCCAAGGTTGTGGTAATGAAATGGATGGGGGGCACATCCGGCGACGCGCCGCTGGCGCTGGTTGGTAAGGGCGTGGTGTTCGACACCGGCGGCATTTCCCTGAAACCCGCCGCCGGTATGGAAGACATGACCATGGATATGGGCGGCGCCGGGGTTGTGTCCGGCGTGATGAAGACGCTGGCCCTGCGCAAAGCGCCCGCCAATGTGATCGGCCTTGTCGGGTTGGTGGAAAACATGCCGTCGGGCAACGCGGTGCGCCCCGGCGACATCGTGACCTCGATGAAGGGTGACACGATCGAAGTGATCAATACCGATGCCGAGGGGCGTTTGGTGCTCTGCGACGTGCTTTGGTACACGCAAGAGACCTATAAACCCGCCGCGATGGTCGACCTTGCGACGCTGACCGGCGCGGTCATCATCGGCCTTGGCCATGACAATGCGGGCGTGTTTTCCAACGACGACAGCTTCTGCAATGATTTCCTGAAATCCGCCGCCGCCACGGGCGAGGGCGCCTGGCGTCTGCCCCTGGGGCAGAGCTATGATGACCAGCTGAAGTCGATGAAGGCAGACATGAAAAACGTCGGTGGTCGCCCCGCAGGTTCGATTACGGCGGCGCAGTTCCTCAAACGGTTTGTGCGCGATGAAACGCCATGGATTCACCTCGATATCGCCGGGGTGGCCCAGGTCAGCAAAGACACCGACCTTGCCCCCAAGGGCGCAACCGGTTGGGGTGTGATGGCGCTGGACCGTCTGGTGCGTGATCGGTTCGAAACGGAGTAACCCCTTGGGCGCGGTCTATTTCTATCACCTGACACGCAAGCCGCTGGAAATGACCCTGCCGGTGCTGCTGGACCGGGCGCGCGGGGCCGGTTGGCGCGTGGCGGTGCGCGGCCCGGACGAGGGGCGGCTGGACTGGCTGGATGAAAAACTGTGGCTGGAGCCGGAAGACGGGTTCCTGCCACATGGTCGCGCGGGCGGTCCGCATGATGCGCTGCAACCGATTTTGCTGACCTCCGGCGCGGCTGGCAATGATCCGCAATGCATCATGTCGATTGACGGCGCGACCCTGACCCCGGACGAGGTGCAGCGGCTGGAACGCACATGTATTCTGTTCGATGGCAACGATCCCCAGGCCGTGGATCAGGCGCGCGGCCAATGGAAAACCCTGACCGGTGCCGCCTGTGCCGCGCAATATTGGTCCGAGGAATTGGGCCGCTGGGAAAAAAAGGCCGAGAGCGGCTGATGCGCTAGGCACACGATTAAAGGGTCCTGACCCTAAGATGTGGCGCGGGCAAACCGCCGGTTCTGCCAGGTTGGCCAGCCCAGGATCTGGCTGACGGTGACAAACCGCAAGCCGCGCCCCGTCAAACCGTCCAGTGTGCGCGGCATGGCATCAATCGTGCCGCGATGGATGTCATGGCTCAGAATGATCGCGCCCTTGTGGGAATGCTGCAAAATACGTTGCGCCACCACATTGGCCCCCGGCCTGCGCCAATCCACCGGATCCACCGACCACAGGATGGTGGGCAAATTGCGCTGGCTGTTCAGCCAGGTCCGCTGGCGGCGGGTAAAGGCCCCATATGGCGGACGAAAGGTCACCGGCGGCCGCCCGGTGGCATTCCAGATCGCCATTGTGGTGTTGTCGATCTCTTTCAGTACATTGGCGTTGGAATAGCGCGACAAATCGGGATGCGACCAGGAATGGTTGCCAACCTCATGGCCCTCGTCGGCAATCCGGCGGGCAATCTGCGGCCAACTCTTCACCCGATTGCCAATCACATAAAAGGTCGCCTTGATCTTGCGCTCGCGCAACATGTCCAACAGGCGCGGGGTGTTCTTCGGATGTGGCCCATCGTCAAAGGTCATCGCCACCACCGGCGACGGCGTGCGTACGGCGGTGATGGTGGCCGCATCACGTGCGACAATGTCATTTGGCAGCCGAATGACAGGTTTGGCCGCGGCCATTTCGGGAAATACACCAGCCGCAGCTGTCCCAGCCCCCAGGATCAGGGCCTCACGTCTTGAAATCAACAAAATAATCCCTCCCCAGGGGTCACGGCTGGCAGACCGCGCAAAAATTCAGTTCCAAACAACAAAGCCCGGCAAGCCGCTAATATCAAAGGAAAATTTTAAAACCGCCCTGTGCCCTATGGCCAAAGAGCCTAAATCCCACATCATCTTGTGGTTTTTCACAGGCGTCTGTGGCGAAAAAGCTGCATTAATTGCAGCGAAGCCGCTTGACGCGCCCGGCACCATGGCCTAATCAGCCCGAACGCGCGGTTGTAGCTCAGCTGGTTAGAGTGCCGGCCTGTCACGCCGGAGGTCGCGGGTTCGAGCCCCGTCAACCGCGCCACTTACCCTAAAGTCGTTGAAACGACATCGCCCAATTTCGTGACACATTGGGCGCTTGGCCTGCGCCGATCCGGCCGCCAGTATCCCTCAATACCATTTCCGCAAATCTCCTGCGGTCTTGCGCCGCTGCACCTCCGGCCTCTCCATTTCTTCTTGGTCAAAATATCCCGGGGGTCTGGGGGCTGGCCCCCAGTTTTGCACAAGGCTTCTCGGCCCGCTCCGGCGGGGCGACTGTATGATTGCACCAAATCAGAACCTGCAATTTTCGCCGCCAAACCCACAAAGACCAATCACGCGACGCAATTGATAAAAAACCCGGCCAAAGGTGCTTTTTGTCGTTGACGGCCCGCGGCGCTTATCCTATTCCGCCCCTCACGCGCGGTTGTAGCTCAGCTGGTTAGAGTGCCGGCCTGTCACGCCGGAGGTCGCGGGTTCGAGCCCCGTCAACCGCGCCACTTACCTTCTTCAGAATGATCGCAAATCTGCGGTCATCACGCGCCAAACATCATCCCTGAATGTGATATCCCATCGCCGTCTCCAACGGTTGATCCAGTCGTGACATCATCCAGTTGCGATCGCCCTCGGGCATCTTTTCCGGTGTCGGCGGGCGATGTGCCACTGCGGGTTTGAATTTTGCCCCCAGACGTTTGGTCACCGGCTGATAGGGGCGGAAAGTCCCGCAATTCCCAACCCGGCAGCCAAACCCGCCAAAAACGCCTCTGGCGCGGCTTGCACGGCCTCCAGGCGGACAAAAACAACATTTGGGTGGCGGTTGGCAAACCCAAGCAAGGCCGCCATCTTGACCGCCCGCAGCTCAAACAGATCGCGATACATGTCGCCGGTGATCGGATGGCGATCCGCCTGCAAAACCTGGCCGCGATATTCAGGCCCATCGGCCCAGGGGAAATAGCGCGGCCGGTCAACACGTGTGTCCCAGGGCGCGCGGATGAAATCGGAAAACGCCATTTCCTGCATCGGCGGGCGACAGTGCCAGGGTTTGGCATGCATCGACAGCGCCCATTTTTCCGCGCCGCGAAACACGCAGACCACCACCAGATCGCCAGGGATCGCCAACATCGCCGGCACCCCATGTTTCCAGCCCAGCACGTCCGAGTTTGCCAATCCGCTGTTGCCATCAATCAACCGCTTGATGAAATTGGTCCCCGACGACCGCTCGCCCATGACCTGAAACCGTTTGGGCGCTGGGCCCCGGTGGCGGATGGACCAGCCGTCGGTGCGCAGATCATCCAGGATCGAAACTGTCATCGCGGCCCTTTGCCGTTTGCTGAAAGGCGTTTACGCTTTATTCTATGGAAAAGTGGTAACCGGGTGGTAAAGCCCGTGCAAGAGCAGGACACGCAGATGCAAACAACAGCCGCCGCACTGACCATGGTGCGCGACGACGCCTTTTTCCTGCGCGCCTGGCTGCGCCATTACGGCGACCAGCTGGGGCGCGAAAATTGCTACATCGTCAATCATGGTCGCGGCACAGAGGTCGCCGAACTGGCGCAGGGCTGCAATATCATTGGCATTCCCGGCGATCCGCACCCGAATTTCGATATGAAACGCTGGCGGATGCTGAACAATACCGTGCAGGGGCTGCGCTGTTATTACGATCATGTGATTGTGGGCGACGTGGATGAATTGGTGGTGGTTGACCCGGCGGTGGCCGGGGGGCTGCTGGATTTCCTGCGCGATCAACCTCTGCGCCAGGTTCTGACGCCCGTGGGGCTGGAGGTGCTCCACCGGATTGATATCGAAGATCAGCCGATCACCGATCACATCCTCGGGCCGCGCCGTCATGTGCGGGTCGCGCCGCATTATTCCAAACCCTGTGTGGTGTCGCTGGGCACCAAAATCGCGCGGGGCGGGCATTTCACCCAAGCCGGGAAACTGCGGACGCCAGAGGCTTTGTTGCTGTTTCATCTGAAATTCTGTGATTTCGGCAATTACGTCGACACAATGAACCGCCGCAATGCGGTGACGGCGGATGTCGGGGCCGGGGTCAAGGAGGCCTCGATCGGTCGCCATTGGTTTGCTGAGGCCCGTGGCGAGGATCGGGCGGTATTTGACGCCTTTGCCACGCGTGAGATGGTAGAATTTGACCTGACCGGGGTGCGCAAGCGGATGCACCGGACATGGAAGGCGCGCGGCGAAACCGGGTTCTGGCAATTCGACCGGCGCGAAAACACGCGCCAAATGCTGCTGCCAGAACGTTTCATCGGGCTTGTCTGAGGCGCTGCATTGATTGGACCGCTTTGGCGGCGGGCATAGATTTTGGGCTTTTCCGGTCAAATTCGGGCTGTGGGGGCTCGCCTTTGGTTCTCTCCATTGATGGATTGGGATAGTCGGTCCGTAGACAAGGACTGAAGTCTGAAGAGGACAAACACCCCATGCCCAGTGAACTCTATCTGCAAAACGCAGCACTCAGCCTGTCGGTTTCGTCGCTTGGCGCCGAGATGCAATATCTGCGCACCCATGATGGCGACGACTTGCTGTGGCATGGCGACACGCGGTTCTGGGGCGGGCGGGCCCCGGTTCTGTTTCCGATTGTCGGGCGTGCGGTCGACGACATGATTGCCGTGGATGACTTCAGCGCAAAGATGGCTCAACATGGTTTTGCCCGCCGCAGCAACTTTGCGCTCAAGGAACAGAGTGATGAGATGTGCTGCCATGTGCTGCGCGACACGGACGACAGCCGGGCGGTCTATCCCTTTGCACTTACATTGGAAATTTCGCACCGGCTGGACGGGGCGACGCTGCATGTGACCGCGCGGGTGGAAAACGAAAGCGACCGGGTGATGCCCTTTGGCTTTGGGTTTCATCCGGCGTTCTGTTGGCCACTGCCCGGGGCTGGGACCGGGACTGGGATCGGGGCCGGAGATGGGGACGCAGTGCATCATGTGTCGTTGGCGTCGGGCGGCGCGCCGGACATGCGGAGACTGGAGGGGGGATTGCTGCGTCGCGATCCGATCCCCGGTCCATTTGTGAATGGGCGTCTGGAGATTCGCGAAGAGCTGTTTGTCGATGATGCCCTGGTGTTCCCGAACGGTTCGGATGCATTGTTTTATGGGCTTCCCGATGGGAGGGGCCTTGAATTCATCTTCACGAACCTGCCGGATCTCGCCCTTTGGCGCCCCACCGGCGCACCGTTTCTGTGCATAGAGCCCTGGCATGGCACCGCACCCCATGTCGGTGATGGCCATCAAATCGCTGACCGGCCCAATTCCGTTGCGTTGGACCCGGGCCAAAGCATCGAATTCGGCTATTCGGTCACTGTGGCGCTGTGATTGCTTGTCCGGTCACTTTGGCCGGAAACCGGGACAGAGAACAGCGCCCCGCGATGGGCAAAGGGTGCGCAGCGGATGCGCACCCCGCCGGTTACTGCGGCGCGTGGCAGACGGCCTCGATATTGTTTCCATCCGGGTCGCGCACAAAGGCACCGTAATAATCCGCGTGATAATGCGGGCGGGGGCCGGGGGCGCCGTTGTCGGTGCCGCCCGCCGCCAGTG
Organism: Phaeobacter sp. J2-8; assembly: GCF_022867865.1. Lineage (GTDB taxonomy): Bacteria > Pseudomonadota > Alphaproteobacteria > Rhodobacterales > Rhodobacteraceae > Marinovum. The sequence continues at coordinate 130,855 of NZ_JALIEC010000005.1, read as the reverse complement.
CAGCGTCATAAAACGCGCGGACCTGGGCATGATCGGCCGCAACAAAGGCGAAATGACAGGGCGGGGTCTGGGCCGCGCCCTCGCTGAGCCAGAATGTCGGGCGATCGGTGCCATAGCCACAGACCTTGACCCCGCCGGTGTGTTCCAGCGGAATTTCTATCATCACCGCCCCGCCCAACGGGGCAAGGGCGGCATCGTAAAAGGCGCGGGCCGCGTCAAAGTTCGACACGCTAAGGCCGGAATGGTCGATCATGGCAGGTCTCCTGTGTTTCTGCCTGACCGTCTTATTGACCGCCCTTGACAGTTTTCGTCAGGAGCCCGCCTGGGCCCCGATTTTTTCCAACACCCGCGCCCAGCTGCGGGTGCCTTTGTGGAAACTGGCCAGATCATATTTCTCGTTCGGGGAATGGATCTGGTCATCATCCTGACCAAAGCCGATCAGCATCGCCGGCATCGACAGGTAATCGCCGAAATAGCCCGCAATCGGGATCGAGCCACCACAACCGGCAAAGACCGCCGGATTGGGCCATTCGTCCGACAGCGCCTGGCGGGCGGCTTCGAACATCGGGGAAGAGGTGTCCATCGTGGCGGCCGGCGATGCGCCATGTGCCTTGAACGTCACGCTGCAATCGGGGGGCAGTTGTGCGGTCACATAGGCGCGCAATGCGTCGCGGATGGTTTCTGGGTTTTGTTGCCCGACCAGACGGAACGACAATTTCGCATGCGCCTGCGATGGCAACACGGTTTTGAACCCTTCGCCGGTATAACCGCCCCAGATGCCGTTCACGTCACAGGTCGGGCGCGACCAGATCATTTCCAATCCGGTGCGCGTCGATTCGCCCGCCGGTTCCGACAGGCCCACCGCCGACAGGAAATCCCGCGCCCGTTCCGATGGATCGCCCAGGGCCGCCCATTGGTCGCGGATCGCCTCGGGCAGCTCTGGCACATCGTCATAAAACCCGGGCAGGGTGACGCGCCCCATATCATCATGCAGCCCCGCCAGAATGCGCGACAACACCCGGATCGGGTTCATCGCAATGCCGCCGAACATGCCGGAATGAAGATCCTTGTCCGGGCCGGTGATGGTGATTTCCTCGCCCACCAACCCGCGCAACATGGTGGTGATACAGGGGGTGTCCTGATTCAACATGCCGGTGTCGCAGATCAAGGCAATGTCCGAGGTCAGCTCTGCGGCGTTCTCTTTCATGAAGGGAATAAGCGAGGGCGAGCCGCTTTCTTCTTCGCCTTCGAAAAAGAAGGTGATGCGGCAGGGCAATTTGCCATGCACGGCAATATAGGCGCGACAGGCCTCGATAAAGGTCATCAACTGGCCTTTGTCATCCGATGCGCCGCGGCCGCGAATGACCCGGCCATTTGGGGTGTCCTCGATCTTGGGATCAAAGGGATCCGCATGCCACAGATCCAGCGGGTCAACCGGTTGCACATCGTAGTGGCCGTAAAACAGCAAATGCGGCCCGGTGTCGCCCAGATGGCCGATCACCATCGGATGCCCCGGCGTGGGGCATTTGCGCGCCTCGGCGCCAAGAGATTGCAGATCCGCAACCAGCCAATCCGCCGCTTTCTGGCAGTCTTCGCGATAGTCCGGGTCGGTTGAAATCGACGGAATCCGCAGAAGTTCCAGCAAGCGGTCAGATGCCGCATTGAGATCGGAATCGATTCGGGTCAGAACAGGCGAAATATCCATGGGCAGTTTCCTTTTTGCGTCAGACCCTAACGATGCGGAAACGACTGTCCAGTGACCTTTGATTTGGATCAATGCCCGAAGATGGGGTCAGGTATTACATAGGTTGTCAGGCGGGGGGCCCCGCTGTATTTATTCATGATCGTGAATTTGACCGCGACGGGAAATCCGCCACGGTCCGGTTCCAACGCAGGGCAGACCGCCCCACGCAAACGGAGGTGACCCGGTGACCCATAAAGTGGATTTTACCGAGAAGCTTGAAACTGCTCTGAACCGTCTTCACGAAGAAGGTCGCTATCGCACGTTCATCGATATCGAACGGAAGCAGGGTCAATACCCGCATGCCATCTGGCGCAAACCCGATGGCAGCGAACAACCGATCACCGTTTGGTGTGGCAATGATTACCTTGGGATGGGGCAGCATCCGGTTGTGCTGGATGCCATGCACGAAGCGATTGACGCCACCGGCGCCGGTTCGGGCGGCACGCGCAACATTTCCGGCACCACCATCTATCACAAGCAACTTGAGGCTGAGCTTGCCGATCTGCATGGCAAGGAATTGGCGCTGTTGTTCACCTCGGCCTATATCGCAAATGATGCAACATTAAGCACATTGCCCAAATTGTTCCCGGGTCTGATCATCTATTCCGACGCATTGAACCATGCATCGATGATCGAAGGCGTCCGGCGCAACGGTGGGGCCAAGCGGATCTTTCGTCATAACGACATCGCACATCTGCGTGAGCTGCTTGCGGCCGACGACCCGGACGCGCCAAAGTTGATCGCTTTTGAATCAATTTACTCGATGGATGGCGATTTCGGCCCGATCGAGGCGATTTGTGATCTGGCGGATGAATTCGGCGCGCTGACCTATATTGATGAGGTCCATGCGGTGGGCATGTATGGCCCGCGCGGCGGTGGCGTGGCGGAACGTGATCGGCTGATGCATCGGTTGGATATCATCAACGGCACCCTGGCCAAGGCCTATGGCGTGATGGGCGGCTATATCGCCGCGAGCGACAAAATGTGTGACGCCATAAGATCTTATGCGCCGGGGTTCATCTTTACCACGTCGATCCCGCCTGCGGTTGCTGCCGGGGCTGCGGCCTCTGTGCGGCATTTGAAAACCGATCAGGCGCTGCGCGAACGTCACCAGACCCAGGCCAGCATTCTCAAGCTGCGGCTGAAGGGCATGGGCTTGCCGATCTTTGATCACGGCACCCATATCGTGCCGGTCATCGTGGGCGATCCCAAGCACACCAAAAAGCTGAGTGATATGCTTTTGGAAAGCTATGGGATCTATGTTCAGCCCATCAATTACCCCACCGTGCCCCGCGGCACCGAGCGGCTTCGCTTTACGCCGTCGCCGGTCCATGGACCGCGGGAAATGGATGCACTTGTCAACGCGATGGACGATCTTTGGTCGCATTGTGCGCTGAATCGCGCCGACCTATCCGCATGATTTTCTTTGTCACTGCAATTTCTCTTGTTCCGTGCTAACGTTAGCGCAACAAGTGGGGCGGCACGAATCGCCCTACGCCTTAGGGGTAAGGCATAAGTCAGGGCAGCGGAAAGACGGGGCAGAGACGTATGATTGGGCGCAAATCGCGGCGCGATAAAGCTTTACCAGAGACAGATGTCGGCCCCCGCGGTTTTGACGATTTTGATCTGCGCCTTGGTGATTTGATGCGCGGCGAACGCGCCACCATGGGCAAGTCCCTGCTGGATGTGCAGCGCGAATTGCGCATCAAGGCAGCCTATATCGCGGCCATCGAAAACTGTGATCCCGAAGCATTTGACACCCCCGGTTTCATCGCCGGGTATGTGCGGTCTTATGCGCGGTATCTTGGGATGGACCCGGATTCCACGTTTCAGAAATTCTGCGCCGAAAGCGGTTTCATCACCGCCCATGGCATGTCCGCCGATGCATCGAGCGCGCGAAAGCCCTCTGCGCCGTTGACGACCAGAGCCTCTGGCGAGCGGGATATTTTCAAAGACCCCAACATGCCGTTCACCCCGGCAAACGACAGCATTCTGTCGCGAATCGAACCCGGTGCCGTCGGGTCGATGATGGTTCTGCTGATGTTGATCGCCGGGATCGGCTATGGCGGGTGGAGCGTGTTGCAGGAAATTCAACGGGTGCAACTGACCCCGGTGGATCAGACACCAATTGCCCTGGCCGAGCTTGATCCGCTTGAAGGGGCAGGGCGTATTGCGCCCCAGGCCGGGAGTCCGACCCGGATAAGGTGCGCGCAGCGGGGGTCTTTACCCCGCCGTCCGAGGAGCCGCTGGACAGGCTTTACCGCCCACAAGCTCTTGATGTGCCGGTGCTGATTGCGCGGGATGCGCCGATTTCAACGCTGGATCCTTCGCGGGTCGGAAGTTTCGCCCATGCGTCGCGCGAACGCGCGCCGACAATTGCCACCGCCAGCGCCGCAGCGTCGGGCGATTTGCCCTTGCAGCAGGCGATTGCCAATATTCTGCCGCAGGTTCTGGAACCCGCAACGCCGGGGGTTCAACTGGTGGCGGTGCGCCCGGCCTGGGTTCGGGTGCGCGGCGCGGATGGATCGGTGGTCTTCGAGGCGGTGATGAATGCCGGCGACACCTATGATGTGCCGCAGACCGACGATCCTGCGACCCTGCGGGTTGGGGCGTCCGGCGCGATCTATTTCGCGGTCAACGGCCAGACATTTGGCCCCGCAGGCCCACGTGGCGCTGTGACGTCGAATGTGGTTCTGGCCGCTGCCAGCCTGACCGAACGGTATCAGCCTGGCCGATCCGACCAAAGATGCCGATCTTGAAAAGATGGTGGCAGAATTGAACCTGCGTGTTGGCTCTGTTCCTGCTGCGCCGGTCGGCGAATAACCTGTCTCTGCCCGGCTTGTGCGGATCCATGCGGATCCGGTGACATTGACACATTGCAAAACCGACAATCCTGACTAGGTTGCAGGACAAATCACCGCTGTTGCAGGGATGTCCGATATGAGCCTTAATCACGTCCGCCCGTGGCGCAATATTTACCGCCGCAAGAGCCGTCAGGTGATGGTCGGCACCGTGCCGGTTGGCGGGGATGCGCCGATTTCGGTGCAGACCATGACCAACACCGTGACCACCGATGTCAAAGGGACATTGGCGCAGATCATTCGCGCGGCAGATGCCGGGGCGGATATTGTGCGGGTTTCGGTCCCGGACGAGGATTCGGCCCGCGCGATGAAGGAAATCTGTCGCGAAAGCCCGGTGCCGATCGTGGCCGACATTCATTTCCACTACAAACGCGGGATCGAAGCGGCCGAGGCCGGCGCTGCCTGTCTGCGGATCAATCCCGGCAATATCGGTTCCGAAGACCGGGTGCGCGAAGTGATCCGGGCAGCCCGCGATCATGGCTGTTCGATGCGGATTGGGGTCAATGCCGGATCGTTGGAAAAACACCTGTTGGACAAATACGGCGAACCCACGCCCGAGGCGATGGTCGAATCCGGTCTCGACCATATCAAGGTCTTGCAGGACAACGATTTTCACGAGTTCAAGATTTCCTGCAAAGCCTCTGACGTGTTCATGGCTGCCGCTGCCTATCAGGCGCTGGCAGATGCGACAGATGCGCCGATCCACCTCGGGATTACCGAGGCTGGCGGGCTGACATCCGGCACCATCAAAAGCGCCATTGGCATGGGCAATCTGTTGTGGATGGGGATCGGCGACACGATCCGCGTCAGCCTGTCGGCGGATCCCGTGGAAGAGGTCAAGGTTGGTTTTGAAATTCTGAAATCCCTTGGCCTGCGGCATCGCGGTGTGAACATCATTTCCTGCCCGTCCTGTGCGCGGCAGGGGTTCGATGTGATCAAGACGGTTGAAACGCTGGAGCAGCGTCTGGAACACATCAAAACCCCGATGAGCCTGTCGATCATCGGCTGTGTGGTGAATGGTCCGGGCGAGGCGCTGATGACCGATGTCGGTTTCACCGGCGGCGGGGCAGGCAGCGGCATGGTCTATCTTGCGGGCAAGGCCAGCCACAAAATGTCCAACGATCAGATGATTGATCATATCGTCGAAGAGGTCGAGAAGAAGGCAGCGCAACTCGACGCCGCCGAAGTGAAGGCCGCGGAATAAGGCGCAAAATACGGCCCCGCACCATTTGAACCGCTTTCGGGTCGTGGTGCGAGGCCGCTTGTTTTGGCTTTAGCTGTCGGCGCGGGTCTGTTCGACGACCTGGCGCATGGCATCCAACGGCAGATAGCCGCGCAGCATGGTGTCACCCATCACAAAGGTCGGCGTGCCGTTGATTTGCAGCTTTTGCGCCAGGGCGCGGGTGTCGGCGATGATGCGCGCGACTTCGTCGCTTTTCATCTCGGCCAACACGGCGTCGCTGTCCAGCCCCAGCCCATCAGCCAGGCGGCGCAGCGCGGTGTCGCTTACGCTGCCGTTAAAGGTCATCAAGGTGTCGGAGGCCGCAACATAGGCATCGTCGCCAGCCACACGGCGCACCGCGATGGCGAATTTCGAACTTTCGAGGCTGTCAGGCCCCAGGATCGGGAATTCCTTGGTGATGAAGCGGATGTTGCCGTCTGAAGCGATCAATTCCTTCACTTCGTCATGCGCCTTGCGGCAATAGCCACAGCGGTAATCCATGAATTCGACAAGGGTGATGTCACCGTCCAGGTTGCCGCCGACATGGCTGAAACCATCGTCAAAAATCGCCTCGGCGTTGTTGCGCACCAGCGTTTCATCCATGTTGTCCTGAGCGGCGGCATCGCGGCGTTTCATCTCGTCCACGGCTTCAAAAATCACCTCGGGGTGGTCCAGAAGATATGCGCGGACCTCGGCGCGAAACGCATCGCGTTCCGGATCGGTCATCGCGGTCAGGTCGCTGGCCAATGCTCGGCCGGCAAGGGCAAGGGCGCTGGTCAAAGTGATTGTCTTGAAAAGGCGGGTCATGGCGGTTCCTGTTATCATGGGGCGGCTCAGCGCAGGTTCTTGGTGGCAGAAAGCACATCCTGCGCCCGCCGCCAAGGGCCGGAACCCCGCGGCAAAAGCGCTTCGGCGCGGGTGGCGTGAAGACGGGCGTCCTTGGCCTTGCCCAAAAGGGCATAGCGTTCGGCGGTCAGAAGCGAGGCCATGCCATTGTTGCCAAGTTTGGCATTGGCCACCGCCAGATCGCGCAGGATGCGCGGATCGCGGAAATCGCGGGCGCGGGCCTTTTCCAGCGAGTTCAGCGCCGCACGCGGGTTGCCCGATGCCAGTTCCGCCCGGCCCAACCCGCCAAGGATCAGCGGCTCACTCGGGGCCAGACGGTTCGCGGCGCGGTAAACCTGTGCGGCATTTGAAAACTGGCGGTTTTCCAGCAGGATCTGGCCCTTCAGCTCCATATAAAATGCATCCCGCGGGCGCAGCGACAGCGCGCCATCCATGGCCTGCAATGCCTTTTTCAGGTTCGAAGATCGGTGGTGGGCAATGGCTTGACGCATCAGGGCAATGTCCTTGGTCGCGCTGGCATTGGCCCGCCGCAGGGTCCAGCTGGGGGCGCGCAAAAACGCAGAGAGTTTGCCCTGGGCGCGGGCAAACCAATATTGCGCCGCAGGGTCGGATTGGGTTTTCACCTTGTTGCCCGCGACAAAGGCCTGAGCGGCGCGCAGCCGGTCACGTGTCAGCGGATGGGACCGCATATAGGGGTCTTGCCGCCCGACGCTCAGGGCCTCTTGCCCGCGAAAGATGTCATGCACTTCGATTGCCGCCTTGGGGTCGATGCCGGCGCGCACCATGGCCCGCAGGGCGCTGATATCGGCCGAGCTTTCTTCGGCGCGGGAATGGGCCAGAAAATTGCGCAAGGCCGAGCTTTGCAATCCGATCGCCACACCGGCGCCGGCGCCTGCATTGCCCGAAGCGGCGGCGGCAGCGGTTGCAATGATGATCCCAAGGCCCGCAGCGGTGCTGGCGGCCCGCGCATTGCCGGTGCGGCGGGCGATATGGCCGTTGCTGATATGGCTGGCCTCATGGGCAATGACATATTGCAGGGCCGGGGCGCTTTTCAGCTTCATGATCAGACCGGAATGCAAAAAGATATGCTGATTGTCCGCCACAAAGGCATTGAGCGAGGAATCGTTGATCACAATGATTCGTGTCGAGGACGGCAGGCCCGCAGCGCGCAGGATCGGCGCGGCGATCTGTTTCAGCGCGTATTCCACATCCGCATCGCGGATCAACCCACGCGCGGCGGCGGGCAGGGCCAGCATGGCCCAGACCAGCATCGTTGTCACAAGGCGCGTAAGTATCTGCATTGACCTGCCTGTCATGATCCCGGACAACCGCACGACACGACGGTATGGCGCAGAGTTTGGGAGAGATAGATGCGAGGTTCAAGCCGCGGAGAGGTTGATCCCTTCATTGTGATGGATGTGATGGAGGCCGCGCGCCGTGCCGAGGCCGCAGGCCGACATATCATTCACATGGAGGTCGGCCAGCCCGGAACGCCAGCCCCACAAGGTGCATTGGATGCCGTTTCCGGGGCCATGCGGGATGACGCGATGGGGTATACGGTGGCGCTGGGGCTGCCGGAATTGCGCGACCGCATTGCGCGGCTTTATGCCGATTGGTACGGAATCACGCTCGATCCGGCGCGGGTGATTGTCACACCGGGTTCGTCCGGCGCGTTCCTTTTGGCCTTTACCGCCTTGTTTGACGCTGGGGACCGTGTCGCGATTGGCGCGCCGGGTTATCCCAGCTATCGCCAGATCCTGAAGGGGCTGTCGCTTGCGCCGGTGGATCTGCAAACCCGGCCGGAAAACCGGTTGCAGCCGGTGCCGGATGACTTTGCCGCACTGGATATTCAGGGGCTATTGGTGGCCTCACCCGCCAATCCCAGCGGCACGATGCTGAACCACAAGGCGATGACGGCGCTGATCGAGGCCACCCATGCCAAGGGCGCGGCCTTTATCTCTGACGAGATTTACCACGGTATCGAATATGAGGCCAAGGCGGTCACCGCGCTGGAAATCACCGATGAATGTTATGTGATCAATTCCTTTTCCAAGTATTTCAGCATGACGGGCTGGCGGGTTGGCTGGATGGTGGTGCCCGAGGATCATGTGCGCAAAATCGAACGTTTGGCGCAGAACATGTTCATCTGCGCGCCGCATGTCAGCCAGGTTGCGGCGCTTGCGGCGATGGAATGCAAGGATGAATTGCAGGCCAATTTGCGGGTCTATGCCGAAAACCGCAGGCTGATGCTTGAAGGGTTGCCAGAGGCCGGATTTGATCGGATCGCGCCGCCGGATGGGGCGTTTTATGTCTATGCCGATGTCAGCCACCTGACCGATGACAGCCTCGCTTTTTGCCGCGAAATCCTCGATCAGGCGGGGGTGGCGGTGACACCGGGGCTGGATTTTGATCCGGTGCGCGGCGCGGGCACGGTGCGGTTTTCCTATGCGCGGGCGACTTCCGACATCCGCGAGGGGCTGGCGCGGCTCAAGACGTTCATGGCCGGTCGCTAGCCGACGGCACCTTGCCACGGTAGACCCGTGTTTTGTGCGGCGGTGCTGACGAAGTTTTGACAAATCTGCTGGCCGAAACCGGCCTGCCCCGTGCTAGGCTTTGATCATCGTTCTCACAAAGGGATTCTGATCATGTTGCGGTCTGCTGTGTTTGTTTTGGCCTTGTTGCCGTTTGCGGCCTTTGCTGCGGGGACAGAAACCCCCACCGAAACCGAAGTTGAAGAGACCGCGCCGCCCGAAGCCACCGAAACCACCATGGAATGTGACGACGGCATGGTCTGGGACAAAGAGACCGAGGCCTGTGTCGAAGTCGAAAGCCATCTGTTGAATGATGACGACCGCTTTGCCGCGGCGCGCGAATTTGCCTATGCCGGGCAATATGGCGCGGCGCGCAAAGCCGCCTTGGCCATGCAATTGCAGGGCGATGGACGGGCGCAGACCTATCTTGGGTTCACGGCGCGAAAATTGGGCGATTGGGATGCGGCGATGGGGCATTACGCCATGGCACTGGACCAGAACCCTGACAGTTTTCTGGCGCGCTCTTATATGGGGCAGGGGTTGTTGGAGCAGGGTGATTTTGCCGGGGCCAAGGCGCAATTGCAGGAAATTCGCGCCCGTGGCGGGGCCGGCACATGGGCCGAATTCGCGCTGGCCCAGTCAATTGTGACCGGCGTGACCTATTCCTATTAAGCAGAATTCGGCGCGGTCCCCCCGCAATTGGGGATGCAGGCCGCGCCGGAAAATGATACCTTTCGGGGCGTAAGCCGGGCACCAGACCCGGCCAAAAGGTTATTGGCACATGAGCGGTTCATTTTTCAAACTTTGCATTGTCGCGCTTTGCTGTCTGGCTGCGCCGGGCGGCGCGATGGCACAGGAATTCGGGGCCTTGGCGCGGGTTCTGCCGGATCAAAGTGGTTTTGACGACCATCGCGCGGGCGGTGTTACGCTGTCCCTCGGGCTGAGCCAGGGGGTGCCGTGGCGCGCCTATACCTTGGGCAGCCCGGACCGCTTTGTGCTTGACTTTCAAGAGGTTGATTGGACCGGACTCTCGGCGGACAGCTTTGCCTCTGATGCGTTTCGCACCGTTCGGTTCGGCGCGTTGCAACCCGGCTGGTCGCGCTTTGTTGCCGAGCTGACTGCGCCGCTTGCGGTGCAGACCGCCGCGTTGGATATCGCCGACGACAAGGCCGGGGCGCAGTTGACCGTCACGCTGAAATCCGTGGATCGCGCGGCGTTTGATGCCGCCATCGGCAGCACGCCGGACGCCCGTTGGGTGCTGCCAAATCCCAGTTTGACCACTGCTGCAAATGACACGTCGAGCGAGGGCCCGGGCGCGATCACAATTGTGCTCGACCCCGGTCACGGCGGCATTGATCCCGGTGCGCTGCGCAACAATTTCCGGGAATCTGATCTGGTCCTGCAATTGGCGCGGGACATCAAGGAGGCGCTGCTGCGCGCCGGCGGGATCGAGGTCATCATGACCCGCGAGGAAGATGTCTTTGTCTCGCTCGAAGCGCGGGTTGCGATTGCGCGCCATGCCGGGGCGGATCTGTTCATCTCGTTGCACGCCGACGCGCTGGAGGAGGGTGTGGCCCATGGTGCCACGGTCTATACCCTGTCCGAAACCGCCACCGACGAAGCCAGTTCCGCGCTGGCAGAACGCCATGACAGGGGGGATCTTCTGGCCGGTGTCGATTTGATCGGATCGGATGATGCGGTGGCGCAGGTGCTGATGGATCTTGCCCGTCATGACAACGGCCCACGATCCACCATGCTGGCCAAGGCGATGATAAAGTCGATAGAAAACCGGGTCGGTCAGGTGCACAAACGTCCCCTGCGCCAAGCCGGATTTTCGGTGTTGAAGGCCGCCGATATTCCCAGTGTTCTTGTCGAAGTCGGATTTCTGTCGACCGACCGTGACCTGCAAAACCTGCAAGACCCGGAATGGCGGGCGAAAATGGCCCAGGGCATTCGCGACGGTGTTCTGGCCTGGTCGATGGCGGATGCGACCATTGAACCCCTGCGGCGAAAATCGGGGTTTTGCCGCCTGTGGGCTGAATTCCGCAGGCAGCTAATATAACGGATGTTGTGTTTTGACGGGGTCGAACTTGCGGCCTATATAGGCCCCCTCAGACAGCAGGAGCGCGCGGTGCTGAGGTTCATCCTTTCTTTTTTTGGCGGCATATTCACCCTTGTGACTATGGGCGGTGCGGTTGTGGCGCTGTCGGTTGGGGCGATCTTCTGGGTCTATGGCCGGGATTTGCCGAGCCACGAATCATTGGCGCAATATACCCCGCCGACCATCAGCCGGATCTATTCCGGCGAGGGGCGGATGATCGACGAATTTGCCAAGGAACGCAGGCTGTTCGCCCCGGCGGATGAAATCCCCGACTTGGTCAAACAGGCGTTCATTTCCGCCGAGGACAAGAATTTCTATGAACATGGCGGCTATGACGCGCGCGGCATTGTGGCCGCTGCGGTTCAGGCTGTGCAGTCGCGTGGCCGCAATGTGCGCGGGGCGTCGACAATTACCCAGCAGGTGATGAAAAACTTTCTGCTCTCTGGTGACCGCCGGATCGAGCGCAAGATCAAGGAAATCATTCTGGCCACCCGGCTGGAAGAAACCCTGCCGAAGGACCGCATTCTCGAACTCTACATGAACGAGATCTTCCTCGGCCAGAATTCCTATGGCGTGGCGGCCGCTGCGCAGACCTATTTCAACAAGACGCTTGGCGAACTGGCCCCGCATGAGGCCGCCTTTCTGGCCTCTCTGCCGAAAGCGCCGTCTGATTTCCATCCGGTGCGCCGCAAGGAGCGGTTGATGGAACGGCGCAATTTCGTGCTGCGCGAGATGCAGGAAAATGGCTATATCAGCAACGCCGTCTACACCCAGGAAGTGGCGCAACCGCTGCGATCGGTGCAGAACGGCGATTTCGAAAGCTTCAAGAACACGCTGCCGCCACGGGATTACTTTACCGATGAAATTCGCCGTCAGCTGTCTGAGGATTTTGGCGAGGGCGAATTCTTCTCTGGCGGTTTGACCGTTCGCGCCACGATTGACCCGGAAATGCAGGTGATTGCCGCGCATGCGCTGCAAAAGCAGCTGGAGCAATATGACCGTGGATTGGGCCGCTGGCGTGGCACGGGCAAAAAGATCGACGCCGCCAAGATCGACAATTGGGCCGAGGAACTGGCCAATGTCCGCGTCGCGCGCGACGTCACGCTAGAGAGCCAATGGTTCCCGGCGGTGGTGCTGGAGATCGGCGATCAGCAGATGCGCCTGGGCATCGAAGGCGTGGATGCCAACGTCAACGCCCCGCATGTGGTGCCGCGCAAGGATATTGATTGGGTCCGGGGCAGCTTTGTCGACAACTTCAAGGTTGGTGATGTTGTCCATGTGCGCCGCATGACCGAAGGCGACAATGGTACCGGCGCATTCATCCGCTGGACCCTGCGCCAGGTGCCGCAGGTCCAGGGTGGGTTCATGGCGATGGACGTCAACACCGGCCGGGTCATTGCGATGCAGGGTGGGTTTTCCTATCAGAATTCGGTCTTCAACCGCGCCACTCAGGCGCGGCGTCAGCCGGGGTCGTCATTCAAACCCTTTGTCTATGCCTCGGCGCTTGATTCCGGCTATACCCCGGCGACAATCGTGGTCGACGCCCCGATCGAGATAAACACACCCCAGGGTGTGTGGCGGCCGAAAAACGCCTCGAACCAGTTTTATGGCCCGACGCCGCTGCGAACCGGGATTGAACGGTCGCGGAACCTGATGACGATCCGGCTTGCGCAAGAGGTCGGGATGGATGTGGTTGGCCAATATGCCGAGCGTTTCGGCGTCTATGACCGGCTGAGCCCGGTTCTGGCCAATGCGCTGGGGTCGCAGGAAACCACATTGTTCAAGATGGTGGCCGCCTATGCGATGTTCGCCAACGGCGGTGAACGGGTCGAGCCGACATTGGTCGACCGGGTGCAGGACCGTTACGGCAAGACCGTCTATCGCCACGACACCCGCGATTGCGTTGATTGTGCCGACCCCGCCATTTCCGCGTCGCGCGGGCCCAGCATCCTGTCGGACCGCCAGCGGGTGATGGACCCGGTGACGGCCTATCAGCTGACCTCAATGATGCAGGGCGTGGTCGAACGCGGCACCGCGTCGAAATATGTCAACCTGCCGGTGCCCACCGCAGGCAAAACCGGCACCACCAATGACGCCAAGGATGTGTGGTTTGTCGGCTTTACCTCTAACGTGGTGGCCGGATGTTACATCGGTTTTGATCAGCCGCGCAGCCTTGGCCGTGGGGCGTCCGGCGGCGGGTTTTGTGGCCCGGTGTTCCAGCGTTTCATGTCCGAAGCGGTCCAGAAATACGGCGGCGGCAAATTCCGCGTGCCCGAAGAATGCGAATTCATCAAGATTGACCGCTTCTCCGGGGCGCGGCTGGGATCGGATGCATCCGGTGCCAATGTGGTAAATGAATGTTTCCGTCGCGGCGAAGAGCCGGTGTTCGGCATCATGTTCGACGGTGGCTTTGCCATGGGATCGAATTTTGAGGTCATCTCGTCTGACGGCCAGACCGCCAAGCAGGTCACCACATCCACCGGCAAAAAGGCCGTGGTCGGACCCAAAGCCAGCTTTGGCACCCTGTCGGCGGGCGGGCTGTATTAATCGCCGCCATGATCCCCAATATCACCGGTCAGCCATAGTTTGACCGGTGATCGCCGCGGGATGCGCGTCATCCCGACGTTTGGCCAGCCCGGTTGATCGGTCTGCTTGATCGGTCTCGCCTTGCTCAGCCAGTCTTGCCTTGGTATCAGGCAGGACTGATGTGCCTTATCCGAAAGACATAAAATGCGCGCGGAAATCCAGAACAAGGTTGTTGAAATCGAGAAGTCGCTGGCTTTGCTGGCCCAGCGGATGGACTATGAAACCGCTCCGCACCGGCTTGAGGAATTCAATGCCATGACGGAGAATCCCGACCTTTGGAATGATCCGGAAAAGGCCCAGAAGCTGATGCGCGAGCGTCAGACCCTGATGGACAAGGTCCAGACCTACGAATTGATGAAACAGGAGCTGTCTGACAGTCTTGAGCTGATCGAACTGGGCGAAATGGAAGATGACGCCGAGGTGGTGAGCGACGCTGAAGCGACGATTTCCGCATTGGTCGAACGCGCCGCCAAGAAAGAGCTGGAGGCGCTGCTGGACGGTGAGGCCGACGGCAATGATACCTTTCTGGAAATCAACGCCGGCGCGGGTGGCACCGAGAGCTGTGATTGGGCCAACATGCTGGCGCGGATGTATGTCCGCTGGGCCGAATCGCATGGCTACAAGGTCGAGTTGCAGTCGGAAAGCCCCGGCGAAGAGGCGGGCATCAAATCCGCCGCCTACAAGATTTCCGGTCCCAATGCCTATGGCTGGCTGAAATCGGAAAGCGGCGTGCACCGCTTGGTGCGGATTTCGCCGTTTGACAGCGCGGCGAAGCGGCACACCTCCTTCACCTCGGTCTGGGTGTATCCGGTGGTGGATGACAATATCGAGATCGAGGTCAACCCGTCCGACATTCGCATTGATACCTATCGGTCGTCGGGCGCCGGTGGTCAGCACGTCAACACCACCGATTCCGCGGTGCGTATCACCCACAATCCCACCGGCATTGTGGTGACTTCCTCAGAGAAATCCCAGCACCAGAACCGCGACATTGCGATGAAGGCGTTGAAATCGCGGCTGTACCAATTGGAATTGGACCGCCGCAACGCCGACATCAATGCCGCGCACGAGGCCAAAGGCGATGCAGGCTGGGGCAACCAGATCCGGTCTTATGTCTTGCAGCCCTATCAGATGGTCAAGGATCTGCGCACCTCTTACGAGACCAGCGATACCAAGGGCGTCTTGGACGGTGATCTTGACGGGTTCATGGCGGCGACATTGGCGATGGATGTGTCCGGCAAGAGCCGGGCAGAGGCGCAGAGCGAAGACTAGGTTGATCTGCACCTTAGTAGGTTAACTGGGGGCGCACAGCCCCCCAAACCGCAGGACAGTTGGGGGGGCAGCCCCCAAACCACAGGACAGTTGGGGGGCCAGCCCCCCAAACCCCCCGGGATATTTATCGTCAGATGAAAGACAGGCGCCTTGCCCGAAAGGGCTGGGAAAAGTTGTCCCGATAGGGCCGGGATAAGTTGACCCCAAAGGGCCGGAATCAGCGGTTGGTGAAGCCGGTGAAACGGCCGGCTTCTTCTGCGGCTTTGCGGATCGCTTTGGATTTGTTGACCGTTTCCTGGAATTCAGCTTCCGGGTCGCTGTCAAACACCACGCCGCCGCCTGCCTGATATAGAGCGTTTCGTCCTTCACCACCGCTGTTCGCAGGGCGATGCACATATCCATATCGCCCCCGGCGCTGAAATAGCCAACACCGCCGCCATAGACACCGCGTTTTTCCGGTTCCAGCTCGTCGATGATTTCCATCGCGCGGACCTTTGGGGCGCCGGAAACCGTGCCCGCAGGCAGGCCAGCCAAAAGAGCCGACAGAGCATCCTGATTGTCGTTCAATTCGCCAACCACGTTGGACACGATATGCATCACATGGCTGTAGCGTTCGATGATGAATTCTTCTGTTGGGCGCACAGTGCCGATTTTTGACACTTTGCCAGTGTCATTGCGGCCCAGATCCAGCAGCATCAGATGCTCTGCCAGTTCCTTTTGGTCAGACAGCAGATCTTCGGCGAGGGCATTGTCCGCCTCTGGCGTGGCGCCGCGCGGGCGGGTGCCGGCGATCGGGCGAATCGTGACCTCTTTGCCAAAGACCCGCACCAGAATTTCCGGCGAGGCGCCGACCACCTGAAAGCCGCCGAAATTGAAGTAGAACATGAACGGCGACGGGTTTGTCCGGCGCAGCGACCGATACAGGGCGAAAGGGGGCAGGGGGAAATTCTGGCTCCAGCGTTGTGACGGCACCACCTGAAAGATATCGCCGGCGCGAATGTAATCGCGGGCTTTTTCCACCGCCGCAAGATAATCGGATTTGGCGAAATTCGACACCGGCTCGCCAATGTCGGTGGCATCGCCGAGATCGCGGCTTTCCGAGGGCAGCGAACGTTCCAGATCGCGGACCGCATCCATCACCCGCTCAGCCGCCTGGGCATAGGCGGCGCGTGCGGATTGACCGTCAGTGACCCAAGCCGGCGAAACGACCGTGACCTCGCCCTTGACCCCGTCAAGCACCGCCACCACCGAAGGGCGCAGCAAGACGGCATCCGGCAGACCCAGCGGGTCGGGGTTCACATTTGGCAGATGTTCCACCAGACGGATCATGTCGTAGCCGAGATAGCCAAACAGCCCGGCGGCAGATTGCGGTAGGTCATCGGGCAGGTCGATGTGGCTTTCTTCGATCAGGCTGCGCAATGAGGTCAACGGATCGGCGCTTTCCTCGACAAAAGCCTCGTTGTCAAACCGCGCCTGGCGGTTCAGCCGGGCCGTTGGGCCGTGACATTTCCAGACCAGATCGGGCTTCATGCCAATGATCGAATAACGCCCGCGCACCTCGCCGCCGGTGACCGATTCCAGAACAAAGGCATCCTGGGCCGCGCCGGTCAGTTTCAGCATCAGGGACACTGGCGTGTCGAGGTCAGCAGCCAGACGGGTATAGACCACCTGGTTCTTGCCCGCCGCATAGCCACGCGCAAAATCGTCAAATCCGGGCGTCAAAGCCATGGTCGCGGTCCTTTTGTTCGGCCTTATTGGAAATTCGCATGCACGGCGTTGAGCGCCTGCTGGTCGATATTGATGCCAACCCGCGATTGAATGTCCTGCGACAGGGCCTGAAACAGATCGTTCGAAATCCCGTTGGACACTTGTGATGCCAGCGCGTCGAGGATCGTGGCGTTTTCTGCGCTTGTCATATCCGGGGCGTGGATTGCATCCAGCCGCAGGACCACGGCATTGCCGTTGAACGGCAGCGTCAGCGTGCCGGGGGCGTCCAGCGCAAAGACCTGGGTCAGCGTATTGGCGGGCAGTCCCGGCAGGAAGCCATTGCGGGTCTGGCCGGTTTGCTGATCCGCGGTCAGGCCAACGGCGGCAAAGGTTTTGCCCTCGCCAATTTCGGCGGCCAGCTCTGTTGCGCGCGCCAAGAGGCGGGTTTCGGTTTCTGCGCTGATCCAATCCTGCTCAACCTGGTCCTGCACGTCGGCAAGCGGCTGTTCCTGCGGCGGTTTCACCGCGTTCAGACGCAGCGCGAAAATGCCGCCATCGCCAAGTTCGGCCACTTCGGGATAATCGCCGTCCGCCACAGCGGCGGCGGCGTCACGAAATGTATCGTAGCCCGCGATGTCGGTATCGCTGTTTTCGGTCCAGTCGATCTGGCCCAGCTGCATGTCGGTTTCTGCGGCCAGCTCCTCTAGCGTGGCGCCACCGGCCAGAAGATCGTCAATATCGGTCACCTGCGCCTCAATCACCCGGCGGGCGCGATCCTGGGCCAATTCTTCGCGCAGGATCGGTGTCGCATCGTCGAAAGAGGTTTCTTGCGCCGGAAGAATGCCGTTGATCCGGTACAGCGCAGGGCCGAAATCGCTGGGCAGGGGGCCGACAACTGCGTCGACCTCGGCGGCAAAAATTGCATCCGCCGCGTCGCCAAGATCGCCACGGGTCACATCACCCATATCAACATCTGCCAGTGCCAATTCACGGCTGGTCACCTCGTCCTCAAAGGTGGTTTCGCCCGCAGTGATCCGTGCGATTGCCGCGTCGGCGGCTTCGGAATTGGGCATCACCAGACGTTCCACCAGACGGCGTTCGGGCTGATTGAAACGCTCTGTCTGTTCGTCATAGGCGCTGCGCAGGCTGGCCTCGTCGATTTCGACGGTGTCGAACAGCATCGCAGGTGTCAGCCAAGCATAGGTAATGTCGCGGCTTTCCGGCAGCGTATAGGCGGCAATGTTTTCTTCGTGAAACGCGGCCAGGTCGGCGTCTGTCGCGGTGGGTAGATCTTCGGTCAGGAAGCTGGGGTCGAGGATCGCCCAGCTGAAATCGCGGGTCTCGCCGACGAATCCCAACAATGTCTCGGTGTAGGTGGTTGGCATTTTGTTGCCGGCAACGACGGCGGCCTGAAGCAGGGCACGCGCGGTTTCCCGACGCAGGTCTTCTTCGAATTCGGATTCGTTCAACCCGGCATTGTCGAGCGCAAAGCGATAGGTTTCGCGGTCAAATGCGCCACCCGGCCCTTGAAAGGCGGTGATCTGCATCAATTCGCGTGCGACGGTATCATCACCGGCGGAAATGCCCAGATCTTCGGCTTCGTTGTCAAAGGCCGCGGTGGTGATCAGGCGGCTGAGGACCTGTTGCGGCAGGCCAAGTGCCTGGGCCTGTTGAAAGCTGAGCGGTTGGCCGGTCTGGGCCTGAAAGCTGTTGATGTCCTGTTGCAGGGCGCGGGCATAATCATCGACCGAAATCGGATGATCCCCGACCGATCCGACGGTGCGGATGGTGCCGGACAGATTGGTCGCGCCAAACCCGGCGAGGCCAACAAACAGCAGACCCATGAGAATCCAGACCAATGTCTTGGAAATGCTTTTGCCTTTGGCCATGATCGTCCCCGAAATTACCGCATCTGTTGCCGGACGTATCTACGCGCAGGCCGCGACAGGAGCAAGGGGCAGGGCGGCTCTTTGGCCGCTCTTTGGCCCTTGTGGGCCGCTTCGCTGTCACCTTGGAAGATCGGCGTCGATCAGTCCTTGCCGCGGTAGGGTTCCACATATTGCAAGGCCATGTCCCAGGGGAAAAAGATCCAGGTGTCCTGGCTGACCTCGGTCACAAAGGTCTGGACCTGCGGGCGGCCCATGGGTTTGGCATAGACCGTGGCGATATGGGCCTTTGGCATATGGGCGCGCACGGTTTCGATTGTCTTGCCGGTATCCACCAGATCGTCGATCACCAGCACACCAGTGCCATCGCCAATCACATCCATATCCGGGGATTTGATCACCTTGGGTTCGGATTGCGATTGGTGGTTGTAGCTTTTGACCGAGATTGTATCGACGATTTTGACGTCAAGCTCACGTGCGACAATCATGGCCGGGGCCATGCCGCCACGGGTGATCGCCACCACCGCGCGCCAGGCGCCGTCGTCCGGTCCATGCCCGTCAAGCCGCCAGGCAAGCGCCCGTGCATCGCGGTGCAACTGATCCCAGCTGACGTGAAACCCTTTTTCATGCGGCAGGCGGTCGCTCATGGCTGTCTCTCCGTTTTTTTTGGATTTAGCCGATGTGATCGGCAAAAGAAAGCTGGCAGATCGCATTTGCCGCCCAACTGCGTTTGGCAGATGTGTTTGGGGCTGGCGGTGCCGGGGTCAGCGCCCGAAAATCAAGCGCAGGCCAAGGGCCGTCAACACCAGCGCCGCCACCCGGTCAAACAGATGTTTCATGCGCAGGTATCCATCGCGCGCCGGGCGGGTCGACAGGATCAGGGCAAAGCCCGAATAGACAAGCCATTCCACCGCCAGATGGTTGCCCACAATCAGCGCCTTTTGCGCCAAAGTCAGATCGACCGGGAAAATCACCAGCAAAACAGCCGAGGCAAAAAGCACGGATTTCGGATTGCCGAGGTTGACCAGAAAACCGATGCGAAACGCTCTGGTCTGGGTCTGGGTCTGGGTCTGATCTGTGGGGGCGGCGATCAGCGGCTTGCGTGCGTCCCGCCACATCCCCCAGGCAATATACAGAAGGTACAGCGCCCCCGCGATCTTTATTGTGAGATATGCCCATGGAATTGCGACGAATATCGCATCCAGCCCCAAAAGCGCCAGCGCGGTCCAGCACCCCGCCATCGCCCCAAGACCCAATCCGGTGGCGATGCCGACCCGGGTGCCAAACAACAAGGAGTTGCGCAAAGACAAAAGCAGCGCCAGCCCGGGGCGAGGCAAGCGCCGCCAACAGCGTCAGGTTAAAGGCAAGGATATGTTCCCAGCCCATGGTCCTCAGCCTTTGGAAATGTCGGGGGCGTCAACCGCCTTCATTCCGACCACATGATAGCCGGCGTCGACATGCAGGTTTTCACCGGTCACACCAGAGCCAAGGTCGGACAGCAGGTAAAGCGCCGATTTGCCGACATCGTCGATGGTGACATTGCGGCGCAGCGGTGAATTGTACTCATTCCACTTCATGATGTAGCGGAAATCGCCGATGCCGCTGGCGGCCAGCGTCTTGATCGGGCCGGCGCTGATCGCATTGACGCGAATGCCGTCCTTGCCCAGATCCTCGGCCAGATATTTCACCGAAGCCTCCAGCGCGGCCTTGGCCACACCCATGACGTTATAATGCGGCATCACCTGCTCGGCACCGTAATAGGTCATGGTCAGCGCCGATGCGCCGGGCTTCATCATCTTTTCGGCCCGCTGCATCACCGCAGTAAAGGAATAGACCGAGATATCCATTGTCATGTTGAAATTGCCGCGCGTGGTATCGACGTAGCGGCCGCGCAGTTCGCTCTTGTCCGAAAACCCGATCGCATGGACCAGGAAATCAAGCTCGCCCCAGCGCTCTTTCAGCTCTGCAAACAGAGCATCAATCGAAGCCTCGTCATTGACATCACAGGGCAGCACGATGTCGCTGCCCAATTGCGCCGCCAGGGGATCAACACGTTTTTTCAACGCATCCCCCTGATAGGAAAACGCAAGCTCAGCCCCCGCATCGGAGAGCGCACGTGCAATCCCCCAGGCGATTGATTTGTCATTGGCCAGACCCATGATCAGGCCACGTTTTCCTGCCATCAAAGTGTTTGACATGTTGCACCCTTCGCCCGCTGTCTTTCCCTATGGCTTTATGGCATCCATAACAGCGCATCAAGTGCGCGCAGCGCACAAAACGGGCGGTCAGACAGAAGGATGCAGGAAACCTTCGATCTGGCCGTCATGGCGAAAAGGGCATGACAGATGACGGAACGAAACGGGATCTTTGCCGGGGATGATCCATTTGCGATCTCAAGGCGCTGGCTGGCCGAGGCCGAGGCACAGGAAATCAACGATCCCAACGCGGTGGCGCTGGCCACTGTTGATGCGGCGGGGATGCCGAATGTGCGCATGGTCCTGCTCAAGGACATCGAGGATGCAGGGTTCGTGTTCTATACCAATTACGAAAGCGCCAAGAGCAATGAGATCGCCGCCAGCGGCACTGCGGCTTTTGTCATGCATTGGAAATCTCTGCGCCGTCAGATCCGGGTTCGCGGTCATGTCACCCGCGAAGACGGGGCGCAGGCGGATCGCTATTATGACTCACGCTCATTAAAGAGCAGGCTGGGCGCCTGGGCATCGGCCCAGTCACGGCCACTGGATGCGCGCAGCACATTGATGGCCGAGGTTGCCAAGATCACGGTTCAGAAGGGTCCGAACCCGGATCGGCCGCCATTTTGGGGTGGTTGGCGAATCACGCCGGTCGAAATTGAATTTTGGGCAGATGGCGCATTTCGGCTACACGATCGTTTCGTCTGGCGGCGAAAAGATGCCGAGTTTGCTTGGGAAATTCAGCGACTTTGCCCGTAGATTTCCCGTAACGCGAAATGCAATTCTCTAAAAAAACAGGCATTTGCACTTGCAATCTCATGGGTCTTGCTTGCAAGTGTTAACATGGAAGTGAACGAGCTAGAGTCTGACTTGACACAAGAAATTATCTATCCTGATCGGGTCGAAGGGCGCGTGAAATGGTTTGATCCTCTGAAGGGGTTCGGGTTTATCGTCGCCGAGACGGGCGGCCCGGATATCCTTTTGCATTCAAACGTATTGCGCAACTATGGCCAAAGCTCTGTTGCGGATGGCGCCGGGATTGTTGTCGAGGTTCAGGAAACCCCGCGCGGCGTTCAGGCGGTCACGGTTGTGACCATCGAACCCCCCGAGGACGACGGTACGCCGCCACTGGCCGATTTCGAAGCTTTCGATCCAACATTGATCGCAGCTGCACCGTTGGAACCCGCACGGGTCAAATGGTTCGACAAGGGGAAGGGGTTCGGGTTTGCCAATGTGTTTGGCAAATCGGCGGATGTCTTCCTGCATGTCGAAGTGTTGCGCCGATCCGGTCTGGCTGATGTTCAGGCTGGCGAAGCCCTATGCGTGCGTGCCATAGATGGCAAACGCGGATTGATGGCGGTTGAGGTTTGTCCATGGGAAAGTGCTTTGAAACCCGAGTAATGGCCATTGCGGCCGCTGCGATTCTTTGGGCCGGGGCGGCGTTTGCCGCCTGTGAGCCGGGTAAGGTCGAGCTGGCCGGGGATTTCGGAAGGGTGTCATTCGACGTCAGCGTCGCGGATGACGTTGACGAAAGAGGCCGCGGTCTGATGTTCGTAGAGGACATGCCGAATAGCACCGGAATGCTGTTCATCTATCAAGAACCGCACAAAGTCAGCTTCTGGATGAAAAACACGCTGATTCCCCTGGACATGATATTCATTGACGCGCGCGGCGTGGTCAAAAAGGTCCATGCCAAAGCGGTGCCCGGCGATCTGCGCGGCATTTCCAGCGATTTTCCCGTGCTGAGCGTGCTGGAGATCAATGGCGGCTTGGCGGCACGTATCGGCATCAAACCCGGCACTTTGGTCCGTCACAGCGAACTGCCACAGGCCGGGGCGGCCTATCCCTGCTGAAGGCTGCCATTGTCGCGCGCCATGGCGCCAGCGCGACATTGTGGAAAGAGCGGGGGTGTGGATAGATTTCACCGCCGATTTCGACACTAAATTCGATGTTGTGAATTAACATTCCAAAAAGCGTCATAAAACGCTTTTCATTACCGCAAAGCCAGATTAAGAACAGCCTCGGTTTCGGGGCGTAGCGCAGCCTGGTAGCGCGACGGTTTTGGGTACCGTAGGTCGCAAGTTCGAATCTTGCCGTCCCGACCACTTCACCAGCACACAATATATAGTAGCCCCCCCCCCCGGGGCAGAGCGGTCATTTTGTGGCCGCTTTGGTCGTTTTTGCGGCGTTTGTGGTTCTGACATACCGTCCGTCGTATTTCTGCAACATTCAAGTTATCCACAGCCAATTTGCGCGGATTTATGTAGGGCGCGCGACAGTGGTTTGTGACGCCAGTCCACTAAACATGCCGGAAACATAGAAAATTCGCGGCTACAGCCTGTGGGCAAATCTGTGGGTATTCCGGGGCTGAATTGGCCGGGCCCCCGGTGGCGGGCGGGTCAAGATAATTTTGTGGAATTTATCTAAAAAAACCTTGTTGCGGTCTATGTTCGGATACGTCAAATTGTGGTTGCTGCTAACGGATACACTACATGTTGTGTCGGCTGGCGGTTCGGGGACAACAACCACTCACTCGGGCGTTCTGCCGCTCATTCATACATATCCGGTCATGGTCCGGGCGTATCCGCTGCTGCGGCGCCGAATTCGGACGGCTGGTCATATGCGAACGTTACAAACGGGCGGCGGTGCTGCCATCGACAAAGGGCCCAACGCAGGTCCGGGCGCGAACACAAAAGGTCAAAGAGGCAAAGATGAAAATCGAAAGACGGTTCACCAAAGCAGGCCAGGATGCTTATGCAGATATCGATTTCGTGACGACCGCGTCCGAAATCCGCAATCCTGATGGCACGATTGTATTCCGTCTGGACGATGTTGAGGTTCCCGCATCCTGGAGCCAGGTCGCCAGCGATGTCATCGCGCAGAAATATTTCCGCAAGGCCGGCGTGCCAACGGAAATGAAGAAAGTGCGCGAAAAAGGTGTGCCTGAATTCCTGTGGCGCTCTGTCCCTGCCTCGGACGAGACCACAAAATCCGGCGAAACGTCCTCCAAGCAGGTTTTTGACCGCCTTGCTGGGGCCTGGGCCTATTGGGGTTGGAAGGGCGGCTATTTCACCGCCGAAGAAGATGCGCGCGCCTATTTCGACGAAATGCGCCATATGCTGGCGACGCAACGCGCCGCGCCGAACAGCCCGCAGTGGTTCAACACCGGCCTGCACTGGGCCTATGGCATCGACGGCCCGGGGCAGGGCCACCACTATGTGGATTACAAGACCGGCAAGCTGACCAAATCGAAATCGGCTTATGAACATCCCCAACCGCATGCCTGCTTCATCCAGTCGGTGGCAGATGATCTGGTGGGTGATGGCGGCATCATGGACCTTTGGGTGCGCGAAGCGCGTCTGTTCAAATACGGCTCCGGCACCGGCACCAACTTCTCGTCCTTGCGCGCCGAAGGCGAAGCGCTCTCGGGCGGTGGCAAATCCTCTGGGCTTATGGGCTTCCTGAAAATTGGCGATCGCGCTGCGGGGGCCATCAAATCCGGCGGCACCACACGCCGTGCGGCCAAGATGGTGATTTGTGACGCCGACCACCCGGATGTCGAAGAATTCATCAACTGGAAGGTCAAGGAAGAACAAAAGGTCGCCTCGATCGTGGCCGGTTCGAAAATGCACGAGAAAATGCTGAACGGCATTTTCGAGGCGATTGCCGCATGGGACGGCACAGTCGAAGATGCCTATGACCCGGCGAAAAACGACACGCTGAAGGGCGCGATCCGTGCGGCCAAAAGCACGATGATCCCAGAGACCTATATCAAACGCGTGCTGGATTACGCCCGTCAGGGCTATGCCAGCATCGAATTCCCGACCTATGACACCGATTGGGACAGCGAAGCCTATGCGAGTGTTTCGGGCCAGAACTCGAACAACTCGATCCGCGTCACCAATGACTTCCTTGAAGCGGTGAAAAAGGACGAAGACTGGGCGCTGTTGAACCGGACAGACGGCAAGGTTGCCAAGACCATCAAGGCGCGCGACCTGTGGGAACAGGTGGGCCATGCCGCATGGGCCTGTGCCGATCCGGGCATTCAGTATCATGACACCGTGAACCAGTGGCACACATGCCCCGAAGACGGCGCGATCCGCGGATCGAACCCGTGCTCGGAATATATGTTCCTTGACGATACCGCCTGTAACCTGGCGTCGATGAACCTGTTGACCTTCTTCCGTGATGGCAAGTTCCAGGCCGATGAATACATGCACGCCACACGTCTGTGGACGCTGACGCTGGAAATCTCGGTCACCATGGCGCAATTCCCGTCCAAGGAAATCGCGCAGCTGTCCTATGATTTCCGCACGCTGGGTCTGGGCTATGCCAACATCGGCGGATTGCTGATGAACATGGGCCTCAGCTATGACAGCGAAGAGGGCCGGGCGCTTTGTGGGGCTTTGACCGCGATCATGACCGGCGTGGCCTATGCCACATCGGCCGAGGTTGCCGGAGAGCTGGGGCCGTTTTCCGGCTACAAGCGCAATGCCAAGCACATGCTGCGGGTGATCCGCAATCACCGCACCGCCGCATATGGCAAAACCAAAGGGTATGAGGGACTGACGATCAACCCCGTTGCCCTGGATCATGGCAATTGCCCGGATGCGACCCTGATCGATCTGGCGAAATCCGCCTGGGACGAGGCGCTGGAGCTTGGTGAAAAACACGGGTTCCGCAACGCGCAAACCACAGTGATTGCGCCAACCGGCACAATTGGTCTGGTGATGGATTGCGACACGACCGGCATCGAACCCGACTTTGCATTGGTGAAGTTCAAGAAACTGGCCGGTGGCGGATACTTCAAGATCATCAACCGCTCGGTTCCGGCCGCGTTGGAGAAGCTTGGATATTCCTCGTCTCAGATTGAAGAGATTGTCTCGTATGCTGTGGGTCACGGCACATTGGGCAATGCACCGGGCATCAACCATACTTCGTTGATCGGCCATGGGTTTGGCTCGAACGAGATTGAAAAAGTCGAAGGCGCATTGGCCTCGGCGTTTGATATCCGCTTTGTGTTCAACCAGTGGACGCTGGGCGAAGAGTTCTGCCAGAACGTGCTGGGCATTCCGGCAGAGAAGCTGAACGATCCGACCTTTGATCTGCTGCGCCATCTTGGCTATTCCAAGGCCGACATTGATGCAGCCAATGACCATGTCTGTGGCACCATGACCCTGGAAGGTGCGCCGTTCCTGAAAGAAGCGGACTACGGCATTTTCGACTGTGCCAACCCCTGTGGCAAAAAGGGCAAGCGGTTCCTGTCGGTCAACAGCCACATCGACATGATGGCGGCGGCGCAATCCTTTATCTCGGGTGCGATTTCCAAGACCATCAACATGGCCAATGACGCCACAATCGAAGATTGTCAGGCCGCGTATGAACGCAGCTGGCAGATGGGGGTCAAGGCCAACGCGCTCTATCGTGATGGTTCGAAACTGTCGCAGCCTCTGGCGGCGGCGCTGGTCGAAGATGATGACGAAGCGGCCGAAGTTCTGGAAAGCGGATCGCAACACGAAAAGGCCACCGTGCTGGCCGAAAAGATCGTGGAAAAGATCATCGTCAAAGAGATCATCAAAACCGAACGCGAAAAGATGCCAGAGCGCCGCAAGGGCTATACCCAAAAGGCGATTGTTGGCGGTCACAAGGTCTATCTGCGCACCGGTGAATATTCCGACGGCACCCTTGGCGAAATCTTTATCGACATGCACAAGGAAGGTGCGGGGTTCCGCGCCATGATGAACAACTTTGCCATCGCCGTGTCGGTGGGCCTGCAATATGGTGTGCCGCTGGAGGAATTCGTCGACGCCTTCACCTTTACCAAGTTCGAACCCGCCGGCATGGTGCAGGGCAACGATTTAATCAAGAATGCCACTTCCATCCTCGACTATATCTTCCGCGAACTGGCGGTCAGCTATCTGGACCGCACCGACCTCGCGCATGTGAAACCCGAAGGCCACAGCTTTGACGATCTGGGTCGCGGTGTCGAAGAGGGGCAAAGCAACGTCACCGAGGTGAGCGAAACTGCCGCCACCAAATCTCTGGCCGTGCTGAAGCAGATCAGCTCGACCGGATACCTGCGCAAACGTCTGCCACAGGAGCTTGTTGTGCTGCGTGGCGGTCAATCCGAAGATCCGGTCACGGCCCTCCAGACCCTGGTACCGGAACTTTCGCAGGATGGCAGCCTTGCCACCGCGGTGACGACGACAACAACGGCGGTCGCCAGCGGCGGCATGTCGATGGATGCCCGCGCCAAGGCCAAGATGCAGGGCTATGAGGGCGAAGCCTGTGGCGATTGCGGCAACTACACGCTGGTGCGCAACGGGACTTGCATGAAGTGCAACACCTGCGGCGGCACAAGCGGCTGTAGCTAAGCGCGCCGCCAGATCCTTTCGGGGATCTGGCATCTGCAAAAGGTTCGGGGGCGGGTGCGCTCGCCCCGGCGCAACCCAGGCCGCAGGCAAAAATAGTAGAGCGGTGTAACGATGAGCTTGGTTTGTGAAACTGGGGCGCCTTGGCGCCCCTTTCTTTGGCGTCACAGCTCTTTTGCCTCACATCAGGTTTTCTGGCCCACCGCCCGTCCGGCCCCATCCGGCAGGGCCAGCGCGGCGTGATCGGCGGCGTATTGCGCCAATGCGCTGGCAATCTCTGGCGGCGGCGGCGTGCTGCGCCGTGTGGTCAGGTCGACATGGATCACCAGTGTCTCCACCGTCGCAACCAGCCGTCGATCCGTCCCGGCCAAAAGCCGGTGAAAGAGATGCATCTTTTTGCCTTTACCAGCAATGACTTGTGTCGTGACCCTTATGCGGTCGCCTGCGGTGACCTCGTCCAGATGGCGGATATGGGTTTCCACGGTGAAGAAGCTTCGCCCCGCGGCGATATAGGCGGCATCGACCCCGACCATTTCCATGAAACGGTCGGTCGCCTGGGCCGCGACCTCTAGATAATGGGTTTCGTTCATATGGCCGTTATAATCGGTCCAGGTCGGCGGAACGCTTCGATCAACGGTTTGGGGAGGGTCTGTAACCTGTTGGCGTGTCAGGGTTTTCTCATGTTGCACTACCGTGCCGCCCGCCGCCGTGCCACCCTGTTTCAGCGCCCGGATCATCGCCACCAGATTGCCGTCGCGCTGGCGCTCAAGCTCCTGAATCGTCAGGTGGCCGGATTGCGCATCTGATTGGCTGGCGATCAGATCGACCAGATCTGGCGTGAACTCTGGCACATCGGTCAGTTTCGACCAGGGCCAGGCCAACGCCGGTCCGAATTGCTGCATGAAATGGCGCATCCCGGCCGCGCCACCGGCAATGCGATACGTTTCAAACAGCCCCATCTGCCCCCAGCGCAGGCCAAAGCCATAGCGGATCGCATCGTCGATTTCCGCCGTGGTGGCGATTCCATCATGCACCAACCAAAGCGCCTCGCGCCAGACCGCCTCTAACAGCCGGTCGGCGATATGGGCGTCGATTTCCGCGCGCACCAACAGGGGATGCATCCCCAGACTGGTCAGGATCTCGGTCGCGCGCTGCGTCACCTCTGGCGCGGTGGCGGCAGAGGGCACCAGTTCCACCAATGGCAACAGGTAGACCGGGTTGAACGGATGGGCGACTATCAATTGCCCGGGGCGGCGCACCCCCTGTTGCAGGTCACTGGGACAAAAGCCGGAGGTCGAAGAACCCACAATGGCGCCCACATCTGCGCTTTGCTCTATCTCGTTGTAAACGCGTCGCTTTAGGTCGATGTTCTCCGGCACACTCTCCTGTATCCACAGGGCGCCCTGGATTGCGGTTTGTATATCGGGTGCAAAGGTCAATTGCCCCTCAACCGGGAGGGCCACGTCATACAAAGCCGGAAGCGAGGCGCGGGCATTTTCCAGCACGGCGTTGATTTTGGCGGCGGCTCCGGGGGCGGGATCATGCACTGCCACGTCCCAGCCATTTAACAGGAACCGCGCCGCCCAACCGCCGCCAATCACGCCGCCACCAATGATTGCTGCTTTCATATCAATCTCTTGCCATCAAAAGTTAAACCGGCGCACGTTTCACCAGCCCAAGCTTGTCACGCACCTCTTGTGGTCCGATGACGCGCGCCCCCAACCGTTCGATAATGCCGACCGCGCGTTCCACCAATTGGGCGTTGGTGGCCAGAACGCCGCGCTCCAGCATCAGGTTGTCTTCCAGCCCGACACGCACATTCCCGCCCGCAAGAACGGATGCCGCGACATAGGGCATTTGGTTGCGGCCCAGCCCAAAGGCCGAAAATGTCCACCCCTCCGGGATGCCGGCCACCATCGCAAGAAAGGTCGTCAGATCGTCCGGCGCGCCCCAGGGCACGCCCATGCAAAGCTGAACCAATGCCGGATCTTCCAGCACGCCTTCGCTTGCCAATTGTTTTGCCAGCCAGAGATGACCGGTATCAAAGGCTTCGATTTCCGGTTTGATCCCCAATTCGGTCATCCGTCGCCCCATGGCGCGCAACATGCCGGGGGTGTTGGTCAAGACATAATCGTTTTCAGCAAAATTCATCGTGCCGCAATCCAGGGTGCAGATCTCAGGCCGACATTCGATCACATGCGCCAGACGTTCCTCGGTGCTGATCAGATCGGTGCCTTCGGAATCCAGAGGCAAGGGCGCGTCGGGCGGGCCGAACACCACATCGCCGCCCATGCCACAGGACAGGTTCAGCACCACATCGACATCCGCCGCGCGAATGCGGTCGGTCAACTCGCGGAAATATTGCGGGCGCCGCGACGGCGCACCGGTGTCGGGATCGCGCACATGGCAATGCACAATGGCGGCCCCGGCACGGGCGGCGGCAATGGCGCTGTCGGCAATCTGTTGCGGTGACCGCGGGACAGCTGGGCTTTTGTCCTGGGTCTGGGCCGCGCCGGTCACAGCGCAGGTGATGAACACCTCTTGGTTCATGGCAAGCGGCATGGAATCCTCCCTCTGGTTGGGGAAAGCTTAGGGGGGACACAGTCGGGACGCAAAGCCGCAGTTTCCTCCTTTGGCTCTTCCCTTTCGCCCGGACCCGTGAAATAGGGAGGCGTCAAATGCTGCTGCTCGAAGGGGGTTCGCCCATGAAGATTCGCGAGGCGCTGACATTTGACGATGTGCTGCTGGTTCCGGCTGCGTCCAATGTTTTGCCATCCACTGCCAACACCGCCACACATGTGACGAAATCCATTGCGCTGAACATTCCGTTGCTCAGCTCGGCGATGGATACCGTCACCGAAAGCCGCATGGCGATCACCATGGCCCAGGCCTGGCGGCATGGGCGTGATTCACAAGAACCTGAATGCTGAAGAACAGGCCCGCGAAGTGCGGCGGGTGAAACGCTTTGAAAGCGGCATTGTCTATAGCCCGGTGACATTGCGGGTCGATCAGACGCTGGCGGATGCCAAGGCCCTGATAGAGCGTTACAATTTCACCGGTTTCCCGGTGGTCGATGAACGCGGCCATGTGGTGGGTATCCTGACCAACCGGGATATGCGGTTTGCCTCGTCCGATGACACGCCGGTGAAGGCGATGATGACATCCCAGGATCTGGCAATGCTGGCCGAACCGGCGGATCTGGAAGAAGCCAAAAGCCTGATGCGGGCGCGCCGGATTGAAAAGCTGCTGGTGCATGATGGCAAGGGCAAGCTGACCGGATTGCTGACCCTGAAGGATACGGAACAGGCGGTGTTGAACCCGACGGCCTGCAAGGACCGGTTGGGGCGGTTGCGGGTCGCGGCAGCGACAAGCGTTGGCGATTCCGGGTTTGAACGGACGGAAATGCTGGTGGATGCCGGGGTCGACATTGTGGTGATTGACACCGCACATGGCCATTCCGCCGGCGTGATCGAAGCGGTGAAACGCGCCAAACAACTGTCGAACGAAGTACAGGTGATTGCCGGCAATGTCGCCACCGGCGAAGCGACCCGCGCGCTGATTGATGCCGGGGCCGATGCGGTCAAGGTCGGGATCGGGCCCGGGTCGATCTGTACCACACGTATGGTGGCCGGTGTTGGCGTTCCACAGCTGACGGCAGTGATGGACTGCGCGGCGGCGGCCAGCGATGTGCCGGTGATTGCCGATGGCGGTATCAAATTCTCTGGTGATTTTGCCAAGGCGATTGCCGCCGGTGCCTCCTGTGCGATGGTTGGCAGCATGATTGCCGGCACAGATGAAAGCCCGGGCGAGGTGATCCTTTATCAGGGCCGCTCATTCAAGGCCTATCGCGGCATGGGCAGTCTTGGCGCCATGGCGCGTGGGTCGGCCGATCGGTATTTCCAGAAGGACGCCGCCAGCGACAAACTGGTGCCCGAAGGGATCGAAGGCCAGGTTGCCTATAAAGGGTCGGCCGGTGCGGTTATCCACCAATTGGTCGGCGGGCTGCGGGCCGCGATGGGCTATACCGGTTGTGCCACCGTCGAAGAAATGCGCCGGAACTGTGAATTCGTGAAAATCACTGGTGCCGGCCTGCGTGAAAGCCATGTGCATGACGTCCAGATCACCCGCGAAAGCCCCAACTATCGTGTCGGGTAAATGACGCCCGAGGCGCGCATTCACTCAGCCGCAGAGTTGCTGGATGCTGTATTGGACGGGCAGGCCGCAGAGCAGGCCCTGACCCGTTGGGCGCGTGGCAATCGTTATGCCGGGTCCAAGGACCGGGCTGCGATCCGCGATCTGGTGTTTGATGCGCTGCGGTGCAAGCGGTCTTATGCGGCTCTTGGCGGCAGTTTGACTGGGCGCGGTCTGATGATTGGCGCGTTGCGCGCCGCAGGGCGCGAACCCGATCAGCTGTTCACGGGGCAGGGCTATGCGCCCGCGCCCTTGACCGATGAGGAACGTCAGGGCAGCCGCGAGCCCGAGGCCGCCGAGGCCCGCGACCTTCCCGATTGGCTTTGGCCAGAGTTTTCGGCGTCGCTGGGCGACAAGGCCGAGGCCGAGGCGCAATTCCTGCGCGCGCGGGCAGATGTCTTCTTGCGCGTCAACCTTCTGAAAACGGACCTCGAAACCGCCAAGAACGCCTTGGCGGACGAGGGGATTGTCACCGAGGCACACCCGTTGTCGCCCACCGCCCTGCGCGTCGTCGAAGGCGCGCGGCGGGTCCATCTGGGGGCGGCCTATCGTGACGGTATGGTCGAGCTTCAGGATGCTGCGTCACAGGCGGTGGTGGATTTTCTGCCGCTGAAAGCCGGTCAATCGGTGCTGGATTTCTGTGCCGGTGGCGGTGGCAAGGCGTTGGCGTTGGCCGCGCGTCTTGGCGGGCCGGTGACCGCACATGATATCGACACTGCCCGGATGCAGGATATTGCCCCGCGCGCGGCGCGGGCAGGGGCGGACATCACCATTGATCCCGCACCGCAGGGGCGCTTTGATCTGGTGCTGTGTGATGCGCCCTGTTCCGGCAGCGGAAGTTGGCGGCGCGCGCCCGAGGCAAAGTGGCGTTTGACCCCGGATCGGCTGAACGAATTGCATGAAATGCAGGATGCGGTCCTTGATTCCGGCGCGGCGCGTGTCGCACCGGGCGGCTATTTGGCCTATGTCACCTGTTCCGTGCTGGAATCGGAAAATAGCGCGCGTGTTCAAAGCTTTATGTCGCGCTCGCCCGATTGGAAACTGGAGCGGACCCATCAATTTACCCTGGCCGATGGCGGTGATGGGTTCTTTGTCGCGCTGCTGGTTCAATCGTAGACTTCCGCATGGGTTGCATGCTTTCTCGCATAGGGTGTAAGGTGGCGAAAGGGTCTTAACCGCCTATTAACGACCAATGGGTGTAATGCGCTTTGATACCTCGAAGTGCGGAGAGCAGAATTGGCCGAAATCAACGTTGGGCACATTGCAGGGGGCGACACGTTGGTGCAGCGGGACCGACGCCCGACCTATCTGATCGCGGTATCTGTTCTGTTGATTGCGGTGGCAGGCACCTTTTTACACGGGGCAGCTGCGCTGGCGGTTTTGGCCATGGGGGCGGGGATGTTTGCTGCGGCCCTTGTGCTTCAGTGGTTTCAGCTCCGGCAACGACATGGCGAAACCCGGCGCATTCAACAGGCCGCAACACTATTGGCATGTGATTCAGCGGTTTCGATTTTGACCGGCCAGGACGGCGCGGTGCGTTTCCTGAACCCGGCGGCGAAAAACCGGTTTCGCGATATAGATATGCGCAACAGCGCCGCGGGCGAGGTTGAGGGCGGGACGATGGCGACCCTGCTGCGCGGCATGATCGCCAATCCCGCCAGTGTGATGTACCGGCTACAGAAAAAGGCCGATGTGGATGGGAATGCCGCGGATGTGGTGACGACCCGCAATGGCCATGTGGCCCTGTCGCTGCATGATATCGGCGCCGGATTACAGCTTTGGCGGATCGAAGAAAGCCGGGCCTCCCCCACGGAACAGGCCGACAACGGGCTGCTGCCCCGGGTGACCGTTGGGCGCGGCGGTACAATTCTTTTCATGAATGCGGCGGCGCGGAAACTTATCGGGAAACGCGTATCGGCGCTGGACCGGCTCAGCGCCTCGCCCTTGGTCAGCGGCCAGGTGGTCACATTGGATGCGGCGACCGGCCCCTTGCCGCGCCTCATTTGCGAAGTTGAATTGAATGGTGGACGCAAGGAAGTGTTCTTCCTGCCGCCGCCTGCGGATACCGCCGGCAGCACCAGTTTCGACGGTTTGAATGTGCCGTTGATGAAAATATCACAGAACGGTGCGGTTTTACGGGCCAACCAGGAAGCGCTGAAATTGTTGAACCGGGACGATGTTTCCGGCGTAAAGCTGGCCGATTTGATGGAGGGGCTGGGCCGTCCCGTCACCGATTGGCTGCAGGATACAGCCGCCGGGCGCAGCCCGAACCAATCAGAGTTTTTGCGCATCTCACGCCGCGACCGCGAGGTTTTTGTGCAGGTGGTGTTGAACCGGGTGTTCGAAGACGGCACGCCGTCGCTTCTGGCGGTCCTGAATGACGCAACAGAGTTAAAAACCCTGGAGGCGCAATTTGTTCAAAGCCAGAAAATGCAGGCGATTGGCCAGTTGGCTGGCGGTGTCGCCCATGACTTCAACAACCTTCTGACGGCAATTTCCGGCCATTGTGACCTTTTGCTGCTGCGTCACGATCAGGGGGATCCGGATTACAACGATCTGGTTCAAATCAATCAGAATGCCAACCGCGCCGCGGCGCTGGTCGGGCAATTGCTGGCCTTTTCCCGCAAGCAGACACTTTGCCCGGAAATCCTTGATCTACGTGACACATTGTCGGATTTGACCCATCTTCTGAACCGTCTCGTCGGAGAGCGGGTCGGCTTGGTGCTGGAACATGATCCGGTGCTGCGCACGATCCGTGCGGACAAGCGGCAGTTGGAGCAGGTGATGATGAACCTGGTGGTCAATGCCCGCGACGCCATGCCCGAGGGCGGCGAAATTCGGGTCACAACCGAGGGGCTGACCCTCAATTCCCCATTAAAGCGGGATCGCGCGGCGGTTTCCCCGGGGGATTACGTCTTGGTCAAAGTACAGGATCAGGGCGTCGGGATTGCACCGGATATGCTGCAAAAGGTTTTTGAACCCTTTTACACCACCAAACGCACCGGAGAGGGCACCGGCCTCGGCCTGTCGACGGTCTATGGCATTGTGAAACAAACCGGCGGCTTCATATTTGTCGATTCGGTGGTGGGCCAGGGCAGCTGCTTCTCGCTACTCTTTCCGGTGCACAACGAAGTCGCCGAAGTAGACGGGCAAATTGCAGCGGCCGAAGAGACCACAGACGGGACCGCCGGACATGATGCCGTCATCCTTTTGGTCGAAGATGAAGCCCCGGTACGGGCCTTCGCCAGCCGCGCTCTGAGAATGCGTGGTTTCAAAGTGCTGGAGGCGGCCAGCGCCGAAGAAGCGCTGGAGTTGTTGCAGGACCCGGAGATGGAGGTGAACGTTTTTGTCACCGATGTCGTCATGCCGGGCCTCGACGGTCCCAGCTGGGTGCGCAAAGCGCTGGAGGATCGCCCGGACGTGAAAGTTGTCTTTGTCTCTGGCTATGCCCAGGAAAGCTTTCATGACGACCAATCGAATATCCCCAATTCGACCTTCTTGCCAAAACCATTTTCACTGGTAGAGCTGACGGATACGGTGCAACGCCAATTGCATTGATCATGCTGCGACTGTGTCGCGTCAACCGGCGCGGCAATGCAGGAAAATCGCATGTTTTGAAGCGTGCTGCCGGGGCACCAAATGGGTCAGGTAATCGAGTCGTAGAGTTCGAACTCAGCAGCGCATTTGCGCCGCAGCTTCTGTTCAACCTTGGGCGATAACGTGACATCCGAGGTCGGCGATACATTCGCGCGTGGCAGATCCAATGTCACGGCAAGACGATTCTCAAGAAATGCGATCAAACCCGCCTGATTTTCATAGCGGAACAGATGGGTGACCTTGGTGCCATTCGGGCGCGGTTCCAAAAACTTTGCCTGACTTCCCACATTGGCATAACCCGGTCGGTCGCCTTTGCAGTAGCCTTCAACAAAGGTATCAAAATCAAGGTGTTCGGTCGAATTTGGCCGCCCCGACATAAAAGGGCGCTGGCGATAGCGATACCAGCTGGACAGCCAGCTGATGGGTTCGCGCATCACCGCCAGTGTCTCCATATCCTCGGCCCCCATTTTTTCAAACATTGGCCGGAAAAATCTATTGTAGCGATACACCGGCGCATGTTTCAGCTCAGGTGGATTCAAGATCGCCATATCTGCACGGCCCGCCAGGGCCGCCTCATAAGCGGTGCTGCCGGTTTTCGGTACTGCCATAAAGGCAAGTCTTTCTTTCCAAAAAACAAGCACTTGTATGACACCTTTAATGCAGTTTGCGACAGTTTGGAAAAGCATAAGCGCCGATGTTCGATCCGTAAACCACTCTTTAATACTTCTGCGGAAAACTGAAATTATTAAAAATTTTCTTGAAATGTTCCCCCTTTGATCGCACAAGGGAACAAGTGGTGAACATATCGGCAGCATTGCCGCCCCGCAGGTGGTGTGAAATAAGGGATTCAACGCAATGGCAACGGCAGATCTTCTCTCAATGAGCAAAAAAAGCAATCCCGACAAGCAAAAGGCGCTCGACAGTGCCTTGGCCCAGATTGAACGCCAATTTGGCAAGGGTTCCATCATGAAGCTGGGCGGGGACAACCCCATTCAGGAAATCGAATCGACTTCGACCGGATCCTTGGGCTTGGACATCGCGTTGGGTATTGGTGGCCTGCCGAAGGGACGGATTGTCGAGATCTATGGCCCGGAATCCTCGGGCAAAACCACGCTCACCCTGCATTGCGTCGCGGAAGAACAGAAAAAGGGTGGGGTCTGTGCCTTTGTGGATGCCGAACATGCGTTGGACCCACAATATGCCCGCAAGCTTGGGGTCGATCTTGACGAACTTCTGATCTCGCAGCCGGACACTGGCGAACAGGCGCTGGAAATTGTCGACACGCTGGTGCGTTCTGGCGCGGTCAGCATGGTTGTTGTCGATTCCGTTGCGGCCTTGACCCCGAAATCCGAGTTGGAAGGCGACATGGGCGACAGTTCGGTTGGCGTGCATGCCCGCCTGATGAGCCAAGCAATGCGCAAATTGACCGGCTCGATCAACCGATCCAAATGCATGGTTGTCTTCATCAACCAGATCCGGATGAAAATCGGCGTGATGTTTGGCAGCCCGGAAACCACCACCGGTGGCAATGCTTTGAAATTCTATTCTTCGGTCCGTCTGGACATTCGTCGGATTGGCGCGATCAAGGATCGTGACGAGGTCGTCGGCAATGCCACACGCGTCAAGGTCGTGAAAAACAAGGTTGCTCCGCCGTTCAAACAGGTTGAATTCGA
The DNA here is from genome assembly GCF_022867865.1 of Phaeobacter sp. J2-8. Taxonomy (GTDB): domain Bacteria; phylum Pseudomonadota; class Alphaproteobacteria; order Rhodobacterales; family Rhodobacteraceae; genus Marinovum. The sequence continues at coordinate 94,075 of NZ_JALIEC010000005.1, read as the reverse complement.
TATCATGTATGGCGAAGGCATTTCCAAGATGGGCGAATTGCTGGATCTTGGGGTCAAGGCCGGGGTGGTTGATAAATCCGGTGCCTGGTACAGCTATGGCGATGAACGGATCGGCCAGGGGCGTGAAAATGCCAAGACTTTCCTGCGGGAAAACAAACGCATGGCCCTGGAAGTCGAAGACAAGATCCGTGCGGCGCATGGGTTGGATTTTGACATGCCGCCGGAAGAAAAAAGCGACGACGATATCGTCGAGGCCTAAGGCGCTGCGGGCTGCGGCCCAAATTGCCGATACATGAAACCCGGCGCGATGGCCTGCGCCGGGCCGCGCCAATCCCGAACGCCGACCCAGGTGTCAGATGCCGCAGCCCTAGGGCTTTGCCACTGGGCGCTGACAGAATGGCAATCGCCCCATGGACAGGACCGGGGCGGTTCGGTACATCTTCTCGGACCGCGGGAAAACCCGCCCGATACAAGAAGATACCGACGCCATGGCCACGCTGAACGACATCCGCTCCACATTCCTTGATTACTTTGCCAAGAACGGCCATGAGATCGTGCCATCCAGCCCGCTGGTGCCGCGCAACGATCCGACGTTGATGTTCGTCAATTCCGGCATGGTGCAGTTCAAGAACCTGTTTACCGGGGTTGAAACCCGCGATTATCAGCGCGCCACAACAAGTCAGAAATGCGTGCGCGCCTGCGGGAAACACAATGACCTCGACAATGTGGGCTATACCGCGCGCCACCACACATTCTTTGAAATGTTGGGCAATTTCAGCTTTGGGGATTACTTCAAAGAGGATGCGATCCCCTTTGCGTGGGAGCTGATCACACGCGAATTTGGCATTGATCCCAAGCGGTTGCTGGCCACAGTGTATCATACGGATGACGAAGCTTTCGAAATCTGGAAGAAGGTTGGCGTGCCAGAGGATCGGATCATCCGCATCGCCACTTCGGACAATTTCTGGCAGATGGGGCCGACCGGTCCCTGTGGCCCCTGTACCGAAATTTTCTATGATCACGGCGACCACATTTGGGGCGGCCCTCCGGGCAGCGCGGAAGAGGATGGTGACCGTTTCATCGAAATCTGGAACGTGGTCTTCATGCAGAACGAGCAATTCGAAGACGGCTCGATGACGCCCCTGAAGATGCAGTCGATCGACACCGGCATGGGGCTGGAGCGGATCGGCGCGCTGTTGCAGGGCAAACACGACAATTATGACACCGACCTGATGCGCAACCTGATCGAGGCCAGCGCCGATGTGACCTCGACCGATCCCGATGGGCCGGGCAATGTGCATCACCGGGTGATTGCGGATCATTTGCGCTCGACATCGTTTTTGTTGGCCGATGGTGTGATGCCGTCGAACGAGGGGCGGGGATATGTGCTGCGCCGGATCATGCGTCGGGCGATGCGGCACGCGCATCTGCTGGGGGCCAAAGATCCGACGATGTATCGCTTGGTGCCTGCATTGGTGCGCCAGATGGGTGCGGCCTATCCCGAATTGGGTCAGGCGCAGGCGCTGATCGAAGAGACATTGAAGCTGGAAGAAACCCGGTTCAAGGCGACGCTTGATCGTGGCCTGAAGCTTCTGGATGACGAGTTGGCGGCCCTGCCGGATGACGCGCCCCTGCCGGGCGAGACGGCGTTCAAACTATACGACACCTATGGGTTCCCGCTTGATCTGACCCAGGATGCGCTGCGCGAAAAGGACCGTGCGGTCGACACAGACGGCTTTGACACCGCCATGGCCGCGCAAAAGGCCAAGGCCCGCGCCGCGTGGTCGGGTTCTGGCGAAACCGCAGATGCCGAGGTTTGGTTCGATCTGGCAGAGGCCAACAGCCCGACGGATTTTCTCGGCTATGATACCGAGGTTGCCGAGGGGCAGGTGGTTGGGCTGGTGTGCGATGGCGTGTCGGTCGAAACGCTTGCACCCGGACAAGAGGGCTGGATGGTGGTCAACCAGACGCCGTTTTATGCCGAATCCGGTGGCCAGGTTGGCGACAGCGGCAGCTATCTGAAACCCGACGGCAATGGGGTTGTCGCTGACACGCGCAAGATGGCGGGCGGGTTGTTTGCCCACCGCGTCACGCCTGAGAAAGTCGCGTTGAAGGTTGGCGATGCGCTGGAACTGCGGGTCGATCACGCGCGGCGCAGCACGATTCGCGCCAACCATTCGGCCACCCACCTGTTGCACGAGGCGCTGCGCGAAACGCTTGGCGATCATGTGGCGCAGCGGGGGTCGTTGAATGCCGAGGATCGTTTGCGCTTTGATTTCAGCCACGCCAAGGCGTTGAGCCAAAGTGAATTGCAGGCGGTCGAACAGGATGTGAACGCCTATATCCGCCAGAACGGCGCGGTGGACACCCGGATCATGACGCCGGATGATGCCCGTGCGATTGGCGCACAGGCGCTCTTTGGCGAGAAATACGGCGACGAAGTGCGGGTTGTGTCGATGGGGCGCAAACCCGGGTCCGGCAAAGGCAGCAATGGCGAAACCTATTCGCTGGAACTTTGCGGTGGCACCCATGTGCGCCAGACCGGCGACATCGGTGCATTCGTGATGCTGGGCGACAGCGCCTCCAGCGCGGGTGTGCGCCGGATCGAGGCGCTGACCGGCAAGGCGGCGATGGATTTTCTGCGCCGTCAGGACCAATTGCTGGCCGAGGCCGCATTGGAGCTGAAGGCGCAGGCGGCGGATGTCCCGGAACGGCTGCGCAGTCTGTTGGAAGAACGCAAATCGCTGCAATCCGAAGTGGCACAGCTGCGCCGTGAACTGGCGATGTCGGGTGGATCTGCGGGGCCGGGGGCCGATGCGGAAGAGATCAATGGCGTGCCCTTTGTTGCGCAGGTGCTGAACGGTGTGACGGGTAAGGATCTTCCGCCGTTGATTGATGCGCAGAAGGAAAAACTGGGCTCTGCCGCGATCCTTTTGATTGCGGACACCGGCGGCAAGGTCGCCGTGGCGGCAGGTGTGACCAAGGATCTGACCGACAAGGTATCGGCGGTCGATCTGGTGCGCGCGGCGGTGGCCGAACTCGGCGGCAAGGGCGGCGGTGGTCGCCCTGACATGGCCCAGGGTGGCGGATCGGATGCGGCCGGTGCGGACAAGGCAATAGAAGCGGCCAAGGCCGTATTGGGAGGCTGAGAGATGAGCGCATATTGGATCGCCCATGTGCATGTGACGGATGAAGCGGCCTATGGCCGTTATGCGAAACTGGCGGGACCGGCGATTGCGGCCCATGGCGGCGAATTTCTGGCCCGTGGTGGCGCCTATGAAACGCTGGAAGGGACAGATCGCGCACGCCATGTGCTGGCGCAGTTCCCCAGCCTTCAGGCGGCGCATGATTGTTACCATTCCGATGCCTATCAAGAGGCGCTGAGCCACGCCAAGGGCGCGTCGGAACGCGATCTGATCATCGTCGAAGGTGCCTGATCGGCAAGGTATCTGATCTTCAGGGTGGGTGACACATCTTCCCAACCGTTGAAAAGCAAAAGGCCGGGCAATTTGCCCGGCCTTTTTCGTTAATCCATGTTCCGCGATCAGGCGGTTTTTGCCATCCGCTTGCGCTCATGCGGGTCGAGATAGCGTTTGCGCAGGCGCACCGATTCCGGTGTCACTTCGACCAGCTCGTCGTCGTTGATATAGGCAATCGCCTCTTCCAGCGACAGCGTCACGGGCGTGGTCAGCCGGACCGCTTCGTCGGTGCCAGAGGCCCGGACGTTGGTCAGCTTCTTGCCTTTCAGCGGGTTCACCTCAAGATCGTTTTCGCGCGAATGTTCGCCGATGATCATGCCGGTATAGACCTTGGCCTGGGCGCCAATGAACATCTTGCCGCGATCTTCCAGGTTCCACAGGGCGAATGCCACCGCTTCGCCATTCTCCATCGAGATCAGAACACCGGCACGACGGCCCGGGATCGACCCCTTGTGCGGGGTCCAGCCGTGGAACACCCGGTTCAGAACGCCGGTGCCGCGCGTGTCGGTCAGGAATTCGCCGTGATAGCCGATCAGCCCGCGCGACGGCACATGGGCGATAATGCGGGTCTTGCCCGCACCGGCGGGGCGCATTTCGACCAATTCGCCCTTGCGTGCACCGGTCAGCTTTTCGATCACCGCGCCGGAATATTCGTCATCGACGTCGATGGTGGCGGCCTCGACCGGTTCCATGCGCACGCCGTCGACTTCTTTCATGATCACCTGCGGACGCGAGATCGAAAGCTCGAAACCTTCGCGGCGCATGTTCTCGATCAAAACGCCCATCTGCAATTCGCCACGGCCCGACACCTCAAAGGCATCACCACCGGGGGTGTCGGCGATTTTGATCGCGACGTTGCTTTCGGCTTCTTTCATCAAACGCTCGCGGATGACGCGGCTTTGGACCTTTTTGCCTTCGCGACCGGCCAATGGGCTGTCGTTGATGCCAAAGGTCACGGTGATGGTGGGCGGGTCAATCGGCTGGGCGTCCAGCGGTTCGTCCACGGCCAGCGCACAGATGGTGTCGGCCACGGTGGCCTTGGACATGCCGGCGATGGAAACAATGTCGCCTGCCTGGGCCTCTTCGATGTCCTGTTGCGCCAGACCCCGGAAGGCCTGAATGCGTGTCACGCGGAACTGTTCGATCTTTTGACCGACGCGCGACAGGGCCTGCACGGTTGCGCCGACCTTCAGCTTGCCGGTTTCCACCCGACCGGTCAGCAGGCGACCGACAAACGGGTCGGACCCCAATGTGGTGGCCAGCATGCGGAAATCTTCGTCCTGGCGCTTGACCTGCTTTGGGGCAGGGACGTGATTGATGATCAGATCGAACAAGGCGGTCAGATCCTTGCGCGGGCCGTCCAGCTCGTGATCGGCCCAGCCATTGCGGCCCGAGGCATACATATGCGGGAAGTCGAGCTGATCGTCATTTGCATCAAGCGAGGCAAAGAGATCAAAACATTCATCCAGCGCGCGATCAGGCTCGGCGTCGGGTTTGTCGACCTTGTTCAGAACCACAATCGGACGCAGGCCCAGCGCCAGCGCCTTGGAGGTCACGAATTTGGTTTGCGGCATCGGGCCTTCGGCGGCGTCGACCAGCAGAACAACACCGTCGACCATCGACAGGATGCGCTCGACCTCGCCACCGAAATCGGCGTGGCCGGGGGTGTCCACGATATTGACGCGGTGTCCCTTCCATTCGACCGAGGTCGGTTTGGCAAAGATCGTGATGCCGCGTTCGCGTTCCAGGTCGTTGCTGTCCATGGCGCGTTCGTCGACGGCCTGATTGGCACGGAACGCACCGGATTGTTTCAGAAGCTCGTCCACCAGCGTGGTTTTGCCATGGTCAACGTGCGCGATGATCGCGATATTGCGAAGGTCCATCGGAGATACCTTGTATTAGGAGTTGCGCGCCACCTAGCGTCCGTGGCGCGAAATGGCCAGTGCTAATATGGGAACTGTGGCAATTCCGCCGGTTCCTGCGCCGGTTTCTGCGCAAGCACCGACATGGAAAATCCGGTGATGCACGTCCGGTGCGGAATTTTTTACACCCCCCTTGCACGTCATTTCAAGGAAGGCTAATAGACGCGCTACCGGGTGATTAGCTCAGTGGTAGAGCGCTTCGTTCACATCGAAGATGTCAGGAGTTCAAATCTCTTATCACCCACCATACCCCTCTTTTTCTGTTTTGATATGCGCCGTTCTCGATGAAGCACAGGTTGATTTCTAAAGTGTTGCAATGCGGGCCATGCGGCTGCACTATCGACCTATAGAGAAAGTAATTTGGGATAGTTCGGCAAGGAAGCCGGACTGATTTTCGTATGAGATTGGCCGCAGCCTGCCTTCTGACGCTTGTTTTTGCGGTGCCCGCTGCCGCCGAAAAACATGCGCTGGTGGTCTCCAACGCCGAGTATCTGGCCTTGGCCGATCTGCGGAACACCCATTCAGATGCCGATGCATATGCCGCGCTGTTTCGGGAGTTTGGTTACCAAATTTCACGGTTGAAAGACAGTGACCTCGACGGCATGCTCAACTCCTTCGATACTTTTCTGGCCGGATTGGAACCGGGCGACGATGTGATCGTCGTCTTTTCTGGTCATGGCTGGTCGGACGGGCAGGTGAATTACCTCGTGCCGACCGATGCGCCATCACAAGGCAGTGATCGCAAGCTGAAACGCGAAACCGTTGCGTTGAAAAACGGGGTGAACGGCATCCTGGACGAAATCGAGATGCGCAATACTGGGCTGACCGTGGCGATCATCGACGCTTGCCGCAACAATCCGTTCAAGCCGCCCGAAGGGCGGCGTTCGGCCTGCATGACGCGCGGGCTTGCACCGTTGTCGCCGCGCACCGGCAGTTTTATCGTTTATTCCGCCGGAGAGGGGCAGGAGGCCTTGGATCGTCTACCCGACGATCCACCGGAACAAAAGCTTTCGGTGTTCACCCGTAGCTTTTTGCCATATCTCGAACAACGTCTGCACTTGGAAGAAGCCGTGTCGCGTGCGCAGGTCGATACTGCGCGTCTGGCGCGCGGGGCTGGGGGGCATCTGCAAGAGCCTGCGTATTATGATGCCGCGTTAGGGTTCACCTGCATCGCCGGACAATGCGGGGTGTCGGGGGCAAACAGCAGCGCCGATCGGGCGGCAGAAGCAGACAAGCTTCTTATCCTTGGGTTTGGACTGCCCGATGATCTGCAAATTCTTGCGCTGGAACGTATCGTCGCCGGTTTCCCAGACACGCCTGCCGCGGGGATTGCCAAGAAACGGTTGGTGGCATTGACCCGGCCAGAGCCAGAGCCAGAGCCAGACCCGCCAACCCCCGCACCGAAGCCAGACCCCGAAAAGGTCCGCCCATCGCCGCCCGCGACGGCACAAAGGCGCGGTGCCGATGGGGCCGCAACACTCACCTATTGGCAAGCGCCGTCGATACTCAACCCTTATCTCTCTGGCTCGACGAAGGATATAGAGGCCGCGTCGCTTGTGCTCGAGCCGCTGGCCTCCTTCGATCCTGAGGGCAATATCCTGCCGGTCCTCGCGAACAGAGTTCCGACGCTTGAAAATGGCGGGGTCTCGGAAGATTTACGAACGATAACCTGGCGTTTGCGGGATGGAGTGACCTGGTCTGACGGCACGGCGCTCACGGCCGACGACGTGGCCTTTACCGCCGCATATTGCATGGATGCCCGGACCGGATGTGCGCAATCCAACCAGTTCAGCGGAATTGAAAGTGTTGAGTTGATCGACCGAATGTCCGTGCGCTTTCGGTTCTTGCAGCCGACGGCCTATCCCTATCGCGCCTTTGTCGGTACCAATTCGCCGGTGCTTCAAAAATCTCAGTTTGCGCCGTGTAAAGGGGCGAAGGCCCCGTCGTGCACACAGAATTTCCGCCCCCGCGGCACAGGGCCTTTTGTAGTGCGGGACTACTCATCCCGCCGGATCGAGTTTGAAGCAAACCGCAACTACCGCGAGGCCCGAAAACCGGCGTTCGAGACAATCAGCTTGGTTGGTGGCGGTGATGCGCAAAGCGCTGCCACTGCGGTGTTCGAGACCGGCAAGAGTGATTTCGCCTGGAACCTGCAGCTTGCGCCGGACGTTCTGGACCAGATGGCCGAAGGCGGGCGCGGCGTGCCTGTTGTGGCGTTTCGTGCGCTGGTGGAACGGTTGATGCTTAACCTGACCGATCCGTCGCCGAAACTCGCGCCTGATATACGCTCAACACGCGACGCTCCGCATCCCGCCCTGACACAAAGGGACGTTCGCAGGGCGCTTTCCATGGCGATCGACCGCGAGTTGCTGACCGAAATCGGCTATGGTGTTTCGGGTCGCAGCACCTGCGATCTCATTCCCGCGCCGAAGGTCTATGCCTCTGGCACCACTGACTGTCTGGTTCAGGACATCGATGGTGCGAACCGACTACTCGATGCGGCTGGCTGGATACGGGGGAGTGATGGTGTGCGGACCAGGAACGGTGTTCGCCTGTCGATTCTGTTTCAGACCTCAACCAATGCTGTTCGCCAGGATTTCCAGGCCTTGATAAGGGAATGGTGGCGCCAGATCGGCGTCGAAACCGAACTACGCAATATTGCGCCAACGGTGTTCTTTGGCGGCGGTTCCAATTCGGAAGATACATATCTAAGGTTTTATGCCGACGTGCAGATGTATTCTAACGTCTTTGCTGGCGCGGACCCGGAAGACTATCTGAACAATTTCCGTTGTGGTTCGGAGCCGCGGCCTGACAACGGCTGGTTTGGGGACAATATCACGCGATATTGCGACCCGGAATTTGACAAATTGCTGAAAGAACTCGGGCGTACTGGGGGGCTTTCCGAGCGCCAAGAGATTATCAAGCGCCTGGACAATATGGTCAGCGCTGGCGGTCATGTTTCCATCCCGCTTGTGCAACGGGCCGAAGTCGCGGCGCGTTCTGTCACACTGGGCGGTGTTGTCGCGAATTCCTATGCTGGCATGCTTTGGAATATCGCTGATTGGCACCGTCTCGACTGAGGGCGGCAGTTGTTCGTTCAAACAACAAAATCTTCACCGTATTTCGAATGCGCTTTTTTCTGCTCCGGTCGCTGTTCAGGACTGGGTAAGGCAAATATGTGCATCGGCCCGTGGTGCAGCGGCGGGCATTGGGGCAGGGTGGGTGCGCCCGTGCCCCAATGCCCGCCGCTGGATAAAGGGCCTACCAAAGTGGCTTTGTCGATGCGGGCAGCTTTGCTGTAATCTGGCTTGGTGCCGCTGGAACGCCGATATCGCGGGCCAGATGCGGATTGCCGCGATAGGCCTCTAACCCCTTGCGGGTCTGCCGGGCGCGCAGCGATCTGATCAAGGCGCGCAACAGAACGCGCCCCGTGGATGCCAGGATGGTGCGGGGCTGTGTTGATGTGGTCTCTGTCAGCTGTGTCATGTCGCGTCTCCTTGGGTTGATTTTCGTGACGCGGATGAAATTGCGACCTCAAGTATACTTTAGGTCAAGAATTTTTTTCAGAAATTTGCAAATCTATCGGAAATCACCCCATTTTGAGCCTTGAAGCCCCGCGAATGCCGGACTAAAAGCACGGCCAGCGGGTGATTAGCTCAGTTGGTAGAGCGCTTCGTTTACACCGAAGATGTCGGGAGTTCGAGCCTCTCATCACCCACCATTCCCTACAGGTTTACAGTCACAAAAACGCGACAGCGCATGTGTCAATTGTTGCGCCGTGTTGCACTGGCGCGCAACACTGGGCCACAACATGGTGGGTCATCACGTTCTGCGATGGCGAATTCTGGGGAATCCCTTTGTTTACGGGCGGATTGCGGTCATTCTGCGAATTGCACCCGCAAGTTTGGAAGAGTAAAATGCTGACACGACGACACTTTATCGGAACCGCTGCCGCGCTGTGCACGCCGGCGCTTGCCAATCCTCTTTTGGCACAGGCCGCATCGGGCGGCACCTGGGACAGTTGGGATGCCCGTGTGACACCCGCAGATTTCGATTTGACGTCGACCAACCCCTGGGGGCTGCACCCGCGGTTGTTGCCGGTCCGGGTTCAGGCAAATGCGGGGCTGACGCCCGGTGATATCCACGTCGATGCGGTGGCGCGGTATCTGTATCATATTCAGGACGACGGCACCGCGATGCGCTATGGCGTCGCCATTGGCCGTGACGGGCTGTACGAGCCGGGCACCTATACCATCAAGCGCAAGGCGAAATGGCCGCGCTGGACGCCAACCCCGGCGATGATCGAGCGCGAGCCGGGCAAATACGCCCGCTGGGCCGATGGCATGCCTCCCGGCCCGGAAAACGCGCTTGGGTCGCGTGCGCTCTATCTTTATGTCGGCAATCGCGACACCTATTTGCGGATTTACGGCACGCCGGCGCCCCGGTCGATTGGCACGCGGGCAAGCTCTGGCTGTGTGCGCATGGTGATGCCGCATATCAACGCGCTTTACGATCAGGTGGAAACCGGCGTTACCGCCTATCTTTACCCGACCGGCGGGCAGGGCCCGATCAGCATCTGATCCAATGCAAACGGACCCCGGCCAGCGGTGGCTGGCGGGGGTCCGTGGCGTATTTATTATTCCGAAACCGAACCGAATCCGATCCTGATCTGGACCCCGGCGGCGGGGTCAGGCGGCGGGTTTTGTGCAGATCGGATTGCCGTTGACGGTGCGCAGCGGCAGCATCGTGGTTTCGACCGGACCCACGTGACGATACCAATAGCAGCCATCGTCAGGGTTCCAGCGTACCGCAGTCAGATCCTGATAAGGGGCGGCAATGGCCTGAACCGACTCCGGGGCTGTGGTGGTGTTGGGCATGGCAGAGGTGCTGCCATCAACCGGTTCACAGGCAGCAAGGCCGAATGCCGCGATCACCACCGCGCTCAATTTCACTGTCGTCTTCAAAATACCATTCCTACTGTACAGGCTTGTTCCGCCACCACTTTGTCATCCGACGTCTGCCACCGCAACACCCGGACGCGGCGGTCGGGCAAAGGCGGGGCAACCTGTGGCATTCGCGACTTGCACCGCCAGCATAGCGATCATATAGTTATCATACCAGTTTGCGGCATTGCGGTATTGCCCCGCGATCAGCGGCAATACAGATCCAATGGGAGAGACAGACATATGACGTTACGCGGCGGAGTGATTGGGACAGGGTTTTTCGCAGGCAACCACCTGAACGCGTGGAAGATGGTCAACGGCGCCGAAATTGTTGCGATTTGCGACCTCGACAAGACCCGGCTCACATCCACTGGCGGGGCTTTTGGCATCGACGCGCTTTATACCGATATGGCAACCATGCTGGCCGAACAGAGGCTCGACTTTGTCGATGTGATCACAACCGCGCCGTCGCATCGCTCTTTGGTTGAACTGGCGCTGGCGCAGGATGTCCATGTGATCTGTCAGAAACCTTTTGCCGAAAACATCACCGATGCCCGCGCCATGGTACAGGCCGCAGAAGCGGCGGGCAAAACACTGATGGTGCACGAGAATTTCCGCTGGCAGTCGGCAATTCGCGCGGTGATTGATGCCCTGCGCGCCGGTCGGATCGGCACGCCGTTTTTCTGTCGGGCTTCGTTCCGCTCGGGTTATGACGTGTTTTCGGGCCAGCCCTATCTGGCAGAGGGCGACCGTTTCATCATCGAGGACCTGGGCATTCATATTCTGGATGTGGCGCGGGCGTTGATGGGCGATGTCACCCGGCTGGCCGCGACCACCACCCGCATCAACCCAAAGATCAAAGGCGAAGACGTGGCAACCATGTTGCTGACACATGAAAGCGGCATGACCAGCGTTGTGGATTGCTCTTATGCCACGCGGCGCAGGCCCGAAACCTTTCCTGAAACCTTGTTGGAAATCGACGGGGACAGGGGCACCTTGCGGTTGGATGCAGGCTATAAATTGACGCTGCAAATTGGTGCGGAAGAAGAGGTGCAGGATGTCGCGCCGCCGCTGTTGGATTGGGCTGAACGGCCCTGGCACAACATTCAGGAAAGCGTCGCGATCATCCAACAGCATTTTGTCGATTGCCTCGCCTCTGGGGCAGAGCCGGAAACATCCGGGGCCGACAACCTCAAGACCTTTACCCTTGTCGAAGCGGCCTATTTGTCCGCCGCCAAGGGCCGGGTGGTGGATGTGGCGGAATTCAGCGATCCCGCCTGAAACCATTTGATGTCAGTGGCCTGAGTGGACAAAGGCCAGCGCGAAAGGCGGCAGATCAATCTCTGCCGTCTCGGTCGTTGGCGCAGTGTCCAGCCAGAGCGGATCGCGGATCGCCTGGTCAAAACTATTGGCATCCAACTGCCTGATCCGGGCCGGTGCCGACAATGTCAGGGTTTGCCCCTTGGCCGATGGGTTGGCAATCATCATCCGGTCCGCCGCAGCGTCACGCACACCATAGGCCACCAGTGGCGCGGGCAGCCCGGTCATGGTCAACCGTGTCGCGCCCGCCATGCTGTGCGCCATGCGTATCACATGGAACAGCGGATAGACCGCCGTCGTGGCGTCATAACCGACCTGCGGATGGTCTTGGGCGGTGTAATCGATGCCGAAGGGCCCGGTGGGCGCCGCCAGACACAGGGCGTCGACCTTGCTGTTTTCGGTTGCGGCCAGAACACCGACGGCCCAGGCCGCCGCGAACAAACCGCGCTGGCGTGGATCAATCCGGGCCATGGTGCGGCGAATTTGATCGGGGTTTTCGGCCACCGCCGCACCATAGGGGTTGGTGCGCATGCCAATGGACACCAGCCCCAGCCGGTAAGGCAACCCCGCCGAAAGTGCCGCTGCGCTGGCGAAAATCTGTGGCAGGGTTTCCAGCGTTTCCAGCACCGACATGTCGTCACCGGCATGCACGATTGCGGTATTTGCGTGGGTGACATAATCGCACAGGCTGGTGTCGGGGCGGCAGCGGTTGAATTCGGTGAAATTTGTCATCATGCCGCCGCCAATCTCCGGACCATCCGGGGGGGTGGCCAGGGCGGATCGCGCCGCGCGTATTGCATCGTCGGGGGTGGGGCCTTTGGGCCAGGGGCCGCAGGGCTGATGGCTGGCCAGATATCCCGCGCGCAGGGCCAGCGCCCGTTTTGGCGTCAACCCGGCCTTGGCCATGGCTTGCGCGATTTCGCGCAGGGCGGTTTCCGGATCGGCGGCATCGGCCAGAATGATTTCCACATCCACCGCAGCCCCCAGATCCCGCGCCAGCGCGGCACATTCGGCAAGATAGCCGGCGGGCGGATCCAAAGGTATGCGCACCAGCAGATGTGCTGCCCCGGCCTGTAGGATCGCCTCACGCGCGGTTCCGTCTCCAAGCCACCCCGGCTCGATTGCCAGCCCAAGATCGGGGGCGCGGGCGGGACTTGCCCCAATCACCAGCTGCCCCGACGCAGCGGTGGCACGGTCTTTGGCCGCTTCGCCCGTCATTGTCACATGGATCGTCTGGGTCACCGGTTCGGTGATCTCATAGGTGAACGGATGCACCAGCGGCACACAATATGTCTTGTACGAGGCATCGGACCAATTGCGCTGGTCCTCCATTTCGAACATCTCGCCCTCAAATCGGATGTCGACGGCCGCCCCGTCGATGCCATAGGCCAGACCCGCAATGTCAAACACCGGCTGGCCCGGTGAAATCAGGTCGGGGAAGGTGACATTGTCGCGGCGCCCGTCGGAATGGGTCACGGTCAGGGGCGCGCCAGCGACGCCGCGGATCGGGTGCAGCACGGTGAAACCGGCGCGATTGGTGGCAAACCCCGCGCCGGTCGGCGTCATCACCATATCGGCCCGCATCTCGCCATTGGCCCCGGCAACCACCGTCACATCACAGCGCAGCCCACCGCCCGCCACCGCAAAACTCACCGCACAAGTGACCGCATCCGGCGTTTCCTGAAGGCTTTCGGACAGAACCTCTGGCGGATAGGTGCCCCAATTCGCGTCCCGGATCGGCCAGGCGATGGCCCGGACCAATTCCGTGCCCTGCCATGAAATCCGCCGCAAACCATCGCCGGAATACAGAAACGACAACGGCCCAACCGCAATCTGGCGCAGGTCATCGGCGGGGTCTTGGGTGCCATAAAGACGGGTCTGGATGTCGGGATGTGCCATGGTCTGGGTCGCTTTCTATTCTGATATAGTCATCATATCAGATGAAATCCGCATGGCCCAGCACAGACCGTCAGGAACCCCCCAGCGGCAAAACGGAAAACCGGCAAGACTGGCTCGCAACGGTCAACGCCCACAACATGACGACTGGCTGGTGAACCACCGCTTGGATCGTGGTCGACAGCTTCGCGCCAGACTGTCAGACGTGTTGATCCACCAACACCGGGTTGCCATCCGGGTCGATGACGACAAAACTGGCGGGACCGGTGCCTTCTGGGTCGGCCTCCTGCTCAAATGTCATGCCGTCGGCCCTTAGCCGCGCCTGAATCTGGCGCACATCGGTAAACCCCTCTACCGGCTGGGCATTTTGGTCCCAACCGGGATTGAAGGTCAGGATATTCCGGTCGAACATGCCCTGAAACAGGCCGATCAGCGTGTCGCCGTTTTTCATGATCAGATAGCCGTGATCCATCGTCCCGGCCATGTCGGAAAACCCGAGCGTTTCGTAAAACGTCTTGGATGCAGCCAGATCCTTGACCGCGAGGCTGACGGAAAATGCGCCAAGTTGCATGGGAACCCCTCCTTGAGATGTGTCGGGGGAGTATGGCGCAGGATCTGGAAAATCAAAGTATCACGTTGTGCCGTTCAACGGTGCGCGGCACGCCACGGGGCGGGCAAAAGCGGACCCTCGGCGATTATCGCTCCAGGATAAGCTGCCCGCCTGATATTTCCAGCCGCTCAAACCGTTGCAGATAAGACATGCCCAACAGGCTCTCGGCCATCTCGCCCTGATTGACAAAGGCGGTCACGCCGCGATCTTCCATTCCCGGCAGGCCAATCGCGTCCAGCACCACACGCGCGGTGCGCACGGTGCCATTTGCGGTCATCGCCGTGCTGGCAAAGTTCAGCGTCGCCGGATCAATCCCGGCGGCGGCGGCATCACGTTCCAGCAACACAATCGACGTCGCGCCAGTGTCGACAACAAACCGGGTCGGCGTGCCGTTGACCTCCAGCGTCAGGTAATAATGGCCATCGGGGCTGCGCGGCACTTCAATCCGGGCCTGATCGGCAAACACCGATTGCTGCGGCATCACGGTCTGGCGAATATCCCCCCAAAGCCCCACAGCCGCAATCGCGCCGATGAAAATCAGCCCCCACACCATCGCATGTTGCAACATCTTGCCGAGGGAATTTCGGTTGGAGATGGCGAACCAGAACACCACTGCGCCCAACAGCACAACAAGGTAGATCAGGTTTCCGGTGTCCATGGCATTCATTTCGCGCTCTCCTGATGCCAAGATAGGGGCAGGGCGGCCGGTTTACGAGGTCAACGCCGCCGCAAAGCCAAAGGCGCGCAACCCATCCAGCACGAATTGCACCGCCAGCGCCGCCAGCAACATGCCAAGCAACCGGGTCACAACCACAATGCCGATCTTTCCCAGAAGCCGCTCCAGAAACCCGGCCGCCATGAACAGCAAAAGCGCAATGGCAATCACCGCCAGCAACACGCCCATCACCAGAAAATAACCTTCGATCCCCGGTTTTTCCCCGGTCAACAGGATGATCGAGGCAATCGAACCCGGCCCCGCCAACAGCGGAATGGCCAGCGGAAACACCGAAGGATCATCATGATCATCGTCGTTGTCCGCCTGATCCTGACGGCGTTTGGTCCGGCGCTCGAACAACATGTCGAGCGCGGTGATAAACAGCAAAATGCCGCCCGCCACGCGGAACGCCGGCATGGAAATCCCGATAAATCCCAACACCGCCTCGCCCATTGCGCCAAACAACGCCAACAGGACCACAGCCACCAAACAGGCGCGTATCCCGATCGCACGCCGCAGGCTGGGGGACATGCCTTGGGTCATGGCGACAAACAATGGCGTCAGCCCAATCGGGTCGACCACCACAAACAGCGTGACAAAAGCAGAGATAGAGAAATGCACTATCCATAGATCACAAGCACCATGCCAAAGCAGACTTGGCAAGGGGCAGCCCAGCCATTTGTCAAAAATCCAAGCGTCAATTCACGCGCCAGGCTAAACCTCAGGCCAAGCCCGCGACCAAGCGTCAGGCCAAGTTTCAGGCCTCGGCCGCCTCAAGTTTTTCCAACGCCGCCATCCAAAGCTTTTCCGCCCGCGCCATGCCCTTTTCGACCTCGGCAAATTTGCGGTTCCATTGTTCCAATTCGCTGGCGCGCCCCGCCTCATAGATCAATGGATCGGCCAGCTTCTTGGACAGGATTTCATGCATGGATGTGATCTTTTCCACCCGCTCTTCGCATTTGCGCACCTCGGCGCGCAGCGCCAGGATGTGATCACGCGGCGCGCGTTTGGGCTTTTCGGATTTGGCTTTTTCGGCTTTCTCCGCCTTGGGCGTGCGCGCCGGTTTGTCCACCGACAACAACACCTTGCGATAGGCTTCGAGGTCGTCCTCAAACGGTTTCACCGATCCATCAGACACAAGCCACAAGCGATCCGCCACCATGTTCAGCAAATGCATGTCATGGCTGACAAGGATGACCGCGCCGCTATAGGCGGTCAAGGCCTCGACCAGCGCCTCGCGGCTTTCGATGTCCAGGTGGTTGGTCGGTTCATCGAGGATCAACAAATGCGGCGCATCCAGCGTCGCCAAAAGCAACGAAAGCCGGGCTTTCTGGCCACCCGACAGGCGGCCGACCTCGGTTTCGGCCTGATCGGCGCCAAGCCCGAAACCCGCCAACTGCGCCCGAAGTTTCGGCGGCAACACACCGGGGCGCGCGCTTTGCAAATGCTGCAAGGGCGTTTCGTCGATGAACAATTCATCCACCTGGTGCTGGGCAAAATAGCCGATCCGCAGCTTGTTGGACCGGGTCATCTTGCCCGACATCAGCGGCAAACGATCCGACAACAGCTTGGACAGGGTGGATTTGCCCTGACCGTTCTTGCCCAACAGGGCAATGCGGTCGTCATGGTCGATCCGCAGGTCAAGCTTGCGCAGGATTTCCGTCTCGCCGTATCCGGTTGTCCCGTTTTCAATTGCGATGATGGGCGGCGACAGTTCCTCGGGCTGAGGAAAGGAAAACACCCGACGCGCAATTTCCTCCGGCGCGGCGATCATGTCCATCTTTTCGATCATCTTCAGCCGGGCCTGTGCCTGTTTCGCCTTCGAGGCTTTGGCGCGGAACCGATCAACAAAGCTCTGCATGTGATCCTTGCGCGCCTGTTGCTTGCGCGCCATCGCCGCCTGCACGGCGCGTTGTTCGGCGCGCTGGCGGGCAAATTGATCATAGGGGCCCTGATAAAAGGTCAATTTGCGCTCTTCCAGATGCAGGATCGCGCCCACCGCCCGGTTCAAAAGCCCACGGTCGTGGCTGATGATGATCACCGTATGGGGATATTTCGCCAGATAGCTTTCCAGCCACAGCGCGCCCTCAAGGTCGAGATAGTTGGTCGGTTCGTCGAGCAACAACAAATCCGGCTGGGCAAACAACACCCCCGCCAGCGCAACCCGCATCCGCCAACCACCGGAAAAATCGCTACAGGGCATCTGTTGCTCGGCATGGTCAAACCCCAACCCCTTCAGGATCGAAGCCGCCCGCGCCTCTGCCGACCAGGCGTCAATATCTGCCAGGCGGGTTTGCACCTCGGCGATGCGACCGGGATCTGTCGCGGTCTCTGCCTCGGCCATCAATGCGGCACGTTCAGTGTCCGCCGCCAGCACCGTATTCAACAGTGACACCTCGTTGGCGGGCACCTCTTGGGCGACCCCGCCAATGCGCGCGCGCTGCGGCAAGGAGATCGTGCCACCATCCAGGGTCAATTCCCCCCGGATCAGGCGGAACAGGGTGGTTTTGCCCGTACCGTTGCGCCCGACAAGCCCGACCTTGTGGCCGGCAGGAATGGTTGCGCCTGGCCCCGTCAAACAACGGGCGCCCCTCAACCGAATACGAAATGTCATCAATTCTCAGCATGGCCGCGCTCTAACAGAGCTGCGCCCCACATGCCAGCACCAGAAAACACCCCGAACGCGCCAAGGGGGCGATGTCCAAACTTCTTCTGTTCGGAAATATCCCGGGGGTTTGGGGGCAGCGCCCCCATGCTGGGCGTGTGGCAGGCGTGCGGCGGGCCTGTGGCGGGCCTGGCGAAGCAAACCCGCCCTTTCCAAGTGCTGCAACCCATGCTATCGCAGCCGCGATTTAACATGGCCTGACCGGGGCTTTCCTCCGGTCCATGAATAGGAGTAGCCCCAATGGCAACCGAACGCACGCTGTCGATCATCAAACCCGACGCCACCCGCCGCAACCTGACCGGCAAGATCAATGCCAAATTCGAAGACGCAGGTCTGCGCATCGTCGCACAAAAACGCATCCACCTGACCAAAGCGCAGGCAGGTCAGTTCTATTCGGTGCACGCCGAGCGTCCGTTCTATGACGAACTGTGCGAATTCATGGCGTCCGAGCCGGTTGTCGTGCAGGTGCTCGAAGGCGAAAACGCCATCACCAAAAACCGCGAAGTCATGGGCGCAACCAACCCTGCGGACGCGGCACCGGGCACAGTGCGCGCCGAATTCGCCGAATCCGTTGGCGAAAACTCGGTTCACGGGTCCGACGCTCCGGAAACCGCAGCCGAAGAAATCGCATATTTCTTCGCCGGTCTCGAACTGGTGGGCTAACTGTCGGAACCTTCCGATAAGTCTATATGCCGTCCCGAAAGGGGCGGCATTTTCGTATCAAGTATAATGAGGTGGCAAAAATGACAGACACAACATGGAAAACCATCAAGCAGGATTTTGTATTCGAGGCGCTGCCCTATTTGCGCGTGGCCTGCGAAACCGTTGAATTGCCCAGTGGTCAGCAAATCAATGATTTCTATCAGGTACATCTGCGGCCCTTCGTTTCGGTGGTTCCGGTCACCAAAGACGGGCGCATCATGATTCTCGAACAATACAAACACGGGCCGCGCCGGGTTTCGATTACCTTTCCCGGTGGTTTCGTCGACGAAGGCGAAGAAGCGGAAGAGGCCGGTCGGCGCGAATTGATCGAAGAAACCGGATATAGTGCCGGGAAATTCATTCCCCTGGGCCAATATGTCGACAACGGCAACCAGCGCGGATGTTTCGGCAGCTATTTCCTGGCGCTGGATTGTGAAAAAGTGACCGAGGCCGATTCCGGTGATCTGGAAGATATGGAAGTCAGCTTTGCCACACCAGAAGAGCTGGACGGCGCTTTGGGCACGCCGCGTTTTGCGATCACCCATATGGCTGCGGCCTGGGCCTTTGCGCGGATGAAACTCTGATCTCCGCGATCAGCGCCGTTCGACCACGCCGATTTCGTTCAGGATCTTTTCGATACCGGCGTGGGTCTTGGGCTGATTTGCGGATTTCAGCGCATCAAATCTTTTGCGCAGGGCGGCTTTTTCGTCGCCCTGACAATCATTCCACGGCCGCCCCTGCAACCCCATGACCAGAACGTAATAGCCGATGAAATGCGGGCGCGTGCCGCTGGCCAGCAGCTTGGCATAGGCCGCATCGGCCCCCAGTTCCCGCAGGGCCTCGGCGCTGTGAATCCCCGCCCGGGCACAGGCCTCGTCCATTGCCGGGCCAAGGTTGCGGATCGTGCTGACCGGCTCGCTCATTTCAATAATGCCTGTATCTTTTTCGGTAATTTTGACCGGATCAAGTGATAGGAGTTTTCCAGCCGGTCGCGCAGCTCGTCTTCGGGAACCTCGCCGTTTTCGATCATGCTGAACGGCACATGCACCCAGGACCGGTGAAAATACGGCGCTTTGATCGCGCGCCCTAGGTCAATCAACATGGCCGCAGAGTCAATATCCGGCGTTTTCAGCGACACACCGTCACCCACCGCGCCGATGCTGGCAAACATCTTGCCGCCGACCTTCCAGGCATCATGGCCACCGCCCCAGGGGTCAGAGACTTCGGCACCGGGCAGGGCGGCGCAAATGCGATTTACCAATTCACGTGACATGGGCCAATTTTGCCGGGGGCGTGCCGGGTCTGCAAGTCATTCGGCGTCGCTGGGGGTGTCCCCCAGCAGAAATCTTGGCCCCTGTCCCAGCTTTGCTGCGCGGTCCTCTGGATTATACAGCTTGCAGCGTTCCAGCGACAGACAGCCACAGCCGATACAGCCATCCAGATTGCGCCGCAGGGCCTGCATCTGGGCAATCCGCGCGTCCAGAATGCGGCCAAAATCATTGGAAATCCGCTCCCAATCCGATTTCGTCGGCGTGCGCCCCTCTGGCAATTCGGCCAAGGCGGCGCGAATCTCGGCAATGGAAAACCCGAGGCCCTGAGCGATGCGCACAAAGCTCAGTCGGCGAATGTCGGACCGTTCAAAGGCCCGCTGGCCGCCGGCATTGCGCCCGGGATGCACCAGCCCCTGATCTTCGTAATACCGTACCGCCGACACCGCCAATCCGGTGCGTTCGGCCACGACCCCGATGCCCAATCCACGTGTTGCCATATTCGTATCCATTGAAAACAAACGAAACTTTAAGGTTGAGCTGAACCATAGTTGAGGGATTAGCCTGCGTCCAGATAAATTGAAAGGGAGCCAATCATGGCCTATCTGGAACACGCAAATATCACCGTCAACGACCCGCGCGCCACCGCGGCCGTTCTGCACGATCTGTTCGGCTGGCACATCCGCTGGGAGGGCGAGGGCCTGGGCGGCAAAGGCTATACGGTGCATGTCGGCACCGATGGCAGCTATCTGGCGCTTTATGCCCCCAAGGATCGGATGGAAGGCCAGACCACGCGCTATACCCATCTTGGGGCGCTCAACCATATCGGCATCGTGGTGGATGACCTTGACGCGATCGAAGCCAGGGTGACATCCGCAGGCTATGTGCCGATCAACCACGCCGATTACGAACCGGGGCGGCGGTTTTACTTCGAAGGGCCGGATGGCGTGGAATACGAGGTGGTCAGCTATGCCTAATGCGATCCCGTTTCTGTTGATCTACACCGGCGTGATGACCGGGTTGAACTTTCCTTTGGGCAAGCTTGCGGGGGCGGCACATGTGCCGCCTGCGCTTTGGGCCTTGGTGATTTCGGTCGGGGCGTCGGTGGCACTGGTGCCGGGGCTTTTGGCGCGGGGGGCGCTGGTGGTGCCGCGCGGGCCAATGCTGCGCTATGTGGTGCTGGCCGGGTTGATCACCTTTGTGGGTGCCAACCTGTTGGTGTTCGCCGCCATTCCCCATGTCGGGGCCGGGCAGGTGGGGATGATGTTTGCATTGTCGCCGGTGTTCACCTTGGGGTTTTCGCTGGTGTTCGGCCTGCGCGCGCCCAAGGCGTTCGGCCTGGCCAGGCATCGCATTTGGCATGTCGGGGGCCATTCTGGTGGCCCTTGGGCGGGGTGAATTGGCGGGGCTGTCGCCCTGGGCGCTGGCGGCGCTTGGCATTCCGGTGATCCTGGCGATCGGCAATGTCTATCGCACGCTGGATTGGCCCGAAGGCGGCGAACCGGTGGTGTTGGCATTCTGGAGCCATCTGACCGCCGCCGTGGTCTTTGCTGTGGTGTTGACCGTCAATCTCGGGCGTATCCCGCTGGAAACCCTGGCCGAGATTCCCGGCGTGTCGCTGGCGCAATTTCTGGTGGCCGGCGCAACATTCCCGGCCTTTTTCCGGCTGCAACGGTTGGGTGGGCCGGTGATGCTGAGCCAGATCGGCTATGTCGCGGCGGCGACCGGCATGGCGGCGGCGGTGCTGCTGCTGGGGGAACGATACGGGCCGCTGACATGGGGCGGTGCCGGGCTGATTGCGGTTGGCGTGGCACTTACTTTGCTGGATCAGCGCAAACCGCGCTTGGCGCGGGCGCCAACCCGTGTTAAACGGATCGCATGAGCACGCTTGCAACCCTCATTTGCTGCATTACCCGCTGAATTTTTCGGCGGGCCTGCTCTTTCTTTCCTTTGTGAACTGATCTTGCTATGCCCGCCGCGAGCGTTCGTGCGCCCATCACAGCGCGTGTCGAGGAGAGACCATGGCCGAGATCAAACTGCATAATACCAAGATTCGGGGGGAGCAGCTGTTCACCCCGATCGACCCCGACAACGTGCGCATTTATCTTTGCGGGCCAACGGTTTACGACCGGGCCCATCTGGGAAATGCACGCAATGTGATCATGTTCGACGTGCTGTTCCGGCTGTTGCGGCATGAATATGGTGCGGGTCACGTGACCTATGTGCGCAATTTCACCGACGTGGATGACAAGATCAACGCCCGTGCCGCCGAAAGCGGGCGGTCGATTGCCGAAATCACCGCAGAGACCAGCCAATGGTATCTTGATGACATGGCCGCGCTTGGCACGTTAGAGCCGACACATATGCCGCGCGCCACGGCGTATATCCCCCAGATGGTCGAGATGATTGCCGATCTGATCGCGCGCGGCCATGCCTATGCGGCAGAAGGTCATGTGCTGTTTTCGGTCGAAAGCTACAAAGAGTACGGCGCGCTGTCGGGGCGGTCGGTTGATGATATGATCGCCGGCGCGCGGGTCGAGGTTGCGCCCTATAAACGCAATCCGATGGATTTCGTGTTGTGGAAACCGTCCAGCGATGATCTGCCGGGGTGGGACAGCCCCTGGGGTCGGGGACGTCCCGGTTGGCATATCGAATGCTCGGCGATGTCCTTTGCGCTGTTGGGCGCGTCGTTCGACATTCACGGCGGCGGCAACGATCTGATGTTTCCCCATCATGAAAACGAGATTGCCCAGAGCTGCTGCGCCCACCCTGAGGGGGATTTTGCCCAGGTCTGGATGCACAACGAGATGTTGCAGGTCGAAGGCAAGAAGATGTCCAAAAGCTTGGGCAATTTCTTTACTGTGCGTGATCTGCTGGAACAGGGCGTTCCGGGCGAGGTGATCCGGTTTGTCTTCCTGTCGACGCATTACCGCAAGCCGATGGACTGGACCGAGAAGAAGGCCGCAGAGGCCGAAGCGGTCTTGCGCAAATGGCGGGGCATGGTTGCGGGCGTCGAGGCCTCTGATGTGCCTGCGGCGGTCTTGGCGTCGGTGGCCAATGATCTGAACACGGCGGGTGCGATTGCCGAATTGCACCGGCTTGCCACGGCCGGAGAGGCCCCGGCGCTAAAGGCCGGGGCGGCGCTGCTCGGGCTGTTGGGCGAGGATCTGGGCGGTTGGGACCGTGTTGCGGTGGATCTGTCGGATTATGTGACGCGGTTCAATGAAACGCGGGCCAAGGCAATGGAAAATAAAGATTTTTCCGGTGTGGATGCGATGAAACAGGCGCTGATTGCCGCCGGTGTCGAAGTGCGGATGAGCAAGGCTGGGGTCGAATTGGTGCCCGGTCCGGGGTTTGACGCCGCCAAGTTGGAGGCATTGTGATGTCTGGCGGATGTTGCATGGGGGGCTGTCGGCCCCCCGTCTGCGGATGCAGACTCCCCCCGAGGATATTTTTGAACAGAAGAAGCAAGGGGCACAGTCATGGCTGAGCGGCTTTATCTTTATGACACCACCTTGCGCGATGGGCAGCAGACCCAGGGCGTGCAGTTTTCCACCGCTGAAAAGGTGCGGATTGCCGAGGCGCTGGACGGTTTGGGGATTGATTACATCGAAGGCGGCTGGCCCGGTGCGAACCCGACAGACAGCGCGTTTTTTGATACGGCCCCCAAGACGCGGGCGAAGGTGACGGCCTTTGGCATGACCAAGCGCGCAGGTATCAGCGCCGAGAATGACGATGTGCTGGCGGCGGTGATGAATGCCGGCACCAGTGCGGTGTGTCTGGTGGGCAAGGCGCATGTCTATCATGTGAAGGCGGCGCTGGGGATCAGCAATGCCGAGAACACCGAGAATATCTCGCGGTCGATTGCGCATATCACTGCGAATGGACGTGAAGCATTGTTTGATGCCGAACATTTCTTTGACGGTTACAAGTCCGACCCGGAATATGCGCTGGAGACCCTGCGCGCGGCGCTGGATGCGGGCGCGCGTTGGGTTGTGCTGTGTGACACCAATGGGGGCACGTTGCCGGGTGAGATTGGCGGAATTGTGCGCGAGGTGATTGCTTCGGGTATTCCCGGCGGCGCATTGGGTATTCACACCCATAACGACACCGAAAATGCAGTGGCGGGCACCTTGGCGGCGATCGAGGCCGGTGCGCGTCAGGTGCAGGGCACGTTGAACGGATTGGGCGAACGTTGTGGCAATGCCAATCTGACGACCCTGATCCCGACCTTGCTGTTGAAGGAACCTTTTGCCAGCGATTACGAGATCGGGGTGAAGCGCGAGGCGTTGTCCGGGTTGTTGCGGATCAGCCGGATGCTGGACGAGATCCTGAACCGGGTGCCGATGCGGCAGGCGGCCTATGTCGGGGCGTCGGCCTTTGCGCATAAGGCCGGTTTGCACGCCAGTGCGATCCTGAAAGATCCGGCGACCTATGAACATATCGAGCCGTCGCTGGTGGGCAATGAACGGGTCATTCCGATGTCGAACCAGGCGGGGCAGTCGAACCTGCGCCAGCGTTTGGCCGATGCCGGGCTGGCGGTGGAAAAGGGCGATCCGGCGCTGGGTCGTATCCTTGAACGGGTCAAGGCACGCGAAACCGACGGCTATGCCTATGACGGGGCGCAGGCGAGTTTCGAATTGCTGGCGCGGGACGAATTGGGGAAAAGCCATCGGTTTTTCGAATTGGATCGTTACCGGGTCACGGTGGAGCGGCGGCGCAATGCGCTGGGCCAGATTGTCAGTGCCTCTGAGGCCGTGGTCGCCGTGACGATTGGCGATGAACAGATCCTGTCGGTCAGTGAAAGCCATGATGACGAAGGCAATGATCGCGGGCCGGTCAACGCCTTGTCACAGGCGTTGAAGCGGGATCTGGGCAAGTATCAGACCTCGATCGACGATATGCATCTGGTGGATTTCAAGGTGCGCATCACCCAGGGCGGCACCGAGGCGGTGACCCGCGTCATCATCGACAGCGAGGATGGCAAGGGGCGGCGTTGGTCCACGGTGGGTGTGTCGCCCAACATCGTTGATGCGTCGATGGAGGCGCTATTGGATGCGATCCGCTGGAAGCTGATCCGCGATACCGGCGCATGACAGTCGACGGTTGGCAGGCCTGCGCGGCGATTGTCGAAAAGGGCGACCCGGACCGGTTCATGGCGACGATGTCGACCCGTGTCGTGGCGCGGCAAAGGCTGTTTCCGCTTTATGCCTTCAACGTCGAGGTCTCGCGTGCGCCTTGGGTGACCGAAGAGCCGATGATTGCCGAAATGCGGCTGCAATGGTGGCGCGATGCGCTGGAAGAGATTGCAGGCGGTGACAAGGTGCGGCGCCATGAGGTGGTCACGCCGCTGGCCACGGTGCTGCGGCGCGCTCAGGTCGGGCCGCTGGATGCGCTGATTGACGCCCGCAGATGGGATATCGGGCGTGATCCGTTTGAGGATCGCGCCGATTTCGACAGCTATATCGACGCCACTGCCGGCAATCTGCTTTGGGTGGCGGCAGAGTGGTTTGGCTGTACCCAGGAAACACCGGTGCGCGATATCGCCTATGGTGCCGGGGTGGCGCAATATCTGTCTGCGGTGCCAGAGCTGGAGGCGCGGGGCCGGGTGCCCCTGGTGGATGGTCGGCCAGAGGCGGTGCAGGCGCTGGCGCAGGACGCGCTAGTTCGGTTGAAGCGGGGCAAGGCCACGTATTTCATGCCCGCAGTCCGAGAGCCCCTGCGCGCCACATGGCAGGCAGAGGCGATCCTGGCACAGGCGATTTCCGACCCGCGTCTGGTGGCGGAGGGTGCGTTGGGGTTGTCCGGTTTTGGCAAACGGGCGCTGTTGCTTCGCCGCACCTGGTTCGGGGGATTTTAGGCGCGGCCAAACCCCGTCGGCGGGGTTTGGCAGGTTGGCGGCTCTGGCCGTGTGATCAGGCCAGTGACATCAAACCAGTGACATCAGTCCAGTCACAGCAGACCCAGTCACATCAGACCCAAGATCAAACCGGAGCAGCTTTGGGCCGCATCACCAGCCAGATCAGCGCCGCCCCCGCCAGCAACAGGAAGGGCGCCATCGCCAGGTTCACCGCGGTCCAGCCAGCCTGGGCCGTGCCACCGGAACAATTCATCAATCCGCCAGAGGCAAGCGACGCCACCGAGACACCGCCAAACACGATCAGGTCGTTCATCCCCTGCATGCGACCGCGTTCTTCGGGGGCATGGGCGCTGGCCAACATTGTGGTCGCACCGATAAAGCCGAAATTCCAGCCAAGTCCCAACAGGATCAAGGCGACAAAGAAATTCTCCAGCGCGACACCGGAAAGGGCGACACCACCCGCCGCTGCCAATATCATCAATCCCAGGGCGACAATCCGTTCCGCGCCGAAACGGGCAATCAGGTGGCCGGTGAAAAACGACGGTGCAAACATCGCCAGCACATGCCCGGTCACCACATCGGCGGCATAATTCTTGTCAAAGCCACAGCCAACCACCGCCAGCGGTGTCGAGGTCATGACAAGGTTCATCAGCGCATAAGACACCATGGCACAGATCACCGCGACGGCGATCCGCGGCGTTGTGATCAGCTGCCATTTGCTGCGCCCCTTGGGGGCATCGGCCGCAGGTGTCGGCGGTTTGGGAATGTCGAGGAACAGGAACAACAAGGCCCCGACAAGGTTGACCGCAATCACCGCCGCATAGGTGCCAAGGAAGGGGATCACATAGGCATCGGCGGTCATCTTCACCAGTTGCGGACCAATGATCGCCGAGGCCAGACCACCGGCCATGACATAGGAAATCGCCTTGGGGCGAAAATCATCCGTGGCGGTATCTGCGGCGGCAAAGCGGTAAAAACCCTGCGCTGACATGTAAACCCCGGTCAGGAAAGAGCCGATCAAAAAGACCGGAAAGCTTTGCAGATAAAGACCATAGGCCCCGATCACCCCGCCCAGGGCCCCGCCAAGCGCGCCAATAAAGAAACCGGCGCGGCGGCCGTGGCGCTGCATGAAGGCCGATATCGGCGTCGCGGTGACCATTGATCCGATCACGATCATCGAAATCGGCAGGGTCGCAAAGCACAAATTCGACGCCAGCGATTGCCCCGCCAAGCCGCCAATGGTGAAAATCATCGGCATCTGTGCGCCAAGAATGGCCTGGGCCAACACCAACACAAATACATTGCGTTTGGCGCGGGTGTCCGGCGCGGCGGGGGTGTGGGGGAGTGTATCGCTCATGGCGAAATCGGTATAGACGGCGCGCGGCGACAGCAAGACCACATTCCTGCACATCCCAGTGTGCATCTGGTCGCAATGGCGCGATAAGTGGGGTGCAAGCTGGCCGGGTCTGCGCTAGATCTTTGCCATGTTTGGGGCTGGCAAAGATATCTTGTTGATCGGCGGCGCTGCCGAAGCGCGCGCGATGGCGTTGCGGATCACGGGGCGGGCCAGTGTCATCTTGCCCGATCCGGAACGCATGCCGCGAAGCTGGCCGATTGCCGTTGCACCGCAGCCCTTCACAGCCGCAGGTCTGGCAGAGCGGTTGGGTCACGGCATTCGGCTTTTGATTGATGCCTCACATCCCAATGATTGGCGGGCATCGCAGATCGCGGCAGAGGCGGCCAGGGATGCCGGGATCAGGGTGCTGCGGCTGGAACGCGCGCCCTGGCGTCCCGGGCGGCGGGACCATTGGGTGGCTTTGCGGCGCGACAGGGATGCACGCCATCATGTGGCGCCGGGGGCGCGGGTGTTTCTGGGCACCGGGCGCGAGGGGCTCAAACGGTTTGCCTGCCTCAACGGCTGTTACATCTATTGCCGCCAGATCAGCGACCACAATGATGTCTTTCCCCTGCCACGGGGCCGGTTCCTGAAGGGCGCGGCCCCCTTTGGTGTGGCACAGGAAATGGCCCTGCTGCGGCAATTGCGGATTGATTGGGTGATCCTGCGCAATGCCGGCGGGCCGGGCGGCTGGCCCAAGCTTCAGGCCGCGCGCAATCTGGGGCTTCGGGTGGGCATGATCGACCGGCCAAAGCTGCCGGATGCCGTGGTGGTGCGCGATGTTGCCAGCGCAATGAAAAAGGTGTCGGAATGGCTGGATTAAACCGGGCTGGATTAAACCCGGCTGGATTAAGCAGGGCTGGATCAAACGGGGACGTCGGGCGGATCATTGAAACCGATGCCTGTGTCGCCGAAGGTGTTGACTGGCTGCGCGCGGCCGATCCACGGTTTGTGCCCGCGCTGGACGCCTGTTGCCCATTGCCATTGCGGCGCAGGCCAGATGGGTTTGCCCAGTTGCTGAGCGCAATTGTCAGCCAGCAGGTATCTGTGGCCTCGGCCAATGCGATCTGGACCCGGTTGCAGGAGGCCGGGATGACCAGCGCGACCGCGATCGCCGCTGTTGACGAACAGGTGCTGCGTGACCTTGGCCTCAGCCGACAAAAGGCCGCCTATGCACATGCGCTGGCCGCGGCCGGGATCGACTTTGACGCCCTGCGCGTGGCCCCGACAGAGGATGTCATCGCCCGGTTGGTGGCGGTCAAGGGCATTGGCGCCTGGACGGCGGAAATCTATGCCATGTTCTCGCTTGGGCGGGCGGATGTCTTTGCCCCCGGCGATCTGGCGCTGCAAGAGGCCGCGCGCCTGTTGTTTGATTTGCCAGAGCGCCCGAAAGAGCGCGCGTTGCGGGACATGTCGCTTGATTGGGCCCCCTGGAGGTCGGTTGCGGCGCGTGCGCTCTGGGCCTACTACAGACATGCCAAGGACAGGGAAGGTATTCGATGACACGTGTTTTGAAATCCGGCCGCAAGGAACCCGTCTCGGGTGAAACCCGCTCGATTGTGGTGTTCTTGCATGGCTATGGCGCCAATGGGGCTGACCTTTTGGGGCTGGCTGATCCTTTGGCGGAACATCTGCCGGACACGCTGTTCCTGGCGCCGGATGCGCCCGAAGATTGCGCCGGGGCCCCGATGGGATTTCAGTGGTTTCCGATCCCCTGGATCGACGGATCATCGCAAGAAGAAGCTGAATCCGGCATGGCGCGGGCGGCAGAGGATCTGAATGCCTATCTTGATTCCGTCATGGTGGACGAAGATGTGCTGCCGGAACAGGTCGCGCTGTTCGGCTTTTCCCAGGGCACGATGATCGCCCTGCATGTGGCCCCACGCCGCGAAGATGCGGTGGCCGGTCTGGTCGGGTTTTCCGGGCGGTTGCTGGCGCCGGAACTGCTGGAGGATGAGGCCGTGAGCTTTCCTGCGATCCTGCTGGTGCATGGTGATCAGGACGACGTGGTGCCGCCGCAATCGCTGCCCGAAGCGGCAGAGGCGCTGCAACAGGCCGGTTTCAAAGAGGTTTTTGCCCATATCATGAAGGGCACGGCGCATGGCATCGACCCCGATGGGCTGGGCGTGTCGCTGGCGTTTTTGCGGGACAAATGCGGGTTCTGATCCCCGCGCAATAACTGGAAAGATAGATCACGTTTCGGCGGCACTCGCCGAAACGCTTGCCCCTGACCATGGCAATCTGAGATGATCCGGGCATTCCGCGACAGGCGTGCCCTATGAGGGTCAGATTTGTCCCGATTATTCTCGTCGGCCATCATCAGGATCTGGATGATGCCGACACAGACCAGGCGCTGTCGAATTTCCTCGAGTCCATCGGCCCCGGCGACGACAGCGCGATTTTCTATGCCCGCCATGGCCGGTCTTATCAGGGCATCAATTATCTTTTGCCGGCGGATGCGTCCCGCGATGGTTCGGCACGGTTGCCGACATACCGGCCGCTGTGGGCGCGCAAATTTGGCACGAATTTCAGCACTTTGAACCCCAGCTTTGCCAATCGGGGCAAAAGCGGTGCGATATAACTTGAATTCCTGGAAAACGACACTCAACTTCTGTGTATTGCTGTGGACGATCAGGGTCAGTTGACCGCCGGAAAATGACCAATCTTGCAGACGTCATGTGGCCGTTACGAAATTGTCTTAGGCCTGCCTGTATGGGGCCAATTCTAGAGGCTTGCCTGATTGGGAACGCGATATATAGTGGCGATGACCATGGGCACCCGCAGGAGTGCGGCCGGCACGTTTTTGAGGTGAGTGGAAGGACGTGAGATAAGATGGACGGTGAATTCAGAACGGACTTTGTCAGAGAGCCCTCGGCGCTGAAA
Organism: Phaeobacter sp. J2-8; assembly: GCF_022867865.1. Lineage (GTDB taxonomy): Bacteria > Pseudomonadota > Alphaproteobacteria > Rhodobacterales > Rhodobacteraceae > Marinovum. Next base: position 64,416 of record NZ_JALIEC010000005.1, on the reverse strand, counting down.
CAATACCCGGCTCTGGTGCTCAATGCCGATTATCGGCCTTTGTCTTACTATCCGCTGTCGCTATGGCCCTGGCAGGATGCGGTCAAGGCGGCCTGGCTGGACCGGGTGGATATCGTGGCCGAATATGACCACGAGGTCCGAAGCCCCTCTACCATCATCAGAATTCCCAGTGTGGTTGTTCTGAAAGATTACGTAAAACCTCAAAAGCGCGTGGCCTTCACGCGCTTTAATCTTTTTTTACGGGACGAATTTCGCTGCCAATACTGCGGCGCCAAGAGCGAATTGACCTTTGACCATGTGGTGCCGCGCGCGGCAGGCGGGGTCACAAGCTGGCAGAATGTGGTTGCGGCCTGTGCGCCATGCAACCTGCGCAAAGGGTCGAAATCACTGACACGGGCGGGAATGGCCCTGCGCAAACCGCCGCGCCAGCCCGGCGCCGAAGAGCTGCGCAATATGGGACGCCGGTTTCCGCCCAATCACCTGCATGAAAGCTGGGTTGATTTCCTGTATTGGGATGCAGAGCTGGAGGCGTAATTGCGCCAATATGGCGATGCCCGGCGCAATTCCCGGACATCGCCCCGGTTTCGGGGACTTGCTCAGGCGCTTTGCATGCGCCGGCCTCGCCCGGTGAAATGGATCACCAGTTCAACCGCGACAATCACCAGCATCGACAGACCAACCAGCGGAAAGAACACGCCCGCCACCACGGCCATCAGCAACAGGGTGCGCGGGATACGCCAATCCAACGGCAGGGACGGCGCGCCGATCTTGCCCACGGGGCGGCGTTTCCACCACATCACCGCCGCCGAGACGCAAAGCGCCACCATGGCAAGGCAGGCCAGCAATAAAACAATCTGATTGATCCGCCCGAATTCCTGTCCCATGTGCACGCTGATCCCCCATTCGACCCAGCGCCCAAGGGTGCCAAGATCGGCCAAACCCGCATCATAAAGCACCGCGCCGGTATATTGATCGAGGTGGATCACCCGCTCATATGTAATGTCATCAGGATAGACCGAGGCGGTGAAAACCCCCTGATCGCCACGTGGCATCGCCACGGCATATCCCGGCACAATGCCGCGATCTTCGACCGTTTCTATGATCTGATCCAATCCGACCGGAACGCCAGAGCGCGCCGAAGACAGCGGCAGGGGTTGTTTTTCCATGATCCACGGCGCGTGATCGACCACGTCGCCGGTGGGCACGGTGGATTTCGGCACATGGGACCAATAGCCATCCGGCATCCCAAGCCCAAGGGAATAGGCATAATCATAGAATTTGCCGCCCCAGACCGTAGACCACGGCAATCCGGTCATCGCGAGAAAGACAATGAAGGCACCGGTATAGATCCCGGTCACCGCATGAAGATCGCGCCACCAGGGGCGCCCGCGCGTCGCCTTGATCGTCGTGGTGCCCAGCTTGCGGCCCCGTGGCCACCACAGGAAGACCCCGCTGCCCACCAATAGGATCATCCATCCAGCCGCGCCTTCGATCAGGCGATTGCCGAACCAGCCGACATATTCCAGCGAGTGCAGCTTGCGCACCACATACATTGGCGTGCTGCCTGCCGCCCCCGCATCCCACAGGCTGCCGCTCACGCTGGCATCATAAGGGTTCACAAAAATGGTGTCGGTGATGCCGTTTTCCGCCTGAACCTTGACCTGTGCCGCCCGGTCTTCTGCGGCGGGGGGCGCATAGGCTTTGATCGTGCCGGGGAATTCGCTCAGGGCCGCAGCGGTGAGGGCCGAGGGCGCCAACATCGCTGCGCCGGTGGGCGTGACAAACCGCAGCTTGGCATAAGCCGCGTCGTTGATTTCATCCTTGAAGAGGTAAATGCCGCCGGTGACCGCAAGGATCAGAACAAAGGGCAGGATCAGCAATCCCGCAATGAAGTGCCAGCGCCAAATGGCGCGGTAAAGCGCAGATGACGCTGTGCGTTTGGTGGTTTCAGACATGAAAATATCCCGGAAAGTCCCGCCGGTTCGCCGGTCGGGTTAAAAAAGCGCAAACCACGCGGCACGACATGCGCCCGCCGCCCGTGGTCGATGAGATTTGATTTCGCTGTTGGTCTCAGAAAGTCTCAGACCGTCAGCGGGTCAAATCCAATGCGGTGGCGCTCTTGCGGAATGGTGGGGATTTCGGGCCTGGGCGTTGCGGGTCAAATCCGCAAGCATTTGCCACGCAGAATGCGGTGTCAGAACCGCCGTGAGCGGCGGCAAATCCGTGGTTGGTGCCGTCGGCACCAGGTTGCAATAGGGGCAATTGTGCTCGTGATGGCCCTCTGTGCCGCAGTAATCCCCCGGCAGCGCGCCAAAGATCGCCGCCGCCTCGGCCAATGCCGCATCATTGCGGTCAGGCGCCAGCAGACCGGCGGATGTCACGCTGGACACCGCAAGAATACAGACGATCAGCAGGCTGAACACCAAGGGGGTGATACGATCACGCATGCGTGTTTTATGTGGGAATTGAATGCGCTGGAAAAGCCCGTTTTGGCGGCGATGCCTGCGACCTTTTGTAGGCGCGGGCGGGGCAGATACCCGCAAACCGGGTGGGGATTGCGCCCCACCCGAAGTGATCCTTTCGGATCAGTCGATTTCGGACAGCAGATCCGGATTGGTCACCAGATTGCGCACGCCATGGGCATGATTTTCCGAAAATGGATTATCGTCGAGCCATGCGCCAACCGATTTCAGATTGATCTTGGCGACTTGGGGACGAACGCTCCACGTGACCTGATACGGCGAGCCTTTTGTGTTATAGCCCGGACCGGTTGTCGAACCGTCATAGACAACCGGATCGCCCAGATCGGTCGGCAGGTTCGGCACCTGGTTCAGCCCGTTGATCATTTGAATGTCGGCCATTTCGGTGAAATCCGCACCGCCCGTGGCCACCAGAACGCCAACAACGGTTTCAACCCGCAGCTGGGGGTTGCCGATAGAGTTGGTGAGGCAGGTGCCCAGGCTGTTGCCCAATGTGGCCTGCGCGGTGGAATGCACAAAGTGGATTTCGATGGTGTCGCCGGGCACCAGATCGCCATGCTCGGTCTTGCCAATTTCCATGCCGATCGGTGCCAGTTCTTCTTCGGTCAATGTTCCGGTGAATTGGAACCCGGTGCCATAGCCCTCGCCATCGCCATTGCCGGCGTAATTTGTGAACTGGCCGCCTTTGTGTTCTGCATTTTCATGGAAATGGATATCGCAAAGTGCCATTTCACTTGCTGCGGGCGCGGCGCCAAAGGCGCGGCTGTTCGAACCGGCCGGGAATCGATATCGCGCGGCGATTGCGGGCCAAAGCCCTTGCCATCGGTGGCGGCGGCCAATGCGGCGCGTTGTTCTGCGATCACCGCGTCGGAAACGGCATGTGTCTCCCCAGAGGCCAAAGCCGAAGAGCCGATAATCGCAAGAGTTGCACCAAGTGAAAAAATTGAGTGAGTCATGTGGTTTCCAGACAAAGAATGTAACGCCAACAATAGGTTGGCACTAAATTATACATACATGCCGGGTGAAAAAGAAAGTGTGATATCCCGCACAAAACCGGCAAATTCCACCAGATTTGCCAATCTGCCCAGGAACGGTGCAACCGGGCGGCGCAGCGGGGGGGATGCCGCCGCAATGAACCAGTGCCATGGCCCTGAAACGAAAAAACCCCGCAAATTGCGGGGCCTTCGATCTGTTTTAGCGGGTGGTTTATTCTGTGCCGGCGGGACGCGGAACAGGGGCCTTGCCCTTGGCGTTCAGCGGATCATCCTGACGCTGCACCGAGCCTTCGAAATGGGCGCCGGATTCGATTGCGATGGTCTTGTGGATGATGTCACCTTCGACCCGCGCGGTTGCGGTCAGGCGCACTTTCAAACCACGGACACGGCCCACAATACGGCCATTGACCACCACGTCATCAGCGACACATTCGCCTTTGATGGTTGCGGTTTCACCGATGGTCAGCAAATGTGCCCGGATGTCACCTTCGACGGTGCCTTCGACCTGGATGTCGCCGGTGGTTTTCATGTTGCCCACAACGTGCAGATCCGATGACAGAACCGATGCGGGCGGCTTCGCCTTGGGGGCGGTCGACGGTTTGTATTCCGGCTGGGCCGGCATCATCGGTTTTTTGGCATCGGCTGCTGCGGTGGATGCAGCGTCGTCTGCTTTATGACCGGGCTCGTTGATCTTGCTCTTAGAAAACATCTTTAGCTGCCTTAAGATATATCATTGGATTGACGGCTTTTCCGCCGACACGCACCTCATAGTGCAAATGTGTGCCGGTTGAGCGTCCTGTGTTTCCCATATCACCGATACGATCCCCGCGCGAGACCCTTTGGCCCTTCTTCACGCGGATTTTCGACATATGGGCGTAACGGGTTTCAATTCCGAATTCGTGCTGAATTTTAACCAATTTGCCATAACCGGACTGCCAGTCCGAATGCACCACGATGCCATCGGCGGTGGCATAGATCGGCGTGCCATGAGAGCCGGCGAAATCCGCCCCGGCATGCAGACGACCCCAGCGATAGCCAAAGCCCGAGGTGAAGCGATAGGCATCTTTCAGCGGCGAGGCAAACGGCGCCTTGGATGCGGCGATCCGATAGAGGTTCAGCCGGTCCATCTGGTTCAGAATGCGATTGGCGCGCAGGGTTTCTGCCGCAGGCTGTTCACCCTTGGTCGAGAAGCTGAGCGGCATCAATGGCCCGCCCTGGCCAGAGTATCCGGCGCGCACCTTGTCAAGAATGGTATCGGGGTTCATGCCGGCGGCTTTGAACATCTTGTCCAACGGCGACACGGAAATGGTCATCGCTTCTTCAAGCTGGCGGAAAATCGCGTCGTTCTTTTCTTCCATCTGGCGCAGTTCAGCGGCCATGTTGTCAGCAGCGACAAGTGCATCCTGGGCGTCTGCGACGACTTTGTCGCGTTCCTGTGCCGTGCGTTCCAGCGCAGTGGCCAGCAGATCAACGGTGTCGCCATCCGCCATATCCGATTGACCGGGCAGGGCGCCGCCAGCCTCAACCGCGGTTTGAAGTTCGGCGTATTCGGCTTCGATGCCCTTTTTCTTGGTCATCGTGTCGCGCAGCGTGGTTTGAATCACCTCGATGCCGGTTTCCAGTTCGCGACGGCGCACTTCGGAATTCAGTAGTTCCGATTGCATCACGGAAATACGTTCCAGCGCCGAATTGAACCGTTGTTGCGCCGCGACCGCATCCGCCGCGCGGGAATCGCGTTCAAGGCTCAGCGCGTTCAGCCGTGACATATATGTCATCTGTTCGCGCTTGGCCTGTTCGCGGAAATTGCCGGCGCCGATGGAATCCATCAACAGGATCGCGGTTGCAATGATGGTCCATCCAACCAGAAGCGCACTGCCGGTAAAAGCAATCAACTGGGTTTCCGACCGAAGACGGATAAAGCGAGTGTCTGTATCAGATCTCAGGAATACGCGCCGTTCGGGAAAAAACTTTTCCAGCACCGCGTGAATTTTGATCGCCAGCCGTGTCCGCACCGCAGCCGCCCCTATATTGTTCTTCCAGTCACGGTGCGTAGTCGCGCGGCACCTGTCCCCGCAGTTTCCTTAACCAGACAGAAACATTGGTGCAAGTTTGCAATTGATTTGATTCGGCAATGTCCCGCCGAAACCCCCCGATGCGCGAAAAATCGCCGACAATCGAAGGGTTTGCACGAGATAACGTGGTTAATTTTGGGCGATTGTTGCTCAGGACGCCGGGGGCTTGGCGTTGATTTCTTCTGTCAGTGGCCAATAGAAATCCGGCGGCAGCCCGGCCTCGGCGCGCTTTTCTTCGTTGAAGGGGGGCTTTAGCGGGCCTTTGAAATACTTTGTGACCAGCTGGTGAAACACCTCTTTTGGATCAAGATTGTGACGGCCGCACAAGAAGTGGAACCATTTCGATCCATAGGCCACATGCGCGACTTCTTCGCCGTAAATCACCTCCAGCGCGTCAACGGCCTGGGTGACTTTGGCTTTGCGAAAGATTTCGATCATGCCGGGGGTTACGTCCAATCCACGCGCCTCAAGCACCATGGGCACCACCGCCAACCGGCCAAGAATGTCGTCGACCGTGTCTTCGGCCGCGCGCCACATGCCGGCATGGGCGGGCAGGGCGCCATAGAAACTGCCTGCGGCCTCCAGACAATCGGAGACCAGATTGAAATGTTTCGATTCCTCATCCGCGGCCTTGACCCAATCGTCATAGAACCCCATCGGCATGTCGGTGTCGGTAAAACGCGCCAGCAGATCCCAATGCAGATCCACCGCATTCAATTCGATATGTGCAACCGCATGGAGCAGCGCAATACGCCCGGCCGGGCTGCCGGGTTTGCGTTTCGGCACATCCCTTGGCGACAGAAGTTCGGGTTTGTCCGGGCGGGCCGGGCGCAATGGCGGCGTGGCATGGCCGACGGTCAACGCCGTTCCGGCGGCGCGTGCGGCAAACCAGGTTTGCGCATGTGCGCGCGACAGACGGGTTTTGTCACGGCCATTTGCCGTGGTCAGCACCTCTACCGCCATCTCCGCCAGGGATTTGCTCATAGCGCGCGGACCGCGTCGAGCACGTCTTCGGCATGGCCGTCGACCTTGACCTTGCGCCATTCGCGCACCAGCACCCCCGCGCCGTCGATCAAAAAGGTGGAGCGGACAATGCCAAAGAAGGTTTTGCCGTACATCTTCTTTTCCTGCCAAACGCCAAATTGTTCGGCGATGTCGCCCTCTGCATCGGACAGCAGCGGAACCGTCAGATCGTGTTTGGCGACGAACTTGTCGTGGCTGGCCACCGTATCCTTGGAAATGCCGAAAACCTTGGCGCCAAGCGCGTCGAATTCCGCGCGCAATTGGGAAAAGGCGATCGCCTCTTTGGTGCAGCCAGACGTCAGGTCGCGGGGATAAAAGAACAGAACCACCGGCGACGGGCGCAGCCCTTGCAGGGAAATGACGTTGCCACCATCACGTGGCAGGGCGATTTCCGGCACGCTTTCGCCGGTTTGAATAACTCTTTGGGTCATATGATCTGCTATCCCTTGGTTGTCGGCACACTTCGCAATATGAGAGCATGGGAGGCCAGAAAAATGGCTGTTTGTCAAATACCAGGGCGCTTTCGTCGGGAGAATACGACCACAGGTGAGTAACGCGACCAAAGCAGATGACGTGCCGGACCCGGATGCCGACACGCCCGCCAAGGATCGGGGCAGGCCCCGCGGACGCCGTCGCGCCCGGGCGGCGCGGGCCGGGATATGGCTGATTGCGACAATGTCGCTGGCGGTGGCGATCCTTGCGGTGATTGGCTGGTCGCTCCTGGGCAAACCGCTGCGCGCGCCCGATTGGCTGCGCCAGGAAATTGCCGCGCGGCTGGCGGAGCAGATGCCGGGATATGCGCTCAGCTTTTCCGATATGACGCTGTTTGTGCAACCGGATCTGCGGCCGGAAATCGCGCTGTCCAATGTGGAATTGTATGATGGAGCGAATGATCGCAAGCTGTTGGAAGTGTCGCAGGTCGGCATCGCCTTTGCGCGTCGGTCGCTGTTGCAGGGCAAGATCCAGCCGAGTTCGGTCTCTGTGTCTGGTGTGTTCCTTCAGCTGAACCGAACCCCGACGGGGAATTCGATCTCGCGTTTGGGGATGGGTTGGGGCAGACCGGGCTTGGCGTCAACGGGCTGATCGCGCAGATTGATGAAATCGTATTTCAGCCCCGGTTCTCTGCCTTGCGAACCGTTGACGTCAATGCGGTGACCTTGGCCTATCAGGATGCGCGGGCGGGGCAATCCTGGACGGTGGATGGCGGGCATCTTGATCTCAGCCGCGAAAATGAAATCCTGCAACTGCGTGGTGATTTCGCTCTGCTGAGCGGGCGGTCCTATGCGTCGACGCTGGAAATCTTTGGCGAAAGCGCCATCGGGTCCAACGCGGTCAGCCTTGGGGTGGCGGTGACGGATGTGTTTTCCGGCGACATTGCCAGCCAAAGCGCCGCGCTGGCCTGGCTTGGGGTGTTGCGCGCGCCGATTTCCGGGGCTTTGCGCACCTCCTTTAACGAAGATGGTGCCTTGGGGCCATTGTCGGCCACGCTGCGCATTGGCGCCGGGGTGGTCCAGCCGACCGATGCCACCCGCCCGATCCCGTTTTCCGACGCGCGGGCATTTTTCACCTATGATCCGCAGGAAGACACCTTGCGGTTTTCCGAATTCGAAGTGGTCAGCGAATGGGTCAACGCCAAGGGCGAAGGCTCTGCCGTATTGGAAAACGTGACGGCGGGGCTGCCGTCGGCCTTGCAGGGGCAGGTCAAGCTGAGTGAAATCAGCGCCAATCCCGGCGATATCTATGATGCGCCGCGCAGCCTGTCGTCGGCGGATCTCGACTTTCATTTGGCGTTGAACCCGTTTGTGTTGCGCATCGGTCGGTTGACCCTGGTGGACAAAAGCCAGCCGCTGCGGCTGCGGGGGCGGATTGCGGCATTGCCGTTGGGGTGGGACATTTCGATGATGGCCCAGGCGGATGAGATCAAGCCTGGGCGGCTGCTGGAATTCTGGCCGGCCGATATCAAACCGGGCACCCGCAGCTGGATTTCGAACAATGTTCTGGACGGGGCCCTGCGCAACGTAGCGGTGCGGCTGCGGGCCCGGCCCGGCGATACCAAGCCCGACCTCTATGCCAGCGGCGAAGTGGCCGAGGCCCGTGTGCAGTTCATGAAACATATGCCGCCGGTCACTGGCGCCTCTGGATTGTTGCAACTGGAAGACCACCGATTGGTTGTCAGCATTGACAAGGGCGATTTGGTGGCCGGTCAGGGCGGCCAGATGGCGGCGGGCGGCACGGTGTTCACAATTCCCGACGTGCGCATTCCCGACAGCCCCGCCGAAGTCGATATTGCGGCAGAAGGCCCAATTCAGGCGGCGCTGTGGCTGTTGAACCAGAAACCGCTCGAGGTGCTGGATCGGGGCGGCAAGACACTTGATCTGGCCAGCGGCACGCTTCGGGTTGGTGGCAAGATCAAACTGCCGCTGAAGAAGAAGGTGTTGAAATCCGATGTTGAATTCGCGGTTCAGGGCCGTGTGTTTGACGTGATCAGCACCGAAATGATCCCGAACAAGGTTCTGGCGGCGGATGTGCTTCGGGTGTCGGCCGACAACCAGACATTTCGCATTGCCGGGGCTGGCACGGTCGAAGGCGTGCCCTTTGACGGTTTCTGGCAGACCCCGATTGCGGCAGAGCAGGAAAACCCCGTTGGCCGGGTCGAAGCCGATGTTGCCATTTCGCAGGAATTTCTTGAGGCCTTTGCCATCACCCTGCCGCCAGGATCCTTGTCGGGGCGGGGCAGCGGTCGGTTGTCGATGGATCTGCAAAAAGATGTGACGCCGGAATTTTCGCTCAGCTCCGATCTTGTCGGGCTGGGGCTGAAACTGGATGCGATCGGCTGGTCCAAACCGAGCGGGGCCAAAGGGGCCTTGCAGATCAATGGCACGCTTGGCACGCCGGCCCGGCTTGACCGGCTGTCATTGTCGGCACCGGGGCTGAATATGGAGGGCAGTTTGGCGCTGGCCGAAGGTGGCGGTCTGCGGTCGCTGGCGATTTCGCGGTTGCGGGTGGGGGGCTGGCTGGATGCGCCGGTGACCCTGACCGGGCGTGGCGCTGGCGCGGCACCGGCGGTGCTGGTCGGCGGCGGCAAGATCGACATGCGCAATGCGCCGTTTACCTCGACCAAGGGCGGTGGCGGTGCATCTGCAACCGGTGGCGGCACCTCGCCGCTGACCTTGGCACCGGATCGGTTGCAGATTTCCGATGGCATCATATTGACCGATTTCCGCGGCGATTTCACCACCCAGACCGGAATGCGTGGCAATTTCAGCGCCCGCCTGAACGGCGGCACGCCGGTGCGCGGCACGGTGGAACCGACAAACAAAGGCAGCCAATTCGTGATCAAATCCGACGACGCGGGCGGCACGCTGCGCGATGCGGGATTGTTGAAGAATGTGCAGGGCGGCAGTTTCGTGCTGAAACTGTTGCCGACCGGGGCGACCGGCACCTTTGACGGGGAACTGGATATTCGCGACACCCGCATCCGCAACGCCCCGGTGATGGCGGAATTGCTGAATGCGATTTCGGTGATCGGCCTGCTGGATCAACTGGGCGGGCAGGGCATCGCCTTTGGCGAGGTCGAGGCGCGGTTCCGGCTGACCCCGAAACAGGTGATCCTGACCCGGTCCAGCGCAACCGGCCCGTCGATGGGCATTTCGCTGGACGGCTATTACGATCTTGGCAACGGCACGATGGACATGCAGGGGGTGGTGTCACCGATCTATGTGGTGAACTTCGTCGGCCAGATCTTTTCGCGCAAGGGCGAGGGGCTGATCGGGTTCAATTTCAACCTCAAGGGAAAATCGGACAATCCCCGCATTCAGGTCAATCCGCTTTCCGCTTTGACACCCGGCATGTTCCGCGAGATATTCCGCCGCCCACCGCCCAAGGTACAGCAATAGACATCATGCAACTTTCCGATTTCGATTTCGATCTGCCGCAAGAGCGGATCGCCACCCGCCCCGCACGTCCCCGCAGCTCTGCCCGATTGTTGGTGGCCGAGGCCGGTGCCATCACCGATGCGACGGTCGGCGATTTGCCGGATTGGCTGCGCCCCGGCGACCGGTTGGTGCTGAACGACACCAAGGTGATCCCGGCGCGCCTGTCCGGTCTGCGGCGTCGCGAAAGCGCCCAGGGCGTGACCGAAGCGCGGATTGGCGTCACCCTGTTGGAACCGCGCGCCGATGGCACATGGTCCGCGCTGATCAAACCGTTGAAAAAGCTTGTCGATGGCGAAGAGATCCGGTTTTCCGAAACGCTGTCTGCGGTGATGGAGGGGCGGGCCGACGGGCAGGGGCATTTGCGGTTCAACCTGACTGGCGATGATTTTGACGCCGCGCTTGCGGCGGCGGGTGCCATGCCCCTGCCACCCTATATCGAGGCGCTGCGCCCGGCGGATGAACAGGACGTCGAAGATTATCAGACGGTCTGGGCGGCGCGCACAGGCGCGGTTGCCGCGCCCACAGCGTCGCTGCATTTCGATGATGCGCTCTTGGCCACGCTGCGCGCCAAAGGCGTGGAATTCACCAAGGTCACGCTGCATGTCGGCGCGGGCACCTTCCTGCCGGTGAAGGTCGATGATGTCACGACCCACAAGATGCATGCCGAATGGGGCGAGGTCAGCGATACCGCCGCCGCAGAGATTGCCGCCACCAAGGCCGCCGGTGGCCGGGTGATCCCGGTCGGAACCACGGCGCTGCGGCTGATCGAAACCGCCGCGCGCGACAGCGGTGCCATTCAACCCTGGCAGGGGGAGACCGATATTTTCATCTATCCCGGTTTTACCTTTCGCGTCACCGATGCGCTGATGACCAATTTTCACTTGCCACGGTCGACATTGATGATGCTGGTTTCGGCGCTGATCGGGCGGGACCGGATTCTTGCGATCTATGACCATGCCATTCGGCGGAATTACCGGTTTTTTTCCTATGGGGATGCCTCGCTCTTGATCCCGTGACGCACCCGTGAAAGGCGTTTGTTCAGGCCGCGACCCGAATTGCAAAGCGGCCAGCACATGCGCAATACGCGTCGTAGAAACAGCGCAGCAAAGGATTTCTGCATGAAAACCGTGATTTCAAATGCCTGGGCGCTGTTGTTGGGCATGCTGCTGCTGATGGTCGGGAACGGGCTTCAGGGGACACTGTTGGGTGTGCGGGGCCAGATCGAAGGTTTCAGCACGCTGGAAATGTCGATCATCATGTCGGCTTATTTCGTCGGCTTTCTTGGCGGATCGCGGCTTGCGCCGGAAATGATCCGCCGGGTCGGCCATGTGCGGGTCTTTGCGGCGCTGGGCTCTTTTATCTCTGCGGTGCTGATCCTCTATCCGACGCTGACCGATCCGATTGCCTGGACGATTGGTCGGGTGATCATCGGCTTTTGCTTTTCCGGTGTGTATGTCACCGCCGAAAGCTGGCTGAACAATGCCTCGAGCAACGAAACACGCGGTCAGACGCTGTCGGCCTATATGATTGTTCAGGTGCTGGGGATTGTCATCGCGCAGGGGCTGCTGCTGGTGGCTGATCCATCCGGCTTTACCCTGTTTGTGATTATCTCGGTTTTGGTTTCAGTGTCTTTTGCGCCGATCTTGTTGTCGATTTCACCAACACCATCGTTTGGCACCACCAAACCGCTCAGCCTGAAGGCGCTTTATGGCATTTCACCGCTGGGCTGTGTCGGTATGTTCCTGTTGGGCGGGGTGTTTGCATCACAATTTGGCATGGCCGCCGTCTATGGGGCGGAGGCCGGTTTGGGGCTTGGCCAGATCTCGATGTTTGTGTCGGCGTTTTATATCGGGGCCTTGGTGGTGCAATATCCGCTGGGCTGGTTGTCGGATCGGATGGACCGGCGGATGCTGATCCTGATTGCGGCGGCGGTCTGTGGCACCGGCGCGGTGCTGGGCATGATCGCGGGGCATGTCTTTGTCGCCTTGCTGATGTCCGCCCTGGTCATCGGCGGCATGTCAAACCCGCTTTATTCGCTGCTTTTGGCCTATACCAATGACTTTCTGGAGCTGGAGGATATGGCCGCGGCCTCGGGCGGGATGATTTTCATCAATGGTGTTGGCGCCATTTCCGGCCCGCTGATCACCGGTTGGGCGATGGGGTTTTTCGGGCCTCCGGGCTATTTCCTTTATATCGCGATCTTGACCTTTGCGCTGGCGGGATATGCCGGTTACCGGGCCTTGGTGCGGCCATCCAATCAACATGTTACCACCACAAGCTATGCGCCGGTGACCCCAACCGCCACGCCGGTTGCGGTTGAGTTTGCCCAGGAATTTGCAGCCGATGAAGCCGAGGAATCCGAGCAAACCCCGTAAATTGTTAACTTTGTCGCAATTCGTGATGTTTCTTTTCAGTAAAGGTTTTGTAAAAATGATTTTACTGGGGGACAGTTGCAAGGAGACCAGAGATGGTTGAACCCGATGAAATTCTGGCATTCTGGCTGGATGAAATTGGCCCCGCCGGTTGGTATCAGGCCAGTGATGCGCTCGACACGCAAATTCGCGAGAAATTTGAAACCGTCTGGCAGGGCGCAATGGAGGGGCGGCACGCGCTTTGGCTGACCTATCCCTCTGGCACGCTGGCCTATCTGATCCTGATGGATCAATTTCCGCGCAACATGTTCCGTGGATCTGGCATGGCGTTCAAATCTGACCGGGTTGCATTGGCCGCAGCCAAAAGCGCGATCTCCAAAGGCTATGACCAAAAGATCGACGCCCCGGCACGGCAATTCTTTTATTTGCCACTGATGCATTCGGAAAACCTCTGTGATCAGGACCGCTGTGTGCGGTTGATGCAGGAACGGATGCCAGAGGCCGACGGCAATCTGCTGCATGCGCGGGTTCATCGGGAAATTATCCGCAAATTCGGCCGGTTTCCGTATCGCAATGCCGCCCTGGCCCGCCATGACACCGCACCAGAGCAGGATTTCATGTCCAATGGCGGCTATGGCGAAACGCTGCAGAATTTGCAGAAAGCCAGCTGAGGTCGGCGGCAATATCGCTCGTCGATTGCAGCGTGCATTGATGCTTGCGGGGGCATCGGTTAGCCTTTCCTGACATTGACAGGGAGGTTGACCATGGCAACGCAAAGCTTTGATATGATTGTGATCGGTGCGGGGCCGGGGGGCTATGTGGCCGCCATACGCGGCGCGCAACTAGGGCTGAAGGTCGCGATCGTCGAACGCGAACATATGGGCGGCATTTGTCTCAACTGGGGCTGCATCCCGACCAAGGCGCTGCTGCGCTCCTCCGAGGTTTATCACCTGATGCAGAATGCCGGGGCCTATGGTCTTGGCGCGGATGCGGTCCATTATGATCTGGACGCGGTTGTCAAACGCTCGCGCGGGGTGGCGGCACAGCTGAACGCCGGCATTGGCCACCTGATGAAAAAGAACAAGATCACAACCTTTATGGGCCGGGCAAAGATTTCTGCACCGGGCCGGGTCTCTGTTGCGACCGACACAGAGGTCAAAGAGATCACGGCAAAACACATCGTCCTCGCCACCGGCGCGCGGGCCCGCGAATTGCCAGGGTTCGAGGCCGACGGCGATCTGGTCTGGACCTACAAACACGCCTTGACCCCGCCCAGAATGCCGAAAAAACTGCTGGTGATCGGCTCTGGCGCGATAGGCATCGAATTCGCCAGTTTCTACAATACCCTTGGCGCCGACACGACCGTGGTCGAGGTGATGGATCGCATCCTGCCGGTCGAAGACGCCGAAATCTCAGGCCTGGCGAAAAAGGCCTTTAAAAAACAGGGCATGACGATCCGCGAAAACACCATGGTCAAGAAGCTTGATCGCGGCAACGGACAGGTGACCGCCCATATCGAAACCAAGGGCAAGGTCACCGAGGAAACATTCGATAGCGTGATCCTCGCGGTCGGAATTGTCGGCAATACCGAGGATCTCGGTCTCGAAGCGCTTGGCGCCAAGGTCGAAAAAACCCATGTGGTGGTCGACAGTTACTGCCGCACCGGGGTTGAGGGGCTTTATGCGATTGGCGATCTCGCAGGCGCGCCGTGGCTGGCGCACAAAGCCTCACACGAGGGGGTGATGGTGGCCGAGCTGATCGCGGGCCAAAAACCACATGCGGTAGACCCGAACGCCATTGCCGGCGGCACCTATTGCCAGCCGCAGATCGCCTCGGTCGGTCTGACCGAAGTTCAGGCCAAAGAGGCCTGCCATGACATACGCGTCGGGCGGTTTCCCTTTATCGGCAACGGCAAGGCGATCGCGCTTGGCGAACCCGAGGGGCTGGTCAAAACCATATTCGACGCCAAAACCGGCGCGCTGCTTGGGGCGCATATGATCGGCGCCGAAGTCACCGAATTGATCCAGGGCTACGTCGTCGGGCGCCAGCTGGAAACCACGGAAGAGGATCTGATGAACACGGTCTTTCCGCATCCAACCCTCAGCGAAATGATGCATGAAAGCGTGCTCGACGCCTTTGGCCGTGCCCTGCACATGTGACGCGGCCTCGTGATGTTGCGCATCGGTCGCGCTGGCCTGCGTTTTCATCTGACCTGAAATATCCCCGCCGGAGGCTCCCGCCCTGGCCAAAAGCACAACCACCAAAAGCAAAAGCGCCCCCGGTCACCTGGGGGCGCTTTTCTATTTCTGCAATTGCCGCGGCAATCAGCGGTTTTCGATGTCCACATAATCGCGCTCGGTTTCACCCCGATAGAGCTGACGGGGGCGGCCGATCTTGTTTTGCGGATCATCCAGCATTTCTTTCCACTGCGAAATCCAGCCCACGGTGCGCGACAGCGCAAAGATCGGGGTGAACATCGACGTCGGGAAACCCATCGCCTCCAGAATGATGCCGGAATAGAAATCGACATTCGGGAACAATTTCTTTTCCGCGAAATACGGATCGGCCAATGCGGCCTCTTCCAGCGCCTTGGCGGTTGCGAGGATCGGGTTGTTTTCCACACCAAGAAGCTCAAGAACCTTATCCGCCGACTGTTTCATCACCGTCGCGCGCGGGTCAAAGTTCTTGTAAACCCGGTGGCCAAAACCCATCAGACGGAACGGATCATTCTTGTCTTTGGCGCGGGCGATATACTCGGGGATATTCTCGGGCGTGCCGATTTCCTTGAGCATTTCAAGACAGGCCTGGTTGGCACCACCATGTGCCTGCCCCCAAAGACAGGCAATGCCGGCGGCAATACAGGCAAACGGGTTCGCACCGGAGGACGATGCCAGACGCACGGTCGAGGTCGATGCGTTCTGTTCGTGGTCGGCATGCAGGGTAAAGATCCGGTCCATCGCGCGGCTGAGGATCGGATTGACCTCATATTCCTCGGCAGGCACGGCAAAGCACATGCGCAGGAAGTTCGACGCATAATCCAGATCGTTGCGCGGATACACAAACGGCTGGCCGATGTGATACTTATACGCCCAGGCCGCGATGGTCGGCATTTTGGCGATCAACCGGATCGAGGCCACTTCGCGCTGCCATGGGTCATTGATGTCGGTGGAATCGTGATAGAACGCGGACATCGCGCCCACCACGCCAACCATGATCGCCATCGGATGCGCATCGCGGCGGAACCCACGGAAGAAATGCTGCATCTGTTCATGCAACATCGTGTGGTTGGTCACGCGGTTTTCGAAATCTTCCAATTCCTTGCCGGTCGGCAAATGGCCGTAGAGCAAAAGGAAACACACCTCGAGATAGTGCGATTTGCCCGCCAGTTGATCAATCGGATACCCGCGGTGCAAAAGAATGCCTTCTTCGCCATCAATATAGGTGATGGTCGAGTTACAGGCCGCGGTTGAGGTAAAGCCGGGGTCATAGGTGAACACACCTGCCTGGCTGTAGAGTTTGCGAATATCGAGTACGTCCGGGCCAACGGTCGGACTATGGATCGGAAGCTCATAGCTTTGATCGCCAATCGTCAGGTTCGCGGTCTTCTTGCTGTCTGCCATGGTGTTCCCTTCGTCTTGCAAGCCGGGCCAGGATGCCGCGGCGGTCTAACATTCCAGTGACGTCA
The DNA here is from genome assembly GCF_022867865.1 of Phaeobacter sp. J2-8. Classification (GTDB taxonomy): domain Bacteria; phylum Pseudomonadota; class Alphaproteobacteria; order Rhodobacterales; family Rhodobacteraceae; genus Marinovum. Next base: position 47,854 of record NZ_JALIEC010000005.1, on the reverse strand, counting down.
ATTGATAAATCTATGCTTCAATCGGTGTCTCAGCGGCCCGGGCCAGTCGGGAAATTGTTTCCTCCTGGCCCAATACCAGCATCATGTCGAATACGCTCGGGGTTACGGAACGCCCGGCAAGAGCGGCGCGCAAGGGGCCTGCCATCTTGCCGAATTTTATCCCAAGCATGTCGCAGGCCTGGGATGTGACCGTCTCCAATTCGTCTCGGTTCCAGCTAGCATTTTGCAACTGCGGCGTCAATGCATCCAGTATACTACGGGATACTGGATCAAGGTTCTTGGCCGCTTTGGCATCCGGTGTGATGGGGGTGGGTGTCAGAACAAAGTGCGCCTTTTCAATGAGTTCCGGGAATGTCTTTGCCCGTTCCTTCAAGCAATACATCGCCCGCAACATCCCCTCGGATTGGCTTTCCGTCAGCGGGGTGCCACCGCTTACTGCCAAAAACGCCTGTAGTTCATGCAGCAGCGCAGCATCCTCTGCTGCCGCGATCTGCTGTCCACACAGGTTTTCCAGCTTCTTGAAGTCCAATCGTGCCGCCGATTTGCCAATGCCGTCCAGATCAAACCATTCTTTTGCCTGGGCATCGGAAAAAAATTCGTCATCGCCGTGGCTCCAGCCGAGGCGTGCCAAATAATTGCGCATACCGGCCGCAGGATAGCCCATCTTTTGGTATTCCTCGACCCCAAGCGCGCCATGCCGCTTGGACAACTTCTTGCCGTCCGGGCCATGGATCAGCGGAATATGGGCCCAGACCGGCACGTCCCAACCCATCGCGTCATAAATCATCATCTGGCGCGCGGCATTGTTCAGGTGGTCATCGCCGCGGATCGCATGGGTCACACCCATGTCGTGATCATCGACCACCACCGCCAGCATATAAACCGGCGTGCCGTCCGAGCGCAGCAAAATCATATCGTCGAGCTGATCATTGCGGATGGTCACATCGCCCTGCACCTGATCGCGGATCACCGTCGCGCCATCCTGTGGCGCCTTGATCCGCACCACATATGGCGCGTCCGGGTGGCTGGCCGGATCGGCGTCACGCCAGGGCGATTGATAGAGCGTCGATGTGCCCGCTGCGCGGGCCGCATCGCGAAAGGCCGCGATTTCGTCCTGGCTGGCAAAACATTTATAGGCCTTGCCGTCTGCCAACAATTGATGGGCGACCTCTGCATGGCGATCGGCGCGGGCGAATTGGCTGATCACCTCGCCATCATGATCCAGCCCAAGCCACTCCAGACCGCGCAGCAACGCGTCGGTGGCCTCGGGGTAGAGCGGGCGCGGTCGGTGTCTTCGATCCTGAGCAGGAATTTCCCGCCGTGGCCGCGGGCAAAAAGCCAGTTGAACAACGCTGTGCGCGCGCCGCCAATATGAAGGTAACCTGTGGGCGAGGGGGCAAAACGGGTCACCACCTGAGAAACGTCGGACATGGGGCGTTAACCTTTCGATAACTTTGGCGGGATAGTTTGGCCGCCTGATTACCCTCGCCAGCGAGCGGGAACAAGCATGAGGATGTTACAAGCTGTCGGTGACGCGCTGTTGGCGCAGCGTGGCGGGCTGATGCCCTGGGCACCGGTCTTTCTGGCATTGGGCATTGGGGGATATTTCTCGTTGTTGCGGGAACCGCCGGTTGCTGCATTGGTTGTCTTGGCTCTTGTCGCTGGGGGGGCGTTTTGTGTGGCGTGGCGGTCCGGGCCCCTGGTTGGTCCGGGGTTGATAGCGCTGGGGCTTCTGGCCGCTGGAATGGCGCTAGCGGGGGCTCGTGCGCATATCCTGGCCGGGCCGGTGTTGGATTTCCGCTATTATGGCCCGGTCGAGGGTCGGATCGTTGGCATTGACCGGTCTGCCAGCGGTGCTTTGCGGCTGACTTTGGATCAGGTTCAGTTGCAGCGCGTGCGTGATGTGCCCAACCGTGTGCGGATCTCCTTGCATGGGCCACCGGGACAGGGTGTCGTGCCACAACCGGGCATGCGGGTGATGACCACCGGACATCTCTCGCCGCCCCAGGGGCCGGTGGAACCGGGTGGCTTCGACTTTCGCCGCCATGCCTGGTTTTTGAAAATCGGTGCGGTGGGCTATACCCGCGTGCCGGTCCTGGCCAGCGCATTGCCGGGCAGTGGCAACCGTATCTTCGCCCTGCGAATTATCTGTCACGCGCGATGCAGGACGCCCTTCCGGGCGAAATCGGGGCCTTTGCCGCCGCCATCACCACCGGCGACCGCTCTGGCATGGGCGAAGGGACGTTAAAGGCGTTGCGCGACACAAACCTCGCGCATCTATTGGCGATTTCCGGGCTGCACATGGGGCTTTTGGCCGGGTTTGTGTTTTCCGTTGTGCGTCTGGCCATTGCGATGGTGCCCTTTGTGGCATTGCGTTTGCCGGGCCACAGGATCGCGGCGGTTTTTGCCTTGATCGCGGCGGCGAGTTATCTGGCGCTTTCGGGCGGAAATGTTGCCACCGAACGTGCCTTTATCATGGTGGCCGTGGCGTTGATCGCGGTGGTGTTTAACCGCCGTGCGATCAGCCTGCGTGCAGTGGCGCTGGCCGCATTGATTGTCTTGGTCCTGCGCCCCGAGGCGCTGTTGGGACCGGGGTTTCAGATGTCATTCGCCGCGACCACCGCCCTGGTTGCCGTGTTCAACCATTTGCGCGGGGCGCCAGAGGTGGTGCCGCGATGGCTTTGGGCGGTCTTGGCGGTGATCCTCTCGTCGGCCGTTGCCGGTTTTGCCACCGCACCGGTGGCCGCCGCGCATTTCAACCGCATCGCGCAATTCGGATTGGTGGCCAACCTTCTGACCGTGCCCTTGATGGGAATTTTGGTGATGCCCGCTGCGGTGGTGGCGGCCTGTCTGCGCCTTTTGGGCTTGAGGCACCGGCACTTTGGGTGCTGGGGCGCGGCTTGGCCTGGGTATTGAAGGTCGCCCATGAAATTTCCACCTGGGAGGGTGCATTGCGGCACGTCGTGGCACCCGATCCTTTGGTGTTGCCGATGATTGCCCTGGGTCTCTTGTTCGTGATTCTCTGGCGCGGGCGGGTTTGTGTTTTGGGCGTGCTGCCGGTCGCATTTGGTCTCATGCTATGGTTTCAAACGACCCGACCAGAGGTTCTGATCGCGGAAAACGGGTCTTTGGTTGGGATCAACCGCGAGAACGGTCGCGCCCTTAGCCGGGAACGTGGCTCAGGATTTGTTGCGCGGGTTTGGCTGGAAAACGATGGCGATGGCGCGGATCAGGCAGGGGCGGCGGCGCGATGGCAGGCGGCAGAAGCTGGTATCGCGTTCGCGGATTTTCCGGGCGGCGCAAGGCTCTGGCATATTTCGGGCAAGCGGGCCCGTGCTGAATTTTCCGTATGCGCCGAAAATGACGTGGTTATTTTCAACACAGACGGCGCGCTCCCAGCCGGTGGTTGCACAGCATACACACCACGCGACCTGCGCAGCACCGGTGCCCTGGCACTCACCTTTGCCAATGGTACACCTTTGATTGAAACCTCTGCGGCGCGCAGCGGTTGGCGGCTATGGACAGGGGAAAATCCGTCCGGCTCGCCCTAGTAGGTGCGGATCAGGCCGACCAATCGGCCCTGGACCTTGACCTTGTCCTCGGGAACAATTCGGGTTTCATAGGCTGGGTTCGCGGCCTCAAGCGCGACAACGCCACCGGTGCGACGATAGCGTTTCAAGGTGGCCTCCTGATCTTCGATCAATGCCACCACGATGTCACCATTGTCCGCAACATCGGTTTCCCGGATCACCACCACATCGCCGTCATTGATACCGGCGTCGATCATGGAATCGCCTTTGACCTCAAGCGCATAATGTTCTGCACCCTGGCGCAGCATTTGCCCCGGTACGGCCACCGAATGCGACATATGGGAAATCGCTTCAATCGGGACACCGGCCGCGATCTTTCCCATCACCGGCAGCTCTGCAACATGCAGCGGGACGGCGGGTGCCCTATGTGCAGCCGCGCCATCCATCGGGCGGGGCTGCGACACCTGGTTCGCAGCGGTCGGCGCACCGCCCATGGATTCCGGCAATTTCACAATTTCCAATGCGCGTGCTTTATGGGCCAAACGCCGAATGAAACCGCGTTCTTCCAGTGCCGTAATCAATCGGTGAATGCCCGATTTGGAGCGAAGATCCAAAGCAACCTTCATTTCGTCGAAGGACGGCGGAACGCCATCTCGTTGAATGCGCTTATTGATGAATTCCAGCAAGTCGAGTTGCTTTTTGGTCAGCATGCGTTCAAGCCTTCGCGGTGGTGGTTTTATTTTGTTCTACTCATGTTCCCGTTTTGTGTCAACTGTCGTCTTGCGCGGCCGTTGCAGGTCAATTCGGGGTGGGTGCCAAAATATATTTGCCGCGATAATAAGTTGTTAACTGCCCAGCGGAATATATTCGACAACATCGCCGATTTTGCGTGGCGCGTCATTCGGCGGACGGATCAGCAGTGCGTTTGATTGTGATAACATTCGCAGAAGGGAGGAATCCTGATTATCGAAAGGAGCTATGTCATTGGCCTGCAATGTGGCACGCATATAATGTTCGCGCGGCCCGCCAATCGGCAAATCGACTGATAACCTTGCTGGATATCTGGTAGCGGCGGCGGCAGACAGGCCCATCATGGCCCGGACGACCGGCGCAAGAAATATGTGGCCGCAAACCATGGCGGACACCGGATTGCCCGGTAGGCCGAGCATCATGGCGCTGCCAATTGTACCGGCCATCAACGGCTTTCCGGGGCGCATGGCGACCTTGTAAAACGCGCGGTCAAGGCCACGGTCACTGGCAACACGGGACACGATGTCGTGGTCGCCGACACTTGCGCCACCGATGGTCACGATCAGATCGGCATCGGCCGCCAGATCCAGGGTTTGGTCAAGCGACTGTGGCGTATCGCGGGCAATCGGCAGAAGCCGGGGCGCTGCGCCAAGTTCGCCTAGAAGCGCGAAAAGACCAAAGGTGTTGGAGGCAATGATCTGATCCGGACCGGGAATTTCCCCGGGCATGACCAATTCATCGCCAGTCGAAATTAATGCGATGTCTGGCTTTTTGGCGACGCAAACCTGGGCAACATTCATCGACGCAAGCAGGGCCACATCTTGTGGCGACAAGCGTCGCGGGGCGGTTAGGCGGTCACCTTGGCGAAAATCTCCGGCGGCGGGCCGGATGTTGTCGCCGGAACCCAAGGTGTCCTTCAGTTGGATATGGTTGCCGTCGCGCGTCACATCTTCCTGGATGACGACGCGATCCGCGCCAGTGGGCACCGGCGCGCCGGTAAAAATGCGCACGGCTTGGCCCGGATTGACTTGGCCGTCAAATCGATGCCCCGCAGCCGCTTCGCCAATGACGTCGAAGCGTGCGCCGGGCAGGGACTTCTGTCCGTATCACGGCATAGCCGTCCATCGCCGAGGCGGAAAATGGCGGTTGATTGCGGCGCGATATGGCGTCCTCGGCCAAGACGCGGCCGACGGCATTCAACAGCGGAACGCTTTCGCAGCCCAGCGGCCGCACCAGCGCGAACAAGTAGTCAAGCGCTTGGGAAACTGAAATCATGTCGCTTCGTAACGCCCTGATTTTCCGCCATCTTTCAATGTGACGCAGATCCCGCCAATCTCCATCGCTTTGTCCACCGCCTTGGCCATATCATAGACGGTCAAGGCGGTAACGGATACAGCGGTCAACGCCTCCATCTCGACGCCGGTTTGGCCGGTGGTCTTGACCGTGGCGGACAAACGCAGGCCGGGCAGGTTTGGATCCGGGGTCAGATCGACCGCCACTTTGGTAATCGGCAGCGGGTGACAGAGCGGAATAAGGGTTGAGGTGTGCTTTGCCCCCATGATCCCGGCCAATCGGGCAACCGATATGACGTCGCCCTTTTTAGCCGTTCCTTTGATAATGATATCAAAGGTTTCGGGCGACATCTTGATGTAGCCTTGGGCGATTGCAATTCGCGACGTGACCGCCTTGTCCGAGACGTCGACCATATGGGCATCGCCCTTGGCGTCGAAATGGGTAAGGTCAGCCATGGGCGGCCAGGGGTTGGGCCAACAGCGTCCGGGTGGCGGTTTCGACATCGGTTTGCCGCATCAGGCTTTCCCCGATCAGGAAGTTGCGGGCGCCAAAACTGGCCATGTCAGCGAGGTCAGCGGGGCTGTTCAATCCGCTTTCCGAGATCAGGACCTTGTCCGCCGGGGCGCGTTTCGACAATTGCCGCGTGGTATCCAGCGTGGTTTCAAATGTTTTGAGATTGCGGTTGTTCACCCCCAACAGCGGGGATTTCAACGCCAATGCCCGGTCCAGTTCGGCCGCATCGTGCACTTCAACCAAAACATCCATACCCCAGGAAAATGCCGCTTCTTCAAGCTCTTGCGCCTGATCGTCAGAGACGGAGGCCATGATGATCAAAATGCAATCGGCGCCCAGGGCGCGGGCTTCGGCCACTTGATAGATGTCGTACATGAAATCTTTACGCAATGCCGGCAGGCTGGTGGCATCGCGCGCCGCGGTCAGAAAGGATTTCGCCCCTTGAAAGGACGGGGTGTCGGTCAACACGGACAAACAGGTTGCCCCGCCGGCCTCATACGCGCGGGCCAGGGTGGCGGGGTCAAAATCCGCCCGGATCAATCCCTTGGAGGGTGATGCTTTTTTGACTTCGGCGATCAGGCCGTAACCGGTGGCCGAGGCCGCTTGCAACGCCGCGGCAAAGCCACGGGTCGGGCTGGCGGCGCGGGCGGCGGCCTCTACCTCTGCCAGGGGGATCGCGGCCTTGTCGGCGGCAATCTCTTCCAGTTTATAGGCTTTGATCTTGTCGAGAACGGTTTCAGTCATCTGCCAGTCCAGTCTATCGCGCTTTCCCCTTGGTTCATAAGCCAGTCGTTGACGCGACTAAAGGGGCGTGATCCGAAAAATCCCCGTCGCGCCGAAAGCGGCGAGGGGTGAGCGGTTTCAATCCGCAGGTGGTCGGGGTGGGTCATATCTGTGCCCAGCTTTTGCGCCGGTTTGCCCCAGAGCAACAGCGCACGTGGTTTTTGATCCAGTTCGGCAAGGATGTCGCGGGTCAGCGCGGCCCAGCCCAGTTTCAAATGTCCGCCAGGCCAAACCTGCGGGCACGGTCAGCGCAATGTTCAACAGCAACACGCCCTGATCCGCCCAGGCACGCAGATCGCCGTTGACCGGGCAGGCGCCCAGGTCATCACTCATTTCGGCGAATATGTTCTTTAGTGATCGCGGCAAGGGCGTCACATCCGGGGCGACGGAAAACGCCAAACCATGCGCATGGCCCGGTGTGGGATAGGGATCCTGTCCCAGCACAAGCACCCGCACCCGCTCTGGTGGACAGGCGTCCAGCGCGGCAAAAATCTGCGGTGCGGGCGGCAGGATCGGTCGGGTTTCTGCCGCCAAGGCCGCCTCAACTTTGGGCCAGTCGCGGTCGAAAAACCGCAGATGGGCCCAGGCCTTTGGCGGGGCGGCGATGGTCACGTGGTCTGTGTCGCCATCGCCAATGCGGTAATCCGCGCCTTGGCTGCGCCGCTGTCAATGGATTGCGCGGCGAGTGCGGCACCGGTTTTCAGGTCGTTGACCTTGCCCGCCACCACCAGCGCGGCGGCAGAATTCAGCAACACCGCATCGCGATAGGCCGACGGCGTGCCGTCCAGCAGGGCGGCAAAGGCGCGGCCGTTGTCCTCTGGGCTGCCGCCAAGAATATCCTCGAACGGATGCACCGGAAGTCCCGCATCTTCGGGGTGGATTTCGCGGTCGGTCACGGTGCCGTCTTCCAGCGCGGCGACCCAGCTGACGCCGGAAATCGCCAGCTCGTCCGTGCCATCAGAGCCATGCACCAACCATGCACGTTCCGATCCAAGTTCCGCCAGGGTTTCGGCCATGGGCCGGATCAAATCGCGGGAAAATGCGCCGGTCAGCTGGCGTTTGACACCGGCGGGATTGGTCAGCGGGCCAAGGATGTTGAAAATCGTGCGCGTGCCCAGCTCCTGGCGGGTGGGCATGACATGGGCAATGGCCGGATGGTGCATTGGCGCCATCATGAAGCAGATGCCGCACTCCGCCAGCGCCCGTTCCGCCACCTCTGGGCCGACCATCACATTGATCCCCATCTGGGTCAGCGCATCCGCCGCGCCGGATTTCGACGACAGGTTGCGGTTGCCATGTTTGGCCACCACCACACCGGCCCCCGCCACGACAAAGGCCGTCGCGGTCGAGATGTTCAGCGTGCCCTTGCCATCCCCCCCGGTGCCGACGATGTCCATCGCGCCGTCGGGGGCGGTGACCTTGTTGCATTTGGCGCGCATCACGGCGGCGGCGGCGGCATATTCCGCAACGGTTTCGCCACGTGTGCGTAGGGCCATCAACAGGCCACCAATCTGGCTTGGGGTGGCTTCGCCTTCAAACAGGATCTGAAAGGCGGCCTCGGCCTCTTCGCGTGTCAGCGGCCGGTCGGCGGCCGCCCCGATCAGCGGTTTAATGGCATTGCTCATGCGGGCACTTTCATCAGGTCGGTGAAATTTTTCAACAGGGCGTGCCCATGTTCGGACCGGATCGATTCTGGATGGAACTGCACGCCATGAATGGGCAGTTCCCGGTGCCGCAGCCCCATGATCGTGCCGTCTTCCAATGCGCCGGTCACCTCCAGACAATCTGGCAATGTCTCGGGTTCGACCACCAGCGAATGATAGCGCGTGGCGGCAAAGGGGCTGGGCAGGCCGGAAAGACACCGAGGTTGTTGTGATGCATGGTGCCCATCTTGCCATGTACGATTTCATGACAGCGCACCACTTTGCCGCCGAACGCCTGGCCGATGGCCTGATGGCCAAGACAGACACCCATCAGGGGCGTGCCGGTTTCCGCCGCCGCAAGCACCAGTGGCAGGCAAATTCCCGCCTGATCCGGGGTGGCGGGGCCGGGGGACAACAGGATTCCGGCGGGTTTCAGCGCCATCGCCTCTTGCACGTTCAGCGCATCATTGCGATGCACCTGCACATCCGTGCCCAATTCGCCCAGATAGTGGACAAGGTTGTAAGTGAAACTGTCGTAATTATCGATGAGCAGCAGCATGGAATGAACTTTGCCGTTATGGGCTGGAGGCCGAGGCCTTCACCGGGGTATAGAGATCGGGGTATACATGTTCAGGCTTGGCCCGGATCGTCAAGGGGTGGACGGGCAGGAACATCGACAGGCAGGACATCGGCGCGGGCCCGGACCAAAAGAGTCCCGATCCCGTTTGGTGAGGAGTGGGCACATGGCACAGGGTTTTTTCGCAGGGGCACTTTGGGGTGTTGTGGTGGCCGGTCTTGGGGCGGGCACATTGTCCGTTCTGACGGGCCCGGTTGTGGCCCCAAAGCCAGAGGTCACTGCGGCAACGACGGACACGCCCGCGGCACCACCGGCCAATGAGCCGGATGCGCTGCCGCGATCTGTGCCGCTGGCGGAGCAGGGCGATGATGCGTCGCCCCAGACCCCGTCGCCGGGCATCCCGGAACCGGAAAACGACGTTGATGATGTCGCGGTGGCCGATACCGCTAGCACAGGTTTGCCGGAAACCGGCGGTGCGGTGGCGTTGAATGCTGCACCGGATCTGGAGCCCCCGGATCGCGCCGGGGCGGGTCTGACCGCCGGGGAAAATCCGATCACGCTGGGGGGCGATGTTGTGCAGCCGGATCTGCCGGCGGCGGATGAATTGTCAATTTCCAGCAATCCTGCGCAGCCTCCCGCGCCGTTGGTCGAAGAGGTTGCACCGCGTCTTGGGAGCGCGGCACCGGTGGCCGATGCCGAGGTAGAAGCGCCCGAGGCCGAAAGCCCCGTGGTTGACCTGCCTGCGACAGCAGATTCCGAAGAGGCAGACCCAGTTCTGGCGGAAGATGCGGCGGACCCAGCGGTGACCAGCGGCGAAACGGCCGCCCCGCCCGAGGTGGTCGCCGCGCCGATCCAGGTGACGCCAGAGCCGGAAATCGTGGCGGACATCCCCCCGGTTGTCACAACCGAGGTCATGACGCCGCAAAGCGTCGAACCGCCCCGATCGCCGTCGGTGATGCAACCCGGCATATTGCCGGACATTGTTTTGCCGGGCTCCGTTCTGCCAGACTCCGCGTCGCGCGAACCTGCCCCCCTGCGCGTCACTGAAACCCCGCCCGACACTGAAACCTCGCCCAACACTGAAACTCTGCGTGACCTTGAAACCTCAGGCGACGGGGAAACACCACGCGACGGGGAAACCCTAGGTGACGTGGAAATCCCGCGCGAAGAGGAAACTCCGCGCCGCCCGCTTGTGACCGCATTGATTGATCGCGACCCGGTCGATCGGGGCGAGGATCGCCCATCGGTTGGCACCCCGGTTGGCACATTGGGCAACCTTGCCCCGACGGTGCGCACCGGGCGGCTGCCCACGCTGGGCGGGTCGGATGCCACGGCAGAGCAAGGCTCTGATACAAACCCGGACACATCGCAGGCCACCCAACGCCCGATCGAGGCCTTTGCCGTCGACATGGATGTCGCGCCGGACAAACCGATGATGTCGATCATCCTGATTGACGATGGCAAGACCCCGCTGGGGCTGGAGGCGCTGGAAAGCTTCCCCTATCCGATCACCTTTGCGGTCGATACCGGCTGGTCGGGGGCGGCGGCAGCCATGCGCAGCTATCGTGATGCCGGGTTCGAGGTCATGGCGCTGGCGGATCTGCCGCCGGGGGCCCAGGCCCAGGATGCCGAAGTGACCCTGGCCAGTGCGCTGGATCTGGTGCCCGAGGCGGTCGGCGTGCTGGAAGGCGGCAACAGCGGGTTGCAGGAAAACCGCGGCACATCTGAACAGGTGGCGCGCATTCTGGCCGACACCGGCCACGGGCTTGTTCTTTATCCCAAAGGGTTGAACACCGGTCAGGCGCTGGCGGCGCGGGCCGGTGTGCCGTCTGCCACGCTGTTCCGCGATTTTGACAGCAACGGCCAGACCGCCACCGTGATCCGCCGGTTTCTCGATCAGGCGGCGTTCAAGGCCGGACAGGAAGGCGCGGTTATCATGTTGGGACGGCTGCGGGCAGAAACCATTTCGGCGCTGCTGATTTGGGGGCTACAGGACCGGGCCAGCCGGGTGACGCTTGTCCCGGTCTCCAAGGTGCTTCTGGCGGACGCGCAAGAGGGGTAACCACAGGGGTAACTGCGGCCATCGCGGCCTGCACATTCCATGCCTTCCTGCACCCGCCTTTCTGCGGGGTCATATGGGGCAAAGACCCCGGCACAGATCAGGAAAACGGCTTGTCCGGTCTGAGCAGCGCCTGATCGCTTTCCGACAATTGGCCATAGCCGCGAAATCCGGCGTTGCGCCCCACCTTGAGCGCCGCGCCCATGCCGCGCCCCAGATGTTCCCAGACGATGCGGGTCATGCGATAGCTGTTCTCACTCTCGTGGGTGATGCGGGCGGTATATCCGGTCCAGGTGTTGTTTTTGACCGACGGCACCCGGTGCAAAAAGGTGAACGACCCTGTTGTTGCGCCGCGCCGTGCCACCATCGCCGCCACACCGCGTTCCTGACGGAAAAAGAAGCCGCCGAATTCACGGGTGCGCGGGCTTTCGGGCAGGCCGACGCGGGTCATGGCCTCGCGGGCCTCATGGCCACGGATGAAACAGAAATCGCCAAGCCGATAGACATAGACCAGCGCCTCGACAAATTTTTGCTGATCCATGAACGAGCGCCGGATGAAACGATAAAATCCATCAGGCAAAAGCTCTTGTGGAATTTGCGTCACGTCCGGCCCCAGGAACCCTGCGAGTTCCGGGTGATGCATCACAAATCCCGAAGTTGTTGCTATTTCTTCAACCGGTTCCAATAATATGCGCGCATCAACGTCAAAGAAGGCGCAGATCCGATGCAAAACGTCGGGGCGCGGAAAGCTTTCGCCGCTGAGATACCGGTTGAATTGCGTTCGGTTGATCCCGAGATCCCGGCAGAGGGCCGAAATCGACTTTGCATTACGACACAGATGTTTGAGATTCGCACCAAACATGGCGCGCAGGTCCGCAGGAGAGGCGGATGAGCCGGAATTAGATGTGACAGTTTTCGGCACTTTGTTTCGCACTCCGTCTTCTTTGGTCATTTCAGGCGCGAAACGTTCAATCAACTCACGAACTTGGTCGTTCTGACGCATGTTTGATGCTGTTTCACGTCATCCGACGCTCATTAGCTACAGATTTGACCCAGACTGGCACAAATTACAAGCCCGACAGGCGTTCAAGGTGCATTCGCAAGGGCGAAATTTGTGCCACATTTAACAGGACGGGACGAAATAAAGGTTGAACAAATGTCACTCAGACGCATGTGCGGAGTCGTTCTGTGGAGCAATCCTGACGATCAGAAAGCGGTGATCTGGTGCGAAGACCAGGGTAGCCTTGCCTATTATGTCGAGCCAGAAGACAGCGCCATGTCCGGCGTTGCGCTGGATGCAGGTGATCTAATAGAATTCGAACTGCGCGAAGAGCGTCAGTTCCGGCGGGTTACAAACCCCGTTCTATTGGTCGAGGATCATGCCCCGGAACTTGCCCGCCAATTGGGCAATTGCGCCAATATCGATGATGCCACCCGCCGCGATGGCACGCGGACCGATGGATGGGCCACAAATATCGTACAATTCCCGCGCACCCGTGATTGGGCCACGCCGCGCACTTCGGGGAAACACGTTATTGCCTAGGCCAATTTGATTGGGCCAGTTTCGACTGGCTCAATCTGGTCGGGTCCATTTCTGTTAGGTTTTATTCAGTCAGGTCCAATCTAGTCAGGTCTATTTCAGGCCTATTCTAGTCAGGTCCAATCCAGTCGGGCACACTCATGTCTGGCGCAGTTTGATCAGGCGCAGTTTCAACGGATGATCGCCGATCGCTTTACGGGTCGGGGTCAGGAACGAAAACCGCCGCCAAGGCATGTGCTTTGGCGGCGGTTTTGGTGTTCGTGAAACCGGCGGGAGGCCGGTTGTGTTTATTCCGGTCCGCGGCTGATGGCGGCGACGCCGGTGCGCGCCACTTCGACCAATCCCAACGGACGCATCAATTCGGCAAACGCATCAATCTTGTCCGGTGCGCCGGTGATCTGAAACACAAAGCTTTCCAGCGTGCTGTCCACCACATGGGCGCGAAACACATCAGCCAGCCGCAGCGCCTCGACCCGGTCATCACCCTTGCCGGTGACCTTGATCAGCGCCAATTCGCGTTCGACCGATGGCCCCTCGACAGTCAGATCATGCACCCGATGCACCGGGACAATCCGCCCCAGCTGTGCCTTGATCTGTTCGATCACTTGCGGCGTGCCGGTGGTGACGACGGTGATGCGCGACAGATGGCCGGTATGGTCAACCTCGGCCACGGTCAGGCTTTCGATGTTGTAACCGCGACCGGAAAACAGACCGATGACCCGCGCCAGCACGCCCGGTTCATTGTCAACGATGGCCGCAAGCGTATGGCGTTCCTGCACATCGGAAAAATTCGGCCGCAGGTTGTATGCGGAATGTTTGTTGGAACCTTTTTTGATTTTTAGCGCAGACATTGCGATTTCCTTTTAAGACGGTGCGCGGGCAATGCGCACCCAACAGAGGGTTGGGGTGGGGTGCGCCGATCCGGCGCACCGCTCATGTCTCACACCATCACCGCGCCTTTGGTGCCAATCGCGTCTTTGGTCGATGCCGCGCCAAGCAGCATCTTGTTATGCGGCTCGCCCGAGGGGATCATCGGGAAACAGTTTTCGTGTTTCTCGACCAGGCAATCGAAAATCACCGGCCCGTCGTAATTGATCATTTCCATGATCGCATCATCCAGATCGGCCGGATCAGAGACCTGAATCCCCTTGGCGCCAAAGGCTTCGGCCAATTTGACGAAATCGGGCAGGGATTTGGACCAGGAATGCGAATACCGCTCGCCGTGCAGCAATTCCTGCCATTGGCGCACCATGCCCAAACGTTCATTGTTCAGGATAAATTGCTTTACCGGCAGGTTGAATTGCATCGCAGTGCCCATTTCCTGCATATTCATCAGCCAGCTGGCCTCGCCTGCGACATTGATCACCAACGCGTCGGGGTGGGCGACCTGGGCCCCGATGGATGCCGGAAAGCCATATCCCATGGTGCCAAGCCCACCAGAGGTCATCCAGCGATTGGGGTCTTCGAACCCAAGGTATTGCGCCGCCCACATCTGGTGTTGGCCCACTTCGGTGGTGATATAGCGGTCATGGCCCTTGGTCAGTTCTTCCAACCTGTGCAACGCATATTGCGGTTTGATGTTGGGACCGGATTGTTTGAATTTCAGACAATCCGTTGTGCGCCAATCCTCGATCTGCGCCCACCATTTCTGAAGCCCCTCGCGGTTCACCTTGCGACCACGGGCTTTCCAGACTTTCAGAATGTCTTCCAGCACATGGGCGACGTCACCCACGATCGGCATGTCGACCCGGATCACCTTGTTGATGGACGAAGGGTCGATATCAATATGCGCCTTGCGGCTGTTGGGCGAAAACGCGTCCAGCCGCCCGGTGATCCGGTCGTCGAACCGGGCGCCGACGTTGATCATCAGATCACAGCCATGCATCGCAAGATTGGCTTCGTAGAGACCATGCATGCCCAACATGCCCAGCCAATGCCGCCCGCTGGCGGGATAGGCGCCCAGACCCATCAAGGTCGAGGTGATCGGAATGCCGGTCGCTTCGACCAGTTCGCGCAAAAGCTGGCTGGCCGCGGCCCCGGAATTGATCACGCCACCGCCGGTGTAAAACACCGGGCGTTCCGCGGTTTCCAGTGCCTCGACCAATTCGGTGATGGTCTCCATGTCACCTTTGACGCGCGGCTGATAATGGCCCAGATCGGCCTTGGCGGGCGCAACATATGTGCCGCTGGCGAATTGCACATCCTTGGGGATGTCGATCAGCACCGGACCGGGGCGGCCCTTGGTGGCGACATGGAATCCTTCGTGGATGGTCGAGGCCAGTTCGTTGGTGTCCTTCACCAGCCAGTTCATTTTCGTGCAGGGGCGGGTGATGCCAACGGTATCGGCCTCCTGAAAGGCATCAGAGCCGATCATGAAGGTTGGCACCTGGCCGGTCAGAACCACCAGTGGGATGGAATCCATCAGCGCATCGGTCAACCCGGTCACCGCATTGGTCGCACCGGGGCCCGAGGTCACAAGAACAACACCCGGCTTGCCGGTCGACCGGGCATAGCCTTCGGCGGCATGCACCGCACCTTGTTCATGGCGCACCAAAATATGGCGGATCTCGTTCTGTTGAAAGACCTCGTCATAAATCGGTAGCACAGCACCGCCGGGATATCCGAATACCGTGTCCACACCCTGATCCTTCAGGGCTTGAACCACCATTTTTGCTCCGGTCATCTGACGTGTCATTTTGTTGCTCCGATCAAGACGTCATATTTTCATTACGCATAAAAAAAGCCCCCGAAGTTTCGGGGGCGCATGGGGTACCGTTCAGGGTGTCCGTTACCGGCCCATGCGCCATTTTCTTACGACGACCACTAGTTGTGTCATTGAAGTGAATCCTTCTTCATGCGTGGCCGCGACACTAGGTGAGGTGAATTGGGGCGTCAACCACTGTTTGACCGGTTTTCTTTGCAAAAGTTGCGGAGGGCGGCGGTTTTTGGAAATTTCCTACCGTAAAGCGGGGCGAATGGCTGCGAAAACGGCGCGGTCACAAATCCACGCCCGTACCCTGTAGCACCCCATGTTCCAGCGCATAACGTGTCAAACCGGCGGTCGAGGCGATGCCAAGCTTGCGTTTGATGTTCTTGCGGTGGGTTTCGACGGTGCGCACCGAGATGTCCAATTGAATGGCCACATCCTTGTTTGATTTGCCCTGCGCCAGTTGCAACAGGATGGTCTGTTCGCGGTTGGTCAGCTGGTCCCGGCCCGGCGTCGGCGCCAGCGATCCGCGCGCCCCGGTGCAAAGATAGCGTTCGCCCGAATTCACCACGTCAATCGCATGTTTGATTTCATCCGTCGGCACGTCCTTCAACACATAGCCCATGGCACCGTGCCCCAGAGCGGTGGAGATATATTCCGGGCTGTCATGCATCGATAGGATCAGGATTTTGGTGTCGGGGCGCTGTTCCAACAGCATTTCAGTTGCGGTCAACCCGCCCACACCGGGCATGTTCAGATCCAGAAGGATCACATCCGGCATCAGCGTCGCCGCCTGTTCCACGATCTCGCGGCCGTTCGACAGGGTCGCCACAACCTTGATGTCATCATAGCTCTCCAGGATCGCTTCGATCCCTTCGGCGACCATTGGATGATCATCAACAATCACCACTTTGATGGTTGTGTTCATGCGCTCGCTTTCCTTTCCTTGTCGTCGTCCGGTGCGTCGTTTGGCGCGCCGTCCCCGCGGGCTTCGGCGGGCAGCATCTGGGTCAGGGGCACTTCGACCTCGATCACCGTACCGCTGCCCTTGGCGCTGAGCACCCGCAGCGTACCGCCCAGCTGTTCCACCCGCTCTGCCATATTGCGCAGGCCCAGCCCGGCGCCGCTCAGATTGTCGTTAGGGGCAAATCCGCGGCCATTGTCACTTATCCTTAAGGTCGCACCATGTTTATGGCCGCGCACATCCACCGCCAGCTCGGTCGCGTCGGAATGGCGTTCCACATTGGTCAGCGCCTCTTGTGCGATCCGGTAAAGCGCTATTTTGGCGTTGGTTTCCAATCGGTTGCGGAAGGGGACGGTTTCGAAATAGGTTTCCATCCCGGTGCGAATGCCGAAATCTTCGACCAATGTGCGCAAGGCCCCAAGGCCAAGATCGTCCAGCGCGCCGGGGCGCAGATCGCGGCTGATGCGGCGGACCTCCTGAATGGCGCCGGCCAGGGTGTCGATACCCTTGTCCAGGGTTTCACCGGCGCGGGTGTCCCCCTTGTCCAGCCGCCGTTTGGTAATATCCAGCGCATAGCGGATGGCCACCAGAATCTGGCTGATGCCGTCATGCAATTCGCGTGCGATGCGACCGCGCTCTTCCTCCTGGGCGTCCAGAACCCGCTGGGTCAGGGCCTTCAACTTGGCATCTGCCAGCCGCCGTTCGCGGATGTTCAGCAGGATGCCCCAAAGGTAAACCACCAGAAGCGCGGCCAGCGTGATTCCCCCGATATAGAGAAAGGTCGCACGAATGCGTGCCTCGACTTCGGCCCGGGCCAGAGCCACGGTTTCGAGAACGTCGTCGATAAAGACGCCGGTGCCGACAACCCAGCGCCAATCCTGCAACCCGATGGAATAGGTCACCATGCGCGCGGTTTCGCGGGTCGATGGTTTGGGCCAGTCAAAACTGTGATAACCGCCACCAGAGCGCGCAATGCGGATCAGCTCATCGGTGATTGGCGTGCCGTTCAGATCCGTCAGCCCCGACCAATTGCGATTGATCAAATAGGTTTGGCGCGGCGCAACCAGATTGTTGCCGTCATAATCATAGACAAAGAAATAGCCGTCCTGACCATACAGCATTGATGCCAGAATGCGGGTCACCTCCAGCTTGGCGGCGGCGTCCTCTGGTGCGGCGCGACCATAGATATTCACAAATGCGGTGCGGGCGATGGAGATATAGTTTTTCAGCTCTTCTTTCTTGGCTTCGATCAACTGGACCTCCAGCGCGGCGATCTCGCGGTCGGCCAGTTGCCGCGACTGCGCAGCAACCAAAACCGCAATCGCCGCCGCCGCCAACACCAAAGGCACCGTCGCAATCAGGAACAGCTTTTGCCCATAGCTGAGCCGAAAAATGATGAGCCTGCGAAACATGGATGATTCGATACGCCAATCCGGGGGGCTTGCCTAGGGTTGCCCGGTCAAAATGGTGGTTCGGACAACAATTGGACAAAAATATTCGCCCAAACCGTGGTCGACTACGTGTTTGTTGGTATTTCCACATCGTACAGCAACCGCTAGGGTCAACCCGTTGCAAACGATCCGCCCGCACCTGCATTCGAGATGAGCAAGGGGCAGGGACGGGCACAACGACATGGGAGGACCATTTAATGGATCGTCGTTCTTTTCTGAAAACTTCGGCTTTTGGCGGCTCGGCTGCCGCAGCGACCGGCCTTGCGGCCCCGGCATATGCACAGGGCAAGCGGACCCTGACATTGGTGACAACCTGGGGCCGTGGCCTCGCGGGGGTACATGACGCGGCACAGCGTTGCGCCGACACGATCACAGCTATGACCGGTGGCGATTTGACCATCGACCTGAAAGCCGCCGGCGAACTGGTTGGCGCGTTTGAGGTGTTTGACGCCGTCACCGCGGGCCAGGCTGACATGTATCATGGTGCCGACTATTATTTCACCGGCCAACACCCGGGCTATCAGTTCTTTACCGCGGTGCCATTTGGCATGACCTCGCAGGAAGCGGCCAACTGGTACTACCAGGACGGCGGCAAGGCGCTGCATGACGAGCTTGGCGAAATCTTTGGTCTGAAATCCTTCCTCGCGGGCGACACCGGCGCCCAGGCGGGCGGTTGGTTCAACAAGGAAATTTCCAGCCCGGAAGATTTCCAGGGTCTGAAATTCCGTATGCCCGGCATGGGCGGTCAGGCGCTTGGCAAACTGGGTGCATCGATCCAGAACCTTCCCGGCGCAGAAGTGTATCAGGCGCTGGCCTCTGGTGCGATTGACGGCACCGAGTGGATTGGTCCCTGGGCGGACGAAAAGGCCGGTTTCCAGGAAATCACCAAATTCTACTACACCGCCGGTTTCCACGAACCCGCAGCGACACTGTCGCTGGCGACCAACCGGGACGTGTTCGACAGCCTGTCGCCCGCGCACCAGAAGATCATCGAGATCGCGTCGGCCGAGGCACATGCCTGGAACCTGTCGCAGTTCCTGACCAACAACGGTGCCGCGCTTCAGCGTCTGCAAGCATCGGGCGTCAAGGTTCTGGAATTCCCTGACAGCGTCTGGGATGCCTTTGGCCAGGCGGCCAGCGACACGCTGGACGAATACATGGATGACGAACTCTTCGTCAAAATCCGTGAAAGCGCCAACACCTCCATGCAGGCCTCGAATGGTTGGATCGACAAGTCGATCAACGCATTCGCGCGTCAGCGGACCCGTGTTCTGGGCTAAGTCCCTGTCAAACCAATAAATAGAAGTCTCCGGCACAGAGTGCCGGGGGCTTTGATGTATCGGGCAACTGCCCGGCGGGAATATCGAAGGGGGAAAGGATGCTGGACGGTCTTGTCTGGTTTTTCCAGAACATTGCGCTGGCTTTCTACAACCTGGGGCTGGCGATTGTGCAGCCTGGGGTTTGGTTGGGCTGGGTCGACGGGCTTGAAACAACCGAGGATAAACAGGCGCTTATGCGCTTTATCTACTACGGCGGCTCAATCGAGTTTTTCTTTGCCGCTTTTACGGTCTTTCTAGTCATCATTGCTTTTGGCATCTGGAACAACCAGTTCATGTGGGGCGTGACCCGCGTGTTGGAAGGGTTCGCCAATGCGATTGGCCGCTTCTTTGCCTGGGCTGGCCTGCTTATGGTGCTGCAACAGATCGTCATTGTCTTCATGCAGCGGATTTTTGCTGCGGCAGAGATTTCGCTCGGGTTTGGCAGCGTCCTGTCGCGGGATGTCAGCTGGTGGGCCGAGGAGCTGAAACTCTATAACGCGATGATCGTCGCACTTTGCGCCACCTATACATTTGTGCAGGGCGGACATGTGCGGGTTGATCTGGTGTATTCTGCGGTGTCCTTCCGGACCAAACGCATTATCGACATGTGCGGCAGCATGATCTTCATGTTGCCTGCGGCGGTGCTGACCTGGATGTATGGTTGGTTCTTCCTGTGGCGGCATCTGGTTGTGCCGAAACCCTCGGCCAGTGACACGCTGGACCGGTTGATCACCAAGGCACGCGCGCTGCGCTGGAATGTGGAAACAATCGGCTTTTCGCCGAATGGTTTTGACGCCTACTTCCTGTTCAAGGTGCTTTTGGTGGCCTACGCCGGCCTTGTCTTCATTCATTCCTGGGCTTTCTTCTGCCGCTCCTATCTGGAGTTCCGCGAAGGCGAAGCATCGGAACACAAATACCTCGACCGTGACAAACTTGGCAGCGAAGAAGCCGAGCTTGTGCACGCAATCGAAGAAAAGCACTAAGGGGCGCGCGACATGTTATTCGGACTTGATGGCGTCGAGATCGGCCTGATCATCGTCTTCATGTGCCTTTTCGGGGGCATTCTCTCGGGATTTCCAGTGGCCTTTGCCATTGGTGGCGCGGGGATCATTTCCTTTGCGATCATTGCCGCGCTGGACAGCGCGGGGCTGTTGATCCACCAGGCAATTGACACCAGTTCAGCCATGTATGCGGATCTTATCCGCGAGGGCGTCAGACCTGATGCCATAAGCAAATTCCGCTTTCCCGATCTTCCACGATACGCCGAACCGGTGTTCCCGCAGGGCTGGGAAACCGCGATGGACCGCAATATTTCCTTTGTGGTCAACCGGATGAACGAACGGGTTCTGGCGGGGCAATCAATCGAGACCTTGCTCGCGGTGGTGATGTTCGTTCTGATGGGCATCACGCTGGAACGGTCAAAAATCGCCAATGATCTGTTGACCACCATGTCGCGGGTGTTTGGCCCGCTGCCCGGTGGTTTGGCGGTTTCGGTTGTGGTCGTCGGCGCGTTTCTTGCTGCTTCGACCGGCATCGTTGGCGCCACCGTGGTGACCATGGGCCTGTTGTCACTGCCCACAATGTTGAAGGCAGGGTATTCGCCGCAACTCGCCACCGGTGTGATTGCTGCATCGGGCACTTTGGGCCAGATCATTCCACCGTCGATTGTGATCGTCTTGTTGGGCACTTTGGCTGGCGATCTCTATTCCGCCGCTCAGGAAGAACGCGCAAATCTTGCGGGCTGTTCCGACGCCTTGACCTTCCTTGGTGAACCGGCGGTTGTGTCGGTTGGCACGCTGTTTCAGGCGGCCTTGTTGCCCGGCATCATGTTGGCCGTGCTGTATGGGCTTTATGCCTTTGGCTTTGCGATGTTCAATCCGTCCAAGGCGCCGGCGGTCGAACTTGACGACAGCACCGGCGAGGTTGTGACCCGCAACGAGGCACTGACATGGTTCCTGGGTGTGCCTGTTCTGTTGATCGTGGCCATGATCGGCCTGGGTCAGTTGAATGTCATCGGCACCCAGAACGTGATCGTCGACAGCTTCTCTGACGCGGGACAAACCGCAAGCCTGCGCACCAACGTCAGCGAAGATTGTAAGGTTGCGATGATCGACCTGCATGGGCAAGAGGCCTGGGATACTGCGGTCGCTGAACAACAGACAATCGACGAGGCCGGCGGCGTGACCGAGGCACGTGCGTTGAACGAAGACGAACGCGCCGCGGCACTTCAGGACAAGCTGGCAACCGCAGCCCCCATTGGCACCGGTATCGCCATCAGCTTCTTGATGCTGGCGCTGGTGCTGACCACGGCGCGCGGCGTGTCGCCGACGGCAAACCCGCTGCCATTGTTGATTGGCGGGGCGGGGGTTGTGCTGGCACTGCTGGCGGATGCTTTGTTGATCAATCCGCTCAGCTCGTCCGGCTTTACCTTCCTTGTCATCCTGATCCCGCTGTTGATGGCACTTTACGGTGTCCGCTATGCATCGGGCATCCTGTCCCAGAATGAGCTGCTGCGCGTGGTCTTTCCACCGCTGGTGCTGATCGTTGCGGTGCTTGGCTCGATCCTGGGTGGGATCACCAATCCGACACCGGCGGCGGCGCTGGGGGCGGGTGGTGCCATCATGCTGGCGGCCTATCGCAAGCTGGCGGATGACAACAAATCGGGCAAGATGATCCTGAACACGACCTTTGCCGTGGTGATCATGATCCTCGTCGGGGTGAATTTCGATCTGCGGGTCGGGTTGGCCGATGTCGCCATCGAAAGCTGGATTGCCTTCCTTGTCGCACAGGCCGCTTATCTGTTCTCGATCTTCGGGTTGTTCTATGCGCTTTGGGTGCTGTTTTCCGGCGGTGTCCTGACCCCGGTGGTGCGCGAAACGGCCAAGGTGACCTCGATGGTGTTCACCATCCTGATCGGCTCGCAGCTGCTGAACCTTGTGGTGATCTCTTTTGGGGGCGAACATTACATCCAGACCTTCCTTCAGAGCTTTGATAATGAATTCAAAGTCTTCCTGATCGTGATGCTGGTGTTGTTCGTGCTGGGCTTTGTGCTCGACTTCCTCGAGATCATTTACATCGTGATCCCGATTGTCGGGCCGGTGATCTACGGCGGCACCTTCGATCCGAAATGGGTCACGATCATGATCGCGGTCAACCTTCAGACCTCGTTCCTGACACCGCCCTTTGGCTTTGCGCTGTTCTATCTGCGGGGCGTGGCGCCAAAAGAGGTCACAACTGGCCACATCTATCGCGGCGTGATCCCCTTTGTGCTGATCCAGGTCGCGGGGCTGGCGCTGCTGTGGTTCTTCCCCTCTATCGTCACAATTGTACCGGATCTGATCCCGAACTGATGGGCGACAACACACAAACGAAAGGCCGGGCAATTGCCCGGCCTTTTGCGTTCTGGGGGGTGAGTTTCGCATTCATGTGAACTGAATCAGATCCCAGCGATTGCCAAAGGGGTCGCGCCACACTGCAACCCGGCCATAGGGTTCATCGCGGGGCGGCTCTTCGAATGTCACACCGGCGCGGGTCATCCGTGTATGATCGGCCGCGAAATCATCGGTTTGCAGAAAAAATCCCACACGACCGCCGGTCTGGTTGCCCACGGCGGCCTGTTGCTGGTCATCGACCGCGCGGGCCAGAAGAATTGCGGTCTGCGCGCCCTTGGGGGCAATCCGAACCCAACGTTTGCCACCCCCCAAATCACTGTCTTCGAGCAGGTCGAACCCGACCGCATCAACGTAAAACGAAATGGCGGCATCATAATCCGGCACAACCAGCGCCACCAAACAGATATGGCGGCTCATCGCCCGCGCGGCCCAAGATCCGGCAAGGAAATATTGGCCACTTGTTCGGCAATTGGATCGGTCGAAAGCGGGTGATCGTCTGGCGAAAATCCGTCGGGATTGTTCATCTTCTGCCAGATCCCGCGGCTATAGACCTCAAGCCCGGCGAATTTCGCCTTGTATCCCATCTTGGGTGATCCCGGCACCCAATAGCCGAGATAGACATAGGGCAGGCCGGCCTCGCGCGCGATGTCGATATGATCAAGGATCATATAGGTGCCAAGGCTCTGGCGGTGCAGATCGGGTTTGTAGAAGGAATAGACCATGCTCAACCCGTCATCCAAGACATCCGTCAGACAGACCGCCGTCAATTCGCCGCTGGCGCGGTCATCGTATTCCACCACGCGCGACCGGATCGGGGTTTCTTCGATCATGGCGGCGAATTCAAAGACATCCATATCCGCCATTCCGCCGGCTGCATGGCGGTTTTCCAGATAATTCGAAACAATTCGTATTGTTCATCGGTCGCCCAGGGTGACGTCGCGCGCCGTTTCAAATGGGCATTGCGGCGCATCGTGCGTTTCTGGCTTTTGCTGAATTCGAAATCAGCCACCGAAATCCGGGCCGACATACAGGCATTGCAATCGGTACATGACGGGCGATACAACACGTTCTGTGATCGGCGAAACCCTTGTTTCGAAAGGGAATCGTTTAACCGGCCAGCAGATTCCCCCTGCAATGCAGTGAACAATTTCCGCTCCATCCGGCCCTCAAGATAGGGGCAGGGTTGCGGGGCCGTTACATAAAATTGCGGCGCAAGGGGCAGAGTATGGCGCATTGGGTCATTCCTTGAATTCCCAAAGAATAACAATGAATCCGACCGCCGCCAAGCGGTTGGCTTTGGCGGCGGTGAAGTGGTGCAATATGTCGCGTTTCGCTTCGATTGCGATGGGGGCTTAGATCCGGCGGTTCAACATTACGGTGCCCAGCACCATATCGGTCAGGGATTGACCGCGTTCCGAGGTCAGCATCAGCACAACCGAAGCCAGCTGTGCCAGCGCCATCCCGAAGCTGAGGTAATAGCCCAGCGTGTGCAGGAACGCGCTGCCGATGTCCATGCGGTTGCCGGATGCGGTGCGCAATTCGACCGACATCACCCGCATTCCCAATGTGCCCGAAGATCCGGCAATGGTCAGAACACGATAGACAAATCCGATAGACGCATAGAGAAAAGGTAGAAAAAACAATCCGATAAAGGCCGTGAACGGCAGGATCAACAGGGTCATGCCCAAGATCATGCCAACATCAATCAACCAGGCCATCAGGCGTTTCGGGCTAATGTCGGCATAAAATTCCGGCTGGTACTGCGGATCGGGCAGGGCGGCGGTATGCATCAGGTTCTCCGTTGGAAAAAGGCGGCCCCGTGTGTCGGGGCCTGCCAAAGTTGTGAGGGTCGCAGACGCCGATGGTCAGGCGTCCTGGCGGCGTTCAGGTTCTTGCAGCTCCTGGCGGGTACGGCTTGCTTCATCGGCCCGTTCGTCCATGAATTGGTCGAACTCGGATTTGTCTTTCGCGGCCCGCAGACGCTCAAGAAAGGCTTCAAAGTTTTCTTGCTCTTCCTGAAGCCGGCGCAGCGTGTCTTCCTTATAGGCATCAAAAGCGGTGTTGCCCGAAGGTTTCATGGCGTTCCACCGGGCCGCGTGACGGCCGTGGCGTTGCGATTTGCTGCATTTTCCAAACATGCGTTTGCTCCAGATCATATAGGCAAGAAGGGCGAGGCCGACAGGCCAGAAGAAGATAAAGCCGAGGACCATCGCAGCAATCCAGGCACCTTTGCCCTTGCTGTCGAGCCAGGCCTCGGACCGCGCGAACCAGCTCTGGTTCGATCGGGTGACGGGAATATCAGTTGCGGCGGTTGTCATTTAGGCTCTCCGTTGTTGGCGGTTAATGTGAATGCTCTTCACATCACAACAGATGAGCAATCGCCGGTCTCTTTACAAGCCTCAATGTGAATGTTTATTACATTTATTTTGTTAATACAGTAAAATCAGATACTTGCGAT
Source organism: Phaeobacter sp. J2-8 (assembly GCF_022867865.1). Taxonomy (GTDB): domain Bacteria; phylum Pseudomonadota; class Alphaproteobacteria; order Rhodobacterales; family Rhodobacteraceae; genus Marinovum. Next base: position 22,875 of record NZ_JALIEC010000005.1, on the reverse strand, counting down.
CCTGTCACGGTCAAAAGATCCGCTGACCGCATGGAGAAAACATGGCGGGGGGTGCCGCCTGCGGCCCAGATCATGTCAAATTCCAGCAATCGCGCGTCCATGAAGGCCCGGATCGGGTTCAAATGGCCAAGCGGCGCGACGCCCCCAATGGCAAAGCCGGTCTGCGCCCGGATCAGGGCTGCATCGGCCTTGCCCAATGGCTCTGCCGCGAGGTGGCTGGCTTTGGCGACATCCACCTGATTGCCGCCGGCGGTCAGGAACAGGATTGCTGTGCCGCTGGTGTCGCCCCGGAAAATGATGGATTTGGCGATCTGGTCGATATGGCAGCCGACCGCATCCGCCGCATCCTGTGCCGTGCGCGCGGCGCCCACTTCGACGATTTCGGTGTCAATGCCCGCGGTGTCCAGCGCCCGCGCCACGCGTTTCAATGATTTGCTCATGTCGGTCCTTTGGGTTTTCTGCCAACGAACCCGGCAGTCGGGCAAAGGTCAAGCGGGCCTTTGCCGGCATCCAAAGACGCATCTTTCCGGGTGGAAGGCCTGTGCGGCCTCTGGACGCCACTTGACCCTTGCACAGCCACATGCGCAGATCAGGATATGACATTTGCCAATCGTATCACCCGCCTGCCACGCCCCTTTGAACCCGACCGAGGCCGGGAAACCCTTGCCCTTTTCCCGGACCTCTCTGGCGAGATTGCCGCGGTATTGGAGGGCGCGGGCGGGTGCAGCCCCTACCTGAAACTGCTGGCCGAGAAAGAGCGCGATTGGTTGCCGACCACATTTGACGATCCAGAGGCGGCAATCAAAACCCTGTTTTCAGAGCTAAAGACCGTTGCGCCGGACCAAATGGCCTCGGCGTTGCGGATGGGCAAACGCCGGGTGGCGCTGTTGGCGGGGCTGGCCGATCTGGCCGGTGTCTGGTCGCTGGAAGAGGTGACTGGCACGCTTAGCGATTTTGCCGATCTGGCGGTGCATCTGGCGATCCAGACCTGCGTTGGCCATGAAATCCGTCGGGGCAAATTGCCCGGCAAGACCGAAGAAGATGCCGCAACCGGCGGTGGCCTGGTGGCGCTTGCGATGGGCAAGATGGGCGCAGGCGAGCTGAACTACTCTTCCGATATTGATCTGATCTGCCTGTTCGATGAAACGCAGTTTGACCGTGATGATTACCATGATGCCCGCGCTAGCCTGATCCGTGCGACACGCAAAATGTCGGCGATGTTGAATGACCAAACCGGCGAGGGCTATGTCTTTCGCACCGACCTGCGGCTGCGTCCCGATCCTTCGGTTACCCCGGTGTGCATGACGATGGAGGCGGCGGAACGCTATTACGAAAGTCTGGGGCGCACTTGGGAACGTGCCGCCTATATCAAGGCCCGGTCCAGCGCCGGCGACATTGACGCGGGCAAGAGGTTCCTGGCCGAATTGCGCCCCTTTGTCTGGCGCAGACATCTGGATTTTGCCGCCATTCAGGACGCCCATGACATCCGCCTGCGCATCCGCGCGCATAAGGGGCTGGGCGGGCCGATCACCCTGCCAGGGCACAATATGAAATTGGGGCGGGGCGGCATCCGCGAGATAGAGTTTTTCACGCAAACCCAACAGCTTATTGTAGGCGGACGTGATCCCGATCTGCGGTTGCGCGGCACTGTCGACGCGCTGGCCATGTTGGCGAAAAAGAAGCGCATTCCGACCGAGCTGGCCAAGGTTCTGACCGATCATTACCGCTTTCACCGCGAGGTCGAGCATCGGTTGCAGATGGTGGCAGACGCCCAGACGCAAACCTTGCCGAATTCGCCCGAGGGGCTGGCCCGGATCGCCGCGATGATGGGGCAGGAGCCTGACGCGCTGAAGGCCGAGTTGATGACCCGTCTGACCGAGGTTCATGACCGGACCGAAGGCTTTTTTGCCCCGGACACAACCGAAAGCCCGGCGGCAGAGCCAAAGGCGGATTTTGATTCCACGATCACCAAACGCTGGCGCAGCTATCCGGCGTTGCGCAGCCGCGCGCGGTGGAAATCTTTAACCGGATCAGGCCGGAAATCCTCTGCCGTTTGGCCGAAACCGCGCGCCCGGACGAGGCGTTGAATGCGTTTGACGGATTCTTGTCGGGCTTGCCAGCGGGGGTGCAGTTGTTTTCGCTGTTCGAAGCCAACCCACAGCTGATCGACCTGTTGGTTGATATTGCGGGCACGTCGCCCGTGCTGGCGCGGTATCTGTCGCGCAATTCATCGGTGTTTGATGCGGTGATTGTCGGTGATTTCTTTGCTGAATGGCCCGGCGGCGCGGCGCTGACCGAGGAATTGACGACCTTGCTGCGGCAGGAGGAAGACTATGAGCGCAAATTGGATACGGCGCGGCGTTGGGCCAAGGAATGGCATTTCCGGATCGGTGTGCATCATCTGCGCGGGCTGATTGATGCCGAACAGGCAGGCGCGCAATATGGCGCCTTGGCCGAGGCCAATCTTGCTGCGCTCTGGCCCGAGGTCGTGACGCATTTTGCCGCCAAACATGGGCCGCAACCGGGGCGGGGCGCGGTGGTGCTGGGCATGGGGTCATTGGGCGCGGCGCGGCTGACGTCTTCGTCGGATCTTGATCTGATTGTGATTTATGACGCGGATGGTGGCGCCTATTCCGAAGGCCGCCGCCCGCTGGCGGCGCGGGCCTATTTCGCGCGTCTGACCCAGGCGCTGGTGACGGCGATGACCGCACCCATGTCAGAAGGGCGGCTGTATGAGGTCGACATGCGTCTGCGCCCCTCTGGTACGCAGGGGCCGGTTGCGACCAGTTGGCAGAGCTTTTCCAACTATCAACAGAACGAGGCCTGGGTCTGGGAACATCTGGCGCTGACGCGCGCGCGCCGGGTGGCGGGTTCGACGGAGCTGGGTGAAGATGTCGAAGCCCTGCGCCGGGCGCTTTTGGGCAAACGTCCCGCCGAAGAAGTGCTGGGCGAGGTGGCAAAGATGCGCAGGCGGATCGCGGCGGCCAAATCGCCCGATGGGGCGCTGGATGCCAAGATCGGCGCGGGCCGGATGTTGGACATTGAACTGATCGCCCAGGCCGGGGCATTGATCGGTGGATGCGCCGCGCCGGGCACCATGGCGGGACTGGATGCGGCGGCGACCGCCGGGGTGCTGACCGCGGCGGGGGCGCGGGATCTGCGCGCGGCCTATGATCTTCAGGGGCGGTTACAGATGGCGTCGCGTCTGCTCAGCGACAAGGCGCTGGCCGCCGACACCCTCAGCGGTGGTGGCGCGGCCTTTGTGCTGCGGGAAACTGGCGCCGACGCGATAGAGACGCTGGTGGTGACATTGGCGGACCTGCGGCAATCGGCGGATGATGCGATCACATCCGCCCTGCCGGAAACGGAGGACAAGACATGAAAAAGGGTGACGCACTTGATCCGCGTGGGCTGATCTATGAAAGCTATCGCATGCGCGGCATCACCGAAGCGGAATGCCGGTCGATCTTTCTGGACTGGGCTTTGGCGGTGGATGCAGAGATCCAGGGGGCAATTGATGCGCTTTTGGACCGCTACGGCAATGACAATCCGAAACACCCAATGACCACAGTGCTGCGCGCGGGCCTGTCGCCGCCGGAAAAGGCCCGTCGCAAAGGCGGTTGGCGGTCGCGCAAAAGATGATGCCGTTTCCAGCGATGCCGCTTTAAACGATTTGGGGGCCGATCTGTTGCCAGATCGACCCCCATTTATCGACATAAGTCTTGGATCAGCCGCGCGACAGAGCCGCAGCTTCGCGGGCCAGCGCCTCGATCCCGGCCCAATCGCCGGCATTGACCATGGACAGCGGGGCAACCCAGCTGCCGCCAACGCAAAGCGTGTTGGGCAGCGACAGATAGCTTTCCGCGTTTTTCAACGACACGCCGCCGGTGGGGCAGAACCGGATCTGCGGCAGCGGCCCGCCGATGGATTTCAATGCCGGCACACCGCCATTGGCCTCGGCTGGAAAGAACTTCTGCACCGAATAGCCACGTTCATAAAGCCGCAGCGCCTCGGATGTGGTGGCGGCCCCGGGCAGGGTGGGCAGATCGGCCGCTTCGACCGCGTCCAGCAACAGATCGGTGCAGCCCGGTGTGACGCCAAACAGCGCGCCGGCGTCTTTTGCGGCCTTGACGTCGTCCGGGGTGATCAGCGTGCCTGCGCCGACAATACCGCCCGGCACCTTGGCCATTTCGCGGATCGCGTCCAGCGCCGCGGGGGTGCGCAGAGTCACCTCAAGGGCGGGCAGGCCGCTGGCGATCAGCGCCTCGGCCAGAGGGCGGGCATGGGCGACGTCCTCGATCACCAGCACCGGAACCACCGGGGCGCGGCGGCAGAGGTCTTCGGTTTGGAGGCTTGCTTCCTGCGGGGTCATGTCAAAATGGCCTTTCTAATGTGGATTGGCCCGATGTCTTGCGATTGTTGCTGCCACCGGGCCATGCGTATTTAAAAACAGAAGAAGCACATTTAGCGCTATCACACAACCACTGCCGCCCCGTTTGAGGCAAGGCCGACGTTGTTGCGGAAGGCTTCGAACAATTCGCGGCCGACACCATGGCCATTGCCGGACAAATCGGCCGTGATGGTTTCGCGGCTGTCGAAATCATCGACAAGTGCCTCGATCCGGCCGTTGGTGGCATCGACCCGCACAATGTCGCCATCGCGGAGTTTGGCCAGCGGCCCGCCGTCAGCGGCCTCCGGGCTGATATGGATTGCCGAAGGCACCTTGCCCGAAGCGCCGGACATGCGGCCATCGGTGACAAGGGCGACCTTGTAGCCCCGGTCCTGAAGCACCGCGAGCGTTGGGGTCAGCCCGTGCAATTCCGGCATGCCGTTGGATTTCGGCCCCTGAAAACGTACGACGATCACGGTGTCGCCGGTGAATTCCCCGGCTTTGAAGGCGGCCTTGACCGAATCCTGATCGTGGAACACCCGGCAAGGCGCTTCGACGATATGACGTTCGGGGGCCACGGCCGAGACCTTCATCATGCCATGGCCGAGATTGCCATGCATCTGTTTCAATCCGCCTGTGGGCTGGAACGCGCGGCCCACCGGGCGCAGGATCTTTTCGTTCTGGCTTTCTTTCGAGCCGTCTTCCCAGACCAAAGTGCCATCGCGCAGTTTCGGTTCCTGGGCATAAGCCGCAAGCCCGCCGCCGGCCACGGTGACGGTGTCGTCATGCAGAAGGCCCGCATCCAGCAATTCGCCAATCATGAAGCCAAGCCCGCCAGCGGCGTGAAAATGGTTCACATCCGCCAGACCGTTGGGATAGACCTTGGCCATCAGCGGCACGGTGTTGGAAATGGCGTCGAAATCTTCCAGCGTCAATTCAATCCCGGCGGCACGCGCCATCGCGGGCAGGTGCAGCACAAGGTTGGTGGAGCCGCCGGTCGCCATCAGCCCGACAATGCCATTCACAAAGGCCCGTTCGTCCAGAACGTCACAGACCGGGGTGTAATCATTGCCAAGTGCGGTGATCGACAGCGCCCGTTCGGTCGCGGCATCGGTCAGCGCATCGCGCAGCTCGGTGCCGGGATTGATGAAACTGGTGCCCGGCAGGTGCAGCCCCATGAATTCCATCAGCATCTGGTTGGTGTTGGCGGTGCCATAGAAGGTACAGGTGCCCGGCCCGTGGTAGGAGGCCATTTCGGCCTCCATCAGCTTGTCGCGACCGACTTCGCCGGTGGCAAACTGTTGGCGCACCTTGGCTTTTTGGTCGTTGGGGATGCCGGATGTCATCGGACCTGCCGGAATGAACAGGCCGGGAATATAGCCGAATGTCGCCGCAGCAATGATCAGCCCCGGCACGATCTTGTCGCAGACCCCAAGGTAAACAGCGGCGTCATAGGTATTGTGCGACAGCGACACACCGGTGGCCAATGCAATCACATCGCGTGAGAACAACGACAATTCCATGCCGACCTGGCCCTGTGTGACGCCGTCACACATCGCCGGAACCCCGCCCGAGACCTGGGCTGTGCCACCGGCGCGGCGCGCGGCGGATTTGATCCGCTGGGGGTAGGTCTCAAACGGTTGGTGGGCCGACAACATGTCGTTGTAAGACGTGATGATCCCGAGATTGGGCACCCGACCTTCGGCCAATGCGGCCTTGTCATCGGCATTGGCGGCAAAGGCATGGGCCTGGTTGCCGCAGGTCAAATGACCCCGGCGCGGGCCTTCCTCGGCGGCGCGGCGCATTTTGTCGAGATAGGATGCGCGGCGGGTTTCGGACCGTTTGCGGATACGGTCGGTGACATCGGCGATTGTGGCGTTGAGTGTCATGCTGGCTCCTGTCGGCGTGCATGGAATGGATCACGCCCAGAGACGTGTTAGCGCTAACTTAATTTTCGTATACCCTGTGCGGATGCCCGAAATCAAGTTGTTTCCCCATAGATCGTAACACAGGGTCAGCCTTGGCGCGAGAGGTGGATCGGGGCTTTCCCCGGCGGGCGCAAAGCCCTATCAGGGCGTCATGACAGAGCTTCCCGTGATCCGCATGAAACCGAAATCCAACGTCCGTGCCATTCGACATGGCGCGCCTTGGGTTTTTGCCAACGAAGTTGTGACCGACCGGCGTACGCGGGGCATTGCCCCCGGCGCGCTTGCGGTGCTGGAGGATGCCGACCGCACGCCACTGGCGCTGGTCGCGGCCAATCCGAATTCCAAGATCATCGGCAGGGTGTTGTCGCGTGATCCTGCGGAGGTGGTCGATCAAGCCTGGTTCGAAGCGAAACTGCGCCGGGCGCTGGCCCTGCGGGAGCAGCTTTTTGACACGCCACATTACCGGCTTGTCCATGCCGAGGCGGATGGTCTGCCGGGGTTGGTGATTGACCGCTTTGGCGACACGCTGGTGGTGCAGCCCAATGCCGCCTGGCTGGAGGTGCGGCTGGACGAGCTGACGGCCGCGTTGCAGGTGGTGACCGAGGCGGAAAATGTATTGAAGAACGCCTCTGGGCGCACCCGGTCGCTAGAGGGGCTGGATGACCTGTCTTCTGTTCTGGTGGGCGCAGCCCCCGAAGCGGCGCTGCCGGTGGTGATGAACGGCGCGACCTATCTGGCCGATCTGACCGGCGGGCAGAAAACCGGGTTGTTTTATGATCAACGCATGAACCATTCCTTTGCCAGCCGGCTGGTGGCGCCGGGGGCCGAGGTTCTGGACGTGTTTTCCCATGTCGGTGGCTTTGGTCTGGCGATGTTGGCGGCGGGCGCTGGTCGGGCGACCTGTGTCGATGGGTCTGCGCCGGCGCTTGATCTGGCCAAGGACGGAGCGGCGGCCATGGGGCAGGCGGATCAGCTGGTGATCCGGCAGGGGGATGCGTTTGATGCCCTTGCGGCCTTGGCCGCTGAGGGCGCGACATTTGATGTGGTGATCTGTGATCCACCGGCCTTTGCACCGTCGAAACCGGCGCTTGAGGCCGGGTTGCGGGCCTATGAACGGGTGGCGCGGCTGGCGGCGGCCCTGGTGAAGGACGGCGGGTATCTGGGCCTGTGTTCCTGTTCACATGCGGCGGATCTGAATGCGTTTCGCACGGCCTGTATGCGCGGGATCGGCCGCGCCGGGCGGCAGGGCGCGTTGCTGCACACGGGCTTTGCCGGGCCGGACCATCCGTTGATGCCGCAATTGGCGGAATCGGGGTATCTCAAAGCATTGTTCTATCGCCTATGAAGGTGCTGCTTGACGCCTGTGTGATCTTTCCGACGGTGATGCGCGAGATGCTTTTGGGGGCGGCGGGGCAAGGGGCGTTTACCCCGTTGTGGTCGGCCCGCATTCTGGAGGAATGGGCGCGTTCGACCCGCAAGATCGGCCCCGAGGCCGAGGCGCAAGCCCGGGGCGAGATTGCCATGATGGCCGTGGATTGGCCGGGCGCGGAGGTGGCATGGCCGCCCTCGCTTGAGGCACGGCTGTGGTTGCCGGATGGCAATGACGTGCATGTGCTTGCTGCGGCGATTGCGGGGTCGGCAGATATGATCTGTACCTTGAATGCCAAGGATTTTCCGCGTCAGATCCTGGCGGAAGAGGGGCTTTCGCGTCTGGACCCGGACGGGTTTCTGCATGGAATTTGGCAGGCGCAGCCGGATATGATGGCCCATGTTGCGGATCAGGTTCTGGCCAAGGCCAGGCGGCTGTCGGAGCATGATTGGCAGATGCGGCCCCTGTTGAAAAAGGCACGATTGCCGAGGTTGGCCAAGGCATTGGGCTGAGCCGGACGGGATGTGCCCCGGCGCGCAGTTTCTTTAGCCGTGTTTATGGAAGTTTTCGTCACGCCGTGGCGTGCCGACAGGCCGGGGGGCCAGCCCCCCGGACCCCCCGGGATATTTATGGTCAGATGAAGACCCGGGGCGGATTTGGGTTTGATGGTCGGTGATCTGGATGTTTTATTTCCAGCGACATGCTTTATTTCCAGCGACCTTCCAGTTTTTCCAGTGCCGCAACCCGATCGGCGGTTTTGGGGTGGCTCAACAGCCAGGCCGGGGCTGCACCGCCGCGGCCGGCGGTCAATGCGTCCAGTTTATGGAACAGGCTGATCTGGGCCTGTACGCCGATTCCGGCTTTGGTCAGCAGGGCGGCGGCATAGGCATCCGCTTCGTATTCGTCGGATCGTGACAGGCGGGCGGCCAGGAGCGATGTCAGCATATTGGCGATCCAGACACCAATTCCCGGCAGGAACCGGCTGAGCACCATGCCAAGAGCGGTGCGCAGGGCGTTCTGACCGGAAAAGTCGATCATCCGGCGGCGGGAATGGCCCAGCGCCACATGGCCCAGTTCATGGGCGATCACGCTGGCCAGTTCCTCGCCAGTCACCTCGCCATTGCGGTATTTGCGGTAAAAGCCGCGGGTGATGAAGATCCGCCCGTCTGGCGCGGCCAGCCCGTTGACCGGATCAATTTCATAGATATGCACCCGGATGCGCGGCAAATCGAGCGCCTTGGCCATGCGATTGGTCAGCGCCATCAGGCCGGGATCGGCCAGTTCGGTTGATTTCTGGTCCAACTCCTTGCGGGTGCGCCAGGCCGAGAAATGGTACATCGCCAATGCGTAGAGGATGGCCAGGAGGATTGGGGTGAATTTCAACATGCCCTAGATATGGGGCACCGGGCGGGGCTGGACAAGTTGCCACATGGGACGGGCTGTGAACTTTGGTCATGGTGAGGTCAGTGCAGGCAATTTCGGGTATCGGGTCATGAATTTCGTCTTGTTCACTGCCGCCGGGCTATCGCTGCTGTGGTGTTTGGTTCATTTTTTTGTTGGAGGGCGGGATGTTGCCAGGCCGCTGCGCGCGGATCAGAGCCTTGATCCGATGGTGCGCGACGTTTTGTGGTTTTGTTGGCACATTGTGAGCGTGGTCTTGTTGTTGATGGCGGTGTTCTTTGGTCTTGATGCGGTTGGGCTGACCCAAGGGTTGGCATTGGCGGCGACCCTGTTGTCACTGGGCATCATGATGTTGGGCATTCTGAGCGTGCCGATGATTGGGCAAAGCTACCGCGTGGTGCCGCAGGGGTGGCTTTTTGTGCCGACAACTGTGCTTGGGGTTTGGGGTTTGCTGGGCTGAGACCGGGCGACATGGCGTTTCTGTCAGACCGTCAGCATCAAACAGAGTGATCCGGATTTGGCGCGAACGCCTTAGTTCGGGGTTGGGCGGTCGCGCCGCGTCTTGCGCAGTCGCGACCGCAGCAACAGGCCAAACAACAGGGCCACCGCCGCCGCCGCCAGAAAACCGGTCGCATTGGAGGCCACATTGGCCACCATCGTCAATTGATCGGCAAAGACATAGCCAAGCCCGATATAGGCAGAGACCCAGATCGCCTCTCCGGCCGCGTCCCAGATGGTGAACCGCAGCCATTTCAAACCGGTCGCCCCGGCAATCAGGTTCACATAGGGCCCCAGCGGTGCCACCAGCCAGGTCGAGAAAAACACGCCGATTTCGCCCTGACGGGCCACCAGATCGCGGGCTTTTTGCAAGGTGCGGCCTTGTTTCGGCCAGCGCGCCGCCAGACGGTCCAGCGTGGTCGCGGCCATACGGCCAATGCGAAACCCGGCCTGATCGCCAAGCACCGCCCCGATCCAGGCCGCCGCAAGGGTATTGCCGAGGTCAAGATCACCTGCCGCCACAAAGGCTCCGCCCGCCAGCATCAGCAGCGACGTCGGGATTGGCACCAGCAGGCAGGACAGAAAACAGGCGACGGCAAGAAGCCAGACACCATAGTCCGCCACCAGCTGGAACAATGTGTCGCTCACGGGCGGCGGGCCTCGCGTTCGGCGCGATGGGCCAGAATGGCCGCCATGATCCGCGCCACAAGCGCATCCAGCGTTTCGCCGCGGTTTTCGGCCATCTGATGCAGGGTCACCCGTGGGCCGCCCGGTTCAAGCCCCATGACATCGGCGACGACCTTGGGCGGGACGGCCCAGGAATGGGCGACATAGCGCGGGGTCATCCAGCCTTCGATGTCCTGATTGCGGTGGGCGGGATCATTCCAATAGATCCAGAACGATACGGTGCGCAGGGCAAAGAACAACATCACAGCCAGGGCCAACGCGAACCCGGTGACCAACAGGCGATTGTCGCGCCAGAACTGCTTCAGATCGTTGCCTTTGCTGCTCATCTGATCAACGTCTTCATGCCGCGTTCCAGGCCCTGCAATGTCAGCGGCACCATCGCATCGGCGAAAATTTCACGGATCATGGCGATGGATTGCGTGTAGTCCCAATGGTTTTCCGGCACCGGATTGATCCAGAGATTGCTGGGCCATTGGTCGCGCGCACGGTTGAGCCAGACCGTGCCGGCCTCTTCGTTCCAATGTTCGTTGGCGCCGCCGGCATAGGCGATTTCATAAGGCGACATCGACGCATCACCGACAAAGATGCATTTGTAATCAGATCCATAGGTGCGCAGAACCTCCCAGGTGGGGGTCACCTCGGACCAGCGGCGTGCATTGTCGCGCCACACGCCTTCGTACAGGCAATTGTGGAAGTAGTAATATTCCAGATGTTTGAATTCGCTGCGCGCGGCGGAAAACAATTCCTCGACCACGCGAATATGGGCATCCATCGAGCCGCCGACATCCAGGAACAGCACAACCTTGATCGCATTGTGGCGTTCGGGGCGGGTTTTCACATCCAGATAGCCATTTTCGGCCGTCGCGCGAATGGTGCCGTCCAGATCCAATTCATCGGCCGCGCCGGTGCGGGCCCAGCTGCGCAGGCGTTTCAGCGCGACCTTGATATTGCGGGTGCCCAGTTCGACCTGATCGTCGAGATTGCGAAATTCGCGTTTGTCCCAGACCTTGACCGCGCGCTGATGGCGGCTTTGGTCCTGACCGATGCGCACGCCTTCGGGATTATAGCCATTGGCGCCAAAAGGTGAGGTGCCGGCAGTGCCAATCCATTTGTTGCCGCCCTGATGGCGGCCCTTTTGTTCCTCAAGCCGCTGTTTCAGCGTTTCCATCAGCTTGTCAAAGCCGCCCAGGGCCTCGATTTCGGCCATTTCCTCGGGCGACAGGGTCTTTTCCGCCATCTTGCGGAGCCATTCTTCGGGCAGATCCACCGCGTTCAGCACATCCTGCGCGCTGATGGCCTCCAACCCTTTGAAGCTTTGCGCAAATGCCCGGTCAAATTTGTCGAGGTTGCGTTCGTCTTTGACCATGGCGCTGCGGGCCAGGTAGTAAAACGCATCCGCGTCATAGGTCGCCAATCCGGCGGACATGCCTTCGAGAAACGCCAGATATTCGCGCAGGGACACAGGGATGCCCGTCGCGCGCAGGGTTTCGAAGAAGGGCACAAACATTGCGCGGCCCTCAGATGGACAGGCGATGAATGACCAATGTGGCGAGCAGACCGCCAAGGGCAAAGATCAAGGCATAGATGCCGACATATTGTATAATGTCGAGCCGCTTGCCGCCGCGCCGTTTGGCGATTGTGCCGCCGATAATGCCACCGATGACAGCGCCCAAGAATACCAACATCCGCTTTGCCCTTTTGTTCACGTCTGACGCAGCGGCGGGCGGGATGGCCCTAGCCTCTGCGGCCTTTGAGCGGGCTGAGTGAAGAGATTTCGCGCAGTTTCGCACGTACCGCCCAATCCGCGCCAAAGCCGTAGCGCGCCCAACCGAGAGAGTCCATGCGGACCTCGCGTGCTTCGGACACCCGGCCCATCAGATCGAGCGATTTTGCGCGCAACATCATCAGGGTGCTGAGCAGCGCCGCGTTTTCGTGGCGGGCGGCGGTGTCGATATGCGGCCCGATCAACAGCATGGCTCGTTCGGGGTTGTTGCGCGCCAGTTCCAGCGCGGCCAATTGCGACGCGGCATAGGCCTGATGCAACTCGGCCGAGGGGGAATATTCATAGAATCGTTTGGCCGCTTCGAATTCGGCCCGTGCCTGATCGGGATCGCTGTGCAACAGGATGCGGCCCATGGCGTAATGCGAAAATGCCCGGCGGTGGTCGTTCCAGCCCATGGCAGAGGCGACTTTCAACGCCTCAAGCGCCGATCTGCGGCGTTGCGCATGTTTTGTGCCGGGGCCAAGCGCGGTTTGGATGGCTTCGATCCAGACCCGCGGCGTGTCAGAGGTGGGGTGCGGCGCGATGCCCTGACCCTGTGGGTTGATCCGGGCCAGAATGCCGGGAATGCGCCGGGCCACTTCGGCGCGGCTCATGCCGGAATGCAGCTCGCGGTCATAGGTGGCGCGCAGCACCAACATGTCGAACCCGGTCAGAACCGTGTGCACATTGTCGTCGTTGAACACCGAATCCGACAGACGATAGAGGTCATTCAACGGTCCCAGCGATTGCGCCAGTTCTTCGTGCAGGCAATCGCGCATTTCCTGTGGCGTGCTGTCGTTGGGAATGAAGATCGCGATCTTTTCGCGGCGCTTCACCTGGGCCCAGTTCAACAAGGCGCTGCGGCGCAGGCGTTTGTATTCGGCCAGCGAACTGACATTCGGCACCACAAAACAGGCGGCCATCGGCAGGGCGCGGCGGATTTCGCCAGAGCTGACGGCGTGGATCGTGATCCGGGCGTCCTGATTTGGGGCAACCTGCTGGATGTCGATGGCCGCTTCGCTGCGCAGCCGATGCACCAGACGTTTCAGATCGCGGTCGAGCTGCGCTGGCGCATCGCCGGTCACGCGCACCGCAATCGGGCCTTCAAACCGCGAAAAGCTCGGCAGGGGCAGGCCGCTTTCCAGTTTGAATGTCAGATCCATGAAATCGCGTGCGGTGTCGGCATTGGACCGCCGCACCGGGGTGGGGCGCGGGACGGAAAAGGTTTTCATCACCGGCAGGGTGGTGTCCATGCTGGCCGCGCGGGTTGGGGTGTCTGGATTGGCGACCGGCATACAGGCGCCGAGCATAAGACAAAATGGGATCAAAAGTCGGCGTGGCATGCGCATGGCTCAGGCTCTCTGGTATTTGATGAAGGGGGTCAACACGCCGATGCGGTCATAAAGATCGCGCGCCGTGTGGTTGAACTCCTGAGTGAGCCAATAAACATTTGGGGCCTGTGCCTGATCTGCGGCGTCATAAACCGCTTCCATCAGCTTGCGACCGATTCCATGCCCGCGAAGATCGGGCACAGCATAGAGGTCTTGCAGATAACAGACCTCTTCCTGTTTCCAGCCATGACGGTGGAACAGAAAATGTGTCAGACCAACAAGACGGCCATCCACTTCGGCAACAAGGGCATTGAAATCGCGCGGATCAGTTCCCAGCAAACGTTCGAACGTGCTGTCATAGATCGCCGCATCCAACTCGGTCTCGTAAAACGCCAGATACTGCCGCCACAACTCTTGCCATTGGGCTTTGTCGTCGGCGATCAGCTTGCGAATTGCGATCGTGAGTTTGGGTGTCTCGTTGGACATCGTATTTTTTCTGCCTGCTCTCTCAGATGCCTTAAGACATCCTTCATGGCTTTGTCGTCTTTACGGTGAGTATAGGGCAATGTTGTGAATTTCTAAGTCGCAATTTCGCCCGGTTTCCCGGGCGGGCGAAAGCGTTGCAATTCAGCCGAATCAAGGGGTTGGCTTGTGGAAGGGTGTGCCAGATGCCACCAGATGTTGCGCGGATGTACAGGCCGTGCCTGACGCGGTTTTGACCTGCGTCAGGCGTTTTCATTTGTGATGCGCCTCACAAGTATTCCGCGATACGCGAAAATTTTCAACGGCCCCGGCACAAAATGCCCCGGCACCAAATGCCCTGACCCGAAGGTTACGCGCAAAAGGTTCAGCGCGATCGGCGCGCCATGAAGGCCAGCCGTTCAAACAGATGCACATCCTGTTCGTTTTTCAACAGCGCACCATGAAGCCGGGGCAGGGCATTGGCACCGTCCCGTGCCAGATCCTCGGCTGTCAGATCCTCTGCCAGGAGCAGCTTCAACCAATCCAGCACTTCGGATGTCGATGGTTTTTTCTTCAATCCCGTTTGCTCGCGCAGCTCATAGAACTGGGTCAATGCCGTGGTCAGCAGCGCGTCTTTGATGCCGGGGTGATGGACCTCGACGATCTTGCGCATGGTGTCCGGGTCGGGGAACCGAATGTAGTGAAAGAAGCAGCGCCGCAAAAAGGCGTCTGGCAGTTCTTTTTCATTGTTGGACGTGATGATCACGATCGGGCGCAGGGCGGCCTTGACCGTTTCGCCGGTCTCGTAGACGTGGAATTCCATCTTGTCGAGTTCCTGCAAAAGATCATTGGGGAACTCGATGTCGGCCTTGTCGATCTCGTCGATCAACAGCACCACTTTCTTGTCCGATTCAAACGCCTGCCACAGCTTGCCCTTGCGGATGTAATTGCGCACGTCATGCACGCGTTCATCGCCCAGCTGGCTGTCGCGCAGGCGTGACACGGCATCATATTCATACAGGCCCTGTTGCGCCTTGGTGGTGGATTTGATGTTCCATTCCAGCATCTCCAGCCCCAGCGCATCCGCCACCTGCCGGGCCAGTTCGGTCTTGCCGGTGCCCGGTTCCCCCTTGACCAGAAGCGGTCTTTCCAATGTGACGGCGGCGTTCACGGCCACAGTCAAATCGTCGGTTGCGACATAGCTCTCGGTGCCCTGAAATTTCATCTTTGATCCTTGATCTCTGGTTTGCTGGCGACCCTAGCGACCGCTTTAATTCGCGGCAATACAGCGCTTTGTGTAGTGACATTCCCGTGTACAGGGTTTAATCGGTGCCCGCAGGGGTACCCAGCCAAAAGGAGTTACATCGTGATAGGTTCTGAGGCTGGAAATAAAGAGGGAGCGGATATGAAACAGGAAGCGTTTCTGCCCGACGATTACCGTCCCGCTGAGGACGAACCATTTATGAATGATCGCCAGCTTGAATATTTTCGACGCAAGCTGAACACCTGGAAAAATGACCTGATGGCCGAAACCCGCGACACGCTCGAGGGGCTTCAGGACAGCACGCGCAATATTCCCGATGTGGCCGATCGCGCCAGCGAAGAGACCGACCGCGCGCTGGAATTGCGCACCCGGGACCGTCAACGCAAGCTGGTGGCCAAGATCAATGCCGCGCTGCGCCGTATTGACGAAGGCGAATATGGCTATTGCGAAGTGACCGGCGAGCCGATCTCGCTCAAACGTCTGGATGCACGGCCCATCGCCACGATGAGCCTTGAGGCACAGGAACGTCACGAGCGCCGCGAAAAGGTGCATCGCGACGATTGATGATCTTTTGGATCGTCATTGATTTGAGAATTGCAAAACGCCGGGGCCAATGCTCCGGCGTTTTGCGTATGATCGGACGAAATGCGGTATTTGGGGAAATGAGGCCTTAACAATGTTGCTTGGACGGGAAACGCTTGTTGTGGGGGGCGGAATTGGCGGTCTGACGGCGGCGCTATGTCTGGCGGCGCGCGGTGCACAGGTCACGGTTCTGGAACAGGCCAAACAGATTGCCGAGGTTGGCGCCGGGTTGCAGATCAGCCCCAATGGGCTGCGGGTGCTTGAGGCGCTGGGTCTGACCGAGGCGCTGGCGGCCCGGTCGATGCGCGGCCACATGGTGCATCTGCGCGATTTTGCGGATGGGGCCACCGTGGCGCAGCTGGATCTTGACCTTTTGCCGCCGGATCAGCGGTATCATTTTGTGCATCGCGCGGATCTGATTGATCTGTTGCTTGACGCAGCACGTGACCGGGGTATCGCCATAGAGCTGGGACAGCAGGTCACGCAGATCACACCCGGTGCGCGCCCGGTGGTGACGCTGGCTGGGGATGTGGATCGCACTGCGGATCTGGTGGTTGGTGCGGATGGGCTGCATTCCAGATTGCGTGATGCGCTGATTGGCGCGGCCAAGCCGCAGTTCAGCGGTCAGGTTGTCTGGCGCGCCATTATTCCCAATGTGACCGGCCAAGGAGCAGAGGTGCAGGTGCATATGGGGCCGGGGTGTCATCTGGTGTGTTACCCGCTGCGCGACGGATCTGTGCTGAACCTTGTGGCCGCCCAGGAGCGCGGGACATGGGCCGAAGAGGGCTGGCATCACCGCGACGACCCAGAGAATTTGCGCGCCGCGTTTGCGGGGTTTTCCGGGCCGGTGCCGCCCATGTTGGCCGCAGTGGACGAGGTGCATCTTTGGGGGCTGTTTCGTCATGCGGTTGCGCCGCGCTGGGTCGGGGGGCATTGCGCATTGGTTGGGGATGCGGCCCATCCGACGCTGCCGTTTTTGGCACAGGGCGCGAATATGGCGCTGGAGGATGGCTGGGCATTGGCGGCGTCACTGGCGGGGCATGATACAGCCCAGTCCGGTCTCGCAGCCTATCAGGCGGCGCGGCATGCCCGGTGCCAGCGGATTGTGGCGGCGGCCAATGGCAATGCCTGGAAATATCATCTGCGCCCCGGTCCGCTGCGATTGGCGGCGCATACGGCGTTGCGATTGGGATCGCGCTTCGCGCCCGGGCGGTTGCTGCGCCAGTTTGATTGGCTTTACGGATTTGATGTCACGAAGTGACGTTCCCGATTGGCGGCGCTGGTTGCTTTGGCTGGTTGCTCTGGCTGGTCAATGCAACCGGGTGAGGGTGCAAAAGTCAAAGACGCCGGGCAAAATGCCGGCGTCTTTTTTGTCTGCAATCAGGGGCTTGTTCACCCCCGGATCTATTCCACCACAAGCGGTTTGCGCGCGATGACCCGTCGACCGGTCTCGACCACATACCGCAGCTCATAGGCGCCGGGGGCTTCGGGTAATTTCAGCACCATCGGGCTGTCTTCGCTGGTGCGTTGATAGCTTTCATATTCATTGTCCGACGATTGCGCGCGGGCGATGGAAATATAATCGCCTTTGAAATCCGGGCCTTGCCAATAGATCGCGAAATTGCCGCCAGCGGGGCCTGTGTCTGCGGCGCGCAGCTCTGCTGTCACCTCGGTCAGGACAATCTCTTGTTGGGCCAGGACCGATTTGCCGTTGCTGGCCGCCACATACCGCACCTCATAGGTGCCCGGCACCGATGGGGTTTGCAGCAGCAGCGGGTTGCCATTGCGGGTGTAGCTGTAAAAGTCATAACCGCTATCGCCCGGGCGCGAGATCTGGACATAATCCTGATCATAGGCGGGACCGTCCCAGGTCACGACGATCCGGCTGCCCGCTGGTGCGGCTTCGGGAATGTCGAGCGTGGCCTGAACATCCGCAACCTCGATGGGTTGCGACGCCAGCATCTTGCGATCCTGTCCCATGATATAGCGCAGCTCGTATTGTCCGGGCACCAGCGGCATGGTCACGCTGAGCGGCGATCCCTTGCGGGTATAGGTATAGGCCTCATATCCGTCATCGCCGGGGCGGGCGACAGAGATGTAGTCGTTCTTGTAATCCGGTCCGGTCCAGTCGATCGACACATCTTCACCCGCGGCTGCGGTGGCCGGTGCGGCCAGCGTGGCGTTGATATCCAACACCTCGATGGTCCGGGTCGCCAGTACCGTGCGGTCCTGTGACATCACATAACGCAGCTCATAGGTTCCCGGCACCGACGGCATCAGAAGCTGCCCGGGCGTGCCCTTGCGGGTATAGACATAGGTTTCATATCCTTTGTCTTCGGGACGGGCGACCGAGATGTAATCGTTTTGATAATCCGGCCCGGTCCATTCCACCGGCAGGGTCGATCCCGCCAGGGCGCTGTCCGGCGCCGCCAATGTTGCGGCAACTTCGGTCACGGTGATTTTCTGCGTCGCCAGAACGGTGCGGTCCTGCGACATCACATAACGCAGCTCATAGTCACCCGGCACCGATGGCATCAGAAGCTGCGCCGGATCGCCCTTGCGGGTGTAGGCATAGTTTTCATAGCCATTGTCGTCGGGCCGCGCGACTGCGATGTAATCATTGGCATAATCCGGGCCTTCCCATGTGACGGGCAGGGTTGCACCGGCAGGCGCGCTGTCATCGGCCATCACGCTGGCGGGGGCTTCGGTCACGGTAATGGCGCGGGTTGCCAGCGTCTTGCGCCCATCCGCCAGAACATACCGCAGCTCGTATTGTCCCGGCACCGGCGGCATTACCAGCTGGCCCGGAGTGCCCTTGGCGGTATAGACATAATTCACGTATCCATTGTCATCGGGGCGCGACACGGAAATATAGTCGCTTTTGGCGTTCGGCCCTTGCCAGTCGACGGGGATCGTCGCCCCCGCCACCGCGCTGTCGGCGGCGTCAAGGCTGGCCGCAGGCAAGAGCGTCGGCAATACCAAAGCCACGGTCTGGTCCTGCATGGCAGAGGTGAATGTCATTTCGGCGCTGGCCTCATCCTCGGGGCGCAATACGGTCACGCGGTATTCACCGGGCAGGAGGTCGGCCGCAACGCTGGCGCCGCGTTCAAATTCGAAAATTGGGCCATCCGCCCCGGTCAGGTTCCAGATCAACGGCGTGCTGATCGGCGGGGTGTTGTCGCCTTCGGTTGCGACAAAGGTCACGGTGACGGCAACCGGCTCTGGTTCCGGGGCGACCACAACCTCTGTCAGGGCTGTGCCCAACTCACCGGCATCCGAAGCGGACAGGAACCGACCCCCGGTCTCATCCGCCAGACATTGCATCTGTTTGATCGCCTCTGGGTCAGAGACGTCAAATCCAACCACATGCGCGGTGAAATCAACGCCGGTTTCTTCCAGCACGCGGGCGGCGGCGCAAGGATCGGGGTGACAGGTTTCAATCCCGTCAGACACAAGGATCACCGTCGCCGGTTGATCGGTATAGCGCAGCGCCTCGGCGGCGGCGACAACCGCATCGGTCATCGGGGTCTTGCCGCGCGGCTTGATCGCGTTCACGGCGTCGGAAATCGCATCACGCGTGCCAATTCCCGGCGACACAAGGGTTTCGATATCGGTGCAATCACCTTCGGTGCGGTGTCCATATGCGGTCAGGCCCAATTCCTGATTTTCCGGCAGCGCCACCAACAGATCGCCCATCACATCCTGGGCAATCGTAATCTTGGCCGCGCCATCAATCTGGCCCCACATCGACCCGGATGCATCCAGAACAAGGATGGTGCGCGCACGTTCCTGTGCGGTCAAAAGGCCGGGCAGGCCCAATAATACGACGATACATATGCGAAGAAAATTCATTTGGGCCCCCAAAGATCCATCAATGGCGCAATCCTTGCGCATCGCCCGGCGCGTGATCAACGGCGGAATTCCCTACCTTGGGGAATGTTCGCTTTGTGTTCTCACTTTTTGATTGGCCATCCGGGATGCATCAACTATGTCTTACCGCATGTCTGCAGAGGTGGTTCATGGCCGAGTTGAAATATATCGAAGTGCGCGGTGCGCGCGAACATAACCTGAAGGGGATCGACGTCGATATTCCCCGGGACCAGCTTGTGGTGATCACCGGCCTGTCCGGGTCTGGCAAGTCCTCTTTGGCGTTTGATACCATCTATGCCGAGGGTCAGCGGCGCTATGTGGAATCGCTTTCGGCCTATGCGCGGCAGTTTCTGGATATGATGGAAAAGCCGGATGTGGACCATATTTCCGGTCTGTCGCCCGCAATTTCCATCGAACAGAAAACCACGTCGAAAAACCCGCGTTCGACCGTCGGCACAGTGACCGAAATCTATGATTATATGCGGCTGTTGTTTGCGCGTGCCGGTACGCCCTACAGCCCCGCAACGGGCAAGCCGATCGAGGCGCAGCAGGTGCAGGATATGGTCGATCGGGTCATGGCGCTGGAGGAGGGCACGCGCGGCTATCTCCTCGCGCCGATCATTCGCGACCGCAAAGGCGAATATCGCAAGGAATTCATGGAGCTGCGCAAGCAGGGATTCCAACGGGTCAAGGTGGATGGCGCGTTTTACGAGCTGGATGAACCGCCGAAACTGGACAAGAAATACCGCCATGACATCGACGTTGTCGTTGACCGGATCGTGGTGCGCGAAGGGCTGGAAACCCGGCTGGCCGACAGTTTCCGCACCGCGCTGGATCTGGCGGATGGGATCACCGTTCTGGAAACCGCACCAAGCGAAGGTGAACCGGAACGCATTACATTTTCCGAGAATTTTGCCTGTCCGGTCAGTGGTTTCACCATTCCCGAAATCGAACCGCGGTTGTTTTCCTTTAACGCGCCATTCGGGGCCTGCCCGGAATGTGACGGGTTGGGGGTCGAACTGTTTTTCGACGAACGCCTTGTGGTGCCGGATGCCACGCTGAAAATCTATGACGGCGCGCTGGCGCCCTGGCGCAAGGGCAAGTCACCTTATTTCCTGCAGACCATCGAAGCGCTGGCCAAGCATTACGAATTCGACAAGAACACCCGTTGGAAAGATCTGCCCGCGCATGTGCAGCAGGTGTTTCTTTATGGGTCCGGCGACGAGGAAATCGAATTCCGTTACGACGAAGGTGGCCGCGTTTATCAGATCTCGCGCGTGTTCGAAGGCGTCATTCCCAATATGGAACGTCGTTACCGGGAAACGGATTCCAACTGGATCCGTGAGGAATTCGAACGCTACCAGAACAACCGCCATTGTCATGCCTGCGACGGCTATCGTCTGCGCCCCGAGGCGCTGGCGGTCAAGATCGGTTCTGGCGATCACCTGTTGCACGTCGGCCAGGTTGTCCAGATGTCGATCCGCGAGGCTTTTGACTGGTGTCAATCGGTGCCGGAGAGCCTGACGCAACAGAAGAACGAAATCGCCCGCGCCATCCTCAAGGAAATTCGCGAGCGGCTGGGGTTCTTGAACAATGTCGGTCTTGAATATCTGACCCTGTCGCGCAATTCCGGCACCTTGTCGGGCGGCGAGAGTCAGCGGATCAGGCTGGCGAGCCAGATCGGCTCGGGCCTGACCGGTGTGCTTTATGTGCTGGATGAACCGTCAATCGGCCTGCACCAGCGCGACAATGATCGCCTGCTTGGCACGCTGAAAAACCTGCGTGATCAGGGCAATACCGTGATTGTCGTCGAACACGACGAAGAGGCGATCCGCGAAGCCGATTATGTTTTTGACATCGGCCCCGGCGCGGGTGTGCACGGCGGACAGGTGGTGTCGCACGGCGTCCCGGCCAAGGTTGCCGCCGATCCCAAATCCCTGACCGGTCAATATCTGTCCGGCAAACGCGAAATTTCGGTGCCGACGGAACGTCGTGAGGGCAACGGAAAATCGGTGACTGTGGTCAAGGCCACGGGCAACAACCTGAAAAAGGTCACGGCCGAATTCCCGCTGGGCAAGTTTGTCTGTGTCGCTGGCGTGTCCGGCGGCGGCAAATCCACGCTGACAATCGAGACATTGTTCAAAACCGCCTCGATGCGTCTGAACGGCGCGCGCCAGACCCCGGCACCCTGCGAAACTATCAAGGGGCTGGAGCATCTGGACAAGGTCATCGACATTGACCAACGCCCGATTGGGCGAACGCCGCGATCTAATCCAGCGACTTACACCGGGGCCTTCACCCCGATCCGTGACTGGTTTGCCGGCCTGCCTGAATCCAAGGCGCGCGGTTACAAACCTGGCCGCTTCAGTTTCAACGTCAAGGGCGGGCGCTGCGAGGCCTGTCAGGGTGACGGTGTCATCAAGATCGAGATGCATTTCCTGCCGGACGTGTATGTCGAATGCGAGACCTGCAAAGGCGCGCGCTACAACCGCGAAACGCTTGAAATTCGCTTTAAGGGCAAGAGTATAGCTGACGTTCTTGATATGACAGTTGAAGAGGCGCAGGAGTTTTTCAAAGCCGTGCCGTCGATCCGTGACAAGATGGATGCGTTGATGCGGGTCGGTCTGAGTTACATCAAGGTCGGCCAGCAGGCGACAACCCTGTCAGGGGGCGAGGCGCAGCGCGTGAAACTGTCCAAGGAATTGGCAAAACGCTCGACCGGGCGCACGCTCTATATCCTTGACGAGCCGACCACCGGACTGCATTTCGAAGACGTGCGCAAGCTGTTGGAAGTGCTGCATGAATTGGTCGATCAGGGCAATTCCGTGGTGGTGATTGAGCATAACCTCGATGTGATCAAAACCGCTGACTGGATCATCGACATCGGTCCCGAAGGCGGCGATGGCGGCGGCAAAATCGTCGCCAAGGGCACGCCGGAAAAGGTGGCCAAGGTCAAGGCCAGCCACACCGGTCATTACCTCGCGCCGATGTTGAAACCGCGCAAGGTTGCGGCGGAATAGACCAATTGGGGCGACATGCCGTTGGTTATGTCGCCCGATCCACAAAGCTGAGCGCGTCCTGGCCAAGGGGCATCAACATGCGCGACACGCGCAGGGCTTTGAGGCTGCGCAGCACGTCATGCCATTGCGGAGAGTGATCCTTGTCGATGATCGCGGCCCGGATACCTTCGAGGAAATCGCCATGTTCCATGGCCCGCGCGGTATAACGATATTCGCCGTCCAATGCGCGGTGGATGGTGGCGGCGGGACCGCGTAGCCGGTGGATCAGCTCCAATGTGGCGGCCATGGCCAGCGGGCTGTTGCGTTCCATC
>NZ_JALIEC010000004.1 GCF_022867865.1 Phaeobacter sp. J2-8 | reverse complement strand
AATATTCGACATCATCAACCGTCAGCGGCGCGCCATCCGACCATTTCATGCCTTCGCGCAGCGTGATCGTCAGAACCTTGCCATCGTCGCTGAGCGAAAAGGATTCCGCCACATTGGGCACAACAGTCCGTAGATCGGTGTCGAACTTGAACAGCGTTTCAAGCCGCATCAACAGCGTGTCCCACCCGCGTGAGTTCGGCACCGTCGCAGGCGACACCATCGCGCCGCCGTATTTCCCGATCGAATCGGCCGGTACGATCACCGCCGGATTCTTGGGCAGACGTTCGGCCAGCGGTGGCAATTTGCCCGCCGCAACCATTTCGGCAAGCTCGGGCGCCTCGTTATAGCCCGTCACCGACATGCCGGTGCTTTCAGAGAAAAACTCGGGCGTGGCATATTGCTCTGCCATGCCGCTTTCTGTCTGGGCGATGGCCGCATTTGATAGCAAAGCCGCCATGACAAATCCTGTGGCCAGCGATCCGCGGGCCAATGACTTAATCTTCATGTCGAAAAACTCCTCTCCTGTTTCTCGCGCCTTTTTTGCAATCCGGGCTGATTGGCCGGACCCCAATATTGACGCGACCAAGCCCTCCTCCCGGGCTTATTCGGCGTCCTGTTCGGACGTATCGGCACATGATTTGTCGTCTTGTGCGCTAACTTTGTAACACAGTTTTTTCCAAATCGTCGACTATTTTCTTAGATCGTCGATTATTTTTGTGATAGCGTCGACGAAGAAAGCGAAATTGTCGTCGCGATACGACAGGACACAGAACAAGGAAAAGCTGTATATGACTCTGAATTCTCGGGAAAAAACTTCCGCCGGCGCCACGAGTTCGGCCTCTGGTCACAAGATCCGCTCTGTCCTGCCCCGGATTGCGCCCAGTGGCCTGCGCCCGCAATTGCTGGTGCGGGTCGAAACCGAGAACGGTCTTGTCGGTTGGGGGGAATGCGGGCTTGCGGGCCGGGAAAAGGCGGTGATGGGCGCCATCGAACATTTCACGCCCTTGTTGGTTGGGCGCAATGCCATGGATATCGGCGCGATTTGGCAAAGACTATATCGCAGCCAGTATTATGAAGGTGGCCGGGTTCTACAGGCGGCGATATCCGGGCTCGACATTGCGCTGCATGATCTCAAGGGCAAGGCCCTGAATGTGCCGGTTCATCAGCTTTTGGGCGGACGGCAACGCGACCGCATTCCGGTTTTTGCGTCGATTCCGTCCATGCATTTTGACACTGCGCGCGAAACGGCCAATGCCTTTTATCGCGATGGATGGCGCTGCATCCGCCTGTTTCCCGATTTCAGCAATCTGGAATATTTCGAACCCCGCGAAGAAATTGCAAGAACCGCAGAGCTGTGCCGCAACGTGCGCGCCGACCTCGGAGAAGATGTGGTGTTGGGAATTGACTGGCACCATCGGCTGAGCGTGGCCGAAGCGGCGTCATTCTGTCATAAACTGCCCACTGGAACGCTGGATTTTCTGGAAGAGCCAATCCGCGACGAATTGCCGGGGGCCTATGAAGCCCTGCGACAGATGACCGACATCCCCTTTGCCATTGGGGAAGAGTTTTCCAGCAAATGGCAGTTCCAACCCTATATTGAACGCGACATTCATCAGTTCAATCGCGTCGACGTCTGTAATGTCGGCGGCCTGACCGAAGCGATGAAAATCGCCGCGATGAGCGAGAGCCATTATATCGACATCATGCCGCATAATCCCATGGGGCCAATCTGTGCGGCGGCAACAATTCATTTCTGCGCCGCGATTTCCAATATGGCCTGGATGGAATTTGCCCTGCTGCCGGACGGCTACAACCCGAGCGACAAACCACCTTCCCCCTATCTGCGCGAACCGGTTTTGAACGGAACCAGCTTTGATGTGCCCGAAGGTTGCGGCCTGGGGATCGAGATCGACGAAAGCCTGTTGCTCGATGACATGCCCGAACTTTGGCAATGTCCAATGTTGCAGCGCGCGGACGGCAGCCTGACCAATTTCTGATTTCATCTCCATGACGTGATGGCAGCAGCCCCGCGCGCTTTGGACCCCACACAGGACGGAGACAAATGGCCTCTGACAATGATCCAAATGCCGGGGTTGCGACCCTTTACGACACGGTCCTTGACGAGATCGCCACAGGACAGCTTCTTGGGGGGCAGCGGTTGAAGGTTTCTGAGCTTGCGGCGCGGTTCGGCATCAGCGCCAGCCCGGTCCGCGAAATGCTGCGCCAGATGCACGGCGAAGGTTTTGTCGAAATCAACCCGAACCGGGGCGCGACGGTCAAGGCCTCGGATCCCGGTCGGGTCCAGAACATATTCGAGGTTCTGCAACTGCTGGAGCCCTATGCAGTCAAATGGTTCGCCGAAGACGCCCCCGTCGATGCGATTGATCGGATGCAGGCGATTCAGGATCAGATAAAGGCGGCCCCGCCCGACGACGCGCTGGGGTTTACCCGGCTGGATACCCAATTTCATGCCATCGTCTTTGCCGATCACTACAATGATGTTGCGACCGAAACCTGGAAAAAGCTGCGCGTTGCCTTGTCCGTGCATTCCGCCCCGCTTCGGATCAGCATGTCACGACGGCGCAACATCATCGAAGAACATGACATGTTGATCGCCGCTTTCCGCGACCGGAATGCGCCACGGGCCGAACAGGTGATTCAGCAGCATCTTCATGGGGCATATGTCCAAATGTCCCGACAAATCCGCGCGATTGACACCTGACGCGGTTAGAAACGCACCTACAAAGGAAACAATGCAATGCATTTGATAGTGGTTGAACCAATGCTGTCCGACGTCATGACCGACAAGGATCAGGAACGGCAATGGTGGGCACGGCTAGAGGCGGCGGCGCCCGATCTGACCGTCGAATATCTGACCAATCAGACAGACCTCTGTGAAAGGATCGCCTTTGCCGATGCTGTCGCCGGGTTCATTTCCGAACCCGCACTTGCGCGGGCGGGCGACCGGCTGCAATGGGTGCATTCCTTTGCCGCCGGACCGCAGAACCAGCTTTACCCGGCCTTCCTTGCCCGCAAACTCAGGCTGACCTGTAGCAAGGGCAACGGCGCCGTGCCGCTGGCCGAACATGCGATGATGTCGATGCTGGTGCTTGCGCGCAATCTGCCGGCATATTTTCAAAGCCAGCAGAACGCCAAATGGGCCCAGCATCTCAACCTTGAATTGGCGGGCAAGACCTGTGCCATTCTGGGTGCGGGCAATTCCGCCAGGGAGCTGGCCAAACGCGCCCGGGCCTTCGGGATGCGGGTGCATGCGCTGAAACGGCGGCCACAGGATCTGCCGGATTTTGATCGTGTCATTGGATCGGATGATTTGCGCGGGTTCCTTGAGGGGGCTGATTTTCTCGTCAACACCCTGCCGCTGACCCCCGTCACCGCCAACCTGATTGGCGCAGAGCAGCTGAACTGGATGAAGCCGACGGCCTTTTATGTCTGTGTGTCGCGCGGCGGCATTGTCAATGATGAGGCGCTGATCGCCGCGCTTCGCCAGGGCCGGCTGGCCGGTGCCGCGCTGGACGCGCATTCACAGGAACCTTTGCCCGAAGACAGCCCCTTCTGGACTCTGCCCAACACCATCATTACGCCGCACGACGCCGCCCATTGCGTCGGCACGCATGAGCGTGGGGTGGAAATCCTGATTGAAAATGTGATGCGGTCGCACAACGGGCAGGACCTGGTGAATGTTGTCGATCTCAGCGCGGGGTACTAGGGGCAGGCCCCATTAATCAGACGTCTCTGGCACCAAATCCACGAAATGAAACAGCCTGTCCCGCACCATGCGGGACCGGCAAGGCGGCGCATATTCGAACCCGCCCGCCAGAGGCGTTGATCGTCCCGTTCGGCCATATGGATGCGCTACGGGCACCAACCGCACCCTGTGTGGTGCTAAATCCCCAAAGCGCGGATTTGTTGTGACATTTGCACAAACGACCCGTCCACATGTTTGCGTACGATCATATCGGCACGTGCGGTATCATTGGCGCGAAAGGCCGCAATGAGGGCATCATGTTCTTCTTTGATGGTTTCAAACCGGGTGGGCGAAATCCGAAGTCGCGCCGCCTGAACATTCAATGATGTTCTGAGGTTGCGCCAGATCTCGGCCGCGGTCTGATTGTAATGCCCGCGGCAGAACACCTCGTGAAACTGCAAATCGAGTTTTCTGAAAGCCCGTTGTTCGAAATGCGAGGTTTGCTTGATCTTGGCTTGAATATCCTCCAGCTCGTCCAGCAATTCCATTGGCGCGTAATCTGCGAACCAGGTCACGAAATAGGGTTCCAGCATCTGCAGGACTTCAAAGATATTCTGAATTGATCCGGCATCGGTGGCCTTGACCATCGCGCCACGATTGGGGTGGATCTCGACAAATCCTTCGCCCTGCATTCGGCGCAAGACTTCGCGCACCGGGCTGGTGCTGACACCAAAACGCGCGGCCAATTCCGATACTTTCAGACGCTGCCCGCCGATAAGGCGACCCTCATAGATGTCATCGAGGATTGCATCATAAAGCGGGACTTCCGCAATGTCGGCGTCAGTTTTCATAATAGCCAAATTCTCTTTTGATCAAACTCTATTATAACGTCAGGTTCCGGCGGAAACCAGTGCAGCGGGTTTGCCGGGCAAATGGCGCCTTGGCACAAGGACAAAGCGCCTATTCGTCGGGCAGCGCATCATTGGACAGCAATGGCAGGGTCACGACGATCAATGCCCCCTCTGGCGGGTCCATGATGTCCAGAAAACCTGCGTGATTTTTCATGACCCGCGCGGCAATCGGAAGCCCAAGCCCGCTGCCCGGCCCATCGTTCACCTGACTGAACCGGCTGATCGCCTCGACATGTTTGTCGGCTGGAATGCCAATGCCATCATCCTGAATGGACAAGATGGCCCCGCCCCTGTCGGTTTTCAGGTCGAGCTTGATGTGCCGCATGTTGGCCCCGCCATGCACCACCGCGTTGCGCAAGAGGTTCAAAATCGCCTCTTGCAACATCACCGCATTGCCCGAAATGATCACCGCCCCCCGGGGCAAGGCAACCTGAACGTCGATGGGGTGATCCATGTTTTGCTGGCGAAACGTATGGACCACCTGATCGACCAGCGCCCCGAAATCCAATGGCACATGCGACGCGCCGTCATCGGATCCACCGGCACGCTCAAATGACAGCAGCTGATTGGTGAGATTGCTGGCCTCGCGCGCGGCCTGAACCAGCGCGCCACAGCGTTCCTTGACCGCCTCGGGGGTGCGCGCATTCTGGACCGCTTCGGCAAGCGCGATGACACCGGCCACCGGGTTTCGCAATTGATGGGCGGCATTTGCAATGAATTCATCCTTGGAGCTGATCCGACGGGACACGCGATCCAACAGGTCATTCAACGTATTCACAAGACCGCGCGCCTCGATCGGCACCGGGCGCATGATGGGGTCCAGCTCGCTTGGGCTTCGCAGCGCGATCGCCTGTTCAAGATCCAGAAGCGGGCGCAACCCCCGTGCGACACCGAACCAGACAACAAAGGCAACAGAGACCACAAGCAGCACAATCACCGCAAACGACCGCGACACCACCTCGCGGACAAAATTTCTGCGCACATCGGCGTTTTGCCACACGGTAATGTTGAAGACACCGGTGATGCCGCTGACGGTTGTGCCATCCTGAAACCGCAGAACGCGCACGTCCTCGCCCTGGTAGCGGGCGTTGTAATAAAACGGTTCGGTCGAGTCCTCCGGCGCCGATTTTGGCAGCACCGGCGGCGTGGAATAGCCGGTCACAAATACCCCGTCTGGGGCGTAGACATGATAAAACAACACCCCACCGGAGGTGTCATTGATCAACCGCCGGGTCGCGGGGCTGAGCGCGTCACCATCCGACACCGCAATGTCCCGCGAAATCGCCAGCGCCGCCGACAAAAGCCCACGGTCAAAGATGCTTTCTGCACTTCTGGTGGTATTGCGAAACTGCCAGACGCCGGCCACCAGCGCGATCACCATCAGCGGCGTCAGGATGATCAGAATCAGCCGCCCCCGCAGCGAATAAGACGTCACCTGTCCCTCTCGATCAGCAATTGATAGCCCAGACCGCGCTGGGCCTTGATCTGAATCCCAAAGGGGCTGAGCCTGCGGCGAAGCCGCGATACATAGACTTCGACCACCGTGTCCGCCACATCCGCCCCAACACCATAGGCATGATCCAGCACCGTGCCCTTTGGCACAAGACGGCCATTGGCCGCAAAAAGACATTCAAACACCGACATTTCCCGTCGCGGCAGGTCGATCTCTGTGTCGCCGTCAAAAAGCTGGCGGGTGACGGGGTCATATTTCAACCCGCCAACATCCTGTAGCTGCTGCTGCGGGATCGTGCGCCGCCGCAAAAGCGCCCGCACCCGTGCCTCTAATTCCGCCATTTCGAACGGTTTGATCAGGTAATCATCCGCGCCGGCATCCAGCCCGATCACCCGATGCTCGGTCTCTGCCCGTGCGGTCAAAAGGATCACCGGGCGCATGTCGCCGCGTTTTCGCATCTGTTTGAGCAGGGTCAAACCGTCGATGCCGGGCAGGTTGATGTCAAGAATGATCAGATCCGCACCATCCTGCACCAGATAGCTTTCGGCCTCTGCCCCGTCGTCGATCCAATCCACGGCATGGCCCTCGTCCTCCAGACGATAGCTTATGCCCTTGGCGAGGCTGGCATTGTCTTCGACCAATGTGATGCGCATGGCAGATTGTTTCACTTGTGCAAGTTTCGCGCAAGGTTGGCAGGTCACAAGCAATTCATCAACCGGGGGCGGACACCCCCACGCGATTCGATTTTTTCGGTGATTTCAAAAATGAAGCGCCGAACTAAAGGGAGGAATATATGTCCATTTTCAAAACCACGCGTCGCGTGGCCAGCGGTCTTGTTGCCGCTGCCGCAGCAACATTCGCCGTTCAGACCCAGGCGGGCGGCCATGGCATCGACCTGACCGGGAAAACCGTTGAATGGATCATTCCGTTTTCGGAAACCGGCGGCTCTGCCAAATGGGCCAATTTCTATGCGCCGCTGCTGTCCGAAGCTCTGCCGGGAGAGCCGACCGTTGTCGTGAAATTCATGCCCGGCGCCGGTTCGACCAAGGGCGCGAACTATTTCCAGAGCCAGAAGTTTGAGGATGGCACCACGATTTTCGGGTCCAGCGGGTCCACACAATTCCCGTTCCTGCTTGGCGATCCGCGTGTGCGCTTTGACTATGCTGATTGGAATGTGGTGCTTGCCTCTGGCACCGGCGGCGTTGCCTATCTGCCGCCGGAACTGGCGGCCAAGATGGACGGGTTGGATGCCAGCGGCCTTCGGGACGTCGATTTCATCTATGGCAATCAGGGCGCCACGCGTCTTGACCTTGTGCCGACGCTGGCCTGGGAAATGCTGGGTCTGAATGTCGAAAGCGTGATGGGCGTCAAGGGTCGGGGCGATGGCCGTTTGATGTTCGAACGCGGCGAAGCCAATATCGATTATCAAACCTCGTCGTCGTATCTGTCGGGCGTGACCCCATTGGTCGAGGCAGGAACAGCCGTACCCATGATGACATGGGGCGCTTTGGATGACGATGGCAACATCGTGCGCGACCCCACATTCCCCGATATCCCGACCTTCAAGGAGCTGTGCGAAGCAACCGAGGGCTGCGCCACCTCTGGCGAGGCCTGGGACGCATGGAAAGCCTTCTTTATCGCGGGCTTCCCGGCGCAAAAGATGGTCTTTCTGCCAAACGGGGCGTCCGATGATGCGATTGCGACCTATACAGCCGCATTCGAAGCCGTAAAAGCCCGCCCTGATTTCGCCGAGATTTCCGCAGCGCGACTGGGCGTATACCCCCAGATGACCGGCGCGGCCGCGAATGCCGCATTGGCAAGCGCCACCAAGGTGTCGCCCGAAGCCAAGGCGTTCATCGTGAACTGGCTGCAAGAAAAGTACGGCGTTTCGCTGAACAACTGATCCTTGCTTTTTGAACGCCCTGCCCGCGCGGCGGGGCGTTTTCAAAAGCACGGATATTTCCAAAAAATTCGGGAGCGAGAGCATGGACGTCATCATGGAGGCGCTGCCAGCGTTGGGCAGCGCGTGGGGTCTTATATTACAGCCAATTGTCTTGGGGTATTTGATACTTGGCGTTGTCATGGGACTGTGCATCGGGGTCTTTCCCGGCCTTGGCGGCATTGCCGGGCTGTCGCTGCTGTTGCCGTTCATGTTCGGAATGGACCCGATCCTTGGGCTGGCGCTGATGGTGGGCATGGTTGCCGTCGTGCCGACATCGGACACCTTTGCATCGGTTTTGATGGGCATTCCCGGATCGTCCGCCAGTCAGGCAACCGTTCTTGACGGCTTTCCCATGGCCAAACGTGGCCAGGCCGCGCGGGCATTGTCGGCGGCCTTTGCCTCGTCTCTGTTTGGCGGTTTGGTTGGGGCGGCCTTCCTCACGGTCTTTATCCTGATTGCGCGGCCCATCGTGTTGGAATTCCGCACGCCAGAGCTTTTGATGATCACCATCTTTGGCCTGTCGATGGTTGGCATCCTTGCCGGGCGTGTTGCGATCAAGGGCATTGTCGCGGCCGGTCTTGGCATGTTGGTCGGCACCATCGGCGAAGGCGCGTCTTCGGGTGATTTGCGCATGGCGTCTTATGATTACCCTTATATGACCGACGGGCTGAAGCTGGTGATTGTCGGTCTTGGCATCTTTGCCATCCCGGAAATCATATCACTGCTGCGTCAGGACCGCGCAATTTCGCAAGAACCGCAGATCGGCGGCGGCTGGATTGACGGCGTGCGGGATTGGTTTGCCAATATCTGGCTGTCGGTGCGCTGTTCGATCATCGGGGTGATTGTCGGGGTGATCCCCGGTCTTGGCGGGTCGGTTGTGGATTGGATCGCCTATGGCCATGCGGTGCAGACCACCAAGGACAAATCGCAGTTCGGCAAAGGCGAAGTGCGCGGCGTGATCGGGCCGGAGTCGTCCAACAATGCCAAAGAGGGCGGCGGTCTGGTGCCTACATTGCTGTTTGGCATTCCCGGTTCTGGCTCGATGGCGATCTTTATCGGCGCAATTGCCCTGCTTGGATCAGGTCAGATCGAAGTCGGCCCGGCGATGCTGAAAAACAATCTCGACATCACCTATTCCATCGTCTGGTTGCTGGCATTGGCCAATGTGGTCGGCACGGTGATCTGTATCGCCGCCTCTGGTGGTATTGCCAAGCTGACAACCATCCGCTTTGCCCTGCTCGCGCCATTCCTGTTCATGATCATCAGCTTTGCAGCCTTTCAATCAGGTCAGAACCTGATGGATCTGGTGGCGTTGTTGGGCATCGGGTTCCTGGGGCTCATGCTGCGCCGATTTGATTGGTCGCGCCCGGCGTTCCTGATCGGTTTCGTGCTGTCGACGCCGGCGGAAACCTATGCCAATCAAGCGGTGCAAATCGCCCAGAGCCAGTTCCGCAAAAGCTTTGGTGAGGGGCTTGATTACATCTTCTCGCCCATTGTCATTGTCCTTGTGGTGATCACGGTCTTTTCCGTGGTGCTTGGCCTGCGGCAGGCCAAGACCATCCTGGCCGAAGGTGATGTGCAATCCGGCTCGAACAAGCGCGCACCGATGGTCATGCTTTTGGCTGTCACGGCCTATATCGCCTATGCGTTTTATGATGCGGCCTCGATCCCCAGCTACAGCCGCGACCGGGTCTTTCCGATGTTTGTCGGCGGTGTGAGCCTTGTGGGCTGTGCCATCCTGATCATCCGCATGATGTTGAAACCGGAAAGCGACACGGTCTTTGCCGACCGCGAATTGAACGGCGAAGAAGCCAGTGCGGCGCATGGGCTTTGGCCGACTCTGGCGTGGTTCGCGGGGCTGCTGATCCTGACTGCGCTCTTGGGCTTCATCCTTGCGCTTGGCCTGTTCCTGTTTGCCTTCATGCGGTATCGCGCCAGCGTCAGCACCACTTTTGCGACGGTCTATACGGCGGCGGGCATTGCCTTCATGTGTGGCATGGCGTGGCTGTTGAACCGTGATTTCCCACCGGGGCTTTTGCAGGACTATGTCACCCTGCCATGGCCGCTGGGCTGAGGGGGCATCACATGAAACAAACAGCAATCCCCTTTCTGTTCATGCGTGGCGGGACATCGCGCGGGCCCTATCTGAACCGTGCCGACCTGCCCGAAGATCTGGATCAACTGGCCAAGGTTCTGGTTGCGATGATCGGGTCGGGGCATCCGTTGAACATCAACGGCCTTGGCGGCGGCGCAGCGGTCACGACCAAGGTCGCAATGCTGTCGCGGGCAAATGACAATTGGGCCGATGTCGATTATTTCTTTGCGCAGGTCGGCGTCGAGGACCAGCTTGTCGATTTCAAACCCACCTGCGGCAATATCATGTCGGGCGTTGGCCCTGCCGCCATTGAAATGGGCCTGGTCGCGGCGCAGGACGGCGAAACCATTGTGAACATTCACGCGGTCAATACCGGCGCCAAGGCCACCGCCGTGGTCCAGACCCCCGGCGGCATCGTCAGCTATGATGGCCCGGCCCGGATCGACGGCGTGCCGGGCACCTCTGCCCCGGTGGCCCTGCAATTCATGGAAACGGTTGGCGGCATTACAGGGGCGTTCCTGCCCACCGGCAATCTGATCGACACCCTTGATGGCGTCGATGTCACCTGCATGGATGTGGCAATGCCGATGGTGATCGCCACGGCCGAAAGCTTTGGCTTGACCGGCTATGAAAGTGCGGCCGAACTGGACGAAAATGCCGATTTTTATGCAAGGATGGAGGCCATTCGCCGTTTGGCCGGGGCAAAAATGGGTATGGGCGATGTGTCCAAATCCGTGACCCCGAAATTCGGGTTGCTGGCCCCGGCCAATCAGGGCGGGACCATCGCGACACGGTATTTCATGCCGTGGAAATGCCATCCGACCATGGCGGTGACCGGCGCGCAATGCCTTGCCTCCTGTGTTTTGACCCCCGGCACCGTCGCTGATGGGCTGGCGGCCAGGCCAAACGGGTCACCCGCCAGGATCACGCTGGAACATGCCTCGGGTCTGATTGATGTGCTGGTCGACTTTAGCGACAGCAACGACGGGTTTGCGATCAATTCCGCCGGTCTGGTGCGCACGGCCCGGAAACTTGCGGCGGGCGAAACCTTTGTCCCGGCTTCGGTCTGGGAAAGGAATTGACCTGTCGCGAATACGGTATACTATGGCATACACACAGCGGGGATAGCACAGCAGGGGGCGAAACATGTCGGAAGGCTATGAGGAATGTCTGATCATCGCGCGGTCGGAATTGGCAACGGCGCGTCAGCGCCTGAATGCTGAAATCGCGCATTATCCGACGCCGATTTCGGGATGCGACGCACAGTTCAATCATCTCTTGGCCAAACGCGGGAATGTGCAACAGGCGCTGCAATCGTTGGACCGGGTGATCTTTGTGCCGACACCGCGTTCCCCGACATCACACAACATGGTTGAAAGCCGATGAAAGTTCACATTCTCGACGATTGGTTCGACACGCTGAAAACGCTGCCCTGTTTCGACCGGCTGGCCGATCATGACGTGACCATCTGGACCGATCATCAACCCGACCCTGTGGCGCTGGCCAATCGGGTGCAGGAGGCAGAGGCGCTGGTGCTGTTCCGCGAACGGACCAGAATTGGCGCTGATCTTCTGGGCCGTTTGCCAAAGCTGAAACTGATCTCGCAACGCAGTGTCTATCCGCATGTGGATGTTGACGCCTGCACGGCAAATGGCGTGCTGCTTTGTTCAAACATGCACAGTGGCACCCCGTCTTATGCGGCGGCGGAACATACGCTGGCCTTGATCCTGGCCAGCTATCGCCAGATCCCGCAACAATCTGCGTCG
This sequence comes from Phaeobacter sp. J2-8, assembly GCF_022867865.1. GTDB lineage: Bacteria > Pseudomonadota > Alphaproteobacteria > Rhodobacterales > Rhodobacteraceae > Marinovum. The sequence continues at coordinate 456,464 of NZ_JALIEC010000004.1, read as the reverse complement.
CTCAAGGCGGGCGAATGGCAATCGGGGGTTGGGCGGACCCTGCGGGGCCGGACGCTTGGGCTTTATGGGTATGGGCGGATTGGCCGTGCGGTGGCCGAATATGCCCGCGCATTGGGAATGAAGGTGCAATGGTGGGCGTCCGAGGCCGGTCGCGCCCGGGCGTTGGCCGATGGCGAAACCCTGGCCCCAACGCGCAAGGCGTTCTTTGCCACATCCGACATCGTCAGCCTGCATTTGCGGCTGAAACCCGCGACCAAGGGCATCGTCACCGCAGAAGATCTGGCCGCGATGTCGCCGCGCGCCTTGCTGGTGAATACCTCGCGCTCTGGTCTGTTGGCCCCCGGCACGCTGGAGGAAGAGCTGTCAAAGGGGCGGATTCATGCGGCGGTGGATGTGTTTGATCAAGAGCCAATGACCGACAAGAACAACATCTTGCTGACCCATCCCAACGTGATCGCCACCCCCCATATCGGTTATGTCACCAAAGACGAATTTGACCTTCAGTTTGCCGACATCTTTGATCAAATCAATGCCTACGCCAATGGCGAGCCGATCCATATGATCAACCCGGGCGTCCGCGACCAGACGCAGGATTAATCGGGCCTGACCGGAGGCTCTGACATTGAAGCCTGTGCAGTGTTCGGGCGCAGGTGGGCGAAATTCATTTATTCAATCGGCCCAGAATGGCAAGCTTGGATACTTCTTCAAGCAAATCCAGCAAGGCCCGCGCCTCTTGCACCGCCATTTCGGGTTCGCCGTTTGAAATCGCCCGCAGCACCCGGGCGTGATGCACCGCCGCTTTTGAAAAGCGGTCGGTTTCGGTGATGAAGGAATACCAAAACCGGCGCGACAACCCGTGCACCATCTGGATATGGGCGGCCAGATACCGGTTGCCCGCCGCCGCCGCCTCGATCCGGTGGATGTCGCTGTTGATTTCCAGATAGCGGCCCCGGTCCTTCTCGGCGATGGCCGCCTCCAGATCATCCGCCAGACGCAACATTTCCGCGCGCTGGGATTCATCGGCGCGTGTCGCGGCAAGGGACACCATCATCTCTTCCAGCGGCCGCCGCGTTTCCAGCAATTCCAATTGCCGGTTCACGTCCACCGGCGTGACCATGATCCCGCGTCGCGGCAGCACATCAACAAAACCCTCGAATTTCAGGCGCTGCAGCGCCTCGCGCACCGGCGTGCGCCCACAGCCGATCCGACGGGCCAGATCGTTTTCCGACAATAGCGCATAGGCTTCGATTTCGCCGGTGACGATCCGGCGCTGGATCTCGGAATACGCCTGCTCAGCGGTCGAAATCTCGGCCTTCGGGTTTTCAGTGCTGGCGTTCATGACGGCCCCTTCGGTTTCCCGCCATCATAAGTCTTGACTCGCTGATAAGCAAGAACTAGACATCTGATCAACAACTGATATGTCAGTACCGAATTCAGGGAGGAGACGGTTTTGACCCAACCAACAGATGTCCGCGATGTGGACAGGCTTGATACTGATCTGGTGATTGTGGGCGGCGGTGCCGCCGGTGTGGCCACCGCGATCACCGCGGCGCGCAACGGATTGCGCGTGGTTGTCATTGAGCGTCACGGCTTTTGCGGCGGTGGCGCGGTGGCGGGACATTCCGGCACGATCTGCGGCCTGTACGAGGCGTCAGAGACGCACCCCAACGGCCCGGTGCAATCGGTCTTTGGCTTTGCCGATGAATTTGTAAAAGCGCTTGAGGCGCGCGGCGGGCTGGACCGGCCTGTGCGCTATGGCAAGACCTTTACCCGGGTGCACGATCCCATTGTCTGGCGCGAGACTGCCGATGATCTGCTCGCAGCGGCGGGGGTCACCGTGATCTATCACGCCGTGGCCACCCGCGTCCTGACCGAAGGCGACAGGATCGAGGGGGTCGAGCTTTGGACCAAGCAAGGCCCGCTGCGGGTGATGGCGCGGTTGACGGTAGATGCCTCTGGCGATGCTGATCTTGTGGCGATGGCCGGATTGCCGAATTTTGTCGGTGACAATGGCCGGGTGCAGAACCCGACCATGATCTTTCGCCTGATGGGGGTCGATGTGGCACAGTTTCGCGCGGCCTATGGCGATGACACCATCATGCCGCCGGAAGTGTCGGACATGATTGTTGCGGCCAATGCGGCCGGCACCTACGCCCTGCCCCGTGCCAAGATCTGGCTGTTCACAACCACACGGCCGGGTGAATTGCTGTGCAATTGCACCCGCATTCTGGGCGAAGACGGTCGCGAGCTGAACCCGTTGTTCTGGCGTGATTTTGCCGAGGCAGAGATCCAGGGCCGCAGGCAGGCCCGCGAATATGCGCGTTTCTTCCGGGACACATTGGCTGGATGCGCGGAATCCTTCGTGAATGACATGGCGGTGCAGGTGGGCGTGCGCCAGACCCGCCAGATCACCGGCGTTGCGCGGCTGAGCAATGCCGATGTGGTGTCTGGCGCCAAATTTGCCGGCGGCATCGCCCGTTCTCCCTGGCCTATCGAGCTGCATGCCGGCGCACGCCCACGTGTCGAATGGTTGCTCAACGATGTCTATGAAGTGCCCTATTCCTGTTTCGTGCCCCAGCGTGGCGAGGGCCTGTTGGCGGTCGGCCGCTGTCTTTCAGCAGAGCATGAGGCCGTGGCTTCGGCGCGGGTGACGGCACAGTGTTTTGGCTACGGCCACGCCATCGGACATGCCGCAACAATCGCCGTCCGGGATGGTGTCGCCCCGCGCGACATCGACGGGGCCGATCTGCGCATCCTTCTGAACCGCGACGGCGCCCAACTGGACTGACCAAAAGAATTGAAAGGACCGCCTCATGACCGAACAGGTAGTGATCGAATTACGTGACGGATATGCCGTTGTCACCATGAACAAACCCAAGCGGCGCAACGCGCTTGGCACCGAGAGCGTTCGCGGTCTGTTGGCGGCATTGTCCCAGCTGGCCCAGGACGACCGGTGCCGCGCCGTGGTGCTGACCGGGGCTGCGCCTGCGTTTTGTGCGGGCAGCGACCTCAAAGAATTGGGGGGCCTGTCGATCCCCGACATGTGCGCCCACGAGGAAGAGACCGCCGCCATGGCCCGCCGCATTGCGCATCTGCCGGTGCCGGTGATCGCCGCGGTCGAGGGCTTTGCCCTTGGCGGCGGGTTCATCCTTGCCACCTCCTGTGATGTGGTGATCACGGCACGCGATGCCAAATGGGCCCTGCCCGAGGTGCGCAATGGCTGGCTGCCGCCCTGGGGATTGCAGAGCCTTCTGGCGCGTGTCGGCCCGGTCAAGGCGCAGCAGATCACATGGGGGTTCCTTGATATGGACGGGGTCGAGGCACATCGCCTTGGCGTCGCTGACGGGCTGGCCGAAAATGGCAAAACGCTGGACATGGCCTGTGACTGGGCGGCGCGCATTGCCGACCTGCCGCCCGAAGCGGTGCGGTCGACCAAACGCTATTGCGCGGCCACAATCGCCGCCGATGCCGAACGGCAAGACGCCGAGGCCAGCCGCCTTTTTGCCGCCGATTGCCAGGGGGCTGCGGCCAAGGCGACACTGGCCAAGTTCACGGTGACAGCATGACCAAGATCGTCACCGCCGAAGAGGCCGTCGCCGCCATCCCCGACGGGGCCACCGTGGCCAGCGCCGGGGTCATCGGCTGGGTCACCCCTGACAAGGTTCTGGGCGCTTTGGGGCGCCGCTTTCGGGACACGGCCCAGCCCCGCGATCTGACATTCTATTTCCCCTGCGGCACCGGCGATGCCATGGGCATCAAGGGGATGGACCATGTGGCCCAGGACGGGCTGATGAAACGCATCGTGTCGGGCAGCTATATCAACCCGGTCGACCCCGCGACGGGCAAACGCCCCGAGCTGATGCGCCTGATCGCGGAAAACCGGATCGAGGCCTATTCCTGGCCCATCGGCGCCAGCATGCATTGGCTGCGGGAAGTGGCGCGCAAGAGCCCGGGCTATATCACCCGCGTGGGTCTTGGCACCTATGCCGATCCGCGACAGGGCGGCGGAAAATTCACCGACCGGGCCAGCGATGATCTGATCCGCGTGATCGAGATCGACGGCGAGGAGCTGCTTTATTATCCGACATGGCCGCTGGATGTGGCAATTCTGCGCGCGGCGTCCGCCGATGCACAGGGCAACCTCAGCTGGGAGGACGAGCCGCTGACCACGGCCAACGTGGCGCTTGCATTGGCGGTCAAGGCCAGCGGCGGGCGGGTGATCGCCCAGGTGCGCCGCGTGGTCGACACCAACGACCGCCCGGCCAGCACGGTGCAATTGCCCGGCATCTACGTCGATCAGGTTGTCGTCGATCCCGACATGATGATGACCACCAATGTGCCATATGATGCGGCCTATTTCTCTGGTCCGCGAAAGGATATCGCAACGCTCAGCCCGCCCCCCTTTTCGGCGGACCGCATTATCGCCAACCGGATTGTGCCCGAGGTCCGCAAGCACGAACTGTCGATCTTCGGCTTTGGCGCGGCCACCGATGTGCCGTTGGTGATGGCGGAACAGGGGCTGTTCGATGATGGTGCGCTGGCCGATTACCCCGGCACCACCGAACATGGCGCCTATGGCGGTGTGGTGATGCCGGGTTGGCAATTTTCGGCCAATATCAACCCCGATGCGATCCTCGATGGTGTCACGCAGTTTGATGCCATCGACGGCGGGCTTTGCCGCTTTGCCGCCCTCAGCTTTGCCGAGTTCGATGCGCAGGGCGTTGTGAACGTGTCGAAATTTGGCCGGGCCAACCCCGGCGCGGGCGGTTTTATCGACATCGCCCAAAACGCAGAGCGATTGATCTTTGCCGGCACTTTCACCACTGGTGGTCTTCAGGCCGATGTGGTCGACGGCCAACTGGTGATCGAACGCGAAGGCAAAGTGCGCAAATTCGTGACGCAGGCGGCCTCGATCACCTATCGCGTGGCTGATGGCGTCCGCGACCGCAGCCAACAGGCCCTGATCGTCACCGAACGCGCGGTGTTCAGGGTGGCCTCCGATGGGTTGGAGCTGATCGAGATCGCGCCGGGGGTCGATCTGCAAACCCAGGTGCTGGACCTGATGGATTTTGCCCCGGTGCGCATCGCCGATCCGCTGCCCTGCATGGACGCACGGCATTTCATCCGCCTGACAGAAAAAGAACCCGCAAAGGTGACCGCATGAACCTACAGGACCTTCCCCCATCCGCACTTGCGTTGTTTCGCAAAGGCACCGCATTGCCCGCGCATGCGCTGGCATTGACCGCCGACCGCAGGCTTGACCCGATGCGCCAACGCGCCATGACGCGATATTATATGGACGCCGGCGCCGGGGCGTTGCGGTCGGGGTCCATACCACGCAATTTGCCATCCGGGATGTCGGCCTGTTTGAGCCGGTGCTGCGCATGGCGGCGGACACCGTACAGGATTGGGCCGAGGATACGCGTCTTTTGATCGCGGGTGTCACCGGGCAAACCGCACAGGCGGTGCAGGAGGCACAACTGGCCCGCAGCCTTGGCTATCACTTCGTGTTGCTCAACCTCGCCCGTCTGAAAGGTGCCTCGGAAGACGAGCTGCTGACCCATTGCCGCGCCGTGGCGGCCGAAATGCCGGTGATCGGATTTTCGCTTTTGCCAGAGGTCGGCGGCTTTCACCTGTCCTATGATTTCTGGCGTCGCTTTGCCGAGATCGAGAATGTCGCAGGCATCAAGATGGCGCCGTTCGACCGCTACCGCACGCTGGAAATCGTGCGCGCCGTTCAAGATGCGGGCGCAACGGACCGGGTGACGCTATACACCGGCAACGACGATCACATCGTGCTGGACCTGTTGCAACCCTTCACCGTGCGGTCCGAGGATGGCAAATCCGAGACCCGCCTGCGCATTCGCGGCGGATTGCTGGGCCATTGGTCGGTCTGGACAAAAACAGCGGTGGAGCTGCTCGACCGTATCCATGCCTTGCCCGATGGGGCGGATATGCCCGAAGATTTGCTGGCGCTCGACAGTATTGTCACCGATTGCAACCTTGCGATCTATGACGCGCTGAACGATTTGCGCGGCTGCATTCCCGGCTGTCTGGAAGTGATGCGGCGGCAGGGGCTTTTGGCGGGAACCTGGTGTCTTGATCCGAACGAGGTGCTGAGCCCCGGACAAGAGGCCCAGATCGACCGCGTCTATCGGCAATATCCCGAAATGAACGATGACGCCTTTGTGCGTGCCAACCTTGATCGCTGGCTGAGTGATGCCGGCAAGACCCGGCCGCTGGTGGCCTGAGGCAAGACAGGAATGACCATGACAGATATATTGAGCCCCGCGCTCTTTCCCGAACATTTCCGCGACGTTGCACATCTGGAAGACTTCATGTCGATCCCGACCCAGGGTGTGATCGACGATCTGAACGCGCTTGAGGGCGACATCATGATCCTTGGTGTCGGCGGCAAGATTGGCGTCACCATGGCGCGCATGGCCAAGAAAGCCGCCCCTGACAAGCGGGTGATCGGCGTGTCGCGGTTTTCAGAGGCGGGCGTCGAAGATCGGCTGAATGCCTGGGGGATCGAAACGATCCGCTGTGATCTGCTGGACCGCGATGCCGTGAACGCCCTGCCCAAGGTGGCGAATGTGATTTACATGGCAGGGCTGAAATTCGATGCCGCCGGGCGCGAGGATTTCCTGTGGGCGATGAACACCATCGCGCCGCAGATCACCGCCGAGGCCTTTCGCGACAGCCGGATCGTGTCCTTCTCGACCATCCACGTCTATCCCTGGTCGAACCCGCTGCATGGCGGCGTGACAGAGACATGCCCGCCCCACGCCCGCCCCGGCGAATACGCCAATTCCGTGGTCGGACGCGAACGGACGTTTCAGTATTTCTCGCGCAAATATGACACGCCGGGCCGCATCATGCGCTTCGTCTATGCCATTGATCCGCGTTACGGCGTGATGCAGGAGGTCGCGCAATGGGTAAAGGACGGCACGCCAATTCCGCTGGACACCGGTCACGTCAACATCATGTGGCAAGGCGACGCCAACGCGCAGTTCCTGCGCACGCTGGCCCATTGCGACACCCCCGCCAGCGCCATCAACATCGGCGGGCCGGAAACGGTGTCGGTGCGGTATCTCGCCAATCGTTTTGGCGCGGCCCTGGGCGTCGAGCCGGTGTTTGAAGGCGCAGAAGCCGACAATTGCCTGCTGGTCAATTGCGACAAGGCAAACGGCATTTTCGGCAATCCGGTGGTGCCGATGGACGCGATGATCGGTTGGGTCACCGAATGGGTGAAATCCGGCAAACCCGTCCACGGCAAACCTTCAAAGTTCCAGGTCCGCACAGGGAGTTTCTGAACCATGACACTCTTGTCACGTTATATCTGGGCCGCGGCGGGCCTTTCCGGTTTCATCATCGCCTGGTGGCTGGCCACGGTGCTGACCGATCTTCCGGCCTATATCCTGCCCAGCCCCGGCGCCGCCTTTGCCGAGATCTGGGAGCCGTCCTACAATTGGGGCACCCATATCTGGGCCACCACGCAGGAAATCTTTGGCGGCTATCTTCTGGCTGTGATCATCGGTGTCGCGCTGGCGGTGCTGTTCAGCTGGCTGCCCGCCCTCAACGCGGCGCTGATGCCGCTGCTGGTGTTGTTGAACATGGTGCCCAAGGTCGCGATGGCCCCGCTGTTCATCGTCTGGCTGGGCTATGGCATCGTGCCGAACATGGTGATCGCCTTCACCATCTGCTTCTTTCCGATCATGTTGACCACCTATCGCGGTCTGCAAGAGGTCGAACCGGACCTGTTGAACCTGGTGAAATCGCTGAAGGCCAATCGCTGGCAGATCTTTCTCAAGATCCAATTGCCCGGCTCGCTGCCCTTCCTGTTTTCGGGGATGAAGGTCGCCGCGGTGCTGGCCGTGGCCGGGGCCATCGTGGGCGAATTCATCGCCTCGCAAAAGGGTCTCGGCTACTTCCTGTTGGCCCAGCAGAACGCGCTCAACACCTCGGCGATGATGATGGCGCTGGCGTTCATCACCATGATCGGCGTGGCGCTCTATGGGGTGGTCATCGCGCTCGAATATTTCTTCATCACACGCAAGGGGATCAACCAATGACCGAACCGTTCGTGCGCCTCGTCGGCGTGACCAAGACGTTCAAGGTCGGCAGCAAGGAATTCCTGGCGGTCAAGGATGTGACCATCGACGTCGAAGAAGGAGAGTTGGTGTCCATCGTCGGCCCGTCGGGATGTGGCAAGTCGACAGTCCTGTCGATCCTTGCCGATCTGCACGAGGCATCCGGCGGCACGGTGGATGTCGGCAACCCCGAAAGCCCCTTCACCCCGGGTCGTGACATCGGCATGGTGTTTCAAAAGGCGCTGCTGCTGAAATGGCGCAATATCGTCGACAACGTGATGCTTCCGGCCGAAATCCTTGGCCTGCCGCGCAAGGAAAGCCGCGAGCGCGCGCTGGATTTGCTGGAAATGGTCGGGCTTTCGAAATTCGCCACCGCCTATCCCCAGCAATTGTCGGGCGGGATGCAGCAACGGGCCTCGATTGCGCGGGCGCTGGTGCATAACCCAAAGCTGATCCTGATGGATGAACCTTTTGGTGCCCTGGACGCGCTGACGCGGGAACGGATGAACCTTGAGCTGCTGCGCATCTGGCGCGAAAGCAGCAAGACGATCCTGTTTGTCACCCATGGCATTCAAGAGGCGGTGTTCCTGGGCAGCAAGGTCGCGGTGATGACCGCAGGCCCGGCACGCATGGCGGCGCATTTCCCCATTGATCTGCCAGAGCCGCGCACGCTCGACATCAAGACGACCGAGAAATTCGGCGAATACACCCGCGAAATCTATCAGCTGCTGGGCATGCACTGACCCGGTGTTCAAAAATCAATTGGGAGGAAAAAATGATCAATACCAAGACAACCGCCGTGGCCTGTGCCGCGCTTCTGGCCGGTTCTGCCGTTATGGCCGAAGACCTGAGCCTGCAACTGAACTGGACCGCCGGGGGCGATCACGCGCCGGTCTATTATGCGCAGCAACAAGGCTGGTATGCCGATGCCGGGGTCGCGCTGGAAATTCGCCAGGGCACCGGATCGGGCGCGGCCGCCACCGCGCTTGAGGTTGGCCAAGCCGATATCGCCATCATCGACACGCCCACCGCGCTGCAATTTCTGGCCAAGGGCGCGCCGTTTACCGGTGTGTTTGTCGCCTATAACGACAACGCCGCCGGGCTTTACTGGAAGAAAAGCTCTGGCATCGAAACGGTAAAGGATTTCACCGGCAAGAAGATCGGCGCACCGGCATTTGATGCCACCCGCCAGATGTGGCAACCAGCCTCGCGCGCTTTGGGGATTGATCCGGACGCGGTGGAATGGGTCAACCTGCAACCCACCGGCAAGCTCGCGGCGCTGCAATCGGGGGCGGTGGATGTCACGACGCATTTCTACTCTGTGCATTTCATCTATGAAGACATCTTTGGCGATGATCTGGGCTTTGCCCTGCTGCGCGACAATGGCATGAACACCTATAGTCTGGCCTATTACGCCGCCGACGCGGTGCTGGCCGAAAAAGCCGAGGCCGTGAAACAGGTGGTGCAGGTCACGCAAAAGGCCTTTGCCTTCTGTCTGGAAACGCCGAAACCCTGCACCGATGCGCTGTCCAGTTCGGTGTCGATGAAGGCGTCGGATGCAGAACGTCAATTCGAATATGCCGCGCGTGTGATGCCGGGATCGGGATCGGATTTGCCGATCGGCGCATGGGATATGGACAGGGTGGCCAATGATTATGTCGTGGTGCAAGAGGCTTATGGCCTGCCCGACATGGAGATCACGACAAAATTCTCCAATGATTTCATTGATGACGACCTGGCCTATCCGGCAAAGTAAGCCCGTCTGACACGGGTTTTGGCGCGGCGGAGAAGTCTGCCGCGCCTTGCATGTCCAGCACAAAGGTATCCGATACCATGATCGACACCGCGCCGCGTTTTCGCGTTACCGAGATCACATTTGACGAGCGCCCCGTGGGGCTTCGGATTCCGTTTCGCTACGGCGCGGTCACCCTGCGGCAGGCCGTTCAGGCGGTGGCGCGCGTCACCCTGACCTTTGCCGACGGGCGCATGGCCACCGGCACAGCGGCGGAACTGATGGCGCCCAAATGGTTCGACAAATCGCCGGAACTGACCAATGACCAGAATGTCGAACAGCTGCGCCGGGCGCTGGCCCTGACCCGGCAACGCTACCTGGACCACGGTGCGGAAATGACCGCCTTTGGCCTGCATGCCGCGCATGATGCCGCCCAGCGGGCAGAGGCCGCGACAGAGGGGTTGAATGCCCTGGTGGCGGGCTTTGGCATGGCGTTGATCGACAAGGCGGTGATCGCCGCGCTCTGCACCCATTGCGCCCTGCCCTTTGCCACACTTGTGCGTGACAATCTGTTCGGGCTGACCCCGGCCACGGCACCGGATCTGTCACAAGACCAGATCACCGCAACCCTTGCCACGCTGCGCCCCGCGCCGACATTGCGCGCGCGCCATACAATCGGCCAGATCGACCCCCTGACCGTGGCCGACCTGCCGGCAGAGCGTCGGGTGAACGATGGCCTGCCCGAAACGCTGCAAGCTGCAATTGCCACCTGGGGGCTGAGCGCCTTCAAACTGAAACTCTCTGGCGACGGGGATTTCGATCACAACCGGTTGGTGGCGATTGCGGCGATCCTTGACGGTATTCCCGACCTCACGGTGACGCTGGATGGGAACGAGCAATTTCCCGATGGCGCGACCTTTGCCGCGTTTTGGCACCGCATTACGGCAGATCCGCGCCTGGCGCGGCTGGTCGCGGCGACAGGCTTTGTCGAACAGCCGATTGCCCGCGCCACGGCATTGTCGACGCCGCTTGGCCCCGAATTGGGGGATCTGGCGGTTGAAATCGACGAATCCGACGACAGCCCCGATGCGTTCCTCAAAGCACGCGACATGGGGTATCGCGGGATATCGTCCAAATCCTGCAAAGGGGTGTACCGCGCCCTGTTGAACCGTGTCCGCGTGGCGGTCTGGAACGACGCTGCGGGGGATACGCGATACTTCATGTCGGCCGAGGATCTGTCGACCCCGCCGGGGCTGGCGCTGCAACAGGATCTGAGCCTAGCCGCCACATTGGGTGTCGGGCACATCGAACGCAACGGACATTTTTATGGCGATGGCACTACCGGGCTGGACCCGCAGGAAACGCAAGATCGGATCGCCGCCTTTCCAAATCTGTACTGTCTTGACCGGGGGCGGATGATGCTGCGGATCGCAAAAGGCACCATTGATCTGACGGATCTGACCGCCGCCGCCGAAGGCTATATCCGCTAGCCCCACCTTGGGTGCAGGACAGCCGACCTGTGCCCGCACATTCGCTTGCCAAACCGGGATTGTTGCACAGCGGTCACATCGGGATTGCGGCCAGCGGCCCGACAAATTGACATGGCACAAGCGGCATGGTCTTGCACCGCAATCAGGCCGCCAGCATATCGTCGCAAGCTACCTTTTCCTTAATCAATGAAAAGGCGCGCGGATGATGAAATCCAAAGCTCTCATGTCCATTCTGGCGGGAACGACCATCGTCGGATTCTCGTCAGCCACTGTGGTTTCTGCGGAAGACGCGTTCCTTGGAACGATTGTTCTGGCCCCGCCTCAGTTCAACCCCATCTCCGCCGGCGAGGAAGGTCTGTCGGACCTGGCCACGGGCGAGGTCGATGTGACAAGCGCCGGAATTGCGCTCAGCAATCCCGCCGATCTATCAGAATTGTTTGTGGCAGAGCCGACCATCGCGGTCGGCAGCTCTATTCCGATGTCGCAGAAGGTTTATGTGCAGGGGATCGAAGAAAACAACCTTGCCATCTCGATCGACGGGGCGCGGCAAAACAACAAGATTTTCCATCACAACACGACCACGCTGATTGATCCGGCCCTGCTGAAAGCGGTGCGGATTGATCCCGGTGTGGCCCCGGCCGATGCCTGGCCCCGGCGCGCTTGGCGGGTCATTGGCCTATGAAACCAAAGACGCGGCTGATCTGTTGGATGCGGACAAATCCATGGGCGGGCGCTACAAGCTCGAATACGACAGCAACGGCGGAATTCTGTCCAACAGCCTGTCGGTCTATGGCGTGGAAGGCGGGTTTGAATACCTTGGGTTTGCCAAATATGCCGAGGGCGACAATCGCATTGACGGCGACGGCGATGACATTGTGGGCTCTGGCACCGATGTTCTGAGCGGCCTTGCCAAATTCGCCTATGAAACCGAAAGCGGCAGCCGGTTGGAATTTTCGATGGAGCGGGTCAAGGATGACAATGCCCGGCCCTATCGTGCCAACATCGGGGCCATTATCGGCGGCCGACCGGTGCCGGACACCCGCCCCTACGATCTTGACCGCACGAATTATGTGCTGACCTATACCGAAACGGCGCCTGACGGCTGGTGGGATCCCAAGATCCAGCTGGCCTATAGTGTCACCGACCTGCGGATCACGGAACCGGATCAACAGATCAATGGATCAACCGATAGCCTGAGTGGCGTCATTCAGAACCGGTTCAATCTGGCCAATGGGTCGATCACCGCGGGGATCGATTTTTATTCTGACGAGGCAGAGTCGGATTATTTCTATCTGCCGGATGCCGCATGGGATGAAGCCGCCGAAGAGCATCTGCGCAATTTCGGGATCTTTGCGCAGGCGCGGCTTGAACCAACGGCCAGCACACGTGTGTCGCTGGGGGGGCGTGTCGATTTTCAGGAATTCGAAGGTGTTGACGGCTCGACGCAATCGGCCTCTGGCCTGTCCGGCAATATCTCTGGTGAATGGGACGTGACGCAGGCGCTGACGTTAAGCGCGGGCTATGCCCATGTCTGGGGCGGGATCGAGCTGGCCGAGAACTTTATCATGAACCCGTCCTGGACCTATGCGGATGACATCAAAGAGGTCACATCGGACAGTTTCTATGTCGCGGCGGCCTATCAAACCGGCAATTGGACCCTGGACGGCAAGGTGTTTTCCACCGCGCTCGACAATGCACGGGCGGCAAGTTACGGGGCCGGTCCGGCGCTTTCGGCGGATGTTCTGTCGCAGGGGTATGAGCTGGGCATTGGTTATGCCTGGATGAATGGTTTTGCCCGTGTCGGTTATGCCAAACTGGACACCGAGGTGAACGGGCGGACCGCAAATTCCTATACCGGCAATTACCTGACCATGCCGATGGGCGAGTTCATTACGCTGCACACCGCGCATCGGTTCGAAAATGGTTTGCTGATTGGCGGCGATGCGCAAATCGCGCTGGATTCTGAAAACACCTATGACACCGCCACCGGGGGCGAAGGGCCGACCTTGCCGGGGTATGCCGTTGCCAATGCCTTTGTCGAATATACCCCCGCCAGTTTCGGCGGCCTGACGCTGCGCGCCGAGATCAACAATCTGTTTGACGAAGATTATGCGGCGCGCGCCACCTATGGTCAGGAATTCGTCGACGCGGTGGTGCCGTTGAACGAACCCGGTCGGTCCTTCCGGCTGAGCGCAGAAATGCGGTTCTGACGCCCTCGGGATCGGGACTGACGACATGGAAAAGGCCGACGATCACGTCGGCCTTTTTGAATTTCGGGGGGTATCTGGTCTTGTTAGCCTGGCACAAAGGTTAGGGTTGGCTCAGCGCGATGCTTCGGTCGCGGGACGCACAGGCGGCCGTTTCCATCAGATCGAACAAACCGGTTTTCGGGGCCAGAAGATGTGCCAAGGCTTCGGCGGTTGTGCCGCCTTTTGACGTCACAGCCCGGCGCAAGTCACCGGCATCGGTGCCGGTTTCGCGCATCATCTCGCCCGCCCCGGCGACGGTGTGCACCGCAAGTGTGGTGGCCAGATCACGCGGCAATCCCATTGCCTCGCCCGCCTTGGTCATGGCTTCGGCCATGGCAAAGACATAGGCCGGACCGGACCCCGAAATGCCGGTCACGGCGTGCAATTGCGCCTCGTCCTCCAGTTCGACCGCCGCACCAACCGCGCCAAAAAGCGCGCTGGCCAGGGCGCTCTGTGCATCGCTCACATTGGCATTGCTGGCAAACACGGTGATCCCGGCCCCGACGGCGGCCAGCAGGTTGGGCATCGCCCGAACCACCGGCGTTTTCGCGCCAAAGACAGCTTCATAATAGGCCAGTGGCGCGCCGGTTGCGATGGTCACCACAATGGTGTCGCCATCGCCAAAAGCGGCAAGCGGCGGCAGGACATCCCCCAGAACCTGCGGCTTGGTCGCAATGACCAGAACAGCCGGGTTGTCAGGCAGCGCTTGGTTCAGATGGAACCCGGTTTGCGCCTTGAGCCAGTCCGAGGGAGCCGGATCCTGCACATGGATCGCCCCCGGCGCGACGCCGCTGGACAGCCACCCCTCCAACAACGCCTTGCCCATGAAGCCGCAGCCGATCACCACCATGCCGCGGTCGTTGATCGCCCTCACAATGTTGCCCCTGTGTCGGCGCGGATCAGATCCTTGTACAGCGCCTGAATGCGTTCCATCACGGGGCGCTGGCCATTGCCGATTGCCTTGCCGTCGATGGTGCCAACCGGGGTCTGCGCACCAAAGGTGCCGGTCATGAAAGCCTCATCTGCGCTATAGGTTTCATACAGCGAATAATTGCGTTCATGGACCGGGATGTCATTGGCCTTGCACAGGTCGATCACCTTTTGGCGGGTGACACCGGCCATGCAATAATCCCCGGTCGAGGTCCACACCGCGCCCTTGCGCACAATAAAGAAGTTGCAGGCGTTGGTGGTGTTCACGAAACCATGCGGATCAAGCATCAGCGCCTCATCTGCGCCCACCTGTTGCGCCTGAATACAGGCCAGCACGCAGTTCAGCTTTGAATGGCTGTTGTATTTGGCATCCTGGCTCATCGGCAGGCCACGCACCTGCGGGACGGTTGCCAGGGAAATGCCACGGGTTTGCAAGGCGGCAGAGGGCTTGGAATGTTCCATGATGATCACCAGCGTCGGGCCAGAGCGGCTCAACGACGGGTGTTGATACGGCTTGGCCTTTTTGCCGCGGGTCAGCATCAGACGGCAATGGGCATTGTCGGTCATGCCGTTGGCCGCGGCTGTGCGGGTCAGCGCGTCAAGAATGCCGGCGCGGTCCATGCCCACATCCAGCGATACAGCGTGGCAGGAGCCGAAAAAGCGGTCCATATGTTCCTCGAAAAAGGCCCATTTGCCGTTGTACAGGCGCATGCCTTCCCACATGCCATCACCCAGCATGAAACCACTGTCATAGACCGACACCTTGGCCTCGTCCCGATGCACGATCTCGCCGTTGACATAGACCTTGGTGTCAAGGTTCCGGGGATCTTCTTCGGCATCATGCGAGGTCTGTTTTTCATCCAACATGGATTTTATCCTTATTCAGCAAATTATTGGTCGACGTCGCCAAGGATGGCAAAGGCGGTCATCAGATCCAGATGCGCCCCGCCGCCATTCTTGAAAACGGTGATGTCGTCGGGGCCGGTGCGCCCGACCTGACCCTGGCTCAACTGGTAAAGATCGGCCAAGACATCGGTTTCGGCGATTGCCCCGCTGGCCAGGGGAATTTTCAGCTCGCCGATGTGGTGCATGGTGGTGTCGCGGCTGTCGACAAAGATCCGGGCCTTTTGCAACAGCGCATCGTCAGCCTCGCGCATTTCTGCCCGGAACGCCCCGATCAGATCGACATGGGTGCCGGGGGTGATCCACTCACCACGAAGCACCGGGTCGCTCGACATGGTGGCGGTGACAACGATATCGGCCTGACCGGCCGCATCGGCAAGATCGGTCACGGCCTCGACCGGCAAACCGCTGGCCACAAGATCCGCCGCCAAGGCACGCGCTTTGTCCGCCGTGCGGTTCCAGATCATGATACGCTCAAGACCGGGCAAGATCTGGCGATAGGCGGCGGCGACATTGCGCGCGACCTGTCCTGCGCCAAGGATCAGCAATGTCTTGCTGTCCTTGCGGGCCAGATAACGTGCGCCAAGCGCGCTGTCGGATGCGGTTTTCAAATCCGTGACCAATGGGCTGTCGATGGTGGCAATCAGCGCCCCGGCGCGGTCTTCGAATACCAACATCGCGCCCTGAACCGTGGGCAGGCCACGGGCCGGGTTTTCCGCCATGACAGTGACGCTTTTGACGCCATATCCCAAACCCTCGATCCAGGCTGCGCGACTAAGCAGCGTGCGCCCCGGCGGGCCGAGGAAGACATCCTCGATATGGGCGGGTGGCATCCGGTGTCCGGCGTCAATGGCATCCACGATCATGGCCCAGTCAATTTGATCGCCAAACGATTGGCGTGTCACTATTTTCATCGCTGTACAGCCTTCATGAAGTCACGGGTGATTTGATGGGTTGGCGCGGTGAACATCTGTTCTGCCGTGCCTTCTTCGACGATGCGGCCTTCGGCCATCAGGATCACACGGTCGGCCACGGCGCGGGCAAACCCCATTTCATGGGTGACACAGATGATGGTCATATCTTCGCGCGCGAGGGCCTGCATGACATCCAGAACTTCGGAAATCATTTCCGGGTCAAGCGCCGAGGTCGGTTCGTCAAACAGCATGATCTTTGGCTTCAAACACAGGGCACGGGCCAGCGCCACCCGCTGTTGTTGGCCGCCAGACAGCTGATCCGGGTATTTCTCGGCGTGGATGTCCACCTGCATCCGGGCCAGTTGCGTGCGGGCCTCCTCGGTTGCGGCGGTGCGGTCCTTGCCGATGGCGCGGATCTGCGGCAGCACACAGTTTTCCAGGATTGTCAGATGCGGAAACAGGTTGAAGTGTTGAAACACCATACCGACCTGTTTGCGCACCAGATTGCACAGATGCCGGTCATCCCCGACCGCAAGGCCCAGAACCTCGACGGAGCCAGAGGCATAGGTTTCCAACCCGTTGATGCAACGGATCAGCGTGGATTTGCCAGACCCGGACGGGCCGCAGATCACCAGCGTCTGGCCGTCCGGCACATCAAGGCTGACGTCGCGCAGCGCGTGATAATCGCCATAATATTTGTCGACGGATTGAATGTGGATTGCGGGATCAGCCATGTCCGAGCCTCATGCGGGTTTCAAGCCACGCGCCATAACGCGACAGACCAAAGACGAAGATGAAGTAGATAAAGGCGAGGAAGACGTAGACCTCGACATATTGATTGCCCCATTCGCCGGTGCCTATGGCGGCATTGCCCGAGGCCATCAGCTCGAAAAAGCCGACGAAGGTGACAATCGAGGTTTCCTTGAAGGTAATGACCGCCTGATTGATGGTCGAGGGCAGCGTATTGCGGAACGCCTGTGGCAACAGGATATCCACCACCAGGGACCAATAGGGCATGCCCAATGCGATGGCGGCTTCTTCCTGACCGGCAGAGGTGGATTGCATCCCGGCGCGAATGATTTCGGCCTGATAGGCGGCAAAGAACACCGCAAAAGCCACAACCACACGCATCAGCTTGTTGCCTTGCAATGCCTCCGGTGCGATCAGCGGCACCACCACGGCAGCGGCAAACAGAATGGTAAGCAGCGGCAGCGACCGGACGAAATCAATGATCAGGCCAAAAGATTTGGCAATCACCGGCAAATCGGATCGCCGCGCCAGCGCAAAAAGCACCGCCAGCGGCATGCCGATCACAAACACCGCCGAAAAGATGAACAGCGTCAGTGCCAAGCCACCCCATTGTTCGGATGTGACCAGCGGCATGTTCCAGAACCCGCCGCGCATCAACAGCACAAACACCGTGAACCCGCCGACCCACAGGGCCGGCAAACGCCGCACCGACCAGAACAGAGGCACACAAGACAGCACCATTGTCGCAATGATGACGAAACAGGCCAGAGTAGACCGCCATTGTTCGGCATAGGGGTAAAGGCCGAACATGATCAGCCGCCCGCGGCTTTCAATCACCGCCCAGCAGGCGCCGGCCTCATAGGTGCATTGATCCCGGTTTTCCAGCCGGAAAATCGCGTCAAGGATCGCCCAATCGACGACGCCCATCACAAACCAGATGATCAGCGCCCCGAACACCAGGGAAATGACCGCGTCCAATTTGGTGGCAAAGAAATGTTTGCGCAGGGCTGCAACAAACCCGGTCGGGTTGTCTGGATTGCTGAGTGTCAGGCTCATCTCAACTTCTCCCCTTGATCTTGATGCGGTCGTTGATCGCGTTCATCACGAAGGCGATGGAATAGTTCAGCACAATGAACCCACCCATCAGCAACGCCAGAAGCTCCAGCGTTTGACCGCTTTGGTTGATGGATGTTGAAATCACCGCAAAATAGTCGGGAAAGCCGACGGCAAGACCCACGGTCGTGGCCTTCATGAGCCAGACATATTGGTTGGTCAGCGACGGCAGCGAAGCGCGCAGCGCCAGCGGCACAAGGATCAGCCGGTTGATCTGAAACGTGCTCAGCCCCAGCGAACGCCCTGCCTCCAGTTTGCCCCGGTCGACCGAGATCAGGCCACCGCGAATGATTTCGCCGATATAGGCCGCCCCGAACAGCACCAAACCAATCACCAGCGCGGTCATTTCCGGTTTCAGCGTGACACCCCCAGCAATGCGCAGACCTTTGAGCTCAGGCAACGAAAGGATCGGCGTGCCCGCCTCATGGCCCAGCACCGCAAGAATGACAAAGATCACCCCGACCCCGCCCAAAGCGCCGCCAAACCGGACCACCGCCGACAGCCGTTCACGGCTCAGCCAAAGCCACAGGCCCGCAGCCACAACCGCCAGAGCCAGATATACAAGACCCCCGTCAACCAGCGGAATACCGGGCAGCACGATCCCCCGGTTGGACAGCATCGCAATATCCCAAAGATTGTAGGCCTGTTTCGGCCCCGGCAGATGGGTCAGAACGGCGTACCAAAAGAAGACCTGTAAAACGACGGGCACATTGCGAAACACCTCGACATAGGTCGTGCCAACGATCTTCATCAGCGTATTGCTGGACACCCGGAACAGCGCCAGAAGGATACCCAGAAGGGACGCGAAAAACAGCGTGAGAAAGCCGACCAGCATGGTGTTCAGCAGCCCGGCAAATATGATCCGGCTATAGGTCGATCTTGCGCTGACCTCGATGACCGAAAAATTGATCGGCCACCCGGTTGTGCGCTCCAGAAAGCCAAAGCCTGTGGCGATCCCCTGGGCGACGATGTTGCGTTGGCTGGTGACAACGAGGCCATACACCACGAGCACCACAAGAAGGATAAAAGAAGTCTGTATCGCCGCCCGTCTGAAGCGGCGAGATGCAAGTAACTGGCGCATGTTTGCTTTTCCGGCTTGGGGAAGAGCCGCCCAGAAAAGGGCGACCCTTCTGCTGGGATTAGTCCAGAACCAGCGGGTAAAGGACGCCGCCGTTATTCCAAAGATTGTTCAGCCCACGCGGGAGTTTGTACCGCGAACCTTCGCCAACGGTGCGATCATAAATCTCGCCGTAATTGCCGACCGCCTTGATCACGTTGTAGGCCCAATCGTCGCTCAGCCCCATGCGTTCGCCGACGCCGGGGGTCACACCCAACAGACGCTCGATTGTTGGCGAGGGCGGGTTGGCCTTCATCTCGTCGACATTGGCCATGGTGATCCCGCTTTCCTCGGCCATCAGCAATGCGCTGACCATCCAGTTGATCACGTCAAGAAAGTCTTCCTGACCCTGGCGCACCACGATGCCTTCGGGTTCAAGCTTCATCACATCGCCAAGGATGGTAAAGCCGTCGGGGTCCGGCGCATTGACGCGGGTGGCGGACAGGAACGGACCAAAGCCCGCGATCGCATCACAGCGGCCGTTATAGAACGCGGCGCGCAGCTCTTCGCCTTTTTCAAATGCCAGCGGCTCATAAGAAACGCCGTTGGTTTCCATGTAATCCGCCAGAACACGTTCCACAGTGGTGCCCGCATTGACGCAGAACACACCGCCATCAAGATCCGCGATGCTTTCGGCGCCCAGCTCTGTCTTGGCCATGGTATAGAAGGGGCCAATGAAATAGGGGCGCGAAAATTGCAGGCCAAGGTCGGTGTCGCGCGATTGGGTCCAGCCGGTGACCTTGATGATCACATCGACGTCACCCGATTGCAGCGCCGGGAACCGCTGGGCGAAGCTGACCGGGATAACCTGAAGCTTGTCCGGGCTGCCAAGGATCGCGGTGGCCAACGCCTTGCAGAATTCAATGTCGAACCCCTGCCATGCGCCTTCGCCGTCGACTTCGGCAAACCCAAGATAGCTGCCGTTGTGGCCGGTGCAGAGCAGGCTGTCGCGTTCCTTGATCGTGTCGAGCAGGTTTGCTTCCTGTGCGCTGGACGCGGTTGCGCCCGAAAGGGCAAGCGCCGCCGCCCCTGCCAGTTTGATAATGGAATTGGTCATCGGTTTCTCCGTCTGTTGAACTTGAATGTCATGGCCGCTTTTGCGGTTCTTCGAACGCGGTTGGGGCGTTCTTTGTATTGGCTGCTGTTGTGATGTCCTCCGGCAGCGAAACGCCAATGCCGGGGAGGTTCGGCAAGGCGAAATCTTTCGGCGCGCACCCCAGCGGGTCCAATCCGAATTGCTTGAAAAAGACCTGGTGCACGGTGTGATATTCCACATGCGCCACTAGGTTTTCGGCGGCTGCGATGTGACAGGCGGCCATCAACGCCACGCCGGTGGAAGACACCTCCAGCGACAGGCGGGTTTGGCTGCCGGCACATAAATCCGCCAGCGCCCGCACGCCGGCAACACCGCCACTGGCGACCGGGGCCGTTTGCAAAAAGGCGATTTTCGCCGTGTTGACCAAAAGCGCATGCACTTCGCGGCGGTATTCGGCCTCAAGCGCCATCACCGGCACACCGGCGCGCGACAGGCGGGCCATGCCGTCGATGTCATAAGCCTTGGTCGGGGATTGGAACGCTTCGATCCGGCCCTCGGGCAAGGCGCGGTAAATCGCCAGCGCGTCCTGGGCCGTATAGGAATAGACCCCGTCGATGATCAATTTGGCCTCGGGCGGCAAGACGGACAAAACCGCCCTGACCCGGCACAGATCGTCCTCGATCGACAGCCCGCCGATCTTCATTTTGCTTAATCCGAACCCCTGCGCGGCAAAGCCTGCCATTTCGGCGACCAGATCGTCGGTGGTTTTGCCCTGACCATAAAGCCCGCCACTGGCATAAAGATCCGCCGTGCCGCGCCCCGCGGGGTTCAGACATTGCCACAGCGGCACACCGTCCCGGCGGCTGCGCAAATCCCAAACCGCCAGATCAATCCCCGACACCGCAGAGGTCAGGATGCCATGCCGCGCGGTCAAGGTCGCCCGGTCGATCAAACCCGCAGTGATGCCGCCCACTTCGTTTAGGTCAACCCCGTCAAAATGCGGCAGAACCTCTGTGCGCAGATACGCCAGCAATGCGTCGGGCGCGGTATCAAAGCACCAGCATTCGCCAAGCCCCCGATTGCCGGCATCATCCTCTATCATCACGAAAACAGCGTGCTTCAGGGTCCATCGGATTGCCGGGTTCCACAGCTTTCCGCCAAGATCATTGGCGTGCGTGGCAAGCGTGATGCGGGCGATCCGGCTCAACTCAGGACTCCTGCGTTTTCGGCATCGCGGGCGGATCGCCGATCTTGAAACTTTCGTCCGGCTCGTGGCGCAGGGCAGCTAGAAACCGGTCGTGGAATTGCATCGAATGGGCGTGGGCGATGGCATCCGCCGCCGTGACGTCCTGAGCCTCGATCGCATCGACAAAGTCATGGTGCTGGTCACGCATGACGTGCTTGCGGTTTGCGGCGTCCAGATACCGAACATGGATATGCAGCAGCCTGCGCGCCTCGGACAGCAGCACACGATATTGCCGGATGACATAAGGGTTGCGCCCGGCCTCGGCCACGCCGACGTGAAAGGCGAAATTCGACTGCATGATCTTCAGCGCGTTGGAATCATGGACAAACAAGTTGAAATCATCCGCCAGCGCCCGCAGCCGACCGATGTCTTCTTCTGTGCGATTTTGCGCGGCAAGCCGGGTCGCAAGACGCTGCTGAACATCAAGCGCAAGAATGAATTCAGGAAAATGTTTAAGATCAACCGGCGCCACAATTGTCGAACGATTGGGCAGGCGCTGCGCGAGTTCTGGATGACGTCAGACGATAGAGCGCCTCGCGGATCGGCGACCGCGACACGGCAAACCGTTTCGACAACCCGACCTCGTCCAGCGGCGCGCCGGGTTCCAGCGTCAGCGTCAAAATCTCATCCCGCAGGATGTCGTGAATTTCCGAAGCGGCAAGACCGCGCTGATAGGGTTTGGCCGTGTCATCAGTGGTCATTTTGGGGCCTCTGAAATTCTGATGAGCCTGAGCGACTCACCTTGCTTTCCATTGTGTACAACATGTATGCAAGACGCGACAAGGGCGGATTTTTGGATCTCGACCGGTTGGAATTGGCACTTTGGACGCTGTCGGCGGGGCAAAACACGCCGACAAGGGGGTTAGATGGATCAGATAATTGTGGCGCATGACGTTGGCGGCCCTGTCCTGCAATGCGCAGAAGGGCTGAGTTTTTGGGGCGGTGTGAATGCCGCAACCGGCGTGGTGCAGGACGCCCATCACCCCCAGGCTGGCGCCACGCTTGCCGGGGCTATCGTGATGATGCCGACCAGTCGCGGTTCCTGTTCCGGTAGCGGCGTGTTGCTGGAACTGGCTCTCAACGGCCATGCCCCCGCCGCTTTGGTGTTTCATGAACCCGAAGACATCCTGACGCTGGGGGCCTTTATTGCCGGGCGCATGTTTGATCGCCCGGTTGCCGTGCTGCGCCTGTCACGCGAAAGCTATGATCGCCTGGCAGAACACCCCAGTGCAACAATCCAAGGGAACAGTATCATCGCCGGGGATATGACGCTGGCATTGACGCCGCTGGACGCCAGCGCGCTGTGTATGTCGGACGCGGACAAGGCCATGCTGGCGGGCGACAAGGGCGAGGCGGTCAAGCTTGCGATGGAGGCGATTTTCACCATGGGCGTGGTGCAAGGGGCGGCACGATTGACCGATATCACCCGCGCCCATATCGACGGCTGCATCTATGCCGGGCGCGCCAACCTCGTCTTTGCCGAAAAGATCCGCGATATGGGCGCGCGGGTCACCGTTCCGACAACCATGAATGCCATTTCTGTGGATCAGGACAATTGGCAATCGCAGGGTGTGCCGCCCATTTTCGGCGAACCCGCCAGCAGGCTGGCCTCGGCCTATGTCACGATGGGCGCCAGCCCGACGTTTACCTGTGCCCCCTACCTTGCCGATGATCGCCCGCGCGAAGGCGAGGACATCGGATGGTCGGAATCCAACGCCGTGATCTATGCCAATAGCGTGTTGGGCGCGCGAAGTGTCAAACATCCTGATTTCTTTGATCTCTTTGTGGCCATGACCGGCCGCGCGCCTATGTCGGGGGTCTATCTCGCTAAGAACCGCCAAGCGCAGCTGCGCATTCATATCGACCTGCCGGAACACTACAGCGAAGCGATCTGGCCGTTGATCGGCTGGGTTGTGGGCCAGGCCGCGCCGGATCGGATTCCGGTGATCGAGGGGCTGGAAGATGCCGAGATCGGGGCCGATGACCTCAAGGCGCTGTGCGCCGCTTTCGGAACGACATCCGCGATGCCGATCCTGCATATTCGGGGCGTGACGCCCGAGGGGAACCGACCGGCACGAGAGGGTGCCGAACACCGCACATTGACGCCAGAGGCGCTTGGCCGGGCCTGGGCACAGCTGAACAGCGGCCCGACACAGATCGACCTTGTAGCGCTTGGCAGCCCGCATTTCTCGCTTGATGAGACCCGCCGGCTGACCGAATTGATGCGGGGCCGCAGATGCGCGCCCGCGACCGCAATGATCGTGACGCTCAGCCGCGAAACCTATGCCCAAGCCACAATTGAGGGGCTTCTGCCCGTGCTGGAGGCCGCCGGCGTTCAGATTGTCAAAGATCTGTGCTGGTGTTCGATCTCGGAACCTGTCTTTCCGCCAAACGCCCGCAATCTGATGACCAATTCCGGCAAATACGCCCATTACGCGCCGGGGCTTTCTGGTCGAACGGTACGTTTCGGCAGTCTGGAAGATTGCGCCAAAGCGGCGGAAAGCGGCCATATGTCAAAGGAAGTGCCGACCTGGTTGATGTGAGGTGCGCGCCTTGATGGTTTGCACATTCGCGGCCCGCACAGGCGCATGACCCTGACAGGGGCATTCCCTTATCCGATGCCGCGCGATGCATCACCATTGCTGCAACATCAGGCACCCCGCCCCCAAGGTTGCGTTTCGGGAAACAATTGCCCGCGAATTCGCAATTTTTGAAACCTCGATCCTGCGATACTCTTCCCGATATGAACGCGCCCCTGGTCTATAACGAGGCGCAATTGGGAGGAGAAAATTATGCAATTTCAAAAGATCTTGCGCCGCGCGGTCCTGTCTGCTGCGGTGCTTGGGGCATCTTCGGCCGCTTTCGCCGGGTCCGAAGATGACACCCTGCGGGTTGCCATGGCCGAAGAGATCCTGAATCTCGACTACAATTATACCACCAAACGCGAATATATCATTCTGGCACAGCTGACCGATGCCAAGTTGTTCGAATTTGATCCCGACACCCAGGACGTCCTGCCATCCGTCGCCACCAGCTATGAATGGGTGGATGACACCACGCTCGACGTGGTTTTGCGCAGTGACGTCCAGTTCCACGACGCCAGCCCGCTGACCGCCAGGGATGTCGCCTATAGCTATAACTGGCTTCGCAGCGCAGAAAGTGAATCCAACGCCACCGGCGTGGTCGAACGCTGGTTGGAAAATGCCGAAGTGATCGCGCCGGACCGGGTTCGGTTCCATATGACGGCGGTTTACCCGCTGGTGCTGCGCGACATGTCCAGCCGCATCATGCTGCGCAAAGAGGGCACTTATGACGCCGGTGGTGAAATCAACCGTGATGCCATGGCCAGCGATCTGATCAGCACCGGACCCTATCGGGTCGAAAGCTTTGAGCCGGGCACCGAATTGGTGCTGAAACGGTTTGACGGCTATTTCGGGGACGCCCCGGCGATCGAGACGATCGTGGTGCGCAATATCCCCGACATTGGCACGCAACAGGCGGAAATGATGTCCGGCGGCATCGACTGGGTGTTCAAGGTGCCCGAAGATGTGGCCACCGCCGCCGATGCCCACCCGGATGTCGATTTCCTCAGCGGTCCTGACCTGCGCATCGGCTTTCTTGTGCTGGATGCCGGCGGCTGGAGCGACCCCGAAGGCCCGATGACCAAGGTCAAGGTCCGCCAGGCCGTCAATCACGCGCTGAACACCGAAGAGATTGCCCAATACCTGATGGGCGGCTCGTCCCAGGCCATTCACACCGCATGTCATCCGGCGCAATTCGGCTGTGATCAAAGCGTGACGCGCTATGGCTATGACCCCGAACGGGCCAAGGCGTTGCTGGCCGAGGCCGGTTATCCCGACGGGTTCCCGCTGGATCTTTGGGCCTATCGCGACAAACCGGTGTCCGAGGCGATTGCCGCCAACCTCACCGCCGTCGGGATCGACGTCAACCTGCGCTATGTCAAGCTGGAGAGCCTGAATCAGGCGCGTGCGGCCCGCGACATTCCCGTCTATTTCGGGACATGGGGATCGGGCGGGACCGCCGATACCGCGGCCATCGCCCGAATTCACTTTGCCGACGGCGACCGCAATCTGTCGCGCGACGCCGCGCTGACGGAAATGATCCTCGCCGCCGAACAGACCGCCGACCCGGACAAGCGCAAAGCGCTGTACACCAAGGCCCTGGGCCGCATCGCCGATCAGGCCTATTGGGCGCCGCTGATGTCATACACGGCAAACTATCTTGTGGCTTCGGACCTCGACTTTCCGCTTAGCCCCGATGGGTTGCCGCGTTTGCAGAACGCACGCTGGAAGTGATCTTTTATCGGCGGCCAGATCCCTGACCGCCGACCTTCTACAGGACCCCAAATCACATGTTGAAATATATTGCACTCAAGGGCTTGTTGGCGATTCTTGTCGCCTTCACCGCGTCCTTGGCCGCCTTCCTTTTGCTGAATGTCGCCTCTGATCCGGCCCAGGCCATAGCAGGCGAAGACGCCACCCCCGACGTCGTGGAAACCATCCGCATTCGCTATGGTCTCGACCGACCGGTTTACGAAAGATACCTCTCCTGGTTGGCCGGCGTGGCGACCGGGGATTTCGGCGAAAGCTATTACTGGCACAAACCAGTGGCAGAGCTGGTCGCCGACCGCGCGGACGAGACCCTGACACTTGCGCTTTCGGCGCTGTTCGTCACCATCCTGATTGCGGTTCCGCTGGGCGCGCTTGCCGGTCTGAACCCGAATTCCTGGATCGACCGGGCGGCACTGGGGGTTGCGGTTTCGGCCCAGGCCATTCCCAATTTCTGGCTCGGGTTGATCATGATCATCCTGTTCGCGGTGATGATCCCGATTTTCCCGGTCTCGGGTGACAACACCTGGTATCACTTTGTGCTGCCCGCGATTGTTCTGGGGGCATCGTCGGTGCCTGCGGTGATGCGTCTGACCCGCACCGGCCTGATCGAGGTCATGGGCGCCGATTACATCCGCACCGCCCGCGCAAAGGGATTTCGCGGCAATGCCCTGTTGCGGCGCCATGCGCTGCGCAACGCCATCCTGCCGGTGATCTCTGTCCTCGCGGTGCAGCTGGGCCAGAAATTCGGCGGCTCTGTCATCACAGAAAGTATCTTTGCCATCAACGGGTTGGGCCGTCTGGCGCTGGAATCCATTCTTGGGGCCGACATTCCCACGGTCCAGATGCTGATTTTCGTCTTTGCCATCGTCTTTGTGGCAATGAACCTTTTGGCCGACATCCTGAACGCGGCCCTCGACCCAAGGATTAGAATTGGATGACCGACGTTCAAATCACACAGACCACCGCCGCGCCGCAGGCCGAAACCGAAGGCCTGTCACCGGGGCAGGAGCTGCGCCAGCGGATGCTGGGCCACACCGGGTTTCTGATCGGGGCAGGTCTGATCACGCTTGTTGTGTTGATCGCGATCTTTGCCCCATTGCTGGCCCCACATGATCCTTATGCGCAAAGTCTGGCCAACCGGATGCTGCCCCCGATCTGGCAGGAGGGCGGTTCGGCGGATTATTTGCTGGGCACCGATCAAAACGGCCGCGACTATCTGAGCCGGCTGATCTATGGCACGCGGATTTCCGTCACCATCGGCATCGGCGCGGCCACCATTGGCCTGTTGATTGGCGTCACCTTTGGCGTGCTGGCGGGCTATTTTGGCGGCTGGGTGGATCATGTCATCAGCTTCCTGCTGACGGCCCAGCTTGCGCTGCCGGGGCTGTTGCTGGCGATGGCGCTGGTGTTCATCATCGGCCCGTCGATCTGGGTTGTGATCGGCATCGTCGGCGTGTTGCACTGGACCTATTACCTTGTGGTGACACGTTCGGCCACGCAACGTCTGCGCAGTCTTGATTTTGTGGCGGCCTCTGCGGCCTCTGGTGCCAGCGCGCCACAGATCATCCTGCATGAGATCCTGCCAAACCTGATCCCGCAGATCATCGTGATTTTCACCTTTGAATTGGGCATCTCGATCCTTGCGGAATTGAGCCTGTCGTTTCTGGGTGTCGGGATTCAGCCGCCAACCCCGTCCTGGGGGTTGATGATCGCCGAAGGCAAACAGGCGATGTTCTTTCGGCCCTGGTTGGTGATCCTTCCCGGTATTTGCCTGTTTTTGCTGGTGATCGGCGCCAATCTGATGGGCGACGGGCTTCGTGACATCACATCCCCGGAGGGCCGCAACGGATGAGCGCGCTTTTGAACATTTCCAATCTCAACGTCAGCATCAAACTGCCGCATGGCACCCTGAGTGCGGTGCGCGACACGACAATCACCCTGCAAAAGGGCCGGTCTCTGGGCATCGTTGGCGAAAGCGGATCGGGCAAGTCGATGACGGCGCTGTCGCTGATGCGGCTGTTGCCCCGCAGCGGGGATTTTACCGCCGACGCCATCGAATTTGACGGCACCAACCTGCTGTCACTGGATGACCGCCGCTTTGCCGAAACGATATCCGGCCCCGGGATCGGCATGATCTTTCAAGAGCCGATGACATCGCTCAATCCGGTCTACACAATTGGCCGGCAAATGACTGAAGCGGCGGTCTGGCGTGGCATGATGTCGGCCCCGGCCGCCCGGACCAAGGCCATCGCCCTGCTGGACCGGGTTGGCATTCCCGACCCCGAAGGGCGGATGTCGCAATATCCGCACCAGATGTCGGGCGGACAGCGCCAGCGGGTGATGATCGCCATGACGCTGATGCTTGATCCCAAGCTGCTGATTGCGGATGAACCGACCACCGCGCTGGATGTCACAGTGCAGGCGCAGATCCTTGATCTGCTCGACGATTTGCGGCGCGAGCGTGATATGGGCATGATCCTGATCTCGCATGATTTGGCCGTCGTGGCGCAACGCACCGATGCGGTGGCGGTGATGTATGGCGGCGAAATGATTGAACAGGGCCCGGCCGAGGCGGTGCTGCGCCTGCCTGCGCATCCCTATACCCAGTCGCTGCTCAATGCGATTCCGCAAATCTCGGGCGCGCCGGGGCGTCTTGGGGCCATTCCGGGGCTGGTGCCGTCGATCATGCAGGCCACCAACACCTGTATCTTTGCGCCCCGTTGCGCCCATGCCCATGCGGCCTGTACCGCGCAACGCCCCCCGTCGCGTGCCCAGGGGGGCGGGCATATGTGCCGCTGTGTTCTGGACACACCGCCAACGATTGTCACCTCGGTCACGCCCCTGCGGGCGTCCGCGCCGCAACCAGACACAGAGCCGGTGTTGTCTGCCCGCGATGTCACCCGCGTTTACACGTCGCGGCGGGGCATGTTCGGCCCGAAACGCGACATCAGGGCGCTGGACGATGTGTCGCTTGACCTTCGCAAAGGGGAAACCCTGGCCCTGATCGGCGAAAGCGGCTCTGGCAAATCGACGCTGGCGCGCATCCTGTTGGGGCTGGATCACCCGACATCGGGTGCGGTGTTCATGGGCGGCCGTCCGGTGGCGGAGGTCGCGGTCAAGGACCGGGCGCATTTTGTCCAGCCGGTGTTTCAGGACCCCTATTCCTCGCTCAACCCGCGTCGGCGGCTGGCGGAAATCATTGCCCGGCCGCTGGAACTGTCCGGGCATGGCAGTGCTGCGGAAAACGACGCGCTGGTGCGCAGCACGCTGGAATTGGTGCGCCTGCCGCTGCGGCTGTTGCATGCCTATCCTTCACAGCTGTCCGGGGGGCAACGCCAACGGGTGGCCATTGCCCGCGCGCTGGTCACCAAACCACAGGTGCTGGTCTGTGACGAACCTACTTCGGCTCTGGATGTGTCGATCCAGGCGCAGATCCTCAACCTTCTGGATGATCTGAAAGCCGAAATGGGGCTGACCTGTCTGTTCATCACCCATGACATGGCGGTGGTGCATCAAATCGCCGACCGGGTGGTGGTGATGCTGAAGGGTCAGGTGGTCGAAGAAGGTGCCGCGCGTCAGGTGCTGCGCCAGCCGAATAATGACTATACGCGTCGGCTGGTCGCTGCTGCGCCGCGCTTTGAGGCCAAGACCGAAGAAATGGAGATCGTGCAGTGAACAGGTCAATGAATACCAAAGAAGGCGCGCTTGCCTGGACCGGTGGCGCCCTGACGCCGCAGACCCTGTTCAGCCGTGAATCCAAATGGCAATCCTGGTTGGATGTCGAGGCGGCCCTGGCCGAGGTTCAGGGCG
Organism: Phaeobacter sp. J2-8; assembly: GCF_022867865.1. Lineage (GTDB taxonomy): Bacteria > Pseudomonadota > Alphaproteobacteria > Rhodobacterales > Rhodobacteraceae > Marinovum. The sequence goes on along the minus strand of NZ_JALIEC010000004.1, from coordinate 426,729 downwards.
AAATGGGCATCATTCCCGATTGGGCGGCTAAGGCGATCCGCCAGGCCGCCAAGCTGGAAAATATTGGCGCCGAAACAATGGCGGCCCATGCGCGCATGACCATGGCGCCGGTCCTGTCGCTGACCCGGTTGCTGGCCGAAGCTGCGGGCAAGGCGGGCGATTATGTGCATTGGGGCGCCACAACCCAGAACATCACCCAGACCGGGCGCATTCTTTTGATGCGCGAGGCCGACAAGGCCATTCGCATCAATCTGGAGGCCACGTTGCAGCATCTTGCTCTGCTGGCAGAGAACCATTCTGCCACGCTGATGGCGGGCCGGACCAACCGGCAACATGCCCTGCCGATCACCTTTGGCTTCAAGGTTGCCGGCTGGATCGAAGAGCTGGGCCGCGCCGTCCAGCGGCTGGATGGCGGAATACAGCGGCTGTCGTCGCTGCCCTTTGGTGGCGCTGTGGGGGCCTTTCATGCCTTTGGGGCTGAGGGAAAGGATCTTCAGCATCGTCTTGCGGCGCGCTTTGGTTTGCAGGACATGCTTGTGCCCGGCCGCGCCATCAATGACATCTTTGCCGATTATGTGGTGCAGCTCTGTCTGTTGGCGATGACGGTGGATCGGATTGCCAGCGAGATCTACGGTCTCATGACCCAGGAGATTGGCGAGCTGGCCGAGCGGCTTGACCAGGGCACAATCGGATCGTCGACCATGCCGCACAAGATCAATCCGAAATTCGTGGTTCAGGTGCTGGCCGAAGCATCGCAGCTGCGCAATCTGTCGGGCATGGCGCTGGAAACCGGGCGCACCAGCCACGAAGGCGACGCCGCCGTGAACCAATTGCTCAGCGCGTTGCTGGACGATGCGGTGCCATTGGCCTGGCGGATGACGGACAGTTTCAAAACGCTCTTGGGGCGGCTTTCGGTTGATGTCGACCGGATGGAAAGCAACGTGCATCTCACCGGCGGGGCCATTGCCACCGAACATCTGATGATGAAACTGGCCCCCAAGATCGGGCGCGCCCAGGCCCATGATGTGGTGCACCACGCGCTGGATGCACGCCCCTCGCCCACGTCAACCGTGGCCGAGATCATGCAGAACGACCCAGAGGTGTCGACCCATCTGACGGTGGATGAAATCCGACAAGCGCTTGATCCCGCCGAATATTGTGGCGACAGCGAACGTATCGCAACCGAGGCTGCGGCCATGGCCCGATCGCTGGCCCGCCAGCTTGCGACGCCTAGATAAGGGTCATCAAATCGGCGACCTGAGCATGCGCCGCCCTTTGTTGTTCGACATGCGCGCCAAGCGCATTCAGGAACGGCTCTGTCAGGGCGGCGCGTGACCCTTTGGCAAAAACGGCGGCATAGGTGATCCAAGTGTTGCCCTCGATCGGGCGCAACACCTCGTTTTTCTGCGACACATCCGGCGCAAAGACGATATCGGCCAGGGTGATGCCGATGCCGTTGCGCACCATTTCCATGGTGACCAGCGACGACCCGGTTTGAAAGGCGATGTCGGGGCGATGCCCGGCCTTGCCCATCACCTTATCCAGCCGCAAGCGCCAGCGCTGACCGGCTGTCAGGGTCACGAATTTCTCACCCGCCAAACGATCGACCGGCACCTCGTCCAAAGCGGCAAAGGGATGGTCGGCAGGCGTCAACACACACAGCCGCGTGCGCAGCAACGGCAGCACATCCAGCGGCACGATTTCGTTTTCCACCGGCAAGGAGATCAGGCCAATGTCATAGCCGCCGCCGCCAACCTTGCTTTCGATATCAAAGCGGCTTTCCACATGGATATTGACGTCATAGCTGATGCCATCGCCGTCCAGCCGCGCCAGTGGCGGCACGACAAGCCCGTTTGCAATCGGCGCGGCGGCCACAATCGACAGGGTGCGGTTGCTTCTGTTGGCCACCTCACGCGCGATATTGGGAATCTGCGTCAACCCGTCCAGCGTGTTCGAGATCTGGTGGTAAAAAAGGATGCCGTGTTCGGTCAATTCCAACGCCCGCCGCGTGCGCGAAAAAAGCGTCAGCCCCAGCTGATACTCAAGCTGTGTCAGCAGCCGACTGGCAGCGGAATTTGACATATTGGCCCGGCTCGCGGCCTCGGCCAGGGTGCCGGTGACAACGATGTCCCGAAAGAGTTGCAAGCCGCGCAGATACATAGGTCCAACAGTTGTGAATTTTGCAACATAAGACAGCAAAACCGGGTTTCGGTCAAATGTTCAACCGGGTCTGCCCCCCTTCATCGCGTGATGCGCTTTGCCCCGGCCGCCCGATTGTGATCGGTTCCTGAAAACCGATCTTGCCACATGAATTTTGGTCCCAAATCACAGGATTGGCGCGCCCGCCACGGCACGCCGCCGCATCGCACGCGGCCAGTTTCACGCGCACCAGCCGCAGCCGCAGACGCAGCCGACCGGGGGTCTGACCCCAAAGCCGGCCGCAAGATCACGGGCGTCAGGTCAATATCCGGTGCCGGGCTGATCCTGTGCCCCCGCCGCATCTTCTTCGTCGGACAATGCGGCAACCGCCGCCGCCACGCTGCGCGTCAGATGGGCAAAGTCATTGCCCGGTGTCACCAGCGCACAGCCCTGATCGCGGCGGGCGCGGGCGTCGTTGGCATCCGAACAGAAGATGCCCACCGGGGTGCCATGCCGTTTTGCACTGGCTACGATCTTGGTTATCGCCGCCTCTGATTTCGGGCGCGGGAACCCCACATGGCCATCAACCGCAAAGGCCAGGTCATTGGGCCCAATATAGACCATGTCGACGCCCTCAACCGCGAGGATATCGTCAATCCGGTCAACGGCTTCGGCGGTTTCGATCATCGGGATGACCATCACGGTATCGTTGGCCTCAGCGACATAATCCTTGCCACCATAGAGCAAACCGCGCGACGGCCCGAAACTGCGGGTACCAAAAGGCGGATAGCGGCAGGCCGACACCAGCGCCTCGGCCTCTTCCGGGTCGAGATCATCGGGCAGATGATGCCATAAGCGCCTGCGTCAAGCAGATGCATGATCTGGGCCGGGTCAAGATCCGGCACCCGCACCAGCGGAATGGCCGGGGTAGAGGACAGCGCCTGCAACATGTGCAGCGCCTCCTGAAAGCTCAACATACCGTGTTGCAGATCGACGGTGACGGAATCGACGCCGGAATGCCCGACACCTTCGGCGGAATAGGTTGACCCGATGGAAAGCCACCCGTTCACCACGGTCTCACCTGCGGCCAACCGCGTCTTGATTGTATTGCTGCGCATTATCCTGCTCTCCTGTAATCTGGTAAAAGGGCCGCATTGGCCACATATCCGCCAGCGTCAAGCGCAAGCCCGCCGGCACGCGCGGCCGCAATTATGTCGTCCGCAAAAACCGGGTGCTTGCGATGATCGCCGGACACAACCACCAACACCTCGGCCGGGGTGTCGCCAATTGCCTTGATCGTGCGAACCGCATCCGCCGGAATGGAATAGGTGTCGCGCGCGGCCAGATCAACCGTCACATCGGCCTCTTCATTCAAGGTCAGCCGGATTTGACCGGAGCGGACGATGAGCACCATCTTTTCCGACAGGGTGAACGGGCTGACCTGTGCGCCCGCCGCAAGCCGCAGCCATTCCACCGAAAAGCCGTGCGGATTGGTGACCGGGGCGGCGTGATCGCGGTTCTGCGTCAGACCAAATCCGATCACCGGCGCGATCTCGGCCCCGCATCCGGGCAGCTGGGCGTCAACAAAGGCAGGCCGGAAATCCCGGTCGCCTTCGGTCACGACGCGGCGGCGCATCTCTTCGGGTGAAACGACCCGAAGTTGGGCAACGTCCTCGTCGGGCATCGGCGCAATGCGCGCGTCTTCGCTCGGCACCTTGTCACCGCGAGAGGTATCAATCAGCGTGTTGTCGTTCGAGATATAAAGCCCGTAAAACGCCGCCTCGCGGATAATGTCGGGGTGGAAAATCACGCCGCCGGTGTTGTCGCCGCCCAATGCGGTAAACAGCCAGCCGTCATCCGGCCCGGTGTTGGTAAAGCCACGAAAAATCCAGGTCGGCACCGAAAGAATGTCGCCCTCGCGGCCAATGAACTCATTCTCGCCTTGCGCGCCCCAACGGAAGGTCCATTCACCCTTTTGCACGATGAACACCTCGGCGGTGAAGTGCACATGCAGGTTGTTGGTGATGCCGTTGGGCATGGCCGCCGCACCGATGTTGAACCCATGCGGTTCGGGCAGGTTGATCACCTGTTCATCGGACGAGGTCACGCCGGGGCCGATGATGGAATAGTTTTCCTTCAGATGCGAGCCGGGCTTCTTGCAGTCGATGAAGGCGACAGTGCAGGAGACATAATCGTCACGTTTGACGTGGCGGGCGTCGGCCTCGGCCTGGGAAAGTCTGGGCATTTCAGTGTCCTTCTGGTTCGGTCACGCGTCGAGACGCTGGCCGGTTTGTTTGTCAAACAGGTGGATGCGCGCACCGGGCTTGGGGGCCAGGGTGCAGGGCGCGTCGATCGGGGCTTCGAAATCCGCCGGGCCGCGGGTACAGACCGATGTCCGGCCATTGCGCAGGGTGACCAAGGTGGAATCGCCGGTCAGCTCCAGCGCATAAAGTTTGCCCGAGATCGGCGCCGCGCCGGGATCGGTCAGCTGCAGATCCTCGGGGCGAATACCCAGCACGACATCGCCGCGATCAGCCCCCGCCACCGGCAATGACACGCCGGGTGCCTCAAAACGGCCACCGGTGATCCGGCCTTCGACAAGGTTCATCGAAGGCGAGCCGATAAAGCCCGCGACAAACAGGTCGGCGGGTTCGGAATAGATCTTCTTGGGCGTATCCAGCTGCACGATCCGGCCTTCGCGCATGATCGCGACGCGGGATGCCAGCGTCATCGCCTCCATCTGGTCGTGGGTGACATAGACGGTGGTGACCCCCAACTCATGATGCAGGTGCTTCAGCTCGGCCCGCATGGTCACCCGCAATTTGGCATCAAGGTTCGACAGCGGCTCGTCCATCAGAAAGATCTTGGGCGTGCGCACGATGGCCCGGGCCAGCGCAACCCGCTGGCGCTGGCCGCCGGACAATTCCGAAGGGCGGCGTTTCAGCAAGGCTTGCAGCTCGACCTTCTCGGCGGTTTCCTGCACCCGCGCCTCACGCGTCTTGCGGTCCATGCCGCGCAGCTTCAGCGGATAGCCGATGTTTTCGGCCACCGTCATATGCGGATAAAGCCCGTAGTTTTGAAACACCATGGCGATGTCACGGTCCTTGGGCGGTTTGTCGTTGGCACGTTCGCCCGCAATCATCAGATCGCCCGCGGTAATATCCTCCAGCCCGGCAATCATCCGCATGGTCGTGGTCTTGCCGCAACCCGATGGACCCAGCAGAACAAGGAATTCACCCTCTTCGATGGTCAGGCTCTGTTTTGGCACGGCGAGGAAGGAACCATAGCGTTTTTCCACGTCGACGAGTTGTACTTCGGCCATATCCCGGGCCCCCTATTTGACTGCGCCAGCGGTCATGCCGCGCGTGAAATGTTTCTGGATAAGCAGCGCCATGATGAAGATCGGCACCGTGATCATGACCCCGGCGGCGCTCATCAGCTCCCACAGATCGCCGCGTTCGGTGCGGAAACTGACCAACCCCACCGGCAGCGTGACGGCATCGCGGCGCGTCAGGATCAGCGCAAAGAGGAACTCGTTCCAGGTCAGGATGAAACAGAAGATCGACGAGGTCAGGATGCCCGGCGCCGCCATTGGCAGCACGATGTCCTTGATCACCCTGAGGCGCGAGGCCCCGTCGATCATCGCCGCTTCCTCACTGTCGGTCGGGATCGCGTCGATGAACCCCTTGATCATCCAGATCACAAACGGAGTCACAATGGCCAGATTGACCACGATCAGCGCAAGTCGCGTATCAAGCAAGCCCAGCGACCGGAACATCAGGAAGAAGGGCAGCACGATCACCACCGCCGGAATGAACTGGGTCGACAGGATCAGAAAGAACAGGAACTTGCGCCCCCGCACCCGGAACCGCGAAAACGAATAGGCTGCAAGCGCGGCACAGGGCACCGCGATCAGCACCGTCACCGATGCCACAATCACCGAATTCAGCACCATATCGCCGAGGTTCCAGGGATCGGAAAACACGGTGACAAAGTTCGACAGCGTCGGGCTGAAATCCAACGACAGGGAATAGGCATCGCGCGGACGTTTGAACGCGGTCAGGAACATCCAGGCGATGGGGAAGAGGACAATGGTGGAAATCAGCAGCAGCAATCCGCGCTCGACCCACCAGAAAACGGTTTTTCTCATGCCGTGGCCATCTTTCTTTCGCTGAGCAGCATCCGGACATACCAGACAGAGATCAGCATCATGATTGCGGTGAGGATCCAGGCCAATGCCGAGGCATAGCCCATGTCGTACCATTTGAAGCCGACGTTGAAGATGAAGAAGGCCAGCGTCTCGGTCGAGGTGCCGGGGCCGCCGCCGGTCAGGGTCACCACCTGATCGAACATTTTCAGCGCAAAGATCGTCTTCAGCACCGCCACCACCAGCAGCACGCCTTTCATCTGCGGCAGCACGATGCCGAATATGATCCGCAGGTTGGAGGCCCCGTCGATCCGGGCGGCCTCTTCTGTCTCTCGCGGGACAGAAGCCAACCCGCCAAGGCACATGAAGGTCATGTAGGGCGCCCAATGCCAGACATCGGTCAGCACCAGAATGGCCATCGCAAGGTCAGGACTGGCCAGCCAGGGCACGCCGTCCAGCGCCGGAAAGACCGCGCCGAGACCCTTGGCGATGACGCCGAATTCCGGGTTGAACATGAAACGATAGCTGACCCCGATCAGCGCCGGGCTGATCGCAAATGGCAGGATCAGGATCACCCGGGTAAAGGTATGCATCCGCCCCTTGCGCCGCAAAAGCAGCGCCAGCGACATGGCGATCACCAGGGTCAGGATCACACTTGTGATCACAAAGACCGAGGTCACCCAGAGCGAGTTCTGAAACCCCGGTTCGGAAAAGGCGTATCCGAAATTATCGACCCCGACGAAATCACCGGGGCGGCGTTGCTTGGTCAGATCCCATTCGCGAAAGGCCGTGACCAGCGAATAGGCAAGCGGATAAAGCGTTGTCGCCAGCACGATCAGGAATGCCGGGACCAGCAGTAGGTAAGACAGGGACCTGTCCTGCATGGCGCACCTCTGTTGATAGGGAAACGTGGCACGCGCCCCGCGATACGGGGCGCACCGAACACCGGGGATCAGCGAATGCGCCGGATTTCCTCGGCCGCGTGGTTCAGCGCCGTGGCGGTGTCGGTCTCTTCGCCGCTGGCAAGGCTGGAAATCGCGGTTTCGATGATTTCGGAAATCCGCGGCCAGTTGTCACCGAAATCCATACCCGCCGCCGTGGCCAAAGCATCGGCAGCGGCGGAATGCATCCCGCCCCAACGCGCGTTGACCTCTTCGTCGCGCAGGTTGGAAAAATGCACCGCGACAACCTCGCTCAGGTTTTCGTCAAGCAGCACCTCGCGTTCCAGCGCCGGATCTGTCAGCCAGCCAAGGTATTCCGCCGCGGCATCCTTGCTGTCGGCGCCCTGGGTCACGGCAAAGATCCAGGTGTTGGTAAAGGTCGTCTTGTCCGCATCCCCCACCGACGGCAGCGAGGTAAACCCGATCTGATCGGCGGTCAGTTTGGATTGCTCGGGGTCGGAAAGCTGCGAGCGCACCCACCACCACACGGGCAGCATGGCTGAATTGCCCTGTTTGAAGCTGTTGACCGCATCCTGTTCGACAAAGGTGGCCGATCCCGCCGGGGCAATCTTTTCGTCCCGCAGCAGGCTGACATATTGCTCCGTCGCGGCGATACCCGCATCAGAGATGAAGGCCGGGTCGCCGTTTTCATCAAACAGATCGCCACCGTGACCCCAAAGCAGGTTGATCCAGACCATCAGGTTCTGGCCGTTCAACTTGCCATAGGGCAATGCGATCCCGGAGGCGTCGGTCGCCCCCTGCACCGCTTTGGCTGCACTCACCACCTCGTCCCATGTCGAGGGCGCTTCGACCCCGGCCTGTGCCAGCAGATCCTTGCGATAAAACAGCAGCTGCACGTGGCCGCGCACCGGCAAACCCACCAACGCGCCGTTCACCCGTCCATGACGCAAATGCGCGGCGGGAAAATCCCCAAGGTCAACACCCTGCGCCGCGATCTCGTCTTCGATCGGCTGCACCAGCATCTGCAACGAGGGCACCCATTGGTCCATGATCGACACCACGTCGTAATCACCACCGGCAACCATCTCTGTGGTCAGCGCCTCTTTCATGTTGGGAAAGGGCACATAGTCATAGACCACATCAATTCCGGTCGCCTCTTCAAAGGCGGCGAGCCGCGCTTCATGCGCCTCGAACTGGCTGGATTTCACCGCCAACACATGAACCGTTTTGCCGTCATGGGGTTTGCCTGGGCTGGCCTCCCAGGCGCTGGCGCCTGATGCAATTAGCGCCGCGGCGATGGCAATCGCGCTGGTAAATCGTTTCATGTGAACCTCCCGAGTTGAAACAAATGTGACCATACAAATGGGTAATAATTTGGTCAATAAGATTATCAATAAGATTATTGTTGATGAAAATCGCCACACAGCCTAGGATCGTGCGGACCATTACGAGGCCAGATACAATGCCGACATCCCTTCAGGCGGACTTGGAAAACGATATTATTTTTGGGGTTTACCCCCCCGGAACGCGGATCACCGAAGACAGCGTCATGGAACATTACGACGCCAAACGGCATGCCGTGCGTCACGCCTTTGCCGAGCTGGAAAATCAGGGCCTGCTCGTGCATCGCCCCCGCCGTGGGGTCGAGGTTGTCGACTTTACACCGGATGAGGTCGACACGCTTTATGATCTGCGGATCGCGCTGGAATGCGCGGCGGCGCGGCGCACGCCCCTGCCCGCCCCGCCCGAGGTCACAAGCCAGCTTGACGACCTTACACAGCGGCACAGTGCAGCGGTGGAGCGCGGCGCATTCCGCGAGGTTTATGACCTGAACCAGCAGTTCCACGAGCTTCAATACAGCTGCTGCACAAACCCGAGACTGGCGGAACTGATCGCAAAACACGCCCGCATGGCACAGCCGATCCGGGTGGTGAAATACGATGACAAACAGCATATGCGGGTCATCGTGGAACAGCATCTCGCCATCATCGAGGCGCTGCGCGGCACATCCTCGGACATCTACGAAGCCAGCGTTCGGGCACATCTTCCGGCCTCGGCCGAAGCCTATCGCAGCCTGTATGAACGCCGCTTTGCCGCCGCAGGGTTGGCGACGGGCAAAGCTGAAAACCCGAAAACCGCATCGCGCGCGCCGCGCCCCGATCAGAAAACCGGTTCAGACCACCGGAACCAGTATGCCGGGCTCAAAAAACTGCGGACCCGTTAACCGGGGGCAAGAATATCAAGCATCACGCGCATGGCATGGGTCCGATGGCGATCGGGATGGGTCAGAACCGCAAAAGGCCGGCTGGGATGCGGCACCGGGCGGGTTATGATCCAGCCAGCCGCCTCTGATGCGACCACGGCGCGCTGTGACAACACGCTGAAATACCGCCCCGATGCAACGGCGGCGATCACGGCCTCATTGGACGGCAGTTCCAATGCGATCGACAAATTTTGCACCCCAAGCGCATGCGCCTCCAGCACCGCTTCGAACTCTGATCGCGTGCCGGAGCCTTGTTCGCGCAAGATCCAGTCTTCGGTCATGTATTCTGCCGGATCGAGCGTCGCCTGCTTCGCCCGCGGATGATCCGGCGCCATGATCAAACAAAGCGAATCCCTGACCACGACCTGACGACGCAAGGCCAGATGCGTGACCTCGCCTTCGATCAACCCAAGGTCGGCGCGCCCATCCTGGACCGCATCCGCCACCTGCGCCGTGTTGCCAATCGACATCTCCACCGCGATCTTGGGGTATTTGTCGTGCAACGCCACCAACCGCGACGGCAGCCAATAACTCGCCACGGTCTGGCTGGCATGAATGCGCAATCGCCCGCGCGGGGTAGAGGAAAAATCCTCGAGCATCAATTCCGCGGTTTCCGCCTGGGCCAGCACCGCCTGAGCTTCGCGCAGGAAGGCATTGCCGACCTCTGTCAGCACGATACGCCGCCCCACCCGGTCAAACAATTGCACCGCATGGCGCGTCTCAAGCGCCGCGATGGCGGCGCTCACGGCGGATTGGCTCAGGCCCAACCGCTTGGCCGCGCGGGTGACATGCTGCCCTTCGGCGACGGCCAGAAAAATCCGAAGTTGTTCAAGTGTCATGCGATCAATCTATTTTGTCGATGAATACAATCAATATAATTCGATGGAATGGTCAAGCGGAACATGGAACCCTGAAGGAAATTACTGAACCTGGACGTCCCCCGCACATGACTGACACGATTTCCCACACGAAAATTGCCGTTCGCCCGCGTTTCAGCGGCCTGTTGCCCGCAGCATTTGCCATTCTGCCCGGACTGGCGCTGTGCATGGGGATCGCGCTTGCGGCCATGGCCGTGCAGGGGCTGACCGGCCTCAAGGCGCTCAGCCCGCTTATGTTGGCCATGGTGTTTGGCATTGCGATCCGGAACAGCCTGGGGATGAACGTCCGGCTCGTTGATGGCGTCAAATTCTCGCTGCGCCGCATCCTGCGCTGCGCGATTGTGCTGCTTGGCTTTCAGCTTTCACTCGATCAGCTTGCCGCCATCGGGCTTACCGGGTTCGGGGCGGTTGCGGTGACGCTGATTGCGTCCTTTGTCGCAATCAAACTGGTGGGCCGGCTGCTTGGGGTCGACGACGGGCTGACGGCATTGATTGCGGTCGGGACCTCTGTTTGTGGGGCCTCTGCTGTTGTGGCCGCGAATACCGTTGTGCGCGGAACCGACGAAGATGCGGCCTATGCCATTGCCTGTGTAACCGTGTTCGGATCGCTTTCAATGGTGCTGTTTCCCCATCTGGCGCAATGGCTTGCGATGAGTGACGCACATTACGGGCTCTGGGTTGGGGCCTCGGTTCACGAGGTTGCCCAGGTGACCGGCGCCGCGTTTCAAAACGGGCAAGAGGCCGGCCAGCTCGGAACCGTGGCCAAACTCACACGGGTTGCCCTGTTGGCGCCGCTGATCCTGGTGCTTGGTGCGCTTGCTGCGCGCCACGGTGGCCAAGACGAAAAAGCCGCAGCACCCCTTCCCTGGTTTGTCTTTGGATTTATCGCCGTGGTTGTGATCAACACCTTTGCGCCCCTGCCCGCACCGATCCGTGAGGTGACGGTTTCCGGCACAACAATCATGCTCACAATCGCGTTGGCCGCTATGGGCCTGGAGACAGATTTCCGTAAACTGAAGGAAAAGGGCCTCCGCCCGCTTCTCCTCGGCGCGTTTGGCTGGCTGTTTATTTCGGTTCTGGCTTGGGTTCTTTTGATGTGATGGGAAATGAGTTGACCCATTTATTAAAGCGCATTTCTCAATTTTATTTGGCACTCCATTAATTAGAGTTGCGACCTCATCGAATTATTTACCGCACTTTAATTTCACAATTGGCGGCGAACCAAGCCCCAATTGGGGTCAAAATCATATCTAATCAATTCACTCAAACATTAAAAGAAATACGCGCGCATTATACGTGTGACTTTTACCTTATCACATACACTTAGCTTTAAATAGACCAACATGTCTTTCCAGGCACAGGTCAGATGTGGCGCCGCACGCCTCACCCCCATTTATAAATCAAAATTACTAATTACGCAGACCCGCTCAGGTGAACCGGCGGGGCACTTGCACGTCTTCCGGGCCAATCCCGGAACGCTACGCGACCTGTCGCGGGGCATGGCGACCCCGCCGTAACTGCCAGTTACGACCCCCCATACAGCAAAATTTTGATCTGTTAGCGCATAAAACGGCGCTAAGCGTCCATCTTTGGGGAAACAACAAGTGAAAATGTGATTCAAATCACAGGTTTCCGCACAAATCGCTTTGCCGAATACAATTTATAGTTGCCGGACAAACCATCAGAGATTGCTGCGCAATGACAGACGAGCGTCAAAAAGATCGGCATTTCCATATTTTTCCGCCTAATTTGTAACCATTTCATGAAAATGCACCTACCTTCCAATTCATTCCTCTGCGGCGCAGCGGGCTAATGTTTTAAAGTCTAATTGTCATACTTTGTATCTGAACAGGCCAATTACAGGCCACGTCAGGCATAAAGACTTTTACACTCTCTATTGCCACACCGACAAAGGAAACGAAAAATGGACAAGGCGGTTCTCGTCCCCACAGAAGGATTAAGTGCCCCGCTGGGGCTCACCTTGATGATAGGCACCGGCTTGGTGTTTCTCGCAATTGCGTATTTCATCAAGACATATCTTGTACGCAACACCAATGACTACATCATTGCCAACCGGCAGATCGGTTTGGGCTTCGGCATCGGCTCGGTCGTGTCGGTCTGGACCTGGGCGATGGCCGTGATGATGAGCTCTGCCATGACCTATCAATGGGGATTGTCGGGGCTGTTCTGGTTCGTCGTTCCCAACGGGTTGGCGGTGCTGGCGATGGTGCCCCTCGCCAAGACCCTCAAGAAGCGGATGCCAGAGGGCTTCACCATCTCGGAATTCATCTTCAAGCGGTTCTCGGAGTTGAAAATTGCCGCCGGCGTGGTCACGACAACCATGATCTTCGGCATCCTGCTGGAAATTCTCATCAACCTGAAAGGCACATCTGTCGTCATGTCGATCGTCTTTCCGATTGATTGGAAGGTCGCGACGCTTCTGACGGTGGCTGTTGTGCTGGGCTACTCCTACTTTGGGGGCCTCTGGACCAGCGTCATGACCGGCACGATCAACACCTGGATGATCACTGTGCCTTCGGCCATCGTGGTGGTCGCGGTGTTCGGCATGATCGACGGCGGTGCCGACAGCGTCTTTTCCGCCATCGAAGCCAACAATGCAGCCGATCTGTCAATCTTTGAGCCCGGTGCCGCAGCAGGGTTCGGGATCACGCTGGCCTTTGGTCTTTTGGCGGCCACGGTCGCGGACCAGACGTTCTGGCAAAAGGTCTGGGCGATCCGCCCGAACCAGGTCGGACGCACGTTCATGTGGTCCGGGCTGTTGTTCTACCCGATCCCGATCTGCCTTGGCATGCTGGGTCTGGTTGCGCTGGCCTATGGCGTCGTGCCCGAGGATTTCGGCGGCGACATCATCGCGGTCGGCCCCTACATCGTCAGCCACATCGGCCTGCCCATGGTCCTGATCATTGCCTATGTGTTGGCCATTCTGGCGGCATGTTACTCCACCGTTGATGGTGCCAGCTCGGCCTTGTCGTCGATCGTCGCGGTCGACATCATCCGCCGGTTCCGCCCGCAAACCACTGAAAAGGTGCTGTTCTACATCACCAAGCTGTCCATGCTGTCGGGCGGGCTCATTGCGGCGATGATCGTGTTGTCCGGGGTCGATTTCACCTCGCTGGTGTTGACGACCTATGCGCTCAAGACCTCGATCCTGTTGCCGCTGGTGCTGGCGATCCTGTGGAAACCGACCAACACCGTCGGATTTGTCGGCGGCATCGTTCTGGCCATCGCAATCGGCATGCCGCTGCGCTCTGTCTATGGCGAGCTTGTCGGAACCTTGTCCATCCTGGCGGTCAGCGGCGGTGTTGTCCTGCTTGCCGGTGTCCTGCTGGGACGCTCCGGCGAAGAGACCCCCGATATCGAGCTGAACCAAGCCTGAAAAATGTACCATCGGCCGCCCGCGACGGATCGGGCGGCCGCCCCACCCACATCACCCGAATGCCCAACAAGGAGCCCATTCCATGTCCAGCCTACTGATATTCTTCATTGTTTGCGGGATCGTCGCGACGGTCCTGTTTGTGGCCGGCTACACGCGCGGTGTGCGCGGCGCGCTCAAGACCTTTGATGACGACACAATCGACACCGAAACATCCGGCGACCTGAATGCAAAATGGTGGATGTTCGGCATTGCCGTTGTCGCCGCCAGCGTGGTCATCGCGCTGATCGGCGTCGCGCCGGTCTTTATCTACCTTGGGCCGCTTCTGGCCATCGGCAGTGCCGCCGCCAACGGCGTGGCATTTTTCCTCGACACCCCGATGCGCGAGGCCCAATGACACCCGCACCCCATCAAAACCCGGTCAGGCGCGGGACATCCGCGCCCGACACGGCACCCGGCACGGCACCGGACTCTGCGGCCCCGCAGATCGGGATATGGCTGCCGGTCTATGGCGGGTGGCTGCGCACGTTGGATATTTCGCCCACGGCCAGCATGGCCGCCTGTCTGCAAACCGCGCGGCTGGCGGACTCCTGTGACTACGACTTTCTTTATTGCTCTGAAAATCTGCTGAACCCGGTGCACGGCGCAAACGCCCCGGTCATTGACGCCTGGACCCTGCTGTCGGCCATCGCCGCCACCACGACCCGCATTGACCTGTGCGGCGCGGTCAAACCGGGGTTCCGATCCCCGCTACAGGTCGCGCGGATGGTCGATACCGTCTCGGCGCTGGCCAAACGACCCATTGCGCTCAGCATTGTCTGCGGCTGGTGGCAATCCGAATTTGAACGTGCCGGTGTGGACTGGCTTGACCATACTGGGCGTTACGACCGGGCCGAGGCCTTTTTGACCGCGCTTCACACCCTGTTCGACAGCGGCGCGTCCGGGCTTGACCCGGCGCACCGGCCCGAGGTCTGGATTGCGGGCCATTCGACCCGCGCCGTTCAAATGGCGGCTGAGGCCGGGGAATGTCTGTTCCTTAATGGCATGGATGACGCCGCCCTGGCGCATCAGATCGCAACCCTGCGCAAGACCGAGGCTGCCACCGGGCGCAAGGCGACCATCGCCATCAATGCCCATGTAATCGCCGAACCGACCAACAGCGCGGCACAGGCGCGGGTGGAGCGCCTGATCGCGCGCCGCGATACCCGGTCCATCGCAGAATTCCGCACCATCATGCAGCAATCCGGCGCGACAAGCTGGGCCAACCTCAGCGATGCCGAAATGGTCGATTCCAATGCCGGTTTCGCCGCCGGTCTGGTGGGCGATTACGCAACGCTACAGGCGCGGTTGCGCCAGCTTCGATCCCTGGGCGTGGATCGTGTGCTGTGCCAGTTCGACAACCCCGCCGCCGATATCCCTGTTTTCATGTCCCGGGTCGTCGACCCAATCCGCGACACATCGCCGGAACCCGTCGCCACCCTTCCCTGACCCTCTTCGATGCAACCCAACGGTCCGGCCCCCGCCGGGCCCCAACACTCCAAGAATGAAAGAGACTACCTTGTCCAAGAAAAAAGCTCACCTCCTCGGTTTCGTGCAACATGGTGTCAACAGCCACGCCACCGGCATGTGGCGCAACCCGACTGACAAGATCGGCTATCACTTCTCGCGCCCTGATTATTGGCAACAGATGGGCCGCACGATGGAGCGCGGCCTGTTTGACGCCATGTTCATTGCTGACGAACTGGCACCTTATAACACCTATGATGGCAGCTCTGATGCGACCATCAAATATGCGGTGCAATGCCCGACGCATGAACCTTCGACCATCGTGCCAATTGTTGCCGCTGCGACCAAGAATCTGGGCATTGGCGTGACCCTGTCGACCATGTTCACCCATCCCTATGCCATGTGCCGCCTGCTTTCGAGCCTCGACCACCTGTCTGCCGGGCGCGTCGCGTGGAACATCGTCAGCTCTTATTCCAAGAGCGAATGGGACGCCTACGGGCATGAGGACATGACCCCGCGCAACGAACGTTATGACCGGATGGACGAATACGTGAAGCTCTGCTGCGAGCTGTGGGATTCCTGGGAACCGGATGCGGTGATCGCGGACAAGGAAAGCGGGGTTTATGCCGACCCGGACAAGGTCAAGGTGATCGACCATGACGGCAAATACTTCAAATGCAAGGGCCGCCATTTCTGCTCGCCCTCACCGCAGGGCCGCCCGGTGTTCTGGCAGGCCGGCTCGTCACCGCGCGGTCGCGATTTTGCCGCTGAAACCGCCGAGGCCGTCTTTGCCGTGCATCCCAGCGTCGAGCGCATGCGCGAATATGCCGACGATCTTCAGGCACGCGCCCGCAAGTTCAACCGCCCCGACGGCAGCATGAAGCTGATCTATGGGGTCCAGACGGTTGTCGCCGCCACCCGCGAAGAGGCACAGGCGAAATATGAACGTATCGTGTCCTGCATCCCGCTGGAGGGCGCGCTGGCCTGGATGTCGGGGCACTTCGGGCTCGATTTTTCCAAAATGGATCTGGATGAAAACGTGCGGAATCTCGAGGTTCCGGGAATTCAGGGTCTGTTTAAATCGATCATCTACGCCAAGGATCCCAAGGGCGAACTGCCGGTCACCGTGCGCGAAGCCGCGCTGATCTATGCCCAGGGTATGGGCATGCCGGTGCTGGTCGGTACGGCGTCCGACATCGCCGACCAGATGGAAATCTACATGGACGAAGGCGGCGCCGACGGCTTCATGCTGGCCGCGACCTATACCCCGGGTTGTTTCGAAGAATTCGTGGATCACGTGGTGCCCGAACTGCAACGCCGCGGGCGCTATCGGACGTCCTATGCCGGGCCGACCCTGCGCGAAAACCTGTTACAGGACTAATGCCAATGGCCATTTCAATGACAAAACAGAAAATAGACACATTCCCCGCGGTCACCAAGGATCAGTTTCGCGCGGGCATGGCCCGTTTTGCCGGCGCGGTCAATGTCATCACCACCGATGGCAGCGCCGGGCGCGCGGGGTTCACGGCAACGGCGGTGTGCAGCGTCTGCGACACGCCGCCGACGCTTCTGGTCTGCGTCAACAACACCAGCTCGGTTGGTCAATCCTTTCGTGAAAACGGGCGGCTCTGCGTCAATACGCTGGGGCCGCGCCATGAAGATCTGGCCATGCTCTTTGGCGGCAAGACCCCAACAGAAGAACGGTTCGCCGCTGCGGATTGGTCGGTTGGCGTGACCGGCGCCCCGATGCTTGTGGATGCGCTGGTGGCCTTTGATTGCGATGTCGTCGACACCAAGGTCGTCGGCTCGCACAGCATCCTGCTTGGCGTGATCCGGCAAATTTCCATGTCAGAAGATGACAAGGCAAGCATCTATGCCGCCCGTCAATTCCATCAAATCGAGATCAACACATGCCTGTGACATCGCTTTTGCCAGACCGGTTCCCGTCGACCTATGTCGCCGGGCCGAATGCCACCCTGTTGCCGCATCTGAAATCCGGGAGGCTGGCCATTTTCCTTGATCCAGCCACGGATCAAGCCCTGATGTTCTGTGCGGCCCGCAACGTCAGTGCAAGCGCCATCAACGATATGGCCACGCACGCCAGAGGTCTTGTCAGCCTTGTGCTCAGCGCAGAGGCGATTGATCGTCTGGGCATTCCCATGCAGCCGGTGCGCCACCGAAATATCGGCTGGGGTCAGGCGGTTTCTATCGAGGCGCGGGACGGGATCACAACCGGCATTTCCGCAGCCGAGCGGGCCCACACAATCCGCACCGCGACTGCACCAAACGCAGGGCCGGACGACATCGTATCACCGGGGCATATCTTTCCGATTGCCATCGGGGCGGATGATGACACCGCGCGTTCGTCAAACAACGTGTTGTCGCATCTCGGGTCTGTCCTGCAACTTGTTCGGATTGCGGGCGGTGGCGGCGCTGTCATCTCGCAAATTCTGGGCGCAGGCGGCGAGGTCGCCACAGTCGAAGAAGCCATGGCCCTGGCCGCAAGAACCAATCTGCCAACGATCGACGAAATCGGCATGCGCAAATGCACCAAATTGCACTGTGTAACGCCGGCGCGCGACATCTGAACCCGGAATTACGGGTGATTGACGTCACATGTTCCCGCGCAGGGGGCTGACACGGCACGATGATCACAACGACACCAAAGGGCGCGGCCAATGATTGGCGCGCCCTTGATTGATGCCGCAATGCGACAATGACGGTGCTGGCGGGCTGGTTGCGAAAAGGTTCCGGCAATAGGCAAAATTAACACTAAAATCCCCGCAGGTTCTGTCGCAAGACGGGCCTGAGGTTAGACTTTATTTAGCGAATGTCCTGCATCCCTGCATGAGTATTTTGTCTGGGAGTAGTGAAATATGGTGAGTGAACACGACAATACATTTGTTGGTACGACCAACAACGATGCAATTACAGACGGGTTTTCGAACGGCGGTTCCAAGTCCCTGTCAGAAAAGCTGGCAGAGGTCGACAAGGTCAACGGCCATGCCGGTGACGACACGATCAGCACCGGGCACGGCAACGATCTGGCCGCCGGGGACATGGTCGGCAATGAATGGAACTATGTGAACGGGAAATGGGTCTATGACCCGGATGCGGTGGTTGTCAGCGACCTTGGCGACATCCGGTCGTTCAACGACCTGATCAAGACCGGGGCCGGCAATGATGTCCTGCTTGGGAACGGCGGTGATGACACCCTGCTTGCCGGGGCCGGAGATGACATTGTCAACGCAGGCCAGGGGAACGATCGCGCCTTTGGTGACGATGGTCACGACCTGCTGAACCTTGAACGCGGCGACGATTACGCCGAAGGGGGTCAGGGCAATGATACGGTTAACGCCGGAAGCGGCGATGACATCATTTTTGGAGATACAGCGGGCAACAACCTGCTTGGCGGCGCGCTCGACGGTCTGCAGACCATGTCGCAATTGGCCGAAAAGGGCGGATGGACCATGACCGACGACGTCGACGGCACGTCGGCGATCTCTCAGTCGGCGGGAACAGAGGCGGGTCAGGAATACACGATTTCCTTTGAGGTCGCGGCCAACCTTGCCGCTGGTCATACAACCGGCGAGATTGAGGTGCTGTGGAACGGCGAGGTCGTCGACACCGTTTCGGTCAACTCCGGCGTCTATCAAACCCACGAGGTCCAGGTGACCGGCACGGGCGAAAACGGTGAATTGACCTTCCGCACGGTCGACCCGGAGCCCGCGGAAAATCCGGGTGCGATCCTCACCTATGACAAGGAAATGATCATTGGCGGCGAACCAGTTGCGGTGGATGCCTTTGTTGCCGGTCAGGCCAAACTGTATCAGGTGATAGATGGCCAGCTAAAGGTTTTTGACACCGCCGCCAGCGAATATACCAATGTCGGCGACGATCCCGGATTCAAGATCAATTCCATCGGCTTCAATCAGGAAGACGACCTGATCTATGGCGTCGCCAAGAGCGGCGGCACGGATGCCTTGGGCAACGCGGTCAGCGCCAAGGATCTGGTGATGATCGATGCCTCCGGGTCGGTCTATCGCATCGGCGAGGCCGGAACCGGCAGCTATACCGGCGATTTCGACGACAGCGGCAACCTCTGGGCCTTCAACGCAAGCCTGAATGAGGTCAAGGTGATCGACGTCGACACCCTTGACGCCAATGGCAATCCGGTGGTCACCCATGTCGACCTGCCGGACGGCATGTTTCACGGCAACATGTGCGACATTTCCTATAACGCGGCCGATGGCATGTTTTATTCCGTGATGCCGCCGTCGACAAACGGCGGCGCGGGCAAGGTCTATCAGATCGACATCAGCGATGTTGCAAACGGCGGCGATCCGGTGGTGAATTCGGTCGAAATCACCGGCACGCTGTACGGCGACACGATGGAAAGCGGCATGGCCAAGGGCGCCTATGGCGCGGTTTTCCTCGATGGCGACGGCAATCTTTATTACGGGTTGAACCGTGGTGACCATGACCTTGATGCATCAACCGGAGCCCAAGGCGGCATTTTCAAGGTCAATGTGGATTGGCAAACTGGCCAGGCCTATACCGAATTCATGGCCGAAGCCGAGGCAACCGGATCAAACGACGGGGCGGTCGATCCCCGGTCGATGGATGCATTTTCAGAGGTCGATGCCAGTGCCGCGGTTCTGATCCGCAGCCCCGAACTTGCCGCGGATATCGGCGGCAACGACAAACTGCGGGGCGGCGACGGCGACGATAAGATGTTCGGCAATGCGGGCAACGATACGCTGCACGGTGGTTCCGGCGACGATGAAATGTCCGGCGACAGCGGCAATGACAACATGAGCGGCGGCACCGGCGACGACCAGATGTCCGGCGGCACCGGCAACGACAGCCTGATGGGGCAGGACGGTGATGACGCCCTGTCCGGCAACGCAGGCCGCGATTACCTGAATGCCGGCTCCGGCAATGACAATGTCGACGGCGGCGCGGGGAACGACAAGATTGTCGGCGGCAGCGGGTCTGACACGATCACCGGCGGCGAGGGCAATGACCACATGTGGGGCGGCAATTGGTGGAAAGACGGGTCGTCCGACACCTTTGTCGTCTCCGGGGGCAGTGGCAAGGACATGATCCACGATTTCGAGGTCGGCCATGATCAGATCGACCTGTCGGCCTATGGGCTGGAATATTCCGACCTGGAAACCGTGATGGTGGACAAGGGCTGGGCCACCGAGATCGACCTCAGCGGGCTGAGCGGCGGCAAAGAGGGTGACACGCTTCTGATCAAATCCGTCAAGGCTGACGACCTTGACGAAAGCAACTTCATCCTGTGACCACGCAAGCGGAGACGACACAAATGCAAGGAAACGACTTTCCCCTGGTCAGCCGTGTCGTTCCGCCATTGCTGTGCCTGAGCCTGATCAGCAATCTGGCAATTCTGATCAGCCCGTTGTTCATGATGCAGCTTCTGGATCGTGTGATCCCCAGCGGCAACATGGCAACCTTGCTTCTGATCGGCGGGCTTGCGCTCGCCGCTCTTGCACTACAGGCCCTGGTCGAAGCGGCCAGGGACCTGTCGCTTGCGCGGCTGTCGCGGTGGTGCGAGCAATTGGGCACTGCGCTGGTTCTGCGTCAGGACGGGAAATCGGACGGGCCGGACCAGCAACAACTTGTCGAACAAACCGCCGGGTTTTCCAAATTTCTGGGCAGCCCAAGCGCCGTGGCGGCGCTCAGCCTGCCATGGCTGCCGATTTTCCTGCTGGCGCTTTGGCTGTTGCATCCTGCCTTCCTGATCTTGTTGGCGGTTATGGCAACTGTCTTCATGGTCAGCACCTCTCTTGCACAGACGCTCAGCCAGCCTTCGGAAACTCAGGCCGCGGCCTGTGCCCGAATGGAAACCAAAACCCTGAGCCGCGCCGAACAGCTCCGCGCCAGCCTGGGCATGGCGATTGTCGCCCAGAACCTGCGGCATCGGTTTGCTGAAATTCAAAAGCTGCGGCACGCGCATCTGGACCGGGTCGAACTGACACGCACCTCGGGCAGAGCATTGACCGGCCTGGTGCGCAACTCTGGTCAGATTGCGGCGCTTGCGCTGGGGGCCTGGTTGGTGACGATGGAATTGATGAGCGCGGGCGGCATGATCGCCGGGTCGATCATCACCTCCAAGGCCTATATGTCGATAGAGCAAAGCCTGACGCATTTCCCCCGCATCCGATCCGCCCTTGCGGATTATTTTGCCCTGACAAAGATCGAGGCGGGCCAAAACGCAGCCCAGACCCAACCACAGACCCCTTCCGGCGCGTTGCGGGCAGAGGGTCTGATCGTCCCGAGGGGCGGCGGCGCACGCCCCCGGCTGGACCGTGTCAGCCTGGCATTGAAACCGGGGGAATGTCTGGCGATTGTCGGCAATTCTGGATCGGGGAAATCGACATTGTTGCGGGCGCTGGCGGGGATCGAACCGTCGCCAATCGGCTCCGTGTTTCTGGACGAAAGCGAAATTCGCGGCCTGAGCGCAGAAGCCCTGCACCAGATGGTGGGGTATCTTCCGCAATTGGGTCGCGTGACCCAAGGCACGATCGCGGAAAA
The DNA here is from genome assembly GCF_022867865.1 of Phaeobacter sp. J2-8. Taxonomy (GTDB): domain Bacteria; phylum Pseudomonadota; class Alphaproteobacteria; order Rhodobacterales; family Rhodobacteraceae; genus Marinovum. The sequence goes on along the minus strand of NZ_JALIEC010000004.1, from coordinate 404,939 downwards.
CATCAGCTACTTTGATGTCCATAGAGAATCCGACCGCATCATCGACGCGGCCAAGACCGCAGGCGTGCACGGCCTGATTTCCGCACTGCCGAACAGTTTCGAAACAGATCTAGAGGCCCAGCCGCATCTTCTGTCGGCGGGCCAGGCCCAGCGGGTCGCGCTTGCGCGGGCGATCTATACGACGCCGCGATACCTGTTTCTGGATGAACCCAACGCCCTGCTGGATGCCGACGGGGAACGGGCGCTTGGCCAGACGCTGCACCGCCTGAAACAACAGGGAACGACAATCGTGATGGTCGTGCACCGATCGGGCATCCTGCAACTGGCGGACAAGATCCTGCACCTCGACAACGGTCGCATGTCCGACTTTGGCAACCGGCGCGATGTGATGCATCGGCTGGGGATCGGCGGGCGTCAGATTGATATTCCGTTGCTGGCCACATCGGCCCCCGATGCGCGCGATTGGGTCGCGTCCCATTTCACCCGCGCAACGGATCAGGAATTTTCGCAAAAAGCACAGATCCTGTGCAGCGAGCTGTTGCAGATCGGCTGTGATCACACGCCACCGGACACGCTGCTCTATGCGAAATTTGCGTTCAGGTTCATGAACGACACCAGCTGCCAGATCGTCATGACCCAACCCGTCGCAACGGATTTGGACGAAAAGGTCAAGATCCTGACCGCGGCGCAGGATCGGGGGAAAACCGGCCTTTCTGCGGACATGGCGCGGATCACCAGGGTCATGGACATAAGTGACACGGTCGAGGTCGCCTGTGATGATGCGGCCACGCGGTTTCAGGTCGTCCTGTCGGTCGAGGGGTGCGAACAGACCCCGGCAATCGAAAGAAAAGTATCATGAGCCGCTCTTCAAATGCGCTCCCGTCTACGGTTCGTCGCCCGCTGGTCATTGCAACGCTGGGTGTCGGCGGGTTTCTGATCCTGTTTGTGATCTGGGCTGTGACCGCCCCGCTCGCCACCACGATTTCCCTGCATGGCACGATCGGCTCGTCCGAGCCGACATTGGCGCTACAGCATCCCTATGGCGGGTTGGTTGACGAAGTCTTGGTCGAGCATCACGCAACGGTCGAGGCCGGTCAATTGCTTGTCCGGCTCGACACCTCGCTTGAACAGGCAACCCACGCCACCCGCCTGTCTGAGCGCCGCCGTATTCAGGATGAGAATGCGGCCATTGACGAACTGCTCGCGCGACGCGAGGGCACACAGCCCCGCGTTGACAGGCCCAAAATGGCATCCCCCTTTGGACTTCGGAAACAACAGTTGGAGCTGAAGGCCCGCACCCAGCGGGAAACTGCCGCGATTTTGGGACGACAGATTGATACGTTGAACACCAAGGTCGCCTTGACCGAGGCCCAATTGGCCCTGATGGTCGCCCGATACGCGCGGCACACCGAATTGCGGCAAAAGGGGCTGCTTGCGCAGAACGAAAACGAGCGTTTGCAGGAACAGATCCTGATCGTCAAAGGCGAGATCGAAACCGACAAGGCCTCAATTCTCGAGCTGGAGAACAAGGCCGCCCAGACGTTGAAACAGATCGACGAAGAGGCGCTTGCCCTCGACTATGAACTTGCCGCCACCCGGCAACGCAATTTGACGCGGCTGGATAAGCTTGAGCGGGCCATTCTTGACGCGGGCGAAAGGATCAGACGATCCGAAGTGCGCGCTCCGATTTCGGGTGTGGTGTCCAGCATCCCGATCGAAGCCAAAGGCATGTTTGCCGCGCGCGGCGACACGCTTCTGACATTGTCGCGCCCGTTAAAAAACGCGCGGCTGTCGTTTGGGATACCGGTTGATTACATTGACCAGGTGCGCCCGGGCATGCAGGCCCGGTTGGTCATCTCCAGCCTGCCACAACGGAAAATGCCGCGCATTGATGTGCAGATCACCGCCATTTCACCACGGGCAAAATCCGACGACCAGGGAAACCCGGTAGAGTTCGAGGGCCTTGCCGTGGCGGCAGATCATTCGCTTGAAGATTTTGAAAAAAACTTTGGCATCGGCGCCCTGTCGGAAGACATGCCAATTGTCCTGATGGTTGCCGTGCGCGAAACCACCTTTGCCAATTACCTCGTCGCGCCGCTGGTGGATTCCTTTTCTCAGGCGCTACAGGACTGACGCCGACGCCCGGCGGGCGGGTTGTGTCGGTCATTCCACGCAGGCAGCTGCCCGATCCAAGCGGTCGCAACCGCCAATCCCGACAAAACAAATGGTTTTGGCGCTTCCGCGCACATGGCTATGTTGCAACGGTCTTGCCCTCTTTGTAATGTGTTCACATTAGAGTAAAATGTTCAAGAATGAAGGGCTGATTATGGCTCCTGAGGGTTCGGGCGACGACAAGAAGACGGAATATTCCGTTCCGCCAGTGGTGCGTGCCATTGCGGTGATGCGGTATATTGCGGCCGGCAATCGCTGTCGTAACATCACCAAGGCCGCAAAATCCTTGGGGATCAACCGGACCACATTGATACGCCTTCTGGCCACGCTTGAATCCGAAGCCATGATTGAACTTGTCGACGAAGATGCGGGCTATCGGCTGGGCACGGGGTTGATCTCTTTGGCGTCAGAGGCGTTGAATGACCGATCCATCATGCAGGTGGCCAGACCGTTTTTGCGCCGCCTGGTGGATAAGCTTCAGCTCTCGGCCCATCTGGGCATTCTGGACGGACGCGAAATCGTCTACCTGCTGCGCGAAACCCCGAATTCGCATTTGGCCAGCAATGTCCGGGAAGGCACGCGGTTGCCCGCCCATGCCACGACAATTGGTAGAATATTGCTGGCACAGCAGCCCAGGGTGATCCTGCGGCAATTGTACGGTGGCAAGACACTGGATTCCTTTACGGAAAAAACCCAGACCACATTAGAGGCGCTTGAAGCGCAAATAGAGCGTGACCGCGACAATGGCATCGCCTGGAGCGAAGCCAATTTCGAGCCGGGTATCGGATCAGCGGCTGTGGTGGTGTATGATCACCTTGGATCTCCGGCCGGGGCGATCAATGTAACCGGCCACGCCAGCGAATTCAGCCCCGAAAGCGGCAAGCTGGACCAAATCGAAGTTGTCCTGAAATCCACGGCGCGGGATCTGTCCGAGGCGCTTGGGTATCGTGGCTGGGCGTCGGATCAGATGTAGCCCCCTGCCCCCGGTTGCGGGCAGGTTCAGCAATTTGGTGGGTGGCCCGCCGCAGAAACCGCAACGGGCCGTCGGGCATCAGGCCGCCTGATAGACCACGCCGTCATCTTCCGCTGTGCCCATCACATGCCAGACCGTCGCTGGCGCGGCGGAATTGTTGCGAATCCAATGGGCTGTACCGGCCGGGGTCTTGACCAGATCGCGCGGGCCAAGTTCGACTTCGCTGGTTTCGCCATCCTTTTCCCAACCCACGATCAGCGATCCTTCCAGCACCATAAAGGCATCTTCGACGCTGCGCGAAAATGGTTTCAACGCCACGCCCGATGGCACGCCCCACATCTCTTTGCGGCATGTGTCGTGATTGATACCGCCTTCGCCGACATAGACCTTGCGGGTAAACCCGGCATCTTCCCAGATCGTCGGCAATTCGGTGTGGCGCACGACATATTGCGCCATCAGTTTTTGCAGCGGGTGATCGCCCTCTGGATCAAATTTCAGCGTCTTGCCCGGCGCGGCACCAAAACTACGGGCCAGTTCGGGCGCATGTTCCTTGGGGTGATAGTGATAGACCGGCGGCAGCGGTTTGCCCACATCGACCGAGATCGACATCATCACCGGCTCTACCCCATCGACGCGAAAACCATGCCCGATTTCACGGGCGTTGAGGATCATGTCCTTGGGGCCAAGGTTGACCTCGACCACTTCGCCATCTTTTTCCCAACCCACAATCAATGCACCATCAATGATCAGGAAACTTTCCTCGATCTCATGGCTATGACAGGCGGCATATTTGCCGGGTTCCTTGTAGATCAGCGATACCGTGAAATTGTCGGGTTTCAGCGTCGAGGTATCGCCAGCCTTGGGTGATCCGCCAGAACCGATATAGCGCATCTGGGCACGGGCCAGATCGTCAAAACCACGGTTGGAGGGGAAGGCATCCCAATCAAACATCTTGTCGGTAAAGCGGCCAGTATACGACTTGAGCTCTTCGGCCAGGGTTGCGGTTTTGGTTGGTGCGGGGGGCGTTTGTACGTTCATGTTGTCCTCATGCGGCTGAAAGTGATGCCATGAAACTAGCAAACCGGGGGCATCCGCAGTATTGATCGTTTTACTGGCAAAACGCTATGCGGGGCATCATGGCCGAATCGGATGACAGATATCTTGTCCCGGGTCTGATCCGGGGGTTGGATGTGTTACAGGCATTCACACCTGAACAGCCAAGCCTGTCGCTGTCGGATATTGCCCGCCATCTGGGGGTCAGCCGATCCGCCGCTTTTCGGTCGGTCTATACCCTTGCCAGTCTTGGTTTTCTGCTTCAGGACCAGCGGGAAGAGCGTTACGCCCTTGGCCCGGCGGTCTTGCGGCTGGGTCACGGGTATCTGGCCACGCGCGAATTGGTCGAAATCGCCCTGCCGGTTTTGGAAAAACTGCGCGACGACAGTGGCTGGTCCGCGCATCTGGCGGTGCGCGAAGGCAGTAGCGTGCTTTATATGCTGCGCCTGCCGGCGTTAAGCGGATTGAACAGTATCGTGCATGTCGGCAGCCGGTTGCCCGCGGCGGCAACGACCATGGGCCGTGCCCTGTTGGCGGATCTGAGCGAGGAAGCTTTGATCAAACTCTATCGAGACGAAGATTTCAGCCGCGCGCCGGGGCGCAGCCCGCGCAGTCAGGCGGCCTTGCTGAAACAATGGCAGGACGATCGCGGCCGCGACACCATCATTCAGGTCGGCGAGTTCGAGGCCGGCATGGCCTCGATCGCGGCACCGGTCCGCGATATGACAAACGCGGTGGTTGCCGCCATCAACCTGACCCGAATGACGTCCGCCCCGCCATCAACCCAGGTATCTGACGCCCTTCGGACCGAGGTGGTGCAAGCCGCCGAGCGCCTGTCGCATTTGCTGGGGTGGCGGGACGGGTAATGGCGGTTATGCGGCTGCGTCTTTCACCGCTCCCCACGCATCATACCCATAGACCCAATCGGCATTGCCACCTTTTTTGAGCCAGTCATTGGCAAGCGAGCCTTCCTGAACCCGCGTTGTGCGGGGCCGCCGGATGTCGGCAAATCGTTCCAGCGCGGCGGGCAATCCGGCGGGGTCCACACTGTCCAACGCGCAGCCCAGAACCACGGCATCCTCTGATGCCATACATGCGCCTTGCGCCATGAACGGCACCATCGGATGTGCCGCATCGCCCAGCAAAACCACCCGCCCCTCGGACCAGCGCGGCATCGGCGCCCGCACATGCAGGGCGGACCGGGTCACGTCGCGACAGGCCATCAGCAGGGCGCGGGCCTCTGGGTGGAAATCCTTGTAAATGTCGCGCAGCGCGTCGATGTCGCCCGGCAGGGTCCAACCCTCTTCTGTCCAATCCTTTTGACCTGTGGTGGCAAAAACAAAGATCTCCTTGCCGCGATTGAGCGGGAAGGTCACGATCTGCAAATCCGATGTCGGTCCCCACCATTTGGTAAAACTGTCGAGATTGGGCAGATCCGGTGCATCCTCGCGCGCGAAGACCCCGCGATACGACACAAGGCCGGTGAATTGCGGATCATCCGCACCGTATAACGCATAGCGGATTGCCGAATGGATGCCGTCCGCCCCGATGACAAGATCGAAATCTTCGCGGCTGTCATCGGCAAAGATCAGTGTCGCACCATCGTCAGACTGGCAAACATCCGCGACGCGGCGGCCAAAGATCAGGGTATCCGGCAAAAGCGCGCTTTCCAGCGCAGCCAGAAGATCGGCGCGATGAATGGTCAATTGCGGCGCGCCGTATTTTTCCTCTGCGGCGGCGCTCATCGGCAGGCGCGAGGTTTCCTCGCCGCTGTCCCAGGTGCGGGAAATGCGAAATTCCGGCCGTGCGGCGGTGGCGCGCAGCCGGTCGCCAATGCCCAAGCCATCCAATGCGTGAACGGCATTGGGCGTCAGGTTGACGTCAGCACCGATTCGTCCGAAGGCCCGCGCCTGTTCGAAAACCGTGACCGCATGGCCCTGATTCTGAAGAGCAATGGCAGCCGCCATTCCCCCAACGCCGCCTCCGGCAACAGCAATTTTCAACGGCATCTCAACTCTCCTATGTGTTCATAAGTGAACGTTATGTTCAAAATCTATTCTGATGAGCCGGTTGCGCCCTGTCAAGTCCAGCGCCCGCCACGCCCGAGCGATCAAAAGATGGGCGTTCAAACGCTCGTGAATTCCGCTCTCGGCGATACGGCTTGACAGCTGCGGTCGCAATCGGCAATCTAATATGTGAACACTACGTTCAATATAGAACTATTGCACGTTTGAACATTCAAACACCCCTTGGGCGACCTCGCCCGGCCCCTGATCGGCCACATGAAGGAGACCTGGCATGGCACTTGAATTTCGCAACGTCACAAAAGAGTTCGTGTCAGCGGACCGCACGCTGACCGCCATTCGTGATGTCAGCTTTCAGGTCCAGGAGGGAGAGTTCGTGTCCGTCGTCGGGCCGTCGGGCTGTGGCAAATCCACCCTGCTCAGCATGACAGCGGGCCTCTATCAACCGACCGAGGGCGAGGTCCGGGTCAGCAACCGCACCGTGACCGGCCCCAACGCCGAGGTCGGGTTCATGTTGCAAAAAGACCTGCTGCTGCCCTGGCGGTCGATCCTGGCGAACATCGAATTCGGTCTTGAGGCGCGGGGCGTTTCGCGCGCGGATCGTCGCAAACGCGCCCTTCAGGAGCTGAAACATTGCCAGCTTGACGGATTTGGCGACCATTATCCCTATCAGCTGTCCGGCGGCATGCGCCAACGCGCGGCCCTGGCCCGCACGCTGGCCATCGACCCCGAAATCATCCTGCTCGACGAACCTTTTTCGGCGCTGGATGCCCAGACCAAGCTGATCATTCAGGACAGCTTTGGCGCCACGATCAAAGAGACCGGCAAGACCACCCTGCTGATCACCCATGATCTGTCCGAAGCGGTGTTGATGTCGGATCGGGTGCTGGTGCTGTCCGAACGTCCCGGCACCATCGTCGCAGAAATCAAAGTGGATCTGCCGCATCGTGAATCGCCGCTCAAACGGCGGGTCATGCCCGAAGTGGCCGATTATTCCGCCCAAATCTTCAAACATCTGAAACTGGAAAGCCAAGCCGCATGAGACGGCACAACCAACAGGAAACCCACATGAAACACGTCCTCAAAACAACCCTCACCGCCGCTGTCATCGCCGTTTCCGGCGTCGCCGCACAGGCCGCCGAAGAAATCACCTATCTCTTTCCCGCGCCCGACTTTCTGCCCGCCTTTGCCCCGTTTCAGCTGGCAAAATCCAAAGGTTATTTCGAAGATGCGGGCCTGGATGTGACATTTCGCGTCGGCAAGGGCGGTGCGGATGTGGCAACCCAGGTTGCGGTCGGCAACGCCGAATTGGGCGGCGGCATTGGGGACACGCCCATCGTTGTGCGCGCCAACGGCCTTGAAATTCGCGGCGTTGCCTTGCTTGGCGGGCGCGGTTTGACCCAGATCGCATGGCGCACGGACAGCGGTATCACCGGGCCAGAGGATCTGAAAGGCAAATCAATCGGCGTTCTGTCGTTTCAGGATACAACCTATTACAACCTGTTGGGTGTGCTGGCCTCTGTCGGGCTGAGCAAATCCGACGTGGATATTCAGGCCGTCGGATCGGGTGGCATCATTCAACTGTCGATTGCCGGAAACCTGGATGCGATTTCCGGTGTGCCGGAATGGATTGCCGCCATCGAAGGCGCCGGTGTCGACATGGATCAAATGCCCGTGGACACCGTATTCCCGGCCATGGCCCAGGCGATCTTTGCCTCGGACGAAACCATCGCAGAGCGCCCGGAAATGATCGCGGGCTTTGTCGGCGCCATCTTGCAGGCGGTCAAGGACATTCAGGCTGACCCCAAAACCGCCGCCGCCGATTATGTCGCAACCATGTCGCAACACACCGGCAAAGAGGCCATGATCGAAGGCATCCTGCGGTCCTATTCCGAACTGGTCTATCCGGCGGCACCCGGCCAACCATTGGGCAGCTTTGATCCGGTCCGCATCAAGGAGGTTCAGTCGTTCTATGTCGTCAACGGCATCGTGCGCACCGCCGTACCGGTCGAAGATCTCTACACCAATGACTTCGTCAAGTGACCGATAGCACACACGCAGTCGGAGGTGCCACCGCGGCACCTCCAGGCCCCGCAACCGCAAAGCCGAGGATTTCTCCGATGCGCTCTCTCAATCCCGCGATGCTCGCGAGCTTTGCCATTCTGGCGCTGTTTCTGCTGGCATGGGAGTATCTTCCGACGGCACTTGATGTCCCGAAATTCATCATTCCGACCCTGACCGATTGTCTGATCGAAGCCAAGCGGATGTGGGCACAGGAGGGGCTGCTCCAGCATACGCTGTCGACTGCGCTCTACACTGTTTTGGGCTTTGCCATCGGCAGCGCCCTTGGGGCCGCCATCGGCTATTTGCTGGGCATGTCGGAATTCTGGGAAAAGGTTCTGTCGCCTTATATTCTGGCGTTGCAGATCGCGCCCAAGGTTGCTTTTGCGCCGCTTTTCATCATGTGGTTCGGTTATAATTCGATCCCGAAATTGCTGGTCACGGTTCTGATCGTGTTCTTCCCGGTGCTGGTCAATGTGCTTCAGGCCATGCGCACCGTGGACCGCGATCTGGTCAATCTGGCACGGGCCTACAACCTGTCGCGGTGGGGCGTGTTCATGAAGGTCGAGATGCCTTCGACACTTCCGAATTTGATGGCCGGTCTGCGCATCGCCTCGACCCTTGCCGTGATCGGCGTGACGGTTGGCGAACTGGTTGGCGGCAACACCGGGTTGGGCTTTCTGATTTCTTATGGCGGCGGTCAGGCCAATGCGGCCATGGTGTTTATCTCCATCGTCCTGCTCACTGTCATCGGCTTTCTGCTCTATTCCGTTTTGGTGCGGGTCGAAAACCGGGTGCTGCACTATCTTCCAAAGGCGGAACACTGATGTTGACCGGTCGTACCATCGTCATCACCGGTGCCGCCCGCGGGCTTGGGGCCGAAATCGCAACCACGCTGGCGGCGCATGGGGCCCGTCTTATCCTTGGCGACATCCTTGCAGACGAGGGCCGCGCCACCGCCGACAGATTGCAGGCCGACTTCCTTCCGGTCGACCTGGCAGAACCGCAATCCATTGCCGACTTTGGCGCGGCGGTTCAGGATCTGGCAGGCGGCACCGTGCATGGGCTGGTCAACAACGGCGCTATCGCCACCGGGATCGGCGGCATCCCCTTTGAAGAGATCGAAATTGACAGCTGGGATCTGGTGCAACGCGTCAATGTGCGCGGCACGTGGTTGATGATCCGGGCGATGGCGCCATTGCTGCGCGCCTCCGGCTCTGGGCGGATTGTCAATCTGGCCTCGGACACCGCGATCTGGGGCGCGCCGAACCTGATGTCCTATGTTGCATCCAAAGGGGCGGTGATTTCCATGACCCGGTCGCTGGCGCGGGAACTGGGCCCCGATCAGATCGGGGTGACCGCCGTCGCGCCCGGCATCCTGACCACGGAATCGACGGAATATGTGCCCGCGGCACGGCATGCGCTCTATGCCGATGGCAGCGCCGTTCCCGGCCCGCAAGCGCCCGGAAATGTGACCGAAACCGTGGCCTTTCTGACCAGCCCCGGCGCATTGACGCTGACCGGGCAGGTGCTGCCGGTCAACAACGGCTTTGTGTTCGCGTGATGGGCGAATTGCAAACATATCTCTCTGACGGTGTTGAATATGCCGAGCGCAGCGGTGACGGACCGGTCGTGGTACTGCTGCATGGCATCGGCTCGAATGCCGCGTCCTTTGCGCCGCTCCTGCCCCAGCTGCCCGCCGACTGGCGTGTGGTGATCTGGAATGCGCCGGGCTATGGCCGATCTGAGCCTTTGCCCGACAACTGGCCGGTTGCATCCGATTACGCCGAAGCCTTGGCAGGTCTATTTGACCGGCTGAATTTGCAGGATGTCCTGCTTGCCGGGCATTCGCTGGGCACGCTTGTGGCCGCCGCTTTTGCCACAACCTACCGCGAGCGGGTTTCGCGGCTGCTTCTGGCCTCGCCCGCACTGGGACATGGCATGGCACGCGGTGGCGCGCTCAGCCCCGCGGCACAGGCCCGGATCGACGATCTGACCACCATGGGCGCCAAGGACTTTGCAGCCGCCCGCGCCGATCGCCTGGTGTTTGAACCGGGTGCAAACCCCGATCTGGTGGCGGGTGTGCGCCGCAGCATGGAACAGGTTCAGATGCCCGGCTATGGCCAGGCGGCGCGGATGCTGGCCTCGGGTCGTTTGCTGGACGATGCCCAGCGGTTGTGCCTGCGGACCGATGTGATTGTCGGCGCAGGTGACCGCATCACCCCGCCGGACGGCGCGGCCCGCGTGCATGCGGCGCTTCGCCCGGACTGGCGCGGCCGTTTCACACAGCTGCCCGCCGCCGGGCACGCACTTTATCAACAGGATCCCAAAGGTTTTGCCACCGCAATGGCGCACCTGATCGAGGACGCCCGCAATCCGGGCAAATGGAGGCCATGAAATGACGGATACAATTCGCGTAGGCAGTTTGCGGGGCATCGTGATGCGCGGCCCCGGGCTGACCGCCACCCTGCCGTTCTATGAAGACATGTGGGGGTTGACCCTTGCGCATAATTCCGATGGCGAAGCCTATCTTCGCGGCACCGGCTCCGAGGCATTTTTGTATGGTCTGAAGGACGGTCCTGTCTTTGGCATCGAATATGTGCATTTTGCCATGCCCGACCGCGCCAGCATGCAGGCATTGCATGATCAGGTCGTGACCAAAGGCGCAGAGGTGGTTCGCCCGCTGGGTGAATTCGATGATTTCGCCGGCGGATACGGTTTCGAAATCCTCGACCCGGATGATCGCCGCCTGCGGTTCCGCTGCGATGCGCTGCAACAGGACGAGGCCCAGGAATGGGCCAAACCGCGCAAGGTAAGCCATGTGGTGTTGAACACACCCGATATTGATGCCCGGCAAACCTGGTACGAAGAGGTGCTTGGGTTTCGGGTGTCGGATTATTCCGCCGATCAAATGGTCTTCTTGCGTTGCAATTCCGACCATCATTCGATTGCTCTGGTGCGTGGAAGTTACGCTAGCGTCAATCATGTGGCCTTTGAAATGCCGACGCTCGATGAATTCATGCGTGGCATTGGCCGGATGAAGCAAAAGGGCCATGTCGCGACCTGGGGGCCGGGACGTCACGGACCGGGCGACAATCCTTTTGCCTATTTCGTGTCGCCCTCGGGGTTCGTGATCGAATTCACCTCTGAACTGCAACAGATCGACGAAGCCACCCACGAGGCCCAGGTCTGGTCGCGCGACAACCCCGAAAACATGGATCGCTGGATGACAGCAGGCCCACCCACACCGGCACAGCGCGCCGTGATGCAAGGCCTGCCCGATCCGGGATTCCCGGAATTGCGCAGCAATGGGAAGTTGGACTGATGGATTACAAATACAACGACAGCGTGGCGGTGATCACGGGGGGGTCTTCTGGTATCGGATTGGCCACTGTGCGGACCCTGCTGAACGAGGGCGCAAAAGTTGCGCTTTGTGCCCGGACCGAAGGCCGATTGATGGACGTGGCCGCAGTGCTGAAACGCGACTACGGCGAAGACCGGGTTCTGGCGCGGGCCTTGTCGGTTCTGGACCGCGATGCCGTCCATGATTTCGCCGCCGAGGTTCGGGATACTTTCGGGCGCTGCGATCTGCTGGTCAACAATGCGGGCCAGGGGCGTGTGTCGACCTTTGCCGATACAACCGATGAAGACTGGAAAGCGGAATATGAGCTGAAGCTGTTCAGCCAGATCCACCCGCTTCGGGCGTTTCTGCCGATGCTGAAAGAGGCGCAGGGCGCGGTTGTGGCGGTGAACTCGCTTCTCGCGCTTCAGCCCGAGCCGCATATGGTCTGCACCGCGTCGGCCCGTGCCGGGGTGCAGAACCTGCTGAAATCGCTATCAAAGGAAGTCGCCCCAGATGTGCGGGTCAATTCGATCCTTATCGGATTGGTGGAATCCGGCCAATGGACCCGGCGATTTGCAGACCGCAAGGAACAAAACCAGAGCCGCGCAGAATGGTACGGCAATCTGGCGCAATCAAAGGGCATTCCGCTTGGTCGCCTGGGCGCCCCGGAAGAAGCCGCCGCTGCAATCGCCTTTCTGGGGTCGCGTGCGGCCAGCTACATCACCGGGGCACAGCTGGAAGTCTCCGGCGGCCTGTCACGATCCATCTGAGGAAGAAGAGATGAAAATGGAACCGATTGCAAAGACCGGCACCGTCGGCGATTTTGTCGCCCGCTATTTGGCCGATATCGGCGTGACCACCATTTTTGGTGTCATCTCGATCCACAACATGCCGATCCTGGACGCCGTCGCCCGCCAGGGCCGGATCAGATTTGTTCCCGCACGGGGCGAAGCCGGGGCCATGAACATGGCGGATGCCTATGCCCGCGTCACCGGACAGCTGGGCGTGTGCATGACCTCGACCGGGACGGCAGCGGGCAATGCCGCGGGCGCCCAGGCCGAAGCGTTGACCGCCGGATCACCGGTGCTGCACCTGACCACCCAGGTCGATCGGGAATTTGCCGACCGCGACCGTGCGGCGATCCATGACGTGCCGCGCCAGCCAGAGATGCTGCGCGGGGTGTCCAAGGCCGTTTATCGGATGTGGGATGCCAATGGCGCCATTGGCACGCTGACGGCGGCGGTCTCGGCGGCGGTATCCGCCCCCACCGGCCCTGTCAGTCTTGAAATCCCGGTCGATGTCCAACGCTCGCCCGCGCATCCCGCTGCGCGCGTACATGCACCGCTGCCACAAACGCCACGTGCAACCGACAGCGCCGTCGAAGAGATCGCCGAATTGGTAAAACAGGCCAAACGCCCCATGCTTTGGCTGGGGGGCGGTGCGCGCGGCGCGCGTGAACAGGCCACCGAGCTGATGCGCCGGGGTTTCGGTGTTGTCACATCGACCAATGGCCGCGCTGTGGTGTCCGAAGAAGAAAGCGGCTCGCTGGGTGCTTTCAACATGACGCCCGAAGCGGCAGAGCTTTATGCCACATGCGATCTGATGATCGTGGTGGGATCGCGGTTGCGGGGCAATGAAACCCGCAACAACAAGCTGCCCCTGCCCCGCCCGCTGATCCAGATCGACGCCGAGGCCAGCCAGGGCGGGCGCAATTACGGGGTGGAAATCTTTGCCCATGGCGATGCAGCCGACACCCTGACCCGCCTTTTGGATCTGCTGCCCGCAAAACTGGACACCGATCCGGATCTGCCGTTTGACATCGCCCGCGCCAAGGCCCTGTCAGAGGGGCGGATGCGCGATCTGCTTGGCCCGTACAGCGTTGTCGCCGACGCGCTGGCCGAACGGGTCAGCCGGGATGGGCATGTTTGGGTGCGCGATGTGACGATCTCGAACTCGACCTTTGGCAACCGCTATGTTCGGATTGCCGATCCGCGCCACGGGGTACATGCGCTTGGCGGCGGCATTGGTCAGGGGGTGTCGATGGGCATCGGGGCTGCGCTGGCGTCAACCGGACCAAAGGCGATCACACTTCTCGGCGATGGCGGCACCATGCTGGGTCTGGCCGAAATGATCACCGCCGTCGATGAACGCGCGCCGCTGGTCTATGTGCTGATGAACGATCAGGCCTATGGCGTGATCCAGAACATCCAGGATGCGCAATACGACAGCCGCAGGCATTATTCGCAGGTCGCGGTGCCCGAGTTCGAAACATTCTGCCGATCCATCAACATGCCGCACCACAAGGTCACCGATGTCGAAGCCTTTGGCGCGGTGCTGGACACCGCACTGGCGGCGGATGGTCCACAGGTGATCGAAGTCGACATGTGCGTCATTGGCCCCTTCGCCGAGGCCTTTTCCGGCCCGCCCGCCGGTGCCGCCGGGAACAAGGACTGAACCATGAGACTGGCGCTGATCGGATTTGGCAATATTGCCACCACCCTGCTGACGCAGCTGGCGGCAGAACTGGACGCCCCGCTGGACGCGATAAACGTTCTGGTTCTGCCGGAAAAAGCCCCGGCGGCACAGGCCAGGATGGACGACCTGTTTCGCGATCTCGCGCCGATGCGCAGAATATGCACCGATCTGCCGGCGCTGTTGCAGTGCAAGCCGGATCTGGTGGTGGAATGTGCCCGCCATGCGGCGGTGCGGGCCTTTGCGCCCGATCTGCTGCGCAATGGGATCGACGTCGTGCAAGTCTCAATCGGCGCTTTGGTCGACACAGTACTGCATGACCGCCTGCTTGCCGCCGCCCGCGAGGGTGGTGCCCGGCTGATCCTGCCCGCCGGGGCCGTGGGCGGCATTGATCTTTTGGCGGCGCTTGGCCCTGCGGGTGAGTTGGAAGTGCACTATCGCGGCACAAAACCCCCGGCGGCCTGGGTCGGCACGCCGGCAGAAGACACGCTGGCGTTGGACAGGCTCACCGAAGCGACAGTATTCTTTACCGGAACGGCACGACAGGCGGCGACGCAATTCCCCAAGAACGCCAATGTTGCGGCGACCCTTGCCCTGGCCGGGGCCGGTTTCGAGGCCACCAAAGTGGACCTTGTTGCCGATCCAAAGGCCCCCGGCAACGTGCATGAATATCAGGTCAAATCGCCATTGGCCCAATATTCCATGCGGATCGAAAATCTGCCGTCGACCAGCAATGCCAAGACGTCGGTTTCGACTGTCTATTCCGTGCTGCGCGAAATCCGCAACCGGATCGGGCCGATGGCAATCTAAGGAAAAGAACCGATGTATGATGCAAGCAATATCGCGCTGCCCGACGGCAAGCTTTTTGTAGGTGGGCAATGGGAAACCGGCACCGGGGCCGAAATCACATCGGTGTTTCCGGCCGATGGCTCGGTAAACCGTGTGTTGCGCGGCGCGTCCCGTGCCGATGGCGAACGCGCGATTGCGCGGGCCAAGACCGCCCAGGCCGATCCGGCATGGCGCGGGTTGAAACCGCATGAACGGGCCCGCCATCTCTATGCCATTGCCGATGGGATCGAGGCGAACATCGAACGGATCGCCGTGATCCAAAGCCGCGACACCGGCAAATCCCTGAACGAAACCCGCGCCTTGGCGGGGTCCGCCGCCGGCACATTCCGCTATTTCGGTGCCGTGCTTGAAACCACGGATGAGGATCTGACCGCGCAGCGCGGCACTGCGCTGACCCTGTCGGTTTATGAGCCGCTGGGGCTGGTTGCGGCAATCACGCCCTGGAATTCGCCCATTGCATCGGATGCGCAAAAGATTGCCCCGGCGTTGGCGGCGGGCAATGCTGTGCTGTTGAAACCCGCGTCCTGGTCGCCGCTGGTCAGCCTGGAACTGGCCCGGATCGTCGAAGAGGCCGGTCTGCCCAAAGGGTTGTTTTCGGTCCTGCCCGGCGCGGGCCGTGAAATCGGCAACCTGTTGGTGGAACATCCCGATATCGCACGGGTCAGCTTTACCGGCGGCACATCCACCGGGCGCATGCTGGCCCGGCAGGCGGCAGAAAAGTTGATGCCGGTGTCGCTGGAACTGGGCGGGAAATCCCCGACCATCGTATTTGACGACGCCGATATTGATCAGGCCATTGCGGGTGTGATGTTCGGCGTGTTTTCTTCGACCGGGCAAAGCTGTATCGCGGGCGCACGGTTGTTTGTGCAACGCAGGATTCACGATGAATTTGTCACCCGCCTTGTGGCCGCAACCAAACGGTTGAAGGTCGGCCACCCCTTTGATCCCGCGACCCAGGTGGCCCCGATGGTCCATGCCGATCATCGCGACAGCGTGGCGCAATATGTGGAAATGGCACGTGCGGACGGGGCCGAGGTTCTGTGCGGCGGCACAGCCCCCGCAGGGCGCGATTACGAAAACGGCGCTTATTTTCTTCCGACCATCCTTGCCGGGGTCGACAACACCGCCCGGATTTGCCGCGAAGAGGTGTTTGGCCCGGTTCTGGTCGTGCTGCCGTTTGAGGACGAGGCCGACGTCATCGCGCAATCCAATGACAATGATTATGGGCTGGCGTCGGGAATCTGGACCCGCGACTTCCCCAAGGCCTGGCGTGTGGGCCGCGCGATCAGCACCGGCACCGTCTGGGTCAATACCTACAAGCAGTTTTCGATTTCGACCCCGTTTGGCGGTGAAAAAGACAGTGGCATAGGCCGCGAAAAAGGCCGCGAAGGCATGCGCGCCTATATGGCGCAAAAATCCTTTTACGTAGATCTGAGCGGCGCACCCCACCCCTGGGCCGGTGCCGCATTGGAGGTCTCATGACCGGACAGATTGCCATCATCGGAACCGGTCCTTCGGGCTGCTATCTGGCGCAGGCGCTGTTAAAGGCCCAGCCCGAGCTACAGGTCGATCTGATTGATCAATTGCCGGTGCCATACGGGCTGGTGCGCTATGGTGTGGCGCCGGATCATCAAGGCAGCAAAGGCGTCATTCGCCAATTCGCCCGGCTGTTCGAACGCCAGGGGGCCAGGTTCTTTGGCAACCTGACCGTGAATGATCAGCTGTCACTTGACGATCTGCGCGCGGCTTATGACGTGGTTGTTTTGGCGGCAGGTCTTTCGGGGGATCGCCGTTTGGGTGTCCCGGGCGAGGGTCTGAGCGGGGTTTTTGGCGCCGGTCGTCTGGTCTGGGCGATCAACGACCACCCGGATGCCATGGCCCTGCCCGATCTGGGGGCCCATCCGGTGATCATGGGCAACGGCAATGTGGCGATTGATCTGTTGCGGCTCTTGGCCAAGACCCCATCAGAGCTGGACGGTTCCGACGTCGGCGCATCTGTTGGTGACTGGCTTGCCAACAGCGGCATCGAAAGTCTGGAAATCATTGGCAGATCTTCGGCGGAACAGGCAAAGTTCGACCCGGTCATGGTCAAGGAATTGGCCAAGCTGACGGGCGTGTCGATAGAGGTGATCGGGGCGGCCGCAACGTCGGACGACCCGGCCGCCGCCCGCAAACTGGCCGCATTGGCCGAAATCAACGGCCATGGCAGCGGTCCGCGCCGCATCACCTTTCGCTTTGGGCTGACGCCCGTGGCGATCAAGGGCGACGACCGGGCAAACGCGGTGCACTTCCGCACCGAAACCGGCGATGACCAGATCATTCCCTGTTCCGCCTTTGTGACCGCGATCGGTTTTCAGGATCAGGGGCGGCTTGACCGGGAAACCCTGCTTGCACAGGCCGAGGATATTCAGGTCGGCAAACTGGCGGCGGGTCTTTATGCCACCGGATGGTTTCGCCGTGGCCCGCAAGGGACCATTCCCGAAAACCGCGGCGATGCACAGGCCCTGGCCAAACGCATTCTGGCCGATCTTGCCCCCATGTCCGACAAACAGGGTGCCGCCCTGTTTGCGTCACACCCCGATCTGGTGACCTATGCGGATTGGCAAATCATGGATGCACATGAAATATCGGCACCCCCAGCCGGGCGGTGCCGCCACAAGATCAAAACCCGTGCCGAGATGCTGGCACTTGGCAAGGCAAGCAAGGAGTTACTCTGATGAAGATCACCCTTTTGTACGGAACTGAAACCGGCAACGCCGAAATGCTGGCCGATGACATTCAGGCCGAATTGGAAGAGGCGCATGAAGTCGCCTGCGAAAACCTTGAGGATTTTGCGCCAACCGATTTTGAGCCGGGATGTTTCTATCTGCTGGTCTGTTCCACCTATGGCGATGGCGACCTGCCGGCCTCTGCCCAGCCGTTTGCGGCGGCGATGGCCGCTGAAACCCCGGATTTGAACGGCATTCATTTTGCCATCTTTGGGCTGGGGGACCGGGAATACGAAACCTTTGCGCAGGGCAGCGAGAAACTTGCAGCCTTGCTGGCATCACATGGCGCAACCCAATTGGGGGATCGGGTGGTGCATGATGCATCCGGCGATGACCTGGCCGAGGATCTGGCGTTTCCCTGGGCGCAGGCCATGGTCGAACTGGCCGAGGAAAAACTGAGCCAGGCCGCATGATCACCGGCGGATCAACGCCGCAACAGTTTCAACACCCATTCCCCCAGACAAGGAGGACGCCATGCAAGACCCCGCACTGCGCACCCAATCCAAAGGCCGCCCGCTGAGCGAAGCGGAAACCACCTTTGCGACCGATCTTGAACGTATCTACGAAACCGGCTGCCATGATTTCACGCTGGTTGTCGAACAGCTGAATGCCAGGGGCATCGCGCGCCCGTCGGGGCAAACCGGCGATTGGACGATCGAAATTTTCGCGGATGAATTGAAACAGATCAACGCATCACATGATGCGGCCCATGCCGAACACGGCGTCGGGGCCTGAAGGGGGAACAAGCCAATGCAAGCCAATGACGCAAACCGCCACAATCGCAACCGGGTCGAGGATTACGTGACCCAGGGCCTGCGCGGCTTCTGGATGCCGGTCGCGACCTCGGTCCAGCTCAAGGTCGGCAAGCCGCTGGCGCGCAAGATCGCCGGTGAAAACCTGGTGATGTGGCGTGACGGGGCCTGCAAGGTGCGGTGTATCGAGGATTTCTGCCCGCATCGCGGCGCGAAATTGTCGCTTGGCCATGTGCATGGCGACAACATCGCCTGCTGGTATCATGGTGTGACCGTTGATGGCACCGGCACGGTGGTGCGCGTCCCTGCGATGCCGGATTGCGCGCTGGAAGGGCGCAAGGCGCTGACCTCTTATGCCGCCGAAGAAGCCGGCGGTGCGGTGTTCATTTATATGCCATCGGCGGATCAGCCCGAAGCCCCGGAATTCGTTCCGCCTGTCGAATTCACCTCTGACGCCTGGCAGGTGTTCCCCTGCATGACCCATTGGGATTGCAACTACCGCCTCAGCCTCGACAATGCGGCCGATCCGATGCACGCCAGCTATTTGCACGCCGACAGCTTCACGCTGGCCTATGGGTCCAAGCAGGACACAATGAAGCTGGAAAAGCGCGAAAAGGGCTTTCAGATCGAACGGGTCTCGCAGCAGGGCGTGAATTTTGACTATACCGAGGTGGTGATGGACGAAGGCACGATGTTCTTTCGTCTCGACATTCCCTATCCCGATGGTGCCGGGCCGGGCGGGCCGTTTCGCATCATCGGGTTCGCCACGCCGATTGATGAAAACACCCATCACAGCTTTTTCTGGCGCTGCCGCGAGGTTCAGGGGCTGGCGGCGGAAAGCTGGCGGTTCCTGTATCGCGCGGTGCTGGAAGACCGCCATTGGCACGTTCTGGAGCAGGACCGCACAATGCTGGAATTGATCCCGTCCGACGCGCGCCGCCGCGAGATGCTGTATCAACATGACATCGGGGTTTCGCGTTTGCGCCAGATGATGGTGAAACGCGCCAAGGCACATTTCAAAGCGCTGGATGCGGCAGAGGCCGCAAAGGAAACCGCATGACCCCGATGGGCGCGGATGCGGTGCGTGCGGCTTTGACCGCACGTTTCGTGCCGGGCAAGGCGCTGGACCTGACCCGGCGCCACGTGACCGGGCCACTGGATTTGCGCGGATTGACGGTGAGCGGCTTTGACCTGAGCGGGTCGGTGTTCGAGGGACCGGTCGATCTGTCCGGCGCGACCTTCCTTGGGCTGACCTGGCTCAGAAACTGCCGCTTTGCCGCGGGTGTGCACGGGATGGACGCGCTTTTTGGCCATGACCTGCGGCTTGATGGCTGTGACATCAACGGCGATCTGACCCTGACAGGTGCCGAAATGCGCGGCACCTTTGTTCTGGATGATGCCACGCTGGGCGGAGCAACGGATTTGCGCAATATTCAGGCGCTTTCCAGCCTGTCCTGTGCCCGCACGCTGTTTCGCGGTGCTCTGGATCTGAGCGGCGCGGAATGCCTTGGCGGGATTTGGGCGGACAGCGCAGGTTTCGAAAGCGGCGTGATCGCCGAACAGACCGAAGTGCACGGCCGGACATGGCTGCGCAACAGCCGTGTTGGCGGGCCGTCACCCCGGACGCTGCAAACCCAATTGGTCACCTACGGCTATCTTTGGGAATGATCGGCAAATGGGACTGGCGGGCACGGTCCTATTGCCGGGAACATCATGGGGATCTGCGGGGATCGGAACACCGGGAAACCGCGACCTAGAACATATGGGAAATACTGGCTCCGCCGTCCTGCGACACGACCTGCCCGGATACAAAGCTGGCATGATCACAGGTCAACAGCATGGCCATGCCGGCAACCTCTTGCGGGGTGACTTTGCGTTTTGCGGGTGTCACGCTGGTCCAGTCGGAGACATGGGCCGCGTCGGGAACCATCCCCGCCGACACCGCGCCGGGGGCCAGGGCATTCACGCGAATGCCGAATTCGGACAGCTCTGTGGCCATCACCCGCGTCATGGATTCAATGCCCGCCTTCGACGCGCCATAGGCCAGTCGGCCCTTGATGCCATATTTGGCGTGGATCGACGAAATGAACAAAATCCGCCCCCCCAGTGTCACCATCTTGGCGGCGACCCCTTGGGCAATGCGAAAACTTCCCATCAGGTTCACATTCAAGACTTCGGAAAATTCGCTCTCGGACATGGACAGGAATTCATTGGCGCGGAAAATCCCGGCGGAATGAATTAGAACGTCAATGCCGCCAAGGATATCCTCGGCTGTGTCAATCGCCTCTGACACCGACTGACCATTGCCAAAATCGGCCTCGACCCAAGTGGCGTTGTCGCTTTTGGTTCTGTCAAGGTTCACCACATGGTCCCCGCGCGCCAACAGCGCCGAGATGATGGAAGACCCCAACGCCCCGCTGCCGCCGGTCACGATTGTGCGCAGTGGCGGCTTAGTCAATTTCGACATCCGTTTGCAGCTGAAATCTTTCCGGATCAAAGGTGGCCACCGAAATCTCCATCAGAATTGCGTTTTTGTCATAAAGCTGGGCAACGATGCGCAGCGCGGGGGCATCGACATCAACCCCGATGATACCGGCGATTTCAGCCGGGCATTTGATCGCCTTGGCCGTCTGGCTGACCCGGCCCACCGTGATTCCGAACCGCTCTTCTATGGTGCGAAAGACCGAAGGACCGCTTTGCTCCAGGATATGTTCAATCGCGGCATAGCGGGCGGGCACATAGATCTGGGTGTTGTTGAATGGCACCGTTTCCCCCGGCAATGTCCGGGTGCCGCTGATTTCCAGCCATTGATCGGTTTCGCTTTCATAGCCCTGCAAATGCGCGATTGTGTCGGTGGGAACGGTCCGGGTTCCGGTCAGGCGCAATTCAGTATCCCGGCCAAGGCTGAGCAGCTCATGCAATCCGGTTGTGCTCATGTTGAAGCGGGATTGCGGGCGGTCGGAAATGATCGTTGTGCCTGCCCGTTTCTTGCGTTGCAGGACGCCCACCCGCTCCAGCTCGGTATAGGCAAGCCGCAAGGTCGAGCGGCTGACCCCAAGCTCCACGGCATAATCGGCCTCTGGTGGCAGCTTTTCACCAACCTGCAATTGCCCTGCCTGTATCTTCTGTAAAATGGAGTCAGACAATTGTTGGTGTAATGCGGTCATTGCAAAGTCCTTGGAAGCCAAAGTGCCAGATCGGGAACACCGCAAGCAATATCGCAAAGCCAAGCAGGATGCCAAAGAATGGCAAAGCCGCGCGGGCAATTGCCCCGATGCTTTCGCCGGTTTGGGATTGAATGACGAACAGGTTGAACCCGATGGGCGGTGTGATCTGGCTGATTTCAACCGCGACAACCACAAAGATCCCGAACCAGATCGGATCAAACCCCGCCGCCGTGATCAATGGCAACGTGATCGGCAGGGTCATGACGATGATGGATGTCCCGTCCAGGAACATGCCCAGTGCGGCATAAAACACCAGAAGGACGATGATCAGCGCCATCGGCGACAGACCAAAGCTGGCGATTTGCGCCGCAATCGCCTTGGGTATGCCCAAGAAGCCGAAAGCCGAATTCAACAACGCCGCGCCAATCACGATCAGCCCGATCATCGCAGAGGTGCGCACCGCCCGCCGCCCCGCCGCCAGCATCGCCCGCCAGCTGAACCGGCCCATCGCGACCGAGATCAGAACCGCCCCAAGAACCCCCAGGGCGGCAAGCTCGCTCACGCTGGCAAACCCAAGGTAAAGCGCGCCCATGATCGTGCCAATCAACAGCGCAATCGGCCCGATGTCGCGCAACCCAGCCAAAAGCTCTCGGCCGGTTGGGCGTTCCACATGCGGCTGCGTGCGGGTGATGGTCTGATGTATCGCGATATAGAGCATGTAAAAGGCCGCAAGCGTCAGACCGGGAATGACCCCTGCGATAAACAGTTCAAGAATGGATTGCTCGGCCACCACGCCGTAAATGATCATGATGATCGACGGCGGGATCAAAAAGCCCAGGGTTCCCGCCCCGGCCAACGATCCCATCGCCAATTGCCGGTCATAGCCGCGCGCCTCAAGCTGGGGCAGGCTGACATTGCCGACAATCGCCGTTGTCGCCGCCGAAGACCCGGACACAGCGGCAAACAGCGTCGAGCCAACCACATTCACATGCAACAACCCGCCCGGCAAACGGCCAACCCATGGCGCAAGACCGGAAAACAATGACCGACCAAGACCGGCGCTGACCAGCACCTCGCTCATCAGGATGAACAATGGCAGCGACAGCAAAGGCGTGGGGATCAACGAGCCCCAGATCACGCCGCTGCTGAAAATATCCATTGGAATGTTGGGCTTGAAGATCGACAGCATCAGATAGCCGGTCGCAAACAACGACAGGCCGATCCAGACCGATCCGGCCAAAAGGCCGACAAACAAAAGACAGGCGACAACCGCGATTTCAAACATCAGCTTGTTCCTTGTCCGCGCCGCGCCATTCGAATTCGCGATTGGTGATGCGCCGTATCATCCGCGCAAGAAGATCGAGCCACAGCTGTGCAAACCCCCACAGGACAACCGCCTGCGGTATCCAGAGCGGGGTCTTGGACACCGAGGTCGCCAGAACATTGCGGTCAAAAGAGGTCGAAACCTTTGTCCACATGGCGCCCACGATCGCGGCAACAATGACAAGAGCGACCAGATTGGCCAGCACATCCATCCACTTTGCCACGCCCGAGGGCAGTTTTTCGGTCAGCAGCGTGATGCGCACATGCACCGCCGTTCGGATCGCGGGGCCAGAGGCCAGCGCGAAAACCGACGCCATCGCATATTGGCTGTATTCCCAGGTAAAGGAAAAGCTGCTGGCCTGCGCGCGGGCGACAACTTCGACCAGCATCAGGATGCAATAGCCGAAGATCAGCACAACAGCGGCCAATTCGGCCAGCCGCGACAGACGGTCTATGAGGGTGAGAAATCGGGTCATGACAGATCACGATACCAAGGGGCGGGCGCACCCGCCCCCAAGCATCTGCTTACTTGCCGGTCTGTTCGGCATAGGCCTCGACGACGGCCTGTGCTTCGGGAACATTGGCAAAGAAATCCGCCCACATCGCCTTGCCCGCTTCGGCCATTTTGGCGGTCAGGCTGTCATCGGCGGCAGAGATTGTCATGCCGTTTTCGACCAGAATGGCGGTTTTGGCCGCATCCTCGGCAGCAGAGGCCGCCCAGAAATCGGCCTCCATCTCGTCAGCCAGACCCTGGATCGTTTCGCGTTCCGCATCGGTCAACGCATTCCAGGCATCAAGGTTCACCGTCACCGCATCCGGCGACATCGACCAATTCAGCGGATTGAAATTGTCGGTGAACTGATACAGCTTTGAATTCGCCCCGGTCGAGGTCGAGGTCGCCGCGCCATCAACCGTTCCGGCGGCAACGGCTGTTGCCAGCTCCTCAAAAGGCAATTCAACCGGCGCTGCGCCCATCTTTTCCAAGAAGGTAAACGACGTCGCGTTGAACGAACGGATGCGCAGGCCGTTCATGTCATCCGCGCTGACAACCGGGTCTTTGGTGTAGACGCCGGGGGACGGCCACGGCACGTAATACAGAACCTTTTGATTGTGACGTTCAAAGATCGCGTCATAGGTCGGGCCAGCCACGTCAAGCCAGACCTTCATCTCGTCCTGACCCTGGATCAGATAGGGCAAGGTATCAACGCCCAAGAATGGCTCTTCGCCCGCCTGAAGGAACAAAAGCATATCGGCCATCTGAACGATGCCGACCTCAACCGCCGAGAGTTTTTCGGTGATCTTCACGCCAGTCTCACCCGACAGATGCACGGTGATATCGACCGATCCATCGGTTGCGCTGCGCACGGCATCGGCAAAGGCAATCGCGCTTTGAGCGTGAAAGTTATTGGCGCCCCAAGCGGTTGTCAGATCCCATTTGGTCTCTGCCATGGATGCAGTGCCGACAAGGGTCAGCGCGGTTGTGGCAGCAAAAAGCCTGGTCATCATAGTCATTCGTAGGTCCTCCTGTTGAGTGGAACGTTCTTGTTTACTTTGGTTTATAGATTTCCCGGGCAGAGTTTTGCGACACCAACCCATCGGCGACATCCCGGTCCAGGGCGGTTTGATCACGCGCTGCTGGGGCGCCATATCCACCGCCGCCCGGCGTTTGCAGGATGACGCGTTCACCGGCCGGAATACGGTACATGCCTTTGTCGGTCACCTCTGTGCCGTCGGTGATCGACACTTTGCCATTTGCGCCGCGCTTGCCGTTCTGACGGCCCTCTGGGCCGGATGTCAGACGTTCGAAGGCGGCGGCGGACATGAACATGTCCTCATTGATGCGCGAACCGATTTCGATCCTTTGCCCCAAACCGCCACGATACTGCCCAGCCCCGCCGCTGTCGCAAATGAACTCCTTGGCGTGGTAGATGACCGGCGCGGCCACTTCGGCGGCCTCAACCGGAACCGACCCGACACCAGAGGGAAATGCGGTCGTCGACAACCCATCGGTTTCGGGCCGCGCGCCCATGCCACCAAGAGCGACATTCAGCGAGGTAAACGGTGTTTTTCCCGCACCGGACAAGGACAACGTCCAAAGCGCACCTGCGCTTTCGGCCAGAACTTCGCCGGGCAAAGCCTGTTCAAGACAGCCCAGCATCAAATCGGGCAAGGCCTGGCCGATGACATGGCGGGCGGAAACCGGACTTGGCCGTTCGGCACTGACCACAAGGCCGGGTTCAGCGGTGATCGTGATCGCATCAAGCGAGGCCTGGTTGTTGGGAATATCCGGCGTCAGCAAGGCGCGGATGCCAAAAGACGCATATGCCGCACTGTAATTCAGTGGACAATTGATGCCGCGCCCGACCGCAGGCGACGACCCCGACAGATCCACCGCAATCGCCCCGTCGGATATGGTCATCCGCGCCCGAAGCTCGATCGGCGCATCATAGCCGTCCAGCATCATGGTATTTTCGTAAACCCCCTGAGCGGCGCGGGCCAAAGCCTTTTTCGTGCCAATCGCAGAGCGTTCAAAGATGAATTCCGCGACAGACACCAAATCCGCCAGACCGTATTCACCCATCAGATCCAACAGACGCGCCACACCGGTATCATTGCACGACAACAGCGACAGGATATCACCGCGCGCTTCATGCGGGACGCGGGAATTGGCGGTCACAATCGCCAGAAGGTCTTCGTTCAACGCCTTTCCACGGCGCAGATGCATCACCGGAAAGGTCACGCCCTCTTCATGGACCGAGGCCGCCTCGGCCGACCAACCACGCCCGCCAATATCAACAATATGGCTGGTAGAGGCGAGGTAGCCAACAATGTCACCATCCAGAAAGGCAGGCGTGACAACAACAAAATCAAACACATGCCCCGCGCCCAGCCACGGGTCGTTTGTCACCAGCACATCGCCGGGTTTCAGGCTGTCTGCCGGCACAAATGCCAACATTGCCCGCACAGAGGCCGCCATTGTGTTCACATGCCCCGGCGTGCCCGTGACCGCCTGCGCCAGCATATCGCCATTCGCGTCAAAGACACCGGCAGACAGATCGCCCGCCTCGCGCACAATCGCGCCAAAGGCCGCGCGCATCAGCGCATTTGCCTGTTCTTCGCAGACCGACACCAACCGGTTCCACAGCACATTCTGCGCCACGATATCCAATGTATGGCTCATGCCTCGCTCCGATCCAGAATAAGGTGGCCCTGGTCCGAGGTATGCACAGACCAACCGGGGCGCACCAATGTGGTGGTCTGATCTTCGGTCACAACCGCCGGACCCTGGGTCAGTGTCGGGCCAAGCGAGGACCGTTTCAGGGTTTGGTAGGTCAGTCTTTTTTGTGCTGCCAGATCAAACACTTGCCGCGTGGCAACCGGATCATTGGCATTTTGCGGGGTGAAATCCTGGGTGTCCAGCCCGCGTTTTTCGCGCGCCGTGACACTGACCGACACCAATTCAACCGGAATGTTTTTCAGGGTAAAGCCCACCAGATTTTCGTAGCGGCGGAAAAACTCGGCCTCCAGCTTGGCGGCATCAATCACAAAGCTGTCGGCGGGGTAATCCAGCGCCACTTCCAACCCCTGCCCCTGATAGCGCAGTTCAAATTTGACCGTGGCGTCGATGTGATCGGCTGGCACCGCCTCTCCGACAATTGCGCGCACATGCGCCAGTTGGTCAACAACCCGCTGCGTCAACTCTGGCGCATCAACCTCTGCCAATACCGCCATCACCGAAAGCGCGCTTTCAAATGCCACGGGCGAGCGCAGGAACCCGACCGCCGAACCGACACCGGCATTTTGCGGCACGATGATGCGCCGGATTCCCAGTTTCTCGGCGATCCGGGCGGCGTGAAGCGCGCCACCGCCGCCAGAAACCAGAAGATCAAAGCTCGCGATGTCATGACCCAGCTCAATGCCGTGCACACGCGCCGCATTTGCCATGGTTTCATCGGCCAGCTCGATAATGCCTGCCGCTGCGGTGTCCACATCGGCAATTCCCATCGGCCCCTGCACATGTTGCGCAATAACCTTGGGCGCGTTTTCCGGCGTGAGCGAAATCATCCCACCGGCAAAGCCTTCGGCGGCGATATTGCCAACCGTCAAATGCGCATCCGTGATCGTGGCATCGCCACCGCCCCGGCCATAGGCCGCAGGCCCCGGATCAGATCCCGCACTGCGCGGCCCGACCTTCAACCGCCCAAGCGTATCAACCCCGGCGATGGACCCGCCACCGGCGCCGATCTCGACCAGTTCAACCGTCGGCACACGCACCGGCAGGCCGCTGCCTTTGACGTCACGCCAGGCGCGGGCGACCTCGAACCGGCGGGTGGTGTGCGGATTGCCATCACAGATAAAGCAGATCTTGGCTGTGGTGCCGCCGATATCCAGCGACAATGTCTTGTTCGAACCGACCTCGCGGGCCACATGCGCGGCCAGCGCCACACCACCGGCGGGTCCGCTTTCGACCAAACGGATCGGAAACCGCATCGCCTGATCAAGCGTTGTCAAACCGCCGCCGGACAGCATCATCAGGAACGATCCGTCAAAACCCAATCGGTTCAACTCGGCCTTCAACGCGCCGAGGTATTTCGACATCAGCGGCCGCACATAGGCATTGGCACAGACCGTCGAGAACCGTTCGTATTCCCGAATTTCACAAGCCACATCAGCGCTTTGGCAGATGGTGACCGTATCGCCCAGCGTTTTCTGCAACCGGTCCGCAACATAGGCTTCATGCGCCGGATTGCGATAGGAATGCAGGAACCCGATTGCGACGGCCTCTACCTTTTCGCGAAGAAGCGTGGCCGCCAGCGCATCAATCTCGTCGTCTTGCGGCGCCTGATAGACAGACCCATCCGCAAGGATACGTTCCTTGATGCCCAGCCGCAGGGGCCGCGCGACCAGCGATTTGGGCATTTCGATGTTCAGGTCATACTGCTCGAAACGTTTTTCATACCGCATGTCCAGCACGTCGCGGAATCCCGCCGTGGTGACAAATGCCGTCTTGGCCCCGCGCCGTTCGATCAATGCGTTCGTGGCAAGGGTTGTGCCGTGGATCACCGCGGAAATGTCGGCATAGGTCTTGCCAAGATTGGCCAACAACCGCCCCATCCCATCAAGCGCACCCCGGTCAGGTGACGCTGGCGTGGTCAAAACCTTGACCGAGGTCAGCCCGGTTTCGGTTTCCGCGACGACGTCCGTGAACGTGCCGCCAATATCTATCGAGAACTTTATCATCCATCCATTAAGTCCGTACTTATTAATTAGGTCAACTTATTTACGATGGACCGTCAAAATATCTTTCGGAGCGCCCAAAAATTAATCAAAAGCGCAGGGTCGGGGCAGGAATCCGTGGCAAATCCCGGGGCACGCGCCAAGACAGCATGCGCCAGACGGCAAGCCGCGCCCGGCGCGAAGGCCGCCGGCGATCAATCCGACATCGGAAAATCTCTGACAACAGGGGCGATTTTGGTCGCGATAAGTAATACCGAAACCAACTTATTCAGATACGAAAGATATATTGGATGTACATATCGCTTGGGGATTAACATCAACACAACAAATGCCGCAGGCCCGCCGGGGACGTTTCGCGCCGCAATGGCGGTGCCAAATACGGCGCGGGCGGGCAGAGACCGCGGCATCATCGGGAGGACATCTAGAATGGAAAGACACGCACGCACGCGTGCCGACTTGTGGCAGTGCGAAGGCATGAAGGACTTGCAGACAGCGATCGTCCTGCTTGCGGTTGCAGTGGCCGGATTCGTATTCATCAACCCAAACGGATCATCGGTCTATCCCGGTGATGGGGGCCTGACATGGCGCACCCTGCCCTTTGGATATGCGGGTTTTCTGGGGCTGCTGGCCTGTGTCTATATCGCGCAATCCATCCGCAAGATCCGCATCGAAATGGGCCAGGTCCGGCCGACCCCGCCGGCGCCAGAGCAAGCAGCCGAGGACAGGGTTGTCTTTATCCGTCGGGCGATCAGCATCGCGCTGCTTCTGGCCTTTGCATCGCTGCTCAAGGTGTTCGGCTTCGCCCTTATGGTGCCGATCTTTCTGTTTTGCCTGTTCCGATTGTACCAACGCGGGCCCTGGACCGGCGATCTTGGCCTGTCGGTCGGCGGTGGTCTGGCGCTGTGGGTGCTTTTTGTGCCGGTGCTCAAGATGAACCTGAAGGGCGATATTTTTGACCCCCTTACCCCATTTCTTTTGACGATCACCAAAATGGCGGGCCTTTGATATGTTAGCTGGATTGTTTCAGGGCTTTGCCGAGATGGGCAGCCTCACCAACCTGTTGTTGCTCTTTGCGGGCACCGCGCTTGGCATCCTTGTGGGTGCGTTGCCGGGGTTGTCGTCGCCGATGGCGATCATCGTGCTCTTGCCCATCACCTTTACCATGGAAACGATGCCCGCCTTTGCGCTGATGATCGGCATCTACGTGGGCACCAAGCTGGGCGGGTCGTTTTCGGCCATCCTGTTGCGCACGCCGGGCACACCGGCATCGGCCTGTACGGCGCTTGACGGCTATCCGATGGCGATGCGCGGCGAGGCCGGGCTGGCGCTGGGATATGCCACCATGTCATCAACCGTGGGCGGCATTCTGGGCTGGATCGGTGCGGTGGTTGCCATTCCGTTGATTGCCGGGATCGCGCTTTATTCCGCGCCGCCGGACATTGCGCTGATTGGTATTGCCGGGCTGATCATGGTGGCGGCCTTTGCGCGGGGTTCCATCGTCAAGGGGCTGTCCGGGGTGCTGCTGGGGCTGCTGGTTTCTTCGGTCGGGATCGACGGGCAGGACGCGGTCATGCGCTATACCTTTGGCCTGACCTCGCTGGAAAGCGGCATTCCCTTTGCGGCCGTGCTGGTGGGGATCTTCGGCTTTGCCGTGGTCTTTGCCGACATTTCCCTGACCGTAAAGGGCAGCCAGTTGCTGACCAAGGATGTCACGCTGCGGGTGCCGCGCCCCGGCGACCTGTTCCGCCGCTGGCGGGCATGGTCCATCGGCAGCCTGTATGGGCTGGTCATCGGCGCCATCCCCGGTGTCGGGGCTGATGGCTCCACCTGGCTCAGCTATGCCACGGTCAAGAATTCCTCGAAAAATCCCCCACCCGAGGCGTTTGGCACCGGCGTCCCCGAGGGCATCATCACGCCCGAAGCGTCGAACAACGCCACAACCGGCGGCGCGTTGGTGCCGATGCTGACACTGGGCATTCCCGGCGACGGATCGACCGCGATCATGCTGGGCGCGATGATCATGCACGGGCTGACCCCGGGCGTCAGCCTGATGCGCGACGATCCCGATATCGTTTACGGGCTGCTGGCGGCGCTGCTGATCGCGACGATCTTCATGTTCTTTATCGCCATGGGCGCGATCCGGGCCTTTGTCTTTGTGCTGCAACGCGACCGCAATGTGCTGTTTCCCTTCATCCTGGTCTTTGCCTCTATCGGTGCCTATTCCAGCGCGAATTCGGTCTTTCCGGTCTATGTCGCCATCATCTTTGGCATCATCGGCTTCCTGTTGGAAAAACGCGGCTTTCCGGTGGTGACCATTGTGCTGGGCGCCATCCTGGGGCCGATCATCGAATACAACGTCCGGCTGGGGCTGGCACTTTCGGGCGGCGACTGGATGACCTTTGTCAACACCTGGCCGCGTATCTGCCTGGTCGCGGTGATCGCCCTGCTGCTGGCCAAGGAAATCCGCACCGCCCTGCGCCTGCGACCCGACACATCGGCGCGGTCCGCCATGACCGCCGCCAAATCTGCCGACTGATACCAACCCATCCAAAGGAGGAGCCATGAAACTCTCAACCCTGACCCGCACCCTTGCGGCGACCACCCTTGGTCTGACCCTGTCCCTCGGGGCGGCAACAGCCCAGGACTATCCCAGCGACACGATCCGGTTGATCGTGCCCTATAAACCCGGCGGCGGCAGCGACAGTATCGGCCGCGCCTTTGCCGCCGCGCTAGAGGAAGTCTCTGGCCAGCCTGTGGTGGTCGAAAACGTCCCCGGCTCGGCCGGCATCAACGGCATGCTTGCCTTGAAAAAGGCCGCGCCCGATGGCTATACGCTGGCGATCAACGGCACGACCGACGTGACGGCGCCAATCGCGTTCCGGGAAAACCCACCATATGAGCTGGCGGATTTTTCTTGCGCCGGGGCGGTGTTCAACACGCCGGTCTGGATGCTGGCGCATAGCGACAACGGATACAGCGATCTGGGCGATTTCCTGGCAGAGGCCAAGGCCAACCCCGGCACATTGACCCTTGGCATCACGGGCAAGATCTCGGCCACCGACTTTGTCGCCTCGACCGTGCGCGGCGTGAATGAGGCGGATTTCCGCATTGTGTCCTTTGGCGGCGGCGGTCCGTTGAAAAAGGCGATCCTGGCCAATCAGGTCGACGCTGGCGTCATCATCTCGCCTGTTCTGCTGAACGAAGTGGCGGCAGGCGATCTGACCGTGCTGGCGGCGGCGGGCGACATGCAGGGCATCACCTATCCCCCCGCACGCGAGACGCCACATATTCGCAATTGGGGCGCCGAGATCGACGTGGCCCTGGTGCGCGGCATTCTCTTGCCCGCGGGCGTCCCGGCCGATGTACAGACCAAGCTGGAAGGCCTGGTCACCGAGGCGCTGGAAAGCGACACCTTTGGTGATTTCGCCCAGACCTTTGGCTTTGCGCCCTATCAGGAAAGCGCCGAAGCCTTCTGTGGCCGCATGCCGCAAGAGGTCACCGACCTGAAAACCGTGCTGAGCGAACACCTCGAAAAGTGATCCGTTCAACCGGTGGTTCGGAATAGGTGCCGCCCGCGTTGGGCGGCACCCTTACCGGATGTGTTGATGATCGCGACCGTCAAAAAGGGGGGAACGTCGGTTTCGAGTCCATTTTGGCAGATGCTGCATGGTGTACGGATGTCCGCTACCGAAGGACAATCAAAAACGTTCAACAACCGCTTAGGTTTTGAACGGAGTTTTTGGCAGCCGGAAATTTGCCGTTTTTCAACCGTGCCCTAAAGGAGAGCTTACGGTACTCTGCGCATTTCGTCCGCGCGCTTCGGCGACGCTTGGCGGGATACCACAGCCGAAGCCGGGTCGACACAAAGATGAACTGTTTGAAACTAATGGGCCATCTCCTTAGTGCGCACGACTTCATCGGCAGGTCATGAAGGTTGAAATCCGTTCCGCCACTCTCAGGGGCTTCACCGCTCTTGGAATCCAACTCATTGTTGCCATCGGCTAATTTTGTTAGCTATAACGAGAAGCAAACCCAAAGGGGTATTTGCGCAACAAAGTCATGTTCGAGATAAAGATCTAACGAACACTCAATAAGTGTTCACGAAGATCAGCAATCAGCAATCAGCAATCAGCAATCAGCAATCAGCAATCGAGGTCTTCAGGAGAATACTTACTTTCACAACTGCAATCGCATTCGCCACAGGTGAGTTCGCCACTTTTGCTTCAGCCGGTGCCACAACATGTGAAACAACGGGCAATGGTGAGGGTAATACTATTTCGTGTGGGGGGGGGGGGGCAGGCAACGACTTGTGAAACTACCGGATTTGGTGCCGGAAATGACGTAGCGTGTGGCGGAGATGGCGGTGAATAAGCATTAAAATATGAACTATGAGGACTTCCCTATATGATAGCATCGGCCTTCGACGAGCTCCCAGCAGAGAAGAGGAATGACCTAATTGCTTTCCACGGCAAAGCTCAAAAAGCCATCGGAACTGGTGAAGGCTTTTCTGGAGCGATTGTATACTTGGACAACGGCGCGAATGTTAGTCCCCGCTATATCGTGGCAAAATACCCCAAAAAGAAAGAGCCAATTCAATCAAGAGAACGAGCCCTTCGCTTCCTTCGCGAACTGGAAACGCAAGCGAAATCCCACTATCATCCGAATGTTCACGGGCCTTTCAAAATTTCTATGATTTTGGGTGTTCCCGTTGCCTACTTTCGCCGATGGGAAGGTGATCTCTCCTCCTATATTGCGTCCGATGCGCTCGGAGATACAGGCCGGTTAATGCTGATGATTCAATTGATTTCGGGGTTATCACATTGTCATGCAAGAGGATTAATCCATCAAGATTTGAAACCAGAAAACATCTTTGTTCGTGATTTGAGAAGCAGTATTAAAAGCCTCCCAAATACTGATTTTTGGTTCCGACCAAAGGTTGCAGATTTTGGCAGTGTGAACCTCGCTTCAGAGATTAGTGAGTTTCGCGGAAGTCGACCCTACATGGCTCCGGAACAATGGAAAAAGCAGCCATTGGGAGAATGGACCAGCTCGTTTGTAGTTGGAATAATATTACATGAGATGATCTCACGCGGGGAGCACCCAGAGGGTGTTCAGATTGGGGCTTGGCATAGCCGTGAAAATCCTGTGTTCAATCGATTGCAAAAGGATAATTACTGGCGGAAATGGCTGGATCGGGCTTGTCAAGTGGCCTGCCCCCTTTCGAACACAGGTTTAGCTGCAGTCGTAGCCGATTGCCTTCAAGTTACCCCCAATTTGCGACCGACGTTGATCGATGTACAACAACGCCTTCAATCCATTTTGTCTGAACTGTCTCAAGCTGCGTCTGATCAATCCGATTTATTTCTTCGGGAAGCAGACGAAATTTCTACACCAAGTAACTGGGAATATCTCAACGAACAATTGGCATCACTAAAGCGGACTATTGATAAAACGTATCCGGCATAGTCCATGCTTACTTATCGAGTGTCAGCTTTGGAATATTGCAACGCAGGGGCTCTCAGCATTGCGAAACTCCGTGATGGGGCCATTCGCCGCGCCAGCATTGACCGCTCAAGCAGGACCGTTTGTTGAACGGTTCACTAAACCGGACATTGGTGCTGTTGCAGCGAAGGTTTGAAAAGTCCCGCACAACCGACTACCGGGGCGGCGAAAATAATGGATTTTGCTCGCTGCGCCGCCGCATGTCCGCTTTAGCGCCCAGACCGACCAAACACATCGCATTGCGGCTCGCGGATGTTCGCTCTATGTTCTTGCCTGTGTAGCTCCAACAGTAAGGTTCAACTAATATGAGGTCCACTCTAAGAACGAAGGCAATCGCAGTCTGCAATGACAAAATTGCGAAGAAGGGGGAGACTGTAGGTCTTTCATTCTATGCATTTTTTGCCAATAAGAATGACGATCCGGAATTGCTCATGGAGGCGGCTGAATGGTGGATCAAGACACATGAGCTTGATCACTTCGAGAAGGCCGTGAAAATCCGAGAGATGATCAGCTCAGGCGTTTGAGCAATGGCGACGTCGTCCGCACAGCCGGCATCCTGGGGCATCAGGCCTTTTGCGAACCATAGTGCTTTCACAATTATGCTGGGCCTTCCAACACATCCGGCAAGAGGCCTGGGCGTTAAACGCCACCCTTTTTAGGATCCGGCAAGGATGAAGTCGGCCACCATTTCACCGGCCAGAAGACTGGGGGCATGGGTGTTGGCCGAGGGCATGGTGGGAAAGATCGACGCATCTGCGATGCGCAGCCCCGTGATCCCGCGAACCCGCAATCTTGCATCGACAACCGCTTCGCGCCCTTCGCCCATCCGGCAACTGCCGACCGGATGATAAGAGGTTGTGCCGGTCTCGCGGATGAATGCGGCGATGTCATCATCGCTTTGCGCCACATCGCCGGGTCGGATTTCAACCGGGTCAAACGCCGCCAAGGCAGGCTGCTGCGCGACCTTTCGGGCAAGGCGCACACCGGCAACCGCCCGCACCAGATCCTCTGGATTGCCTAGATAATTCGCCACAATCACCGGCGGCGTGTCAGGATCGGCAGAGCCCAAATGCACCGACCCCGTGGCGCGGGGGCGCAGGGGGAACGTCCCGATGCCAAAGCCGGGAAACCGGTCGAACACCAGCTTGCCAGCGGCGCGCGCATCGGCCGAGGACATGGGATGCAATTGCAACTTCATATCCGGTTGGCCGGGGCCATCGCCCGTGCGCACCAGTGCATGTACGGTTGAGGTCGACCCCGACATCAAACCATCACGTCGCAGCAGATAGCGCAGGCCAAACAGCGCCTTGCGCAACGGATTATGCATGATCTGGTTCAAGGTCACGACGTTGCGACAGCGAAAGGACAACCGCGTATGCAGGTGATCGCGCAGCCCCTCGCCCACGCCGGGCAGGTCATGCACCACATTGATCCCGAGCTGGCGCAATCGCGCGCCCTGACCGATGCCGGACAGTTCCAACAGCTTTGGTGTGTCTATCGCCCCGGCGGCAAGGATGATCTCGCCCCGGCAGGCATAGTGTTCCTGCTGTCCCGCGCGTTTCACGACAACGGACACCGCCCGCGCACCATCGAAATCAACCCGCTGCACCACGGCATCCGACAGGATGTCCAGCCCCGCGTGGTCTTGCATCCGATGCAAATAGGCCTCGCGCGCGCCATGGCGCAACCCGCGCCGGGTGTTCGTCTGTAAATAGGCCACGCCGCCATACTGCGCGCCGTTATAATCATCGGTGCGCGCAATGCCCGCGCCCTCGCACGCCGCAATAAATCCGTCCGACAGCGGGTCATCGGGGCCATAGCGCGTGACATGCACCGGGCCATCGCGCCCGCGCTGCGCATCCTCCCCCAATGTCGTGCTTTCCATCCGCTGGAAGCGCGGCAAAAGCGACGCATGGTCCCAGCCGTCACAGCCCTGCGCCGCCCAGCTGTTGTATTCCGCCGGATCGCCCCGCACCCAGAGCATCCCGTTCACCGTCGAGGTGCCGCCCCAAACCCGGCCACGTGGCCAGAAGATCTCGCGGTTGTTCAGATGTGGTTCCGGCGCGGTCCAATACCGCCACAGCGCGCGCTTGCCCGTCAGCACCTTGCCGATGCCCAATGGCACCCGCAGCCAATGCCAGGGATCGTCCCGCCCGGCCTCGATCAGCAATACGGAATGTCGACCGCCCTGGGCCAAACGTGACGCAGCAGCAGAACCTCCGGCACCTGCCCCCACCACAATATAATCATAGGTTTTCATGTCAGGATAAATGGCCCACGGCGTGCCCGCCGCAGGCCTGCTCCGATTAACGCGCCAGAAGACGCTGGATCTGCTTGTCCGCAGCGGCAAGCGACGATTCAATATCGCCCCCCTTCAGAATGCGCTGATACTCCGGCACAACCTTGTCGAGGATCGCATAGAACTTTGGATGTTTGATCGGCAACTCGTTATAGACCTCAAGCTCTTTGACAAAAGCCTGGGTAAAGGCATCCGCGCCCATCGGCCCCTTGGACAGCAGATCGGCAGAAGGTGTCGAAACCTGATCGCTACGCTCATAGTACATGTCGGTGATGCCCTGATCGAACAGGATCAGCTTGATGAAATCCGCCGCAAGCTGTTTGTCCTCGGCGGCGCTGGAGACGGCGATCACATGGCTGTTGCCGATCGTGCGGTGGCTGCCGTCCGGCGCATTAGGCAGCGGTGCAACCCAGATATCGCCATCGGGCGCGGTCTTGATGGTGTTTTCCGACAGGTTGTTGAACAGCCCCCGGCCCCAGGGCCCTTCGAGGATGAAACCGGCCTTGCCCGCCGCCATCAGATTGCGGGTCTCACCCACAGAGAAGCCATCGGGCGCGCAACCCGCTTCGGAAATGTCCTGCAACCAGGAATAGGCCGCCACGGTTTCCGGAGTGTTGAAGGCAACATTGCCTTCGTCATCCACCACGTCGCCGCCAAAGCCATAGATCCACGGGATCGACCATTGCACCGCGTTGGGGTTGGACCAGCTGCGCAATGCCAGACCATAGATCTTGCCATCATCGCCCGCAGGCAAGGCACAGATGCCCATGATCATCTCTTTCAACCCGTCCCATGTGGTGGGCGGTTGATCGGGATCGAACCCGGCCTGTTCCAGAAGGTTGCGGTTATAGAGCATCATCACCGGGCCCGGCACCCAAGGCAGCGCATAAAGCTTGCCGTCATCAAAACGCAGGGCATCCAGCGCCGCATCGGGGATCTGTGCCAGTTCATCCTCGGTAAAGAGATCATCCAGCGGCGCCAGCCCGCCAATCGCCTCCATCGCGGGCACCCAGCCTGGGATCAGGTGAATGAGGTCCGAGGCATTGCCGCCCAGATGGGCGACTGTGGCCTGATCAAGCGCTTTTTCGAACGGCACGTCCTGACGGATGAAATCCACACCGGGATGTTGTTCCTCGAACTTCTTTTCCATCTCGCCTGCGACCGGCTCAAGATAGCTATAGGTGCCAAGCCAGCCGGAATAGACAAGCTCTTCTGCCTGTGCGCCCCCGGTGGCGGCCATGCCGATGGCCAGCGCCGTCAGGCTTGTTTTCAGATGTTTCATGGTATCCTCCCATTGGTTTGTTGAAACGTGATCAGCCTTTGACCGCACCGGCCGTAACGCCGCGCAGAAAGGTTTTTTGAAAGAAGAAAAAGAGCACCAGCACCGGAACAGACACGATCACCGCAAGCGCCATCATCTCGCTCCAGGCGCCTTCGAATTCCTGAAGGAAGATCAGGGTAATCCCGGCGGGCAGTGGGCGCATGTCGGTGGTGCTGGTAAAGGTCAGGCCGAACAACAGTTCATTCCAGCTGACCACAAAGACAAAGATCGCCGAAGCCGCCAGCGCGGGCCGCGCCATTGGCAAAACGATGAACACAAACACCTTGAGCGGCGTCGCGCCATCGACATAGGCGGCTTCTTCGACCTCACGCGGGAGCTGGTCGAAGAAGTTCTTGAGCAGCCAGATCGACACCGGAATGGTGATCGCCGTATGGCCCAGAACCAGCGCAGCATAGGTGTTGAGCAGCCCCAGTTTCACGAACAGCCCGTAAAGCGAGATCATGATCAGCGGCACCGGAAACGCCAGCGACCCCATAAAGAACAGCATCAAAACCGGCCCGCCCCGAAAGCGGAAACGCGAGATGCCATAGGCGGTCATCGCGCCGACAAATGTCGACAGCGCCGCGGCACAGACCGCCACGATCAGCGAATTCAGCGTCAGGGTTCCCAGCACCTCGTTGAACTGGGCGGCATAGTTTTGAAAGGTGATGACCTCTGGAATCCAGCGCGGCGGGATCTGAAACACGTCCTTGAGCGGTTTGAACGAGGTCGAGAGCATCCAGCCCACCGGGATCAGCATCACCATGACCAACGCGGTGACACAGACGTAAATCATGCCCAGGTTGGCGCGGCGGCGCAGGGTTCGGGAAATGCGGCTTGGGCTGGCGCGGCGGCTCATCGTCAGGGATTGGGTCATGCGGATTTCCTCAGCGCAACGCGGTTATAGATGCCGG
Source organism: Phaeobacter sp. J2-8 (assembly GCF_022867865.1). GTDB lineage: Bacteria > Pseudomonadota > Alphaproteobacteria > Rhodobacterales > Rhodobacteraceae > Marinovum. The sequence goes on along the minus strand of NZ_JALIEC010000004.1, from coordinate 366,708 downwards.
CAAAGATGATCACGAAGACCAACCAGAAAGTGCCAGCGGCGGCGGCAAGCCCGAAATCCCATTCAGTGAAAGCGGCCTTGTAGGTGAACAGGCTGAGCACATTGGTCGCACCGATCGGCCCGCCCTGGGTCAGCACCAGCGGAATTGTGACCTCTTGCAGAAAGCGCACGGCCTCAAGCAACGCGGCGGTCATCACGATGTTCTGCAACAGCGGCAAAAGGATATGACGCAGCCGGTTGAAATATCCGGCGCCGTCGATCTCGGCCGCCTCCTGAATTTCCTTGGGGATGCCCTGCAATGCGGCAAGGGCAATCACCATGACAAAGGGCACCGCGCGCCAGGAATAGGCAAAGATCACCACCCAGGGCGCCAGCTCTGTCTCGAACAGCCAGGCCATCTGGCCCTCGACCACACCGATGCTGCGCAGGAAGTGGTTCACGATCCCCCATTCATCGTTGAACAGCCAGCCCCAGAGGATGGCAATCACGATCCACGGCACCACCCAGACCTGAAAAACGGCGGCACGGAAGAAGCCGACAAAGCGGATGCCACTGTCCAGCAACAGCGCCACGATCAACCCCAGAACGGTGCAGAAAATCGTGGACACGCTACAGATAAAGACGGTGTTGCCCAGCACATCCCAGAACTGGGGATCTTCGAACAGATAGACATAATTGCCCAACCCCACAAAGTCGGTCGTCGGGCGCAGCGGCGAGGCATTGGTGAAGCTCAGCCAGATGCCGTTGACGATAGGATAGAGCAGCAGCCCCCCCACCAGAAACAGCGCCGGGGCGAACAGGGACATAAAGAAATAGGGATGACGTTTGATCGAATACATATCAGACCCCGATCTCGGCGATGCGCTGTCCGGCGGGGCGGCTGAACAGGTGCAGACGGTCGTTGTCCATCGCGATGCCGGTTGTTTCGCCCACGCGCGGCACCGGGGTGCGCGCCGGGGCCCGCACACAAAGATTGCCGATGGCGGTATCCGCAAAGACCAGCACCTCGCCGCCGGTGTGTTCCACCACGGCCACCTGCCCCTGCAACACACCCGCACCCGGCGCACAAAGCGACAGATCATCGGGGCGGATGCCCCATGTCACGTCGGCGTCGGTCGGGGCAAAACGCCCGCCAAGATCGACGCCAGATCCATCCGTCAGGGTCAGCGCAGCGCGCCCCCCGCTATGCTGCAACTGGCCATCAAAAAGGTTCATCTGCGGCGAGCCAATGAACGAGGCCACAAAAACCGTCGCCGGGCGATCATAAAGCTCCATCGGGGCGCCCTGTTGGACGATATGACCGTCGTGCAACACCACGATCCGGTCGGCCATTGTCATTGCTTCGACCTGATCATGGGTCACATAAACCGAGGTCGCCTCAAGATCCTGGTGCAGCCGCCGGATTTCCGTCCGCATTTCGACACGCAGCTTCGCGTCAAGGTTCGACAAGGGTTCGTCAAACAGGAACACCTTGGGCTTGCGCACCAATGCCCGCCCCATCGCCACCCGCTGGCGTTGTCCGCCAGAAAGCTGCGCGGGGCTGCGATCAAGGTAATCCGTCAGGTTCAGCGCATCCGCAGCGGCGCGCACCTTCTGGTCAATCTCATCCCGTTTGGCCCCCCGCATTTTAAGGGTGAAGGCCATGTTTTCATAGACGTTCTTATGCGGGTAAAGCGCATAGGACTGGAACACCATCGCGATGTCGCGGTCCTTGGGCGTCAGGTCGTTCACGACATCGCCGTCAATGCTGATCTCGCCCTGACCCAGTTCCTCCAGCCCGGCGATGATCCGCAGCAATGTGGATTTTCCGCAGCCCGATGGCCCTACCAGGGCAACAAATTCGCGATCCTTGATGCCAAGGTCGATGCCATGCAGGATTTCCACCGGCCCATAGCTTTTCCTGACTTGGTTGATTTGAACATTGGCCATCAGTCTTGAGACTCCTGAATAAGACGCGCGTCGATTATTCCGGCCGATGCAAGATCGGGGAACAGTGACGCCGGAAGCGGGGCTTGGAACGCCGCCGCACATTGGTTGACTTCATCCGCCGTGCGCATGCCGGGCACGACACAGGCCACCGCGGGGTGGATAAGGGGAAATTGCAGGGCGGCGGCCACCGGGCTTACGCCGTGATCGGCACAGATGGCGTGGATGCTGCGCACCTTGGCCACGATCTCTGGTGCGGGTTTGCGATACATATGCAGCGCCTGTTCGGGGTTGTCGGCCACCAACAACCCAGAGGCAAAGGGGCTGCCCAGCAACACCGCCTGATTGCGGCGCTGGCATTCGGGCAGGAACCGGTCAAGCGCACCCTGATCCAGCAGGTTGAAATGCCCGGCCATCATGAAGCAATCGAAATCACCTTCTGCCGCGAACCGTTCGGCAATTGTCCAGTAATTGTTGCCAACGCCAAGCGCCTTGACGGTGCCTTCGCTGCGCAATTGGTCCAGCGCGCGATAGCCGTCGGTCATGCATTGCGAAAACAATGCCTCCAGCGCGTCGGGCGCATGGTTGGCCGGGTCGATGTTGTGAATATGCAGGATGTCGACACCGGGCAGGCCCAGCCGTTGCAGGCTGTCTTCGACGCTGCGCATGATACCGTCGTAGCTGTAATCATTGGTCAGCGAGAAGGACAAAGGCCGCTCAAAGATGCTGGCCGCCTGATCGCCGGTCAATTTGCCCGACCGGTCGGGAACAAGCTTGCGGCCCACCTTGGTTGAGGTGACGAAATCGCCCATCGACTTGTTGCGCAGGAAGGCCCCCAGCCGATGCTCGGCCAAGCCATGACCATAAAGCGGCGCGACATCGAAATAGCGGATACCGGCGTCCCATGCGGCATGAAGGGCGGCGTCGGCCTCGGCATCGCTCAGGACCGTGGGGTAATTGCCAAGCGGCACGCACCCAAAGGCCAGCCGCGTCACCCGAAGCCCGGTGTCGCCGATATAAGAGGTCGGTATGGAATGTGGTTCTGTCATGTCAGGGGGTCTTGCTCTTTGGGGGTTGTGGCGTGTCGATCCGGTAAAAACCCTTTGCGGTATCGTGGAAAATGGCGCGCAGATCGGCCTCGGGCAGCGGCCCGAGTGCGGCGACATATCCCGCCAGAAGCGTCGGGTAATCGGAAAACAATCCGTCCACCGGAAAATTGCTGCCGAACATCAAACGGCGCGGTCCAAAGGCGGTGCGCAAATGCTGGACCAAGGGCGCGAGGCTGTCGCAGGTCCAATGCCAATCAGTCATCGCCAGACCCGACAGTTTGACCACCACATTCGGGGCCTCGGCCAGACGGCTCATGCCATCGCGCCACCGCTCCAGACCTTCGGCGCTGCGATCCAACGGCAATCCGCAATGGGTGATCGCAATGCGCGCCTTGGGGAATTGAGCGGCCAGCTCGGCTACGGCAACATGGGTGATCGGCGGGGCCTGAAGATCGACACAGAGATCCTGCGCCACCAGCGCCGCCATCCCGCGCTGAAATTGCGGATCCCGGTAGAGCGCCGCACCCTCGGGCGCGCCCCGCCCCATCGCCATGACACGAATGCCGCGAAAGCCGGGGAATGCCTGATGCGCCGCAAGCACCTGATCCAGATCGGGCGCGGCCAGATCCGCCGCCCCCATCATCACGCTGGGCAGGCCATGGTCGCAGGCATGGCCGGTCAGCCATGCCGTTTCGCCTTCGGGTGCTGTGCCGCCCCGCCAATGGGCCTCGATGTGAACCGATGCTGCCAAGTTTACCTGCCCCAGATCGGCCCTCAGGTCCGGTGCCAGATAGCTGCGCCGGATCGCGGCATAATCGCCGAAATGCGCGGTGATCAACTGATCCTGAAGCCAGGGGTAATGGTTGTTCGCCAGATCCCAGAAATGGTGGTGGGCATCTATTATCCCGCCAACAGCCACAGCCACCCGGCCACTGCTGGCCGCATCTGGCCGCCCATCGGGGCCGATGATTATTTCAGACGTCACAGACACGGGCTCAGGCGTCTTCCGATTTGGCAAAGGTCGCTGTCACACCCGGCGGTGGTGAAAAGCCGAAATCGCCGCGCGCGATGATCTGATCCGCGCCACCAAGACTGTCGATCCGGCTCTGTTGATCCGCAATGGCGCGATCATGGGCCGCCGACGCATCCACCTTGGCAAAAAGCGCGGCATGACATTCGGCCAAAACCTCGGCATGGGGCGGGTCTTGCGCCAGATCGGTCATCTCTTCCGGGTCGGTTTCCAGATCAAAAAGCTGGGCCGCATATTTAGCGTAATAGACGTATTTCCATTGCCCCTTGCGCAGCATGAACGCCCCGCTGCGCGACCCGGTCGCATGGTATTCCGACAGGACGACACCGGCCTCATCGCTCAGCAGATCATGTTCGCCAAATCCCTGGCCGTCACATCCCGTCGATTCCAGGATAAAGCGTGACAGGTCGATCAGCGACCGGGGCTGGTCGTTGACCTCCCCCGCTGCAACCCCATCGCCCGAGACAATCATCGGCACGCCGACCGCCTCTTCGTACATGTTGGATTTGCCCCAAAGCCCCCGCGCGCCAAGATTGTCGCCATGATCGCTGGTATAGACAACGCGCGTGCTGTCGTTGAGCCCGGCCTCCTCCAGCGAGGTCAGGATGTGACCGACCTGATCGTCGATAAAGGTGCACAGACCCATGTATCCGGCAATCGCCCGGCGCACATCCGCCTCGGTGCGGAAATGGTCGTCATAGGCAAATGCTTCGCGGTAGTCGCGCAGATAGGGGTGATCCGGGCGCTCGTCCTTGCCATAAAGCTTGGGCATCGGCAGCTTGGACTGGTCATAGCGATAGAAATATTCCGGCGGTGCGGTCAGCGGGAAATGTGGCGACACGAAGCTGACAAACAACACCCAGGGCTTGTCGGTGATCGCCGGGGCCTCTTCGCGCAGCCATACCTGTGAACGTGCCGAAATATCCCGGTCATAACGGGTATAGATCGACTCGCCCGGACCAGCCATGCGCGCCATCTTGTCCGCGGCACCGCGCACCACAGACCGGTCACGGATCAGGCCCAGCACATCGCCCATCCCGTCCACGATATTCATCGGGATCTCGGACTCGGTGAAACCATTGTCATCGGCCTCTAACCCACGGAAATGCAATTTCCCGATAGAGCGCACATGATGACCATTTTCGCGCAGCCGGTGGTGCCAGCTTTCCTGTGTGCCGTCATAGGCATGGGCGTTGTCCCAGGCACAGATCTCATGCACCGGACGCCCGGTGGCAAAGCTGGAGCGCGCCGGCACACAGATCGGGCTGGGCGTATAGGCGTTGGTAAAACGTGTGCCGTTTTGTGCCAAACGATCCAGATTGGGCGTTTGTACAATGTCATTGCCGTAGCACCCAAGGTTCTTGATGCTGTGTTCGTCCGACATGATGACGACAAGGTTCTTGGGTTCCATCCATCATTCACAGACCTCTGGGGTCCGCGTCCTCTTGTTTTTGAAATTGTTGAAATGCGGTCTTGGTGCGCTTGGTGAACGACCGGGGCTAACGGTGCCCTGGTTCGAAATGTTGGCCCAAAATTTTGGCCCGATACTATAGCCCCTCCCCGGCCATTCGTTCGTGTCTTCGCTCCACTTTACGCAGCCGACAAAAAGACATCCAATATCCTTTTAATCTTGCATTAATACCGGCAGCGTATTTATATGCCCGGCATTATGGAGATGCATCAACTTCGATATTTCGTTGCGGTCGCCGAGGAGCTGCACTTCGGGCGCGCGGCGCGGCGGGAAAATGTCTCGCAGCCGCCGCTCAGCCTTCAGATCAAGAAACTTGAAGAAGAACTGCAGGTTACGCTGTTTGAGCGCACCAAGCGCCGGGTCGCCATCACCCCCGCCGGCAGCGCGTTCCTGCCCGAGGCGAAATCCATTCTGGCCGCGACGTCACATGCCAAACACGTGGCACAAAAGGCATATCGCGGCGAAATCGGACAGGTGCGCATCGGGTTCGTACATTCGGCCTCATTGGGATATTTGCCGTCCTTGATCGGGCCGTTTCGTCAAATTTATCCCCAGATCGAGATTCGATTGCATGAAATGACGGTCAGCGAACAAAACGTCGCGCTGGCCAAGGGGCGCGTCGACATCGGCATCGTGCGCCCACCGATCGAAAACCCGCAACTGGCCAGTTTCGATGTGGTCAGCGAACCGTTTTGCGCGGTGGTTCCGGTTGATCATTGGGCGGCATCGGAAACCGCGATCGAACTCAACGCGCTGGCAGATGAAGATTTCGTATTCTATCCCCAACACCGCTCGCCTGCGTTCTATCAGCAGCTGATGACGATGTGTTCGTCCCAGGGGTTCCTGCCCAGAACGGTGGTCGAGGCCAATACCATGTACACCGCCATCGGGCTGGCGGGGACCGGCGCCGGGGTGGCCATCGTACCCCAAAGCGTGAGCTGCATTGCGATACCTTCGGTGCGCTACATTTCGCTGACCGGATTGACGGAAAAGGCAACCCTGACGCTTGTGCATTCCGACACGAAAGTATCGCAAAGCACCCGCAAACTCATCGAGTTCGCTTACGAGCGCCTGTAACGCAAGGCCCGCGCCAAGGTGTTGCCGGTTGCCACAAATGTCCCGGGTCCATCCCTATCTTCCCCGGCATGGGACCAGCGGTTTCAGCAGCGCGATCAACCGCGCGCGGATGGCCGGGTGCAATGCGCCGATTGAAATACGTGTCGATACCACCACGGAATATGTTACCCCTGCGCAGAGCGCTTGCATTCGAATTCATCGCACGATCACATATGCCGCACTGGGATACGGAAGCGCCCCGGGTGTCCATGACTGGGAGAAGAGACGTGAAGAATTTGATTTCGATGGTGATGCTGTCCTTGATGGCCCCTGTCCTGATGCCATCGGTCACGCATGCGGGCGAAACGCTGGATGCTGTTCGGCTGCGGGGCGAAGTCGCCTGTGGCGTGTCGGGCAAGGCCATCGGGTTTTCCGAGATCGGACAAGACGGTGACCGTCAGGGGCTTGATGTGGACATGTGCCGCGCCATCGCCGCCGCCGTGTTCGGCGACGCCAGCAAGGTCGATTTTGTGGAACTGTCAAATCTGGACCGCTTCGATGCCCTGCGCTATGGCGAAATTGACGTTTTGATCCGCAACACCACATGGACATATACCCGCGACACCACGCTGGATCTGGCCTTTACCGGGATCACCTATTTCGATGGCCAGGGGTTCTTGGTGCATTCCGACGCGGGCATTCGTACGATTGATGATCTGGACGGCAAACGCATCTGCTTCAAAACCGCCACCACGCATGAGCTGAACCTCAATTCCATCCTGACCGCGCGGGATCTGACCTTTGAGCCGATGCCAATGGATGAAACCGATCTTGCCATCCTGATGTTTCAAAACCGCCGTTGTGATGTGCTGACATCGGATCAATCGGAATTGTTTGGCATTCGCACCGCTTTGGCGGCCCCGGACACCGCCTATGTCATGCCCTTGCTGATATCCAAGGAACCGCTGGGCCCGTCGGTGCGCCAGGACGATCCCGAATGGGCAAATATCGTCGAATGGACGTTGTTTGCCATGATCAACGCCGAAGAACTGGGCATCACCAGCACCAATGTCGGCGATATGTCCACCAGCGATGATCCCGCCGTCGCCCTGCTGTTGAACGGCGCAGAAAGCGAAGCTGGCACGCTGGGGCTGGATGCCGGATGGCCCGCCAAGGTGATTGCCCAGGTCGGCAATTACGGCGAAATCTTTGATCGCAATCTTGGCGCAGAGTCGCCCATTGGCATCAAACGGGGGCTGAACGCGCTCTGGACCGAGGGCGGGTTAATGTACGCACCGCCATTCCGATAACGGCACCGTTTCCAATCCAAAATCAAAATGAGCCTTCATCAGGCGCTCCGTCATGGGGCGCCTTTTGTTTTTCAACGAATTTGCCGCCTGTTTTTAAGGGCCATCGCAGCTTTTGCGCGAAACCCAAGGCACGCCAAACTCATCGCGAGCGCCCAGCATTCGCCTCAAATTGTTGATTTTCGACCGAAGTTTTCCAGATTGCTCCCCATTCCCGCCGCATTTGACCGGAAAGAGTGACCCATCGTCAACGTCACCAAATTTATTTCAAAAAATGGACCTCCCCGAAATGACCAAGCAAAAGAAAATTGATACCGCCACCGCCAAGCCAATTGTCGACAACGGCATCGAAGAACATTTGCTTGAACAGGTCGTGGGGGGACGCGGCCGCGGCTATTCCACAGCCCAGCGCAACCGGTTCAACGAAGCCGCCGCAGAGGCCGCAACAGAAGAAGCGCAACCCGTATATTACGGCAAGTTCGGTGCCCCGGTCGAAGTCACGCCCGAACCGACCCCCGCACCGACCCCTGCACCAACCCAGGTTCCGGCGCCCACACCGGAACCCGACGTGACCGCCACGGTCGCAAGCGTGATGGCGGACCTGCCGGACACAGAGCCGACATATGTCGCACCGACAGCGCCCGAGGAAGAAGAAAAACCGGATTACGAGCTGTCCACCTCGTTCGAGGCAGAGGCCGATGGCATCAAATCCGTTTACACCACCGGGATCGCCGGCGTCTGGAACGCGGATTCCTCTGGTGCGGCGGTTGGATTTGGCCTGAGCGCGCAAATCATGACCGAAATGGAGCTTGGCGGTGGCGCAACACTGACAAACACCACCGAAGCCTCGATCGGCGCAGGCGCGGAAATCATGATCGAAAACGGCCTTGGTGCCGAAGTTGCCGCCGAAATTTCCGTTACGGTCGCATGGGAAATCGCCCGCCAGACAGAGCTTGGCAATGGCGTGACAATGGACAACAGCGCCGGCGTCGAAGGTTTTATGGGCGCCGCCGCCGAAGGCGAGGCCTATGTCGGCGAAGAAGGGGGCAAATGGGGATTTGATGCCAAGGCAGGTGCCGACTACACCGCAGAAACCTCGGGCACGATTGATGCCTCCCAGGTTGCAATGACCGGCGAAGCCTCGATTTCATCCTCCGGCAGCATCGGCGGGGCATTTTCCCAGGAAGCCACCTACAAAGACGGCGCTTTGACCCTTGGCCTCAGCGGTGATGTCGATGCGGTGATTGCCGGTGGGGGCCTTGGTGGATCGGTCAGCATCCAATTCGAAGACAAATACGGCACCGTTGGATCGCCGGCGGAAATCGCCGCCGTTCAATCGCAACTGCAACATTTCGACAGCGCGGCCGATTTGGACAATGCTTTGACCAACACCTGGCATAATGACCTGAAAAATGACGTCACAACCATGCGCCAGGAACAGGAATGGGCCGAACACCGGATCGAACAACACGCTGAGGTTCTTGAAAAATTTGACGAAGCCGTCAGCACGACAATCGACGATCTGGCCACCCGCGAAGCCGATCTGAAAGACACCGCCGCAACAATCGAAGCACAAGAAACCGCCATTCGGGCGCACTTCCCGGATGATGCCGCCTTTGAACAAGCCATGGCAGATATCCGCGCGTTTGAAAGCGGCAGGATCAACGATGTCGTCAAAGACAACGCCTTTGGCGATGTGGGTCGTGTGGTGGACGGCATTGCGAAAGCCGCAGATGGAAGTGAGGTACGCGACACGGTTTTTGCAGTCGTGGAAAGCGGCGAACCGCCGGTTTTCCTCGATCGTCCAACCGAGGAAGCCAATGCACGGATTGAAGCGCTTCGTCAGGAAAACCCGGACCTTTTCGATGACATGCGGTCATTTGCCGTCATGGATGCCAAACAGGACGCCGAAGAAGCGCGCCTGGATCGGGACAAAGACATCTTTCACGCCGTCATGCAATCGGACGGCGTTCAGGAATTTGTCGCCGAGGAAAAGGCGGTGATTGATGGCTATATCCTGCATATGCAAACCGCAGGGGCGATTGCGGACAGTCTCGAAGCCAAATTCGAAGCGGTGAAAGACATGTCATATTCAGCAGCCGTCGTGACAGCAGACAAAATGGTCGCAATTGCCGACGCCAATGTGAACGACGCAAGTGCCGAACTGGTCGCCGCCCAGGAACGCCTTGCTGTGGCACAGACAAATGTCGACAACAGCCCCTATGTCGGCAAAAGCAGCAGCCCGGTTGTGTCCGCAGAAGATGCCAAAGCATTGGAAGACGCCAAAGCAGACGTCACAGCCGCCACCGCCAATGTGACCCAGGCTATGGTCGACCAACGCGCGATCTATGCCCAGGCCACCGCATTGCACCCCGAAAAATCCATGGCCGCAACCGAAGAAATGGCTGGGAACCTTCATCAAAAGGCCGAAGAAGTGCGCGCTAACTTTGAGGCACAATTCGTCGGTGTCGAAATGACCAAGGTCGAACAAGCCCAATTGCGCGCCTATCAACACGCCGAACATCTGATGGACAAATTCAGCGACATCACCAAAGATGATGGCGCTCTGCTTGGCAAAAAGGCCGAAGCCTTCGGTGAAAAATCCGAGGTGCTCAAAGCCCAGCTTGCGCTTTTGACCGCGATGGAACTGAAAGAGCGCGGGGTGATCGGCTATGCCGAGGAATATTTCAACGAGGCCACCGGCGTGCTGGGCGAAGGTGTAACCACAATGGCCCGCGCCGGCGAGGTCACAATCGAAGCGATCGGCGACGCGGCCACAACGGCGGGCAATGCCGTGGCGGATGGTGTCACAACCGGCGCCAATGCCGTGGCGGATGGCGTCACGACCGGCGCCAATGCCGTGGCCGATGGCGTTACAACCGGTGCCAATGCCGTGGGCGATGCCGCCGAAGACACCTGGAACTCGGTCACAAGCTGGTTCTGATACGCAGCGGGCTAAATCCCCCCAAACTCTTGTTTACGGCGGCCCCGCTGGGTCGCCGTTTGCATTAAACCGCCCAAGGCTTGCCCTGATTAATCCACAATCTCAGGCAAGATTGTTTCCCAGCGCGAAACCAATCGGAACCCCAGGCCATGAACGCATCAAATAACTCGACCGCCGGTCTCTTTCGAAAGTCAGCCCTGGACAAGGCCGGTGGCAGTGCGATTGAAAATGTCGATCTTGGCGTGCATGTGGTCAAGGCCCCGCAATGGATCATGCTCGCGGCGGCGGTGGCGGTGGCAGTGGCCGGAATAGGGCTGAGCCTGCATCTCCCGGTCCCGTCCAAGGTCGCGGCCCAGGGCATTCTGATCACCGCACAAGGTTTGAAAGACATCGAAGCGGCCACAGCAGGCCGTGTGGGTATGGTGTTTGTCGCGCCCGGCGATTTTGTCATGCGCGGTCAAAAGGTTGCACAGATCGAACAACCCGATCTGACCCAACAACTGGAACAGGCCCAGGCCAAAATGGCCAATCTGCGCAACCGCCACAAACGGATCGTGGGGTTCCACAACCGCACCCGCACCGATTACGACAGCATGACCGCCCAACGCCGCGCCGAACTTGAAAGCATGGTCGAATATGACGAACAGCACGTCGTGTGGTTGCAAAGCAATCTTGAGGGCTATGAAAACCTGTCGGCCAAGGGGCTGACCTCAAAAATGGCGCTGATGGATGCGCGGGTCCGGCTGAACGAAGCCAAAGAAGCCTTGTTGCGGGATTCCAACGCGCTGGCCTCGCTTGGCTATGAAAGCAACACCCGCCAGATCGAACAGGAACGCGAAATCCTGTCGCTTGAGGTCGCAATCGAAGAGGCCCGGCGCGAGGTCTCGGCGCTGCGCGAACGCCGCCAGCGTTTGGCCTATCTCGAAAGCGCCTATGACGGCATGGTGGTCGAGCAGAAATTGAACGTCGGCGAATTGGTCGATCCGGGCACATCGGTGTTGTCGATCCTGCCCGGCGTGTCCCAATCCGAGGTGGCCGACGGCCAAACCAACATACCGCTGGTCGCCACGCTCTATATTTCCTCGTCCGAAGGCAAAAAGGTGCGCCCCGGCATGCCGGTTCAAATCGTGCCCTCAACCGTGAAGCGCGAAGAATACGGTTTCATCCTTGGGGAAATCACCGATGTCGCCACCGTGGCCTCGACCGAAGAGGGCATGATGCGCAATCTCAAGAACAAACAACTGGTGCAGGATCTGTCGGCCAATGGCGCGCCTTTTGCCGCCACCGCGGAACTGACGATCTCGCCCGATACGGTGTCGGGCTATAAATGGTCCTCCTCCGAAGGGCCGGACCAATCCATCGGTCCGGGAAGCATGGCGCGCGCCGAAATCATAACCAAGGAACAGCGCCTGATTGCCTTGGTCATGCCGGCCTTGCGCCGTCTGTTCGGTGATTTCACATCATGAGCACCGCAGCGATTGCCGACTTCACCACCGATCTGCCACGCCATGCGCCCCGCGCGCGCGTGCCCACCGTCATGCAACAGGAATCCGCCGAATGCGGCGCGGCCTGTCTGGCGATGGTGCTGGGCCGTTTCGGGCTTTGGGTCAGCCTGGAGGAACTGCGCGATCGCTGTCAGGTCAACCGCGACGGCACCAATTCCGCCAATATCCTGACGGCGGCCCGGTCCTATGGATTGGAAGCGCAGGGATTGAAACAGGACATCGAAGACCTGCCAAGCGCCGATCTGCCGATGATTTTGTTTTGGAATTTCAACCACTTTGTAGTGCTGGAACGGATCACCCGCTCTGGCGCATGGATCAACGATCCCGCCACCGGGCCGCGCCGTGTAACCCTTGCGGAATTCGACCGCTGCTTTACCGGTGTCGCCCTTCGTCTGCGCCCCGGTCCTGACTTTCGCCCCGGCGGACATCGGCCCAGCTTGGCCGGCATCGTCCTGCGCACCCTGGGCGAGGCCCGGATCGGCCTGATCTATGCCATCATCGCCGGGATCGCGCTTTTGGTGCCGGGGCTGGCCGTGATGGGCAGCTATCGCATCTTTACCGACGACATCCTGATTGGCGGCGAAAGCCGCTGGCTCATGCCGCTACTGATCGGATTGATCGCAGCGGGGTGTTTGACGGCGCTTTTGACCTATGCGCAAAAGAACGTGCTGGCCCGTATGGAAACCTCGCTGTCGGCATCCATGTCGCTGCGGTATTTGTGGACGGTGATGCGTTTGCCGCTGGATTTCTTTGCCCAGCGATATTCCGGCGACATCACCAACCGGATCACCCAAGCCGAACAAATGTCCAGCGTGGTGTCCAGCGGTCTGGCCGTCGCTCTGGTCGGGATTGTGCCGATCATCGGCTATGGCGTGGCGCTGTTGCTGATTGATCCAATGCTGGCCTCGATCGTCTTTGGTGGCGCGGTGCTGGCGGTTGTGTTGCTTTTCGTGGCGTCGCGGCTGTTGCAGGATGCCAACCGCCGGGCGCAAAACGATAACTCCCGCCTTCAGGGTCTCACGCTTCAGGGGTTGTCGATGCGCGACGATTTCCGCGCCGCCGGCAGCGAGGGCCTGTTTCACAAACGCTGGCAGGCCGCACAGGCCCGCGTGTTGGTCGGCGAACAGACAACCGGCCGGGCCAACCTCTGGGTCAGCGAAGCAGCGGCCCTGATTTTGGCGCTTGCCGGGATTGGCGTGCTGGTGGTGGGTGGCCTGCGGATCATGGAGGGCGCCTTGTCCATCGGTCTTCTGATCTCGGCCCGCGCCCTGATGTCCAGCTTTTCCAGCCCGGTGGTCGGGCTGGTCGATGCCGGCGCACAATTGCAATCGGTGCGCGGCATCACCGAACGTTTGGCGGATGCGATGAACCACAACGGGGCGGCGGCACCCGCACCGTCGAACACATCTGTGGATACGCCCGCTGCAACGGCCAAGTCCCCGGTTGCGCCCGCATCAGACCTGCCGCAATCCCTGAAGGACGCTGCACATACCACGCCCAAGCCCGCCGATGGCCCCCTGTTGCCACTGCGGGCGTGCAATATCACCTTTCGCTACGAGGCCGGCAGCGTAGCCGCGGTTCAGGACGTGTCCCTGTCGCTGGGCGAAAGCCAACGCATCGCCCTTGTCGGCGGCAGCGGCAGCGGGAAATCCAGCCTCGGGCGGGTGCTGGTCGGTCTTGCCACCCCCGAAAGCGGCCACATCGACATCTATGGCCAACCGCTTGACGCCGACGGCACCGCCCGTACCCATGGCCAGGTGGCCTATGTCGGCCAAACCGTCGATCTGTTCGGCGACACGGTTCAGGACAATATCACGCTTTGGGACGACACCATGCCCGAAGAACAGGTGATCGCCGCCGCTCAGGACGCCTGTATCCACGATGTAATCACCGCCCGCGCCGGCGGCTATCTGGCCCGGCTGTCGGAAAATGGCGGCAATATGAGCGGTGGGGAACGTCAACGTCTTGGAATTGCACGCGCCTTGGTCGGAAACCCCCGCATTCTGGTGCTCGACGAAGCCACCAGCGCGCTGGACCCGACCACCGAACTTCGGGTGCTGGACGCCCTGCGCCGCCGTGGCTGTGCAACGGTCATAATCTCGCACCGTTTGGGCAGCATCGCCAGCTGTGACGTCATCCATGTGATGGAGGCGGGCCGCATCGTCGAAAGCGGCAATCACCGCACATTGCTGCGCCGGGGTGGCATGTATTCAAAAATGGTAGGAAGCTGAGATGAACCAGACGGTCAAACAAACCGGGCTTACCGTTCTTCACACCGGCGACCAATACCAACCGCGCGGCGAAAAAAACGCGGCCATTCTGGAAAGCGGACATTGTGACGTCTACGCGGTGGTCGGCGGGCGGCGCATCTTCTTGCACGACATCACTGCCGGATCGCTTGTGGTGGCCCCCGCCACGCAATTCGGGCAAATCGTCCTTGTCGCACGCGACCAAACAGTCCTGCGCAAAATCATGCTGGCCGAAGCCGTGCGGTCGCAGGATTGGATCGGGGCCGTCGAAACCTGGTGCGAGGCGCTGTCGACCGGCCTTGCACGGTTGGCCCATCAACGCCCGGCCATGGCCCCGCTGCATGCGGGAGCCGAACTCAGCACCGAACCCGACCTGTCGCTGACCGCGGCCCACGGCATGGTGTGGATCGCCACCCATGCGCTGCGCGGTGTCGATTATATGGACATGCGCCCGCTGGAGGGGCGCGGTTTCCTGCCGTTGACCCATCGCACATGGATTTCAATAGATGCGGACCAAACGCTGACCGCCATGACCACGGCGGATGTGCTGGCCAAATCACCGATGGGCGGCTTTGCCTGGGTTCAGGTGCCCCAGGCGTTTACCTCGTTGGTGCTGGACACCGTGACCCGGTTTGTCGCCCGTCAGGACAAAACAGAAGCCGACAGGATCGCCCGCCGCGAAGACAAGGTCGCCGCAGATCTCTCTGGCGGTGTCGAACGGTTCCAACGCATTCTGACCGACAACATCAGCCTGCCCCCGCAGGCCAGCGATTTCGGCTTTGTCTGGCAAAGTCTGGCCGGGGAAAAACCCGATCCCCAGGTGATCAAACGCGATCTCGACGACTTTGACCGGTTCTGCGAACTTCATGATGCGCGCATTCGCACGATTTCCCTCGCAGAAAACTGGTGGCACCGGGACACAGGGCCGATGGTTGTCACCCGCCGCGAAGACGGCCGTCCCGGTGTTGTCAAAACCGATGCTCTGGGCCGCTATCGCCTGTTTATCAGGGGCGCGCGCCCACGTCGGATCACCGCGCGGCTGGCCCAAACGCTCTTGCCCGAGGCCCGGATCGTTGCGCTGCCGCTGGCCAACCGCCCGCTGTCGGTGCGCGATGTGATGATCACCGCCTTTGCCATGAGCAAAATTGACCTTGGCACGCTGATCGTCGCCTCTTTTGCGGCGGCACTGCTGGCGCTGTTGGTGCCGCTGGCCACCGGTGTTCTGGTCTCCACCTATATTCCGACGGGCGCGCAAGGCCCGGCCATTCTGATCGGCATCGGCCTTGTCGTCGCCCAGATCGCTGCGACCTTGATGACATCGGCTTCGGGTTTGTTGCGGTTGCGGATGGATGGGCGCGTGGCCGAACGGCTGAACGGCGGGATGATGGACCGGATGATGCGCCTGCCCGTGGCCCTCACCCGCTCGATGAGCGCGCCGGATCTTGCCCTTCGGGTCGCGGCGGTGGACGGCATTCGCCGTTCCATCATGGGGGCGGTTCTGGATTTCGTCATTTCCGGCGCATCCGGGCTGGCGGGCATTGCGCTTTTGCTGTGGTACAGCCCGATTGCCGGCGCGGTGGCCTTTGGCATGCTTGTCCTTGCGGTGACGGCGGGCATTCTGACCGGGTTTCGTCAGGAACGCGCGATCTACGAAGGCGAAAAGATGAACGCCAATGTGATCTCTTTCACCCAGGAAATGATTTCCAACATCGCCAGCCTGCGGGCCGCCGGCGCGGAACGCCGCGCCTTTGCCCGTTGGGCCGGCAGTTCCGCCGAAATGCGGGCGCGGTCGTTCCGCACCCGGCAGATCGGCAATATGTTCGAGGCATTCCTGTCGGGATTTCAGATTTTTGCAGTGGCGGCGGTCTTTGCCATCATCGGCTTTTCACTGGGGCCGGACACGGGGCTGTCCACCGGCGGATTCATTATCTTCGTCACCACGTTTCAGGGCTTCTTGATGGCGGCCGTCATGCTGGCCCGCAGTGCCAATCAGTTGGTGATGGTCCGCCCCCAGCTGAAACGGGCCAAACCCTTGTTGGACAATGCCCCCGAAACCCCTCCGCACACCAAAGATCCCGGCGATCTGAGCGGCGCGGTCGAGATTTCCAACCTGACCTTTCAACATGACGATCAGCGCCAAATCCTGCGGTCGGTGTCGTTTCGGGTCAATCCCGGCTCTTTCGTGGCCCTTGTTGGCCCCTCTGGGAGCGGTAAATCCACCCTGCTCAGCCTGATGGTCGGCTTTGATCGTCCCGATAACGGCGCGGTGCTGTTTGATGACAAGGATCTTGGCGGGCTGGATCTTGCACAGGTGCGCCGCCAGATCGGTTTCGTGCGCCAGAATGGCCGTCTGTTTGCCGGCACCTTGTTCGAAAACATCATCGGGGCACACAAGGCCGACGAACGCGCGGTCTGGAAGGCGGCGGAGGCCGCCGGCATCGCCGATGAAATCCGTGACATGCCGATGGGGCTGCAAACCGTCGTGACCGAAGGCGACACCGCCTTTTCCGGCGGTCAGGTTCAGCGCATTCTGCTGGCCCGCGCCATCCTTGGCCATCCCAAGATCCTGTTGCTGGACGAAGCCACCAGCGCCCTGGACAACCAGCTTCAGGCCAAGGTCTCGGCGAATATCGAGGCCCTGGGCGCCACCCGCATTGTCGTCGCCCACCGTCTCAGCACTGTGCGCAATGCCGATCTTATCCTGTTTCTTCAGGATGGCAGCATCGCGGAAAGCGGCACATATGATGCACTGATCGCGCGCAACGGCGCATTCGCATCTTATGTCCGCGATCAATCACCACAAGCCGCAGCATAACCCCCCTGCCCCGCCTCGGTGCCTTCCCACCAAATCGCCGCCACAACCCCGGATATTTTCGAATTACTTCAATTACTTACAGTCGAACCTTCAGATCCCGCTTCAACATCCACAGAATATGCCCTCCCAACCAATTTCCGTCGCTTTGCAAGATTTTCTTGCCAACGGCCCCTGCACTTGCTTAAAGAAACGGTAAATAACGCGATGGCGGAAAATACCGTTACCGAGCGAGGCAAAGCAGATGATCGGATCACAACAGATCCATATCAATTCCCGTATTCGCGAGAATGCGGAAAATTTGGCGGCGGCATTAGAGCATCATATGCTCAAAAGCTTCGCACCCGATGCGCGCAAAGAATTGCGGTTGTTCAGTGCGGGCGAAGCCGCGGAACTTCTGGGCATATCGACCAGTTTCCTGCGCAAGTTGCACTTTGACGGGCGGATTGCGGATGTACACACTACATCTGGCGGGCGGCGGCATTATTCCATGGCCGATCTGAACGGCATCCGTGCGGTTTTGGACGATACGGCCAAGACCCAAGGCACCTATCTGCGCGGGCGTCGTCCCGGTGACAAGGTTCAGGTGCTGTCGTTCCTGAACTTCAAAGGCGGCTCTGGCAAAACCACAAGCGCCATCCATGCCGCGCAACGCTTTGCCCTCAAGGGCTATCGCGTTTTGGCGGTCGACATCGACCCTCAGGCTTCGCTGACCACGTTGTTCGGCTATCAGCCAGAGGTTGATTTTCTGCATTCCGGGTCGATCTACGATGCCATCCGCTACGAAGACCCCCTGCCCTTCTCGTCGATCATCCAGAAGACGTTTTTTACAGGTCTCGACCTCGCGCCTGGGGGGCTGATCCTTCAGGAATTCGAACACGAAACCCCGACAGCGCTGCGCAACAACCTGCAACCGCCGTTTTTTGCCCGCATGGCCACCGCCCTACAGGAGGTCGAGGCCGATTATGACGTGATCATTTTCGACTGCCCCCCCCAACTTGGCTATCTCACCATGTCGGCCCTTTGTGCGTCGACCGGGGTTCTGATCACGGTTGTGCCCAATATGCTCGACGTGGCCTCCATGTCGCAATTCCTTCAAATGAGCGCGGACCTCCTTGATGTGGTGTCCAATGCCGGCGCCCGCATGGAATTCGATTTCCTGCGGTTTCTCATCAACCGATACGAGCCGTCGGATGGCCCCCAGCAACAGGTTGTGGCCTTCCTGCGCCAGCTTTTCGACAAAGAGGTCATGGTCGCGTCCATGCTGAAATCCACAGCGATTTCTGATGCCGGGCTGACCCAGCAAACCGTTTATGAGGTCGAGCGAAACGCATTTCACCGGTCAACCTATGACCGTGCGGTCGAATCTCTGAACGCGGTCAACGACGAAATCGAAAGTCTGATGCAACAGGCATGGGGACGGGGTTGATGGCACGCAAGGGTATCCTGACGACTGACAACACCCCATCACAGCGCCGCAACAGCGGCGGTGGCCTTGCCCCGCGCGGGGCAGTTGGCGCGCTGCAAAGCTCGCTTTCGAAACTTCAGGAAAACGCGGTTCAGGACATTGATCCCCACCACATTCATCAGGCGGGTGTGGTGGATCGACTTGGCAATGACACCCAGGCCGACGAAGCGTTAAAGGAATCGCTGCGCATCTATGGCCAACAGGTGCCGGTGCTGGTGCGCCCGCGTGATGGCGCGCCCGGCCAATATGACATCGTTTATGGCCGCCGCCGGGTGCTTGCCCTGCGTGACCTTGGCCTCCCGGTCAAGGCGATGGTCCGCCAGTTGGACGATCACGCCCTTGTGCTGGCACAGGGTCAGGAAAACACCGCCCGTCAGGATCTGTCCTTTATCGAAAAGGCCAGTTTCGCCGCCCAGCTTGATGCGTTGGACTATGACCGCCAAACCATTGCGGCGGCCCTGTCGATGGATCTGCCAATGGTCAGCCGCATGCTCAAGGTCGGCCGCGCCTTTTCCGTCGATTTTCTGGTGCACATCGGCTCGGCCCCTGGGATCGGGCGGGAACGCTGGATGAAACTCGTGGCCGCAATGGACGCCCCCGAAATGCGTGACCGGGTCGAGGCCCGGTTGCCCGCGCTGGTCCCAGTGCCGACATCGGATGCGCGTTTCGAACAGGTGCTTGCCTGGGCCACCGGCGCACCGCCCCCCAAAGCGGCCAGGCCCCCTGCCCCACCGGCGCGCAAGATCACCAGCGCCAATGGCATCCCCCTGGCCAAGGTCAAGCGCACCGAAAGCGGCGTGACCGTCACCATTCCTGCCGCCGACGCGCCCGGTTTTTCCAACTGGATCAACGCCGAAGCGGACACCCTGATACAAGACCTTTACGACCGCTGGCTTAAAACGCGGTCGGAAGACTGAGAGCAACCGAGCAGACAAAGGAGCACGACCACCAGATAAAAGAAAAGCCCCCCAGGACAAATCCCGGAGAGCCTCTCATTTCTCGCACTCTTGAGATACCCTCCCTGCCCTGACTCTGTCAACTCTGCCTATTCGGCGGACGGCTTTTTTTTGTCTTTCGTGATGTTTTACATGAAAAGAATGTCCCAGATCGCTGTGGGGCAGCCGGAGACGGCTGTTCAACCGACAGATAAATGGGCGCTACTCGCCGCCCTGACCGAAGCGGCGGAGGATGTGGGTGTGAATCATCGCACCCTGTCCGTGTTGCGCGCCCTCCTCACCTTCTACCCGGATCGCATCCTGCCCTGCGGTCCCGGCTGCGCGGTTGTCTTTCCGTCCAATGCCACGCTGTCCAAACGGCTGAATGGCATGCCCGAAAGTACCTTGCGCCGTCATCTGGCTGTGTTGGTCCAAACCGGACTAGTCGCCCGGCAAGACAGCCCCAATCGCAAGCGGTTCGCGCGGCGTTACGGTTTGGCCTTCGGGTTTGACCTTAGCCCCCTTGCCCGCGCGGCACAGGACCTTGTCAATGCCGCCGACAGCGCCCGTGAACGCCAACGCCAAGTCGCAGCCTTGCGTGACCGTCTGGCATTTGTCCGCGCACAGTTGCTGAACGAAGCTGACGTGACACAGAACCACGAATGGTTGGAAACCGCCCGTCTGGTTCTGCGCCGTAAAACCAACATCCAAACGCTGCAAGCGCTGCTGACCAAATTGGAATCTCTGTTAAAGACCCCGATAACAACACCCCCCGTTTCAGAAAAAATGAGCGGCAGCCACATCGAAAATGAGCGGCACATACAGGGTACAAATAAGAAGAATATAGTAAGAAAGACGTCTACAGATCCGGACCGCACAGGACCGAAATCCCAGACAGTGTCGCTGGGGGATGTGCTGGAGAATTGCAAAGAATACGCCTGCTATTTCCCCAAAGCCACGTCCGATTGGTCAGGATTGATTTCGGTGTCCAATCAACTTCATTCGATGATCGGGATCGAACGTCCGATTTATGATTTTGCCCTGCAACGATTGGGGCCGAACATGACCGCGACCATAATGCTTTGCATGCTAGAAAAAATTGGCCAGATCAAGAATCCTGGCGCTTATCTGCGGGGTTTGGTCCGACGGGCGGAAACCGGTTCTCTTAATCTTCGAGCGATGGTTTTCGGGTGTCAGCTTCGAAAATTGTCAGCTGACAATTTTGCCTGATTTGGGTTAGCTTGGTCCGGGTTTTCCCGGATTGCGTCGGCGTGCTGTGCGGGCAAATGGAAAAATTGTCAGCTGACAATTTCACC
This sequence comes from Phaeobacter sp. J2-8, assembly GCF_022867865.1. Taxonomy (GTDB): domain Bacteria; phylum Pseudomonadota; class Alphaproteobacteria; order Rhodobacterales; family Rhodobacteraceae; genus Marinovum. The sequence goes on along the minus strand of NZ_JALIEC010000004.1, from coordinate 345,641 downwards.
ACCCATAGCTCCATCGCTTCGGTCCGACTGCCCATTTTCCCATCCGCAGAACCGAAGCACCCCCGAGGATCAATGCCGCGCCGATCCAGAAGCCCGTCGATGGCACCGCGTCAAATACCAGATGGCCGACGCGTGGCGGTCCACCCCGGGGGCCAATCGAGCACGACGAAACGGCCACATTGTTCCGCCTTGGCCTATCGCCAGAAACGAGCTTTAGCATTCACTCAATGAAACTAACCTGACTATGCCCACGCAAGATCTCTGTGATGACTGATCACCGCAGCACAGTGGCGGCGTTGTCTCGCACGCGAGACGCATCAATCCGATTGCTCTGGCAGACCTTCCGGGATCAAATCGGACCAGAAGTCACGCACCTTGGAAAACACCGCCCGTGCGTGCCAGCCGTACCGCCGGAACTGGCCGAGTTCGAAATCGTCCTCCAGCTGACGTTCGAACCGAACCCGCACCGCTTTTCGACTGGCTGGAGACCGTTTCTCGAGGCTGGCGTCGATCAGTTCGAGGCAGGTCTGCCGCCAAGCGGCAAAGCGTGCCTTCTCGGCGGTGCGCTCGATTTCGGCAATCTCTTCCTCACTCGGTTCCGCAACCACTGGCGTAGATTTTACTGGCGCCGGAGCCGTCTGTTTGAAGTCGCCCTTGATCGCCGCCGCGAGATACCCAGTCGGGGTCTTGCGCACCCTGCCCCGGCGACGCTCGGCTTCGACAAAATCCATTTTCTCGGCCACATAGGCCTCGCCGTGTTCGGCAATCCAACGCTGAGCAAGCCGCTCTGCAATTCCGTTTTGAACCAACCGCCGAAAGGCGTCCGACTTGCGAACAGCATCGTCATCGCCGAAGTCAAACAGCGTTTCCTGACCATTACGCGAAATTAGAAACCGGATGTATTTCGCCCGGCGGCTCTCGCGGCGAACCTCGGCCACCAGCGAGATGTCGGAAACGGCGTTCACCTCTTTGACAGACGGCTTGATGATCTTGGCGTTCAATTTCGAGTAATCATCGTAGTACACCATGTCATGCACGCCCATCAGGCGACGAAAGACATCAAGCTCCCACCAACCGGTGCTCCCTGTGCGCACAAAGCGAAAGCAGTTCTCATAGAGCGCCAGCGCATGCCCCGAGGTGAAGTTACGCTGAATGCGCATGTTGATCATTGAAAACACGCTGGGATCAAAGAGCTTGGCCGCCAGCGGCGCGGAGTAGGCATATTCGCAGACCCCGCCCGCCAGCTTCGCATAGGAAATCAACGAGGAAACGCCCCATTCCTCCTCGCCGTTGTCACCCAGCATGTTCCATTCCGCAGTGGTCTCAGCCAGGGCCCGTAGCGCCGCCTTGAGTGTATCGCGATCCCGTGACGTATAGCCCGACAAAGCGCAAAGTGTTTCGGCGTCGATCCGATGCGTATTCTTGGTCAACAGCTCATCATAAGCATGGAGCAACAAGCAGTTGCTAAGCTTACGCTGCAACAAGGTCAGCTTGCCGCCGACATGGATTGCAGCCACGTGCTTGCGAAGACTTTCCCGTTCGGTGACTGTGCGGAACTGCGTCACTGCGCGACTCACATTATTGTTTTGGCCATACGACCGGAAAACCAACCCGACTGTCAATCGCCACGGGTAGATATTTTCCCTGCCATCCCGGACGGCCGCACGTATCTGGGTAGGTTTCGCACAAGGGAGTGCACGTAAACGGGTCTGTTTCGAAGGCAACCCACCCCCAGACGAGGCAAAAATGGGCCGAGAGCCGCAGTTTACAACAGGTTTTGACTCTGTTTCCTACGCGGCGGCCAGAAATAAAGCCTGCACGCAAACGGGTCGACTTGTGCACGTAAAAGGGTTGGTTTGCGACCGTATCTGGGTCGATCCCATCCCGAAGACGGGTCGATTTCATCCTGATCTTGGGGCGATAGCAACCGGCAAGTGATTGAAAGATAACACTCAATTCAAACGGAAAGATTTTAAGAGTTCCTAAATAATACAAAGGTTTTGCTGTCTGTTTTCTTTGAAATTTAGATCTGGGAAGGGTGTCTCGCACGCGTGACACCGGAAAATAATTCTCTTATGATATCCACGAGCTCTGGAGTTCGCACAAACGCGCGTAAGCAGAGAAAGCACGAACATTCGAGGCAATGACACATGAGCAGCCCCAACCCCTCTATATCACTGCAACCTATTGATCCGAGGGATGCGCTAAACGATGTGCCGGACCGGGTCACGACCGAACGGTTCACCGTCGCAGCCGAGATCTGTATGCGGGCCAGAGATGATCTTGCCAGACGAGGCTACAAACCTGATGGGGCAAAAATCCTGCGACGCTTCGGCATTTGGGAGATTACCACTTTCATGTTGCCAGTGTCGGCACAACATCTGCGGCGGGTTCTTAAGGCTAACCCGGATCTGCCCCAAGGAGAGTTCGAAAAGGCCGGCAGTGCCAAGACCTTTACCTTGAATGAGGTCAACCAGATACGGGCCTTCCTGGAGGCCGAGGGACAGCAAGGCAAAGGTTATCGCCCATACCGGCCCAAGGACCGGCCCGCCAAGGTTGTCTCGGTTTGCAACTTCAAGGGAGGGGTGGCAAAAACCACCACCGGGGCGCATTTGGCGATGGCCTCGGCGTTGGATGGCTACCGCGTGCTTGTCATTGATCTCGACAGTCAGGCGTCGATGAGCACGATGTTTGGCTCCCTGGCTGAGGATGAGGGGCAGACCGCCTATTCTATCCTCGCCTGGCACCGCGCCCGTCACGCAGCCATGACGATGGGTATCGAGGACCTGACCTCTGAAGAACTTGACGAGGAAATCCGCGAGGCCGCCGCGGTGACGGCAGATGACGTGATATTCGGAACGCACTGGCCCACGATCGACATCCTGCCAGCGCAGCTCAACCTGTATTGGGCGGAGTTCCAAGTGCCTGTTTGGATGCAGACCCACAGAAGCTGGCAGTTCTGGGATGCGCTGCGCGCTTTCCTGGAGGTTCAAAACCTGCTGTCCGATTATGACATCATCATTATCGACACGCCGCCCGCGCTTGGCTATCTGACGATCAACGCGCTCTCTGCGGCGGATATTCTTCTGATTCCAGTCGGTGCAAGCTTCATCGAGTTCGACTCCACCGGCCGCTTCTTTGACATGCTTTACACCACTTTCGTTAGTATCGAAGACAGCATGGCACGGTTGCACGAGGATGCCCCGAAGTTTTCCTGGGATGCGGTGCAGGTCCTGTTGACGCGCTACGACGACGCTCAGCAATCGGAGCTTGCCAATGTCATCCAGGTCTATCTCGACGATTTCGTCGCCAATTATCGGCAGGAGTTCACCGCACTTGTTGGCCAGGCGGGGGAACGTGTGTCCGGCATTTATGAGGCCAGCCACACGGATTTCAACCGCGACACGTATCGTCGCGGCCGCGAGACATTCGACCGGTGTTATCACGAATTCAAGAGACTTTTGATCGGGTGCTGGGAACGCGACCGGATCGAAGCAGAGCGCAAGGAGGCTGCTGAATGACACGCAAAAGACTGGGCAGTATCGACAAGGACGCGGTTTCAACGCTCCGTTCCGTTGCGGAAAAAACTGCGGCCGACAGGCGTGGCGGTATCGGCGGCAAGACGCCCCCGATTGCGCAGGTCGCGGGTGGCGCAGCGCGCTCGCTCGAGGGAGAGATCCTGCGGCTACGCAAAGACCGGGACATGTTCAAGGGCGATGCCGAAGCTTGGCGCTCGGCACAAACCGCCGGGCTTGTCATCGTTCAGATCAATCTCGACCGGATCGACGATCATGCCTATACGCGCGACAGACGGTATCTGGATCGCGATGGCGAGGCTTGGCACGAGCTGAAGGACAGCCTGCGCGCCCGTGGTCAGCAGACCCCAATCGAGGTCACGGTGTCGGACAAGGATCCGGACACTTACCGTCTGGTGAGCGGGTTCCGACGGCTAAGCGCCTTGCGCGAGTTGCGGTCCGAGACCGGCGAGGACCGCTTTGCCACTGTCAAGGCGCTGGTCACCGATCGGCCCGAGACGGTTGATGCGATGGTGGCCATGGTCGAGGAAAACGAAATCCGTCAGGATGTGAGCTTCTATGAACGTGGGCGGATTTGCTGTCTTGCGGTCGAACACGGTGTGGTGGAAACCGTCGACGATGCCATCCAGATCCTATTCGCCAACTCCAGCCGCAACCGGCGTTACAAGATCAGGAACTTTACGCTGATCCATCAACAGCTCGCGCCCTATCTGGACTATCCGGAGGCCATCGGCGAACGGTTGGGCGCGCGTCTGGCTCAGGCCTTGAAAGAGGGCAGGGGCGGGGAGTTGACCGCGGTGTTGACCGACCGGGGTGAGAAATTCGCTGATGCCTCTGAGGAGACCGCGCTGTTGGGCGCGTTTATTGAACGTAAAGGTGTTTTCGCAGAGGAGCGATCGGTGCGAAGACCGGACGTATTGACGGCCAATTGGGAAGGGCAGGGTGGTCTAAGGTTGAGCGCGAAGGCACGCGGCAAGCGGGTCACGCTGGATTTGTCCGGGCTTGAGATCACGGATGAGGCAGTGCTTGAGGAGCTTCTGATCCGGATTGGCGCCGCGGCGGAGACTTAAGAGCAATCCCGGTGTCTCGCGCGCGAGACACCCCCCTTGGCGGCCCGTGGCGGATTTGCAGTTTGAGAGCGGACAGGTTCCGTGAGACGAGACCGCCAGGGCAGAGGGCGTTCTGGCTGGCGCGATGGGGGCGGCATCCGGTGATCCTGTGTGTTCTCTTCGGGGCTACTTTGTCCCCGGCGCCGTGTTGCCAGTGACCGCCCGTATTCCTTGTTACGGTGTGCTGCGCAATTGCTGCGGCAGTCGGGCGGTCAAGGCGTGCGGCCTACACTGGAACGTGGCGAGCCCACAGGTTGAGCAAGAGACCTGCCCGACAGGTGAATAATAATTCTGAGGGTGAAAACCCTATTTTGGCCGAATCCACCCATGAAATCAAAACGACTTTGCCAAGGTGATGTGTATTTTAAATAATGTCCGATAATGCAAAATTATTGGACGCAATTTGGATCAATACTGTGCGGCGGTTCATGCGCTATTTGACGGCTAAAGCGCCCTTGCGCGATACTCTGAGCGCATGATCTGTCCTGGCAAAACCGTTGGGGGCAGACCCCGATACGCTACCCCGGACGCCCTCCCGAGTTACGCACCTGCAGGGTGAAGCCGTTGAAGATGTTGCGCTTTTGTCAGTTGTGTCGGGCGGTTCCCTTCATCTTGTGTGGAGGTGTGTTCATACTCCTACCCCTCGTTGAGTGATGGTCCCTTCCCTCCGGTCGTTTCGGGTTCTCTACGCCAAGTAACGGTGTGACGCCGACGCGCAATAACAAGGGCGTCGCACATGAAAACGGCTCCATCGAGGGCAGCACCGGTCCCAGCAAAGGTTTGAATTTACTTGACTGATTCAACGGGCATCAAGACAGTGTTGCGATACGCTGCTGCTCTGGCGTTCAGATTGAATTTAAACAATTTCATTCCCCAAAGAACGGATTGAAATCGTTAAATTATTCCTGGGGGGGATATTATGCAGATTGTTTACCAATTTTCGTTGGACAGCGGCCAAGTGACAACCGCGACGGGGTCGACCGCCACCGGCACCGGCTTTGGTGTGTTTGACACCGACACCGGCAGTCTGACCTATAGTTTAAGCGTCACCGAGCTGGATTTTGGCAGCCTGCTGCCCGGCTTTCCGGACCGTGCGACGGCGGACACCACGGATGATGTGACCAACGCGCATATCCACAATGGCGCACGTGGTGTGAACGGCGGCGTGGCCTTTGGCTTTTTGAACGATGCGGACCTGAGTGCAGTCCTGAATGCCGATGGCTCCTGGACGATGAGCGGTATCTGGGACAGCAGCGATGGGATTGATCCCTTTGCGACGGCGTTTGGCACGACCGCGCCGGGCACCGACATGCCGCTTTATTTCAATGTGCATACAACGAGCTTCGGCGGTGGTGAAATCCGGGGACAGATTGTGTCTTCGGCAGATGACACGGCAAATACAATCACCGGCACGGCGGGCAATGACACCTTGTTGGGTCTGGGTGGCGAGGACACGATTGAGGGCGCGCAAGGCAATGACAGCCTCGATGGCGGGGCGGACAGCGACTCGTTGATTGGCAACGCGGGCGCGGACGTTCTTAACGGCGGCGCGGGCGATGACACTATGGTTGGTGGCACCGAAAACGACATATATTACGTGGAATCCGCAGGTGATGTTGTCAGCGAAAATGACGCAGAAGGTGACAACGACGTTGTGTTTTCGGCGATCACCTACACTTTGGGCGATCATCTCGAGCGTCTGATCCTTACCGGACCAAGCGGTAGCGTCGCAGACACCCTTGCTATTGATGGCACCGGCAACGCGCAGGCCAATAATGTTTTCGGCAACGCCGGGGACAACCAATTGTTCGGGATGGCCGGCGACGACACTTTGTTTGGCCGCGCGGGGAACGATGCGTTGTCAGGTGGCGACGACACTGATACGGCGATTTTTTCTGCGGCGAGTACCGATATCACTGTGGCTATGGGGACAAATGCGCTGATCGTGACGTCAACAGAGGACGGCGTTGATACCGTTATGAATGACGTGGAAAATTTTCAATTTTCCGACCAGACGCTGACCTATGCCGAAGTTATGGCGATGGCGCCGACACCGGAGGAGCGGGTCTATCAGTTTGAACTGAATGGTGCGCAGGCAAATGCCGGGGCTGGCACCGGAAGCCCGGCAATTGGCACCGGCTACGGGGTTTTCAACCCCACGACAGGTGAACTGACCTATTCTCTGAATATCTCCGGGTTGGATTTTGGCACCTTGCTGCCGGGCTTTACAGATCGCGCGACGGCGGACACCACAGATGATGTGACAGTTGCCCATATCCACGATGGCGCACGCGGCGTAAACGGTGGCGTTGTGTTCAACTTTCTGGGCGATAACGACCTTAGCGCGCGCATGAATTCCGATGGCTCGTGGTTGATATTTGGCAAGTGGGACAGCGGCGATGGGATTGATCCCTTTGCGACGGCGTTTGGCACGACCGCGCCGGGCACCGACATGCCGCTTTATTTCAATGTGCATACAACGAGCTTCGGCGGTGGTGAAATCCGTGGACAGATTGTGTCTTCGGCGGACAGCACAGGGAACACGGTCAACGGAACCGCAGGCGACGACATGTTATTGGGTCTGGGCGGCGAAGATACGCTGGATGGTCGCGCGGGCAATGACCAATTGCAGGGTGGGAACGACGACGACACCCTTCTTGGGGGGAGGGCGACGACGGCCTGATTGGCGATGCCGGCGATGACAGCATGGTTGGTGGCCCCGGCGACGATACCTATGTCGTGACTGAAGCTGGCGATGTTGTGGTTGAACAGGCGGACGAGGGTTCGGATACGGTTGTTCAATGGATCGAGAGCCTGACGTTGGGCCAGAATGTCGAAAATCTGGTTTTGCGCGGGGCTTTGGCGCACACCGGCATCGGAAACGATCTGGACAACGTCATTTACGAGAGCCGTGCACCGACCGATAGCACCATCGCTTTGACCCTGCGGGGCCTCGGCGGAAATGATTATCTCGGTGGCGGTGGCGTCAACGACACGCTGGAAGGCGGCGAAGGCAACGACATTTTGGATGGCATGGCCGGTGTCGATTCCATGGTAGGCGGACTTGGGGATGACGTTTTCATTCTGAGCGAACCGGCTGATATCGTGGTGGAAAATGCTGGAGAAGGCAATGACACTGTTCAAGCTGCGTTTGATTTGGATTTGCGCAATTTCACCGCAGAGATCGAGAATTTCTCGTTGGGGGGATCGAGCGCCGATTTGAACGGCACGGGGACCGATGGTGATAATTCCGGCATCGGCAACTCGGGTGCCAATATGCTGATCGGCCTCGGCGGTGACGACACGCTGGAAGGCCGCGGTGGCAATGACACGCTGGATGGCGGCGAAGGCAACGACAGCCTGCGCGGCGATGAAGGCGACGATTCCATGATCGGCGGCGAAGGCGATGACCGGGGTTATGGCGCTGACGGTGACGACACGATGGAGGGCGACGGAGGGAACGACTGGCTCAGAGGCAATGGCGACGGCGACAGTATTTCCGGCGGATCGGGGCAGGACAGTCTTTCGGGTGACGAAGGCGATGATCGTCTGGATGGCGGCGCAGATGCTGACAGCCTCTATGGTGGTGACGGCGATGACAGTCTGACCGGTGGGAGCGGAAACGACTTGCTTGCCGGCGATTTGGGCGTTGACCGTTTTGACGGAGGTTTCGTGGGCAATGACACTTTAAGAGGCGAAGAAGGCAACGACACGCTTGAAGGCGGTGCTGGCGATGACTTGTTGGAGGGCGGTGTCGGCGATGATCTGGTCTCTGGCGGCGATGGCACTGATACGGCTGTGCTTGGTGTTGCCAGCGGCGATGTCACTTTGGCGCAAGGGACAAATGCGCTGATTGTGACATCCACAGACGGCGTAGATGTGATCAACGATGATGTCGAATTCATTCAGTTTACAGACACGACACTGACCTATGCGGAGCTTGCAGCGACGATCAATACGCCCCCCAGCAATGTGGTGCTGGTCAACGCTGTGACCGATATTGATGAAAACACCGACACGACAACCCGCATAAAGATCGCGGATATTTCGGTTGCCGATGATGGGCTTGGCACCAATGATCTGGGGCTGGCGGGGGCTGACGCGGCGCTGTTTGAAATTGACGGTACGGAGCTATTCCTCAAAGCGGGCACTGCGCTTGATAATATGACCCAGAGCCAGTTCGATGTGTCTGTCACCGTGGATGACACCACTGTTGGGGCAACGCCTGATGCGAGTGTGGCGCTGTCACTTGCGGTGAACCAAGTGAACGCGTCCCCCACCGCTGTGGCGCTGGTCAACGCTGTGACCGACATTGATGAAAACACCGACACGACAACCCGCATAAAGATCGCGGATATTTCGGTTGTCGATGATGGGCTTGGCACCAATGATCTGGGGCTGGCGGGGGCTGACGCGGCGCTGTTTGAAATTGACGGTACGGAGCTATTCCTCAAAGCGGGCACGGCACTTGATAATATGACCCAGAGCCAGTTCGATGTGTCTGTCACCGTTGACGACACCACTGTCGGGACAACACCTGATGCGAGTGTGGCGCTGTCACTTGCGGTGAATGATGTGAATGACCCGCCCACGGGCGCGATTTCGATCAACGGCTTCACCGAAGAGAATGCGGAACTAAAAGCCACCTCTACCATCGCTGATGCCGATGGCTTGGGCGCGTTGAACTATCAGTGGCTGCGCGATGGCACCGCCATTCCGGGGGCCACTGCAGAGACCTATGCGCTGACTGCGGATGATGTCGGCGCGCGGATTTCTGTCAGGGCGACCTATACGGATGACGGGGGTACGCTTGAATCCGTGACTTCCGCCCAAACCACCGCGATTGCGGAACGTGTTGATCTGCGCGGCACCCCGGCGGCGGATCTTTTGGTGGGCACTGCCAACCCCGAGCTTATCGAAGGGTTGGCTGCCAATGACACCATCACCGGCGGTGGCGGGAGCGATCGGATTTATGGCCGCAATGGCGAAGATATCCTGTTTGGCGACGGCGCCGCCGCCGCATATTATGGGGCCAGTTTTGCCAACCAGATTTTCCGGCTCTACAAGGCCACGTTTGACCGCGATCCCGATGCAATTGGTCATGTAAACTGGACCGGGCGGATCGCGACGGGTGTGCGCACGTTGCAGGAAGTCACCCAGGGGTTCGTGGCCTCACAAGAGTTCCAGAACACCTTTCCGGATGGCACCTCGTCTGAGACCTTTGTGCGCGCACTTTACAAAAACGTGCTGGATACCGACAACCCCGATGCCATGGGCCTTGCCCGCTGGACAGCGGTTGCCGATTCCAACCGGGCAGACGCGGTGATTGGCCTGATGAACAGCCCGCAATTCATCCAAAGCACAACCGATGCGGCCAACGCTTATGCATTTATGAACGTCACCACCAATTGGAGCGACGATGTGTACCGGCTGTTCCGGTCGACACTGGATCGAGATCCCGATGTCACTGGCCAGACCAACTGGGTTGAACGGCTGGCAACGGGGGAGCGGACGTTGACCGAGGTGGCCGAGGGGTTTGTCGGCTCGCCGGAGTTCCTCGCTGCCTTCCCGGCGAATTCAACGGACGAGGCCTTTGTGCGGCTGTTGTATCAAAACGTGCTGAACAACGACGACCCAGATGCCGCTGGCCTGGCGCGCTGGACAGGTGATTTGGCAAATGGCATGAGCCGCGCCGACGTCGTCCTAGGGTTTTCCCAAAGCCCGCAATTCGCCGCAGAAACCGCAGCGCAACTCAAGTCCTGGATGCGCAATCAGGGTGTAGATGACCGGATCGAGGGCGGCCCGGGCGGTGATCTGATGGCGGGCGGCCAGTTCGCGGATGTTTTTGTGTTTGACGCCAGCCACGACGGTGCCAATTTCGTGGCCGATCTGGAGGCTTGGGATTACATTGAACTGAACGGTTTTGGGTTTGTCGACGCAGCTGCGGCGCGCGCAGAGATGACCCAGGTCGGTGCAAATCTGGTGTTTGATGACCAGGGGGTGCAGATCACATTTGCGAACACCACGCTGGCGCAAATCACTGACGATATGATCTGGGTTTGATATTGCCGGAACTGTTGCATTAATCTGTTCGCTTGGTCCATCCAACGGCTTTTGAGGTTGGTTATGCCGCGCAAAACTGCGTTCTTATCAGGATGTGGCTGACCTGCTGGCTCAGCGTGCAATGACTGTTGGTTGATCGACTGTGTGCCGCTCGCTGGGTCCAGAAGCTTGGTCTTGAGCTGGCGAAGCGGACCGAGAAACACCTGCGCCGTGCAAGCGTCAACCGGTATGTGGACGAGACCCACATTCGTGTTGGTGAGAAAGGGCGCTACTCGCTGCTCTCTTGGGTATTCCAAAGGAATATCCAAGAGGGTTGGCGTGCAATTGATGCCAACGGGCTAGGTGGTCGAAATCTTCGCGTAAACGCACGCCATTCCCCGGCATCTATGCGACCAGCCAAAATTAATGCAACGGTCACCGCCGTCCTCGGCCTGAGAGATGGGCGCGACGCTCACATGGAGCATATCGCCGAGCATGGCCGAATGGCGTGGCAGGCAGCGACGGGGTACAATGATCGCGCCCTCGTCGAAGCCCAAATCGGGCGCCGCAAGTTCGTCATCGGCCCAGAGCTGAACGCCAGGGAAATGAACCGCCAAGTCACAGAAAACCAGATCGCCACAAAATCACTCAACCGCATGACCCGCCTTGGTCGTGCGGTCTTCAAGCGAGCCGCATAGTCACTTGGGGAAAGGGGCGACTGCGCCCATATTCTGACCCATGCAACAAGCTGATCTTAGGCCGCAGGCGACCAGACGAGCAAAAGAAAGAAAGAGTGCTTCCGCACTCACCAAAGCAGGGGGATTTTCACCAGCTCCCGCCAACTTTCGACGTTTACGATCCATCACACAGAACCATGCCTACAACCCCGCAAGGGGGTATTCCGGCAGAACCATGTGTGACGGAACGACACTCAAGCGAAAGCAGGCTCATACGAAGCAGGGGAAAATAGGAACCACCTTCCAACACAACAAACAGCGGGAGCCCTTTTCGTCAGGTTCCAGTCAGCTCAGAAGAGCAGGTTGGACTTTCTACCCAATGATTGGGGTAGGCACAGGGGTTAGATAGTTCTTGCTTTTTGAGTATCGTATATGATACCGCTACCTATATGATTGAGATTGAAGTTTACACAACGCCAGAAGGGAAGCAGCCATTTATCAAGTGGCTTTCCAAGATCAACAGGCAGGCCAGAAAACGGGTGACAGTTGCGTTAGGCCGATTGGAAGAAGGCAACACTGGAAGCCTCAAATCCGTTGGTGACGGTGTTTTCGAAATCAGGCTCACATTCGGGGCAGGGATTAGGATTTACCTAGGCCAAGAGGGCGATAGGCTTGTGATCCTGCTTCATGGCGGCACAAAGCGCCGCCAGAGCGATGACATCGCAAAAGCCAAACAGCTTTGGCGTGATTATCAGGATGAAACCACAACAGAAAGGAAAGGATAATGCCAACCACATCATACAAAGCCGCCATGAAAGCCATGGTCGATGAAAATCCCGAGTTTGGGGCGGAAATGCTGGAAGACGCACTCAATTCGCTGCTCAGTGGTGAGCTGAACGAGGGGCGGCTTTTGCTACGTCAGTTCGTCAACGCCACCATGGGGTTCAAAGAGCTGGCTGAGCGTACTGGCAAGGTGGACAAGAACCTCATGCGCACCTTGAGCGCCGCAGGCAATCCAACCGCGTCCAATCTCTTTGAGATCGTACAGGCTTGCATTCAGGCTGAAGGTGTCACCGTGGCCGCTCATGTTCAGCGGCAGGGCGATTGCAATCTGCCCCAAGCGGGCTTGCGGTAACTTACCCACAGGAAGGGCAGGGGTTTTTGCTGTTTTCTCTCAGGTGATCGACGGCAGGGCGGTTAAGCTGCTGCCATGACAAAGCTTGAAGCACTCGCACTGGCCGTTCTCTCCATCGTCGTCATGTTTGGCGTGTTTTGGGTCAAGGCGGTCTACGTGGATGCGCCAGCCGTGGCGCAGGAAGGGGATAGTGAGCTGGATGGAAAACGGGGTACATATAAAATATTTGAGACCGCTCAATCATGCGGATGTGAGGCGGCGGAGCTGCTATTTCGTGCCGTGGGTTTTGAACCCGCCCAAAAACAAATTCATCATTGATGCCGCTTGTATGGGAATTGAGGTTATTCGGGTGATCTGGTCGAGTTGACACTCTGTGTGTAAGCGCGCTCATCTTGTCCGTGACAAGAGCCACCATCTCTGCAAAAGTCATTCACAGCAAGATATTTACTGAGTGATCATTTATGCCCAATCCTTACACTCTCATTGATATTCACGATTACACTGGTAACCAAGTCATTGGCCATGCGCTGTTTGAAGGCTCTCAAGTCGGCCCAGGGCAAGGTGAGTTTGTCGCGCTTATTAGCGGTTATGATTTTCGTGATGCCAATTTCGACGGTAATGTCTCATTTTTAGAAAGCTTCGCAGACACGGTGTTTGGATCATCCTTCATTGGTCAAAGCGAATTTAGCATTCAGGCATTCAGACAACTTCATCTGCTAACAGCCGATGGTCGCTTTCATCAAGCTGCCAACAGAGAGCTTTTGTCTCTAACCACAGATTTAGTCGCTGAGGGTGTGTCTTATGCTTGGGGTATTGAAGACAGCCTTCTAGAGCAGCTAGCAAGCAGTGTTGGTGTTCCTGCGCTTAGTTCACTAGCTCAATCCGTTGTTGGCGACTATATTCCGCAGTTTATAACAACCGCCGCAAGTCAAATTATTGTCGAAGGCTTGCTTGAAACGGTCACATTAGAACAAGTACCAACGAGTCCATACACATACGTCGCCACAAGCAGTAACGGCAGCAGTTACTCAAGCGGAGATGGGGACGACAATGCCTACTTGATCCTTGACGATGATGAAGGGAACCAAACATCCTTTTTCGGTGGTGGCGGTATTGATCACGTCACGCTTGATCTCACACGGTTCAACGAAGGCCTGTCTTTTATCACTTGGGGCACGGATGGCTTCCGCGTCATTGGACGCGACACATCAACCGTTTTTGCCCAAGCAAATGGCGAAGCCTTCACCATGCTGGGTGGCGAAGGTGATGACATATTTTCATTCGCTAATGGTATCACCGAAGACCTTGTGATCCATGGCAACGGCGGCAACGACAATCTGAACGGTGGCGAAGGCAATGACAGCATCACAGGTGGCAGCGGAAACGATGTCCTTGATGGTGAAGAAGGCAATGACACCCTCGATGGCGGTGAAGGCGATGACTATATCAGTTCCGATTACGATGACGGCCCCGATACTCTTATTGGCGGCAGTGGCTTTGATGCGCTCTCTATCAATCGCCGCGATTTTGCGGGAGCTCTGGACTTCACTTATGACGCCGCCTCCGATGCACTGATTTCTCTTGCTGATGGAACATCCTTCGAGGGCTTTGAGTGGCTTCAATCGTTGACAAGCGGGCAGGGTGACGATGCCGTTACGCTTATCCTTGATCCAACAAACACTAATCGAACCTACTACAACGGCAACGGCGGCATTGATCACATTACGCTTGATCTCACTCGCTTCAATGAAGAGCTGAGCTTTCATACTTGGGGCCCGAACGGTTTCCGCGTCATTGGACGCGACACATCAACCGTTTTTGCCCAAGCAAATGGCGAAGCCTTCACCATGCTGGGTGGCGAAGGTGATGACATATTTTCATTCGCTAATGGTATCACCGAAGACCTTGTGATCCATGGCAACGGCGGCAACGACAATCTGAACGGTGGCGAAGGCAATGACAGCATCACAGGTGGCAGCGGAAACGATGTCCTTGATGGTGAAGAAGGCAATGACACCCTCGATGGCGGTGAAGGCGATGACTATATCAGTTCCGATTACGATGACGGCCCCGATACTCTTATTGGCGGCAGTGGCTTTGATGCGCTCTCTATCAATCGCCGCGATTTTGCGGGAGCGCTGGACTTCACTTATGACGCCGCCTCCGATGCACTGATTTCTCTTGCTGATGGAACATCCTTCGAGGGCTTTGAGTGGCTTCAATCGTTGACAAGCGGGCAGGGTGACGATGCCGTTACGCTTATCCTTGATCCAACAAACACTAATCGAACCTACTACAACGGCAACGGCGGCATTGATCACATTACGCTTGATCTCACTCGCTTCAATGAAGAGCTGAGCTTTCATACTTGGGGCACGGATGGCTTCCGCGTCATTGGACGCGACACATCAACCGTTTTTGCCCAAGCAAATGGCGAAGCCTTCACCATGCTGGGTGGCGAAGGTGATGACATATTTTCATTCGCTAATGGTATCACCGAAGACCTTGTGATCCATGGCAACGGCGGCAACGACAATCTGAACGGTGGCGAAGGCAATGACAGCATCACAGGTGGCAGCGGAAACGATGTCCTTGATGGCGAAGAGGGCAACGACACCCTCGATGGCGGTGAAGGCGATGACTATATCAGTTCCGATTACGATGACGGCCCCGATACTCTTATTGGCGGCAGTGGCTTTGATGCGCTCTCTATCAATCGCCGCGATTTTGCGGGAGCGCTGGACTTCACTTATGACGCCGCCTCCGATGCACTGATTTCTCTTGCTGATGGAACATCCTTCGAGGGCTTTGAGTGGCTTCAATCGTTGACAAGCGGGCAGGGTGACGATGCCGTTACGCTTATCCTTGATCCAACAAACACTAATCGAACCTACTACAACGGCAACGGCGGCATTGATCACATTACGCTTGATCTCACTCGCTTCTTATGACGCCGCCTCCGATGAAGAGCTGAGCTTTCATACTTGGGGCACGGATGGCTTCCGCGTCATTGGACGCGACACATCAACCGTTTTTGCCCAAGCAAATGGCGAAGCCTTCACCATGCTGGGTGGCGAAGGTGATGACATATTTTCATTCGCTAATGGTATCACCGAAGACCTTGTGATCCATGGCAACGGCGGCAACGACAATCTGAACGGTGGCGAAGGCAATGACAGCATCACAGGTGGCAGCGGAAACGATGTCCTTGATGGCGAAGAGGGCAACGACACCCTCGACGGTGGCGAAGGCGATGACTACGCAATTAGTGGATCAGGCAATGACCAAATAACCTCGTCATCTGGCTCGGACCTTCTTCGAGGACTAGCTGGAAATGATGTGATCCTCCTTTCAGGCTCGTCCTATCACACATCTGGCTATGTCGCCTTCAATGTCAGCTCCGATACCCAAGTAGGCACACAGGCGCGGGTCAACCTCGAAGGACTGGTACGCATCGAAGCCGTGACCGATGGCGGCGCGGATGCTGATATTGTCGAACTCAGTGGCGAAGGCGATGCTTTCTTCTTGCATGACGCCTATTCCGGCTTCCACAGCTCAGTTGCTTTGACCGAAGACTACGTGGGCAACGAAAGCGCCGCGCGTTTCGCCAACATCGAAGAAATCCGAGGCATGGGCGGCGATGATATCATCGACTTGACCAGCCCAGATTACAGTCTTTCTGGCGTCGCCATGTCCATCGACGGTGGTGAAGGCAATGACGTGATCTGGGGCTCGGATGCCAACGAAGACATCTCCGGTGGCAACGGCAACGACACCATCTTTGGAGGTATTGGAACCGACGTGCTGACAGGTGGAGCTGGCGCAGATGTGTTCGAGTTCACCCGCACATCAACCGATACATCCGTAACCGATTTTGATGCTAGGGAAGGTGACGCCCTACGGTTCTACAATGTTGGCGGCGTAGAGTTCGACGCGTCGAGCGTAGCATTGACTGCCAGTGGAATAACCATCTCCTACACCGACACCGCGTCTGGAGCCGAGTATGATATTTCCATCGCTCTTGCGGCAAACGCTGCTGATTTCACGACCACGCTGCCAGAGATTTTGAACGCCTTGGAGATTGTTTGACGGCTAGTGGTGTGAGATTTTCCACTCTCGGCCATAGTGGAAAATCTCACAATTCCGGTGCCAATCCGTCCCCAATCGCGGCACCGCAGAATAGATCAGGCGGGAGCCGATAGAAACCGTACATGCTCGTTTTGGGGGCTATGGTCGGGTGGCAAGCAGTGCTGTCACCTGTTCAACTGAATTTACCCATTGCGCGGTACCACGTCTTCTCCATTCAATAACTGAGCTACTCCCCATTTGTTGGACAGGATCTGGCGTAAGTTAAGCTACTCTTTGCACCTGCTGATCGGAGTTGGTGGTTTCATTTTGCTGCCAATAGACCACGGCAGGTGGTCGCCCGCCAAGGGCAGAATGCGGGCGCTTTTGGTTGTAGAACTCCATCCATTTCCTCACGCCAGCTTTTGCCTCTGATCCGGTTTCCCAAGCGTGCAGATAGACGCATTCATACTTCAAGGATCGCCAGAGCCGTTCGACGAAGATGTTGTCCAGGAAGCGACCTTTGGCCACTCTTGCGGTCGCACGAGGCACGCCGTTCATCGATATCAGACCCGTCACCGATGTCATCGCCTTCGTGCACCTGCCGCGGGTGACGCGGAACGGAACGGCCGACCCTGACCCTTCGGGTGCCGGCAGGTCCGTTTCACTGACCACCTACATCGACATGGTCGACAAGCTCGGTGCCACCCGCGCGCCCGCCGATCAGTTCGCGGCGTTTCGCGCGCTGGAGGCAGACGAGAAAGCTAAGCTCGTGGCCTATGCCACCGCCAGCACCACACAGTCTTGTTTCGCGCGGGACCGGCAGCGTGACAGCCTGATGCATGACTTCGAGATCGAGATCATGCCCGACATTCGCGCGCATTGGACGCCGAACGCGGCGCTGTTCAACCGCTTCAAGAAGGCCTGGCTCTTGAAGATCCTCGGCGAGGATCTGGGTCTGGCCCAGGAGGCGGTGACGCTGGCCTCGTCGAGCAAGAAGGAGATCGTCGCCTTTTGTGACAAGCTCTTCGCCGAGCCCTTCGCCACCCTCACGGACGCGCAGCGCGCTGCCGTGGCCGCCTGGTGCCCGCCCATGATGCAGACCGCCGGTGTCGCCTGTGATGAGGCGGAGCCCGCTGCGGGAACCCCCGAGCCTGAAAGCGAGGTCGCGCAAGCGGCCTGAGCCATCACGCGACCCGCGCGTGGACCATACCACCCGCGCGGGTCGACCCTCCCACACCCAACTGAAAGACATCCCCATGGCTATTCTCAAGTTCTCTGCGTCGGCGGTCGCGGCGCAAATCGCACATGCGCGCGCCTGCAAAACCTTCCTGCCCAACTGGAACGGGCCCGTGGACAGGCCGGCCCTGATCCTCATCGTCGGCAATGGTGTGCATCTGCGCTCGAACGGCATCGATGGCACGACCACCTGTATCGTCACCACCGAACAGGCCGATCCCTCCTTCGCCTTCGCCGACGGTATGAACCCGTTTCGGGATACCGACTGGATGGCGCAGCGCCGCATGGCGTTTCGCGATCTGACCGGCCAGTTCTACACCGACATCCTGGATGACGTGCAGGTGCTGATCGACCGGGGGCGGGGGGCGATCCGGCTCGCCACCGATGGCCACAGCATCCGCGTCTTCGTGCGCCGGGCCTCGGACTATCTGATCGGCGGGACCTACGAAGTGCCCTCGGGCCTGGGCGGCACCTTCCGGGTCATCCTCAAGGATGCCTGCGACACCTTCGCGATCGTGCAGAACTGCGGCAATTGCGAAGATTTTGACGCGATGCAACCCTACCGCGTGCCGCTTGATGTGCTGATGGAGATCGACGATCGGAGGGCGGCCTAATGGGTTGGCTGTTCTACACCGACCGTCGCGTCAAATCCTACGCGGATGAGAAGGCGGAAATCACGCGGCTTTGCACCTTCGAGGGCGACACGCGCAAGACCGAACTGGTCAAGGCCTGCAAGGTTGGCTCCACCTGGTATGCGGCGGCAAGGGTCACCAATCTCGACGGCACCGCTGTCGAAGACGCAACCTATGTGACCGATGCGGATGGCTCCATCACGTTCGGGGCTGTCTTCCTCACCCGATACGATGACGGCTGCTGGGGCTACAAGGACATGGAGGAAAGCGCTGGCCCGAACGAGTTCGTGCTCCCTTGGGCTGATCGAGCTCCTCTCCGACCTGAAAGACCCGGACAGCTACGCCCATGCCTGGCGCCAGCGTTGCCGGGACTGGGCTGCGATCCCGGACTACGAGGAAGGCGACAAGATCAGGCTCGCGGCCCCTGTGACGCTCACCGATGGCAGCACCTGCCAGATCGTCACTGCGACCCACTACAGGCGGGGGCGGCAAAACCGCCGCTGCTACCGCATTGAGGAAACCGGCGGGCTCGTGCGCCTGTCTAAAGCGACGCTCGCGGGCTCGGAGCTGCTCAGCTCCGCGAAGGGCGCGGCCAGTCCTGTGCTAGCGGAGTTTCTGGCGGGGCAGGGTGGCTGAATCGCAACTGGCCGCCGGTTGACCAGAGCGGACCTTCATTATCAATAAATCGAGAGGCAGCTCTGCGGACGTTGCCGTCATTCGTTTTTCGCAGTTAGCTGACGCAGCATGATTGTGCACGCGCAGCAGATTTCAAGTTGCGTTGCAGCCAATTTTATCGAAGCGGTCATTGCTTCCGCAACGTTTACCTAAGTTAACCGTGTACTTGTCACGAGGATTTATCTCGTGTGGTCGAATGGGGCACTGGAAGCCACAGCGCGACGCTTCATTCGAACGATTTATCCAGAAGCCGATTTGGTTAGACGCAGCGAATGCGTTCCTTATTCGCTTGGCTTTTGCACCGATTGAGATCACCCAACAGTGGGAATAGCATTTATTCAATTCCCGAAGTTTGAGATAGGTTATGAATGTGGTTAGGGAAAATCAAGCCACATCCGATCAACTACTGTTTTCTTAACCAGTCACTCTAGGATTTATGTGAAATTGATAGGGCTCAGGCCAACAAACCGAGAAGCACGATATGTTTTGATCGCGTAGCAGACACTGAAAGCGATAAATGGAAATGGGGCGGTTTATGTTACGCACAAGTTTCTTTCACCGTGAACCACCTTCTTCAAGCTATGGCAAGTCGCGTTCGATTTAAGACTACTCAACCAGCCAGATGTGCCAAAAATTTGTTCAGGCTCTCCAACGCAAAATCCAACGTTGCTGCATTTGCAAAAGCTCTGTCCTTAACTGCCGCAACGGCATGGGGCACGGCCACCTCCGGGGTCGTGTAGACCTCTGCAAGCATCCCGTTCAGGATATACTTTAAATGGGATTGGGCGCGGACGCCGCCAAGGGCGCCTGCGGAAATAGAGATTGTGAAAACCGGCTTGCCTTTGAAGACCGAGTTCATGGCAGGGCGGGACGCCCAGTCGATTGCGTTTTTCAGAACGCCCGGGACACTATAGTTGTACTCTGGTGTGACAATGACCACGCCATCGGCATCCGCAATCTTTTTTAGGAACACCTCAATCGCCCCGTCGGGGGGATGTCGGAATTGAAATGCGGCAGGTGTCCGATTTCGGCAATGGATGTGCCGCATGCCCCGCTCAGGCGGCTGACCAGCGCCTGGGTCAGGGCTTTGGACGCGGACTGTTCGCGCAGGCTTCCGGGAATGAACAATAATTCTGCCATTGGTCTCTCCAAAATTGTTAGGTTTTATGCCTTTTGGGCGAGCACGAAGTCATATTCCACGTCGTAGAATTTCGACCCGTCGAAGCCATGTTTGGCGGCTTGTTCCGCATCATCTATGGGCTTGAATTCAGCCATCAGGCTTTCTTTCACTCCGAACACAGCGTCTGAATTGATATATTGATCATCAGGGTCAAAGATGTGCGTTGTTAGCTTTTGATAGCCGTCCAGCGTGATCAAGTAGTGGAAATGCGCAGGACGGAAGGGGTGTCGACCCAGTTTGCCCAGCAACTGGCCTACAGGCCCATCGTCGGGGATCGGGTAAAACTTTGGTTTAATCGCTTTGAACCAATACCGGCCATCCGCGCAGGTTCTAAAGACGCCGCGCAGGTTGAAATCTGGCTGAACACCGCGTTGCTGAACGTCGTAGAACCCTTCGTCATTGGCTTGCCAGACATCGATCTTGGCCCCGGCCAACGGCTTGCCATGAATATCCCGCACATAGCCATGCACGAACATCGGCTCACCCTTCTCATCAAGGCAAATATCCGATCCCATTTCAAGTTCGGGGGCATCACCCACATGGAATGGGCCGAGGACCGTGTTTTCGGTCGCACCAGATGGACGGCGGCTTTGGATCGCGTCAGATAACATCGACACGCCAAGGATATCGGACAAAAGGATGAATTCTTGCCGATAATCATCGCAAATCTGGCCCGTCCGGGTTAAAAACATGATCGCTTCCAGCCACTCATCCTCGCTTGGCTCGATTTCTTTGACCGCTTCGTGCAATTTGCGCACGATCACTTCCATTACCTCTTTGAGGCGCGGGTCTTTAGTGTTCTTGTTGCGGGCAACAACAACGTCTACCGAGTTATCTTCGGTGAAATATCCTGCCTCGTGGTCATCCATATCAACGCGCCTTTCTGGTCAGATTTTAAATGTTTGGATCCGGTGGCATAGCGCCATCAAATGCGTTTTGTAACATCGCCCGTAGGCCGCTTTGGTCGATAGGTCGTGGGTTCCAATATGGATTGGCTGCCGCAATCTCTGCGGCGCGATCCAGATCCTGTTCTTTCAAACCCAGCTCTTTCAACGATGTTGGCGAGCCAAGCTCCTTGGCAAAACCAAACAGCCCAACCCCCGGGGATTTCCCGAAAATGTCGCCGATCGGGGCCAGCAAATCAGGCACACTTTTCGCATTGAACCCAATGGTATGCGGCAACATCACGGCGTGAGTTTCGGCGTGGGGCATGTTGAAGGATCCGCCCAGCGTGTGGCAAATCTTGTGGTGTAGCGCCATGCCGACTTGGCCCAAAACGGTGCCACACAGCCACGCCCCATAAAGGGCGGCGTCGCGCCCCTCTATGGACCTTTCATCTTCAACAATCAGGCCAAGGCCGGTTTTCATCGCACCAAACCCTTCAACCGCCAACATCGATGAAACCGGATTGCGGTCTTGGGCATAAAGCGCCTCTGCCGCGTGGGCCATTGCATTTAACCCGCTGACGATGCTCATCTTCAGAGGCAAACCATCGGTCAATGTCGGGTCATAGATCACGGCCGTAGGCAGAATGCTGCCCGCCCTTATAGTGGTCTTGAGGCCGTCTTCTGTTTGCCCCAAGATATCCGTCACCTCAGAGCCTGCATAGGTTGTCGGCACAACGATATGGGGAAATCCTGTGCGATGGGCCAACGCCTTGCCCAGCCCCGTGGTCGACCCTCCGCCCACGGAAACGATGCTGTCAGCGCCAATGGATTCGCAATAGGCTACCGCTGTGTCGGTCACATCTGTGGGCGTGTGCATCACTGCGCCTGAAAACATGCCTGCTGCTGCACCACCTAAATAGCCGACAGCGGTTTCTGCCATAGGCTGTTGAAATTCCGTGGATAAAACCAAGGCCCGGATTGCGCCGCAATCCTCAACGACTTGAGGAACCTGTTCGAACGCTCCGCGACCAAACGAAATCCGTGACGCGCCGGTCCGGTAAGAAAAACTTCTCATGACTCCCCCTTTTGATATTTATCCTGCAATGGATTCATACTTGAGGTCAATGGGGTCATTTTCGCTAGAGTTGCATCATTATGGATTCATTTATCTTGATCGAATCCATTATTGCCTCTAGGCTAAATGGATTGGTGCCCCCTTGGTGGCCCGAGATTAACGGTCTAGGCCGCTAGAATTTCAGGGAGAATATCTTGGCAGAAGCAGAGCAGAAAGTTCTTTCGGATCTACGTAAAATGATCATGGAGGGGGCGATTGTCGCGGGAGAAAAGATCTCTGAAGTAAGCGTGTCGCAGATGCTCGGCGTGTCACGCACGCCTGCCAAGTTCGCGCTTGCGCGCCTTGAGATGACCGGCCTAATCGAAAAATTGCCGGGCCGTGGGTACGCTGTTTGCAGCGTCAAGCTGGAAGACATCGAAAAGATTATTCAGCTGCGCGGCGTGCTTGAAGGGTCTGCAGCGGGCCACATGGCGATGCACGGCATGTCCGAGGAGGCGCGCAAAGCGTTCGTCTATTCGCTGAGCGTGTCTGGCGCGATCACCAAAAAAGGCAGTGCCACAGTTCAGGACATCGAAGACTATCAGGCTGTAAACACGCTGTTTCATGAAACTGTGATGGACCTGTGCGGCAACGATTATATCCCGAAGGTGTATGACCGGATCCGCCACCTGCCTATGGCGGAACTCGGCGCGGTTGTGCCCGACCTTGATCGTCTTGCAGGCGAATTCATGCGTATGTCCATTGGCCACGCCCAGCACACCATCATTTACGAAGCGATTTCGTGCGGCGACGCGATGCGCGCCGAAATGGTGATGCGCGAACATTCGCATGCCACGCTTGATTATGCCCGTCTGTTTGTCGGCAAAGACGCCGTCGATAAGTCCATAAAAACCGTTACCGCAAAGCCGTCGTAGTGAGGGCCTTGGGGACTGCAAAACTAGACAGTGAGGACTTTTGAAATGTCATTTGATGCGACCAGTACGAACGCTGATTACGCAGCTGGCTATGTTGCCAAGGGCATGTCTATGGGGGGGCGCTGGGTCGCTGCCCAGGACGGCAAGACCTTTGATGTGCACAATCCCGCGACTGGCAAAGTCTGGAGCAGTGTTCCGGATGCGGGTCGGGTGGACGCCGCCGCCGCGATTGCCGCTGCCGCCGCCGCACAGCCCGCATGGGCCGCGATGGCCTTTGACAAGCGTGCTGTGCTGATGAACCGGGTGGCCGAAGTTTTGGAGCGTCGCAAGGACGACTTTATCAAGGCGCTGACATCTGAGTGTGGCGGCTGGGTTCGCAAAAGCATGTTCGAGATCAACTACGCGCCGACAGTCTATCGCGCCGCCGCCGCCGCTGCCTATTCGCCGATGGGGGAAACCCTGCCGTCCGAACACGGCAAGCTGAGCATGGTGGAACGCACGCCGTTGGGCGTTGTGTCCGTAATTTCGCCGTGGAACGTACCGCTTTTGCTCTCAAGCCGCGGGATCGGTGTCGCGATTGCCATGGGCAACTGCGTGGTTCTGAAGCCGTCCGAGGAAACGCCTGTCACCGGTGGGTTGATGCTCGCCGAAGTGTTCGAAGAGGCGGGCGTACCCGCGGGTGTGCTTAACGTCGTGACTTGTTCGCGCGATCGCGTGTCCGAAGTCGGCGATGAACTGGTGGTCAATCCGTTGGTCAAGGCGATCAGCTTCACTGGCTCCACGGCTGTGGGAAAACATATCGCCATGACGGCGGGGGGGCTTTTGAAAAAGGCCTGTGTAGAACTTGGTGGCAAGGATTCCTTGATTGTGCTGGATGACGCGGACATGGACCGCGCGATCCGCACAGCGCGCTTTGGCGCGTTCTTTCACCAAGGACAGATCTGCATGTCGACCGAAAAAATCCTTGTCGACAGGAAGCTGGAAGACGAATTCATGTCTCGTTTCATTGCCGCGACCAAAGAACTCAAGGTCGGTGATCCGACGCAGATGGACAACCAGATCGGACCAATCATAAACCAAAAGCAAGTCGAGGCCGTTGAAGCACGCCTTGCCCAGGCGATTTCGGATGGCGCGACGCTGCATCATGGTGGTACGCGCGACGGGCTGTATTTCAACCCGACCGTCATCACGGGTGTGACGCCGGATATGGCGATGTTTCACGAAGAAACCTTTGGCCCGGTCGCCAACATCATGTTCTTTGAAAACGAAGCAGAAGCGCTGTCGCTTGCCAACAATTGCGACTACGGGCTGTCCGCATCCGTTATCACCCGCGACGAAGCACGCGGATTGCGTGTGGCCCGCCAGATCGAATTCGGCATGGCCCACGTCAATGATGCGACGATCTATGACGAACCAACGATCCCCTTTGGTGGCGTAAAAAACAGCGGCATGGGGCGGCACGGCGGCAAGGCATCGATTGACGCATTTACACAAACACGCTGGCTCACGGTTGAACGTGGCGGGCGCAATACACCCTTCTAAGACAAAGGAACGAACGTGGATCAGGATCTATTGGACCGCCTCGAACTTAGGCAGCTTATCGACAATTGGGCCATTTGGCGTGATGCGGGCATGTGGGACAAATTCCGCACGGTCTGGCACGACGATGGGCGGATGATGGCTACATGGACGCAAGGCACCGCTGATGAATTCATCGCGATGAACAAAGAGGGCTGGAAAAAGGGCGTATCGATCCTGCATTTCCTTGGGGGGCATACGGCCGAGATCAACGGTACCCGCGCCGTGACCCAAACCAAAATGACCATTTCACAACGCGGCGACGTGCATGGCGTGTCGTGCGATGTGGTCTGCACCGGTCGGTTCTATGATTTTCTGGAAAAGCGAAAAGGTAAATGGGGCATGTGCCTGCGACAGCCGATCTATGAAAAAGACCGTCTTGATGCGGTGGACGCAAATGCCCCGCTTACCCTTGAACAAGACCTGCTTGAGCAGTTCCCAGTGGGATACCGCCACCTCGCCTATATCCAGACCAAGGTCGGATACGAGGTCGAAAGGAACATGCCAGGTCTGAAGGGAGAACGCGTCGAAGAGCTTTATGCGACGGGTAGCGACTGGCTCGCAGGGAAATCAATCTCATGGTCTGGAAATACATGGGGATGAGTCTGAAATCGCACGGGGGGAGCCGTGCATACAATCAAAAGAAAACAGGGAGGACTACAATGTTTAAGTTTACCACAGCCTGCGTGCAGGCCGCCACCTGTGTGGCCGTCATGGCAACACCAACCTACGCCGATAAAATCAAGCTGACCGCCGCGTCCAGCCATCCGCCGATCCTGCCATGGGTCGAGGTGATCACCAAACACGTCGTGCCGGAAGCCAACGCACGTCTGGCTGCCATGGGCAGCGAAAACGAAATCCTGTGGACAGAGGCATATGCGGGCGCGCTGTTTAATGCGCTAAACGCACTTGAAGGTGTCGAGGGCGGTCTGGCTGACATCGCATGGGTTGGAACGATCTTTGAACCTGCGAAACTGCCGCTGCAGAACGTGCATTTTTACGCACCGTTCGTTGTGGGTGATGTGCATGCGCTGACTGAAATCGGCAACGAATTGCACGCCACCTTACCGATCATGAACGAACAGTGGGACGACAATAACCAACGCTTCCTGGGGGCGATGGCGGATGGGTCTTACCATCTGATCACACGCGAACCGATCAATTCGATCGAAGACCTTCAGGGTCTTAAATTGCTGGCAGGTGGCGCTGTTGCGAACTGGCTCGATGGCACGGGGGCCACGGCCGTGAACGCGGCGTTCCCCGAGTTCTACAACTCTATCTCAACGGGCATTGCAGATGGTGCGGTCATGACGATCAACGGCATGTTGCCGTTCAAGATCCACGAAGTCGCACCCTACATTACGCTGGTCGACATGGGTGGCCCGATTACCGGTGTGCTGACGATTAACAATGACACATGGAACAGCCTACCCGAAGACGTGCAGGGCGTTCTGACCGAATTGGGCGGTGAATACAGCACCATGGTCGCAGATTCTGTGGCAGCGCGCGAAGAAACGTTCCTTGGGATCATGGAAAGCGAAGGCGCGACGATCTCTACGTTTGATGCCGCTGAACGTCAGAAATGGGCCGATGCACTGCCGGATCTTGCCGGTGACTGGGTTGCATTGAACGAAGCTAAGGGTTTGCCCGCTGGTGAAGTTCTTAAGGCCTTCCTCGAAGGTGCCCGCTCCAGAGGCTATGAGCCTTTGCGCGCTTGGGGTGAGTAAAGCGTACTCTGACAGATAGGAAATCAGCAATGGCCGAAAACATTCCCTCAAACGAGACACCGTCTCTCGGACAGGTTCACCCGGCCATTGCGGCGCTTCGAAGGTCGGATACGGGGCTCAGGCGCCTCACTGAGTTCATGAGCAGTATCGGGACTATCTGGTTCTTCGCGTTGGTCATTCTAATTTGCGCAGAAGTTTTCCTGCGCGAGGTCTTCTTGTCGCCCATTCGCGGCGTCACAGAAATGGTCGCCTATTCCGTTGTCGGCGCGACGTTCCTGCAACTGGCGGGCACTCTATATTCCGAGCGCATGACGCGTGCGGATTTCCTTGTCTCCATCTTGGGCAAGCGCATGCCCAAGGGCGAAGCGGTGCTAGAGGTCGTGGTTTCGGTGATCGGGGTCATCGCGATGATCTTGCTGCTACAAGCGGCCTTGCCCAAGTTTATGGATGCTTATAGCGAAGCCGAAATCGTTGGTAATCCGGGTGAATTTTCCTTCCAAGTCTGGCCGCTGCGTCTGCTGGTGATCATCGGCAGCGCGGTGACGGCCCTTGCCTTTGCCGCGCGTGCGTTGCGCAAAACGGGCACGCTCATGTCGGAATATGGCATCAATGGCCTTGTCTGGCTGGCTGTGACCTGTGTTGTCCTTGTCGCGATGTGGTTCATTCTGTTCCCGATGCTAATGGACGCAGGTCTGAGCAACTTTACCCTTGGCGCGATGATGCTGGGTGTGTTGGTCGTTGTGGTCCTGTTTGGTGTGCATATCGGAATCGCGATGCTGGTCATCGGCTTTGTCGGGCTGTGGTTACTGAAGGGGCGTATCGCGTTCGGCTATACGATGCTCGGGATCGCCGGGAATGAATTTCTGGCGAACTACTATTTCAGCGCCGTGCCGCTGTTTGTGATGATGGGCCTGCTAGTGGCCGCCGCTGACATCGGGCGCGAGACATTTGCGGTTGCCGCATGGATCACCAAACCGATCCGTGGCGGGCTTGGCATTGCCACAGTCGGCGCGAATGCGGTCTTTGCCGCCATCACCGGATCCTCGGTCGCCTCTGCGACGGTGTTTGCCAAAATCGCGACCCCCGAAATGATCCGTCACGGCTATAACAAACAATTCTCGGTCGGCGTTGTAGCGGGCAGTTCGGTGCTGGGCATGTTGATCCCGCCGAGCCTTTTGTTGATCGTCTATGGTTTCCTTGCCGAACAATCGGTCGGTTTCCTGTTTATCGCCGCGATCGTGCCGGGCCTATTGTTGGCGGTGATGATGTCACTGATGATCTGGCTGAACGCAACGTTCCGTCCCCACACCGTGTTCGAAGCCGAACCTGTGTCAGACGCGGAACTCGAAGTCGTTAGCAGTATCGGGCAGGCGGGCATTCTTCTGGCGCCAGTCTTAGGGCTGATCATTCTGGTGCTGGGCGGTATCTATGGCGGCTTCTTTACACCGACCGAAGGCGGCGCTGTCGGGTCGGCGGGTGCGCTGATCTATGCGGTTTTGCGGCGCCGTCTGAACTGGGCTTCGCTGTGGCAAGTGATGGTGGAAACAGGCCAGATTGCCACGACGGTTCTGTTCATGATCCTCGCGGCGAACATCTTTACGATCATGCTGGCCTCATCAGGGTTCGTGCAAAATATAGGCACGATCATCAACACGCTGGATCTGAGCCTGTTCCAGTTCGCGGTTGCCTACGTGATCCTGCTAGTTTTGTTGGGTATGTTCCTTGAATCCGTTTCGATCATGCTGATCGTGGTGCCGATTGCATTCCCAACGATGCTGGCCTTGGGCGGGGATCCGATCTGGTTCGGTATCCTGACAGTAATCGCCGTAGAAATTGGCCTGCTGACACCGCCGTTTGGACTGGCCTGCTATGTCGTGTCTGCCACCTTGCGCGGCACCGGGATTGAGCTATCCGATATCTTTAAGGGTGTGATGCCGTTTGTCGGTGTGATGTTCCTGATCACTGCCATCATCATCTTGTTCCCGAGCCTTGCATCGATAACGTTCCGATGACTGGGGTCGCGTGCAAGACGTCAACTTAACCTACTTTGTAAGAGCCCCCAAATTCTGGAGAATCCAACCATGCATGAAGGCAAAACCTATATCGTAACCGGCGTGGCATCGGGCATCGGAGCAGAGACTTGCCGCCTGTTAAAAGCGCAGGGCGCGGCTGTTATCGGCATTGACCGCAACGAAACAGACACGGCCGACCAATTTTTTCAGGCTGACCTCAGCGATCCAACTTCTATTGATGCATTGATCGAAAATCTGCCTGCTGGGACAAACGGACTAGCTAACATCGCGGGTCTGCCACCGACTGCGCCTGCCTCTCTTGTGATGCGGGTGAACCTTTATGGTTTACAGCGACTGACCAATGCGCTGGTGCCCAAAATGGCGGATGGCGCGTCCATTGTGAACCTTGCCTCTCTGGCAGGGTTTGGATGGTCCAACGCGCTAGAACAAAGCACTGCGGCGCTGGCGCTTTCGATGGATGATAACGTCGATGGTTTTTGCAGTGCTCAGGGGCTGGACACGGATGATAGTGGACGAAGCTACTTTTTATCCAAAGAGGCACTGATCATCTGGACCATGCAAAACCGGTGGACCTGGCGCGACCGCGGGATCAACATGAATTGTGTAAGTCCCGGTCCGGTCGACACACCAATCCTTGGCGATTTCATCCAGACCTTAGGCGCGCGCGCCGAAGAGGACATGAAAGTTATGGATCGCCCGGGCGCGCCACAGGATGTCGCTCCGGTAGTCAGTTTTGCCCTTAGCGCGCATGCCAAGTGGTTCCGTGGCTCCAACCTGACGGCAGATGGCGGCATGTCCAGCCACATATTATCCAACATCCATCACTTCTGAGGATTATCTGTACCGCGCATCATAGCACCTACCTGGCCCACGAAAACTTCAACACATAGCGCCATGACAAGCAAAAATGGCAGACACTAAAGGACAAATACCATGGCAGCACTCGGCGAAAACCTCATTGGCACAAGTAGCGTCGCTCCGTTTTTCAAAGTGACGAACGCGGATGACGTGTCGATTGATGCGCCTGAAAACCGCAAAGGCGATGCGTTGCGCACTTGGGTGCGTTCATTGTCAGGATTTCAGAAAGAGGCGCTCGTGCGTTCTGCCAAAACCGGCGAGACGTGGCGTTTGGTGTCTGACGAAGGGCCTTATCTGAACGGCCATGATGCAGCGCCGTGCCCGCTGGCTTTCTTGTCGTCCGGCATGGCAGCAAGTTTTATGAATGAAATCCTCGCACTGGCCAAAATCCAGAACGTCGAAATCCGCAAACTGAAGCTGATCCAGGACAATTATTATACGATGAAGGGGTCCATGCCCAAACGCACCATGGTTGGGGGCGCCGAAAATATCGACCTTCAGGTCGAGATTGACTGCGACCTTGATGATGCTGCGCTGAACGAATTCTTGATCAACGCCACCTATGCATCGCCGCTCAACGGTCTGATGCGCGGACAACTCGAAAGCCTATTCAAGTTGGGTAAGAACAACGTCGAATTGCCAACGGCCAAAGTGGCTGAACTGGATGGTGCATTGTTCCCTGATCCGGGCAACCACTTTGCCAAATCAAAAGCAGACTCCAGCGATCTGACGTTGATGGAACCTGTCGGGCCGACTCCGAAGAAGGACGTTGTCATGGGCACCTCATCTGCGGGTGGCAGCATGGCCGAAGAACAAGACCGCCGCCTAAACATCGGCGCTGTCGCGATCATGCGTGAGGATGGCATCAAAGAAATCCAGCAGATGCAATATTCGCCTTATGGCACGTCCTTTCGGTTCCTAAGTTCCGAAGACGGACGCGCGCCAGATGCAAATAGTCTTATCAGTGCAGGCATCGGTTTTTGTTTCATGACCCAGTTCGGGCGGTTTGTCTCGATGCTGAAACTTGACCTGCCGGACTACCGGATCGTGCAGGACACCCATTTCAGCCTTGGCGGCGCATCCGGCGGGACGGGCAAGGCGGGCGAAGCGGATTTAATTGAAACTCACGTCTATCTCGAAACGTCCGAGTCCCATGAGACGGCGCAGGAGATGCTCGACATCTCAGAACAAACTTGTTTCCTGCACGCCTTTTGCCGGACGGACCTGAAAACCAAACTAAAGGTCGTGCGCGTTTGAATTCTGGTGATGGACGATACTGCACCTGTCGCCCCTCGTCGCTGTCCACAGCATGATTGAATGGAAACTGAGAAATGACCACACCCTGTATTATTTGTGTCGCGATCACCGGTTCACTGCCGACCAAGGCGGACAATCCTGCGGTGCCCATCTCCGTTGATGAGCAGATAGATAGCACACAAGCCGCCTTTGAGGCCGGGGCGACGATCTGCCATGCCCATGTACGTAACCCGGATGAGACGCCCAGTTCTGATCCAGAAAAATTTGCGCTGTTAAAGGAAGGTCTTGAAAGGCACTGCCCGGGGATGATCATACAGTTCTCAACAGGGGGGCGCTCTGGCGCAGGCAAGACGCGAGGCGGTATGCTGACGCTCAAACCTGATATGGCGTCTCTGTCGGTTGGGTCTAATAATTTTCCAACCCGCGTCTATGAAAATCCACCGGATCTCGTGGCGTGGCTTGCGTCTGAGATGTTGACCCATGAGGTCAAACCAGAGATCGAGGCCTTTGATCTTAGCCACATCATTCAGGCACATTCGATGTTCAAGAACGCTCAGATTGCCGCACTGCCATATGTCCAGTTCGTCATGGGCGTCAAGAATGCCATGCCTGCCGATCGCCATATTTTTGACTACTATACTGCGACTGTGAAACGCTTGTTTGGAGTAGGCGCTCCGTGGTGCGCAGCCGGGATTGGCGCAAACCAGTTGGTCCTGAATGACTGGGCGATATCATCGGGTGGTCACGCGCGCACCGGACTGGAAGACAACATCAGGTTGGACCGCGACTCTCTCGCTCCGTCAAACGCAGCGTTGGTCAGGCGCACTGTTGAGGTCTGTGAAAAATATGAACGACCTGTCGCGACCTACACGCAGGCACGTGAAATCCTTGGTCTGCGCCCATTTGCCTGCTAAAGGTCTCAATCCGCAATTAACTCTGCTTCAGAGCATAGCAAATAACTGCTTCCCGCATGATGCATCGTAATTATCCACTGTCAGGATATTGTACGACCGCGACAGTTTAGACGACCTTCTCAGCAGCTGAAATGAACGCTGCCGCCAAGGGAATAGATTTGGCCCGACATCACCGAAAAGACAGTTTGTGAGTATGCCGTAGCGCCGCAGATTTGCCACTTCTTGCGCTGCGAAAGATCGCTACAATGGCCGGGGTTGCACCCGCATCGGGCCTTAAACACTCAAGACCAGAAAGTTGTGCTCCCCTCCAGCACTGCGGATAGCATAAATGGCTACTTTATTCGCCGCGCAGCAGCACCGGAATTTTGGCTCATGTGGCATTTTTGGCACCGCTTCGGCACGCCGTGAAAACGCGTCACTTCCGCTTTGGGCTTATTTTGTTGAAAAACTCTTGTTGATTTGACGGCTCATGGCTGATTCAATTTCTCTATGGCAGCGGGGGATTGAATGATGATGGGACCAAAACAGGAAGCGCAGGGCGCACTGTTCTACGAGTTCTCGCTGGAGGATCACGTTCCACAAGACCACCTGCTGCGCTCGATTGATCGGTTTGTCGATCTGGATAGCATTCGCCCCCATCTGTCGAGTTTCTACAGTCACACGGGCCGTCCATCGGTTGACCCCGAGCTTCTGATCCGGATGCTTTTGGTTGGCTATTGCTTTGGTATCCGGTCTGAGCGACGTCTTTGCGAGGAGGTGCATCTGAATTTGGCCTATAGGTGGTTTTGCCGCCTCGACCTGACCGATATGATCCCGGATCATTCAACATTTTCCAAGAACCGGCATGGACGTTTTCGTGATAGCGAACTTCTGCGCCATCTGTTCGAGACGACTGTCGCTCGTTGTATCGAGAAAGGTTTGGTCAGCGGTCAGCGCATGGCCATCGACGCCAGCCTGATTGAAGCGGAGGCGAACAAGCAGAACTCGACGCCGAAGGGAGAGTGGGACGCCTCGACGATTGATCCAACTGACGCGGCCCGCGCCGTGCGTGAATATCTCGACACGCTGGATGAGGAGGCATTTGGCTCAGCCAGCGAGGTGCAGCCGAAGTTCTCCTCCCATTCCGACCCGGCGAGCCAGTGGACGGCAGCGCGTAAGGGCCCTGCATTCTTTAGCTATTCTGATAATTATCTCATCGACACGGATCACGGTGTTATCTTGGATGTGGAACCTACCCGTTCCATCCGGCAGGCCGAAGTTGGATCAACCAGGACGATGCTGACACGAGTGAAGGACAAGTTCGGCCTGGTCCCTGACTGGATGATCGCCGACACGGCCTATGGCTCAGGCCCAATGCTTGGCTGGCTCGTAGATCGTAAGATCGCCCCTTACATCCCTGTGATCGACAAGGCCGGACGCCCCGATGGCACCTGGACACGTACAGATTTCGACTGGGATGCGCAGAACGACCAATACATCTGCCCCGAGGGGCATGCCCTCAAGCAGTTCCGCCGGAATTATTCCGATCCGAACCGGGGCCCGACGGGCAAAGGCACCGCGAAATATCGTGCTCTGAAACTGACCTGCCAGGTTTGCCCGTCCAAACCGAAGTGCTGCCCCAATGCCGACGCCAGATTGATCACCCGTGAAGAACAAGAAGATGCCCGCCAAGTTGCCAGGGATTTGGCCAACACTGATGAATACGTGATTGCGATGAAGCTCCGAAAGAAAGTCGAAATGCTATTCGCCCATCTGAAACGTATTCTCGGTCTGGGACGGCTCCGATTACGTGGACCATGCGGTGCAAATGACGAATTCCTCCTCGCCGCCACCGTCCAAAACCTCCGCAAATTGGCCAAGATCTTTCCTGCACCGCAGCAAACGCGAAAAGCCTGACCTCAAAGGCGCTTGCGCCGAATTTGGAAGTCCCAGTTCTGCATTCGCAAACGTCAGTTTTTCAACAGAATCGGCTCCTAGCGGTCGATCGCCGCGCGCTGCCTCAATGTCGGCTCTATTGATCAACAAGTTCGGCGGTTTGGCAAACCGCGTGTCGTCGTGACGGACAAGTTGCGGAGTTACATCAAACCGGTCCGGACCCTCGCGCCAGAAGCGGATCATCGGGCACACAAAGGGCTCAACAACCGCATCGAGGGTTCGCATCGACCGACCCGCAAACGAGAGAAGGTCATGGGACGGTTCAAATCGATCCGACAGACGCAAAGGTTCCTCGCGGCCCACGATCAAATCAACACCATGTTCAAACCCCGACGCTACCGCCTCTCCACCGTCTCATACCGCCAAGCAAGGTCCGATGCTTTCGACCTGTGGCACGATTATGCGTTCGAAATGACCGCCTGAGAAAATCACCCCTGGGGACCGTCACAGGTCAATGCCGTCAAGTTGGCAATGCCTAGCGAAGATCCGGCGGGCGTATTTTCAGGACAAGAAGTCGATCAAGCAGATCTGCCGTGATCTGCGGGTATCGCGGAACACGGTGCGCAAGGTGATCCGGTCGGGTGCGACGGAGCTCACCTACGAGCGAACCATTCAGCCGAGGTTTTGTTCGCGATCATGTCAAATCCGCGCTGACTTCCGTGCGCATAGCCGACGTCCCTGTCGGTCGTGGAGGCATGCCCTCGTTTTCAGCAGCATGGATTGACGCCATGTCACGTGCACCTAGACGCGCCGGGTTCCGGTCCAGAACATCCCTGTCAGATTGGGGCGTCCTAAGCCCCGAATAGAGATGCCGCATTTGTGCTGCAGAGACCCCGTCGGCCTCCATCACGAGGCACACCATCGGATCACCAAGCATTTCCTCAAGGAAGAAGTCGGACAACGCTCTGCCTGTCAGCTTGTCCCTGGCGCGGGCATAGTCCAGATCGGCTAGGGAAACGGTCAGAGATCGCGCAAGCCCCGGATGCGATGTCCGGGGATGAAGTCTCACCAGGACTGAGGCTTTCCAGGCTGCAGGGTCCTGTTGATCCGGGGGTGAAACCAATTCCGTTTCGATCTCGTACTCTCCCGCCGGAAGCGTCTCGTTGAAGCCTGGAACGGTGAACGGGCGGGAAAAAACCGCAACGGTCTTGCTCATCAATTCTTCCATTAGTATGGTCCTTTCCCTTGTTGCTGTGGGTGGTCCGCGCGGCCGTTAAGAATGGGGCGCGTGGCCGGTGCAAATCTCAAGATGTCTTGGATTTCGCTGGTGCTTCCTTGCCAACAGCCTTGGGCTCGTTCTCTTTGGCAGGGGTCTTCGCAGGCTTCGGCTTCATTGCGGCCGCAGCCCTGGCTGTCAGGTCCTTGAAGGACATATCATCGATCCTTTGATTGGCCGACGCCAACTCCTTATCCATGTCGGACCGGGATGCTTGACGCCAGTGTTACTTATATGGGGGTTGGCGACCCCGTTTACGATAGCGCATCAAAAAGGAAGCCAAGGTCAGTCAGGCCAGTTCATCCGTCCAGACCTTGAATTCCGTCAACGTATTTTCCCCAAATGTCTGGGTCAGCGGTACATCGGCGGCATCGCGCCCGCGAGCAATCAAAATTCTCGCGAACTTCGGCTTATTGTTCCGGGGGTCGAACATGTGCCATTCGCCGGAGAGAAAGACCTCAATCCAAGCGGCGAAGTCCCCCGGCGGATGAGGCAGAGGCTCCCCGATGTCGCTCAGATATCCGGTGCAGTAGCGGGCCGGAATGTTCATGCAACGACATAGGGCGATGGCGAGATGGGCGAAGTCGCGGCAGACACCCTGTCGCTCGGCGAGGGTCTGCGATGCGGTACGCGTTGCCTTCGCCTGCATGTAGTCGAAGCGGACATGCACGTGCACGAAATCGCAAATCGCCTGAACGCGTGACCAGCCCGGGTCCGTGGTCTCGAAGAGACCCCACGCCTCCTCCGAAAGAAGATCGGTATCGCAATACCGGCTGCCCTGCAGAAACACGAGTGTCTCGAACGGCAGATCCTGAACTGCGTGCTGCTGCGCGTCCGGGGACGCGGGATCGGGTCGGCCATAGTCGCGGAAGATGCCATCTGTCGACAGGCAGAAGTCGCCCGTCGGAGCCAGGAGGCGCGTACACCAGTTGCCGAAGCCGTCCCGATAGCTTTCGAGCGGCACGCTCGGCTGCGTCACAAGATAGTCGGCACGCTCCAGATCGCCAAAGCGCGAGTAGTGGACGTTCAGCATCGCGATCAGCGGCGTCGGCTGCGGGAAGCTGTAGCGCAGACGGCACCCGATGCTGACGCGCATGCCGGACCCGCCACGACGAAAAATATCCGCTTCACCGCCCAAGGATGCACACCCCATCGGAGAGCCGTAAGCCTCGATTGCAGCCCCACCGGTTGCCGGATCGGTCGATATAAGCGTTCTTGGGCAGATCAATGTCGATGCAAACACCACCATAGCTGGGCGCCTTGGCATCCTGCTGTATCGGCCCCGTGACGTCCTGCGCAAGCACAGGGAAGGCGAAAGACGCTATCACACCGGCAATGACTGGCGTCTTCGCAATCAGCTTCGCGAGGGGATGTCTCATCGCCGCTTGCTCCTCGGCGGACCAGAGTCCGCCGGTTGCCGCACGAATCTTGGATAGCCCAAGCGTGAGCGTTCCGATCAGCCGTGGAGTGGGCGTAGGCGGGGTGCCTCTGGAATTCGATCTCGATGACATGCCTTCGTTCTCGGCCACCTGGATCGAGAAGTCCTGTGGGACTGTCAGATGAATCCTACTAGTCATCGGGGGACGCTATCGGCATGGCGCGGTTCATCCTTCATCGACCGCACTTTCCGGACGCTCCGGCAATCCGTCAACATCAAGGGCGCCTAGGCAGGCCTGCGCGATATCGCGGTCCGGGGCCTCGGTTCCGGGCATCGTCGCCCAGCCGGATGTCATGAGGGCGTCGCGCCTCTGGTAGGTCGAGGCAGACCGG
The DNA here is from genome assembly GCF_022867865.1 of Phaeobacter sp. J2-8. Classification (GTDB taxonomy): domain Bacteria; phylum Pseudomonadota; class Alphaproteobacteria; order Rhodobacterales; family Rhodobacteraceae; genus Marinovum. The sequence goes on along the minus strand of NZ_JALIEC010000004.1, from coordinate 309,187 downwards.
ATTGTTGCAAGCTTGTCCGCCCGAGCCGGGTCTGACCGCGCCATGTCGAGGCAGACCGGGACCATTGAGGTGACAACGTTGTCGCGGGACATCGCCATCGCCCTGTCGTTCGAGGTGCCACCGGTCACCCAGCCACCCCAGGAAAATCCGACGATGCCGACACAGGCGGCGCCGATTAACGCGCCATAGATGCCGGGCTTGAGCCATTCGGGAGTATTCATTTTAAGTCCTCCTGCGGAGAAAGCGCCGCTTCGCTGTGTTTGTTTGTTTCGAATATGTCCGCGTCCCAGCGCAGCGCCTCCTTTAGGTCGCTCTCGGTCGTCAATCGGAGCTCACTTCGCCCCGCGTGAGCACCCTTGCCGCGCACCGTCATGTAGGTTGCCGTCCGTCGATAGGCCTCGAAGCTAAGCCCCTGGAGAAGCTCCTCTTCGACAAGAACTTCGTAGTCGCCCGCAGGCAGTTCGCCCGGGTATCCCGGCAAGGTGAACGGGTTCGAAAACGTCACCATCGATCTGGTCGACCGCATGTTCATCTCTGGTCTCCGCGATGTTGGCAGATTTGTCGCCCGCCACTGTTGACGGCCCCTTGGAGTGGGGGACGGACCAGTCGAACGAGTTAATTTCTTATACCCCGGGATCGTCCGACGGGCGCTGACGCATGTTAGTCCCGGGCTCCGAACCGGCTGCGACCTTCCTGGGGGCAGTCACCCGCACTGACCTGTGTAAGGGCGGCGAGACCGACCTGCGCGTATCCTTTGGGAAACAGGGATGATTTGCGTTCCTGCAACCAAGGAATGGAATGACAATGGCCGCCCCCAATTTTCTCAACCCGTACCCGCCCGAGTTCGATCAGTTTCTCTATGCATCCGTCGGCGAGGACCGGAACGGCTACGCCGTGACCGTGCTCTCCACTCTCGCGCGGCTTGGCCTCGATCCATGGAAGGAAACCGCGGAAATGGTCATGCTGGGGCACAACGGCGCGCGGGCACGATTGGGACCGCTGCTCGCCCGATTTCGAGACGTTCCGGCGCTCACCAGCGATCATGGCAGGATTGCACGAGACCTGTGCCAGCTGCTTCCCGAAAGACTAACGCCAGGTGCCCTGCAGCGCGCCGCCTCGACCGTCACAGACAGCCACCCGGGCAAAAGCGGCGCGATCTGGGCAGTACTCGCGATCATCTTTGTACTGTTTCAGATGTTCATGGTTGGCGGGTCGGGGTCAGGCCAATGACCGCCTCAACCACTACCACGACCACGGGCAGACCGGCCCATGCGGCATACAAGTCCGGCACGCTATCGCCTCGTGAACAGAGCGTTCTCTGGGACATGGAGGAACACTTCTGGACCAGTGGTGCTGAAAATGCGCGGACGACGACAGCAACCAACGCCGTTATGGTCTTCCCCTATCCGCCCGGCATCCTTCAGGGTGACCAGATCTGGCCCCATCTTCGCGAAAGGAGCGGCTGGCGTTCCGTCGTCATGGCCGAACGGCGCGTGATACGGTGTCCTGACATTGCCATTCTCACCTATCGCGTCTCGGCAGAGAAACCTGATGTGCCGATCTACAAGGCCCTCTGTGCCTCGACCTACCTCAACGATGACGACACCTGGCTGAGGATCTCCCACCAGCAAACCATTGTGGCCTGAGTGCCGCTGTGTCATTCGACCTGCCGCACGCGCCGGGACTAACCTGCGTCAGTGCGGCGGGGCGTTGATATCGGCTAGGTGAGATGTGCCCGCCAATTATTTGGTGAGGCACTTTTTTTCCGAGCACCCAAGAAGCGTGTTGGCGTGTTGAAACCGAAAGGGTCGGCATGTCGGCGCGCTTCTTATTTCTCGGAACGTCCAGAAAGGACATTCCCAATGACACCCGAACAGACCAAGACGGCCGACAAGATGAAGTCAGTGAAAGCCGCCTGGGACAATGCACCCTCAGGCCCGAAGAAGGATTCGGCGCTTAAGCATTACCAGGCAGCTGAGAAGGCGAAAACGGCGAAGAACGACGCCGAGACTAACAAGGAACTCGACGCGGCGCAGCATTCGCTTGCGTGACAACCAGCGTCTGACCTGAACACCAGGGCCTTCTTATTTCAAGAGCGGGCCGGTCTGATCCAGATAGGCTGCATCAAACTCAGCCAGCTCCACCAACCCGGCATGATCTTCAAAGGACACGCGACCGTCCCGAAAGGTCACCAGTCCACTCTCGCGAAGCTGACGCAAAACGCGGTTCACGTGGATGGCACTCAGCCCCAGCGCATCCGCGAGGTGGTACTGGGTCAGCGGGCAGTCGTACCCACCCTTGGTCCCCATGCCCACCAGCGCAAGCCGCGATCCCAACTCCAACAGAAAATGCGCCATGCGGGCGTCCGCATCACGCCGACCGATTCCGACGAGATGTTCCACGACCATCGCTTCGTCCCGTGACGCCGCCCAGAGTATGGCGGTTGCAAGGCGCGGCGTCTGCGCGAATGCATCCAGAAGGTCGCTCTTCAGCACTTCCGCAGCCTCGATGTGGACGATGGGTTCGAAGCTGTGGTCCGACGTGCGCAAAAGGACGCTTCGCAAGCCCAGAAAATCCCCCGGCACCTGGAAATCCACGATCTGCCGGGTCCCGTCGGCCTGCAATTTGTAGGAACAGACCCAACCCGCGGACAGAATATAAGCGGCCCGAGCCGACTGGCCCTGATGCACCATATCACGCCCCGCGGCGAAGGAGCGCCGCCGCTGGTGCAGTTGTTCAAGGACAGCCAGTTCGACCTCCGACAGGGCGACGAAGGCCGACAGCTTGCGGGTAAGAGGGCTGTGTTCAACTGATGTCATGGGGCCTCCCGGCGTGTCGTGACCCAAGAGCAGAAATCGGCTCGGGCACTGCTCTGGATCAGTCCAGCATAGAACACTTCCTGCGAGATGTACGGATGTATCTGAATCTTACCTTCTCCCAGACTCACGATGCCAACGAAGGAAACTCAGATGTCCACCTCAAGCGAACATGCAGGCCAGGCCGCCCTATCGATCTGCGAGGCGCTCCTGCTTGCCATGAACGATCACGGGTTGCTGCCGGAAAACGAGATCGTGGGGATTCTTCGTGACGCCGCGGCGACCCATGTGAACGCCATTGGCACCGAACTCGAAATGGAAAGGCACCGGGCTGTCGCCGAAATGATCGAAGCGATCATCTCTGGCGGGAACTCTGTTCGACGCCCGTGAAGCAATACAGCGGCGGTCGCGATCCGCAATCTCGCAGTAGAAGCCGGACAGGCTTGTTGGAATGTCCGAAATCGATGCCATGAGCGGCATGATGAAAACTGGCTCAATGCTGATATCCAACGACGCACGACAGAGTTTGTGTTGGCAAGAAACGTCGGTATCCGTCCGACCATTTGAAAGCACAATAAACATGACATTGCAGGGGGACTGTTGCGTTCATCGACGGACTGTTCGACCGCGCCGCCATATAGCCGACGTACAACACTGTTATCCATGCGGCCGTCGTCAATTAACGCAACAGTCCCAGGCCGACAACTGCGGCTGCCAATGCGGCGGTAAATGTGGATCGCATTCTATGAACCGCCCCTTATTTGCCGGAGGCAGATTACTTCATCTCATGCGACCATATCTAACGTGTTGAACTGTGCATAGTACCTCTCTTCTGCTTCAGCGGGCGGGATATATCCGATAGGCTCAAGCAGGCGGCGATTGTTAAACCAGTCGACCCATTTGAGCGTTTCCCATTCGACGGCGGCCATGGTTTTCCATGGACCAAGCCGGTGAATGACCTCAGCTTTGTAGAGACCGTTTATCGTTTCGGCCAAGGCATTGTCATAGGAATCGCCAACGCTGCCAACAGAGGGTTCGATCCCTGCCAGGGCCAATCGCTCGGTATAGCGAATGGACAAATATTGCCCGCCGCGGTCCGAATGATGAATGAGACCACCTTTGTGAACGGGGCGGCGATCATGCAGCGCCTGCTCCAGCGCATCGAGTGCAAAATCTGTTTTTGGTGAGCTGGAAACACGCCAGCCCACGATCTTATCGGCGAAGGTATCGATGATAAAAGCGACATAGACGAAGCCCTGCCACGTTGAGACGTAAGTGAAATCGCTTACCCAAAGCATGTTTGGTGCCGGGGCTCGGAACTTGCGGTTCACCTTGTCTTTTGGACATGGTTGGCTCTTATCCGGTACGGTTGTCTTTTGCACCTTTCCGCGAATAACACCCTGAATATCAAGCCGTTTCATAAGCCTGGCCACAGTACAGCGTGCGATAGTGAACTTCTCACGCTGTAGTTGATGCCAGACCTTCTGGATGCCGTAGACTTCATTGTTCTCTTCCCAAACACGTTTAATCTCAGGGCTAAGATCGGCGTCCCGCTTGGCACGATCCGAGGCCAAGTCTGGGTTTTTGATGATCGCTGCATGCGCATAAAATGTGGACTGGGCGATTGGCAAAACCTTGCAAATCGGCTCGAAACCCAGGTCATTGCGGTGCTCCTCTATGAAGGTAATCATCGTTTGAACGGGCGGGCGAGCTCCGCCTGTGCAAAATACGCTGAGGCCTTTCTCAGGATCTCATTGGCTTGGCGCAGCTCTCGGATCTCGCGTTCCATCGCCTTGATCTGGGCGCGCTCATCAGAGGTCTGCCCGTCTTTGCAGCCGTTATCGATGTCGGATTGTTTGACCCAACGCCGCAACGTGTCCCTGCCACATCCGATCTTTGGTGCGATTGCCATGATCGCAGCAGATTGATTGGCGTATTCATGCTCGTGTTCCAAAATCATCCGAACCGCGCGGGCACGCACCTCAGTCGAAAATCTGTTGGCTCTGCTACTTTTTTCCATGGGCTCCATCCATACTTACTTTGGAGCCTCCGGCAAACTGGGGGCGGTTCATTCAGGCTCATCGTAACCACCAAGGAGTGAAGATGAGACAGAAACCCGGAACCAAGCGGGGCCACGGCGAGAAGGTCGTCAAGGACATCCGCCGCGCGACCCGCAAACAGTATTCGGCCGAGGAGAAGATCAGGATCGTTTTGGACGGCCTGAAGGGCGAGGACAGCATTGCGGAGCTGTGCCGCCGCGAGGGCATAGCCCAGAGCCTGTATTACAGCTGGTCGAAGGAGTTCCTTGAGGCTGGCAAGAAGCGGCTGGCGGGGGATACAGCGCGTGCTGCTTCGACAAGCGAGGTCAAAGATCTGCGCCGTGAAGCCCGTGATCTCAAGGAGGTCGTTGCTGAGCAGGCCCTGGAACTGCGGCTGCTCAAAAAAAGCATGATCGCGGATGGGGACGACGGCGAATGAGGTATCCCGCATCCGAGAAACTGGAGATTATCCGCCTCGTCGAAGGCTCACACCTGCCGACGAAGCGAACCCTGGACAAGCTGGGCATCCCGAGGGCCACCTTCTATCGCTGGTATGATCGGTATCTGGCCGGCGGTCCCGAGGCGCTTGAGGATCGCAGCCCCAAGCCGTCACGGGTCTGGAACCGCATACCCGAGCCGGTCCGCGAGAAGATCAAGGACCTGGCCCTGAAGGAAAGCGAACTGTCGCCGCGGGAGTTGGCCGTGCAGTTCACCGACACGGAAAAGTATTTTGTGTCAGAGGCTTCCGTCTATCGCATCCTCAAGTCTTATGACCTGATCACCAGCCCAGCCTATGTGGTGGTGTCGGCGGCCGACGAGTTCCGGGACAAGACGACCAGGCCGAACCAGCTGTGGCAGACCGACTTCACGTACCTGAAGGTCATCGGCTGGGGCTGGTTTTACCTGTCCACCATCCTCGACGACTTCAGCCGCTACATCATCGCCTGGAAGCTTTGCACGACGATGAAGTCGGGCGACGTCACCGACACGCTGGACCTGGCGCTGCAGGCTTCGGGCTGCGATCAGGCGACGGTGCTGCACAAGCCACGGCTGCTCTCGGACAATGGGTCGAGTTACATCTCGGGCGAGCTGGCCGATTGGCTGGAGGACCGACAGATGGGCCATGTCCGCGGCGCGCCCTATCACCCCCAGACCCACGGCAAGATCGAGCGGTGGCACCAGACTCTGAAGAACCACATCCTGCTGGAAAACTACTACCTGCCGGGTGATCTCCGACAGCAGATCGACGCATTTGTCGATCACTACAACCACCGACGATACCACGAGAGCCTGCAGAATCTCACACCCTCCGACGTATACTTCGGACGGGGCCAGACCATTCTGAAACAGCGAGAAAAGATCAAACGAAAGACCATCGAAACGCGACGCTTGCTTCACCGCAAATCCGCCGCATAATCAAACCAACCAGATGAGCCAGACCCTTTCTTAGATCAGGCCGCCATCGGTCCCAAAATCCCTGACGACGGACACGCCGCACAGCGCCGCGCCATGTCTTTGGCGAAATCCGGGGCAACAGTGGCACAGGCGATCACGGTCGCGCCTTTTTGCAACTGCGCGGCCCAGCCCGCGTCGCCAAACAAAACGCTTTCGGTCTGGGCGGCGTTCAGCACCACCAGAACCAAACAATCTGTCCGCGCTGCCGCATCGGATTGGGGGTCTGACTGGCCGCTTTCTTCGGCGAATTTGGCGGTGGTGTCTGGGTTGATGTCGAACCCGTGAACAATATGGCCCGCGCGCAACAGCGATTGCGCCATGCCGTACCCCATGGACCCGAGCCCGACGATGGAAGTGTGATGAACGGTCATTTCGGAAATCCTCTAATTGGTCCAATGCTGAAGTAATGTCGCGACCGGCTCTGGCGTTGCAAAACAGATCGAATGGCCGCCTTCTATGATGTGCAGCGCTGCATCGGGCATGGCGTTTGCAATATTCTCGGCTCCTGTTAGCGGGGCCTGTTGATCGTAGCGCCCGGCAAAAACCAGCGTGGGCGTTGGTATGTCGGGCAAGGCATCCCAAGCGTTGTGATCTGCGCGGGCGGCCAACAGACGCGCATGATTTTTGGCGTTGTCACCACTGGCCAGAAAGGCGGCCTCGGCCACGATGCGCGTATCAATGCGGTTCTGTGCCTCGGTCGGATCGCTGTCACGCAGGGCGGCAAATCGATCATCCATGATCCCAAGCGCGGCACAGGCGCGGTCATTTGGGTCGGTGATATCGCGCAGCTTCTGGATGGGATAGGATCCCCCCCTGCGCCACCGGCAGACCCGGCAACAAGCGCCATGCGCCGAATGCGGTGATCCGCACGCGCCGCCATATGAAGCGCCGTCATCGCGCCAAAACTTTCCCCCAGCACATAGGCATTTTCCCAATGGAGCGCGTCCAGAATATCCAGCGCATCCTGCGCATAATCCTGCATCGTCCAGGTCCCATCAGGGGCCTCAGTGCCGCCCAATCCGCGCGGATCAGCGGCGGCAACGGTGAAATGCTGCACCAGAGCGCTGTCAAAAACCGGGGCATTGACCGCAAGATCAAAACTGGACCCGCCCAAAAACAAAAGCTCTGGCCCCGTGCCCTCGACCCGAATGTTGAAGGTCAATCCCTTGGTCTTCATCTTGTGCGCGCGGGTCATACCACGGATTTCCAAAGCATCCGCGCCGCAGAAATGGCAAGGAACACCGCAAAGGCCAGTTTAAGTTTGCGCGGCGCCATCAGGTGGGCAATTTTCGCGCCATACGGGGCGGTCAGAACGCTCATGGAAAACAATGTCACCGCCGCAGGCAGGTTCACATAACCAAGCGACCCCGGCGGGCGGCCTTCTACGCCAAGGCCCGCCCAGACAAAGCCACAGACCGCAGGCACCGCAATCGCCAAACCAAAGACCGACGCCGTGGCCACCGCGCGATGCACCGGCACGGACAACATCGACATGACCGGAACCGACAGCGTGCCGCCCCCAATGCCCATCAAGGCCGAGGTAAACCCAATCGGCAGGGCAATTGCGCTTTGTTTTGCGCGGGATGCCGGTGGTTCGGCGGCCAAGGTCAGGGTTTTGGGCAGGGCAAGATTGACCGAAACCACCAGGGCCACAGCGCCAAAGATAAGCGTCAAACCAGCCGAGCCGATGTATTTTGACGCAATCCCGCCAATCAGGGCCCCAAGGAAAATCGCAGGCACCCAGCCGCGCAGGATGGCAGGATCAATCGCGCCGCGTTTTTGGTGGGCCCGCGCCGAAGATATCGACGTGGGGATGATGGTGGCCAGCGACGTGCCAACCACCAGCAACATGGCGATGCTGTCGTCGATCTTGAAAAGCTCGGCCACGATGATCAGCACCGGCACAATGACGATGCCGCCACCAACCCCCAGCAGCCCCGCCAAAACACCCGCCATTGCCCCGGTGACCAACAGCCCGACAACCAGCCCCAAAAGGATCGGAAGTGTGAATTCAACAATCATGTTAAGCAGCTTTCCTGTTTTTAAGGATGCGGATAAGGGGCAGCGACAGCATGCCGAAAGCCGCCATCACCAACACTGCGGCGATTGGATGTCCGACGAAAAAGGCCGAAAACTGACCATCCGTGATGATCAAACCTTGGCGCAGGCTGATTTCCAATGTGGGCCCAAGCACCATGCCAATGACCAGCGGCGCCATTGGATAGCCCTGACGCCGCAGGATAAATCCAAGAATGCCGGCAATCGCCATCACCACCAGATCAAACGGATTGCCGCGCACGAAATACACGCCAACGGTACACAGCAGGCAAATCATCACCAGCATATAGGCCTCTTTGATCCGCAGGATCGGGGCCGCCATCCGCGACACAAGCATACCCAGCGGCAACAGCATCAGGTTGATCACAAAGAACCCCGAAAAGATCGCGGCCATCAAAACCGGGTTGTCGGTCATCAGCCGAATGCCGGGCGTCACGCCATGCAACGTCAGCGTTGCCAGCATAACCGCGGTGATCGCGTCACCGGGGATCCCCAGCGCCATGGTGGGCACCAGCGCGCCGCCGGTCACGGCGTTGTTTGCGGATTCCGATGCAATAAGCCCGTCTGGTTCGCCCTTGCCAAAGTTTTCGCGCGTGGGCGCGGAACGGCGCGCCTCGGCATAGGAAATAAAGGCGGCGGTGGCGGCCCCGGTGCCGGGCAGAATGCCAATGCCGTTGCCGATCAGGACCGATTTGATCAGACCTTTGATCCGCCCCTTCCATTCATGCAGCTTGGGCAAGACGATGCCGTTGAAATCCACCAACGGCGGCTCGCCATCGCGCGATGCGGCGGCCCGGGTCAGCACTTCGGACAGGGCAAAGACCCCAATCACAACCGCCAACAGGTTGAACCCCGCGATCAATTGGAACTGGCCAAAGGTAAACCGCGCTTCGCCGGTGATCGGATCGCCGCCAACGGTGGACAAAAACAGCCCGATGAACCCGGCGATCAACCCTTTGACCAACGAACCTTCGGACACCGACACGATACATGTCAGCCCCAACAGGATCAGCGCAAAGGTTTCAATCGGACCGAAATTCAACGCAAAGGCCGCCAGTTGCGGCGCCGCAAAGATTAACACAACAGCAGAGGTCAGCCCGCCCACAACCGAGGCAATGGTGGACCAGCCCAGCGCTTTGCCCGCCTCGCCCCGTTGCGCCATCGGATAGCCATCAAGGCACGTCGCGGCAGATTGCGGTGTGCCGGGTGTGTTGATCAGAATGGCCGAAATCGACCCGCCGTAAACCGACCCGGCATAGATCGCCAACAACAACAGGATCGCCGGTGCCTGACCCATGGTCAACGTAAAGGGCAGGATCATGGCCACCGCCACAGTTGATCCGATACCGGGCAATGCGCCCAAAATAATGCCCAACATGGTGCCCAGCGTCAGGACAATCAGGCCCTCAAACGTCAGGATAAGCCCCAGGGCCTCAGGAATTGATTGAATCATCGGTTCGCTTTCATATCCACCAGAAAAAGGGCGAGCTGGGCAGCGGCATTTTCAAAACATGATTGAAAAGCCCGACAAGCGCGCCAGCGCCACAGAGCGGAAAGAGAATGATTTGCAACGGGTTGCGCAGGCCAAGCGCCAATAGGATGACCAAACCAACGGCAAACGAGCTGATGAAATAGCCCAACGACATCACCACAAGAACATAGGCGACAAAGGCGATGCTGATGATCACAACCGGCCAAATCTCTATCGGGTACTGTTCTTCGGGTGTATGCAGATCAACCGCCATATTCAGCGCCGCCAACCCAAGCAACACGATAAGAATGATGCGCGGAAAGAACATCGGGCTGAAGGCGCCACCAAGATCCGCAAAATCAAGCCCAAAAGTCGAAACAACAAGCCCCGCTGTCAAAACCAGAATAATGATCGAAAAAACACGACGTTCCGTGAAAACAGGTGCCATCGGATTGCATCCTTTTGATCAGCCACCCCCGGATCAGACCCGAGGGCGGCTTTGTCGATAAAGTTCAGAGACCTGCCGCTTCGATCAGCGATGCGTTGGCGTCGTATTGCGCGCGGAAAAAGGCATCAAATTCGGCGGCGTCGCGGTAGCTCAGCACTGTGCTGGTGTCTGCCGCGAATTTCTGAAATCCGTCCGAATTCATCGCCGTTTCACAAGCATCCGACAGCGTGGATGTTACATCGGCGTCCATGCCCGCAGGTCCAAACAACCCGCCCCAGAGGTACAGCTCGTTCAACGGTGCGGCGATGCCCACCTCGGCCGCGGTGGGCACATCGGGCAGGCTGTCCAAACGTGTGCTGTTGAACACGACAAGCGGGCGGAAATCGCCCCGCGTCATGAGCAATTCTGTGTCGCCAAAGAATTGGATCGTGCCCGCCGCCATAGCCTGAAGCGCGGGGCCAGAACCTTGAAACGGCAGGTGCTTCATATCGTCAATCAGGCCAAGCCCGGAAAACGCAGCAACCGTTGTCAGATGGGTGATGGCACCGGGGCCAGACGAACCATAGATGTATTTGCCCGGTGCGTCCTTGACGGCGGCAACCACATCCTGAATCGTTTCAAACGGGCTGTCCGCCTGGGTAAAGAGCACAGTCGGAGAGGCCGCCACCGAACAAATCGGCGTCCAGCTATCAACACCGTAGGGGACGTTTTTGATCTGGGGCTGGATGGTGGACACCGTGACCGACCAATAGCCAAGCTGATAGCCATCCGGCTTTTGCCCGGCAAGTGCAGCCGCGCCAACCGTACCGGACCCACCGGCCATATTGGACACAAATGCATCGCCATCCAGCGCTTCGGCCAGATGGGGTGCAAGCGCGCGCAGCAACAAATCCGTGCCTCCGCCCGCATTGAACGGCGCAACAAGGTTGATCGGACGCACAGGATAGTCCTGCGCGAATGCCGCACCTGCGGCGGCGGTCAGGGCAAGGGCTGCGATGGTTTTCTTCAACATTGGATGTGTCTCCTCCCAAAGAATCTTCATTGGTAACGTTGTCAATTTTCTTGGTAACGTTGTCAATCTAAAATTCACCCGTCATACTCTGGCTGCCGGACGGAGGAGAAATGATGAGCAAGGACAGTCGCCCGCCAACGCTAAAGGACGTGGCAGCCCACTGCGGTGTCAGCGTCATTTCGGCATCGCGCGCGATGAGCGACGCGCCAAACGTATCCAAAGCTCTGCGGGAAAAGGTGGAACGCTCGGCCCGGATCATCGGCTATCGCCGCAATCGGATCGCCGGATCCTTGCGCGGCCAGGCCACCGACCTGATCACTGTGATCGTCCCATCGATGAGCAACCACGTGTTCCCGAATATCGTCGATGGCATTGATGACGCGCTCCAAGGATCCCAGCTGCGCCTTGTTCTTGGCATGACCAAATATGACGACGCCAACGAAGAGGCGATACTGCGCGATATGCTGACGTGGAACCCCGCCGGCATCATCCTGAGCGGGCTGGAGCATTCCGACACGACCAAGGAACTGCTGTCGCATTTTGCCGGCCCCATTGTCGAAGTCATGGACACCGACGGCGATGCCATCGATATGGCTGTCGGCAATTCCATGAGCGAAGCAGGCGAGCTTATTGCCCGGCATCTGGTTGCCAAGGGCTATGGCCGGATTGCCTATGTTGGCGCATGGGGCGAACGGCCGAAACGATCGGCCAAACGGCGTGTGGCATTTGAAACCGAACTGGCCCGACTGAACAATCCGCTTGTGACGTCGGTTATCCTAGAGGGCGAGTCATCTCTTGAACTCGGCGCAACCGGGATCAAGCAACTGTTGGATCGTGACCTGAACATTGACGCGGTGTTTTTTGCCAATGACGACCTTGCCCTGGGGGCTTTGTTCTACTGTCAGGCCAATGGCATCCACGTGCCAGAGGACATCGCGCTTGCCGGTTTCAACGGGATTGAAATGTGCCAATCGATCACACCGCGCCTGACAACAATTGCCACGCCACGATACCAAATCGGGCGACTGGCCGGGGAGTTGCTGCAAAAAAAGGTCAGTCGCGCAGAGATGCCCGACAAAAAGACGTTTCAGCTCGATTTGGAATTGATCGAAGGCAGCACAACCTAGGGTCCTGACCCTTGGGTCAGGCCCGCGCGTTTACGCGGTGGCAAACCGTTCAAATTCCACCTTCAGATAGCTCATGATCCGCTTGGTCCGATTGTCCAATGCGTGTTGTTTGCTCTGAAGGATGCCATAGGTCAAATGGACCTCGGGCCGCCACGGGCGGGTGATCAGGCCACTTCCGACAAAGGATGTCGGGCTGAACGGATCACACAGCGCAACGCCCAGCCCCGATGCCGCCATCCGACAACAGGTGATCGCGGACGAGGATTCCAACTGAGCCGACACATGCAGCCCCGCCTTGTTCAGCGCCGCATCGATCCGCGTCCTCAGCGGCTGACGGCTTGGCAGGATCAGGCGGTCGTCTTGAATATCCTCCGGGGACACGGTCTCTTGGGCGGCCAGCCGGTGATCGGCGGGCATCACCACAACGGCGCGGGTCTCGACCAGGGGCGTTTCTGTCAGCCCGGGATGGTTTGACGGCAAAAGCGCCAGCGCAAGGTCAATGTGCCGGGCTACCACCCAATCTTCGATTTCGATCCGGTGCCTGGGTTCAAGCGCAATCCTGACATCCGGGTGATCCGCGATAAACCGCGATGTCGCCGCCATCAGCGGCGCGCTGTTGATCAGCGGCGGCGTTGCGGCAATTCTGATCCGGGTGGTGTTGCGATGCTCGATATCGCTGGCGATTGTCTCAATCTCTTCGAGCCCGACAATGGTGGCCTCGATCGCGCGGAAAAAATCCAGCCCCTGTTGCGTCGGCGTCGCGGCGCGCCCGCTGCGCCGATCAAACAACCGCAGGCGAATGGCGTGCTCCAAATCGCTCAGCTGTTTGCTGATCGCCGGTTGTGTCAGGTTCAGCCGCTCGGCGGCGGCTGTCACGCTTCCGGTGACGATAACCGCGTGAAAGGCACGCAGCTGGCGCAATCCCAGACGTTTGGTCATTACAGGCCTCCAAAACATTCCATATTCGTATGTTAAGCGAAGAAATCGTCATTGGCATTATTTTTCGAAATGCCACATAACACTGTCCAATGAGGAAGGACACCAAAACAATGACACATACGCGTCCAAACGTTCTGCTGATCTGCACCGATCACTGGGCGGCAGAACATCTTGGCTTTGCTGGAAATTCATCGATCATCACCCCGGGCCTGAACGAGCTTTCGGCCTGTGGCGTGCGATATTCCAATGCCTATTCCGAATGTCCGGTCTGTATTCCGGCGCGTCGCACCCTGATGACCGGGCAATCGCCCCGCACCCACGGCGACCGCGTGTTCAACGACCAGCTGACCATGCCAGATGTGACAACCATGGCCCAAGCGTTCCGGGATGCCGGGTATCAGGCCGATGCCGTGGGCAAACTGCATGTGCATCCGCAACGGGACCGGGTGGGCTTTGATTCAGTGCTGTTGGACGACGAAGGCCGCCCCCAATGGGGCACGCTGGACGATTATGACATCTATCTTGGCGATCAGGGTTTGCCGGGCCGTCAGTTCGATCATGGCATGTCAAACAACCAATACAACTGGCGGCCCTGGCATCTGGACGAAGAACACCACGCCACCAATTGGGCAGGCCGGATGATGGCCCGCACGATCAAACGCCGTGATCCGAACAAACCGGGGTTTTGGTATCTTGGGTTTCGTCACCCGCATCCGCCGCTTGTGCCGCCACAGGCGTTCATCGATCTGTACCGCGATGTCGAAATCGAAGCGCCCTATGTCGGCGATTGGGCCAAGGACGGGGCCGACCGCCCGTTTGCCATTCAGGCCCAACTGAGCCGCACCAACCTGTATACCAAGTCCCAGATGCAGGCCGCCAAACGCGCCTTTTATGCGCTGTGCAGCCAGATCGATTACCAAATCCGCTATCTTGTCGGCACCCTGCGGTTAGAGGGTATCCTGGACGACACGATCATCATGTTCACTTCGGATCATGGGGATATGCTGGGCAATCATGACATGGCCGCCAAGCGGATATTTTATGAAAGCAGCGCGAATATTCCGATGATCCTGTCGCCCAACAAAGGTAACCCAAAGGTCACCGAGGGTGTTGTTGATGACCGCCTTGTCGGGTTTGCCGATGTGATGCCAACCCTGCTGGATCTGTGTGACATCGAGCCGCCGGAAACGGTTGACGGAATCTCGATGGTGGGCGCGCAAACCCATGATCACATCTATGGCGAATGCGGCGAAGACGACACATCAAGCCGGATGATCCGGGATGCGCGCTATAAGCTGATCTATTACCCGGTTGGCAACCATTCCCAATTGTTTGATCTGGACCAGGATCCGCGTGAAATGGTGGATCTGGCGCGCGATCCGGCCCATGCCGAGACGCTTGCGCGCTTGCAGGACACTTTGATTGGCGAAATGTACGGCGTTGATCTTGATTGGATCGACAATGGTGCGCTGGTGGGGAAACCCGATCGGGAATACCGCTGGGCCCCACACCGCAGTTTGAATTCACAACGCGGGGATGGCTGGCCGCCATCGCCCAAGGTGGAAATTCAACAAATCGAATGGACAATGGAGCGCTGATCAAAGCGCCGATTTTCTCAGCCTGGATCAAGGGGCGCTGGCCACGCGCCGCATCTTTTGCCCCGGCTGGTTACAACTTTATGGAGGAGGAAAACCCAATGATTAGGACGTTTAACCGTCGCTCTGTGACCGCCGCTCTTGGGGGCGCGGCACTTGCTCTTGCCACGTTTGTCGCAGGTCCGGCGCTGGCCGATTATCCGGTCAAGCCAATCAACCTTGTGATCGGGTTCAATGCCGGGGGCGGCACTGATCTGACCGGGCGGGCGATGGCCGCGGAATTGCAATCGATCCTCGGCAAACCCGTTGTTGTGGTCAACAAACCCGGCGCCGCAAGCATGATTGCCGCCAAGTTCGTGGCAGACAGCCGGTCGGATGGCTATACGCTGTGGTATGGTTCTGTCGGGACCATGGTGTTGAAACAGGAACTCGGCCAATCCGACGTCGATGTTTTCACTGATTTCAAACAGGCGGGCACAGTCACGCGGCTGGTGCCGGCCATCGCGGTGCCCACCGACAGCCCCTATCAAACGCTTCAGGATCTGATCGATGATGCCAAGGCACGCCCCGGCGAATTGCGCTGGGGCCATGGTGGCAGCGGGTCGGCGTTCATGGCCTCTGGCGTTGGGTTTGTCGAGGCAAACGGGCTTGATGTTCAGGCGGTTCCTTTTAGTGGGTCGGCCAAATCGCGCATCGCGATCATCGGCGGTCAGGTGGATTTTGGCATTCAAAACATGAACACCCGCATCAATTTCGGCAAGAAAATGCGGGTTTTGGGGGTGTTGCGCCAGAGCAAGGCCGATCTGATTGACCAAGAGGTGCCCGCAGCAGGCGAAGAAAGCATCGAATACATCGCGATTGACAGCCCGGTTGGCGTTCTGGCACCGGCGGATGTGCCCGACGATGTGCTTGCCACCCTAGCCGCGGCCGTGGAACAGGCCACCGCCAGCGAAAGCTATCAGGCGGCGATGGATAAGCTGTTGTTCCCGGTGGCCTTTGTACCCGCGTCCGAAGGACCGGCCCAAGCCGAGACAATTCAGCAAAACGTTCGCAAAATCCTTCCGCAACTGAACGGAAACTAAGCCGGATGGCCCGGGCGCATAGGGGACGCCCGGGCCTTTCAGTTTTTTTGGAATGACAGTGGGGGAGTCAAAAAGTGGATCGAAATATTGGCTGGCTGACCAATGTAGTTATCCTTGTGTTTGGGTTGGTTTTTCTTTTTGAGGCAATCAAGATTCCGGCGGGGTTTGCGGATTCAATCGGGCCGCGTTTGGTGCCGGTGTCGGTTGCGATTGCTACGATTGGGCTGACGTTGCTTTTGATGCTGGTCGATTGGCGCACAGCAGACCCAGAAGAAACATCGCATGACATCACGGCCAGAAACCTTTTGGTTCAGGCAGGGCCGATGCTGATGCTGGCGGTGCTGTCGGGGCTGATGATTGGATGGCTTGGCTACTTGTTGGCCACGGCGATCGGCGGCGTTGTCATCTTTCGCCTGTTTGCCAATTCCTGGCGGCTGTCACTGGCCAATGGCTTGGCCTGCGCGATCGTATTTTACCTGTTGTTTATCAAAGGCATGGGCATCTACGACCCGCCCGGAACCATCCTCGACATTTCCAATTATCTAATCTGGTAGGAGCAAAACCATGGATATTCTCAACGGATTTGCTTATCTGTTTTCCAACCCGACAGCGCTTGGATTTGTTGTTCTGGCGGCCTTTGTCGGGGTGATTGTTGGCGCCATTCCGGGGCTGACGGCGGCGGCCGCGATTGCGATGCTGGTGCCGGTGACATTTTACCTTGATCCGCTGTCCGCGCTGGCATTTTTGTATGTGATCGGCAAATCCGGCCGGTTCGGCGGCTCGATTTCCGCAATCCTGTTCAACACGCCGGGCACGGCGGCCTCGGCGGCCACCCTGAGCGATGGCTATCCGATGACGCGCGCCGGCAAAACCGGCAAGGCGCTGAAAGTGGCGACAATTGCCTCGGTCATCGGCGATACCGTGGGCGAACTCATCCTGATCTTTGGTGCTGTGGCCATTGCGTCCGTGACCGAAGCCTTTGGCCCGCCGGAATATTTCGCGGTCTATATGATGGCCTTTATCGTGATCAGCTCGGTCACCGGCAATTCGATCATCAAGGGGCTGTTGGCAACGGTGCTTGGATTTTTGGTGGCGATGATTGGCATCGATCCGATTTCGTCCGAACCACGTTTGGATTTTGGCGTGCTTGAATTTCAATCCGGTCTTGCGCTGATTCCGCTGTTGCTGGGGATTTTCGTGTTGTCCGAACTGGCGATTCAGATCGAAAGCGCCCGCAAACAGCAAACGCACCAGAAAAACGCGCCCAGCGACGATCCCGATGCCGCGCGTTTCACCATGCCGGAATTCATCCGGTGCCTGCCGGTGATGCTGCGCTTATCCTTGATTGGGTCTGTTATTGGCATTCTGCCCGGGCTTGGATCCGCCGTTGCCGGTTTCGCCGCCTATGGCGAAGAAAAACGCCGCTCAAAAAACCCCGAGAAATGGGGCACCGGCATTGTCGAAGGCATCGCCGCCCCGGAATCCGCCAACAACGCCGTGTCCGGCCCGACGATGATTCCGCTGTTGGCGCTGGGTGTTCCCGGCAGCACAATTGCTGCTATCCTGATCGGTGTGTTCCTGATCCATGGCATCCCGGTCGGCCCGTCGATCTTTGACACCTCAAGAGAGCTGATCTTTGGTCTGTTTGCCGCCGGATTGCTTGGCATCGCGCTTTACGGGGTCATTGGCTACTTTGGAAGTCCCCTTGTGGGCCGGGTCATCGCCATGGTGCCGCCGCGTCTGATCTATCCTTACATCTTTCTGACTTGCATCATCTCGGCCTATTCCGCGCGCACAAATATCTTTGATATCATGATCATGTGCGCGGCGGGGCTGCTGGGGTATCTGATGCGCAAACATGATTTTTCGCCTGCGGCGTTTATCATCGCCTTTGTGCTGGCCCCCGGTGCCGAAGAGGCATTCCGCCAAAGCCTGCTTTTGTCCAACAGCGGTTGGCTGATCTTTTTCCAACGCCCCTGGGCCATTGCGTTTCTCGCGATTGCTGTGCTGATCTCGGGTCAGAGGATCTGGAAAAAACTTCAGGCCGCGCGCCTATCCCCAGCCCGTCAATCGACCACCGACACGCCAATTGACGAGCTGGCAGAATGAGACCGGTTGTCGTGAATGGGCTGCGCTTTATGACCGGCGTTGCCGGGGCCGGGCCACGGCTTTTGTTCCTGACAGGCAGCGGTGCAGACCTTCGAAAGCGCAAAACGCCACTGAACGGGCCATTGGCCGCGCAATTTGAGGTGCTGAGTTATGATCAACGCGGCATGGGCCAAAGCGACAAACCCGACAGGCCCTACAGCATGCAGGACTATGCCGAGGATGCCATCGCCATTCTGGACGCTTACGGCTGGGATCGCGTGCGCATTGTTGGGTACTCCTTTGGCGGCATGGTGGCCCAGGAAATCGCGCTGGGCTGGCCCAAGCGCGTGCAAAAGCTGGCTTTGGTGGCCACAACGGCGGGCGGGGAAGGGGGATCCTCCTATCCGATCCAGAACCTTGCCGACCTGCCGCCGCGCGAACGCGCCCGCAAGGGATTGGAGATCGTCGATCTTGGCTTTACCCCCGACTGGCAGGCCACCCACCCCAAAGAGGCCGCCGCCCGGATCACCGCCCGCGTCGCGGCGCAGACGCGCTTTGCCGATGAACCCGGCGCCGCCATCGGGCGACGGCGGCAATTGGCGGCGCGCGCGTGTCATGACACCTTTGACCGGCTGACGAACATCACCGCGCCAACGCTGGTTCTGGCCGGACAACAGGATGGCCAGGCCCCTGTCGCCGCCCAGCGTGCGATGGCCCGCCGCATTCCCAACTGCCGATTTCAATTGATCGACGGCACCCATCAGATGGTTTGGAACAACGCGCAAACCAATGAAATTATTGCTGAATTCATGAAGGATGTCGCATGATGACCGATCAGTATTCTGCCGCCATGCTGGCCGCATTGATTGTCGGGCTCTTGGCGACCGGCGCGGTTGCCGGGGTGTTGGCCGGTCTTTTGGGGGTCGGGGGCGGCATTGTCATCGTGCCGGTGTTGTTTTGGCTGTTTGACTTGTTGGACGTGCCCACCGCCGTGGCCATGCACCTGGCCGTTGGCACATCGCTGGCCACGATCATCCCAACTTCGATTGCTTCGGCCCGGTCACACCACCGCAAAGGCGCGATTGACGTGGAAATGCTTTGGGCCTGGGCGCCGCTGATCTGTGCCGGCGCGTTGGTGGGGGGCGTTCTGTCGCGCTTTGTGTCCTCTGGTTTTCTGACGTTGTTTTTTGGCGTGGTCGCGATGATCGTCGCGCTCAACATGGCCTTGCCGAAAAAGATCACCCTGTCCAATGGGTTGCCCCGCAATCGGGTTGCCAAATCGTCCATCCCGTCGGGGATTGGCCTGTTCTCGGCGCTGATGGGGATTGGCGGCGGCACGTTGTCAGTGCCGATCCTGACGATGTTCTCGGTGCCGGTGCATCGGGCGGTGGGCACAGCGGCGGCGTTTGGATTGGTGATCGCGGTGCCCGCGGTGTCGGGCTTCATCTGGTCCGGGCTGGGCCAGCCGGCGCGCCCGCCGTTTTCCATCGGCTATGTCAACCTGCCCGCCGCGATCCTGATCTTTTCGACCAGCGTATTCACCGCGCCGCATGGCTCTCATCTGGCGCATCGCCTCAACCCGGACCGGCTCAAGAAACTTTTTGCTCTGTTCCTGTTTCTGACCTCGCTGCGCATGCTGTGGTCGGTTTTGGGAACGGGCTGAACCATGGAGAAGACAATATGAAAATGAATGTAGCCGTCATTGGCTTGGGCTCGATGGGATTTGGCATTGCAGGTGCGGCGCTTCGTCGCGGGCATCGCGTCTGGGGCGCGGATATCAATCCCGATCAGGTCGCCAGATTTCAGGCCGAGGGCGGCCAAACCGGCGCTTTGGCTGCGGTGGCCGGCACTCTGGATGCGGTGGCTGTCGTGGTGCTGAACGCCGCCCAAACCGAAAGCGTTCTGTTTGGCGATGCCGGGATCGTTGACCAGCTGAAACCCGGTGCGGTGGTGTTGGCCTGTGCCACCGTACCGCCCGCCTTTGCCCGCGATATGGCGGCGCGCTGCGCGGATGCGGGTGTGCTTTATCTGGATGCGCCGATCTCGGGCGGGGCGGCCAAGGCCGCTTCGGGCCAGCTCAGCATCATGGCCTCGGGCTTATCCGCAACATTCGCCGCCGCGCGCCCGCTGTTGGACAGCATTGCCGAAACGGTTTTCGAGCTGGGCGATGCGGCTGGTGCTGGCAGCGCAATGAAGGCCGTCAACCAGCTGTTGGCAGGTGTGCATATCGCCACCATGGCCGAGGCGCTGACCTTTGGCATGACCCAGGGTGTGACACCCGACAAATTCGTCGAGGTGATCAGCAAATGCGCCTGGCACCAGCTGGATGCTGGAAAACCGCGCGCCGCATATTGTGGCCGGGGATTACACGCCGCTGAGTTCGGTCAATATCTGGCCCAAAGACCTTGGGATTGTGCTTGATATTGCCAAATCCGCGCAATTCAGCGCCCCCATCACGGCAACCGCGTTGCAACAATTCGTGGCCGCGGCGGGCATGGGCCATGGCGGTGAAGACGATGCAGCGGTGGCCAAAGTCTATGCGCGCAATGCCGGGCTGACCCTCCCGGGCGAGGCATAGGGCCATGACAACGATACTGGGCTGCATCGCGGATGATTTCACCGGGGCCACGGATTTGGCCGGATTGCTGGCGCGCAGCGGCGTGCGGGTGTCGCTTCGGATCGGGGTGCCCACCACACCGCCAACCGACACCGCCGCATTCGAGGTGATCGCCCTGAAATCGCGCACCGCCTCGGTGACCGAGGCAGTGGCAGAAACCCGCGCCGCGCTCAGATGGTTGCAAGCGGCGGGCGCAAAACGGTTTTTCTGGAAATATTGCTCAACCTTTGACAGCACGGCCAAGGGCAATATCGGCCCGGTGGCCGAGGCTCTTATGACCGATCTGGGCACCGATCAAACCATCTATTGCCCGGCCTTCCCGGAAAACGGGCGGGCGGTGTTTATGGGCAATCTCTTTGTCGGACAACAACCGTTGTCGGAAAGCCCGATGAAGGATCACCCCCTGACACCGATGCAGGACAGCAATCTGATGCGGCTGCTTGCGCCCCAGGTGACGCGCCCGGTTGGGTTGGCGGATCGGTTGACCGTGGCAACCGGGGCCCAGGCGCTGCGTGGCAAGCTGGCATCGCTTGGGGCCGAAGGGGTGGCGCATGTGGTGGTAGATGCGGTGGCGGACAAAGACCTGCAAATCATCGCAACAGCCTGTCGTGACATGCCCCTGATCACCGGGGGCAGCGCAATTGCCATGCCTTTGCCCGCGCTGTATCTGGCCGATGGCACCCTGTCCAAAGACGCGGCCAAAAGGGCAACCCCGGCGATTGGGACCGGCACGATTGTCCTGTCTGGCAGCTGTTCGGCAATGACCAACGCACAGGTGGCCCACTATATCGCGACCGGCGCAGCGGCGTTTCAGCTTGATCCGCTGGCCATCGCCGACCACGGCATCGCCGCGCCGCTGGATTGGTTGGCCGCCCAGGATTTGGACCGGGCGCCGCTGATCTATGCCACCGCCCACCCCGCGCGGGTCAAAGCGGCGCAGAACAAAATCGGCGTCGCCCGCACCGGCGAGATGATCGAACAGGCGCTGGCCGCCTGTGCCATTGCGGCGCGCGATCATGGGGCGCGGCGGGTCATTGTGGCGGGGGGCGAAACCTCGGGCGCAGTGACCAAGGCGCTTGGAGTGGCCCAGCTTGATATAGGTGCCGAAATTGCGCCGGGGGTGCCCTGGACGTTCTGTCAATCGGGCGGGCATCAGATCGCCCTGACCCTGAAATCGGGCAACTTCGGCACCGAGAGCTTTTTTAGCGATGCGCAAATGCGGCTGGGGGCGGAATGAGCCAGGAAAACGCACTCAGAGATCAGATGTGCCTGCTGGCCCGGTCGATGTTTGACCGGGGGCTGACGGGGGGATCGACCGGCAATATTTCGGCGCGCACCCCCGATGGCGGGCTGTTGGTCAGCCCGACCGGAACCAGCTTTGGCCGGCTTGATCCAGGGCGGCTTAGCCGGTTTGATGGACAGGGCCGCCATATCGCCGGGGACAGCCCCACCAAGGAAATGCCGCTGCATTCGGCGTCTTATGACACCCGCAGCACAACAGGCGCGGTGGTGCATCTGCATTCTTGTCATTCCGTAGCTTTGTCGATGATGCCGGATGTCGACCCTGACAATTTTCTGCCGCCGCTGACGCCCTATGGGATAATGCGGCTGGGCAAGGTGACATTGCTGCCGTTCTTTTTGCCGGGGGATCCGGCGATGGGCGATGCCGTGCGCGGATTGGCGGGCAAACGCAGCGCGGTAATGTTGGCCAATCATGGCCCCGTGGTGGCGGGCAAGGATATCGAAGCCACCTGCAACGCCATAGAAGAGTTAGAGGATACCGCGCGTTTGGCGATGATGACCCGGGGATTGATGCCGCGCGCGCTGACCGAACCCCAGGTGCAGGCGCTGATCACCAAATTCGATGTGGAGTGGGACGTATGAAATTTTCGGCCAACCTTGGATTTCTCTGGAACGACCGGCCTTTGCCCGGAGCCATTCATGCGGCCCATGCCGCAGGTTTTGACGCGGTGGAATGCCACTGGCCCTATGATGTGGCGGCGGCGGATGTGCGCGCCGCCTTGGATCAAACCGGGCTGGCCATGCTGGGCCTGAACACAAGTCGCGGCGATGTGGCGGCGGGCGAAAACGGCCTGTCCGCGCTCCCCGGTCGCGAGGCTGAGGCCCGCGCCGCGATTGACGAGGCCGTCACCTATGCAAGCCAGATAAAGGCACGGAATATTCATGTGATGGCCGGCTTCGCCTCTGGCCCTGCAGCGCATGACACCTTTGTCGCCAATCTGAACTATGCCTGCGATCTTGCGCGCCCTGCCGGCATCGACATTCTGATCGAGCCGCTGAATGTCTATGATGCGCCGGGGTATTTCCTGACCACAACCGATCAGGCCGTCACGATCCTCGATGCCGTCGCCGCCGCCAATATCAAGCTGATGTTCGACTGTTATCACGTTCAGCTGATGGAGGGCGACCTGTCCCATCGGTTGGCTGACCTGTTGCCGCGGATCGGGCATGTTCAAATCGCCTCGGTGCCCGATCGCGGCCCGCCGAACCATGGCGAAGTGAATTACAGCCATATCTTTGAAGTGATCGCTGGCCTTGGATACAGCGCCCCGCTGGGGGCAGAGTACAAACCTACCACTGACACCGATCAATCGCTTGGTTGGCTGCGCGCCATCCGGGCCAAATGACCCCGGTGAAAATCCATACCTTGAACGTTCTGAGGGCAAAACCATGAGCAAAAAACCCAATATTCTGATGATCTATGCCGATCAGATGCGGTACGACTGCATGGGATGTTCCGGCAATCCCGATGTCAAAACCCCCAATATCGACCGGCTGGCCCAAGAGGGCGTGTGTTTTGATGAGGCATTCACGTCCTATCCGCTGTGCACGCCGTTTCGGGCATCGCTCTTGACCGGGAAATACGCGCATGAGGCCGGGCTGTATTCAAACCATTTCCCGATCAACACCGATCAGCCATCGCTGGCACCCTATCTGAACAGCATCGGATATCAATCCGGCTATATCGGAAAATGGCATCTGTTTGGCGGCCCCAAGCCGGGATTTGTGCCGCCGGGCCCGGACAGGATGGGGTTTGACCATTTTGTCGGTTACAATCGCGGCCATCAATATATGGACGCGATTTTTTACCGCGACACCGATCAACCCTATCATTGCAAACGCTATGAACCGGATTTTCAGACCGATCACGCCATTGAGTTCATGGACAAAGTACAGTCCGAAAGCGATGATCCCTTTTACGCCTATATCTGTTTTGGCCCGCCGCATTTCCCGATGGATATGCCGGAAAACTGGCGCAACATGTATGATCCCGATGCGATCACCCTGCCCAAAGGCACCCCCAATCCCGAGCTGCAAAAGCGCCGGACGCAGGAACGCACCTTGCTGGATTTTGATGGCGATGACCGGTTTGGCGAACGGTCCAAAGCTGACAAAATCGAAGGCCAGGACCGCGAAATTGAAACCGAACAGCAAATTCGCAAATTCGTGGCGGAATATTACGGCATGATTTCGAATATCGATTTCAACGTTGGCCGGCTGCTCAGTTGGTTGGATGCCAAGGGATTGGCCGAAGATACATTGGTGATCTTTTTCTCGGATCATGGGGACATGCTGGGGCAGCATGGGTCATATTGCGGTTTGAAACGACAGGCCTATCGCAGTTCGGCGCATGTGCCTTTGATGGTGCGCTATCCCGGAAAAGTCGCGCAAAACAAACGCGTCTCGTCGCTTGTTGATGTGGCGGTGGACACTATGCCAACCCTGCTTGAGGTATGCGGGCTTGAGGTGCCAAAGGATGTGCAGGGCCGCAGTTACCTTTCGCTGTTGCGGGACGGCCCCGACACCGCCACGCGCGATCATGTGCAATATCAGGTGATGAAGGCCGATTTTGGCGGCCGCCCGGAACGGCACGTCAAACCCGAACGCGGCATTCGCACCCCGGAATGGCTTTATGTCCGCAAAAAGGACCGGCCGTTGTATTTGTTTGATCAGATCAACGATCCAGACGAGGTATTCAATCTGGTGGATGATCCGGCATATGCCACTGTCCAGGCCGAGCTTGATGCGCGGGTACTGGCGAATATGGCCGAGACCGGGGATGGCTGGGATCTGGAAATGGATTTCCCGCCGCCGGGTTACATGACCCACGCCGAGGCGCACCAGCATTTGTTGACCACAATCAAACCAGCCGCGATCGAGGTGCTATAGCAACTGTATTTTTCAGGCGGTTATGCTTGAAACCGCCAAGGAACGTGGCTGGATCAACTATGCGTCGATCATCCCGTTGGACCGGGCAATCATGCAATATGTCGGCAAAAAGGAAGACATCGCTGTCAATATCGTGCCGACCCGGGGCGGGGCCGGTGCGCGGCAGGCGGTGCTTGGTGGTCACGTGGACCTGGCGTTTTCGGGCTCGAACGCGCTGCCGATGATGGAAGACGGCGCGCTGAAGGTCGTCGCCGCCCTGAACCCCGAAGGCATCGAGGAGCATCCCGGCATTCCGACGCTGGACGCGCTTGGCTATGGCGTCAGCGCCGTTGAGGCCGCGGTGTTTTTTGGGCCGAACGACATGGATGCCGACGCCGTGGCGACGCTGGAATCCGCGTTGGCGCAAGCCGTGCAATCCGACACGTTCAAGGATTTCGTGAACAACAAGTTCCGCGGCTTCGAGACATTCAAGACCGGGACTGAGACCGCCGATGGCATCGCCTCCGACGTCCGGGCCTATCGTGGTCTGCTCGACTTTATTTCGGAGTAGGGCGCGATGTCACGTTCTCCCGAAGGGCCCGGCGGCACCACGTCGCCGGGTTTTGCGACCGATCTGATCCTTGGGATCGTGATTGTCCTGTTCAGCCTTCTACTTCTTTTCTGGATCATCCCGGCCCAGGTGAATGACGCGGGGGGGATTGCCAAGTTGTTGTTCTTGGATTTTAAAGTTCTGATGTTCGGTCGATCACGTCACCATTTCGGCGGTGTAGTCGGCCCAGAGGCTGAACGCGTCGTGACGAGCGTGGCGGTATGATGTTGCGGTGAGTTTGTAACGGCGGGGACGAAAGATCAGGTTGATCGGGTCATGTGCGGTCAGGAATCTCTGTGCTTGCCGGTGAGATTTGAACCGCCCGAGTATCTTCTCTCGCTTTCGTGTCAGCCTGTGAGACCCTTCAATTGCGTTATTCAATCGCTTGTGAGCGCGGTGGTCAGCGTCCGGCGCCAGCGTTTTGATCGGCTTGATGTAGCTGCGTAATTTATCCGTGATCACGACCCTCGGCGCGCCGAACTGAACTACCAGCCTTTTGAAAAACCTCTTTGCTGCCTTTCCACTTCTGCGCGTTTGCACAAGTATATCGAGAACCTCGCCGTTCGCGTCCATTGCGCGCCACAGCCAGTGCTTCTTGCCGCGGATCGGAACAACGACTTCGTCGAGATGCCATTTGTCGTTGGGACGAGGGCGATCAC
Organism: Phaeobacter sp. J2-8; assembly: GCF_022867865.1. GTDB lineage: Bacteria > Pseudomonadota > Alphaproteobacteria > Rhodobacterales > Rhodobacteraceae > Marinovum. The sequence continues at coordinate 283,001 of NZ_JALIEC010000004.1, read as the reverse complement.
GCCGGATGCAGTTCGCGAAATGGCGACCAAACCGATTGACCCACAACCGGACGGCTTCCCGGCTGACAATCACGCCCCGCTCAGCCAGCAAGTCTTCAACGTCAGCCGTGCTCAGCGCGAAGCGGTGGTACGCCCAAACAGCGTAAGCGATGATCTCGCGAGGGTAGCGGAAGCCCTTAAGGCGAGGCAAACTGGTCGGAATTCTCATACCGCTAAAATAGCCCGGTCATGTCTGACGAACAAGTTGGCAATGCCGTCAGTTGTCCTTCGGTCACGCCACCCGCGGGCGCAAGTACCAGTACCAGAAGCGGTAGCCCTCCAGCAGGCCGAGCGGGACAAAATGCACCAGTGCAGGGCCGAGACCACCCCAGTCGTGCAGCGTTGCCCAGTGTAGCAGTGTCAGGACAGCGGCGGCATAGGTCGTGCGCTGCAGCGTTTTCCAGGTGCGGCCCATCTTTCGAACAAGGTAGTCCGAAGAGGTCACGGCCAGCGGCACGAAGATCAGGAAAGCGATCCAGCCGGTCCAGATGTAGAATTTCGGCAGGTCGGCGATCACCTTCTGCGCGCTGCCAAGGTCGACGAGATACAGCACCGTATGCGCCAGCGCGTAGAAAAAGGCCGCGACGCCAAAGTAGCGGCGGTTTTTCTTCAGCCAGCGCGGGCCGCGCCAGCCCTTGAACACCAGCGCCAGCGGCGAGGCCAGCATGGCGATGATCATGAAGCGCGCGCCGAATTCGCCGGTCGGGTGCAGCGCCGCGTGGATGGCAGCACCGGTGGCCTCGGCATCCGCCGCGCCCAGGATGCTTGCAAGGATGCCGAGGCCCGGCAGCGCCATCAGCGCCCAGAGCCAGTAGGGAGAAAATCGTGACAGCATGTCTGTTGCCTTTCTTGGATTGGTCGCGGCGGCGACCCCATAGACGGGTTGGTGGTGATACGCTGCAGCGCAGGAGTTCCGTCGCGCTCAGGCGCGGAGCGAGGAAAAATAATCTTCCCAAGATTGGTGCGGGCAACCGGTGACCTTTGCAAAGTCACCCGGCCGGTCATAGGCACCTTGGCGAATGCCCTCGTAGATGCCGCCGATGATCGGGCCGATGAAATCGCCCAGCTCGGTGCTGCGGTCGGCGACGAAATCTTCGGAGGTCATCTCGCGGTAGGTCAGGTCGGTGCCGAAAGTGCGGTTCAGGTAGCCTGCCAGTCTTCCTTGCGTGATCGGCGTGCCGTTCAAGTCATAGGTCCCGCCGTTCAGATCGTCGCGCGTCAGCAGAGCGGCATAGGCATGGGCAAGTTCCGACCGCGTGGTGTAGCCGCATTTGCCGGTTCCTGCGCTGTTGGCGATCTCACCGCGGGCCTTGTAGCTGTCGATGTATTCGACATCGGGCTCAATATAGATGCCGTTGCGCCCAATGGCCCAGTCCAGACCACTGGCGCGAATGTCCGCCTCGGTCTGCCGATTGCTTTGCACCACCGGCGAAAAGCGCGTGTCCTGTTCGGAGCCGATAATGCTGGTGTAGACCAGCTTCTGCACACCTGCGGCGCGGGCGGCGTCGATCACGTTGCGGTGCTGCTGGATGCGGTCCTCGGGTGGGGCCATGCCCGAGACGATCACCAGCGCGTTGACCCCCTCCAGCGAGGCTTTCAATTGATCCGGTTGATCGTAGTCGCCCGGGCGTACCTCGACACCAAGATCGGTGACCTTGGCGGGCGTGCGGGCCAGCCCGATGACGGGCGCGCCGCCCGGCATGTCAATCAGTTTGCGGGCGATCTCATGGCCAAGCTGGCCCGAAACGGCGGTAACGGCATAGGTCGTCATGGTCTGTCCTCTATCCGAAGCGATGGGCAAAGCCGCCAGAACCGACGGCTTTGCCAAGGGTATGCAGATCAACCGTGGTAGGCTTGACTGACGGCAAAGCTGTCCTCGAACCAGTGCCACAGCACTACTTGGCCATCGCGGACCTTAGCCCGCAGGGCAAAGGTGAATTCGCCGATTTCCTTGCCTGAATGGGGCGTGATGCCGTTCATCTTGCCAAAGACGGCAACCGTGTCACCCGAGGCGAAGGCGTCGGTGTTTTCCCACTTGGTCGTCTGAAGGTTCTCGGAAAACACGCCGAGGAATTCAAAGATATTCTCTTTCCCTTCCGCGCCACCGATCCACGGCAGGCTTTCGTCGCCTTCGTTGTGCCACACCATGTCGTCGGCCATCAGCGCGCTCATCTTTTCCATGTCGCCCGATCCCATCGCGCCCATAAAGGCCATGACGGTGTCAAAGCTGGCTTGTGTCTGGTCGTCCATTGTCTGTGCTCCTGCGTGTTGTGCGAGAATTGTGGCGAGCGCTGCGCCAATCGAGGTTTTCAAAAGTGTTCTGCGGTTCATGTCGTGCTCCTTGAGGGGCGGGGTGATCAAAATTTGCCAGCTTCGTTGTGCGGGGCGTCCGGGCCGGGCATGGGGGCAATGACGTCCCAGTGCTCCACAATCAGCCCGTCCTCGACGCGAAAGAGGTCGTAGAAGGCAGTCGGTTCACCGCCGAGGGCGCCCTCGGACAGGGTCAGCACGAAGTTGCCTTCGCCGATCACCTGATTGACCTGGGTGTAATCCATGCTGATGCCCTGTTCGGCCATCTGCGCCATGAAGGCACCAAAGCCTTCCAGCCCGTCAGCGACCATCGGGTTGTGCTGAATGTAAGTAACCGGGCTGATGTAGTCGGTGATATTCACCTCGGCATGTTCGATCAGGGATTTGGTGATGAATTCTTCGACCAGCGCCTTGTTGGCCTCGGTCTTATCCAAGTCAGTGATTTCAGTCGCGCCGTCGATCTGGGTGCGGCCCGAGGGGTTCGGTGCGGCCTCGGGAATCAGGTTGTCCCAATGCTCGGCGATCTTGCCGTCCTCGACGCGGAAGACGTCAAAAGCGATCATCGCTGTTTCGCCAAAGCCCTCATAGCGGGCATGAACGGCCACGATGTCATCATCCGCGATTACGCGGACGTAGTCCGCCTTGAAGGTGCCGCTGCCTGCGAGAAAGCCGACGACGCCTTTTTGCGCTTCGATGCCGCTGGCGAACATCTCGTTGTGCTGGATGATGTCTTCGGAAAAATACTGGTCAACGGCTTCGACATCGCCCGCCAGCAGCGTGTTTTCCAGCGCTTCGAGAACAAAGGCCTTGTTCTCCGCACTGTCGGCTTGCGCCGCAAACGGCAGAGTGGCGACGATCGACGCTGAGGCAAGAAGTTGGGTCAGTTTCATTGTGGTCTCCTCGGGGTGTTTGGACATGCCCTCTCTGTTCGCGCTCCGGGGTGGGGCGTGTTCGGGCGTGTCCTGGAATGGAAAGAGTTTGGGCCGACGTCAGGCCCCGGTGGATTCGGCCCGGCTCCAGGTCAGGTCCGGGTTTTCGCGGAATGCGAAGCGTTCAAGGTGGTTGGTGATCACCTCAATCGTCTTGTCGAGTTCGGGCGTGTCCGCGGCGATGGCGGTCAGGCGCAGGCCATCGGTGTCGGCGCGCAGATCGCACTGTCCAAAGGGCAGTTCGATGTGGCCCGCTCCGGGCTCGAAAGAGACCGGAACCTTGTGGCCGAAATGCTTGCACAGCGTGCCCAGATAGCGTTCGGCGTTTTCCGTCTTGAAGAATGTGCTCGCGTTCATGTCGATGCTCCGTCGTGTTGCAAAGAACATCTATCCCTACCGCATTGATCCGGGTATTGCTTGTTTTCGGAAGTCATAATTCGGGTCAGCGGAACAATGATCGAGCATCTGCGCCATATGGCGATCTTTGCAAGAGTCGTCGACGAGGGGTCGTTCCGTGCCGCGGCCAAGGCGATCGGCCTTGCGCCATCCCGCATCAGTGAGACTGTGTCGGACCTGGAGGATTTCCTTGGCGTGACATTGCTGTATCGCACCACACGCAAAATCGCCCTGACCAACGAGGGGCGTATGTTCTATGCCCGCGCGGCCGAGATGCTGCGCAGCGCGGAGACCGGGTTGAACGAATTGAACGCCCTGTCGCTGGAACCGGTGGGCGCGCTGCGGGTGTCCATGCCGGCTTTCATGTCCTCGTCCACGCTGGCCACGGCCATAGCGGAATTTGTGCGCCGCCACCCGCAGGTCGCGCTGTCGGTCAGTTTCACTGATGGCCGCACCGATCTGCTGGAGGATGGGTATGACGTGAACATCCGGGCCGGATGGCTGGATGACAGTTCGATGATGTCGCGCAAGCTTGGCGAGAGCGCCCGCGCCTTGGTTGCGGGGGCGGGCTATGCCGCCGCCCGACCGCGCCCGTTGCATCCCTCAGAGCTGGAGGACTGGGACTGGCTCCGTTACAAACACCGGTCCGAATACACCACGCTGACCGGACCAGGGGGCGACACGGTCAAGGTGCTGGGCCAGGCTCGCCTGGAGGCTGACACCATCGATGCACTTTATCATTTCACCTGCCAGAACCTTGGCGCGACGGTCCTGCCCGAACATCTTGCCGCCCGGGGTGAGGCCGAGGGAAGGCTGGTGCGCCTCCTGCCAGATTGGCGGTTGATACCGCTGGGGATCTTCGCGGTCTGGCCGGACACATCAAGACGCGAGAGCCTAACACGGATATTCGTGCGCTTCGTCGTCGATTGGCAGGCAGGCGTGTCGCCCCAATCAACAGGCATTTGACTCCCAAAGCGATCAAACCCGCATCAGCATTGCGCAACCGATACAAGGAGTTTGGATGAAACGGCATCAGCGTTCACCTCGTTCTTGGCCAAATCTTGCCTCCTCCCATTGAAAGCTTGCCGAACATTCCAGACCTTGGCGCATCGTGCAGCAAAATTCCGCTTCCTGCCGGTTGGTGTTGATGGACGCGAACGGCCCGAAGCATGCGTAATTGGGCTGCCCTCTGTTCTGAGGTCGAGCTCCCGATAGGATCACAGCATAGCTGTGAACAAGGGAGATAGATGATGGAATACTATGCTGGTTTAGATGTGTCGCTGCGGTCGTGTGCGGTTTGTATCGTCGATACCAAAGGGGCGGTGCTGTTGGAGCGGGAACTGCTTTGTGAGGTCAAAGAAATCGCAGAGTGCCTTGCCGTTTTTCCATATCCGATTGAACGGGTCGGCTTCGAAGCAGGCACCATGAGTCAGCATTTGTACTTCGGCCTCAAGGCAGAAGGTCTTGACGTTGTATGCATGGAAGCGCGTCAAGTGAACGCCGCGCTGTCGGCCATGCGCAACAAGACGGATAAGAACGATGCGCGTGGTATTGCGCAAATCCTGCGCACTGGCTGGTTCAGCCCAGTCCACATGAAGAGCCGTGAAGCCCATGGTGTTCGGGCATTGCTTAGTACTCGCAAAGCGCTGCTGAACAAAACGATTGATCTTGCCAATGAGGTACGGGGGCTGCTGAAGATCTTCGGGATCCGCCTGCCCAAGACTGTGAAGCATGGCAGCTTTGACGGCATCGTCAGACCTATGATCGAAATGGACGATGTTCTGGCACATGCGCTGGTGCCACTCCTTGATGCGCGGCTCGTGTTGTATCAGCACTTTCTGGAACTTGACTGGCGGGTCAAACGCGCGGCAAGCCACGATGACGTATGCATGCGCATGATGACTGTGCCGGGTGTCGGCCCTATTGCCGCTTTGACCTTCAAGGCTGCTGTCGATGATCCCGCTCGCTTCAAGCGCTCCCGCATGGTTGCCGCGCATTTTGGACTGACACCGCGACGATATCAGTCGGGTGAACACGACAATCCTGGCCGCATATCGAAGGCAGGCGACCGAGATGTCCGTGCAACGCTCTACGCAGCGGCCAATGCGCTTCTGATGCGCACGATGGCCGGGTCGCAGATCAAATCCTGGGGCATGAGGCTGATCCGCACCAAAGGCCGCCGTCGTGCTGTCGTTGCTGTCGCCCGCAAACTCGCCGTTTTGCTCCACCGGATGTGGGCAGATGGCACAGAATTCCGTCTGGCACAGGTGGAGGGCACAGCATGATCTGATACGCCAACCACCTAACCTGACGGGGTCGTCCCTCACCGGACGAGGTCTGTGGAAGAAGCCGAAAATGGCTGCTGCGCACCTTGAAGAGCGTCTCCAAGCAAGGCTCTCCACTGCCGATCCGACATATGCGTGCAGCGGTGCTATCGCGGCATCAACAAGACTGCGAAGAGAAGCGTGACCCGGATGAGCGACAATGACCCAAAATAAACAAGGAAAACGAGCTTGACCCAGAAACCCAATTAGTGAAGCTGCCACTCACAGTGCTTCTATGATGCGGCGCTCGCAGCCCGCATCGCCGACATTCGTTGTAATATGGCGATCAAGAGGTCAGCGTAGTCAAAGGTTGCAGGACAAATCGGCATTTTGCAAATGTTGCCGCGCAGGCCGGGAAGGGCTTTCAACATCGCGCTAGGCCCCCTTGCGCTGTGCGTCGCGCACCAACGCGGCAAGGCGATAGAACCCGTGGGCCATTTTCGTGTAGGGCGTCAGAAGGAAAAACGCGAGGACCGAGCCCAGATGCAGGGCCAGTATGACCGGCATCAAAGTCGTTGCGCCAAGCCCATAAAGAGCAAGCCCGCTGAATCCGACGAAGCCTAGGAGCGCGATGAACCCGAACTCACCGCTTCGCGCAGCCTTGGCTCCAAGTTCAGGATCAGCCTTGAGTTTGAGATGGAACAGCCAGATAGCGCCGAAAGTCATCATCAGGCCACCAGGGATCCCCAACAACTTGGGCAGCGAAAACAGGCCGTAGGGGGCAGGCAGGTCGAAGACGTAGTGCAAAATGGTCCCAGACGAGGTGCTGGCGAAGCACAGCAGGAACCCATAAAGCACAAGTTGGTGCGCAGTACGACGGGCCTGGGTGAAGCGATCCTCGTCCTCAAAATTGCAGCCGTCGCCATGGCCGCCCGCAAGGTTGCGCATGTTGGCAACTGCTCCGAAGGCCTGCTTGATATGGTTGAACGTGACGGGTTTCCCGTCGACGGTTGACCAGTAACGCCGCAGACTAACGACGAGACTAGCCAGTGGGAACAGGAAGGCAGGTGCAAATATGGCGACCATCAGATTGTGCGACATGACCGCATAGAATCCTTCGCCTTCCCTCAGCCCGATCCATTTGGCCAAAGCGAATAGCACTGCAAAACAAAGCGTTGCTGCAATGGCGACGGCCATGCCGTTCTTTTGGAACTGGCGCGCGACCACGCTTGGATAGGCCAATTCCTCCCAGCTGTCGTGTCGAACCTCCGCCAATGCGGCAGGTAAGTTCAAGTCAAACTCGTGCGGGGCCGTGTATTGGCAGGCATAGTAGCACCCCCGGCAGTTGTGACAGAGGTTGGCGAGCTGCGTGATGTCCCCATCAGAAAACGCGCGATTGGCGTGGAGTGACGGGAAGACGGAACAATAGCCTTCGCAATAGCGGCAGGCGTTGCAAATCTCCGCCTGACGGCGGGCTTCTTGAATCAGATCAGTTTGCATATTTTGCCGCCTCTTTCCCTGCGATACGCCCGAAGACGGTGCCGATGGTCATGCCGAAACCGGCCAAGTAGCCTTTTCCCAGGATCGATCCGGCCATGGTTTCGCCCGCAGCCCAAAGATTGCGGACAGGGAGGTTGCCCATGCTGCACTGCGCAGCATCATCCACCTTCAACCCCAGATATGTGAAGGTCACTCCGGTGCGCAGGGAGTAGCCATAGAACGGGGCCTGTGTGATCGGCCGCGCCCAGTTTGTTTTTGGCGGAGTCAGACCAGAGGTTGAGACCCCATCAAGGTCGGTCGGGTGAAAACCCGTCGTGTCGCCGCAGGCTGCATTGAATGTATCGACCGTGTCGCGCAGCCCGTCCGCTGGCAGGCCCATCTTTTGTGCCAGCTCTTCGATCGTGTCCGCTTTGATTGGTGGAAAGACCGAGGGCATGAACAATTCCAGCGACTTTGCATCGATGATGACATAGCCCACCTGATCGGGCTGTGTGGCGACGAGGCGACCCCAGATCGCATAACGTTTGGGCCAGATATCCTCGCCCTCGTCATAGAACCGCTCTGCATTCTTATTCACGACAATGGAAAATGGGACGCAATCGAGCCGTGTGACAATTCCCCCGTCGAACTTGGGCGCCCGCCCGTCGATGGCCACGGCGTGACATTGCGTCGGGTCGCCCACCTGTTCCACGCCCTGTTCCAGCAGATCCGCCAAAACAACGCCGCGATTGTAAGGCGTACCACGAATGAGGAAGTTCTTTGCCGCTGGCCCCCATGCCCGCGCAAGCCAGTCCATGTCTGCCTGAAACCCGCCGGATGCGACAACCACGGCCTTCGGCGCAAGCCGATGCGTCTGTTCGCCTTGAACATAGTCTAGGTAGACAACCTTGCCATCTTCCACTTCTAGGTGGGTGACCTTTGCGTCGTACTCGACATCGACACCCAGCTTGGCGGCGGTGCGGTAATAGGCATTCACCAACCCCTTGCCGCCGCCCAAGAAAAAGGCGTTGGTCCGCGCGAGCGACAAGGTGCCCGACAGGGACGGCTGAAACCGGACGCCGTGAGATTCCATCCAGGGCAGGCATTCTTCGGAACGGCGAATGGCCATCCGCGCAAGCCCCTCATGGGTCTTGCCATCCGTGACTTTCATGAGATCGGCAAAGTATTCCTCTTCGCTATAGCTTTCGATCAGCGGCCCTAGTGGCCCTGAATGCATGCAACGAAAGTTACGGGTATGGCGTGAATTGCCGCCTCGATAGGCTTTGGGTGCCGCCTCAAGGATCAAGACCTTCGCACCATCCTCTGCGGCGGTCATCGCAGCGCAAAGGGCCGCGTTTCCGCCCCCAATCACGACAATGTCGTAGAGATTATTCATGCCCGGTCTCCTTCAAGTGCGAACATATTCGGTCTGGTTTTATTTGACTAATGATCAAGTTTGTCTAATTATTGCATTATGCGCATCAATTACGATTTCAATGACCTAGAAGCGTTCTTGGCCGTAAAGGAGACGGGTTCTTTCCATCTTGCCGCTGACAAACTGAACCTGTCGCAATCCGCGATAACCCGACGCATCAAAAAACTGGAAGAGGCGCTGGACTCCCAACTGTTCGAGCGCACAACCCGTGCCGTCAAACCGACCCTTGCGGCAAAGCGTTTGCAGGCACGTGCAGAGGCCATATTGGATAGCGCCAGGGAAACGGCCCATGCAATGCGAGACGAAAGCGCGGTTTTCGGCTACCAGACAAATGCAATTGTCACTGTCGGGATCATACCCAGTGTTGCCGCCGCCTTGCTTCCCACAGCGTTGCGGCGTTTCCGTGCCGCCGGTCATACCGCGCGCATAAGGTTGCTGGATGGTAACGCCAACGAGGTCGCCGAGGCCGTCTCCGGCGGCGAAGCTGACTTCGGGATATCCTCGCTCCCCATGCTTGAACCTTCCACCACCTTCGAGGCCCTGTTCGATGATCGGATCGGTCTGGCCATGCCGCCGTCTCATCGTCTTGCGGCGAAAAACGCGATCCTTTGGAGTGACCTTGCGGGCGAGGAATTGATCGTCCCTGTGCGTGGCACGGGTAATCGACTGCTGATTGATGAAGCGATGGCGCAAAGCCGGCAACCTATCGCATGGACGTTTGAGGTGGGGCGCTCGACCACTGCGTTGGAAATGGTAAGCGAAGGCGTTGGCGTGGCTATCCTCCCCCAATCAACGGCATCCTACGCAGTTGTCCGTTCCGTCATCATGCGCCCCATGATCGACCCAAGCATCGCTCGGCCCGTCGGTTTGCTGACCCGAACAGGACAACGAGAGACCAAAACGGCCATGTCTCTCAAGCGAACCATTTTGGAAACGACCAAGCAGGTCGCCACCCGGATGATGCAGCAAGATTGAGTAGATGAGGCCGTAAAGATCCGAAGCGGACATCTGCAGGTCGGAGTTTCGAACCCGCAGCGAATGTCGGCAATCCGCCCTTGGTGCTACCGGTCGGAAGCGGCCCAGAGCCGCCGTCTATCAATGGTCAAGAATGCTGCGGTGCGGCCAGAGATTGCGGCCTTTAGCAGCGCTCGTGTAGTCTCTTGTGCAACAGGAAGGTTAGCAAAAAATCGTTTAGATAGGCTGACCTTCGTCGCTTGCAGAAGCAATGACTTTAGCCGTGAAATATCTCTTCTGCAGTCCGCGACGTGTGGGCTATCGGCCTATGTCGCTCTGATGCCGGCGGATTGGCTGGCGCTATTATGGTCGCAGGGCACAGGCACTGTACGGTGCCGGGATGCCGGTACGTCAGCCAGACAGCGGCCCTCGCGCGATAATGGACTGGGCCCGGGTCACCAGCGGCAAATCGATCATCTGGCCATCGAGCTTCGTCACGCCTTGCCCCTTTCTGGCGGCGGTCTCGGCGGCCTCTACAACTCGTCGCGCCCATCCAAGCTCGGCCTCGGTAGGCGAAAAGACGTCGTTGAGAACCGCCACCTGGGCCGGATGTACCGCGTAGCCACCAGTGGACCCGATGGCGCGGGCGTATGTGGCAGCGGCCCGCAAGCCATCGATGTCACGAAAATCGGACATGCCTGCGGCGACGGCGAAAGAGGCGACCGATGCCGCCCGCGCGGCCTGGTTGACCTGTTGAACAGCGGGCCTCAGAACATCCGGCGTGGCGGCGACGCCCATCGACGTTGCATAGTCCTCGACACCAAGCCGCGTCATATCGACAACGCGCAGCCCGGTGAGCGGACCTTTGGCATCAGGTGTGTAAGGGGTCTTCATGGAATTCCTTTCCATTAGCCGTCGGACAGGCGGTTACGATCGCGGATCAGCAGCCACGCCACGAACGGCGACGCGGCAAACAGGACCAGCGCGAATGGATGATCGAGGATGGCAGCGGGGTTGCGGCTGAGCAGGATCACGGATTGACGGATCGAGAGTTCGATCATCGGGCCGAGCACGAGCCCGATGATGAAGCAAACGATGGAGATCTCGAGCTTCAGCATGAAGAAGCCCAGCACCGCGAAGGCCAGCATGACGCCGACGGCGAAGAATCCGCCCTGGCTCACGTAAATACCTACGACACAGAGCAACAGCACGATGGGATAGATGACGAAGGGTGGGACCTTCACAATCAGCGCAAACGCACGAAGCCCCAGGGATCCGATGATCAGCACCATGACATTGGCCATGATCATCGCCGCAAAAAGCCCGTAAACCAGCGACGTATCGCGCTGAAAGATCAGAGGCCCGGGCGTGACACCATGGATCAGGAAGGCACCGACCAATAGGGCGGCGGTAAGGTTGCCGGGGATACCCAACGTTAAAAGCGGGATCAGGTTCGCGCCTGAGACAGCAGAATTGGCGCTTTCGGTTGCGGCAATGCCCTCGGTCGCGCCGGTGCCGAGTTTCTCAGGCGCTGTCGAGAACCGCTTGGTGGCGGCGTAGCTGAGAAAGGCAGCGAGCGTTGTGCCAAGCCCCGGCAGTGCGCCGATGGCCGTTCCGATACCCGCCCCACGCAGGACAGTGCGTCTCAGGTTCAGGAATTCACCAAAAGTCAGGCGATCATCCCCCTCACTGTTGGCAACGGCCCTGCTGGCATCGGGGCGGTAGCGACGGCCCTCCTGCAGCCTCAGAATGATTTCGGGTACAGCGAGAACGCCGATGGCAACGGCCGCGAGGGGAAGGCCATCAAAGAGGTCGACCTGTCCGAAGGTAAAGCGCGGCGCAGCGGTTTCCGGGTCCACCCCAACTGTGGCAAGAAAGGCGCCAAGCGCCGCGGCAAATATTCCCTTGGTCAGCGAGCGGCCCGACAGCGAAGCGATCAGCGTGAGCGAAATCACCAGGATTGCTGCAAGTTCGACCGGTCCTGCCCGAAGGGCAAAAACTGCAAGCGTGGGCGCCAGCAGGATCAGCACAAGGTCAGAGCAACTGTCCCCCGCGACGGAGGAATAGAGCGCGGTCTGCAGGGCCTTGCGCGGTTTGCCGCCCTTGGCGAGCGGATGTCCGTCAAGGGTCGTCGCGGCAGAGTGCGGCTCACCCGGCGTGTTGAGCAGGATGGCCCCGATTGCGCCGCCGAAGCCACCCCCCTTCATCACGCCCACCAACATGCCGATCGCCGCGAGCGGCGCCATCGTGAATGTCAGCGGGATGGCCACCGCGATGGCCATAGGGGCATTCAGCCCAGGCACCGCGCCAATCACGATCCCAATCATGACGCCGAGCACGACCGACAGAAACGTCGTCAGCGACAGCGCGTCGAGCATGGCTGCAAAAATGATATCCATGTCTTGTGTCCTGTCAGGGCAAAGGCAGTTCCAGGCCCCACCAGAACCCGGCATGGCATTGCTAACTTGTTCGTCAGACATGACCGGGCTATTTTAGCGGTATGAGAATTCCGACCAGTTTGCCTCGCCTTAAGGGCTTCCGCTACCCTCGCGAGATCATCGCTTACGCTGTTTGGGCGTACCACCGCTTCGCGCTGAGCACGGCTGACGTTGAAGACTTGCTGGCTGAGCGGGGCGTGATTGTCAGCCGGGAAGCCGTCCGGTTGTGGGTCAATCGGTTTGGTCGCCATTTCGCGAACTGCATCCGGCGTGATCGCCCTCGTCCCAACGACAAATGGCATCTCGACGAAGTCGTTGTTCCGATCCGCGGCAAGAAGCACTGGCTGTGGCGCGCAATGGGACGCGAACGGCGAGGTTCTCGATATACTTGTGCAAACGCGCAGAAGTGGAAAGGCAGCAAAGAGGTTTTTCAAAAGGCTGGTAGTTCAGTTCGGCGCGCCGAGGGTCGTGATCACGGATAAATTACGCAGCTACATCAAGCCGATCAAAACGCTGGCGCCGGACGCTGACCGCCACGCTCACAAGCGATTGAATAACGCAATTGAAGGGTCTCACAGGCTGACACGAAAGCGAGAGAAGATACTCGGGCGGTTCAAATCTCACCGGCAAGCACAGAGATTCCTGACCGCACATGACCCGATCAACCTGATCTTTCGTCCCCGCCGTTACAAACTCACCGCAACATCATACCGCCACGCTCGTCACGACGCGTTCAGCCTCTGGGCCGACTACACCGCCGAAATGGTGACGTGATCGACCGAACATCAGAACTTTAAAATCCAAGAACAACAACTTGGCAATCCCCGTCAAACGCCTTCTTCCTGAGTGGGGCCGCCGGTACTATTGCTTTGGTGCGGGATGAATCGGACAAGCGCTTTGCTCAAAATGGCAAAGTCGCACCAATGAGGTGATTTTCGCCATGAGTTTTCGCAATATCGCCGATCAGCCGTGTGGCTGATCGGTCGGTGGGGCGATTTCATAGCTTTTCGGTCATTTCCGGGACAGCGTCGAAGAGGTCTGCCACGAGGCCGAAGTCGGCGACTTGGAAGATCGGGGCTTCTTCGTCCTTGTTGATGGCGACGATGACCTTGGAGTCCTTCATGCCTGCCAGATGCTGGATCGCGCCCGAGATGCCGATTGCGATGTAAAGCTCTGGTGCGACGACTTTACCGGTCTGTCCGACCTGCCAGTCATTCGGCGCAAACCCGCTGTCTACCGCTGCGCGCGATGCGCCAACGGCGGCACCCAGCTTGTCTGCCAGCGCCTCGATCATCGCGAAGTTCTCTTCTGATCCGACACCGCGTCCGCCAGAGACCACGACACCGGCCGAGGTCAGTTCGGGACGGTCGCTTGCAGCGACCTTGTCCTCGATCCATTCGGACAGGCCGGTGTTTTCGGTTGCCGAGATCGTCTCGACCGGGGCGGCGGCCTGTTCATCGGCTGCGTCGAAGGTCGACGTGCGGAATGAAATCACCTTGGTCGCGTCCGAAGATTTGACCGTCTGGATCGCGTTGCCCGCATAGATGGGGCGTTCGAAAGTTGCGCCATCAACGACACCCGACACATCGGTCAACACCATGACATCCAGCAGGGCGGCGACGCGGGGCAGGATGTTTTTCGCATCCGTCGTTGCAGGTGCCACGATATGTTCATAATCGCCTGCAAGGCTGACGATCAGCGCTGCGGTCGCTTCCGCCAGACGGTGGCCAAGGCCTGCATCCTCTGCGCACAGCACCTTGGAAACACCGTCGATCTTGGCCGCTGCTTCTGCTGCGGCTGCGGCAGTTGCGCCGACACAAAGCGCGGTCACATCGCCAAGCGATTTGGCGGCTGCGACAGCCTTGGCGGTGGCGTCCAGCGCCAGTTCACCATTATTTACTTCGGCAAGGAGAAGAACAGCCATTACACAGCCCCCGCTTCTTTGAGTTTCGCGACAAGCTCGTCGACCGTGCCAACCTTGATGCCCGCGGCGCGTTCTGCCGGTTCGGAAGTCTTGACGACTTCCAGACGCGGAGAAACATCAACTCCGTAATCAGCGGCGGTCTTCTCGTCCATCGGCTTTTTCTTGGCCTTCATGATGTTGGGCAGCGACGCGTAGCGCGGCTCGTTCAGGCGGAGGTCAACGGTGACAATCGCGGGCATCTTGACCTTGATCGTCTGGAGGCCACCATCGACTTCGCGTGTCACGGTTGCCGCGTCGCCTTCGATGTCCAGCTTCGAGGCGAAGGTTGCCTGCGACCAGCCCAGCAGCGCCGAGACCATCTGGCCGGTGGCGTTCATGTCATTGTCGATCGCCTGCTTGCCACACAGCACGAGGCCGGGCTGCTCTTCTTCGACGATTTTTGCCAGGATCTTGGCAACGGCGAGCGGTTCGATATCGGTATGCACGTCATCGGCGGCAATCACCAGAATGGCCCGGTCCGCGCCCATCGCCAGCGCGGTGCGCAGCGTTTCCTGGCTTTGCTTGACGCCGATGCTGACCGCGACGATCTCGTATGCCTTGCCCTCTTCCTTGAGGCGGATCGCCTCCTCAACGGCAATCTCGTCGAACGGGTTCATCGACATCTTCACATTGGCAAGATCGACACCCGAACCGTCCGCTTTCACACGAACTTTCACGTTGTAGTCGATCACACGCTTGACCGGCACAAGGACTTTCATCGGCGTAACTCTCCTGAAAATTTGTTGAACAAGGACCGAGTTACAAAAGCCGAAACACTCGAAGGCTTCTTCAACTGCTCGAACTTGGGCAACACCCGGTCGGTTTTCTTTTGTTCAGCTCAGCCGTGGTTTGGCCAACGAGTATTATCGTTTCGACGGATACCGTTTTGTCGGACCTGGCTGCTTAGGCTGGTAAGGGGAACCATCCCCATGCTTGGAAACCAAGATGGGGACGATCCAGATCGCGTCTTACCGAAAATACCGGGCAACGCTGTTCTTGTTACTTCGCTTCCGGTGGAATCAGATCTTCAGGGATATCGATGCCCACTGACTTGTAGTATTTGTACGCGCCAATGTGCAGCGGTGCGTTCATTTGCGACAAGGCGTTTTCCGGCGTGATGACCTGCATCCACTGTGCGGCGGCGACCAGATCGTCACTGTTTTCGAAGATCGCCTTGGTGATGTTGTATCCATCTTCCTCGGACAGCCATTTGTTCGTGCTCAGCCCGACAATCGTGTTCACTAGGCGCACAGGTTTTTCGTTGACGAGGCCGCTGTATGAGCCCGGTGCGAGCAACGTGAACTCGCGACCCGGAACGTTAAAGGCCTTTTGGATGGCTTCGCTTTCCACCTTGTCATCCGGGATGCCGAGAACCCGGAATTTGCCAAGAGCCGACAACTGCTGAAGCTCCGCGCTCGGGACAGGGGCGGCGGTAAAATAGACGTCGATCTGGTGATCCTGAAAGGCCTGCTCGGCAGACGACCAGTCCACGCTGATGGCCTCGAAATCGGTGCCGACCTCGTAGCCGGTCACGCCAGTTATGATCTGTCCAATGGTCGCGCGGGCCGCGCCGGACGGTGGGCCGATGAAGACCTTTTTGCCTTTGATCTCTTCAAGCGACGTGATGCCTGAGTTTTCCCAAACGATAGCGTGATAGGCGCCAAACGGATAGTTCAAGATGCTGCGCAGGTTCCCAAACAATTCTGGCGCGTTTGGCATATCCTTGTACATGCGCGTTCCGTCCCGAAGAAAGCCGTTAACCGACACCGCCGACACGAACAGATCCAGCTGCTGATTTGCCGCTTCGACGGCTTGGCGGGTGGCTGGAGACCCTGTCGAGAGCTGGGTAGAGTAGCCGTGCTCTTCCTTCAGGATCTGCGTAACGGCAATCGAGAAGACGGTTGTGGGCGACGATTGACCGAGCGATGCCATGCGCAAAGACTTGCCCTGAGCGTGGGCGGCGCTGCCCAAGGTTAGGGCCGCCACGGCTAGGGCCAAAGCGCCGCTTTTGATATTTTGTTTGAACATGTTTAGGTCTCCTCCGGTGAATGTTCAGTGGTTTTTACAAACATCGCCGTCTCTGCGAGGCGTGGGCTTTTGTGAATGGCGAGAAGCCCGACAGCGGCAAGAATGCAAAGGTATTGCAGTTCCGGGATCTGGATGATCAGGCCGACGGCGAGCGCGATCCTGACCGCGCGGCCAAATAGGCTCAGGCGTTCGCTAGCATACCCGGCCGCTCCTGTGTTGAGCATCCAGATTGCGAGCGACAATGCGGTGCATACGCGGATGAAGCTGAGCAGGTCAAAGTCAAGGACAAGCAGCAGCGACGGTTCATAAATGAAGATGAATGGGATGATGAAGCCGACGATGGCCAATCTGACCGCCACGAAGGCTGTGCGCATTGGGTTCGAACCCGCGATGGGAGCTGCAGCGAATGCGCCGATGGCTACAGGCGGGGTGATCGCCGAGAGCACGCCAAAATAAAGGACGAACATATGAACCGCCAGCAGATCAGCGCCGAGATTGGTGACGACAGGTCCCAGCACCAGCACGATGATGATGTAGGCCGGCAGCGTCGGCATCCCCATCCCCAGCACAAGGCAGGCAAAGGCGGTGATGATCAGTGACCACAGGAGAGATTCCTCGCTCAGCGACGAGATCATCGAGGCAAAGCTGAGACCCACGCCCGTCAGGTTCATGACACCCAGGATGATACCGATACAACCGACCGCGACCAGGATCGAGGCACAGGCGATACCCGCCTTGACTGCAATGTCCCAATAAAGATTGAGGCTGGAACGGTTCTTCTTCCGGAACAGCCCTAGAGCCAGGGCGAGTGTTACGGCAACAAGGCCCGCCATCGTCGGCGAGCGCCCCAACAGCAGCACAATGATGATCGACACGATCGGCAGCAGGAATTGCAACGACGCGATGTAGTCGGCCCGGGTCAGCGTGATCCGCTCGCTTTCGGGAATCGGCTGAATACCGGCGGCGTTCGCATCGACCGACACCGCGGCGAATAGGGATCCATAGTAAAAGAGAGCGGGAACCAGTGCAGCGAGCGCAATGGTCGTGTATGGCTCGCCCGTCAGATCGGCCATCATGAATGCGGCAGCCCCCATGACCGGCGGCATGATCTGCCCGCCAGTTGAAGCAGCGGCTTCGATCCCGCCTGCTGTGGCAGCCGGGAACCCGCGCCGTTTTATCATCGGAATGGTAAAGCTGCCCGAGCCAACCACGTTGGCCGTGACGCTGCCCGACATCGAACCGAGCAACGCGCTTGCCACAACGGCTGAGTGGGCGGGTCCGCCTCGGGTTTTGCCGGTCAATGCGACAGACACTCGGATCAGCGTATCACTTGCCCCGGTGCCTTCAAGGACCACACCGAAGACGACGAAGATAAGCACGACCCGAATGACAACACTGGTCGGTGATCCGAAAACACCTTGGTAGCCGTACCAGATTGTATCCATTGCGCGGTCCAGGCTGATGCCAGGATGGTTCAGGAAACCCGGCAGGGAATTGCCAAAGAAGCAGTAGACCAAGGTCAGGATGGCGATTACGACAATCGGCAACCCGAAAAGCCGCCGGGTGGCTTCTAGCAGGACTGCGATTCCGCCGAGCGACAGCCAGAGATCGAAGCTGGAGAAGAAGTACAGCGTCTGCTCCATCAGATACGCAACCTGAGTGAAACGGATGCAGGAGGCGACGATCACGGCGATCATCAACCAGTCAAGCACCAGTCCGGCGGCCCTTACCGCGGAGGAATGGTGTTCGTATGGGTCAATCGTCGGCTTGGTAATAAGGACGATGACAATCGCGGCGCCCACCAGCATGTTAAGGCCATAGGCGATGTTCCATGGGCCAAAGTACGCCACATAGATCGACTGGATCGAGACAAAGGCCGCGATGATCCAAGCCATGTACAGGGCGATGTTTGTTATCGAAAGAGATCTTTGCATAGGTCGTCTACCATCTGCTTGGAATGTTTGGGTATCGGAAGTTGCACAACATTGTCGCTGGGGCCGTGAAAAGCGCTGCCTGCCGTGTTGGGGCGCTCACTGCCGAATCCCGGAACTGCGGTGACTACCTATCGTCAGATGATACATTTTTCCCTCCCGTTCGTTATATGCACAGATATATACTATGTGTTCAATATAATGCAACAAAAAACGCTGATGTTGTATTTTTTGACATTAAAGCCACGAGCCGCCTGCCTCACGCGCCCCTGAAACTTGGCTTTTGCTTTGACAGAAAGGCTTCTATTCCGGTCTGTCCGTCATCCGTGCGCATCATTTCAGCAATCGAGCGGGTTTCCTTGCCGAGCTGGGTCTCAAGGCTCTCGCTGTAGGCTGTATCAAGCAAACGCTTTGCGCCACCGAAGGCCCTCGTTGGACCTGATGCCAATTCGGTGGCGAGTTTGCGGGCGTCAGCAATCATCTGCCCAGATGCAACCACACGCGTAACCAAGCCCCACTTGCAAGCCTCCTGCGCACTGAGCACGCGATTGGTGAGGATCAATTCCTTGGCGCGCAGCAGGCCGATGTGTTTGGCGAGATAGTATGTCAGCGAGCCATCCGGTGAGAGACCGGAGGCTGTGTAGGCCGACACAAATCTGGCGTTTTCCGACGCCAGAACAATATCTGCCGCCAGCGCCATGGAAAAACCGGCGCCGCCAGCCGAACCGTTGACAGCGCTTATCAACGGAGCGTCCATATGTGCAAATCGCGAAATTGCCGCATGGACCATCGTGGCCATTCGCGTCACGTGTTCAGCTTTGTTCTTTGCGCGTGAGAATTCACTAAGATCGCCGCCGACATTGAAGGTTTTGCCTGTCCCGGTCAGAATGACCGCGCGCGCGCCTTCCGTCTCGCAGCGGCAGGCAGCATCGAACAATTCGTCGCACATCCGCGCATTCAACGCTGTGGCGCTGGCGTTTCGGGTCATGACGATCTCGGCCACGTCATTTTCCAGTGACCACAGAATTGTTTCGTAGGCCATGTATTAATTTCCTGCCTGTTGCTTCGAGAAATTGGGATCAAACACTGTGCCAACACCGTGCGACTTCCACTCGATAATTGACGTGAGTTTTGGGGCAGGCGCTTTCGGGCTAGCCGAATTGACTGCGGAATGGTGCTAGTCTCAGCGAGACTGGACGGTTAGTCTCGTCTAAAGAGCCCTTTGGCCCTCAACGCTTCGGCCACATGTGCCAAGCGAGGTCCGATGCTAGTTTCGAACTTGTCTTCGACAACACGATAGCTCGGCATGCCACAGGCCATTGCAACCAACAGGCCGTCCTCTGTTTTCCCCAACGGGGTCGCGGCTGCTACAATGCTGGATCGCCACTCACCGTAAGAAACGCAAAAACCCTCGTTCCTGCAGCGAGCGATGCCTTTGCGGGTTAGCTCTCGCGACTCGTCAGACACTTCCGTGTCCAGCCCGTCCAAATACTGCAATTTCGCGTTTAGCTCAGGCTCATCCAAGAGAGATAATAGCGCCCGACCTGTAGAGGACCGAAGCAGCGGTCCATTCAAACCGATTTCGGGGACGTGCGGGTACTGATCCTTTACACCAACTGTCTTGATCTGCACGAACTTGTCATCGGACATGATCGACAGCGTCATTGAACCACCGGTCAATTCGGCGACTTCTTCCATCACGTCGGTGGCTTCATGCCGCCAAGGCATCGCGGCCAACAGCGGATAAATGAGAGTCAACAAGTTGGGCGCCAGTCGAAACGTGCCATTGGCGTCGCGTCGCAAGTAGCCTACGTGCAAAAGAGTTTTGCAAAGGCGCGAGACCGCAGGTCTGTTCATGTCTAACCTGCGGGCCAGTTCAGCATTGCTGAGGGCGGCGTCTTTGTCAGTGAAGCATTGAAGCACCTCGAGACCACGTATCAACGTCGTCGAAAGGGTTGATGCTTCGGTCTGGCCCAATTTGCTTGTTCCCTGCTCGCATAGCGTCGCCTGAACGTCAGTATGTTCAATCATATGACGCCTCTCCTCTTCAAGTCGATCAACGACTCTTCGTCAAGCCCCATAAGCTCGCCGTACACCGCCTGGTTGTGCGCGCCCATGCCCTTGGCGGCCCAGCGAATTCGCCAGGGCTGTTACGGAAGCGGGGTACGAGGTTCTGCATCTTGACGGTGCCAAAATCGTCATCTGCGACCTCGGTGATGGCGTCTCGCGCAATGAAATGCGGATCTTCGAACATCTGGTCAATCGAATAGATGGGCGCAATGGTGCCGCTGGCGGCCCGGAAAGTAGCAACGACCTCGTCCTGCGTGTGCGCTCCGATCCAGCCGCCGAAAATGCGGTCCAGTTCGGCCGAGTTCTTTACGCGTGCGAGGTTTGTCGCAAAGCGTTCTTCCAGGATCAGTTCAGGTCGCCCGATTGCTGCGGCATTATTCTGAAAGATACGGTTGGTGCTGCCGGACAACGACACGTAACGTTTGTCACTTGTCATGTAGACACTCGCAGGCGCGGAGTATTGGTTGCGGTTTCCGCTTCTCTGATGCACTTGGCCGAGTTGATCATACTCGATAGCCAGAAACTCCAGAATCCGGAACGTCGCCTCGGTCAGCGAAACGTCGATCTCTTCGCCCTTTCCGTTGTTACGCTCACGGTTCAGAAGCGCGGTGACGGCCGCAAAGGCGCCGAACAGCCCCCCAATCGGGTCGCCCAGCGGATAGCCTGTGTGCATCGGCGGGCGATCTTCGTCTCCTGTTATATGTGTCAGGCCGCCCATAGCTTCGAAGATGCGCGCGAAGCCCGGCAACTTTGCGTATGGGCCGTCCTGACCGAACCCGCTTACTCTGAGCACGACAAGGCCGGGATTCGCCTCCCATAGCGTGTCGATATCGAGCCCCCATCGATCCAATGTGCCAGGCCTGAAGTTCTCTACGACCACATCCGCTTCGGCCACCATCTTCAGAAACAGCTCGCGCCCGTCTGGCTTGCGAAGGTCGAGAGTGGCGAAGTACTTGCCGCGATTCGTCACTTTCCACCAAAGCGGCTTGTCATCCTTCAGCGGAGGAAAGCCACGCAGGCCGTCGCCGATGCCGGGCAATTCGACCTTGATCACCTCAGCGCCAAAATCGGCCATCAAGGTCGCCGCCATGGGGCCGGCAATAACGGTAGAGATATCCAAGACACGGATTCCGGATAGCGGCCCTTTGCCTGAGTTTTTCAGCATGCTGCGAGCTCCTATAAAGCGGATGGCTTCGTAAAGTGTTTCATTATATATAACGAAACAAAAAAACATGTCAAATAGTGTTGCAAAGATAATAAATTGTTGTATCAGAAGTGGCAGGCACATAGTGAGGCAAAAAATGGATTTCAGTTTCACACCTGAGGAAAACAGCTTTCGCGAAGAGGTTCGCGCGTTCATGGCTGCAGAGTTGCCGCAAGACATCCGCGACACGCATTTCGGCTTTCGTCGGCATACGTGGGAGCAGATGTTTCGCTGGCACAAGATCGTCGCTAACAAAGGCTGGGTCGCGCCCTATTGGCCGGTTGAATACGGCGGCACGGGTTGGACGCCGGTCCAGCAGTACATTTTCGATGAAGAAGCGATGCTGGCCGGCGCGCCAAGGCTGCGGCCTTTCGGCCTGAAGATGATAGGGCCGGTTCTGATCCGCTATGGATCTGACGAACAGAAGGCACATTTCCTGCCGCGCATCTTGTCTGGCGAAGACTACTGGTGTCAGGGGTTCTCCGAGCCGGGGGCGGGGTCGGACCTGGCAAGCCTCAATACACGTGCGGTACGCGATGGTGATATCTACAAGGTGAACGGACAGAAAACGTGGACCACGACAGGTCAGCACGCGAACTGGATGTTTACGCTCGTTCGGACCGATCCCACTGCCGAAAAGCCACAGCAAGGCATCTCGCTTCTATTGATCGACATGAACCTGCCCGGGGTCGAAGTGCGCCCGATCATTACGATCGACGGCGATCACCATGTGAACGAAGTGTTTCTCAATGATGTCGAGGTGCCTGCCAGCATGCTCGTCGGTGAAGAGAACAAGGCTTGGACTTATGCGAAATTCCTGTTGGGGAATGAGCGTGTTGGCATCGCCAATGTCGGGCAGAACAAGGCGGAGCTGCGTCTGCTCCGCTTGCTTGCGCTGAAACGGCAGCGCAATGGCGGGCCACTGATCGAGGATCCGGTGTTCGCGGCGAAGCTTGCCGATCTGGAAACGGATTTCATGGCGTTGGAAATCACCAATCTTCGGATGCTTTCTTCCATCAAGCCGGGCGGGGATTCCGCCGAACTGGCACCGTTCCTGAAGCTGCGGGGCAGCGAAATTCAGCAGCGCACCAACGAACTGGCAATGGAAGCGGCAGGTCCGCGCGCGGCCGTTTGGGAAAAAGAAAATTCGGGCGACGCCGTTTTGGACCGCTATGGCACGCACGGTTGGTTGTTGTCGCGGGCGTTCACGATCTTCGGTGGTTCCAGCGAAGTGATGAAAAACATCGTCGCCAAACAAACACTCAGGCTTTGAAGGACCCGTCATGGATTTTGATCTGACAGATGAACAGCGGATGATTGCGGACACGGTTACTGATGTCATGCGCGACGCAGACGGTACGGCGGTTTGGCAGTCTTTGGTTGAGTCAGGCCTTCTGGGCATGACCTATTCCGAGGATGACGGCGGTGCCGGACTTGGGGTGTTGACTCTGGCGCTGGCGCTTGTCGCGATGGGCCACGGCAAGGATAGCCTGCCTGTCGTAGGCGCGGCGGTCCTGCCCGGATTGCTGACTTCGCGTTGCGAATTGCCGAACTTTAACGCATCTTCGGCGTTGGAAAACGCTGTGCCCGTTGCTGTCGCACTGCCCGAGAACGCCGCCGGACTACGTACAGAAAACGGCGTGTTGAACGGGACCGTGCAAACGGTTCTTGGGGGTGCGGAAGCGCAGGTGCTGCTTTTGTGTCTAGAAGGCGCAAACGGGTCTGCCTGTGGTTCGGTCGAACTGACGGGCGAAGGCGTCACGGTCACGCAGCTTCCGTTGCTCGACGGGCAGATTGCGGCCGATATCACGTTCGATAATGTTGCGGTCTCGCTGTCGCGGGCAAGCGAGGATCTGACCGGGTGGATGAGCGATGTTGCTGCGGTGTGCCTTTGTGCAATTGCCTTGGGTGCGGGGCAGGCAATGCGGGAGTTGACGCGGGACTACCTTACGACACGTAAACAGTTCGGCAGACCCATCGGCAGTTTTCAGGTGTTGCAGCACGAAATGGTCGATGTGTTCCATGAAACCGAACACTTTGAATTCTCGTCTTGGCTGCCGCCAGTGCCTGTGACGCGGACGATGCGGAGGCGCGCCAGAAAATCGTCTCGGCGTTGAAACGCTACTGCGGCACGCGCATGCGCGATGCGGCCAGTGCCTGCATCCAGATGCATGGCGGCATTGGCACTACCGAAGAGTACGAACTCGACAGGCTGGTCAAGCGTATCCTGATGGCCGACATGCTGTTCGGCACCGTCGACATGCATACGAACCGATTGGGACAGTTGATCGCCATAGCTGCGCGGAAAGAAGCAGAGACTTTCGGCTTGGAGATCCCGGCGTGACGGAAGTTGTTTCTCACAGCCAGGGCGGCATCCTCGCGTTGACGCTAAATGGTCCGGACAGCCGGAACTCGATCAACCCAGAGATTTATCGCACCGTGCGTGACCACGTCATCAACGCGGGAGATGACCCCGACACACGGGCGGTTGTCATTACCGGGGCGGGCGGCTTTTTCAGTTCGGGCGGCAACGTTAACGCCCTGAAAAATAGCGCCGGTGGACCTTTATCTGCGGTCAATGCAAATACCGATTACCTCAATGCGATGATCCGGGCGATTGTAGATTGTCCGACGCCTGTAATCGCCGCCGTCGAGGGTGGCGCGGCAGGTGCGGGCGTTGCCCTTGCGCTAAGCTGCGACATGATCGTGGCCGAGGCCGAAGCAAAATTTACTGCAGGCTATGTGCGTGTCGGTCTCAGCCCCGATGGTGGCGTGACGCATTTTCTGCGCTCGGCGATGCCCCGTCAGTTCGTGAACGAGCTTTGTATTCTAGGCCGTCCAATCACGGCTGAACGTCTGGCGCAATTCGGCATCGTGAACGAGGTAACCGTGCCGGGCCAAGCATTGGACAGCGCCATGGCTCTGGCGGGAAAGGTCGCGGCGGGCCCGCCATCGGCCATCCGCTCGGTCAAACATCTGGTCAACATCGCCGCCGATACCGAACTTTGCACCCATCTCTGGGCCGAAGCAGACCATATCAACAAGGCAAGGTTCGGCCCCGAGGCAGCAGAGGGTCTTTCGGCCTTTCTGGAAAAGCGCAAACCCGACTTTCGCAAGATCTGAGGCACCGTGATGACAATTCCAATTCAACTTCAATCCCTCCGCCTGCCATTGATCGCAGCCCCGATGTACATCGTGTCGAACCCAGATTTGGTGATCGCGCAATGTCAGGCCGGGATCGTCGGCAGTGTGCCCGCCCTGAACGCGCGGGACAAAGACGGCGAGGGCATCGTTCTGGAGGTCTGGCTAAAGCGCATCACCGAAGAACTGGACGCTTGGAACCAAGCCAACCCTGACACCCCGGCGGCGCCGTTTGCGGTCAACCAGATCGTCCACAAGTCAAACGAGCGGCTAGAGCGCGACACCGAGATTTGCGCCAGATGGAAAGTGCCGATCTGGATCACTTCGCTGGGCGCGCGGGAAGACGTGAATACGGCGGCCCATGACGCAGGCGCGATTGTCTTGCACGATATCATCAGCGACCGCTTCGCGCGCAAGGCAATCGAAAAGGGCGCTGATGGTCTGATCGCTGTTGCGGCTGGGGCCGGAGGCCACACGGGGGCGCAGTCGCCCTTCGCCCTGATCCAGGAAATCCGGCAGTGGTTTGACGGGCCGCTTGTTTTGTCCGGCGCGATTGCATCTGGCGCATCCTTGCTCGGGGCGCAGGCGGCTGGGGCGGACTTTGGCTATATGGGGACGCCCTTCATCGCGACGAAAGAGGCCAGCGCACCGCCTGCATATCAGGACATGCTCTGCCGCGCGCAGGCCCAAGACATCGTCACGACTGCTGCAGTCACGGGGGTGAACGGCAACTATCTTTCAGAGTCGCTCACACAAACCGGCGTTGATCCCAGCACGACTGGTCAATTGTCGCTTTTAGGCGACAAGAGCAATACGGGGCCAAAACCTTGGCGCGATATCTGGAGTGCTGGCCAAGGTGTCGGTTCGATCACGGATGTCGTGCCTGCCAAGAGTTTGATAGCGCGCATCGCACGGGAATACGACGCCGCGAAAATGCGTCTTTCGGCCGCGACGGGCAGCTGACGCCAGAACATTATCGCCAGACTATTGAAAGGAACACCATGCAGGAAGTTGTCATAGTCTCTGCGGTCCGGACCGCAATCGGGAGCTTTGGCGGATCGCTCAAGGATTTGTCGCCCACAGAGCTTGGGGTGGTCACCGCAGAGGCCGCCATCGCTCGGAGCGGCCTTGAGCCCGCTGACATACAACATGCGTTCTACGGCAACGTTGTTCACACCGAACCTCGGGATATGTATCTGGCGCGAACGATCTCGGTTGAGGCAGGCGTTCCCACCGAGTCCGCTGCGCTGACGGTGAACCGACTTTGCGGCAGTGGACTGCAAGCGATTATCTCGGGGGTTCAGACACTGGCCCTTGGTGACGCCAACATCGTGCTGGCGGGTGGGGCCGAGTGCATGAGCCGGGGCGGCTATCTGATGCCCACAGCCCGTTGGGGCCAGAAGATGGGCGATGCTCAGATCATCGACATGATGATTGCCGTGTTGAACGACCCCTTTGGCCACGGTCACATGGGGATCACGGCCGAGAATGTCGCCGAGAAATTCGGCATATCGCGCGAGCAGCAAGATGCCTTTGCCGTTGAAAGCCATCGACGCGCTGCGGCCGGCATCGAGGCCGGGCATTTTGATGATCAGATTGTCCCTGTTTCGATCAAGACGCGCAAAGGCACAATCGAATTCAAGACAGATGAACATGTGCGCGGCGATGCCTCGGTCGAGCGCATGGCAAGCCTGCGGCCGGCTTTCAAAAAGGACGGGAAAGTCACCGCCGGGAATGCCTCGGGTATCAATGATGGCGCGGCATCGCTTGTCTTGATGACCGCAGATGAGGCCGCGCGCCGAAATCTGAAGCCAATGGCCAAAGTGCTGTCCTATGGCCATGCGGGTGTTGCCCCGCACGTCATGGGAATTGGCCCTGTTCCAGCCATGCAAATTGCGCTGCGCAAGGCTGGCCTTTCGGTAGGCGATCTGAACCTCGTGGAATCCAACGAAGCCTTTGCGTCGCAGGCCTGTGCCGTAACCGCCGAGCTTGGATTGGACCCTGCAATTGTGAATCCCAACGGCGGGGCGGTGGCCTTGGGGCATCCGGTAGGGGCCAGTGGTGCCATCATCACAACAAAGCTGCTTCATGAAATGAAGCGCCGGGAGGCTCGGATCGGAGCGGCAACGATGTGCATTGGCGGCGGGCAAGGTATTGCCTTGATTGTGGAAAACATCTGAGGCGACTGGTGCGCGATCTGCGTATGCGTTCGCGCAGCTCTTCCTTGGGGGCGCCAGCTTTGATCCCCGGAAATCTGATGTCTTCGAAAATGACAGGTTCGAACAAGGGAAACCGTATGCTTAGGCAAATTGCTATTATTGGGGCTGGAACCATGGGGACCGGCATCGCCGTCAACGCGGCCATGAACGGGGTGTCAGTAATCCTGTTGGATACCAGCACTCAGTCGTTGGAGCGAGCCACACCGAGAATGCGGAAGATGTTGGACCGCCACTGTGCAAAGGGACGGCTCAGCGATCAGGAAAACAACGATAGCCTGGCCCGCATCGCGGTGACATCGAAACTGGAAACCGTCCGCTCCGCACCTCTTGTCATCGAAGCGGTGTATGAAAACTTCGACGTCAAGACCGAGGTTTTGACCCGACTTGGCCTCATTTGCGCGGTGGACGCCGTCATTGCGACAAATACAAGCGCCTTGCAGGTTTCCGCTCTTGCCAAAGTCGTTCGAAATCCTGGCCGGTTCCTTGGCATGCACTATTTTTCGCCGGCAGACAGCTCGCCTGTGGTTGAGCTTATTCAGGGCGATCAGACGAGCGCGGAAGCAATTGATTGTGCCAAAGAATTTCTTGTTCGCACCAAGCGGGATATTCTTGTTTGCAAGGATTCACCCGGCTTTGCGATCAACCGTTTCTTCGTACCCTTCCTGAACGCGGCCGCGCAGGCCGTCGACGCCGGGCTAGGCACTGTTGGGCAGATCAATGCGATTGGCCGGGAACTGACGGGCTGTCCGATCGGACCTTTTGAAGTCATGAACTTCATCAAGCCGGAAATCGTCTTGCACGCACAATGCAATCTCGGTGCGTTGGGGGATTTCTACCAACCAGCCGCCGGCCTCGCTCGCTTGGTTGAAAAGGGTGAACAATGGCAGATCGAAGACGAACCACTGCGCTTGGAGGATGCTGAGAAAGCTCGCCGCGCCTTGCAACGCGGCATTCTGATACCGGCAGCTGCATTGCGCGAAGAAGGAGTGGCTCACCCGGCTGACATCGACCGATGTGCCAAATCAGCTTTGAAGTGGGCAAACGGCCCTTTCAGTGCTGATTGGGCGGAGAACGGTGAGGTTTCGCCGTGAGTGATTTTCAACGCGAAGCGATGGAATATGACGTAGTGATCGTTGGGGGCGGGGCCTGCCGGTCTGTCGGCAGCGATCCGCCTGAAACAACTGGATGCCGATCTTCAGGTCGTCGTGCTGGAAAAAGGATCAGAGGTTGGCCGGACCTCATTCTCGGCCTCGGCAGCTCGGCGATCGGCACGCTGGTCGAACGCACGACCCGTTTCACCATGCTCCTGCACCTGCCACGCATGAAAGGGGACGGAACAGGGAAACCAGTCAAGAATGGACCAGCCCTTGCCGGTCATGGTGCCGAGGCTGTCCGGGATGCCATCTCAGCGACGATCAGCAGCCTGCCTGCTCAACTGCGTCGCTCGCTGACCTAGGACCAAGGTGCAGAGATGACCCAACACGCGCAGCTTCGGATCGAAACCGGTCTTGAGATATACTTCTGCGAACCTCAAAGCCCATGGCAGCGTGGCAGCAATGAAAACACCAACGGTTTGCTCCGCCAGTACTTCCCAAAGGGCACGGATCTCAGCCAGCATTGTGCTGACGAGTTGAGCGCCGTTGCCAACGCGCTGAACACTTGCCCTCGCAAAACACTGGGTTGGCAAACACCGGCAGAAGATCTCGACCGGCTGCTCAAACAGGATATGGTAGTAGGTGTTGCGACGACCGGTTGAATCCGCCTTGCCCGCCGCGGTCCGAATGATGGATCAATCCGGCTTTCTGTACGGGCCGTCGATCATGTAGGGCCTGTTCCAGAGCATCGAGGACAAAGTCTGTTTTTGCAAATCGCGAAACCCGCCAGCCGACGATGTGATCTGCGAACGTGTCGATGACAAAAGCCACGTAAACAAAGCCCTGCCAGGTTGAGACGTAGGTAAAGTCGCTCACCCACAACAGGTTCGGCGCAGGTGCGCGGAACACGCGGTTCACTTTGTCGCGCGGACAGGGCGCTGATGTGTCAGGGATCGTTGTCTTTGCCACCTTTCCACGCTCGGCACCACAGATACCAATCTGTTTCATCAGTCTCTCCACGGTGCAGCGCGCGAGTTCGAAGCCCTCGCGCTTGAGCTGATGCCATGCCTTTCGGACCCCGTACACTTGGTAATTCTCGTCCCAGACCCGCTTGATCTCAGGGCGCAGCTCTGTGTCGCGCTGATACCGTGCCGAAGCTTTGGATGGATCAGCAAGGCACGCCAATCGGTGGTAATATGTTGACGGTGCAATCGGCAGCACCCAGCAGATCGACTCGACACCGCAAACAACGCGCTGATCGTCGATGAAGCCGATCATCGCTTCAGTGGGCGGTCGAGTTCCGTCCCGCTGCACGGCAGTCGTTTGCATTTCAAACGATGAGAGTGGGCGCAAAATAAGTTGACGCCTTGCGAAGGATCCCGCTGGCCTGGCGCAGCTCCCGGTTCTCTTGTTCCAGTGCCTTGATCCGGTCGCGCTCCTCAGTGGTCACACCGTCGCGCATACCGCTGTCTTTCTCGGCCTGCTTGATCCATCCGCTCAAAGTCTGGGGAATTGGTGCAATGGCCGCGATCGCGCCCGCCTGCGTTTCGTAGGCGCCTTGATGCTCGAACACCATCGGTAATAATTTCAAGCTCAGACATATGCACATGCTTAAGGCTATCCTTAAGCCTCCAGACGCAGGCGGAGGTGTCCGGTCGAAATGGGGGCCAGTTCAGTCTCCGACAGACCCGGGGCGATTTAACCTCAACAATATCATTGATCAGGATCACCGTTTCATCAAGAAGTTCACCCGGCCGATTCAGACTTTCAAATCGCTGGATTCAGCTTCGGCTACTCTTGCCGGGATTGAAGTCGCGCATATGATCCGGAAAGGTCAGTTTGACCGGTCAGAGAAGTCTGGCTTCGCGCAGTTCGCAGCACTCGCTGGATAGGTGTGTCGGCTTTGTCAGGTTGCCTGTCGCCGGCTGTGAGGTTACCGCTGGCTGATGATGTTTTCTGTCCCGTCATCGGCCTTGAAGGGCTATCGCTTTCCACGTTCGGTCATTGGTTATGCCGTTTGGGCCTATCACCGCTTCGCCCTCACCCTGCGGGACGTCGAGGATCTTCTGGCAGAACGCGGCATCACGGTTAGCCATGAGACGATCCGAGATTGGGTTGCAAAATTTGGAACACACATTGCTGCCAAGATCCGGCGTGATCGAGCGAAGCCCGCCGACAAGTGGCATCTGGACGAAGTTGTGATCACGATCAGCGGGAAGAAGCACTGGCGCTGGCGCGCGGTCGATGGCAACGGAGACACGCTCGAGATCCTTGTGCAATCACGCCGAAATGCTAAAGCCGCCAAGCGGTTTCTGCGGAAACTTATGAAGCGGTGGGGTGCACCTCGAGTCATCGTGACGGACAAACTGCGCAGTTATCGCGTTGCCACGCGCGAGCTTTGCCCAAGTGTCGATCACAGATCACACAAGGGATTGAACAATCGCAGCGAGGCATCGTATCGACATACTCGTCGACGGGAGAAGATATTTGGCAGGTTCAAATCGGCAAGACAGGCCCAGATGTTCCTGTCCGTCCATGATCAAACTGCCGTTCTCTTACGCCCGAAGCGCCACCGTCTATCAGCTGCTGACTAACGCCGCAAATGAACAGAGGCTCAGGGCATCTGGGTTGGTTACGTAGGCGAAATAGTGGCGTGATGCTTCCGCATCTGCTTCTTATCCAAGCGTTGAGAAATAACCTGACAAAGCCGGGTGAAGTCCGACAATGCACCAGCGTATTCCGTGCCGCCTGAGAGCGCAGGGGTCACCGGATCCAGCTGTGGAAGCAAACCGCAGTCGCTGTTGAACAAACTGTCGGTGCGCAATACTTCTCGGGATTTCGCGCTTGGGACTGACTGACAATCTTGAGGCAGACCATCATCTTGATCGCAGCATAGTACCAGTCCGAGCCCATTCCGGTCATTGTGATTTCGTGCGGCAATCGCAAACGGCGCTCGAAGTGCCGCAACAGGATGGTTTCTCACTTTACGATGCGGCGCCGGAATCAGCCCTTCGTACTTCACGCAACGAGGTTAGCGGTGTCAGTACTCGGGATCGTCCGCTTGAGTCGATCCGCACCGCAATTTGTCGTAATACATGCTTATATAGTCGCTTTTAGATCAGACCAGCTTTCAATATATTTACGATATATCTAGAAAATATTATCGGAGAGCTGAATGCAAAAATACCTGCCAAGCCAGGGACCTGGCGGTTATAAAGGTGTCCCGGAATTCGGGGCATTTGACGTAATCGTGCTCGGCGGCGGTCCTGCGGGGATCGCGGCGGCGACTACAGCCGCGGAGTCAGGCCACAGCACGCTCCTGATTGAGCGGTTAGGTTTTTGCGGCGGCGCGGCGGTCTCGGGCATGTCGGGAACGATCTGCGGGCTCTACATGACCGTCGCTGAGCCGAATGTCGCGCAGCCTCGGCAGATCATTTTCGGCTTCGCTGAAAGGTTCCGCGCCGCGCTTGACAAAGAAAGGGGGCTTACGGCGCCGCAGATCTACGGCAAGACCTGGGTCACCACTCACGATTGCGCCAAGTACAAAAAGGTTGCGACAGACCTGCTGCGCGGTGCCGGTGTGCAAATTCTCTACCATACAGAAATGGTGGACGTGATCACCGAAGATGACGCTCTGACAGGTCTGGTATTGCACACGCGCTCCGGTTTCACGCGGGTCACGGCCAAGCGCGTGATCGATGCCAGCGGCGACGCAGATGCCGTGTTCCGCATGGGGCTGACAACTACCAAAGGAAATAACGGTGTCATCCAGAACCCGTCGATGATGTTCAAGATCGGCAATGTGGATCGGGATACCTACCTGAACTACTGGGGTGACGACACGATCTCGCCGCTCAAAGTTGTTGAGAAGTTGGAAAAGCGTGACGAACTCCTGAGAAAGAAGGTCTGGCTGTTCCCGACGGTGAACCCCGGCGAGATTCTCGTCAACGGAACCAAAATCACCGGTTTCGACGGCCGCGATCTGGATGTCACCAACCCGGTTGATCATTCCGAGGCAGAACAATTCTCGATCTACCAGGCGAAGGCCTTCTTCGACTTCTTGAAGGAGGAAATCCCAGGCTGCGAGAACGCCTACTTCATCGACTACGCGCAAGAAGTGGGTGTGCGGCAAACCCGTTCGATCGAAGGCGTAAAGCGGCTGATGAACGACGACGTGGTGAACACCCGCAAGACCAAGGATTCGATTGCCCGGTCAAGTTGGCCAATCGAACTGCACTACGGCGCCAAACCGAAAACCGAATGGCTGGTGGACGACTACTACGATGTGCCCTTCGCCACCTTGGTGCCGAAACAAGGGCGCAACGTGATTGTCGCAGGCCGCTGCCTGAGTGCCGAGCACGAGGCGCTGGCAAGTTGCCGGGTGACCGCGCAGTGCTTCGAATACGGACGGGCCGCCGCGCTCGCTGCCGACATGTCGATCCGGGAGGGGATGGATTTTCAAGCCATCGACGGGGTCGAGATTTCCCAACGCATGCAATCCGCCGGCTGATCCGGCACACTTGGAGGAGACAGACGTGGCAATAGTTGAAGAGGCGCTCTATGGCGCCGAGCAAAAGCGGGTGGGTGGACCCGAGACCGACCGGCGGATGCAGGGCATCAGCCTGGCGCTGATTTTCGGATCGGCAGCGTTGCTGATCCTGTTCCCCGAACAGAGCAAGACAACGCTGGACGGTCTATTCAAGTGGATGACGGACAGCTTCGACTTCGCCTTCCTGAGCGTTGGCTTCGGTGCGCTTGTCTTCGTTATCTGGCTCGCCGCATCGCGCTTCGGCACCGTCAAGCTGGGCGCCGAGGGCACCGCGCCGGAATTCACTTGGTCGGCCTGGGGCGCGATGGTCTTTCTTGCCGGGATCGCCTCCGGGCTGATGCTCTGGGCAGGCACCGAATGGGCCTATCACTACGCCTGGCCCCCCTTCGGGCTCGAAGCCGCGTCACCGCAGATGTTCACCGTGGGGCAGGCCTATGGCATGTTTCACTGGGGTCCGACCGCCTGGGCGCTCTACTGCATTCCTGCGGTTGCCATGTCCTACATTTACTACGTCCGCAAGCGCCATATCTACAAGGTGAGCGAAGCGTGCCGCGGCGCGCTGGGGAACATCGTCGACGGGCCGGTGGGCCAGGTGATCGACTACATGTTCATCTTCGGCATTCTTGGCGCGGCGGCGACCTCTCTGGGGCTCGGAACCCCGATGATCGGCGGCGCGCTGGCCAACGTGCTGGGGATCGCACCTAACGTCTGGCTCGACGTGGCGATCATCCTGTGTTGCACTGCGGTCTTTTCGATTTCCAGCGGCCTCGGCCTCGACGACGGGATCAAGCGGCTGTCCTATGCCGGCTCGTTGCTGACCCTCGCAATTATCGTCTACGTGTTCTTTGCAGGCCCGAGCGCCTTCATCGTCGAGCTTGGCATGGACTCGGTTGCCTACACGCTGAGCAACTACGTCACCATGAGCCTCTGGACCGACGCGGTGGGCCAGTCCGGCTTTCCGCAAGCCTGGACCGTGTTCTACTGGGCCTGGTGGGTCGCCTACGCCCCGTTCATGGGCCTCTTCGTGACCCGTATCTCGATGGGGCGCACGATCCGCGAGGTCATCATCGGTCTCCTGACCTTCGGCTCCTCGGGCTGCGTTCTGTTCTACGTGGTGCTGGGCGGTTATGGCATCGACCAGCAGATCAACGGCACCCTGCCAATGGTCGACCTGGTGAACGATCGGGGTGTTGCCCCGGCGATCATCGAGATGTTCAAGACCCTGGCGGGCAGTTCGCTGGTCCTTGTCGCGGTCGCGGTCTCAGGCATCGTGATGCTGGCCACCACCTTCGACTCCGCGGCCTACGTGATGGCCTGCGCCTCGACCAAGGAGCTGGACGAAGGCGAAGAGCCGGCCCGGGGCAATCGGCTGTTCTGGTGCGGGGCCATCGCCGTCCTGCCGATGTCGCTGCTTTTTCTCGGCGGGCTGAAGACCATGCAGACCGCGGTGGTGCTGGTGGGTCTTCCGGTCATCGTCATCATGGTCTTCATGATGATCACCACCGTCCGGTTCCTGAAACAGGACCAGGCCTGATTTTCGACACCGGCGGCGGCCCCCCGGCCACCGCCGGTTCTCTCACCCCATTCCTTTCCGGATACGCATCATGTCTGCAGCACTGGTTGAAGAAATCGAACTCCTGGCCGTCGGTCCCGACGGCGAACGCGTCACCTGGTCCTCGCATCTGGGCGAGATGTACGAGGCCCTGATCATCGCGCGCCTGAAGCTGTCGAACGGCGTCGAGGCGATCTCAGGCATGACAGTCTATACCGAGCACGAATTCGACAACACCGTTTTCTCCGCCGTCTCGCTGATGGCGCCCTTCGTGTTGCGCCGTAACATTCTCGAAACCCCGCAGGTCTACGCCATGATGCGTAGCCGCTACGTGCCGCTGAACCATCTGGCGACCTCGCTCTTCGACATTGCGCTGCATGACGGCAAGGCCAAGACGCTGGGCTTGCCGATCTACCAGATGCTGGGCGCGGTGCGAGACAAGATCATGGCCTATGCTTCGAGCCCGCTTCTGCCCGACGACGATGCCTATGTCGCCTATTGTCAGAGCATGCTCGACCGGGGCTATCGCGCGATCAAGGTGCATCCCTATTGCCGGTTCCACGATGACATGCGGCTGGTGCTGCGCCTGCGCGAGGAATTCGCGGGACAGGGGATCGGCTGGATCCTCGACGCCGACGCCAATTACAGCCTTAACCAGGCGTTGCGCATGGGCCGCGTGCTCGATGCCTCGGGCTGGGAATTCTTCGAAGCGCCGATTCCGGACAGCGACCTGTCCGGCTATCAGGCCCTGTCCAACGCGCTGGACACCGACGTGATCTGTGGCGGCAATTCCGTGCCCGACCTGCGGCTGATCCAGCTGGCCCTTCAGATGCGATCCTGGGACCGCAGCCGCTTTGACGTGACCGGCATCGGTGGTTTCACCGGCGGCAACGAAGCGATGGCGATCACCCGGGCGCACGGCATGAAATCCGAGGTGCAAAGCTGGGGCTACACCTTGACCCAAGCCGCCAACCTGCACCTGATGCTGGCCAACGAGAACTGCGACTTCTTCGAACAGGCCGCGCCGTTCGAGAAGTACGAATTCGGCGCCAAACAGGTGATCCGTCCCGATGAGCAGGGGTTTGTCCATCCCAGCGGCTTGCCGGGGTTGGGCATTGAAATGGACTGGGATGCGATTGAACCCTTCGTCTATGCGCGCAGAACGTTCCAGGACACGTGATGATAAAAATTCAAAAGGTTGAAGTGATCTGCCTGCGCGACGCGCGGGCGGGTGACCATCAGTTCGAGGGCAGCTACCAGAATGCCCTCGTGCTGGTTCACGGGGATAACGGTGAAATCGGGATCGGAGAAAGTGACACACCGCCAAGTGTGATCAAGGCGATTATCGAAATGCCGGATTACAATTCGCTTGCTTGCGGGCTGGCGGGGATTTTGGTTGGGCAAAGCTTGGACGATCCAAGCCGGCTGACACAGGAGATGTATGATCGCACGCAATGGTTCGGGCGCCATGGCGTCGTGATCCATGCGATCAGTGCGCTTGATATTGCCCTTTGGGACCTGTTTGCACGCACACAATCCAAACCGCTGCATGAGGTTCTTGGCGGCAGGCATCATGACCGGTTGCCGGTCTACGCCACAATTTACCCTCTTGAAACCAGCTTTGAAAAGATAACCGATCAGGTCGCACCATTGCTTGCGGGCGGGTTCCAAAACCTGAAGGTCTGTGCCGACGCCAATTGGCGGGACATGCAGCTGGTGCGGCGCAACCTGACGCATCTGCGCGCGGTTGTTGGGTCTGATCGCCGCCTTATGTTGGATGTAGCGCAGGAATTTCAACGGTTCGAGGATTTCGCCCCGTTCCTGCCACTTCTTGAGGAACTTGATTTTGCCTGGATCGAGGCGCCGTTTCCGCTTGGCAATCTGGAGGATCACGTCAGGTTGAAGGCTGCAACTGCGATCCCGATCGGGGTTGGTGACCTGGGGATGACCACATGCCGGGAGTTCGCCCCCTATCTTGCCGCAGGCGCTTTTGACATCGCGCAGCCCGACCTGACCATGTTTGGCGGCATAACCGAGGCAAGGCGACTGGTCGCCATGCTGGCCCCGACCGGACGCCAAATCGTGCCACATGGCTACAACACCGACATTACAATTGCGGCCAACCTGCATTTCCTGGCGTCATTGCCCCAGGGCGGCCTGATCGAGTATTCAACAAGCCCATCGCGTGTGCGCCGTGAACTTGCGGCCGGGTTGGCTCCGATCAACAGTGATGGTACACTCTACGTTCCAGACACGCCGGGGCTTGGCCTGACCTTGAACAGGCAACTGGTTGAGGCAACAAGAGCAACGGCGTGACGCAAAACAGCACTTCTTTCCGCAAGACCAAGGCAGAAACCGCAGCTGAGATGCTGGAGGCGGCGATCGTCAACTGTGATCTTGAACCGGGCAGCATCGTTGCCGAAGCGGATCTCATGGAATTGCTGGACTTGGGCCGGACCCCGGTGCGCGAGGCTTTGGTCCGGCTTTCCAGCGAGAACCTCGTCAGGCTGGGTCGCGCGGGCATTCTCATTCCTGAACTCAACGCCATGACGATGCTCAAATTGCTGGAACTGCGCGAACCGATCGAGCGGCTGAGCATCGAGAAAGCCGTTCAGCGCCACAACAGCGCTGACATGGAGCGGTTCGCGCAAATCCTCGCCCAACTGGAACCGCTTCCCAACACTGACCGGACGGGTTTCATGGACCTCTTGCGCCAAATTCATGCTGCGCTGGCCGAGGCTTCAAAAAACGAATTCATCCTTTCGACAATGAAAACGACCCAAGGTCTTTCTCGCCGTTTCTGGCGCTATTATTCAACAGACGAAGATCAGCAGTTCTGCACTGAACTCTACTGCGCATTGTTGCAGGGTCTGTTGTCGGGCGACGCAGCAGTGCCGATAAAGAAATCGTCAGAACTCATGACCTATTTGAGGGTCTTTACCCAGCGCCAAATGGAGGCGCTTGTCTAGACCGTGGTGACAAAGGGTTTTCACATCCGGGTGCCGGTCGTAATTCAGACAGGCATCTACGATGGAAATCGGCTTGGCACGAAGCCTGGTTTCGACCAAGAGAAGGTTTGCACCCGACTGTCATCCTTGCGCTGATGAAACAGTGTTAGAATTTTCAGACTTCAAACTTTATCTGACGGATACGCTGCATATTGGTATGTCCGGCTTGTTTGCGCGTTTCGTCTGCCCAACCAAGCCGCAGCGAAGGAGCGGTCTGAGTTCCGCCGATTTCCGCGGGCCCTAATGACCGGAAACGGGAAGTTCGCCGCGCTGCTGAAACGAGGGTTTTCTGCGTCAGCAACGGCAGCGACCGCAAAAGTCCGGATCGTCCGCACACTGTGAGTTCGCCCCCAACGCTTTTGGCGTGCGCAGCTAACGGCCGTTTCGGTGGGCCGCACCTCAGCGTTGCGATGGTTTGTTGATTGGCCGGTGAGGGCCGAAGGCCGAAGACGACGGGTATATAGGTCCTGCAGTGTTTTTGCAGGACCAGTGAATGATCAATCCCAAGCTGGGGCGAGTGTCTCCGGGCTTACCAACCGACCCTCGGCTGTTCCAAGGGCATCAATTCGGGAGATTTCCTCTGCGCTCAGCACGATTTCTGTTGCACGGAGATTGGCGGCAAGCCGGCTCGGGTTGCCGGTCCGGGGCAACGCGATTCCCATTGGTCGGGTCAATGCCCAAGCGACGGAAATCTGAGCGGGGCTGGCATCGTGCGCGTAGGCAATCTCGCGCAGCGTGGCGTTCTCCATGACCTTACCTTGCGCCAGCGGCGAGTAGGCCTCAACCGGAATGCCCTTGCTGGCGAGGTGAGCGATCATCCGTGTTTGGTCAATCAGCGGATGCAGTTCGATCTGGTTGGCGGCCAATGGCGTGTTCAAAGCAGACTGTGCTTGATCGACCATAGCCATGGTGAAATTAGACACGCCCCCATGACGGGCTTTGCCCGCAGCAATCAAAGTATTCAGGGCGTCAATGGTGTCGGCAATCGGGACTTCCTTTGAGGGCCAGTGTAAGAGTAGCAGGTCGACATAGTCCGTCCCCAGTCGTTTCAAAGAAGCGTCGGCGGCAGCGATGAAGGCTTCAGGCGAGAAGTGCTCGGGCAGGATTTTGGTGGTGAGGAACACATCATCGCGGCGGACATCGGCGCGGCGCAAACCTTCGCCAACTTGCTCTTCGTTCTCATAGGCCTGCGCCGTATCAATATGGCAGAACCCTTCGGAAAGCGCCGCGGCCACCATGTCGGCTACCGTATCTTGCTCAAGTTGAAAGGTGCCGAAACCCATGGACGGAATTTGGGCAGGGCCTATCAGGGTGATACTCATTGTTCTGTCTCCATTGTGTTTTCTTGTGCAAACTCAGGGATGACGTGCTTGGCCAGCTCGGCCAGAACGTCTTCAATATCGCGCTGTGATTGGCGCAGGTTAAAGGCGATGTGGGCGACCCCTGCAGCGTGCAGCGATTGAACATGTGTGATGAGCGCATTGCGACCGATACGGCTCCCGAACTGGATTGGCCGGGAGGGCGCATCGGGATCAGGGTCAAGGTCCAAGTGCATGGCGGTCAAGACCGGCGCAGGGGGAAGGCCAGCATCGGTGCGCGCCTGCCGCCACATCGACAGACGGCGTTCGGCCTGCTCAGGAGGGCCGGGATAGGTGAACCAGCCGTCCAATGTGCGGGCGATCCATTGCAGGCTTTGCTGGCCCATCCCGGCCATGACCATCGGGATACCTTCCGGCACATAGGGGCGCACGGTGACGGGGCCTTGTGGTCCTTGCAGCGCATCCCCTGACCAGAGGGTGCGCATCTGTTCGACGCGATCGCGCAGGGTGGCCCCGCGAGCCTCGTAGTCGAGCCCCATAAGCGGGTATTCCACCGGGCGGTCCCCCGACGCTATGCCAAGGATGAACCGCCCGCCAGACAGATGGTGCAAGCTGGCCGTCATTTTGGACAGCAGGATCGGGTCGCGCAGGGGCAGGACGATACCGGCGGTGCCAAGTGCGATCCGTCGCGTGCGGCCCGCAAGAAAGCCGAGATAAGGGAAGGGGTCGAAGACCTGCCCCGCATCCCCGAAGCTTGGATCGTGGACCGGCACATCCCGGAGCCAGACCGCATCAAAGCCAAGGCACTCTGCCAGCTCCACGCCCCTTTCGGGGTTTGTGATGTCAGGCACGCCAAAGGGGCGACCCTCGGTACGGGCACGGCGTTGCCCGGCTTCGGACCAGTCGCGGTCCAGTGGCAATTCAACGCCAAAACTCATGCGGTCTTTGTAAATCAGATTTAGGGCAGACATGTTACGAACTTCCTGTTCATTGGTCTGCCCCGCCGCACGTTAGATACGGCGGGGCAAATGAGGTTATTCAGCAGCAACAGTTTGGGGTGCTGTTGCGTTCAAGCGACCAGACAGGCGCACCAGAACAATCCCAACGACGACTACACCTGCGGCGATGTAGGGAGCAGCGGCAAGGCCGATGCCTTCGACTACAAGCCCCCCGGCCCATGCGCCCCCGGCAATGCCAAGGTTGAACGCACCAATGTTCAGGCCGGACGCCACATCCACCGCACCCGGAGATACTTCGCGTGCGATTTGCACGACGTAAGACTGCAGCGGCGGCACGTTGGCGAAGGCAAAGCCGCCCCAGAAGGCCGCAACCGCGATGGCTGCAATCGGGTGTGTAAGGAAGGCACCAAGTGCGACCAGTGATATCGCAAGGCCAGCAAAGATCACCGTCAGGGACGCCACCGCACCAATCCGATCCGCCAGTTTGCCGCCCGCAATGTTGCCCACGGCAACAGATGCACCATAGAGCAGCAGCACAAGGCTGACCGCACCCGCCGACAGGCCGGTGACCTCGTTCAACATCGGCGCAAGGAAGGTGAAGGCGATGAAGTTACCGCCATAGCCGACAGCCGTGATCAGATAGACCAGCAGAAGCCGCGGCGAAGTCAGCACCTGCAACTGTGCCTTGATCCCTGCCGAGGCGGTCTTGGTCAGATTGGCGGGCACCAAAATGGCAGAAGCGACAAAGCCGATCACACCCAACGCGACAACGCCAAGGAAGGTCGACTGCCAGCCGAAGTTCTGGCCGATGAAGGTCCCCAGCGGCACCCCCGTCACCAGCGCGACGGTCAAGCCAAGGAACACCAAAGCAATGGCCGAGCTTTCCTTTTCGGGCTCCACCAGATCGGTCGCGATGGTCGACGCGATGGCGAAGAACACACCGTGCGCCAGACCAGTAATGAAACGCGCAGCGACAAGGCTGCCGTAATCCGGCGCAAAGGCGGCGTAGGCATTGCCGAGCGTGAACAGCGCCAGCAAGAGCAGAAGCAGCGTTTTGCGCGGCACCCGGTCGGCCATGGCGGTCAGCACCGGCGCGCCGATGGTCACGCCAAGCGCATAGAGGCTGACCAACAGACCAGCGGAAGGGATAGACACCCCCAGATCGGCGGCGATGGTGGGCAACAGGCCGACGATAACGAACTCTGTCGTTCCAACGGCAAAGGCGCTGATGGTCAGCGCCCAAAGGGCAAGTGGCATCGGGTTTCTCCAATAAATTTGATGTCGACGCCACATATGCCTGCCGTTATCTATTGCGGGAACGGACAAGTTTGGAATGGATCATTGCAGAAACTGCACGAATTGCTGCGCATGGGGGATTTGGCTGCCTTTGTCGGGATCGTCGATGATGGCGGTTTTGCGGAATCCGCACGGCGGCGTGGCGTGTCGGCCTCGACGCTCAGCCGGTCAGTCACGCGGCTGGAAGAACAGTTGAAAGTCACATTGTTGCGCCGCACCACACGATCCATCGAGATCACCCCCGAAGGCGCCGCAGTTCTGGCCGAGGCGCGCGAAATTCTGGACCGCAGTGAAGCGCTGCAAGAAATCGCAACCAGCGGACAGGCCCCCGCCGGGCCACTGCGGGTCAACGCACCGGTTCCTTACGTCCTGCATGTTCTCGCCCCGCATCTTGCCGAATTTCATGCGACATACCCGGGTATTCAGCTGTCGATTGATATGACGGATACGCTGGTTGACCTGATCGGCAGTCATGCGGATGTCGCCATTCGTCTGGGCCGCCTGGGAGATAGCCAGATGTTGCATCGGGATTGCCAAGTTGTTG
This sequence comes from Phaeobacter sp. J2-8, assembly GCF_022867865.1. Taxonomy (GTDB): domain Bacteria; phylum Pseudomonadota; class Alphaproteobacteria; order Rhodobacterales; family Rhodobacteraceae; genus Marinovum. The sequence goes on along the minus strand of NZ_JALIEC010000004.1, from coordinate 241,880 downwards.
TTCTTGGATTTTAAAGTTCTGATGTTCGGTCGATCACGTCACCATTTCGGCGGTGTAGTCGGCCCAGAGGCTGAACGCGTCGTGACGAGCGTGGCGGTATGATGTTGCGGTCAGTCTGTAACGGCGGGGACGAAAGATCAGGTTGATCGGGTCATGTGCGGTCAGGAATCTCTGTGCTTGCCGGTGAGATTTGAACCGCCCGAGTATCTTCTCTCGCTTTCGTGTCGGCCTGTGAGCCCCTTCAATTGCGTTATTCAATCGCTTGTGAGCGCGGTGGTCAGCGTCCGGCGCCAGCGTTTTGATCGGCTTGATGTAGCTGCGTAATTTATCCGTGATCACGACCCTCGGCGCGCCGAACTGAACTACCAGCCTTTTGAAAAACCTCTTTGCTGCCTTTCCACTTCTGCGCGTTTGCACAAGTATATCGAGAACCTCGCCGTTCGCGTCCATTGCGCGCCACAGCCAGTGCTTCTTGCCGCGGATCGGAACAACGACTTCGTCGAGATGCCATTTGTCGTTGGGACGAGGGCGATCACGCCGGATGCAGTTCGCGAAATGGCGACCAAACCGATTGACCCACAACCGGACGGCTTCCCGGCTGACAATCACGCCCCGCTCAGCCAGCAAGTCTTCAACGTCAGCCGTGCTCAGCGCGAAGCGGTGGTACGCCCAAACAGCGTAAGCGATGATCTCGCGAGGGTAGCGGAAGCCCTTAAGGCGAGGCAAACTGGTCGGAATTCTCATACCGCTAAAATAGCCCGGTCATGTCTGACGAACAAGTTGGCAATGCCGCCTTACCGCGTGCCGCTCGATGCGCTGATGGAAATCGACGACCGGAGGGTGGCGTGATGGGTTGGCTCTTCTACACAGACCGCCGCGTCCAGACCTACGCGGATGAGAAAGCGGAAATCGCCCGGCTCTGCACTTTCGAGGGCGACAGGCGCAAAACCGAACTGGTCAAGGCCTGCAAGGTCGCCTCCACCTGGTATGCGGCGGCAAGGGTCACCAATCTCGACGGCACCGCTGTCGAAGACGCAACCTATGTCACCGATCCTGATGGCTCGATTACTTTCGGGGCTGTCTTCCTCACCAGATACGATGACGGCTGCTGGGGCTACAAGGACATGGAGGAAAGCGCTGGCCCGAACGAGTCTCGTGCTCCCCTTGGGCTGATCGAGCTCCTCTCCGACCTGAAAGACCCGGCCAGCTACGCCCATGCCTGGCGCCAGCGTTGCCGGGACTGGGCTGCGATCCCGGACTACCAGGAAGGCGACAAGATCAAGCTCGCAACACCGGTGACGCTCACCGACGGCAGCACCTGCCAGATCGTCACCGCGACCCACTACAGGCGGGGGCGGCAAAACCGCCGCTGCTACCGCATTGAGGAAACCGGCGGGCTCGTGCGCCTGTCTAAAGCGACGCTCGCGGGCTCGGAGCTGCTCAGCTCCGCGAAGGGCGCGGCCAGTCCCGTGCTGGCGGAGTATCTCGCGGGGCAGGGTGGCTGAGTTTCCCGCTGAGACAACACCACAGGCACGCGCGCGCATACTGCCGACTTGAAATTGTATCTCAAATGAGATACATCACTTCCATCAATTAGAGGACTATCCATGCCTGCCCAAACATCCATGCTTCATGTTCGTGTTGACGATCAGCTGAAAGCACAAGCTTCTGACGCACTTGCGGGCGTCGGTCTGACGCTCTCCGACGCGGTGCGTATTCTTCTGACCCGCGTGGCCGCAGAAGGCGGCTTGCCTGCCGGATTGACCGCTGATCCGGATGCCTATGACGCCTGGTTCCGGGCGAAGGTACAGGAAGCGCTGGACGATCCAAGGCCCACAACGCCCCATGCCAAGGCGATGCAAGACGCCCAGGCATTGATTGACGGGAAGCGCCTTGCCAAATCTTGAATGGAAAGCCACGGCCATCGCCGACTTGTTGGCAATCATTGACTACATTTCCGACGACAACCCGGATGCCGCCCAAGTTCTTAAAGATGAGATTGAACACAAGACGTCCCTCCTTCCAGAACGCCCTCAAATGTACCGCGCGGGCCGTGTCGATGGGACCCGGGAGATGGTTATTCGGCCGAACTACATCGTGGTTTATGCGGAAAGCCCTGAGATGGTGACCATTTTACGCGTTCTTCATGCTGCGCAGCAGTGGCCATGATCGGCGTGCAGGCCCTCCGCTAAGAAATTGCCCGCTCTACGCCTTCAAAGTGTAGAGCGGGCTTTTTGTCCTTTGGAACTCAGACCCTGATCCAAAGGAAACCCCCATGACCAAGCCCAAACCGGCAAACTCGGCTCCTTCGATCTCCCACCCTGACCTCGCCTCTGCCCTCGCGCGCATCATGCGCGAGACGTTCAACGGCAGTGATGCCAGCGGTGCCTGGGACTGGCGGATGGCCTACGACCTGATGTAGGCCGCAGGGGATTGCCAAGTTGTTGTTCTTGGATTTTAAAGTTCTGATGTTCGGTCGATCACGTCACCATTTCGGCGGTGTAGTCGGCCCAGAGGCTGAACGCGTCGTGACGAGCGTGGCGGTATGATGTTGCGGTGAGTCTGTAACGGCGGGGACGAAAGATCAGGTTGATCGGGTCATGTGCGGTCAGGAATCTCTGTGCTTGCCGGTGAGATTTGAACCGCCCGAGTATCTTCTCTCGCTTTCGTGTCGGCCTGTGAGCCCCTTCAATTGCGTTATTCAATCGCTTGTGAGCGCGGTGGTCAGCGTCCGGCGCCAGCGTTTTGATCGGCTTGATGTAGCTGCGTAATTTATCCGTGATCACGACCCTCGGCGCGCCGAACTGAACTACCAGCCTTTTGAAAAACCTCTTTGCTGCCTTTCCACTTCTGCGCGTTTGCACAAGTATATCGAGAACCTCGCCGTTCGCGTCCATTGCGCGCCACAGCCAGTGCTTCTTGCCGCGGATCGGAACAACGACTTCGTCGAGATGCCATTTGTCGTTGGGACGAGGGCGATCACGCCGGATGCAGTTCGCGAAATGGCGACCAAACCGATTGACCCACAACCGGACGGCTTCCCGGCTGACAATCACGCCCCGCTCAGCCAGCAAGTCTTCAACGTCAGCCGTGCTCAGCGCGAAGCGGTGGTACGCCCAAACAGCGTAAGCGATGATCTCGCGAGGGTAGCGGAAGCCCTTAAGGCGAGGCAAACTGGTCGGAATTCTCATACCGCTAAAATAGCCGGTCATGTCTGACGAACAAGTTGGCAATGCCGTTTCACGAGCTTCGATGTCCCGCGCGACAACACGCCTGTCTCGGACATCTATGCGCGCTACCGGCCGCAGCGGATCGAGATCGCGGGTGCGCAGGAACATCCCACCCCGCTCGTCGAAAGCATCGCCATGGCCTCGGTTGCCCCGCCCATGCCCTCAAACACGGGCAGTGATGACTTGCGCCTGCCCACACGGTTGATCGAGGAGGGAGATCTCTCCGAGGCGCAGCTCGAGACCACCATCATGGCGCATGACGCCCATGGGCGTGATCTGCCCGGTCGGTTTACCATCGATGACGACCAGACCAAGCTGACGCGCGCCGATGATGATCCGGATGCACGTGCCTATCGCCTTGGCTATTTCCTCGGCGACGGCACCGGTTGCGGCAAGGGGCGTGAATGCGCGGGGCTCATCCTTGTGAACTGGCTGGCCGGACGCAGAAAGGCCATCTGGGTCTCCAAATCCGCAACGCTTATCGAGGACGCGATCCGCGACTGGACCGATCTCGGCGGCTCGCCCGCCGACATCCAGCCGCTCTCCAAATGGAAACCGGACCAGCCCGTCCCTATGGGTGACGGTATCCTCTTCGTCACCTACGCCACGCTGCGGTCCGCGGGCAAATGCGGCACCACGCGACTGAGCCAGATCCTCGCCTGGATGGGTGAAGACTTTGAAGGCGTGCTGGCCTTTGATGAGGCCCATGGGCATTGCCAACTTGTTCGTCAGACATGACCGGGCTTTTTTAGCGGTATGAGAATTCCGACCAGTTTGCCTCGCCTTAAGGGCTTCCGCTACCCTCGCGAGATCATCGCTTGCGCTGTTTGGGCGTACCACCGCTTCGCGCTGAGCACGGCTGACGTTGAAGACTTGCTGGCTGAGCGGGGCGTGATTGTCAGCCGGGAAGCCGTCCGGTTGTGGGTCAATCGGTTTGGTCGCCATTTCGCGAACTGCATCCGGCGTGATCGCCCTCGTCCCAACGACAAATGGCATCTCGACGAAGTCGTTGTTCCGATCCGCGGCAAGAAGCACTGGCTGTGGCGCGCAATGGACGCGAACGGCGAGGTTCTCGATATACTTGTGCAAACGCGCAGAAGTGGAAAGGCAGCAAAGAGGTTTTTCAAAAGGCTGGTAGTTCAGTTCGGCGCGCCGAGGGTCGTGATCACGGATAAATTACGCAGCTACATCAAGCCGATCAAAACGCTGGCGCCGGACGCTGACCACCGCGCTCACAAGCGATTGAATAACGCAATTGAAGGGGCTCACAGGCCGACACGAAAGCGAGAGAAGATACTCGGGCGGTTCAAATCTCACCGGCAAGCACAGAGATTCCTGACCGCACATGACCCGATCAACCTGATCTTTCGTCCCCGCCGTTACAGACTCACCGCAACATCATACCGCCACGCTCGTCACGACGCGTTCAGCCTCTGGGCCGACTACACCGCCGAAATGGTGACGTGATCGACCGAACATCAGAACTTTAAAATCCAAGAACAACAACTTGGCAATCCCAATTGCCCTGCTGTTCATCGGTTTTCCGGACGCTTTTTTCTGGCAAGAGAAGTCAAAGATTTTTCGATAAAAGTGATGTTTTTACAAAACTGACACAAAGCTTGTAATCTTCTGTTGTAAAAAATGTGCACTACTATGCACACGTGTGCAAAACCTCACCGCGCGCGCCCTACAGCTTGGAGAGATAGATTCCATGATAAAGATGACCTGCGCCACCGCGCTGATCGCCGCCACCGCCGCAATGCCGGTTTTGGCAGAAGATATCACCATCACAGTCTGGGCAGGCGGGTCCAATGAGGGTGATCATTACCGCATCGAAAACATCGAAATTGCCGCCGACCTTTTGTCGCGCGAAGCCGCCATTCACGGCGAAGAATTGAACATTACCGTAGAAGGCAAGCGCGACTTTGACGGTTGGGATGGCTTTAAACAGGCCGTGACCCTGGGCGCCGAAGCGAACAATGCACCGCATATCGTTGTCACGTCGCACCTGGATATCGCCCCCTGGGCCAGTGCAGGTTACATCGTGCCGGTCGAAGATTATGTCGATCTGGATGCCTGGCCGCTGAACAACATTTACAGCAACCTGATGGATATTGCGGCCTATGACGGCGTGCAATGGGGCGTGCCCCAAGATGCCGAAAGCCGCCCGTTCTTCTATTGGAAAGACACATTCACGCAGCTGGGTTACACCGATGCGGACATGGCCGAAATGTCGGCCCGCGTCGAAGCCGGTGAATACACCCTGCGCGACATGCTGGCCGATGCGAAAAAAGCCGTGGACATGGGGCTGGTCGAAGAAGGCTATGGTTTCTATCCGCGCGTGTCCAACGGACCGGATTATGCCCAGTTCTATCAATCCTTCGGCGGCGAGCTGACGGACCCCGAAACCGGCAAGCTGCTGTTTGACCGCACCGCGATGACCGAAATGTATCAATTCTTTGTTGATGCGGTCGAAGCAGGCGTGACCCGCAAGAACCACATCGGCACCGAATGGGACCAGTGGTATTCCGAAGTTGCCAACGGCAAAGCCGCATTCTGGCACGGTGGCACATGGCATTATGGCCGTTACACCGGCAAAGAGGGCAACGAAGATTTCTTTGGCACCATCGGCTTTACCCTGATCCCGGCGGGCAATGATGCGGGCCGCGCCAACACTGTGACCCATCCGCTGGTTTATCTTCTGACAGATCAGGAAGACGACCGCGCCGAGGAAATCGCCGCTCAACTGGTCGCCATCGCGTCCGAGCCGCGCCTGAACACCCTGCATGCGATCAAATCTTCGCATCTGGCCATCGGCAAGGCCGAATCCGGTCTGGACCTTTACGCCGGCGATCGCTGGGCATCCGAGGCAACCGAAGTGCTGTTGCCCCATGCAAATGCACAGCCGAACCACCCGTCCTACGGTGCTTTCTCCGAGGCCATGTTCAAAGGTCTCGAAGCGGCATGGACCGGCATCCAGACCCCGGAAGAAGCCGTGGCAGAAGTGGAGGCCCAACTGACAGCCACCCTTGGCGACGAGCTGATCATCCGCTGATCTGCGGCATTGAACATCCCGCGACGGCGCGCCTCCTGTGCGCCGTCGCCCCGATTTAATACGAGGTGTGACATGACCCGACAGACCCTTCTGGGCCTGGGCTTTCTCAGCCCCGCACTGCTGGCGGTGGTAATGTTCTTTTTGCTGCCGGTTGTGCTGACCGTCGTTTTTGCCTTCACCAATATGAGTACATCGACCGGCATTCTTGGCGGCGCGTATCAGATCAGTGAAAGCGACCTGCGGCGTCTGCCCGCGGCCGGGGTGAGCGACGAGGCCGTGACGCTTCTGGAGGGTGCCGGATATGCGGTACAGCCGGAAACACTGGCGTTGTTTGCCGCTGAATTCGGCGAAGACCGCGCCAGCGAGCTGGAAAAGCTGCATGGCGGTGCGACATTCGATGACCGTCGCGCCATGGAGCGCGCGCTCAAGGAGTTGCGCCGCAACCCGCTGCGCAAGGTGCGGGATCGCAAGACCGCGGCAGAGTTGTTCCGGGTTTCGATCCTTGGCCAGAGATTTGCCACCGAAGCGGAATTCCAGACCGCCATCGCCGATCTGGGCGTGCCGGACCCGGATCGCGCCGCATTGACCACGGCGGCATATACCGGCTGGACCTTCACCACCCAGAATTTCGAGCTGTTGTGGAAATTGCCCGCAACCTGGCGCTATGCGCTGAATACGGTGCTCTATGTGGTGCTGACACTGGGGTTCAACGTAAGTTTCGGACTATTTCTGGCTCTGTCGACCTTTTATCTGCCGACCCGCACGGCCCAGACTTTTCGGGCCATCTGGTTTTTGCCCCGCATTCTGCCCCCTGTTCTATATGTGTTGATGTGGCAATGGCTGACCTGGGATCAGGGCTTTATCTCGGCCATGATGCGTCCCTTCGGGATCGAACCGATCAACTGGATGCGCCACACCGCCACCCATGCATGGATCTTCATTGTGTTGATCAACGGCTGCGTCGGTGCGTCACTGGGGATGATCCTGTTTTCCTCGTCGCTGCGCGCAATCCCCGAGACACAATTGTTCGCGGCACAGGTCGATGGGGCCAACCGTTGGCAACAGGCGCGTTACGTTCTGCTCCCGCAGATGCGTTGGCCGATCCTGTTCATCACCTCGTATCAGACGTTGTCGTTGCTGACATCGTTTGAATACATCCTGCTGGCCACCGATGGCGGCCCCGGCAGACAAACCGAGGTCTGGGCCCTGGCCGCTTATCACACCGCTCTGTCGAACTACGGCGGGAACCTCGAATATGGATTGGGCGCGGCTTATGCGCTGGGGCTGGTGATAATCGGCATCCTGTTGTCGGCCCTTTACCTGCGTTTCTTCAACTTCCGCGAACTCGTCGCCAAGCCGAGGATCGAACAATGAACACCAAAGGCAACTGGATCCTGATCCTCGCGCTGTCGTTGATATCGGCGCCGCTGGTCATCATGTATGGCTTTCAGCTGATTGACAGCATCTCACGCCCTGCGCCGGGCGGGATCATTCCGCAGGAATGGGAACTGACAAACTGGCGCTTTCTATGGACAAGCATCGACAGTGCGCGGCCGTCTATCTGGCGGGTGACCTTCAACACCTTTGTTTTTGCCAGCTCGACCGCGCTTTTGGTGTGCGCCTTTTCGATCACTGCGGCCTATGCGCTGTCGCGACTGAACTTTTCGGCGCGGCGGTTCTTTCTGGCCGGGTTGATCATGCTGCATGCGTTTCCGACAATCACCCTGATCATCGCCATTTTCATCGTGCTGCAATTTCTCGGGCTTTATGACAGCTTGATGGGGGTGATCCTGGTGAAAGCGGCGCTGGAACTGCCCTTTGGGATCTGGATCATGAAGGGTTTCTATGATTCCGTCCCTTGGGAAATCGAAATGGCCGGTGTTCAGGACGGGGCCTCGCGGTTTCGCGTCTGGCGCGAATTGATCCTGCCACAGGTCAAACCGGGGCTGTCGGCGCTGCTGATCTTTTCCTTCCTGGCGGGGTGGTCGGAATTCATCCTGCCGTTGGTGCTGGCCCCCGGCGCAGATGCCCAGGTGTTGGCCACCTATATGAACGCGGTCATCGCGGACGACACACGCCCCGACTATGGGCTCTTCAAGGCGATCGGCATGTTCTACGCATTGCCCGTCATCGCCGTTTACCTGCTGTTCCAGAAACGGCTCATGAACATTTATGGCGGAGGCACGAAAGGCTGATGCGGATCGAACTGCAAAACTTTACCAAGCGTTTTGGCGACACCACGGTGATCGAGGACATGTCGCTGTCTGTCGCCTCTGGCGAGATGGTTGCGTTGCTGGGGCCGTCGGGCTGTGGCAAATCGACGACGCTGTTTGCCATCAGCGGCATTCACCGGATTGACGGTGGCACGCTGCATTTCGGGGACCGCGATGTGACCGCCCTGCCACCGCAGGACCGTCCCGTCGGTGTGGTGTTTCAGAACTATGCGCTTTACCCGCATATGAGCGTGGCTGAAAACATCGGCTTTCCGCTGAAAGTGCAGAAGCTGTCGTCGTCAGAGATCAAGCGCCGGGTGAGTGAAATGGCCGATCTGGTGCAGATCGGCAATCTGCTCAGCCGCAAACCGCAACAGCTTTCTGGTGGTCAGCAACAGCGTGTGGCATTGGCCCGCGCGCTGGTGCGCAAACCGGATGTGCTGTTGCTGGATGAACCGCTGGCCAATCTTGATGCCAAGCTGCGGTTGGAAATGCGATCCGAGATCCGCAGGCTTCAGCGCGAAACGGGTATTACCGCAATCCTCGTGACCCATGACCAGATCGAAGCCATGTCGATGTGCGACCGTATCGCATTGATGAAAGACGGCAACATCGAACAGATCAGCACCCCGTCCGAGATGTACGAACGCCCCGCATCGCGCTATGTGGCGGGATTTTTGGGCAACCCCCCGATCAGCTTTTTGCAGGCCGAGGCCAATGGCCAGCTTGCCCTTGGCGGTGGCAATGCGCTGGCGTTGCCAAATGGGATCACGGCCACCGGCCCTGTGACGCTGGGGGTGCGACCCGAACATTTCGGGCCCCAGCATCGCGGGTCATCCGTTGCCGGGCGGGTAAGTTTCATTGAACCGCAGGGCCGCGAAGACCTGATTGATGTGATCCTGCCGGATGATCAGCGGTTGCGCGCCATTGTGCCCGCTGGCCATGACATCACGCTGGGACAAGAGATCTCCTGGCAGGTCGATCTTGACCGTGTGCATCTGTTTGACGCCGAAGGAGCCCGCCTGTGACCGCATCTGACGACTGGACCCGCCCCGCACGCCCCTATGCCATCGCCCATCGTGGCGCATCGGCCTATGCCCCCGACAACACGTTAGAGGCGTTTCGCATCGCCAGCGCGCTTGGCGCCGAGATGTGGGAGGTCGACATTCGCATGACATCAGACGGCCAGATCGTTGCCTTCCACGACAAGATCCTGTCGGACGGGCGCAAGATCGTCGATACCACCTTTGCCGAAATCCTGGCCCACACCACCGACCAGAACCGGCCCTGTCCGCTCTTGCGGGATGTGGTGGCCGAAGCTGCAAAGCTGGACGCAGGGTTCTATGCGGATATCAAGGATACGCGTGCCACCCTGCCGGTGCTTCAGATGTTGCGCGAACATGGTATCACCCGTGCGATCCTTGGGGCCTTTGACCGAGAGGCGGCGAAACTTCTGGCCGAGGCGAACAGCCCCTATCCCCGCTCTGTGCTGGTGCCACTGGGCGCCGAACCCTTTGCCTATGCCGAGGGCGCGGATGTGATCCATCTGTGTTGGGAACATATGGACCGCCCGCAAGACACGCTGACCGATGCGTTGTTTGAACAGGCTTTTGCCAATGGCCAGCGCATCGCCATCTGGCACGAGGAAGATCCCCGGCGGATGGCCGATATTCGCACCAGACCGGTGATCGGCATCTGTTCTGACCGGCCCGAGCTGGTCAATCAACCGGGTCGTGGATTGCCGTTCAAGACGGTTTGCCACCGGGGGGCCAACAAGATTGCACCGGAAAACACCCTGCCGGCTTTTGAATGTGCCTTGGCGGCGGGTTTTGATTTCATCGAATGCGATCTGCATCAGACGGCCGACGGGGCCATTGTCGTTCATCATGATCCGACGTTGGATCGGACCACCACCGGGAAGGGGCCTATTACCGAGAAAACCCTGGCGGAATTGCGGGCGTTGGATGCGGGCGTCTGGTTCAGCCCGCATTTCGCCGGGACGCAAATTCCGACGCTGGACGAGGTTTTGAACCTGCTGCAACGTTACGACGGGCGTGCCTATCTGGAATTCAAATCCGCCCCGCCCGCACCGGTATGGCAGGCCGTTTGTGCGGCGGGTCTGCAAGATCGGGTGTTCTTTTGGTCCTTCAATCATGCGGCGCTAAAGGATTTGCGCGCCCTTGCACCAGAGGCGCATATCATGGCCCGGCGCCAGGATTATTCCAGCCTGCAGGACACGCTGGCCGATCTGTCGCCGCAGATCGTCGAATTCACCATGCCCGAAGGCACGGAAGATTTTGCAGCGGTGCGCGCGGCGGGGGTTTCGGTCATGATTGCGGCCATGGCGGGCGATGCCCAGACATTGGCGGCGGTTGTCGCTGCCGCGCCGGATCTTGCCAATGTGGATCAGCCTTTTGCCCTTGCGCGGCAGGCACATGGCGATGACTGACCACCGCCGACCGACCTCTTATGATGTGGCCCGAAAGGCGGGGGTGTCGCGCTCTGCCGTGTCGCGGTGTTTCACGCCCGGCGCAAGCATTGCCGATGAAACCCGCGCCAAGATCATGGCCGCCGCTGCGGATTTGGGCTATCGCACCAATGCGCTGGCGCGAAACCTGAAATCACAGCAATCCCAGCTGGTTGCCATGCTTGCCTCGCGGCTGGACACCCCGTTTCGGGCGCGGCAGGTCAAACATCTGTCTCGCGCGCTGATTTCAGAGGGGTTTCGCCCGCTGTTGCTGACCGCCGAGGGCAGTGATGATCTGGAACCTCTGCTGTCCTCCATGCTTGACTATAATCTCGCCGGGATGATCGTGACCTCGGACACGCCCCCCGCCGCCGTGATCGAGGAATGTCAGCGACTGCGTGTGCCGGTTGTTCTGATCAACCGTTATCCGGGGCCAAGCGGGGGGGATCGGGTGCAATTGGACGTCACCGCCGCTGCAAACATCGTATTCAATATGCTGCACGGCGCCGGGGCGCGCCGCTTTGCCGTGCTGCGCCCGGAGGATCGAACCTATTCCGTGCTTGGTCGGGTCAACAGCTTTTGTGAGCTTGTGCGCGCGCACGGGATGACCTGTGACGTCCTGCCCTGCGAGGGGCAATCTTATGACGCCGGGCGCGCGGCGATGCAGCGCCACGATGTCACTTTGCGCCAATGTGACGGGCTGTTTGCGGCGAACGACCTGTTGGCCTGTGGCGCGTTGGACGGGCTGCGGCGCGATCTGGGCCTGCGCGTGCCCGAGGACATGCGGGTTGTGGGGTTCGATGACATTGAACAGGCCGGTTGGGCGGCCTATGACCTTTGCACAGTGCGGCAAGACGCCGATACCCAGGCGGCAATGGCGGTCGAAGTCATGCGGTATCGCCTGCAAACGCCTGACGCCCCCAGCTTGCTGAAACATCCGCCATTGCAGGCAATTCTGCGCGGCACCACCGGAAAGACCGAAATATCATGAATTTGCACGATCGACTGTCCTTTGCTGTTTCTCTCGCCCGCGAAGCTGGCCGCCTTGCGCTTGACATGCGCGCCGCACAGGATGGGCTGACGATTGATGTCAAAGGGCCGCAGGATTTTGTGACCGGCGCTGATCTGGCCGTTGAAACGTTGATCCGTCAGCGGCTCTCGGAACATTTCCCCAACGATGCCATTGTCGGCGAAGAAGGCGGGCGTGAGGGCGATGCGACGTCTGGTGAGGTCTGGATCGTCGATCCGATTGACGGCACGACAAATTTCATGCGCGGGTTGCCGGATTGGGCCATTTCCATCGCCTGTGCCAGCGAAGGCGAGATCGTGCTGGGCGCGATCTTTGCCCCGGATCTTGATTTGATGTTCGAAGGCATGTTGGGCGACACGCCGGTGGCGCGCAAGAATGGCACCGATCTGAAGGTCGCGACCGGCCGTGAGGCCGCCGGGGCCTTGATCGCCGTCGGATGGTCCCCCCGCACCGCGTTTGGCGAACACGCGGTGTTTTTGGAACAGATCATTGACGCAGGCGGGGAATACCGCCGCTCTGGCGCGGCCACCATCGGGTTGATCGGCGTCGCGGCCGGCTGGGTCGATGCCTATATGGAGCGTTGTCTGAACCTTTGGGATGCTGCCGCCGGCATTGCGATCATCAAGGCCGCTGGGGGTGTCGTCGAGGCACCAGATTTTACCGCGTCGCTGGCGGCACCGGCCCCGTTGCTTGCCATGGCGCGCGCGGATCACGAACTGGCCCCGGTGTTGCGGAAAAACGTCTTTCTGCCCGAGTAAGGTTGGTTCTGCGCGGATGCTTTCCAACGAAAAGGGCCAATGGCGCAAAGTCACGCGCGATGGCCCGGTTGGCAAAAACGCAAGGAACAAACAAACCATGCCTGCGGCGTGGTTTTTCCTGCCTTTTGCCGTGGTTTAGAGGCGCGAGTGGCTTTGACCCGCCTTACGCGCCACCAAACATTTGTCCCCACTGTGGGAGCCAATCGAGGTGGTTTGGCCCGCTCGGAACATATTCAAAGCCGATGGCGCCGGCGTAAGAAAGGTTGTGAAGGGCGTCATGCACGGCGGCAAAGTCAATCGTTCCGGTCGCAGGTTCCGCGCGGCCGGGAAAGTCCGCTATGTGGACATGCCCAAGAGATGCGCCCGCGCGCAGGAGTGCCTCGGCAGGGTCGTAGCCCGTGGCGCAGGTATGAAACGTGTCGATCAACACCTTGAACCCGCGTTCCTGTGCCAGTGCAATCAAAGTTGCGATATCGGACATGAAATACCCCGCCACTGTCGCGTCGCTGATGGCTTCGATCAGGAGATTGGGAGCTCTGTTTTCGCTGAGTTTCTGTGCCACGTCCAGATTGTTGAGGTAGGTCGCCATGGTGCCATTCACCCCTGCCATCGCGTGCACGAAAGGACAATGGATGTCTTCGGCGTAATCCAGCGCGCGTGCGAAGTCGTCGTGAAACTCTGCTTCGCGCCCCGGAAGGCTCGCGAGGCCTTTTTCGCCTTGCTGCCCCATGCCAGAGGATATTTGCGCGATCTTCAAGCCGGTGTCGTCGAGAATGCCGCGCAATGTGGCGGCGGGGATCGCAAAGGGGGCAGGGTGCTCGACACAAGTGAACCCTGAATCCCGCGCCCTCGGAAATCTTTGTTCCAGGGGGAGGTCCGGGAAGAGATAGCCGAGGTGCGCGGAAAGAGTGGCCATTACAGAGTGTCCTGTGAAATGGCGGTGATGTTTCGAGATGTGGCGACCGTTCGAAGATCGGCCAGGACATTGTCGGTGACGGGGATGCCTGATGCACGCCGCTTCGCCTCGGTCCGTTCCTCTGGTTCGCCGGGCATTAGAATTTCGTCACATCCTGCGGCACGCGGGAGTGCCTTGATCCGACGGTTGAACTCCGCCATGCGGGCCTCGAAGTCGGTCATGGCCATGAACAGATCGGGCCGAATGGCGATAAACATATGGCCCACATTTTGCGGTTCGGAGTGGTCGAAATAGAGCGATTTGACATCGCCGCCATAGTTCGCCCCCGTCAAAAGACCCGACATCAGGTCCATCATCGTGCCCAAAACAGACCCTTTCACGCCACCGAAAGGCAGGCAAACACCTTCAAAGGCGGCATTGGCGTCTGTGGTTGGGTGCCCGTCTGAGTCGAGTGCGAGGCCTTCTTCGATCGGCTCGTTGCGCATCGCTTTGAGGCGAATTTTGCCGCGCGCGATGACGGTCATGGCCATATCCATGACGAAAGGGGCGGAGGTCCCGCCGGGCACACCGGCGGCAATCGGGCTCGCGCCGAGGAAGGTCGAACGGCCCCCCCACATGGCGATTGCAGGGGACGAATTGGTGAACACCATCGACACATAGCCGCGTTCGATGGCCTGCAAGGCGTAAAGCGCGCCCATGCCGAAGTGGGTGGAGCGATGCACCCCAACCATGCCGATGCCCGCGGTTTCCGCGAGGTCCATCGCCGTGTCCATCGCAAGGTGCGAGGGCAGGAAACCCATCGCGTTATCAGCATCCAGATGCGCCACCGCCCCGGCGACTTTTGTGACCTTCATGTCGGGGTTTGGATTGACGAGGCCGCGCTCCAGGCGTTCGAGATACATCGGGATGCGCGAGACCCCGTGCGAGTCCAGCCCGCGCAGATTTGCCTTGACCAGGTCTGCGCCGATCACAGCGGCATGGGCCGCAGACAGTCCTGCGCTTTGGAACGCGTCGGTGGCAAAACGTTGGAGTTCCGCGTGGTCGATATTCTGATGTGTCATACGTGGTCCTGAAGTCGATATCTTTGCGTGTTGTGGGGGGGCGTCAGTGGGGTTCCGGGCGTGCGCTGTCGAGATCTCTGATGGCGCCGAAGATATCCATCGGCCGTCCGGCAAGTTCGGCCCGCAGCGCGTTGAGCGTGCTGTTGGCTTCTTCGACCATTGGCGGGTTGAGCACCGCAAGTGCACTGGCGATCATGTCGATCAGAACCAATGCCCCCGCGCGACTAAGGTCGCCGTCAATGAGGTCGGGCAGCGAGAAGCATGGCACGCCGAGGCTGTTGGCGTGGCGCTGGGTCACGTCGATGTCGCGATGGCCCGTCACGCGCGAAGTCACCAGCAACACGTCGCCGGGGCGCATCAGGATCAGAAAATCAGCCAGCCTCAGCCCGGTGATGTCCGTAGAAATGGCCTGAATGCCGCGCCGTACCAAACGGGTTTCGGCGTAGCTGGCAAGGGCACCAGAGGTGCCAATCCCCTGGACAACGATGCGGTCGGCGGCGGCCAGGGCGTGAATGCACGCGGCGACGCGTTCGGGAATGATGGCCGATTGCAACGCCGTCAGGTTTTGGATCTCGGCGCCAATGGTGTTGCGGACAACGTTCCGGAGCTCGGGGCTCAGGTCAGCGGGATCAGAGGGTTGATGTGACATTGGCGCTTTCTTTGGTTTGGGAATGGGGGTCGCTCTGCGCAACATGCGGGTGGCGGGCGTGGTCGAGGTGGCGGCGGAAAAAGTGTTTTGCGCTGTCAACGAGATCAAGCAGCTCATGGCCCTTGCGCGGCACCAGACATAGGTCTGGCGATATGCCCTGTGCCTCCAGCGATTGGGACAGAGACAGCAGTCGTGCATAGGCGGTTTCGCCTGCGTCGCGTCCGCCGGGCATCCAGGACAGGCTGGTTTGATCGGTTCCGGGATCGACATCCGCCGTGCCGACCAAGAGCTGGATTGGCAGGTCGCGCAGCGCAGCAAGATCGACGGAGGTGTCGAATTGTGCCTCGAGATCGGCCACGCCCAGCCACCACAGGCGCTCGAAGTCCAACAGCGTCACGGACCCCGGCGCGGCGATGCACGCCGCCCAAAGGCGCTGTGCGTGCAAGAGCATGAAGCGGTTCGTGAACTGCGCGCCGCCGGCGAATCCGAACAGGCCAAACCGTTCCGCAGACAGGCCCAGCCGGGTGGTCACCTCTTCTACGATCTGCAACAAAACCAAATCGTAGCGAATGTCCCCTTCGATCAGGAACTTGAACCCGTCCTTGTTGTTGTCGCCCAAGACGCCGACGGGAAACAGCGGCGCAATCACGACGCAATCGTTCCAGCGCGCGAAATCGGCAAAGGCATCGCGTGTCCGTTCCAGGCTGCGCATATTGCCGTGGATCGCCACGAGGATCGGGGTGTCCGGCGTGATTTCGGCCGGGCGTCTGAAGCTGTAGCAAAAACGCGGATCAAAGCGGCATGCGGTGATCGGGGAGGCCTCTTTCGGGTGGCTTTTAAATTGCGGTTTCAACTGCGCCAGTTCGCTGGCTTCTGTTTTTGGAATGCTCACCCAGTGGTCCTTTCGGTGTCTGCGTCTGCCTTTTGAATGTCGAGCCAATGATGACAGGCGACTTGGCGGCCCTGTGTTGCGACTTCGGCGCGCGGGACGTAATCCGCGCAAATCGGCGTCGCATAGGGGCATCGCGGGTGGAAGTGACAGCCCGAGGGTGGGCTGAGGGGGCTTGGCAATTCACCGCGGATCACGGCATCCTTGCGCGTGCGCGCCAGATCGGGATCAGGCACCGGCAAAGCGGCGATAAGGCCACGCGTGTAGGGGTGAAGTGGTTTGGCGAACAACTCGGCGCTGTTGGCCAGCTCTACAATGCGGCCCAGATACATCACGGCGACATCATCCGCGATATGGCGCACAACGGCGAGGTCATGCGCAATGAACAGATAGGCCAGATCGAGATCGCGTTGCAGTTTCACCAATAAGTTGATGACCTGCGCCTGCACGCTTACATCAAGGGCCGAAATTGCCTCGTCGCAGATGATGAAATCGGGTTCCACCGCAAGCGCCCGCGCAATGCCGACGCGTTGGCGTTGCCCACCGGACAACTCCTGTGGCAGACGGTTCGCGAGCTTCGGGTCCAACCCGACGAGGCGCATCAGCTCCTCCACCCGTGCGATTGCCGCTTTCCCGGAGGCGAGCCGATGGACGGTCAACGCTTCGGAGATGTTTTGGCCAACTTTCATCCGTGGGTTCAAGCTTGAGTAGGGATCTTGAAACACCATCTGCATTTGACGGCGCATCGCCTGCATCTGTTCCGGAGAGGCCTGCGCAAGGTCGACGCCATTGAGCACGATACTGCCCTCTGTCGGTTCCAGCAGCTTGACCAGCAGCCGACCGACGGTGCTTTTGCCACAGCCGGATTCGCCGACCAGTGCGAGTGTTTTGCCCGCCTTGATCGAGAAAGAGATGCCGTCCACAGCCCGCACGCGCCCGACCTCTCGCGAGGAGAAAAATCCAGATTGGATTGGGAAGTGCTTTTTGAGGTCGTTCACTTCGAGGAGATCATGCCCGTTGCCTGCGTCCTGGTCGCGGGGTTTGGGTCTTGTGGTCGCCGCAGTGTTCATCGGTTCCTCATCGGTTCTGTGGTTTGGCTTGTGCTGTTTGCGGCGCGGTCACTTGGCGGATCGACCAACCAGCACGCAGCGGCGCTTTGGGCGTCATGGTGAATGAGGTGCGGGCGGTCTGTTTCGCATCGTCTTTGACGCTGTGGGCAGCGCGGCGCGAAGGCGCAGCCCTGCGGCAATGCGGCCAAATCCGGTGGCAGGCCGGTGATGGCTTGCAGGTCCGATTTCGTCGTATCGGTGATGCTGGGGATCGAGGCGAGCAAGCCCTGTGTGTAGGGGTGAGCGGGCGCCTTGAAGACTTGGCGCACTGGCCCGGTCTCTACGATATTGCCCGCGTACATGACAGCCACGCGATCCGCGAGCCCGGCGATAATGCCCAGATCATGGGTAATCATGATCAGCGACATTCCCATCTCTTCCTTGAGACTGCTCAGCAGATCGAGCACTTGTGCCTGAATGGTGACATCCAGCGCGGTGGTCGGCTCGTCGGCAATCAACAGCTTTGGCTCACAACTTAGCGCCATGGCGATCATCGCGCGCTGTCGCATCCCGCCCGAGAATTGATGGGGGTAATCATCGACACGACGGCCCGGGTCAGGGATGCCGACGCGGTCGAGCAGGTCGATGGCGCGGCGGCGCGCTTGTGCGCGGCCAAGCCCGAGGTGGCGACGCAGGGTTTCGCAAATCTGCTGACCTATGGTGAGGACGGGGTTCATTGCCGTCATCGCATCTTGCAGCACCAAGCCGACCTCGCGACCGCGCAGGTCAGACAGGGCGCGTTCGTCCATGGTCATCAGATCACGACCATTCAACAAGACCTGTCCCTGCGTCACGCGACCGGGGCGCGGCACCAGACCCAGCAGGCTCAGCGCTGTGACGCTCTTGCCGCTGCCGGATTCACCGACGAGGCCGAGCACTTCGCCGCTGGAGACGCTCAGGGACACGTCGTTCAGGACACGCACAGTCCCGTGGTCAGAGCGAAATTCCGTGCGGAGCCCCCGAATGTCGAGCAGAGGCACCGATTGTGCCGTGGCAGAGATTGTTTGCTTTATGTGAGACATTACTCGACCTTCCAGATCTGGCGGAAGTCCGTCGCCCAGCAGGTTTGCGCTAAACACAACCATCGCGATACAGAACGCAGGAGAGACAGCGATCCACCAGGCGGCTTGCAGACGGCTTTGCCCGTCGGCAACCATCCGGCCCCACGATGGCCACGGGCGCTGAACGCCAAGACCCAGAAAGCTGAGCGCGCTTTCGGACAAGATCACACCGCCAAGCGATACCATCGCCAGCACCATGATGGTCGGGAACACATTCGGCCAAAGGTGACGCAGCAGCAGACGCGATGTCGAAACGCCCAGAACGCGTGCGGCATCGACATATTCGCGGGTCTTTTCGACCAGTGTCCGCGCCCGAACCATGCGTGCATAGAGCACCCAATCGGCAAGGGCCAGGACGATGGCAATGGTAACGATATTGGGACCGATGACGGCGAGAAAGAAGAAGATGATCAACATCGACGGCAGCGCCAGCTGGATCTCGGAGAGCATGGTGACCACCGCATCAAGACGACGGCCGAAGTAGCCCGCCAGAAGTCCGAGAGTGGAGCCGATTGTCAGGCTGACAACCACGGCCAACGCCCCAATGGCCATCGACGTCCGGCCCCCCACCATCACGCGGCTGAGAATGTCGCGCCCCAGTTCATCGGTCCCGAGTATGTGGTTGAACGTTCCGCCGGCAAAAACAGGTGGTTGCAGGCGTGCAGAGAGGTCCACAGCGTTTGGCGGGTGCGGGGTCAGCCATGCGGAAAAGAAACACAAGATCGACATCACGATCAACACGGTGGCACCGGTGATCACCCGTGGCATACCGCGACGCGACCAAGTGCGGCGAACGCGGGACAGGAGCGACGCCGTGGCGGACGGGGGCATTGTTGCTTGTTCGGTCATGAGCGGCCCCCTGTGCGCAGACGTGGATCAAGCGCGCCGAACAAAACGTCGACCGTGATGTTCACGATGATGAAGGCAAGCGCCGCCAAGGGGATGACCAACTGGACCACGGGGTAGTCACGGGCGATGATGGAGTCGATCATCAGCCCGCCGATGCCCGGCCAGCGAAACAATGTTTCGACCACGACAGAACCCGCGAGCAGATCGCCAAACCGCAATCCGATGATTGTCAAAAGCGGGATCATGGCGTTCTTGAGCGCATGCACCAGAACAATGCGCCACGACCGCAGCCCTTTGGCGCGCGCGGATTGGATGAACTCGGATCGCATGATCCGCGCCATTTCGGTGCGTGTGACGCGCAGCAACACGGCAGAGAAAGAAAAGGACAACGCCAGTGCTGGCAAAATCACCGACTGCGGGCTGTCATATCCGCCAGTCGGCAAAATGCGCAGCGTGAGTGAGAAGAACAACATCAACAGCATCCCGGAGAAGAATGCAGGCACCGACGCAAGGACACTGGCCAAAATCAACACCAGCTTGTCGAGGATGCTATCGGGGAAAAGCGCCGCGAGAATCCCGAGCGGCAAGGCGATCAGCATCGAAAAGATGATGGCAACCAGTGCAAGATACCCCGTCGCCGGAAGGCGGTTCATAACCAGATCGAAGACCGGCACACCCGGCATCCCCGCGACCCGTTGAAATTGATAAGAATCGCCAGCATTGCCCTGAACCAGATTGGCCAAATAGATAAAGAATTGTTCGACGATGGACTTATCCAGCCCCCACAACTCGCGCAGGCGGTCGAGCTGCTCTGGGGTGGCTTCACCCATCATCAAGACGGTGGCGGGGTCACTGGGGACCATGCGGATGATGACGAAAACGAGTGTCAGGGTGAAGAACAGCGTCACCGCACCCAGCAGCAATCGCCGTCCTAACATGTCTGCTAACATTTTTCTTCCAATCTCGGGCAGGGTGCGGCCCCGTTTTGTCGGGGCCGCAGGCTGTTATTCGGACCACGACGCGTTGCGGAACAAGGTCCAGTTGTTCGGGATCAGCTCGACGTTCTGCAACTTGGGGGCGGCGGCATACACGAGGGGCGACTCGAAGCTCCACAACCACGGGCTTGTGTCCCACCAGGTTTGCATCGCCTGGGTCATCATCTGCTCGCGCTCGGGCGTGTCGCCCTGTTGTTGCGCCTGAGCGAGAAGTTGATCGCAGGTCGGGCAATCGACGGAAAAGTTCCGTTTCGCGGTGTTGTAGTAGTAGCTGGCCTCTGCCGTTGAGGCCGCCGTTCCGTCCGTGCGCAAATCCCACGTGGCGGTGGGTTCGCGCTCGCTCATCTGGCCTTGATCCAGCTCTTCATATTTGAGCGTGACGCCGATCTCTGCCATTTGCGATTGCAGATATTCGACAACCGACGTGAGGTTGGTGAAGCTGCCGGGTTGCGCGATCAACGTGAGATCAAAGCCGTCGCCATAACCGGCCTCTTCGAGGAGTGCGCGCGCGCCGTCAAAGTCACGCCCCGGATAGCCGTCACCATTGTAAGCGCCGTAGGCGCCGGATGGTACGGGGCCGCGGCCCTCGCTTGCGAAGCCTTCGAACAATCCGTCGATAATCTCTTGCCCCTCGAATGTCATCTGGAGGGCGCGTCGCACACGTGTGTCGGCAATCGGAGAGTCGACGGCCAAATTATTGAATGCTATCAAGTTGTTGCTCTGTGGGTTGTCGACCTGAATGATCTGGAAATCTTGCCGCAAGTCGTCAAGACGGTCCAGCGGAGCCTCCCAGATGAAGTCGACCTCGCCTGCCTGAAGCGCGGCAACACGGGCGGCGGCCGAAGAGATCGCGATGATTTTCAGGCTGTCGATTTTTGGCGCGCCATCCCAATAGTCTTCGTTGGAAACAAGGTCGATTGCGCCGCCTTGTTCCCAGTTCTCAACCTTGAACGCACCTGTGCCAACGGGCCTGTCAGCGTAGCTGGGTTCGAGGGTTGCCTTGGGTGGCAACATGCCGATCCGCATCATCAGGCGCGGCAGGTTGGGCAGGGGCTCTGGTGTGCGCACAACAACGGTATAGTCGTCTTCGACCTCGGCTGTTGGTGGCCAGGCAGGAGCCCAGTTCGGGATGTACAGATAGGGCGGGTCAAGCTCGGCATATTGCTGGATCGAGAATGCGGCAGCCTCGGCGTTGAATGGTTCGCCGTTGTGGAAATGAACGCCCTCGCGCAGGTGAAAGCGCCACGTCAGCGGGTCAACCTGTTCCCAGTTTTCCGCCAGCCGGGGGCGGTAGTTCAGGTCGCTGTCGAAGTCGAGCAGGGCATCATAGATTTGCAGAAACACGCTTTGTTCGACCTGACGGCGGTGGATGCGTGCATCCAGGACGCGGGGCAAAACGTGGCTTGCCCAAACGATGCTGTTGTCCTCAGGGCCTGCGGCGGCCGACATGGGGAGCGTGAGCGGCGAAACGAGCGCCGTTGCGACGAAAAGCGATCCGAGAGTGCCGCTCGGTTTGAGAAATTTTGAGAGAAAGGCCATGATCTCCTCCTAAGTAGCCAAGTGTTGCGGTCCGATCTGGCTGTCAGCCTCCTCGCTGACTGTCAGAATAATATTTGCGACCCAGTCATCTTTTGTATTGATTGATTGATTGACTGGTTGTATGATTGATTAGAATTTACGCTCTGTCAAGGAGGCATGATGACTCTTGTCGAAGACCTGCGCCGCAAGGCCGCCGACCTGCCTCATGGGGCGAAGTTCCCGACCGTCCGTCAGTTGGTGAAAGAACTGGGGGCCACCCAGTATGCGATCCAATCTGCCATCAAGGCGCTGAATGCCGATGGCGTCCTTCAGTCGCGCGTGGGCGATGGCACGCGTGTTATTCATCTGGATCAAGCGGTTGGAGAGGCTGGTCAGGCCGGACCGGGTGTTTTACGGGTGCTCTTGCTTCACCACGTTGCGCCAAACGCGCGCGGCGAGATGATCACCACGCAGCTTCATGACGATCTGACGGCGCGCGGCTTTCGTGTTGTGACGATATCCTACTCAAATGATGATGATATTCGGACGCTTCTTGGGGCGGGAATGTTCGATATATGCGTTCTTCAGCCGCGATTTTCTGTGCTGACGATTCGGCTCTTGGAGGTCGCGTCGAGGTGCAGTCGGCATTTGATCGTCGAGGGCAAGAATATGGATGGCCTCGCCGTGGACCTCGTGGCCAGCGATCACATCAAGAGTATGCGGCTGGCGCTGGAGCATTTGATTGAGTTGGGCCACCAACAGGTGGGGCTGATCAGTGAAGATCGCGATTTGGACGGCGCGCCGATTGATTTCGAGCAGCTTTACGAGTTTTGGGTCCACACCGTGCGGCGCGATCCGATCTGTCATTTTGCCCGCCGCGCGGCGTTTTCATACGATCAAACCTCTCTCGATCAATTGAATGATTGTATGGCGGCGTGGCGGGCGTTGGACCCAGCAGAGCGCCCAACCGCGCTGATTATCTGGGGCCGTTTCACCGCAGAGCAGGTTCATGCCGCGACTGAGGCGCATAAAATCTCGATTCCTGACGATCTTTCAATTGTGCGCGTGTGTTCAACCAGCGTGGAGGCATTGCATGGCGGCGTGCTTACGACCGTTGGCCGGTCTACGCAGTCGATCTCGGATGCGATCAGCGAAATTGTGCGCTGGCGTGCCGATAACCCCTCCGCGCCGCGCCGTACCAGGCACACCATCCCAGAGGTTTTTGTTCGCAAGAGTTCTGGCCCGGTGGCGGTTTGATGCGGCTGCTTTAAAAGCATTTTCTGCACCTGCGCCGCTGGATGATGACCGCCTCGCGCGAAGTTTTGTGTAGAGTCGCGCGAGGCGGTTTCTTAACCCTGAACCCGCCTTCCAATTCAAAAGGCGGGTGTATGTTGTCGCAGGTGGTAGAAACCCGTTTCTCGAACCTTGCTACAGAGGCATATGCAAGGCCCTCGTCCAATCAGTGCGGTGGCTACACCTCAAAACTGGAGGGTCAACGCCGGGAACAGGACTACCAAGATCAGTACCAGCAGCAAAGCCGCGAAAAATGGAATCGCTTCGCGTGTAAACTCGGCAATGCCGGTTTTTGATAAGTTGGTCACAAGTAACATGACGGTCCCGACAGGTGGGGTAAGCGTCCCGATCGACAGGTTCAGAATCATCACAATGCCAAAATGTACCGGATCAATACCAAGCGTCGCCAAGGTCGGCTTGAGTAATGGGACCAGAATGATCAACAGGGCAGTTCCCTCGATCAACATCCCGAGCATCAGCAGGATGACGTTGACCATCAAGAAAAACATGTAAGGGTTCGCAGTCTGCGCGGTGATGAAATCAGCGAGCGCCACCCCGGCCTTTTCGACGGAAAACACCCAGCCGAGCGCCCCGCTCGCCATGATGATCAACATCACCGAAGCAGTGGATTTGCTGGCCTCGAACACGGCTTCGACGATATCGCGCGTGCCCATCTGCCGATAGATGAATACACCGGCCACGATTACAAGTAACACCGCAATGGCGCCGGCTTCGGTCGCCGTAAAAACGCCAAAACGAATGCCGCCAATGATGATCGCGATCAGCAGCAGCGCCGGCCAGGCACCGATAATGGTGCCGATGGTTTCACGCCCGCTGGATGGCTCTGTTCGGGCCGGGCGATACCCACGGCGCACCGAGATGAAATAGCTCACGCCCATCAGAAACAGGGCGCACATCAAGCCGGGAACGATACCCGCCATGAACATGGCCGCCACCGAAACATCCGCAATAAGCGCATAGATAATCAGCGCGATGCCCGGCGGAATAATAGGTGTGACCAGCGCCCCTGTCGCGGTGACCGCCGCCGAGAACGCCCGGCCATAGCCGCGCTTTTCCATTTCGGGCACCATCATCCGGGTCAACATGGCGCTGTCCGCAAGGTTCGATGCGCTCAGCCCGCCGAGCAAAGTGCTTACCAGAATATTGCCTACGGCCAGGCCCCCGCGCATTCGCCCAACCAGGATCAACGCCAGATCAACCACCCGTTCGGCAATGCCCGAGCGGGACAATAGTGTACCCAGCAGCACAAAGAAGGGAATAGCCAGCAATGACGCGTTTTGAGACGGCGCAATGAAACGTTGGATCGCGATTTCGAGCGGCATGCTGGCAAAGAACAGGAAATACAGCAATACCGCAGCGAGGATGCCAAGATAAAGTCGCATATTAAGCGCGAACAACGCCAACATGATTGGTAAGATGATTGCCCAGCTCATTCTTGGGTCTCCCTGTCGGCACGCAGCATCCGCCAGGCGCCCGCGATATAGCACAATATTATCCCGACAAATCCGACCGGTACGGCGATGTCGATCCAGTACCAGGATATCTTGAGAACCCCGGTCAATTTGAAGGCGACCTTTTCCGCAAGCGTCACGCCGTAATAGGCCAATAGCGCCAATAGCCCTACGGACAGTATGCCAATCACGCATTTCACGATGACCTGACCGCGACGGGACATAGCCTCAACAAAAATTGGGATGCTCAACTGTTCGTTGTCACGTTCGGCGGCAATCGCGCCGATCATCACAATCCAGATCAACGCGATGCCGGACGCCTCTTCCATCCAGTGCAATGGGGCCCCGGCCCAGTAGCGCAGCACCACCGCATATCCGGTTGCGATCACCAGAAATGCCACCGGAACAAATAGCGCGATGCGCAACAGCCAACCGATCATTGGCGTTTCCTCCTACAATGCGAACCAAAAACGAGGAGGCCAACCGGCCCCCTCGCCTGATAACCTAGTTGCCGAGTTGCGACTGGATCTCTTCGTACAAGCCCTCACTCCACTCAGGGAATTCGTCATAGACCGCTGCTGCCGCTTCCTTGAAGGGACCAACGTCGGGATAGATCACTTCAACCCCGGCCTCTTCCATCTTTGCAATAACCGCAGCGTCGTTCTGCTCGGCCAATTGCTGGCTGTAGAGGCCGGCCTCGTGGGCGGTTTCATGGATCATCGCAAGATCTTCTTCGCTCAGGCTGGCAAAGAAAGCTTCGCCGCCGATAAAGACCGAAGTATTCAGCAGGTAGCCAATCATGTTGAGATACTTGGCCTCTTCATGGAAACGGCCCCCATAAATCACCGCCAGCGGGTTTTCGACCCCGTCGATGATGCCCTGCGACAGAGCGGTATAGGCTTCGCCCAATGGCATCGGCGTAGCTGTGCCACCCATTGCCTCGATTGCCTTGATCTGCATCACGTTGTTGGGTGTGCGGATCTTCAGTCCCTTCAGATCCTCGGGGGTGCGGACCGGTTTCGTCGCAATGAGATGCCTTGTGCCGTAGAGATAGTTGGTCATCACCACGTGGACGCCTTTTTCGGCCAGCTCCTGCTCTTTTTCCTTGAACCAATCGCTTTCGTAAATCGCGAACAAGGCTTCGGGGCTTTCACTGAGGTAAGGGCCAAATAGAATGCCCAGATCCGGCACAAAATCGGCAAGGAAGCCGACATCGGTAATCGTGACCACGTTGGAACCCAACAATGCCTGTTCGGTCACGTCCTGCTTGGAGCCAAGCTGCGAGCTGGGATAGAGTTCCAGCGTGATTTCGCCATTGCTGCGCTCGGCAAGCGTTTCGGCCCACTTATTCACCACAAGGTCAACGGGTTCGCCGGGATTGTTTTCATAGGCAACCTTGATCGTCACCTCGGCCAATGCGGCGCTGGCAAGTCCAGCGACCAATGTCAGCCCGAGTGCTGCTGTTTTGAATGTTCGACGCATGGTTGTGTCTCCTCCTGTTTATGCGCAAAATTGCGGCGTCACATGACGCCAAAAGTTTCAAAGGCTTCGACTGTGCTCATGCCGTTTCGGATGGCATCAGCCACTTGATTTTCGGTCGCGACCTTTTGCAGAGCGCGTTCGATGGCCTCGGTTTCGGCAGCGCGCGGGATCACCAGCACGCCCTCCTCGTCAGCAAAAATCAGATCACCAGGCGTGATCCGCACGTTCCCGATGGTCAGTGGCACCCGGTAATCAAGCACCTTGCCGCGCACGCCTTGGTCCTGAGCGTAGCTGCCCTGCGAGAACACCGGAAAACCCAGTTTTCGGATCTCGGCAGTATCGCGGACATAACCATTCAGGATCGCGCCCGCCGCCCCAAGATGCAGTGCCCGGGTCGACATCAATCCACCCCACAGCGCAAAGGACAGTGACGCCCCGCTGGCGATGTAGATCTCGTTGCTTTTCAGGCTATCGAGCGCGTCGAACATCACGCCAAACGGTTTGTCCGACAATGGCCCGGGACCGCTGGCGCTTTCGTAATCAGCCTCCAGTACGGTCATCGCGCGTCCGACGATCCGGCTTTGCGGGTTCAGGGGCTTGATCGCCTGTGGCAAGAATTGGTGCCGATAGCCCATCTCGTCCAGAATGTCGCCAACGACGGCGGTGAACAGATCGGCCTTGATCTGCTCGAAGAGTTTAGCGTCTTTCATGTTGTCCTCCTTTAGAAACCGGTTGCCCCGCCACCATCCACAAGGATGGTCTGGCCGGTTACGTAGCGGGCCGCCTTGGACGCCAGGAATGCACAGGCCCAACCAATATCCTCTGGCTGGCCAAGCGCGTTCATCGGAATGCGGGACATGATCTTTTGCTGACGTGGCAGGTCGCCATCCGTCGCCTTGCGATAAAGATCCGTGTCAATCCAGCCGGGTGCAACGCCGTTAACCCGCACGCCTTGTGACGAAAGTTCGGCGGCCAGGCCCCGGATGACGCCGGAGATCGCCGTCTTGGAAACCGTATAGCCCAGCACGTTGGGCTGCCCGATGTAGGCAGTCATCGACGAGGTGAAGATCACCGATCCGCCTCGATCCTCATCTGCGATCTGCTGGCGTACCACTGCGCGAGTCAGTTCCAGCGCCCCGCGCACATGTACGTCAAACACGCCGTCAAAATCGGCCATGTCGCTGTCGACAAATGGTTTTTTGAGCGTGTTGCCCGCGTTGTTGATCAGGATATCTATCGGACCATGCGCCGCGAGAATTTCAGCAGCGGCAACGGGCATGCCTGCGACATCCGCCAGATCGAGAACATGGATACCGGTGCTTGCGCCGATTTCAGGAGCGGCAGTTTCCAGCACATCGCGTCGCCGGCCAACGATTATCACCTGCGCCCCCGAGGCGGCCAGACATTTGGCAATGGCCAAGCCAATTCCGCTGCCGCCACCGGTCACAAGCGCGGTCTGCCCGTCCAGTGAATAGGCCTGTTGCATGTTCATGAATGTCATAATGTCACTACCAGTTTCAGGACATCTTGCGGGTTCGCATCCCAATAAGGCAGAGCGGTTGCGGCTTCGGACAGCGGGATTTGCCGCGTTACCAGCCGATCCGCCACATCGCCCCGGGTTTCAAGCGCTGCCATAACCGCGTCAAAATCCTGTCGCGTTGCATTGCGTGATCCGAGGATGTCTAATTCCTTGAGATTGAACAGCTTGGTTTCATAGGTCACCGGCGCCTTGGAATAACCGACATAGACCACCGTGCCGCAGAACGCCGCGAGGTCGATGGCGGCGGTGAATGTTTGCGGCAGTCCGACCGCCTCGATTACTACATCGGCACCTTCGCCATCTGTGGCCGTGGACACCGCATCAAGCAACGCGTCACCAGTTTCCGAGAGGAACACGTCCGCCCCGCAATCGCGGGCCATCTGTTCCTTTTCCGAAATCGGATCAACCGCGATCACCGTGGCGCCCGCCTGTGCCGCTGCCATCACCGCGCCCAGGCCGATCATGCCACACCCCAGCACCACGACCCGGTCGCCCGCCTTGACGGAACCACGCCCCGCCGCATGGAACCCGACCGACAGTGGCTCGACCAGAACCATTTGATGCAGCGGCAGGCTGTCATTCGCGATGACCGCATCCGCAGGCAGCACGATATCCTCGCGCAACGCTCCGTCTCGCTGGACGCCCAGCGTCTGATTGTTGCGGCAGGCATAGCCGCGTTGCTTGCGACAGGAGGAGCACGCCCCACAGGCAGAATATGGCC
Source organism: Phaeobacter sp. J2-8 (assembly GCF_022867865.1). GTDB lineage: Bacteria > Pseudomonadota > Alphaproteobacteria > Rhodobacterales > Rhodobacteraceae > Marinovum. Next base: position 213,572 of record NZ_JALIEC010000004.1, on the reverse strand, counting down.
AAAGCACAACCGGGGTGCCGGGTTTCATCGACACGCCCGCGCCAGTTTCGACAATCGTACCCACCGCTTCGTGTCCGGGAATCCGCGGAAACTCGACCAACGGATTGCGGCCCCTGAACGTGTTCAGGTCACTGCCACACAGTCCAACATGAGTCAGCTGCACGCGCACCTGGCCCTCGCCAACCGGCTGGGCCTCTACCTGGCATAGGCTGGTTTTGCCAATCTCGTCTATCCTTAGCGCCTTCATGGCGTCTTCGCCTCCACTTAAAGCTCTTAATCGCCCCAAACATCCCATCTATTGTGGGATTGGGCGCGTATTATGCGTCATTTGTCGCGATAGTTTGCCTGTCATCCGATGTTTGGTGCCAGATTCATCCAACCTTTGTCAACACGATACTTGAAATTTGCATCGGTCTTGGTCTACACACGACGAAACATCCAATCTTTGTGGGGGGCTGATATGAGTAGCCAGAAAGTCGATCGTGCGATAAGCCTCGTGAAAGATCTAATCCTCGCGGGTGAATTTCGCCCCGGTGACAAGCTGCCCAACGAGGCCGGGCTGGCTGCGCGACTTGATGTCTCGCGCAACTCGCTGCGTGAAGCAGTCCGTGCGATGCAGACCATGCGAATCCTTGAAGCGCGCCAAGGGGACGGCACCTATGTCTCCGATCTCGACCCCGTCGCCATGTTGCAGGTGCTTAGCTTTGCCGTCGACGTATCGGATGCAAGGTCGGTGCTGTGGTACCTGGAGTTGCGGCAGGTTTTGGAGCTGGCCGCAGTTCAGGAAGCCGCCGCGCGTCGCAATGATGCCGATCTGGCCGATCTGCGGGAGATTCACAAATGCACCCTGATCGAAGAAGATCCCCAGCGTCTGATGGCGCTGGATGCCGCTTTCCATGATCGGATCGCCGCCATTGGCGCCAACCCGTTTCACGCAGCCCTGTTGCGCATCGTTTCAGCCCCAACCGTGCGGGCGCGAATTTGGCGTCAGCGCATGGAAGATCAGGATTACCAAGATCTGCGCAACGAACATGGCGCCATATTAGATGCGATCGAGCGCCGCGCAGTGCAGGCGGCACAAAGTGAAATGTGGCGTCACCTGAACGGTGTCGTTAGCTGGGTCCGTGACAATGCCGAGGCCCTTGCCAAACCAGAGGAGCCGAAATGAGTAGAGATGATCCGCGCCTGATCCGCCTGGCCAACGAAGACAACATCGTTGTTCTCGGCGCAACAATACACACCGGTGAAACTGTGCTGGTGGATGGCGAGCTGATCACAGTGCCACAGACGCTGGGCATGGGTCACAAGATCGCCAGCCGTGCCATCCACACGGATGAAGACATCTTGAAATACGGGATGCCCATCGGTTTTGCGGCTTGCGATATCGCGCGGGGCGAGCACGTGCACCTGCATAACCTCACCAGCCGCTACACCCCTATCGAGATCATGGAGACACAAGCATGACCGCACAGATGCAAGGCTGGCTACGCGACGATGGCCGTAAGGGAATCCGCAACGTCGTATTGGTGGCCTATCTCGTCGAATGCGCCCACCATGTCTGTACCCGCATCGCACGCCCTTTTGATGAATCCGAAGTGCAGGTGATCGGCTTCTCTGGTTGTTTCCCGTCGGATTATGGCCAGCAGATGATGGAGGCGCTGTGCACTCACCCGAATGTCGGGGCGGTGCAACTGGTGTCTCTCGGCTGTGAGAACTTCAAGAAACGGCGTCTGGCCGAAGTGATCGAGGCCTCAGGCCGACCTGTCAACCTCGTGACAATCCAGTCGGAAGGTGGGTCGCAAACCTCGATCGAGGCAGGACAAGGTTGGGTCCGCGCGCAACTCGCCAATCTTGCCGCGCAGCCCAAGGTGCCGATGGCGGTTTCGGAACTGGTGGTCGGCACGATCTGCGGCGGCTCTGATGCGACGTCGGGTATTGCTGGCAATCCGGCTGCGGGTGTGGCCTTTGATCGACTGGTTGCCGAGGGTGCAACCTGTATCTTTGAAGAAACCGGTGAATTGATCGGCTGCGAGCACATCATGGCCGACCGCGTGGCCAATCCCGACTTGCGTCCGCAGATCATCGCCACGGTAGAGAAGGCGGCGCATTATTACGCTGCCATGGGATATGGTTCGTTTTCAAACGGCAACGCCGAGGGCGGGCTTTCCAGCATCGAGGAAAAGTCTTTGGGTGCTTATGCAAAGTCCGGCTCCAGCGCCATTCAGGGTATCGTTCGCCCCGCGCAGCGCCCGGCCAATGGTGGGCTCTGGCTGCTGGACGTGGTGCCCGATGGCGAACCCCGGTTCGGCTTCCCCAATATCAATGACAGTGCAGAGATCATTGAACTGATCGCCTGTGGCGCCCATGCCGTAATCTTTGTCACCGGACGCGGTTCGGTGGTCGGATCGGCCATCTCGCCGGTTCTCAAGGTCTGCGCCAACCCGGATACTTATTCCAGAATGCGTGAAGACATGGATGTCAATGCTGGACGAATCCTGCATGGACATGCCTCCATAGCTGAAGTTGGTGAAGAAATCCGTGATCAACTTGTGGCATTGGGGCTGGGAAGCCGTAGTCGTTCCGAGCAGCTGGGTCATGCTGAATTTGTGCTAACCTATAAGACACCGGTATCGCAACAACCGGGCTGTCATCCGGGGGGGTAAGCTGTCCAGCAATTGGATCAATGATTTCGATTCAGAAGTTGATGGGGTACATATCTGCCCATAGCCAATGGGCAGATGACGCAGATCGCACCGCGCAAGAATCCGTTCATCGACATCGGTTTCCGCGGGAATTCATCCTGATGGCAGTTCGCCGGTTTTGCCGCTGCTCCCTGTCGTGCAGGATGTACGCGACATGCTGGCAGAGCGCGGCATGATGGTCGACGTTTCGACCATCCATCGCTGGGTCCGCAAATTCGGTCCCGAGATCCGCAGGCGGGCTTGTGGCGATCACCGGTCCTGGCACGGGCTGCAATGGCATCCAGACGCGCGGATGGCGCGTCTGGGGCCCTGTTTTCCGAAATCCCACGGCAGGCCGCGCGTCGATGACCGGCGTGCGCCAAGCCGCAGCGCCATTGGCGCGATCTGCCGGGCCTTAGGTCGGGCCGTTGTTGTCCATGTCGAGGAACATCTTCCACGCGCCCGTTTCATCGCGTTTGTAGCCAAGTACCAACCGGCCTTCGGGGCTTTTGACTTCGCCGGAATCGCGCATTTTCATCGTGCCGTAGAAGCGACCGGACACGATGACAGTATCGCCATAGTCTTGCAGCTCTTCGATATCATAGCCCGAGGTGATTTCAGCGGCTGCGATGCGCGGGCTGTACTTGTCGCGAATGGCTTGCGTGCCAACTGTGACAGGCTGGCGTTCGTTGATGGTCATAACGTCCGGGTGGCAGGACGCCACCATGCGCTCGATGTCCCCGCTGTCGAGGCCATTGTTCCACTCATTAATTGCGGCTTGGATTTCGTCACGTACAGTCATTGTCTTACTCCGATGGTTTGGGTTGATAGGCAGTGAAGAATTGCCCAACGACGATTTCTTCGATTTGACCAAGGAAAGCCTGGGTCGCAGGACGTTTGGCGAACTCCGGCGTCACCCGCTTGGCCGTCTCGTGATCTGGAAATGTGAAGATGTCCGCATAGAGGGTTTGGCGAGATTCATCTGTCGTCACCAAGGTTTCCCATGATGTCACGCCATCAAGGGCGACAAAGTCTTTGCGGGCAGCTTCGCGGATCGCATCGACTTGTGGGTCATCTTTCATCTTGAGAATGAAAATCTCGGTGATTTGCGCCATTGGTTTGTCCTCGTTTTGTGTCTTGCTGAGAACTTATGACGCTGATACCGTAAGGATAACCCACCTAATACCTAACGCAGTGATCGGAAAATCGAACAATGGCCCGTGGTGGTTTTGGAGATATCCGCGTCTTTGTTGAAGTGGCGCGGCGCGGCGGTTTCCGCGCGGCAGCAGAACACCTTCAACTGGCCCCGGCATCGGTTAGCGAAGCTGTGCAACGATTTGAGGATCGTCTTGGCGTCCGGCTGTTGGAGCGATCATCTCGGTCGGTTGCACTCACACCCATTGGCGAACAGTTCTACGCGAAAAGCCTTCCGGCAATCATCGAGCTTGAAGGGGCGATGAATGACTTGGATGAACAGAAGGATGAAGTCACGGGCACTCTTCGCCTGACAGCCCCGTATAGCGCAGGTCCGTTCTTTTTGGATGATCTGGTCGCGCGGTTTGCGCTTGAGTATCCGGGCGTCAATGTTGAGCTCATTTATGACGACAAGAAAGTTGACCTTCTTGCGTCCGGCGTTGATGCGGCCATTCGGTCGAATACGCTGCTTGGGCCAGACACCCACGCCGTACCGGTCGGGCCAGAGTTGGCAATGACCATTGTCGCATCGCCGCAATATCTGGACGAGAACGGCAGGCCGGAAAACCCGAAGGACATCTTGAATCATGACGCGATTTGCTACGCCTTCGGTATGGGAGGACAAAACGCGCCCTGGGGCTTTGATGGGCCGGATGGGGCCTATAAGATGCAACCGAAACCACGGATGGTGGCGAATGATATGCGGTCCTTGGTCTACTATGCAAAGCAAGGGCTTGGGTTGGCCTACCTTTATCGAGAAATTGCCGTGCCACATCTGGGCGAAGATGGCTTGACCGAAGTGTTAAGCGATCACCTCGCTCAATTGCCGCGATACTCTCTGAACTATCGCAGCAAGCGCAATATGACGCGCCGGCTCAGAGCTTTTGTGGATATGGCAAAGGCATCGCCAGCAGGAAAATAGAGGACATTACCGACCTCGGTCCGTTTTGAATAATGGGCTGGTTTTGATTGGCTTTATGTTGAGGTCGAATTTTACTCTGCATTTGACACTAGAACCGAAATCGTTAGCATCAAGCGCACAACAGGGGCATCCGGCATCGGTCGGGTTGAGACGTACCCTTTGAACCTGAACCGGCTCATACCGGCGTAGGAAGTTGTGTTTGCCCCTGTGATTTATTGGGTCAAACCGATTCCCTTCGTCTTAGAAAGGGATGCATATGAACCAACCTTCACACGATCTGAACGCCATGCGTGCGGCGGCACCGCTGGTGCAAAACATAACCAACTATGTGGCCATGAATGTGATGGCCAACATCATGCTGGCGGCGGGGGCCTCGCCTGCCATGGCCCATGCGCGGGGCGAGGCCGCTGAATTCGCGGGTCTGGCGTCTTCGTTGAGCATTAACATTGGCACACTTGATGATGAATGGGCCGCTTGCATGCAGATCGCGGCCAAGGCGGCTGGTGAAAACGGAAAACCGTGGGTTCTGGACCCTGTTGCCGTGGGCGCGACAGAATTGAGACGCGAGCTTGGCACACGCTTACTGGCATTGGGCCCAACGGTGATCCGCGGGAATGCGTCTGAAATTCTCGCCTTGTCAGGCGCTTCGGCGCAGGGACGAGGTGCCGATGCCGCTGATCCCGTCTCTGCCGCCGAGATTGCCGCGCGTGATCTGGCAATACGCACAAACGCCGTTGTGGCGGTGACAGGAGAGGTCGATTTCGTCACGGATGGTACACAGTCAGCACGTATCGCGAACGGCGATCCGATGATGCCCCGCGTCACTGCTTTGGGATGTTCGTTGACGGGCGTTGTGGCCGCGTTTTGCGCAGTTGCCCCGCCGTTTGAGGCAACAGTTTCCGCGCTGGCCTATTACGGTGCCGCAGGCGAAGTGGCGGCGCAAACTGCCCGTGGTCCCGGCAGTTTTCAGGTGGCGTTTCTGGATGCCTTGTTTGCAATGACCGGCGACGAGCTGGACGCAATGGCGCGGATCGAGGCCGCATGATCCCGCCCCTTTGCTTCATCACCGATGCCGATGCACCGTTGCCCATTGTCGATCAAGCCGAACAGGCCGCGCGCGGTGGGGCGGCCTGGGTTCAGTTGCGCCACAAGACACTTGACGACGCAGGTTTTGCCGATCTTGCAAAGGCCCTGCGCGCGCGGCTTGATCCTTTGGGTGCGAAGTTGATCTTGAATGATCGTGTGGAGATCGCCTGCACCTTGGGGTGTTTTGGCGTGCATGTCGGTCAATCTGATGGCGACCCTGCCGAAATTCGCGCGCGGATCGGGCCGGATGCTGTACTTGGCCTGTCGATTGAAACGCCGGCGCAGATGGCGGAAGTCCCTCTTGGCTGTGTCACGTATCTGGGCGTCGGTCCGGTGCGCGCAACAGCCTCCAAGCCCGACCACGCCCACCCGTTGGGCTTTGATGGTCTGGCGGATATCACCCGTGCGGCGGCGTTGCCCTGCATGGCCATCGGCGGGCTGACCGCAGCGGACGTGGCCAGCGTGCGTCGCGCGGGATGCACAGGCATCGCAGTGGTATCGGCTATTTCCCGCGCGCGAGAGCCGGAACGTGCAGCCCGTGGCTTTCTTGATCAATGGAGCGACATATGATCCCCAATATCCTGACCATTGCGGGATCGGACCCTTCAGGCGGGGCCGGTATTCAGGCTGACATCAAAGCGATTTCCGCCAACGGCGGCTACGCAATGGCGGTCATCACTGCGTTGACGGCCCAGAACACACAGGGCGTAACAGCGGTCGAAATGGTGTCCGGCCCAATGATCGCAGCCCAGATTGCCGCGCTCCGCGCGGATATCGACATTCACGCGGTCAAGATCGGGATGCTGGGGGATGTCGCGACAATCGAAACCGTGGCGAACGCGCTTGAAGGATTGGATGTACCCATTGTACTGGACCCCGTCATGGTGGCCAAAGGCGGTGACAGGTTGCTGGCGGCAGATGCCGTTATGGCCCTACGCGAACGCCTTTTGCCGCGCGCCAGCGTGTTGACGCCAAACCTGCCCGAAGCTGCGGACCTTTTGCAAACGACTGAGGCCACAACCCTGGAAGAGATGAGAGACCAGGCTTTCCAGCTCAGGGCGATGGGCTGTGATGCCGTTTTGATCAAAGGCGGGCATCTGGCGGGGGCGATGGCGACGGACCTGCTGATCACGTCACTTGGCGAAACCGCGCTGCCTGCCAAGCGGTTCGAGACGTCAAACACACATGGCACCGGCTGCACATTATCTTCTGCGTTAGCGACACAAATCGCGTTGGCCCACGCGCTGCCCAACGCGGCCCGTCGTGCCAAGGCCTATATCACGGGTGCGATTATGGCCGCCGACGACCTCTCGGTCGGCGGTGGTCACGGCCCGGTTCATCATTTTCACCCCCAAGCCGAGAACCAGACATGAGCTTTACCCAAGACCTGTGGTCCATGACTGCCGACCTCCAAGACGCAATCCGCACGATGCCATTCAATACTGAATTAGCGCAAGGCACCCTGCCACCAGAGACGTTTCGTGAATACATCATTCAGGATGCACATTACCTGGAAGGTTTCGCACGTGCGCTCGCACTGGCGGCCTCGCGTGCGCCGGATGCAGAAAATATAGCAAGACTGGCAGGGTCCGCCAACGGGGCGATTGCGGTGGAACGGCAGTTGCACGGTGAATACATGAAGCTATACGGCGTCTCCCCCGCAGATTTCGCGACAACTCCACCCTCGCGGGCCTGCGATCACTACGTCAGCTTTCTCATCCGCACGGCGGCAGTTGATCCGTTTCCGATCGCGGTCGTGTCGCTTTTGCCATGCTTTTGGATATATCAACGCGTTGGCGCCGCGATCCACGCACAAGCGGCGGCAGATCATCCCTATCGCGCCTGGATTGATACCTATGCCAGCGAAGCATTCGAGGCCTCGGTTCAAGGCATGCTTGATCTAACGGACGTTCTGGGAAAGACCGCCGACACGTCAACACGAAACGCCATGCAGAAAGCCTTTGCAAAAGCGTCTTGGCATGAGTGGAAGTTCTGGGACAGCGCATATCATCGGAGTGGATGGTGATCGCCGAACAGCACGCATAGAACCAAACCACATGCGTCAGCTTGCAAGTGTGACCGATTGCATCTGACCTAGGTCTAAACTGGGACTACAAATATCGCCCTTCACGCACTGCGCGATGTCGGTCGCTTTTGGCTCAAAGCCAACCTGCGGCGGCGAGGCTTGCATCGCAAGCCCCGCCCCTCAGACCGTCAGCAACGGCCCAGGCCGCATATTGAGCCTGGTGTGCGAATGCTGCAGAAGCAGCCCCGTGTTACGCTTCTGTCTGGTTTTCAAAAATTCGACCGATGGCATTCAGCAGAATTTGTGCGGCCAGAATACTGGTCGTTCCGGTGTGGTCATAATCCGGCGCAACTTCGACAAGATCAATTCCAACGATTTTCCCACGTTTGGAAAGACCGTCCACAAATTCCAAGACCTCATAATACAAGAAGCCACCATGACTCGGTGTGCCCGTTCCTGGCGCAATCGAAGGATCAAATCCGTCAATATCAATCGTCAGATAGTACCGTTTCCCCTCTGGAATGCGCTCCAGCATCGCCTCCACGCCCATGGTTCGGAACTGGCGCACGGACACGATATCTGAACCCATTTTGCGTGCGTCATCATACCCTTCCTTAGCGGTGGAAGAGACATTGCGTATGCCGACTTGGGACAGGCCCGTGACCCAGGGGCGCTCGGCGGCGCGGCGCATCGGGTTGCCGTGACCATTGCGCACACCGTGGCGCTCATCGACGAAATCCAGGTGGGCGTCGATCTGTACGATGTGGATTGGATCCTGGTCCGAAAATGCAGCGACGCAAGGAATATTGATCGAGTGATCGCCGCCTAGCACAACCGGTAACGCGCCGGCATCCAGAATAGCGCGTACGCCTTTTTCGATATTGGCATGGCTGCTCTTGGTATCGGTGTGCACGATGTCGGCATCACCTATGTCCACAATCCGTGTGTCAGCGAGATAGGTCACGTCATCTTCGTGATCATAAGCCCCAGCATGGCCAAACGAGAACAATGTGGAGGCGTCACGAATGCCGCGTGGGCCAAATCGTGCGCCTGCACGCCACTGCGTGCCAAAGTCAAAAGGCGCACCCAAAATGGCGACATCGGCGTCAATTTTGGACCAATCCGGCTCATAAGGGGATTTTGCAAACGTCGCGATTCCGACAAAGGGCAGGTCCAAGCGACCGGTTTCGTATCCGTGGCTCATTTCTATTCTTCTCTTGTTGTTGAAGACGTCCCAATGGTGGGACACACTGTTCAGATCGCGCGCTCACGCGAGGTTTCCAAAAATTGGCGCAGTCGTTCGCTTTTGGGATTGCCAAAAATTTCGGCTGGTGGGCCGTCTTCAACGATGGTGCCATGATCCATGAACACCACACGGTTTGCCGCCTGAGCAGCGAAGCCCATTTCGTGGGTGACAATCACCATTGTCATACCGTCATCGGCCAGAGCACGCATGACGTTCAGAACTTCCCCCACCAGTTCAGGGTCCAGAGCAGAGGTGGGCTCATCAAACAGGATGGCCTTGGGAGAGACCGCAAGTGCACGTGCGATGGCAACACGTTGTTTTTGACCGCCGGACAATTGATGGGGATGTTTGTAGGCATGTTCGCCAAGACCAACCTTTTTCAACGCATCAAAGGCAATGGTCTCTGCTTCCAAAGCAGATTTTCCGTGCACCAGTTTCAACGCCAAAGCCACGTTGTCGATGGCCTTCATATGTGGCCATAGATGAAAGTGCTGAAAGACCATACCCAGAGGCGCACGTGCCTCGGCCAGCTCTTTTTCACTTTGCTTGACCTTTTGCTCTGCACCACCGTTCCAGCCGATCTCACGTCCGAAAATGTGGATATCTCCACCGTCATGGGGTGCCAGAAACGCAAGCGTTCGCAGCAGTGTGGATTTCCCTGAACCGGACGGGCCGATAATACAGACCACTTCGCCTTCTTCGACCGTCAGATCGACATCGCGAAGAACGGTCTTGGTTCCATAGGCCTTGGTGACTTTGCGGGCACTGATGGCATGTTCGGTATTGGGCATCTCAGTGGCCTCCTATTTGGTAGTGCCGCTCAGCGGCAAGTCCAACCTGTGCAATTGCTTCGACGAGCGCCCAATACAGAAGCGCCGCGACGATAAACGGTTGCACAGAAAAGGTGAGGGTCGCCAATTCGCTGGCCGCTTTGGTGAGTTCGGCGATGGTTATGACGGATAAGACGGCAGAATTCTTTAACCAGGATAATAGTTTGGCCAAAGATCGGTGGAATGACGGTTCGGACAGCCTGTGGGATCTCAATATGCACAATACATTTGAAGCGATTGATGCCCAACATGGATGCCGCCTCGACATCTCCGGTCGGAACTGCATTCAGGCCAGCCCGCAGGATTTCCGCGAATGCCCCAGCTCCGAAAAAGCCCAGGCCGACAATGCCGGCCACCGGTGCAGATAGGCGCAATCCAATCTGTGGCCCCCCGTAATACAGCAAAAACAATAGAAGAACGAGCGGAGCCCCGCGCATCACTTCGACGTAGACGCGTGCGGGTGCACTGATCCAGAAACGGTTGGAACGCAGGCACAACGCAAGGGGAACTGCGAGCGCAAGAGCAAGAAGCGTGCCCCACAGCGTCATCCATGCAGTGAGACCAAGCCCCTGAATTAGAAGCCCTAAATCTGTAGAAGTAAGGCTCATTAATGCGCCTCCTGTTGTTTCAGGCGGCGCTCTAGCAACATGCCAATGGCCGATAGAACCAAGGCGATCGCGACATAGAGGATCAATGCGATCATATAGCTGTCCAGCGGCTGAAAGGTAGACGAAGCGATTTGCTGCGCACGTCGTGTCAGGTCGGTGACGGCGATGACGGAAATCAGTGAGGAATTTCGCACCAATGCCAGCGTTTCACCAACCAATGCAGGCAGCATGATGCGGATGGCCTGAGGCGCTTCAATTTTCGCAAGGATTTGGCGGCGGGACAATCCCAGCATCTGGGCGGCTTCTACTTCGCCCTCCGGCACAGCGGCAAGTCCAGCGCGATAGATTTCAGACTGGAAGGCAGCGGTATTGCAGGCGAGCGCCACCACCGCAGCCAGTGTTGGCGGCAGGTTGATGCCAATTGCTGGCAGAAGATAGAAAATCAGCAGGAGTTGCACCAATATTGGCGTGCCCCGCCAAAACGAAACGTAAACTCGTGCTGATCGACGCACCAGCCTGTTATTCTGGCGACTAGCAGTCGCCAGAATAAGACCAAGGGGGGCGCCAAGCGCGATAGCAAGAAAGCTGACCCCAAGGGTTGTCAGCACGCCTTCGATCAGGACAGCCTGGTTGTCGATCAGCAGATCAAGCATGTCGATTTACTGCGCAGGGAGTGCGCTTGGCAGGTTCATCGCACCGCCAAACCACTTTTCTTGCAGTTGGGCCAGAGTGCCATCTTCAATCAGGCGTTTCAGTTCCGCGTCAAACAGAGCGTTCAAGCTGGCACTGTCTTCGTCGGTGCGTCCGGCCCAGGAGAAATATGTCGGCTCACCAAAGGTCGGTGCAACAACTTCAAAGATGTCAGGACGCTGGCGCGCGGCTTCCAGCAGGTTTGGCAGCGAGTTCACCACAGCATCAATGCGGCCTGCGGCAAGATCGGCGTAGGCTTCGGAGAAGTCGGTGTAGGTCGAAATCTTTGGCGTATCATCCAGAGTGTCAGCATACCCTTCCAAAGCAGCCAGCTGTGCAGAACCCGCCTGGGACCCCACTGGTTTGCCTGCCATATCAGCAGGGGCACCAATGCTGTCATCACCTGCGCGTTTAAGGACAGCCATGGTTGCATCCGCAATTGGCACAGACAGGTAATAGGCGTCGCGACGCGCTGGCGTCACAGTCACCGAGGTGACAACATAGTCAAAACGCTCTGCCGCAAGACCCGGCAGAATACCCTGCCATGGCAGATCCAGACGCTTCAGCTCCACCTCGGGCAATGCAGAATCCATAAGGATTTCCATGATGTCCCCCGAATAGCCAACGATCTCGCCATTCTCGACAAATTCGAACGGTGGAAAACGCGCTTCGGTGCCAACGGTCAGGACACCGTCCGCTGTGATGCGGGATAGCAAATCTTCGGCAACGGCTGAAACTGGATTCAGCATCAGGGTGGCAGCGGCGGTCAGGAGAAGGTGTTTCATGGAATCCCTATTTCATGGTCAAAGCAGTGTTGAGTTGACCGTAGGGCTTCTAAAGCATCAGTAAAATAGCTATGAGTTAATCTTCATATCGAAGGATTAGATGTATTGAATTTCGCAAATTCAGATCTAAGATCACTGGCCGTCTTTCGCGCGGTTGTTGAACGGGGCGGTTTTGTGGGGGCGCAGGCGGAGCTTGGCATGTCTCAATCGACGGTCAGCTTCCATATGAAGGCCCTGGAAACGCGCCTTGGGTTTACATTGTGTGAACGCGGTCGTGGCGGGTTTCGCCTGACGGAACGCGGGAAGCTTGTTCATCAGAAATCTACAGAACTCTTCATTGCCCTTAACGACTTTGAAGGCGAGATTGGCAGCTTGAGAGATCGGGTGGTTGGCACCCTACGGCTGGGTATTATCGACAACACCTTATCTTTTGATGGCCTTCCGTTGCCAAGGATCATCAATCGGCTGCGCAGACTGGCCCCTGAAGCTGAGATCCAGATTTCTGTGGATGACCCTCAGGTGCTGGCGGCCGATGTTTCAAGCGGGAATATTGATGTGGCCATCATGCCGCAAACACGGCCTGTCGCCGGTGTGAAAATGTCCAAACTCTATGTCGAACGGCACTCGTTATATTGCGCGAAGGGTCATGTGCTGTTTGATGTCCCGGATCGTGAAATCTCTGAAAGCTTGGTGGCAAATCAAACCTTCGTTGCCCGCAACTACGGGAATTTGATCGAACTGGATCGCTTCCCAAATGCGCATGTCGGTACCTTGGCAGATCATATGGAAGTGCAGGCCATGTTCATTCTTTCAGGGGACTACATCGGATACCTTCCCGACCACTTTGTGATGGATCGCCTGGACCGTGGCAATTTGAGATGCCTACTGGGTGAGGAGGCGGTACTGAATTCTCAGTTCGTCCTCGCGACCCGGATCGGTCGGCGCTCAACCGGGTTGATGGATCTGTTTGTACGAGAGTTGGTAGGATCGCTGTCAGAAGTGTACCATCGTGCCACGTGAGGGCGCGTAAGTGCGCGATGAGGAACTCGCTTGGAATAAGTTTCCTTCGTGAAAACAGGGCGCCGCATTTTGCAGTTTGGGTTTACACCAGACCTCGGATACAGGGCAGCGGACAACATCTTTATCGAACGGCTCTGGCGCACGCTGAAAATACGAGTGTGTCTACTTGCATGCCTGCGAGGCAGGTTCGGAGACAAAGGCGGCCATCCGGAAGTGGATGACCTTCTATAACCACCAGCGCCCTCATTCAGCCCTGGGCGGCGAGCTTCCGGCGCTGGCACTGCCGAAATAGACCGGGATGCACTGTCCCATCAGACTGAGCCGAACTTACAAGTGCGCCAATGCCATCACCGAGTGGCACATAGCTTTATTGGGCGGCTTTTTCCGAGGTCAGTTCGACACCGATATGTGTATCCGCGCGGCCTGGCTGTTATAGAAAGCGCGGTAATATTCCAGTGGCGTGCCGTCGTTTTCATACCCGACGGATTCAATCCAAATAAGCGGTTTGTCGGCGGAAATGTCCATTTTTTCGCACACATCCGCGTTGGGCATGGCGGCTGAGAACCAGCGCTCTGCCCTGACCAGTTGCCGTTGATACATCTCTTGAACCATGCCGAGAACAGATCGCCCTTCCAGATCGGTTTTTTCGAAACCCGGCACTTTCTCTGCTGGAAAGGAAATATTGGTATAGGTAATCGGCTCTTCGTCGACCCAGAAAACACGGGACACCCGGACGACCTCGGCCGTGTCGCCCAGTTGCAAAGCGGCACGTTCCTCGTCGTTGGCAAGGGATTTTGCCAGCTCGAAAGTGCGGGTGCGGATTTTGGCCCCACGCGCGATCATGTCATCAAACAGGCTGACGTTCGAGGTGACAAAGCTGCTTTCGCGGGGTGGTTTGCCGACGAACATGCCCTTGCGCGGCAGTTTGTTGACCAGACCGCGGGCCGCCAGGGCGCTGATGGCGCTGCGCACCACTGGCCGGGATACATTGAAAATGTCGCAGAGGGCGGATTCAGAGGGTATGCGGGATTCCGGTGCCAGCTTGCCGCTGAGGATCAGGTTTTCCAATTGGTCGCTCAACTGGGTCCACAGCGGAGAGGTGACTTCGCGCGACAATACGATCCGGCTGACCTCACGCCGGAATGCTGCGGTTGCAAGTCCGTCCGATTGTTCGAAGCTGGGGCGACCTGAGCGGCCCGATTTGGTATTTGGTCTGCTCACATTCAACCGGTGTCCGTCCTATTCGTCCAGGAGACTGAGAAAGACGCTGCGCGGTGCAGCGGCGCGATGATCTTATGCGTTCAGGATTGAGACGTCCACGCGATCTTGCCGGAAAGGGGCGGTAACGGTGTTTATCGGTGCGGGCGAAAACAAATTTACGGCGCGATGCTTTTATTTCGCCGGTCTTGGAGTTGCTGTCAGGGCGTGAGCCAATTTAAACCCGGCGCCGCATTTGCTGAAGCGCCGGGGCAGTTTTTCGCGGCCATGCAAGTTTGGTGCCATAACCAGATACATTGGAACAGCACTGCACGTGGCGCAGTTTTTAATGTTCAAGCATCGCCCAGAGACGGCGTTTGATCGCAAGGAAATCGTCGGTCAGGCGCATGTCATTGGTACGCGGCCGGGGCAGGGACACCTCTTCGATATGATGAACGCGGCCGGGGCGCGCGGACATGACGATGATCTTGTCGGCCAGGAAAATCGCCTCTTCCAGATCATGTGTTACGAAGACGACGGTTTTGCGGGTCGCTGACCAGGTTTCAAGCAGGTCGGACTGCATCCGTTCCTTGGTTTGCGCGTCAAGCGCGCCAAACGGTTCGTCCATCAACAGCACGTCGGGGTCGTTGGCATAGACGCGCCCGATGTCGACCCGTTTGCGCATACCGCCGGACAATTCGCGGGGCCAGCGATCCTCAAACCCGGTCAATCCGACCATGCGGATCCACTTTTCCTCGATTTCGGCCTGCTCTGCCCGGCTGGCGCCGCGCAGGCGCGGACCATAACTGACGTTGCGCGCGACGGTCATCCAGGGGAAAACCGCATCCTGTTGGAACACCATGCCCCGGCGACGGTCGGTGCCTTGGATGACTTCGCCGTCCAGTGTCATCTGCCCGTCGGAGGGATCGAACAGGCCCGCCATCATCTTGAGCAATGTGGACTTGCCACAGCCAGAGGTGCCGACAATGGCGTTGAAGCTGCCGGATTCCAGTTTCAGGTTGATACCGTCCAGCACCGTCAGCGGTGACGCGCTGCCCTTGCCGAACGTGTGGGTTAGATTGTCTACTACGATTTCCGACATTATTCGCGAGCCTCCGACCAAACCATGAGACGCGCCTGAATCTTCCTGAAAGCTCGGTCCATCAAGAAGGCGCAGGCGCCGATTATTACGATGATCATCATCACCTGATCCGTCAGGAAGTAGCGCCGCCCCTCCTGCAGCAGGAAGCCAAGACCGTTTTGCGCCGCAATCAGTTCGGATGCGACAAGCGTGGTCCAGGCCGCGCCAAGAGCGATGCGATAGCCGGTGATGATAAAGGGGGTTGCCGCGGGCACGGCGACGGTCCGAAAGACCTGCAACCGGGTTGCGCCCATGGTTGATGCGGCATCAACATAGACTTGTGGCACGTTCTTCATGCCCGCGATCACGTTGACAACGCAGACCATGAAGCAGGCAATCGTGATGATCAGAATGCGGCTGAATTCGCCAATGCCAAACCAGATGATGATGATTGGGATATAGGCAAGCGGCGGGATCGGGCGCACCGCTTCGATCAGCGGGTCAAACAGGTATTCCGCAACTTTGTACCAGCCGATCAGACAGCCGATCAGGACCGCCAAACTGGTGCCAATGAAGAAGCCCATGATGACCCGGAACAGACTGGCCCCAAGTGCGGTGGCCAAATTTCCGCTGGCGACATTGGTAAAGAATGCACCGACAATGTCCCGGATCGGGGGCAGCAGGGCAGGGTTGTTGTTGGGCAGGTTCGTAATCCAGACATAGGCGAGAATGACCGTGGCCACCGATGCTGCCCCCAGCACCAGCCGACCCGACAATCGGTTTTTCAATCCGCGTAGTGGCATGATTGTGTCCCGTGGCAATGTTTCTGTTTTATCCATAGCTCAGATCCACTTGTGGGTTCGATCCGCAAACGGCGCTTTGCACAGCATGGCACCGAAACAGCGGATGGGCACGCCGGAATTTCCGGACGCCCGTGCAGGATCAGGCAGGGCGCTCACCGCCACTGCCTGTGTCGTGACCTTTTTCAGAGTTGACGGACAATCTGGTCCGAGACGAGCGCATCGAGATCGGGAATGCCGCCGATACGGTCGTTCGCAACCAGGAATTCCGACTGCACCTGAAGCGATTTCTTCAGTTGGCCAGAGGCATAGACGTCTTTGATTTCGTCCGTGTCGAAGTAGAAATAGCTGTTCAACAGCGGTTCGACATCTGATGCGGTGACGCCTGCCCGTCCGATCCCGGATTGCCATGCCACCATACGGTCGATGACTGTGGCGTTGTCATTGCGCAGCATCGGTACGGCTTCCCGATGGAAGGCGCCAACAACCTGCTTCAGCGCGTCTTCCTTGGCATCCATTGTCTGTTGGGTCGTCATCAGGACGTCCATGATGCTTGGCCGGGTGGCCAGCGGCAGTTTCAGCCCGTCGACGATCAGGCTGGCATCTGGCAGTGCGTCAAAGATAAGTTTGCGCGAGGTTGCCAGTGGGACATTGGCATCGACCGCCCCGGCGACCAACGCGGCCTGGCCGTCGATTGGCTCCATGTTGATTCGGTTGAGCGGCATGTCTTCAAGACCCTCGGCCTTGAGCACGGTATCGAGGAAGAAATCAAAGTTGGAGCCGGACGTGACGGCAATCCGCTTGCCCTCAAGATCGGCCAAGGTATTGATTCCCTTGCGTCCAACCACGGTGAACAGCCCGCTGGCATCCCCACAGACCGAGATTTCACGGAAATCGGCGACCTTGCGGTGCATCGCTGCGAGCGGCGGCACGGACCCCACTGTGATGGCGTCAACCGACCGGCCCACCATCGCTTCGATCGCGGGCGGCCCCGAAGGAAAGACGCTGAAATTCATGTCGATTCCGGGCGCCATACCCTGATCCTGGATCAGCCAGTAAAGGCCGAAGGAATAGGCGGGGATGATGCCGATATTCAGGGTCTCATTGGCGGCATGCGCCTTGCCCGCAAAGAATGTAGGCGCGGCAAGTGTGGTGGCTGCGGCGGCAACGCCGGTGCGCAAAAGACTGCGGCGGCTGATGTAGCTGTTTCTGGAATTCGTCATTCGGATTCTCCTCCCGTGATCCTCATTGGCCAGCGTCCATCGACGCCGAATAAATCTGAGTATAACCAGATCTTTTTTCTTTTCAAACATAAAATTCTTGTATATCACCGGATCATGGATTTCTGGACATAATCAGATGTGGCCAGAAAGAACGCTAGCCCTCCCGCGTATCGCGCGCCGCCAAAGGCGCAGCGGGCGGGGGCAACCGGGGAGAGAGAACTCATGAATATCATCCTGATTCTGGTAGACAGCCTGAACAAGGAAGCGCTGCGGTGCTACAATCCCAAGACGCGCTGCCGGACGCCCAATATTGATGCTCTGGCCGATCGCGCCTGTGTCTTCGACAATCATTATATCGGCAGCCTGCCGTGCATGCCCGCCCGCCGCGAGATCTTTACCGGGCGCAAGGAATTCATGTGGCGTCCCTGGGGCCCGCTTGAGGTGTTCGACCCGCGCCTGCCGCGCGAAGTGCAGGCCCAAGGGTACAACACGGGCATGGTCACCGATCACTACCATTATTGGGAGGAGACGGCGAACGGTTACATCCAAGGATTCCAGTCGCTTGAAATGATCCGTGGCCACGAGACAGACTTTCACCGCTTGCCCGACACCAAAGGCGACGTGCCAAAATGGGTCGAGAAGATGAGCGAGCACCGCTCACCTTACCACATGCGGCAATACTATGAGAATATTAAGGAATTTGGCGGCGAAGAGGATTTCTTCCCGGCCAAGACCTTCTCGGCCGCGGCGGATTGGCTTGATCGGTATTCGGATCGCGGGCCGTTCTTCCTTCAGGTTGAGACCTTTGATGTGCACGAGCCGTTTCATGTGCCCGAGCCCTATGCCTCGATGTACACCGACGGTATCGAGGGCACGGCGGACGACCACAACATCTGGCCGCCCTATCAGGTTTACGACGACCTTGATGCCTTTATGGAGCAAGCCACGCCAGAAGAGCTCGCCTATCTGAAGGCGCAATATTACGGCAAGACCACGATGGTCGACAAATGGATGGGCGTGCTTCTCGACAAGCTTGGGGAAAAGGGGCTGTGGGAAGACACGCTGGTGATCTTTACCACCGATCACGGTCACGATCTGGGTGAGCGCGGGCATTTCGGCAAGCAATATCCACATTACGACAGCCACGCGAATATTCCGATGATCGTCTGGCACCCCGGTGCCGAAAACGGCGGCCGTCGGATTCCCGAAATCACGCAAACCGTCGATATCTTTTCGACCATCATCGAGGCGTCGGGCGGCACACCGCCGGACAGCACGCGCCATTCCCGGAGCTTCCTGCCGATTCTGGAACGCCGTGAAGCCATCCGAGACGAAGCAATCTATGGCACGTTCGGGCAGGGGGCCTGTATCTCGGATGGGGATTGGACGCTGTTCAAATCGCCCGAGAAGGGCAAGGTGCTGAACACCTATTCGACCATGATCACCCGGCCTTTGCTGGTGGATAATCCGATTGACGGGCGGGTGGGCGCATTGCCGCCAGAACCTGAGGCGACCGGAAAATATGATCCGACCGTAGAGTATCCGATGTGGAAAACGCCGATCACCATTGATCCGCGGACCTATGAAAACTTCCTGTTCAACCGGGCCGAAGATCCCGAGCAGCTGACAAACCTTTGGGAGACCCAGCCCGAGCAGCGTGACCGTCTGCTACGCTTGCTTCGCCTGCGGCTGGATGAAGAAGGCTATCCAGAGGAACAGATGGACCGATTGGGTCTGACCTCGGTCGCGCCGGCGGCTGCGGCCCCTGTTGCGGTTCCGGCGGAGTAGTGGTGATGCCGGATACAGATATTCTATGGACACCCCCCGCCGAAGCATCCACGCAAACGGCACTGGCGAAATTCGCCCGTGCCAACGGGTTTGATCCGGCGGATTACGAGGGGCTTCACCGTTGGTCGGTCTCGGACCTTGGCGCATTTTGGTCGGCGCTGTGGGACTTCTGCGGTGTTATGGGCGACAAGGGCGAAACAGCCTTTGTGCCTGACGATGCCGCATGGATGACCGGCGCACAGTTTTTCCCGCAGGCCCGTTTGAATTTGGCCGAAAACCTGTTGAAGGGTGAGCCAGGCGATATCGCCGTCTATTCATCCGACGAGCTGGGCGCAGTGACATCGTTGACCCGTGGGGCGTTGCGCGCAGAGGTCGGGCGGGTCGCAGCGGGCCTGCGTGCGGCGGGTGTTGTGGCCGGGGATCGGGTTGCCGGCGTGATGCCAAATACCGCAGACGGTTTGGTGGCTTTGCTTGCCAGCCTTAGCATCGGTGCGGTCTGGACATCATGTTCGCCCGATTTCGGAACCGCCGCGATTGTGGACCGGATCGGGCAGGTCGAGCCAAAGGTTCTCTTTGCTGCGCCGACCTATCGCTACGGTGGTCGGATGCATGACATTGCCGGGCGGATCGCCGAGGTTCTGGCGCAAGTGCCTGAAATCAAGACCCTTGTGATTAGCGGCGAAGGCGAAATGGCCGATGCCACAGCAACCGCTTTTGCCGATTTCGGTGCAGGCGAGGGCGATATGGAGCCGGATTTCACAAGGCTGCCTTTCGATCATCCGGCCTATATCCTTTACACATCCGGCACGACAGGCGCGCCAAAGGCCATTGTCCATCGCGCCGGCGGCGTGCTGATGCAGCACCTCAAAGAACACGTGTTGCACGGCGATGTGCGTCCGCAGGATCGCGTGTTCTGGTACACAAATACCGCTTGGATGATGTATCACTGGATGGTTTCCGCGTTGGGTGCGGGGGCGGCTGTGGTTCTGTATGATGGCGCGCCGATCCTGAAGACGGCAGATGGGCTTGACCCCGCGCCGCTTTGGAAATTGGCCGAGCAGGTCAAGGTTACGCATTTCGGCACCAGCCCGAAATACCTCGCCACGCTGGAGGCCGAGGAATACCACCCCGGCGCACGTCATGACCTGTCGTCGCTCCGGTCGTTGATGGTGTGCGGTGCGCCCTGTCTGCCGCATCAGTTCGACTGGGCGTATGACGCGGTCAAACGGGACATGATGTTTGCGTCGATCTCTGGCGGCACCGAAATTCTTGGGTGCTTTCTGATTGGCTCTCCCTTGCATCCGGTGCGGCGCGGCAAGCTGACAGTGCCGGCGCTTGGCCATGCCATAGCCGTATTCGACGACCGTGACGCGCCGGTTGTCGGGCGTCGGGGCGAATTGGTGTGCACAGAGCCGTTTCCCTCCATGCCGCTGACGTTTTGGGGCGAAGGCGGCGACACGCGGTATCGCGACACCTATTTCGGGGATCGCCGCGAAGTTTGGACACATGGCGACGTGGCAGAGATCCGGCCCTTGGGTGGTGCAATTGTTCACGGTCGATCAGACAACACGCTAAAGCCCGGCGGCGTTCGTATCGGAATTTCCGAAATCTATGCGGTGTGTGAACGCCAGCGCGCCCTGGAAGACTTTCTTGTCTTCGGCGCGGCGCATGAGGGTGATGAAGAGGTTGTTCTTGCGCTCAAACCGGTGCCGGGGGTTGCAATCAACGCGGAACTTGTTGCTCAGCTGCGCACACAAATCCGCGCCGAAGCCTCGCCCCGCCATGTTCCGGCACGGGTCCATGTGGTGGCCGATATTCCCTATACAATCAACGGCAAGCGCGTTGAGGGGGCGGCGCGCACCGCGCTGGCCGGAGGGGTGGTGAAAAACCTGAGTTCTCTTGCCAATCCCGAATGTCTTGACGAATACCGCGCGCTGGACAGGGAGGCATCGCTATGAGGCACCTGTCCCCGCGTGCCGCAATCAGCGGCATAGGAGAGCTGACGCCGCAGCGCCGCACAGAAGATGTCGCGACGATGGATATGCTCATGCGCGTATCGGCGGAGGCGATTGCCGATGCCGGACTTGCGCCGTCCGAGGTTGACGGGCTTCTGGTCGGTCCGCAGGTCGGCGAAACACCGCAGCATGTGCCCGCAGCCGTGGCCGAATATTTCGGGATGCAGCCGACGATGGCCAATATGGTCGATCTGGGCGGAGCCTCTGGCCCTGGCATGATCTGGCGCGCGGCGGCGGCGATTGCGGCGGGTCAGTGCGAGACCGTGCTTTGCGTTCTGGGCAATCATCGCAATCCGGTTGCGCCACGGTCGCCAAATCGAAACCCTGCGCGTGAATTCGACACGCCGTTCGGGGCGTCGGGGGCCAACACATCCTATGCGCTGCTGATGCAGGCCCATATGGCCCGCTACGGATGTAAGCCCGAAGACTATGCCGCCCTGGCCGCTGGATCGCGAGCAAATGCTCAATTTAACCCGGCGGCTATTTTCCATGGTGCTCCGGCCAGTGTTGACGATGTTCTGGCCTCGCCGATGATCGCCTCACCTCTGCATTTGTTTGAAATCGTCATGCCGGTGGCCGGCGGTGAAGCGGTGATTGTCACCACAGCCGAACGCGCCGCCAAGGGGCCGCACCGTTCCGTGCATCTGTTGGGTGCGGGTGAAAAGGTCACCCACCGTGCGGTCAGCCAAGCGCCGGATCTTACCTCGGGGCCGTTGAAGCCCTCCATTGCCCGCGCGTTGGGGCAGGCGGGGATGGACGTGGCTCAGGTGGATTTTCTGAGCTTTTACGACTGCTACACCATCATGCTGGCCGCCACGATTGAAGACGCCGGTCTTTGCGCACCGGGGAAATTCGGGCAGTGGCTGCGGGACAATGGCGGCATGGGATCGGATGCGCGTCAGCCGATCAACACACATGGCGGGCAGCTTGGCTTTGGTCAACCCGATCTGGCGGGTGGCATGACACATGTGGTGGAGGCCGTGCGCCAGATCCGGGGTGACACGCCCGGACGACAGATCGCCGGGTGCAACACCGCTTTGGTCACCGGCAACGGCGCCACGATGAGCGAAGCCGTGGCATTGGTTCTTGGAGGCGCGTCATGAACGATCTTGCACAACTCAAGGTTCCCGGTCCGATTTACGAACCGTTGAACGCCCATTTCTGGCAAGGCGCGGCAGATGGCGTGTTGAAGATCCAGAACTGTGTCGATTGCGGCGCTTATGTTTTCTACCCGCGTCCGATTTGCCCGCACTGCTGGGCCGATGCGCTGACCTGGGTGCGGGCAAGCGGGGCCGCGACGCTGAAAAGTTTTTCGGTCATTCACAAGCCGGGGCATCCCGGTTGGGCGCCGGTGGCCCCCTATGTTGTCGGGCTTGTTGAGCTGGCCGAAGGGCCAACGATGCTCAGCCATATCCTGACCAATGCACGGACGCCGACGGTCGGTGCAACGCTGGCTTTTGCCCCCACAGATATTGGTGGCCGCGTGCTGCCTTGTTTCACACTGTCCGAGGAGATCAATCAATGAGCACCACAGGAAAAGACGGCTGGGCCAATGTGACGGCAGGCAAGCCCGCAGTCGGCCAAAAGTCCGAGCGTAGCCGGACCACCGAGATGGGCGATATTCATGCCTTTACCGCGATGACCGGTGATCGCAACCCGGTGCATTATGACGAGGCGCTGGCCAAGAAAACGCCCTTTGGCAAACTGATTGTGCAGGGCGGTGTCACGACCGGGATTCTCAATGCCTGCGTTGCCGAAGACCTGCCCGGACCGGGCACGGTGTTTTTGAACACCAACCTCAATTTCCGCAAGGCCGTCGGCGTTGGCGAAAAGATCACCGGACGGGTCGAAGTGACCTCGGTTCGGGGTGACAAGCCGATTTGCGAACTTGCGGTTTCGGTTGTCGATGCGGCCGGAGACATCTGTGTCGAGGGCAGTGCCACGACCTATACCATGCCGCTCGAAGGTCTGTAAGTGACCGGCGCCCACACCGATAAGTGGCGCGCTTTGGCGCTGACGGGATTGGCTGTTGTTTTGTCGATGACCACCTGGTTTTCGGCAACGGCAATCATCCCCGAGCTTAGCAAAAGCTGGTCCCTGACCCCGGCAGAGGCGGCTTGGCTGACAAACGGCGTGCAGGCGGGGTTTGTTCTTGGGGCATTGGCATCAAGTGTGATGTCGCTGGCGGATGTCTGGCCCATGACGCGGTTGATGACCGGGGCGGCCATACTGGCGGCGCTGGCAAATGCGGTGTTGTTGCTGGAGCCGGGGATCACGGGTGCCGTTACGGCCCGTTTCGTCACCGGGGTGGCGCTTGCCGGGATTTATCCCCCCGCGCTCAAGTTCATTGCCACCTGGTTTGTGCAGGGCCGTGGTCTTGCCATGGGGACTTTGGTGGGCGCGCTGACGCTTGGATCGGCGCTGCCACATCTGGTGCGGGCGCTTGGGGCGACATTTCCGTGGCAGGGCGTTCTGATCGTCAGCAGCCTTGCGACGGTCGGCGCGGCGGTCGTGTTCGCAACGGCACTGCGCGAGGGGCCGCATGGTTTCGCGCGGGCGCGTGTTGATCTGCGCCAGATCGGGGCAATCCTGCGCAATCGTCCGGTGATGCTGGCGAACCTTGGGTACTTTGGCCACATGTGGGAGCTCTACGCCATGTGGGGCTGGTTTCTGGCCTATGCCACGGCGGCAAATGCTGCTGGATCCTGGTCGCTCAATGCGTCGTTGCTGGCCTTTGCGGTGGTCGCAATGGGGGCACCGGGGTGCGTTCTGGCAGGGGCATTGGCCGACCGGATCGGGCGCTGCGCTACAACAGCCCTGGCGATGGCCATTTCAGGCAGTTGCGCGCTTTTGATCGGGTTTCTGTTTGATGCGCCGACATGGATGTTTTTGACCGTCGCGCTGATCTGGGGGCTGACCATCGTGGCCGACAGTGCGCAATTTTCGGCCGCCGTGACCGAGTTGTCAGATCAGGCACAGGTCGGGGCCGGGCTGGCGTTTCAGATGGGCGTGGGTTTCGCGATCACAATTTTCACAATTTGGCTTTTGCCCGTGGTGGCAGACGCTTTTGGCGGGTGGCGCTGGACGTTTCTGGTGCTTGTGCCCGGTCCGGTCATCGGGCTGGCCGCCATGCTTATCCTTCGCAACCAGCCAGAGGCGGCGCGGCTTGCGGGCGGCAAACGATAACGGGAGGACACGGAATGCTGGACAATCGAAACGAAGACGACAAACGGCAGGAAATCATAGATTGCTGTCGGAAAATGAATGCCTCGGGGCTGAACCAGGGCACGTCTGGCAATGTAAGCCTGCGTCACGGTGACGGGCTTCTTATCACGCCGACAAGCCGCCCCTACGACAGCCTGACGCCCGAGGATATTGTCTATCTCGATATGGATGGCACGCCGCATGGACCGTGGAAACCGTCCAGCGAATGGCGCTTTCACCGCGATATTCTGGCCGCGCGCCCGGAAGAAAACGCAGTGCTGCACGCTCATCCGACCTTTTGCACCACGCTGGCAATCATGGGCCGGGACATTCCGCCGCTGCATTACATGGTTGCGGTGTTCGGCGGGCCGGATATCCGCTGTGCGCCCTATGCGATTTACGGATCGGCGGAACTGTCCCGTCTGGCGCTGCAAGCCATGGAAGGGCGCAAGGCCTGTCTTCTGGCGCACCACGGCATGATCGCGGCGGGCAGTGATCTGGCTCAGGCGTTCTGGCTGGCGGAAGAACTGGAAACCCTTGCGCGGCAATACCACGGCTGTCTGCAATTGGGCGAACCGCCACTTCTGAGCGACCAACAAATTCAAGACGTTATCGACAAGATCTCTGGCTACGGCCTGAGCGACGCATAATGGAGGACGACAGAATGCCAACTTATGATTTCAGCGCCGTCGGCTTTTTGGTGCTTGATGTGCTTGGCCGCTATGCGGACGAACTTCCGCCCCCGGCGGGGCCACATTCATTGACGAAATTACCATGACCGTGGCCGGAACCGCCGGCGCGACTGCGGTGGATTGCGCAATCCTCGGGCTGAATGGCCAGATTGCGGCGCGCATCGGACGCGACGCCATGGGCGATTTTCTGGCAGCAGACATGGCAAAATACGGTCTGAACCTTGATCTGCTTCAGCGCGATGATACCGAGCAGACCTCTTGCAGCATGTTGCCAATCCGGCCCAATGGCGCACGCGCGGCGTTCTTTGTGCCCGGCACCAGCAAGACCTTTCTGCCAACCGAGGAAGAGATCGCGCGCATTCTGGACGCAGGCATCATTCATCTTGGCGGCACTGGCTTTCTGGACGCCTTTGATGGCGCGGCATCGGTCGATCTGTTGAAACGTGCCAAAACGATGGGGCGTACAACCGTCTTTGACCTGATCCAGGCCAATGCCGAAACCGTCCCCAAGGTGCTGCCGCTGCTCCCGTATATCGACTATTTCGTGCCGTCGATCCACGAAGCCGCGGCGATGTCTGGCGAAACCGATCCCGCCGCTGTCGCGCGTTGGTTCAAGGCACGCGGGGTCAAGAACGCGATCCTGACGCTTGAGGGGGACGGGGTCTATGTCGATCCCGCCGAAGGGACACCGTTTCATCTGCCTTCGCACCGGATTGATGTGATCGACACCACCGGATGCGGGGACAGCTTTACCGCCGGCATCATCGTGGGGCTGGCCAAGGGCTGGTCGCTGCGCGAATGCGCCCGTTTTGCCAATACCGTTGCCGCCCATGTGGCGCTTGGCCTTGGCTCGCAGGGGCGGTTGACCTCATTCGACGACACTTGCGCCGCAATGGAAAATTGGCCGCTGCGCGAAACTTTGGGAGAAATGGCATGATGCTTG
Source organism: Phaeobacter sp. J2-8 (assembly GCF_022867865.1). GTDB lineage: Bacteria > Pseudomonadota > Alphaproteobacteria > Rhodobacterales > Rhodobacteraceae > Marinovum. Next base: position 187,541 of record NZ_JALIEC010000004.1, on the reverse strand, counting down.
CAGGAAAAACCGCCTTCGTTACCGGGGCCTCGCGCGGAATTGGTGCGGCTGTTGCCGTTGGTCTGGCGGAAAACGGCGCCGATGTCGTGATCAGCGATCTGGAACGGCAGAATTCCGATTTGGAAAAGGTGCGTGACCGCATTGCGGCGACGGGTCAAAAGGCCCGCGTGCTGCATCTGGATGTCACCGACAAGGCCGCTGTCGAAGCGGCCGTGGCAGAAGCGGGGCAGATTGATATTCTGGTCAACAACGCCGGCATTCTGATCCCCAGCCGGTTGGAAGATCTGGACGAAAAGACCTGGGATGCGCATTTCGATGTGAACGCCAAGGGCGTGTTGCTTGTCACCAACGCCGTCTTGCCGCAGATGCGGGCGCGCAAGGCCGGACGGATCATCAACATCGCCTCAATCGCCGGGCGTCAGGGCGTGCCGACCCAAGGCCATTATGCCGCGACAAAGGCCGTCGACATCACGTTGACACGGGTTTACGCGCAAGAGGCGGGGATGGACGGTATCACCGTCAACGCGATCTGCCCCGGTATTATCCTGACCGAAATGGGCAAGGAAAACCTTGGCACGCAGGAGGCAATGGACCACTGGGCCAATGTGGCCGCCCTGAAACGTCTGGGTGATCCTGACGATATTGTCGGCCCAGCCGTCTTTTTCGCCTCGGATCAGTCGCGTTTTGTCACCGGTCAGGCGTTGAACGTCTGTGGTGGCATCTATTTCCACTGAGACCGTCATGGAAGAGGTCGCTATCATTGGTGCGGGGCCGGGCGGCATTGCCGCCGCCCGCTGGCTAAAGGCGCAAGGTTTTTGCCCGCGCATATTCGAAGCGCATGAGGCCCCCGGCGGGCAATGGGCGCATGACAATCCGGCCAGTGGTATCTGGCCGGGAATGGTCACAAATACCTTCGGTGAAGGCACCCGGTTTTCCGATCAACCCTGGCCCGAGGGCACGCCGCTGTTCCCGCATAATGCCCAGGTATTGGCCTATATGCGCCGCTACGCCGACGCGCATGGGCTGTTGGAGCGTGCAGAGTTCGGTTGCCGTTTGACGATGATGGAACAGACAGACGCGGGCTATGCCCTGACGTTTGTGCAGGGCGGCGAGGCGCGGACCGAAACCTTTGCCCGCGTTGTCATTGCCAGCGGCCGGTTCAATAAGCCGGTGATCCCGCCGATCCCCGAAGCCGAGGCGTTTACGGGTGAGTGTGGGATTGTTCACAGTTTTGATTACAAGAACCCGGACCTGTATCGCGGGCGTCATGTGATCGTAGCTGGCGGGTCGATCTCGGCGCTTGAGATTGCGTCCGACCTGTCGATGTTGGGGGCGGCCTCGGTCCGGCTGACGCAGCGGCGGCAACGCTATGTGAATCCGAAAATGGTCACGGGCGTTCCGTTGGAATATTTCGTCTTTACCTATGATCGCGCCGCGCTGTGCCTTGGCGATGACAAGGCTGCCTTGGCCGCGAATGACGAGGCTTTGGTCCATCGCATTGCCGGAGATCCAAGCCGTTACGGCGCCCCGAAACCACATGCGGATTTTGCCCGTGCCGGTGTGACGGGCTCTCAGCATTATCTGAATTTGGTGGCCGAAGGTCGCGTGAAACCGGTGCCGTGGATTGCCGGGATCGACGGCCGGTGTGTGACTTTTGAAGATGGGCAAAGTGTCGAGGCCGACGGGATCATCGCCGCCACGGGTTTTGCCCTGAACCTGCCGTTTCTGTCCGAACCGATGCGTCAGACGCTCGAAGTGACCGACAACGCGATCACGCTGGATGAATTCACCTTTCATCCCGATTTGCCGGGGCTCGCCTTTATGGGGCTTTGGTCACAAATGGGGTCTTATCCGGTACCGCTGGAACAACAGGCCCGGTTTTTGGCCTATACTTGGGGTGGTGTCGTTGCGCGTAGCGAAGCCGAAATGCGCGCGGGAATTGAGGCTTGTACGCACCAGGGCCATCACAGCGGCTATCGCCGCCAAAACGAAATGGCACTGCGTTTTGCACGGCTCTGCGGCACTGATCCGATGGGACAGGTTGCGGGCGACTTGATGGACCGTGTGCGCCAAAGCGCGACCACCGGGGTCATGTATCGCCTTGCCGGGCCGGATGCTTTGCCCGACGCGCGCGCCGAATTTGACGCTCAATTCGAACGCTACCGACCTGCGGTCTGACACCGCAGAATGAGGAGGATATCAAGATGACATACGACAGGTTCTATATTGGCGGCGCATGGGTTGCGCCACGTTCAACCGATACCCACGCATTGATCAACCCGGCAACCGAAGACAAGATCGCCGACATTCCCATGGCGGGCACCGATGATGTCGAGGCAGCGGTGGCTGCTGCTCGGGGGGCCTTTGACCGCTGGTCGCTGACGGAACCGGCGGAACGGCTGGCGCTTCTGCGGGGCCTGTTAGAGCTGTATAACGGTGCCTACGACGAGATCGCCGATCTGATGGTGACTGAGATGGGCACCACCCGCAGCTTTTCACAGAACGCACAGGCGGCTGTGGGGCGGATGCATCTTGAGGCGGCGATAGACGCGCTGGAAGGCGAGCGTTTTGAAGAGATGCGCGGCTCTACCCTGATCTCGAAAGAGCCGATTGGCGTTTGCGCGCTTATTACGCCTTGGAACTGGCCGATGAACCAATTGGTGGTCAAGGTGGCCCCGGCCTTGGCGGCGGGCTGTACCGTGATCGCCAAACCGTCCGAATTTTCGCCGCTGTCGTCGCTGCGTTTTGCCGAACTGGTGCATGAGGCTGGTTTCCCACCCGGCGTCTACAATCATCTGACCGGATACGGCCATATCGCAGGCGAGGCGCTGTCGCGTCATGCAGAGGTTGATATGGTGTCGATCACCGGGTCCACCCGCGCCGGAATTGCCGTGGCAAAAACCGCGGCAGAGACCGTCAAGCGCGTCGCGCAGGAATTGGGCGGAAAGTCTGCCAATCTGATACTGCCCGACGCCGATCTTGCCCGCGCGGTGCGCGAAGGGGTTGATGCCTGTTTCGTCAACTGCGGTCAGGCGTGCCGTGCCCCGGCGCGGATGTTGGTGCCACATGACCGGATGGCCGAAGCGCGCGATGTCGCACGTCAAGCGGCAGAGGCCCATAGTGTCGGTGACCCAATGACCGATGTGGCGCTTGGCCCCGTTGTCAACGCCGCACAGTTTGATCGAATTCAGTCGTTGATTGCGGCGGGTATCGACGAAGGCGCAACACTTGTCGCAGGGGGGCTGGGGCGGCCAGAGGGGCTGAGCCGGGGGTATTTTGTCCGGCCAACGGTCTTTGCCGATGTGACAAATGACATGACCATCGCCCGCGAAGAGGTGTTTGGCCCGGTTCTGACGATCATCGGCTACGACACCGAAGAGGATGCAATCCGCATCGCCAATGACTTAATCTATGGGTTGTCGGGATACATTCAGACGCCTGATCTGGAACGGGCGCGGCGCATTGCGCGGCGGCTTCGGGTTGGGTCAATCTGGATCAATGGCGCGGATTGGGATGCCCGTGCCCCATTCGGCGGCTACAAGCAATCCGGCAACGGGCGCGAACATGGCGAATGGGGCCTGCACGACTATCTGGAGATCAAGTCAACCGCTGGCTGGGCCTGAACCGATGGAACAGGTGTACATCTCTGCGGCCAAACGCTCGCCAATTGGTAAGCTGAATGGCGCCTTTACCGGACTGTCGGCCGCGGACATCAACGCTCAGGTCATTCGCGCGCTTCTGGCAGAGACCGGACTGGACGCGGGCGCATTGGACGAGGTGTTGCTGGGGCAGGTTCTGATTGGCGGCGCCGGTCAGAACCCGGCGCGGCAGGCCGCGATGGGTGCCGGCATTCCCGTCGATGTGCCAGCGGTCACGCTGAACATGGTGTGCGGCGCGGGGCAAAAGTCGATCCATATGGCCGCACAGGCGATCAAGGCAGGTGATGCCGGATTGATCCTTGCTGGCGGTCAGGATTCGATGACGTCGGCCCCGCATTTCATGCATATCCGCAGCCCCCAAAAGATGGGGGATGCAACGGCGCGGGACATGATGCTGACCGATGGGTTGTGGGATGTGTTCAATGACATCCATATGGGTGCGACAGTTGAACAACTGGCGGCGCGGTATCAGGTGACCCGGGAAGAGCAGGACGCATTTGCGCTGCTGTCGCAGAAAAAGGCCGCCACTGCGATCCGGGCGGGCCATTTCGCGCAGGAAATCGCGCCGGTGGTGGTGCCCGCCAAAGGCGGTGACCGGACCATTTCCGCTGACGAACACCCCCGCCCGGATGTATCGGCACAGGATCTTGCGGCCATGCGACCGGTTTTTGACCCCGAAGGCACCCTGACCGTTGGCAATTCGTCCGGGCTCAACGATGGGTCTGCGGCATTATTGGTGGGCAGCGAGCGGCGCTTGCGGGAGGTCGACCAGCCACCGTTGGCCCGCATCGCATCCTATGCCTCGGCGGCGCTGGACCCGATGGACATGGGGTTGGGACCGGCATTGGCCGCGCGAAAGGCATTGGATTTGGCCGGATGGCGTGCGGCGGATCTGGACGTCATTGAGTTGAACGAGGCCTTTGCCGCCCAGGCGATCGCGGTGAACCGCGAGATCGGTTGGGATGACAGCAAGATCAACCCAAATGGTGGGGCCATCGCGCTTGGTCATCCTCTGGCCGGATCCGGGGCGCGCATCGTTGTCACGCTTTTGCATCAGATGAAGCGAACCGGGGCAAAAAAGGGCCTTGCCGCGCTTTGCATCGGAGGCGGCCAAGGCGTTGCGATCTGTCTGGAAACCTGTTGAGGCCCTTGTGGGGCTAATGATTCAGGCCAGGCGCGACCGCGCGCTTTGCGGGGTGGCTGGCGACGTCGCAGGGTGCGGGCAATCATTGAATTGAAGTTGATGGTCCAGCGCAGGATGGGCGCATACGAAACGCCAACGCCCCGTTCGAGCATTACTCTCCAATCTCGCGCTGGTTCAAGTTGCGCCCATTCGATCCCTCCGAACGGGGTGTTGCTTGGTAACTCCAACCAACTCGGTCCGGATCGAATGGGCGGCCTGTTGAAAACCCACAACTAGAGGCTCGTGTTTAAGGGTGTCACATCAGGAACATGTCGTCCGTAATGTCACTCAACGTCGTGTTACGGAACGTGATTTCTGTGCCCTGATCCATGAACACCAGGTCAGCACCGGTTTGTGTCATATTGGCACGCGCCGCGTCTGCATCGGCGTAGCCGAAACCATTGAGGTCGATGTAATCCCAGGCTTCAAGATCGGCGACTGTCGTGCTGCTCGCGTCTGCGCTGTTGAACACAAAGACATCTGCGAATTGCCCACCTGCGACGACATTGGTGCCCGGGCCCGCATCAATCGTGTCATCGACACCTTGGGCGCGCATCCATGCTTTCAGCGCCGCTTTCGTCTCTTGGTTGAACTGCGGGCTTTGCGAGAAGCCCAACACCACTTCGGCACGGCTGGCACCATTGGCCAATTCACCGGTCCAACGCGCCAGACCGGCGGCGTCGGGCGTATCGTTGTCCAGCACATTGCTATAGAGCAGCCTGACAAAGGCTTCGTCCGTGAGGTTTTGATAGGTCGCCTGGAATTCCGGCGAAGCGACAAAGCCTTCGGCGACCTCCAGCAGGGTGCGTTCGCCGCTGGCAATGCGCCCGGTCCAATTGGTCTGGCCCATGTAGTCGGGCGCGCGGTCAAGCGTTGCCTGATAGAGCCGGTACACATCGTCCGACCAGGTGGAGCTTAGGCTTTGCGCAGCAAAGCCGTTGGCCGCGGCCTGCGTTTCGTTGATGAACTGCGGGCTTTGCGAGAAGCCCAACACCACATCGGCGCGGCTGGCGCCATTGGCCAAATCGCCGGTCCAACGCGCCAGACCCGTCGCGTCGGGCGTATCGTTGTCCAACACATTGCTATAGAGCAGCCTGACAAAGGCTTCGTCCGTCAGGTTCTGATAGGTCGCCTGAAATTCCGGCGAGCGGACAAAGCCTTCGGTGGCCTGTTGCAACGTGCGTTCGCCGCTGGCGATCCGCCCGGACCAGGCCGCATGGCCACCCGCATCGGGCATCCGGTCCAGTGTCGCCTGATACAGCCGATAGACCTGATTGGCGATGGCGTTGCCATAATAGGCCGCGGCCTGGCCATCACCAAAGACAAAGTCATCATTGTTGTTGCCAAAGAGCCGGTCGAACCCACCGCCGCCAACAACGAGGTCATTGCCGGCCAGCCCTTCGATCACCTCGTGATTTTCGGTGCCAATAATACTATCTGCCTGGGGCGTTCCGGTGGTGTTGACACGTCCAGGGATTTCACTTGTTTCAGTTGAGGTCACTGACTCGGAGGTGCCCTGAGCGTCAGTGTAGCTGACACGGACCGAAATTCTGGCCCCTGTATCAGCATCGACCAATTGATAGGACTTCGAGGTCGCATCCTGAATGGCCACACCGTCCCGCAACCATTGATAGTCAAACGAACCGATGCCGTCGGCATCAGCAAGGGTCGAGGACGGGGTCAAAATGCCCCCCTCGATCGCCACGCCGTTGATTGTGACGCGACCAGTGGGCGCGTCGTTGACATTTTCCACCGGCGGTGTCGTGGCGCTTACCAATGTCTCGGCGCTGCCAAAATCGTCGTTAAAGCTGATGCGGACCGATATTTCGGAAGTGACATCGGACTGGGTCAGCACATGGGTTGGGCCAGTGGCGCCATTGATCGGGGCGCCATCGCGCAGCCATTGGAATTGAACCGCGGTCGGATCAAAACCATCAATGTCGGAAACGCCTGAAATATCTGCCGTCAGGGTTTCGTCTTCGCGCGCGGTTCCGGTGACCAGAACTTCGCCACTTGCCGGATCATTGACGTTTTGCACCAGACCTGTCGGCGTACTTGTCACCGTTTCAATCCGGTTGAAATCGTCGGAATAGCTGATGCGGGCGGTGATCCGGGCACCAACATCGTCCTGGTCCAGACCATAGTTGCCGCCCGTTGCGCCGTTGACCTCAACACCGTCGCGAAGCCATTGGATCATGACGCTGTCCCGGTCGAGGCCGTCCAGATCGCCCAGAGTCGAAATGTCGTAGGTAATGACATTTCCCTGCACTGCCGGAGCGGCCCCTATGAGCGTGACCGCGCCGGTTGTGGCGAAATTCACGGGCACGTTATTGAATGTCACGCTAGAGCCATCGCCAAGGGTCATGACGCGATCGCCATTGCCGTTTTCGGAAATCGTGATCGCGCCGATTTCATCTTCGCTCAAAGCGGACAGGTCAATAATATCGGTGCCAAAATTGAAATCGGTGATGGTGTCATTGCCCGACCCGAGGGTCACGACAAACGTATCGACATCGTTGCCACCGGTCAGCTCGTCATTGCCCGCGCCGCCGTTTATCGTGTCCGTCCCTGTCGAGCCATTTAGCGTATCGTCACCGCCATTGCCGTTGAGCAGGTCATCGCCAGCACCACCGCTGACGTCCTCACCTTCATCCGACCCCTCAAAGGTGTCATCGCCTCCTTCCAGCAAAAATTTATCCGGCGCAATGATTTCTGTCAGGCCGCGAAGGTCAAAGAAATTGGCATCGTCCGTTCCGGAATACCTAGTGCCATTCATATTCAGAGTTTCGATCGACACTTCCGATGTCGTGGAGACACCGTCCATCAGATAGGTAACTGTCGCCCCAAGAAATAATTCTCGAACTCCGGTCTAAAAGAGCCAGACAGAGTGTCTTCGCCTGCGCCGCCAAGAAAAACATCGTTCACATCTACTGCGAATTCCTCAAGCACCAAGAGATCATCGCCCGCGCCGCCGTTTATCGTGTCCGTCCCTGTCGAGCCATTTAGCGTATCGTCACCGCCATTGCCGTTGAGCAGGTCATCGCCAGCACCACCGCTGACGTCCTCACCTTCATCCGACCCCTCAAAGGTGTCATCGCCTGCTTCCAGCCAAAATTTTTCCGGCGCAATGATTTCTGTCAGGCCGCGAAGGTCAAAGAAATTGGCATTGTCCGTTCCGGAATACCTAGTGTCATTCATATTCAGGGTTTCGATCGACACTTCCGATGTCGTGGAGACACCGTCCATCAGATAGGTAACAGTCGCCCCAAGAAATAAATTCTCGAACTCCGGTATAAAAGAGCCAGACAGAGTGTCTTCGCCTGCGCCGCCAAGAAAAACATCGTTCACATCTACTGCGAATTCCTCAAGCACCAAGAGGTCATCGCCCGCGCCGCCGTTTATCGTGTCCGTCCCTGTCGAGCCATTTAGCGTATCGTCACCGCCATTGCCGTTGAGCAGGTCATCGCCAGCACCACCGCTGACGTCCTCACCTTCATCCGACCCCTCAAAGGTGTCATCGCCTCCTTCCAGCCAAAATTTTTCCGGCGCAATGATTTCTGTCAGGCCGCGAAGGTCAAAGAAATTGGCATCGTCCGTTCCGGAGAACGCGGTGCCGTTCATATCCAGAAACTCTATGGACACCGGAACTGTGTAGGTCGTTCCATCGTAAGAATAGCTCGTTTCCGAGCCTAAATTGAGGTTCAAAAACTCAGGAGAAAACCCGGATTCCAGAGTATCCTGACCCTCACTTCCGATGAACACATCGTCAACGGCTTCGGCGAAGTCCTCAATCTGAAGCAAATCATTGCCCGGCCCACCGATCAGGGTGTCATCACCGGTACCGCCATGCAAAAGGTCGATGGCGTCATTGTCATCCAACAGCGTTTCACCCGTTGCAAGAAGACTGTCGCCGAACAGAATATCGTCACCTTCGCCGCCATATAGGCTGTCGTTCTGTTGTCCCCCGATCAGGGTGTCGTCACCCTCTTCCCCGAAAATTTGGTCGTCGTTTTGGTTGCCCCCGAGATAGTCCCGACCACTGCCGCCATAAATGGTATCTTTGCCATCTATTTCATTGAATGTTCCCGGCAAATAAAGTGGTTGGCCTTCGGTACTGTTCACTCCATCCGCAAGCCCGGCTTCACCACCCCAAATGACATCAGGCCCATCGTTGCCGCGAATATAGTCCGCGCCCGCCCCGCCGCTGATCGAATCGCCACCTTGCCACCCTTCAATCCAGTCGTCGCCGCCGAAGCCGGAAATGATGTCCGGCGCAATTGTACCGTCAAGCCAGTTGCCGTTGCCGTCGCCATTAACTGTGGCCATAAGAATCACCATAAATTTAAATGTATTTACAGGTATCTGACAGGTGGAGTTTTAAAAAATCAATCCCAAATTTATGAAACACATATGATCGAGGCTTATAGCCTGAAAATGACAAGAGCGGTGAATGCGATGGCTGATAAAAAGGTCTTGGTGCATCTGTCGTACGGAGTTGCGATGCGCGCCAGTCTTTCATCCGACCGAACATGTTCTCGATCCGGCTTCGACACTTGTTACACCCTTCTGGCCGTGGTTGATGGCGCGCAACTTGGTGTTCAGCCGCCTTTGGTCCGGCCAATCAGGCGTCCGTCTCCCCCCTTTGTTTGACGTCCAAATCGGCCATCGCCCGAGTATTTACATCTCTGTTTTACAAAGGCTTAGAGGTTTCACGGGGTTGCGCGAGCCTACCGCGGGCACGGTCCCCTTCAACTGTATGGCCATAGGCCGCGGGTGCGTCGCGCGACCTATGACCATTGCAGTCTATGAAGATCATCCCACTCAATACACGTCAATCATAAATGCGGTGTTTGCCGTGTGACTTGGGAAAGAATGGCGCAAGGCGTGCCATCTGCGCCAACGTTAATCAGAAAAGAATGGATGCACATTTTTTAATCAAAAAAGCGATCGAAGGCTCTGAATTGTTTGGGGGTATAGCCGGTGTGGTGTTTGAATTCACGCGACATATGTGATGCACTGCTGAAGCCGAGGTCTTCTGCCAAATTTGAGATGGGTTGTGATGAGAGGCGCAGTTCCCGTTTTACCAGTTCAATGCGTTGTTTTCGAATGTAATCTTGTGGTGACATGCCAAAAGTCATTGTAAATTTCTTGGCGAAATATGAGCGGCTCATTGCGGCCAGACGAGGTAAGTCGGCGACTGTTATTCCCGTTTCCAGGTTTTGTTCAATATAGCGCAAGGCGGGTGCCAGACGTTTCATATCCTTGCGCCGTTTGCGGAGTTTTTCGGTATCTGATGCTTGAAAATGCGGGCCAAGCAGCGTCAGGATTTGGCCGCGTATCGAAAGCTGGTGCGCAAAGGAACGCTTTTGCGCCAGCGCATCAATTTCCACCATCTTGTTGAGTGTTGTGGTCATATCCATCGCGGGCACGATTACATGGAAAGGGTGGAGGTCCAGCGCGTCCAGGCCATTGTCCAATGTCATTTTGAAACACACATTGAGCAGCCGCAGATGCGAAGGGCACGCATAGCGAAACAGCGTCGTGGTCGGGAAAAGATAGGTATGGCCCGCGACCAATTTCTGGGTCGTTTCGTTATAGGTGACTTCGGCTTCACCTTCCGCGATAAAATAGAGCCGATGGTAGTCATCGTTTAGACGCACGCCGTTCCACTCTGTGCCGTAGGTGGAGTTGTCTGAATGAAAGATGTCGATGTGCAGCGCACCCGCAGATTTGTCCAAAAGCGGAATCCAGTCACTCTTTTTGCCAAAATAATAGGTCATAGCTTCAACGAAAAAGCCATAAAAGTATAGGCATGCTGCACAGAAAGAGACATGCGTGACATTTTTGTGGAGATCTGAGCATAGACGAATGCCCCGACAATACGAATGATCATTCCTCACCCGCGGGTCGCAGAGTTAAGGAAATCTGCCTTCGACCGCTTAGGAGGATTGATGAGAGTTGAGAAGTTCGAAACCTGGATTTGCACACGTCCAAAAGGGCTGTTCGATGAAAGCCGCGAAGGTGCTGCCCCCATGCCATGGGATTATGGCGTTGGTCGAATTACAACGTCGGACGGGGTTGAGGGGCTGGCGACTTTTTGGGCTGCGCGGTCTGGGGCTGTCACCCAATCGTATCTGGCAGATGTGATTGCGCCAGTCATCCTGGGGCGCAGCATCACCGATCGTGAAAAAATCTGGCACGACTTTTGGAACATTGATCGCCACGGCGCGTTCTTTCCGGTGTTCCTGCCGGGCCCGATTGACGTCGCGATTTGGGATGCTGCGGCGAAGACAGCAGAACTGCCGTTGCATCAGTTTATCGGCAGCTACCGATCAAAACTTCCTGTCTACGCGAGCAGCTTGTGGTTGGAGACGGTCGAGGAATACGTGACCGAGGCGCTGCGGTATAAGGCCAAGGGTTTCAAGGCTTATAAAATTCATCCCTGCGGTCCGAGTGACATGGATATGGCCATTCACCAAGCGGTCCGCGATGCGGTTGGACCAGACATGATCCTTATGTCCGACCCGGTTGCGGAATACTCTCTGAGCGAGGCAATCAAGGTTGCGCGCCATCTGGAAACCTTGAACTTTCGCTGGCTCGAAGAGCCGTTCCGCGACTATGAGCTGGACAAATATGCCAAGCTTACGGCCGCCGTGGATATTGAAATCGTTGGCACAGAGACAACGCGGGGTGGCCCGTGGGGGATCGCCCAGGCGATCAAGTCCGACGCCGTAAATACCGTACGCGCCGACGTTTCCTGGAAGGCGGGCATCACGGGCACGCTCAAGTCCTGCTACCTGGCCGAAGCACATGGCATGAACTGCGAATTGCACACCACAACGATGGGGCCAATGGACATGGCGAATGTGCATGTTTCATGTGCCGTTCGGAATTGCGATTTCTTTGAATTGTTTGTGCCCGAAGACACGTTTCAGGCGCCAATGAAGCAAAGCTATTACGACTTTATCGATGCCGAGGGGGATATCCATGCGCCGTCAGGTCATGGACTGGGTGTCGATATCGACTGGGATCTTGTCGAGAACTCCTGTTGTTCTCATCAGGTTTTCGAACACCGGGGTTAACCCGGAAACTGTCCGCTCTCGTGACGCAAGTGGGCGCAAAATACTGGAGGAAAACAATGAAAAACATTCTGAAAACCGGCCTTGCCGCCGTGGCCGGGGCCGTTTTTGCGACGGGGGCTTTTGCGCAAGACGTCAAATACGCATGGTATGCCTCGACGGTGCATCCCTATTTCGACGAAGTGCAAACAGGTGTCGATCAATTTGCAGAAGACTACGGTGTCGAAGTCTTCAAGCGCCTTGGCCAGGACTGGACCCAGGACAACCAGAACGACAACGTCACCGCCATGGCGGCACAGGGGTATAACGCCTTTTCCATCTACCCCGCCGACGTCACCGCCGCGAAGGGGCTATATGAGGAGCTTGTCTCCTTTGGCGTTGATGTGGTCGATTTCGGCCAGGCGACAACGCAGCCCACCCCAGCCTCCTTTTACGTTGGCACGCAACTGAAAGAAGCGGCGATGCTGGCGACAGAGGAGCTGATTGCGGCAATGGGCGGCGAGGGCAATATCCTCAACGTGCTGGAAGTGCCAAGCGAAGCAACCCTGCTGCGCAAGGAAGGCGTCGAGGAAGTGGTCGCCAAATATCCCAACGTGCAGATCATCCAAACCGTTGGCGACATGTCGACGATTGAGGAAAGCACCGAGAAAGTTCAATCCGCCATGGCTGCGAACCAAGGCAAAATCAACGGGATCATCGCGACGGGCTATACGCCCACCGTGGCCATCGCGCAGATCCTGACCGAGTATCACGAAGGCGGTGGCGAACGCATTCATTTCTTCGGCATCGACACGGATCCGGTTGTGATGGACGCGATTGCGGCGGGGCATATTGACGGCACCATGGCGCAAAATCCGTTTGGGCACGGCTACATTTCCATGGTGTTGCTGAAGTACAAGTCCGAGGGCTGGTCCGCCAAGGAAGGCGTGCACGCGATTGATGCGGGTGTTGTTCCTGTGACCGCGGCCAATCTCGACACCTATGCGGATGACATCGCCACATTGACCAAGTCGATCATTGCCAACCTGGAAACCGAATATTTGACGAAGTAGCCTCCCTACGCGTCATCGGCCGGTCCCTGCGTTATCGCGTGGGGGCCAGCCACAAAAAGCGATCCACCACGCCTCCCCAACCACACCACCAAGACCCACCAGCGTCGCTCCCCCTCGGGGTTGAGCGCGCCACTAAGTGAAAGTGAACACCTTGACCTTCAGCAAACTCAAAAATGGGAAAGTGATCTCAGGAGCCGAAATAGGCATTCTGGGGGCCGCACTTTTGCTCATCGTGATCTTCTCGTTTTTGTCGGATAGCTTTCTGACCCCGTTCAATATCTTCAACCTCACGCGGACGCAGTCGCTTTATGTCTTTGTCGCGCTGGCGCAGGCGGTGATGTTGGTCACGGGCAATATGAACCTCTCTGTCGGCGCGATTGCGGGTCTGACGGCGGTGATCTTTGGCTATCTCATCGACACGCTTGGCCTGCCGCTGCCGGTCGCGCTGTTGGGTGCGATGGCTGTGGCGTTGCTTACCGGCGCGTTCAACGGCTTTGTGATGACCAAGCTCGGCGTGAACTCTTTCATTGTCACGCTGTCGACGCTCTTTATCTTCACCGGCTTCGTATACGGCATTTCCGAGGGCTATTCCTTCCGCGAAATCCCGCCCCTTTTCGTCAAGATCGGGCGGGGGAATTTCATGGGTCTTCCCTATCTGTTCTACCTCATGATCTTCACGCTGATCGCCGTATGGTATCTGTTCCGTTATACGGTGTTTGGTCGTCAATTGCTCGCCACCGGCAGCAACGAAGAGGCGGCGGAACTCTCGGGGATCAACACCCATCGCGTCATCATGGGGGCCAATCTGCTCTCTGCATTTTTCGCGGGTGTTGGCGGGTTGCTTTGGGTGTCGCGCCTTGGGGCGGCGCAACCGGCGATTGGTGAGAATTGGCTCATCATCTCGTTTGCTGTTGCCATTATTGGCGGCACGGCGCTGGCGGGTGGGCGTATCACCGCGATCGGCATCTTTGGCGGCGCATTGATCATGGTGTTGATCAAAAACGGCCTGATCCTGCTGCAAGCCAATGTCTATTTTGAGCAAGCCTTCCTTGGGGCGATCATCCTGCTCACCATTCTTCTCGACCGTGGTCGAGAGGTCTGGAGCGGGAAGGCAGGCAAAAAATGACGCTCGAACTTCGTAATATCAGCAAGAGTTTCCCAGGGGTGAAGGCGCTGGACGATGTGTCTGTGACCTTCCACCCCGGCCAAGTGCATGCGCTCTTGGGGGAAAACGGTGCGGGGAAAAGCACGCTCATCAAAGCGATCTGTGGCATCCACAAGGCCGACAGCGGCGAGATCGCGCTTGACGGCAAGGTGCTCAACCTCGGGTCGCTCAAGGACGGAATGCGCCACGGCATCACCATCGTGAACCAGGAAATTCAGGTGTTTGCCGAAAGCAGCATCGCCGAGAACATCATGATGGACAAGCTGGAGATCTACCGGGGTCCGCTTGGGATCGACTGGGTGCGGATGAACCGCGACGCGGAAATCTACCTCAAGCGCGTCGGTCTTGACCTTCATCCCGAACACCCCATCGGCGGCCTGAGCGCGGCGCAAAAGCAACTGGTGCAAATCGCCAAAGCCCTGTCGCGCGATGCCAGTGTCATCCTGCTTGATGAACCGACATCGTCGATCACGGTGAGTGAAGTGCGCAAATTGTTCGAGCTTCATCTCTGAACTGCGCGACAAGGGGATCACGATGATCTTCGTTTCGCACAAGTTGGAAGAAGTGCAAGAGATTTGCGACATGATCACCGTGCTGCGCGACGGTCAGCACGTGGGCACCAAATCCATGTCCGAACTGGACCGCGAGGGCATCATCGAGATGATGATCGGCCGCAAGATCCAGATCGAGACCTACGATCAATTGCACACCGACCCAAAGGATATCGTGCTTGAGGCCAGGGGGCTGACATCGCATGGGCTGATCGAAGACGCGAGCTTCTCCCTGCGGCGCGGCGAAGATTCTGGGCTTTTACGGGCTGGTTGGATCGGGGCGCACGGAACTTGCCAAAACCATCATCGGCTATTTGCCCAAACACGCGGGCACGCTGTTGGTTGCGGGTGAAGAGGTGCAGATCAATTCGGTGCAGCACTGCGTCGAGCGCCATAGCATTGGCTACATCTCGGAGAACCGCAAAGAAGAGGGTCTGTTCCTCGATTTCGATATCGAGACGAACATGACCATCACCATCTGGAAACGTCTGCGCAACCGCCTGACCCGCGCCATCAACAACCGCGCGCAAGAGGCCAAGGCACAAGAGATGATGGAGGCGCTGGACGTGCGCGCCACGGGCATCGGCCAGCGGGTCGGCAACCTGAGCGGCGGCAATCAACAGAAGATTTCCATCGCCAAATGGCTGGCTGCTGACAGCAATATTCTGATCATCGACGAGCCAAGTGTCGGCGTGGATGTGGGCGCAAAATCCACCATCCACGACATCGTCTGGGATCTCGCCAACACCAAAGGAAAATCGGTGATCCTGATTTCGTCTGACATGCCGGAAATGATCTCGCTCGCCAGCAGGATCGTCGTGTTCAAAGAGCGCAAAATCACCGGTGTGGTCGATGGAATTGCCTGTCCCGGCCAGAGTTATGACAGCGTAAGCCGCGATATTGGGGGGCTGATGGCCTGATGGATACCTTGATTGAAAACCCGTTCCGGCTTGACGGAAAAACCGCGCTTGTCACAGGCGGGGGGAGTGGCCTTGGCCTTGGCATCGCGCAATGTTTCGTGGCCTCTGGCGCGCGGGTGATGATTGCGGGCCAGTCAGAGGCAAAGCTGACCGCCGCGGTTGAAAAACTCGGGCCCGCTGCGTCGTATCATGTGGCCGATGTCACCGATGCGGAGGCGGCAAAGGGCCTGATCGACGCCTGCACCGCGCGGTTCGGGACGCTCGATTGTCTTATCAACAACGCGGGCACCCATGTCAAAAAACCCTATCTCGAGATGACGGACGAGGACGTGCAAAACGTCCTGGACGTGCATGTGGTGGCGGCCTTTCGGTTGAGCCAATTGGCCATTCCCGCCATGCGCAGGGCGCATTCGGGCAGCATCGTGTTCATCGCCTCTATGGCGTCTTACCTTTCGATCCCGCAGGTGATCGGCTATTCCGCCGCCAAATCCGCCGTGCTGGGGCTGGTGCGCGGCACCGCCGCCGAGGTGGGCGGCGACGGCATCCGTGTGAACGCCATCGCGCCGGGGTGGATCACCTCGCCGATGACGGAAAAAGCCCTCTCGGGCGACCCCGAACGCAAACACAAAATCCTGTCACGCACGCCAATGGGCCGCATGGGCGCGGCCACTGATATTGGATGGGCGGCAACCTATCTGTGTGCGCCCGCCGCGGGCTTTGTGACCGGACATACCTTAGTCGTCGATGGCGGCGCAGTGAGTGGATTTTAGACCATGCAAGCATTCTTTATTGACGGGCCGGGCGCCACCCATTTTGGCGAAATCGACCCGCCCCAGATCAAGGCAGGCGAGGTCCTGTTGCATGTGGATCGTGTCGGTCTGTGCGGCTCTGACCTTAATACATTCAAGGGGTTGAACCCGCTGGTCAGCTACCCGCGCATCCCCGGCCATGAGATCGCTGCGACGATTCTGGCCGTGGGCGCGGATGTGCCAGAGGGGTTTGCAAAAGGACAGCGTGTCACGCTTAACCCCTACAAGAATTGCGGCACCTGCTATGCCTGTCAGACGGGGCGGATCAACGCCTGTCGCAACAATCAAACCATGGGCGTGCAGCGCGAGGGCGCGTTGACCGAACAGATCGCAGTCCCATGGGAGCGCGTCGTCACCTCAACAGTGACAGACCCCAACCACCTGGCATTGATCGAGCCGATGGCCGTCGGCTTTCATGCGGTGCGCCGTGGCGCAGTGAGCGCCAGCGACACCGTCGCGGTGTTCGGTTGCGGGGCCATTGGGCTTGGCGTGATCGCGGGCTGCGTGCGGGTGGGGGCGACGGTGATTGCGGTTGATATCGACGACGCAAAACTCGACGTTGCGCGGACCGTAGGGGCCAAAGAGGTCGTCAACAGCGCCACCACCGATCCCGTTGCGCGCATCCATGAGATGACAGCCGGCAACGGCGTCCAGGTCGCCATCGAAGCGGTGGGGCTGGCACAAACGTTTTTGGCCTGTGTTGATGTTGCGGCCTCGGTCGGGCGGGTGGTTTATATTGGCTATTCAAAGGCCCCTGTGACCTATGACACCAAGCTGATCCTGACCAAGGAATTGGATATTCGCGGCTCTCGTGGCGCGCTGCAGCAAGATTTCCTCGATGTGGTGGGCTATGTCGAAAGCGGCGCTTATCCCGCCGACAAAACCATCTCGGGGGTGTTCCCCTTTGACAAGGTCGCAGAGGCCCTGGCGGCATGGGAAAACGATCCGCGCGCGGTGACGAAATTCATCGTGGCCAATGCGCCGGTATCCGAAGATGCGTAAAGGTGAATGCCCTGTGGCATTCGGGTGTTCGAGCCTCGGTGGCCTGTACGCCCCTATGGATGACGATACCGCACAAGACCTGCTGCAAGCCGCATGGGATGCGGGTCTTCGCTATTTTGACACGGCACCGCATTATGGCAACGGCATGTCAGAGCACCGTCTGGGTCACTTCCTGAAGGGGAGGGACGGCTATGTGATCTCTACCAAGGTTGGACGCGTTTTGACCCCGTCAAGCGCGCCGCAAGTGCCTGTGAATGGCTTTCACAGCCCTTTGCCCTTCGATCAGCATTTTGATTACAGCTATGATGGCATCATGCGATCCGTCGAGGGGTCTCTGGGGCGTCTTGGCCTTGATCACGTCGACATCTTGTATGTGCATGACATCGGCGATCCGAACGTTGGCACGGATACGCCGGGGCATATGGCTGCGTTGACTGACGGTGGACATCTTGCGTTGTCGAAGCTCAAGGCCGAAGGTGTCACGCGCCAGATCGGATTGGGGGTAAACACCGTCAGCGCATGTGAAACCCTGATCGGGCGCATGGAGCTGGACACGATTTTGCTTGCCGGGCGCTACACGCTTCTGGATCAAACTGCGGCGCTTGGGCTGTTGCCCATGTGCCGCGCGAACGAAATTCGGATCGTCATCGGCGGGGTGTTCAATTCGGGCATTCTCGCCACAGGACCAGTGGAGGGCGCGATGTATGATTATGCGCCCGCGTCAAAGAATGTTTTGGACCATGTTCAGGCGCTTTTGGATATTTGCGCCAAACACAATGTGCCGTTGGCCGCCGCTGCTTTGCAATTTCCGGGGCGTCATGACCTCATCGTCTCGACTTTGATTGGCACGTCGAAACCGGCGTCACTTCAGCGGAATCTGGCGCTTCTCAATACGCCATTGCCAGCGGCGTTGTGGGACGATCTTGCCAAATTGGCGAGCCAAGCCAAGGAATTGCCATGATTTTGGATGAGCATCAGCACTTCTGGCAATTGGCCCGTGGTGATTATCCGTGGCCGGATGAAAGTGTTGCGCAGATTTTGCGCGACTTTTTGCCCGATGACCTTGCCCCGCATCTGAATGCCAATGGCGTGGCAAAGACGATCCTTGTTCAGGCAACAGACACGGTTGCGGAAACCGAGTTTCTGTTGGCGCTTGCAGACCAGCATGCTGTTATTGCCGGGGTTGTCGGTTGGGTTCCGTTGGATAGCCCGGACGCCCCGGATTTGATTGATCGGCTGCGGCGCAATCCAATGCTCAAGGGGCTGCGCCCGATGCTGCAAAACATTGTTGCAGATGACTGGATTCTGCGGCCAGAAGTCCAACCCGCCCTTGCCCATATGCAAGCGATCGGGCTGTGCCTTGATGCGCTCATTCAGCCCCGGCATCTTGAGGTCATGGCCTGTGTCGCCAAGACCTATCCCGATCTGAAAATAGTGATTGATCATATCGCCAAACCGGACATGGGCGCGGGGAACCTTCCTGATGGCAAATGGATCAATGGCATGTCGGCCCTTGCACGTTGTCCCAATGTTTTTTGCAAATTTTCGGGCATGGTCACAGAGGTTGGCCCGGCGTGGTCTCTTGATCAAATTGCGCCCTTTGCCGATCACGTGCTGAACTGCTTTGGTCCGTCAAAGCTTATGTGGGGAAGTGACTGGCCGGTGGTGAACCTCGCCTCTGACTATCCAACGTGGTGCCAGACAGCCCGAAAACTGGTCCGCCACCTGTCTGAGGACGCGCAGCATGCCATTTTCTGGCGAACCGGGACCGATTTCTACAATCTCTCTTCCGCGAGATAGGCAGAACCGGGAACACGAATGACATTCTCTGGTGCAACGCAGTCGCCCGCCAACCAGCATCCGTGGATGCAACACAAATCACAGACCGCGTCGTGCGTTTACAGGGCGGCGTGTGGGCCTGAAATCAAACAAGGATACCCGACATGAAAGACGCCGAAACCTTCAGAAAAATCAAAACCTCGCTGTGTACGGCCGTTGTCGGGGACGTTTTGGATACGATGGGGTTTCGCCATCAGTATTTGCCGCAACCGATCAAACCTCTTGTCGAGAATACCAAATTGGTCGGGCGTGCAATGACCGTACTGGAGGCCGATTATCCAGAAGGCCGCGGCCATGGTCCTTTGTCGGATGTACCGTTTGGCGTCATGTTCGCGGCATTGGATGATCTCAAATCTGACGAGATCTATATCGCGTCGGGTTCGTCATTCGAATACGCGCTTTGGGGTGGGTTGATGTCGACACGGGCGCAGCACCTGAATGCCGCAGGCGCCATCCTGAACGGATTTATTCGCGATACCGGCGAAATCCGAAATCTTGATTTCCCGGTCTTTTCCCGTGGCAGTTTTGCCCAGGATCAAGGCGTGCGCGGCAAGGTCCTCGACTATCGGGTGCCCATTGAGATGAACCATCTGACAGTGCAAAACGGCGATCTTCTGTTCGGAGACGACGAAGGTGTTCTGGTCATTCCGCAATCAGCAGAGCAGGAGGCTATTGAGTTGGCATTGGAGAAGGCCTCTACCGAAAACGCCGTTGCAGATGCAATCCGTAACGGCATGAGCGCCACCGAAGCCTTTGAAACCTTTGGCGTGATGTAGGTATCAATGCCGATCAAGTGACACCTGGGCCTGACGGCTGGGAATCGCCGGAAGAGGGGAGCCGCTTGACGCTGTGGCCCTTCGGTTCGGGGTGCCAGCGCCACTATATCGAACGTCGAGAAATTGTGCGATCGAAGTGCCGATGTCGGACATCGGGACACAGGTCTGCGCGCCGGTGCCTTCCGACCCTCGGATGAGGATCAGAACCTGTTTTCTTGTATGGTCGTTCCGGTCCAGATCGCAATTTCGACAGGGTCTCCGCGAGGCGATTGTCAAATGCCCCCAACATCCGATTTTGAATTCAACCCTCACGCAGCTCATTTTCAAAGCCAACGCGATCGCGCTGGATCTTTTCCAAAACGTCGCGCTTCGCGACCGCTCTCTCGTCGTATTTGCCGCTCCATATTACAATTTCAATCAGGATCGGGGCGAGGTCGCGGCCTTTTTGCGTGAGGCTGTAGATAAAACTGCGGCGATTTTCCGGGTCACGGTTTTTCTCAACGATCCCATTACTCTCAAGCTGCTTGAGGCGATCAACAAGGATGTTGGTGGCGATCCCCTCTTCTGACTGGAGGAACTGACTATAGGTCCTTTTGCCGGCCAGCATGATTTCGCGAATGATCAGCAGGGTCCAGCGATCCCCGAAGGTATCCAGCCCAAATGCGACGGGGCAGCCAGAGGTGCGTTTTTGCGTTTCGGGTTTCATGCCGCCACCTTAGAAAGATAACTTGCAAAGTGCAATGCGTAAGGCTGTCGAATTACGTATTGCATTTTGCAATCAAAGGAAACTTGGTATGCCAATTACACTTACACTCACACAAGGTGTCCTGCCTGCCGGGCAGGAAGCCGTTGCCGTTGCTCAAATCACTGACGCTTTCCTCAAGCATCACGGATTGGCCGGACACAGGGTGATGACACCCAATGTGACCGCCCATCTCGTTGTTTTGCCAAAGGAGAGCACCTTTTCCGGCGGCAAGCCGGTTGCCGGTGCATGGGTCGAAACCAAAACGCCATCTTTCGCGCTCGCAGACCGGGCGGTCCAGGCCGCGTTTTTTTGTGAAGCGACGCAAATCCTGCACGATCTTTCGGGTGGCACGCTTTCAAAGGACCGCATTTGGTCAAACGGTGTTCATGCGGTTGACGGGACATGGAATATCGCTGGCAAAGCACTCAGCAACGCAGAGATTGCCGAGGCCCTATCCGCAGGGTGATCATGGCTGACCCTATCCTTCGTCCGAAACGTTTACCCGTCTGGGAACGGTCCTGAGCGCAGCTTGCCACCGAAACGGGATGCTGCTTTTGCAGCATCCCCACGACGGGTCTTTGTCGCGCCAGCAGCATTGGGAAATCCTGGCCAGGCAGCAGTGCAGGGCTTTCCCGAGCCATATTGCAGCCATCCATTGCCGGTTTGGAGAGCCGTTCAGTCAAGCCGAATAGGCCGCGGTATCAATGGCGTGGTTACGCAAATCAGATTGATCCACGTGCAAATGCGATCAATGCCCAAACCAGCGTTACGACGGCAATCGCGCCAATAATCTCTGGCCACCACCCGAAATCGTAAATCTTGTGATCTTCGTCATTTGTATCCATGGCGATGTCCTTTCTAGAGGCCCGGCAGCCAAAGTGCGATCTGTGGGAAGGCCATGACAAGCGCAAGGCCAATGATCTGAAGCCCAATAAAGGGAAGCACGGCGAGAAAGATCTCTTGAAGCGTGACATCCTTGGGCGCGACGCTTTTGAGATAGAAACAGGCGGGCCCAAATGGGGGGAGAGCATGTAAACCTGAATGTTCATCGCAAAAAGTATGCCAAACCATACCGGATCATACCCAAGTTGTACCACGACAGGCGCAAAGACCGGCACCGTGATAAAAACAATCGCGATCCATTCCAGAAACGTGCCCAGAAAAAAGATGATCAGCATCATCACGATGATGACCATGATCGGTGCCATGTCCAGCCCGGTCAGAATGCCGCTCAAAAAGCGCGTGCCGCCCATCAGGTTGTAGATCCCGACAAGGCTCACCGCGCCGATGATCAACCAAAGGATCGAACCGGTCGTGATGGTTGTCGCCCAGAGCGCTTCTCGCACGCCCTGAAAGGTCAATTCGCGGCGTGCGGCAGCAACAATCAATGAGCCAAGAGCACCAATGGCTGCGGATTCCGTGACCGTTGCGATACCGCCATAGATCGAACCAAGAACGCCGAAAATCAGCAAGAACGGCAAGATCAGCCCCTTGAGATACGAGAGCCGTTGGAAAAACGACAGCCGGGCTTCGGGCGCGTCATAAACCGGCCCCACGGCGGGGTTCAATTTTACCCGGACAAGCACATACCCGATATAGAGAGCGGCCAGCAAAACGCCCGGGCCAACGCCTGCGGTGAACAAGTCGCGCACGGAAACACCCGCTTCGGCACCGTAAACGATAAGCACGACACTGGGCGGAATGAGTGTGGCCAAAGACCCCGATGCGCAAAGCACCCCGATAGAGAGTTTGCGGTCATACCCAAGCCGAAACATTTGCGGCAAGGCGATCAGGCCCAACAGCACAATCTCGCCGCCCACAATACCCGACATGGCGGCAAGCACCACGGCCACAAGGCAGGTCTGAACGGCAACGCCACCGCGCATTTGGCCGCCGAGCACAGCCATGGAGTTGAACAGTTCCTTGGCGACCCCGGATCGTTCCATGATATTGGCCATGAAAACAAAGAAGGGCACCGCCACCAGCGTCTGCTTGTCCATCACCTTGGAGACAGCAGAGGTCACAAGGATGAAACCGTTTGTGCCATAAGCGAAATAAGCGGTGCAGACCGAGATCAAAAGCGTGGAGGCCCCAAGCGGCACCCCAATTGCCATGAGGCTGAAAAGCGCGGTTACGATGCAGATTGTGATCAGCTCAATGCCCATCATTCAACTCCCATTTCGGCCGCGGCCTGTGTTTTTGGCGTCGGCGTCAGCAGATTTGCGAGCAGTTGAAGGAAATAAAGCGCAGCCGAGACCACGAGCATCGTCTTGACGTATGTGGGCGTATAGGGATCAAAGGCGCTGCCGGTGGTTTGCGGTGCCTTGAGCACCTTCACCATCGGCCCCCAAAGCATGATGAAAAGTCCGGCAACGCCGATCATCGACAATACGATTGCCAGCTTCTTCATGCGGCCCCAAAGTTTCTCACCCACCAGAATTTCCATCGTGGTGACGGTGATATGCCGCCGTTGCTGGGTGACGGCGCCGACGCAGAGCATCCAGGCGGTCGCCACCAAAACCATGATCATTTCCGATGTCCAGGAGGTTGGCGCGCCGAACACGTAACGCATAAAAACCTCATAGAGTGACAAGGAAACTGCCGCGAGGTAGAAAACCCCGCACACCTTGCCCAGGAAGACCGAAATCTTCCCCATATTTTCGACGAATGCCTGCATCCTACCCTCCCCGGTGGCGAAAAGGGGCAAGCGTCCGGGCGCGCCCCTTTTCCAGTTTGTTGTCGTTATTGGTTCAGAAGACCGATCTGCTTCATAAAGCTATAATGGGCATCAAGTGCCTTGCGGGCTTCGGGCGACTTAGCGGCCGTTTCTTCCCATGCCTCAGCGGCCAGAACGCGGAATTTGTCGCGCTCTTCCTGGCTCCAGTCGACCACGGTGATCTCACCGGCGGCCTTGTCTGCCTGCACTTGCTGCTTGTCCTGAAGATCAAGTTGCCGACGCAGGTCGTCATACGACGCATAGAACCAGGTTTCGACGGCAAGCTGCTGGTCTTCGGTCATTCCGTCCCAGACGCCTTGATTGATGACGAACTGGCGCATCGCCATGGAATGGATGCCGGGATAAAGCGGATACTTGGCAACCTGGTGGAACCCGCTGGTTGAGTTGTTGATGTAAGCCGAGGCATCAGCGGCGTCGATCACGCCCTTCTCGAGTGAGGTGAACACATCGCTGATCGACATCGAGACTGGTGCCGCGCCTGCTTTCTGAAAGACAGTGGCGGCAAGGCCAGAGGGCGACCGGATCTTCACGCCATCCAGATCGTCAACGCCGCGAATTTCGACCGTGGACACCAGCGCCTCTTTGGAAACGGCACCGCAGCCGACAACATGCAGGGCATCGGGCAGCGCCGTATCCCACAAGTCTTGCAGCGCATCGCGCCCACCGCCGTGGCGGCAAAAGGTTTGTACCTGCTCGGGTGAGTCGTCGCCGGCGATCAGGTCGCCCATGATTGCAAAGGCCGGATTGCGGCCCGTGAAATATGCCACCGAATTGAGGTCACCGCTGAGCACCCCGGCCATCACCGCCTCTGGCGTCTCGTTGCGATCGACGATCGCGTTGATCGGAAAGAACTCTATCGTGACTTCGCCGCCGGTCATGGCAGCCAGGCGTTTACCCCATTCATCTTCAAGGTAGCTGTATTCAAAAGCGCCACTTTGCGCCGAAGACTGAATCTTGAGAACCGTTTGCGAACTCGCAGCTGTGGCTGCCAACGACAATGCTGCCGCCGTAAGAATTATCCGTTTCATCTTTCCTCCTCCTGCCCGCGGTCGGGCCTTTTTCGTCGGTTGACCGACATGCCTCACAATAAGGCATTTTCTATTGCATCCGTCAATGTGTACATTAATGTATTTGACGGCGCCGACACGAAGTGCGATTATGCTCTCAACCAAAGGAGCCGCTTTCAGATGGCAGAGGCTATAAAATTATCACTCGTCGAGGCTGCCTATGCGCGGCTGAAAGAGGAAATTCGCACCAATCGGCTGCCTTCTGGCTTTCAGGCTCCGGAGCCTGAAATCGCCCTGCGACTTGGCATGAGCCGAACCCCGGTGCGCGAGGCACTGATCCGGCTGGAAGCCGAGGGGTTGGTGGAATTGATTCCGCGCCGTGGCGTGCGGGTATTGCCGATCCGCGCCGAAGACATGCGTGAGATCTATCAAATCCTGACCTCGCTCGAACCCGACGCCGCTGCGCGCTACGCGGAGACACGCCCCAGCGCAGAAGAGCTTAGCCCGCTGGCAGAGGCGACCGCCGACATGGAGGCCGCGCTGGAGTCCGAAGATCTTGATACATGGGCCGAGGCAGACGATCGTTTTCATCAAATCCTGCTGGATCTTCAAGGCAATCGCCGCATCAAAGACTTCGTTCGCGCGCTATACGATCAGGCCCATCGGGCGCGGGTCGTGACCATGCGGATGCGCGGACCGCCCCACCGTTCCACCCAAGAACACCGCGAAATTCTGGAATATCTGCTCGCGGGCGACGGAGAGTCTACACGCCGCCTGTTCAAGCAGCACCGCACGAGGTCCGCCGAGGAACTGCTGGCCATTCTCGAAAAGTACAAATTGGGCCAACTTTAGGCCGGAAGGAAAAAACATGTCAGAGAAACTGGGAATTGCGCTCATTCGGGGCGACGGGATAGGCGTGGACGTAGCGGACGCAACAATCGCCGTTGTGGATGCCGCCGTAGCCAAAGCCGGGCTTCCCGCGCTCACCTACGAAGAGATCCTCGCCGGCGCCGGTTATTACAAGGAAACCGGGCACGACATCGCGCCCGGCGGCGAGGTGCGTGCCGGAGAACTCGATGCGATTTTCCTCGGTGCCATCGGCATGCCGTCGGTGCGCCATGAAGACGGGACAGAGATTGCGCCACACCTGCGGCTGCGGGATCGCTATGGCCTTTATGCAGGCGTCCGCCCGGTCAAGGCGTACCCGAATGCCCCGCAGCGGCTGGCAGACCCTCGGGCCGCCGGGATCGACATGGTGATCCTGCGCGAATCCACCGAAGGTTTGTTCTTTTCCGCGGCAACCCATGGCCGCCCGAATGTTCACACCGATGAAGAGGTGTGCGACACCCTGCGCATCACCCGGCGCACCAGCGAAAAGCTCTTTCATTTCGGGTTCCGGCTGGCCGAAAAGCGCAAGGCACGTGGCCGCCCGGGCAAGCTGACCTGCGTGGACAAGGCAAATGTGTTCAACTCCATGGCCTTCTTTCGCAAGATCTTTAAAGAGATCGCGCCGCAATATGACGGGATCGAAGCCTCTTATAACTATGTAGACGCCCAGGCGCTGGATCTGATCCGCAAGCCTTGGGAATTCGATGTGATGGTGATGGAAAACATGTTTGGCGACATCCTTTCCGACCTGGGCGGTGGCCTTGTGGGCGGCATGGGCATGGCTGCATGTGCCGAGATCGGCGACGAAAATGGCCTCTTTCAACCCGCGCACGGCTCCGCCCCCGACATCATGGGCCAGGACAAGGCCAACCCGCTAGCGGCCGTGCTTTCGGGGGCATTGATGCTCGATTATCTCGCAGAGCGATCGGGCAACGAACGCTGGGCAGAAGCCGCCGAAATGGTGGAATCCGCCGTGCAAAAAGGCTTTGAGGCGAACCGTCTGCGACCCATGGAATTTGGTGGCGACATGGGCACGAAAGCCGTGACAAACGAACTTCTCGACCTGTTGGGTTAAGAGAGCCGGGCCGCTTAGGCACCATAGCCGAGGCTGTCATCGACCTGTCCGAATTGGCGAACACCTTAGCCGGATCGGGCAGGTCGGTTCTATCGGCCACGATTGCCCGTCAAGGTGCCGAATTCAGGCGATTCCGGTACCTTGCCGCCGCCGAAAAAGGTTATTCCATGTACGTTATCACCGTCACCTTCGAACCCCACCCCGGCCAAATGGACGCGTTTCTGCCGCTGATGCTGGAAAACGCAACCCGCTCGCTCGAAGACGAAGCCGGTTGCCACCGATTTGACGTCTGCCTGTCCGAAGACCGGGACCGCGTCTTTCTCTATGAATTATACACCGACAAAGCCGCCTTTGGCCGACACGTCGAAACCAGCCACTTCAAATCATTCGACGCAGCAGTCGCCGACATGGTGCTGAACAACTCAGTCCAGAGCTACGAATTGATATAAGCGGCGTTCCGATCACCCGGTTACATATTTTGCCCGAACCCGCGCCGGACATGATCCTGATTGGCTATCATCCCGATTGGGTCCGGGAAAGGAAATTAATCCGGGGCAAAATGGGGTGGGGTGTGTGCAATATGACCGAAAAAGTTGCGCGCGGTCTTTGCCCCCCTCAAAGAGAGTATTGCGCCCATGTCTTCATGCCGTGTCTACGTCTTGCGACGGCCTGCATGGATCGCTACAGACCTGCCGAAATTGCGGCAATGTCCGCGCCGTCCACCGCTTGTGCCAGCGCATCAAGGTTGCGCGCGAGCGTCGAAACCTTGCCGGAGGCGATAAGGATGGAAGCGACGCTGGGGTAATTCCGGGCGAAATGCAAGGCCGCGGTCGGCAGGGTCAGTCCGCGTTCAGCCGCCTTTTCCTGAAGACTGGCGACCTTGGTCTTGATCTCGTCGGACGCCGGTTTGTAGTTGTAGGTTGCGCCTTCGACCGGACCGGTTGCCAGAATGCCCGAGTTGAAGACACCTCCCAGAACCAGGCTGGTTCCTGCTTCGCGGCAACGTTCGGTCAGGGCCTCTTCTGCGGTACGCTCCAGAAGCGTCAACCGCCCGGCCAGCAGGATCACGTCAAGCGGCACTTCGTCCATCACGTCAAGACAGACCTGCGTTTCGTTCACGCCCAATCCAAAAGCCTTGATCCGGCCCATACGTTTCAGCCGCAGCAATTCGTCAAATCCCGACGACATGAGCGCGCTCATGTGCTTGTCGTTGGCCGCGCCATGTGTCCTGTGACCGATGTCATGGACATAGACAATATCGATGGTGTCGGTCTGAAGCCGGTCACAGCTTTGCGCGAAGGATTGTGCAATGCCATTGGCGGAATAGTCGTACCGCACGTCATTGGGCAGAGGATCAATAAAGCCGTCGGCATGGTTCATCGCCTGTCCGGGGGACAGGACGCGCCCGACCTTGGACGAGATCACGATATCGGCCCGGTCCCGGGTGGCCTGGAACCGGCCCAGACGTTCCTCTGACCTGCCCCGGCCATAATGGGGGGCCGTGTCGAAATAGCGGATGCCCGCCTTCCAGGCGTGATCGAGCACCGCAGAAGCCTCTTCGTCGCTGATCTTCCGGTACAGGTTTCCGATGGAGCCACAGCCAAAAGACACATCCGTGACCTCCAGCCCGGTCTTCCCGACAGATCGCTTGTTCATGGCTTCGCTCTCTTTGATGTTGTGAGACTTCGTTCGACGGGCAAGACCTGCGGGCACATCGGTGTTTGGCCCGGGGCAGGATGACGACCCCGGCCGCCTGTATGGACGGCCCGGGTGGCGCGCATCACGGGTGCGGCGCGTCAAGGATCGGCTGTTATCTCAGCGGCCCATCCAGCCGCCATCGACGACCAGGATCTCGCCGTTGACGTAATCCGACGCCGGGGATGCAAGGAACACGGCCGGGCCTGCGAAGTCCTGGGGGGTGCCCCAGCGACCGGCGGGGATACGTTCGAGGATGGATTTCGACCGGTCCGGGTCATCCTGCAACGCCTGGGTGTTGTCGGTGGCGATATAGCCGGGTGCGATGGCATTGACGTTCACGCCTTTGCCCGCCCATTCATTGGCCAGCGCCTTGGTCAACTGGCCGATGCCGCCTTTGGACGCCGCATAGCCCGGCACCGTGATGCCGCCCTGGAAGGTCAGAAGCGAGGCGGTAAAGATGATCTTGCCCCGGCCCCGTTCGACCATGCCACGGCCGATTTCACGGCTGAGCACGAATTGCGCCGACAGGTTGACCTCGATCACCTTATCCCACCAATCGTCGGGATGTTCCGCCGCCGGTTTGCGCTTGATGGTGCCGGCATTGTTCACAAGGATATCGGGCGCGATGCCGTCAGCCTCCAGCTGGGCGGCAAAGGCGGCCACGGCAGCACGGTCCGAAAAATCGCATTGATAGGCGGTGAACTTGCGCCCCAGCGCGGTCACTGCCTGCTCGACCTCGGAACCGGGGGCGAGCGTGGCACTGACACCGACGATATCGGCGCCAGCCTGTGCCAGCGCTTCGGCCATGCCGCGCCCGATGCCGCGCTTGGCACCGGTGACAACGGCGGTCTTGCCGCTCAGATCAAAGCTGCTCAACACGCTCATGCCGTTTCTCCGACCTTGATCAGGCTTTTCAGCGCGGTCGGGCTGGCGTCCAGCGCCTCGAAGGCCTTTTGAATATCGCCCAGCGGGCTGACATCGGTGATGACCGTATCCGCGTCGATCGCGCCCCTGGCCACCAATTCGATCGCCTTGTCGTAATCTTCGGGTTCATAGACCCGCGCGCCGATCAGCTTCAGCTCGCGCCAGAAGAACTGGAACATGTCGACAACCGGCTTTTTCGCATGGATCGCCACCATGCAGATGCGTCCGCGTGTTGCGGCCACGGCGGTCATCGCATCGACACCGGGTTGCGAGCCGGAGACCTCGAACACCACTTCCGCGCCCTTGCCACCGGTGCGGCCCTCGATCTCGGCCTTCAGGTCGGTTTCCATCGGGTTGACGGTGTCAAAACCCAGCTGCTCTGCGATTTTCAGACGGTGCGGATTGACCTCGGAGATCACAACCTTGCCGCCCGCATCGCGCGCCACCATGGCAACCAGAATGCCGATGGGGCCGCCGCCGATGACGACAACATCCTCGCCCGCCTGAAGCCCGGCCATGCGCACATCGTGACAGGCCACGGCCACCGGTTCGATCAACGCCGCATGGTCCAGCCGCATCCCGTCGGGCAGGGCGTGCAGGGTGAAGGCCTGCACATTCCACAGCTGTTGCAGCGCGCCATCGGTGTCGAGCCCGATGAATTTCAGGTTGTGGCTGATGTGATGATACCCCGCCTCGGTCGCCGGATTGGGCGCGCCGGGGTCCAGCGGGCGCACAACAATGGCGTCACCTTCGGACCAGCCTTCGACGCCATCGCCCACAGCCGAAATCACGCCGGACATCTCATGCCCGAGAATGCGCTCAAAGCCGACACGGGCGTCCATATTGCCGTGATAGGCATGCAGATCGGTGCCGCAGATGCCGCAATAGGCAACGCGCACCTGAACCTCGCCAGCCGCAGGGGGCCGCGCTTCGATCTCTTTTACTTCAAAGGTTTTGTTGCCGCGGTAATAGGCGGCGGTGATGGTCGAGTTGGTCATGGTGTCAATCTGCTTTCGAAGTTTGTAGGTTCCCGGCGCGGTCGAGGCGGTAAATCCGCTCTGCCACGCCGCCGAAGATCTGTGCACGCGCCGGGGGCAAAAGTTCCGTCAGAAGATCGCGGCTTGTGGCGCACCAATCGCGGTAGGTCGATGTTTCGTTCAGCACCGGCCAGTCGCTGCCCCAGATCAGCCGGGCGGGGCCGAACAGGCGCACCAGGGCCGAGGTGACCTGAGTGAGCGATGGTCCTGACACACAGGCCGTCAGCCCGGACAGCTTGCAGGTCACATTGGCGCAACCGGCAAGCCGTTCCATGCCGTGTTCCCATGCCGCAAGATCGGCAGGATCGGGCTTGGCCGCATGATCCACCACCATCCGCACCCCCGGATGCGCCAGGGCCAGATCCAGCGCCGGCGCGAGGTGGTGCGGTTGCACCAGCAGGTCGAGCACCAGATCAGCGGCCTCCAACTGCTTCAGGACCGGAGAGCCGATCAACCGGCGCAGCCAATCTGCCTCTGGCTGAGGCTGGGCCATGGCGCGCACACCGACGAGTGCCGGATCCTGCGACATCCGCATCAGATCATGTGCCCCCGCAGCTGTTTCAAGATCGACCCAGCCGACGACGCCGGCGATCCCCGGCGTGTCGCGCGCAAGGCCCAGCAGAAACTCTGTTTCCGCGACCTCTGGCACCGATTGCACCACGATGGTGCGTGCGATGCCATTGGCGATCAGTGACCCGGCAAGATCCTCGGGCATGTGATCGCGGTTCAGCACCGGTCTGTGCGGCCCGATCCAACCATATCCGCCGCGATCAAGCTGCCAGTAATGCTGATGGGCGTCGATGATCATTTTGTGGCCCCTGATGTCAGGCCCGAGACCAGCATGCGCTGCAACGGCAGGAACAAAAGCAGCGTGGGAACGGTCGCCACGACCGACCCGGCCATGACCGCGCCCCAATCGACCTGGACATCACCGAAATACTGGTAAAGCCCCAGCGGAATTGTCTTTTTGTCGTCCTTGGTGATCAGCGCCAGTGCCAAGAGATATTCCGACCAGCTTTGCAGGAAACCAAAGGTCGCCGCCGCCACCATGCCCGGCCACATGATCGGCAGCACGATGCGGGTCACCACAAAGAACCGCGAGGCGCCGTCGACAATCGCCGCCTCGTCGAGGCTGCGCGGGATCGTCGTCAGATAGCCCACCAGCAAATAGATGGTGAAAGGCGTGATAAAGGCGGTGTAGCACAGGATCAGACCCACCTGGCTGTTGATCAGGCCCGCGCGCGCAAACAGGATGAAGATCGGGTTGACCAGGATGATCCAGGGAAAGAACTGCCCGCCCATGATCGAGCCGAACACCAACATCCGGCCGGGAAAGCGGAACCGCGACAGGCCATAAGCCGCAAAGAGCGAGATCGTACAGGCCAGCAACGTCGCGGTGATGCAGACAAAGAGGCTGTTGATCACGTAGATCCAATACCCGTCGCTGAGCACGCGGATGTAATTGTTGAGCGTCCAGCCGCCCGACGCCGCGCCGAGCGAGACCGAGATATTCTCGAACGAGCCTTTGAAGACGAACCAGGCGGGCGCCAGCAGGAAGACGGCGAACAGCGCAAAGAGCGCCAGCATGGAGCCATTCTCGATGTACTTGGCGGCACCTTTCTTGTGGAAGGTCTGCATCTTATCCTACCTTGTCCTGCATGTCGGAAAGCCCGAAGAAGCGGAAATAGAGCGCGCCAAAGACGCCCATGACGATGGCCATTGTCACGCCGATGGCCGCGGAATAGCCGATACGCAAATCGACAAAGGCCTTGAGATAGACCTCGGTGGCCAGCACGTTGGTATAGGTGCCGGGGCCCGCGCCAGTGGTCAGCCAGACATAGACGAAGTTGTTGAAGGTCCAGATCACGCTCATCAACGTAAGCACCGAGATTGTCGGCATCAGGTAGGGCAGCGTCACAAAGCGGAACATCTGAAACCGGTTGGCGCCGTCGATCTCGCCCGCCTCATAGAGCTCGCCCGGCACGGTCTGAAGCGAGGCCAGCAGCGAGACACCGATCAGCGGCGTGGTGTTCCACACAACGATGGTGACAATCGAGGGCCAGACAGTTGCCAGATCTGCGGTAAAGGCGATAGGGTCGTCGATCAGCCCAAAGTTCAACAGCCAGCGGTTCAGCGGACCATTGGTCGGCTCAAACAGCCAGCGCCAGGCGATGACCGCGACAACCGGCGGCGTGGCCCAGGGCACCAGCAAGATCAACCGGGCAATGGTGGTCATCCTCATGTTGCGCAACACGTTGGAGTTCAGCAGCAACGCAAAGCCAAGCCCGAGGATCATGCGGATCGTGACCGACACCGCCGTCAGCCAGAAGATCGTGTTAAAGGCAATGTGGAAGGACGACGACGAGGTCAGGAATTCCCAGTAGTTTGCTAGCCCAACCCAGTCGCCGCCCTGGCGCAGCTTGAGCAGGGTGATGTCGGTGAAGCTGAGTTCAAGGTTGTAGAGCGTCGGGTAGAGATAGAAGCCGACGAGTACCAGGAACGTCGGGAACAACATGGCAAAGACCGTCATCCGGTCGCGCATCAACGGGCTTAATTTCATCGGATCCGATCCTGATTGGCGTGTCGGGGGCCGGCGCGTATGGTCGGCCCCCCGGGGCATTTACTGGTCAAGCATCCGGTTGATCTCGCCCAGCAGGTCGGCAGCGGCCTGATCCAGCGAGGTTTGGCCCGAAAGCGCGGTGCCGAAGGCACGTGAGGTCACGTTCCACAGCGGCCCGACACCGACGCCGCTTTCGGCATAGGCGCCCCATGTGCGGGTGTGATCGGCCAACTGCTTGGCAAAGCCCATCTCTTCGTCACGGTATTCGATTTGCGACAGCAGGGTTTTCTGCGCCGGGAACTGATTGGTGTAGTATTTCTCGAACAGCGGTGCCGAAGCGAGGAACTGGACAAGTTTCCATGCGGCTTCCGGTTCATCGGTGTTGGAATTCACCACCAGCGTCCGCCCGCCCAAATGGGTCAGCGGAGCAGAGTCGCCAGCCATCATGACGGTCGACTGGAACGGCAAAGGTTGGCCGGGGTTGGTCTCTTCATAGGCGCCCAGAAGCTGACGGTAGGTGTTGGTGGGCATCGCGGCAAAGGCCTGATCGCCATCAAGCAGCGCCTGCATCAGCGCCGGGTCATGCGGCTGGTCGATCGACAGGATGGATTTCGGCGCCAGACCCTCGTCGATGTAGGTCTTGAAATAGCCCATCGCTGCAGCGAGCTGATCCTGCGACACACCGATGTCATAGCCACCGTTGCCGTCGGCACTGATGAACTCAGCCCCGTTCGACCACAGGTAATAGTTCACCGGGAACCAGACCTGGTGCGCGGCGGGAAAGGCGAATCCGGTCTTGCCGGTCGTTTCCTTGATCGTGCGGCTGGCGGCCAGAAGTTCGTCCCAGGTGGTGGGGGCTGCGACACCGGCCTCTTCCAGCACGTCTGTGCGCATCACCATCGCCCAGGTGTCGGCGCTCCAGGGCAATCCCCAGTGCTGGCCTTCGTAGGCCGTCAAATCCGTGGCAATGAAATCATCAAAGCCGTTGGGCAGCGCGCCGTATTCCTGAAGCTCTTCGATGGGCAGGACGGCCTGGGCTTCGGCCATTTCCTGGGTCCAGACAAAGGCGATA
This sequence comes from Phaeobacter sp. J2-8, assembly GCF_022867865.1. Classification (GTDB taxonomy): domain Bacteria; phylum Pseudomonadota; class Alphaproteobacteria; order Rhodobacterales; family Rhodobacteraceae; genus Marinovum. The sequence goes on along the minus strand of NZ_JALIEC010000004.1, from coordinate 153,763 downwards.
TGCACCACGTCCGGCCCCTGACCGACCGCGGATTCGCGCAGGAACTGGTCACGGCTGTCCTTCCACGAGATGGTTTCCAGCTCGACCTTGATGTCGGGGTTTGCCGCTTCGAATTCGTCCAGGGCCGCGCGCATTTCCTCGCGCTCGCTGTCGTTGAAGCGGAATGTGATGTTGGTCTCGGCTGTGGCCGAAACGGCCATCAGCCCTGCCAGCGCCGTCGAGAGCGTTAATGCCTTCAGCGTGGTGCGTTTCATGATGTTTCCTCCCATCAGTTTCTTGTCACTGTCGTTTCCGCAACGCAGAATCTGCGCAGCGCTTCGGGATCGGGTTCGAACCCGATCCCCGGTCCGTCCGGCACGGGCAATCTGCCCGCGTTCGGACGCAATTCCATGTCTCCCAAATCGGTGCGCAGCGGGTTGGGATTCGCGTCCAGCTCGACCCTGCCGTCACATTTTAGCGCCGACATGACATGTAGCGAGGCCGCAAGGCCCAGCGCCGTCCCCATATAGTGCAGCATCACCTGTGCCCCCTGGTCCAGCGCATCGCGCCCGACCTCCATCGCGCCAGAGATCCCGCCCCATTTCGCCACGTCCGGCTGGACCACGCCCAACCTGCCTTGCCCGACCATATCGGCGAACTGCCGGGCCGAGGTAATGTTCTCGCCCGCTGCAATCGGCACCGGGGTGCCCGATGCCACCTGGGCCCAGTCCCTGAGCGGGTCCAACGCAAAAATCGGTTCTTCGACAAAAGCCAAATCATGCGCCGCAAGCAGGTTGATCACCTCCGCCGCCTCTTGTCCTGACCAGTTCTGGTTGGCATCGACCCCCAGCATCATGCCCGCCGGGTCACCGGCGCGAAACCGTTCAAGCAGGCGCTTGTCGCCTGCCGCATCAAAGCCGACCTTCAGCTTGACGCCGGTGTGGCCCAATTCGATCAGCCGCTGGGCAAGATTGTCCGGGTTCTCGACCCGCGGCGAAGAGGCATAGACCGCCACATCGCCGGACGGATCTGTCGACAAGAGCCGCGCCAGCGGCACATTTGCCGTTTTGGCCGCCAGGTCCGCCGCCGCCATGTCGATCGCCGACAGACAATGGTTGAATGGCCCCGGCTCGCCGGTATGGACAATCATCCGGGCCCATTCCCGTTCCAGCCGGCCGCGCAGCGATGCCCAATCGCCGACATCTTTTCCCAAAAGGCTGTCACCAATCGGACCTTCGAACAGGGCGAGCTTTGCGAGATTGCCCTTGGGCGGATAGTTGCACCATGCCTCGCCCCAGCCAGTCAGGCCCAAATCCATCGTAAGTCGCACCAGCAACCCGTTGCGAACCGGCATCAGCGCCAGCGTCGAAACCGGCCCCTCTGGCACTTCACATGCAAGGGCAAAAACCTCGATCCGGTCGATGCGGCCTTCGACCATCTGGCTGGCCTTCAATGCGTTCCGAGCGTCCATGAAGTGTCTTCCCCGTTCAGTTGATGGGTGGATTAATTAGTGATTGACGAGTGATTGTCAACTGATTAATCAGTAGCCCAACCAGTGAATGCTGGCCGATGCATCACGCGGCATGTTACCAAGGCTGCAAATTCAACAGATGGAATGAAGTCGATGTCACGTGCAGACGCCTATCATGAGTTTCGAGAACGCCTTCTGTCGGGCGAGCTTGCGCCGGGCCAGTTTGTTACCCAGAAGGAGCTGGCAAAGCTTGCCGGGGTTCCCGTGGGCACAGCCCGCGAGGCGATCCAGCGATTACAGCACGAATCACTGCTGAAGGTGCATCCGCAGCGCGGCATTCAGGTGATCGACCTGACCACCAAATTCATCCGCAATTCCTTTGGCTTGCGCATGGCGCTTGAACTGCACGCGGTAGACAATTTTGCCTCTGGCGAATTTGAGACCGAGGTGGACGCGCTGATCGACGCCACCGGGGCCATGCTGGAAGAAGCCCAGCGCACAACCGACCCAGAGGTTCTGAAGCGTGCGGTGGATGTCGACTGGGACATGCACGACAAGCTGATCGAATGCCTGGACAATGCGCTGATCTCGGAGACCTATCAGATCAACGCCACCCGGTTGCGGCTGATCAAGGTCAGCAACCGCCTGTCGCCGGATCGCGTGCATTCGGCGCTGAAAGAGCACCTCGACGTCTTGCATCACTGCAAGGCGCGCGACGGAAACGGGGCCCAGAGAGCCCTGGCACATCATATGGACACGGCCCTGTCGCGCGCGCTTCAGGGAAAATAGGGAGCCTCGAAATGGCGCAGATCGAACTGAGTTCCGCCGTCAAGCGATACGGTAGTGTGGACGTTATCCACGGCATCGACGTGGATATCAAAGACGGCGAATTCGCCGTTCTAGTCGGCCCATCGGGCTGTGGCAAGTCGACCCTCCTGCGAATGATCGCGGGATTGGAGACGGTCTCGGACGGGGAAATCCGCATTGCCGACAAGGTGGTCAATGACCTGCGTCCAAAGGAACGCGGCATCGCGATGGTGTTCCAGAACTACGCGCTTTACCCGCATATGACGGTGCGCGAAAACATGGGGCTCTCGCTGCGACTGTCCAAGGTCGCGCCCGACACCATTCGCAGCAAGGTGGATGACGCGGCGGCGATTCTCGGGCTGGAGGCGCTTCTCGACCGCTATCCCCGCCAGCTTTCGGGTGGTCAGCGGCAGAGGGTGGCGATGGGACGCGCCATCGTGCGCGACCCTGCGGTGTTCCTGTTTGACGAACCCCTGTCGAACCTCGACGCCAAGCTGCGGGTCAAGATGCGCACCGAGATCAAGGCCCTGCACCAGCGGCTGAAGACCACGATTGTCTATGTCACCCACGACCAGATCGAAGCCATGACAATGGCCGACAAAATCATCGTGCTGGAGGGCGGTCACGTCTCGCAGGTCGGCACGCCGCTCGATCTTTATGACAACCCGCGCAACCGTTTCGTGGCCACTTTCATCGGGTCGCCCTCGATGAATATTCTGCCCGCTACGACGGGTGAAAACGGCACGCTGGTTCTAAAGGACGGGGCAACATTGACCATCGGGCATCACCTGCCGGCAGGGCAACAGGTCGAGTTTGGCATCCGCCCCGAGCACCTGAGCCTGACTGACACAGCCGACAACGCGCTGTCGGTGCAGGTCGTGGTGACCGAGCCGACCGGGGCAGAGACATATGCCGTGACCGACCTGCAAGACACCGAGGTTGTCGCCGTGCTGCGCGAGCGGGTCACTCTCGAATCCGGCAGCCGGATACACTTTGCCATAGACACAAATCACTGCCATCTGTTCGATCCGGCGACAGGAGATGCCATCAATCGAAATCCGGGATTGCAGTGACCGGCGGCATTGATGCAACAGCCCCACTGCGGCGGACGTCGCTTTCGTGAAACCTGAGGGAACAGCATGAAACGAATGGGCAAAATCACCGGGTGACGCCCGGAACATGTCGCCGAATACAAACGTGTACACGCCGATGTTTGGCCAATGGTGCAGGAGCGGTTTTGTCAGGTTGTTGGTGCCAGATCGAGTTTGCGGTGGCGCCCAAACTCAGGCGATCAACCTGGAGGTAAACCGCTTGCCTGCGCGGCCCGATCACGCTTGGCTATCCGGGTGCTGAATTTCTCAACTCATGCCCGGATTGCTTGGCTTTGGTCATGCCGCTCGGTACGAATTCAGTTCGCGCCCCGCGCGTTGGCGATGCCGTCTGCACACCGGTCCGGGTCGGGAACCCACAAGCCACAGCAGGATTCTACGGGAAGATCTTTCCAAACAGTCTTTCCTGCGTCTGAACAGAAGGCGCGGGCCCAGAAAGTCGCGCTCTATCAAGATATTTGGCACCCGCACTCGCCACGACATGTCGGGCCAATCCGCCACTGTCAGTCGCGAATGGATAAGCCGTACCGCCGCGCGGCCCATATCAATGCAATTGGTGTGAATGGTGGTCAGGGGCGGGCGGATGTAGCGCGCGGCGCTAAAATCACCGAATCCGACAACCGAAATATCTTCGGGTATACGCCACCCACGCGCCATCAGGTCCGTCACCGTGGTCAGCGCCAAATCGTCGATGGCGCAGAAAAATGCCGTCGGACGCGCGCCTTCGGCCAACAGGGCGTCAAACCGTTCGGAAAATCCGCCGCGGGTTTTCCAGGTCACGTCATGAACCAACGTTTTTTCGGCCATCAGGCTCAAGGCCGCTGTCATCCCGTTAAGCCGTTCGCGCCGCCCCCGCAGATCGAACGTCCCATGTATATAGGCGAACTCCCTATGGCCCAGACCATAGAGGTGCTTGGCGACCGCTTCGCCCGCTTCGTGGTCGGTGCCGCCAACGGAATCGGCCTGGTCGAGCGGCGCCAGCCAACCGTTGCAGACAATCGGAACCTTCAGCCCACGCAGCGCATTCAGATACCTTTCGTGGGTCACATTCACCGTCACCAGCCCATCACATTTGGAGGCAAAGCCCATCATTTCGTCAAAATCATGCATCCAGTGCACCTGTGCATCGTAGCCGACATTATTGGCCTCGATCTGTATGCCGGATTGGATTTGCGTGTGGATTTCGCCGTTGAAGTTGCCACCATCCCAAAAAATGGCCCCGATCACCCGCAACTCCTGTCGCGTGGGCAATTGGTATCCCAGCCGTTCCGCCACCGATAAAACCCGCTTCCGCGTCTTTTCGCTGACGCCTGATTTGCCGGCAAGCGCACGGGAAACGGCGAATTTCGACAGGCCGGTTTGTTCGGCAATTGTCTTCATTGTGACCCGCGACATGATCGAACCGTACCTTTCATACTAACCTAACGACGTTTAGTGAGTCAGATAAATACTTGAAAGTATTACTTATTTGAAAAATCTTCGTCAGATCGAAAGAAAATCTAGCCTAACTCTTTACCTAACGTTTGGTGAAAAGCAAGAATAAGTCACACAAGAACAAAAAACGCCACCAAGGAGGAAAACCATGCAAAGTCTGACAAGACGTCACTTTCTATCCACGGCAAGCGCGCTGGTTGGCGCGGGAACATCAGGGGTGTTGTTTCCCGCAGCGGCCGCATTTGCGCAGGATCTGCCCCCGCTAAATGAGCGGTTGCCGGAAAACCCGCTTGTGATCACGCCAACCGACCGACCCGGGAAACGGGGCGGGACATGGAACCATGCGCTTGTGGGTGGCGGATCGCTGTCGATGCTGGTGCGGTATCAGGGATACGAACCGCTTGTCCGATTTGACCCTGCCTGGACGAAAATCGAAGCAAACGTCGCCGAAAGCTGGGAGGTCAGCGCAGATTCCAGGACCTATACCTTCAATCTGCGCAAGGGTCACAAATGGTCCGACGGCACAGCCTATACCACCGAAGATATCCGGTTCTGGTATGAGGACCTTCTGCTTGACCCGGAAATAACATTGTCCAACCAAAGCTATTGGTCGACCGGCGGCGAGATCGGCAAGCTGGACGTGATTGACGAGACCACATTCAGCGTCACCTTTTCGGAACCCAACGGGTTTTTCCTTCAGAACCTTGCATGGGCACAGTTCGATCAGCTGACCCGCGCGCCTTCGGCCTATCTCAAGCAATTCCACGCCAAGTATAACCCCGACGCCGACAAGCTGGCGCAGGAGCGCGGGTTCGACAGCTGGGTTGCTTTGTTCCAGCGGGAACATGGGCTGCATCAGGACAATGTTTTCTTTCAAAATTCCAACCGTCCAACATTGAACGCATGGGCCTTTACCTCGGCCCCCGGCGAAGACACCGAACGCGCCATCGCCGTGCGCAACGATTACTATTTCAAGGTCGATACCGAAGGCACCCAGCTGCCATATTTTGACAAGGTAATGTACCAGATGGTCGCCGACCCAGAGGTTCTGTTGCTGAAGGCGCTGCAGGGTGAAGTTGATCTTATGGATCAATATATTGGCACCCCAACTAACAAACCCGTCCTGTTCGACGGAAAAGCAGACGGCGATTATGACTTTTATACGCTGAAAGAAAGCGCCGCTAATGTCATGGTATTTCAGCTTAACCTGAACCACACCGACGCCACCAAGCGCGACTTGTTCAACAAACGCGACTTCCGCGAGGCGCTTTCGATTGCCATCGACCGTCAGGCATTAATTGATGCGGTCTTTGTCGGGCAGGGCAGCCCCGCGCAGCCGTCGATCAGCGAAAATGATCCGCTATATAACGAACGGCTGGCCAAACAGCACACCGAATATGATCCGGATCGGGCGAACGAGATCCTTGATACCCTCGTGCCCGAACGTGACAGTGAAGGCTATCGTCTGGACGCCGAGGGCCGTCGTCTTTCGATTATCTTTGAAATTGACCAGGTGCGCACGACCTTTCTTGACATGTTCGAACTGGCGCTGCCGATGTTCCAGGACGTCGGAATTGATGCCCAAATCCGCACGATGGACCGGTCGCTTTGGGAAACCCGAGTGCGCAATGGCCGGGATTTTGACGCCTCGGCCCACCAGTTCGGCGCCAATGCCGGGATCGCTGCAATGATTGACCCGCGTTACTTGGTGCCGTTTTCGTCAAACTCGATCTATGCACCGGGCTGGGCACGTTACTATATCGACCCGACCGCAAGCGATGCCGAGGAACCGCCCGCCGAAATCAAGGCGCAGCAGGAATTGTATCGCAAACTGCTGTCGACGGGCGATCCCGATATGCAAAAGGAATTGTTCGGTCAGATGCTGAACAATGCGGCGGATCAGTTTCTGGTCTTTGGGGTCAGCCTGCCGCCGGATGGCTACGGTATCGTCAAGAACGACATGGTGAACACGATGGACGTCATGCCAAACAGTTTTGGCTGGCCGACCCCCGGTCCGGCGCGTCCAGAGCAGTTCTTCAAGTCGTCGACTTGACGACAAACTGGTGAGCGGTCCTCCCCCGCTCACCTCCTTTTCTTCAATTTTCCAAAATCACCGGCAGGGGTTCTCTGCCGCATACCAAAGGTCTGTCCATGTTCAACGCGCGAAAAGATACAGAAACTACGCTCAGAACCCCACATTGGTATCGCAGCGCGACCCGTTGGACCCAGCTCACATTGGCCGAGGATGACCCGATCAAGTTTGATCCAGAGCAGTGGATCGACATTTTCAAACGCACGAAATCCAACGCGACCTGTCTGTCTGCGGGGGGCTATATCGCCTATTATCCGTCCAAGGTGCCGCTGCATTACGTCAGTAAATATCTGGGCGACAGCGATCCGTTTGGCCAACTGGTGGACGGCGCACGCGGGTTGGGGATGCATGTCATGGCGCGTGTCGATCCGCATGCGATCCACCAAGAGGCCGCGGATGCGCATCCCGAATGGGTGGCCGTCGATGCCGATGGCAACCCGCGGCGCCACTGGGCCTATCCCGATGTCTGGGTGACCTGTGCCTATGGCAGCTATAACCGGGATTACATGCCGGAAATTGTCCGCGAACTGGTGCGGGATTATGACATTGATGCGGTGTTCGCCAACCGCTGGCAGGGGCATGGCATCTGCTATTGCAAGTCTTGTACAACCGATTTCGCCGCGACCACCGGTTTCGACCTGCCGCGCAGCACCGACACCGCCGATCCGGCGTGGCGCGCATGGTCCAAATGGCGCCGCAGCAAGCTGACCCAAATGGTTGTGGAATGGGACGAGGCGGTCAAGGCGATCAAACCCAACGCCAGCTTCATCCCCAACATGGGCGGTGCATCGCTGATGGAGTTTGAGCTGTCGCTGATTGAAAAGCATTGTCCTTTCCTCGTGGTTGACCATCAGGGCCGCGACGGGACAGAAGCGATTTGGAAAGCTGGCCGCAACGCCAAACGAATGCGCGCCACATTCCGCGAACGGCCCGTCATCCTGATCACCTCGGTCGGGCCAGAGGATCATCGCAACCGGTGGAAGGATAGCGTCACCACTGGGCCAGAGATCGAAAGCTGGATCACCGATGGCGCGATGCATGGCATGTTGCCATGGTTCACCAAGTTTAACGGGGTTGTGCCGGATGAACGCTGGATCGCGCCGGTGGCCGATGCATTCGATCTGCATGCCAAGGTAGAGCCGCTTTTGACCGCATCGTCTACTGCCACGGAAATCGCCGTGCTTGATGCCACCACGACCCTACGCCACTATGATTGGAATGATCGCGCCGCCGCCGAAGCAGACGAATTGGGCGTGGATCATGCGCTTATCGAATCCGGTCTGCCGTTTGAATTCATCTCTGACCATGCGATGAGCGCCGAACTGCTGGATCAATTCCGCCTGATTATCCTGCCCAACGCCGTATGCCTGTCTGATGCGCAATGTGCGCTGCTATCGGATTGGGTCGGGCGTGGCGGCAATCTGGTGGTGATGGGGGCCTCGGCCACCTGTGACCAGGACGGCACCCCGCGCGACGATTTCGGTCTGGCCGATGTGCTGGGCAGCCATCTTGCCAAGGGCCCGCGCGGCCCGCTGAAAAACACCTATGTTGCCTTTGCCGACACCGATCATGCGATCTGTCAGGGATTTGGACCGGCAAAACGGATTATCGGCGGCACCCGGCTGACCGATGTGACCGTCGAGGCCGATACCGGCGCGCCCGTGCTTTACGTTCCCGATTTCCCCGATCTTCCGATGGAAGAGGTTTACCCGCGCGAGGAACCGCATGGCCCGGCGATCATCACCCGCGAACATGCGTCTGGCGGGCGTACGGTGCATATTCCGTGGAACATCGGGGCCACGTTCAATGACGTGTTTGCCGAAGACCACAAGATACTGATCGAAAACGTTGTGCGCTGGACGCTGGGCACCGCGCCGATGCTGGACGTCACCGGCAAAGGCGTGATTGATCTGGCGGTGCGCACGACCGAAAACGGCGTGCTTGCGCTGATGACAAACCTGACCAATCCGATGATGATGAAGGGGCCAATCCGCGACATCTGGCCCGTTGAAGACATCACACTGCGCGCACGCCTGCCCAAAGGGGTCAGCGGTGCCAGTGCCCGGCTGGCTGTCGCGGGCCAAGATGCCAACGTGCGTATCGCGGCGGGAATCGCGCATGTCACGGTGCCGCGCATCGCACTGGCAGAAGTCGTGTCGATAGACTGGAGCTGAACTATGTTTGGGTACGTCCTGAAACGAATTGTGCTGATGATCCCGACGATGATCGGCATATCCTTTATTGCGTTTTTCATCATACAGTTGCCGCCGGGCGATTACCTGACGTCCGTCATCGCGTCGATGTCGGACAGCGGCCAGGACATGCACCCCGACGAGGTGCGCCGCATTCGCGCACTTTACGGTCTGGATGAGCCGATGATCGTGCAATATTTCAAATGGATCACCGGCATCTTGCTGCGCGGCGATTTCGGCTATTCCTTCGAATGGGGCCGCCCGGTCAGCGAGCTGATCTGGGACCGGATGGGCGCGACATTGGCGGTGTCCATGGCGTCTCTGTTATTCGTCTGGATCGTATCGCTGCCCATCGGTGTCTATTCCGCTGTGCGTCGCCATTCGATTGGCGATCATGTGTTCACGTTGTTTGGCTTTTTGGGTCTTGCGATCCCCAACTTCATTCTTGCGCTGACGTTGATGTACGTGGGGTATAAATACATGGGGCAAAGCGTTGGCGGATTGTATTCGCCAGAGTTTGTCGGTGCCCCTGCCAGCCTTGCCAAGTTCTGGGATTTGCTGAAACACCTGTGGATTCCGGTTGTGGTGATTGGCACCTCGGGCACCGCATCGCTGATCCGCATTCTGCGCGCCAATCTGACGGACGAGCTGTCAAAACCCTATGTCATCACTGCCCGCGCCAAGGGTTTGCCAGAGCATCAGGTCATCATGCGCTATCCGCTGCGCATCGCGCTGAACCCGTTTGTGTCGGCCATTGGCTGGGTTCTGCCGCAGTTGATTTCCGGCGTGACGATTACCGCCATCGTGTTGAACCTGCCCACCGCCGGACCGCTGCTGCTGCGCGCGCTGGTGGCACAGGACATGTATCTGGCGGGCAGTTTCATTCTGTTGATGGGCATTCTGACCCTGATCGGGATGTTGATTTCCGACCTACTTCTTGCGGCGCTCGATCCCCGCATCCGGTTCACCTGAGGAGCGTCCCATGACCCTTGTATCGCATTATGACGATCTGGCCGAAGAAACCGGCCCGGCAATTTCGCCCCTGAAACCCGGCGACGACCCCGACAAGATCGCGGTCGCCAGCCAATGGCAGCTGATCCGCGCCCGGTTCTTTGCCAACAAGGTCGCGGTGGTGGCGGGCATCATTGTCCTGCTGTTCTATTTCGTCGGGCTGTTTGCCGAGTTTCTGGCCCCGACAATTCCGTCCAAGGCGCAGCCGCGCTTTACCTATGCGCCGCCGCAAAGTCTTGCCTTCTTTGTCGAGGATGCGGAGGGCAACCGCCGGTTTCAACTGCATGTCAAAGGCTATGCAATGTCGGTTGACCCCGAAAGCCTGCGCCGTAGCTTCACCATCGACCCCGACAAGATCGTGCCGGTTGGTTTCTTCGTGAAGGGCGAACCCTATAAAATGTGGGGGGTGTTCGAGATGGAGCGTCGGCTCCTTGGGGCGATCAACAAACGCGACCCGATGAACCTGTTGGGCACCGACAGTCTTGGGCGTGATCTGCTGAGCCGGGTGATCTATGGCACGCGGGTGTCGATGTCGATCGGGTTGATCGGGGTGGCGTCGAGCCTGATCATCGGCACCGTTCTGGGGGCTTTGTCAGGGTTTTATGGTGGTTGGGTCGATCTGTCGGTCCAACGGTTGATCGAAATCATCTCGGCCATGCCGACCATCCCGCTTTGGCTGGGTCTGGCAGCGGCCATTCCGATCACCTGGTCGCCGCTCAAGGTCTATTTCGTGATAACGCTGATCGTGTCGCTGCTGGCCTGGACCGGGTTGGCCCGAGAGGTGCGGGGAAGGTTCTTTGCCCTCAAAGGCGAGGATTTCGTGACCGCCGCCACGCTGGATGGTTCCAGCCAGCGCCGAGTGATCTTTCGCCATATCCTGCCGTCGCTGACCTCGCATATCCTTGCGGTTGTGACGCTGGCGATCCCGACAATGATCGTGGCGGAAACCGCGCTCAGCTTTCTGGGAATCGGGCTGAAAGCCCCGGTTGTCAGCTGGGGTGTGCTGCTTCAGGACGCCCAGAATATCCGCACCGTCGCCACCGCACCCTGGCTGTTGATTTGGCCCTGCCTTGCGGTCGTGGTGTCGGTTCTGTCCTTCAACTTTCTCGGAGACGGGTTGCGCGATGCCGCCGATCCCTATGGTCACTGATGCAACAGACAGCCAATATACATGAACACACGGCCGCAGACGATCTGGCCCTTACGGTACGCAATCTGAGTGTCGATTATCACTTGCGGTCGCACATTCTGCATGCGGTGCGCGATGTCAGCTTTGACTTGGTCAAGGGCCGCACGCTGGCGCTGGTCGGGGAAAGCGGATCGGGAAAATCCGTCACCGCGCGGGCGCTTTTGCGGATCATTGACGCCCCGGCGCAGGTCACATCGGGCGAGATCACGCTGTTTGGCCCCGACGCGCCCTTGCGCGTGGATGAAATGGGCGAAAACAGCCGCGAAGTGCGGGCCATTCGCGGAAAACGCATTGGTCTGATCTTTCAGGAGCCGATGTCGTCGCTTTCGCCGGTGCGCACCATCGGGGCGCAGATTGTGGAATCCCTGCGCCTGCACCGCAAAATGACGGTTGCCGAGGCCAAGGCCGAGACGGTCAATCTGTTGCGTCAGGTTGAAATCGCACAACCGGAACAGATGGCTGACCGCTATACCTTTGAGTTTTCCGGCGGCATGCGGCAACGGGCGATGATCGCCATGGCGCTGGCCTGTGACCCAGAGGTTTTGATCGCGGATGAACCGACGACGGCGCTGGATGTGACCACACAGGCCGAGATCATGGATCTGATTGCGCGGCTGCAACATCAGCGTGGCATGGCGATGATGTTGATCACCCATGATCTGGGTCTGGTTGCGGAAATGGCCGATGATGTGGCCGTCATGCGGTTTGGCCGGATTGTCGAACAGGGGCCGACAGATGCGATTTTTCACGATCCGCAGACGGCCTATACCCGCAGATTGATCGACGCGACCATGCGGCTGGAAACCGGGCACAACCGACCGCCGCCGCCAATGGACGGGCCGCCGCTTTTGTCGGCCAAGGAGGTCAGCAAATACTTTGGCGAGGCCACCTGGCGGGGCAAGAAAAAGTGGGGGATCACCGCAGTCGACGGCGTCAGCCTGGATCTCTGGCCGGGCGAAAACCTTGGCATTGTAGGGGAAAGCGGATCCGGCAAGACGACGCTGGGCAAGATGCTGCTGCGCATTGTCGAACCCAGTACAGGCAAAGTGATCTGGCGGCCGGGTGCGGGCAATGGCGACGCGGCGGAACGTGACGTGACCGCGATGCCGAAAGAGGCGCTCAAGGGGTATCGCCGCGCTGTGCGCTTGGTGTTTCAGGATCCCTTTGCGTCGCTCAATCCGCGTATGACGGTGAAACAGGTTGTTGGCGATCCGCTGATCGTGGCCGGGTTGGCCAGCGGGTCCGCGCTGGAAGACCGGGTAGCGGAATTGCTGGACATGGTGGGCCTGCCACGCGACGCGATGGAGCGGTATCCGCACGCCTTTTCCGGCGGTCAGCGCCAGCGGATCGGGATTGCCCGGGCGCTTGCGCTTGACCCTGAAATCATCATCGCGGATGAGGCGACCAGCGCGCTTGATGTGTCGATCAGAGCGCAGATCCTTGATCTGCTGCTTGATCTGCAAAAGCGGCTGAACCTGTCCTTTGTGTTCATCGCCCACGACATTTCTGTCGTGCGCTATTTCTGTGATCGGGTCGCGGTGATGCATCGCGGCAAGATCGTTGAAACCGGCACCGCCGAACAGATCATTACCGATCCGCAGCACGACTATACCCAGTCGCTGATTTCGGCGGTGCCCAATCCGGATCCCCGCAACAAACGCATGGCAAGCCGTATTCGGTTTGCCAGCTGACAAGAGGATATTATGCCCAGATTTTCCGCCAATCTTTCCATGCTCTACAGTGAATATGGCTTTCTAGACCGTTTTGGCGCGGCTGCCGATGATGGCTTCAAGGCCGTTGAATACCTTGGTCCTTACGATGAAACCCCGGATGCCGTGGCCAAGGCGCTGGCTGACAACGGTTTGCATCAGGCGCTGTTCAATCTGCCGTCGGGTGATTGGGCCGGGGGTGAACGTGGCATTGCCGCGCTGCCGGGGCGCGAAGAAGAGTTTCAAGCGGGTGTCGCCCGCGCCATCACCTATGGCCGCGCCATTGGCTGTACACAGATCAATTGTTTGTCTGGTATCGTGCCTGCCGGGGCAAAGGCCGCCTGCGAAGCGGTTTTGGTCGAGAACCTGAAATTTGCCGCTGATCATCTTGCCGAGGCTGGCATTCGCCTGTTGGTCGAGCCGGTGAACACCCGCACCATTCCGGGCTTTGCAATTTCAACCACTGACCAATGGGAACGGATCGCCGCCGCCGTCGGCAGTCCAAACCTGTGGCTGCAATACGACTTCTTTCATATGCAGATCATGCAGGGTGATCTGATTCCGACGTTTGAGCGACTGCAACCGCGCATCGCCCACGTCCAAATCGCCGACACCCCCGGCCGACACGAACCTGGCACGGGCGAAATCAATCATCCCTTCCTCTTTCAGCGGCTGGATGCGCTTGGCTACGACGGCTGGGTGGGCTGCGAATATGCGCCACGGTCCGGCACGACCGAGGGACTGGGATGGATCAACCACATGACAGGAGCAACAGCGTGAAGATCGGATTTATCGGCCTTGGGGTCATGGGACGGCCCATGGCGAAACACTTGATTGATGCGGGTCATGAGGTCGCGGTGTCGCGGGTCAAGGAAGCATCGCGATTTCTGATCGACGCGGGCGCGCGTGAGGCGGCAAACGCCGCTGATGCCGCCCGCGAAGCAGAGGTCGTGATATTGATGCTGCCGGAAACCGAACACGTCGAAGAGGTGCTGTTTGGCGCAAACGGTGTGGTTGCAGAGCTGTCGCAGGGCGCGCTTGTGATCGACATGAGCTCCATCTCGCCCGTTGCAACGGTGGGCTTTGCCGAAAGAGTTGAGGCGGCAGGCGGTCTATGGGTGGATGCGCCAGTTTCCGGCGGTCAAAAGGGGGCCGAAACCGCCAGCCTGTCGATCATGTGCGGCGGATCTGACGCCGCGATGGACCGCGCGATGCCCATTCTGGAAACACTGGGCAAACGCATCACCCATGTGGGCCCGGCCGGCGATGGGCAGACCGCCAAGGTCTGCAATCAAATCATTGTTGGCCTGAACATTCAGGCGGTGGCCGAGGCGCTGACCTTGGCCGAAGCGGCGGGGGCGGATCCAGCCAAGGTGCGCGCCGCGCTGTTGGGCGGTTTTGCCGACAGCACGATCCTGCAAGTGCACGGCGAACGCATGATCAACCAGACATTCGATCCGGGTTTCCGCATTCGGCTGCACCGCAAGGACATGACGCTTGCCGTTGAAGCGGCCAAGGCACTGGATCTGATGCTGCCCAACACCGCCAATGTGCAGGGCATGATGAACGCAGCCGTCGGGCGTGGCGATGGCGATCTTGACCATTCGGGAATGATCCGAACGCTGCACGCGCTGTCCGGGCGCGGCTGACAACACAACGAAACGGCGGGGGGCTCGCTCTCGGTTCGGCGCTTTGGCCGCACCGCTGGGGAACCCTTTGCCCAAACCAAGGATAGAAGATGACCGCCAAGACACCGCAAATCCCGTTCGGAGCCGTCTATTTCCGCAAATCCAATCCGCCGCGCGAAGACTGGTCGCGCGACTATGGTATTGCGTCACAGGATGGGTTGAACACCTTTCGCCACTGGTTCATGTGGTCCGCGATCGAGCGCAAGCCTGGCGTCTTTGACTGGGACGATTGCGACCGTCAGCTGGATCTGGCGGCAGAAAACAACATGGCGACAGTGATCGCCGAATTCACCATGGCCGCGCCGGATTGGCTGCAACGCAAATATGCGCAGCACCGCCAGGTCAGCATTGACGGTAAATACATGGCCTCGACCCTCAGCCCGTCGGTGGCGGTGGGCGGTTTCGGGCAGGGTCTGGGCGGGGCGGGCGCGCTTACGCTGAATGCACCCGAAGTGCATGAAGCGGTGATGGAGTTCCTTACGACCCTGGCCACCCGGTACAAGGATCATCCCGGGCTCTACGGCTATGACGTGAACAACGAAGTCAACTATCAGCCGGATTTCGATTTCTCGGACGCCACTGCCGCGGCATTCCGTGTCTGGTTGCAAGAGAAATACGGATCCCTCGATGCCCTGGCCGAGGTCTGGCACCGTTATTCCTATGCCGAATGGGACGACATCATGCCGCCACGGCAGGTCCAACCCTATGCCGAATGCTATGATTGGCTTCGGTTTCGTCGGGACAACTTCTATGATCATGTAGAGGACAAGATCGCCACGATTCGTGCCGTCGATCCGCATGCCAAGATCATCTCGCACGGGATTGCCGGGGCTGTGACTGCGCTGGGTCGGCATGGCTGTGACGATTGGCGCGCGGCCAGTCAGGTGGATATCTACGGCTATACCTGGATTGCGGCGCGCAAGGGCAATCAGGCCTGGCGCAACTTCTTTGCCGGGGATTTGATCCGTGGCGCGTCACGTGGCAAACCGTTCTGGCATGCCGAGCGTCAGGGTGGGCCGCTCTGGATGCAGCCGCAGGTCATGGGCCGTGACAAGGACGATGCCCGCGTCGCAGAACCAGCCGACATTCGCCTGTGGTCATTGGCCTCTTTTGCCGCTGGGGCACGGGGGATGATGAATCTGCGGTATCGCCCGCTTCTGGATGGGCCGTTGTTCGGGGCGTTCGGCAGCTATGGCATGGACGGCAGCCGGACCGAACGGTCCGACATGGCCGCCAGCATTGCGCAATGGACAAACGCGCCAGAACAAGCCGATGCAATGGCCGCAAAACCGATGCGCGGCGAGGTCGGCCTGCTGTTCGCGGATGAGACACAGATGTTTGACAGCCTGTTGTCGGCCGAGGGTCAGTTCAAGACCTTTCAAGAGGCAATGTGGGGGGCCTATCGCGGGTTCATGGACGCGGGTTTGCAACCGGATTGGGTGCATCCCGATGACATGGACGGGTACGACGTGATCTATGCGCCATACCCCGTTATGTGGCCTCGCGCGGTGGCCGAGCGCATTCGCGATTGGGTCGCTGCGGGTGGCACCCTGATTTCCGAGGCTTGCCCGGCCTATTTCGGCGATCATGGTCGGGTGGGCGTGCATCAACCGAACTTCGGTCTGGATCAGATGTTCGGCGCGCGCGAGGTCGAGGTGGAGTTCATGCCCGACATTGCCGACCACGCGCATTTCGAATTGAATGGCACGCGCATGACCTGTGGCGGGTTTCGGCAAGCCTATGATGCGCCCGAGGCCGAAGTTCTGGCGCGGTTTCCCGATGGCAAAGCCGCCATCGTGGCCAATACACATGGGGCGGGTCGCACGCTTTTGGTGGGATCGCATCTGTCGGCGGCGGATTTCCAGGCCAAAGAAACGGGCGGGTCAGGTGCCCCCGGCTGGTGGGATTTCGTCTGCGATTGGGCAGGGGTCACAGCCAATGTCACCTGCACCAACAGCGCCGTGATCACGCGGCTACACCGGTCGGAAAGCGCCAGATATGTCTGGTGCATCAACCCCACAAACCGCCCGCAGACCTGCCGGATCTCCATTGATGGCGCGCCGGTCGAGGGCAGGCCGCTTTGGCTGGACGGCACCGACCGGGGGGCTGGCACTTTCGATCTGACGGACCGGGGGGCATTGGTCGTGTCTGTGCCCGACTCCTAGAAATGGCGTTCTGGACCTGTAACGGCCCGGTTAGGGGGGTATCGCAAGGTCTCTGGCGCAACGACCTAGGCGAGCAGCTGTGTGTATTCGCCGGGCTGAAGCCGCCGATTTCTGCTCGCCAAATGTAAAATGCGCCCTGTCCGTTGGACAGGGCGCTTCGGCCAGCTGGAAGAAATCTGACCGGCGGTTCTTAGAAAGCTTCCGGCAGAAGGGCGTCCGGGAAGTTTTGATAGCTGACCGGGCGCAGGAAGCGTCGGATCGCCAGGGTTCCGACGGACGTCGCCCCGAAGTTTGTCGAGGCGGGATAGGGGCCGCCATGAACCATTGCATCCGCGACCTCGACCCCGGTCGGGAAGCCATTGACCAGCAAGCGTCCGGCTTTGCGTTCGATGATCGGGACCAGTGGCTTGGCGGCCTCGATGTCGCCCTTATCCATGTGCAATGTCATGGTCAGCTGGCCTTCGAAGCCTTTGGCCAGTTCCTGCATCTCTTCAACGTCAGAGACCCGGACCACAAGACCCAATGGGCCAAAAACCTCTTCTCCCAACGCATGGTCCTGAAGATAGTTTTGCGCGTCCGTCTCGTAGAGGTTCGGCGAGGCGTTCCGACCTTCATCAGTGTTGGTCAGCACCGGCTTCACGGCGTTGCGGCCCTCAAAGCGGGATTTTCCGTCTTGGTAGGCTTGCGCAATGCCATCCGTCAGCATGGTCTGGGCGGCAACCGCCTCCAATGCGGCTTTGGCCGCAGCGACAATAGCGTCACCTTCCGCGCCCTTCTGAATCACGGCAATGCCGGGATTTGTACAGAACTGGCCCGCGCCCATGGTCAGCGACCCGGCCCAGCCGGTACCGATGGCTTCACCGCGGGCTTTGGTCGCCTCTGGCAGCACAAACATCGGGTTAACGCTGCCCAATTCCCCGAAGAAAGGGATAGGCTCGGGCCGCTGAGCGCAGAGATCAAACAGAGCGCGACCACCACCGAGCGAGCCAGTGAAACCCACCGCCTTGATCAGCGGATGTTGCACCAGACTGGTCCCGACGTCACGCTTGCCGCCCTGAATCAGGCTGAAGACGCCCGGATGCTGGCCGGTCTTCTGAATGGCTGCGTGGATCGCCTCGGCCACAATCTCGCCCGTGCCGGGGTGGGCCGAATGGCCTTTGACCACGACAGGGCAGCCCGCTGCGAGCCCGGCGGCGGTGTCGCCACCAGCGGTGGAGAACGCCAGAGGAAAGTTGGATGCGCCGAACACGGCCACTGGACCTATGGGCCGCTGCACCATCTTCAGGTCGGGACGCGGCAGGGGCGCGCGATCCGGCAGCGCATCATCATGGCGTTTGTCCAGATAGGCGCCATCGCGGATATGCGATGCGAACAAGCGCAACTGGCCAACGGTTCTTCCGCGTTCGCCTTGCAGGCGCGCCTCCGGCAAACCGGTTTCCTGTGTTCCTATCTCGGTAATCGCGTCGCCGCGCGCGTCGATTTCGTCTGCAATGGCCTCCAGAAATACGGCGCGTTCTTCGCGCGTGCTGTTTCCATAGCTGAGAAACGCATCCTCAGCCGCTTGACAGGCCTGGTCCACCAATTCGACCGTGCCGACCGAAAACGCGTGAGAGGGGCCATGGGCCGGGCTGCTGTCAAACGTGGCATCATTGGCGACCCATGCGCCGGCGATAAGATGTTTTCCATGAGGTGTGAATGTCATATCTTGCTTTCTCTTTCCGCTTCAGTAGGAGTCTTCCAGCATCGCCATGTAGTCATCGGCGCTGGCATCTATTGGATTTGTCTTGTGGCTGTGATCCGCCAGCGCACCTGTAATGATCCGGTCAAACAGGTCTTTGGTGACGCCCATTTCAGACAGTGTTGTGGGCAGGCCAATGGCGGCGGTCATATCCTTGATGGCCATCTCGATGTCATCGCCCGAGGACAGGTTCATGGCGTTTGCCATGATGGCATATTTGTCTTCAGACACCGAGGTCGGCGCGGCTCTGTTGAACTTTAGGACCGCTGGCATGAAAACGGCGTTTAGTGTGCCGTGATGCAATTTCGGGTTAATACCGCCAAGCGCATGGCTGAGACTGTGCACACATCCCAGACCCTTTTGGAACGCCATGGCGCCCATGGTTGCGGCGATGGCCATATTGCCGCGTGCGTCTTTGTCATCGGGGGTTTCAGTGGCCTTGCGAATATTCGCCCAACTGCGGCGCAAACCTTCCAGCGCAATTCCATCCGCTGGCGGATTGAAAGACGGGGCAAGGTAGGTTTCGATGCAATGCGAAATCGCGTCCATCCCGGTGGCCGCGGTCAGCATGGGCGGCAAACTCATGGTCAGCGCCGGGTCAACGATCGCGGTCTTCGGGATCAGATAGGGCGACAAAAGACCCACCTTGCGGCCATCGTCCAGAATGACGATCGCCGCGCGCCCCACCTCGCTGCCTGTCCCGGAGGTTGTCGGAACGGCGATCATCGGGAAGGTTTTTGCGGTGATCTTTTCCAGCCCGCCTTCGATCAATGCATAGGTCTTAAGCTCGCCGCCATGGGCCGCCAGGATTGCGACACCTTTGGCCAGATCCAAAGCAGAGCCACCACCAATGGCAATGATACCATCTGCATTGGATGCGGTGAAAGCTTCGGACGCGGCGCGCACCGCTGCTTCGTTTGGGTTGCCAGGGGTCTCGTCATAGACGCCCACAGGCGACGTCGAGATTGCGGCTTCTATCTTGTCAAGAAAGCCAAGAGCGCGCACGCCCTTGTCCGTGACAATGAAGGGGCGTTGAATGCCAGCCAGGGCAAGCTCTGCCTTTAGAGTGGCCAGTTCGCCAAACCCGAATTGCACTCGGGTGATGTAGTTGATCAGCCCCATGGGCTACTCCCTGTTTCCAAAAAGAGATGCCGGATTTGCGATCCGGGCCTCGTCTGCGCCAGAATCACGGCTCCCAATTGCTTCGGTCGCCGAAAATATGGACTGAATCCGGCTTGTAAATCCGATAAGTTGGGATAGGCATATAACAAAAAGGAAACTCCTCATCGTGACGAAGCCCAGCAAAAGCCTGCGCCAGCTGTCTCTCAGGCATCTCTCTTTGATCTCTGCCATCGACGACACTGGCTCGCTCAAGCAGGCGGCAGACAAGATCGGGATGAGCCAACCGCGCGCCACCAAAGCCCTGCAAGAGGCCGAAGAGACCTCCGGGCATATGTTGTTTCACAGGTCGAACCGGGGACTTAAATCCACAGTCGCCGGTGATATGGCAATCCGACATGCCAAGAACGTGCTGGCGCAAATGCGCAGCATGGAACGGGAATTCCGCAGTTTGTCTTCTGGATCAGGCGTGCGTTTGCGCGTCGGCACAATCATGGGCGCGGTGCCATATGTATCGGAGACGCTTCAACGGTATTTGCAGACCTATCCGCAATCGACCGTTGAAATACAGGAAGACACCAGTGCCGCCTTGCTGCGCCAATTGGATCTGGGCGCATTGGATGTTGTAATTGGTCGCCACCTTTTCGGCGAAAACCCGGACGATTACGTCGCCACGCCCTTTCATGATGAAATTCTGCGTGTCGTCACCAGCCCGGACAACCCGTTGATACGAAAGTCACGAGTCGCGCTGGAGGATTTGTCCGAAGCGCGCTGGATCGTGTACACGGAAGGCATGCCCATGCGGCTGTCGCTCGAACGAGAATACCGGACAGCGGGATTGCCTCTGCCGACATCCTTGATCGAAACACAGTCCGTCCTGACGACAATTTCACTGATGCGCGGCGATCCACATGCGGTTGCGCTTCTGTCCGGGGATGTCGCAGAGTTCTTTTCCAATGCATCGCTTGTTGTCCCGATGAGCGTTCATTTGCGGACGAAAAGCGAACCTTATGAGGCTATCGTCCTGAAAGGTCGGGACCGGACAGAGCATGTGCAAAAGTTCCTCGACGATCTGATTTCCTGGGCTTCAAACTAGCTGTCGCGCGGCCCCAATTTGGGAAGTGATGCTGTAATCGTCCCGGCGGCACACCTCGGCAGTTTCAGCCCGGCCCATAAACTCAGTTGTTAGGTGACAAGGTATCCTCCGTCGATTGGAAGTACCGTACCGGTAATATACTGGGCAATCGGAGAAGACAGAAAGACGGCACCACCAGCAATGTCTTCTGGCGTACCCCAACGGTTCAAGGGCGTTCGGTCCAAAATGGCCTTGCTTCGAATTTCATCAGCTTGAAGCGCCGCCGTCAGAGGGGTCGCAATCCATCCCGGCGCAATGGCGTTCACCCGGATCCCATCGGGGGCATAGGCGATGGCAAGCGATTTGGTCAGCTGGGCAATCCCACCTTTGGATGCAGAATATGCAGGAACCAATCCCCCGCCAAAAAACGACAACATCGAAGCCATGTTCACAATGGTTCCTTTCGATGTTTTCAGAAGGTCACGGGCGGCGGCGCAAACGCGCATTGTGCCCGTGAGGTTGATATCCACCACATCGGCAAAGACCTCGGGTTGGTGCTCATCATTGCGGCGAATAATACCGGCACAGTTCACCACATGGTCCAGACGCCCGAACGACCCTATCAACGCCTTCACTTGCCCGTCGTCGCGCACATCCAGTTGCCGCACATCAAACGCAGGGTGTTTGCCCTGCGCCGTGTCTACTTCGCCCTCGGTCGCCCCCGTGACGGTCACGCGCGCACCCGCCTGTGCAAAGGCCTGCGCGATCCCCTCACCGATGCCGGATGTGGCACCGGTGACAAGGACATTGGCATCTTCAAAACACTTATCTGGCCAGATCATCTCAGCACCCTAACGAATGAATTGATCAACATAATCCCCGCCGAGGCCAACCGCCTCATAGTGTTTGCGGCAAAGATCTATTTTGGTGAAGACATCTTCATATCCGATGCCTTTGCCCCAGGGATCAACGTAGTACATCACGCCCTGAACCTGAAACAGTGTGATCATTTCCTCCACATCGTCAGGCACAATCAACGTGTGCGTCTCGCCGGGAGGTTCGTAGACAAACCCGCCTTCGCGCGCTTCCCAGTCGTGCTCAAGATAGTGCCAACGGCCCTTGAGAACCCAACCATGTACCGCTTGTGGGTGGCGGTGGCGCGACAGAACGCCGGATTTGCGCACGCGCAGCAGGTTCATCCAATACCCCTGGCTGCGGTTAAGGATCAGCGGCCTGAAAGAGACGTTCTCGGCTTGTGGAACCCAGACACGCTCATCTTCGGGAATGCCATCAGGGATGACGATATCGGGCAGACATTCCGCCGGATTGTCGTACTGATAGGGCATCCGTGGGTCGGTTCCTGTATCTTCGATCGGCATTTGATTTCTTTCATTTTGGTGCCAAACCCTGTCTCACTGCAGGCTCTGGCGTTTTGAAGTATTCCGAACTGGGTTGGCTGGATGTGCGGCGTCAGCCCCGCGTCACACCCAGTCGATAAACACGGTCAGCAGTCCCGATAAACAGATCGTTTTGCTCGTCGACAGAGAGGTCCGCCACGGCCGCCTCATAGGCCGCGTAATAGGCATCAAAGCTGTTGTAGGCCTTGTCGACGGGGAAGTTGCTGGCAAACATGGTACGGTTTGGGCCAAAGATTTCAATGATGTCGCGCACCATTGATCCCATGGATTGCGGCGTCCAATTCCAGTCGGTTTGCCCCAATCCCGAAGCCTTGATCGTCACGTTTTCGTTTTCGGCAAGCGTGCGAAGACCAGAGCGCCAAAAGGCAAGCCCCTCTGTTTGCTCCTTCGAAAGGCTGAGCAAACTGAACATCAGAACGCGGGATGGTTCGGGGAGCAGGTCACGAGGATTATGTCGCCGAGAAGCTGGCCTATCTTCAGGGGCGCGATGGGGTGAAAAGCCCGGTGCGGTATCTGAGCGCGGCGCTGCGTGATGATTACAAGGGGGAGGTCGCGGCGGAGCCATCGCCAGAGGCGGTCGAGGCCGCCGAGGTGCGCAAGGCACAGGCCGAGGCAAACAGCCGGGAAGAGGAGGCGCGCGAGGCCGAGATGGACCGTGCCCGCCGTTTGCGGGCCGGGCGTTTGGGGCGTATCCGCGAATTGGTGGCGGCACGCACACCGACGCAACGCGACGCGGACAAGCGGCTGTTCCTCGCGCGGTTGGACGATGACGTCGAGCGCGAGGAATTCATGCGACTGGGCTGGGGATCGGCCCTGTCGGTGGGCGCGATGGTCGCCTTTTGGGAAGAGTTGGTGCCGGGGGCGTTCGAGGAGGTCTGATCAGCCGCGCTGGCCAATCCGCCGTTGTCCCGGGCGCTGCCCCGGATGTTGTTCCGAAGTTTGCTTGGTGGATGTCTCTGGCTGCGGGGCATTTTTCGACGCTTTTGCAAGGTCCGCGAGGATCGGGCAATCGGGGCGGTGGTCGCCGGCGCAGGCATGTACCAGATGGGCGAGGGTGGCGCGCATTTCCCCGAGCTCTGCAATCTTTTCGTCGATCCGCTCCAGGTGATGCTCTGCAATATCCTTGACCTCGGCGCTGGCGCGGTGGTCGTCCTCGTACAGCGCCATGAGGTTGCGGCAATCCTCGATCGAAAAGCCAAGCGCGCGGGCGCGGCCCAGGAACGCCAGCTTGTGCGCATCGCTTTCGCGGAAGCTGCGATAGCCGTTGGCGCTGCGCAGGGGTTTCACCAGCCCGATGTCTTCGTAATAGCGGATGGTTTTGGCGGGCAGGCCGGACAGGGCGGCCACATCTCCGATATTCATGGGGTATCCTCCTTATTCAGCGGCGAGTGGGGTGGGGGAGGGCGTTTGGCCCTTGGCGGGACGTGGCGCGCAGGCCTCGTCCATGACGGGGCGCAGGCGGCGCAATCTCAGGGCATTGGTCAGAACGAAGACCGAGCTGAGCGCCATGGCCCCCGCCGCCAGAACCGGCGACAGAAGCAGGCCAAAGGCGGGATAGAGCACGCCCGCCGCCACCGGGATCAGCGCGACGTTGTAGCCGAAGGCCCAGAACAGGTTCTGGCGGATGTTGGCCATGGTCCGGCGAGAGACGTCGAAGGCGTTGACCACGCCGCGCAGGTCGCCCGACATCAGCACCACATCGGCGGATTCGATGGCGACATCGGTGCCGGTGCCGATGGCAATGCCGACATCGGCATGGGCCAGCGCGGGGGCGTCGTTGATGCCATCACCGACAAAGGCGATCTGTTGGCCGGTGCCGCGCAGCTCGTCCAGCGCCGCGACCTTGCCATCGGGCAGAACGCCGGCGATGACGTGGTCGATCCCGGTTTCGCGGGCAATGGCCAGCGCGGTTTCGCGTTTGTCGCCGGTGATCATCGCCACCTTCAGGCCAAGGTCATGCAGTGCAGAGATCGCCGCCGCGCTGGCCGGTTTCACTGGATCGGCGACGCCGATCACCGCCGCGACCCTGCCGTCGATGGCGGCGAAAAGCGCGGTGCGGCCTTGTTCGGCAAGGCGGCGTTCGGCATCGGCCAGCGGCGTGATGTCGAGCCCCTCGCGGGTCATGAGGCGGTCGGCGCCGACCAGCACGTCACGCCCGGCCACCTTGGCCCGGACGCCGTAGCCGGTGATCGAGGAGAAGTCGTCGACGTCGTGGCGCGGCGAGCCTTCGGACTTGGCGGCGCGGACAATGGCCTCGGCGATGGGATGTTCCGACAGCGCCTCGACCGCCGCCACCAGCGCCAGCACATCGGCCCGGTCGAAACCTTCGGTCAGCACAAGGTCGGTCAATTCGGGGCGGCCTTCGGTCACGGTGCCGGTTTTATCCAGCGCGACCACATCGACCGAGGTCAGCTGTTGCAGTGCATCGCCCTTGCGGAACAGCACGCCCATTTCGGCGGCACGCCCGGTGCCGACCATGATCGAGGTCGGCGTGGCCAGCCCCATCGCACAGGGGCAGGCGATGATCAGCACCGATACCCCCGCGACCAGCGCATGGGACAGTGTGGGCGCGGGGCCAACCACGAGCCAGACCAGCACGGTCAGCGCGGCCAAGGCCATGACGGCGGGCACAAACCACAGGGTGATCCGGTCCACCATGCCTTGGATCGGCAGTTTCGCGCCCTGGGCCTGTTCGACCATGCGGATGATCTGGGCCAGCGTGGTGTCGGCGCCAACGCGTGTCGCGCGGAACTGGAAACTGCCGGTGCCGTTGACGGTGCCGCCGGTGACCGGATCGCCGGTGGTCTTGGCGACGGGAACGGGCTCGCCGGTGATCATGCTTTCGTCGACATGGGCGTTGCCCTGGGTCACCTCGCCGTCGACGGCAATGCGTTCACCGGGCCGGACAATCAGGATGTCGCCCGCGCCGATGCGGTCGATGGGCACCTCCTGCGGCTCGCCATCGACCATGATATGCGCGGTGCGGGCCTGTAGACCCAAAAGTTTCTGGATCGCCGCCCCGGTGCGGCCCTTGGCACGGGCCTCCATCCAGCGGCCGAGCAGGATCAGCACGACGATCACCGCCGCCGCTTCGAAATAGACGGCGCGAGAGGCTTCGGGCAGCAGGCCGGGCGCAAAGAGCGCGGTCAGAGAAAACAGATAGGCCGCCCCGGTGCCGACAGCCACGAGGCTGTTCATGTCGGGCGCGCCTTTTATCAGGGCGGGAAAACCCTTGGTGTAAAAGTGCCGCCCGGGCCAGAACAGTACCACGGTGGTCAGGACGAACTGGATCAGCCAGCTGGTGTGATGGCCGATGGTGCGCCCGATCAATTCATGCACGCCCGGCACCACATGGGCGCCCATTTCCAACAGGAACACCGGCAGGGCCAGCGCCGCCGCAAAGGCGGTCTTGCGCGCCAGATCGCGCGCCTCGCCTTCTTTGCGGGCGCCGGGGTCTTCGGTTGTTGTCGCATCGACGGGGTCCGCCGGGTATCCGGCATCGGCCGCAGCCTTTAACAGGTCGGCCAGAGTCACCATGCCCTCGGCATAGGTGACGGTCGCGGTTTCCGAGGCGAGGTTGACATTGACCTCGGTCACGCCGGGCAGGGCCGCCAGCGCCTTGTCAACGCGCCCGACGCAAGAGGCACAGGACATCGAGGCGATGTTCAACCGGAGGCTTGTGGTGCGCGCCGGATAGCCCGCGCGGTCCAGCGCTGCGATCACCTCGGGGATGCGGGCGTCTGTATCCACACGCGCCTGCGCCGTTTCGGATGCAAGGTTGACGCTGACCTCTTCGACGCCGGGCAAAGCCGCCAGCGCACGTTCGACCCGACCAACGCAGGATGCGCAGGACATGTTTTGGACGGAAACCCGCAGTTCTGATGAGGTGGACATGATATCTCCTTCGTCGCTGGGAAGGTATCTAATGGTTCCACTCACTGGAAGGTCAATAGTGTTGCGGGATTATTTACGGCGTGCCCTTGGCCCGGGTGGGGCATCGGCATGGCGGGGGGCAGTTGTCGCAAAAATTCAACCTGCCCCGGTGTGAATGGCACCGGGGCAGGCGATTGTTGTGTGTGCGACGCGGCAAGGCAGGTGTCAGGCGTCCTGCGCCGTGGCGCGATTGGCCAGGGTGACATCCAGCGTCAGGTGTTCGCCCTTGCGCAGAACCTCGATCTTTGAGGCCGTGTCCGGGGCGGTGTTCGCAACCGAGCGGGTCAGGTCGCGGGCGTCTTCGATCCTGGTGCCATCGAAGGTGAGCACAATGTCACCGGATTTCAGGCCGGCTTTCTGCGCCGGGGTGCCCTCCATGACCTTGTCGATCATCGTGCCCTGACCGGGTTTCAGCCCGAGGACCGATGCGACCTCTTCGCTTACCGGTTTGATCTGGACCCCCAGCCAACCGCGATCAATCTGGCCGTCGTCCTTGAGGTCGGCAACGATGGTGGACACCTGATCCGAAGGCACGGCAAAGCCGATCCCGGCGTTCGCGCCATTGGGTGAAAAGATCGCGGTGTTGACGCCGATCACCTCGCCCTTGTTGTTGAACAGCGGGCCGCCGGAATTGCCACGGTTGATGGCGGCGTCGGTCTGGATGAAGGAATCGAAGGGGCCGGATTGAATATCGCGATCCTTGGCCGAGACAATGCCGGTCGTGACCGTGCCGCCCAGCCCGAATGGGTTGCCCATGGCGATCACCTCGTCGCCGACGCGCATCGCATCGGACGAGCCAAACGCCACGGTCGGCAGGTCCGAGCCTTCGATGTCGAGCAGGGCGATGTCGGTCAGAGGATCGGCGCCGATGACCGTG
This sequence comes from Phaeobacter sp. J2-8, assembly GCF_022867865.1. Lineage (GTDB taxonomy): Bacteria > Pseudomonadota > Alphaproteobacteria > Rhodobacterales > Rhodobacteraceae > Marinovum. The sequence goes on along the minus strand of NZ_JALIEC010000004.1, from coordinate 126,757 downwards.
GCGTCATATTCCGTGCCATCCGCGAATTTGACGGTGACGGTGGTCGCGCCATCAATCACGTGGTTGTTGGTGACGATCAACCCGTCGTCCGAGATGATGAAGCCAGAGCCGAGCCCCTGACGGTCGGGTCTGTTCGGCACCTGTGGCATCTGGGGCATGGCATCGCCAAAGCGGCGCTGGAATTCCTTGAAGAATTCATCGTTGGGCATGCCGCGTTCTGCGCTGGCGGGGGTGGCCTTGGTGGTGACTTCGACAAGGACGACAGCGGGGCTGAATTGTTCGATCAGGTCGGCATAGCCGCCTGCGGGAACGGCAAGCGCGGCAGAGGGCGCCAGTGCGACAAGCCCGGTCGAGGCGACAGTGGCCGCAAGCAAGGCAGCGGTCAGCGGGGTACGGCGTTTCGGGGCGTGTTGGTGTGACATGAGGGGAACTCCATGTTCATGCGGTGTGGAGCAGATATCGGAACCGAGGATGAACACGAGGTCGCAGGAACTATACAGATTTGTAATCCGGGGGCTGCTGCATGAAACCGGCGCATAACATCGTTGTAATGTCAGCGTCAGGTCATCGCCGATGTCCGGCCCCATATTCCTGTCACAAGGAACAAGGAGATCTGACATATGCAACGTATCAAATCAGTTTTGGCAAGCGCGCTTCTGGCCGTGATGGTGTTCGCCGGGTTCGGCTTTGGGATCATGGCGGTTGGTTTCGCCATTTTGCTGGGGGGTGTTTTTGCGCTGGCCTTGCGTCTGGCGGGGCCGGGGATCATCGCGGCGGCGGAAAAACGCGCCAAGGCGGCGCAGAGTGAACGCTTTGAGGACCGGCCTGTCACGGCCTGAGCCACATATTCTGACGACAAGCAGACGGCGGGGGCATCCCCGCCGTTGTGCGTTTTACTGCCCGGTTTTGCTTTTGTCGCTGACGCAAATCGCCCCGTCAGCATCGTGGTTTGAACGGCGGTTCAGGGTTTCGCGGCGCCATATCCAGACCTAACAGAGATGTAATGCACCGGTCAGTCGCCCGGCATTCGGAGACCTTAGATCAATGTCATCGGGCGGGATGGTCCCGCCCAACACCAAGGAGATGACCATGAAACGCAATAAGATCGCAGGCGCTGCTACCTCTGGCCTTGTCGGCCTGTTTGTCCTGACCGGCACGCTGGCCTATGCCGCGACAGGGTCGGACGCCAGATCGGCGCAAGAACTGCAACAGTTCCTGACCGCCCATCCCGAAGTGGCCGCCGTGGTGGCGGACGTCGAAACCAAGACCGGCGGCACGGTCACAGAGGCCGAATTCGATGACGATACCCCGGGCAATGGCATTGTGGAATTCGAGGTCATGATGGCCGATGGGTCCGAGCAGGAGGTGCTCTTTACGTTGGCAGATGGGTCGATGGCGGTCGAGGTCGATGAAGACGGCGACGGTGATGGCGATATGGACGGCGACGACGACAAGTAAGTCGCAAAGTTCTGAGATCCATGGCAAAAGACCGGTGGCCCCCTTGTGGGTCCATCGGCATGTGACGGAGCAAGAGATGAAGATCCTGGTGATCGAGGACGACAAGACAACCGGCACCTACATCGCGGATGGGCTGCGGGAAGAAGGCCATGTTGTCGACCTTTTGGAGAACGGGCGCGAGGCGCTCTTGCAGGCCAGCACCACCGATTATGACATCCTGATCGTCGACCGGATGTTGCCCGGTCTTGACGGGATGGCGCTGGTCAAAACCCTGCGGGGGGCCAAAAACCAGACGCCGGTGCTGTTTCTGACATCGCTTGGCGGGGTCGATGACCGGATCGAGGGGCTGAACGCCGGGGGCGATGATTATCTGGTGAAACCCTTTGCCTTTGGTGAGCTTTCGGCGCGTGTTGCGGCGCTGGCGCGGCGACCGCGCGCCACGCAGGAGGATACTGTCCTGCGCGCTGGCGATCTGGAAATGGACCTTGTTCGGCGCAAGGTGACGCGCGCGGGGCAGGTCATCGACCTTCTGCCGCGGGAATTCGCGCTTCTGGAACATCTTTTGCGCCGCAAGGGCCGGGTGCAGACCCGCACCATGCTGCTGGAGGCGGTGTGGGACATCAGTTTCGACCCCCAGACAAATGTGGTCGAAACCCATATCAGCAGGCTGCGCGCCAAGGTCGACAAACCCTTTGACCGGGACTTGATCGAAACCGTGCGCGGGTCGGGCTATCGGATCGAGGCCTGAGCGATGGGCACCGCACGCGACATCTGGACATCGACGCCGCTGCGCCAATCGCTGGCCATGGCGGCGCTTTTTGCATTGGTCAGCCTTGTCAGTCTGACGGCGACTTATGCGCTTGTCCGCGACAATTCCGAACAATCGCTTCGGGCGACGCTTCAGCAGGAGATGGCGGGGTTCAAATCCCTGCCCAATGCGGCGGCGGTGCTGACCTTTGTGCGGTCGCAGTCGCGCACAGCCTCGCCCGAGGATCGCATTCTGAGCTATGTTCTGCCCGGCGGGCTTCATGTTGGCAATGCGGCGCTGATTTCCACGAAGAACGGATTTGCGGTCGTGTCCTTTGATCGCGATGACGAAGATATTGATGGCAATTACTTTGCGCTGAGCGCGGCGGTGCATGGCGGGCAGCTGACCATCGCCGTCAGCGCCGAACCGTTGGAGGACATCCAGGAGGCGTTTCTGGCGGTGTTCCTGTTCAGCCTGATCCCGACGACGCTTATTGTGGTCGGCGGTGGCATTCTGCTGGCGCGACGCACGGTCAGCCGGCTTGACCGGATTGATGACACGCTTGAACGGCTGACAACCGGCGATTACGCCGCCCGCGTTGCACCGATGGCGGGGCGGGCCGACGATCTGACGCAGATCGGGGCCCGGATCGACAAGATGGCGACGGTGCAGGAACAACAGATTTCGGCGCTGAAACAGGTGTCTGCCGACATCGCCCATGATCTGAAGACCCCGATTCAGCGGGTTTCGGTCCTGCTGAACCAGTTGCAGGACAAGGCCGGAGAGGACGGTGCAATCGCCGATCTGGTGGCGCGGGCCAATATCGAAACCGATGGCATCGTAAAGACGTTTCAGGCGCTGTTGCAAATCGCCCAGATCGAAGGCGGTTCGCCAAAGAAGCGGTTTGAAAGGGTCGATGTTGCGGCGCTGGCGCGTACCTTCTGTGAGGTTTACGAACCTTCGGCCGAGGAAACCGGTCATGCGCTGATCTGTGACGCGCCAGAGCGGGCGGCATATGTGCGGGGCGATAAATCGCTTCTGGGGCAGGTCTTTGCCAATCTGATTGAAAACGCCCTGCGCCATACGCCGGAAGGGGCGGCAATCACCGTCAGCGTCGCGACCGGTGGCGGAACCGTCCGTATTCTGGCCAGCGACACCGGCCCCGGCATTCCCGAGGATGAGCGGGAGAATGTGCTGCGCCGTCTTTACCGGCTGGAGCACAGCCGCACCACACCGGGGAACGGATTGGGGCTGAGCCTTGTGGCGGCAATCGTCGAGATGCACGACGGCGCATTGGCGCTTGAGGACAACAATCCGGGCTTGCGGGTCAGGATCACTTTCCCGGCGGCGGGAGGGGCGGATGTGGTCCCGGCCAGAAACGTCCCGTCAAAGCGATAAACCGCACCGGCCAGCGCCGTCCATTTTCCCCCGGATAAACCGAAATTGGGGCGCTGCGCCTGACCTCTGGGTTGGCGGCGGTATACGGATTGGTAATCTGACGACCGTGGCGCACCGCAGGCTTTCCCGGTAACATCGGCGCAGCAAACAATGGTGGACATGATGCGCGTGCTGATCGTTGAGGACGACCAGGAAACAGCTGACTATATCTGCACGGGTCTGGCCGAACTTGGCCATGTGTTTGAACATGCGGCCGATGGCAAGACCGGATTTCTGAGCGCGCTCGACAGCGAATTTGACGTCATGATCATCGACAGGATGTTGCCGGGGCTTAACGGGTTGTCGCTTGTCAAATCCATCCGTGGCGAAGGTGTCGGGACGCCGGTTTTGTTTCTTAGCGCGATGGACGGCATCAACGACCGGGTTGACGGTCTGGAGGCCGGGGCGGATGATTACCTGGTCAAACCCTTTGCCTTTTCCGAGCTTTCCGCCCGTCTTACCGCATTGGCGCGCCGCCCCCCGATGCAGACCGAGGAAACCAGGTTGCAGCTTGCCGATCTGGAGGTCGACCTGATCCGGCATTTGGTGACACGGGCCGGGGGGGCGATACAGGTGCAACCCCGCGAATTCCGGCTGCTGGTCTATCTCATGCGCAATGCCGACAGGGTGGTCACGCGCACGATGCTGCTTGAGGGGGTCTGGGATTTCCATTTTGACCCAAGGACCAATGTCGTAGAATCCCATATCAGCCGCCTCAGGAACAAAGTCGACAAACCCTTTGACCGGCCCCTGATCCACACGGTGCGCGGCGCGGGATATTCCATGCATGTTTAAACTTGGCCGGATGTCGCGGCGGCTGTCGCTTCAGTTTGCATTTCTTTATTCCCTGCTGTCCGCCCTTGTCTTTGTCGGGGCCTATTGGTTCACCAATTACGAGGTGCGTGACTGGCTGCACGATCAGATGGATTCGGACCGGGGGAACCTGTCAGAGGTTCTGAGGGAGGAAGGTGTCGACGCATTGGCGCTGAGCATTGATGTGCTGACGCGGGTGAATTTCGAAAATGCGCGTATCTTTCAGCTTGCCGATGCTGATGGCAGGGTTCTGGCGGGCAACATCCGGCGCGTCACGGGCCGGATCGAAAATGGCTATTTCCCGGTCGAGAACCTGGAGATCGACGGCGAACACGGCGATGAAATTTCCGGCTATTGGATCACCTCTGGCCCGATCGGGCCTTATGTGTTGTTGCAGGGGACCGGCAACCACGTCATTGCCGAGGTCCTGGAGGCATTGGCGATTTCACTGGTCTCCGGGTTCATCCTGATCATGGTGCTGGGGTCTTTTGTTGGTGTTTGGGTTGGGCGGCTGACCGGATCACGCATTGAGGTCATCTCGGGCACGATGGAGGTCTTTTCCAGAGGCGAGCTGACCGCGCGTATCCCGAATGGCGACGAGGGTGGCGACGATCTGTCGGTTGTTGCGACCCGCATCAATCGGATGCTGGGGCGGCTGGAAAACCTGATCGAAAGCCAGGTGCAGATTACCAATGACATCGCTCACGACCTTCGGACGCCGCTGCAACGGCTTCGGCAACGGTTGGAACGAATGGCGACACGGGACCGGGTTGATCCCAATGATGCGCATGTGGCACTGGAACAGGCCGAAGACATCATCAATACGTTCAATGCTCTGTTGCGCATCGCCCAGATAGAGGCGGGCGACCGCCGGGAACGGTTCCGGGCAACCGATCTGAACGACCTTGCGGTTAACGTCTTTGACGCCTTCGAACCCAGCGCCGAGCAGAACGGGCAGCAGCTTCGGGTGACGACCTTTGGCCAACCTGTGACGATGCTGGCCGATCCTGACCTGTTGATGCAGCTTATATCCAATCTGACCGAAAATGCCTTGCGCCACACGCCAAAGGACACGGTCATCGAAATCGCCGTGTCGCGGATCGACGGCGCGCCGGTTCTGACGGTGTCGGACAATGGTCCGGGATTGCGCCCCGAGGATCGTGAAAAGGTGTTTCGCCGCTTTTATCGTGGCGAGAAAAGCCGAACCACGGGCGGAAATGGCTTGGGGTTGAGCCTGTGCAAGGCGATTGCCGAACTGCACCACGCAACCATCCATTTGTCTGATCGTGATCCCGGTCTGCGGGTCGAGATCAATTTTGCGAAAGCGTCGCCGCCGGTATGACCGGCGGTTTCAGGGCAGAGAGCGTTTTTGTTGCGCGCGCCGGGGTGCGGCGGCAGGGCAAGGCCCCGGACCCCGGAATGATCCTGTTTTCGCCAAGATAAGACCAGCCAACGGCATCGCTGGAAAAATCCAGCTTCAGGACACCGGGGGTATCGGTGATCAACTCAGCCGTTCGTTCATTGGCGACAACGGGTTTGCCGGACACCTTGCCCCCGGCGCCTGCGACAAAGATGGTGGTGCCATCGGTCGCGGGGGTGCCCCCTGCATCCAGCGGTTTCGTGTGTTCGAGAAAGTGGTTGTGCCCATTCAGGACAAAGACCGCGCCCGCGTCGGCCAGCCTGGCAAACAGCTGTTTCGCGGCCTCGGACCCGCCCCGCGCGACGGCGGAATATGCCGGCCTGTGGAACATGGCGCCAATGCATGCGTCCGGGTGTGCGGCCAGAACATCCGCCAGCCAGACGGCCTGATCAGAACCGTCCGAGGCATCTGTTTCGCTGTTGAGTGACAGGATGATCCAGCTGCCGGCGCGAAGGGCATAATAGCCGTTTCGATCCGGGCCGGCGCGCTCTGCCCAATAGTCGAAGTAGCCGAATGCACCGGGCGAGCGATATTCGTGATTGCCGGGGGTTGGCCAGGTGCGCGCCTTTGCCCTTCCCCAGAACGGATCATAACAATCCTGAAAGGCGAGGGGTTCGCCCCGGTTATAGGCCAGATCCCCAAGCGCGAGAACACCCAGGTCCGGGTGCTGGTCCAGGATCGACGTTGTGACAACCATGCCTTTGTTGGGGGGGAGCGGCGTGTTTTTCAGGCCCATGGCCAAGCTGATGTTTCTACGCAGCCTGTCGATGCCATCGACATCGCATGACGCAATATCACCTGCGGCCAGGAGTGAAAATTCTTCGCCCACGCGCAGGTCGTGAATGCGGGACCGATCGAACAGCCGCGGGCTGTCGGAACCGAGCGCGCGGGTCGCCAGCGATGCGGTCAGGAACCAGGCCGTTCCATCCGAAGCCGCAAATATGGCAAACGCGACTGCGATCAGCGCGAGACAGCTTTGGAATTTTGTCAGCATGGCCACTCCTTTTGAAGGTGGAGTAACCAGATCGCGGTCGCGCGCAGGTTGGCCAAAGGTTACGAATTCGTAACCTCTGGCATGTGACCGGACGGGGGACAGGGCGGGGGACAGGGCCTTGGCCCGACCGGCGCGCCACGACAGTTTCATTTTGGGGTATCGTGGCTGGCCCGCTATTCGAGGAACTTGACCAGCCAGAGCACGGTGATCGGCGAGAATACGAACAGCATCAGCCGCGCGAGGTCGGCCAGGAAGAAGGCAATGACGCCCTTGTAAATCCGCATGATGCCCACGTCCGGCAACATCGACGAAATCACAAAGACATTCATGCCGATGGGGGGCGTGATCAGGCTGATCTCGACCGCAACCACCACGATAATGCCCCACCAGACCAGTTTCAGGTTCGGATCAATCGGCAGGGCCAGTTCGGAAATCACCGGCACAAAGATCGGCACGGTGAGAAAGATCATGGCCGGGCCGTCGATGATCATGCCCAAAAGCACATAGCAGCACAGGATCACCATGACGGTGCCCCAGGGACCGATGCCGAGACCGCTGATGAAGCTCAGGATTTCCTGTGGTGCGCCCGCGATGTTCACGAATTGGTTCAGCATCAGCGCGCCAAAACCGACACAGAAGATCGTTGCCGTGGTGACGCCTGCCTCGACCAGAGAGTCAAAGAACACCCGGATGTTCATTCGGCGGCGCAGGGTTGCAATCAACAGCGCACCGCCGCGCCGATGCCGCCGCCCTCTGACGCGGTGAAGATGCCGAAAAAGATGCCGCCCATGATCAAAAGGAACAGCGCGGCAATGCCCCAGATGCCGCTGAGCGAGCGCAGTTTTTCCTGCCAGCTGGCCTCGGCCGCGCGGGGGGCCCATTGTGGTTTGACGATGCAGACGATCTGAATCGCGATCAGGTAGAAGACCACCGAAATGATGCCGGGGATGAGCCCCGCCATGAACAGTTTGGCGATGTCGACCTCGGCCAGCAGCCCATAGATGATCAGCGCGCCGGAAGGCGGGATCAGAATGCCGATGGTGCCGCCAGCGGCCACGGTGCCGGCCGAAAACGCATCGTCGTAATTGTAACGCCGCATCGCCGGGATCGCGACCTTTGTCATGGTGGCGGCGGTGGCCATCGACGAGCCGGAAATCGCCGCCATTCCGCCACAGGCCGCGACCGTCGACAGCGCCAGCCCGCCGCGCATATGCCCCAGCCATCTGGAGGCGGTGTCATACATGTTGTCGGCGATCCCCGATTTGGTGACGAAAACCCCCATCAGGATGAACAGCGGCAGCACCGCGAATTGGCTGTTGGCCGCCAGTTCGAGAATTTGCTGACCCGCGACCGTGCCCGCGGCATCAAACCCGCGGGGATGGGACAATGCGAAACCAACATAGCCCACAAACAGCAGCGAAAACCCCAGCGGAAACCCAATGCCGGCGATCACCAGCATGACCACAATGGCGATGACGAGTTCGATCATAGGGAAATATCCTCGTGGTCGGAATGTGCGGTGTTGCCGGCTTCACGCGCGGCGCGCAGCGCAAACAGGGCGGCGCCGATGACCAGCAAGGCGACATAGGTCAGGACCACGGGATACAGTGGCCAGTCCATCATCAGGCTGGTGGTGTCGCGCTGATAGTAGCGCATGCCCTGATCAAACAGCCGTTTGGCCATGAACAGGGACATCGCCACGATGCCGACATCAATGGCAATCAAGCGGATGCGATCAAAGGTCGATACCTTGGCAAACAGCGGCACTAGCAGATCGACCTTGATATGCCCGCGCCCCAGCGTCACTGCCGGGAATGCGGTGAAGATCGTAATGCCCAGCATGATGGCCATCAGATCCTCGGTCGCGGCAATCGGCGAATTGAGCACATACCGAAAAAAGACCGAAAGAAAGACAAGCGCCATCAGGCTGAAAATCGACGCTGCGGCGATGTAGCTGAGAAACCGGCTGATGAAACCCGCCCAGACAGGCATGGTGTTCGGTAAGTTTTTCATGAAAAGCCTTTCCGGGGAGGATGCCACAGCGGTGCCGTTTTCGGCGCGGTGGCATCGTCACATGGTTGGTCAGGGGGGTGTCACGGGGGATTAGTCACGGGTGGCAATTGTTTTGAAATGGGCCAGTGCGGCAGTGCCATCAATGCCGGCGGATTTGGCCTCATTTAGCCAATCTTCCACGGCGAAGGCCCCGGCGGTTTCGATTTCGGCGACAAAGCTGTCAGAGGCTTGGATGATCTCGATGCCCTTGTCCTGAAACTTTTTCAGGCCAGAGGCATCAATGTCGTCCATGATCTGGCCAAACTTGGCGGCGGCATCTGCGCCGGATGCGCTGATCAAGGCGGTTTGCGCCTGTTCCGGCAGATCCTCGAACCGGTCGCGGCTGATGAACAGGGCAAAGACCGCGCGCCCGCCAAAGCCGCCGGGCACAAGCGTGACGCTTTTCGAGGCGTCGAGAAGGCCCTGAACGGCGGCGGTGCCCAATGGGTTTGTCGCCCCGTCCGCCACGCCGCTGGACAGCGTTTCAAACGGTTTCTGACCAGATCCCGACACCGGAGAGGCGCCCAAGGCGTCCCAGACAGTCACGTTCACATCGCCGACGGCGAGAACCTTGAATCCGTCAAGATCGGCCTTGGAGCGGATCGGGTGGGCGTTCGAAATGATCGCAGGCGCGCCAAGGGTGAAGAGGGTCAGCAGAACGAAATCGTCCCATTTGTCCGCCTCGGCAAAATAGGTTTTGTGGGTGTCCCAGAGCGCGACCGAGGCGCCCCTGGCCGTTGGGGCGATCAGCGGGACAGAGCCGATCAGATCCAGCGCGAACTGGTTTTCGCGGAACGAGATCGGCGCCACGGCGATATCGGCAACGCCGTCCTGCACAATGTCGAACAGACGCGGCGGCGGGGCCAGCGATGATGTCGGAATGGTCAGCGTGAGGGTGCCGTTCGATGCGGCCTCGACCGCGCGGGCCCAGGGTTCCAGCCCTTTGGTGAACAAGGGTGCCGCTTGTGGAATGAAAACATTGAACAGCAGTTCGGTGTCCTGAGACTTTGCCGCGCCGGGCAATGACGCAAGTGCAAATGCGCCGGCGGCCATTGTGGCAAGGGCGCGCCGTGTCAGCGATTTTGTCATTTGGGTTCCTCCCTTTGGACCCAATGGCACACGCCGGTTGGGCCGGTTCCTCGGGGTCTTTTTACGGTGTTGGGGGTGGGGCGGGGTATCCTGCCATAACCTATCGCGATAGGTTTTTATGGATACCGGGTTGGCGCGTCGGGGGGGTATGTCTGGATGCAAAAGGGCATCCCATGACACATGTTGAACCAACCCCCGACGACGCGGCACGCGCCACATTGAAGCAGATGCGATGGCAGGCCGGCACCCTGTTTCGGGCGCTGGATCTGGATGGCGACGGTCGGCTTTCGCCGACCGAGATTGACGCCGCGCCGGAGGTTCTGCGCCGGATGGCAGACAGCGACGGGTGCTTGCGGGAATCTGCATTGGGGGGGGCGACGGTCATTCCCTATATGATCCGTCGCAGTGGCATTCTGCGTCTGCTCGACCCTGACGGCGATCTTGTCATCACGCCCCGCGATATTGCCGATGCGCCCGCGCGCATTCGCCGCTGGATGGCGATCAGGACGGGTATGTGACGGCGGATGACGACCTGCCGGATCTGAGCCAGAGCGCGGAAAACCGGATGCCGATGGGCACGGCGTCCCAGATGCTGGCCTATCAGACCAAGATGTTTTCGCGGACCCCGGAGATGACCGGGCCCCTGCCACCACAGGGCGAGGCGGCGGTTCAGCCGGGGTATTTGCTGATCCAGGAGGTCAGCGATCGCGGCGATGTGCAAAAATCGCACAAGACCCTTTTGATGGACGAGCACGGCAAGGTTGCGCATGTCTGGCCCACCCCGCAGCGCCTGCCCGAGGCGACGGTGACCTATCTGCTGGATGACGGCAATCTGCTGCGCACCACCTGCAAACATGACTGGCTGACCATGGATGGGCAATTTCCGATTGGTGCGAATGGAACGGTGTCGATTGTTGCGCCGGATGGGCAGGTGCTTTGGGAATGGTCAAATCTGGAATTCGGCAAGGAGGCGCTGCACCATGATGTCGAAATGATGCCAAACGGCAATATCCTTGCCATTTCATGGGATATTCTGACGGCGGAACAGGCCCGCGCGCGGGGCTGGGCGCAGCAAGGTGCGCGGGACCGGATCGTGCTGGACAAGATCTATGAGTTGAAACCGGATCTCGCCACCGGCGGCACCGATGTGGTCTGGTGCTGGCGCATGGTTGATCACATCGTGCAGACCCAGGATGCGACGGCCCCCGGATTTGGCAATCCTGCCGACCACCCCGAAAAGATCGACATCAACTGGCCGCAACTGGATGAGATTCAGTTCAATTCGGGCCAATTGCTGCATACCAATGCGGTGTCCTACAATGAAAAGGAGGATGTGATCCTGATTTCCTCGGCCATCTTTGGCGAGATCTGGGCGATTGATCATTCGACCACAGCGCAGGAGGTCACGGGATCGACCGGCGGGCGGTATGGCCGGGGCGGGGATCTGATCTGGCGGTGGGGCAACCCGCAGACCTGGGGGCAGGGCGGCCCGGAGGATCAGGAGCTGTTCTGGCAGCATGATGCGCATTGGTTACGTGATGACGTGCCGCATCAGGGGGATGTGCTGGTGTTCAACAATGGAATGCGCCGCAGCGCAGAGGGCAGCGCAGACTACGGCCAGATCTGCATGGGCATGATAACCGGCGCCTATTCCGACATCCTTGAAATCAGCCTGCCACGGGATGCGAACGGGATGTTCGTGATGGGCGAGGGGCCGTTTATTGAATGGAGCTTCAACACCGACGGCGCCGAGGACATCTATTCCCCGTTCATGAGCAACGCCCAACGCCAGCGCAACGGCAACACCCTTATGGTGCAGGCCTGTGACAAGCGCATTGTCGAGGTCACCGCCGATGACGAGATCGTTTTGGATTTCCATGTCGGCGGGCCGGGGCGGATGTACCGTATCTATAAATACCCGCCGGATCATCCGGGGATACGGGCGCTGGGCCTATGATCCGGTGGTTTTCCATTCGTTGAGAAGATTGCCAACCCGGTGGCGGATGCAATCGGCCAATGCATCCCCGGCCGGGGTCAGGGACCGCCCGGCACGGGTCACCATCGAAATGGACAGGGGTTTGATCGGTTCCTTTATGGCGACGCGCACGACGCCCCGGTTTTGGCCGACCTCTTCCAGCAGCCGCACGGGAAAGGTCGACACGGCCCCGAGCTCTTCGACCAGAGCCAGAATGCCAAGTTGCGATTCAGACGAGGCGCGTATGCGCGGAGGGGGCAGGCCGGCCTCGGTGAAATGGTTCAGGAACTGCTTGCCCGGACCCAGCGACGAATTCCACAGCGAGACCCAGTCGCAATCGGCCAGCGCGCTGAGCGATGTGGCGGTGGCATAGGGAGAATTCTTTTTGGTGATGATCGTGATGTCGGTTTTGAACAATTCTTCGCACACCAGATCAGAGGCCTGTGCGGCCTGTGGATTGGGGCCGATGATGATGTCGCAATGACGATCCCGCAACAGCTGCAAGGCGTGGCTTTCCATATCCGCCGACAGCGTCACGCCGACATCGGGGAAGGATTTCTGAAACCGAGCGATGGCGCGGGGCATGATCTTGATCGCGACCAATGGCGTGACACAGACGCGGATGTTGCCGGTCTGTTTGCCGCGCAGGCCCGCGATTTCCTGTTCCAGTCTTTCGCGCTCGGCCTCGACCGATCTGGCGCGGGCCAGAACCGTCATTGCGGTTTCCGTCGGGGTGATGCCGCGCGTGGTGCGCACAAACAGGGGAAAGCCGATGTCGGCCTCCATTTCCCTCAGGCGCGCGGTGATGACCGGTTGCGACTTGCCCAAACGCGCGGCTGCGGCCCGGATCGAGCTGCATTCGGCCAGGACAACCAATGTTTCAATGTGAACGAGGCGCATGATGGTGAACCGCTCCTATCCCGGCCAGCGGAAGGACATCACAGGATGTCATGTGACCGGCCAGTCATTTGTCATCTGGTATCGGGTGTCGGCAATCCGGGGTGCGTACTTGAATTCTGTATACGGTTTTTGGTACACCAAGGCAAGCAAGCCGCGCAACGACGCGTCGGGCGCTGTGCGGCGATGCCCACGGTGACGGGCCGTGGCCATTCATGCCCGACGCCAGTGTGTCGTCCGAAATGTGTCGCCCAAAGGACAGAGGTACAGGTGAAGAATCTGCAATCATGTTAGAATTTCTGTTTTCCCCGATTGATCCGTCGCGCATTCACGAGGTCGGCTTTGCCCTGTCCTGGCATGGGCGGTTCATGGTTTTTGCCTGGGGCGTGCTTTTGCCGCTGGGCATCATCACCGCGCGGTTTTTCAAGGTTCTGCCGGGGCAGGACTGGCCGCGCGAGGTGCAGAACCCGTTCTGGTTCACCTGGCACCGGGTTCTGACGAGTGCGGGTCTGGTGTTGATGGTGCTTGGCGCGGTGCTGATCCTTGTTTCGGATCACGACAGCGCCGGTGGCCGCCTGCACGCATGGCTTGGCTGGAGCCTTGCCGCCCTTGTCGGTGTTCAGCTTTTGGCTGTGCTGTTGAAAGGGTCGGGCGGCGGGCCGCACATGCAGGGCCCCGGCGTGGCGGGGGGCGACCATTTTCTGATGACCCGCACCCGGATCCTGTTTGAGCGCGTGCATAAATCAACAGGATATCTGGCGATTGTCGTGTCCGTTGGCAGCATCACCACCGGGATGTGGATCGCCAATGCCTATGTCTGGATGTGGCTCGCGCAGATCGGGATTTGGGGCGGGCTCACGATCGGGTTTGTCGTGTTGCAGCGCATGGGCCGGGCCATCGACACCTATCAGGCGATCTGGGGGACGGATGCGTCGTTTCCGGGCAACCAGCGCCCCCCTATCGGTTGGGGTATCCGGCGCGGTCCCATCGTGGCGCAGGACCAGACCGTCAGCATCAAGAAACGCCGCGCCGCCGCGCGCGGCCGCCCCACGAAACCACATTGAAGGCCTGTGCAGATGTTTGCCACCATGATCGAGACCCTGGATCTCAGCCAGTTTGATCTCGTTGTTATTGCGCTCGGGGCTGTTCTTACGTCGGTTGTGCATGGGGCGTCGGGCATTGCGGGCGGGTTTTTGATGGCGGCGGTTCTTGTTCCGATCCTCGGGGTCAAGGCGGTGATGCCGGTGCTCAGCGTCACGATGCTGATCACCGGCGCGACGCGCAGCTTGATGAACCCGCGCTTGATCGACTGGCGGACGTTGATCACCTTGATCGCGCCTGCGGTGCCGGCGGTTTTGATCGTTGGCAGTTTCTATGGCAATCTGTCGGGCAGTTTCGTGGCGGCGCTGCTGGGCTGTGTCATGCTTGTGTCGCTGGTTGTGCGGCGGGTCGCGGACCGGTTGAAATTTCACGTTGGCCGCCGGGATCTGGCAATTGTCGGGGCCATCTGGGGCGGGTTGACCGGGGCGTCCATCGGGCCCGGTCTGTTGGTCATCCCGTTTCTGCTGAACTATGGCCTGCGGCGCGAAACGCTGGTGATTACCATGTCGGCCTCGGCCATTGTGCTGCATGTTTTTCGCATCACGGCCTACACCGGGGCCGGGCAGCTATCGACCGATTTGGCCCTGCTGGGGGCGATGATCGGCCTGCTTTCGCTGCCGGGCAACTGGATGGGGCGGGCGGTTTTGCGCCGGATCTCGGATGATCAGCATGTGCGCTGGCTTGAGATATTGTTGCTGTTGGGCGCGGTCAATTTTTTCTGGGTCGCGATCAGGTAGGCGCGCCAAATTCGGCCTCAAAGGCGGTTTGCCAGTCCCCGGCGGAGCGGCGCAGATGTTGCACCAGCTTATCCAGGACAACGCCGCCGCGACGTTCCTTTGAGACAATGCAGCAGAAATCAATCCGAATGTCCGGCCGCCAGGGCAGGATGCGGATGTTTTGCGCGCGAAAGGCCGTGGCGGTCAGCGGATCACAGACCAACACCCCCAGCCCGGCAGCGGCCAGCCTGAGCCCGGTCAAAACCAGATGCACCCGCACCGGCGGGGGCGGGGCATCGTCCACGTGGTCGCGGCGTTGCAGGCGGCCGCCGATTGTGGCGGTGGTTGCGAGGATCAATTCCTCGCTGGGGACATCATCAATCGACAGAAAGGGCCTGTCAGCCAGGCGGTGAAACGGCGCGACCACCGCCACCGCGCGGGTAGAGACCAAAGGCACGACATCCAGCGCCGAATTGGCGATGGGCATCGCGCAAAATCCGATCTCGGCCTCGGCATTTGCGACCACCATTTCGATGTTTTCCCGCCGCACCCGTTCCAGATGCAGGGTCGAATGGGGATTGGCCTCGCGCAGGGCGGCAACCGCGTTGATCAGTATGTCCGAGTTGAGGGCCGGCGTCGTCGCGGCGACCCGCAAACGGCGGCTTTCGTAATGTCGTATGCCGCGCGAAATCTCTGGCAGGGCGTCCAGCGTGGTCAGCGTTCTTTCGAGCTGTTCGAACAGAAGCTGCCCTTCCTTGGTCGGCGTGAGCCGCCCGCCGCTTTTGCGATCAAAGGTGCGAAAGCCCAGCGATTCCTCAAGCAGTTGCAGCTGGCGGCTGATCGTGGGCTGGGCGACGTGAAGGAATTCAGCCGCCCGCGTCATATGCCCGATCTTCATCAGGGCATGAAAGGCGCGCAGCTGCTGAACGTTGATATTCTTCACAAAACGTCTCTCGTCCTGGATGTGGATGGCGGATCATTGGCAGGTTACACCAGATGTTCCGCCCCTGTCCGCAAGAGTTTACCGGTCAGGCCACGATCTCGACCCAGGCCGGGGCGTCCCTGGTCGGCAGGGTCAGAACTTTTTCGGGGTCTTTGTTGGCATCGCGAATGTCATAGAGTTCGACCTGTTTGTCACCCAATGCCGCAAGGACAAGAAAATGCCCGTTCGGGGTGATGTCGTGACAACGCGGGTTCTTGCCGGTTTGAACAAGCCGACGCCCGGAAATCTGCCCCCCCAGCGTGTCAATGTCGAACACCGCCAGCGTGCTGCCGCGCCGGTCGGCGGCAAAGAGCCGTTTGCCATCCGGCGAAACATGGATTTGTGCGCCCCAGGGGGCCTCGTCCAGATCGTCGGACACATAGCTGGCCGACATGATCTTAACCAGCCCGCCGGTTTTGGCGTCGATCCGATAGGCGGTCACCTCGCCGTTCATTTCGTTCATGAGATAGGCGTAGCGCCGGTTCGGGTGATAGGCGACATGCCGCGGACCTGCGCCGTTGGGGCGATAGGTGGCCGGCGGCGAATTTTCCGACAGCGTGCCGCTGCGATCATCAAATGTCAGGTTCAGCACGGTATGCGACAACATGCAGGGCACGGTGACAAAGCGATTGGAATAATCGGCCAGCATCTGATGCGCCCGGAACGGCGTTTTCATGGTGTCGGTGGGATAATCCTGAACAACACCGCGATCCCCGATCGGATAGACCGCGATCATGCTGGACGGAAAGGATGCGCCGAACAGGAACCGGCCGGTCCGGTCGGTTGCAATATGGGCCATACGCGCCGCCACCGGGGTGGTGGCAATCCGGTTCAGACGGCGCGTTTCCGGGTGAATCGCAAAGGTTTCGATCCAGTTCTGTTCGCCGCTGTCCCCTTCTTCGAAGGTTGACGCATAGAGGTATTTTCCATCCGGCGACCGCGCCAGCGGCAGACCCTTGCCCCGAAGGTCGACGGTTTGCACATGGTCCAGCGTGCCTGCGTTGGCGTCCCCGATAAAAACCTCGATTGCGCTGCCCTTCAGGCAGGCAACATAGGCGGCGAAAGGCGATTTTTCGGTCATCTGATCCTCGTCGGTGTGATGGTTTCAGCCCCAGCGCCGGGCAAAATCCCGTGGCAGGATATGCATGACATCGGGCAAAAGTTCGGTGGTAAAGGCCCTGTCCTGTTCGAAGGTGTCGAGCGAAAGGCGGATCACCTGATCCATGCGATGCGGCACATAGAGGTAGTTGAGGTCTGCATCCGCCTGCATCGTGATCGGACGTTCCCCGACATCATGGCGGTGGAGTTCCGCCCCCGTCGCCGCGTCAAACCACGAAACGGACTGGCCCTGATTGTTGATTGTGATCAGGCGGTTGCGCTTGCTGTCATGCATGATGCGCATCGGGTCTTTCGGGGTGGCAAAGGTGTTCACGACCTCAAGGCTTTCGGTGTCGATCACCGAAATCGTATCGCTGCCCCGGTTGGTGATATACAGCCGCGTTTCATCGTCGCGCAGCCAGCGGCCTTCGGGTTTGACACCGGTGCGGATCGACACAGGCGGGGCGTCGTCATAGGGGTCAAAGGCAGTGACGTCACCAGAGACCAGATTGACCGAAAACGCCTGTCGCCCGTTTTTGCGCAGGGCAAACAGATGCGCACGTTCGCCGCCGACAGGTTTCGCATGGTCATACGGGCCGAAGTCGCGCGGGTTTTCCCACACAAGCAATGTGTCGGTCTGTTCGGACAGCACATAAAGCCGCCCGGCCTCGTCCAGTTGAATCCCATGCGGGCGGGCATGTTCGCCAAGGGCAAAGGTATGCACGATGGCGCCAAGCGCAATGTCGACAACGAACACGGACCGCCCATGGTCGCCCGGTGTCTTTGAATTCGGGACGCCGTAGTGGCCGACATATGCATAGCGATTGTCGGCGTCGGCGACGAATTCATGCGGCATTTCCGGCAGGCCGAGACGGTGCAGCCGCGTACCGGTTTCGATGTCATACCAGCTGATGCAATTGCCGCCTTTTTCGACGATCATCATGATCTGACCCATATGCGCCCCCTTTCAAATGCCAAGCAGGGCAGACAGTAACGCCTTCGTTTGCAGACAGAAAATTGTAATTTCGCCCAAAGCTATACGCATTTGGAATGAATTTGGTGGAATTCGCCGGTTGGGCAATGGATTCCCCGAAAGCTATGCGTTTTGTGCATTGGGGAACCAAAAACTCCAATTTTTCATATGAATTAAGGGCTGGTACGCTTCCCCCGGGAGAGACGTCGGCGCGCCATCGGAGACTTGGCGCAGGGCCGGCACACAAGGGAGGATCTCATGATGAAAAATCTGATGACACGACTGGCGCTGACGGTTGCGCTGATGTTCGGCATGGCCACCGCCGCGCTGGCGCAGGGGGATTGGCCCAGCAAACCGCTGACCGTGGTGGTCACATTTGGCGCCGGCGGCAACGCCGATTTGCAAACACGGCTTGAGGCGAAATACCTGGAGCCGATCCTGGGCGTGCCGATCAAGGTCGTCAATGTGCCGGGCGGCGGCCATGTGCCCGGCGTGATGTCGTTTCTGAAGGGCGACACAGACGGATATACCTGGATGCGGTTTGCGCCGCCCTCGACCGTGATTGCCCCGCTGGTGCGGCGGGCGCCCTATGATCCGCTGACGGATTTTGCCCCGGCCTGGATGAACACCCAAGGGTCGACCGTGCTTTATGTGCGCTCTGACAGCCCCTGGACCACGCTGGATGAATTCATTGCCGCAGCGCAGGAAACCGATCTTGTGATGGGGATCAACAACATCGGCGCGCCGCCGCATCTGTCGGCTGTGAACCTGTCGAACCAGTTCGATGTGAATTTCAAGATGCTCGCAATGAAGACGATCCCGGCGTCCCTGACCGGTCTGATCGGCGGTCAGGCGGATGCCGCCATCGGGCAGACCACCCATGTGGCGATGTTCCCCGATGAGCTGCGGCCGCTGGTCATTCTGGATGAGCGCAAGGATTATTTCGACACCCACCTTCCCGGTGTCAAAACGCTGGAGGAGCTGCACCCCGGTATGACGGCGGGCAATTGGCTGAAATCCGGCTGGACGGCCAAGGCCGGGACCGATCCCGCGATCATCGAAAAGATGACCGCCGCAGGCAAACAGGTGTTCGAGAACCCCGATTTTCAGCGGGAATTCGCGGGGCTGAGCACGCTGGTGCCGGTCTATGGCACCAAAGAGGTGCTGGCCGATATCGAACGCGGGCTGACCTTCTATGCGCCGCTGCTCGACAGTCTGGGCATGCTGAAGAAATAGACGAACCTCCCTGGTGGCCCCGGGCCTGCGGGCATCCCGACGGGCGTGGGGTCACATTTTTTCAACGAGGTACATCATGACCAATCGCGCTGCCAATATCGGCTTCAGCCTTGTGGTGATCATCGCCTGCATCGTGTTCGCACAGATGGCGTTGCAATTCGAAAACCCCGGCGCATTGGCCGGTGCGCAGGTTCCGACCGAGGTTTTTCCGCTGATGATGCTGGGGTTTACCGCGCTTTGTGCGCTTATCAATATCGTCAACTTCCTGCGCGGCGATCCCGAAGGGGACGCCGACAGGCCGTTTGATTTCCGGCCCGCCGTGGCGATGCGCGTCATATCAATTGTCGCGCTTTTGTTGATCTGCGTTTTCTTGTGGGACTGGATCGGGTTCATCCCGATGTCGGTTGTCCTGCTTCTTGGCATTGCGGCGATCATGCAGGTGCGTTCGCCGGTCGCCTATATCTTCCTCGCCGCTTTTGGACCCCTTGTCTGGGCGGCCTTCAACTTTGGCGTCGGGACGCCGTTGTGACCTATGGGATTTGATGCATTCTTAACCGCGCTGACGCAGATTGCCGATCCATTTGTGCTGGCGCTTCTTGTTCTTGGCGTTTTTCTGGGCACGATCATCGGCATTCTGCCCGGTCTTGGCGCGCCGATCGCGATCACCATCGCGCTGCCATTCACGCTCTATATGGAGGCGGCCCCGGCCTTTGTTCTTTTGCTCGCGATCTATTCGGCGGCGATGTACGGCGGGTCGGTTTCGGCCATCACGCTGGGCATTCCCGGCACCGGGGCGGCGGCGGCGGCGGTGGAAGACGGCCATCGCATGTTCAAGGCCGCCGCGGCGGCGAGGCATTGGGCCTGTCGCTGACGGCTTCGGTCATTGGCGGGTTGTTTTCCACCGTGGTGCTGGCGCTGTCGGCCCCGTTGCTGGCCAGCATCGCCATCAAATTCGGCCCGAGAGAGTTCTTTGCGATTTCGGTCTTCGGGATCATCGTTGTGGTCCGTGTGGCTGGGCGAAGTACGGTCAAGGGGCTGATGGCGGCGGGCATGGGGGTGTGGCTGACGACCTGGGGCATCGACGAATTGAACGGCGCAGAGCGCTATCTGTTCGGCAGTTACAACCTCTATGAGGGCCTGCCGTTTGTGTCCGTTCTGGTCGGGGTGTTCGCGATTTCCGAACTGTTGCTGAACGCACAGCGCAAGACGGATCCGCCGGTGTTCGACAAGGCCAGCCTTGCCGCCAGTTTTCCGTCGTTCAAGGTGTTGAAGGATCTGCGCGCCACGCTGGCGCGGTCGTCCATCGTTGGCACGGTGATTGGCATTCTGCCGGGGGAAGGGGCGGCCATTGGTGCCTTTTTCGGCTATGCCGAGGCGAAGCGGAAATCGAAACATCCAGAGCTGTTCGGCACCGGCATCCCCGAGGGCGTCGTGGCCCCCGAAGCCGCGAACAATGCGACGGTTGGCGGTGCCTTGATCCCCACGCTGACGCTTGGCGTGCCGGGAAGCCCGGCGGCGGCGATCCTGCTTGGCGCGCTGTTGATCCAGGGCCTTGCGCCGGGACCGCGGCTGTTCAGTGAAGCGCCGGATTTGATGTATGCGATCTTTGTCGGCCTGTTTCTTATCAACATTGTGCTGATCTTTGTGGGGCTTTTCACAATTCGCATGGCCGCGCGGATCATCATGATCCCGTTGCATATCATCGTGCCGACGGTGATGCTTTTGTGTCTTGTCGGGGTCTACAGCGTAAAGAATGACCTCTTTGGCGTCTGGGTTTTGATCGCGGTCGGGGTGTTCGGCTATATCCTGCGCAAGCTGAACTTTGCCGTGGCGCCCTTTACCATCGGTTTTGTCCTTGGTCCGATTCTGGAGCGGTCGTTTCGCCAGTCCTATCTTTTGGCTGATGGGACGTTGATCGGGTTCTTTGAAAGCTGGATTGCGGTCATCATCTATGTGGCGCTGTTCCTGAGCATCGCGGGCGGGCCGATCATGGCGGTGGCGCGCAAACGGATGGGCAAGGTCGAAGACCAGTAGGCCGACGGGATTTGTCAGAGACGAAGATGGGAACGGTCGCAAAGCCGTTCCCATTTGCATTTTTATGCAGGGCGCATGTCGGAGACTTTTGAACGTATCACAGCGGTGTTGGCCGTGTAGTCACGACCCTTTGCCGCCTTCTGTCGCCTGTTCCGGGTGCGGCAAATGTTTGCATTCCTCGAACACGCGCAATTGGCAGGTGCGGCAAATGTCGCCATCGGCCTGGGCTGTGATGCGGGCGATGGCCTGGCCCTTGCTGAGGTGCAGATTGGCTTCGCCCAGGATGTCCAGCACATGGGCGCGGCGCAGCGTTGACAAAACGCCCTTGTAGGTTGCCACGATATGCACGTCGCCGCCGGATTTGCGGGCGCTGCGGATCAGCTTTATCAGGAAATCCGCGCCGGACAGGTCGATGGAGCCGACGCCGCGCAGATAAAGGACAATCCGTGCCCGCGTCCCGAATTGGGCCTCGATTGTCTCGATGCGCTTTGCGATGGCCTCGACCGAGGCAAAGTAGATCGGACCTTCGATCCTGAGAACGGCGATCTGTGGACATTGCGGCAGGTTGTATCGCTTGGCCCCGCGCAGGGTTCTGCGCCCGTCGGTGATGGCCGGGGCCAGGACGGCGACCAGCGGCGAGGCGCTTTTGCGCAGAAACGCAAAAAGCGAGGTGACGACGCCGACGACAATGGCGAATTCCAGCTCGACCGCGATCCCGGCCAGAAAGGTCAGGCAGAGCACAACCGTGTCGCTGGTGCGGGCATCAAGGATGTGTCGGATCTCGGCGAAATCCACCAGACGCCAGGCCACAAAGAGGATGGTTCCGGCCATGACCGGCACCGGGATATAGGCGATGAAGGGCGCCAGCAAAAGCAGCAGCGCCAGCAGGAACAGGGCGGCAAACATGGCGGCAAGCGGCGTTCTGGCCCCGCTTTCGGCGTTGAGCGCCGAGCGCGTGAACGACCCCGATCCGGCGTAACACTGAAAGAAGCCGCCAATCATGTTTGACAGGCCCTGGCCGACGATTTCCTGATTTAGTCGTATTTTTCGTTGCGGCGGTGGGCAAAATCGCGGCCAATCGACACCGCTTCGAGCAGCGCGATAAAGGCGATGGCCATGGCCGCCGGGGCAAGTTCGGCCAGCGGGACACCGGCGAAATCCGGCAAATGGAAATTGGGCGTGACCGAGGGCAGGGGGGCGAACATCGCGATCCCGCTGGCCTCTGCGCCCAGGGCCAGACCGATCAGCGACCCTGCGACCAGCGCGATCAGGTAATGCGGCAAGCGGCGGCTTAGTTTTGAAACAAGGATCAGCACCACCAGCGTCGCGACCGACAGCAAGACCGCGCGCCAATTGGTCTGGTCCGCCGCTTCGGCGACGCGCAACACACGCTCGACAACGCCGCCGCCCCGTTCGACCGAAAGCCCCAGCGCCGGGGCCAGCTGGGATGCCGCGATTAAGAGGGCCGCGGCGGCGGTAAAACCGACGATGACCGAGTGCGAGACAAAGGTGATCAAGGCCCCCAGCCGCGCCAATCCGGCGGCCAGCTGGACAAGGCCGACCATGACCGTCAACGCCAGCGCCATTTCGATATAGGCCGGCGTGCCGGCGGGGGCGAATTGCGACAGCGAGGCAAACAGCACCGCCGAAATTGCCGTGGTCGGCCCCGACACCATGACGCGCGACGATCCGAAAAACGCCGCGATCACCGGCGGGATCATCGCGGTAAACAACCCATAGGCGGGCGGCAGGCCCGCGATGATGGCAAAGGCCACGCCCTGGGGCAGGACAATGGCCGCATTGGTGAACCCCGCCGCCGCATCGGCGAGGGTGGATTTCCGGGACACCGCGCCAAACCATGGGCGGCGCGGTGACAGGTAGTCGGTCAGGTTGGACATCGGCTCTCGCACACGGGTCATGCCGCGCATTGGGGGGGATCAGGGCACTTCGATCGCGGCGGGTTTCACGACGTTTTCAAGAAACGTCTTGCCCTCGGAATGGGACATGTAGCCCGGAGAGGGGAAATCCATTTCCAGATCCCATGCATCACCGGTGTCCTGCATGTTGGCGAGTACGCGGGCGTCCAGTTCGGCCTGAACCTCGGCATAGGCCGGGTTGTTGACAAGGTTCACCACCTCGTCCGGGTCGGCATTCTGGTCGAAGAGATACAGCGGGCGATCCTGCTTGCGGACATAGAGCCAGTCCTTGGTGCGAATGCCGCGTTCCGGTTTGACATGGCGTTCGCTGCGGCCGCCGAAATCGGCTTTCATCAACTCGAATTGCACATGATCGCGGATCGGGTCATCACCCGCCCCTTCGAGCAGCGAGAGGTAGCTGCTGCCCTGCACGCCCTCTGGCACCTCGGCACCGCAGGTTTCCAGCAGCGTCGGCATGGTGTCCACACCCACGTCGATCAGCGAGCTTACCCGCTTGCCCGCGGCGAAGCGGTCGGGATAGCGGATCAGAAGCGGCACATGCGCCGAGGCGCGATAGGCCTGCCGCTTGATCCCGCAATAGGATCCGTGCTGGCCCAGCATGTCGCCGTGATCCGAGAAGAAGATAACAATTGTATCCTCTGCCAGACCTTGGGCATCCAGCCAGTTCAACATGCGCCCGACGTTGTAATCGACGTTGGAGATCATGCCGTAATACTCGGCCACGAATTTGCGGATCTGCGCCTCGGACTCGATCTCGGGGTCTTGTCCTGTAACCTTGTCGGTCTTGGACAGTTCGCCGAAATTGGCGTCGCCGTCGAAATCCAGCGCGGTGCGTTCCTGTGCGCGGCGCTTTTGCAGTTCGGGGTTGGGCGTGCCCTTGGGCAATGTGATCTTTTCCGGGTCGTACATGTTCCGCCAGTTGTCCGGCATGTCCATCGGGAAATGCGGCGGGCCAAAGCAGACATAGGCAAAGAACGGGTCATCCGACGCACGGGCGCTTTCCATGAATTCGATGGTGTGATCGGTCTGGAAATCCGGCTCGTAGCGTTTGCAGCGATAGGGCTGATCCGTGTCACGATAGAATATCGCATCCATGTAGTAATGGCCGCGATTGTAGCCGACGAAATGGTCAAACCCCATCCGATCCGGCCCCGGCGGCACGAACCCGGGTTTTGGCCCGCCAAAAAGATGCCATTTGCCGATATAGCCCGATTTATAACCCTGATCGTTCAGGATCGGGGCGAGCGAGGGTTGATCTGTGTTGATCGGAAAATGGTTGGAATAGAGGCCTGCCTGATGCGCATATTTGCCGGTCAGAAGCGAGGCGCGGAACGGCGTGCACAGCGGATAAGAGGTAAAGGCCTCGTCAAAGCAGACGCCCTCCATCGCCAGCCGGTCCAGATGCGGTGTCTTGACGTCGGGGTTGCCGGAAAAAGATGCGCAATCATAGCGCATCTGATCGGCATAGATCATCAGGATATTGGGTTTCTTGGTCATCTCTTGCCTCATGCCGTGGACGGGCGGTTGACGCCGCGCACATAGCTTTGCGATGCGTCAAAGAAGGGTTGGTAATCCCATTGATAGCCGGTGTTTGTCGACAGCGCCTCTTGCAGGAAGACGCGGGTCTGCTTCAACCGGGCGGCGCGCTGGGTGACGGCCTCGACGTCGTAACGTCCCAACAGGCGATCTTTCAGGGTCGCTTTGGTGTCGGCATGGGCCGGGTCAGCGGACAGATCGTGTTGTTCGTCGGGGTCGTTGGCCATGTTGAACAGAAGTTCCGGCGCATTGCGGGTCCAGACATATTTCCAGTCGCCCTGCCGGATTGCCAGCCAGGGTTCAATGACGCCGGGACCGTAATATTCGGCAATCGCCTCGTCCTTGGTGCTGTCCGATGTGTCCATCAACAGGCCGAGGAAACTGGCGCTTTGGTCGCTGCCGAATTCGTCGGAGGCCGCTTTTGCGCCGCCCAGTTCGGCGAATGTCGGGCAGAGGTCCGCCAATGTCACGCATTCCGCAACCCGGCCCGGTTTGATCCGTTTGGGGTTGTGCCAGATCATCGGCACCTGCAACGAGCCTTGATAGAAGCTGCGCTTGAACCACATCCCGCGTTCGCCCAGCATGTCGCCATGATCCGAGGTAAAGACAATGACCGTGTCGTCATACAGGCCAAGGTGCTTCAGCTCGGCAATCAATTCGCCGACATAATCATCGAGATGCGAGATCATGGCGTAATAGGCGCGCCGTGACAGTCGGATGGTGTCTTCGTCCGGCGGGAACTGGTCAATACCGTGGTGGATTTTCAGCCATTCGGTCGTGGGGTGGGGCGTCTCGTCCTCGGGGATGCGGGGCAGGGCGATGCCGGTGTCTGCGTAACGTTCCCAGAATTCGGGAACCGACTGATAGGCTTCGTGCGGCTGGGTGTAAGATACGTGAAGGAACCACGGCTGATCGTGGTTTTCCAGCACGTCATGGCGGAAGAATTCCAATGTGCGGAACTGCACCTCGGCATCATAAAGCAGCTGGTTGTTGGTCCGGCAAAGGCCGCTGACGGCAAGCTTTTTGACCGATGTGCCTTCGCGGTGGACCGGGCCCCAGGAC
The DNA here is from genome assembly GCF_022867865.1 of Phaeobacter sp. J2-8. Taxonomy (GTDB): domain Bacteria; phylum Pseudomonadota; class Alphaproteobacteria; order Rhodobacterales; family Rhodobacteraceae; genus Marinovum. Next base: position 101,199 of record NZ_JALIEC010000004.1, on the reverse strand, counting down.
CATGGGATCGTCCAGTCAAAGCCGGCCGGATACATGTCAGTGGTCAGCCGTTTGTCGAACCCGTGCAATTGATCGGCGCCGATGAAGTGGCATTTGCCCGCACAGATCGCCCGATAGCCCGACGAGCGCAGGAAATGCATCATTGTGGGCATTTCAGAGCTGAATTCCGCACCGTTTCCCCAAACCTCGTGGGTCGAGGCCTGACGCCCGGTGAATTGCGAGGCCCGCGCCGGGCAACAGATCGGCGAGTTGGAATAGGCGTTTTCCATCACCACACCGCCCGCCGCCAGCGCATCAAGGTTCGGCGTCTTGGCCTGGGCATCGTCGCGGTACATCGACAGGACAAAAGCGGTCAGCTGGTCGGCCTGAATGAACAGGATATTTGGTTTGTCGCTCATGCCGAAATCCCTTCGTCGATGGTGAGGCCACGGGCCGTCAGCGCGGCACGGCGGGCAAGGTCATGGGCCTGCATGATGGCGCTTGGACGGGCGACGCCCTTGCCTGCGATGTCGAATGCGGTGCCATGGGCCGGCGTGGCGAGGATGAAGGGCATGCCGCCAAAGTAGGTCACGCCATCATCGAAGCCCATCAGCTTGGTCGCGATCTGGCATTGATCGTGATACATCGACAGAACGCCGATGTGGCCCTCTTCCTTGACCGTCAAAAAGATCGTGTCGGCGGGGTAAGGCCCCGAAACATTGAGTTGCAGCTTTTTCGCCTTTTCGATGGCGGGGCCGATGATGTCGATTTCTTCGCGGCCAAAAGCCCCTTCGTCGCCGTTGTGCGGGTTCAGACCAGAAACGGCGATCCTGGGGTTGGCATAGCCAAAGCGGCGCAGCTCGCGGTCAAAATAGCGCAGGACCGACAGGATGGCGTCTTCGGTGATCTCGCCCGCGATCTGTGAAATCGGGATATGCGAGGTGACGCGGGTGGTCCAAAGGTCGCCGATGGTGTTCATCTCGGTCGAGCGTTCGGTAAAGCCCATGTAATCGGCGATGCCGGCCTTGTAGCCTTCGTAATGATAACCCGCCTTGTGGATCGAGGCCTTGTTGACCGGCGCCCAGACAAATGCGTCGAGCATGCCCGCCTTTGACAGATCAGCGGCGTAACAGCCGATCTGATAGTCGGCCAACCCGGCCTGTGCCGAGGTCACGCCGACAGCGATGTCGCCGAATTCCAGCTTGTCATAGTGGTGAAAGACCACCGGTTCGGGGCTGTCGACCGCATCCTGAAAGCTGTCGAATGTCGGCAGGTCGGCGTCAATCCCGGCCACCTCGCGGCCCATGTCGAACACCTTGCGGTGGCCGACGATGACACGTTTGCAGCCTTGGGTGATCTCGGGATGGGCCAGCGTGCGTGCCACCAGCTCGGGGCCGACGCCGCCAGCATCACCGAGGGTCGAGAAAATTACGGGTCGATCAGTCATCTGCCTGTCCGTTTCGTCTGAAATTTGGGGTTTGCGCCGCACGGGGTGCGGCGCAGGAATTATTCGTCGTTGCCGGTCAGCAGCGCGGCCTGATTGGCGCGATAGGCCCCGATTGCCTTGGCGATCAGCGGACCACAGACCCCGAGCACCGAGAGCAGAAGAAACACCAGCGCAATGGGCTGTTGCAGGATCGCCCAGAGGTTGCCGTCATAGATCAGGTAGCTTTGCTTCAGCGATGTTTCGATCAGTTCGCCCAGGATCAGGCCCATCACGATGGGTGCGGGGGCAAACCCGTGCCGGTTGAGGAAGAAGCCGAGAATGGCAAAGAACACCATCACGCCGACATCGAACATGCTTTGTTGCAGGCTGAAGGCGCCAAGCGCGGCAAGGCAGATCACACAGGGCCACAGGATCGTTGTCGGGATCAGGGTGATGCGGCTGAAGAATTTGGCGCCGACCATGCCGTAGATCAGGAAACAGATATTGGCCCCCAGCATGGCACCGAAGATCCCGGCCAGCAGGTCGGGTTGTTCGGCAAAGAGCGCGGGACCGGGGCGCAGGCCCAGGATCAGCATCGCGGTCAGGATGATCGCGGTGGACCCGCCGCCCGGAATGCCGAGTGCAAGGGTCGGCACCATGGTGCCGCCGGTCGCGGCATTGTTGGCGGCCTCTGGCGCGGCCAGACCTTCGATTGCGCCTTTGCCGAACTGATCCTTGTTCTTGGACCAGCGCATTTCCTCGTTATAGGCGATCATGGCAGCAACCTTGCCGCCCTCGGCGGGCAGGATGCCGATGAAGGTGCCGATCCCGGTGGCGCGCAAGACGGTTTTCCAGATCGCCTTGAAGTCCTGAAGCGAGGGCAGTTTTGTCACGCCGTCGGCGACAAGTTCGCGTTTGACCTTGGTCTGGGTGGCCTGGCGCAGCAATTCACCACCGGCAAAAATGCCGATCATGATCTGGACGACGGCGATGCCTTCGTAGAGGTCAGGCTGGCCAAAGGTGAACCGTTCGACACCCGTGGTCAGATCGGTGCCCACGGTGGCCAGGATCAGACCAAATGCCCCGCCGATGAAGTTCTTGACCATCGAATTGCCGCTGATCGAGGCCAGCATCGACATGCCAAACACCGCCAGCGCAAAGAATTCGGCCGGTCCAAAGTGATAGGCGACCTGCGCCAGCAGGGGCGTGGCCACGATCATCACCAGAATGCCGAGGATGCCACCAATCGCGCTTGAGAAGGTGGCGATGCCAAGCGCGCGGCCGGCCTCGCCCTTTTGGGCCATTGGATAGCCGTCGAAGGTGGTCATGGCCGCGGCTGGTGTGCCGGGGGTGTTGATCAGGATCGCGGTGATCGACCCGCCGTATGTGGTGGCGCAATAGACAATGGCACAGAGCGCGATGCCGGTTGTCGGGTCCATGCGCACCACAAAGGGCAGCATGAGCGCAATCAGGATCACCGAACCGAGGCCCGGCAGCGCCCCGACGATCAGGCCCACCAGCGTTCCGCCGGCGATGATCATCAGGTTGTAGGGGTCCGCAAGGAATTGCAGGACAAGAAGGAAGGGTTCCATTTTTCGGACCTCAGGGCAGGGGGACGTTCATGATGAGACGGAACAGCACGTAGACAAAGCCGGTGAAGCCCGCGAAGCTGAGCGCCATAAGCTTCCACCGCCGTTCGCCCCACAGAAGGGAAAGCGCGGGCAAAAACAGCACCAGCGCCGGAAAGGTGCCGATCATCGCCATCAGGATCGGCAGCACGATCAGCAGGCCGGCCGTCAAAAAGACAATGGGCGGGATGGATTTCGTGCGTGCCACAAATTCAATGTCAGCAGCAGACAGGCGGGCGGCATTGATCGCCCGGATCAGACCCAGTGCAAACATGATCGCCAGAATGGCGCGGGGGAACACGGTGGGCTGGATACCCTGCGCCAGCAACGGTGGCACACGGTCGAATGTGAAGGTCACGCCATAAAGCGCGGCGGCAAAGGCCATGACGGCCAGAGCCTCTAGAAACTGGGTCCGCTGGATGGACCGGTGGTGTGTATCGGTCATGATTTACCTGGATCAAGGGACATGGGAGCGGCCTGGCCCGACAGGGGGCCGGCCAAAGAGAATTATCCGCCCATCAGGTCCTTGGCGACGGACTGATAGCCTTCGTACATCTCGTTGAATTCGGCGCCGAATTCTTCGCGGCCTGCGATGCTTGTGGCATCCTGGCCCGATCCGGCGAGGTATTCGAGGAACCCGGCGCTGTTCATTGATGCGATCAAGGCGGCCTCGAGCTTTTCGATCACCGGTTCGGGGGTGCCTTTCCGCACGCCGATGCCGCGCACCACGGAAATGTTGATCGGCAGGCCAACTTCGTGACCGGTTGGAATGTCGGGCGAATTGACCGAACGGTCCGGCGCAAGGATCGCCAGCGCTTCGACCTGGCCTGCCTTGTACTGGGATTCGAATTCGTCAAAGTTCAGCAGCGCGACATCAACATTGCCGTTGATCACGTTGATGATGATCTCGCCGGATTTTTCAAAGGGCACATAGACCTGATTCTGCATTTCCAGCGCATTGCGGAACCGCAGGGCGCTGACATGCGGGTTGCCGCCGACCTTTGTGCCAGGCCTGTTTGACCGAATTGTTCTGCACGAAATCGAGGAATTCATTGGCGTCGGCGAAGCGGCCGGCCTTGACCACCACGAATTCCGGATCGACCGTGCCGCGCACCAGCGGAACGATGTCGTCGCGGGTCAGATCGACCTTGCCGCGCATCATGGTCAGGGCGGTGCCGGCATTGACGATGAACAGCGTCTGGCCGTCCGCCGGTTTGCTTGCCACGTATTTCAACGTGTTGGTCGCGACGCCGCCGGTTTTCGACAGGTGGATAAAGTCGCCGCCCAGAACCTCGCCCGCTTTTTCCGTGGCGAAACGCAGGAAAATGTCCGAACCGCCGCCGGGTTTTGAGTTGTTGATGACTTCGATGGGACCGTTGGGAAAGTCTTCGGCCTGGGCGGGGACAGTGGCGATTGCCAGCGCAAGTCCGGCAAGTGTTCCGGTCAACGTCTTGTAAGTAAACATGTATTCCTCCTCCGTGAGTGTCTGTTCCTGGGTGTGGATGCTTTTGAATAACAAAGGTTCGCACTTGACACAGCTCTTGGTATACGGTTTTTGGTACACCAAAGCAAGAGCTGGAGAAGCAACATGACGAAAATTAAATCAATCCGCACCCGAGTCTGGAATTGGACCGGGCCCACGGTCCCGCCTTCGGGGAACTTCTGTACCAATGCATCCGATGCGCTGTGGATGAAGGGCGATGCGATGGCATCGTTCCGGTTTCACCAGTGGCTGACGGTCGAGGTCGAGACCGAAGACGGCACCATCGGTATCGGCAACGCCGCACTGGCCCCGACCGTGGTGAAAAAGGCGATCGACGATTGGTATGCGCCGCTGGTGGTGGGCGAAGATCCCTTTGACTACGCATATATCTGGGAAAAGATGTACCGCCGCACCCATGCCTGGGGCCGCAAGGGCATTGGCATGACCGCGATCAGCGCCATCGACATCGCGATCTGGGATCTGATGGGCAAATTGGTCGGCAAGCCGGTGTTCAAACTGCTGGGCGGGCGCACCAAGGAAAAGATTCCGGTCTATTACTCCAAGCTCTATGCCGCATCGGTCGAAGACATGCAGGCCGAGGCCGCAGAAGCGATGAAGAATGGCTATACCGCCTATAAATCGCGATTCGGCTATGGCCCCAAGGACGGCATGATGGGCATGCGCGAAAACCTGAAACGCGTGGAGGCCCTGCGCGAGGTGATCGGCTACGACAACGACCTGATGCTTGAATGCTACATGGGCTGGAACCTGGATTACGCCAAGCGGATGCTGCCGAAGCTGGCCAAGTATGAGCCGCGCTGGCTGGAAGAGCCGGTGATTGCGGATGATGTCGAAGGCTATGCCGAGTTGAACGCGATGAACATCGTGCCGATTTCGGGTGGCGAGCATGAATTTTCGATCATCGGCTGCGCCGATCTGATCCGCAAGAAAGCCGTCAGTGTCCTGCAATATGACACCAACCGCGTCGGCGGCATCACCGCAGCCCAGAAGATCAACGCCATTGCCGAGGCGGCCCAGATCCCCGTGATCCCGCATGCCGGGCAGGTCCATAACTATCACCTGACCATGGCCAATGCGAATTGCCCGATCAGCGAATATTTCCCGGTCTTCGATGTCGAGGTCGGCAATGAGCTGTTTTATTACATCTTCGAAGGCGACCCGGAGGCGGTTGATGGTTTCCTGCAACTGGATGACGACAAGCCGGGTCTGGGGATCACGATTTCTGACAAGCACCTCCAGCATTTCGAGATCACGGAATGAGCTGGTCTGGTATCTGGCCCGTCGCGCCCACGCCGTTCAACGACGATGGCACGCTCGACCTCGGTGGTATGAAACGTGCGCTTGATTGCCTCATTGATCAGGGCGCGGATGGGATCTGTATTCTGGCGAACTTCTCCGAGCAGTTCCTGATTTCCGATCAGGAACGCGAGGTGCTGACGCGTCTGTCGCTGGAACATGTGGCGGGGCGCGTGCCGGTGATCGTGACGATCAGCCATTATGCGACGCCGATTGCGGTGGAACGCGCGCGCTTTGCCAAGGATCTGGGCGCGAATGCGGTGATGATGATGCCGCCCTATCACGGGGCGACCCTGCGCGGCACGCCGGAGCAGACGTTTCAGCAATTCGCGGCGGTGGGCGCGGTCGGCATTCCGATCATGGTGCAGGATGCGCCGATGTCGGGCGTGGAGCTTTCGGTGCCTTTGTTGGTGCGCATGGCGCAGGACATCGAGGAAGTGCGGCTGTTCAAGATCGAATGCCCGCGCGCTGCGGGTAAATTGCGTGCGCTGATCGCCGAAGGCGGGGACGCCATCGAAGCACCGTTTGACGGTGAAGAGGCGATCACGCTTCTGGCCGATCTGGATGCCGGGGCGACGGGTTCGATGACCAGTGGCATGATCGTCGACCAGATCAAGCCGGTGATCACCAAATACCACGCCGGCGACATCGCCGGGTCGACCGAGGCCTATGGCCGCGTGGCGATGGCGATCAACCACGAAAACCGGCAGTGCGGCTGGCAAAGCTGCAAGGCCGCGATGGTCGAGGGCGGGGTGATCGGATCAGAGTTCTGCCGCCACCCGATCCCGGCCCTGCACCCGGCCATCCGGCAACGGATGATCGACCTGTTGAAACCCTTGGACCCGTTGGTCCTGAAGTGGGGAAAGTGAGCATGATAATTGGGAAAAACCTGTCACCGGCGCTGTTGCCGGATGATTTGAAATAAGCTTTGGCATGGCGCTTGCGGGTCGATTGCGGCAAAAGGTTCAATAGGAGGGTCAGTTGGTAATGTCCTTGAAAGATCTTATTGGTGGCAGTCTTGCCGCCGAACGGCCCAAAAGCCTTGCCGAGCAATCGGCTGATAAACTGCGCGAATTGATCCTGCTGGAAAAGCTTCCGGCAGGGTTGCCCATGAACGAGCGCGAATTGTCCGAGCTTCTGGGCACCAGCCGCACGCCGGTGCGCGATGCGATTCGGCTGTTGGAGGTGGAAGGCCTTGTTGATTATGTCGACGGCCGCCTGCGGGTGGCAGATCCGTCGATAGAAACCCTGTCACATTGGCTGATGATCCAGGGCGCATTGGAGGGGCTGGCCGGCGAACAGGCCTGCCGGAACGCCACCGACGCCGAGCTGTCGCATATCGCATCGCTTCAGGATGAAATGATCGACCTGGCGGAACAGGATGACGGCCTTCGACGGTTCGAGATTGATATGGAATTTCACCGCGCCATCGTGGCGGCGGCCCATAATCCCCCGTTGATCGAGACGCATCAGCAATACAACACGCGTCTGTGGCGGGCGCGCTTCGTCTCATCCCAGCGGCGGCCCAACCGCAAGCAGCAGATGGCGAAACACCAGCGCATCGTTGACGCCTTGCAGGCACGGGACGGGGCCACCGCATCGGCGGCCTTGATCGACCACCTGCGCAATGCGATCGGCAATATCGAAGCCGCACGCGCGGAATTGCAGGTGGCTGCGGGCAAATGACCGGGCCGCCACGCGATGCGGGCAGGTCATAGGCCGCGATCCTGAGGGGTCTTGAGGTGGGGGGCAGCGACGGTTTGACCCGCCGCTGTCTTGATCTCTGTGGGGCTTAGAATTTGCCGTTGTCGTGCGCCATCTCTTCGGGGATCGTGGAAACGACATCCCAATGCTCGACGATGCGGCCCGCTTCGACGCGGAACAGGTCAAAGAACGCGGTCGGCGCATCGCCCAGGGTGCCTTTGGATGCGGTGAAGACAAAATTGCCCTCGGCGACCACGATGTGAAGATCGGTATAGACCATCGACACACCTTGTTCCGCCATGGCCGCCAGCGCCGCACCCAGACCGGTCAGACCGTCGCCGATCAGGCTGTTGTGCTGGATATAGGTGTCGGTCGAAATGAAATCCGTCACCCGGTCGGTGTCGCCCGCCATCAGGATGGTTTGCACGAAGTCGGTGACGAGGGCCTTGTTTGCCTGGGTGGCGTCCGTGTCGGTGATTGCGGTTGTGCCATCGACCTGGCTGTGGCCCGAGGGGTTGGGCGCGGCGACCGGCGTCAGATTGTCCCAATGTTCGGCGACCTTGCCATCCGCGACCCGGAACACGTCAAACGCCACCAGGGTTTCGGCCCCAAATGCCTGGGCATTGTCATAGGTGTTGTGCAGCACGACATAATCGCCTTCGCTGATCACACGGTGGGTGGTGACCTTGATCCCGCTGTCCTGCAACGCCGGAATGAAGCCGATCACCGGGGCCGCGCCGGTCGGAACGGCAACATTGTGCTGGATGTAATCGGGGGCAAGCAGCTCTTTGGCGGCTTGCGGATCGAAGTTGATGAAAATTGCGGAAACGGCGTTCAGCGCGATTTCTGTGGGGGTCATGATCTGGTCCTTTCAACTCAGTTGATTGAATGTGGTGTCAGTGGTATCAAAACCGCACCAAGTATCAATTACGCACTATTTAGGAACCAGGTATGCTTCAGGTAACCGCGTTGACGAAAGAACAGGCCGAGCTTTGCCCGATACGACAGGTGCTGTCGAAAGTGACAGGCAAGTGGCAGGTTCTGATTGTGCTGGCGCTCGAAGATGGATCGCTGCGGTTTGGCGCGTTGCGGCGCGCTGTTGGCGACATCACGCAGCGGGTTTTGACCGAAAACCTGCGCAGTCTTGAACGCGACGGATATCTGACCCGGACGGTCGATGCCGGCCCGCCGGTTGCGGTGCATTACGAGCTGACCGAGCTGGGGCAGGGGGTGCTGGGGCCGCTCAAGTTGCTGGTGGACTGGGCGGCGACACACCACGACGATATTCGCAAATCCCGCCAAGCCTTTGACGAACGATAGGTTTTAAGGCGCGTTCAAAGTTGGTTTCGCCCCGTGCCACCGATCTGTGTGCCCCCGCGCCGGGCCGCGCAAACCGTAGCCGCGCGCCTTGGACAGGTCGCACAGTGGGTCACAGGGGGTCATGCGGCGCCCTTGTTCGTCGGTAGACGCAGCACATCAAGCGCCATGACATCGGTCATGTTAAAGGCCCCCATGCCCCCGTCGATGGCAATATCGGTGCCCTTGATCCAGTTCGATGTCGGCGACAGCAGGAATGCGGCGATTTCCGCGATTTCGGCGGGCGTGCCGGGGCGTCCGGCGCGTGCGACGTTTCTGGCCATTTGCGCGCCAAAAGCCTTTTGAAAATCACCAAGGATGCCGGTGGCGATGCCGCCGGGGCTGAGCGAGTTGACGCGCAGATCGCGTTGCACCATCGCCTCGGTCTCGGACACGGTCCACAGGATCATCGCCTCTTTCGAGAGATTGTAGCAGCGGGTGGCGTCGATCCCTTCGGATTTGATGAAACTGGCAAGCTGGTCGCGCCGGGTCAGGCTGGCAAGGCGCTTGACCTGGTCCACCCCGTCGCGCCAGCCGTGGCCCGCGCGGCTGGCCATATTGACGATAGAGCCGCCCTTTTGCAGATGCGGCAGCATGGCCTGGGTAAAGGCGCGTGTGCCAAGGAAATTCACCTGAAGGATCGCCTTTTCCAGCCCGGTGCGCGGCGGCAGACCCGCATTGTTGCACAAGCCGTCCAGCGGGGTGTCAACGGCGGCGGCGGCCTCGGCTATGCTGTCGGGGTCGTCCAGATCCAAGGCGATGAACCGGTCGACGGTGTCGCGGGTTTCATGAATATCGAAGCCGATCACCGCATGGCCCTGCGCCCTGAGAATGCGCGCCAGTTCGGCACCGATACCGCTTGCGACACCCGTGACGGCATAGGTCAGTTTCTGCATGATCGGCTCCTTTTGGGTTCGCCGCACCCTAGGCGGGGCCCTGTGATCATGAAAAGTCTTGAAAAAGCGCTATGTATAAGTCTTTCTGATCGCTATGAAGCCGCAACACATTCAAGTTCTGGTCGCAATCGCAGAGCACGGCAGCCTGCGGGCCGCGGCCAAGCATCTCGACAAATCCCAGCCTGCGCTGACGCAATCCCTGCGCCAGGCCGAGCAGGAGCTTGGGGTTTCGGTGTTCTCGCGCACCTCTCGCGGGGTCGAGCTGACAGAGATCGGCGAGCGTATTCTGGTGCGGGCGCGCACGATTGCGTCGGAAATCGAACGTCTGGACGAAGAGGTCGCGCAATTGCGCGGCGAACAGGTGGGGGCGGTCAATGTCTGTCTGTCGCCGCTGGCGGCGATGCGGATCATGCCCCGCGCCCTGACGCTGTTTCGCAAAACCCATCCCAATATCGAGGTCCGCCTGTCGAGCGGCCTGTTTCCGGGCGCCATAAAGCCGCTGCGCGAGGGGCGTATCGACCTTTTGATCGGTCCCGAACCGCCAATTGGCATGACACGTGAGCTGACGATCGAGCATCTGATCGACACGCCAATTCAGGTGGTGACCTCGGACAGCTCACCGCTGCTGAAGGCACGATCCCTGGGCGAGTTGGCCGAAGCGCAATGGATCATGATCGGCGCGCCGACCGGTCCGGGGGATATTTTTCGCCAACCTTTTGTGGATCACGGTCTGACGCCGCCGATGGCTTTGACCACCTCCGAAATCCTACTTCGGGGCATTGTCGCTGGTCGAAAGTCTGGGCGCGGTCTGTACCTTTCCGGCGCTGTTGATGGACGGGGTCAGACGAAGCTGGAACATCGCACCGATCCCGATCCGAGAAGAGATCGCCCCGCTCAGGATTTCGTTGATGTCGCGGGCGGGGCACCCCCTGACCCCTGCTGCCGACGCGCTGGCAATGTGTATTCGGCGGCGCGTGACATCGCTTTGAGCGATAACCGGGATCAATCGCGATTTCAAAAACATCACTGATGCTTATCGCTGGGGCCGGGTAACGTCTGTCCACTGGCCACTCGGCCACATTCAGGGAGGACATTCATGACCATTCGCACATTTTGTGCCGCCGCAACGCTGGCCACCACCGCATTCGCAGCGCCAGTTGCGGCCGAAACCGAACTGAGTTTCAATATCTTCTTTCCGAAGACACATTTTGTCTGGCCGGTGTTTCAGGCCTGGTCCGATGACATCGCCGAAGCGACCGATGGCGCGGTGCGCATCACCTTTCCCGCGCAATCTGTTTCGCCGCCGCCGGGTGTGGTTGATGCGGTGCGCAACGGCGTGGCCGATGGCGGGTTTATCTTCAACGGGTTCCTTGCGCATTCTGCCCCCGGCACGATGGTCACGCAGATGCCGTTCATCAGCCTGGGTGACAGTGCCGCCGCATCCGAGGTCTTCTGGCAGTCCTACGTCGACACCTTTGCCGAGGCAGAGGTGCTGCGCGGCGTCGAGATGGTGTCGGGCTTCCATCTGGGGCCGACGTTCCTGTGTTCGGTCACCGATACGCCGATCACCACGCTGGAAGAGCTGCGGGAGCGCCGCGTCTGGGCTTTGCCCGGCACGATTGCCGATACGCTGGCGGCGATGGATCTGGCGATCACGGCCTCTCCTGCGGTTCAGGTGCAGGAACTGGCCTCGCGCAATACCGTTGACGCCCATCTTGGCCTGTCGATGGAAACCATCGTGTCCTTTGGTGTCGCGCCTTATACCCAGTCCTGCGTTGACATGTCGCCGGCGCTGCAATCGGCGAATTTCTCGATCTTCTTCAACCAACGCGCCTGGGACCGCCTGTCGGACGATCACCGCGCGGCGATCACGGATCTGTCGGGGCTGGCGCTTGCCACCCGGCTGGGAGAGGCGACCAACACCGCCGACGCAGCAGCACGCAGCCAGCTGGAAGCGATGGGCGTGACATTTGCCCCGATCGAGGCGGAGCTTTTGGCCGCAATGCGCGACGCCGCAGCAGGGGTCGAGGCCAAATGGGCCGAAGACATCCAGTCGCGCTATGGCATTGACGGTCGGGCGGTTGTCGAAGCGGCCCGCGCGGCTGTGGCCGCCAAATCGGGCGACTGACCATCGGTTTCCGGGCCGCCGTGTTCCGGCTGGCCCGGAAAATTCCACACACCGGGAGGGGGCACCATGCGGTTCATTCGCAAAGCCACGATCATTCTGGGCGCAATGGCGCTTGTCGCAATGGTTGTGATCACCTGCGCCGAAGTGATCCTGCGCTATTTCTTCAACAGCCCGGTTTTCGGGTCGGCCGAGATGATCCAGATGCTTTTGGGGGTCGTCGTCTTTGGCGGCATGTTCGCGGTGACCCGCGACCGGGGCCATGTGAACGTGTCCCTGTTCGAGCCCTTGTTGCTGAAACATTTTCGCCGGGGCTATCGTGGCATTTTCGACGTGATGACCTTGGTCGGGACGGTGGGCGTTGCGGGCATTCTGGTCTGGCGGGTCTGGGATCTGACCCATTACCCGGAAAACAGCATTGTGCTGCGCCTGCCGATGATCTGGATCATCGCGGCGATGGCCGGTCTCGCGGCGCTGGCCATTGTCGCGGCCTTTGCCGCGATGCGTGAAGACCCGCGCAAGTCCCCGCCACATTCCCCGCAATCCGACGACCCGCAATCCAACGAATTGAGCTGACTTATGGAACTTGCACTGACCGGCTTTGGCATTTTGCTGTTTCTGGCCTTTATCGGCGTGCCGCTGGCCTTTGCCACGCTTGCGGTGGGGTTTTTTGGATTGATGTATCTGCGCGGGATGAGCGCCGCGCTGTCGGTGTCTTCGCAGTGGATCGTGGAAACCTCGTTGAATTACAGCCTGTCGATCATCCCGCTTTTTGTGCTGATGGGGGCGTTCATCCATCGTTCGGGCATCAGTCGCGATCTTTTTGCGGCCTCTTATGCCTGGCTGGGCCGGTTCCGGGGTGGGCTGGCGCTGTCGGGGGTGCTGTCCTGTGCGGGCTTTGCGGCGGTGTGCGGATCGTCCCTGGCCACGGCGGCCACCATGACCCGCGTGGCCGTGCCGCCCATGCGCGAATTCAAATACAACGAGGGTTTCGCCGCAGGCACCATCGCCGCCGGTGGCACGCTGGGGATCATGATCCCGCCCTCTGTGCCGCTGGCAATCTACGGGATTGTCGCGGGTGAGGACATCGGCCTGTTGTTCATCGCGGGCATCCTGCCCGGTATCCTGTTGATCGTTCTGTTCATGGCGGCCGTTGTGATCGTCACCGGCCTGCGCCCTGATTTCGGCCCCAAAGGTGTGGCCATGTCGTTGCGTGACACGCTGCGCGCCTCCTATTCCACCTGGCCGGTGATCCTTCTATTCAGCGTGGTTCTGGGCGGGATCTATGTCGGGATCTTTACCCCGACCGAAGCCGCCGCCGTGGGCTGTGCCGGGGCCTTTGTGTTCGGGGTGTTTCGCGGGCACTTCCTGGATCGCGAGAGCCTCTGGGGGGTGTTTCAAGAGACGGTCACCACCACGGCGATGATCTTTGCCATTGTCTTTTCGGCGCTGATCCTGGCGCAATTCGTCAATCTGACCGGCATGCCCTATGACCTGCAAGCGCTTGTGCTGGGCTGGGGGTTGGGTCCGACGGGGCTGGTGTTGATGATCTGTGCGATCTGTGTGTTGCTTGGCATGGTGTTTGAATCCATCGGCATTCTGCTTTTGATCATCCCGGTGTTCCTGCCGTCGCTGTCGTCACTGGGGGTGGACCTGATCTGGTTCGGCATTTTGGTGATTATCGTGATCGAGCTGGGGCTGATTTCCCCGCCGATTGGCATGAACGTCTTTGTGGTCAAATCGGTGGCGCCGGAAATCCCGTTGCTGTCGATCTTCCTTGGGGTGCTGCCCTATCTCATCGCGATGGTGCTGGGCGGTATCTTGATCCTCAACATCCCGGAAATCGCGACATTCCTGCCCAACGCGATGCGCTAAGAAAGGCGTCCCATGACCGATATCGTCGAAACGCAGCTTTTCATTGATGGTGCCGCGCGGCCCGCATCAGATGGGGGAACCTATGCGATCCACAACCCCGCACGCCCCGCCGAACTGGTTGGTCGGGCGGCGGCGGGCACGCCGCAGGATGTCGAGCGCGCGATGCAGGCCGCCCATCGGGCCTTTCCCGCCTGGGCTGCGCTTGGCTATGACGCGCGGGCAGACATGCTGCGCAAGGTTGCCGCCGCGATCACCCAGGACATGAAAGAGGTCGACAGCCGCGCGCGTCTGTTCACCCGTGAACATGGCAAGATCCTGCGCGAAACGCATCTGGAGATCAGCCGCCTTGGCGAGCGTTTTCTGCAATGTGCGGGCTATGCCAGCCGTCTGGCGCAGGACGAGGTGATCAGCGCCGCGCCAAACGACACCATCATCACCCGTCAACCGCGCGGTGTTGCGGCATTGGTGGTGCCCTGGAACTGGCCGCTGGCGATCCTTGGGGCGAAGCTGCCGCAGGCGCTGATGGCGGGCAATACGGTTGTGGTCAAACCCTCGGCCAATTCGGCCCTTGCCCCGGCCATGACGTTGCACCGCATTGCCGAGATGCTGCCGCCCGGAGTGGTGAATATCGTCACGGGATCGGCCAGCCGGATCGGGGATGCCATCATCGGTCATCCGCTGGTGCGCTATGTGAATTTCACCGGCTCGGTTGAAGTCGGGCGGCATGTGATGAAAGTGGCGGCGGACAATATCACGCCGGTCACGCTGGAGCTTGGCGGCAATGACGCCGGGATTGTCTGTCATGACGCCGACCTGACGGGTGATGTGTTTCAACGTCTCTACCGCGCGGCTTTCATGTCGACCGGTCAGATCTGTTACGCGCTGAAACGCCTGTATGTGCACAGGTCGCGTTTCGAAGAAGTGGCCGAAGGATTGCGCGCGGCGGTGGATGCCCAGGTGATTGGCGATGGCTTGTTGCCCGACACCACGATGGGGCCGATGAACAATGCCAAACAGCTCAGGGTGGTGACCGACATGATCGCCGAGGCGCGCGCCGCCGGGCAGGATGTGCAGGAGCTGGGGCAGGTGCCCGATCCGGCGCTTTATCGGGATGAATTCTTTCAGCGGCCAGTTTTGGTGTTTAACGCCGATCCCGCACTGTCCGTCGTGCGCCAAGAGCAGTTTGGTCCCATCCTGCCGCTTGTGCCTTTTGACACTGAGGATGCGGCCATCGCCATGGCAAATGATGACCAATTCGGCCTCGCCTCGTCGGTTTGGACCGCCGATAGCGACCGTGCGGTCGCGCTGTCACGTCGGATCGAGGCGGGTTATACCTTTGTCAATGCACATGGGCCGTCAGCGATGGACAACAATGGGCCGTTCGGCGGATTTAAGAAATCCGGCATTGGCCGGAACTTCGGCTATGAGGGCGTGACGCAGTTTCAAGGCCACCATTCCATCGCCGGTGGGCCGGGGACACTTGTCTGACCGCCGCGCCCAAGCGCATGAGGGCACAGCGGCGCGCGCAGTTACACTGTGATCTGCCACACTGTAATCAGTTACAATGTGAGCAGTCACACGGTGATCGGCGCGCCGGTTGGCTGCGGGGGATCGTGCCGCAGGGTCGGGGGTGTCCCGGCGGCCCTAGACCGCCAGCGGTCGCAGACCGAGGATGTCACGCGCCTGTTGCCAGGTTGCGACCGGTCTTTCGTATTTTTCGCAAAGTGCCGCTGCGCGCTGGACCAATGCCGCGTTCGAGGGCGCCAGCGTGTCGCGATCAATGCGCACGTTGTCCTCAAGCCCGGTGCGGGTATGACCGCCGGCGGCGATGCTCCATTCGTTGACCTCGATCTGATGGCGGCCGATGCCGGCGGCGCACCATTCGGCCTCTGGTGCCAACCGCTGCATGGTGCGTACGTAATAGTCGAACACGTCGCGGTCGACCGGCATTGCGTTTTTCACGCCCATGACGAATTGCACATAAAGCTTGCGCGGCAACCGCCCGTCCCTGTGCATTGCGACCGCCTGATGGATGTGGCTGAGATCAAAGGCCTCGATCTCGGGCAGGATGTCATGCTCGCGCATCTCGCCCGCCAGCCAGTCGACCAGATCCGGGGAATTTTCATAGACCCGGGTCGGGAAATTGCACGAGCCGACCGAAATGGATGCCATGTCCGGGCGGACAGGCAAAGCCCCGGCGCGTTCCTTGCCCGAACCGGACCTGCCGCCGGTCGAAAACTGGATGATCATGCCGGGACAATGCTTTTCCAGCCCTTCCTTGAGCCGCGCAAAGCGGTCGGTGTCCGAGGTCGGCTTGCCCGCATCATCGCGCACATGGGCATGCACGATGGCGGCCCCGGCTTCGAACGCCTCTTGCGTGCTTTCGATCTGTTCCGCGATGGTGATCGGCACGGCGGGGTTGTTGTCCTTGGTGGCCACTGATCCGGTGATGGCGACGCAGATGATGCAGGGTTTGGTCATGGGAAAGCCTTATACATCAAAGAAGATGGTTTCATTCGGCCCTTGCAGGTGAATGTCGAAACGATAGACGCCGTCGGCCTCTTTTCGGGCCAGCAATGTCGGCAACCGGTTCTGGTGTTCGACGCGGGCCAGGACGGGATCGGCGGCATTCGCCGCGTCTTCGTCTTCGAAATAGATGCGGGTGTGCAGGCCGATATTGATGCCCCGCGCCACGACCCAGGCCGTGATGTGGGGGGCCTGCATCCGCCCGTCGGGAAAGGGGACCGCGCCGGGTTTGACCGTTTCGAAGGTGAATTCGCCGGTCACCATATCGCCGGGCGACCGGCCCCAGCCGGTGAAATTGGGATCAGCCGTGCCGCGCGTTTCATTGGCCGAGGGGAAAAGGCCCGCCGCATCCGGTTGCCAGATTTCGATCATCGCATCCCGCAGCGGCGTGCCGGTACCATCGAACACCGTGCCCTTGACCGTGATCTCCTCGCCCTGAACCGGGCCGGTCTTCATCGAGGTGCCAAGATCGCCGCCGTAGATGTCGATGCCGGTGAAATTGGGGGTGCAGCCGATATGGACATAGGGGCCCGCGGTCTGGCTGGGGCTTTCGCGCAAATAGTCGAGCTTTTGCATATCACATTCCTCGCGTGTCGCGGATCGGACCGCAGAACCAGTTTCCACTATTGCAGCGCATCGTCATAGCCCTTCCTTGCGGTTCTCGAAATAGGTTTGGCGACGCCCGCGCAGCACCATGTCGAATTTGAAGGCGCGGCTGTCCATCGGCACCGTGCGGTTCATGTCGAGCAGGGCGGTCAGCGCATCCACCGCCGCCTGTGATTTGACGGTGCTCAGGATCGGACAGAGCGGGATGTGGGGGTCGCCCTCGAAATACATCTGGGTGATCAGGCGCTGTGCAAATCCATGGCCAAAAAGCGAGAAATGGATATGCGCCGGGCGCCAGTCGTTCATGCCGTTGGGCCAGGGGTAGGGGCCGGGATAGATGGTGCGGAACTCATATGATCCGTCTTCCGCCGTGATCGTGCGCCCGCAGCCGCCAAAATTGGGATCAAGCGCGGCGAGGTAGCTTTCTTTCTTGTGGCGATAGCGCCCACCTGCATTGGCCTGCCAGAACTCGACCAGGGCCCCCGGCACGCCGCGACCGTTTTCATCCAGCACCCGGCCATGCACGATGATGCGTGGGCCAATCGCGCTTTCGCCGGGTTGGGCGTAGTTCAGGATCAGATCATTGTCCAACGCGCCAAGCATGGCGTGGCCAAAGATGGGCGAGGTCTCTTCGCTGAGTGTCGATGGAAACGACAGCAGCGCGGATTGGGGGCTGCGCCGCACGCTGGTCTT
Source organism: Phaeobacter sp. J2-8 (assembly GCF_022867865.1). GTDB lineage: Bacteria > Pseudomonadota > Alphaproteobacteria > Rhodobacterales > Rhodobacteraceae > Marinovum. The sequence goes on along the minus strand of NZ_JALIEC010000004.1, from coordinate 83,585 downwards.
GTAGCGGGGTGTCAGCGCGTCGGGTTGCCAATCACGGTCGCGCGGGATGAAGCCGCCCGCTGTTGGTGTTTTCGGATGGCTCATACGGGAACTCCCATCTCTGCAAAGGTCTGTTTCGCAAGTTTGATCGCATGGTTGGCGCGCGGCACGCCGGCGTAGACCGCCACATGCATGAAGGATTGCAGCACGTCCTGCGGGCTGGCGCCAGTGTTGGCGGTGGCACGAACATGCATCGGGATTTCTTCGAAATTGCCGGTGGCCGCCAGAAGCGACAGGGTGAGCATCGACCTTTCCCGTTTGGTTATGGCGTCATCCGCCCAAAGCGTGCCCCAAGCACCTTCGGTGATCATCGACTGAAAGGGTTCATCGAATGTGGTCTTGTTGGCCTCGGCGCGGTCGACATGCGCGTCGCCCAGAACCGACCGGCGCGTGGCCATGCCTTTTTCAAATCGCTCAGACATCGGCGTGCTCCTTCAGAAACGGGTTCAGGATGGCAGCATAGGCTGCGGGATCTTCGACGCAGGGCAGGTGGCCCGCACCATCAATCACATGGAACGCCGCGCCGGGGATCAGCGCGGCGGTGGCGGCGACAAGGTCGGGTGGGCTGGCGCCATCATGGCTGCCTGCGATGACCAGCGTAGGCAGACGCAGGGCGCGGGTTGTGTCGGTCAAATCGGTGGCGGCAATCGCGGCGCAGCAACCAAGATATCCGGCCTCTGGCGTGCGGGTCAGCATGTTGCCCCAAAGGGTGGCGTCCTTGCTGGCGCGAAAGCGGGGGCCGAACCACCGGTCGAGGATCGCGGCCTCCAGCGCGGGCAGGCCATTGGTCGCAATGGCGGCAATGCGATCATTCCAGGATGTGGCGTCGCCCAGTTTCGCGGCCGTGTTGGACAGAACCAATGCGCGCAGCAGATCGGGACGGCGTGCCGCCAGATTCTGGGCGATCATGCCGCCGATGGACAGGCCGACAAAGGTCACCGGCCCGCAGTCCAGCGCCGTGATCAGCGCCTCGGCATCGCGGGTCAGGTCGTCGATGGCATAAGGCCCGGTCGGACATTCCGACAGCCCATGACCGCGTTTGTCAAACCGGATCAGGCGCAAGCCGTCGGGAAGCAGGGGGATCAAGGCATCCCAGAGCCGCAGGTCGGTGCCCAGCGAATTGGCAAACAGAACCGGCGCGCCTTTGGGATCGCCTGCCTCTTGCACATGCAATGTCACCCCATTTGCATTCACGGCCCGCATCAATAGGGCAATCCGACATAATTTTCCGCCATCGCCTTTTGTGCGGCGGTATTCGACCGCAGGAATTCGATCTCGGCGACCTGCATTTTCAGGTCGAATTCGGATTGATGCGGATAGGTGTGCATCAAGGACGAGAACCACCAGCTGAACCGTTCCGCTTTCCAGACGCGGGCCAGCGCCTTTTCTGAATAGGTATCAATGCCTTTGCTGCTGCCGTTTTCGTAATACTCGCACAGACCGTTATAGAGATAATGCACGTCAGAGGCGGCGGTGTTCAGACCCTTGGCACCGGTCGGCGGCACGATATGCGCCGCATCACCACAGAGGAACAGCCGCCCCCAGCGCATCGGTTCGGTCACAAAGGACCGCAGCGGCGCAATGGATTTTTCGATGCTCGGCCCGGTGACCAGCTTGTCCGCCTGGGCAGAGGGGATGCGGCGCTTGAGCTCTTGCCAGAACGCTTCGTCGGTCCAGTCTTCTGGTTTGTCGCTTAGCGAGCATTGGATGTAATACCGGCTGAGGTTCTGGTTTCGCATTGAGCAAAGCGCAAACCCACGGGGCGAATTCGCATAGATCAGTTCGTGATTGACCGGCGGCGTTTCCGACAGGATGCCGAGCCAGCCAAAGGGATAGAGTTTTTCGTATTCCTTCCGCACATCCAGCGGGATGGTCTGGCGGCTGACACCGTGAAACCCGTCACAACCGGCAACGAAATCGCAATCCAAACGATGCGCCGCGCCGTCAACGGTGTAATAGACATGCGGCGTGTCGGTGTCGGCACCGTCGATCACCACGTCTTCTACGTTGAACACGATCTTGCCGTCGGCCTTTTCGCGCGCTTCATACAGGTCGCGCGTCACCTCGGTCTGGCCATAGACCATGACCGGGGTGCCGGTATGTTCGGTGAAATCAATGCGAAACATCTCGTCGCCATAAGACACAAGCGTGCCATCATGGGGAATGCCCTCGGCATGCAGGCGATCGGCGCAACCGGCTTCTTCCATCAGGCTCACCAGCCCGCGTTCCAGAACACCTGCGCGGATGCGCCCAAGGACATAGTCCTTTGTCTTGCGCTCCAGAACCACGCTGTCGATCCCCCGCTTGTGCAGAAGCTGCGCCAGCAAAAGCCCGGATGGCCCGCCCCCAACGATTGCGACCTGGGTTTTCATATCACTCTCCCGACATTGATGATCCTGTTTGACATGGCTTTGCGGATATTCAAAATGACATTATACGCTATTTGGTTGCCAAAATTGGAATGAATATGGATCGACGTATCAAGTTCCGCCATCTGGATGCGTTCAGTGCCATCGCCCGCGCCCGCAGTTTCAAGATCGCCGCAGAGCAGTTGAACCTGACGCAGCCGGCGATTTCGAAAACGCTGAAGGAGCTGGAGGATATTCTGGGCGTGGTGGTGATGGAGCGCAGCCGATCCGGTGTGGCCCTGACCCCGCAAGGCGAGGTTTTTCTGCAATTCGCGGAGCAGAGTACCGCTGCGCTGCGGCACGGGTTGCGCAGCATTCAGGCCGCCAGCAGCGCCGCAGGTCAGTTGAAGCTTGGCGCGTTGCCCAGTGTGGCGTCGTCCCTGTTGCCGGATGCGGTCCGTGCCTTTTGTGCGAAAAGCCCCGATACCTTGATCGAAGTGCACGAGGGGCCGCATCATGACCTGACCGCGCGCTTGCGCAGTGGCGGGCTTGATCTGGTTGTCGGGCGTCTTGGCAAACCCGACACGATGGTCGGTCTCAGCTTTCAGCAGCTCTATTCGGAAGAGGTGGTGGTGGTGGCCCGCCCCGACAGCCGGGCGCAGGATCTTTGCGATATCGGCGGGCTGGACGGGTTTCGCGTGCTTTATCCGCCTGCGGATTCTGCGATCCGCCCATTGGTCGCACGGTTGTTGATCGCGCGGGGGGTGCCGCTTTTTTCCGACCGGATAGAGACGACGTCACCGGCATTCGGGCGCGGCATTGCGCTGGCGGATCCCGATACGGTCTGGATCATCAGCAAGGGGGTGGTTGCGGATGACATCGCGCAGGGGCGTCTGGTGCCGCTGAACCTTGATCTGACTGCCACCCGGGGCGCGGTCGGCATCATGAGCCGGGCCGAAGAGGTGCCTTCGGTCGCGACGCGTATGTTTGCGCGCCTGCTGAGCGCGTTGTGCCATGGGCGATAGCCGCCCAAAGCCTGGTCCCATCCTGCGACTTCTGTACACGCTGTGGCGTATAAAGTGGCGTTATACGCCACAGCGCATATAGACATTTTATTCGCTTTAGCGTATCTTTGCGGCATGAGCGATCTGGCCCGCACCGCAAGACAAATCGGCACTCTCATCCAGCGCGCCCGCAAGGCGCAGGGCTGGACCCAGAAGCAGCTTGCCGAACGTGCGGGGCTGCGGCAGGCGACGATCTCTAGCATGGAGAGCGGCGAAAAGCCCGCAAAACTGGACTCTCTCCTGGCCGTCCTGTCCGCGCTTGATCTGGAATTTCGGATCGGCGCGCGGTCCAAAGGGGATGCCAGCGACATCGAAGAGATATTCTGATGGGGCGGCGTCCGGCCTTTGCGCCCTTGCGGGTCTATATGAACAACCGCCGCGTCGGAACCCTGAGCCGGGCGGCCAGCGGTGCGATCGGGTTTTCCTATGCGGCGGATTGGCTGGGCTGGCAACATGCGATGCCGGTGTCCTTGTCGTTGCCGCTGCGCGAGACGCCATATCGGGGTGAACCGGTTATCGCCGTTTTCGAAAACCTGCTGCCGGATTCGGATCACCTTCGTCGTCTTGTGGCCGAAAAGGTCGGTGCGCGCGGGACAGATGCCTATAGCCTGCTGACCAAGATCGGCCATGATTGTGTCGGCGCGCTTCAGTTCGTCACTGGCGAAGAGGATGCCCCGGATGCAACCGGCCAGATCGGGGGAGAGGCGGTCGATGCCGCCGCCATCGAGAGGCTGCTGACCGGGTTGAGTCAGGCGCCGCTTGGTCTGACCCGTGATGACGCGTTCCGGATCTCGATTGCGGGGGCGCAGGAAAAAACCGCGCTGCTGTGGCATCAGGGCCAGTGGATCAAGCCGCATGGCGCAACACCCACGACACATCTGTTCAAGACGCAGATCGGCAAGCTGCCGGGGGGATCGACCTGTCGAACAGTGTCGAGAACGAATTCTATTGCCTGAAACTCACCGAAGCTTTCGGCCTGCCGGTGAACAAGGCGGTGATGGAAACCTTCGGAGAAACCGACGCTTTGGTCATCGAACGCTTTGATCGCCGCTGGACGCAGGATGGCCGCCTGTTGCGTCTGCCACAGGAGGATTGCTGTCAGGCGCTGTCAGTCCCGCCGACCCTGAAATATCAAAACGAAGGCGGGCCGGGGATGGGGGATGTGCTGGGGCTGCTCCGGGGCAGTGACACCCCGATCGAGGATCAGGACATCTTTCTCAGGGCGCAGATCGTGTTCTGGCTGATGGGGGCGACAGATGCCCATGCCAAGAATTTCAGTATGTTTCTTGGCCCCGGCGGCAGTTACCGCATGACCCCGCTCTATGACATCGTCACTGCGCAGGGGGCGTTTGACGCCCGCCAAATCGAGCGCAAACAGATGAAGATGGCGATGTCGGTCGGGACCAGCCGACATTATCGGTTTGACCAGATCCATGGTCGCCATTTCATGCAAACCGCGATGCGTGCGGGCCTTGCGGCTGGGCGCGCCAAGGCGCTGATCGAAGAGGTCGAGGCCCGTGCCACTGCGGCGCTCGACATTGCGGCGGATGCGCTGCCAAACCAGTTCCCGCAGGCGATTGTCGAAAGCGTCAGCAGGGCGGTGCGGGGGCGGCTGGGCGGTCTCAGCCTGTCCGGCGCGGTGTGACCACCCGGCCATGGTCGGCCATGATCATGTGACACCCCAGTCAAGGGTCATGGCGGCCCGCATGGTGTCGCCGCTGTGAAGGGTTTGCAGGCCGGGATGGCCGGGCAGGTGAAAGGCGTCGACCGGATGCGAAACGGGTTCAAAACAGAAGAATTCCGCGCCAACCGCAGGTGAGAACACCAGCGCGGTGCTCAGGGTGTTCGTCGCGGTCAGGGTGCAGGACATGGCGTCGTGGCCCTGTTGGATATGCGCGGGGCCATGCCAACCGGTATAGCCATTGTTGATCCATGTGTCGGGCAAGGCGCGGGGCCGCGAGAAATCCCAATTGGGGGCGGTCGACAGGCTCAGCTGCTTGGTCGGGAGGTAAGCGGCATCCTCTAGCCAGACCGTTTCGGCGTTGAAGCCAAGGCGGGTTTTGGCGCTGCGCGGAAACCAGGGGTGAAACCCACAGCCAAAGGGCAGCGGATCGGGGCCGGTATTGGTGACGCTGAGCGTGACGATCATCGCCCTGGCGGTCAGGACAAAATCCTGAACCGCATGGTAGTGCCACGGGCCAAAAGACCCGTGTTCAAGCGTCAGGCGGGCGGAATTGCCGGATTTTTCGGCCACCCACGGTCTTTGAAACCCGTCGCCATGGATCGGACAGGCCTCTCCGGTCAGGTTCGGGGCAAGGTTGTGGCGGATGCCATCCCAATCGAAACCACCACCGGATATGCGGTTGGAAAAGGGGACGAGAATATTGCTGGCCAGCGAAAACGGAGTGTCCGCATCACCGGCCCAGGGGCGCAACACCGGGCGGCTGTCCACGTCCAGCCGGGCAATCCCACCGCCAATCGACGGGGCGAGGGCCAGCTTGGCCAGCCCTGCGCCGAGAATTGTCAAATCTACCATCCGCCGTCGATATTGTAGTTCTGGCCGGTGATCCTGTCAGCGGCGGAAGACACCAGAAAATGCACCAGATCGGCCACATGTTCGGGCAGGATGCGGGTTTTCAGGCATTGGCGTTCCAGCACCCAATCATTGTATTCCTGCAATCGGTCGCCAAAAATGCGTTCTTCGGCGTCGGACACAATGGCACCCGGCGACACGGCATTGACGTTGATCCCATGCGGACCCAGTTCGCGCGCCATGGATTTTGTCAGCCCCAGCATTGCCCCCTTTGACGTGATATAGGGCACATAGCCGTCCCATTGGCCGGTCAGGGTGACAGAGGTGAAATTCACCACCTTGCCATAGCCCTTTGCCTTCATTGTGCCCGCGCAAAGGCGGGTCAGCACAAAGGCTGCCGAGGAATTGACCCGGATCTGGTCTTCATATTCGGTGAGGGTGAAGTCCTCATGTGGTTTGTTGATGATCAGGGCCGCGTTGTTGATCAGGATGTCAAAACCGCCGGATTTTGCGATCAATGCGCCAACGGTCTTTTCGGTGCCTGCAAGGTCGTTCAGGTCGCAGCCAAAGAAGCTGACATCCCGGCCCAGGGCCGCCGCGCGGGCATCTGCATCGGCGCTGTCGGGACGGTCCAGCACCACGACGCGGGCGCCTTCGGCGGCCAGTTTGCTGGCCTGAGCGCCCCCCAACGTGCCCAGACCGCCGGTCAAAAGAACCGATTTTCCTGTCAGATTTGCCATGTTTTTCCTCCTCACAACACGTCGAGAACTTCGTCCATGTTGGTGTCTGTTGTGCGCTTATCCAACACCACCTCACCGCGGGCCATGGCGACGATCCTGTCGCAACATTCAAAGACGTGATGAATGTTGTGGCTGATGAAAATGCCGGTGATGTTCAGGTCTTTGAGACTTTGAACAAAGTCGATCACCTTGTTGGTTTCCTTGACCGCCAGATGGTTGGTCGGTTCGTCCAGGATCATGACCTTGGATTTGAAATGCATCGCCCGGGCGATGGCCACACCCTGGCGTTGACCGCCGGAAAGTTCGCCCACCAATGCATCGGGCGAACGCAGATGCAGCCCGGCGCCGGCAATCGCCGCGACGCTTTCCTCGGCCATTTTCCTGTGGTCCATCGCCCCAAGGCCAAGCATCGAAAACTTCAACGGCTCGCGTCCGATGAACATGTTGCGGGCGATGCTCATCGTTGGCACCATGGAATTATATTGGTAAATCGTCTCGATCCCAAGATCCATGGCGTCACGCGGATTGCGGATGCTGACCTTTTGATTGTCGAGAAAGATCTCGCCCTCGCTGGCCTGTTGCGCGCCGGACAGAATGTTGATCAGGGTCGATTTTCCCGCACCATTGTCACCGATCAGCCCGACGGCTTCGTTTGGTGAGAAATCCAGAGAGACCCCTTTCAGCGCATGCACGCCCGAGTACCATTTGTGCAGGTTGCGCACCGAGATAATTGGTTGGGTCATGGCTCAGGTCTCCACCTTGATGGCCTTGGCGCGTTTGCCGAGCCAGGTGTTCACGACAACCGCAAAGATGGTCAGGAAGCCGATGGCGAATTTGAACCAATTGGCATCGACCTGCGACAGGACTAGCCCATTGTCGATCACCCGGATCAGGATTGCGCCGATCACGCCCCCCAGAACGGCGCCAATCCCACCGGACAACGCGGTGCCGCCGATGACAGCCGCGGCAACGGCCTGAAGCTCCCAGCCTTCGCCGATGGACGGCAGGGGCGAGCCAAGGCGCAGCACCTGGATCATGCCGGCAAATCCGGCAAGCATGGAACACAGCATGAAACAGGCGATTTTGACACGCGCGGTCGGGATGCCCATCGCCTGGGCGGCGGGCAGAAAGCCCCCGGTGGCACGGATCCAGTTGCCGAAATTCGTCCGGCTCATCATCAGCGAGGCCAGCACCGCAACAAGGACGAACCAGACAAAGGACATGCGGAACAATTCGCCGGGGCCGACAAAGACGGTGAACAGCCAGTTCGGCAGATCATTGGGCAACAAGGGCGGGAAACCACCCGAAATCACAATGGTCAGCGAGCGGGCGATGAACAACATGCCCAACGTCGTGATAAAGCTTGGGATATTGTATTTGATCGTCAGGAAACCGTTGACGAAACCAATGGCGGCAGACGCGGCCATGCCCGCAATAAACGCGAGGATGAAGGGCGCGCCATCGGCCATCAGAACGGCCATGGTCATGGGCATCAGGGCAAAGACCGACCCGACGGACAGATCGAACTCGCCGCAGATCATCAGGATCGTAACGCCGATGACCATCAATCCGATTTCGGGCAGGATGCCCAGAATGCCGCGCAGGTTGTTGGCGTTCAGGAAGATCCCGTCCGACTTTACCTGAAACACGACAACCAGCAGGACCAGCAGGACCAGTGCCGCCAGTTCAGGCTTTTCCATATAGATTTTGAGCAGGCGTTTCATCTGCTGCATGTCCTTTTTCCGTGTGACGGCCCGACCGCGCGCGATGTCGCGGCCGAACCCATTGCAGTGCAGAATGCGCTTAGCGCAGACCCTTGACCGACAGTTCCATGATGGTGTCGGCATCGGCCGGGGTCACGATGCCCTGGCCGGTGTCGACATTCGCCGGGGCCAGATCAACGGTATGCGCCAGATAGGCCTGCATGACCGGAATGAAGCCCTGCATATAAGGTTGCTGGTCGACCTGGGCCTGAATATAGCCCGCCTGCATCTGCTGCACGGCCTCGGGGACAAGGTCGAAACCACCCAAAAGCACCTCGCCCGGGGCAATGCCGCGATCCTTCAGGACACGGGCGACAGAGGCATGCCAGAAACCGGTGTCAAAATAGGCGGTGGTGTCGGGGTTGGCGTTCAGATAGGCGCCGACGCGGTTGGCCGTGACCGCAAGGTCCGTGCCTGAATCGATCCGCTCATAGCTGATGTCGCGATCCGGGTTGGCGGCCTTGTAGTCGGCCATGAAGTCGAGAACACCGCCACCGCGGGCCTCGGACCAGTTCTGGCCCGGGGCGGAAATGCCAACCAGCACCTTGATTGGCCCCTCTGCCGGGAAATGGGCCGACATCGCCTTGCCAAGCGCATAACCCGCAGGGCGGAACCCCTGACCGACAAATGCGGCACGGGCGTTGCCGGCGGCGCCTTCGCTGTCGTCCACATTGACGGCGATGGTGATCACACCCGCATCAACAGCGCGCTGAATGATGTCATCAAGGGCGCGGTCATCCACGATCGAGGTCAGCAACGCATCCGGGCTGCGCGCCAAAGCGGCCTCCATATTGGCGGCCTGCTGTTCGATGGATCCTTCGGTCTGGGTAAAGATCATTTGGCAATTGGCCCCGATCTTGCCACAGGCATCGTCAAAGCCCTTTTTGACGGCCTGCCAGAACGTGTTGGACGCCGATGAATGGTGGGTGAACACGATGTTCATTCCTTCGGCCTGGGCCGTGCCGCCCATCAACAGTGCCGCCAGCGCGGCAGAGGTCATCAGTTTCTTCATCTTGGGTCTCCTCCCTGGAGCATGTTCAAATCAGATGTCGCTGACATCCGATGTTTTCCGGTATGTCGTGAAAGCCCGGTCCAGATCCGGGTTCAGCGCCATCCCCAACCCCGGACCGGGGGGCACGGTGATCCGGCCGTTTTTGACCGGCGGCAACGCGGTCACGAGGTCGCGATACCAGGTGCGATAAAAGGCCCGGACGCTTTCCTGCACCAATGCGTTTGGCGCGTTCAAAGACAGATGGGTCGAGGCACAGAGCACCACCGGCCCGGTGCAATCATGCGGGGCAATGGGCAGGTGCCATGTCTCGGCCATGGCGGCGATTTTGCGCGCCTCGCTCAGACCGCCACACCAGCTGATGTCGAGGTTGAAGATCCCGGCCACGCCGGTTTCGATCAAATCGCGAAAGGCCCAGCGGCTGCCAAGCGTTTCTGACGCCGCAATCGGGGCCTTGCTGGCCGCGCCATAGCGTTTCAGGCTGGACAGGCTGTCCATCTTGATCGGGTCTTCGTGCCAGAATGTGCCATAGGGCTCCAGCGCGCGGGCGATTTCGATCGCGGGCAGCAACTGCCACATCAGATGGAATTCGACCATGATGTCCATCTTGTCGCCCACGGCCTTGCGGATCTTGTCAAAGGGCACAAGCGCCGATTTCAGGTCGGAGGGCGAGATATACTGACCACGGGTTTTTTCGGCGGCCACATCAAAAGGCCATATTTTCATGGCCGTGATGTCGTCTTCCAGCAGCGACACGGCCAGTTCATCGGCGCAATTCATAAAGGCGTTCAGATCATCATAGCCATCTGCCGCTTCGGATTTCAGCGCGTAATTGTCGGTGTTCTGCCCGCTGGCTTTCTTGATGTATTCGGTGCCTGCACAGGTGTTGTAGGTGCGAATATCCTGCCGCGTGAACCCGCCCAGAAGCTGGGCAATCGGCTGGCCGGTGGCCTTGCCGAACAAATCCCACAGCGCGATGTCAAAGGCGGAATTGCCACGGGTTTCCACACCGGTTGAGCGAAATCCGAGATAACCCACCAGATCCGCCGAAAGCCTGTCGATTTCCAGCGGATTGCGCCCGATCACAATTGGCGCGACGGTTTCGTGGATATAGGCCTCTACGGCCTTGGCACCAAAGAAGGTTTCCCCCAGACCGACAAGTCCCTCATCGGTATGGACCTGGACCCAGAGCAGGTTGGGGCGTTCTTCGACGCGAATGGTTTCAAGTTTGGTGATTTTCATGGCGTCACCTCAGGTCAGACCAGCGTCGAGCAGCACCTTTGTGCTGTCGTCGAAGTGGAGTTTCATGAGCCGGGCCGATTTTTCCGGGTCGCCCGTGGCGATGGCGTCCGCGATGTCGATATGGTTTTGCACGTTCTCCTTGCGCGCGTCGAAGCTGCTGCGGGACCGCCAGCCGATTGGCCAGCTTTGGCGTGCCACACCCTGAAAGGCGCCGACGATCATGGCAAACACCGGATTGCGCGAGGCCTGGGCGATTGCCATGTGGAAGGCCAGATCGTTTTCCATGACCTGATCCGCATCTTCGATGTGTTTCATCATTTCCATGGCGTGCTGGCGAATGCGCTGGGCTTCGGCGTCGGTGCGGCGCAGGCTGGCAAGGGTGACCGTGCGGGTTTCGATGGTCCGGCGCACGTCATAGACCTGCTGAACGCTGATCTGTTCGGTCAATACGCCGTGTTCGATCATCAGCGACATCGCCCCATGATCCAATTGGGCCACCGTGGCGCGTTTTCCGACGCTGAGGTTGATCAGCCGCATCGCAGCCAATGACCGGAAAGCCTCGCGAATGACGCTGCGCGATACGTTCAACTCACGAGAGAGGCTGTTTTCGCTTGGCAGACGATCCCCCGGGCCCAGTTCATTGGCGCGAATATGTTGGGTGATCACGCCAATCGTCTCGCTGACCCGGTTGCTGTTGGTGCCGGTCTCCTCGGTCATTTGCGCTCTCCTGTTTTCAATTTGCCGCTATCCTGTCAGACAGGTTTGTTGTGTTCTATTGCTAGGTTTGCTTTAAGCTTGTGTCAACACTTGCGTGAAAAGGGGGCGAAAATGATGGTAGAGAACTTGGTGGAACTGGTTTTTGCGGCAGAGGATATCGTGGGCGAAAGCGCGGTCTGGGACGTGCCGCGCAGGCGACTGTTATGGGTTGATATTGTTGGGAAAACCATTCACGCGCTGGTGCCGGAAACCGGGGCGCATCAACGCTGGTCCACGCCGGATTTCGTGACGTCAATCGGGCTGCGCAAAGACGGCGGTGCCATTGTCGGGCTGAGCCGCGAAATCTGTCTTTGGGATTTTGACGATCACTTTCGGACCCTGGCGAGAATCGAGCCGGATCTGCCGGGCAATCGTTTGAACGAAGGTGTGGTTGGGCCTGACGGGGCGTTCTGGATTGGCACGATGCAGAACAATATCGCGCCTGACGGCAGCCCAATGGACATGACCGCAGATACCGGGCGGCTCTATCGGTGTTTGCCGGATGGGGGCGTCAAACCGCTGTCAAATGACCTGTTCGGTCTAACCAACACCTTGGTCTGGCCCAAGAGCGGCGGATTGATCACGGCCGATACCGGCGCGAATGAAATCTATCGCTATGACTATGATCCGCACAGCGGCCAATTGTCCAACCGTCGCCCGATCGTCTCTGGGTTTGACCGTGGGCTGCCCGACGGATCAGCCATGGATGCCGAGGGATATATCTGGAATTGCCGTGTCGTGGGGGGCGGGTGCCTGCTGCGTTTTGATCCCGACGGCCATGTTGATCGGGTGGTCGATTTACCCTGTTCCTGGCCAACCAGTTGCGCGTTTGGCAGAGAGCAGCTTGACACCCTTTATGTCACATCGGCGCGGTTCACCATGGAGCCGGCGCAGCTGGCGCAAAATCCGCAAGAGGGCGGTGTTTTCCGTCTGAAACCGGGGGTTTCGGGCCTTGAGACCCATCGTTTTGGATAGGTGCCGGTTATTAAAGGCCCCTCCGCCCCCCGCGCGGCACATGCTGGCGTCACACCGGGTTAGGGTCAGCCGGTCCCGGACGATCTGAGCCTTTCAACGGGGCGAGGGCCGCCAGTCACCAGCCCCCCCTCGCCAGCGTGGTCTTCAAACCAACGGGTGAATTCCGCCTGTTCGGCTTGTGTGAGGTGCAGCAAATGCTTGGTGCGTCGCCACAGAACATCCTGCGCGGTTTGCGCCCATTCTTGCTGGCGCAGATATTGCGCTTCGGCGGCGTATAACGCCCCACCGAAATGACGCCCCAGTCCAGAGACCGAGGTCGCCGCACCCACCACATGCCGCATCCGCGTGCCATAGAGCCGGGCGTAATGCAGCAACACTGGTCGTGGCAGCCAAGGATAGGCGGTCTTCATCTGGTTGACGAAGACGTCGAAATCCGCAGAATCCATATCGCCGCCGGGCAGGGGGGCCTGCGCCGTCCAATCGCCGCCAAGGGCAGGAAAGGTCGGGGCAAGACGCTGTAGCGCCTTTTGCGAGAGTTCGCGGAAGGTGGTGATCTTGCCGCCAAAAATGTTCAACAGCGGCGCGCCATCGGTTTCATCGAGATCCAGAACGTAATCCCGCGTCACGGCAGAGGGGTTGCCCTGGCCGTCGTCAAACAGCGCCCGCACACCGGAATAGGCCGTCTGAACATCATCGCGCGAAAGCTGCTCTTTGAAGTAACTATTTACCGCGTCGATCAGATAGGCGATCTCGTCCTCACCGGCCTGAACCTGATCGGCGGGGCCGTCATAGGCAATATCGGTGGTGCCAATCAGAGCTTTGTCGCCTTCGTAGGGATTGACAAAAATCACCCGCTTGTCGTGGTTCTGGATCAAAAACGCATGTTCCCCGCGCCAGAATTTGGGCGTGATGATATGGCTGCCTTTGACCAGCCGCACCTTGCGACGGCTGGACGCGGCGGCGACATTGGTGATGATGTCAGTGACCCAAGGCCCGGCCGCGTTGACCAGCACATGCGCCCGGAAATCCCGTGTCTCTCCGGTCGTGGCATGGCGGGTGGTCACGTGCCATTTGCCGCCTTCGCGCCGCGCCGACACACAGGGAGACCGGGTTAAAATGGTGGCCCCGCGTTCCGCCGCATCCAGGGCGTTCAGCACCACCAGCCGCGCATCATCGACCCAACAATCGGAATATTCAAAACCCCGGCGAAAATCGTCGCGGATGGCATGGCCTTCGGATGCGCGGTGCAGGTCAAGCGTCCGCGTGCCGGGAAGTTTGGCGCGCCCGCCCAGATGGTCATACAGGAACAGCCCCAACCGCACGAGCCACGCCGGGCGATCCCGTTTGGAATGCGGCAGGACAAAACGCATCGGCCAGACGATATGTGGCGCATTGCGCAAGAGCACCTCGCGTTCGATCAGCGCCTTGCGGACCAGCGAAAATTCGTAATATTCCAGATAGCGCAACCCGCCATGGATAAGCTTGCCTGACCGCGATGAGGTGCCTTCGGCCAGATCATCCTTTTCGCACAGCGCCACGCGCAGGCCCCGACCGGCAGCATCCCGCGCGATACCCGCCCCATTTATACCGCCGCCGATCACAAAAAGATCGACCTCCTGTGCTTCTGTCATGTGCTGAAGATCCTGTCTGAAAGGGTTCTGGGGGCCGGGTGGTGGCGACAGATGCGCCGCCGCCAGGACGCGCCGAATATGGTTCTATTTCTGGTCCTGAAGCCCGTAGCCCGCAAAGGCATCATGGGCTTCGGCAATATCCTGATCGCTCAGCAACACCGGCCCGCCGATGGACAGCGACAGGTAATATTGCTGCGCGATGGCCTCCAGCTCTACCGCGCGCCACAGGGCCTTGGGCAAATCCGCCGCCACGGCAAGCGCGCCGTGATTGGCCATAAGACAGGCTGTGCGGTCTTTCATCGCCTCCTGGATCAGCGCTGACAGCTCTTTGGAGCCAAAGCGCGCATACCCCGCACAGCGCACATCATCCCCGCCAAAAGCCGCAATCATGTAGTGACAGCGCGGAATGGGTTTCCGGGCGATCGACAGCGCAGTGCAATAGGTCGGATGGCCATGGACCACGGCATTCACATCCGGGCGCGATTGCAGGATATCGAGGTGAAAGGGCCATTCGGTCGAAGGCTTGCACGGGCCGGACCATGTGCCGTCATTCCGATCCAGCGGCATGTCGGCGATCAATTCGGGCGTCAGGTCTTCGTAGGGGATGCCAGAGGGCGAAATCAGCATTGAATCGCCACAGCGCACCGACACATTGCCGGATGTACCCTGTGTCAGCCCAAGAGGTTCCAGTTTCCGGCAGGCCGCGACAACCGCCTGACGGAGGGTGGTTTCAGTGTCTGTCATGATCGTCTCTCAGCACGGGTTCAGGGGCGGCTCGTTTTTGAGCCAGCGCCGGACTTCTTCGGCGGCCTTGCTGGCCGCGACCCGCACAGTGCGCAGGGACGCGCCCGCGATATGGGGGGTCAGCGTGACATTGGGTAAGGTCAAAAGCGGCGAATCCAGCGGCACCGGCTCGATCGGAAAGGTTTCAAGCATGGCGCCGCGCAGGTGACCGTCCTGGAGGGCGGCGATCAAGGCGTCGTAATCCACCAACGGCCCCCGCGCGGTATTGATCAGCGTGCTGCCCGGTTTCATCGCCGCAAAGGCGGCAGCGTCCATCATCCCGGTGGTTTCGGCGGTCACGCGGGGATGCAGGGACACAATGTCAGACGCGGCAAGGAGCTGATCAAAGGACACCATTTCGACCCCGGCGCGCAGATCCTCGGCGGTCAGTTGCACATAGGGGTCCGACACCATGATCCGACAGCCGAAGGCCCGCAGAAGCGACACAACCCGCTTGCCGATTTCCCCATAGCCGATGACGCCCACCGTCATATCGCACAGCTCATCCCCGGTCACATCCGCACGGTAAAGATCGGTGCGATAGTCGCCTTTGCGCAGGGCCTCGTGCCCGCGGGCAAGGTTGCGCACCTCTGCGATGATGCCGCCGATGGCAAATTCGGCGACCGCGCTGGCATTGCGCCCCGGGGTGTTGACCACGGTGATCCCATGCGATCGGGCGGCCGCCATATCGACATTGACCGGCCCGCCGCGGCTGACGGCGACCAGTTTGAGATTGGGCAAAGCGTCCATCATGGCCGCCGACAGGGGCGCGTGATGGATCACCGCAACCGGCGCGTTGCCGATATGCGCCACCACTTCGTCGGGGTCGCCCTGGAATTCCTGAATGCCCTCGATGCGCGAACCGGCATACCCCTGTTCCAGTGGTGCATCCGGCCAGTCATAATCCATACGGCGCACGGAAACCTTGTCTCCGCAGGCCGCGAGGATATGCTCTTCAAAGGTTTCCGACAGCATGAACCTGTCGCCAATGATCGCAATTTCCGTTTTCATGAGACTTGTTTCCTTGTGTTTGCCTGGCTGTGCCAAAGCGGCTGAAGGGTGTTTCGCCCCGCCCGAAAGGCCGGGAATAAACCGTCATAAAGCGCGGTCAGTTCCGGGTCTGGCGGGATGGCATCGCGCAAAAGCGGTGTGACCCAGGTGGTGTTTGCCGCTTCCAGAGAGTCAAAGACGCCCGATTGCACCGCCGCGATCATTGCGGCCCCGGCGGCGCCGGCCTCTTCCTGGGCGACGGCGCGCACGGGACGGTTGAGCGTTGCGGCGAGGATATGAACAAGCTGGGCCGAGCGCGCAGCGCCCCCCGCGACGCGAATTTCAGCCGGGATCGCGCCCATTGCCGCGTAACAATCGCGCGCCGCCATGGCCAAACCTTCGTAGACGCCGCGCACCATTTCCGGCCAGCCGACGGTGCGGTCCAGCCCGGTGAAGCTGGCGCGGGCCTCTGGGTCCGAAAACGGCCCACGCTCGCCGGTGGGGGCGATATAGGGGTGAAAGGTTACGGCGCCGGGCCGGGCATCGGCCACCAGCGCATCGAAATTGCGCAGAATATCGGATGGCTCTGTCGGGTGGCCGCGGATGTCAGCACATCACCGGCAATCCCGGCGATCCAGTCGATGTTGATCGCGGCGGCCATATTCGTCTGAACCTGGCCAAAGGCCCCATCGGCCAGCGCGACGGTATATCCTGTCTTGTCCGGGTTTTGCACAATCTCGTCGACATTGGCGGCATAGCGGGTGTGAACCCCGGTTGACCCCAGGATCGACAGCCCCGGTCGCGTCGCCGCATCGCACAGTCCAGTGGCAATCCCCGAGGTCACGATATCCATATATCCAAGGCAGATCGGCAATCCGGCGGGCAACCCGGTTTCGGCGGCGGCGCCGGGGCTGAGCCGGTGCGCGGTTTTGCTACCGTCGATGATTGGCGGCAACAGGTGGCGCAGCTCTTGCAGATCCAATGCGGCAATCACGTCGTCGCTATAGGCGCGGGTGCGGATATCGCCAAAGTTCAGCACAGCTTCGCTGACGTCGGCCACGGTTTCGCCGGTCAGGCAATAATACAGCCATTCCTTGCAATGCAGGGCGTGCGCCGCTTTGCCGAGCATTTCAGGCGCGGTTCGGCGCAGCCAGGGCAGTTGCGCGCGCATCTGGCACAGGTTCACCCCGGTTGCGGTGGCGCGATAGATCCTGTCGTGCTGGTCTGATCCGGTGATCCTGCGGGCGTCGGCCCCGGCCCGGGAATCGAGCCAGAGCATGGCCTCGCCTACCGGGGTGCCATCGGCGTCGATCAACCATGTGCCGTCCCCCTGCGCCGTCACGCCCATCGCGCGGGCGCGGCTGGCCAGATCGGGGATCATCTCAGACAGCTGGAACAGCATCTGCGCGGCCAGTTGCCAGGTCTGGGCCATGTCCTGGGTGGCGGCGCCGTTTGGCGCGCTGTGGTATCGGTTCTTGACGCCCGCCACCGCCAGCTGTTGCCCCGCAAGGTCAAAGGCCACGGCCTTGATCACCGAGGTGCCGGCATCCAGACCGATCAGAATATCGCGGGTCATCACGTGCCTCCATTCGGGGTGCGGGTCGGGATGCGGGCGGCGTCCTGAAGCGCGGTGAAACGGCGGTATTGCTGGCTGTGCCACTGCTGGGTTGCGCCGGTTGCCGGGGTAAAGTGGGTGTTCAGGCTGGACATTTCGGCCATGGCCGTGGCCAGCGTGTCAAAATGCCCGGCGGCCACCGCCCCCAGCATCGCGCTGCCCAGCAGCACGGGTTCGGGGGATGTGGGTTCGGCGGTGGGGATGCCCGCCGCATCGGCCAGCACCTGTTTGACAATGGCACTGGCACCTGCGCCGCCGCTGATGACAATTGTGTCGGGGGTCACGCCACAGGCCGTTTGCGCATCCAGGATCTGACGCAGCCCATAGCCGATCCCGCAGAGCCCCGCGACATAAAGCGCGATATGCGAGGTCAGATCGCGGCGCAGATCAAGCCCGGCAATGATGGCGCGGGCCGAAGGATCAGACAGCGGCGCACGATTGCCAAGGAAATCCGGCACCACAATTACATCGCCCGCCAGCTGCGCGGCGTCCTGGGGGCCATCAATCCGCCGGGTCGCTTCGGCCAGCAGATAGTCGATCACCGAAAGCCCGCGTTCCTGGGCGGCGGCCTTGGCCGTGGGGTAATGCGGGTGCATCTGCACCAGATGGGCGATGGCCTCGCCAGCGGCGGATTGCCCACCTTCGATCAGCCAAAGATCGGGCAACATCGCCGAAAAATACGGCCCCCAGACACCGGGCACCGTGGTTTTTTCAGACGCGGATGTCATGGTGCAGGCCGAGGTGCCAAAGACATAGGCCATGCGCGTTTGGGCCGGGGCGCCACCCGCGCCGACGGTGCCGACACCGCCGGCATGGGCATCAATCAACCCGGCGGCGACGGGTATCCCCGGGATCAGCCCCAGCGTTTCGGCCGCCTCCTGTGTCAATCCAGACCCAAGCGCCGTCCCCGGCGCCACCACATTTGTCCCGATCCGGGCAAAGCCATCGTCACACAGATCAGATAGGCCAATCTGTTGGAAATAGCTGGCATCAAAGCCGCCTTCATGGGCGAGATAGGTCCATTTGCAGGTCAGGGTGCAGCTTGACCGGGTCAGATCGCCGGTGGCGCGCCATGTCAGATAATCAGTAAGGTCCATGAAATGCCCGGCCTTGGCATAGGTGTCGGGCAGATTTTCCTTGAGCCACAACAGCTTGGGCGTTTCCATTTCCGGCGAGATACGTCCGCCGACATAATCAAGCACCCGATGTCCGGTGGCATTGATGCGCGCGGCCTGATCGGCGGCGCGTTGATCCATCCAGACGATGATATTGCGGGCGGGATCGCCGGTTGGGCTCAGGCTTGTGGGTGTGATCCTGCGACAACCCCACAAGCGAACAGGTGGCATCAAATCCGATGCCCGCCACGGCCGCGGGGGGCAGGGCGCTGGCGGTCAACGCCTGTTTGACGGCGATGGCAACCGCGTTCCAGATATCGTCAGAGGATTGTTCGGCCATGACCCCATCGCGCCAGATCCGAATGTCGTGTTTGCCAGTGCCCAGCATCCGCCCATCGGGGGCAAAGACACCGGCGCGCGCGCTTCCGGTGCCGACATCAACACCAAGAAAGACAGGGGATTGTTTGCGGGTTCCTGTCATTGCGGCCTCACAATTCGACGCTGTTGGGCAGGATCACGAGATCGCGGATCGTGACATTGCGGGGCCGCGTCAGCATGAAATGCACGCAATCGGCGACCTCTTTAGGCTGCATCAGGCTGCCGTTGGCCAGGGCTTCGTCCATTTTTGCCTGTGGCCAGTCATCCAGCAAAGCGGTCACAACCGGGCCGGGAAGGACCGCACCTACGCGGATGCCATGCGGGGCCATTTGGCGGCGAATGGTGTGGGTGAACGCCTGAACCGCATGTTTTGATGCGGTATAGATCGGCTCCCACATCACGGGAACAACGCCGGCGATCGAACTGGTCATAAGGATATCGCCCGTTCCGCGCGCCTTCATATGCGGAAGAACGGCGCGGACGGTGCGAAAGGCGGCGTTGATGTTGAGGTTCAGCACCCGGTCCCATTCATCTGGGTTGCCCTCGGATACATCGCCACCGACATAGCCGCCGGCATTGGCGTGAAACACATCCAGATGCCCCATCCGATCCAGAATCCGGGGCAGCATTTGATCGACGCTGGCGGGATCAAGAAGATCGGTGACAATGGGCACCGCGCCCTTGCCCAGTTCCGCGCAGACGGCTGTCAGCCGGTCCTCGGCCCGATCCACAAGCGCCACCCGCGCCCCGGAGGCGAGGCAGACGCGGGCGCATTCAAGCCCGATGCCGGAGGCCGCCCCGGTGATGGCGATGGTTTTGCCGTCAAGTTTCTGGTCCATTGGAACTTTCCTGTCAGGGCTGTCAGCGAACCGACATCATTGGCCGGCCGAAAGGCTGGTTTATTCGGGTGGTCAAGCCAGAGCGCGACGCTGCGGGCGGCGCTTTGGCGGAGGCGGGTTGCGCCAGTGGGGAGCGCGCGGCGCAAGAGCTGCGCCGCGCAGTGGATCACGTGTCAGTCCTGAGATTCATAATCATTGGGACCGGCGATATCGTTGCCAAGCGTGATGCGGACACGGTCAATTTCACCTGTGAATGCAAAGCCTTGCTTGCCCTCATAGACCGGGCTGACCGGCGAGCCGGCATCGCGCCCAAGGCTGAAACCTTCCCAATCCATGAAATAGCGATAGGTCTCGGGCAGGGCTGTCTTGCCAACTTCCTGGCCATTGATATGCAGGCTGCCTTCGCCCTGGCGCACGCCGGTTTTGTCGAATTTGTAGAGAATATCTATCCAATCACCACCGGTCGGCACCGCTCCTTCGACACGGAACATTTTCTGATAATAATTGTACTCATGGATGATGCGACCATCCTTGACGTAGAGCGTATAGCCGCCACAAAGCCCGCCACAGGCCGCAATCACACCTTCGCCGCCGTCGGGCACCCGCACCCGCGCGGCGATTTCAAAGGAGCGATCCAAGGTAAAGGGTGCCGCCCCGCCGGGGATGTTGGTCATGCCGGGGAAGAAGACGAATTCCTGCTGAATGCGCGGGGATTCTTCGCGCGGGCGTGACATGGCGCGACGTTCGGCAAAGCCGCGGTCATCCAGCGGCAACACGTCATATCGTCCGGCTTCGGCCCACCAGAGTTCCACCAGCTTGCGCAGGCGTTCCGGTTCCTTCTGGGCCAGGTCGGTGCTTTCGGAAAAATCCTCTGCGACGTGGTACAATTCCCATTGGTCGTCTTCATAATCGGAATAGCGCTTGTGATATGCGACCGCCTTCCAACCGTCATGCCAGATGGCGCGGTGGCCGAACATTTCAAAGATCTGCGCGCTTTTGCGGGTTGGGGCGCTGGCGTCGTCAAAGGAATATTTCATGCTGGTGCCATGAATATTCATCTGCGGAATGCCCTTGATCTGGGCCGGGGCCTCGGTGTCGATCACCTCAAGAATGGTGGGCACGATGTCCATGACGTGGTGGAACTGGTTGCGGATGCCGGTGTCTTTCAGCCCTTTGGGCCAGTGCACGATCAGCGGATCCTGCACACCACCCGCATGGGTGTTTTGCTTGTACCGGCGCAGGGGGGTGTTTTCGACCTGGGCCCAGCCGATGGGATAGTTGTTCTTGGCATACATTGTGCCGATCTGATCAATCCGTTCGAGGTTATAGTCGAAGGATTCCGCATCCATGTTTTCATAGAAGGTTGTGCTGGTGGAGCCGTGAATCTGGCCTTCCTGGCTGGCGCCATTGTCGGACATCAGGAAGATGATCGTATTGTCCAGCTTGCCGATTTTTTCGAGGTGATCGAAGACACGCCCCAATTCGGCATCTGCGTGATCAAGGAAGGCGGCGTAAGCCTCCTCAAACTTGCAATACACCCGCTTTTGGTCGTCGGACAGGCTGTCCCAGGGTTCGACGCCTTCGTTGCGGGGCACGGCATTGGTGCCTTTGGGAACGATGCCCATTTCGATCTGGCGCGCCAGACGCCGCTCGCGGGCCACATCCCAGCCTTCGTCGAACCGGCCTTTGTATTTGTCGAGATATTCCTGCGGTGCCTGATGCGGCGAATGCATCGCCCCCAGCGCGTAATACATGAAAAACGGCTTGTTTGGCGCCAGAGAGGCGTGATCGGTCAGGAATTTGCAGGCGTTATCGGCCAGATCCTCGTTCAGCGTATAGCCTTCTTCGGGGGTGCGTGGCGGTTCGATATGCTGGTTGTCGCGGACAAGAGAGGGGCGGAATTGATCGGTCAGCGCCTCCAGGAAGCCATAGAATTTGTTGAACCCACGCCCCAGCGGCCAGTGATCAAAGGGGCCAACCGCCGACATCTGATCAGCGGGGGCCAGATGCCATTTGCCGACCGCATAGGAATTGTACCCTTCGGGCGCCAGCATATCGGCCAATGTGCCGGCATTATGCCGGATTGCGCCGCGTTTGCTGGGGAAACCGCTGTCGGCATTGGCGATGATCGACATGCCGACAGCGTGATGATCCCGCCCGGTAAGAAGGGAGGCCCGGGTGGGAGAGCATAGAGCCGTGGTGTGGAAGTTGTTGTAGCGTAAACCGCCCCCGGCAAGGCGGTCGATATTGGGCGTTTCGGCGTCGCCGCCGTAACACCCAAGACTGCCGAACCCCAGATCATCAAACAAGATCACGAGGATATTCGGGCTGTCTTCCTTTGGACCTTTGATTTCCGGCCACCAAGGCGTGGAATCCTTGTAGGTCCGGCCGATTTGGCCCTTGAAAACTTCGTTCACCGTATCGCTTGTGATGCTCATGTTTGATGTCCTTCTGTGGGAATTCTGACTTATTTTCGCAGCGCTTTTGCGGCCATCAGCACCTCAAGTGCGACGGGCTGCATGGATTTGAGATCGGGCACTTCGTCATAGGCCCCGGCAGCAACCAGGACCTCGGCGCCGGCAATCAGAGTGTCGATTGTTGCGCCTGATTTCATGTCTGCGATCGCTTCGTCGAGGGTTTGGAAATCGCGCAGGCTAAAGGCATAGGCGGCGGTTTCCTTGGTGCCTTCGATGCCGGTGTCCTGGTAATATTGCAGCGAAAGATCGACGGCCTTGTCGGGGTTGGCGCGGATGTATTCATTGGCGCGGTATGCGGCCTCGACGAATTTTGCTGCGGCGTCCGGGTCGTCCTTCCAGAACCGGCTGGTGATGATCCAGGGCGCGATGACCGAGGTGCCGGCAATTTCGCCGTCGCAGATCACTTCGTATGTGTCTTTGTCCATCACGATGTCGAAATCCGCGCTGGCGGCTGTGGTGCCTGCGCCCACTTCGCCATTGCGCAGCGACTGGCGTGTCACCGGCGGATCCAGCGGCACGATTTCAAGATCGCCATGCGCCACGTTGAAATGGTCGGCACAGGCAAACAGCACCTGGCTCCAGGTGGAATTGGGCACGGTGCCGATGCGCACCTTGGCCAGCGCCTCGCCCGGGGTCATGCCCGCCATCGCGTCCTTGCGCATGATCAGTTTGATGTTGCGGCTTTCCTTTTGCATCGTGCCAAAGGAAATCAGCTGGAATTTGTCCCAGCCCGAAATCGCCGGCGGCCCGCCTGTCCAACCGGCCTGCCAGTCGCCGGAAACGCCGGACGCCAGCGCCGCGCCGCCATTGGGGAAATAGGTGGTTTCAACGTCCAGCCCATTGTCGCTGAAATAGCCCAGATGTTCGGCCAGCCACATCGGATAGCCCGCTTCGTTGGGTTGGCTGTTCAGATGCAGGCTGGTTTCGGCAAGGGCACCGCCGGCGGTCAGCGCGGCGATAGCCACACCTGCGGCCAGCTTTTTGAATGATGTGAATTTCATGGGTTTTCTCCTCCTGTTGGGTCGTTTTGGTGGCGTCTGTGCCGGTCGGATTGCCGGTTCAGGCCGCCATGATTTCTTCGCGCACCAGCCCCCAGATCTCGCGGCGGGCTTCGATGAAATCGGGATGTTCGGCGGCCTGTTCGATATCGCCCTGCTTCCACACCACATCGCGGGGGAGGCGGATTTCCTTTTTGATGCGGCCCGGGCGGCGTGACATGACGATCACCCGGTCGCTGAGGTAAACCGCCTCTTCCACCGAATGGGTGATGAACAGCACGGTATATTGCATCTGGTGGCTCAGGCGCTGGACCTCCTCCTGAAGAATGGTCCGGGTCTGCGCATCAAGCGCGCCAAAGGGTTCATCCATCAACAGGATCTCTGGCTGCATGGCCAGGGCCCGTGCAATGGCAACACGTTGCTGCATGCCGCCCGAAAGCTGGCTGGGATAGCTGTCGCGGAACTGGGTAAGTCCCATGATTTCAAGCTGTTCGCGCAAACGACGCTCTTGTTCATCGCGCGGCACTTTTGTCATTTGCAGGCCGAATTTGATGTTTTCGGCGACGGTTTCGGATGGGAACAGGGCGAATTTCTGAAACACCACGCTGCGGCGGGGGCCGGGTTTTCCGGCAGGTTTGCCATCAATCAGGATTTCGCCCCGCGTCGCATCCTCTAGCCCGGCACCGACGGTCATCAGGGTGGATTTGCCACAGCCCGACGGCCCGACGACGCAGACAAATTCGCCTTTCTGAACGGAGACCGAACAATCATCGACCGCCAGCACCCCGGTGCCTTCGGGCCCATACCATTTGGTGATGTTGCGCAGTTCCAGCTTGGGGGTGACGGTGGTATCGATCATGGGGCTTTTCCTTGAAATGCTTGGGCTGGTGTCTGGTGCGGGGTGAACGGCGGTCATAGGCGGTCCCACGGCATCAGGTGGCGTTCGAGACGTTGCACGCCCATGTCGATCAACACCCCCAGAACCCCGATGGCGATGATCCCGACAAAGATGGTCGAGACAGAGTCATTCCCGTTGTCCCTGTGCGATCAGGAACCCCAGACCGGTTTTCCCGACCACCAGTTCCGCACCGACCAGCGCCATCCAGCCGTTGGAGATGGCAATCCGAATGCCGGTGAAAATGCTGGGCGTGGCCACCGGCACGACAACCCGGCGCAGGGTCTGGTGCTGGCGGGCGCCAAAGACCCGCGAGGCCTGGATCAGGATGTCGTCCACATGCTGCACGCCAAGCTGTGCATTGATGACGCAGGCAGGGAAGGCCGCGATGAACACCACCATCGCCTGGGTTGTGGTCGACGCCCCGAACCAAAGGATCGCAATCGGAACCCAGGCAAAGGGCGGGATGTAGCGCAGCGTTTCAAAGACCGGATTCACCACCGCGCGAAACCATGGCGCCCAGGCAAAGAAGATGCCGATCGGCACCCCCAGAAGGATGGCCAGAAACACGCCATAGGACCACCGCTCCAGCGAGGCGAAAACGTGACCCGAAAGCGCCGCGCCGGCAAAGGGTTCTGTTGTCAGATTGGCAAAGCGCGCAATGACATCAAAGGGCGAGGGCAAGACTTCGGGGCCGACCCAGCCGAAAACGGACGTGGCCAACACCCAGACAAGGCCCAGAATTCCAAGCGACACCGCGCCATAAACCAAAGGCTGCGGAAGAAGCGAAGAGGGGGAAGTTTTGACGGTCATGTGCCTTATCCTTTCTTCTGGGGAAGCGACCAGGGCGCAAGAAGACGCGTCGCAAGTTTCATCAGGACCGAAAGCAGCACACCAAGCAGGCCGATCAGCAGCATCGCCACCACAAGCACATCAGTGTCGAGCATCCGCGATGCATTCAGCGCGACATACCCAAGCCCCGCAGTTGCGGCGAGCAGCTCTGCCGCGACAAGTGTGGTCCAGGCATTGCCAAGCGCGATCCGCGCCCCGGCAATCAGCGTGGGCAGGGCGGTGCGGCACACGATCCGGGTCAGGATCTTGTGATCATTCGCGCCCAGCGTCCGGCCAGGCGTCGATAAGCAGCGGATCAACCGAGCCGACGGCCTGCATGCTGTTCATCAACCAGGGCACAAGCGCCGCAATGAAGACCACGAATATGCGCGCGGGCTCTCCGATGCCCATCCAGACAAGTGTGAGGGGAATCCAGGCCAGCGGCGGCACCGGGCGGATCAGCTGAAAGATCGGAAAAACAAGCCATTTGACACGCGGCCACCAGGCCATTGCGATGCCAAGCGGCACGCCGACGATCCCGCCAAGCGCCCAGCCGGCCAAGACGATGGAAAGCGAGCTGAAAACATGGCCCAGCAGGGTACTGCCGATATAGGGCTTGACCCACATGCGCCCGAACCGGTCCAGAACATCGCCCGGCGATGGCAGGAACAGGGACGACACCGGCCCGTTGCTGCGTGTGATCCACGCCCAGGCAGCGATCCAGGCCGCACAGGCCACCACACTGACAATGAACAGGTTACCGTTGGCTAATCGCCGCATCGGTCTCTCCCCTTACCGATTTTCCTCCTGGCCCGACTCGTCGAGCTGAAAATGAAAATGTCAGTAAACCGTTTAACTGTCAACGCAGTTTGCGAATTTGCCGTGCTTTTTCGACGGCTCAGGGCTTGGCTTGTGCAAAAACGACGTATTTTCAGGTACTTGAGCGGCGTGGTGAAATCTTGCAGGAAATCAATCTGTCTTGCGTCCCGCAAGATTATTTACAGACTCTGGATTATGATATAACTGTTTAACACAGATCAATTGATGACAGAGCGAGGTCCGAGGAGATGAAGAAAAGGCCATCTATCAAAGATGTCGCTCGCGAAGCCGGGGTGTCGACGGCGACGGTTTCCCATGTCTTTTCGGGCAAGAAACACGTGAACGAAGACTCTGCACAAAAGGTGCGGCGCGCGGCGGAAAAACTGGGTTACACCATCGACCGGGTGGCGGCGCAATTGCGGACGCGGCGCACCAAAATCATAGCGGTTCTGGTGCCCAATCTCGAAGACCTCTTTCTTAACCGGTTCATCTCGCTGATTAAATCCAGGGCCGAAGATGCCGGATATCAGGTCATTGTCTCTTGTTCGCGCGATGATCTGAAGATTGAACAAGACCGGCTTCGTGCGCTGATGGGGTGGCGTCCCAGCGGTTTGATCCTTGTGCCCTGTATCGAGTCAATTCCCGACATGTTGCTGAAGGAATATCCCGATGTCCCGGTTGTCGCCGTGGACCGGGTGAACCCTGCAAAGTCAAAATATGACACGATTACATCCGATGATTTCGCCTCGGGTTGGGAAGTGGCACGGCATTTGATTGAAATGGACGCGCGGTCGCTTCTTGTGCTGGCCACCAGCGACAAGATTTTCACCCAGAAAGAGCGTATTCGCGGCATCGAAGATTGTGCGCGCGAAGCCCGCGCCATGACCGTCAACACATTGGTTGCGGGCCCGGACGCAGAAGCCGCCGCCGACAAACTGGGTTGCTGGCTGGATGACAACCCGCAGACCAAGGCAGTGATCGGGCTGACCAATGTGATGACACTGGCCGCCCTGTCGACCTTTGCCTCGCGGGGGATTCAACCGCCGAAGGACGTCATGCTGGCCGGGTTTCACGATTCGTTGTGGATGACCGCCCGCCGCGTGCCGATCACGACCGTGGCGCAACCGGTTGATGCGATTGCCAATGCCGCATGGGACCGGATGCGCGTTCGGATCGCGCAAGAGGACGATCAGGTGGTGAACCTGATTTACAAAAGTACGCTGATCAAACGCACATCGACCTCGGCCGATTGAACAGCCGCCTTCCTGCGCGTGTCGTGACGATTGGCCCCGCCCTGAAACGATCCAGGGACCGCTCAGGTCGGGACATGGGGACCGGGACATGGGGCCCGGTTAGCAGGTCAGGGGCGCAGGTCAGGGCGCGCGGGTTTTTCAGGCCGCAGCCCCGTCGGGAAAGGCATGCACGCGTTCCGCATTCGGAACCAGCCAGACGCTGTCACCGGGATTGATCGCCAGACGCTCGTGTGACAGGACGGTGATGTTCTGCCCGGCCTTGCGCACCACCAGTTCCGTGGAGGCCCCTGTCGGTTCGACCACCACAACCTCGGCACGCAGTGCCCCGGATCCGGCTTCGGATTGCAGCGCGAAACATTCGGGGCGAATGCCCACGGTCGCCCGTCCCGGTGCCGCCGGCGCGGCAAGCCGCAGGGCCTCACCATCGGAAAAACGCGCCTCTGAGGGGTTCTCGGCCGACACCTCGAGGTCCAGCAGGTTCATCGTCGGCGATCCAAGGAACGCCCCGACAAAAGCATTGGCCGGATTGTCATAAAGCTCTAGCGGGGTGCCGATCTGTTCGATTTCCCCATCGCGCAACACAACGATGCGATCGGCGAGTGTCATCGCCTCGACCTGATCATGGGTGACATAAATCGTGGTGGTTTTCAGTTTCTGATGCAGTTCTTTCAGCTCGGCCCGCATCTTGACCCGTAGCTTGGCATCAAGGTTCGACAGCGGTTCGTCAAACAGGAACACCTCTGGTTTGCGCACGATGGCGCGGCCCATGGCAACGCGCTGGCGTTGTCCGCCCGAAAGCTGTTTTGGCAACCGATCCAGATAAGGCCCAAGCCCCAGGATATCGGCCGCGCGGTCGACCTTGCTGCGCCGCTGGGGTTCGTCTTCGCCCGCGAGTTTGAGGGAAAACGACATATTGTCGGCGCTGTTCATATGCGGGTAAAGCGCATAGCTTTGAAACACCATCGAGATGCCGCGATCCCGTGGCGGCACATCATTCATCGGGGCGCCGCCAATCTGTAGCGTGCCGGATGTGATGCTTTCCAACCCGGCGATCATGCGCAACAGGGTGGATTTGCCACAGCCCGACGGGCCGATCAGCACGACAAATTCGCCGTCCTTGATGTCAAGCGAGACATCTTTGATCACATCGACCTTGCCATAGCTTTTGGACAGGTTGTTCAGCCGAACATGTGCCATGTCATTCCTCCTGATTGCCGGATAAAAAGGTGTATTTTTGGTGTGATTGCCAGCTTTCGCCGGGGGCCAGCCACGTGCCGGGGCCGCTGGTGCCGTCGGCGGTGCGGTCGCAATTGGACGGTTCAATCGCCAGCACGTTGCGCCGGGGGCGGGCATCGCGCCAAAACTGAACAAAGGGCAAATCGCTTTCGATCTGGACCTTGGCCGACGGCCAGCCGTCACTGGCGGCGCGGCTGATGTCGGCGCTGCCGCCCTTTGGCGTGGGGTGGCATGCGGTGTGTTGATCCCCCAATGACAGCGGCACGCCATCCAGCCGCACGGTGGTGTCGGCGGCGACCAACGGATAGCCGAAATTGGTGTGATAGAGAATGTGCATTTCCGCCGGTTCCGGCCCGATGTTTTCCACCCGGTCGATCAGCGTCATCGTCGCGCCGCCCACCGGGGCCTCGATCCGGCGATGCAGCCGGAAACAGGCGCCGCCGAGATGGGCGGTGGTGACCTCACCCGTGGCAAAAAGCATCGGATCGGGGCGATCCCAATCCGCCCCGCAGGCGGTGACATGGGCCGGGGTCAGCGGCAGGCTGCCATGCAGCGGCATGCCCGCGCGCGGTTGGCGGGCATTGTCCAACCCGCAAGTGACGAGAAACCCCGACAGGCTGCGCTGGATGCCGGTGCCGCTGTCGGCCTCTGCATCATGTTGCCCCGGCGCGACGAACCCCGCCGGATGCTGCCAGGCCAGTGGCATGCCGCGAAAGCTGAGCGGGCCGATATCAAGGCTGCGATCGGCCAGCACCCAAAAGGCCAACCCGCCGCCGGTGTCAAAGCTGAGCGCGCGCACGCCGCGTTCCGGCCCATCATCCAGCGTGATCCGCCGCACGGCGGCCAGTTGGCGCAGATCTGCCACCTGATGTTGCCAATCGTGGATCATGCCGGGACAGCTTCGGGCAAAAGGTCGATCCGGGCAAAGGCCTCTTGTGGGGCATCCAGCCCGCGCATCAGATCGGCCATTTGTGCCGCCAGCTGTGCCTCAAGCGCGGGGGTGTCCAATGGCGCTGTCTGTCCAGGGTCGCGCGCCAGATCATAGAGCCGGGTTTCATCCTCGATCAGACAGCCGGGTCCATAGGTGTTGTACATCGCCGATTTCGAACTGACCGGCACCCGCAAAAGCGGCATGTCGCGGCTGAACGGGGTGGGCGGGGCCAGTTTCGCCTGTGTCAGCTCCTCTGGGTGGAAGAAGTCAAAGATATGCGTCGGCATCAGCGTGTATTGATAGATTTCCTGGGTTTCCACATTCGCCGGATACCGGTGATAGCTGTATTGCCCATCGGTCAGATTCACTGCGCCGCCAAAGAAGCCATAGATCAGCGCCTCATGCGGCGATGCCTGTCCCGCCAGCATCGGGCGCAGCGAGGGCGAGGCCATCTGATCCGGGCGCGGGGCGTCATAAAGATCGAGGATTGTTGCGGCCAGATCAGGGGTCTGGCTGAGGCCGGCCACCGTTGTGCCCGCCGCTGCGAGATGGGCCGGATCATGGATGAACAGCGGGATCTGGGCGATTTCCTGATATAGCGCCATGCGGTTTTTGGCCCAAAGATCATGTTCGCCCAGCAGGAAGCCGTGATCGGTGGTCACAATCAGCGCGGTGTCGTCCCACAGGTTGTCGCGGTCAAAGACATCAAGCACCTGCCCCAGAAGTTCGTCACACATCGCAAGCGAGGCATGATAACTGGCGCGCAGCTCGTCCTTTTCCTCTAGCGGGCGGTCGCTGTGGCCATATTCCGGCCAATCCAGCGCCGGACCATCGGCGCGCGCGCCGGCAATGTCGCGGAACCGCTTGGGCGCAAAAAACGGCTCATGCGGGGCAAATGTTTCGATCTGAAGGAACCAATCCTCGGCGGTCTTGTTGTGTTCGATAAATTCGACACCGGCGGCAAAGGTCTGAAAACTGGGATGTGCGGCCTCGTCCTCCAGATAGTCGCGGTTGACCACGTTGTGGCGCGGATAGCTGCGCGGTTTGCGTGACACCTGACCGGGATCAAAGCGTTTTTCGATCCCGGGCCAGTCGGGGGCGACGACGCCTTTCCAGCGGTCGCCTTCTTGTCCACGAAAGAATTCGTAGCTGTCATAGCGGTTGTGATAGGTCGCGCCGCCATCTTCCCAATAGTGGAAATGATCGGTGACAAAGTGGCTGTAGACGCCTTTGTCACGGCTCAGCACCTCGGGGAAGGTCACGTCGTAGGGTTCGATCGGCCCCCAGCTGCGATGCAGAAAGGACATGCGCCCGGTCATCAGATCCCGCCGGGCGGGCATGCAGGGCATGGATCCGACGTGGTGATTGTCGAACCGGGCACTGCGCGCGGCCAGCCGGTCAAAATTCGGGGTGGGCACCGTGTCGCCGCCATAGGGCGACAGTGCGCGGCGATTGAGCGAGTCAAAGAGTACAAGAACGGTTTTCATCGGGAATTCCTATTTCACAGCGCCAGAGGTCAGGCCGCGGACAATGAAACGCTGGGCAAAGAGCAGCAGCAGGAAGGCAGGCAGGATCGACAGGGTCGAGGCCGCAGCCATTTCCGTAAAGGCGATGGTGTTTTCCTGGGCGTATTTGCCAATGCCAAGCGGTACGGTGGCGGTCTGTCGCTGGCTGAGCACCAACACGACCGGGAATTCATTCCAGCTGAAGATGAAGGTCAGAATGCCGGTGGCTGCCAATCCGGGCCGCACGATCGGCAGCACCACATGCCAGAGGATATGCGGCACCTTGGCGCCGTCGATCTGGGCGGCCTCGACCAGCTCTTTCGGCACATCACGGACAAAGACCCCCATCATCCAAAGCGCCATCGGCAGATGCAGCGTCGTATGGGCCAGGATGATGCCGGAATAGGTGTTGTCGAGGCCAACAGAACGGAACATCGAATACCACGCCCCCGCCAATGTAATCGGCGGCACCATGTGAAAGATCACGGACCAGCCCAGCAGCGAATGCAGCACCCAGCCCGGCCATTGCAGACGATAGAGCGAGAAGGCCGCCAGCGTCGCGATCACCAACACGAGGAAGGTGCTGATCGCGCCAATCACCATGGAATTGCCGAAGTTACGCAGGAAATCCGAGGTCTTGTCGAAGATGACCTTGGTAAATCCGTCGAGATTGGGTTCGAACAGGATACGCCCCATCAACAAATCAATCTGGGTCTTGAAGGCGGCTGAAACGATCCAGAAGAACGGAAACAGCACAACCAGCGCAAAGCTCATCAGGATAAGGTGGCGGATCACCGCGACCTGACCGTCAGTCAGGGCGAAACGGCGCTGCGGCGTGGCGAGCGGCTGGTGGGTGTCAGATGCATGGGTCATGCCTTGGCTCCTTTGCCGGCGGTGGCGCGGGTGGCGGCAATGATGCCGGCGGCAATCACCGCGATCACGGCGATGGACATCGCGGCGCCATAGCCGGTCTGATCCTCGGTGAAGAAACGGCGATAGATGGTGAAGCTGATCACCTCGGTCGAGGTGCCCGGTCCGCCGCCGGTCAACAGATAGATTTCGTCGAATACCTTGAACGCAAGGATCATGCGGAAGACAAAGGTCACGGCGATGGTCGGCAGCATCAGCGGCAGGGTGATGTGACGCAGCTCTTGCCAGCGGGTGGCGCCGTCGATCTTGGCGGCCTCAAAGATGTCGTCCGGCAGGCTTTCAAGCCCGGCGAGCAGCAGCAGGAAACAGAACGGCGTCCAATGCCAGACATCAACGATGATCACGGACAACAGCGCAAGATCGGGGCTGCCCAGCCAGTCCTGCGGGGCAAGTCCCAGCGCCATGAGGATGCTGTTCAATACGCCAAAGTCATAAGAATACATCAGCTTCCAGATCGCGCCGATGATAATGCCGGGCACAAGGATCGGCAGGATGAAAACGGTCCGGTAGAACACCCGCCCCCGCACCACCCGCGTGGTCAGCAAGGCAAGGATGAAACCAAGCAGCATTTGCAGCGCCACGGCAACCACCGCAAAGATCAGCGTGTTCAGCGCCCCGGCGCGCAGCAGATTGTCCTGCGGCAGCTTGGCGTAATTGGACAACCCGACCCAGTCCCAGACCGCTTCGCGGTTGACCCACTCCACGTCATGGAAGCTGAGCGCAAAGAGTTTCATCAGCGGCAGGATGGTCAGAAGCGCAAAAAGGACAAGCGCGGGCCATAGCGTCGCGTGACGCCAGAAGGTATCGGTTTTCATGGGACGGGCTCCGTTGCATTTGGTGGCCGCGGACGAGGCCGCGACCACCGGGGAGGTTACTGGAGCGGATCGAGCGTCGGCGCGTCGTAGCCCGCGTCGGACAGCACCTTGGCAATCTCTTCCGCGGCCATGTTGAGCGCCTCTTTCAGCTCGATTTCACCGCCGATAGCCTGGTTCAGCCGCAACTCGGTCACGGCAAGGACCTGGCTGGCCTCGGGGATGGTGAAGGTCAGTTGAGCGTTGGGGATGGAGGCCGCCAGGGCGCGCATGTAGCGATAAGGTTCCTGATCGGCCATGTCCGACGTCATCACCGCCCCGCTCACCGGAGGCGACCCGGCCTCGGCGTAAGCACGCTGCGCCGCATCGGTCTGGAACCATGTCAGGAAAGCCACCGCTGCCTGCTTGTTCTCGTCGGCGATGTTTTTCGGAACACCTGCCAGCCAATGTCCGAGACCCGGTGCGGGGCCGAATTCATCCGTACCGGGAACAACCGCGTAGTCGACCTTGCCGACCACGGCCGATTGCTTGGGATCGTCGAACTGCGCCGGAGCAGGCACGCCCTGAATATGGCCCGCGCGACCGGTCGCCATGTTCTGGATCACATTGGTCTGGGTCTGCCCGGCGGTCGAGGGATGCCCGACCTCGTTCGCCAGCCGCAGGTAGGTTTTCATTCCGGCCAGCGTCTCCGGGCTGTTGATGGTCACGGTGAAATCGCCGCCCTTCTGATCGGCGATGATGCCGCCGCCGTGGCTCAGGATATAGGGAAATACGTCAAAGGTGACGTCAAAGGCGCCGCGCTGCCCGCGCTGAGAAATGCCGTACATCCCCGGGGGGTTGTGCAATACTTTGGCGTTTTCATAAAGCTGGGTCCAGGTCGTGGGCACCTCGAGCCCGTGCTCCTCGTAGAGGTCCGAGCGGTAGTGCAGGAGCGGCAGGAAAGGGTTGACCGGCACGCTGACCAGCTTGCCGTTGCCGTCGCATGTGATGGTGGCGGCAGCCTCGTCCCAGCAGACGCTGTCATCGAAGGTGAAGATGTCCTCGCCCAAGGCGAAATCGGCGTCGATATCGGTCAGCGGCTGCATGAAGCCGCCGGTATAGAATTCGACGAAAAAGCCCGCGTTCATGATCAGGATGTCAAAGGGGCTGGCGTCCGAACGCACGGCGGTGCGCTGTTTTTCCAGGCTGCCGGCAAAGGGATTGACGTCAAGGTTGACGGTATTGCCGGTTTCTTCTTCGTATTTCTCGACCACCGCCTGAAAGCCGGGAAACCACGGCGATTGGTTGATGACGATGGTGATCGGCGTTTCCGCAGCCGAAGCCAGCGACGCGCAGAGCGCCAGTGCGCTGGCCGCAAGACCGGTGCGCAGGGGTTTTGTATGTCCAGTAAAAAGAGCCATGTGACCTCCCATGAGTGGCAATTGCGATACCTCCCGCATCGCTTGTTATTGGGTGTACCTCAGACGGATGGCATTCCGGAAATGAAAAGAATTGCTCTCTCCATAGCCGCTGGCTATGCCTTAGTTGAACGGATCCGCGGCGCATTCCTCGATCAATGCATCGGCAATCACCCGCGCCGCCGGGGTCAACAATCCGGGACTGCGATAGATCAACCCGGCCTGACGGTTGGTCACCAGCTCCGGCACGTCGATTTCCACCAGCTGGGCCGCTTCGGGCGTCAAAAGCTGTGAGCGCGTCGTATAGACCAGCGTGTCGGTCTGGCTTGCGTGGGTCAGCAGGAAGGTCAGCGATGTCGACACCACATGGGCCTGCGGCGGAGAATGGCCAAGGCTGATCACCCGCCCGTCAAGCTTGCGCCGCGCCAGCGTATCCCCCGGTGGCAGTGCCCAGGCCATCGCCAATGCATCCAACGTCGACACTGACTTGCGCCGGGCCAACGGATGGTCCGCCCGTCCCACGACGATCAGGTCGTCTGCGGTCAGCAAGCGGAATTCCAGGTTCCCGCTTTCGCCGTCCAGCGGCCGTTCGGCGACCACGAAATCGAGCGCGCCCTTGGCCAGCCGCTCCAGCAGCGACTCGTCAAACCCGGTGTGCACCTCGATCATCATGTCGGGCCGTTGCGTCGTGATCCGGCTGACCGCCTCGGGCAGCATGCGCCGCACCCAGGATGGACCGGCGCCGATCTGCACATGGCCGCCCTGTCCGGTCTGCAATTGCGCCATTTCGGCGGCGGCATCATTGACCTGCGCCACCACCACCGCCGCATGTTCGGCCAGTCGCGCACCAATCGGCGTCAATGAAATCCCGTGTGCATGCCGTTCCAGCAGCGGTGTGCCGACCTGATCTTCCAACAACTTGAGCGCCTTGGACAGCGTAGGCTGCGCCACATTGAGCTCTGCCGCCGCGCGCGTGATATTGCCGGTCTGTGCGGTGCGGTGGAAATAGCCCAGCAGGCGAAGATCGAAAGTGCCACGGTTCACGTCTTCGTTCCCACAAGCATGTCAGGTTTGGATGCGAAGATATGGTAGACGACCCGCGCGGCGCGGCAAAGCGCTAACTCACGGATTGGATCTGGCAAATGATGCTTGCCCAGACGTTTCCCGCGTTGGGGCGAGACGGCTTTGCAACGCGCCATGACCATGGTGAAATTTCGCCGCGCGTTGGTATAAACGTTCTCCGCTTGGGGTATGCCTGCGAATTGAGTTGCCATGATTGCGCGACTGGGGTCTTCGCCACTTTGACGAGATCAATAAAGCGGATCATTGAACATATTCACCCAAGGCCCGGAAGTTGCCGAAGAGCGGTCATTGATCGTCAGCGTGGTGCAGTTGCCAAAAGACAAGCGCGGTGAGCGGTAGCGAGGAGCATAAAGTGTCGGATGCCGCTAACAAATTTCAAGAAAAACGTGAGGTCGAAAGCGGGAATTCATTGTGTTTAGTGTCATCATGCAGGGTATCAGGACGTCAATTGCAGATCCCAAAAGCCATTTGGCGTCACGGGGTTGCTTCCATCGGTGAAAGTTAGTCGAAATTTGTAGAATGCGTAGCTGAAGCCCCTGAATTTCGAGGGGCAGCGCGGTCTCGTGCTCTGTCGCCAGGGATTTGGCGGGCCCTTTGGACGTCAGGCGCGATGAAAGTATTTCACGCACGCGTCTGGTGTGGCTATAGACAAAGTATGAAAAAGATTACCGCCAAAGATGTTGCCGACCTTGCCGGGGTGTCCACTTCGGCTGTTTCGCGGGCGTATCGGTCTGATGCGCCCATTGCCGAGGATAAGCGAAAGGCAATTTTTGCCGCGGCGGCGAGGCTGGGTTATGTCAGCAACGTCGACAAGACCCTTTCCAAACAGGCGACCAATACCATCGCGATGGTGGTCAGCGAGCTGCACAACCCGTTTTACCCGAACGCGGTTGACGAGCTGGTGCGCCAGTTGCCCGAACGCGGGCTGAAAGCAATTGTGCATGTCGTGCCCTCAGCCGAGGAGGTGGATACAATCATGCGGCAAGTGCTTGATTTTCGGACAGAAGGTGTGATCCTGGCAAGTTCGACAATGACCTCGGACATGGCGCGCTTGTGCCGCGAGAACGGGTTGCCGGCGGTGCTTTTGAATCGTGTGCAAACGGACAATACCATGATGGCGGTGTGCTGCGACAACTACGGCGGCGCCCAACAGATTGCGTCACGGTTTCTGACGGCGGGTCGACAACGGATTGCCTTTGTCGGGGGGCGGCGCGACACCTCTACCCATTTAGAGCGGATGCGCGGATTTCGCGATCACCTCGAAGAAGCAGGAACACCTATCTATAGACAGTTGGATGGCGGGTTCGACTATCAACAAGCCTTCCGTGCCGCTCAGGACCTCCTTGGCCAGCGGCCACTGCCGGATGCGGTATTTTGTGCCAATGATATCATGGCCATAGCCTTTCTGGATGCGGCGCGCATTGCCGGCGTTTCGGTGCCACAGGACATTGCGGTCATCGGCTTTGACGATATTCCAATGGCGTCCTGGGCCGCCTATCGCCTGACAACGGTGCGCCAGCCGCTGCGTCGGATGTTGCACCAGGCGGTCGACATCATCACCAGCGCCGAAGCGTCGTTCGATTCAGGCGATATACGAATCTTGCAAGGTGAAATGCAGGAGCGTGAAAGCGGATAGTGAAATAATTTCACTGCATTGCGAAATCGTTGCAGCTTTTTTCATTTTGTTGTTCTTTCCCGCGCAGGCACCAAATTTTTTTGGGGCCCATGTTACTGGGAGGCACAACATGAAATTCAAGAACTCTGATTTCGACCGCAGCTTTGACAATCGCGGGTCTGGGAGCAAGCATTCCGGCTGCCGCAGAGACGCGGCTTGCCTTTGGCGCGACCAATTCGCAAAGCGCGCATTACGCCTATTTTGCCGCATTGGCCAATATCGTAAACAGCGCCTATCCTGACGGTTATCAGGCCTCGGTGGTGGAAACCGGCGCGACGGTCGACAATCTCAAACGCATGTCGCGGGATCAGCTGGATATCGGTTTGATCACAACGTCGACGCTTTATCATGCTTATAACGGCGTGAAATCCTTTGACGGGCGCGCGGTCGAATCCCGGCTGCTTTGGGCCTATTCGCTGGCGCCGCAAAACGTTGTGGTGCGCCGCGATTCCGGGGTCACCGAATTTGCGGATCTGAACGGCATGGCATTTGGTCCTGGGGCGCGCGGTTCCTCGACCGAGGCGACCTCGCTTGAAGTTTTTGAGCTGTTCGGGATCGCGCCGGACTGGGTGCGCGGGTCCAATGGCGAACTGGCCAATGCAATCCGGGACAACCGATCCGCCGGTTTCATCAAAAGCGCGGTCGGCACATCCTTTGACGCGCTGACCACCGATATTGCGGCCTTCACGCCGGTGCAGGTGCTGGGTCTCGACGATGCGCAGGAAGCGCAAATTCGCGAAGAATTGCCGGAACTTTCGATTGTCGAGATGCCCGGCGGTGACATGGAAAATTCCGGCCCTTACACATCATGGGGTTTCATGATCGGCGTGTCGGCGCGCCCGAATATGGATGACCAGACCGCTTATGACATCACCAAGGCGGTGATGGAAAACATGGCGGCGCAAGAAGCGGCCTTTCCTGCGGTCAAGGGCAACAACCTGCCCGAGTTGACGCTGCAATATGCCACCAGCCCGCTGCACCCCGGGGCGGTTCGTTACTACGAAGAAATCGGCCTGACTGTGCCTGATCGGCTCAAGTAACGATCCAGATGTGTTGTTGACGGGGCGGGCCTGTGGCTGCCCCGTTCATTCAATCTCTTGCCCAAAGGTGCCGAGATGCCCGATCTTCCTTTCCTCGCAAAGGTCCGTCAAACGACCATTGCTGCGCTGGCCGTCCTGTTGGGGGCTTTCGTATTCTATACCTCCTTTAACGGACCATTCGAATTCTGGTGCAGCGCGCGTTGTTCGTGATGACCATCGTGTCGCTTGCCGTGATGATGCACCCCCTGTTTGGCGGCAGCCGCT
The DNA here is from genome assembly GCF_022867865.1 of Phaeobacter sp. J2-8. GTDB lineage: Bacteria > Pseudomonadota > Alphaproteobacteria > Rhodobacterales > Rhodobacteraceae > Marinovum. The sequence goes on along the minus strand of NZ_JALIEC010000004.1, from coordinate 45,619 downwards.
GGCGCCCGCTGGGCATGGTGATCGACGCGGCAATCGTTGTGACGGTGACAGCTTCGGGCACGTATATCATCGGCAATTTCGAAGCCATAATGACCGATCTGCCCTGGGCCACCAGCTGGGACATGGTGATGGGGTTCGGCACCTTGCTCTGTGTGCTGGAATTGGCGCGCCGCACCTCGAATTGGGTGTTCCCGATGATTGTGCTGGCCTCTGTGGCCTATGCGTTTTTCGGCTATCTCATCCCCGGTCAATTCGGCCATCGTGGGTTTGATGCGGGTTATTTGACGGAAATCATCTTTCTGTCCGATCGCGGCCTTTGGGGGATGCTGGTCAACGTGGCATCGACGACGCTTGCGGCCTTTGTGCTGTTTGGCGCGATCCTGCTGCACACCGGCGCGGGCGAGACGTTTTTTGATCTTTCTGCGCGGCTTGGTGGTGCGCGCCCGGGCGGCGCGGCCAAAATCGCGACCTTTGCCTCGGGCTTTTTCGGCGCGATCAACGGGTCGACCGTGGCCAATGTTGCCACAACGGGCAATTTTACCATCCCGTTGATGAAGCGGTTGAAATATCCACCCGCCTATGCCGGCGCGGTAGAGGCCATTGCCTCGACCGGGGGGCAGCTTGCGCCGCCGATCATGGGGACCGCGGCGTTTGTCATGGCGGAACTGGTGGGCATGAATTACTGGTCCATCGCCCTTGCCGGGGTTGTTCCGGCGCTGCTTTTCTATCTTGGCATCTATTCTACCGTGCATGTCATCGCGCGCCGCCAAAGCTTTCGCGCGGTGAACGCCGATGATCTGCCGGATTGGCGCGGCGCGATGAGCTTCCGGCGGCTGGCACCGATTGTGGCGGCGCTGTTGGGGTTGGGATTTGGCGTTATCAACGGCTATTCCGTCGAATTGACGGCCTGTTTCGGCATGATTGCCATGTTGGTCGCCGTTTTTGTCGCCCGGATTTCCGGTGGTGAAGACCCCCGCGCGGTATTCGGCATCATCATTCGGGCACTGGAGGCCGGCGGCAAGGGCGTTGTCATCGTCGGCATCCTGTTGGTGGGCGCGCAGGTCTTTGTGGCAATGATCAACCTGACCGGGTTCGGGGTGGCGGTGACGTCGGCGGTGCTGGCAATCGGGCAGGGGCAAATCTGGGTGATCGCCGGATTGATGGCAGTGGTCTGCCTGATCGCGGGCATGGGCCTGCCTACCTCCGCCGCCTATGTGATGGTTGCCGCGGTTTTTGCACCGGCCCTGATCCAACAGGGGATCGACCCGTTGGTCGTGCATATGTTCGTTCTGTATTACGCCGCGCTGTCGGTGATTACGCCGCCGGTCTGTCTTGGGGTGTTTGTCGCGGCCACCATCGCCCAGGCACCCTGGATGAAGGTAGCGATAGAGACCCTTCGGCTTGGGGCGACCGCCTATGCGCTGCCGATGCTGTTCATTGCTTATCCGGGCATGTTGGGCGGCGGCGGGGCCGAGGGCATTGCCCGTGCGGTGCTGTCGGGGGCGGTCTTTGCGCTGGCTGTCGCGCATCTTCTGGGCGGTGCTCGGCTGCCTTGGGGCGGGCTGTCACGTGTGCTCTGGTTTGTGCCGGTTACTCTGGCATTGCTGCCGCCCTGGTGGGCGACACTGACTGCGGTGCTGGTGTTTGGTGGGCTTGTCGTCCTGTCCCGCAAGGCGACCGAGGCCCATCAGAACCAGAGCCTGCAACCAGCGTAACCGCACTGCGCGCACCACAAAGATACCTCAGGTGGCCCGCATTCCCTGCACTTCAGGCGGGGCCACCGTCAGACAACATGGTTCAGACATGACTGGAGATCCCACATGACAATCACCTATCTCAAACGCGGGAAACCCGCCGCAGATCGTGCCGAAGACGACGCCAAGACCGCCGCCGTTGTGGCCTCGACACTCAAAGATATCGAAACGCGTGGCGATGCGGCGGTGCGTGATTTGTCGGTGAAGTTCGACAAATATGATCGCAGCACCTATCGGCTGACCGAAGAAGAGATCGAGGCAATCATCGCCAAAGTCAGCCCGCAGGACCTCGCTGACATCAAGTTCGCTCAGGAGCAGGTGCGCAATTTTGCCAAGGCGCAGCGCGATTCCATGCTGGACATCGAGGTAGAGCCGATGCCCGGTGTCATTTTGGGCCACAAGAATATCCCCGTGCAATCGGTGGGCTGCTATGTTCCCGGCGGCAAATTTCCGATGGTGGCCAGCGCACATATGTCGGTCGCCACCGCATCCGTTGCGGGCGTGCCGCGCATCATCGCCTGTACGCCGCCCTTCAACGGGGAACCGAATCCGGGGGTGATCGCGGCGATACATCTTGGCGGCGCGCATGAGATCTATGTTCTGGGTGGCATTCAGGCCGTCGGCGCAATGGCCATCGGCACCGAAAGCATTGATCCGGTGCATTTGCTTGTCGGGCCCGGCAATGCCTTTGTCGCCGAAGCCAAACGTCAGCTTTTTGGCCGGATCGGCATTGATCTGTTTGCCGGCCCCACCGAAACCATGGTGATCGCGGATGAAACCGCCGCCGATGCCGAATTGTGCGCGACCGACCTTCTGGGGCAGGCGGAACATGGCTATAACAGCCCCTGTGTGCTGCTGACCAATTCGGAAAAGCTGGCACAGGACACCATGTCCGAGATTGACCGCCTGCTTGGCCTTCTGCCCACTGCGGGCACCGCCAGAGTGAGCTGGGAAGACTACGGCGAGGTGATCGTCTGTGACAGCTATGACGAGATGCTGACCGTCGCCGATGATATTGCAAGCGAACATGTTCAGGTGATGACCGACCGCGACGATTGGTTCCTGGAGCATATGACCTGTTACGGCGCGCTGTTCCTTGGGCCACGAACCAATGTGGCCAATGGTGACAAGGTGATCGGCACGAACCACACGTTGCCAACCAAAAAGGCCGGTCGCTATACCGGCGGGCTTTGGGTCGGCAAATACCTGAAAACACACAGCTATCAAAAGGTGACCACAGACGAGGCCGCAGCCCTGATTGGCGCTTACGGGTCGCGCCTTTGCCTGTTGGAGGGCTTCGTGGGCCACGCCGAGCAATGCAATGTGCGCGTGCGTCGCTATGGCGGCATCAACGTCCCATATGGCGGCCCTGCTGCCCTGCCGGAGGCGGCAGAGTGAGTTTGCCGCGCACACCTTCCCTGCGCCTGGACGGCAAACGCGCCTTGGTGACGGGGGCCTCATCGGGCATCGGTCAGGCATGCGCGGTGGCATTGGCCGAAATGGGTGCACATGTCATCTGTGCCGCGCGCGGGCGTGACCGCCTGGACGACACGGTTCAGGAGATGCAGGCCGAAGGTTGGTCGGCCGAGGCATTGGTGTTGGACATTGCCGATCAACCCGCCCTTACAGAGGCCCTGAATGGTCAGCGGCTTGACGTGGTGGTCAATTCTGCGGGGCTTGCCCGTCACGGTCCCGCGCTTGAAACAACGCCCGAAGATTTCGATGCCGTTATGGGGGTGAACTTGCGGGGGGCCTATTTCCTGTCGGTGGCCGCAGCGAAATGCATGGCCGATACCGGCGGTTCAATCATCCACATCGGCAGCCAAATGGGCCGTGTCGGCGGTGTCGACCGCGCGGTGTATTGCGCGTCCAAACATGGTCTTGAGGGCATGATCAAGGCCATGGCCATCGAATGGGGCGCAGACCAGATCCGCATCAATGCGATTTGCCCCACTTTCATCCGCACCCCGCTGACCGACCAGACATTCGACAACCCCGAGCGCGCGGCCTGGGTCAAGGAAAAGATCAAGCTGGGTCGCATCGGCGAGGTCGAAGATATCATGGGGGCGGTGATCTATCTGGCCTCTGATGCCGCCGCACTTGTCACCGGGACATCGCTGTTGGTCGACGGCGGTTGGACCGCAGGCTGACACATATCGCGGAACAGAATTTTCTCTGAAGAGGACAAGATCCATGACCGACACAGCACTTCCTGACGATCTTTTGGCGCTGCTGCGCAAGGTTGACACCCCGACGGTTTGCAACGCGATTGAAGTGGCGCAGGGCAAGCGGGGGTTCAACCGTTTCACGCGCGGCACAATGCAGCATTCCAAACCCGGCGATCCGGCCATTGTCGGGTTCGCACGGACGGCGCGCATTTCCGGTCTTGCGCCCCCGAACGAGGCCCCGGATGTCATCCGGGCCCGCCGGATGGAGTATTTCCGATCAATGGCGGCCGGTAACGGGCCAACTGCGGCGGTGGTCGAGGATGTCGATTACCCAAATTGTATCGCCGGCTGGTGGGGCGAAGTGCATGTTGCCGTTCACAAGGGTCTTGGCCTTGCGGGGGCGGTGACCAATGGCGTCTTGCGCGACCTTGATGTCATTGATGAAGGTTTTCCGGTGCTGGCCGGATCGCTCGGGCCAAGCCACGGTTTTGTCCATGTTGTCGATATCGGCACCGACGTCAGCGTCATGGGGATGCGGGTCGCACAGGGCGAGTTGATTCACGCCGACCGCCATGGCGCGCTGGTCATTCCGGACGAAGTCATTCCCGATCTCAAACGCGCAATCGAAACCGTGATCGCCAGCGAAAGCATCGTGCTTGGCCCCGCCCGCGAACCCGGATTTGATATCAACAAGCTGGAAGAAGCCTGGGCAAAGTTTGAAGCCGCACGCACATGACGACGCGATCGGAAAAACCCAAAATTCTGGTGCTGCGGAAGCTGACACCGGCGGTTGAGGCGCGTCTTGCCGCAAATTACGAGGCGACTTTCAACCCCGACGACAGGCCGTTGACGCCTGCGGCCATTGGCCGGGCGCTCTGCACGTATGAGGCCCTGGTGCCGACTGTCAGTGACCGGATCACCGCAGAGATGCTACAGGCCAAGGGGTGCAAGACGCGGATGATTGCCAATGTCGGTGTCGGCTATTCCAACATAGATGTCGACGCGGCCAAGGCAACAGGCATTGCCGTTTCGAATACGCCGGATGTTCTGACGGATGCCACCGCCGACACCGCATTGCTGTTGATTTTATCGGTCACCCGCCGGGCCTTTGCCGCCGAGAAAATACTGCGCGCGGGGCGATGGACCGGGTTTTCCATTGTCGATGGCTTGGGCTCCAGCATTCAGGGCAAGGTGCTGGGCATTATCGGGATGGGCCGCATCGGTCAGGCCGTGGCGCATCGGGCGGCGGTCGGGTTTGGCATGAAAATCGCCTATTATAACCGCTCACCGGTGGGCGATTTAGGTTTCCCCGCCAAAAGGTTGGACAGCATTGATGCTGTGATGGCGGCGGCGGATGTGGTGTCCGTGCATGTGCCGGGCGGTGGCGACACACCGTTGGTCACCGCCGCGCATATTGCCCGCATGAAGCCCTCGGCCTATTTGATCAATACCGCGCGTGGCGACAGTCTTGACCAGGATGCCCTGATTGCAGCACTGGCCGAGGAACGCATCGCCGGGGCCGGTTTCGATGTCTTTGCCAAAGAGCCAGAGGTGCCGGAAATCCTGCGCAAAATGGAAAACGTCACGCTGCTGCCGCATATCGGGTCCGCAACCGAAGAGGTGCGCACCGCGATGGGGCATATGGCGGCGGATAATCTCGATGCATTCTTTGCGGGGCGGGACCTCCCTTGTCGCGTCGTGTGATCCAAAGCGGAATCGCGGTCTGAAACGGTTGTTTTGAGCGCGTTATTGCAACAAAGCTGCGCGATAGGTCCGATAGGAAAGGGCCTGTCGCGCATCGCAACCGCCAATGCGTTCTACTTCGCAATTTCTGCCAAATCCCCGAGCGTGATGGTCGGGGTCAGAATGTGGATCTTTTCACTCTCTGCTTTGGTGCCTTCGACTGTCTCCAGAATGGCCTTGGCGGCGGTCTCGCCGATCTCGCGCCGGGCGGTGCGGGAGGTGGCGATCTTTCCCGGGAACCCCTCGATAAGGCTCAGCCCGTTGAAACCGGCCAGGGCGAGCGCGCCCGGCACGTCGATGCCTGCGGCGATGCAATGACACAACCCGCCAAAGGCGAGGTCGTCGTTGGAAAAATGGATGCAATCAAGGTCAGGTTGACGGGCCAGAAGGTCGGCCGTCATACGCCGCCCACAGGCGATGGCTGATTGTGTGGTCTCATCCTCCTGCAGGTGCGACCCGTCGATTGTGTCGATGAAATCAAGCCCCTGGTCGCGCAACTTGTCATGGAAACCCTTCTTGCGCTTGGCCGCCCTGAGATCCTTGGCGAGGTTGCGCCCGACATATCCAAAGCGCCGCCGCCCCGCCGCAAGAAGGGCCGACGCCATGTCGTGCCCGGCCCCGATTTGTGAAAATCCGACACAGGCGTCGACCGGGTCGCCATCGCAATCCATGATCTGGACGATGGGAATACCGGCGCTGGCCAGCAATTTCCGGGTATCCTCTGGCTGGTCAAGCCCGGCAACGATCAGCCCGGCAGGCCGCCAGGACAGCATGTTGCGGATGATGTCGTATTCGGTTTCGGGGTCATAATCGGTCACACCGAATACCGGCTGAAGAGGGGAGCCTTTGAGCGCGTTGGTCACCCCGGACATGACTTCGGGAAAAACGATGTTTGAGAGGTTGGGAACGACCACTCCGATCAGGTCGGTGCGTTTGCTGGACAGCGACGCGGCCAGATGATTCCCGTAATACCCGATCTCGCGGGCGGCGCGTTTCACCTTCTTGACATTGGCCTCTGACACATCCTTGTCGCCCCTCAGCGCGCGTGAGGCCGTCATCTTGCTGACCCCTGCGGCGGCGGCGACATCGACCAAGGTTTTTCTTTTTCTCATAGGCTTACCGCTCCCTCACAGGCGATCTTTTACCTGATCCGGGTCTCAAATCCCACTGCTCAATCCCAAGGTGCCGAACCCAAGTGTTGACACATCATTGCAGGATGTGTCACTGATATCCATACCGGTACCGATACCGGTCTCGATACCGGCGGAGATTTTGCCGGGCAGACAACGCGATCTCGCAGAAATCGCGTCTTGAAACGGACCAAGGCCCCGAAGGGGGTCTGACGGGAGGAAACATGACTGCTTACACTTTGAAATCCGCACTTCTGGGCGGCCTCGTCGCTGCCACGTCGCTGATGGCCAGCACGGCCCTGGCGCAAGAATACCAGTGGACGTTCCAGACCTCGGCGCAGGCTGGCGACAACTTCTTTCCGATCGAAGAAGCCTGGGCCGACCGCGTCAACGCGCTGTCCGATGGCCGTATCGAGATCACCGTCGTACCCGTCGGGACAGTGGTGGCGCATATCGAAACCCTCGACGCGGTGGGCGCCGGCATTTTGCAAGGCCACATCACCGACCCGTCGTATTTCTCGGGCAAGGATCCGGCCTTTGCGATGCTGGGCAACCTCGTCGGCGCATGGTCGGCGCCCGAGCAGATGTTCGACTACATGGAAAACGGCGGCGGCAAGGCGCTGTTCAACGAGCTGGTGAACCCCTACGGGCTGCAATTCCTGGGGGCTTCGGCAACCGGTGTCGAGGCCTTTTTGTCGACCAAGCCGATCCATGGCGTCGATGACCTCAAAGGCATCAAGATGCGTGCCCCCGAAGGCATGGTGCAAGAGGTCTTTGCCGCCGCGGGTGCCTCGCCGGTGAACCTGCCTGGTTCCGAAGTTTATACCGCGCTGGAAAAAGGCGTGATTGACGCGGCCGATTATACCGTGTTCTCGACCAACCATGCCCAGGGCATGCACGAGTTCGCCAAATACCCGCTTTATCCTGGGTTCCACTCGATGCCGGTCATCGAGGTTTCCCTGAACAAGGCGATTTATGACGGGCTGCCCGAAGACCTTCAGACCATTTTGAACGAGTTCGGTCTCGGTCTTTGCGCGGGACATGATCAGCCAGCTTGACGTCCAGAACGAGGCCGCCCTGGCCGAGGCACAGGCCGACCCCGAGATCACCGTGATCGACTGGTCCGACGAAGAGCGCGCCAAGTTCCGTGGCATCGCCAAGTCGCAGTGGGCGAACTGGGCGGAACGGTCCGAAATGGCCGGCAAAGCCTATGAGAGCGTCACCGCCTATCTGACCGAAAAGGGCCTTCTGGCCGAGTGATCGCCGTCTGACGGCAAGACCCGAGGGGGCCGGTTTCGGCCCCTTCGTTTTCCACTGTCCAGCTCACGTTTCGGGAGGAAACAATGGCACAACATGACGCGGCGATGACCGAAGCCGAAATCGAAGCGCAGCTTGAGGCGCTTAAAAGGGTCCATGAAGAAGACAATGCCGGTCCTCAGAACGCGCTGGATCGTGGTATTGTCACGGTTGGCACCGCATTCAGTTTCCTGTTTGCCATCGCGACCGTGATCTCGATCTACGAGATCGTCGTGCGATATTTCTTTAACGCCCCGACGATCTGGGCGCATGAAACGGTGATCGCGCTGATTGCGGCCTGTTACCTCTACGGTGGTATGCAATGTCTTGCTGCCGACAAACATATTCGCATCGGGCTGATCTATTTCAACACCAGCGGCGGCACCCGGCGGCTTTTGGATATCGTGAACGGATTGCTTGCGCTGTTCTTTGCGGTGGCGATTGCCTATGCGGCCTATACGATGGTCGAAAAATCCTGGTGGACGCCGCAGGGTGACATCCGGCTTGAGCGGTCCGGGTCGGCGTGGAACCCGATCACCCCCGCCGTCATCAAGTTGATGCTGCTGATCACCGCGATCGTGCTGGCGATCCAATCCGTCGGCCATATCTGGACCGCCTGGAAAGGCACCGGGTTCCGGCAGAGCGCCGGAGAGCCGCCAAGCAAAATGGCCCTTGCCGCCATCGGGATCGTCTTTGCCATCCTGGCCATCGGGGGCTATGTGCTGTTTTCCCAAGGCCGCGATCTGGGCATTCAGTCGGGCTCTTTCCTGTTGGTGGGGTCGATCATGATCCTGATCCTGACCGGTATCCCGCTGGCCTTTGTGACCGGGTTGATTGCGATCCTGTTCACCATCGCCTGGTTTGGCCCGATGGGCGTGCCGCTGGTGTCGTCGCGCATCTATTCCTTTGTCAACGAATACGTGCTTGTCGCCATTCCGATGTTCGTGCTCATGGCCTCGCTGCTGGACCGGTCGGGCATGGCGCGGGATCTCTATGATGCGATGCGTCTGATTGCCGGTCGGATCAAGGGCGGCGTCGCCGTGCAAACGCTTGTCGCGGCGGTCTTTCTTGCGGCGATCTCTGGCATCATCGGCGGCGAGATCGTGCTGCTGGGCCTGATCGCGCTGCCGCAGATGCTGCGGCTGGGTTACAACCGGGCCTTGGCCATTGGCACCGTCTGCGCCGGCGGCTCGCTGGGGACGATGATCCCGCCGTCGATCGTGTTGATCGTCTATGGTCTCACCGCCAGTGTTTCGATCGGTGATCTGTTCCTGGCCACCGTGACCCCCGGTCTGATGCTGGCGTCGTTCTACATCATCTACATCCTCGTGCGCTGCTACGCGAACCCAGAGATGGGGCCGCCGATTTCGAACGCGGAGCTGGACATCCCGATGTCGGAAAAACTGCGCAAGATGCGCGGTGTGATCCTGCCGGTCGGTGTGGCGGTGACGGTTCTGGGGTCGATCTACGGCGGCATCGCCTCGGTGACCGAGGCCGCAGCCATGGGCGTGGTCGGCGTGTTCCTGTCGGCGGCAATCCGGGGCGAAGTGACCTGGGCATTGATCCGCGACAGCCTGAAACAGACGTTGGAAACCTGCGGCATGATCATCTGGATCGGCCTTGGCGCGGCGGCGCTGGTGGGGGTCTACAACCTCATGGGCGGCAACCGTTTCATTGAAAGCACCATCCTCGACAGCGGTGCCTCGCCAATGGTGATTGTGCTGATCATGATGGGTATCCTCGTGGTGCTGGGTCTGTTCATGGACTGGATCGGGATCGCGCTTTTGACCATGCCGATCTTTGTGCCGATCATCATCAAACTGGGGATGGACCCGGTCTGGTTCGGCATTCTCTTTGCGATGAACATGCAGGTCAGCTATCTCTCGCCACCCTTTGGCCCGGCTGCCTTCTATCTGAAATCCGTCGCCCCCAAGGACATGAGCCTGTCCGAGATCTTCCGCGCGCTGATCCCCTTCATCTGCATTCAGGTCGTGGCGCTTGCCATTGTGCTGTTCTTCCCGGACGTTGCGCTATGGTTGCCGAATTGGCTGAAAGGAAATTAAGATGTCCATGAATACCAAAAGTGCACATAATGTTGCTGTCATCGGCTTGGGCTCGATGGGATACGGCATGGCCGCATCGGCCCTGCGCGGCGGGCACAAGGTCTGGGGCGTGGACATAAACCCGGACCAGATCGCCAAGTTCAAATCCGAAGGCGGGCAAGACAGCCCGCTGGACGAGGCTGCCGGTGGGTTGGATGCCGTGGCCGTCGTCGTGCTGAATGCCGCCCAGACCGAAAGCGTGCTGTTCGGCGCGGACGGGATCGTCGCAAAGCTGAAGCCCGGCGCAGTTGTCCTGGCCTGTGCCACCGTGCCGCCGGCCTTTGCCCGGGACATGGCGGCGCGCTGTGGCGAGACCGGTGTTCACTATCTTGATGCGCCGATTTCCGGTGGCGCGGCCAAGGCCGCCAGCGGCCAGCTGTCAATCATGGCGTCGGGCGCACCCGATGCCTTTGCCGCCGCACGGCCGCTGCTGGACAGTATCGCCCAGACGGTGTTCGAACTTGGCGACGACGTAGGTGCCGGCAGCGCCATGAAGGCGGTCAACCAGCTTTTGGCCGGGGTGCATATCGCCACCATGGCCGAGGCGCTGACCTTTGGCATGACCCAGGGCGTCACGCCGGAGAAATTTGTCGAGGTGATCAGCAAATGCGCCGGCACCAGCTGGATGCTGGAAAACCGCGCGCCGCATATCGTGGCGGGTGACTACACGCCGCTCAGCTCGGTCAATATCTGGCCAAAGGATCTGGGCATCGTGCTCGACATCGCCAAATCTGCGCAATTCAGCGCCCCGATCACCGCCGCCGCACTACAGCAATTTATCGCAGCCGCCGGCATGGGCCATGGACAGGAGGACGACGCCGCAGTCGCCAAGGTCTATGCCCGCAACGCTGGATTGACCTTGCCAGGAGAAAACACATGACCACCGTTCTTGGATGTATTGCCGATGATTTCACTGGCGCGACCGATTTGGCCGGGCTTTTGGCCCGCAGTGGCGTGCGCGTCTCTTTGCGCATCGGCGTGCCGTCAGAGCCGCCGGCCGACCCGGCTGCGTTTGAGGTGATTGCGCTGAAATCGCGCACGGCGCCGGTTGCCGAAGCGGTGGCCGAAACCCGCAAGGCGCTGCAATGGCTGCGCGCCGCCGGAGCGCAGCGGTTTTTCTGGAAATATTGCTCGACCTTCGACAGCACCGCAGAGGGCAATATCGGCCCGGTGGCCGAGGCGCTGATGGCGGAGCTTGGTACTGACCAGACGATCTATTGCCCGGCGTTTCCGGAAAATGGCCGGTCGATCTTCATGGGCAACTTGTTTGTCGGCCAGCAACCACTGGCCGAAAGCCCGATGAAGGATCACCCGCTGACCCCGATGCGCGACAGCAATCTGATGCGTTTGTTGACGCCGCAGGTGACGAAAGCCGTCGGTCTGGCGGACCGTCTTGCGGTGGCACAGGGGGCTGCGGCCCTGCGGGAAAAACTCGCGGCGATGAAGGCCGATGGTGTGGCGCATGTGGTGGTTGATGCGGTGGCGAACGAAGACCTCGCCGTGATCGCCGAGGCCTGCCGCGACATGCCGTTGATGACCGGGGGCAGCGCCGTGGCCATGCCGTTGCCCGCGCTTTACCTTGCCGATGGAACCCTGTCGGCGGATGCGCCCAAGGCCGAAGCGCCAAAGCTGGGCGCAGGCACCATCGTGCTTTCGGGCAGCTGTTCGGCCATGACCAACAAGCAGGTGGCCGATTATACCAGCCGCGGCGTGCCTGCCTTCCAGCTCGACCCGCTGTCGCTGGCCGAAAACGGCCCGCAAAAGGCGCTCGACTGGTTGGCGCAACAGGATCTGGACAAGGCCCCGTTGATCTATGCCACAGCCAACCCCGAAAGCGTGCGCGCAGCGCAGGAAAAGCTGGGCGTCGCCGGTGCCGGTGAGATAGTCGAGGCGACGCTCTCTGCATGCGCGGTCGCGGCGCGCGACAGGGGCGCACGGCGGGTGATCGTCGCGGGCGGCGAAACCTCGGGCGCGGTGACCAAGGCGCTTGGCGTCAGCCAGCTGGATATCGGCACCGAAATCGCGCCGGGCGTGCCCTGGACCTATTGCCAGTCGGGCGGCCAGCAGATCGCGCTGACCCTGAAATCCGGCAACTTCGGCTCCGAGACCTTCTTTACCGATGCGCAGGAAAGACTGGCGTCATGAGCGTCGAGGCCCGCTTGCGCGAACAGATCTGCCTGCTGGCGAAATCCATGTTCGACCGTGGCCTGACCGGCGGCAGCACCGGCAATATCTCGGCCCGGACCGAAGATGGCGGGCTGTTGGTCAGCCCCACCGGCACCAGTTTCGGGCGGCTCGATCCCGGACGGCTCAGCCGCTTTGACGCCAATGGCACACATATCAGCGGCGACAAACCGACCAAGGAAATGCCGCTGCATTCGGCGTTTTATGACACCCGCAGCACGGCGGGCGCGGTGGTGCATCTGCATTCCTGCCACTCGGTTGCGCTGTCGATGATGCCGGATGCGGACGAGGACAATTTCCTGCCACCGCTCACGCCCTACGGCATCATGAAGCTGGGCCGGGTCAAGCTGTTGCCGTTCTTCCTGCCCGGCGATCCAGAGATGGGTGAGGCCGTGCGCGGTCTGGCCGGTAAACGCAGTGCTGTCATGCTGGCCAATCATGGGCCGGTGGTGGCGGGCAAGGATATCGAGGCCGCCTGCAACGCCATCGAAGAGCTGGAGGATACCGCGCGTCTGGCAATGATGACCCGTGGGCTGAACCCGCGCGGAATCGGCCCGGATATGGTGCAGAAACTGGTGACGAAATTTAATGTGGAGTGGGACGGATGAAGTTTTCTGCCAATCTGGGATTTCTGTGGAATGACCGCCCGCTGCCGGATGCCATTCGCGCCGCCAAAGCCGCAGGTTTTGATGCGGTGGAATGCCATTGGCCTTATGACATCCCGGCGGCCGAAACCAAGGCCGCGCTGGACGAAACTGGCCTGTCCATGCTGGGTTTGAACACAAGCCGGGGCAATCTGGCGGCGGGCGAAAACGGTCTCAGCGCGCTGCCCGGACGCGAGGCCGAGGCGCGTGCCGCGATTGGCGAAGCCGTGGCCTATGCGACCGCTATCGGCACGGCCAATATCCACGTCATGGCGGGTTTCGCCGCCGGGGACACGGCCCATCGCACCTTTGTTGGCAACCTGAAATATGCCTGCGATACCGTTGCGGCCCATGGCATGAATATCCTGATCGAACCCCTGAACAAATATGACGCGCCGGGGTACTTCCTGACCACAACCGATCAGGCCCTTGCGATCATCAAAGAGGTCGCGGCCCCCAACCTCAAGCTGATGTTTGACTGTTATCATGTGCAGCTGATGGAGGGCGATCTGACCCACCGGATCGAGGCGCTCCTGCCGTGGATTGGCCATATTCAGTTTGCATCTGTCCCGGATCGCGGCGCGCCGGATCACGGCGAGATCAACTATGATCACCTGTTCGAGGTCACGCGCAAGCTTGGCTATGATGCCCCGCTTGGCGCGGAATACAAACCCGGCGGCAACACCGACGACACCCTTGGCTGGTTGAAAAACCGGGGGTGACCTGTGTGCCTGCATTCACCCGCGACACCGCCACTAGGCGGCCCCCGGGCCCATGTTGACAATTTTCTGCGTTGCGGCGAGGTTCGCTGAACCGTGATGTAATATCGTGAGTTGAAAACATGAAGTCCTCTGCCAACCGTACTTTTGGTGTCTTGGGGTTGGGCAATTTCGGCAGTACCGTCGCCAAGGAATTGCAGCGCTTTGGCAATCACGTCATTGGCGCCGATATATCCGAGGCCAGTGTTGCCGGTCTTGCCGATACACTCTCTCAGGCCATGATCGTCGATGCGCGCGATGATGCAGCCCTGCGGGAGGCCGGTTTCGGGGATTGTGATGTGGCCGTCGTGGCGATCGGCGATGATCTGGAGGCCAGCATCCTGGCCACGATCAACCTTAAACTTGTCGGCGTTCCGATTGTGTGGGCCAAAGCGATCAGCAAGACGCACCACCGAATTCTGAGCAAACTTGGCGTCGACAGGGTCATTCATCCCGAAGTGGAAGTCGGCCAACACATCGCACAGGTTCTGCACAACCCGCTGGTGCGTGACTATGTCAGCCTGGGCAATGGCTTTCACGTCGTGAATTTCCAAATCCCGGAAAGCCTTGAGGGCAAGAGCCTGAAAGACCTGCCGCATGGCGACAAGTTCAACCTGCGGTGCATCGGGGTCATGCGCGGCACGGAATTTGTCGGGCAAGACGCAACAGGATGCCAATTGGAGCGTGATGACCTGTTGCTGCTGCTTGGCCAACGCAAAGACCTGCGCAACTTCGCGGCCAGCCTCTGACCATGGCACCCCGGCCTTTGAAAATGGTCCAGCGGTTCGCGACGCTGCGCATGCCGCCGCCCGCGGTTCTGGCGATCTTCTACCTCGCCTTCATCATCCTTGGTGCCGTCCTGCTTTGGCTTCCGATCTCGCATCACGAGGGGATCGGGTTCGGAGAGGCGCTGTTTACATCAACCTCTGCCGTGACCGTGACCGGCCTGGTGCTTGCCGATACCGGTGCCGCCTTCACCGGCTTTGGTCAGGCGGTGATCGCGGTGCTAATTCAGCTTGGCGGGTTGGGGTTGATGACGTTTGCCGTGCTCCTGCTGGGGGCGCTTGGCATTCCCGTTGGCATGCCGCAACGGCTGATCCTGCGCGAAGACCTGAACCAGACGTCGCTGTCAAACCTGACCTATCTTGCACGTATCATTTTCATCATTGCCTTTGTGTGCGAGGCCATTGGTGCCGCATTGCTGGCCTTTGTCTTTGTTCCACAGTTCGGCTGGGCCGGTCTGTGGCAAGCGGTTTTCCATTCGATTTCGGCCTTCAACAACGCGGGCTTTGCGCTTCACCCTGACAGTCTCTCGCAGTGGGTGGGCAACCCGATCATCAACATCGTGATACCGGCGCTTTTCATTCTGGGCGGGCTTGGGTTCATTGTGGTGGGCGACATCTATCAGAAACGTCATTGGCGCGGTCTTACGCTGCATTCCAAATTGATGCTGCTCGGCACCGCCGTCTTGATCGTTTGGGGCAGCGTCATGTTCGGCCTTCTTGAATGGACGAACCCCGCCACGCTGGGCCAATTGGACACAGCGGACAAACTATGGGCCAGCTGGTTTCAGGGCGTCACGCCACGCACCGCCGGTTTCAACACAATCGACACCGGCGGAATGCATGACAGCGCGACGTTGTTGACGATGACACTCATGCTGGTGGGCGGGGGCAGCACCTCGACCGCGGGCGGGATCAAGGTGACGACCCTGTGCGTCTTGTTGCTTGCGACGGCTGCGTTTTTCCGACGGCGCACAACGTTGCAGGCGTTTGGCCGTTCATTGGGCGTCAATGAGGTGATGAAGGTGCTCGCACTCACGACGATTTCCATGCTTTTGGTGCTGACGGGTATTTTTCTGGCCTCGATCAATCACGATGGCGAGTTCATTGATCTTGCATTTGAAGTCACATCCGCGTTCGGCACCGTGGGTTTGTCGCGCGGCACAACCGGAGAGCTTGACGGTATCGGCCGGGCCATCATCATCGTGATGATGTTTATCGGCCGGGTTGGCCCGTTGACGATTGGCTTCTTTCTGGCCTCCCGCAGTGTCCCGAGGGTGAAGTATCCCGCCGGGCAAGTATACCTTGGGTAGCTGTGGGCGGCCGTTGTGGCATTGTGGCCAGGGATGATGATCGGGCATTCATCCCGTCGTCGCGGTTCAAGTGTAAGTGGCACCTGAACCACAATTCATTTTTGGCGCAGACAGCTGCACCCAAACAGGGAGCCGTCAGGCGGCTCCTTGCTGGGCGGTCCGGGTCTTCCAGACCACGTTCATCTCGACATCGGCGCTTTCGAACAGGTTCATCACCGGGCAGCGCTGTTCGACGTTGCGGCGCAGAAGCTCCAGCCGCTTCTCGCTTTCGTCGGTCTCCAGCTCGATCACCATGTCGACCGTGGTGAAATAGGGGCGCACGCCCTTGACCCCGCGCGCACCGCGCATGTCGGCAGTGCCCGTGCATTCGATGGTGAGGTCGGTGAAGTTGAAACCGATGGCCTTGGACACCAGTTTCAGAACGACACTCTCACAGCCCACCAACGCGCCCAACAGCGATTCCAGCGGTGTCGGCCCAAGATCGGTCGCGCCCTTGTGCTCTGGCTCGTCGATGATCCAGCGGTGGCCCCGGCTGCTGACGGCGACCAGCATCTCGCCCTTCATCCGGGCCGAAACCTTGGGATGGATCAGCGTTGCGGTCTTGGTGTTTTCGATGCTGGGCGGGATGTCGAATTCGTTGCTCATGTGCGGTCCTTTCAGAACATGGCCAGACCGGTCAACCCGGTCTCGATGCGGTAAACAGAGGTAGAGGCGGTGATGAAGAGCGTGCGCAGCTCTGGCCCGCCGAAGCAGAAATTGGTGGATTTCTGCGGTGTCAGGATCACACCGAGGCACTCTGCCTCGGCATTGAAGAGATGAACGCCGCCGGGACCGTTGCAGAGGATGTGGCCTTCGGTGGTGGTCTTCATGCCGTCGGGCACGCCGTCGCCATCACCAGTGACCTCGGCCCAGACGCGCGAATTGGTCAACGCGCCGTCGTCGGTCACATCCAGCACCCGGATATGCCCACCCCAGCTGTCATTGACAAAAAGCTGGCTTTCATCGACCGAAAGACAAAGCCCGTTGGGCTGCTGAAAATCATCCGCTACCAGCGTCAGCGTGCCATTCGGGTCAAGCCGGTAAACGCCTTGGTAGGGCAACTCCTGCTCGCGCAGAATTCCCAGCGGTTCACGGATGCGGCCAAAGCTCGGATCGGTGAACCAGATCCGCCCCCGGCTGTCGCAGACCACGTCATTGGGGCTGTTGAGCTCTTTGAAATCATAGTGGGTGGCAATCGGCACCACATGCTTGCCGTCATGTTCATGCCGGACAAGCTGCGACGACGCATGTTCACAGGAAATCACCCGGCCCTGACGATCAAAGAAGTTGCCATTGGCCTGGTTGGACGGCGTACGAAACACCTCAAGACCGATGTCAGGGTGCCATTTGTACTGACGGCTTTCCTGAATATCGGAAAAGATCAGCCAGTGTTCGGTCGGGTGCCAGATCGGGCCTTCGGTAAAACCGAAGCTGCCGGCGATCTCCTCCAGCCGGCTGTTGGCCGGGATGGCGGTGGTAAAGGCGTCGGAACGGATGTCGAAGGGCATCGGGGTCTCCATGGGTCAGCCCGCCCCAAGAACGAGGGTGGGCAGGAACAGGGTGATGGACGGAAAAAGGATCAGCAGCGCTACGGTCAGAATGTCGATCAGCACAAAGGGCCAGATCGCGCGGAAGATGCCGTTGATCGGAATATCGGGCCGGACACCGGCCACGACATAGACGTTCAGGCCCACAGGCGGGGTGATGAACCCGATCTCGACCATTTTGATGACGAGGATGCCGAACAGGATCGGGTCGATCCCCAGCTCGACGATGGCCGGAAAGATCACCGGCAGCGTCAGAAGCATCATTCCCGAGGCGCTGAGGAACATGCCGAGAAAGGCATCGCCGGCAAGAACCGCAATCAGGATCACCGTCGGCGGATAGGGCAGGGTGACAAGCCATTCCGCGATTTCGGTCGGCAGCCGGGTAAAGGCCAGGAAACGGGCAAAGATGAAGACACCCCAGAAGGTCGAAAAGATCATCACCGTCAGCTTGGCGGTCTCGACCAGCGACGATTGCAACGCGCTGAAGTTCAGCTTGCGGCGCAACAACGCGTAGACAAAGACGATGGCCGCCCCGGTGGCGCCGGCCTCTGTCGGGGTGGTCCAGCCGGTGGACATGCCGCCCAGGATCATCAGCATCACAAGGATGATCGGCATCACGTCGATCAGCGACGCGCCGCGTTCGGACCAGCTTATTCCCGTGATTGGGCGGCCAAGGTCGGGATTGGCGGCAAAGCGCAGCAGGATGAAACCGGCATACAGCAGGGCCGAGAACACCCCCGGGATAAAGCCCGCCAGCAGCAGCCGACCGATGCTTTCGTCGACGATGGCGCCATAGACCACCAGCGCGGCAGAGGGCGGGATCAATGAGGCCAGGGTGCCCGCCGCCGCCACCGCCGCCGCCGAGACCGAGGGCGAATATTTCAGCTTCAAAAGCTCCGGGATGGCCACGCGGGCAAAGACCGCCGCCGTCGCCTGGCTTGCGCCGGAAACCGCGCCAAAGGCCCCGGCGGCGAGCACGGTCGAAACCGCAAGCCCGCCGGGCATCCAGCCGATCCATGCCTTGGCCGCGCGATAGGCGCCCTGCACCATACCCGAGGATGAGGCGAAGAAGCCGATCAGAATGAACATCGGCAACACGCTGAACAGATAGTTAGAGCCGGCCGAATGCGGGATGATGCAGGCGATATTGACCGCCACCGGCCAGCCCTTGAGCACGACAATGCCCAGAAAGCCGGTAATCGCGGTGGCAAAGACGATGTGTACGCCGGTCATCACCATGACGACAAGTGCGAGAAAGCCCAGGGCGCCGATTGTCGAGGGATCCATCATGTGTCCTTACGCGTCCATATCTTCGAGGGGGTTGGGCGGCTGTGGCACGCCAATCGGCGCGAGGCCGGGGTCCCGCAGGAGACGGCCGAACACCCAGAGTTCAAGCGTCAGCCGCAGGGCGAGGATGCCAAGGCCAATCGGTGCGGCCAGTTTCGATGGCCAGGTGGGCAGGCCGACGCCGATGGTGGTGTCACCAAAGGTCCAGGCGCGGGCGAAATGCGTCCAGGTGCCGGGTAGGATGGCCAGCACGACGAACAACCCGATCAGGGTGGCGAACAGATGGGTCAGCCATTGCGCGCGGCCATGAAAGGCCTTTTGCAACATGTCCATGCGGATGTGCCCGGCCTGGCGATAGCAATGCGAGATGCACAGCAGGCTGAAGGTCACCATCGACATCGAGATGAAGTCGATCTGGCCGGCAATCGGCGCATTGAACAGCCGCCGCATGAGCACCTCGGCGGTCACCAGCAGCATGATCACGAATATCGTCAGGCCCGCGATCCAGGCGGTCGCGTATTCGATCCGCATCAGGGCCTTGTCTAGCTTGTCGAGCATGATACCTCCGGCGCACCCGGTCGGGTGCGACTGTCAGGGAAAGGTGGGCGGACGCGACGGGAGGGCGCCCCCGCCCGGGAGCGGGTCAGTGTCCGGCGTTCAGCACGAGATCCAGCATCTCGCGCCCCGGAAGACCCTTGCCTTCGAGATCGGCGACATAGGCGTCCCAAACCGGCTGGGCCGCGTCCTTGCGCAGCGCGGCGATCATCTCGTCGGTGACCGCCACATGTTTCAGGCCACGCTTTTCAAGCTCGGGGATGTAAAAAGTGGCGGCGTCGCTCTGGGCCGCGATCGTGGCCGCGCTGGCGTGGGCCTTGGCCTCTGCCAGCAGCGCCTTCATGTCATCGGGCAGGGCATCATAGGCGGCGGCATTGCCGACCAGCGTCACATGGGCCGAACCGGCCGCCATGCCGGTGGTGTACCAATCCGACAACTCATAAAGCTTGTAGCCGCCGTGCCCCGAGGGGGTTGCCGCGACCGCGTCGATCACGCCGGTTTGCAGGGCATTGTACTGCTCGGGCCCGCTGACGTTGACCAGGCTGGCGCCATAGACCGCCAAGGCATTGCCAATGCCGCTGGTCGCCTTGATCCGCATGCCATCAAAGGCCGCAAGCGTGTCGGGCGGCGTGCCCTTGCCCATGATCTCATAGTTCGGTTGCACCACGGTCATCACCGGCATCACGCCCCACCGGGCGAATTCTTTCTGCACATGCGGATTGTCGTAGATCAATTCCGCCACTTCCAGCCGGTCCTCCATCGAGTCAATCGGCAGGAAAGGCAGGTCAAGAACCGAGAGCAAAGGATTCTTGCCGGGGTGGTAGCTGGAAATCACATACCCCAGCTCGAAGGCGCCAATCGACACATTGTCCAGAACTTCACGTGTCGGCGAAAGGGTGCCGTTGTGAACGGTGATCTCCATCTTACCGCCGCTGTTTTCATTGACGTACTCAGCGAAGCTTTCGCCGGCGACGCGGAACGCCGGGCTGCCGAAAAGTGCAAGATCCCACGAGATCTCCTGCGCCTGGCTGCCCGATGCGATCACGGCAATTGCCGCGGCGCCAAGCGCCTGGATCGTGTAATGTTTCATGTGGTCTCCTCCCAGAAAACGATGTCGCGAATGATCGCGCGTTCATAATCATTGCGACATTTGGGCAAGCTGAGTCAAGGATTGCTTGTAAAAAAGTGCAAAAATGAATGAACGCGCGTTCATGAATGTTGCTGGACAAGAAGGCCGATGTGCGCCATTGTGCTTGTAAACAAGGGAAAAGAGCTGCCAATGTCAGATGGACGAGTTACCGCAGACGATGTTGCACGGCGGGCCGGTGTATCGCGGGCAACCGTGTCGCGGACCTTTTCGCGCGGGCATTCCGTGCAGGAACAGACCCGGCAGAGAAATCCTCAAGGCCGCCGCCGATCTGGGTTATCAACCCAATGCCTTGGCGCAGGCGCTGACCTCGCGCCGGTCGCAAATCGTCAGTATCCTGATGGGTGAGCTGAAAAACCCAATTCATGCGGTGCTCCACCAATCTATCTCTATGGCATTGCAGGAAAAAAACTTTATTCCGATCTCTGGCCAGATTGGTGTCGATTCGGATGCGGACAAGCTGATTGCCACGTTTCGGCAATACCAGGTGGGTGTTGTCATTCTGACGTCGATGAACATTCCGCCGGGATTGATCAGGGATCTGCACAAGGCCGGGTTGCAGGTTTTACTGCTGAATCGGATTGATGATGACGAGATTACGGCCTCTGTCTGTGCCGATCTGACCCAGGGCGGAACTCTGGCCGCCAGGCATCTTGCTGAACGCGGGTGCACAAATGTTGCAGTGGCCAAGGGCCCGATCGGTCACTGGACCAGCACGGCGCGGTACGTCGGCCATCTTGCCGGGTTAGAGCGTATGGGACTGCAACCGGCGAAGATCCTCGAAGGCGGATATACCTATGCCGATGGCGCCCGCGTCGCGGATGCGCTGTTGGCCGAAGGCGGCGACCTGCCCGAGGGGGTCCTGTGCCCCAACGATCTGTTTGCGATCGGCCTGATGGACCGGTTGCGGGCGGGGGCGGGCGTGCGTTTCCCCGAGGATATGCGGGTTGTCGGCTTTGACGATATTCCGATGGCGGAATGGGAAAGCAACCAGCTGACCACGATCAGACTGCCGGTGCATTCCATGGCCAAACGGGCAACCGACGTGATTTCGCGCATTCTTGTCGAGGAAGAGACCGTCGAGGAAAAGATCTGGATACCTTGCCGGTTGATCGAACGCGGCTCTGCCTGATCCGGGCCGAAAGACACTGCGGGCGCAAACGGCTTCGGCCAAGACCATTGCGCCCGGTATTTATTCAGTGTGCCAGCCTCCATGACATGATGTGCGTCGCATGCCGCCGGTTAGGTCAGGCAATTGGGTGGCGCGGGGATCAGGCCATTTGATGCTTCAGCGGGTCGGATACGGTCGGGGTGGCCTCTGCAATACCGGTGTCAGATGTCGAAATTTGACGGCAGGACAATCATGTCGCGGATGGTGACATTGCGGGGGCGGGTCAGCATGTACATCATGGCGTCTGCGACCTCTTGCGTTTCCATCAGCGCGCAGGCGTTTTTCATCCGTTGCAGACGGTCGGGTTCCCAATCGGCCAGCAAGGCCGAAATCACCGGCCCGGGAGAGACCTGACCCACGCGAATGCCGTGGCCCATCAATTGCCGGCGCATGGTTTGCACGAAGCTGGTGATCGCCCATTTCGACGCTGAATACACCGGTTCGACATTGATCGCCGTATGTCCCGCCACCGAACAGGTGACCACAATGTCGCCGGTGCCGCGCGCGATCATATGCGGTGCCACCGCATGGACGTTTTTCATCACCGCATTGACGTTCAGATTGACCATGCGATCAATGGCGGCGGGGGTGGTGTCGACAAGGTCGCCGCCGATATAGCTGCCGGCGTTGCACAGCATGATGTCGATCTTGCCCGCTTTTTCCAAGATCTCCGGCACCATGGCGTCACAGCTTGCCGGGTCCAGCAGATCGGTGACCTGCGCGATTGCGGCTTCGCCCAACTCCCGGGTCAGGGTGGCAAGCGCGGCGGCATCGCGATCCACCATCACAACGGTTGCGCCTTCGGCCAGCAAGGCGCGGGTAATTGACAATCCGATCCCGGATGCGGCGCCGGTCACTGCGGCGATCTTGCCTTGAAATCCATCAGCCATGTTTTTCCTCCATTGGGGCAAGCGCCGTGGCGGGCGCGGGGGTGTCATCGTCATATTTCGGGGTGGGGGCGGGATGTCAGACGGCCAAAAATCCACCGTCCACCGCCAGAACAGAGCCGGTGATCATGCCGGCATCCTCGGACAGCAATAGCGCAATGCTGCGCGCCACATCTTCGGCGCTGGCAAAACGGCCAACCGGGTGGCGGACCATCATCGGCTGGCTTTTGACCGGGTCGCTCCAGGCCTGTGCCGCGAGTTCGGTCAAGGTGATGGTGGGCGCAATTGCCACGGCGCGAATGCCATGTGGCCCCAGCTCGCGCGCCAAAACCCGTGTCGCCGCTTCCAGCCCGGCCTTTGATGCCGCGTAACAGAGATGATCCTGAAATCCGCGATGGCCGGCAATCGAGGTGACATTGACAATTGTGCCGCCGCCGCCCGCCTTGATCCGGGCCTTGGCGAATTCCTGGGCACAGATCAACGCGCTGCGCAGGTTGATGCCCATCACCGTTTCATACCCGGCGTCGGTCATGTCGAGCACGCTTTCCAGCACATTTGTGCCCGCGCAATTGATCAGCATATCGCAAGTGCCGGCCGTGGCCATGGCGGCGCGCGCGCTGTCCGGGTCGGACAGATCGGCGACAACGCTGCGCCCGCCGATTTCGGCGCGCAACCCGTCGAGATCGGATTGCGTGCGGCTGATGGCGACAACCTCGGCGCCGCGAGCGGCCAAAAGCTGGGCGGTGGCGCGCCCGATGCCCTTGCCGGCGCCGGTGATGATGGCGGATTTTCCAGAATATTCCATGGGGTCCCTCATGTGATGGGCTGACCGGTCACGGCCCGGTCATTTCGGTTTCTTGTGGTCGATGTGGCGGTCCGGGTTTCGGCCCTTGGGTTTGCGGGTGGCAAAAATTCCTTGTTTCCGCGCGCCGGGGGCGTGCGAAGAAAGGGTCACGATGGTGGTCGGCTGGCGGCCGCGGCTGGGGCTAGGCGGGCATGTGCAGGGCGTCGTTTTCGGCAAAGGTTGCCCGAAAGTCCGAGGGCGACAGGCCTTTCAAACGCAGAAAGTGGCGATTGAAATTGGACAGGTTGGAAAAGCCGACATCAAAGCAGATATTGGCGATCTTGGCCTCTGGATCGGACACCAGCATCTGGCAGGCCAGATCAATGCGCAGCTGATTGCGGAACCGCACCAATGTGGTGCCGGTGTGCCGTTTGAACGCGCGTGAAAAGGCGCTTTGGCTTTGGCCGGTCATCCGGGCGAGGGTGGTTTCGCTGAGCGGTTCGGTCAGATTGTCCCGCAAATGTGCGATGACGCGGTTCATGTCGGACTCCTGCGATTTTTCCATGTCGATCTGGAAACTAAGGCTGGACAGAATCTGGGGTCTGGGGGCCTGTCGCAGGTGATCGAGGATCTCGAAAAACAGCCCCAGACGCAGGATGCCGCGTGCGTCGATCAGCCGTTTCATCAGCGGCTGCACCGCGGCGGAGGTCTCTTGGTCAAACAGGATGCCCCGGCGGCTGCGCTCTAGCAGACCTTTGGCGGCCTCCATTTCCGGGAATGCGGCAATCAGCTTGTCCACGAAGCTTTGCGGAAATTGGATCACCTCTGTGCGTTGCGGCACGGTGGTGCCGGGTAAAACGTCGCTGATCCAGTTTTGCGGCAGGTTCGGGCCGGTCATGATCAATTGGCCCGGGGCAAAATCGCCGACGTGATCGCCGATATAGAATTTGCCCGTGGTCGCCACCACCAGGTGGATTTCATATTCGGGATGGTAATGCCAGCGCACGGTGCGAAACGGGTAGCCATGCCGCCAGGCGGCAAAGGAGTCACCGTTTCTGATATGGACCAGCTCAAGGTCAAGTTGCATGTCATCCTCCCCATCGCCCAAATCCGTTCCGCATCTGGGCGCGGTCCCGGTGTGTTGGTGATGGGGATTTCTATCACTGCTTTGCCCCTGCGACCACGACGCCACATCGCATTTAGTGATACTTTTTTGACATTCGTCCCGATGGGGTCAGCCAAGTGGCGATTTTGATCGGTTCCCGCGTGACCATGCAATTGCAGAAAATGCTTCGCAGTTCTGCGTATCAGGTGGAAACCCACGGATTGTGTCAGATGCAGGCGGGCGAGCGATTAATCGGCGCAGCGGTGTCGCACTTGTACTATTTCAACAGAGACTGGGGTAAAATGGTATCAGAGGATCTACTGTTTGATTGAAGCCCCGATCGCAAATGTGCGATTTCCCAGTTCATGGTGCGAATGGCGCTGTATATAACATAACTCCAATTATGAGTGTCGCAGCTGTACCCGCAAAGTTAAAGTGTCCCACATCTGCAAAGTAGAAGTGTCACACTCTGCCCCGATGAGAACAGGCAGAGAGTGTGGGCATGGGATGGGTTTTGATGAGCGAGCGCGAGCTGAACCGGGTCGAGGTGTTGAGCCAGGTGAGCCAAGGTCGGATGACGGCGACGACTGCGGCGAACGTTTTGGGATTGAGCCGCAGACAGGTTCACCGGCTTCTCAGGAAGTTCCAATCTGACGGTCCGGCGTCAATCCGGCACAAAGCGCGTGGTCGGGTTTCGAACAATCGGATCGATCCGGCGGTTCGCGAGTTCGCGGTGACACTGGTGCGCGAGAACTACGTCGACTTCGGACCGACCTTTGCGGCTGAGAAGCTCGAGGAAGTTCACGGGCTGAAGGTGTCGCGCGAGACGCTGCGCAAGTGGATGCAGGACGCCGGGATTTGGCTTTCTCGCAAGCAACGCAGGACCTTTCACCAATCACGCCTGCGCCGGGAATGCTTTGGCGAGCTGATCCAGATCGACGGCTCGGACCATCACTGGTTTGAGGATCGCGGGCCGTCCTGCACCCTGCTTGTTTTCATCGACGATGCGACCAGTACGTTGATGCATCTGGAGTTCGTGAAGTCCGAGAGCACATTCAGCTACTTTGGCGCTCTGGAGGCCTACCTGCATGCACATGGACGACCTGTGGCGTTCTATTCGGACAAACACACGGTGTTCCGTGTTGCGAGCCAAGGTGCGGAGTCAGGTCACGGGATGACCCAGTTTGGCCGTGCTTTGAACGAGTTGAACATCGAGATTCTCTGCGCCAACAGCTCTCAGGCCAAGGGCCGCGTCGAACGCGCGAACCGGACGCTACAGGATCGACTGGTGAAGGAACTGCGCCTGGCGAGCATCTCGGACATGACAGCGGCCAATGCGTTCCTTCCGGCTTTCATGAACCGCTACAACACGAAGTTCGCCAAGACCCCACGCCGTCCGGATAACCTGCACCGG
The DNA here is from genome assembly GCF_022867865.1 of Phaeobacter sp. J2-8. Taxonomy (GTDB): domain Bacteria; phylum Pseudomonadota; class Alphaproteobacteria; order Rhodobacterales; family Rhodobacteraceae; genus Marinovum. The sequence continues at coordinate 19,809 of NZ_JALIEC010000004.1, read as the reverse complement.
CCCCTCAATACCGAACCGGATCGGCTGGCGGATGTGCTGTGCTGGCGCGACGAGCGCTATGTCGGCAACCAATTGGCCTTCTCCTACGACCGGCAGCGCATCATCCTGCAAGAGAACGAGATCACGCGCGGCCTGCCCGGCAAGTATGTCGACAGCTATGAGTACCCTGACGGCCGCTTGGAGTTCCGCTGGAAGGGCGTCTCGCTCCCCTACTCCATTTTTGACAAGGAGCAGCGCGTCACCCACGCCGCGATCACCGAGAATAAGCATCTAAGCGCGGTCCTTGAGCACATCAAGGCCGAGCAGGACAAGGCCCCGCCAAAGAAACGCCGCGCAGGCAAACAGCGCTCTCGCTACAAACCGAATGGACGGCGCAACGATGGCTGGAATTCAAAGCTGGCAAGAGCCGCGAAAGAGAAACACAAAGCCAGCCAGGGCTGCGATATCTGAGGTCTCCGCCCTGTCAGGCTTTGCTACCGTCAGCGCTCTTGGTGACATTTCTACTTTGCGGAGCGAGGGACATTTCTACTTGGTTGCAACAGCAGCATGTAGCTGGTGCGCGCTACCCTGAAGTGCGATTTCGGGGTTCAGGTATCGCCGTCGGAATTGGCCGGGTCGAGCATCGCCAGCAGGTCCAGCAACGTCTCATAGTTTTCCGGCCCAAGCCGGGATTTGAAGCCGACCACAATCCGGGCCGCTTCTTCGGAATGGTCGTCGATGATTTTCTTGCCGACCTCGGTGATTGCAACGATTTGTTTGCGGCGATCCGCGGCGTCCCGCGTTTGGGTGACCAGCCCGCCCTTGTTCAACGTGGTCACAATGCGCGTCAGGCTGGGAAACAAAAGACTGGCCCGATCGGCAAGCGTTTTGGAATCCAGCGGCCCACATTCCGTCAGCACCCGCAGCACCCGCCATTGCTGTTCCGTGATGGATGTTTCGCTCAGCATTTCACGGATCGGCGACATCACACCCTCGCGGGCGCGCACCAGTGCGATGGGCAAAGATCTGGACGTTGAAGGCAGTTTGGTGGCCATGGCACGCTCGCGTCTTGTCGAAATCGTCTTTCCCTATGCCGAAAGATGCTTGACAGGCATAGCTGTATTTACTTAACTTCGCAATGATTAATAAGTTAAGGAAACCATGCCCCACTTTCATATCGAATATTCAGCCAACCTCGACCGCGCGGTCGACATGGCCGCATTGTGCGAAGCGATCCGGGCATGTGCGGCCGATATTGCCACCTTTCCAACGGCGGGCATACGCGTGCGTGCCACCCGCGTTGATCATGTGGCAATGGCCGATGGAAATCCGAAGCATGGTTTCATCGACATGTCCATTCGGCTGCGAGAGGGGCGAACCGAGGCGGTCAAGGAAGATGCGGTCAATCGCATCTTTGCCTGCCTCAAGGATTTCATGGCCCCGGCGATGGCGACCCGTTCCATCGCGCTTTCGGCCGAGATCAGAGACATCAACGCCGCGCTTTCGCCGAAATTCGGAAATGTCCGTGATCACCTGGAGGACACGCCATGAGCGTATTTGACGACAATCTTGCCAAGCTGGATGGATATCTGGCGCGGTTTCGCGCCACGGGCATCCTTAATCGGGTGGGCGGACAGGACGTAGCGGGCAGCGCGGGCACATTCGCAAACACCTCGCCTGTTGATACGTCGCTGATTTGCGATGTGGCCCATGGCACCGCCGCAGACATCGACGCGGCGGCGACTGCTGCGCATGATGCCTTTGCCGCGTGGCGCGACATGCCGGCGCTGGAGCGCAAGAAAATCCTGATCCGCATCGCCGAAGGGATCGAGTCCCGGGCCGAGGAAATCGCGCTGTGCGAATGCTGGGATACCGGGCAGGCCTATAAATTCATGTCCAAGGCGGCGCTGCGTGGGGCCGAGAACTTTCGCTATTTCGCCGATCAGGTGGTACAGGCGCGCGATGGTCAGCACCTGAAATCCCCTACCCTGATGAACATCACGACGCGGGTGCCGATCGGCCCGGTCGGGGTGATCACGCCCTGGAACACGCCTTTCATGCTGTCGACCTGGAAGATCGCCCCGGCGCTGGCGGCAGGTTGCACCGTGGTCCACAAACCCGCCGAAGCAAGCCCGCTGACCGCGCGGCTGCTGGTCGAGATCGCCGAGGAGGCGGGGCTGCCGCCAGGGGTGCTCAACACCGTCAACGGCTTTGGCGAAGGCGCGGGCAAGGCGCTGTGCGAACATCCCAAAATCAGGGCCATCGCCTTTGTCGGCGAAAGCCGTACCGGCAGCCTGATCACCAAACAGGGCGCCGATACGCTGAAGCGCAATCATCTGGAACTGGGCGGCAAGAACCCGGTCATCGTCTTTGATGATGCCGATCTGGACCGTGCGCTGGATGCGGCGATTTTCATGATCTATTCGATCAATGGCGAGCGCTGCACCTCGTCCTCGCGCCTGTTGGTGCAGGACACGATCCGCCAGGAATTCGAGGCCAGGCTGATCGAACGGGTCAACAACATCAGGGTTGGTCACCCGCTGGACCCAACGACCGAAGTCGGCCCGCTTGTCACCGAGGAACACTTCAACAAGGTCACCAGCTATTTCGACATCGCCAAACAGGACGGCGCCACGATTGCCGCCGGTGGTGAGGCCGTTGATGGCAAGGGCTATTTCGTGCGCCCGACCCTGTTCACCGGCGCGCATAACGGCATGCGCATCGCGCAAGAGGAAATTTTTGGCCCGGTGCTGACCTCGATCCCCTTCACGACCGAGGAAGAGGCGTTGCAGATCGCCAATGATATTCCTTACGGTCTGACCGGCTATGTCTGGACCAATGATCTGACCCGCGCGCTGCGCTTTACCGACAGGCTCGAGGCTGGAATGATCTGGGTGAATTCGGAAAATGTCCGCCACCTTCCCACGCCATTTGGCGGGGTCAAGGCCAGCGGCATCGGGCGCGACGGCGGCGATTGGTCGTTTGATTTCTATATGGAGCAGAAGCACATCGGTTTCGCCCTCGGACACCACAAGATCACGAAACTCGGCGCTCAAGCAGCGAAGCGGTAGCGCAAATAGTCACACCGCGCTCAAGCAGCAAAGCGGTAGCGTAAAGATACACCCCGCGCTCTGGTCGCGAAGCGATAGCGCAATTCATGGGAGCAACCTGATGCCTGTACCTGCACCGAACCTCTACCCTGATTTCAATACCATCCGGCTTAGCCATGTGTGCCTGAACGTCCGGAATCTTGTGGCGTCAAAGAGGTTTTACACCGAAATCCTTGGCCTGCAGCTGACGGATGAAAGCGACAGCCACATCTATCTGCGGGCGATGGAGGAGCGGGGGCATCATTGCATCATCCTGCAAAAATCCGATCAGCCCGGCACGGTCGAGGTCATGGGGTTCAAGACCTTTGACGACGCCGATCTGGATCGGGCCGAGGCCTATTTTGCCGCCAAGGGCCGCCCCACCGAATGGGTCGAGCGCCCCTATCAGGGGCGTACCCTGCTGACGTCGGACAACATGGGCATTCCGCTGGAATTCTATCACAAAATGGACCGGTTGGCGCCGATCCATCAGAAATATGCGCTTTACCGCGGGGTAAAACCGCTGCGGATCGACCACTTCAACTGCTTCAGCCATGATGTTGATGCCTCGGTTGCGTTTTATTCCGACTTTGGCTTCCGGGTGACCGAATACACCGAGGACGAAGACAGCAAGAAGCTTTGGGCGGCGTGGATGCATCGCAAGGGCGGCGTGCATGATATGGCCTTTACCAATGGCACCGGCCCGCGCATGCATCATGTGGCGTTCTGGGTTCCGACGCCGCTGAACATCATTGACCTGCTCGATCTGATGGCGACCAGCGGTTATGTTGATAATATCGAACGCGGGCCGGGGCGGCACGGTATTTCCAACGCGTTTTTCCTCTATATCCTTGACCCCGATGGCCACCGGATCGAAATCTATTGCTCGGACTATCAAACGGTTGATCCCGATCTGGAACCGATCAAATGGGATCTTCAAGATCCCCAGCGCCAGACGCTCTGGGGGGCGCCCGCGCCGGAATCCTGGTTCAAACATGGTTCGAAATTCGTTGGCGTTGCGACCCGCGAGTCCGACATCGAAGCCAGCCCGATCATCGCACCATGAGGGGGCTGGGCGTGCAGACCCCGTCGCGGTTGCGACCGGCGGTGCCAGCTGATCTGGCGCGCGAAGATAGCCCCGAGATCAAATATTTCTGCATGGGCGGGATCACCCCCGTCGAGGAGGCCAAATGACCCGCTTTGCAACCTACAGCGCCGAGGGTAAAACCCATTATGGTGCGGTGACCGACACCGGGATGATCGCCCTTGATGATACCTGCCCGCAGTGGCCAACCCTGTTTGATGCTGTTCAGGCCTGGCGCGCTTGACCAACTGGCGCAGGCAGCGGACGGCAAGCCCGTCACCCACAAAGATTTCCAATATGAAATGGTCCTGCCCAATGCCCGCCGCATCCTCTGTGTCGGGGTGAATTTTCCCGACCGGAATGCGGAATATAAAGACGGATCGGAGCAGCCGAAATACATGTCGCTGTTTCCACGCTTTGCCAGCGGGTTCACCGGCCACGACCGGCCCCTGATCCGCCCACCGGAAAGCCCGCAGCTGGACTACGAAGGCGAGGTCGCGGTTGTCATCGGCAAAGGCGGCCGCCGCATCGCACAGGCCGATGCCTATGACCATATCGCCGCGCTGACGCTGTGCAACGAAGGCACCATTCGCGATTGGGTCCGGCATGCCAAATTCAACGTCACGCAGGGCAAGAATTGGGACAATTCCGGGTCGATGGGGCCTTGGCTGGTGCCTTTTACCGATGCCGCACAATTGGAGGATGCGCGTATTGTCACGCGGGTCAACGGCGCGGTCCGGCAGGATGATGTCCTCGCCCGGATGATGCATCCAATCCGGCGCGAGATCGAATATATCTCGACTTTCATGACCTTGCAGCCCGGCGATATCATCGTCACGGGCACCCCCACCGGATCCGGTGCGCGGCTCGATCCGCCACAGTTTCTTGTCCCCGGTGACATTGTCGAGGTCGAGGTCAACGGCATCGGCACCCTGCGCAACACGGTTCAGGACGAAACACCATGACCCCCGAAGATCACACAGCGGCGGCGGCGGATCTGTTGGCGGCGGAAACGACAGGTCAGCAGATCGGTTTGCTGAGCCTGCGCCATCCCGAAATGAACATGGATGATGCCTATGCGGTGCAAAATGCCATCCATCAGGCCAAGACCGATGCCGGGCGTCGGGTGATCGGCTGGAAGATCGGGTTGACGTCCAAGGCCATGCAATATGCGCTGAACATCGACATTCCCGACAGCGGCATTTTGTTCGATGACATGGCATTTGATCACGGGGCGGTTGTGCCCGCGGGGCGGTTCATCCAACCCCGGATCGAGGCCGAGATCGCCTTTGTGATGAAATCCGCGATTGGCGGTGCGGATGTGACCCGCGCGGATGTTCTGGCGGCAACCGATTACGTGGCGCCCTCGATTGAAATCCTCGACACCCGCATTCTGCGCGCCGATCCCGACACCGGCCAGACGCGCGTGGTGTTCGACACCATCGCTGACAATGCCGCCAATGCCGGGGTGGTTCTGGGGCCGCAGCGCCATGCGCCGGACGTCTTTGATCTGCGTTGGGTCGGGGCAATCACATCGCGCAACCATGTGGTCGAGGAAACAGGTCTGGGCGCGGGGGTGTTGAACGATCCGGTCGAAAGCGTGATCTGGTTGGCCCGTCGTATGGCGCAATACGGCCAGAGCATTGAACCGGGCCAGATCATCCTGTCCGGCAGTTTCATTCGCCCCATCGAATGCCCCCCCGGCACCGAGATCACCGCAGATTTCGGGCCTTTTGGCGATGTTGCCATCGCTTTTGCCTAGGGGCGTCCCATGCCCCCGAGTGCCGGGGCGGTGTCACATGATCCGGGCGCTGCGTCGGGTTTTGCAATGAGGGTCGGCACCAATATACTGATGCGATTGTGCCCGCGATCGCCAAACAATTCACGAAAGAGAACCAGACATGGCCAAGCTGACAACCGGTGAAGTGATCGCCAAATCCCTGACCGCAAATGGTGTCGATACGGTGTTCGGCATTCCCGGTGCGCATATGTATGATTTCAATGATGCGTTGGCACGACAGGACGGGATACGGTTCATCCATACCCGCCACGAACAGGGCGCGGGGTATATGGCCTATGGCTATGCCCGTTCGTCGGGCAAGCCGGGGGTCTATACCGTGGTGCCGGGTCCGGGGCTGCTGAATTCCGGCGCGGCGCTGTGTACCGCATATGGGGCCAATACGCCGGTCATGTGCATCACCGGCAACATCATGTCGCATCTGATCGGACAAGGGCGCGGGCAATTGCATGAACTTCCCGATCATCTTGGCACGCTGAAAGGCCTGACAAAATGGGCGGATCGGATAAACCACCCGACCGAGGCCGGGGGCACCATGGACGCCGGATTTCAGCGCATGTCATCCGGGCGGCCCGGTCCCGTCGGCATTGAAACGCCCTGGGATGTGTTTGGCATGGCCGCCGAGGTTTCCGAGCCCGTCGCCAGCACCGCCGTTGCGGCCCCGACGCCCGACCCGGACGCCATCGCGGCCGCCGCCGACATGATTGCCAAGGCGAAAAACCCGATGATCATGGTCGGAAGTGGCGCCTGGGACGCGAGCGCAGAGGTGCGGGCATTGGCGCGCCTGTTGCAGGCCCCGGTCACCGCCCACCGTCAGGGCAAGGGTGTGATGCCCGAGGATGATGATCTGGCGTTGCTGCCGCCCGCCGCATGGAAATTCTGGCCGAAATGCGATCTTTTGATCGGCATCGGGTCGCGGTTGGAATTGCAGCACTTCCGCTGGCGCTGGTTCCCGGAAGGGTTGAAAACACTTCGGATCGACATTGATCCCACTGAATTCGTGCGGCTCAAACCGGATCACGGCGTTGTTGCCGATGCGGCTGAGGCCACGCGTGCCCTGATCGACGCCCTGGGGGATCGCATTGACAGCCGGGCCAGTCGCAGCGCCGAATATCGCGCGCTGACGGTGGCCGCTGACGCCGATCTTGCCACGGTGCAACCGCAGCAGGGCTATCTCAAGGTTATTCGGGACGCCCTGCCCCGCGATGGTTTCTTTGTCGAAGAAGTCAGCCAGGTCGGCTTTACCGCGCGCATGTGTTTTCCGGTGTATGAACCGCGCCAATATGTGACCTGTGGCTATCAGGACAATCTGGGGTTTGGGTTCAATACCGCCCTCGGGGTCAAGGTCGCGAACCCGGACAAGGCGGTGATTTCGATCTCGGGCGATGGCGGGTTCATGTTCGGGGTGCAGGAACTGGCCACCGCCGCCCAGCACGGGATCAATGTGGTGGCGGTGGTGTTCAACAACGCGGCCTATGGCAATGTGCGCCGGGATCAGCAAACGGTGTATGACAATCGCCTGCTGGGCGCGGATCTGGAGAACCCGGATTTCGTGGCATTGGCGCAAAGCTTTGGCGTGCGCGGGATTTGGGCCACGGACCCTGCCGAGCTGAAACAGGCGTTGACCGAAGCGCTAAGCGCCGAGGCGCCGGTTGTGATCGAAGTGCCGGTTCCGCGCGGCGGTGACGCGTCCCCCTGGCCCTTTATTCATCCGGCGGCGCCAGAGTAACGGCACCACACATCCATTGGACAGAAAACGGCCCTGATCCCGATTGCGGGGCTGTTTTGCCCATTCGTCTATTTAATCATCAAGATGGATTAAATCTTGGCGCAGGATCTCTTTTCGACCGGCCGCGGCCGCAGCCAGCAAAACCCGGCCTTGAAACCCCCGCCGATTGCCGGCGTTCCGTTGCGGCGTGGGGTGCGCCGGATGCGCGCGGTGATCGCTTTTTGATCGCTGCCATCTCGGATGTCACAACATTCGCAACAGGTGATTGTCAAATGTCATTACACCTGATTAAGTCGCGTAAGAGGGTGGTGACGTAATGATGAAAGATCTGAATATCGATACCTTTCTGAAGTTTGACGACGTCAAGAAAAGCTACGACCAAAAGAATCTGGTGGTCAAAGGCTTTAACATGGACGTCCAAGAGGGCGAGTTCATAACACTGCTCGGGCCATCGGGGTCGGGCAAGACAACGGTCCTGATGATGCTGGCCGGATTTGAAAGCGTCACATCGGGCGATATCGCCATCGCCGGAAAATCCATCAACCGCACGGCCCCCTATCGCCGCAATATCGGCATGGTCTTTCAGAACTATGCGCTGTTTCCCCATATGACGGTGGCGGAAAATCTGGCCTATCCATTGGCCGTGCGCAAAATGCCAAAGGACAAGATCAAGGCCCAGGTGGCGGAATATCTGAACCTGGTGGAATTGTCGGCCTTCGGGGATCGTCGCCCCGGCCAGCTTTCAGGGGGGCAGCGCCAGCGCGTCGCTCTGGCCCGCGCGATGATCTTTGAACCGACCCTGATTTTGATGGATGAACCGCTGGGCGCGCTCGACAAGAACCTGCGCGAACAGATGCAGTATGAAATCACCCGCCTGCACAAGCAGATGGGATTCACCGTGATCTATGTGACCCATGATCAGGCCGAGGCGCTGTCGATGTCGAGCCGGATCGCCGTGTTCAACGACGGTGTGGTCCAGCAATGCGCGCCCCCGGCCGAGCTTTATGAACGCCCGGCCAATGCGTTTGTTGCCGACTTTATCGGCGAAAACAATTTTGTCCCCGGCCGGGTCGAAAGCATCGACGGCGCAACCGCGAAAATCGTCACCGACGGCGGCACCATCGTCGCCCAGGCAACAGCGGATCTGACCGTCGGCGGTGCCTGTCGCGTGTCTGTGCGCCCGGAAAAGCTTTTCTTTCCGCCATCGACCCATGCGCATGACAACGCCCTGACCGTTCGGTTCGAAACCCGGATCTATGTCGGTGATTTCATTCGTTACTATTTCAAGCTGCCTGATGGCACCGACATCATTGTCAAAATCTTGAACGACCTTTCTGCGCCGGAATTTACCGATGGCGCGGAGGCCCAGCTGCTTTGGTTGGCATCCGATTGCATCGCTTTCCAGGCGGGCTAGGCGACACAGGGCAAAACCGGGGTCCTGATAAATACCCGGACTGACAAGGAGAAACCGATGAAGAAACATCTGACGTTACTTGCGACTGTCGCGCTGCTCGCCAGCCCCGCAGTGGCGCAAGATCTCACCGTGACGTCCTTTGGCGGTGCCTATGGTGCGGCCCAGAAGGAACACATGATCGACCCCTTCGTAGCCGAGACCGGCGTCAATATCCTGTTCGAGGATTACGGCGGCGGCGTTGCGGAAATGAAGGCCCAGGTCGAGGCCGGCAATATCCAGTGGGATGTCGTGGATATCGAGGTGATTGACCTCGAACGCGCCTGTGCCGAAGGCTATCTTGAGGTGCTGGACCAGAGCGTTCTGCCCGATGGTGACGATGGCACCGCCGCTGCGGATGACTTCATCCCCGATGCTTTGGCCAATGAATGTGGCGTCGGCAATATCGTGTGGTCGGTTGTCTTTGCGGTGAACACCGAAAACGGCCCCGGTCCCGAATCGATTGCGGATTTCTTTGACACCGAGGCCTTCCCCGGCAAGCGTGGTCTGCGCAAGCGTCCGCAGGTCAACATGGAATGGGCTCTGATCGCGGATGGCGTTGCCCCCGAAGATGTCTATGCCACCCTGTCCACCGACGAAGGTCAGGCCCGCGCATTTGCCAAGCTCGACACCATCAAGGACGATATCGTCTGGTATGACAGCTGGTCTCAGGCCCCCGTTCTGTTGAATGACGGTGGCGCGCAGATGGTGCAATCGGCCAATGGCCGGATCTTTGCCGCAATCAAGGACGACGGCGCACCGTTCAGCATCGTCTGGGACAGCCATGTCTATGACCTTGATGTCTGGGCCATCATGAAAGGGTCGCCGAACCTGGAAACCGCGATGGAATTCGTGAAATCCGCGACCCGCACCGTGCCGCTTTCGGGGATGCAGGACGTGGCCTATGGCCCGACCCGCAAATCCGCTCAGGCGCTGCTGCCGGAAAGCGTGAAACAGGATCTGCCCACCGCCCACCTCGACGAGGGTCTGAAAGCGGATGGTATCTTCTGGGCTGACTATGGCGAAAGCCTTGGCGAGAAGTTCAACGAATGGCTGCTGCAATAAGCCGCTGATCGTCGATCATCCAATTCTGTCCCTCGCGCCGTGTCGTGGCGCGGGGGATATCCCCCCAGATCATGCCAACCCTTAACCATGAATGGCCCATGACCGCAGCAACGCCAAATCTTGATCGTGCCGATGCCCGCAACGCAGCGCGCGAGGCGCGCAAGCGCAAGCTTCAGGCATTCCTGTTTGTCGTGCCGCTTTTGGTCTTTATCATTTTCGCCTTTGTGGCGCCGATCACGACGATGCTCTATCGCAGCATCCACAACCCCACGGTGGCCAATCTGGTGCCCGAAACGCTGGCGGCTTTGGCGGAATGGTCTGGCGATGACATGCCCGACGATGCCGTCCTGATCCAGTTCGCCGCAGACATGAAGCGGATGGCGAATGATCGCACATCCGGCAAGCTGGCCGATGAAATCAATCGCGCCCTGCCCGGCATGTCGAGCGTGGTAAAATCCACGGCACGTGCCCTGCGCCGGGTCGATGACGCCGAGATTGCCAGCAATGGCGCGACCTTGCTGAAAGACGCAAATGACCGCTGGGCCGATCCCGCCACATGGCGCGCGCTCAAGGCCGCGGGCAAGCCTTATACCGACAGCTATTACCTGACCTCTGTCGATCTTGAACGCGACGCGGATCGCAGCATCGTGCAGCGCGACACCCAGATCTACGTCAAGCTTTACACCAAGACCCTGCGCATGGCGTTGATCATCACGCTTCTGACCGTCCTGCTTGGCTATCCGCTGGCGTTCTATATGGCGCATGCCTCTGACAAGATGGCGAATTTCCTGATGGTCTTTGTCCTGTTGCCGTTCTGGACCTCGCTTCTGGTGCGGACAACGGCCTGGATCGCGCTGTTGCAAACCAATGGTGTGGTCAATTCGACGCTCATGGCGCTTGGCATTGCCGATGAACCGCTGGAAATGCTGTATACCCAGTTTTCAACCGTCATCGCGATGACCCATATCCTGCTGCCGTTCATGGTGCTGCCGCTTTATTCGGTGATGCGTGGTATCGACCAAAGCTATATGCGCGCCGCCCTGTCGATGGGCAGCAAACCCTTGGGCGCGTGGTACAAGATCTACCTCCCGATGAGCCTGCCTGGCCTGTCCGCCGGGGCGCTTTTGGTGTTCATCATTTCGGTGGGCTATTACATCACGCCTGCACTGGTTGGCGGCACCGACGGGCAGATGATTTCCAACATCATCGCCTTCCACATGCAAACCTCCAACAACTGGGAGTTGGCCGCTGCGCTGGGCTCGCTGTTGCTGGTGATCATTTTGCTGCTGTACTGGCTGTTCGACCGGTTTGTCGGCGCAAGCAACATCAAGTTGGGATAAGGCATGAAACGCTTCCCCGAATATTTCACCTTTTGGCATATCGCGGGCCACTACGGGTTGCGGGTGTTCGCCTTTTTGGTGCTCTTGTTCCTGATGCTGCCGATCCTGGTGATCATGCCGCTTTCCTTCAACGCCGAGCCGTTTTTTACCTTTACCGAGGGCATGTTGGCGCTGGATGCCGAGGCCTATTCCATCCGTTGGTATCAGGAAATCCTTGACGATCAGAAATGGCTGCTGGCCATTCGCAACAGTTTTGTCGTCGGCTTTGCCGCCGCGACCATCGCCACGGTGCTTGGCACGGTGGCCGCTGTTGGTCTGTCGTCGCCCTGGATGCCCTATAAACGGATCATCACGGCGCTGTTGCTGTCGCCGATGATTGTGCCGCTGATCATCATCGCGGCGGGGATGTTTTTCTTTTACACCCAGTTCAATCTGGTCGGCACCTATGGCGGGTTGATCATTGCCCATGCCGCGCTGGGGGTGCCCTTTGTGATCATCACAGTGACCGCCACGCTCAGCGGCTTTGACCGATCGTTGTTTGTCGCGGGGCTCAGCCTGGGGGCGTCACCGGTCAAGGTGTTCTGGGACGTGGTCATTCCGCTGATCCGGCCGGGCGTGATTTCCGGTGGGCTTTTCGCCTTTGTCACCTCGTTTGACGAGGTGGTGCTGGTGCTGTTTCTGGCGGCCCCGAACAACGCACCATTCCGCGCCAGATGTTTTCCGGGCTGCGCGAACAGATCAATCCAACCATCCTTGCGGTTGCGACCCTGCTTGTCGTGCTCTCGGCGGCGCTGTTGTTCACATTGGAAGCGCTGCGCAGACGTTCCGCAGCGATGAGCGGATCTGCCTGAAGCTCAAGGGTGGTCCGCGCTGCTGCCGATTAGCACCGATTGAACATTCAAATCCTGATCCAGAAGCGTGAAACCGGCACGTTTTCCGATCTCGATCGTGCCGATCTCATGGTCCAGCCCAATCGCCCGCGCCGGGGTTTGCGTTGCCATCTGGATCGCCGTGCTCAGATCGCATCCTGTCAGCCGTATCAGGGTGCGCACCGCGTCGATCATCGAAATATCCGCCCCGGCCAGCACGCCGGCGTCACTCATCAATCGGCCATCCTTGCGATGGATGCGGCGGCCCAACAGGTCAAATTCGGTCATCTGCGTGCCAAGCGGCATCATCGCGTCGCTGACCAGAAACAGCCGCTCTGGTCCGGCCAATGCAAGCGCGCTGCGCAGGTTTGCCGGATGCACGTGGATGCCATCGGCAATTATGCCGGCAAACAAGTCCGGACAGTCGAACACCGCCCCGACAAGACCGGGTTCCCGGTTTGCCATTTGGCTCATCGCGTTGAACAGATGCGTCGCGCCACGCAGGCCAGATTTCTGAGCTTGGACGATTGTGTCGTATCGCGCCTCGCTATGTCCGGCAAACAGCCGCACGCCGCTGGCGGTCAATCGCTGCAAACGCGCCATTTCCGTTTCTTCCGGGGCAAGTGTCAGCAGGATTCGAACAGAGGCCTCGGTGATCAGCCGCTCGTCCGCGTCGTCGATCTTGCGAATGGCGGCGGACGGATGAATGCCGGGGCGCACAGGCGACAGAAACGGGCCTTCAAGGTGCAGACCAATGACGCCGATACAATGCGGGCTGGCCGCTTCGACCGCCGCAATCGCCCGCTGATAGCTGCGCCCGGCGTCGGTGATGAAGGTCGGAAGGAACCAGGCCGTGCCGCCGATCTGCGCCGCTTTGGCCATACAGTCCAGGGTGTCGCGCGTCGGGTCGTCATTGAACTGTCGCCCGCCTGCCCCGTTCAGTTGCAGATCGACCAGACCCGGCACAAGAATGTCCGTCGCGATCCCCCCGGCCTCGATTCCGCTGGCCTCGTTTCCTCCGGCCACCTGCGGGGCTTTTGCTGCTGGCAGCACATCAAGGATCTCCGCCCCGCGAAACACCACAGCATGGTCGGGCAATGGCGCGCCGCCATCCCCCACATATAATTTCCGCGCCTTGATAACCTGAAGCCTATCCAAAACGTACCCCGTTGATGACTATGGCCAAGGTCAGGGCCCGGCTGTGTAAGCCAAGGTCGGCACCGGGAATGCCCCCCCGGATATGCGCGTTTTTGCCAATGCCCAACACGTGCCGATCCATACCTTCCCGCGCCGCGACCCCGTGGTTGTATCACAGCGCTGTTGCTTCGGGTTCGAAGCAACGTTTTATGGAATATGCGTCGTGTTGGGCGTGATGTTCAAGTGAGCAAAAGCCGGATCTGGCGTGTCATGCCCATCTGGTTCCGACGAAGGGACATGATGGCCATGCCCCGTTCTGAAACCTTAATCCCGGATTTGCCCAATCTGTTGTTTTTCATACGTTTCTCCAGACATTCAATCCTGTGTGCCGGGGTCAGGTGACCGCGCCAACCAACGAAAGCTCTTGCGCGCGGTGACAGGCGACGTGATGACCGGGATTGATTTCCTGCCATTGCGGCGGGGTTTTGGTGCAGATGTCCTGCGCATGGGCGCAGCGATCGGCAAAGGGGCATCCGGCGCTGGTTCTGGTGGGATCAGGGGGATCCCCGCGCAAGGAGATGCGCGGCGATCTGGTGTCCGGGTCGGGGTTCGGGATCGCCGAAAGCAGCGCCTCGGTATAGGGATGTTTGGGCGCAGAGAACAATTCGTCGGTTGTGCCCAGTTCGACCAGCTGGCCCAGATACATGACCGCGACCCGATGCGAAATGTAGCGCACAACAGACAGGTCATGCGACACAAACAGATAGGCGATGCCGTATTCCTTTTGCAGATCCGACAGAAGGTTCAGGATCTGTGCCTTGACCGAAACATCCAGCGCCGAAACCGCCTCGTCACAGACCATGAGCCGGGGATTTGTGGCCAGGGCCCGCGCGATGCAGATCCTTTGCCGCTGTCCGCCACTAAAGGCATGTGGGTAACGGTTCAGGTAGCCGGTGTTCAGCCCGACAATGGTCATCAGTTCCGCCACCCGCGCCTTCATCTGTGACCGGCTCATCTCGCCAGCGACGCGCAGCGGTTCCGACACCAGTTCGAAAATTGTCATGCGCGGGTCAAGCGATCCATAGGGATCCTGAAACACCATCTGGAGCTCGGGGCGAATGGCGCGCAGGCTCTTGGCGTCCAGGGTGCGCAAATCCAGTTTGCCCTTGGAACTGGCGAATTGGATGCTGCCGCCACTGGGTTCAATCGCCCGCAACACACAGCGCCCCAGCGTGGTCTTTCCGCAGCCGCTTTCCCCGACAAGCCCCAGCGTTTCGCCAAAGCCGAGTTCGAATGAAACGCCGCGCAGCGCCTTGACCGGGTTTCCCGCAGGTTTCAGGAAACCGCCCTTTACGCCAAAGGATTTCTCAAGATCATGAACTTCCAGAACCGCGTCCTGGGGGCCTGCATCCTTCATGTTCGTCCTCCCGAAAACAATGAACGCCGCGCGCGGGGGGCCGGGGCCTGCGGCAATGGGGGTTCTTTGGTGTCGCCATTGTGGAAACAACGCACCATGTGGCCGTCTTCCACCGGGGTCATGGCGGGCACGCTTGTGTCGCATTTGCCGTCGATGGCCACCGGGCAGCGGCTGCGAAATCCGCATTGCCACGGCAGGCCGATTGGCACCGGAACGTTGCCCGGAATGGCCTGAAGCCGCTCTTGCCGCGCGCCGGACAGTTTTGGAAAGCTGTCGATCAGACCCTTGGTATAGGGATGGCGGGGATTTTTCAGCACCTGGCGCGTTGTGCCTGTTTCGACGATACGGCCCAGATACATCACCGCGATCCGTTGGGTGACTTCGGCGACAACCCCCAGATCATGGGTGATATAGAGGATCGACATCCCCATTTCTTCGCGCAGACCTTCCAGCAGTTCGAGGATCTGTGACTGCACCGTGACGTCCAGCGCGGTTGTCGGCTCATCCGCGATCAGCAGATCAGGATCACAGGCCAGCCCCATCGCGATCATCACCCTTTGTCGCATCCCGCCAGAGAGGTTGAACGGGTATTCCCGGAACCTTTGCTGCGGGTTGGTGATCTGCATCCGCTCAAGATAGTGCAGCGCGATGTCGCGCGCTTCGGCCTTGTCGCGGGTGCGGTGCAGCATGACCGCTTCGACGATCTGATCGCCGATCCGATGCACCGGTGACAGGCTGGTCATCGGCTCTTGAAAGATCATGGCAATCCGGCCGCCGCGGATCTTGCGGATCAGCCCGCCCCGGGTGTTGATCCGGGCCAGATCCACCCCACCGTCAGAACCCTGTTCGGCACCGCCCGGCGCGTTCAGCATGATCGAACCGTTCACGATCTTGCCGGGGTTGGGCACAATCCGCATGATCGCCTGGGCGGTGACGCTTTTGCCCGACCCGCTTTCCCCGACAATTCCAAACGACTCTCCTGCGTTGAGCGAAAGATTGACCCCGTTGACGGCATTCAGGGTCGCACGCCCAAGGTCGAATTCGACGCGAAGGTCCTTGATGCTCAGTAATTCCTGCATTGGTCTTCCCGTTTTAGTGGCGTTTGCATCCATGACGATCACCGATAGGGGTCAACGGCATCGCGCAGACCGTCGCCGACAAAGTTAAAGCAGATGACCGTCAGCACGACAAAGGCACCGGGGATCAAAAGCCAGGGGCTTTGCGACAGGGCATTCGGGCTTTGTGCCGCTTGCAAGAGCACGCCCCAGCTGACCGCCGGTGGCTTGATGCCGATCTGAAGAAAGCTCAGCGCCGTTTCGGCAATGATCATCGCCGGCACGCCCAGCGTGATGCTGACAATCAGATAGCTGGCAAAGGACGGCAGGATATGACGCCGGATGATCTGCATCGTCGGCACCCCCATCAGGCGCGCCGCCATGACGAAATCAGCCTCGCGGATTTCCAGCGTCTTGCCGCGCACCACTCTTGCCAGATTGGCCCAGCCGACAACCGACAGCACAATGGTGATCCCGAAAAACACCTGGGTGCTCGACCATTCCTGGGGCATTGCGGCGGCCAACGCCATCCAGAGTGGAATGCTGGGAATGCTCAGCACGAATTCGATCAACCGTTGAATGGCAATGTCGATGGTGCCGCCGAAATAGCCCGACAACCCGCCCATGAAACTGCCGATCAGGAAGCTCAGCATCACACCGGCAATGCCGATGAACAGGGAAATCTGCGACGCGGCAATGGTGCGCGAAAAAAGACATCGGCCAAATTCATCGGTGCCAAAGGGAAACCAGACCCCCGGCGCCTCGACCCCAACCAGATGCCTGCCCAGCGTCAGCGCCCCCCAGAGGTTTTCATTCTCGCGCTGGGGAAAGAACCGGATCGGGTGGCGCACGGCCTCGTCCCGGACATAGGTTTTTTCCCATGTCTCATCGTCGATTTCCTGGCGCACGCCATAAACAAAGGGCCGCAGCGAGAAATTGCCCGCAGCATCGACAAAGTGAATGCCCTGCGGCGGCATCAGGATGTAATCGGTGTGGGTTTCGTTATGGGTGTTGACCGAAAAGAAACCGGGAAACAGCGCCAGCGTGTAAAGCACCGCCAAGATGGTCAGCCCCGCCATGGCAAGCCTGTGTTTCTTGAACTTGAACCGGATCAGGCTCCATTGCGAGGCGGCGAAATAATCGTCTGCCGCCTTGGTCGAAGTGTCGTTGGACGCGGTGTCGTCGTTGAGGGTCAGGTTGTCAGCCACGGATTTCCGACCTTTCTAGCTTGATCCTTGGGTCAACAAGGACGAGCAGCAAATCTGCGATTGTGCTGCCGATGATCACGAGGAATGAGAGGAACATCAGGATGGTCGCCGACAGGAAGGTGTCCTGGCTGATCAACGCGCGCAGCAACATCGGCCCCGCGGTCGGCAGTCCCAGCACGACGGCAGTCACGGTGGCGGCCGAAATCGTCGCGGGCAGCACCATCGCCATTTCACTGATGATCGGGTTCAATGCCAGCCGCACGGGGTATTTGAACAGCAACTTGCGTTCACCCACGCCCTTGGCGCGTGCGGTCACAACGTATTGCTTGCGCAATTCGTCCAACAGCGATGCCCGCATCACCCGGACCACGCCGGCGGCCATATAGGTGCTGACAATCAGGATCTGCGTCGGCAAGTGCCAAAGCATGTCGGCAAACTTGGCCAGGCTCCAGGGCGCCAGCAGGAATTCGTCGGAATTCAGGCCCGTCAGGTCGATGCCGAACCATGTCGTTGCGATATAAAGCGTCACCAGCGCCAGCAGGAAACTTGGCGTCGCCAGCCCCAGCAGGCTCAGGAAGGTGACGGTGTGATCGCCGACCGAATATTGATGCGTGGCCGAATAGACCGCGATCGGAATGGCGATGGCATAGGTCACCAAAACGATCAGGACGGCAATAAAGGCATCCAGGATCAAAGGTTCCACAACCAGATCGCTGACCGGGCGGTTCCATTCAAAGGAATAGCCGAAATCACCCACCAAAAAGCCAGAGATCCAGCGGAAATATCGAAGATAGCTCGGCAGATCGAGACCGTATTGCTGTCGCAACGCCTCCAGCTGCTCGACAGATACCTTTGAACCGGATTGTTCCAGCGCGGCCACCACCGACGTCAGATAGTCGCCAGGCGGCAGTTCGATGACCAGGAAAGAAACGATCGAAATCAGCCACAGCAGGATCAGGGCGTATATCAATCGTTTGAGGATGTATTTTGCCATTTTGGGGCCTCATGCTTGCGGATCGGGGCCGCATAGGTCCACGGAGGGGGATGGCCGCCCCGGATGTGGGGCGGCCAAGTTTGACGGCTATTGGCTGGCTTCGGTGTCGAACCAGAACTGCTCTGGGAGGAACTGAGTCCATTGGTGGAACACCGAGTCCCAGACATCGCCGTCTTTGGGGCCGTTGCGTGCCTGCTTGGAAATCAGCAGGGGTTGCGGCGGCAGACCAACGGTGCCGATGGCATACATGCCTTCCAGCTGGGCGGTGAACACAGCTTTGGCGGCCTCGTCGAATGCGGGATCATCCGGCGTCACCTGAAGAAATTTCTGGAAATCCTCTGCGGCTGTCTGCACCTCCAGCGGCGGTTCCGTGCCGGTTTCACCATTGCTGTCGAGCCAGGCCGCCCATTCCAGCGCGCCATAGCCATAATGCGGGGCATATTGGCTCATGTTTGCGGCGGCGCCCGACCACATGCCCGCCAGGTGAACCGAATAGGCCCATGCGGGCACATCCAACTGGCCGGCATTGCGTTGCTGTTGGAACAAACCGAATTCCACCAGTTTGGCACGGGTCCGCACGCCAACGGCATTCCAGTCTTCGGTCACAAGCTCGACAATCTTGGCCCAGGCCGGTTCTGGCGGCGCTTGCACCATCTGCACGGTAAAGGGTTCGCCATCGGGGCCAAGCCGGTAGCCGTCGCTGTCGCGTTCGGTCAGACCCATTTCATCCAACAGCTTGTTGGCAAGATCGCGGTCGAATTGGGCGTAATGTTCCCCCATCCAATCCTCGTAATAGGGATCTTGCGGCACCGGCGCGGCCTGACGCGGTGTGGCACGGCCGAAATACACCAGTTTGTTGATCCGCTCGCGGTCAATCGCAACCGACATCGCCTGACGGAACCGCAGATCGCCAAACACCTCGCGCTTGATCGGTTCTGGATGATTCACGTTGAACGAAAAGACGAATTCGTTGCCGCGATAATAGGTCACCAGCTTGGTTTCATATCCGCCGACGTCTTCGTTTTTCTTGTAGGTGGTGTAATTGGCCAGCGACCCCCAGCCATAATGGGTATAGCGCCCGGCGATCCCGCCCAGATCCTGCGCTTCGAGATTGGTCACCAACAGACGCTTCAGATCATCGACATAAGGCAGTTGGTTGCCCTCGGAATCCACCTTGAAGAAATAGGGGTTGCGGGTGAATGTCTTGTTGCCCGCACTGTCGACCGAAGAGAAGACATGGGTGCCGATGGTCGGCTGACCGGGCACCAGATCGCCGTCAAAATACCAGTAGTTGCCATAGACCAGCATCTGGTTTTGCAGGTTCGTCACCCAGCTTTCAAAACCCGCCTCTTCGGCCAGCTTGTCAGCATCGGGATTGATGGCGATGTCGAACTGGCCGATGTAATGTTTCGGCACCAGCCCCGACAAAACCGCCGCATTGGCCAGTTTCATCACAAAGGACGGGTTCGGAGCGGCAAATTCCCACTGGAAGGTATAATTGTCGACCCGGTTGAATTTGACCAATTCACCGCCCGCAAACCAGCGCCGGTCGGGCGACGGCGTGACATCGGGATTGGTCAGGATGCGCTCATAGA
>NZ_JALIEC010000003.1 GCF_022867865.1 Phaeobacter sp. J2-8 | reverse complement strand
CAGGTGATCATCGCCATGCGGACCGGGGCCCACGCATGACGCTATGGCCTTGCAGACCTCAGGTGTTGAACAGGAAGTGCATTACGTCGCCATCCTTGACGATATAGGATTTGCCTTCAGCGCGCATTTTGCCCGCTTCCTTGGCGCCGTTTTCACCGCCACAGGCGACATAATCGTCATAGGCGATGGTCTCTGCGCGAATGAACCCTTTTTCGAAATCGCCATGGATCACGCTGGCGGCTTTCGGGGCGCTGGTGCCTTCGCGGATTGTCCAGGCGCGGGCCTCTTTGGGACCGACGGTGAAATAGGTTTCCAGATGCAAGAGGTCGTAACCTGCACGGATCAAACGGGAAAGACCGGCCTCATCCAGGCCCATCTCGTCCAGGAACATCGCGGCCTCATCATCGTCGAGCTGGCTGATTTCCTCTTCGATCTGCGCGGAAATCACCACGGATCCTGCGCCCTCGGCCGCGGCCATTTCGGCGACACGGGCCGAAAATTCATTGCCTTCGGCGGCGCTCGCCTTATCGACATTACAGACGTAAAGGATCTTTTTCGAGGTCAGCAGTTGCAGGCCTTTCCAGGCTTTGACGTCCTCTTCGTCGACGTCGGCCTGACGCGCGGGTTTGCCCTGATCCAGCATCTCCTGGGCTGCCGCCAGCAGGCGATCCTGCTGGATGGCCTCCTTGTCGTTGCCTTTCAGCTTGCGCACCAATCCAGCGCGCCGCTTTTCAATGCTTTCCATGTCGGCCAGCATCAGTTCCGTTTCAATCACCTCGGCATCGGCCACGGGGTCGACCCGGCCTTCGACATGGGTGACATCGCCGTCTTCGAAACAGCGCAGCACATGGGCAATGGCATCCACTTCGCGGATATTGGCAAGGAACTGATTGCCGAGGCCCTCGCCCTTGGACGCACCTTTGACCAGCCCGGCAATATCAACAAAGGTCATCCGCGCCGGAATGATCTGTTTCGACGTGGCGATCGCCGCCAATTTGTCGAGCCGCGGATCGGGCACCGCGACCTCACCCACATTGGGTTCAATGGTGCAGAATGGAAAATTCGCCGCCTGCGCCGCTGCGGTGCGCGTCAGCGCGTTGAAAAGCGTCGATTTGCCGACATTTGGCAGACCGACAATCCCCATCTTGAAGCCCATGACCGATGATCCTTTGACAGTGCGGGTGCATGTTCCGCGTGTTTTGCAGGCAATTTCACCCGGCGCTTCTATTTGGGCCGGAAGACAAGCGCAAGTCGTCGCCACATGTCACATCCTTTCGGGCCTCGCCGCAAGGACGCCCTACAAGGGCCAGAGACGCCCCTGCCCCATTGCCAAGACCGCACAAATTCGGCACATGAAGGGAAAGATATCCGAAGGACAGCCGCATGACCCGTATCGACGCCAAATTCGCCGCGCTCAAAGCACAGAACCGTAAGGCCTTTGTCGCTTATGTCATGGCGGGTGATCCAGATTTCGACAGCTCGCTTGAGCTGGTGCGCGGCCTGCCCGGTGCAGGCGTGGATGTGATCGAACTTGGCTTGCCATTTACCGATCCGATGGCGGATGGCCCGACGATCCAGCTGGCCGGGCAACGGGCGCTGGAAAGCGGCATGACCCTGGACCGCACTTTGGAACTGGCGACAAAATTCCGCGAAACCGACAATGAAACGCCGATTGTCCTGATGGGGTATTACAACCCTATCTATTCGCGTGGGGTCGACACCTTTCTGGCGCAGGCCAAGACGGCGGGGATTGACGGTCTGATCGTGGTTGATCTGCCGCCGGAAGAAGACGAAGAGCTCTGCCTGCCGGCGCAGGCCGCGGGATTGAATTTCATTCGTCTGGCAACCCCGACCACCGACGCCAAACGCCTGCCCAAGGTTTTGCAGAACACATCCGGGTTTGTTTACTACGTGTCGATCACCGGAATCACCGGATCGGCCGAAGCCCAGGCCGGCGACGTCGGCCCGGAAGTGGCCCGGATCAAGGCCGGGACGGATCTGCCTGTGATTGTCGGATTTGGCGTCAACACACCGGAAAAAGCGGCGGATGTGGCCGGGGTGGCCGATGGATGTGTGGTCGGCTCTGCCATCGTCAAACGATTGGGCGACGGGGAACCGACAGCCGACGTGCTGGCCTTTGTCAAAACCCTGGCCGATGGCGCGCATAGCGCCTGACCTCACTCCTTTGGGGGCACCCCTTCGACCAAAAGATCCGCCATGCGGCGGATCAGCACGTCCCGTTTGACCGGCTTGGCCACATGGGCATCAATGCCCCGGCGCAGGTATTCTTCGACCTGGTGGGTCATGGCGTTTGCGGTCAGGGCGATCACCGGGCAATGCGGCAGACCGGCCTCATCCTCATAGGCGCGTATCACGGCCGCGGCCTCCAGCCCGCCCATGACCGGCATGTTCACATCCATCAACACGATGTCATAGGCGCCACTGCGATAGGCGGTCACCGCCTGTGCGCCATCATCAACCATCGAAATGACCAGCGGATAGCGTTTCAAAAGGTGATGCAGAACAAGCCGGTTGGTCTTGTTGTCCTCTGCCACCAACACCTGCCAGGGCCGGGCGTATAATACGGCCTCGGCATCCAGCACCGGGCGTTTGCGGCGCAATTCACAATCCTCTGGCAGGCCAACCGCCACAGTGGCGGTAAACACCGACCCGCCTGTGTCGGGCGCTGCAAATTCCAGGTCGCCGCCCATAAGGTGGCAAATCTTGCGCGAAATCCAAAGGCCAAGCCCGGTGCCGCCATGCTGTCGCGTGACAGAGGCATCGGTCTGCGAAAAAGGTTTGAACAGCTTTGAGCGTTTGTCAGGCGGGACACCGGGCCCCGTATCGCTGATTGCGACCACCAATTGCGCGCTATGCGCATTTTCCCCCGGTTCAACCCGGGCCGACAGGGTCACCCCGCCCTTTTGGGTGAATTTGATGGCATTTGATACCAGGTTCGACACCACCTGACGCAGTCGTGTCGGATCCGACAGCACCCGATATTGCCCGGTAATCGCAAAGTCGCGATCAAACGACAGTCCCTTTTCCAGCGCCTTCAATGCGTAAAGCCGGTAAACGGTTTCCAACAGATCATGCAGGTCAAAACCAACCCGCTCGATTTCCAACTGCTCGGCCTCGATTTTGGACAGGTCCAGAATATCGTTCACAATCGACAACAGCGCATTGCCGGAGGATGTCATGACATCCAGCATATCCTTCTGCGCCATGGCAAGTTGCGTGTCGGCCAAAGCTTCGGCCATGCCCAGCACACCATTCAACGGCGTGCGGATTTCATGGCTGATCATGGCCAGAAACGCGGTTTTTGCGTCATTGGCGCGTTCAGCCTCGGCCTTGGCCTCGGTCAGATCCGCAGTGCGCGACCGCACCTGATCTTCCAGGGTCGCGGCCTGACATTTCAGCGCTTCATTGGCTTCGAACAGCTCGCGGCTTTTGTGATCCAACAGGCGTTCTGCTTCTTCGCGGGCTTTGCGTTCGCGCAGATACCTGCGACGCGAAACAGGGCCCTCACCCTGACTGCTGCCGCTGGTCGGGGTGTTTTCCGCGGGGGGACCGGTGCCATCGCCATGTCTTTGGCCTGGCGCTATCCATCCAGCTATCCCGTCAATCGGATCAGAAATTGCGCGGTATTTTCATTGCCGGTCTCCGCATTGTCCAACACGGAAATTTCCGCCGGCGCGCCAAAATGCGCAACACAGGCTTCGATCATGCCATGACAGAACGGCACCAAGGGCCGGTCGGAACTATAGGTCATTTTCAACGCCTTGTCGCCCTGCCATTCGGTTTCAAAGGTCGGCAGTTCCGCATCAGGATAGAGTTTGCGCACCTCCACATGCACCTCGTTTTCGATCGCATCCAACATGACAAGGACATTGTCCTTGCCCTTGAAGAACCCCGGATCGGATTCAACAAAGCGGCTATGGATCCATCGGCCGAACTGACGTTGCAGATCCGGCACCGGGATTGTCGTCTGATCGCTGATCGCGCCAACGATCCGCATCAATTCCGAACAAGGATAGTTGCCGACCGCGCTATAGGCGCCGTCATTTTCCAACTCCAAAGTGTCCAGGATGTCGTCAACCGCTTCTTCACCGATGGCCTGTTCGGCCATGGCCATCAACTCGGTAAAAACCATACCCTTCATACGCGTCTCCTGTACTATTGCGGCGACGGTAGCGCAGATAGGTAAAGCACTGCTTAAATCGTTTGTGGCCTCTTGCCTTAAAACTCCAGTATTGGTAAAAGTTTCTGACCAATATCGACATTTCCCAGGAAAGACCCGGCATGGCAGTGATCACCTGTATTGAAGACCTGAAGCGCCTGTATCGGGCGCGTGCGCCCAAGATGTTCTATGATTATTGTGAAATCCGGCAGCTGGACCGAGCAAACCTTTCGGGAAAATGTTAGCGATTTCGACCAGATCCGCCTGCGCCAGCGCGTTGCGGTCGACATGACGAATCGCACCACAAAATCCCAGATGATTGGCCAGGACGTGGCCATGCCCGTGGCGCTGGCCCCGGTGGGCATGACGGGCATGCAACATGCGGATGGCGAAATCCTCGCGGCCAAGGCGGCAGAGAAATTCGGCGTCCCCTTTACCCTGTCGACCATGTCGATCTGTTCGATCGAGGATGTGGCCGAACACACCACGAAACCCTTCTGGTTCCAGCTCTACACCATGACGGACGAGGATTACGTCCGTCGTTTGGTCGAACGCGCCCGCGCGGCGAAATGTTCCGCCCTGGTGATCACACTGGATCTGCAAATCCTGGGCCAACGCCACAAGGATCTGAAAAACGGCCTGTCCGCGCCGCCCAAACTCACCCCCAAAGTGATCGCCGATCTGGCGACGCGCTGGCGCTGGGGCTTGGGCATGTTGCAAACCAAACGCCGTGGGTTCCGCAATATCGTCGGCCATGTCAAAGGCATTTCCGACCCGTCCTCGCTGATGGCCTGGACGGCCGAAAACTTTGATCCCTCGCTGGATTGGAACAAGATCGCCAAGCTCAAGGAACTGTGGGGGGGCAAGGTGATCCTGAAGGGGATCCTTGACGCCGAAGACGCCAAAATGGCGCTTAAGGTTGGTGCGGATGCCATCATCGTGTCCAACCACGGCGGGCGACAATTGGACGGTGCGCTGTCATCTATCCGGGTTCTGCCGGAAATTCTTGACGCAGTGGGCGATCAGATCGAGGTCCATATCGACAGCGGCATCCGCTCTGGTCAGGACGTGCTCAAGGCCGTGGCGATGGGGGCCAAAGGCACCTATATCGGGCGCGCCTTTATCTATGGTCTGGGCGCAATGGGCGAAGCCGGGGTGACCCGCGCGCTGGAGGTGATCCACCGCGAAATGGATGTGTCCATGGCGCTGTGCGGCAAACGCGACATCGCGGATGTGGACCGCGATATCCTGTTGGTGCCCGAAGATTTTGGCGGCCGCTGGCAGCGGGGCGCGCGCAGCGGCAACTGACGCGATCCGCAAACGCCGATCAGATTTCGAAGGCGGGTTCGTCAGTGAAAACCGGCACATGCGGTCCGGCATCCCGCGGCAGATCCCCGATCAGCCGCGGATCATCCGCAATCTCGATCTGTTGCCGTATCGGGGTAAATCCGCTGCGGCGGTAAAACCCCAGCGCCTGCGGGCTGTCCAGCGTGCAGGTGTGCACGTGGAACCGCTCGATTGGGCGGCCAAACGCGCGCTCGATCGCAAACGTCATCAGCGCCCGTCCCGCCCCCTTCCCGATCAAGGCAGAGGTCAGCCCGAAATAGGCCAGCTCACATTCACCTGTGACACGAAAATCCAGCTCCAACAGCCCCTCGGCCCGGCCCGCAACATCAACGGTGAACACTTCGGTCCCCGGATCGCCCAGCACCGCGCTCAAGGCCGCATCGTCCAGCCGCAACCGCGAAAACCACAACCAATCCTGCCCCCCCACCCGGCAAAACAGATCACGATACCAAGTCACGTCGGGGTCGGTGACACGCGAAATCATCAGACCCGCAGGCAGAGCCGCAGATTTCCGCACCGGCGGGCTGCGCATCTCCAGATGGGTGACCACCGCCGCGACCTTGCCCTTTGGCACATCATGAAATCCATCAACCAGCATGGCGTCTCCTTTGACCTGCGGCCAGAAGCGGCGCAAGAATGCATGTGATAATCAACAGCGCACCGCCCATGGCGACAAAGGATATGCGCAGGCCATAAGCCTCGGACACGAATCCCATGATCGGTGGACCGATGAAAAAACCAGTGTAGCCAATCATGGAAATCCGCGCGATGGCGGCGGTGCGCACCCGGTCCCGCACATTCCGCCCGACGTGGGAAAATGCCATCGGCGCCACCACCGACACCCCGACACCCAAAGTGGCAAAACCGATATAGGCCATGGTCAGACCATTGGCGAAACCGGCAACAAAGGCACCAAACGCCGCAACCGCAGCCGCGATTGCCATGACCGCGACCTCGCTGAACCGCGACACCATCGCCTGACCGCCCAGACGGCCCAACGCCATGGTCGCCCCCAGGATCGCCGGGCCCAATGCGCCCTCTGCCGCGCCGCCGCCCAGGGTGCGCTCCAGATGCAGGGCCGACCACCCCTCGGTGGCATTTTCCGCCATGAAGCCGACAAGGATCACCAAGCCGCCCAACAGCAGCAAACCGCGCGCTGCGGGCAGATGGCTGGCCTCGTCACTGTCCTCGACAAGCGGCGCAGCCCGGTCGCCCAGGGCCACCCGAACCAACCCCAGATTGACGACCGCCAAAAGCGCGAAAACCGCGATCGGCGACCAGCCCCCTTCGCGCAGCACCCCCGACACCAACGCCGCCACCGCATACGCCATGGAAAAGGTTGCATGGGCGAAATTCATCAACGGTCGCCCGCGCCGGGCCTCAATGGCGGACACCCTGGCATTCATGATGACATCCAGCGCCCCACTTGCCGCTGCAACGGAAAACATCGCCAAAGCAAAGCCCAGGGGCCCTGTCGCGATCCCCAAAGAGACCACCAGACAGCCCGCAACCAGCCCCAGCGCGGCCAGCGTCCGCCGCCCGAGCTGCATGTCCAGCCGGGGCGCCAACCACATCGCCAGGATCGAGCCTGACGCCGCCACCAAAAGACAGATGCCAAACATCCCATCGGTGACATCTATCCGCGCCTTGATGGCCGGCACCTGCGCAGCAAAGGCACCGAACACCAAACCCACCGTCATGAAACAGGCCAGAGGCGCGCGGGCGGCCGCAATATCGTCGCGTGAAATCATGGCCAATCCGTGCCATGGGTCT
The DNA here is from genome assembly GCF_022867865.1 of Phaeobacter sp. J2-8. Taxonomy (GTDB): domain Bacteria; phylum Pseudomonadota; class Alphaproteobacteria; order Rhodobacterales; family Rhodobacteraceae; genus Marinovum. The sequence continues at coordinate 692,984 of NZ_JALIEC010000003.1, read as the reverse complement.
ACAGGTTTGGCAATCGCCAAACTCTGCCCCGCCTCTTCCCGGCCTCTTCCCGGCAAAAACCCGGCCCAATCCCCCGGGAGCGGTGCAAAAATGACTTTTATTACCGGCTTTTTCGGTCTATAGGCGCGTCTTCACGCGGGGATACAGCCTTGGAGGATCCCCGCCCTAAACCAGGAGATAAACACATGGCAGGTGAGATCCCAGATCTTCACGCTTTGGAACGGACGGGGACAGGCAAGGGCGCCGCTCGTCAGGCACGCCGCGACGGCATGGTTCCAGGAATCGTATTTGGCGGCGACAACGATCCGCTTCCGATCCAGATTCCGTTCAACGTATTGCTGACAAAACTGCGCGCTGGCCGGTTCAAGTCGACCCTCTTCAACCTCAAGGTTGAAGGCCAGGAAGACGTGCGGGTGATTTGCCGCGACGTGCAACGCGACGTGGTCAAAGACCTTCCGACGCACCTTGACCTGATGCGTCTGCGCCGCACCACCAAGATCAACCTCTTCATTCCGGTCGATTTCATCAACGAAGAAACCGCGCCCGGCCTGAAAAAAGGTGGCGTGCTGACCGTTGTCCGCCCCGAGGTCGAATTGATCGTGACCGCCGGCGATATCCCCGAGCAGATCACAGTTGATCTGAGCGGCCTGGATATTGGCGACATCGTGCATATTTCGGACGTGAACCTGCCCGAAGGCGCCAAGCCGACGACAGACCGCGATTTCGTGATCTGCAACATTTCCGCCCCCTCGGGTCTGAAATCTGCGGATGACGAAGACGAAGATGGCGAAGCAGGTGATGTGCCCGCTTCCGAGCAATCGGCAGACTAATCCCACCCAAAGCCGATCTCTTTGACCCGTGGTCAAAGTGGTTGGCCAACATGATCTTTGAAAGCCCCGGGGTTGCACCTTCGGGGCTTTTTGCGTTGAAACAGGGCGCTGTGGCAGGGCAAGCTGTGGCGAGGGACAAAGGACAATGGCGATGCAGATCTTTGTGGGATTGGGCAATCCCGGTGGGCAATATGCAGGCAACCGGCACAACATCGGCTTTATGGCGTTGGACCGGATTGCCTCTGATCACGGGTTTGGCCCCTGGAAAGCGAAATTTCAGGGCCAGATCGCCGAGGGCCGTCTGGGCAGTGACAAGGTGCTGTTGTTGAAGCCGGAAACCTTCATGAACCGCTCTGGTCAGGCAGTTGGCGAGGCGATGCGGTTTTACAAACTGGAGCCGGGCGACATCACGGTGTTCCATGATGAACTGGACCTCGCCCCCGGCAAGGTGCGGGTCAAGATGGGCGGTGGCCATGCGGGGCACAATGGTCTGCGGTCGATCCACGGCCATATCGGCGAGGCATACCAGCGCGTGCGGCTGGGGATCGGTCACCCGGGACGCAAGGAAATGGTGGCTGGCTATGTGCTGCATGATTTTGCCCGTGCCGATGACGATTGGCTGGTGCCGCTTCTGGATGGGCTTGGCCGGGGGGCACCGGACCTTGCGACCGGCGACAGCGGCAAGTTTCTGAACGCCATCGCACTGCAAGTGGCCCCGCCCCGCAGTTCCAACAGAAGTGCCAACCGCACCGCAACCGCCGCCACAACGCCCGCGAAGACACCTGCCAAGGTGAAGGAGCGGGCCGCAGAGTCGGCGCCCGAAGACACTCGCACCGCCCTGCAAAAGCTGGCCGACAAATTTCGCTGAGATCATTCAAGGGATACCCCATGGAAAAAGACCCCTCTGTCAATGTGCTTGGCGCCCCGCTGACCAGGTGTTCGATTGACCCGCTGACCGGATATTTTCGCGATGGCCATTGCAACACCTGCGCCGCAGATCAGGGCAGCCATACGGTCTGTGCCGTGATGACTGCGGAATTTCTGGCGTTTTCGAAATATGTCGGCAACGACCTGACCACACCGCGCCCGGAATTCGGGTTTTCCGGTTTGATGGCGGGCGATCAATGGTGTCTCTGCGCCGCGAGGTTCCTTCAGGCCCATGACGAAGGCTGTGCGCCCAAAGTCAATCTGGCGGCGACCCATCAGAAGGCGCTGGAGATCGTATCGCTGGAAGTGCTGCGCGAAAACGCAATCGGCTAGCGGACTGGACAGCTGGCGGTCGAAAGTGCGGGCAATCGTCACGCCGTTGCGTGCCGACAGGCTGGGGGGCCAGCCCCCCAGACCCCCCGGGATATTTTCGGTCAGATGAAAGGCGAAAGGGTTAAGCCGGCACAGTCAGCAGTGGCCCCTACTCTGCCCATTCCCAAGGTCGGGTATAGGCCCCCAACACATGGCTCACATCCTCTTCGCGGGTGATACCGGATTTCGCAATACGCGCCACCAGACCGCGTTTCTTGTCGTCGATCACTTCGGCCACATGGGCATTGACGCCACGTTCGGACAAGGCGGCGTTGTAGATGCGGGTGATTGCGTGTTTGCGCAGATCCGGTTTGAACACCTTGCCCACCGCCGTTTTCGGCAATTCATCCAGAATGGTGATATGCTTTGGATGCGCTGCCCGCTCATGCACATGGGTCTTGCAATGTGCCAGCAGCTCGGCCTCGGTGGTTTCGGATCCTGCCACCAGTTCGACAAAGGCACAGGGCAATTCGCCGGCATGGGCGTCGGGTTGGCCGATGGCCCCGGCAAATGCCACCGCCGGATGGGTCAGCAGCGCCTCTTCAATCTCGGCCGGGTCGATATTGTGACCGCCGCGAATGATCAGATCCTTGGCCCGGCCCGTGATCCAAAGATAGCCGTCGCCATCAATCCGCCCGAGATCGCCGGTGCGCAGGTAGATGTCTTCGTGGAACAGGTCGTGGTTCTTGTCGGCCTCGGTGTATGTCGATCCGGCATAGACACCGGGATTGGCGACACAGATTTCGCCGATTTCGTCGACGCCACATGCCTCGGGGCCATTGCCCGCGCGTTTGACGATTTTCACATGCGTATACGGCAGTGGCAGCCCGACAGAGCCAACTTTTTTCTGGCCTTCGGTGGGGTTACAGGACACGAGGCAGGTGGCCTCGGTCAGGCCGTAGCCTTCGATGACTTGAACCTTCGACGAGGATTCGAACCGTTTGAACAATTCCATGGGCATCGGCGCCGAGCCGGAAAAGGCGGTTTTGACCGAAGAAATATCGGCATCCACCGGTCGTTGCATCAGGGCGGATACGGCAGTTGGCACGGTGATGATAAAGCTGATTTTCCAGCGCTCGATCAGTTTCCAGAAATTGTCGAACACCCCCTCGCCGCGATAGCCGGCGGGTGTTGGAAACACCACATGCGCCCCCGACGACAATGCCGCCATCAGGATGACATGCACGGCAAACACATGGAACATCGGCAGTGGGCACATGATGTTGTCTTCTTCCGAAAACAACAGCCGCGCGCCCAGCCAACCGTTGTAAACCATGCCGGAATAGAGATGCTGTGCCACTTTCGGCATGCCGGTGGTGCCGCCGGTGTGAAAGAAGGCCCCGACCCGATCCTGTTGCGGATCCTCAAAATCCAGCACCTTGTTCTGGCGCGCCATTTCCGCGACGAAATCAAGAACCCTGGCGTGATGACGGTCCGGGGTTTTGGGCCGCAAGAACGGCACCAGCCAGCTTTTGGGCGGGCTGAGGTAGCTGTTGAGGTCAATTTCCAGCACATGGCCGACATCCGGGGCCTCTGCGACCGCGCTGGCGACCTTTTGTGCCACGTCGGTTTTGGGGAAACTCTTCAGCGTGACCACAACACGTGCCTTGGTTTCGCGCAGAATGGCAGAGATCTGTTCCGGCTCCAGCAGTGGATTGATCGGGTTCACAATGCCCGCGACCATGCCGCCCAGCAGCACATAAGAGGTCTCAAGACAATTGGGCAGGACAAAGGCCACCACATCCTTTGGCCCGATGCCGAGGCTGCGAAACAAATTCGCCGCCTGATTGGCCTTGGTCTGCAATTGCGACCAGGTCACGGTCTGGGCCGGGTCCTTTGGTCCCGACAGAAGTTGATAGCTGATGGCGGGCCGGTCCGGGAACCGTGTCGCAACCCGGTCGATCATCCCGTGAATTGTCGCCGGTTCCTGACGCGCAGCCCAAGGCATTTCAGTTTCAATGGCAACGCAATCGGCAGCTGATGCAAATCCCATGATAGTCCTCCCATGGCCCGTCTGATGCGGGCTTCATTCTTTGCCGACAGGATGCGTGTGAATATCCTACCACGCAAGAGTGACGCACCGGCGCAAAAAATGCGACGCTGCGTTCCAATTGCGCATTCGCCTATTCTGCGGCGATTCCATCGGTGAACTGCATGCGCGCCAACCGGGCATAAAGCCCGTCTTCGGCAACCAGCGCGTCATGCGTTCCGATGGCGGCGATCCGCCCCTGATCCAGCACCACAATGCGGTCGGCCTTTTTCACCGTGGCCAACCGGTGCGCGACGATCAGGGTGGTGCGATTCTGGCTCAGGGCGTCTACCGCGTTTTGCACCGCGCGTTCGCTTTCGGCGTCCAGCGCGCTTGTCGCTTCGTCCAACAGCAGCACCGGAGCGTCGCGCAGGATGGCGCGGGCGATGGCGATCCGCTGTTTCTGCCCCCCCGACAACATCACACCGCGTTCGCCCAACCCGCTGTCATAGCCATCCGGCAAGGCCGAAATGAAATCATGCGCCGCCGCCGCGCGTGCCGCCGCCTCAATATCCTTGTCGCTGGCCTCTGGCCGCCCAAAGCGGATGTTGTCCCGCGCCGAGGCGGCAAAGATCACCGGATCCTGCGGCACCAATGCCATGGCCCCGCGAAAGGCATCCCGGCGCATGGCCGCAATATCGACCCCATCCAATGTGATGCGGCCCGATGCCGGGTCATAAAACCGCAGCAGCATCTGAATGATCGTGGTCTTGCCCGCCCCCGACGGGCCGACCAGCGCCACGGTTTCCCCCGGTTGAATGTCCAGCGACACCTGATCCAGCGCCGAAACATCCGGGCGCTGCGGATAGGTGAAGGTGACATTTTCGAACCGGATCGCACCGCGAATATTGGCGGGCAATGGCAAGGGGCTGTCGGGATCATTGACCATATCCTTGGCATGCAGCAATTCAACAAGCCGTTCCGTGGCCCCGGCGGCCCGCTGCAATTCGCCGAAAATCTCGGACAGGGCGGCAACCGAACCGGCCACCATCACCGCATAGATCACAAATTGCACAAGGCTGCCGGCGCTCATGTCGCCAGCGCGCACATCATGCGCCCCGATCCACAGCACCCCGACCACGCCGGTGAACACCAAAAAGATCACAATGGCGGTCATCATCGCCCGCGTGGTGATCCGCCGCCTGGCGGCATCCAGCGATTTGTCGGTGACATCGGAAAACGCCTTTTGCGTCAACAGCTCATGGGTAAAGGCCTGGACGGTCTGCACCGCGCCGAGGCTTTCCGAGGCACGGCCAGAAGAGGCCGCAATCCAATCCTGATTTTCCCGGCTCAGGCTGCGCAACCGCAGGCCCAGCGTCAGGATCGGCACCACAACCGCGGGCACAATCAACAACACCAATCCCGTCAGCTTGGGCGAGGTCAACAGCATCAGCCCCATACCCCCTAGGAAAATCAACACATTGCGCAGAGCGATGGAAATGGACGAGCCGATGACCGACAGGATAAGCGTGGTATCCGTGGTGATCCGGCTGACCACTTCGCCGGTCATGATGCGTTCATAAAATGCCGGGCTCAATCCCATGACACGGGCAAACACCGCCTTGCGGATGTCGGTCACCACCTGTTCGCCCAGCCGCGTCACCAGCGCATAGCGCAGCGCCGTCCCAACCGCCAACAAGGCCGCAATCCCCAGTGCGGCAGCAAAATAGCGGTCCAGCAACGCGCCATCCACCCCGCCAAAATTGTCGATCACCCGGCGCACCGCCAAAGGCAGCACAAGCGAGGTCGCAGCGGTCGCGATCAGCGCCAGAATCGCCAGCGCCATCAGCCCCCGATAGGGCAGAATAAACGGCCAAAGCGCGCCCAGCGCCCCAATGCGTTTCGATTTGTCCCGCTCTTCCTGCGGTTGGGCCAATCCACGCGCCATGCGGCTCTCCTATCACGTCCGCTTGCGGTTTACGGAATGGAGCAGACGGGGGCAAGCGGTGGACGACCTGCCATAGGCTTTGCGTCAGGTTCGGATCAGGTTTGGGCCAGGTTTGGGGCTGGCGGTCTTGCCTGAAACCGCCTGGAAAAATCCGACCAGTTTGACGCCCTGACGCTACTCTGCGGTCCGGGGCGCTTGTACCTGGCCCGCACGCCCAATCCGGATCAGCTGAAACCCATCCTGCCCCCCCGGTTCCGGCCGGATCGGTGTTTTCATTCCGATATCCAGAATCACGCCACCGTCCGCCAAACTGCGTGGGGTCCAGGGGAATTGATAACCTTGGGAAAACCCCGGAATTTCAGCGAACCAAAGATGCGACTGGCCCGAGATGTCAAACCGTTCGACATAGGTTTTCCCCACCCCGTCATAGACCAGAACCATGCCGTTTTCATCCACCGCCAGGCCAGACCCGTTCGGGAAACAGCGGGTCATGTTGCAACCGGATCTCGCGGCGGGTTTCACGCCCTGACCATTCCTTGATCATCAGGGTCATCTCATTGCGCCAGACCTGTTGTTCCTTGGTCCGATACAACAGGTAAAGCCCAAGCGGACCGGTGGTCCATTGCAACCCTTCGTGACCCGCAACCGACACATCCGCCACAAACAATTGCTGGCCATCGGGCGCATAAACCTCGATCTCGCGTTCGGGTTTGTTGACGTAATACCCAATGGCGAAATGGCCGGACGGCTCAAAATACATCGGTCGATAATCCGCCGCTTCGTGAAAACCGGATCATGCACAACGCCGGTGGTCAGATCGATGTCAAACACCACATCCGGGGCATCCTCGGCCCGCGAATTTTTGCCATAGATACGCAACAACCGATCCGAAATCGGCACAGTCTTGTGGATAAACGCCACATCTCCGCCAATGAACCCTTTGGGATCACTCATGTTTCCCTGTTGGTCCACCAACCAGAACTTTCGGAAATCCATCAGCACCGCGCTGCCGTCCGGGCCCTCGTAAAGCGCATTGGCGAGGGTGTGCAACTCTTCTGACACCCGCCGTCTGCCCGCCCCGTCATAGCGCTCCAGGAACACTTTCAGGTATTGAAACTCTGTTTGTTTGTATTCCGCAACGCTGCGCAGAAACATCACGCTGCTGCCGTCTGGGGCGACAATCGGGGTGCCGTTCAGGTTCAGCGACATTTCCCCCGAAACCCGCTGTTCCACCGTCCAGCCGCCGCTGTCGATCACGGCCTCTTCGACCTGGGGCGGTGGCGGGGCTGACGCCGCGCCGCATGTGCCGCGCAGACAGGTCTTGCCCAGTTTCTGGCGATAGACCGCGGGGATTTGCAGGTGATTTTCCCGCCGCGCATCTTCGGCCGTGCGTTCCTGGGCCGCAAACACCGCATCCTCAAGATACATGTCAGAGGTCAGGACCGGCAGGAAATGGCGGGTGAAAACAGAATAGGGCTGATCCGGGCCATCGGATTGCAGCCGATCCAATGCAGTCTGCCCCTCGCCCGCTGAATAGATCACAAAAGAGCCCCGCACCGGCTCCACCCGCGCCAATCCGCGTGTATTTCCCGCGCTGCGCGTGCTTTTGCCCTCAAATGGATTGTCGCGACAGGCGTCGATGATGGCCAGGCTGAACAGCGCGCCCTGGGCCGCGATCTCGTCCAGCACCCCGTTCACACCGTTTTTCAACGCCAAAGACCGGCGCGCCAACAGCCGGGCGGTGGCCTGTTTCGGGGCATCCACGGGAATCAGGTAATTGATTCCATTGGCGCTCCAGCCATGGCCGGCAAAAACAAAAGCCACCTCATCCCCGGCGCGATGCCATCGACAAACGTGACGATTGCCTCTTCCAGCGCCGATTCATCCAGATCCTTCAGATAGGTGACCGCAAAACCCAATTCATCAAAGGCCGCCGCATAGCCGCCCGCGTCGCCATGGGTGTTTTGCAGCGACGGCAGCTCTGAATAGGCGGCATTGCCGATGATCAGCGCCTGTTTGGCGGCCATTGCGGGCAGGCCCAAACAGCCAAAAACCAAGATCGCAAGCATCCGTATCGTGATCATCCGCCCCCTCCCCCCCCCGGTGTGGACAGGGGGAAGTATGCCGCAAAACCGCCAATTCTCAAAATGCGCGGGCGCATGACAATCACATCGGACCACCCGGCCCGGGAATTATCGCTGCGTGATGTCGGTGGAGTTTGGCTGGAGCGGGCGGCGGGAATCGAACCCGCATCATCAGCTTGGAAGGCTGAGGTCTTACCATTACACAACGCCCGCCCAGCAGAAACGGTGATTACGTCATGCCGACGGGCAGGTCAACACGGGATTGACCAACATTGCAAAGCAACTGCGTTTTCCGCTCGCCCTCCGTTGACCAATGGCTGCGGCAATGCGACTTTCCCCGGCAATTCAATCCGACGTGACCAACAATCCAAGAGGTTCCATGCCCGATACGTCCCGCCCGGCCAGTCTGAGTGATCTTGACGTCTTCAAGCTGCGCTACGCCCGCAGCAAAGACGATCTGTGGCATATGCTGGAGCAGCTTTATGGCGATCACCCGGATTTCCAAGAGTTTCGCCGGGATCTGGACGACAGTTTGCGTCACGCGGCGCTGACACGCCCGACGGCGCTCAAGGCGCTGGATATGGCACGCGATCTGGACCCGGACTGGTTCCAGCAACCGGGCATGAATGGCTATGTGTTTTATATCGACCGGTTTGCCGATGATCTGGCGGGGGTGATCGAGCGGCTGGATTATCTGGTGGAATTGGGGGTGAGCTATGTGCATTTCATGCCCTGCCTGCATCCGCGCCCCGGCGACAATGATGGCGGCTATTCCGTGATGGACTACCGCGCCATCAACCCAGATTTTGGCACCATGGCAGATTTCGAGGCCGTCACCGCCGCCTGTCGCGCCCGTGGGATCAGCGTCTGTGTTGATATGGTGGTGAACCACACGGCCAAGGAACATGAATGGGCGCAAAAGGCCCGCGCCGGGGATGCGACCTATCGCGATTATTATCTGTTGTTCCCGGACCGCAGCCAGCCAGAGGCCTATGAGCGCAGCCTGATCGAAATTTTCCCCGACACGTCGCCCGGCAGCTTTACCTGGTACGACGACATCCAGCGCTGGGTCTGGACCACATTCAACGACCACCAATGGGATCTGAACTGGGCCAAGCCGCGGGTCTTTCTGGATATGCTGCGCATCATGTTGTTTCTGGCCAACAAGGGCGTTGATGTCCTGCGGCTGGATGCGGTGGCCTTTATGTGGAAACGTCTGGGCACCAGATGCCAGTCAGAGCCAGAGGTGCATATGCTGCTTCAGGCCCTGCGCGCCGCCACCCGCATAGCGGCCCCGGCGGTCATTCATCTGGAAGAGGCGATTGTCGGCCCTGCGGAAATGCTGCCCTATCTGGGACGTGGGGAGCATGACGGCAAGGAGGGCAACCTCGCCTATCACAACTCGCTAATGGTGCAATTCTGGTCCTCTCTCGCGTCGCGGGACACGCGGTTGATGACCCATGTGATGTCGACGCATTTCCCCCCGGTTCTGACCAATGCCACCTATGCCACCTATCTGCGTTGCCACGATGATATTGGGTGGGCGGTCACCGACGAAGACGCAGGCGCGACCGGGTTGAACGGTTTCCTGCACCGCCGGTTTCTGGCGGATTTCTATGATGGCAGCTTTCCCGGAACTTTCGCCAAGGGCGCGTTGTTCCAGTACAATCCCGACACCGGCGACAAACGCAACAGCGGCACCACCGCATCATTGGCCGGTTTGGAACGCGCCCAGGACAGCGACAATGCCCTGCAAATCGCGCTGGCGATTGACCGCATCCTGATGGGGCATGCGCTGATCGCGGCCTATGGCGGGATCCCCTTGATCTATATGGGCGATAAGATCGGGCTGACCAATGATTATGGCTATCGTGACACCCCGGCCCATCGTCATGACAGCCGCTGGTTGCACCGGCCCAGAATGAACTGGGACCGGGTTGCCGCCGCACATCAGGATCGCGAAAGCGTGCCGGGCCGGGTGTTCCACGGGATACGCCACATCCTGGCGCGCCGCGCCGAAACCCCCGAATTTCACGGCAAGATCCCGACCGAGGTGCTGGACACCGGCAATTCTGCGCTTTTTGCATTTGCCCGCCGCGCGCCGACCGGCGCAATGGCATGCGTTTTCAATTTCACCGAGACCTGGCAGGTGTTGTCGACCAATTGGGTCATGTCCCAAGGCGCAACGCGGCTGTTCGATGTGCTGAGCGATCAGGAGGTCGGTGACTATCACGGGACCATCGCCTTGCCGCCCTATTGCGCGCTCTGGATACGGTGACGGGCGTAATCACGGCTTGCGGTGTTGGCCCGGGAAGAGAGCCCACGCCAATCCGCCAAATGCTGCGTCAGGTGGCAACCGAAGAAGGGGGCCCCCTCGGCCTTTGGCCTCACCCCCGGGATATTTTTGGTCAGATGAACGTGGGAGAGAGATCTAAGCGCCGTTTTCACAGTGGCGAAATCAGGGTCTCGCCGGTTGCCCGGTTCGAATTCACCTTTGGATCGACGCGGTAATATTCCAACACATCCTCGTCCGCGGCCTGCATCAGCCGTGCCGCGCCTTTGCCGTGTTCACCCAGCCACATTGCCCAATCTTCCGGTGGCAGGATCACCGGCATTCGGTGGTGGATTTTCTGCATTGCCACATTTGCGCCGGTTGTGACCACGGCGCAGCTGCGCAGATCCATCCCGTCCTGTGACCAATCCTGCCAGATCCCGGCCATGACCAGCGGCGCACCGTCGGCGCGGAAGATATACCACGGCAGGCGATTGCCGTCGGCATCCTTGGTCCATTCATAAAACCCGGTCGCGGGGATAAGACACCGGCGGGTGCGACAGGCGCTGCGAAAGGCGGGTTTTTCGGCAATCGTTTCCGCGCGGGCATTGATCAGCAAGGGCCCGTCATTGGGGGTCTTGTACCAATGCGGCAAGAACCCCCACCGCATCGGTTGCAACATGCGATGGCCTTCGCCCGCGCGGATCACAGCAATCCGGGTTGTCGGACAGACGTTATAGTTTACCGGGTCAGGCAGGTCATTGGCCTGCGTGGCCTCGAACAGCTGCGCCATGGCATCATGGGGGAGAGTGACCGCGAAACGTCCGCACATGGGATTTAACGTAAAAGACCGGAGTAAAGAAGCAAGCCCCAGCCGGACAGCTTGTCCGCGGCCCTGCCCCAGAGCGGCGCGAAGCGGATCGGGTCCAGCCCGGCCCCTTTGGCAATGTCCCCCAGCGTTTGTCGCCCGTTGACCTGCGCCAGCAATGGCGCGGCATCGCGCGGCAATTCCAGCGCGTTGCGCTCACCGCCCATGGTGACGGGGATTGGGCGACCTTCGGCCACGGCTTTGGCCAGGACACCGGGGGCCACGCCGATCAGATGCGGCACCAGCGTCGGCGCGCGCCCATCCGCGATGCGCCCCGCGCTGGCGTCGGCCGCGACCGCATAGGCGATATGCAACCGCATGGAGCCGCACAATTGTTCCGCCAGCGCCATGCGCGCCACCGGGTCCATGCCCGCAGGCACCGGGGCAAACCGCGTCGGATCATAATAGGATGGCGTGGTGAAGGAGCTGAGCGCCCAGCCCGTGCGCGCCAGCGTGGCCACCAGATCGGGCACGTCATAGGCCCGGTCCTGGCCATGCAGCAACAAATCGTAAAACCCCGCATCCGAGTCGCGGTGATCGCCAAGATGTGGATTGCGCTTGAACGGGTGGCCTTCTGGCAGTTTTGCAAATGCCGCCTTGGCCGCCTTCAGGCGCTTTTTCGGCGGCAGATCAGCGAACATTGCGCCAAATGCAGCCTGTAGCGGATAGACACCCGAACGCCCGAGCGGCGCATAAACCATGAAGCCCATGCCACCACCGGGCGCAAGTGCTGCGCGCAGGGCGCGAAACCCGGCATCCGGATCAGGCAGGTGATGCAGCACGCCGCAGCAATCAATATAGTCGAAGTCCCCGAAATCCGCCGCATCCAGCAGGCTGGCGGTGTGAAACGTGATATTCTCGGTCACCCCGCGCAGTCTGGCGCGTTCCTCGGCCACGGCGCGCGATGCGGTCGACAGGTCGACATAGGTGATCTGATGCGGGCGTTTCGCCAGTTTCAGAAAATGTGCCAGTTGGATCAGCCCGTCACCGGTGCCCCCCCCCACCAGAACCCGCAGCGGTTTTGACCAATCGCGCTGGCCCGCAAACAGATAATGATCAAGCTCAACCGGATGCGAGGGCGAGCCGGTGATCAGGCGCTTGCGCTTATCCTTGGGATTGCGTTCAGGATAGGGATAGGCCTCGTAGTGTTCCTTGACGCTGACCATATGTCCCCCGTTTTGCCGCCTGTGTCATCCTTTGGGCCTCGGTGTGCCCCAGCGGTGATGCGGGGCCAAGTGCGAATTTCGCGCGATGAAGGCGTTTCGCGAAACTTGATGCGTGTGAGGCGGGAATTCCCCGCACGGAAATTGCGGGTTTAATCCGGGAACGTTCCCCTACCGGTAGGCTTTGCGCGCCAGTTCGATACGTGCGTCCATCAACGACATTTCTTTCAGAATATCCTGACGCCGGGTGCGGTCGCCGGTGTCGCGCAATTCCGCGCGCAGGCGTTCCAATTCACGCGACAGGCTGACAAATTCGGGCACGCCGCCGCTTTCCTTGACAAGACGGTTCAGCATCGCGTTTTCCGGGTCGTCACAATGGGGCAAGGGTTTGCCCGCGCCGGGAAGATCGTCAAATGCGCCCTCGGCCTCGGCCTTTTGAATGCGTTGGTTGATAAGATCGATCAGCGGATGGTCCATGATGCAATATCACCGATCTGATGCGGCCCGGCAAGGGATGGGAAACACGCGGCGCCGGACCCCGGCGCCGCGCAAAGGCATATTTATTTCGCCGAAATACGGCCGTCGGTATAGGGCATGAACGGACCTTGCGCCGCCAGATATTCCGCCGTCACATCGGCCAGATCCGGGCCATAGTCATAGGCATTCATGGCATCGACGAACATCTTGTAGCCGTCACCGCCGTTGCGCACATAGTTGTTCGACACCACACCATAGACCGTTTCGGCCTCGATCGGGGAACCGCCAACCATCACGTCGGACACACGTTCGCCTGCGGGCATCGACGCGTCAAAGGCAAAGCTCATCCCCGCGACCTGCGGGAAACGACCGGCGCCCTCTTCGATCTGGCTGACGCCATTTTCCAGCGCCTCCAGCATGGTTGCGCCGGTCACCTGAAAGGTCGACAGCGTGTTCTGGAATGGCAGAACGGTCAGGACCTCGCCCATGGTCACTTCGCCCGCGTCAATCGAGGCACGGATGCCGCCGCTGTTGGCAATGGCGATCTGGATACCCTGATCGGCAACGCGATCCAGCATGGCGTCGGCAATCAGGTTGCCCATCGAACATTCCATCGCGCGACACACCGACCGGTCACCTTCGATCAGTTCCGCGGCTTCGGCCACGACCCGGTTGCGGATCTCTTCCAGCGGTTTGGCGGCTTCGGCAATGCGTGCGGCCACGGCTTCGTCCGCCAGAATCGCCGCGTCGACCAGCACAGGGTTGCCTGATGCTTCGGTCACGTTGCCTTCGTCGTCGAAGGTCACGTTCAATTCACCCAGATATTTGCCATAGGCATAGGCCTGCACGATCTGAACGCCATTGACGACAGTTGGATAAGGACCATCCGCATTGTCATCATTATTGGCCAGATAGGTGTTCGAGTGGCCACCGACAATCACATCAACCCCGGTGGTATTGGCAGCAACATCCTGGTCCACCGCATAGCCGGAATGCGACAGAACGATGATCTTGTTCACGCCCATTTCGCTCAGCTTGTCGACCTCGCCCTGAACCGCATCGGCGGGCGGGGTGAAGATGATGTTTTTGCCCGGGCTCGCCAGCTCGTCGGTGTTTTGTGGCGTCAGGCCGATAAAGCCGATCTTTTCACCGCCCTGCTCGATCACGGTCGATTTCATCAGCTCGCCGGCCAGCAATGGCTCGCCCGAGACATCGGCGTTCGACATCAGAATCGGGAAATCAATTGCATCCATGAAGCCGCGCAGAACCTCTGGGCCGTCATCGAATTCGTGGTTGCCCACGGTCATCGCGGTATAACCCATCTGGTTCATCATTTCGGCGGCCAGTTTGCCCTTGTAATAGGTATAGAACAGCGAGCCCTGGAATTGGTCACCGCCGTCCACAAGAACCCAGTTGTTGGACCGCGCCTTGGCTTCGTTGATTGCGGTCATCAAACGGGCAGAGCTGCCGAAACACTTGCCTTCGGCGTCATCTTCGGCGGAACAGGGGCCATCATATTTGCTGACCGATTCAAACCGCGCATGAAAGTCGTTGGTGTGCAGGACAGTCAGTGAATAGTCGGCACTGGCCACACCCGCCGTCAGGGCAAGGGCAGCAGCGCTGGTCATAAGACGCACAGACATGGGAAACCTCTCAGTTGAATTTATGTCGTGATGCTGCATCGGGATTGGTTGCTTGTCAAAGCAAACCCGGCGCAAACCGGCGCAGCCAGCCACCCCGAAGCAGCCTCTGACATGTGATGGCCAAAATTTGCGACATGCGCATGACCCTGATGCCCTCTTGACCCCGGAACAGCGGCACGGCAAGCAACGCATATGCTGATATACAAGATATTCCGCGCCCCGGAGTGGGCAGAGCTGAAGCAAAACGGGGAAACCACTGGTGCGCCGGTGGATGTCACCGATGGCTATGTGCATTTTTCCACCGCCAAACAGGTGCAGGAAACCGCAGCCAAGCATTTCGCTGGCGAGACCGGTCTCGTGCTGTTGGCCTGTGATACCGATGCCCTGGCCGATGACATAAAATGGGAGCCTTCGCGCGGCGGTGCCCTGTTTCCCCATCTGTACCGCAATCTGCGAATTGCCGATGTGCTGTGGCAGCGGGATCTGCCCTGGGGTGGTGATGGCCATGTCTTTCCCGAGGATCTGCAATGACATTTCTGGAACAACTGGGGCTGAAGGCGCTTTATCGGGTTGATCCCGAAACCGCCCATGGTTTGGCGATCAAGGCGTTGCAATGGGGGCTGGCCCCAGCAGCGGGGGTCGTGACATCACCACGATTGCAGACCGAAGTTGCCGGTTTGTCACTGGCCAATCCCGTCGGGCTTGCGGCCGGGTTCGACAAGAACGCCACCGCCCTGAACGGGCTGTCACGCGCCGGATTCGGCTTTGTCGAAGTGGGCGCCGCCACGCCCCTGCCACAGCCCGGCAACCCGCGCCCGCGATTGTTTCGCCTGACCGAGGATCGCGCCGCGATCAACCGTTTCGGGTTCAACAATGACGGTATGACCGCGATTGCCGCGCGGCTGGCACAACGTCCGAGCGATGCAGTGATCGGCCTGAACCTTGGCGCCAACAAGACCAGCGAAGACCGGTCCGCCGATTTCGCGCGGGTGTTGGCGGCCTGCGGGCCGCATCTTGACTTCGCAACTGTCAATGTCAGCTCGCCCAACACCGAACGCCTGCGTGACCTTCAAGGCCCCGAGGCGCTGCTGGCGCTGCTGGCCGGTGTGATGCAGGTGCGGGACGATCTGGACCGCAAGATCCCGGTGTTTCTGAAAATCGCGCCGGATCTGGATGCCCCGGCCCTGAGCGACATCGCGGGGGTGGCGCAAGAATCCGGGATCGACGGCATCATTGCCACCAATACGACCCTGGATCGTGAGGGGCTGGCATCTGACCATCGACAAGAAGCCGGCGGATTGTCCGGCGCGCCGTTGTTTGAGAAATCCACCCGCGTTCTGGCCCGGCTCTATGTGGAAACCGACGGCAAAATCCCCTTGATCGGGGTCGGCGGGATTTCCAGCGCCGAACAGGCCTATGCCAAGATCAAAGCAGGGGCATCTGCGGTGCAGCTCTATACCGCGTTGGTGTATGGCGGATTGTCCCTGGCGGGTGAGATCGCCCGCGGTTTGGACGAGCTTTTGCAGCGCGATGGGGTTTCATCGGTCAGCGACGCGGTGGGAACCGATCTGAAACGCTGGCTCTGACCGCTACGCGGGGGAAAATCGGGCATTGTGGGTAAATTGGCCAGAATGTCCGGTTTAGACAAGCACCGGCCAATTTATACCGATCTCGGTCAATTTTATGTTCGATATGGATAGCGCCGAGCGCCGATTTTAGGCGCATTTTGTCCTGGATGTGCCCTGCCCGCACCCCGGGTCGGCGATCGCCGAACCATCACCTTCAGGTATTGTGATTACCCTCTGACAGTGAACGATTTTTCCTGTTACTCACAGCCCCGTTCCGTATGGTTTCGCGGGGCTGCGTCATGGTGCCGGTCAGGAGGTCGTTCAGGACGGTCCGATCATGAAACAGGAGATATTGCGCGACTGTAACCGACGACAGGCCAGATCCGCAGTTTCACGCGTCAACCCCATGAAATTGGCGTCAAATCCATTCTTGCGTTTGGCCACTTTGCGCAATGCGCCGTCCAATGTCGACATTTCGGTCAGGGCGGTTTTCAACAACACCTTTTCCGCCGCAAAATGCGACCCGTAGCGCCCGACATTGATGCCCCAATGGCGACCGCCGGATGTGGAAACACGGGTGATGATTTCCTGCACTTGCTCACGCACAATGGGGTCCGGCGCGGCCGGTTTGATCGCCCCGGCGCTGGCCAGAACCACACCATTCGGGCGTGCGGCCGGACGAATGGTCGGGCGGATCTCCGGGGTCGTGGCGCTTGCGGCCGGTGCCACATCCGCCAACGAGGCCTGAGCAATCTTTTCGGCTGTGACCTCGGCCATGGCGTCGGCGATCCCCTCTTGCATCGCGGCAACAACAGCCGCTTCCGGCATTTTGGAGGTGGCGCCAGGACGCATTTTGGGACGTGGGCTTGTCAGCACCGCCAATTTGACCGCAATGGTCTTGCCCGCAGCAGGCTTACCGCCGCCGACCGGCGCGGTCGAGGCAATCGCCGTATCCCCGCCATTCGAAATCAAACCTTTATTGCCATAATAGCGCGGTTTTTTCGGGCGGGCCAAAGCGACATGGGTGGGCGCACGTTTGAACCCAAGGTCCAGCAGTTCAGCGACCCGTGCGTTGCGCGTCGTGGTGGAGCGGCCGCCAAACACCGTGGCAATCACCCGTTCACGCCCGCGTTCCGCCGATGCAACAAGGTTAAAACCGGCTGCACGCGTGTAGCCGGTCTTGATCCCGTCGGCCCCTTTATAGCTGCTCAACATGCGGCTGTTGGTATGGGACACACTGCGCACGCCGGCATCGACCGTTTTGCGCGAGAACAGGTTGTAATACATGGGGTAATCGTAAATCATGTGCCGCCCCAGAACGGTCATGTCCCGCGCGGTGCTCAGGTGACCCTCCTGGGTCAATCCATGCGCGTTCTTGAACGTCGTGCGCGTCATGCCCATGGCCTTTGCGGTGCGGTTCATCCGTTGGGCAAAAGCCGCCTCAGACCCGGAAATCGCTTCGGCGATGGCGGTGGCAAAATCATTTGCGGATTTGACCGCTGCCGCCCGCACCAGATACCGAAGCTTGATGCTTTGCCCGGCCCGCAACCCCAGTTTCGAGGGTGGTTCCGACGCCGCTTTGGACGAAATCTTGACCATCGTGTCCATCGAGATTTCGCCGTTCTGCACCGCTTCAAACGCGATATAGAGCGTCATCATCTTGGTCAGCGACGCAGGATGCAGCCGCGTGTTGGCATTTTCGGAATGTACAACCTTGCCCGATCGGGCATCCATGACCATCGCCGCATAGGGTGCCGCCGCCACACTGAGCGGAAGAACCACACACAGCCACAATAACGCAAGTACGACTACGCCCAAACGGGCCAAATCCACATTTCGGACCTTCACGATAAACTGCCTTCTGCCTCGTGCCGCCAGTATTCTGGTCAGCTTATTTTATTTTTGATTAAGGCTAGCCTACCATATGAGCTTAATTCTTTAAACCCTTAAGTTTACTGGAAATTCCAATAAAGTCCGGACTAAGGAAACCAGATATTGGGCACGACAAGCGCGCCACCGCTAAACCGGCGATTGTGGCAACAATGTGGCCAACCCAACTCACCCAGGGCGCGATCCGCGAAACAGAGATTCCACAGCGAATTGGTGAAATGCATGTCAGCCCCTCTTTTCTATGAGGCCAATCGCGTTATATACATGGCTCCCGACGGATGCGTACCTCAGCTGGAGCCGACCCACCCAAGATGACCAATGCCCCCCTCATCCTGGCAGATCCGATCCTGTCGCAAGGCGACAAGAAAGACGGCACCGATAGTGGCGTCGTGGTCGAAACGCGTCCCAAGACCAAGCGCCCGCCGCTTTACAAGGTCCTGTTGCTGAACGACGACTATACCCCGATGGAATTTGTGGTGCATGTGCTGGAGCGGTTTTTTGGTCTCAACCATGCCCAGGCCTTCGAAATCATGCTGACCGTCCACAAGAAGGGCGTCGCTGTCGTTGGCGTTTTCAGCCATGAGATTGCCGAAACCAAGGTGGCCCAGGTGATGGATTTCGCCCGCCGCCATCAACATCCGCTGCAATGCACGATGGAAAAGGAATAGGCGCCCGCGCCGCCCCCGATGGCCCAGTCCCGTCTGTCCCTTGCGCTGTCTCAGGCTGCGCTGCCCGATGAGGGCACAATTGCGGTTTTCGAACCCACGCCCGACAGCGACCTGTCGGCCCTGCCCGCACATCGTGTCCAGATCATCAGCCGCGATGCGGTGACCCATGGCGCGCGCCCCGGGTTTGACTGCCGGACCACGGCAGACGGCCCAATTGCCGCCGCCGTGATATTCATGCCCCGCGCCAAGGCCGCAGCACAGGCCATGCTGGCCGATGCGGTTGCCGCCTGCCCGGATGGCGTGATCCTGGTGGATGGCCAGAAGACCGACGGGATCGACACAATGTTCAAGGCCTGCCGCGCGCGGGTCGAGGTGACCGGACAGATGACCAAGGCGCATGGCCGTGCGTTCTGGTTCAACGCCGCACCGGCCTTTGCGGATTGGCAAGCCACGGTAAAACTGGTCGATGGCTTTACCACCCGCCCCGGCGTCTTTTCCGCCGATGGGATTGATCCGGCGTCGGATCTGCTGGCCCGCAACTTGCCTCCGAAACCCGGACGCCTTGTTGCCGATCTTGGCGCAGGCTGGGGGTTTCTGGCCGCACAGGCGTTGCAGGACGGCCTGATCGAAGAGCTGCACCTGGTGGAAAGTGACGCCGTCGCGCTGGACTGTGCGCGCATCAACGTTCCCGATCCGCGCGCGCGGTTCCACTGGGCCGATGTGACCCGATGGGCCCCGCCCGTCCAATTTGATACCGTCTTGATGAACCCGCCCTTTCATCAGGGACGCAAGGGCGCGCCGGAATTGGGACAGGCGTTCATCGCCACCGCCCGCCGCATCCTGCGCCCCTCTGGGCAATTGCGCCTTGTCGCCAACCGCCACCTGCCTTATGAGGCCGCGCTTCAGGCCGGATTTGGGCAGGTTGAGGAAATCGCAGGCAACAGCAAGTTCAAAATCCTGTCGGCGCAGCGGCCCTCTCGCCGCAAGGGGTAAGCCGCGCTAGGCTCCCTCTAGAGAATCAAGTCAAATGAATCAGGTCTAGGATTTCACGCCTAGAATATCAGGAGCGACAGATGGGTTTCTCGATCGAAGGCAAAACCGCGATTGTCACCGGGGCGGCCAACGGCATCGGCCTGGCCATTGGGCGGCATTTCATCAGCAAGGGCGCGAATGTCGTTTTTGCCGATATGGATGAAACCCGGCTGGCGGACGAACTGGACGGCACCGCCGAAGATGGGCCGGCACGATATTTCGCTGGTGACCTGCGGGAACGGCTGACACAGGCCAATCTGTTGTCGGCCGCACTCGATGCCTTTGATCGCGTGGACATCCTGATCAATGGCAGCCGCCAGATCCTGCCCTCTGATCCATTGGATATGGAGGACACATCGGTCGAGACCCTGTTGCAACAGAACCTGATGACGGCGCTGCGCCTGTCGCAACTGGTGGCAAAGCGCATGATCAAACAGGGCGAAAATCAGGAAAGCGGTCAGTTGGGCTCGATCATCAACATGTCGTCGATTGCTGCGCGCCGCACCCACCCGGATCTTTTGGCCTATTCGGTCTCTACCGCCGCATTGGATCAGATGACCCGGTCGCTTGCCGTGGCCTTTGCGCCGCACCGCATTCGGGTCAATGCGGTTTCTTTTGGCTCTGTCATGTCGGCCAGCCTGAAAGGCGCGTTGAAGGAACACAAGGAATTTCGCGCCGATATCGAAGGGCACACCCCCCTGGGCCGGATCGCCAGCCCCGGCGAGCTGGCCGAAGCCGCGCAATTCCTTGCCTCGGACGGCGCGGGATTTGTCACCGGCCAGATCATGACGGTGGATGGCGGGCGCACGCTGCTGGATCCCGTGACCTCGCCCGCGCATTAACCACAGACAAAAACGCAGATCAGAAACGCAGGTCAGGAACTCGGGCAAGCCGCCCGGAAAACCGGCGCGCGCAGATGGTTGCGCTTTGCCGCGCAGGCAGGCAAAGAACCCTTGCCGCGATACCCACAAAGGAGACGGGTCATATCCATGGATTTCACAACAGAAAAACAGACGGCCTCCTCCTGGTTCCGCGACCTGCGCGACAACATTGTTGCGGCCTTCGAAGCGCTGGAGGCCAGCCATGACACCGGCCCCTTCGCGGATATGGCCCCCGGTCAATTCGAGGTCAGTGAAACCAAACGCAGCTCTGATGATGGATCGGACGCCGGTGGCGGGTTGATGAGCGTCATGCGGGGCGGTCGGGTGTTCGAAAAGGTCGGGGTCAATATCTCGACCGTCTATGGCCAGCTTGGCGAAGCGGCGCAAAACGCAATGGCCGCGCGCAAGGGGCTGGCGGGCATGAAAGAAGACCCACGCTTCTGGGCTTCGGGCATCTCGTTGGTCGCCCATATGCGCAACCCGCATGTGCCGGCCGTGCACATGAACACCCGCATGTTCTGGACCCCGCATGGCTGGTGGTTCGGCGGCGGATCGGATCTGAACCCCTGTATCGAATATGACGCGGATACCGCGCATTTTCATGCGGTGCAAAAGGCCCATCTCGATCCGCATGGGATCGAAGAATATCCCCGGCTCAAGGCCTGGGCGGATGACTATTTCTATATCCCGCACCGCGGTCGGGCACGCGGGGTTGGCGGCATCTTCATGGATGACCGCAACACCGGCAACTGGGCGGCGGATTTCGCCCTGACCCAGGATATTGGCCGCGCCTTCCTGCCCGCCTTTCTGCCGCTGGTGGAAAAGCGCCGTGTGATGGCGTTCAACGATGGCGACAAGGACACCCAGCTGATCCATCGCGGGCTCTATGCCGAATACAACCTTGTCTATGATCGCGGCACCAAATTCGGCCTGACCACAGGGCATGACGCCAATGCGGTGCTGATGTCTCTGCCGCCCATGGCCAAGTGGGTCTAGGACCACATGCAAACCCTGGCCGTCCTTCAGGACCCGATCCTGCCGGTGTTTGCCATCATGGCGCTTGGCTTTGTCATGGGACGAATGGGCGTGGTCAGCGAAGACGACGCGCGATTGGTCAACCGCATCGCAATGTCGGTCTTTCTGCCGCTGATGCTGTTTGGCGTGATTGCCCGCGCCCCGATCCGCGATTTCGCGCCCGTGCCGACATTGATCTACCTCGCGGCGGAATTCGTGGTCTATGGGTTCGGGTTCTGGTTGGCCTACCGGGTGTTCAAACGCGGCGCACGTGAAATCGGTGCTGCTGGCGTTTTCCGGCATCTTCGCCAACAATGCCCTGTATGTCCTGCCGATTTCCGTGCTGCTCTATGGCCGCGAAAATGTCTTGCCGGTCACCACGCTGATCACGCTGGATGCCATCGTCACCTTTGCCGGGGCGATGATTGCACTGCAATTGATGGAATATGGCCGGGTGTCACCGGGCACGGTGTTTCGCACCGTGGCGCGCACGCCGATGTTGATCGCCATTCTGCTTGGCATTCCCTTTGGCCTCAGCGATTTCGCCATTCCGGGGCCAATAGAAACCTTCCTTGATTTCAATGGTGCGGCAGCCGCCCCCCTGGCCCTGTTTGCGCTTGGGGTGGTCCTGTCCAGCACACCATTCCGCGTTGACCGAACGGTGGCGAGCTTCACCCTGATCAAACTGGCGGTATTTCCAATCGCGGTCGGCGGCGGCCTCTGGCTGATCACCGGCAATGATCCGGCATATGCGCTGTTCCTGTTGGGGGCCGCAGGCCCGGCCGGGGCAATGGCGTTTTCGCTGGCGCTCCTCCATGGGGTGCGCACCGATGCAATTGCCCAGGTCGTGGTCTACACCAGCATTCTGACACTGTTTTCCATGGCCTGGCTCGCCTGACCTTCTTCTGTTTCCAAATATCCTGGGGGGTGCGGGGGGCAACGCCCCCCGCCCTGTCGGCGCGCCGTGGCGCGACGACACCAAAGATCAACCGTCGCGCCATTCCCCGGGGCGCAATCCCCCCAGATGCCATTCCCCGATCTGCGCCCGGATCAACCGCAACGTCGGATACCCCACATGCGCCGTCATGCGCCGCACCTGACGATTGCGACCTTCGGTGATTGTCATCTCCAACCAGCAATCAGGCACCGATTTGCGAAACCGCACCGGCGGGTCGCGCGGAAACAGCGGGCGGGGTTCGTCCATCCGCCGGATCTTGGCCGGTCTTGTGCGGCCATCTTTCAACGTCACGCCCTTGCGCAGCGCGTCCAAAGCAGGCTCATCCGGGATCCCCTCGACCTGCACCCAATAGGTTTTGGGCTGTTTGGCATTGGGATGGGCAATGCGATGCTGCAAACGCCCATCATCGGTCAACAGCAACAACCCCTCGCTGTCGCGATCGAGCCGCCCGGCGGCATAAACCTTGGGCACGTCGATATAGGCCGACAATGTCGGGCGGGTGGACCCTTCGGTGCCTTTGTCGGTGAATTGACTGAGCACCCCAAAGGGTTTGTGAAACAGAATCAATCGCGTCATCGCCGCCCCGCAAAGAATGATTTCAACAGCGCCTCTGCTGTATCCGCGCCGATGCCGTCATAGATCTCCGGCTGGTGATGCGCCTGCGCATGGCTAAACACCCGCGCGCCATGGGCCACACCCCCGGATTTCGGATCAGATGCCCCAAAATAAAGCCGCGCAATCCGCGCCGCCGCGATGGTGCCCGCACAGATCGCACAAGGCTCCAACGTGACATAAAGATCATGCCCGACCAGACGTTCAGACCCCAGTGCCGCACAGGCGGCCCGGATCGCCAGCACCTCGGCATGGGCGGTGGGATCAGACAATTCGCGGGTGCGATTGCCCGCCCGCGCCACGACCGCGCCGGTGGGCGCGACCACCACCGCGCCCACCGGCACTTCGCCGCGTTCCGCCGCTGCGCGTGCCTCGCTCAGGGCGGCCTCCATGTGAGATCGAAAAACCATGGCCTGTCATGCCCGCTTGCACGGCAATCTGCAACGCTCTAAGGCTGGCGGCATGGCTCAGAAAACTCCAGAAGGCGACCGTATCGCCAAAGTCCTTGCCCGCGCCGGTGTTGCCTCGCGGCGCGAAGCGGAACGCATGATCGAAGCCGGGCGCATCAGCGTCAATGGCAAGGTGATCGAACGCGCCGCATTGAATGTCACCGATGCCGACAAGATCGCGGTCGACGGCAAGCCACTGGATGCGCCGGAACCGGAACGGCTTTGGCTGTATCACAAGCCTGCCGGCGGTGACAACCCACAAGGACGAACAGGGCCGTGCGACCATCTTCGACGAACTGCCCGAAGAGATGCCACGCGTGATGAGCGTCGGGCGGCTTGACCTCAACTCCGAAGGTTTGTTGCTGCTGACCAATGACGGCGGCATCAAGCGCCGGATGGAACTGCCCTCGACCGGTTGGTTGCGCCGCTACCGCGTGCGGATCAAAGGCCTGGCCCAGCGACGCCATGCTGGAACCCCTGCGCAAGGGCACCCATGTGGATGGCACCGATTATCTGCCGATGATTGTCACGTTGGACCGCCAACAGGGCGCCAATGCCTGGCTGACCGTGGGGCTGCGTGAAGGCAAGAACCGCGAAATCCGCCGCGCGATGGAAAGCCTGGGCCTCAGCGTGAACCGCCTGATCCGAATCTCTTACGGTCCGTTCCAGTTGGGTCAGCTCAAACCCGGCGAGGTCGAAGAAGTGCGCCGCCGCGTGATGCGGGACCAATTGGGATTGGAAGGCGCGCAGCCAGATCGCCCAAAACCTCAGCGCACCCGCCGCAACCGCAATAGTTGAGGTCGCCACCGGCATTTTCCCCCTGCCTGTCGTTGTTTTTTCATGAACATCTGCGCTATGCAGAGGCAACGTTATTTTTAAGGGGATTTCAGGAACATGGCCGATCTTCTGACCATCGAAAACCTGGGCAATCTGGTAATGCTGTGCTTTTTGCAGGCGGTGCTGGGGTTCGACAACCTGCTCTATATCTCTATCGAGAGCCAACGCGCGCCCGTCGCGCACCAGAAAGCGGTGCGGTATTGGGGCATTATCATTGCGGTCGCCCTACGGGTGGTGCTGTTGTTCGTCATGATCCGGCTGATTGATGCGCTGTCGGAACCCTTCTGGATCGCCAATTGGGAAGGCGTGCTGACCGGCGGGATCAATTTTGCCACGCTGGTGTTCATCATCGGCGGCGTGTTCATCATCTATACCGCGGTCAAGGAAATCGGCCACATGCTGTCGATTGAGGATCTGCATACCGATGTTGAAGGCAAATCCGGCAAATCCGCCGCTCAGGTGATTGCGATGATTGTGTTGATGAACCTGATCTTTTCCTTTGATTCGGTGCTGTCGGCGATTGCGATCACGGATGTCTTTATCGTGCTGGCCACTGCGATCATCCTGTCCGGGCTGGCCATGCTGCTGCTGGCGGATGGGGTCACGCGGTTTCTTGAGAAAAACCGCATGTACGAGGTTCTCGGCCTGTTCATCCTGTTGATCGTCGGTGTTGTCCTGCTGGGCGAGGCCGGTCAGGCCGCCGCCCATGCCATGCATGACGATACGCTGGCGCTGAAGCTGTTTGGCTACGAAGTCATCCCGATGTCCAAGACCACATTCTATTTCTCGGTTGTGGTGCTGTTTGCGGTCGAAATCATTCAATCGGGCTACACCCGCAAATTGAATTCCGAACGCCGCACCACAGCTCGGCACTAGCGATGACAGGGCACATCACCTATCTTGAACGCGTAAGCGAGAGGGGGATCGCATGATCCGGTTTGTCATGCTGTTGGTGCTGGCTGCGGTTGTGGTCACGGTTGGGGCGATTGCGGTGGCGGTCTGGTCCACCGGCGACAACGCCCGTTCGGGCAAGCTGAACGGGGTTCAGAAAGTGGCCTATATCTGCCTGTTTGCGATGATGACCGGCGTGGCAACCGGCTGGCTGGGGGCAGAGTAATGGCGCAGAGATTTGGCGGCACCTTTAGCCCCGCTGGCAAGAATGACCGCGATTACGATGCCCGCCCGCTGAAGGTGACGGTGTCCCCCACCGGCGCGCGGTCGAACCTGTTGTTTGTGCCCGGTGTGATCCTGGCCTTCATGTCCTTCGGGTCCGGGCCGGAATCGCTGGCGCTTGGGCTTGCCGGGGCCGGGACTTGGACCTTGGCGGCCTGGTTGACCCGAGAGGGGTTAAAAGCCGAATCGGCCTATCATTCGCGCAAGGTGGCGCGCCGCCCTGCCCTGCCGCGCAAGATCATCGGATCGCTTCTGATCGGCGGCGGCACTGTTTTGGCGGGTTTGTCACAGGACACCGGCCTTGCGGCGGCGGCGCTTTATGGTGTGATCGGCGCGGCGCTGCATATGACCGCATTTGGCCCCGACCCGCTGCGCAACAAGTCACTGGAAGGTGTGGACGAGTTCCAACAGGATCGTGTGGCCCGCGTCATCGACGAGGCCGAGGCCCACCTGGACGCAATGAAATCCGCCATTCGCCGCGCCCAGGATCCACGGATGGAGGCCCGCGTCGAACGGTTTCAGCAATCGGTGCGCGAAATGTTGCGCACGGTCGAGGAAGATCCGCGTGATCTGACCGCCTCGCGCAAGTTCCTTGGCGTCTATTTGATGGGCGCGCGGGATGCGACAATCAAATTTGCCGACATCTATGCCCGCAACCGGGATAGCGCGGCAAAGTCAGATTACCTGATGCTGCTGACCGATCTGGAAGAGAATTACATCGCCAAGACCCGCAAATTGCTGGAAGACAGCAACAGTGATCTGACGGTGGAAATTGATGTGCTGCGCGATAGGTTGCAGCGCGAAGGTGTACGGCTCGACTGAGCCGGGTATGTCATAACGGGGAAGGATGACCCATGTCGCAGAACGTAAGAGAGAAGGCCCAGGAAGCCCTGGCACTGGTTGAAGAAGTAAGTGCCGTTGTCCTGCCCGAACCGGTAGATGCGACTGCGATCGTGTCCCTGGATCAGGCCGACGCCACTGTCAGCACCGAAATCCGCCAGCGGATGGAAGAGATCGACATGGAGGACACCAATTCCATCGTCGCTTTCGGCTCTGCCGCCCAGGCCGAGCTCCAGGAAATCTCTCAGGCGATGCTGGCTGATGTCCGCAACAAGGATGTCGGCCCGGCCTGCGATTTCCTGCGCAGCATTGTCACCACCATTCGCGGCTTTTCGGTCAACGAACTGGACGTGCGCCGCGAACGCAGCTGGTGGGAAAAGCTTCTGGGCCGCGCCGCGCCCTTTGCCAAATTCACCGCGCGCTTCGAAGAGGTGCAGGGCCAGATCGACCGGGTGACCGACAATCTGCTGGAGCATGAGCACAAACTGCTGAAAGACATCAAATCGCTCGATATGCTCTATGAAAAGACGCTCAACTTCTATGACGAACTGGCGCTTTATATCGCTGCCGGTGAAGAGAAGCTGAAAGAGCTGGATACCGTGGTCATTCCCGCCAAAGAGGCCGAGGTGAAGGCCGCGCCGGAAGACAAACAGGTGATGGAGGCACAGGAATTGCGCGACCTGCGTGCCGCACGCGATGACCTGGAACGCCGTGTTCATGACCTCAAACTCACCCGTCAGGTGACCATGCAATCGCTGCCCTCGATCCGATTGGTGCAGGAAAACGACAAATCGCTGGTGACCAAGATCAATTCGACCTTGGTCAACACCGTGCCGCTGTGGGAAACCCAATTGGCCCAGGCCGTGACGATCCAGCGCAGCGCCGAAGCGGCAGCGGCGGTGCGTGACGCCAATGATCTGACCAATGAATTGCTGACTGCCAATGCCAAGAACCTGCGCGACAGCAACAAGATGATCCGCGAAGAAATGGAACGTGGCGTGTTCGACATCGAGGCGGTGAAACAGGCAAACGCCGATCTGGTTGGCACCATCGAGGAAAGCCTGCAAATCGCGGACGAGGGCAAAGCCCGCCGTGCAGCCGCAGAGGCCGAACTGAAGAAGATGGAAAAGGAACTGCGCGACACGCTGGCCTCGGCCAAGGCACGCAAAACCGGGCTGGGCGACACCGCCGGCACCGCCGTTCCGGCGGCCTGAGCTATGGCGCGGGTGCGGATCATTGCCGGTCTGGTGGCCAGCGCCTTGGCGCTGTCCGCCTGTGTTGCTCCGGTGGATCCGGTGCCCGTGCCGCCCGACCGGCCTGGCGCCCGCACCTGTGGTCAAGCCGACCCCGAAACCACTCGGCCCCTCACCGCAAAGTTTGGCGCTTGCGGCCTATTACACCCAGGTCGAAAGCCAATCTGTGGCCCAGGGGCTGCTGCGCACCGATGGCGGCGGCCCGGACACCCAATTCAGCCGCAGAATGCTGATCGAGAATTTCGAACGCATCGCGTTTTATGATGAATACGCGCGCGGTGCCGGGCTTCAGGCCGCGCGCGGTGGCCAAAGCCGCCTGAAACGCTGGGAACAACCGATCCGCATGCAGGTGGAATTCGGCGACGCCGTGCCAATCGAACAACAGGCCACCGACCGGGGCGAGGTCACGCGCTATGCTGCGCGGCTGAACCGGATCACCGGCCATCCGATCACCATTTCCTCCAATGATCCGAATTACTTCGTGCTGTTCATGTCCGAAGACGACAGCGCCGCCCTGCCCGCGCGGATCAAGGAGATTGTGCCGAATATCAACCAAAACGCCCTCGACATCTTTCGCAGCCTGCCCAAGTCGATCCACTGTCTGGTGATTGCCTTTTCCAGCGAACCAGGCGGGCATGAATATGCCAAGGCGATCGCGCTGATCCGCTCGGAGCACCCCTCTCTGCTGCGGAAATCCTGTGTGCACGAGGAATTGGCGCAGGGACTTGGCCTTGCCAATGACAGCCCACGCGCGCGCCCGTCAATCTTTAACGACGACGACGAATTCGCCCTGCTGACCACACATGACGAGTTGCTGCTCAAGATGCTGTACGACCGCCGCCTGTCGGCTGGCATGTCCTGGCAAGAGGCACAGCCAACCGCCGAAATCATCGCCGACGAATTGCTTGGCGGGCCCAGTTAAGGGCGAAGACAACGAAGGGAGACCGCCCGATGGGTATTTTCGATTTCCTCACCGGTGAATTCATCGACGTCATTCATTGGGTCGACGACACGCGCGACACCATGGTCTGGCGCTTTGAACGCGAAGACCACGAGATCAAATATGGTGCCAAGCTGACGGTGCGCGAAGGTCAGGCTGCGGTGTTTGTCCACGAAGGCCAGCTGGCCGATGTCTTCACCCCCGGTCTCTATATGCTAGAGACCAACAACATGCCGATCATGACGACGTTGCAGCACTGGGATCACGGCTTTAAAAGCCCTTTCAAATCCGAGATCTATTACGTCAACACGACGCGGTTCACCGACCTGAAATGGGGCACCAAGAACCCGATCATGCTGCGCGACCCGGAATTCGGGCCGACCCGCATTCGCGCCTTTGGCACCTATACCGTGCGGGTCAAGGACCCGGCGCTGTTCATGACCGAAATCGTCGGTACGGACGGCGAATTCACCATGGACGAGATCAGCTATCAGGTCCGCAACATCATTGTGCAGGAATTCAGCCGCGTGATTGCCGGCTCTGGCATCCCGGTTCTGGACATGGCCGCCAACACCGCCGATCTGGGCAAGATGATTGCCGCAGAGATCAGCCAGATTGTTGCGGGCTACGGTCTGTCGATCCCCGAATTCTATATTGAAAACATCTCGCTACCGCCTGCGGTGGAAGAGGCGCTGGACAAGCGGACCTCGATGGGATTGGCGGGGGATCTGGGGAAATTCACCCAATATTCCGCCGCCGAAGCAATGACCAAGGCGGCCGCGAACCCCAATGGCGGCGGCGGCATGGGCGCGGGCCTTGGCATGGGGATGGGCATGGCGATGGCCAATCAAATGGCGGGAAACCAGGGCCCCTGGGGCGCACAGCCCACCGCCCAGCACGCCCCCGTCCAGCACGCCCCCGTCCAGCACGTCCCGGTCCAGCACGCCCCTGCCGCCGTACACGCCGCGCCGCCCCCGCCGCCGGTCGAACATGTCTGGCACATTGCCGAGGGTGGCGAAACCAAAGGTCCGTTTTCCAAAGCAAAACTGGGCCGTATGGCAACCAGCGGCGAGATCACCCGCGAAACCTATGTCTGGACCGCCGGTCAGGATGGCTGGCTCAGGGCCGAGGACGTGCAGGAGCTGGCGCAATTGTTCACCATCCTCCCGCCCCCGCCGCCGGGCATGTGACACGCCCCGTTTTTTCGGTCCGCAAACCGACGCAGTCCCGGACTTGATCCGGGACCTCCACCGCCGGTTTGAACAGAGGTCCCGGAGCAAGTCCGGGACCGCGCCTTTGCATTGGCAGATACCTCTGCCTCCGCCGATGTTGCAGTCTGGCGCGCACCCACCCTAAGGTAGATCATAGATTCCCCGGGATACCGTTTTATGGCCGACAACATTTCCCCTCCCCCACCACCCGACGCCCCTGAGGCTGAGCATCGTTTCCCCTGCGACGAATGCGGCGCGGATTTCCGGTTTGATCCCGGCACCGGCGGGCTGAAATGTGACCATTGCGGCAATACGGATGTGGTTCAATCTGGACCCTGGGCCGGTGCCGCCCTCAAGGAACTGGATTTCCAGGCCGCCATACGCCAGCAATTGCCCCAGGAAGACATCGAAGAAACCCGTGTTTCCAAATGCCCCAATTGCGCCGCGCAGGTGGAATTCAATGACGTGGATCACGCCCGCGAATGTCCGTTCTGTGCCACCCCCGTGGTCGTCGACACCGGCACGCACCGCCATATCAAACCCCGTGGCCTGCTGCCCTTTGCGCTAGAGGAACGCGCCGCCCACAAGGCGATGACCGATTGGCTCGGCAAGCTGTGGTTTGCCCCCAACGGGTTGCAGGAATACGCCCGCAAAGGCCGCAAGATGGACGGCATCTATGTCCCCTATTGGACCTTTGATGCCGATACCAAATCCGCCTATCGTGGCGAACGCGGCACCGTCTATTACGAAACCCGCACCGTGACCCGCAATGGCAAGACCGAAACACGCCGGGTCCAAAAGGTGCGCTGGCGCTCGGTTTCTGGCCGGGTGGCGCGGTTTTTTGACGATGTGCTGGTGTTGGCGTCCCGCTCGCTGCCCAAACGCTATACCGACAATCTGGAACCCTGGGATCTGACAGAGCTGGAGCCGTATCGCCCTGAATTCCTTGCTGGTTTTCGCGCCGAGGGCTATGCGGTCGAGCTTGACGAAGGCTTTGCCGAGGCCCGCAACCACATGGACCGGATGATCCAGCGCGACGTAAAATTCGACATTGGCGGCGATCGCCAGCGCATTCATGACATCAACACCGATATCAGCGCCATCACCTTTAAACATATTCTCTTGCCGGTCTGGCTGGCGGCCTACAAATATCGCGGCAAGACCTATCGCTTTGTGGTAAACGGACGCACGGGCCGGGTACAGGGCGAACGCCCTTGGTCGGCCATCAAGATCGCCATTGCCATGGTGATCGGATTGATTGTCGCGGGGGCGATTGGCTATGTCTGGGCCACGACACAACAATGATCACGCGTCATGGCGCGGCGCACCCTGTACATGTCGCCCCGCGACCCGACGCCACATCCGGGCCACATCCGGTCCAATCGCTTGCCACAGACGGCAAATTACGTCATGTTAGCGCAAACAAATGGGCGCAAAAAGTGGCGCACTCACATCTGACCCCGGCCTTCCGGGCCCGAACAGGAATATCCCATGATCCTTTGCTGCGGTGAATCACTGATCGACATGCTGCCCCGCGAAACCACGTTGGGTGAATTGGCCTTCGCCCCTCATACCGGCGGCGCGGTTTACAACACCGCCATCGCGCTGGGCCGACTGGGGGCGCCTGCGGGATATTTCGGCGGGCTCAGCCGCGATCTGTTTGGTCAATTGCTTGAGGCCGACCTGACCGCATCCCATGTCGACAGCAGCCTGGCACCACGCAGCGACAATCCGACGACCCTGGCCTTTGTCACGCTGAAAGACGGTCATGCGACCTATGCCTTTTACGACGAAAACACCGCCTGCCGGATGATGGATCCCGCGGATCTGCCCGCCCTGCCCGAGGCGCTGACAACGCTGTTCTTTGGCGGCATCAGCCTGGTCAGCGAACCCTGCGCCGACACCTATGCAGCCTTGGCCAGCCGGGAGGCCGCCAATCGCCTGATCATGATCGACCCCAATATCCGCCCCGGCTTCATCCGCGATGCCGCGCGCTATCGGGCCCGACTGGACGCGATGATTGCACTGGCTGACATCGTCAAGGTCTCTGACGAGGATCTGGAATGGCTGACCGGCGGCACCGATCCACAGGCCCTGATTGACCAGGGCGTCGGCGTTGTCCTGATGACCCGCGGCGCAGAGGAGTCCTGGCGCTCAGCGCCAAGGGCAGTCTGGACCTGCCAACCGAAAAGGCCAAAGTGGTCGATACCGTGGGCGCGGGCGATACGTTCAACGCCGGCATGTTGGCCGGATTGCACCAATCGGGACTTGCGGACAAAGCCGCCTTTGCCGCCGCAGATCTCGACGCTTTGAAACCTGCCATCGAACTCGGCATGCGCGCAGCCGCCATCACCGTCAGCCGCGCGGGCGCCAATCCGCCCTGGTCACACGAACTGGCATGAGAGCGGTCCTGCAACGGGTGTCAGAGGCCGCTGTCCGGGTCGATGGCCAGCGCATCGGCCAATGCGGCCCCGGCCTGATGATCCTGATCTGTGCCATGCAGGGCGACACCACAGCCGACGCGGAAAAATCGGCCAAAACCGCCCGCCTGCGGATTTTCCCGGATGAGACCGGCAAGATGAACCGTGCGCTGCGCGATATCAACGGGTCCGCCCTGGTGATCAGCCAATTCACCCTCGCTGCGGATTGTCGGCGCGGCAATCGGCCCGGGTTTTCCGCCGCTGCCCCGCCCGACATTGGGGAAACGCTGTACCTCGCCTTCGCCGAGGCGCTGCGCGGCGAAGGCATCACCGTCGAAACCGGCCAATTCGGCGCCAACATGCAGGTCAGCCTGATCAACGACGGCCCGGTGACAATCCCGCTGGATACCGACGGCTAGGGGGATCACCCCTGCCGTTTTACAAATTCGGTCAAGATCACAATGCGCTGGCCGTCGACCCGGCCCTCGATATGCCCGGCATTCTCAGCCACCAGCGAAATCCCCCGCACAGCAGTGCCGCGTTTTGCGGTGAACCCGGCGCCCTTGACCGGCAGATCCTTGATCAACACAACCGTATCACCCGCCGCAAGGACCACACCATTGGTGTCGCGATGCAAGACCTGCGGCACCGCGCCGCCCTCGGCTTCTGCCAGAACCGCTTCGGGCAAGGCCCCCATGGCCAGAACCTCCTGCGCCCAAGGAGCCTCCAGCTTCACCAGGATCCGTGCCGCCGCCAATTGCACCTCTGGCCGCTCGGCCCAAACCGCGCCGTGCAAACATTGCCAATGTGGATCGTCGCTGACATCCCCCGCCAAACCGGCCGCACATGTCGTACAGAGCTGCACCTCGCCAACGGCAACCGCCTCTGGTGCATCACATAATTCACAAACCATCTGGTCCCAATCTTCTTCTCTTGAAAAATACGCATGCCGCCGCCGCCAAAAGCGCGGACAGTCGAACCCCGGGGCTCATGTCGCCACAAACACCAAGATACTGCGCCTCCGCAAGGAGGCACATTGAAATCAATCAGGGTTCGCGCAAAGCCTCGCGGCTCTTGTAGAGCGGTTTCAAGAGATATTGCAGCACGGTCTTTTCGCCGGTGTGCAATTCTACCTGGGCCTGCATGCCGGGGCGGATCTCGATCTGCGCCTGGCGGTCGGTCAGGCTCGACATATCAACGCGCAGGGTCACCTTGTAATGCGGGTCCTGCTCGGCTTCGCGCACGCGATCATCCTTGAAGGTATCCGCAGAAATGAAATCCACCTGCCCCTTCAACGTACCATAGATCGTGTAATCATAGGCGGACAGCTTGACCGTGGCTGCCTGCCCCCGGCGGATATTGGCGATGTCTTCGGGGCGCACCTGGGCCTCGACAAACAATTCCTCGTCCAGCGGAATGATTTGCAGGATTTCTTCGCCGGGGCGGACAACGCCGCCAATCGTGGTGACCGACAGATTGTTGACCATACCATGCATCGGCGAACGCAACGTGGTGCGGTTCAATTGATCCAGGCTGGATTTCAGGGTCTGTTTCAGCGTCGCCAACTCTTTCAGAGTATCGGAATAGCCCTGTGCGCGCTCAAGCTCGGTTTGGGTGATCACCTCGTTATAGCGCACTTTCGCATCCGCATGTGCCTTGCGGGCGCGGGTCACTTCGATCAGGGCAACCACCTCTTTCGCCAGCATGTTCTCCATCAGCTGCAATTCGCTGGCAGCTTGTTCCAACACCAGCTCGGCACCGTCCCGGCGGCTGACATAGTCCCCCTGCCGGGCCGCCAACAGCACGCGTTCCGACGCCACCATTTCGGGCAGCCGGACAATCAGATCGGCTGGCACCTCGAATTCCTTGGCACCGTCCATTTCGGCCTCAAGCCGGATGCGGCGAATTTCCAGTGCTGCGATCTGATCCTGAAGATCATCAACCGAAGATTGGAACTGGGTGGCATGCAGACGGGCGAGCATATCGCCCTGCATCACGACATCGCCCTCTTTCACCATCAGTTCGGCCAGAATCCCGCCTTCGAGGTTCTGAATGATCTGGGGCCGCGACGACGAAATGATCTCGCCATCGGCCCGCACGATCTCGTCAATCCAGGCAAAGGCCGCCCAAAGGACAAACACCAGAACCGTGACCCCGCAAAGCCAGATCGTCAACGAGGGCCCCCGCAGCTGACGACCGGCAAAGCCCGAAATATTGGTCGCAGACGCAGCCATCACGATGCCCCCCGCGTGTTGGTCAGATGTTCCAGAACCTTGTCGCGCGGCCCATCCACAGCCATGCGGCCGTTTTGCAGCACCATGGTGCGCGTGGCCAGCGACAGGATGGGCACCCGGTGGGTGGCAATCAGCGCGGTGCGCCCCTCAAGCCAGGTTTCCAGCCGGGAAATCAACGTCTTTTCCAACGTTTGATCCAGCGCCGCCGTGGGTTCATCCAGAAGACAGACCACCGGATCCTGCAACCACAACCGTGCCCAGCCAATCGACTGGCGCTGCCCGATGGACAGGCCCGATCCGCCGTCGCGGATCTCCAGATCCAGCCCCTTGGGGTGGCTTTTCACGAATTGTCCAAGCCCGGCGAAATCCAAAGCCTCGAACAGCCGCCCGTCGTCCTGTTCCAGCATGTTCAGGTTCAGGTTGTCGCGCAGCGTGCCGGAAAACAGCCGCACATCCTGACCCAGATACCCAACCGAGCGGCGAATGTCGCGCGGCGCGATCTGGCCCATATCCGTGCCATCCAGCAGGATACGGCCACTGGTCGGCGCATAAAGCCCGCTCATCAATTTCAGCAATGTGGATTTGCCGGACCCATTGGCCCCCAACACCGCAATTTTCTGGCCGGGCGTGATGCCAATGCCGGGAATGTCCAACACCGCCGGTGCATCTTCTTCATAGCGATAGGTGACTTCGCGGATTTCAAACCCGCCGTCCAGCCGGTCACGGCGCAGATAGCTGCGGGCGGGATCCTGATCCTGCGGCGCCAGCGCCACCCCGTCCAACCCTTCCAACGCCGCGCGCACATTGCCCCAACGCGCCATGGTCGACGCAAGTTGCGTCAACGGGGCCAGCGTGCGCCCGGTCAGAATGCCGGTGGCAATGATCGAACCCACGGTGAACTGCCCCTGAAACACCAGATATGTGCCGGCAATCACCGCGCAGACATATGTGGCCTGCTGCACGCCCTGGCTCCAGAATGTCAGCGCAGAAGCCAGCCGCCGCTGATCCGAAGACTTCAGCGATTGCAACGTCGTCAGTTCCAGCCAAAGACGGCGAAACCGGTCTTCGCCGCGCTGTGTCTTGATCGTGTCCAGTTCCGACACGGCCTCATGCAACAGCCGCGATGCCTTGGTCGAGGCGCCCTGCATTTCCTGCGTCAGTCGGATCATGCGTTTTTGCAGGAACACCGACGGCAACACCATCAGCACACCGCCAAGGATCAACACCCAGACCACATTGCCCGCGATCGACGCCACAAGCAGCAGGAAGATGAACACAAACGGAATATCCGCCACCGCACCAACGCTGGAGGCGGTAAAGAACTCTCGTACCGAGGAAAATTCGCGCATCGACGCAAAAAGCGACGACGGGGACCGCCCCGGCATATCCGACCGCATCCCCAGAATCCGGTTCATCAACAGGGTCTGCACGTTCAATTCGATCTGCCGCCCGGCGCCGTCAATCAACCGCGCCCGCGCCAGTTTCAACGCCGCCTCCAGCAGCAAGGCAAAGCCGGCCCCCGCCGCCAGCACCCAGAGTGTGGCTTCGCTCTGATGCGGGATCACCCGGTCATAGACCTGAAGCGAAAACAGCGCGACAGCAACGGCCAGAAGGTTCGCCACCAAAGACCCAAGTGCAACCTCGCCAAAATAACGCGAGAATTTGGGAAACTGTCCCCAGAACCAATGGCCCTTGGATTGGCCACTATGGGCGCCGGCGGATTGACCCGGGGTCTGGTTGGGATCACGCGCGGGGCCATCGCCCTGCTCAGCTGTGGTCCGCGCGGGCACCGCAGAGGCCGCATCGGCCCGCACCAGACGTCCGGCAAAATAGGGCGTGAATTCCGCCAGCGGCACCGGCGCGCGGTTGTCGGGAAAGCTTGTGTCGAACAGATGGACCACATCGCCGTCCTGCCCCAGCACCAGCACCCATTGCCCGGAGGTCATCCATGCCAGCGCCAGCCAGATGTCAACGGAAAGTGTCGGCTCGGGGTCCACCTTGGCCGCAACCCCGTTGGCCCCAAGCGCCGCAGCCATCAGGGCGGCATCAATGTCACCCTCTGGCCCAAGCTTTGCCTGCAACGCCTGTTCCAGATCCTGAACCACCACATCACAGCCCAAGAGCCCGGCATAGGTCCGCATCAGCAACGCGCGCGATTTGACCCGCTGTTCCTGTGCCGCCCGATCATGCTTCACCTGTTTTGCCGGTACCGTGTCCGCGGTTTTTGATCTTGTCTCGTTTTTTGGTGCGGTCATCACCGGATCAGACGCCACCGCACGCAAGGGCGTGGGGCTGGCTTTGCGCCCACCCACGGATTTCAACCAGCGGCTCATATCTCGGACCCGTTGGCCAGCAACCCATAGGCCCGCGCCAGTGAAATCTGCACTCGCGCCAGATCATATTTCAGCGTGATCGCCGCCCCGCTTTGCCGCGCCCATGTTTCATAGACACCAACCACATCCATCACCTGTCGCGCCCCGGCCTCATACTGGGCCTGAAAGAGATCAAGGTTATGTTTGGCCTGCCGCGCCAAGGTGTTTGCATCGGTCAATTGCCGGGCCAGCGCCACCTCGCGTTGGCGCAAGGCAGAGATTTTGCGCCGGGCGTCTTCATCGGCTTGGGTGACCTTGCGGCCTGCGGCCTCCTTGGCGGCCTCAATCGCCTTGAGGCTGGCACCGGTGCCCAGACCCAGAAGTTGATCCGCCGCCAGCGAGAGACCAAAATCGGAATTGTCGCCGGACACGGTTCCCCCGGCCTTGAGCCCCGGAAGATGACCGGCACGGGCGATCTTGGCTTCTGCGATGCTGCGATCCCGATCGGCCTTCGCCTTGAGGACCGTCAGCGGCTCTGTGCCTTCTGCTTCGACCCGAAGCGCCGGAACGCCGCGCAGCTCCTCCAACGGATGCCCGGCCATGGCCGCCAGTTCCGCCAGCGCCGCGCGGGAATCGCCCAGCGCGGTATCGCGTTGCGACCGGATTTCGGCCAGCTTCTGGCGAATGATGTTCAGATCGGACCGGTCAGAAACACCGCCCTGCACGCGTTCGTTCATCACCCATTCAAAATGGCC
Organism: Phaeobacter sp. J2-8; assembly: GCF_022867865.1. Lineage (GTDB taxonomy): Bacteria > Pseudomonadota > Alphaproteobacteria > Rhodobacterales > Rhodobacteraceae > Marinovum. The sequence goes on along the minus strand of NZ_JALIEC010000003.1, from coordinate 655,384 downwards.
CATATCCTCCAGCGATCTGTCGGCCACGGTGATCTTTTCCCGGCCTTCTTCTGCGGCCAGATACAGCCCCAGCGCGTCATGCACCCGGGTGTTGCTGTCTTGTGACAGGGTCACGGCGGCAAATTCCACGTCATGGGCGGCCAAATCACGTTCGGCCTTTTTGCGGCCGTTGTCATAGATCACCTGTTCGATGAACAGCGATGTGACGAATTCCCCCATCGAATTCAGAGAGATGTTGGGACCAATCGACGGCAGCCAATTCTTGGAGGCCGCCTGCGCCCGCAGGCGCGCTGCGCGCAGCTCTGCTTCTGCGGTGCGCGCAGAAGAGGCCATGACCGCGCCCGCCACCGCGCCATAAGGCGATGCCGGATCAAGGATGCTGCGCCGCTCCTGCAAGGTGGCAATGATCGGTGACGCCACCCCCCGTTTTTCCGCCGCAGCAGCAGTGTCGGCTTCGCCGCCCTGCTCTGCTGACCCGTTCAACATCGGTTTGGATTGCAAAAACCGCGTCACGGAATTACCCGCGCCGTCGCCATCGGACATACAGCCCGCCAATACCAACAGACACGGCAGAAGCCCTGCCGCCCGATTTGCCCTGTAGATGTCCCGCCTCATCCGCGCACTGCCTTTCGCGCTTGTTTTTATGGTCGGTCTTGTCCGAAGCACGGGCCGCGGCATCGCCGCGGCCCTACTAATGTTGGTGTCAGATGACAACGTTGGTGATGTCTTCGTCGATCAATACCGTCGCATCGCCCAATTGATATTCAGCAAAGCTCTGGCCATCGCCATTGGTTACGCGGCCCAGATGGGTCGCCCCGGTCAGGGTCACCTGATCGTCGCCATCGCCATAAACGGTCAGCGTATCGCTGGCACCGGACAGCGCCACAACATCTGCCTCGCTCAGGGTCAAATGCGCCTCTTCGGCAAATTCCAGATCAACCGCTTCGACATTATGCGCGCCCAATCCGGGATTGCCGAGGCTGACCTCGGTGCCGACAACCTCGTCGTCAAGCACCAGATAGTTCGACCGACTGTTGCCCGCATCATCCGTTGTGCTGACAATCAGATCCGACCCATCCGGCACGTTTTGTGCAAAGATGAAGTTGGTCTCGTTGATTGCCGGAATGTCGACGGCGGTCATGTTCACATCACTGACCACCCCGGTTTCAGACACTTGCAGAACATCCTGCGTGTCATCGCTGAGCTGGGTGGAAATGCCACGAATGCCGGTGACACCCTGGGTGATGCTTTCGATGATTGCCCCATCAGGGGCTTCGGTGTCGATTTGCAGCGTTTCGGTGATGGTATCGGTGTTGCCCGCCGCATCGGTGGCCGACACCGCGAAAGAGGCTTCATATTCGCCCAGCGGCACATTTGCTGCCGGGATATCCACCGTCCAGGCACCGCTCGCGGCCACCGTTGCCACATAATCCTGACCGTTGAAGGCGACAGACACCACCGACCCCGGCTCCACCTGCCCTGCAAGTTGCAGCGCATCGCCGGATTGCAGTTCTTCGGTGTTCACCACCCCATCGCTGCCCGCAGAAGAGGACGTCAGCGCCAGCGTGTTGACAAAGGTGTCGATCCGCACAGGTTCGCTGATTTCGGCGACGTTGCCGACAGCATCGGTGCTTGTGACGCTTACGGTCGTGTCATATTCGCCGGCGGTGATCGATCCATCTTCGAACATGGCCGACCAATTGCCATTGGCATCCACAACCCCGGGGCGGCTCTCGCCTTCGATCGTGACCATGACGCTTGCGCCCGGCTCGGTGGTGCCGGTGATGGTCACCCCCTGGCTGGCTTCTGCGGCGTTGATCACATCGTCGGTTCCGGCCGAAACGTCGAGATTGGCAAAATTCACCACCTCGGTGTCGACCTGAACACTGTCGCTGACCTGCAATGTGTTGCCCGCCGCATCGGTGGTTTCAGCCGTGATGTCGGCCTGATAGGTGCCGGGTGCGATCTCGTTCGCGCCATAGGTCGTGGTCCAATTGCCCGCCGCATCGGTCAGCGCGGTATGGGTCACCCCCGCCAATGTCACAGTGACAGTCGCGCCGGGATTGGACGTGCCGTGGATCACCACGCCGTCCGAAGCTTCGACCATATTGATGACATCGTCACCTTCGATCGCCTCAGACGACAACGTCAGCGTCCCCGCATCGGTGTCAAAGCTCGCCATCTGGGTTTCGGTCCGGGTGTTGCCGGCCTGATCCGTCGCAGTCAGATCAAGAGTGACTGATTGCTCGCCAGACGGCAGATCGGACGCCGGGAAGGCCACGCTCCATGTGCCATCCGCCGCCACGGTCGCGGCATGGCTGACACCATCAAGGGTGACAGTCAGGCTGCTGCCGGGTTCAACAACGCCCGTCAGGGTCAGACCCTGAAGCGCCTCTTCGGCATTCACAACCGCATCGCTGCCGCCGGGCAGCGCATCCAGCTGTAATGGCGTGACCAAGCTGTCGACCTGCACGGAACCGCTGGTCGTGGTCACATTGCCGTTGCTGTCGGTGGCAGTCACATTGATCGGTACCGAAACCTCGCCCGTGGGAACATCCGCGGCCGAATAGGACACAGACCATTGGCCATCGGCCCCGGCCAGCGTGGTCAGCGTCGCGGTGCCCATGGTCACCTCGACCGTTGCGCCGGCCTCGGCTGTGCCGGTCACCTGGACCCCATCGGCCCGCTCTTCCGCATTGATGACACCATCGGTTTCGATGCTGGCATCGTTCAGCGTGACCGAAACCTCGGTATCAATCTGTACCGTGCTGGCGGTGCCGCTGGTATTGCCTGCGGCATCGGTCGATGTTGCGGTGATCGGCGCATCATAGACGCCCGCCGCAAAGCTGCCACCCGGCAGGGTAAAGCCCCAATTGCCGGATGCATCCGTGGTCACCGATTGGGTCACACCCGCAACGGTCACATCCACCACAGCGCCCGGCGTCGCCGTGCCGGTGATCGCCAGATCACCCGCCGCTTCGCCAGCATTCACCACGCCGTCGCCACCAATGATTGCGGTGTTGATGGTGATGTCATTGGGCACAGTGTCGATCGTGACCTGCCCCGACACAGAAGACGTATTGCCCGCCGCATCGGTCGAAGTTGCGGTGATGGTGGCATCATATTCACCAGGCTCAAAGCTGCCGCCGGCCAGGGTGAAACCCCAATTGCCGGATGCATCCGTGGTCACCGATTGGGTCACGCCCGCAACGGTCACGTCCACAACGGCGCCCGGCGTCGCTGTGCCGGTGATTGCCAGATCGCCGGTCGCTTCATCGGCGTTCACCACACCGTCGCCACCAATGATCGCGGTGTTGATGGTGATGTCGTTCGGGATGGTATCCACCGCAAAGCTGCCCGATACCGACGATGCGTTTCCGGCGCCATCGGTCGACGTCACGGTGATCGGCGCATCATATTCACCTGCGGCCAGGGTGCCGCTGGGCAATGTCGTGGTCCAATTGCCATCCGCGTCAGCCGTCACAGATTGGGTCAGGCCAGCCACCGCAACCTCAAGCGCTGCGCCGGGTGTTGCCGTGCCGGTGATCACAACCTCGCCGGCGGCCTCATCCGCGTTCACCACGCCTTCGGCGCCGATGACGGCGGTATTGATCGTGATGTCATTCGGGATCGTGTCGACCACAACCGTTTCGGTCAATGTGGTGGTGTTGCCAAAGCTGTCTTCCGACACCACGGTCACGTCGGTGGTATATTCCCCACCGGCAATTTCATCCTGGGTGAAATCGACGGACCAGCCACCGGTTTCGTCCACGGTGGTTTCATGCGTGACGTCGTCGATGGTCACGGTGACCCCGGCGCCAACTTCGCCCGTGCCGGTAACCGTCAGCCCATTGGGATGCGCTTCGAGGTTGATCAGATCGCCCGCCTCTGCGGTGCCCCCGGTGACGGCCGTTGCCGGACCGGTCAGGTCAATCACCACTTCGGGACCGGTCAGCTCGGTCACGTCATCTTCGCCGTCGCCGGAGACTGTTACCTCAACAGGATAGGTGCCGTCGTCGGGGAAATTCTCACCCTCAAAGACAACTTCCCATTCGCCATTGTCATCAACAACGGTATTCACGGTTTCGCCGCCAATGACCACTTCGACTTCGTCGCCAGGCTCGCCCGTGCCGGTGACCGTCACGGTTTCATCGGCGCCATCGCCGCCCACGACAACAGATGTGTCGTCCACGGTCGGCGCAACCGGGCCCGCCCCGTTGCCTCCGCCGCCACTGCTGCCGCCACCAAGGGCCGCAAGACCAAGCGCCGCCGCACCCGCCGCACCAGCCGCCCCCAAGAGCGATCCACCGCCCAAAAGGCCCGCGGCCAGCATCGACACTTCGTTGTCTTCTGCGCCATACACCTCGGCTGTCACCACCTCGGGACGGCCAGAGTGGATCAGCGCGTCGTTCGGCGACCACTTGCCCCATTCGGCGCTTTGACCATATTCGGCGAACAGAACGCCATTGTTGCCTTCGGCAAAGAATACTTCGTGCAGGACACCGTCGCTGCTGATGAACAACCGCGGCTCGTCCGCGACATCGGCAAAATAGCCTTGCAGCGTGATGACCCGGCCATCGGCCAATTCAATATGCAGATTTTCGCCGCTGCGGGTATATCCGCGCATGTCCGACTGCATCAAATTCAGTGAGACTTCCGCCCCAGGCGCCACTGCGATAACCGCGTTTTGGTCACCCGACTGTAATACGTCACGTTGAATTGCGCCCGCAGATGTGCGGACGACATAATCTATCGCATTCATAACTTTCACCGCTCTACCTCGCGTGACCTCTTTACACAGTGGGTCACGTCGTTTCATTACTTCGACATTACCTGATCCCCACGCCCCAAAAAAGACTTTTTTCGTTGTCGGGTCTAATTTTTGCGGGGAATCCAGAGACATCGGCATCACATGTGATGTGGATAAGTTCCGGGGCTTCAATGATTTCGGGGAATTTGTGCCGTTTTTCGGGGGGCTGCCGGGCCGATTTGCAACCGATTTCAACTGCGCCCGCCGTGAAACAGGTCTGTCTGAAAAATCGTCGAACCCTGCCCTGGGGCCTGGATGTTTGTTGCATGACGGCAACGCATTGACCATCCGCGGCCGCCACCGCCAGTCCCGATGCCGAAAAAGCAGGCAATCGCGCAAAGCTTTTATATTGCCGGGCCGTTGAAGGAAGCAGAGCTTTACATTGACTTACCCGAACAGGCATCAACTATGTCGGGGACCAAATGTAGGCGGACAATATGACTATTACGGCAAGCATCAGACATCTGACCCATTACAAATACGACCGCCCGGTCACATTGGGGCCGCAAATCATTCGCCTTCGACCGGCCCCGCATTCGCGAACGCGGGTCATCTCGCACTCGCTGAAGGTGACGCCGGAAGATCACTTTGTGAACCACCAGCAAGACCCCTATGGCAACTGGCAGTCCCGGTTTGTTTTCCACGAACCGGTGCGGGAATTCCGCATCGAGGTCGATCTGGTGGCCGATATGACGGTCTATAACCCGTTTGATTTCTTTGTTGATGAAACCGCAGAGAAGTTCCCGTTCAAATACCCGGATGAATTCGGCGATGATCTGGTGATTTATCGCAAACCGGAAAAAACCGGGCCGCGTCTGGCGAAATATCTGTCGAAGCTGCCAAAGAAGGCAAAAAATACTGTCGATTTTCTGGTTGCGCTGAACGCACAGCTTGAAAAAGACATCGGTTATGTCATCCGCATGGAACCCGGCGTTCAGACACCCGAGGTGACACTGAAAAAGAAAAAGGGCTCCTGCCGGGACACATCCTGGTTGTTGGTGCAGATCCTGCGCAACCTGGGATTTGCGGCGCGCTTTACCTCTGGATATCTGATCCAGTTGAAGCCCGATCTTGTGTCGCTGGACGGCCCCGCCGGCACCGAAGTGGATTTCACCGATCTACATGCCTGGTGCGAGGTGTTTCTGCCCGGCGCTGGCTGGATCGGGCTTGATCCGACCTCTGGCCTCTTGACCGGCGAGAGCCACATTCCCCTGTGTTCGACACCGCATTACCGCAACGCCGCGCCGATCACCGGCGGGTTCACCGCCGACGGCCAGCCCGAGGTCGAATTTGATTTCGACATGACGGTCAATCGCGTCGCCGAACACCCCCGGATCACCAAACCGTTTTCCGAAGACTCCTGGAAGGCGCTGGACAAGCTTGGTCACAAGATCGACGCCGAAATGGAAGAACAGGACATGCGCCTGACCATGGGCGGCGAGCCGACATTCGTGTCGATCGACGATTACGAAAGCCCGGAATGGAACACCGCGGCCGTCGGCCCGCAAAAGCGCGAGCTTGCCGATCAATTGATCCGCCGGTTGCGCGACCGCTTTGCCCCCGGTGGGTTCCTGCATTACGGTCAGGGCAAATGGTATCCCGGCGAAACCCTGCCGCGCTGGACCTTTGGTCTTTACTGGCGCCGCGATGGCAAACCGATCTGGTCCAACCCGGACCTGATTGCCAAGGAAAAACCCGAGAAACCCGCAGGCATCAAAGAGACCGAGGCGTTTCTGACCAAATTCTCGCAGAACCTGGGGCTGGAGCCGGATTATGCCCAACCCACGTTTGAGGACCCGGCGGTCTGGGTGCTGCAAGAGGCGGATTTGCCGGTCAATGTCACGCCCGACGATCCCAAACTGAAAGACCCGGAGGCAAGAGCGCGCATTGCCAAGGTGTTTGCCCGTGGTCTGAACGAGGCCGCCTGCTTTGTCTTGCCGATCCAGCGTTGGCAGGCCAAATCGCAAAGCGGCTGGCGGTCGGAGCGCTGGAAGACCCGGCGCGGCCATCTGTTCCTGATCCCCGGCGATAGCCCGGTGGGGTTCCGCCTGCCATTGGGCGCCCTGCCCCATGTGCCAGAGGTGTCTTACCCATATGTCTATCCGGCCGATACCTCGCTTGATGTCGAAGATCTGCCGAACTTCCACGAAGAGGTCGACGAACGTCGCCGGCTGCTGACCGAAGAGTTGACGCGCATCGCCAAGGAAGAGGCCGCCGCAACGCCGGATGTCTCGAAGGAGCACAAACAACCGGTCACCGCCCCCGTGGATGACGGCGAAGGCGAGCGTCAGACCCGGATGGACCAAATGGCCCGCACCGGGATCGACCCGACCGAAGGCGCCGTGCGCACCGCAATCGCGCTGGAGCCGCGCGACGGCAAGCTGTGCCTGTTCATGCCGCCGGTCGAACGGCTGGAAGACTATCTTGATCTGTTGGCCACAGCAGAGAAAACCGCCGAGGAACTGGGCCTGCCGATCCATGTCGAAGGCTATTCACCGCCCAACGATCCCCGGATCAACAACATCAAGGTCGCACCCGATCCCGGCGTGATCGAGGTCAACGTGCAACCGGCCCACAACTGGGATGACTGCAAGGCGATCACCAACGGCGTTTATGAAGAGGCACGCAATTGCCGTCTTGGCGCAGACAAATTCATGATCGACGGCAAACACACCGGCACCGGCGGCGGCAACCATGTAGTTGTCGGTGGCTTGACGCCCAATGACTCGCCCTTCCTGCGCCGTCCTGACCTGCTGCGGTCGTTGATCCTTTATTGGCAGCGCCACCCCTCGCTCAGCTACTTGTTCTCGGGTCTGTTCATTGGCCCGACATCGCAAGCCCCACGGATCGACGAAGCACGCCACGACACGCTGTACGAGCTGGAAATCGCACTGTCACAGATCCCGGCACCGGGCGAAGGTCCGGCGCCCCAACCTTGGTTGGTTGACCGTCTGTTGCGCAACATCCTGATTGACGTGACCGGCAACACCCACCGCGCCGAGATCTGTATCGACAAGCTGTTTTCGCCTGACGGCCCGACCGGGCGTCTGGGTCTGGTCGAATTCCGTGGCTTCGAGATGCCACCGGATTCCAAGATGTCGCTGGCACAACAGGTGCTGATCCGCGCGCTTCTGGCACGTTTCTGGAAGGCCCCGATCCAGGGCACGCCGGTCCGCTGGGGCACGGTGCTGCACGACCGTTACATGCTGCCGCATTTTGTCTGGCAGGATTTCCTGGGCGTGCTGCGCGATCTGAAGCAACACGGGTTCGAATTCCGCTCTGAATGGTACGAGGCCCAGCGTGAATTCCGTTTCCCCTTTGCCGGCGAGGTCGAGGCCGATGGCGTGCATCTGGAGGTGCGGCAAGCGCTGGAACCCTGGCATGTTCTGGGCGAGCGCGGCGCAATTGGCGGCACGGTGCGCTATACCGACAGTTCGGTGGAACGCATGCAGGTGCAGCTGACCGCGACCGAACCGGACCGCTATATCGTGGCCTGCAACAAGCGCCGGGTGCCGATGCATACGACCGACAGCTCCGGCGTGTCGATCGGTGGCGTGCGGTTCAAGGCCTGGCAACCGGCCGAAGCATTGCACCCGGTCCTGCCGGTCGATGCGCCACTGACCTTTGACATCTTTGACACCTGGACCGGTCACGCATTGGGGGGCTGTACCTATCATGTGGCCCACCCCGGCGGGCGGAACTATGACCACTTCCCGGTCAACACAAACGAAGCGGATGCAAGGCGCCTGGCGCGGTTCGAAAAATTCGGCCACACACCGGGATCTTACTGGCCACCGGCGGAAAACCCGCATCCAGAGTTTCCAATGACGGTAGATTTGCGGCGCGCGCCGGGTGTATAGGGTCCGTTACGGGACCGACCCCACCCAAATAGAAAGACGCCGCATAAATGCCCAAGGCCGAGGCACCCTTTGACCTGATTTCAGGTTACGCGCCGCCCGAAGGCGTGCCGGACGAGCTGTTGCATCGCAATGGCACCATGCGGGATGTCTGGAAGCCATTGATCCGCCATCTGGCGGGGCAAACACCAGAGGGTCTGTCGCGCGCTTTCACGCGCGGCGACCAATATCTTCATGATGCCGGGGTCTATTTCCGGCAATACACCCAGGACGGCTCTACCGAACGCGATTGGCCGCTCAGCCATATCCCGGTGATGATCGACGGCACCGAATGGCAGACCGTGGTCGAAGGGATCACCCAGCGCGCCGACCTGTTGGAACGGGTGATGGCCGACCTTTATGGTCCCGGCGATCTGATCCGCAACGGAATGCTGCCCGCCGAGCTGGTGGCGCAGAACCCGGAATGGCTGCGCCCGATCGTGAATGTCACGCCCCGGTCGGGGAATTTCCTGCATTTTCTGGCGTTTGAAATTGGCCGTGCGCCCGACGGACGCTGGTTTGTTCTGGGCGACCGGACCCAGGCCCCGTCGGGGTCCGGTTTTGCGCTGGAAACCCGGATGGCAACAAGCCATGTGTTCCCGGATCTGTTTTCCGGCATGAATATCGAACGGCTGGCGGGATTTTATCGCCATTTCCGCGATGCGCTGATCGGATTGCGGGAAACCGACATGGATCTGGTGGCGATCCTGACGCCCGGCACCAACACCGACACCTATTTCGAACATGCCTACATCGCCCGCTATCTTGGCTTTCTGCTGCTCGAAAGCGAGGAGTTGAAGGTTGAAAACGGCCGCCTGACGGTCAGCACCATTCATGGCCCGCAACCGATCAGCGTGTTGTGGCGACGGCTGGATTCACGGTTTGCCGATCCGCTGGAACTTGACGAAGGCTCGGCACTTGGCACGCCGGGCATGGTTTCGGCGCTGCGCGGCGGCGCGGTGACCATGGTGAATTGCCTCGGCTCGGGCGTGCTGGAATCCCGTGCCATGCTGGCGTTTTTGCCCCGGATCTGTCAGCGGCTGCTGGGCGCGCCGTTGAAGATGCCCAATATCGCTTCGTGGTGGTGCGGGCAGGCCAAAGAGCGCAATTATGTGCTGGGCAATCTTGACCGCATGTTGATCGGCCCGGCCAATTCCACCCATCTGCCATTTGATTCCAACGCCAGCTATACGCTCGGCGACGAGGTGCGCAGATCCACCCCCGGAACGGTACAGGATTGGGTCACTCAGGAAGGCAAAGCTCTGGTCGGTCAAGAGGCCGTGCGCCTGTCGACCATGCTGGCCATGATCGACGGTGCCTTGGTGCCGCGTCCGATGGTGGTGCGGGTCTTTGCGGCGCGCACCCCGCGCGGCTGGGTGGTGATGCCCGGGGGCTATGCCCGGATTGGCCGCACCGCCGATCCAACCGCCCTGGCGATGCAGGCCGCGGGTCGGTGGCGGATGTCTGGATCGTGTCGGACAAACCGGTGGCCAAGGACACGCTGGCGGAAACCCCCAAAGGTCCGTTTCTGCGCCGGATGCCGGGGCTTCTGCCCTCGCGCGCGGCGGACAATCTTTATTGGTTGGGCCGCTATGTGGAACGCGCCGAAGCGGCGGTGCGGATGCTGCGTGCCTATCATGGGCGGCTGGAAACCTATGGGCCGGACACCCTGCCCCTGACCGAAGCGATGGCGCTCTATCTCGAAGGCTGGGGCATGTCCCCGCATGAGCCCCTGCCGGACGGTCTTTTGGGATTGTTTACTCGAGCCTTGGTTGCGCCTCCAAGGTGCGGGACCGATTTTCCACCGACGGTTGGAACGCGCTGTCGGATCTGGCCTCGACCGCGCGGGAATTCGCCCCCCGGCTGAACCACGGCGATGATGCCGCCCGCGCCATGGGCGTGCTGCTGCGCAAACTGGCGGGGTTTTCCGGGCTGGTGCATGAAAACATGTTCCGCTTCAACGGTTGGCGGTTCCTGTGGATCGGGCGCGCGTTGGAACGCGCCAATCAGACCGCCGCATTGCTGGCGCGGTTTGCCGATCCCGGCATTCCCGATGGTGGTCTGGATGTTGCCGTCGAAATCGGCGAAAGCGTGATGAGCCACCGGCGGCGCTATTCGGTGGAGACCAGCCGCGATACGGTGATCGACCTTTTGGCGCTGGACGACGACAACCCGCGATCCATCGCCTATCAGATCAATGAAATTCGCCGCGCCGAGGCCCATATGGCCGAAGGGTTGCATTTGTCGCGCATGGGCGATGCCAGCCGCCTTGTGCTGCGCATTCATACCCAATTGCGCGTGGCCCAGCCCGGCGACATCACCACCGAAAGCCTGATTGCGATGCGCGGCGAGCTGATCGAAATTTCCGACGCCCTTACAACAACATACCTGAGTTGATCCGCCATGCTCTATGATGTCAGACTACGGATCGCCTATCGCTACTACCAACCTGCCGCCGCCAGCCGCACCGTTTTGCGCATGGCCCCACGTGAAATGGCGGGGCAACAAACGCTGAACAGTCGGATCGACATCACGCCAAACCCGAACTATCGGCTGCCGGGTCAGGATTTCTTTGGCAATCCCACAGTCGAGGTTGCCCACGACATGCGGCTGGATGAGATCGAATTTGTCTTTCAGGGCCGTATCCAGCGCGATACGGTCGACACCTCTCTGGACCTCAGCTGCTCTGTCGCGGACATTGGCGGCGAGCTTGGCGGATTGCGCAGCATATCCCCGGCGTCGCCGCACCATTTCCTTGGCGTTTCTCCGCGAATTGCCGCCGACCCCGATATTGCGGCTTTTGCCCGCGCGACGGCGACCCCACAGATGTCGACCCTTGATGCGGTTCGCGCCATCAGCCGCGCCATCCACGACACATTCGATTTCGATCCCGACGCCACCCATGTGGCCACCACCCCGCTTGAGGCGTTTCAGGCCCGGCGCGGGGTCTGTCAGGATTACAGCCACGTGATGATCTCGGCGCTGCGCGCACTTGGCATACCTGCGGCCTATGTCTCTGGTTTCTTGCGGACCGAACCGCCAGAGGGGCAACCGCGACTGGAAGGGGCGGATGCGATGCACGCCTGGGTCCGGGCATGGTGCGGGATGGAAAACGGCTGGATCGAAATTGACCCCACCAACAATGTTCTGGTCTCTGCCGATCATATCACCGTGGCTTTTGGCCGTGACTACAGCGATGTCGCCCCGGTCAAGGGCAGCCTGCGATCCTCTGGCGATCAGGACACGCTGCATACGGTGGATGTGGTGCCGGTGAGCTAGGCCATCCCGAAGGGCGGTGTGCGCCAACCCGCCCTCCGGCAACCTCGCCAAGCGGTTCCCCCCCCCCCTAAAGCCACCTGCATCGCGCGGCCAGCTCAATAGGTCGCGCGCCCACCAGAGAGGTCGAAAACCGCCCCCGTCGAATAAGAGCATTCCTGCGAACACATCCAGCCGACCATCGCGGAAATCTCTTCCACCGTGCCCATGCGCCCCATCGGGATCTTGGCCAGCATATAGCCGATTTGTTCCTCTGTGACATCGTCCAGCATTTCCGTTTTGATCACGGCCGGGCAAATCGCATTGACGCGGATGTTGCTTGTTGCCAGCTCTTTGCCAAGGCTTTTGGTCAAGCCGATCACACCAGCCTTTGACACGGAATAGGCCGACGCATTGGGATTGCCCTCTTTGCCCGCCATGGACGAGATGTTCACAATCCGCCCGTAATCGCCTGTTTGCATATGGGGCACGATGGCCCGGCAGGTGTGAAAAATCCCGTTCAGGTTCACGTTCATCACCGCGTTCCAGGTGTCGATCGGATAATCGACCAGCGCCGTGTTCACCCCCGCGATCCCCGCCGCGTTGACCAATATGTCGATACCGCCCAGCGCCTCGGCGGCCTGTGTAGCGGCGGTTTCGACATTGGCATAATCCGACACATCGACCCTGTCGGTGATCACCTTGCCCAATGGATCAAGCGCCGTTTTGGCCCGCTCCAGCGCCACCTCGTTGACGTCCCACAGGGCGACAGAGGCCCCGCTTTCCAAAAACCGTTTGGCAAAGGCGAACCCCATACCGCGGGCACCACCTGTGATCACGGCCCGACGGCCCTGAAGATCCAGAGTATTCATATGTGTTCCCTTCTTCGATCCGCGCCTGCCGTTAAAAGGCGACAACCTTCTGTTTTTGTGCACCTAATCCGTCGATCCCAAGGGATACTTCATCGCCGACGTTCAACCAGACGGGCGGTGTCATGCCTGCGCCCACACCCGGTGGTGTGCCGGTGCAAATCAGATCGCCGGCCTCCAGGCGTGTGAATTCAGACATGTAGCTGACGATGGTTGCCACATCGAAAATCATCGTTGCGGTATTGCCGGTTTGCATGCGCGTGCCATTCACATCAAGCCACATGCCCAGGTTTTGCACGTCTTCGATCTCGTCTCTGGTTGCCAGAAACGGCCCGGTCGGACAGAAATTGGGAAAGCTTTTGCCTTTGACCCATTGACCCGACCGCTCCATCTGCCACGCCCGTTCCGACAGGTCGTTCACCACGACAAAACCGGCGATGTGATCCATTGCCTCTGCTTTGGAAATGTTGAGCGCAGGTTTGCCGATGACGATCCCCAGCTCCACCTCCCAGTCCAGTTTTGTCATCTGGGCAGATTTGAGGATATCGTCACCCGCACCACAGTAGGTCACTGTGGATTTGTTGAACAAAATGGGCTCGTCGGGCACCGGTAGACCGGCCTCTTTTGCGTGGTCCGAATAGTTCAGGCCGACGCACCAGATGTTGAAGGGCTGCGCCACGGGCGGCGCCAACCGTTTGCCAGCGATATCCGCGACAGGCAGGCTTTGGGGATCGGTGGCTGCAAGCGTCGCCAACAATTCGGGCGACAGGGTTCGCGGGCCAAAGTCCTGCACAATGGACGAGGCATCGCGCGCCACGCCATCGGCATCAAGGATACAGGGAATTTTGGTGCCATACCGGTCACCATAACGCGCGAGCTTCATGATTTTCGTCCCTTGTTATTCTGTTGGCCCCACCATGTGTTCGCCAAGGGCGCGCCCCCGACAAAGGCCTGTGCGCCAAGCGTGTCCTGAATGCGGAGGCATTCGTTCCATTTCACCATCCGCTCTGATCGGGTGAACGAGCCGACCTTCAGCTGTCCCCCGCCCAATCCGGTCGCCAGATGGCTGATCGAGACGTCTTCGGTTTCGCCAGAGCGCGCCGAAACAATCGCGCCCCAGCCCCCGGCCCGTGCCTTGCGGAAGGTGTCAAAGCTTTCAGTGACGGTGCCAGCTTGATTGACCTTGATCAGCACCGCGTTGCAGGCACCATCTGTCTGGGCCTGTTCCACAAGGGCCGCGTTGGTCACAAGGTAATCGTCGCCGATGATCTGCACCTTGTCGCCAAAGCGGCGCGTAAACTCGCGCGTGCCGTCCTTGTCGGTTTCGGCAAGCGGGTCTTCGATTGAAACAATCGGATAGGCATCAAGCCAGCCGCCCAACATGTCGATCATGGCGCTGCTGTCCATGTCGCGATTTTCAAGCGCCAGCTGGTAACGGCCATCGCTGCAAAACTCAGAAGCCGCAATGTCGAGCGATATGACAACCCGGTCACCGGGTTTCTCGCCCGCTTTTTCGATCGCACCGATCAGCGTTTCCAGCGCCTCTTCGTTGCTGTCAAACATCGGCCACCAGCCGCCCTCGTCGGCCACCCCCGCCAGTTTCCCCCTGGACCGCATGATGTCGCCAGGCCGCGAAATAGACTTCGTTCGTGATCTCCATCACTTCGTCAAAGCTGCTGGCGCCGGGGACCATGATCATGAAATCCTGTATGTCGACGCGGCGTCCCGCATGGGCCCCGCCGCCAAAAATCTGGATTTCGGGCAATGGCAATGACGGTGTGAACCCGGTCTGATCCGCCACATGCCGCCACAAGGCACAGCCCGTATCCGCCGCCGCCGCATGCAGAACCGCGAGGGATGTCGAAACCGTGGCATTGCCGCCCAAGGTGTTTTTCAACGGTGACGGATCAAGCGCAAGAATGGCCGCATCTGCGCCGGATTGATCCTGCACATCCCGCCCTTTGAGCGCGGCCGCAATGGGGCCATTCACGTTTTCCAAGGCACGCCTGACGTTCTTGCCTTGCAGCGCGGCACCACCATCGCGCAGGTCAATCGCCTCACGCGTGCCGCGCGACGCCCCTGCCGGTGCAATGGCACGCCCGATTGTGCCAGTGTCCAGAACGACATCCACTTCGACCGTTGGATGCCCGCGTAGTCCCAGACCCGCCGCCCGATTACGTCTTTGATATGTGACACGTTTATGTTTCCTTCAAATCTGTTGTCAGACGCTCAACCACCGCTGAAAGGGTTGAGGCCGGTTGTTCGATCAGGGAAAGGGCCAAGCCGCGCACCTGCGCGCGCTCGGCCTCATCCAGATATTCTACGGGGGATTTTCCGTCGACCCGCGCCAACATCAATGCCGGCAGCAGCCGGGCAACCCGACCTTCCAGCTGCGCCTGCGGCTCCCATGTTACATGGGGGGCATAGGCCGACCAGAAAGCGCCGATTTCCGCCAGCAACGCGCGACGCGTTTCGGGGATATGCACGGATTTAAGCACCAGATGATTGAGGCAAAATGCCGTGTCGAAACTGGCGTCCCCCATCGTCGCGCATTCGGCGTCCAGAACAATTGCCCCGCCATCGCGAAACAGAATGTTCTTTGGGCTGACGTCGCCATGCACCAGAACGGCGGAACTGTCATAGAGCATGGCCGCCAATGCGTTCAGCTGCCCCGCCACTTCGGGATGGGCGCTGGCCGTGAAGGTCAGATAGGGCTCGATCCTGAGGGCGCGGAAATCGTCGTGATTTTGAAACGGGGTTTTGTTGAATGCCGGGGCGGTCGAGGCCGCATGAATGCGTCCGATCATGTCACCGACGATTGCGGCCTCCCCCTTTGGGGCGGCCGCCGCAAGCATCCGGGCCTTCCACAGATAGACACCCGCACCGGTGACAAACTCCATCGCAAAGCCATGTGCCGTGTCCGACCTGCCAAAAAGCTGCACGGCGTTTTGTGGCAGGATGTCTGCGGCGACCTGTAACCACGCGTATTCTGCGGCGTTGCGGTGAACGGGCGCGCGCCAATCCGCAGCGACCTTGAGCTTGGGCAAGGCAAACTTGACGCAATACTGCGCGTCCCCCACCGCAACACGCGCGATGTCAGAGGCAACCCCCCCCGTCAGCGGTACAATCGACGTAATTTCCGAGATACGGCCAAGCCCCAGATCCACGATCAGGTCTTTGCATCTCTGTTCCAGTGCCTGGGTCATTTGGCGTGGGTCCATACTATGTTCACGTGAACATCTAGGATAAAGCACCTTTTTCTGTCAAGACACATCCCAAACTAAATGCTAGTAAACCGAAGTCTTGAAAGGTATCCGCTTTGACCCGCGTCACCATCAAATCGATTGCCAAGGACCTTGGCATTTCTCACATGACAGTCTCGCGCGCGCTGTCGAACAACCCGAATGTCCTAAAAGAAACGCGAGACGCGGTTCAAAATCGCGCACGTGAGCTTGGCTATGTGAAAAACGCCGCTGCGATGGCAATGCGGGGGGATGGGGCCAAGATTGTCGGCTTGGTTCTGCCCAATATCGTCAACGAATTTTATGCGCGTTTTGCCAATGCAATGGCCCTCGCCTGTGATGCGCATGCCTTGCAGCTTGTCATTCATTTGACCAATGACAATATCGAAACGGAACAACAGGCGCTTGACCGGCTGCGCGAAATTCAGGCCGCTTGTGTGGTGATGGTTCCCGCACCCGGGGATACACCCGCCAAGGTGTCGCCGCCGGATTCCATGCGGTTGATCGAGCTGATCCGCCGACGCGAAAGCCCGACCCCGAACCCGTCAATCCTTGTCGAAGATTCCCCCGCCATCATCGCGGCGGTGGCGCATTTGGCACAGGCCGGGCACAGCCGCATTGCCTATATCGGGGCGGACGAAACCCTGTCGAGCGGCCGAGGCCGCCTTGCGGCGTTTCTGGCCGGTGCGCATGATCTTGGACTGGAAACCCCTGCTGAATTGATCCGAACAGGAACACCCTCTTTCGAAATGGGCCGCAGCAATGCCGCCGAAATCCTGACGTCGCGCCAGGCGACGGCCCTGGTCTGTGGCGGTTTCGAAATCTCGAACGGCGCGCTCAGTGCCTTCATGGACAGCCTGGGCGCAAACGACAGTCAGCCGGCCTTTGTGGGCTATGGCGATCCGTCATTTTATCAATGGATAAATGGCGGCATGACGACAATCAGGGTGCCGGTGGAACCTTTGGTCGAAAGCGCCATTGCCTTGATTTCCGCCACCTCGCCCACAGAACAGGTTCTGAAAACCTCTTTTCCGGCAGAGCTGGTCCTGCGCTAGGACGAGCACCACCACCCTGCCCCCAAAACAAATGCGGCCAACGATCGGGAAACCACCCAAATCATTGGCCGCATCTGGTGCGCTTAAAGGGCGAAGATCACGCCGTCATTTGGCATAGGCCAGTTCGGGCAAGAAGGTCGCGATGACCGGAATGAAGAGGATCATCAGCAAGGTGATCACCTCAACCTGCAGGAACCACCAGATACCGCCGAAAATCTCTTTTAATGAGAAGGACGGTGCGACCCCTTTGAGAACAAAGGCATTCAATCCGACCGGGGGTGTGATCAATCCGATCTCCAGCGTTTTGACCACAACAATCGCCAACCAGATCGGATGCGCGCCCAGTTCGATCAGCGGCGGCACAAAGATCGGCACGGTCAGGAACATCACCGACACCGGATCAACCATACAGCCCAACACCAGCAAGAGCAGGACATAGATACAGACAATGCCCATCATCGACATATCAAGACCGACGATATATTCGGACACCGCCCCCGATGCGCCACTTACCGCCAGGTAGGACGAGAAGATCAAGGCCCCGACGAGAATGATGAAGATCACCGATGTGGTCTGCGCGGTGTCAAGAAAGACCTCTTTCAAAACCGCAAAGGACATCCGTTTGCGCAGCAATGCGATCAGGAAAGATCCGATGGCCCCAATTGCACCGGCTTCTGTCGGGGTGATGATGCCAGCATAGATGCCGCCGATCACGACGCTGCCAAGTACCAGAAAGCTCCAGACGCCTTTCAAAGATTGCAAACGCTCTTCGATCCCGGCTTTGGGCAGGGCCGGCGCCATGTCGGGGTTACGGCTCACACGGATATAGATCATCACAAGGTATGCAAACGCCGTCAGCAACCCCGGAACAATGCCGGCGATCAACAGCTTGGGCACAGATTCCCGCGCGATAATCCCGTATACGATCAAGTTGATGCTAGGCGGGATCATACCGGCAAGCGTGCCCACCGTGGCCACACAGCCAGCGGCCAGTTTGCGGTTCACCTTGAGACGCAGCATTTCCGGGATCGCGACACGCCCGAACACCGCAGTCGACGACGTTGTCGACCCGGAACACGCGGCAAAGGCAACTGCCGCAACCGTCGTGGAAATCACCACACTGCCCTTGAGATGCCCCAACCAGGCGCGCGTCGCCCGATAGATGTCCTGCGTGATGCCAGCCTTGGCCGCGACATGCCCCATAAGAAGGAACAGCGGCACCGCGCTCAGCGCATATCCCGACCCGATGTCGAACAACCGCCCGCCGATGGCGTCAAAGGTGATTGTTGTCCCGCGAATGAACGCAAATCCGGTGGCACCTGAAATCAACAATGAAATGCCCACGGGAACACGCATGACCATAAGGACCGCGACCATCCCAATCACAAACGGTAATTGCAGTGATTCAATCATGGCATTGCCTCATCTTCAGCGGGGTCGTTTTGCGGGACATCATTTTGTCCGGTTTCCTCAAACAGCTCGTCTCTGGTGATCAAATGGATCAACTGCGTCAGAAACCGGAGCGAGAACAGCGCCAGGCCAACCGGAATACCCGCACGGGCCCACCAGGTTTTCACTTCGACAATGCCCAGGACAGTGTCGCCCATGACATAGTTGGTCCATGCGGATTCCGCGCTTGTCCAGGTCAGGATGGCAAAGAACAAAAACGCAGCAAGAAGGTAGACACCCTCGACAGCCTTTCGAAGGCCACGGGGCAAGTGATCGTACAGGATACCCACAGTGATATGGGCGTCATGGCGTTGGGAATATCCCAGGCCCAGATAGATCAGATACACAAACATCAAACTGACGTACTCATAAGCGCCGGGCAAACTTATGGAAAACAGGGCCCGTGCAAAAACTTCGAGTACGGTGATGGTCATCATTATCGCAACGGCCATGGCCGACGCATAACAGGCGATTTCCTCCAGCTTTCTTTGCACCGCCAAGGTGCTGCTGGCCAAATTTGTCATTGAGACGTCCCTCCCTCAAATCACAGGCATTCGAACAGGCGGAACACATCGCGATCCGCATCGGGCCAAGGCCGGCCCCGCACTGCGCAGCGGTGTTTCGAAATCGTCGCGCCGCCCACAGCCTGTTCAGGTATTTTGGGCGGCGCGTTGAATGATCAGACGATATGTCTGGTCCAGTGCAGCTGAATTCAGCCGCCGTGCTCTTTCAGAAGCTTCAGGAAGTCGTCCAGAACCGCTTGACCGGCAAGACCATCTGCTTCGCGGGCCTCGACCCAGCTCTGCCATGCCGCGTCACGCACGCCCTGCATCTTGGCTTGTTCAGCTTCGTCCAGCTTGACGATTTCTGTCTGCTCTTTCAGCGCGGCAACCGCTTCAACTTCGGCTTCCTCAAGAAGGTTGCGGGCCTGGGCGACGGTTTCGTCTCTGACTTCTTCGATCACGGCCTTCACATCGTCCGGAAGGGCATTCCAGGTATCGAGGTTCATGGACACCGGCATCGGGAAGTAGAACCAATCCACATCGTCCCAGTAGCTGAAGATTTCGCCAAACCCAAAGGCATAGGCATCCGCAGGGGCACCGATGATCGCGGCGGTCACAACGCGGCGTTCTGCGGCGGCGGGCAGTTCACCCCATGGGATACCGTAAACAGTGATGTCCAGCTCTTTCAGGATCTCGGCCGCACCACCATGCGCACGGATCTTGGCAGACTTCAGATCGGCAATCGTGCGGATCGGATCATGCGACAGCAGCTGGATCGACCCCCACTGCCCCGGGAACAGGTACTTCTGGTTCATCGCGGTGAATTCAGCTTCGACCGCCGGTGTTTGGAAAAGATCGTGACCGGCCTGAACATGGGCCATCGGATTTTCGGTCATGAACGGCAGCGATGTCACGTTCGCCAGCGGAAACAGACCGGGGTTATAGACCGGAGAGAATTCCCCCATGTCAAATGCGCCGACCTTGATGTTTTCTGGCTGGCCCGAAAGCTTACCCAGTGCGCCGCCGAAAATGCGGGTGAATTTGACCTTGCCGTCCGAGCGCTTTTCAACTTCATCCATGAACCAGCGCGTCGCCAGGTTGGACGGGCCTTTGCCGGTATACGCATGGTATTTGAGGTTGATTTCCTCTGCCATGGATAGTGTCGGCGCGACCAGTGTGGCCGCCGCGACCAAGGCGCTTGCACATAGCGTTTTGACGAGTTTCATTGTTAAACCTCTCCCTTTTGTGTTTTACCGCATTTGCAGATGCAAGGCGGCCTCCCTTAGCAGCGACCCATTTTCCGGGCGGTCTTGTGACCGCAAAAAATGCCGGATTGACGGTGTCGCTTAATCGTTGCTTAACGATCCTTTAAATAATTCGGCACGGGGGATCGCGCCGTGACTTTGCGGAAACCCGCACCAAGACAGGGCACATCCGCAAAATCGTTTTGTGATGCCAAGCCGCCCTTACTTGCGGACCCAGCTTTCCTGAATGTCACAGCCCGCCCGACGCAGCAAAACCGAAACCGGGCATTTCTCGCCCACGATTTTTGCCAGCTTCGCGATCTGTGCATCATCGGCATCGGTGTCGAGAATGACCTTCAGCTCAATCACCGGAAACGGTGTGCCGATCTCTGCCTTGCCGAACACCCCACGGGTGTCAAAATGACCGCATACATCGAATTCCATACCGCGCAGTTCAATTTTGAGAACGCCTGCCACATAGTTCGTGATGACATTCGTGCAGCCCAGAAAAGACGACAACATCGTCTCAAGCGGTGTCGCAAAAAGATCTGTCCCGCCACGCTCTGGCGGCTCGTCGGTGGTGACCACCTTGCCACGCGCAATCATTTCCGCGCGCGCATGGGTCACCGCGTGACCAGAGACGTCGATTTTGAACAGGTCGGGCATCACATGTGCCATGTTTCTTTTCCCTTTAGTGCATTTGTGGGTTGAAAAGACGGGGCCAGAAGACCCCGTTTCGGATTGCCGCGGCAAAAGGCATGCAGTGTCGAGGCCAGATCAGAACAGCGCAAGACCCGGCGTTTTGACCTTGATGCGGTACAGCGATGTCGAGGACGTGAAATAGAGATCCCGCAGATCTTCGCCGCCCCATGCAAAGTTCGCAGTGAACTCTGCCATGCGGATCACACCCAGCGTTTCGCCCATCGGGGTAATCACATGAACCCCACCCGGACCGGTGCAATAAACATTGCCCCTGCTGTCGATCTTCATACCGTCGGGATGGCCTTCGCCCTCGCCTACGGTCACATCGACCCAGACGTCGCCGCCCGTCGCAGAGCCGTCTTCGGCAATGTCGAATTTCCGAATGTGCTTGCGCTCGGTGTCATTCACATAAAGCGCGCTGTGATCGAGTGAAAAGCACAGCCCGTTCGGTTGGGCAAAATCATCCGCAAGCCGGGTGATCGTCTTGCCATCAGGTGTCACGCAATACACCCCCTGCGCGCCCATTTCGAGGTCGCGTTCAACGCCAAAATAATCCAGGCGCCCATAGGTCGGATCGGTAAAGTAGATCAGCCCATCCTTGCGCACCACGATGTCATTTGGGCTGTTCAATTCTTTGCCGTCGAAATGGGTGGCCAGCGTCGTTATTGATCCGTCGGCCTCGGTCCGTGTGACCGCACTGTTCGCGTGCTGACAGGTCAGCAACCGGCCCTGCGCGTCATAGGTGTTGCCGTTGCCCATGTGGCTTGGCTTGCGGAACGATGTCACCTTGTCATCCGAATCCAGCCGGAACATTTCGTTTCCGGGAATGTCGGAAAACGTCAGATGCTTTTCCACCGGATGCCAAATCGGGCCTTCGGTGAACAGGAAACCGCCGGCCACTTTTTCAAGCACCGCTTCGGCGTCGACAATGACATGCATCCCCTTGGTACGGACCTCGATTGTCATGAGCCCGCCCTCAGCTCTTTGACCCGCACGCCGCCGGCGAACCAATCGCCTTCATCAATTTCATCAAACGTCACCCAGACGTTTTCAGCAGGGATTCCAGCGGCTTCTGCCAAAGATGCGGTGACGTCAGCCTGCACCTTGGCCTTAATGCCATCGGGGTCTTTTTCTATAACTTGTTTCACAATGCGGATGTTCACAAACGGCATCGAGCTTCTCCCTTTTGCTACTGCGCTGGATCAAATCCAAAACAGCCAGTTGTTCTGAGAGAAGGAGTAGAAGATATGAAACCCACGGTATGCGTAGGGTCGCGCATCATAAATGCGGGAACCCGCAGAACTTCGGCGCCCGGTGGCTCAGGTCGATGATTGCGCCAACCACGCCTGAAGCTTTTCCTCTTCGCGGCGCAATGTATCGGCGTTCAAAATGCCCTGTGTCAACGCCAGGGAAATCGCGCGCGTGCGCGAATTGAAGCTCGCCCCCCAGGCACCGGAGGGGATGTCGACCTTGTCCAGCCCGAGCTTCTGATAAAGGCTTTGCAATCTGCTTTGTGCACCGCGCAAGGACACGTTGCGCCGGGCTGCCATCGCCTTGTCCGTCAGGCCAAGGCACAGATCCACAAGCGCCTCGAACTCTAGCTCGCTCAAACCCGACAACCGATTGCCCGCCCTTTGCTGGACGCCCCGCACCTCGCGGTCGATGACACATTGTTCCGCGACAAAGACGCCCTGCAAGGCAAGCTTCAGCTGCTTATCCGGCGCGGATTTGAGGATATAGCCATAGACGGCGGCCTCTGGCACGATCTTGGTTATACCGCGAATATAGGCTTCTTCGGTGTAGTTCGACCAAAACAGGATCTTCGTTGCCGCGCTTTGGCCCAGATTGATTTTGCAACATCAACGCCCGTGACCTTGGGCATTTGCAGATCCAGAAGAACACAATCGTATTGCGAAGACTTGAACGCCTCGATCGCGCCCGATCCGTCACTGGTCAGGGTCAGCTCTTCCAATTCGGCAAAGGTATTGCGTGCCAGACTTTCCAGGAAAGTCCGGTGCAGTTTGTCGTCCTCAGCAATCAACAGCCGCATGCAATGCCCCGCTTCAAAAAGTTATGTGATGTCACTTTCGACCTGCCCTGCATTCATCGGAACCACGATCCTGACCCGTGTGCCCACCGGCCCATCGGGGCGTTCGAAAAAGACCTGCGCGGAAATCAGATCCGTGCGGGTTTTGATATTGCTGATGCCACTTTGCGACTGCAAATCAGCGTCCTGAATACCTGTGCCATTGTCGTCGATTGTCACGGTCATATTGGTCCCGGCCTGGGCAATCCGCACGTCAAGCCGGCTGCATTCGCCGTGTTTCAGCGCGTTGTTCACGGCCTCCTGGACAATCCGGTATACTGCGGTGCGCACGGTATTTTGCAGGTCATCCATCTTGCCATCAGAGGCATCATCCACATGCATCTCCATCGGGCGATGCATGTTCTTGAGACAGCGCTGCAAATGCGCATCCACGGCATCCGCAAACCCGAAAAGCTGTAATACACCGGGCTTCATGTCCTCTACGATACCGCGGACCTCGTCCAGACAATGGTCCAATTCACCCTGGATGGCGGCAATTTCGTCCATCGCAGCCTTTGAGCCGCCCTCAATCCGCGACATCCGCCGTCGAATACGCGACAGGTCGGCCAGCGTCTGATCATGAAGATCCATCCCCAGCCGCTGGCGTTCACGCTCCATCCCTTCGGTCAGGCGAAGCGCCCCAATGCGCAAGGTGCGTTCGCGCCCCGTCGCCTCAAGCTCGGTTACGGCGGATTCCTTGGCCTCTTTGCCGCGTTCCAGTGCAAACAGATAGGCCGAAACAAGATCCGCAGCACCTTGCGCCAGCACAAGCAGTTCTTCGCTGTAGAAGTTCTTTTTGTGGCTCGAAATGGCAAGCGAGCCGATCAATTCGCCCTGCACACGCAAGGGCACCACGATGCGGCTGCGCAGGTTGGCTTCGAAAATCGGTTTGCTGTCTGATCCTTCGAAATGAAACACCGGATCGGTCCAGGCATCATCGGTCAGAATATGCGCCACGTCGCCGCGCAACACGTCACGGATCGGGCTTTCCTCGGTTGGTTTTGCCGGGTTTTGTGTGTGGCTCCATGACGTGTGCATGCAAGCCTCGTAACAAATCTGCGTGCCCTTGGGATGCAGAAGCACAATGTCGAGGTGATCATGCGCAATCAACGCGCGCAGACGGTTGGCAAAATTTTCCAGAACCAGTTCATAATCTGTCGGACCGGCAATGGCCTGCGCAATCGACAAATAGCAATCCAAAGCCTCTTCTGCGTTTGGCATAAGAGCACACCCTCCCTCTTTGGATGTCACCAGTTGAACATATTCTGAACTGTTTATCAATTTAACCTCTTAATATCTGGCCGGTTTTTGGGTGTGGGCGGGGTGTGGGGCGCGCAGCACATCCCGCGCGGTGCGGCCATTTCGAACCCAACCGCCGAACGCGAAAGATGCGCTTTTTGCACGGGGCTCTGCGTTCCGCCCGGCAATGGTTCGGGGCCAGTGGTGTCCGGGCCAGTGGTGTCCGAGCCAGTGGTGTCCCGGCCTGTGCTACCTGAATGTGCCGTCAATGTGCGACCGCCAAAGAGAACCGCACCCTTATCCCGCGCAGCGGGGGCCGATCCGCGCCAATTGCTTCGGCTTTTACCGGCTGAACACCTCTTGGGGTCGCGATGATGTTCTGTGCCATGATGGATCTGCCAATGTGTCGGGTCAGGTTTCTCTTGTTGGGGCGATCTGTTCACCTTTCGATCGGCTGCTGACGTGCAACCGGTTGCGGACAAGCCATAAATCGTTTGCCGCGTGGCCGTAGCTGCGATGCACGCAGGAATTTTGCGGGAACCCGCAACGACGCATCGAATGCCCCCCAAAAACAGATGCCTCGCACCGGTAAAAACCGCCGCCTGAAACAGGGCACACCGACCAAGGCGAACACGAAGGGCCGCACCCCAGCCGTCAGCCGGCAGGATGGCGACGTTCACTTACCCCCAGCTACGGCAAAAGAATTTGCCCATAATTCCACATAAATCTCAGCGCCTTACCCAGCGCCTGTGGGAATCCTGGACATTACCAGTTGACAAGATCAGTAAATATACGCTGATATATTAACGTGTATCATGGGGAAATGTCCGCGATCTGGCCGCAAAACGCCCGAGTCAAACGGACAGTTTTACACGTCTGCGGAGGAGCAGACCGCCAATGGCCGCTTCCATTTGGGAACGGCGCACAAAAAGGGGGGAACAGGTGTATCAGTTCAACTTTGCACCAGTATTCAATGCGCTCGACATGCTCTTGGTCGGTGTCTGGTTCACAATCCAGATGTCGGTCGCGGCGATGTCACTTGGGCTGGTGGTGTCGCTTGTCGGTGCCGCAATAAAAACATCAGGACCGCGACCGCTGCGGCTCTGCGTCGATATCTATGTCGAACTGATCCGGAACACGCCGTTTCTGGTGCAGATCTTCTTTATCTTTTTCGGCCTGCCTGCGCTTGGCATTCGGCTGTCGCCCAATACAACCGCGCTTCTGGCCCTGACCATCAACTTTGGCGCCTATGGCACAGAGATCATCCGCGCCGGGATCAAATCCATCAGCAAAGGCCAGATCGAAGCGGCGCAGGCCATTGGCCTGTCATGGCTACAAGTGCTGCAATACGTCGTGATCAAACCGGCGCTTCGGGCAGTTTATCCGGCGCTGACCAGTCAGTTCATCTTCTTGATGCTGGGGTCCAGCGTGGTGTCGGCGATTTCGGCAACCGACCTGACCGCAGCGGCCAATGATCTGAACTCGCTCACATTTGCCAGCTTCGAAGTCTACCTGGTGACAACGGTCATCTATCTGGCGTTGTCGATACTTTTTTCCACCATTTTTGCGGGCATCGGGCGGCTTTGTTTTGCCTATCCCGTCAACCGGTAGGGGGGCGTCATGATACGTGAATTCGGGACCAACGAGGTTATTTATATCGTGCTTGCGCTGCGCTGGACCATTGCGCTGTCGTTGATTGCCTTTGCCGGCGGGGCCGTTGGCGGATTGGCCATCGCATTGATGCGGGTGTCACGTCTGGGCGTTGCGCGGCTGTTTGCGGTGGGTTTCATCCGGGTGTTCCAGGGCACACCCCTGTTGATGCAATTGTTCATCGTCTACTTCGGTCTGAACATCATCGGGCTGCCAACCAATGCCTGGCTGGCCGCTGCCGTGGCCTTGGCGCTGCACGCCGCCGCCTTTCTGGGTGAAATCTGGCGCGGTTCCATCCAGGCGGTGCCGTCCGGCCAGGGCGAGGCCGCGGATGCGCTGGCCTATGGCTATGTCACCCGGATGAAGGACGTGATCCTGCCCCAGGCCGCCCGCATTGCCGCCGCCCCGACAACCGGGTTTCTGGTGCAATTGATCAAGAGCACGTCGCTGGCGTCGATCATCGGTTTCACCGAATTGACCCGCGCGGCCAGATCATCAGCAACGCCACCTTCAAACCCTTTCTGGTGATCAGCCTGGTCGCGGTTTTGTATTTCCTGCTGTGCTGGCCGCTGTCCCTGGCGGCGCGGCGGCTGGAAACCCGATTTGACCGGATCGCGGCACGATAAGCCACGACCATTTTTTAACGGAGGAGAAACTATGAAACGTTCAATGACACGCGGTTTGATCGCCCTGTCCGCGGCCATGGTGCTGGGCCTGTTTGGCACCGCACCGACCCAGGCGCAGGAGATTTCCGAAATCCAGCAAGAGGGCCTGATCAAGGTCGGTATGTTGGTGGATTTCCCGCCAGTGGGCTTCATGAATTCCGACAATGAACCAGACGGCTATGACGCAGACATTGCGGCGCTGCTGGCTGATCGGATTGGCGTTGACCTGACCATCGTGCCGGTCACCGGACCCAATCGCATTCCCTATCTTCTCAGCGGCCAGGTCGATCTTTTGATTTCGTCGCTGGCGATTACCGAAGATCGCGCCAAGAAGGTGGATTTCAGCGAACCTTACGCCGCCGTGCGCATCGGCATTTTCGGCCCAAAGGATCTTGCGATGACCACCGCCGCAGATCTTTCCGGCCATGTGATTGGCGTGACCCGCGCCAGCGGTCAGGACGCGACATTGACAAAGATCGCCCCGGCCGACACCGACATCCGCCGCTTTGACGATGATGTGAGCGCGGTTCAGGCGCTGCTGAGCGGTCAGGTCGAAGCCATCGGCGTTTCCAATATCGGCATGAAGCAGATTCACCAGATCGCGCCGGGCAAATTCGAAGAAAAATTCGAAATGAACCGCTTTATTCTGGCGCTGGGTGTGCACCCGGAAGCCGACGAAATGCTGGCTTACGTCAATACGTTCCTGAGCGATCTGAAGGCCAGCGGCCAATTGGAAGAGGTTTACCAGAAGTGGTTCGAAGAATCCTTGCCTGACTTTTCCGGTGTGGAAACCAAATGAACGCCCTGTCCTCGGCGAACATGCCATCAAAACCCGGGTCTGCACCAAAGGTGCAGGCTCCTCCCGCCGTCCGTCTTGTGGGTATCGAGAAATGGTATGGGGCGTTTCAGGCGCTGAAATCCGTGGATCTTACGGTACACAGCGGCGAACGGATCGTGATTTGCGGCCCCTCGGGGTCGGGCAAATCCACCTTGATCCGATGCATCAATCAGCTTGAATCAATAGAGAGCGGCACAATCGAGGTGAACGGGACAAAGCTGTCTTCTTCGCCGGCGCGGGTGCGTGAAAATCGACGCGAAATCGGGATGGTGTTTCAGCAATTCAACCTGTTCCCGCATATGACGATCCTGCAGAACTGCGTTCTGGGGCCGATCAAGGTGCGTGGGCTGGACCGCACCGAAGCCGAAAAAATCGCGCGTCATTACCTGGACCGGGTGCGCATTCCCGAACAGGCCGACAAATACCCGGCGCAATTGTCCGGCGGCCAGCAACAGCGGGTCGCGATTGCCCGGGCACTTTGCCTGCAACCACAGATCATGTTGTTTGACGAACCGACCTCGGCGCTTGACCCGGAAATGGTCAGCGAGGTGCTCGATACGATGATCGACCTTGCCTCGGACGGGATGACGATGATTTGCGTGACCCATGAAATGGGCTTTGCCCGCAAGGTCGCGGACAGGGTGATCTTTATGGATCACGGCGAGATCATTGAAGAAAACGACCCGGTTGGCTTCTTCGATGCGCCGCGCCACGCCCGCACGCAAAGTTTCCTGGGCCAAATCGCCTGAGATTTCCCTCCCTCCCCCCAACCTGAAAAAGGACTGAAAATGGCTGACACGATTGATCCGATCGTTGAATTGAAACAAGCAGAGGCCGCGCGCTGTGACGCCCTGATGCGTGGCGACGTCGAGGGATTGGGCCAGATCCTGGCCGACAACCTGGCCCATGTTCATCTTCACGGCGGAATTGACGGCAAAGACGGCTATCTGGCCGGCGTGCGCGACCGGTTCCGCTTTTTGTCTGTCAAACGGGACAACCTGAACATTCGGGTTCTCGGCGACACGGCGGTGATGATTGGCGATCTGATCCAACAGACCCGCGCATTGGAAACCGACAGTGTTTTTGACACCAAAGCGGTGACAACCCAGGTCTGGGAACGGCGCGATGGGCAATGGCTGTTGAACACCTGCCACAACGCGCTTCCGGCCTGATCCTGATTGGACGGCCCCCGAAACAATGACCCGGACGCAGGCCACATCGGGCGCGCGTCCGGGACAGTTCAGGTCAGCGGCAACATGACATGGTCGCGGTACGCCGCTCGTTGACAAAGCCGCTTGTACCACGCGTCAAGTCCGGGCAAAGCCGGGCGGTCAATGTCCAGCGCATTCCAGCGATAGGCCGAACACCCCAAGGGTATATCAGCCATCGAGATGTCACCCCCCAACAGATAGGCCCGTTCGCTCAGATGCCGGTCAACCTGGGCCCATAACGCGCAACAGGTGGCAAATGCCCCTGCGATAGCGGCGTCATCGCGATCCGCCTTTGCAGTGCGCACCAATTGCCAGAACAGCGTCGTCATCGGCGGGTGCATCGTCGTAAGATACCAATCCATCCATTGATTGGCGGTGCCAAGATCCTTTGGGTTCCCCGGCTGCCACCCTGCCCCATAGTTGGCGCAAAGATACCGGACAATGGCGTTGGATTCATAAAGTGCAAAATCCCCGTCCGTCAGGACGGGGATTTGCCGGTTCGGGTTCAACTTGGCAAAATCCGCATTGTCAGTGCCGCCAAATGCGCCGCCGATGTCGTGCCGCGTCACGGCAAGATCCAGCTCGGCCGCGCACCACATGACCTTTTGCACGTTGATCGAATTGGCGCGGCCCAGAACCTCCAGCATGTGGGTCATGGCGTCAGCCCGCCGGGATCGCGCCAGCGTCATGCGGCACATGGTATCCGCGAATGACCTGGGGGCGTGCAGCAATGGCCTGATACCAGCGCCGCACATTGGGATAGTTGCCAAGGTCCACCTGGTGCCATTCATGGCGCGAGACCCAGGGCCAGATTGCCATGTCGGCAATCGAATACGCACCAGCCACAAAATCATTTTCCGCCAGCTGCCGGTCCAGAACCCCATAAAGCCGCGCCAGTTCTGTGGAAAGCCGCTCTGCGGCATAGTCCGACGCGCCGGGATTGAATTTGAGATAATGGTGCGCCTGCCCCGCAATCGGGCCCAGCCCGCCCATCTGCCACATCAGCCATTGCAGCACGTCGGAACGGGCCGGGCCATCAGAGGGCAAGAACCGGCCGTGACGTTCGGCCAGATAGATCATGATTGCCGCAAACTCGAATATCCTCTGATCTGTGTCGAGATCATGGATCGCCGGGATCTTGTTGTTCGGGCTGATGGCAAGGAACTCTGGCGCGAATTGCTGGTCCTTGCCGATATCCACGGCAATTGTGTCATATGGCAGACCCAGTTCCTCCAGCAAGATGGAAACCTTGCGGCTGTTCGGGGTTGGCCAGGCGTAAAAGCGGATCATGTGTGTACCCTCGTATGATGTCCGGTGCGTGCGGGTTCAGTCGGCCTGAACTTCGCCGCGCGCCGGATAGTTGGCCGCCATGGCGCCATCGACCGCTGCCAGCAGCTCGTTGAAATGCGGACGCACGAATGGCATCGTCTGGACCGACATATAATACAATGCGCGATCGGGCTGAACGAGGAAAACACCAGGCTCGGAAAACAGGTCCGGCTCAACAATCCCAAGCGAGGATTTCCCGCGCGACGTCGAAATATAAAGCCCCCAGCTGCGGGCGTCTTCGATCGACAAACCGTAGCCCAGCCGCAGGTTGGACATGCCGACCTTTTCCGCCATCGCTTTGGCGCGTTCTTCCACGTCGGTCGAAACGGCCACAGTCCCGATACCGCGTTCGGCAAACTCTGGGGTCAGACGTTCCAGTTCCTTGAGATAATTGGCGCAGATCGGGCAATGCAGCCCGCGATAAAAGCAAATGACAGTGCCGCGTTCATTCGCTTCTTCGGACAATTTGAATGTCTCCCCTGTCACCAGTGGAACGGTCAGATCGGGGGTCTTTTTACGTGGCATCAACATAGGCTGTCCTTTCATTTGACATAAGAATTCTGTCACCGGCCGCAAGGTCCGGTGTTGCCCGCAGGCAAAGGTGGTGAAGTTTCGACTGTTCAGGCTAATTCGAAGGCGATTTGTCCTCGATTGACCATTTCTTCCACGCGCAAGGCGGTGGATTGTGAGGTTTCAAAAGTTTCGTCCAAAGCTTTCAATGCCGCTTCGGTGTCCCCCGCGGCCAAGGCCCGCGCCATGCGGCTGTGGGTATCGACGGCATTGCCCGGCCCGGCATTGGTCTCGCGCGCCAGAAGATAGCCGATCCGCCGCGAAATCGCGTGCAGCGGGAAAACCACACGACAGGCGATGTCATGGCGGGCCGCCTGGGCGACGCGATTGTTCAATTCCCGGTCCAGAGCCATGAAGGCATGGGTGTCCCCGGCAGCGCCCAATTCCTCGATCCGTTCGGCAAGTTGCCCGAAGCGCCAGCGCTCTGTGTCATCGGCATTGCGCACAGCGCGTTCTGTCAGAAACGGCTCAAGCCGACGGCGCACATCCAGCGATTTGATGGCGCGTTGCGCATCAATCGGCTCGATCAGGATGCCACGCCGGGGCATGACCGAAACCAGCATGTCACGTTCCAGCTTCTGCACGGCTTCGCGCACGGGCGTGCGGCCATAGCCACTCAGATCACAGAGGTTCTGTTCCGTCACCAGGCGCCCCGGCGCGATAACAAGCGTGACAATCTTTTCCTCGATGTCGAGGTATACTGCGGATGAACGGCTTTCTGGGCGCTCGATACTCATGTGGCTTGCCTTCGACTTTTGATCAGGACGTACACTAAGGGAGCAATGACCAATGCGATAGTTGTCGCGCCCAAAGTTCCTGCGATGGGACGCGAAAAGAACTCGGTAAAGGCGCCCTGGCTCTTGGCCAGTGATGCCAGAAACGTGGATTCGAGGATTGGGCCAAGCACGATCCCAAGAATGACCGGCGCCAAGGGGAATTCATTTTCCTCAAGGTAATATCCCAACAGCCCCGCCCCAAGCATCACCGCAATCGCGAATGTGGTATTTTCCACAGCGAACGCACCAACGATACAGGCCATGATGACCAGCGCCATCACCACGCCCGGCGGTGCCGAAAGGATGCGGCGAAACATCACGATTGCGCCAAAACCAAAGGGGACAAGCACGATATTGGCAATCAGAAAGGCGATGAAAACCGCATAGAGCAACGTCGGCTGCATCAGAAAGACCGTCGGCCCCGGATTAAGCCCCTTCATGTACAGCACGCCAATGATCACCGCCGTCAGACTGTCGCCGGGGATGCCGAACACGGTCGCCGGGATCAACGCGCCCCCGACGGCGGCATTGTTGGCGGCGGTTGCCGGAACGATGCCGTCCACCGTGCCGGTGCCGAATTTATCCTTGTTCGGCGACAGACGCCGCGCCACCGCATAAGAGATATAGGCTGCGATATCTGCGCCTGCGCCCGGTATCGCGCCAACCACCGAACCAATGATCCCGCCGCGCAGGATTGGCAGTTTCAGCCGGCCAATATGACCAAAGACGCCCTTGAACATGGCCGCGGGTTTCAGCGGCAGCATTTCGGGGCGCGCGACGGGGGATGCGCCAAAGCGAAACGCCTCGGATACGGCGAACAAACCGATCAACACCGGGATAAACGCCAACCCACCAACAAGGTTCACATTGCCAAAGGTAAACCGTTGCTGTCCAAACACCGGGTCCAACCCGACCATGCCAATGGTCAAGCCGATGAAAAGCGATATCGCCCCCTTGGCCGGTGTGGCGTTCGAAGCGGCAATTGCCGCGACAAGCCCCAGACAGGCCAACCAGAAATATTCGAAGCTGGAAAAGCTCAGCGAGATTTCTGCCAGTGCCGGCGCCGCAAAAATCAACAAAAGCGCGCCAAAGATCCCGCCAAGGGCCGAGGCAACAAGACTGGTGCCGAGGGCAGTTTCCGCCTCGCCGCGCCGCGCCATCTGAAAGGATTCATCGGCATAAGCGGCCGAGGCAGGCGTGCCCGGCATCCGCAGCAACGCGCCGGGAATATCGCCGGCAAAAATGGCCATCGCCGCCAATGTGACAATACCGGCCAGCGCGGGCACCGGATCGAGGAAATAGGTCATCGGCACCAGCAGCGCGACGGCCATTGTCGCTGTGAAGCCGGGGATCGCCCCAACGACCAAGCCATAGATCGCACAGCCGATGATCACCAACATGGTCGACGGCTCCAGCAGGAGCATGAGAGAGTTAAAGGCTACCATGTGAGCACCCCGGAATATTTGGTCAAAATTCCCCAGGGCAGCGGCGCTTGCATGATCTGATAGAAAAAGCTGTGCAGCGCCAGCGTGCCAAACACCCCGACCAATGCCGCAAGTTTCCAAAGCCGTTCAAACCAGAAAACGAGACCAAAGATCAGAAACGGTGCCAGCAACAGAAATCCGATGGTCTGCGCCAGAAGGATATAGATCAGGATCGTTCCGACAAAGAGGCCAACACCCATGGCCCCGCGCCGCCCGTTGCATTTGAAGGCGACCAAACCGGAAACACCCCCGGCCCCGGTCAAGACACGGCGCAGGATCAGGGCCAGCCCCGCCAACGCCATTCCTGTTCCCACAATGCCCGGCAGAAAGCCGGACCCATATTCGATTTGCGGCTGCTTCTGCAGGGTCTGCGCATAAAGCGCGATGCAAAGCCCAAGCGCCAGAAACAGAATGCCATTCAGTGTATCATCAAGTTTCATCCACCTTCCTTTCGTCAGGTTTGCCGGATGTCGTCAGGGCCGGTGGGCGGCCCTGACGACACGGCCACATGTCAAAGCCCGAGGGTAGACACGATTTCACGGACACTGATTTCTTCGGATTTCATGAACTCGGAAAAGCCATCGGCATCACGCCACTGAATGCCAAATCCACGTTCGGACATCTGGTTTTGCCAGGTCTCATCCTCGACGATATCGCCAATCGCAGCCTCCAGTTCCGCGGCAACATCCTGATCCAGCCCCATGGGGCCAACCACGCCGCGCCACGCCCCAAGCGAAAGCTCCAGCCCGACCTCTTCTGCGAGTGTCGGAATATCCGGGAAGGCCGCCAGCCGAGCATCACCGAAAACCGCCAGCGATTTGATCCGGCCAGCCTGGATAAGCGGGCCTGCCTCTGGCACCGAGGTCGGCACCACGTCAAAGCCACCTGCGACCATATCCTGCAACGCGCCTGCTGCGCCCTGGCCCGCGATAATCCGCACCTGGGACAGGTCGACACCCCATTGCGACATGAGCGTTGCGGTCGCAATCGGCCAGGACCCGCCACAGCCACCGCCGCAAGCGATGGAATAGGCATCCGGCGCTGCCTTGATGGCGTCCAGCGCCTCGCCGATGGTGTTCCATTCGCTGTCGGCACGCACGTTAAAGCCGGCAGGGTCGAAATTGTATTGGGCGATTGCGGTGAAATCATCCGCGTTGAAATCAGCCTGCCCCATGGGGGCGTAATGCGCGAAATTGTAGATCACGCCGATGGTGTAGCCATCTGGATCTGCTGATTTGATCGTGTTGATGCCGACAACGCCACCGCCCTGCCCCTGATTGACGACGTTGAACGGCACGCCGAATTTTTCTCTCAGGCGTTCGGCCAGCATCCGGGCCGTGGCATCGGTGCCGCCACCGGCGCCGGCCGGGACGACGATGGTCACCGGCCGTTCCGGCCAGTCAGCCAGCGCCATACCGGGGATCAATGCGGTCAGAGCCGCTGCAATAAACTTGAGCTTCATGGGAAAATCTCCTCCTATTCTCCGTTGATATATTACAGTATATTATTGCGGACCTGTCAACAGAGTTGGTGAATATTTGGAAACTCGCAGGGAACGGCAGTCAGAAGTCATTCTTTTGTATGGGAAATTTTTAACAGTCCGAAACTCGACGGCCCAAAGCCCCGGACACACAGATCGCTGTATCGACAACGGATGAACAGATCGCGGCTCACGTTCCACTCTGTGTCGGTAAGCACCCGATCCCCCGAATCTGCCACCGCTTTGACGGTCCTTTCGGTGCCCGCGAACCCCGGCCACTTTTGCGGTTTGGCGGTCGCTGTCGGGGTCACGGCCAATTTGTTGCCCCGCACTGGCGCAACCGGGGCGCTTTCAACTCACTTTTTCCACGAAAACAGCCGTCACCTTGCGAATACAGCTGCGTCCAATAATCTCGCATTATCGGAATCCCAGCCAAAACCGCGATAGGGCCGCACGCACATAGGATAGGTTTTGTCGGCAATGTCTGAATTCACGGGGCCCAAAGTCGCCCCAAACAACCAACCGTGCACATCAGCCCCACCAGCAGCCGAAAATTCAGTGACAGGAATTCATTGCCACTCTTCCAGGCCCGCACCCCCAGAGATGTAAACATCGGCTAGAGGCGCTGTGCGCTATAATATGTCTGTTAGGCAGACACAGCTCAGCCTTGCGCGATAACGCAATGACATCTCATCAAGCTTGAAAATGGCGATCCCTGAAGGACTCGAACCCTCAACATCCTGATTAGAAGTCAGGTGCTCTATCCAGTTGAGCTAAGGGACCGCTGCCCCCTATTTGCCGAAATTCACCACCGGGGGCAAGGGTCAGAAGCGGCGTCACAATTTCCGGGTCATAAAGACGCTGAGCGGGTCGTCGCGATATGTACCGAACGGCGGACAGGGCGCAAATCCATTGCGCAGATACAGCGCACGCGCCGCGGCAAAGAAATCCGCGGTGCCGGTTTCCAGACTGATGCGGTCATGCCCCTTGGCCTGCGCCGCGGCCAGGATGGCGTCCAGCATCCGTTGACCAACCCCCTGCCCGCGCAGGGCTGCGTCGGTGTGCATGGATTTCAGTTCTGCATGGCCCGCGCCCAGCGATTTGAACGCCCCGACCGCGACCACCGTATCACCGCACCGGGCGGCATACACATCTGCGCCATCCCGCATCAATTCCGCGACGGTTTGCACATGGCAGCTTTCTTCCGGGCTGCCCGCGCGCATCGCGGCATGATGGCGCGTCAAAAGCGCCGCAACCTGACGATCATCGGCGGGTGCCGGGGCAATTGTGATGTCACTGTTTTCCATGGCCATGTCGCGGACATGCTACCCGGACGCCGGGCATGGATACAATGGCGCAGCGCGCCGATTGTGCCCTGCCGGGATCAAGATTTGCCCGACAGGACATCACGCGCTGTTATGGAAAACGCCGCGACAGCTTAGGCTGCTGCGGCCTCGGACACGGCCAGTTCGGCCATGCGCACAATCGCCTCGCGGCTGCTGGCCACGGCAATGAACAACCCGTTGTGACAGAACTTGGCACCCGCCACGCCACAGGCCGCCTCCAGCGCGGCATCGGTCAACCCGGCCCAGGCCGCAGGCAGATCGGCGCGGGTGTCAAATGTGTCGTCGCCGGTGCGGATCGTGGTCAGCGCCCAATCGCTGCCGCGCGGATGGATCACAAACAACAGATGGTCGGCACCGGATTTTTCCACCCCGGCACGAAACGGCATCCCCATTGGCAATTCCAGAATGCGGCCCTCTCCGGCGGCTTCGATGGCGGCCATGACCATGGCCTCTGCCCGGTATTTTGCGGCGCGGCGGGCGATTTGCGCCTCGACAAAGGCACGCGCCACGGAAAGCGCCGCCAGAAACGCCCGATCATCGGCCCCCTCTTCGCGGTCATCGAACACCGGCTTCAGGCTCTCCAACAGCACCGGCAGGGTCAGGCCGGCAAACAGCGGCCCCGCCTCTGCGGCATTGACCGCGCCATTGTCCAGCAGATCGACCGGCAGCACAAAGCCACGGTCGAAAGACCCATGAATCGCCTCGACATCCTGCTCTGGCACCGCCATCGCGCGCAGATAGTCCCGGCCATACTGGGCCCAGATCAATCCAAAAGAGCTGAACGGTTGGCCATCTTCGCGCAAGGGATTGGGCCGCTGATGGTGGTCAAAGATTTGCAGCGCGGCATCAAACTGGCCACCAACATCATAGATGATCCGATCCTTGGCCGGGGTGATCCAGGCCTTGTCCCGGCTGCGCTTCAACTCTGCATCGGGAAAGAGACGCGTCAGAATGACAGAGGACAAAAGTTCGTCCGCATGAAATCCGCCGGAATGGGTGACAAGATGGGTGATGGTCATGGCTGCGCCTCAAAAGAATTGGGCGACCAGAGGGCCGCCCGTATATGTCGAACTATATTGCTTGATTGGTGGCGCAGGGTGGGCTGCACCGGCCCGCTGCCGCCGTCGGCCTCAGTGGGTCCAGGGACCACGCCGATCAACGGCAAAATTCTCTGCATAGCCGCGCGCACGAATGTTGGGCTTGCGCTTCTTCGGCTCAGTCACAATCGCGTCGATCCCGTGATCGCGGGCATAGGCCAGCGCCAATTCCTTGCTGTCAAAGCTTCATCCGCACCTGGGTCTGGGTATCCACAGACGAGGTCCAGCCCATCAGCGGATCAACCTCACGCGATGTGGACGGCGCATATTCCAGCATCCAATTTTTGGTCTTCGCAGTGCCCGATTGCATGGCATTGCGGGCGGGTTGGAAAATACGTGCACGCATCTGGGTCCCTCCGGGGTGTTTGCCCGGTTATCGGCAATTTCGCGGCGCTGTTCAAGCGTTTGCAGCACCGGTGACCGGCGAAGCCTGCGGTAATTTGAGGGGGTGCAAACCAGACTTGGCCGACAATCGTGCCGCGGGGAGCGAGGGATGGGATAAAGCGACCCAATGACAGCCAAGTCTGATACTTGCAGAAATGAAAATACATGTGCTGTCAGTGGCTTGGCAATTGATTCAGGCAGAAAATTCTTGCGCCCATTTGGGTGTTTTCCGCGTCAAACCATTAAGATGCTGTAAACACTCACACTTCACCCAATCCGGCGCGATACAAAAATTCAATTCTGCGCGAGGTTTAGCAACTTTCTGAAACCTTTTGTCACAATGCGGCAGCGAATCCGGTGGAATCGGTATTTGCCATATCTTTTCAAATGACCGGCCCCGCACCGCGCCCCGTGGCGCAACCGCCCTTGCAAAAGAACAAAAAGGGGGCAAGTTAAGGGCGCAAGGAGCTGCCCCATGTCCGACACCGATCACCATACCATGCCAATGATGACCGCCCCGACCCCCGCGG
Source organism: Phaeobacter sp. J2-8 (assembly GCF_022867865.1). Taxonomy (GTDB): domain Bacteria; phylum Pseudomonadota; class Alphaproteobacteria; order Rhodobacterales; family Rhodobacteraceae; genus Marinovum. The sequence continues at coordinate 617,674 of NZ_JALIEC010000003.1, read as the reverse complement.
TGGCGCGCCGCCCCAAGCTGGAGGGCGGGCATCGCTTTGTCATGAAAACCGATTTTGAACCGGCCGGGGACCAACCGACCGCGATTGCCGACCTGACCTCGGGTCTTCATGCCGGTGACCGTGATCAGGTGCTGCTTGGCGCGACCGGCACCGGCAAGACGTTCACCATGGCCAAGGTGATCGAGGAAACCCAACGCCCGGCCATCATCCTTGCTCCGAACAAGACGCTTGCCGCGCAGCTCTATGGCGAGTTCAAGGGGTTCTTTCCCGACAACTCGGTGGAATATTTCGTCAGCTTCTATGACTACTACCAGCCAGAGGCCTATGTCGCCCGCTCCGACACCTATATTGAGAAGGAAAGCCAGATCAACGAACAGATCGACCGCATGCGCCACTCGGCCACGCGGGCGCTTCTGGAACGCGATGACGTGATCATCATCGCCTCGGTCTCTTGTATCTATGGTATCGGCTCGGTCGAAACCTATAGCGCGATGACCCTCGATCTGAAGGCCGGGCAGGAATACAACCAACGCCAGATCATGGCCGATCTTGTGGCCCAACAATACAAACGCAACGATCAGGCGTTTCAGCGTGGCTCGTTCCGGGTGCGCGGCGATGTGCTGGAAATCTTTCCCGCCCACCTCGACAGTCGCGCGTGGCGCCTGTCGTTCTTTGGCGAGGAGTTGGAGGCGATCACGGAATTCGACCCCCTGACCGGCGAAAAGACCGATACCTTCGACCAGATCCGGGTCTATGCCAATTCCCACTATGTGACGCCGAAACCGACCCTGAAACAGGCGGTCATCTCGATCAAACAGGAGTTGCGGCAACGGCTCGATCAACTGGTGGGTGAGGGCAAGCTGCTGGAGGCGCAGCGGCTGGAACAACGCACCAATTTCGATGTCGAAATGTTGGAGGCCACCGGCCATTGCAACGGCATCGAAAACTATTCCCGCTATCTGACGGGGCGTGCGCCGGGGGAACCGCCCCCCACCCTGTTCGAATTCATTCCCGACAATGCGATTGTCTTTGCCGATGAATCCCATGTTTCCGTGCCGCAGATCGGCGGCATGTACCGGGGCGACTATCGCCGTAAATTCACGCTGGCGGAACATGGCTTCCGCCTGCCTTCCTGTATGGACAACCGCCCGCTGAAGTTTGAGGAATGGGACGCGATGCGCCCGCAGTCGGTGTTTGTATCGGCCACGCCATCGGCCTGGGAGCTGGAGCAATCCGGCGGTGTCTTCACCGAACAGGTGATCCGCCCCACCGGTCTGATCGACCCACAGGTCGAGATCCGACCAGTCGAGATGCAGGTCGACGATCTGTTGGACGAGGTCCGCCGCGTCACCGCCGACGGCTATCGCACGCTCTGCACCACGCTGACCAAACGCATGGCCGAGGATCTGACCGAATATCTGCATGAACAGGGCATCAAGGTGCGCTACATGCATTCCGACATCGACACGCTGGAACGTATTGAAATCCTGCGCGATCTGCGGCTGGGGGCGTTTGACGTGCTGATCGGCATCAACCTGTTGCGCGAAGGTTTGGACATTCCCGAATGCGGGCTGGTGGCCATTCTGGACGCCGACAAGGAGGGCTTCCTGCGCTCGGAAACTTCGCTGATCCAGACCATCGGCCGCGCCGCGCGCAACGCCGAGGGCCGGGTCATCATGTACGCCGACCGCATCACCGGGTCGATGGAACGCGCGCTGGCCGAAACCGACCGCCGCCGCGCCAAACAGGTCGCCTATAACGAAGAGCACGGCATCACCCCGTCCACGATCAAGAAAAACGTCGAGGATGTGCTGTCCGGTCTTTACAAAGGTGACACCGACATGAACCGCGTCACCGCCAGCATCGACAAGGGGCTGGCCGGGTCGAACCTTCAGGCTGTGCTGGACGGGCTGCGCGCCGATATGCGCAAGGCCGCGGAGAACCTGGAATTCGAAGAAGCCGCGAGACTGCGGGACGAGGTGAAGCGCCTGGAGGCGGTGGATCTGGCCGTGGCCGACGACCCGCTGGCGCGGCAATATGCAGTGGAGAAAGCATCAGAAGCGGCGGTCAAGGCCAAGGGGCGGTCGACAGCCGGGCGGCCGGGGCAACGCGGCGGGAATGTGAAACGGCGGGGGCGCTAGCGGTCGCCCCCCTGCCCCGCGCAGGTCATGACACCGTCAATTCGTGACGATTTTCACATCAAGCCCAACCCCAAGCCGCGCGGCGATTTCGTCAAGAAAGCGCTTTTTGTCTTTGGTGCTGCTGTGCGTTTTCACAAAGTATCCGTTGATTTCTATGTCGCGGTATTTGACCGAAGGTGTTTTTGACACCAGATTTTCGTTGTTTCGGGTCAACCCCAATGCGGACACCCGCGCCAACCCCAGCCTTTCAATGGTATCGGCAAATGTCTGGGCCGCCACCGGATTTGCAATAACGTCGCCCTCGGGGAACCGGACCAACAGGGTGGTTTTTGCCGATTTCTGTGCAAACATTATTGTGCGGCGCGCCGCTTCGACCGCGTCTGGCACCACCTCTTCGGGAAATTCCTGGGAAAAATCCTCCTGCCATTCCTCGGCCAGGGTCTGAAGCCGATCCCGGAATGCTTTTAATTTACGCGCCTTGTCGATCAATTCCTGTGCCACGTCATATTCCAAATTCTGGAATGCGTCGGCACCTTTGCTGTTAAGACCTTCTTCTCCATCCAGCTCGACAAACATCAATTCAAAAGCGGTTGAAACACTGTCCACGGCCAGTTTCAAGAGACGCCGATGTAGACCATTGCCAAAAGGCGCCCAAGCCCTGTGGCGAGGTCCGGCGTTACAATCAAATTTGAGGTTTTTCGTGAATTCCCGCCGGATCGCCCTAGGTTCAGGGCCAAGGTCGAAACCTCGACCCCGTCGGCCATGAAAATGCGCCGATACGTTATCTCTGCAAAGACCTTCGGAGGTCGTAAAAATGGAATATGGATTCTTCGGTCTGCTGATCCTGGTTGTGGACATCTTCGCGATTTACCAGGTTCTGTCGTCCACCGCGTCAACAATGGCCAAACTGATCTGGACCTTGGTCATTCTCGCCCTGCCTGTGCTTGGCTTTCTCGCCTGGTTGCTGGCCGGTCCGCGTGGCGGCAACAGTCGCGTCTGACACCGGACCTTGCGGGGCGCTGCGGAGGTTTTCCGCGCGCCTCGCAGGCAGATCCCCGTTGCAATGACGCTCTGCGCTGCTAGGCTCTTGCCATGCTTACAGGTTTTGATCACGTCAACATCCGGACCACCAATCTTGACACGATGATTGCGTGGTACGGTGACATTCTGGGCCTTCATCCCGGCAAACGCCCACCGTTCCGCTTTCCCGGCGCGTGGCTATATCTTGGCGATCGCGCGGTTGTGCATCTGGTGGCGGTGGACGGCACACCACAGGCCGCGGCGACATCACGCTGGAACATTTTGCGTTTCGCGCCAAGGGGATGACCGATTTCATCGCCCTGCTCAACCAAAACGACATCGCCCATAGCGTCGATCCGGTGCCCGGCATTCCGCTGACCCAGATCAATCTGCGTGACCCGGACGGCAACCACATTCATGTTGATTTCGATACGTCAGGCGGTGATGGTTAAAATCATCCACATTTCTGCCAAATTCACTTGTTACATCGTGTCAAACCTTTGCAAGGATTGTAATTATGGCTGTTATTCAAATTGATCCCGACACTCTGGCCGTTGATGCCGCCGCTGCCAAAGCGGCAGGTCAGGCCGCTGCGGAAACCTACCAAAAACGCAAACCATATCCCTATGGCAGTTTTGACGATTTCCTGCCCGATTCTGTTCTGGACAAGGTCATTGCCGAACTGAAGACCCTGCCAGAGGCCGAAGACAGCTTTGACCGCCCCCAAGAGAAGCTGAAAACATCCTATCTGCCAGAGCGTCTGCCGCCATACACTCGTCAGCTGTTTTACGTGCTGAACTCCCGTCCCTTTGTGCGCTATCTCGAAGAGATGACCGGCATCAGCGGTCTGATCCCCGATCCCTATTTCGCCGGTGGCGGCGTGCATGTGGTCGCCAATGGCGGGCATTTGGACATTCATGCGGATTTCAATCACAATCAGAAACTCAATCTTGAGCGGCGATTGAATATTCTGATCTACCTCAATAAGGATTGGAAACCGGAATACGGCGGATCCTTCGAAATCTGGAATGACGGTATGACCGAAAAGGTTGAAAGTTTCACACCGGTTTACAATCGCATGTGCTGCTTTAATACCGGGTCTGACACTTGGCACGGCAATCCAGAGCCGGTCAATCACCCCAATGGTGAACCGCGCATGTCATTGGCGCTGTATTATTACACGGCAACCTGGGATCATACAAAGCGCAGCCACACAACGCTGTTCCGTCCCCGCCCCGGCACCACGGATCAGGTGGATCGCGAGGTAAAGCGGCTGGAAACGCTTCAGGATCTTCTGCCCCCGATTTTGTTCCGTCGGGTGATTGGCCCATTGCGCCGTTTGGGGTTCTGATTTTCTTAGTGAGGTTGAAAATCAAACGCCCTCACCATTCATGATGCGCAGTTGACCAATCGCGATGTGGTATCGGGTGTTTTGCAAAGGCATCCCTGCTTCAATGCGTCTGTTTGACCGCGCAATTTTCCGGCGCCATGCCAAAACGCGATGCACTGCTGATTGGTGGTACAAATCATGATGGATTGCCGCGTCGGCAAAACACCGGGCGCGACGCGGCTTTGGTTGAAACCACGTTGGCACCGCTTGATTTCGAAACCTTTGCACTTCGCGCCATAATCACTGCGGCGCGCAAACGCATGCAGCCCTATACCCGAATTGTCCAAGCCGTTTGGTCAACCAAAACGCTTCTCAGATCCGCCTAACCACGGCCGAACCACTGGGGCCCGGCGTCATTCGCTGACATTGGTCACAATATCAGCGATTTCACGGGCCCATTCGCCAATAATCGGGATGAATTCGATCTGGGCCAATGTCCAGACCAGCACCGACAACAACAATGTCGCGCCGATAACCGTGCCGAGACCCATCATCAGCCCACGCGCCAATGAATGCCAAAGCATGGTCCAGAATTTATCATGGATGCGAAAGAAGCGGTGGTTGTTCAACTTTTCCACTTCTTTTCGCAGGGCTCTGATTTCGGTGCCAAGATCCTGTGTCATACGGCATAGCTAGCGCGGGTTTCCGCCAATCTCCAGCCCCAAACCGGTGCATTTTTGCGGTCTTTGCCAAATCGCTGTGATAGGTCCGGCCACATGCGGATGTTTGCCCTCTCACGTGCGATCTGGATGATCCTTGGATGCCTGGCGGTGGCGCTTGGCGTGTTGGGCATTGTCTTGCCCTTGTTGCCCACCACGGTTTTTCTGTTGATGGCGGCCTATTGTTTCGCCCGATCTTCGCCCGTTTTGCACGACTGGCTGGTAGACCATCCGACGTTGGGACCACCGATCACCAATTGGCGGGACCATCGCGCGATTTCGCGCCGGGCCAAATGGCTGGCGTTGACCTCTATGGTGGTGATTCTGGCCGCCGGGGCGATCTTTGGGCTGGGCGCGACGATCCTGACCATTCAGTCAGTTGTGCTGGGCTGTGCCGCGTTGTTCATTGTCACCCGCCCATCGCCCCCCGCGGCCTGAGGTATTGCTGCAAATGTCGGTGCGCGCGGGGCTGGCACCGACGGACCTGGCGCACCGCCGATGCGTTCAGATCCGCCGGGAACCAATCTCAGCTCAGCCGAAGGTCGCCGCCACGTCGTACATCACCGGCTCAAAACTGCGGCACAATTCGTTGATCTTGCGATTGCGGGCGCGCATTTCGTCGGATCGCAACATCGCCAGAAAATCTTCCCGCCGGGCCCATTGCGAATAATTGGCAATGCGGGTCTGGGCGTCATTCACATGCAGACCGGCCGCAATAAAACCCGGCTGTTTTGAAATGAAACTGTCATAGGCATCCTGCAATGCATCCAGAAGATCCTGGCAGGTGCCGGGGGTCATTTCAAAGGTGGTGATGACGGTTTGGATTTGCGCATCTTTTTTGATTTCGGGCATGGCTGGTCCTCCTGTGGGTATCCTGCCACGGGGGTAGAGGCCGGTCAAAGCCCGAAATGCTTGCGTAAATCTTCCGTCTCAGACGTTGGGTTCGCCCTGAAGCCCCAAAAGCTTGCGCATGCCGGTCCAATATCCCGGCAATTTCGGCGGGCGCTGCAACTCGGGCAGTGCCTCATCCGCCCAGCGCGGCATTTCGCGGTTCACAAAATCGCGCCCCCAGGCAAGGAATGCCTGACCATCGTCGGGTCGCAACCGACAGGCCGATCCCACAAGCCCGACAAGTGTTTCCGGCGCGGAATACCATTCGTCCTGAATGCCGGTCACCCGGCCCTTGAACACCGGCCCCACCGCCCGCATCAGCGCGCTTTCGGAAAAGATCAAAAGCATCTGCCCCATTTCGGCACGGGAATAGTGGATCAGTGGCGGAAAGGTATCAAAGAAGGTCGCCTGCCCCCCGGCCACGGCAAAGTTCCGGATCGACGGATGGAACCCGATGCGGGTGCCAAACTGATCGGCATTGTTCCAGAACCGGGCAATCACCTGTCCCGCCGCCTCCATCAGGTCGATGGCGTCCTCCACCGGGGCCGCTTGCATCTGTGGCCGCATCATGGTGTCGGCGGGCAAGGCCGCCTGAACGATCACCGGGATCTGATGCGCGCCCTCCGGCAGCAAATGGAATTCCGTGTCCGGCACCGGCACACCGGTGGTGCGCAACGCCGAAAGGTAATCGTCATGCGCTGCCGCCAGCCGCGCCATAAGCGCATGATCCGGTGACGCCCGATAGACCTTGATGACTTTGTCGGAAAATGTTCCCGACTTTGGGCGAAACGGCGCACAGAAATAACCAAGTTTCGACACCGGCTGCCCGCGTGCCCCGCTGTCATCGCGGATCAACCGCGCCAATTCGTCAAGATCGCTCATGTTTCACCCTGCCATTTGCAGCGCGCTATATCCTGTTGGCCGCGCTTTTGCCAGCGTCGCCCGAACCGGATCAATTAACCACTTGTTTACCAAGATCCGCCACGCTCGGCAAAGAAAGCCGTCAAAATCGGAAGGTCTGCGTATGCTGCGCTTGGCCGTATTGTTTAGCCTGACTGCCAATATTGCATCTGCCGGGGCCTGGCCACGTGACGAAGGCGCTTGGTTTCTGGCCATCGCAACCGAGCTTGGCGGTTTCAACGATCTCGGCCACGTCAGTGATGTCACGGTTTATAATTCGTTTTACGCCGAATACGGCCTCACCGCGTCGCTGACCCTGGGCCTGCATGGCGGGTATGGCCCGGCGGCGGAGCTCGACACGCGATTGTTTTTTCGCCTGCCGATCTTGCAACATGATGTGCACAAACTGGCGCTGGAACTCAGCGTCGGCCAGGTGGATGACCTGAATTACTCCGGCATCGGGCTGCATTATGGTCGTGGCATCACCCTTGGCGAAACCTCGGGCTGGCTTTCTGTCGAAACAAGGATCGACCATGTCTTTGACAATCAGAAGATGGAGGTGCGCCAAACCAAACTTGATTTGACCGTTGGGCTGACGCACAAAAGTGGCATCCAATCCATGGTCCAGGTTTTCAACACCGAAATCGACGACACGCTTTATTCGACCCTGGCCACGGGGTTGGTGTTTCCGATCAGCGATGATTTCAGTGTCGATACCGGCGTATTGTTTGACCTGCAAACCGACCGATCACCCGGCATTCGCATCGGGTTCTGGCACAATTTTTGAATGTCCGTCGGTAACCCCAGTCATGGCAAAAGACCGCAGCGCATCACTGCGCCACGGCCTGCTTGCACCGCTCCCCTATGGCGTTGGGGCAATGACCGATGATCGCCCCAATCCGGTATCAGACATCCATGCGCATGGTCACATTCACCTTGCCTTTGACGGCTGTTGGCCAAAACAAATCGACCCGTTCATTGTTGGTCCCCTGCCCATGTTTGACATAGGGCATGTTCCATTGCGCCACATTGGAACTGTTGGAAATCTTGTCAGTGGCCACTACCGCATCGACACCACGCGCTTCGCCGCCAAAGGCCAAAATACCCGCCCCCGGAATCTGCCAAGTGGTGGCTTCGGTGGCTTGGGTATGTGACACGACCACCGGGTTTTCGGTGACCTTCAGGACATTGTTGAACGTGTTGTTTGAGAAATACACGTTCTTCATGTTGCCATAGTCCATGTCGTTGTGGCTGGTATCAATCCTTTCGGCCTGCCGGATCACCGTGCCAACGCCGCGGAACAAATTGCCGTTGACGTTCAACCCGTTCAGGCGATGACCGGTGCCATAGGGTTTGACCACAATCCAGGCAAAGCTATCCAACACGTCCCCGCACAGGAACACATTGTTGGTGATCGACAGCCCGGCAAAGCCGAAACCGCCCACATAGTCTGGCTCGACCTCGCGTTCATTGGTCCATTCGATAAAGCAATTGTCGACGTAATTGCCCACCACCGTGGCATTACAGGACCGCAGCGCCAGAACCAACCCGGCCATGCGAACGCCATTTGGCTGGCCGTCGCCCTGAAAGAAGTGGTTGCCCGACACAACAGAGTTGGACCCGCTCAGGATACAGAAATGCCGGAACTGGCTGGCGCGGTTATTGCGCAGCTTGACGTCATTGGCGTTGGCATTGATCGCGATGGACACCCGGTTTTGCGCCGCAATGCCGCCTTCGGATGACAGGAACTGACACCGGTCCACCAACATCCCCTGACAGCCATACCCGATAGAGGTAATGCCGCGATATTTCGGGCGGGTGAAATAACAATCCCGCACCTGAAACACCGTGCCGGTCTTGGCCAGCATGATGGCGCTGGCCTTGTTGTTGCACTGGAATTCGACGTCCGAAAACGACAGGCTGGTCAGTTGCTCAAAGCCGCTGAAATCCAGCATGTATTTGAACCGTGTAAAGGTAAAGGTCTGGCTGCCCGTCGCCGCGCCCAACGGTTGGGACAGGGTGATCTCCTGTGCCGCGATGTTGACCGATCGCACATAGACTTCGCGCCCGACGCCCACGCCGGTGATCAGTGATCCAACCGGGATATTGGCGATATTGCCGACATTGGTCAGCTTGTCATCGTCACTGGCGGAATAGGTCGCAGCACTTGTGCGCACCTCTGGTTCCCAAACCGTATCGCCAGTGGCATAGAACTGTCCATTGGCGATGTGGCGCCGCTGGGCATAGGAATTCTTGTTGTTCACCACGGCCTGCATGTCCATCGGACCGGAAATCGAAATCCGGCGACCACCCATATCCAGGCTCTCGTGATCAGAATTGTTCAAAAGCGATTGGAACGCTTTTTTGAAACCGGTCTCTTCATTGCCAAACGCATCAATATAGGTGCCAAGATCAAAGTTCTGCGTCAGGGACAGGATGGCAAAATCGGCATCGTTACCGTGCCCTCGAAACGAATGCGCGAATTGATCGTCACATCGCTGTTCAGACGATAGGTGCCGTCGGACACCACAATTTCGCGTCCGTCTGCCGCGTCATCGGCGGCCTCGAACGCGGCACTGTCGTTGGTCGTGCCGTCGCCGATTGCGCCGAAATCCCGCACATCGACGGTGGCCAGCATGTCGGCCAGAAAAGCACTGGTGATGTCTTCGATCACCAGATCGTCAATCCGAACGACACCACCGTTCGACCCCGTCAGATCCAATCCCAAATGGGCAAAGACCGGGGTGGTGCCCCAAACCATGTCCACACCGCCGCGGTTGCCCGCCCCCAGGATGGCCGAGACCTCGGTCACGTCGCCATAGGTGTTCAGCGAAACCTGCGGCCCAAAAACGGTCAGCCCGCCAACCTCAGTGCCATTGGCCTGCGCCGGATAGCCGGCAATTCGCACATTGGGCAGATTGCCGGAAATCGCCTTTACCCGTGCACGCACCCGGATGTAACACCCCGGCAAAAGCGGGGTTTCGCCCATATAGCGCAGCTTTTGGGTCGAAGCGGTTTTCTGCAATTCAAGACAGCCACCGAAATCCTGATCCGCAGGCACAAAGGCCGCATTAGCTGCATTTTCATAGGTGTCGTCGCCCGGCCGTCCATTCTGGCTCGACCATTCGTCCAAACCACTGGCGAACGGCGTCGGCATGAAAACCACGCCCTCGGTAATCGCTTTGTTCATGAAGATCCCTTTCCCACATCACGCGTGAACCACGAGAAAGGCGGGCAAAGACCCGCCGATGAGGGCAATGGGTATCAATTGGACCTTAAACTGCGGTGAGGCCACCGTGCGTTGGTCGCGCAACACAATGTGCAATGTTCGCGCAATACAACTACGCAACATACCTGCGCGCTGACCGCGCAACGCGCGCGCCGTGGCTGTGGCCGCTCAGACGGCGATATCGGGCGCAGGCAAAATCTGGACCCCACCGATTTTCCAGCCGGAACCATCGGGGATCATCTCGTAGCCAAGGTAATGACGCCCGCCATTTTCATCCAGGATCTCGACCCGCTGCCACAATCTTCCGTCAATATCGGCAAGCTCCAGGTAACGGGTCGCGCCGGGGCGCCAAACCATCGGGTAGCCACGTTCCACCATCTGGCCGAAATTTTCCGGGGTTCGAAAAATCCGGCGGATATTCGGCGCGGCAAATTCAAATGCGCCGTTCACATCCTCTGCCTTAAAGGCATCAAGCTGCGCGCCGATCACCGTTTCAATCTCTGGATTTCGGGGCTGAGTGTCTTGGGCGGCAGCAAATCCGCCGGACAAAAGGACCGCGCATAACAGCGCCAGAATTCGCAACATTTGAACCACCTCTGCAACAGTTAATGCAGCAGAGGTAGCCCAAGTTAACGAAACGTCAAATTCAACGGTCTCGGCAGCTTAGCCGAGCTTGCCCGCCAGGCCCGCGTCAATGAGTTCGGCACTTTCCGTGACGCCATAAAGCGCGATAAACCCGCCAAAACGCGGCCCCTGCGAGGCCCCCAGAAGCACCTCGTAGATCGCCTTGAACCAATCGCGCAGCGGCTCGAACCCGTGCACTTTGCCAACGGCAAACACCACCGATTGCAGGAATTCCTCATCCGCGAAATCAACCTGCGGCAGCGGCTCGTCCTTGCCGACAATCGCGTTCTTGCGCCCGATCAGGTCCAGTGCGAAATCGCCATCGCGCAGGGCCTTGGCCAGATCTTCCAGCGCAGCGCGCTCTTGATCGGATGGGGCGCGGAACACTTTGGCCGGTTTGACAAAATCCTGGAAATACCGCACCGCATGGCCCGCCGCCGCATCCATGCCGGGATGGGTTTCGGCCGTGGCGTCGGGGGCATATTTGTTGATGAACCCCCAAAGCGTTTCCTTGTCCTCTGCGCTTGACGCGCTGGCAAGGTTAAGCAGCATCGAGAACGGCACAACCATGTCCGAGGCTGGCACGTTGTGGCCATGAATGTGATACACCGGGTTGGCCAGACGCGCCTTGGTGTCCTGTGTCGCATAGGCCCGCAGCTGTTGGTGGTATTCATCCACCGCTTTGGGGATCACATCAAAATACATCCGCTTCGCGGTTTTTGGCTTCTGGAACATGAAATAGCTCAGGCTCTCGGTCGAGGCATAGCTCAGCCATTCATCAATCGAGATGCCGTTGCCGGAAGATTTGGAAATCTTCTGCCCCTGATCATCCAGGAACAATTCATAGGTAAAATGCTCTGGCGGGCGCTGTCCCAGGATCGAACAGATCCGGTCATAGATCGGCGTATTGGTCGAATGGTCTTTGCCGTACATCTCGAAATCGACGCCAAGGGCCGCCCAGCGCGCGCCGAAATCCGGTTTCCACTGCAATTTCACATTGCCGCCGGTGACCGGCAGCGTCCATTCGCGACCGTCATTGTCGTCAAAGGTGATCTCGCCTTTGGCCGCATCAACGTTTTTCATCGGCACATACAACACGCGCCCGGTTTCCGGGTGGATCGGCAGAAAGATCGAATAGGTCTGGCGGCGTTCCTCGCGCAGGGATTTCAACATGACGGCCATCACGTCGTCATATTTCTCCGCCGCACGCAGCAGCACCTCGTCAAATTTGCCGGTGCGATAGAACTCGGTCGCCGAATAGAATTCGTAATCGAACCCGAACGTATCCAGGAACCGGCGCAGCATCGCATTGTTATGATCGCCAAAGCTGTCATGGGTGCCAAACGGATCGGGCACCGATGTCAACGGCTTTTGCAGATGTTCCTGCAACATATCCTGATTGGGCACATTGCCCGGAACCTTGCGCATCCCGTCAAGATCATCCGAGAAACAAATCAGCCGCGTGGGAATATCCGATATCACCTCGAATGCACGACGGATCATCGTTGTGCGCAGCACCTCGCCAAAGGTGCCAAGATGCGGCAGACCCGACGGACCATAGCCGGTTTCGAACAGAACATATCCCTTTTCCGGGGGCGTCTTGGCAAACCGTTTGAGCAAGCGGCGCGCCTCTTCAAAAGGCCAGGCTTTCGAGACAAGAGCGGCATCGCGCAGTTCAGACATTTCAGGACTTCTCCGGTTTGCAGCGCGCCCTATGCACGCAGGCCCGCTCTCCCTATTGCGGGCGGGGCGCGGGGTCAATATTCTGCACCGCAACAGGAGATAGCAAATGACCGAAGAAATCGCCCATTCCCTCAGCCCGCAGGACTGTCTTGTCGGATTGATGATCGCCGTTTCCGCCTCGGACGAAAACATGCGCACCGCCGAGCTGATCAAAATCGAATTTGCCGTAAACAACCTGCCGGTTTTTGCCGACTACGATATCGACCGGATGAACGTCATCGCGCAGACCGTGTTTGACCTGTTCGAACAGGAAGACGGGCTTGACGCCTTGTTCGGGCTGATCCGTGACAACCTGCCGGAACGGTTGTTTGAAACGGCCTATGCGCTGGCCTGCGATGTTGCCGCCGCAGATGGAAAGCTGCGCGAGGCCGAACTGCGCCTGCTGGAAGAAATCCGGTATGAGCTGGATATTGACCGGTTGCATGCGGCCGCCATCGAACGGGGCGCCCGGGCGCGGCATATGTCAGCCTGAGCGATTGTCGGCCTGAGCGATCCGGCGTCAGCTGTTGGCAAATGCCTGTCCCCAACGTTGCAGCAATTGTTGTTGCAACAAGCGGGATTTGCGGTTCCAGGCGAGACCGCCCTCTGGGCGCTCGCGCTCTTCGCGGGGGATCGTGGCGCGGCGGGCATTGTCGGCGGTAAAAATCGCAAAGGCCATCTCGACCCCATCAACGCCGGTGCAATAGCCGCCCAGCGCGGATACGAAATTCAAGGTGCCGGTCTTGGCGCTGACCTGAACCGGATGATCCTTGATCACCTTGTAATCCGCATCCCGTATCGGAATCGGCTTCAGCAGCGACCGCAGCGGCCCGGCCTGCCGCGCCGCCCGCAGCATCAACACCATATCCGCCGCGGTCATCCGCGACGCATCGCCAAGACCAGAATGGTCGACAAACACCACATCCGGGCTCAGCGCGTATTCCTGCCGCAGCCACTCGGTCATCGCCTGGGCCGAGGTCTTGATGTCGCCCGCATCGCCAAGCCGCGCACGGGTTGCCGCCAATCCGACAACTTCGGCCGTCAGGTTGGTGGAAAACTTCAACATATCAAATAAAATCTGGGTCAAGGGCGGGCTGACCACCTGGGCCACGACGCTGCCACCCGGCGCAATGGTCGCAATCTGCGGCACCGACAGCTTGATCCCATGACTGCGGGCAAAGGTCTGGAACACTTCGCCGGCATAAAGTTCTGGCTTGCGCACCGGCAACCACCGCGCGCCCCCATTGCCCAGGGCCGTTTTTGCAACGGTCCATTCATCGCGCCCTGACCGGTCAGTATAGGTATAGATTGGCGTCGAACGATTTTTGACCGCCATCCGGGCGAAAGCGACATCGGGGCGAAACTTTTCGCTGCGACCATCCATCGTGACGCGATAGGTACTGCCCTGTTTCACCCATTGGAAATGCACACGGTTGAAATTGAGGTTCAGCCCCGACACCGCCGGGTTATAGCCGACATGATCCGGCTGGCCGGGATCTATGTCGCGGGAAAACGGCAGGAACCCACCCCAGACATAAAACGCACCGCGCACCTCGCGGATGCCGGCGTCCTTCAGTTTCGCCGCCAGATCCGCCAGAGCATCGGTATCCAGCGTTGGATCGCCCCCCCCTGCGAGGATCAAATCACCGTCGACCACGCCATCGGTCACCGAACCCGTGACATGCAGCGATGTGGCAAAACGGTGCTCTTCGCCCAGGGCATCCAACGCATAAAGCGCCGTGATCGTCTTGGCGACGCTGGCGGGCGGCAGGCCGACATCGGCCTTCCCCTCTTCGCGCATCAATCCGGTTTCAATATCCATCACCGCATAACCGACTTCGCCGGGCAGTTTTGCCTTGGCCACAAGCTCATCAGCAGAGGGGAAAACAACCGGGATCGGGATGGTACTACCGGGGCGAGCCACCGGGCGTGGCGACCGAACCGGCGCATCACCCAAGGCCTGCCCGGCCACAAACCCAATTGCGGAGCCAAGAAACAAACGTCTGGAAATAACTTTGGTCATGGCGCGATTTAACCCAAGCATCGCTGATCAAACAAGTCTGACATTCCTGACCTGACGCGGAATTTAACCGCTGACGCCAAGCCAGGACCGCCTTAACCGATCAGGATTGCACCCATCCACCCCGCGCCCGGATTGCGCTGGAACTCTCGTTGCTCCATCGGGACGTTGATGAAACACCAGGCCGGGGCCTGCGACAGGCCCAGTTTCTGCGAATCGCGGCCCCGAATACGCGCCCCGGCATAGACCCGTGCTGCCTTGGAATTCCGCGCGCGAATACGGTCGCCGGGCCGGGCAAGCACACCAATCGGCACAGAGTTCACGATCTGCTGCCAATCCTGCCATTTCGGCAGCTGAATAAGATTGTCCGCCCCCATCAGCCAAACAAAGTTGGTGCCGCGATATTCCTGAATCAACGCTTTCAGGGTTTCGGCGGTATAGCGCGTGCCGGCCTCGGCTTCGAAATCGCTGATATCCACGCGGGGGTGGCGCATGATTTTGCGCGCCGCCGCCATGCGTTCGTCCAGCGGGGCGGGTCCGTGTTCCTTTAACGGATTGCCGGGGCTGACCAGCCACCACACCCGATCCAACCCGAACCGTGTCAGCGCCTGTCGCGTGATGTTCACATGACCCTGATGCGGCGGGTCGAAAGAGCCGCCAAGCAAACCAATGGTTTGGCCGGGCCGAATGGCGGGGAAATGGGGCACCGGGGCGGCTCCTTGGTCAAAACGCCGGTATCCAAAGCATTTTTCTCGGGCTTGTCAATCAAGCCGCGCCAAACCCATGCGCTTTGCCACCCCCCAAAAGCAGTCGCAAAGCCATATCCGCCTTTGCCAATTGCGAATTCGCCTGCGCACAGCTATCTACGGCCAAAGACAACCGAAGGGGCAAAAGATGGCGGCTTATCAATACGTGTATCACATGGACGGCGTGTCCAAGACCTATCCGGGTGGCAAGAAATGTTTTGAAAACATCCGCTTGTCGTTCCTGCCGGGGGTCAAGATCGGTGTTGTCGGCGTCAACGGCTCGGGTAAATCGACCTTGATGCGCATCATGGCGGGCATCGACAGCGATTTCACCGGCGAGGCCTGGGCCGCAGAAGGTGCCAAAGTCGGCTATCTGCCGCAGGAACCCGAACTTGACGCATCGCTCGATGTGCGCGGTAACGTTATGTTGGGTGTGGCTGCGAAAAAGGCCATTCTCGACAAATACAACGAATTGGCGATGAATTACTCGGACGAGACCGCCGATGAGATGGCCGCCTTGCAGGATCAGATCGACAGCGAGAACCTCTGGGATCTCGACAGCCAGATCGACGTCGCAATGGAGGCGCTGCGCTGCCCGCCGGACGAAGCCGATGTTTCGCAACTCTCAGGGGGTGAAAAACGTCGTGTCGCACTGTGCAAATTGCTGCTCGAAGCGCCTGACATGCTGCTGCTCGACGAACCGACCAACCACCTCGACGCCGAAACCATCGCCTGGTTGCAACAGCACCTGATCGACTACAAGGGCACGATCCTCTGCGTCACCCACGACCGCTATTTCCTCGATGACATCACCGGCTGGATTCTCGAACTCGACCGTGGCCGCGGCATTCCCTACGAAGGCAACTACTCTGCCTGGCTGGAACAAAAGGCCAAGCGTCTGGCGCATGAAGCCAAGGAAGACAAAGCCAAGCAAAAGACGCTGGAACGCGAATTGGAATGGATGCAGCAGGGGGCCAAGGCCCGTCAGGCGAAATCCAAAGCGCGGATTCAGGCCTATGAACAGATGGCAGGCCAGTCTGAGCGCGAAAAAATCACCCATGCCCAGATCGTCATTCCCAATGGCCCGCGCCTTGGCGGCAAGGTGATCGAGGTCGAGGGGCTGAAAAAGGCGCTTGGTGACAAGCTCCTGGTCGAAGACCTCTCTTTCTCGCTGCCCCCCGGCGGGATTGTCGGCGTGATCGGGCCGAACGGTGCGGGTAAAACCACCCTGTTCCGCATGCTGACCGGCCAGGAACAACCCGATGAGGGCACAGTTTCTTATGGCGACACGGTTGATCTGTCTTATGTCGACCAGTCGCGGGATGACCTGAAACCGGATGAAACCGTCTGGGAGGCGATCTCTGGCGGGGCGGAAATCATCGAACTGGGCGATGCCCAGGTCAATTCCCGCGCCTATTGCTCGTCCTTCAACTTCAAGGGCGGCGACCAGCAGAAAAAGGTTGGCCTGTTGTCGGGCGGTGAACGTAACCGTGTGCACATGGCGCGTCTGTTGAAAGAAGGCGGCAACGTGCTGCTGCTCGATGAACCGACCAACGATCTGGACGTCGAAACCCTTCGGGCATTGGAAGACGCGCTCGTCGATTTTGCCGGTTGCGCCGTGGTCATCTCGCACGACCGCTTCTTCCTCGACCGGATCTGCACCCATATGCTGGCGTTCGAGGGCGAGGCCCATGTCGAATGGTTCGAAGGCAACTTCGAGGATTATGAAGAAGACAAGAAACGTCGTCTTGGCGCCGATGCGCTAGAGCCGAAGCGGATCAAACACAAAAAGTTTGTGCGCTAAACGGGCCAAAGGGTGCGCAATGGCTGCGCACCCCTCGACCTGTCGACCCGATCCGTCGAACCGATCCGGCAATGCGCCATGGCGCATTGTCGCCTACCCCGGCACCACACGCGGCTTGCCCACGTCATCGATCGCCACAAAAGTAAACACCGCCTCTGTCACCTTTTCGCGCTCCACAAGCCGTTCGCGGCGCACCCAGCATTCCACTTCAATGGCCATCGACGTCCGGCCCACCCGGACAATCCGGCAGTAGACGCACAGCACATCACCGACCTTTACCGGCCGGATGAACTTCATCGCGTCGACCGCAATGGTCGCCACCCTGCCCTGCGCCTTGTCTCCGGCGATGATTCCCGCCGCCATGTCCATTTGGCTCAGCACCCAGCCGCCAAAAATATCGCCTGACACATTGGTGTCGGCCGGCATTGCCAATGTGCGCAACATCAGCTCGCCTTTTGGTTCCTTGTTCATCAATATAGCCTCCGAATTTGAACTACATAGTAGCCATCACCGCCAGATTGCCAACGCAAGAACACGGTTGCCGCCCCCCCGCTTTCCCCTTGCAAACGACCGCATCACATGGCATATCACGGCCTGCTAACGATCTTCTTTTCGACCTTCTGTTTTCCTTCATCGGCACAGAGTCTTCGATCCAGACGTGACTTCGCCGGGCTGTCGCATACTGCGGACAGTATAGAAAAACTAAGGATACTTCACATGGCCACTGGCACAGTGAAATGGTTCAACACCACCAAAGGCTTCGGCTTCATCGCACCCGACGGCGGCACCAAGGACGTTTTCGTGCACATTTCTGCTGTTGAGCGTTCGGGCCTGACCGGTCTGGCCGACAACCAGAAAGTCACCTTCGACATCGAAGCTGGCCGCGACGGCCGCGAGAGCGCGACCAACATCGCACTGGCGTAAGCCGGGCTGCTGGTTCAAGCCTTCTGGCTTTCGAATTCGAAAGGCGCGCTTCGGCGCGCCTTTTTGCGTTTACGGATATGGTTGCCTGTGGGGTGCGGGCACCTGAGGTAAGGAATACCTCCGTCTGG
This sequence comes from Phaeobacter sp. J2-8, assembly GCF_022867865.1. Lineage (GTDB taxonomy): Bacteria > Pseudomonadota > Alphaproteobacteria > Rhodobacterales > Rhodobacteraceae > Marinovum. Next base: position 599,476 of record NZ_JALIEC010000003.1, on the reverse strand, counting down.
AATCCCTGACTGTCGCGGAATGTCGCCTTGCTGCAAACTTGTTGGCAGGAGGATGATCAAATGACCCCGAGCCCCAGCACCCCGCAGCCAGCCCCAAGCAAACCGCAACCCGGTCCGCAGATGCCTGCCACATGGCGCTTCACTGATTGGGCCGCGATCTAGCGGCTCAGATTTATTAATTCGTCCGCATTTAGCGGCCGAAGCGCAGGGTGGGCTACCTGTCCCTCCCCCGGAACGCCCACCCTGCCGCAGAATCAATTGATCCGAAACATATTGCTCAGGCCGCCGCCAAAAGCGCCACCACCCACATTCCAAGTCCAAAAAACGTATGCGCCACAAGGCCCAGCGCCCGCCCCTTCCATGGTGTGGGCGTGCGCGACAACGCAACCCCCAGCCCCATGCCCGGTTGCAACAGGAACCAGCCCGCCGAAATTGTGACCAATGCAAACAGCCACACCGGCAGGAACGTCGGCGCCGCCAACCAACCCTGTCCCGCCAAGAAGACAAAGATCACGCCATAAAGAATGCCAACGCCATAATGAACGGCCCAGCCCAACGCCAATTCACCCGGCACCGGGCGCACAGCGGCAATATCATCATGAAACACCTGCCCGCGCGGCACATGCCCAGCCCAACGACCGACATTGGCCCAATTCGGGCGCCCTTGACCGAATCCCGCGCCAGCACCTCGGCCCAGATATCCATCGCAATTGTTCCGCCGAGCCCAATGAAAATCCCGGCCCAGATCAGTTCGTTCATTAAAAAGTCCCCCAAAATCTATCTTGCAGAGGCTGGCAGAACAGCTAACCTGCCACAACCCCGAACCGAACAGGGCACAAAAACGCACAACAGCCGCCCCAATCCTGCCCCACTTTAACGATTTATTAACCATGGACAGGGACAGAAGGACACTCACATGGCACTTGTTACACTCCTGGGCGGCTCGACATTGGGCGCAAGCGGCGGTCTTTTGGCATGGTTGCTCTTCGGGGTCAGCGCGGCAACCGCGTTTGGGTTTTATCTGGCCTGTGGCGTATTGATGCCTGTGACCGTGATTGCCATTTCTTTGCTTGTTTCGCCGGGCTCGCGCGACGATGTCGCCCATGCAGAACCGGCCAAAGCACTGGCTGCTTGATCGCTCTTGATCGCAACCCGTTGCGAAAGCCCCACATTCGCACATGGTAACGGATTCCTGACTCCCGCTTTGACCCCGACTGGCCTATGATTTTCAGGCTCAGTTCTGGAGGGACAAAGTATGTTAACACGCCGCAGTTTTATCGGCACTGCTGCTGCAACCCTGGCAATGCCGGCGGTGGCCAATGCGCAATTCAAACTTGATCCGAAATATGTTCCGCAATACGTGCGCGTCCGCGCCGATCTGGCCCCGGGCCAGATCATCGTGTTGCAAAAGGCCCGTTTCCTGTATCACATAGAGGAACCAGGCAAGGCGCTGCGCTATGGGATCAGCGTCGGCCGTGCCGGGCTGGAATTTTCCGGCACCGCGGTCATTCAGGTCAAGAAGGAATGGCCGACCTGGCGTCCGACAAACGACATGATCGAGCGCGAACCCCACACCTATGCCAAATTCGTCGACAACGACTATGTGCAACCGGGTGGCCCCGGCAACCCGCTTGGCTCGCGCGCGCTGTATCTGTTTCAAAACGGCCGCGACACCTTTGCCCGCATTCATGGCACCGATGCCGTGCAATCCATTGGCCGCGCTGCATCAAACGGGTGTTTCCGCATGGCAAATGATCATGTTGCTGCCCTCTACGAACGTGTGCCAATCGGCACCACCGTCACTGTCATCTGACCCCCCGATCCCGGGCGACCGCATCTGCCGGGGCATGCATCTGCCATGCAAGCCCCGGCTTTGTTTTGCCACTTGACCAAAGGCCGGGATAAAGGGAAACCGCGCGCATGGAATTCGATCTGATTGTCATTGGGGCCGGTCCCGCCGGTGCCGCCGCCGCAATGACCGCTGTGCGCGCCGGACTTCGCTGTGCCTTGGTCGACAAGGCACGTTTTCCGCGTGACAAGCTTTGCGGGGCCGGTTTCACCGGGCGGGCGGCCAAATATTACCGCGAAATCTTTGCCACGGATTTGCCGCCGGAATTTGACCAGAAAACCACGGTCGAGCTTTACGGTTTTGGCGAAAAGCTTGGCGTTATTGCGGATGTGCCAACCGTCTATTTGACCATGCGGCTGTCGCTGGATGCGCATTTATGCGCTCTGGCATTGGCGGCGGGGGCGGAGGATTTCACCGGCCAGAGGATCGCCGAACTCAGCCCCGAAGCGGGCAAGGTCACCCTGTCCGATGGCCGCATATTGACCGCACCAATTGTCATTGGCGCCGATGGGGTGAATTCCGTGACGGCGCGCACCCTGTTTGGCCGTGCGTTTGATCCCGCCCGGATCGGGTTCGCGCTGGAGGTCGAGGCACCGCCAATTTCCCCGACGCGCCGTTGCGCATCGACATGGGGGCGGCGCATTGGGGCTATGGCTGGTCCTTTCCCAAATCCGGCAGCCACACCGTTGGCGTTGGCGGGGTGCATAGCCGAAATCCCAATCTCAAATCCCTGATGCAGGATTATATGTCACTGCTGGATGTGCCATCCGATTTGCGGATCAAGGGGCAATACCTGCCGTTTGGACAGGCACGAAAGCGCCCCGGACGGGCCAATGTCCTTTTGGCGGGGGATGCCGCCTGGTTGGTCGATCCGGTCACCGGCGAAGGCATCGCCTATGCGCTGAAGTCCGGTCAATTGGCGGCGCTGGCAGCACGGGATGCCTTGGCGCGGCATGAACCGGCTGCGGCGCTGATGCTCTACCGGCATCGCCTGCGGCCAATCCTGAACGCAATGCGCCATGCAAATTTGGTGCGCTATTTGCTGTATTGGGGGCCGTTTCAACGCGGCTTTGTTCGCGCGGCGCGTGGATCGGGCCGATTGCGCCACGATTACATGGCGCTACTAGGGGGCAACTTGGAATATGGCGATCTGATGTGGCGCTTGCTGCGGCGGTTCCCTAACTACATTGCGCGGGCAACCGGGATCAAGACCAACACTTGACCTAACGTCACCCTTCGGTTTCTATTGAAACCATGCAGATCACTCGTCGCCTTTTCCTCTTTGCGCCCCTGGCCATTGGTGGTCTGGCTGTATCGGCCTGCGCGGTTGGGCCTTTGGCGCCGCTGCGCCTTGCGCCCGGATCGACCCTGATTCTTGTGCGTCATGCGGATCGCACCGACGAAAACCTGAACGCCGCCGGTCGCGCCCGTGCTGCGGCACTGCCCGCCGCTTTGGACGGCCTTGCATTGGACCTTATCCTCAGCCCCGGCATCCAGCGCAATCTCGACACCGCCAAACCGCTGGCAGAGGCCCGGGGCCTCGTAATCACCCGCCTGCCCCAGGAACGCCCCGCCGCGCGCATTGTCGCGCTTGGGGCCGGAAAATCCGCGATCTGGATTGGCAACAAGGGCAATTTGCAAAGCATCTGGGACGATCTCGCCCCGGGCGGAGAGCCGCCGCTTGAATATGGCGATCTGTTTATCCTGACCGCAGATGCCGAAGGCCGGCTTCTGGTCGACCGCCGCCATTGGGGGGCCTGACCGCGCCGCCAGCCCACAAAAGGCCGCGAAACGCATCCATTAAACCCCACCGTGAAATATCTTGAAACATGCGCGCATTGGTCGCATATTTCGCGCGCGAAGTTAACTATCGACCACTGCACCTATTACGGCTCAGTCCTTCGATCTGCATTGACTAAGCCGGGCTGTCGCAGTTCCGCGGACAGCAAAACACGAGGAGAAGACAGAATGGCCACTGGCACTGTCAAATGGTTCAATACCACCAAAGGCTATGGATTCATCGCGCCCGATGGCGGCAGCAAAGATGTGTTTGTCCATATTTCCGCAGTTGAACGCTCTGGTTTGACCGGACTTGCCGACAATCAAAAAGTCACGTTCGACATTACCCCCGGCCGCGACGGCCGTGAATCCGCCGAAAACATCGCACTGGCCTAAGCCATCCGGCAAAACGGCTTCACAGCGATCCCAGGACCCCGCCCGCAAGCGGGGTCTTTTCTTTGCCAAAACCCCTAGTCTTCGCGATCAACAATTGCGATCAGCTGCTCCACATGCGGGCCAATCCCCTGGACGATCTGCCCCACGCCCACGGCATTCGGGTGAATGCCATCACCTTGAATCAAATGCTGAATTTCTGCCGGGGTCTGCCCGCCTGACAACAGGATGTCAAAAAAGCTGGGTGCCAGCAGCACGTCATATTCTGCAGCCAACGCGGGATAAAGTGCATCGAATTGTAATTTGTAATCTTCACCATAATTCGCCGGGGCCTGCATCGGCACCAGAAGCACCGCAATCCCGTGGTCCCGGGCGACCTGCAAAATTCCGTCCAAATTGGCCCGCGCCACATCCGGCGCGATGCCGCGCAACACGTCATTGCCGCCAAGCGCGACGATCATCGCATCAATCTCGGGCGTCAAACTCCATTCGACCCGCGCCAATCCGCCTGCTGTCGTATCCCCGGACACACCGGCGTTGATCAGGGTCACGTCATGGCCCTGTTCCGCCAGCCAGCCGCGCATTTGCGGCACAAATCCCTGATCTTCGACCAAGCCATAGCCCTGGATCAGACTGTCCCCCAGCGCAAGAATATCCAGCTCTTGCGCGGATACAGGCGCAGACATCGCCAAAACCAGTGCTGCCGCCTTGCTCATCTGGCACCGCACCCCATATGTCAAAAGCTGAAACATTACCCAAAAGGCCCTTTTCATGACGGATCCCGTTCTCTCGCTTAAAGATGTGCATCTGGCGCTGGATGGCAATGCCGGACGGGTCGAGATTCTGCATGGAATCACGCTTGATGTGGCAAAGGGCAGCTCTCTGGGGCTGATTGGGCCATCCGGGTCTGGAAAATCTTCGCTTTTGATGTTGATGGGCGGATTGGAACGCGCGACCGGCGGCAGTGTGACGGCCCTGGGCCAAGAGCTGGGCGCAATGGGCGAAGACGGGCTGGCGCGGTTCCGGCGTGATCACATGGGCGTTGTATTCCAAAGCTTTCATTTGATCCCGACAATGACCGCATTGGAAAACGTGGCGACGCCGCTGGAACTGGCCGGACACCGCGATGCCTTTGACCGGGCCGCAGCAGAGCTTGAGGCCGTTGGCCTTGGCCATCGTGCCGACCATTATCCTGCGCAAATGTCCGGCGGCGAACAACAGCGTGTGGCGCTGGCACGGGCGCTGGCACCACGCCCCGCGATCCTTCTTGCGGATGAGCCGACCGGCAATCTGGACGAGGCAAACGGCGGCGCGATCATGGATCTGCTGTTTGGTCTGCGCGATCGCCATGGCGCGACGCTTGTTCTGGTCACCCATGCGCCCAGCCTGGCTGCGCGCTGTGACAATGTCGTGCGGTTGCGCGATGGTCGGGTCGATGACGTCGCGCGTGAGGCCGCAGAATGAGCCTTGCGACCGACACGGCCTCTGCCGCCCGTTTTGCCCGTCGCGAGCTGCGCGGTGGCCTGCGCGGATTTCGTATTTTTCTGGCGTGCCTGGCACTGGGTGTGGCTGCAATCGCCGGAATCGGCATGGTGCGCGCCTCGATCCAGATGGGACTGGAAGAAAAAGGCGCGGAACTGCTGGGCGGCGACGCCGAGGTGCGGTTCACCTATCGTTTTGCCGAGGCCGAGGAACGCGCCTGGATGGCGGCGCGCGCGACCAAGGTTTCCGAGATCACCGATTTCCGATCCATGGTTGTGGTCGACGGCCCGGAGGGAACCGAACGCGCGCTGACCCAGATCAAATCCGTCGATACCGCCTATCCGCTGTTGGGCGCTGTGACGCTTGCGCCGGACATGCCGCTGGATCAGGCGCTGGCCGATCATGGCGCGGTCATGGCCCCGGTGCTGGCCGATCGGCTTGGCCTGGAACCCGGTGACAATTTTCGCCTTGGAACGCAGGATTTTACCCTCTCCGCACTTCTGATGGTTGAACCGGACAATGCCGGTGGTGGGTTTTCGCTTGGGCCGCGCACCTTGGTGCGCACAGACGCTCTGACAGATTCCGGCCTTCTGCAACCCGGCACCCTGTTTGAAACCCATTACCGTTTGCAATTGCCGGCGGATACCAACCTCGACACATTGGAAACCGAAGCCCGCGCACGGTTTACCGAAACCGGCGGTCGCTGGCGGGATGCCCGTAATGGCGCGCCGGGAATTGGGCGGTTTGTCGATCGGCTCAGCAATTTTCTGATCCTTGTCGGCCTGTCCGGTCTTGCGGTCGGCGGCGTCGGCGTGTCGGCAGCGGTGCGCGCCTATCTGGCCACCAAGACATCCGTGATTGCCACCCTGCGGACCCTGGGCGCGACGCGTCGGGTGATTTTCCTCACCTATTTCCTACAAATCGGCGTCCTCAGCCTGGTCGGGATCACCATTGGCCTCGCTCTGGGGGCCATTGTCCCGCTGGCCCTTGCCCCGCTGCTGCAATCACAACTGCCGGTGCCTGCGGTGTTTGCCCTTCATGCGCAACCGCTGGCCGAGGCTGCACTTTATGGTGCGCTGACCGCGTTGATTTTCACCCTTTGGCCACTTGCCCGAACCGAAGACATCCGCCCCGCCACCCTGTTTCGCGATGCGATGGGCGGCGCGCGGCTGTTGCCGCATTGGCCTTATGTGGCGACAACCCTGTTGCTGACAGCCGCCCTTCTGGGCGCGGCGGCCTTGTTTTCCGATTTCTCTGGCTCACGCTCTGGACCGCGGGCGGGATCATTGCGGCCTTGATCGTGCTGGCACTGACCGCCGTCCTGATCCGATGGATCGCCCGCCGGTCGGGCCGCGCCGTGCGCCACCGCCCTGCCCTGCGCTGGGCCTTGTCGGCAATTTCCGGCAAGACCGAGGGCGCGGCGGCCACCGTGTTGTCGCTGGGTCTGGGGCTTTCGGTGCTGGCCTCTGTTGGCCAGATCGAAGGCAACATGCGCGCCGCCATTCAAACCGACCTGCCCGAGATTGCGCCATCCTATTTCTTTGTCGACATCCAGAAAGATCAGATGCCGGGGTTTCAGGCCCGCCTCGACGATGACCCTGCGGTCAACAAGGTCGACAGCGCCCCGATGCTGCGCGGGATCATCACCCAGATCAACGGACAGCCGGCCCGTGATGTGGCCGGGGACCACTGGGTCATTCGCGGCGATCGTGGCATCACCTATTCCGCCGAAATCCCGGCGGACACGACACTCACATCCGGGGACTGGTGGCCGTCGGATTATTCCGGCCCGCCTCTGGTCAGCTTTGCCGCCGAAGAGGCCGAAGAAATCGGCCTGAAGCTGGGGGACGAATTGACCGTCAACATCCTTGGCCGCGACATCACCGCCACCATCGCATCCTTTCGTGAGGTCGATTTTTCCACCGCCGGGATCGGGTTCGTGATGTCGATGAACGCCGCCGCCCTCTCGGCTGCCCCGCATAGTTTCATCGCCACCGTCTATGCCGAAGAAACCGCCGAGGCGGCAATCCTGCGCGATCTTGCAACCGCCTATCCCAATATCACCGCCATTCGCGTGCGCGACGCGGTGGATCAGGTGGCCGGCATTCTGACCGGCATCGCCTCGGCGACGGCCTGGGGCGCGGCGGCCACCCTCCTGACCGGGTTCCTGGTGCTGATCGGCGCCGCCGCCGCCGGAATACAGGCGCGCACCTACGAGGCAGCGGTGTTGAAAACCCTTGGCGCCGCCCGCGCCCGGATCTTGCAGAGCTTCGCCCTGCGCGCGATCCTTTTGGGAATGGCGGCAGGGTTGGTGGCGCTGGGGGCCGGGATTGCCGGGGGCTGGGCCGTCATGACCTACCTGATGGAGGTAAGCTATTCGGTGCAATGGGCCTCAGCCCTTTTGATCGTGTTCGGCGGTGTCATGGCGACGCTTCTGGCCGGTTTGGCCTTCGCCTGGCAGCCGCTGGCGGCGCGCCCGGCACAGGTACTCAGAGCCAGAGAATGAGGCGCGAATTGCCTGCACCCCCTATCAAGGGCGAGATCAACCAACAATCCTGCCCTTGATCCCTTGCCGCCGCACTGGCACACCCGGCACAACAGTTTTGAAACCCTTGGAATCGGAGCCCCCATGTCAGACAACCTGCCCATGGCCGTGCATGCACCGCTAACCCGCGCCCAGAAAACCGCCCTGCTGAACCTGGTGCGCCGTGCCGCACGGGCCGAAATCCTGCCACGGTTTCGCGCCCTGGACCCATCCGAGATTTCCGAAAAGACCAGCAAGCTGGATCTGGTCACCGCCGCCGATGAGGCCGCCGAAGCCATGATCACCCGTGGCCTGCAAATGGCATTCCCCTCTGCGGTCATTGTCGGCGAAGAAGCCGCCTCGAAGAAGCCCGAGATTCTGGATGCCCTGGACGATGCGCCGCTTGGCTTCCTGATCGACCCCGTCGATGGCACGTGGAATTTCGCCCATGGCCTGTCGGTTTTTGGCACAATGGTTGCGGCCACCCGCTTCGGCAAACCCGTCTATGGCATGATCTACGACCCGCTGAACGACGATGTGGTCGTCGCCGACGAAGACAGCCTGACAACCTGGACCGGGCCGCGCGGACGCCGCCGCACCCTGACCACCGCCGCGCCTAAGCCATTGGATGAAATGGTGGGCTATATCCATCTGAAGCTGATGCCCGAAGCGGTTCAGCCGCAGGTGGCCGCCGTTTATCCCCGCATTGGCCGCCCCGACGCGCTGCGCTGTTCGGCCCATGAATACCGCCTGCTCGCCGAGGGGCATTGCGACTTTGTCCTGTCGTGCAAGATGACCCCCTGGGATCATGCCGCCGGGGTATTGCTCTGCCAAAAGGCAGGCGGCCATGTCGCATTTTTGGATGGCCGCGAATTTTCGGTGTCCGAACGGGAAGGCTATCTGCTCTGCGCCAGCAGCGAAGAGGCCTGGAACACCGTGGCCGCGGCGCTGGATTTTCTGGTAGAGCCGAATTCCGAAACTGCAGAAGCCAGCGACGAAGAAACCCCCGCCGCCAGCTAAGCCACGCCACGGTCCCGGACTTGATCCGGGACCACGCCGCAAGCGCCGCCGACGTCACTCCGCCGCGTCGGCATAATCCTCCATCGGGGGACAGGTGCAGACCAGATGGCGGTCCCCATAGACATTGTCCACGCGGTTGACCGGCGGCCAGTATTTGTCCACCCGGAACGCGCCCGGCGGAAAACAGCCCTGTTCGCGGCTATAGGGCCGGTCCCAATCGCGGACCAGATCCTCCATCGTATGTGGCGCGTTTTTCAGCGGGTTGTTCGCCCGGTCCATCCGCCCCGCTTCGATTTCACGGATCTCTTCGCGGATCGCCAGCATGGCATCGCAGAACCGATCCAGCTCGGCCTTGGTCTCACTTTCTGTTGGCTCGACCATCAAGGTGCCGGCCACCGGCCAGGACATTGTCGGCGCGTGGAACCCGCAATCCGCCAGACGTTTGGCAATATCGTCGACGCTGACATCGGCGCTTTCGGCAAAGGGACGTGTGTCGATGATACATTCATGTGCCACCCGCCCATTGCGACCCCGATAAAGGATGTCAAACGACCCCTCCAACCGCTTGGCAATGTAGTTGGCATTCAGGATCGCCACCCGTGTCGCCTGGGTCAGCCCCTCGCCGCCCATCATCAGGATATAGGCCCATGAAATCGGCAGGATCGAAGGCGAACCAAAAGGCGCAGCGCTGACCGGCCCTTCGGCACCCGACACTTCGGGATGGCCCGGCAGATGCGGCACCAGATGCGATTTCACCCCGATCGGCCCCATGCCGGGGCCACCGCCGCCATGCGGAATACAGAACGTCTTATGCAGGTTCAGGTGGCTGACGTCGCCGCCCAGATCACCCGGACGGCTGAGACCGACCATCGCATTGAGGTTGGCCCCGTCGATATAGACCTGTCCGCCAAAGTCATGAACAATGCTGCACACGTCACGCACGGTTTCTTCGAACACCCCATGGGTCGACGGATAGGTGATCATGCAGGCCGCCAGATTGTCGGCGTGCTGTGTCGCCTTGGCGCGGAAATCATCCAGGTCGATATCGCCATTGGCCGCCGATTTCACCACCACGACCTTCCAGCCGACCATCTGGGCCGAGGCAGGGTTGGTGCCATGTGCCGACATCGGGATCAGACAGACGTTGCGGTGCCCTTGCCCCTGTGCCGCGTGATAGGCCGCGATTGTCAACAGACCGGCGTATTCCCCCTGCGCGCCGGAATTCGGCTGCATCGAAAAATCATCGTATCCGGTGATCTGGCACAGCTTGGACGACAGATCGTCGATCAGATGCTTGTACCCCAGCGCCTGATTTTCCGGGGCAAAGGGGTGCAATTCGGAAAATTCCGGCCAGCTGATCGGCATCATTTCTGCGGCCGAGTTCAACTTCATCGTGCAGGACCCCAGCGGGATCATCGCCCGATCCAACGCCAGATCACGGTCCGCCAACCGGCGCATATAGCGCATCATTTCGGTCTCGGCCCGGTTCATGTGAAAAATCGGATGGCTGAGATAGCCGGACGTGCGCAGCATCGCCTCTGGCATCTTGTAGACGGGTTCGAAATCATCGTCTTTCTGTTCGATGCCAAAGGCCCGCCAAACCGCCTCGATGGTCGAGGGGCGTGTACATTCGTCAAGTGTGATCCCGACACGGGTCTCACCGACACGGCGCAGGTTCACGCCTTCGTCGCGCGCCGATTTCAGCACCGCGGATTGCAAGGTGCGCACATCGACGGTGATCGTGTCAAAGTAGTTCTTTGGATCAACGGTAAAGCCCGCCGCCTCCAATCCGCGTGCCAGCCGAACCGTTTTGCGGTGAATACGCTGGGCAATCGCGCGAAGCCCCTCAGGCCCATGAAACACCGCATACATCCCGGCCATGACCGCCAGCAGCGCCTGTGCCGTACAGACGTTTGATGTCGCTTTTTCGCGGCGGATATGCTGTTCGCGGGTTTGCAACGACAGCCGATAGGCCCGGTTGCCGTGGCTGTCCACCGACACGCCGACAATCCGGCCCGGCATCGCGCGTTTAAAGGCGTCGCGACAGGCCATATAGGCCGCATGCGGCCCGCCGTATCCCATCGGCACGCCAAAACGCTGGGTCGAGCCGACGGCAATATCCGCGCCCATCGCACCCGGTTCCTTCAACAGGGTCAGCGAAAGCGGATCGGCGGCCACGATCCCAACCGCCTTGGCCCCATGCAGGGCCTCCATTTCGGCACTGAAATCACGCAGATGGCCATAGGTGCCGGGATACTGGAAGATCGCGCCAAAAACCGCCTCCGGGTCAAGGTTTTCCGGCTTGTCCACAATCACTTCGATCCCCAGCGGCGCGGCGCGGGTCTGCATCACGGCGATGTTCTGGGGGTGGCAGTCACGGTCGATGAAAAATGCCTTGGCCTTTGATTTGGCCACCCGCTGCGCCATGGTCATCGCCTCGGCACAGGCGGTCGCCTCGTCCAGCAGGGACGCGTTGGCAATTTCCAGCCCGGTCAGGTCGCTGACCATGGTCTGAAAGTTCAACAGCGCCTCAAGCCGACCTTGGGAAATCTCGGGCTGATAAGGGGTATAGGCCGTATACCATGCCGGATTTTCCAGAATGTTGCGCTGGATCGCCGGCGGTGTGACGGTGCCATGATAGCCCTGACCGATCAGCGAGGTCAGAACCTTGTTCTTGCTGGCGACTTCGCGCATGTGATGCAGCAGCTCGCGCTCTGACTTCGGCTTGCCGAAATCCAGCGGCGCATCCTGACGGATTGCCTTGGGCACGGTTTCGTCGATCAGCGCGCCAAGGTCAGAAACCCCAAGAACCGCAAACATATCGGCCATTTCTGCCGGTGACGGGCCGATATGACGCCGGTTGGCAAAATCATAGGGCAGATAGTCTGTTGGTGTGAATGTCATGGCAAAGCCCCTGCTTCATTTCGGATCGGCATATCTCTCGGTCAGCGCCAAGGAACGCCTTTGTTGTAGTCGATTTCGAGCCGCCCAAACCGGATAACGTCGACAGAACCGTCGCGCGCCCATGTCCTGCGCAATGTGCCCGGCATCATTTGACGCCCTCTGGGTCGCCTTCGAAGGGCCCGAAAGCCCGTCCGGCCAACACGAAACAGATGATGCAAGACCGCAAGCGCGCGACCTCTGCCGCTCATCTGCTTCGTGTTCCGCGGTTTTACACGGCGACCCAGATTGTTACCCGATGAAGTCCTTGTATTCCGCTTCATCCATGTAATCGTCCATCTGGCTCAGGTCGGCGGCCTTGATCTTGAAGAACCAGGCCTCGCCCTCGGGGTCGTCGTTCACCTTGCCCGGCTCTGCCACGATCGCCTCGTTGACCTCGACAATTTCGCCGTCAATCGGGGCCAGAATGTCGCTGGCGGCCTTGACCGATTCAATCACCACGATTTCATCGTCTTTGGTGACTTCGGTGTCCACCTCGGGCAATTCCACAAACACCACATCGCCCAATTGTTCGGCGGCATGGGCCGTAATGCCGATGGTCACAACGTCGCCATCGACATCAAGCCATTCATGTTCTTCGGTAAATTTCATCTTTGTCTCCTGTCGAACTATCTTTTGAAGCCTTGTTTCACAAAGGGCAGCTTGGCCACCCGCACCGGAAGCCGTTTGCCGCGCACCTCGCCATATAGCAACGTGCCCTCAGCCGCCAAGGCTGTCGAGACATAGCCCATTGCGACCGGGCCGCCGACCGTCGGGCCAAAGCTGCCAGAGGTGATTTTGCCGATTGCCGCGCTGCCTTCTGCATCCGCAAACAATTCCGTTCCATCCCGCATCGGCGCGCGCCCCTCAGGCAGAAGCCCGACCCGTTTCTGCGCGCAGCCCTCTGCCAGATCGCTGAAAATTTCCGCAGCGCCGGGAAAGCCGCCTTCGCGGTCGCCACCCGCGCGGCGCACCTTTTGCATCGCCCAGGTCAAACCGGCTGCAACCGGTGTGGTTTCGGCGTCGATGTCGTGACCATAAAGACAAAGCCCACCCTCAAGCCGCAGGCTATCGCGGGCGCCAAGACCGATGGGTTCCACATCCTCATGCGCAAGCAAGGCCCGCGCCAGATCCAGGGCCGCCGATGCAGGCACCGAAATCTCAAACCCATCTTCGCCGGTATAGCCCGACCGCGACACCCAGCATTCAGCCCCCGCAATCGGCAGGGTTTCAACATCCATGAATTTCATCTCGGCAATGGCCGGATAATGCTCTGCCAGAACAGCCTCGGCCGCCGGCCCCTGCAACGCAATAAGCGCGCGGTTGGTGATTTCCTTGACCGTCACCTCAGGCTCAAGCGCCGCGCGCATGGCCGCAATATCCGCCACCTTGCAGGCGGCATTGACCACCACGAACAGATGATCGCCACGATTGGCAATCATCAGATCATCTTCGATCCCGCCATGTTCATTGGTGAAAAACCCATAGCGTTGCCAGCCCTCGCCCAGCCCCAGCACATCGACCGGCACCATGCGTTCCAGCGCGGTCTTGGCGACATCGGGGTCACGGGCCCGCAGCACAACCTGCCCCATGTGGCTGACATCAAACAGCCCGGCCTTGGCACGGGTATGAAGATGTTCCTTCATCACCCCCAGCGGATATTGCACCGGCATGTCATATCCGGCGAACGGCACCATACGTGCGCCCAGTTCCACATGAAGATCATACAATGGCGTTTTCTTCAGCGCGGTCTTGTCGGTTTGGTCGTCTGACACTCACATTCTCCCGTTTCGGGCCGGAGTGCCCATTTTTGGGCGAGTCCCGGCATCCCCTGTTCCCCGACCCCAAAAGGTCAGTTCGGCGATGCCCCATCTGTCCTTTTGCCTGAGATCGCTATCCCTTCGGCGGCCCGGTCATACGCCGGACACTCTCCAGATTTTGGTCGACATCAGAGGTCCGTTGGCCTGAGAGTTTCCGGGGCGGTTGCTCCTTCGGCACCGGCGAAACCGGTTCTCCCACTGAGTTGCGAGGAATGTATGACAAGGCCAACAGGCAGGGCAACGGCAAAATCAACGCGCAACGCCCCAGACGGCATTTTGACATGCCCCGGACGGCACAAGATTGCCCGTGGTGCACAATCTTTGCGCCATCAGGGGTTTGACTTCCCCGGACGAGCCGTCACATTTGCCCCCATGATGGATCCCTATTTCTTTGGCTATGGTTCGCTGGTGAACAGCGCGACACATGATTTCACCGACATTCACGCCGCGCGTGCCCGTGGCTGGCGGCGGGCGTGGCGACACACCGACCTGCGGCCTGTGTCCTTCCTTACGGTTGTGCCAGATGCGCAATCCACCATCGACGGGGTGATTGCCGCAGTGCCCGGTGCCGATTGGGCGGCGCTTGATCTGCGCGAAGGCGCCTATGACCGGGTGCCCGCCAGCGATCAGGTGGAGCACAGCCTTGATCCTGCGCTGGATATTGCGATCTATGCGATTCCGGCGAACCGGCACGCGCTGCCCACCACGGCGCATCCGATTTTGATGTCCTATCTGGACTGTGTGTTCCAAGGTTATTTGCACCGCTATGGCTGGGACGGGGTGACCGGCTTCATTGCCACAACGGATGGCTGGCACGCGCCGATTCTGGATGACCGCGACGCCCCGCGGTATCCCCGCCACCAACCGATCGACGCCGAAGACCGCAGCCGCTTCAACGACCTGCTGACAGATGTCGGCGCGCGTATCCTGATGAGTCTGGCTTGATCTCCTGGGTTCTTGTTCTGGCGCGACGGATCTGGACCCGGCTTTGGGTCCGGGTGGTCCTGCTATCGCTCTGTTCCCTGCTGTCGCTGGCATTTGCACCGCTGCTGACGCCGTTCATCCCGGAAGGGATCAAATATCAACTCGGCCGTGATGCGATCCTGCCGGTGCTGACAATCCTGGCCTCCGGCATGTTGGCCGTCACCACATTTTCGCTGAATGTCATGGTGTCGGCCTATCGCGCCGCGTCTTCGATGGCGACGCCAAGGGCCTATCGGCTGTTGCTGGAAGACACGACAACCCAAAGCGTGCTGGCGACCTTTGTTGGCGGATTTGTCTATTCGCTGAGCGCGGTGATCCTGTTTCATGCCCAGGTTTATTCCGACGACGCGGCGGTTGTGGTGTTTGGCTTCACCATCGTGGTTGTGGTCCTGATCGTGCTGGCGATCCTGCGTTGGATCGACCATCTGTCCCATCTGGGCAGCATGGATCACACCCTGCAGATCATCGAGGCGCAAGCGCGGGAAACCCTGCGCAATCGGGCGCGCCGCCCCTGTCTTGGCGCACGCGCCGCCACCGATGACGACATTCTGCCCGTGAGCGCGCGGGCGTTTGTGGCGCGAAAATCCGGCTACATCCGCTTTATCGACATGGCAAAGCTGAACCAGCTGGCCCAGGAGGCGGCCAGCGATATTCACATCGGCTGCGCGCCCGGCGATTTTGTCCTGCGCGACACCCCGCTGGGGATGGCCAACATGGGCGATGACCGCGTGCTGAAAACGGCGGCCCGCTGTTTCGAAATCGGCGATGTGCGCAGCTTTGATCAGGATCCGGCGCTTGGTCTGGTCATTCTGGCCGAAACCGCCCAGCGCGCGCTGTCGCCCGGTGTGAACGATCCGGGCACCGCGGTCGAGGTCATTGGTCGGTTGCAACGCCTGCTGTGGGAAGAGTTGCCAGTGCCGCCAAACGCGGAAAAGGACCACAAGGCAACCTTCCCCCGTGTCTCCATCGCGCCGGTGGCGGTCACGACCCTTTTGTCCGCCGCCTTTGCCGCGATTGCCCGCGATGGCGCAAAGGATCCAGATGTCATGGCACGGCTGCACGGGGCGCTGGCCGCGCTGGCCGACCATCCCAATACCCAGATGGCCGCAGCGGCGCAGGACATGCAAAAGGCACTGAACCAGAGCTAGGGGGCAGCAAGCCGCCGGCCCCTAGAGGTGGCGCAAGCGGTCAGCCCCGCGCCTTGACCACTTGCAGCAATGGCATCACATCCGACATGTCGGGCCCGCGCTCCATACCGGTCAGCGCCTTGCGCAACGGCATGAACAACCCACGGCCCTTGCGCCCGGTGGCGAATTTGACCGCAGCGGTCCAGCTGCCCCAGGTGTCGCCATCAAACGGACCTTCGGGCAACAATGCCAGCGCCTCGGCCACGAAATCCGCATCCTCGGCGTCAATCACCGGCTCCGCCCCGTCGCGGAACATCGCCCACCATCCGGCCAGGTCACCCTTGGTCGAAATGTTTTCCCGTGTCACGGTCCAGAACCGTTCCGCCAAATCCGCAGGCACGCCCAGCGCCGCAATATCATCTGCCACTTGCGACACGGTCAACGTCTGCAAATAACGCCCGGTCAGCGGATACAGATCCTGTTCATCGAACTTGGTCGGCGCAGAGCCGAATTTCGACAGATCAAAACCTTCGATCAATTCCGCCATATCGGTGCGCAGTTCGACCGGCTCCGACGACCCCAGCCGCGCCATCAGGCTCAGCACCGCCATGGGTTCAACCCCATTGGCCCGCAGATCGCGCAAGGACAGCGTGCCAAGACGTTTCGACAAGGCTTCGCCCTGCGGTCCGGTCAACAACGAGTGATGTGCAAACTCTGGTGGCGTGCCGCCCAGCGCGCGAATGATCTGGATCTGGGTTGCGGTGTTGGTCACATGGTCCGACCCGCGCACCACATGGCTCACGCCCATCTCCATATCGTCAACAACCGACGCCAGCGTATAAAGCAACTGGCCATCCTGACGGATCAACACCGGGTCCGACACGCTGGCGGCATCAATCGAAATATCGCCCAGGATACCGTCCGCCCATTCGATCCGTTCCTGATCAAGCTTGAAGCGCCACACGCCCTGCCCCCGCTCGGCCCGGAGCGCGGCAATTTCATCTTCGGACAGGTTCAATGCCGTGCGGTCATAGACCGGCGGCTTGCCCATATTCAGTTGCTTCTTGCGCTTCAGATCCAGCTCGGTCGGGGTTTCGAACGCCTCATAGAACCGGCCAATCTCGCGCAGCTTGTCAGCGGCGGCATTGTATTGCTCCAACCGATCCGATTGACGTTCGACCCGGTCCCAATGCAGGCCCAACCATTCCAGATCCTGTTTGATCGCATCGACATATTCTTCTTTCGACCGCTCCGGGTCGGTGTCGTCAATCCGCAGGATGAACGAGCCGCCAGATTTCCGCGCGATCAGGAAATTGAACAGCGCGGTGCGAAGGTTGCCGATATGGATGTAACCGGTGGGCGATGGGGCGAAACGGGTGGTGGTCATGGGGGGTCTCCTGTTGCCGCAGGCTTTCCCATGAACCACGCGCTTTGTCCAGTACCGCGCCCCGATGCGGCCCGCGATGCGGCCCTGATATGGCTCCTGCGCGACGCGGATAAGACTCTGGCGCGGCCCCGGGCCTGACCCGGGGCCTCATGCCGCGCCACCGGGCCCGTCAGGTCGCCGTGACCGGCCAGTGTTGTGCCAGATCTTCAAGCCCGGCGCGGATCAGCTCTGCCAAGATATCGAGATCAATATCCGCCAGTTTGTTCACATAAAGACAGGATTTTCCGATCTTGTGTTTGCCAAGGCGCGCCAGAATGCCGCCGAAATCGGTATATCCCGGCATGATATAGATCGAGAACCGCGCCGCGCGTGGCGAAAATCCGGTGGCCAGCGTGTCGCCTTCACGCCCGGATGCATAGCGATAGTGATACTGGCCGTAGCCAATAATCGACGGCCCCCACATACGCGGCTGGAACCCGGTCACCGCGCGAAACAGCTGATCCAGCTGCGCGGCTTCGATGGCTTTGCGCTCCGGCTGCACGCTGTCCAGAAAATCCCCGACTGCCACCTCGGTGATCTGCGTCTTGTTTTCACGTTTGTCCATGCCCGCCCTCCAAGCCGTGGTGCCCGTTGTTCACACAGTATCGCAACACGCGACGCGCGCGCAGTGTCACGAAGGCGTGAGCCCACAAGACACAGGAACATGTCAGTATTAGATCAGACCATGATCATAAAAAGACAACTGGGAGAAACCACATGTCTAACTTACTTTCGCGCCGCCAGATTCTTGCCGCAGGTGTTGCCACCGGGGTTGCTGCGCCCTTTCTCGGGCTGGCGGCAACGCCCGCACGCGCCAGCGCCCCGCAACAAGGCATTGCAGCGGTCGATTTCCGCCGGGTGAAGCTCGGCGAATTCGAGGTCACGACGCTTCTGGCCGGCACGCGCAGCGTCCCCGATCCGCAAACCATCTTTGGCATGAACGCCAGCGCCGAAGATTTTGCCGCCGCATCCGAAAAGGCCCATATTCCGATCGACGCCGCGCAATTCTTTTTCACGCCGACGCTGGTCAACACCGGCACCGAGCTTGTGCTGTTCGACACCGGTTTGAATGCCGCAGGGATCACAGCCGCATTGGCAGCGGCGGGTCATACCCCGGATCAGATTGACGTTGTTGTCCTGACCCACATGCACGGCGACCACATCGGCGGGCTGAGTGATGATGGCGGGGCGGCGACCTTTGCCAATGCCCGCTACGTGACCGGCGCGACAGAGTTCGATCATTGGGCCGGTGCTGGCAATGACGGGTTTGAGGCCAAGATGCGTCCGCTGGCCGAACAAACCGACATGCTCAGCGGTGGCGGGATTGTGACCTCGGGCATTGAAGCAATCGAAGCTTTCGGCCACACGCCGGGCCATATGGCCTATCGGATCGAAAGCGCGGGCAAGAACCTGATCGTCGCGGCCGATTTTGCCAACCACTATGTCTGGTCGCTTGCCTACCCCGATTGGGAAGTGCGGTTTGACATGGACAAATCCGCCGCCGCAGCCACCCGCAAATCGCTGCTGTCGATGATGGCCGCCGACAAGCTGCCCTTTATCGGCTATCACATGCCCTTCCCGGCGATTGGCTATGTGGATCAGGGCGATAGCGGATATAGCTATACGCCGATGTCATATCAACTCATGCTGTGACCCCCTGCGCCCGCCGAATTGGCGGGCGCGCCTTACCCAAGCGGCAGAAAACGTGATCGACCCCATCGCAGACCCCTCAGCCAATGATTTTGCCCGCATGGCGGCGGCGGCATTGGACGCATTGCCAATGGAGTTTTCCGGCCCCGCCGCGGCGGTTGTCCTGCAAATCGCCGATTGGCCGGCACCAGAAATGCTTGCCGCCCTGAATATCGAGACCCGCGAAGAGCTGACTGGGTTGTACGAGGGCATTCCGCTGACGGAAAAATCCAGCTTTGACCAACCCATGGGCCCGGATGTCATCTGGCTTTTCCGCGAACCGATCCTGTCGGAATGGCGGGCACGCGGCGATATTGCGCTGGCCGATCTGATCACACATGTGTTGGTTCACGAACTTGCGCATCATTTTGGCTGGTCGGATGATGATATTGCCTTAGTTGACCGCTGGTGGGAGTAACCCCTCGCAACTGAAAGGCCCTGAAATGCTGCGTTTGTTAATGGTATTGGGCCTTGTCAGCCTGGGCCTGACGGCCCTTCCCCGGCTCGCCATCGCAGAGACACGCATATTGGTTCTGGGGATTCGATCCTGACGTGGAACCGGACCGGCGGCAACGCCATCCCACAGCTTCTGGACCGGCAGCCGGGGTTTTCCGCCACCAGCCGCGCCAGTCCGGGGGCGGTGTTTTCCGGCACACCGGGCCTGCGCCGTTTGATCCAGCGCGACATTCCTGCGCAACTGCCCGCAGGCACCTGGGATGTGATTGTGGTCAATGGCGGTGGCAATGATCTTGCCCGCAAATGTGGCTGTGCGCCCTGTGACGCCACGCTGGACACATTGGTCGCTGCCGATGGAAAGACCGGCGAGATCCCGGCATTTCTGGACCTATTGTACCATCGCGGTCGGCATGTGATCTGGCTGGATTATTTCCCGGTGTCCGTGCGCGGCGGCCCTTTCGCGCCGTGCATTGATGCGCTTGCGACGCTTGAAACCCGCATGGAACTTGCCGCGGGCCGCAGATCCTGGGTCAGCTTTGTCGATGCGGGCGATGTTTATGACCGCCGTGACATGTCGCTTTATGCGCGCGATCTCATACATCCGACGCCCAAGGGCAGCGCGCGCATCGCCGGGCACCTGCTGCGGGAAATCCTGACCCGCATGCCCTGACCCAAACGGCCCACCCGAAGCGGGGTCAAGACAGCTTGATGAGCCGCTCTTCAAGCCCTAGCGGGCATTCTTCGCGCAATGCCCCTCAGCCCGGATCGCGCCAACGGTTCACAATCGGATAGCGCCGATCCAGCCAGAAGGCGCGCTTTGTCAGGCGTGTGCCGGGTGCGGATTGGAACCGTTTGTATTCACTGATGTAGAGCAGGTGCTCCACCTTTTTCGCCGTCGCGCGGTCAAAGCCGGCGGCGATGCAATCCTCGATCGACCCATCCAGATCGACCAGAATATTCAGGATCGCATCCAGTTCCGGGTAATCCGGCAGGGAATCGCTGTCTTTCTGGTCATCGCGCAATTCCGCCGAGGGCGGCTTGTCGATGATGGTCACGGGAATGACCTCGCCCTCTGGTCCCATCATCCAATCGCGGTGGTTGGCATTGCGCCAGCGGCATTGTTCGAACACCCGGGTCTTGTAGAGATCCTTGATCGGATTATAGCCACCCGACATATCGCCATAGATCGTGGCATATCCCACCGAAACTTCGGATTTGTTGCCGGTGGTCAGCAGCATCTCGCCGAACTTGTTCGACATCGCCATCAACAGCAGCCCGCGCAGCCGGGATTGAATGTTTTCTTCGGTCAGCCCCGGTTCTGTGCCTTCGAACAGCGGCGCCAACGTGTTGGTGATCGCGGCACGCCCCTCGGCAATCGGCACGAAATCATAGTGGCATCCCAGCCGCTCGGCGCAGTCCTTGGCATCATCCAATGACCCCTGCGAGGTGTATTCCGACGGCAGCATCACACAGCGCACGTTCTCTGGCCCCAGCGCATCAGCGGCAATCGTCGCCACAAGTGCGGAATCAATCCCGCCCGACATGCCCAGCAACACTTTCTTGAACCCGGTTTTGCGCATGTAATCGCGCAAAGCCAGCACCATGCAATGGTAATCCTGCTCCCATTCATCGGGATGATGCACCACCTTGCCCGGTACGATACGCCAGCCCTCTGCCCCGCGCTCCAGATCCACATGGGCAATCTCTTCGGCAAACACAGGCATTTGAAACGCGATTTCGCCATGCGGATTGATGCCGAATGTCCCGCCATCAAACACCTGATCGTCCTGCCCACCGACAAAATTCAGATAGATCAGCGGCAACCCGGTCTCGACCACACGGCTGACCATATGGGTCAGACGCACATCGAACTTGCCCCGGTAATAGGGCGATCCATTGGGCACCAACAGGAACTCTGCCCCGGTCTCTGCCAATGTTTCAGCCACATCCTCGTGCCAGGCATCTTCGCAGATCGGGCTGCCGATCCGGGTGTTACCCACGGAAAACGGCCCGCCCATCGGCCCGGCGTCAAAGATCCGAACCTCGTCAAACACCGTTTCATTTGGCAGGTGATGCTTCAACTGCGCCGAGGCGATCTTGCCGCCCTTGCAGATCAGATAGGCATTGAAAAGCTCCGCCCCCTCAACCCAGGGCGCACCGATCGCCAGCGCCGGGCCATCCGCACATTCCGCCGCCAACGCCCGTACGGCATCAATCGCAGCGGTGTGGAACGCCGGCTTCATCACCAGATCCTGGGCGTTATAGCCGGTGATGAACATCTCTGGCAGCGCCACAAGGTCGGCACCTGCCGCCTTGCCCTGTGCCCAAGCATCGCGCGCCAATGCGGCATTTCCGGTGATGTCGCCCACGGTCGGGTTCAGCTGTGCCAATGTGATGCGGAATGTCTCGGCCATGGTGGCAATGCCCTCTTGCGTCTTTGCCCCTCCCTTACCAGATCAGACACCGAGGAACAGGGGGGAACAGGCCAACATACCCCCCGGATTGTGATGCATCCCGGCAAATCAACGCCAATCAGATGACGAATTCCGTCAGAACAAGCACCTGTGATCAAAAGGCATTGTCTGTGACCGCGCCCTCCTTTACCTTTTGGCAAAACCATTCCGGGGGCACGTCGGCCAAATGAAGCATAACTTTCGCATCGCAGGCGCGACTTTGGCCACAACACTGGCACTGACACTTGGCTGTCCGGCCTTGGCCCAGGACGGCGAGATCCTGACCAAGCAATATGACGATGGCGGCGTCTATCAGGGCGCGTTCCAGGACGGGTTGCAACACGGCGACGGCAGCTACCGGCTCCCGAATGGCTATGAATATTCCGGTCAATGGGACAAGGGCGAGATCAAGGGCATCGGCGTTGCGCGTTTTCCCAATGGATCGGTCTATGAAGGCGAATTTGCCAAGGGCAAACCACATGGCATCGGCAAGATCACCTTTACCGACGGTGGCACCTATGAGGGCACTTGGGACGACGGGGAAATCACCGGCCAGGGCGTGGCGATCTATGCCAATGGCGTGCGCTACGAAGGCGCGTTCCGCAATGCGATGCACCATGGGCGCGGCGCAATGACCAGCCCCGGCGGCTATGTCTATGATGGCGATTGGGTCAATGGCGTCAAAGATGGCCATGCCACAATCACCTATCCGGATGGATCGGTCTATGACGGGCGCGTCGCCGAAGGCACGCGGGATGGCCAGGGCAAACTGGTGATGACCGATGGCCTGATCTACGAAGGCCTGTGGCGCAATGGCCAGATTTCCGGCACCGGCAAATTGATGCAACCCAATGGCGACGTCTACGAAGGCGAATTGGTCGAAGGCCGCCGCGAGGGCCAGGGCCTTGTGACCTATGCCAATGGCGACGTCTACGAAGGCACGTTCCGCAACGACCAACGCAATGGCAAAGGTGTGTTCACCGGCGACGATGGCTATCGCTACGAAGGTGACTGGGAAAACGGCAAGATCCAGGGTGTCGGCACGGTGACCTACCCCGATGGATCCATCTATGTCGGCGAATTCCGCGATGACCTGGCGCATGGCATCGGCAATATCACCTACCCCGACGGCTCGACCTACGAAGGCAATTGGGTCGATGGCGTGATCGACGGCGAAGGCCGCGCGACATATCCTAATGGGTTGGTCTACGAAGGCGGCTTTACCAATGCCCGAAACCATGGCTTTGGCGTGATGACCTATGCCGACGGTTATCGCTATGAAGGCGAATGGGAACGCGGGCGCCGCCACGGCAAAGGCACCGCAACCTATGCAGATGGCACGATCTACACCGGCGCCTTCCGCGACGGCCAGCGCCATGGCGAGGGCGAGATTTCCATGCCGGACGGGTTCAAATACATCGGCGATTGGGCGAATGGCGAAATCAGCGGCCAGGGTGTGGCGACATATGCCAACGGCGATGTCTACGAAGGCACCTTCGTGGCCGGAAAACGCCAGGGCGAAGGCACCATGCGCTATGCTGCCAGGCGAAGAGGCCACCGGCGAATGGAAGAATGGCGCATTGATGCAATCCACCGCAGCGCCCGAAGCCGCCGAAGACGATGGCGAAACGGCATCCGAAGACGCACAACCCGCTGAATAACCCCCCAAATATCCGCACCGCCTCCATCAACTGATCGAACCTGTCGACGAGACCGCGCGGGCTTCATCTGACCAAAAATATCCCGGGGGTGAGGCCAAAGGCCGAGGGGGCTGGCCCCCTTCTGCCTTTCGACTTTTCCTTCCAACTTATCGCTGCAACACACGGTTTGGTCCCAAAGACCGGGCACGCATATTGTCGCGGCGGCGCGGGAAACTTTCCCGGCACAGGTCCAAAAAGGCGCTTTTCATTCGCGGCCATCCCGGTATAGTCGCCGACATGTTGATTTTGGCCCATATTGCGACCCCGATCCGTGCTGCCCGCACGGCGCTGTCGCTTGGCCTGCTGCTTCTCCTAAGTCGCCTCTGAGCGTGCCTTCGGCGCGACCGCTCAGAGGAGGCATGTTCGCGTCTGAACCCCGGAGAACCACTTCAAGAGACTGATACAATGACCCAGACTGACAAAACACCTGCGGATAAAAACCGTGTGTTGATTTTCGACACGACCCTGCGCGATGGCGAACAAAGCCCCGGCGCGACCATGACCCATGACGAAAAGCTCGAAATTGCCGAGTTGTTGGACGACATGGGCGTCGACATTATCGAAGCCGGATTTCCCATCGCATCCGAAGGCGATTTTCGCGCGGTGTCGGAGATCGCCCAGCGATCCCGGAATGCGGTCATTTGTGGCCTTGCCCGCGCGCAAATGCCGGACATTGACCGCTGCTTCGAAGCGGTCAAAAAGGCCGCCCAGCCGCGCATTCACACCTTTATCGGCACCTCGCCGCTGCACCGCGCCATTCCCAACCTCACAATGGATGAAATGGCCGACCGCATTCACGAAACGGTCACCCATGCCCGCAATCTTTGCGACAATGTGCAATGGTCGCCGATGGATGCAACGCGCACAGAATGGGATTACCTCTGCCGGGTGATTGAAATCGCGATCAAGGCCGGGGCCACCACGATCAATATCCCCGACACGGTCGGCTATACCGCGCCCCGCGAATCCTCGGATCTGATCAAACGGTTGATCGAAACCGTGCCAGGGGCGGACGATGTGATTTTTGCCACCCATTGCCACAATGACCTTGGCATGGCGACGGCCAATTCCCTGGCCGCGGTCGAGGCCGGTGCGCGACAAATCGAATGCACGATCAATGGATTGGGCGAACGGCAGGCAACACCGCGCTGGAAGAAGTTGTGATGGCGATGAAGGTCCGCAACGACATCATGCCGTTTTCCACCGGCATCGACACCCGCAAGATCATGCATATCTCGCGGCGGGTCGCGACGGTGTCGGGCTTCAACGTTCAGTTCAACAAGGCGATTGTCGGCAAGAACGCCTTTGCCCATGAAAGCGGCATTCACCAGGACGGCATGTTGAAGAATGCCGAAACCTTTGAAATCATGCGGCCCGAGGATGTTGGCCTCTCTGGCACCTCCTTGCCGCTGGGCAAACACTCCGGCCGTGCGGCCTTGCGCGCCAAGCTGAAGGATCTGGGCGTCGAAGTGGGCGACAACCAGTTGAAGGATGTCTTTGTCCGCTTCAAGGAATTGGCAGACCGCAAGAAAGAGGTGTTCGACGACGACGTTCTTGCCTTGGTTTCGGCCACCACCGACGGTGATTCCGACCGGCTGGAGCTGATCAACCTCAAAGTGGTCTGCGGGACCGGCGGCCCGGCAGAGGCCACGTTGGAAATGGAAATCGACGGCGCCGAAACCTCGGCCACATGTCATGGCGATGGCCCGGTCGACGCCTCGTTCCGGGCGGTGCGCAAATTGCACCCCAACACCGCGAAACTGCAATTGTATCAGGTGCATGCGGTCACCGAAGGCACCGATGCCCAGGCGACGGTCTCTGTGCGTCTGGAAGAGGACGGCATGATTGCCACCGGCCGGTCGGCGGATACCGACACGGTTGTCGCCTCGGTCAAGGCCTATGTCCAGGCGTTGAACCGGCTTCTGGTGCGCCGTGAAAAGGTAGGCCCCGGTGCCGACGCGCGGGAAATCAGTTACAAGGAAATGTAACGGAATGCGCTCTGCATGGCGCATTGCGGGCATGCTCTGAAAATTTTGGCGGGCCGGACATCATGTTCCGGCCCGTGTTCGTTTCCGCATTGGTTTCAACAGATGAAATCAGCGTATAGGCCGTTCAACGCGCCGCTTGTTGCCGCCGGATGCGCCAGACCTCTGCCCGGGGGGTCCAGCGATAGCGCGCGTCGTCCAGCGTCGCGACCCAGGTCAGGCTGCCGCCCTTGCGCCACGGGTCCAGCACGATGCCGGAATACATGTCATCGCCCCGTTGGCTTATGATCACTGTGCTGTGTTCCAGACGGATATTATCCCAATTGGCCACCGCGCGGTGCAAGGCCAGCGTTTGAAACCGCTCTTGTTTCAGACGCCGCTCCAGATCATCCGCCCAATGATAACAAAGCCCACGCGGCTTGATGCCAAGATTGACCTTGCTGTTATGGGTCAACGGCGGATCCTCGATCTCGTAAGCGAGGGCAAGACGATAGGTTTCGGAATAGGCCAGACTGGCGGCAAGATAGGCTTCGGCCGGATTGACGTAGTGCCCAAGCGCCTGAATCACCTGGGTCAACTGCATGACCTCAACCTCTGTTCCGGGGCGTACCTCGCCCGGCACGCCGACGGAACATCCGGCCAGACCACTTGCGGCCACGCCAGACGCGGCCAGTGTCGTCAGAAACCTGCGGCGGGTCGAATGCGCCATATCAAAGCCTCGTAAAAGAACAGTATCACAAGACTTTTAGCCTTTTCGCCCCTGCTGTCGACCCGTCGCCCGGGATTGGGCACCCTGCCCTGCGCGGTCTGTTGCGCATTGGCCAAATTGCCCAAACGCCGTGCTATCGAATGCGCCGCGACCGCGTGCCTTTTTGATTGGTAATCGTGTTCTGATCAACAATCTGGATCGGAAAGGCGCCATTGATGACTTCGACAAAGGGGCCGGTGTCCATGAAATAGGTCGCCTTGCCATCCAGCGTCAGCACAAAGCCGGTTTCGGTCTCGTTCTGGGTGGAATAGGTGCCGGTGACGGTAAAATTCAACGTACTGGCAAAGCCCTGGGACACCATATTGAGCGTTCCGAACCCTTCATAGGTTTTGTCGCGCCGGTATTGCACCGTGCCCTGAATGCGGGCGGTCTGAACACCGGGGATTTCCAGTGCTTCGGGGTCGGATTCCCACGTGCCGCTGAGATAGGCAACCGCGTCAAAACCCGGCGTTTCGGGCGGCGGGGCGGCGGCCAGAATTTCGCGCAGCTCGGGCACATCCCTGGCGCGTTTCCAATCCGCCATGCCTTCGGTCCAGACATAGGTGTCGCCGGTCAAAGCACCGCTTGCAACCTTCTGCGCCAGCTCCTTGGCGTTGAAAGGTCCGGTCGACCCGCCCCCCTCTGCAATGAAATAGGCCAGCACCACCTCTGGCGGCGGCGGCGGCGGTGTCACGTTTTTGGGCGGCTCTGTTTTGGGCGGCGGTGGCGGGGTCACAACCTTGACCGGGGTGTCATCACTGGCTGGATTTTCGTTGGCCGGATTTTCACTGGCCGGATTTTCACTGGCCGGCGTGTCATTGCCGGTGACCGGTGGTTTCGGCGCGATGGAAATCGGCGGCTTTGGCGTCTCGCCCTCGGCGGGTTTTGCGCCTTCGCCCAGCACATTGAACAATCCCGGGGTGACAAACGCCACCTGCGCCGACGCGGACATGCCAGACAGCGGGGCAACCAGCCCAACCCCGACACCGGTGACAACAATTGCGGCCCAAAGGCCCAAATTTCGAAGACTCATCTCGGGAACTCCTTTGATCAGAATGACCAAAGGGTAACAGAGCCTCGCCAAAGCTCCGAAAAAATCGCGGATGGGACCACAATTGTCAGAATTCCGCGCTACTGACGGATTGCCCCGGTCCAACGGGATGCGCCCCGCAATCAGGGACGCAGGTCCGTTCAGAGCATCGAGGGCACGACCTGATCCGGCGGGCGGTGACCATCGGCAAAGGTCTTGATATTCAACAAGACCTTTTCCCCCATTTCGATCCGGCCTTCCAACGTCGCCGAAGCCATATGCGGCAGCAACACGACATTGGCCAAGGCACGCAGATCCGGGTTCACCGCCGCACCATGTTCGTACACATCCAGCCCTGCCCCGGCGATGTCACCGGCTTTCAACATCCGCGCCATCGCATTTTCGTCGATCACCTCGCCACGCGAGGTGTTGACGATCACCGCGTCCGGCTTCATCAGCTTCAGCCGCCGGGCGTTCATCAGATGGAATGTCGACGGGGTATGCGGGCAATTGACCGAAATCACGTCCATGCGCGCGACCATCTGGTCCAGGCTTTCCCAATAGGTGGCGTTCAGCGCCTCCTCGACCTCGGGGCGCAACCGACGGCGGTTGTGATAATGCACCTGCATGCCAAAGGCCAAGGCGCGGCGTGCCACGGCCTGACCGATGCGGCCCATGCCCAGAATCCCAAGACGGCGGCCACCCACCCGGCCACCCAACATTGCCGTCGGCGACCAGCCCTGCCAGCCACCGGTTTGCATCAGCGCCAGCCCCTCGGGAATGCGCCGGGTCACGGCAAGCAGCAGCGACATGGTCATGTCGGCGGTATCTTCGGACGAGACCCCCGGTGTGTTCGACACCAGAACCCCACGTTGCCGTGCGGTTTCAACATCAACGTGATCGACGCCAGCGCCATAATTGGCAATCAGCTTCAACCGCTCGCCCGCCCCGGAAATCAAACCGGAATCGATGGTGTCCGACAGGGTCGGAACCAGCACATCGGCCTCTTGCATCGCCGCGGCAAGTTCCTGTCGGGTCATTGGCGTGTCGTCATCGCGCAGCGAGACGTCGAACAATTCCTTCATCCGGGTCTCTACCACCTCGGGCAAGCGTCGCGTAACGACAACACTCAGACGTTTTGATGGCATATGCTCCCGGCTCCTTCTTTTCATTCGGGTCGAACTGCTGGCACACTGCCGCAGAGCACGCGGAGGCACAAGAACCCCGCGGCGAATAAACCATTGGCAGGCAGAGCAAGGGTAAGACATGGTGTCGCGGATCGGGCGAAAAGGCGCATTAGGTGCCATTTTTTGAGTCTCTGGATGGGAATCGCATCCGCCGCAGAAGAGCGTGGACCCGTCACCAACCTTCCCCTGCCGAGATTCGTGTCGCTGAAGGCCAACGAGGGCAATGTGCGGCGCGGCCCCTCGCTCAGCCATCGGATTGATTGGGTGTTCAAACGCCGCGACATGCCGCTTGAGGTGACCGCCGAATATGGCCACTGGCGCCGGGTGCGCGACCGCGAAGGCGCTGGCGGTTGGGTGCATTATGCGCTGTTGTCGGGGTCACGCACGGTTATCGTCGAAAACGATTATCTGGAATTGCATTCACGTGCCGATGCCGGTGCGCCGGTGGCTGCGCGATTGGAACGCGGCGTGATCGCCCGTCTTGGCGATTGCAACCTCGAATGGTGCAGGCTGACCTCTGGTGGCTACAAGGGCTGGGCGGAAAAGACCGCGCTTTGGGGCGTGTCGCCGGATAAGATCCGCGAATAGATCCACGGCGAACGGCGCAGGCTGATCCAGCTGTATGCCGTAAGTCCCACAGGGGTTTCACAGCGGATGCTCAGCGATTTCAATGCGGCTTTGCCCGCCCGCTTTTGGAACCCCGGTCTAGCGCGTCAGGCTTTCGCGGGCGAGGGCCGCCACCAGATCGGTGCGTGTCACAATGCCGATGATGCGCCCATGATCCAGCACGGGCACCGCATCACAATCACTTGCCGCCATCATCGGCACCACCGCCGCAATTGGCGCATGTTGCGTCACTCTGGGACCGGCCACCCCCATGATGTCACGTGCACGCGCCGGGCGGTCACGATCATTGTCTAACAGCCGCGCCATGGCCGCCGCAAAACCGCGTTCCAGCCGCAGCGCGTCATCCCGCGCGCGGTCAATCAGGTGGCTTTGAAAGATCACCCCCAGAAACCGGTTTTCCGCCTCGACCACCGGCAAAACCGTGAACCGGTGCTGGCGGAACAGATCGGCAATCTCACCCAATCGCGTGTCCGGTGCGACCGTGACCAATTGACGGGACATGATATCCGACACCGTCAACGGCCCGGTCCGATGCCCGGCGGCCCGCACCTCTGCCGCGCCAATCAACCGCGCCAGATCCTCGATCCCCAGATTCAGGGTCTGGCGATATTGTTCCAGGATCTCTGACAGTTCCGCCTCGCTCAGACCAAGCCGCGCAACCGGGTCCGGCTCCGGGGTGCCGTGGTCCTTGGGGCCGTCAAATTGACGCAGCGGATAATGGCGCCCGGTCGCCCTGGCGTAGCCCATGGCAATCACCACCAGAACAACACTGCCAAAGGCCACCGGAACCAGCGCAAAGAAAAACCCCTGTTCGGCCATCATGTCCGGGTTCAGTGCGGCGGTCATCGCCACCGCCCCCGCCGGGGGATGCACGGCGCGACAGAGGCTCATGAAGGTGATGGCAAGGCCAACCGCCACCGCGACCCGCAACACCGGCTCTGTCACCAGCAGACAGACCGCCACCCCGACCACCGCCGCGATGACATTGCCGACGACCGCCTGCCAGGGCTGGGCCAGCGGGCTGTTGGGCACGGCAAACAACAGAACCGAACTGGCCGCGAAAGGCGCAATCAGATAAAAGCCCAGCGTCTGATCGACCCAGGGCGTCAGCGTCAGCAGCCCGACCAAAGCCAGACCAACCAAAGCCCCAAGCCCGGCTCTGATGGCTTCGGCCGGTGGTGCACCGGCGGCGGCGGGCCCAAACGCCCGCAAAAGAACAGGCCATCGGCGAAACGGCTTTGCAGCAGAATCTGTCTTCTTATCGCTCATATTTCAGGCATCTAGCCCAAAATCAAAGCAAGCACCACGGCGGGATTGCGGAAAATCCGATCAGGAGCGCCCTTTCCACGGCACCAGAACCCGTTCGGCCCGGCGCATCAACATGTCGATGCCAAAGCCGATGATGCCAATCAGAATGATCCCCATGATCACAATATCGGTCAGCTGAAACTTGGAGGCGACCATGATCATCATGCCTGCGCCCTTTTCCGCCGCCACCAGTTCGGCGGCGACCACCGTCCCCAGCAGACCCCCATCGCCACCCGCGCACCGGTGAAGATTTCCGGCAGGGAATTGGGCACAATCACATAGCGCATGATCTGAAACTTGCTGGCCCCAAGGGAATAGGCCGCGTGGACCTTGGTGATGTTCACCCCCGACACCCCGGCCCGTGCGGCGATTGCCATGATCCAGAGCGCAGCGAGGAACAACAGGATGATCTTGCCCGCCTCGCCAATCCCGGCCCAGATGATCACCAGAGGGATCAACGCCAATGGCGGCACCGGTCGCATGAATTCGACAATCGGATCGAACCAGCCCCGGAACCAGCCTGACAGCCCCATGGCATAGCCAAGCGGAATGCCCACCAAAGCCCCAAGAGCAAAACCGACAACCACACGAAACAAGGAAAACCCAAGATGCTGCCACAGGGTCGATCCACGATACCCCTCGCTGGCAATGTCTTTCAAACGGGCCATCACCGCCTCTGGCGATGGCAACCAGATCGGCTCCATCTGCCAACCTTTGGTAGGTTCGAAATTCAGCGTGCCTTTGGGCGACATGCCAACCCGACCAAATTCGGTCTGAACCTGACCGCCCGGCGCAATCGGTGTGCCATTGACGGCAATCACCTGATGCCCGACATCACGGCCTTTTTCGTCATTGCGGTCCACCCGCATCAATCCTGACCGCCAGGCCCCAATGGCAAAGGCATCATTCTTGGCCCACCCCTCGCCCGGGTCGATTTCAGGCAGGGTATCATCCGCCCCCAGACGATGCACGAGCACGGTGATTGTCGCGTCATCCGTGCTGCCATCATCGGCACTGGCGGTGTATTCCATTTTGGCCAGCCCTTCGAATGGGCCGGGCGCATGCAGGAACCCGGCAACAGGGCCGAGCCGGTAAAAGCCCCCCACAGCACAAAGATCGCCAGAACCGAAATCACGCTGGCAATCCGGTTCGAGGTGACAGCGCTTTCATCGCCAAATGTCACCGTCTTGCGCGCGGTATACCCATTGGCCGTCTGGTCAACGATCAACCGCACAAGAAAGAATGCGCCAACGAAAATAGCGATGTAAATCAGCAGGATAATCATTGATCTGCCTCCGATCGGCCCATGATTTCCTCTTCCATATCCCAGATCATGCCCAAAATTTCCTCGCGCCGTGTTGCGAATTCGGGATGTTTCTTGACCTCGCGCAGGTCCTGCCCCACCCCGAGATCAGCAAAGGGCAGCCGATATTCGCGGTGAATTCGCCCCGGCCGTGGCGCCATCACCAAAAGACGTTCCCCCAGCAACAGCGCCTCTTCCACCGAATGGGTGATCAGGATGATCGTCTTGCCGGTCTCTTTCCACAGTTTCAGCACCAGCGACTGCATCTTCTCGCGGGTCAGCGCATCCAGCGCGCCCAGCGGCTTATCCATCAAAATGACATCCGGGTCATTGGCCAGACAGCGCGCCAGCGCAACCCGCTGCTGCATGCCCCCCGACAGTTCGTAAATCGCCTTTTCCTTGAAATCCTGCAGCCCGACAATATCGAGAAGATGATCAACCGCCTGGCCATATTCCTGTTCGCGCTGGCCCTTCATCCGGGGACCGAAACTGACGTTTTCGCGCACCGACATCCATTCGAACAATGCGCCCTGCTGAAACACCATGCCCCGTTCGGCATCCGGCCCGATGACCGCATGTCCATTCAGGGTGATTTGCCCATCCGTCGGGGCCAGAAATCCCGCGACGATATTCAACAGCGTGGTCTTGCCACAGCCAGATGGCCCCAGGACCGACAGCAATTCCCCCGCCGCCAGATCCAGCGACACATCCTGTAGCGCCTGAACATGCCCACCATTGGGCAGGTCAAACCGCATGGACAAATTTTCGATCAACAATCCCGACATGGCCCGCCTTTTCCGCTCGGTTTCTGCGTGTTGTACAGGACAGCCAAATGCGCCGCAGATGTCCGGCGCTTGACTGTCATGCAAACGCGCCGCTCCGCGGCCCTTGCGGGCCTTTTCGCGATGCATTGCTGCACCGGCGCAAAGAGCGGCGCGAGATTCGTTTACATTTCACCCGCAGCGGTGATCGGCCCGGCATTCACGGCCGCATCATATGACCCAAGCGCGGCGTCAATCGCCCCCGCCGCAACAAAGACATCGGCCACGCCCTTCATAAAGGTCTGCACGCCGCCGCCCAGCCATTTCTCGCCCAATTGATCGGCAAGCGGCGGGAACACAAAGGTCGACAACGAATTCATCGCCGCCTCTTCCTCCATCCCGGCATCCTTGGCAATCATCGGCAGCATTTCGGCGTGATCGGCTTCATCCGCCCACATGGCATTGGCATCTGCCGTCACCTTCAGGAAAGCCGCGACCGTATCAGAATTTTCCGCAATCCAGGAGGCCTGCCCCGTGGTGGCGTCAAACACCAGAATGCCAAGCGCCTCTTTTTCCGGGCCGGTCAACAGCACATTGCCGTGCTCTTTCATCCGCAACAGCGATCCACCCCAACCACAGGCCATATCCACCGCGCCCTGGGCAATCGCCGCCGCGCCATCTGGCGGTGCCATGTCGACCACATCCATGCTGGCAATATCGACGCCGAAATGGTTCATCTGTTTTAGGAAACCGAAATGCGCCGCAGTGCCCAGCGGCACGGCCACTTTCTTGCCCGCCAGCTCGCCGGCGGACATCTTGTCGATTTCCAGATCCTCGCGCACCACGCAATTGTCATTGTCGGAATAGCTGACCGCAATATCCAGGATCTGAAGATCCTGACCGGCCGACGTGGCCACCACAAACGGCGGCAACCCCTGGCTGACCGACAATTGGACATCCCCCGACGCCATCGCCGCCGACATCGCGGTGCCGGTATCAAAGCTGACCCAGTTCACAGTCATGCCCAGCGCATCGTCATAGGTGCCCATCTGTTTGGCATATTGAAACGGCATCGGCCATTCCAGGAAGTAGCCGACAGTGATCTCTCCGCTATGGCTCGCGGCCAAACCGGCCTGCGCCGAGGCCACCAGCGCCAGACCGGCGACCGAGCTCAGGATCTTGTGCATCTGTTTCATATTGTCTTCCCCGTGTTGGTCCCGCCGCATTTGCGGCTTTTCTTTCTTGGCCAAGGCAGATCCGGCCACGCATGGGGTTGGCCACATGCGCAATTTCAATCCGACCGGAATTCCTGTGACCGATCAACGAAAATATTTTACCCAGACCCAAAGGATAAATTGCCGCCCGTCAATTAAACGATCACTTCCTTCCTGTTATCAACACCTTATCATTCCGCCAAATTGTAGAAATAAATCCACCACCCAAAACTGGACTTACGAGAGAGCGGGTTTTGGCCCTATCCATTGCCGCATATTACGGCTTGTGTGACGTAACGCGGCGGCCCTTGGGTGCGCCGCCCTAGGTCTTTCAAACAAGTTAAAAGGTGGCGCAATGGACGGCACATTCAGTGAAAATGACATCAGCCAGGTGATTGCGGCGGACAAGGCCCATATCTGGCACCATCTGACCCAGCACAAATCGCTGGAAACCACCGACCCGCGGATCATCATCGAAGGCCGCGGCATGCATGTTTGGGATCAAAACGGCACCAAATTCCTTGACGCGGTCTCGGGCGGTGTCTGGACGGTCAATGTCGGCTATGGCCGGGAACGAATTGCCAATGCGGTGCGTGACCAGCTGATCAAGCTGAACTATTTCGCCGGGTCGGCCAGCCTCTGTCCCCGGGTCCCGCTTTGCCGAGGCGCTTTTGGCCAAGATGCCGGGCATGTCCCGCGTTTATTATTGCAACTCCGGGTCCGAAGCGAACGAAAAGGCGTTCAAGATGGTGCGCCAGATCGCGCACAAGAAATACGGCGGCAAGAAACACAAGATCCTCTACCGCGACCGCGATTATCACGGCACGACCATCGCTTGCCTGTCGGCTGGTGGCCAGGACGAGCGTGGCGCACAATACGGCCCCTTTACCCCCGGTTTCGTCCGTGTGCCCCATTGCATGGAATATCGCCGCCATGAACAGGACGGCGCACCCGTCGAAAACTATGGCGTCTGGGCGGCAGAGCAAATCGAAGCCACGATATTGCGCGAAGGCCCCGACACGGTGGGCGCATTGTGCCTGGAACCGGTGACCGCCGGCGGCGGCGTGATCACGCCCCCCGAAGGCTACTGGCAAAAAGTGCAGGAGATTTGCCGCAAATACGACATCCTGTTGCACATAGACGAGGTCGTCTGCGGCGTGGGCCGTACCGGCGCCTGGTTCGGCTACCAGCATTATGGCGTAGAGCCGGATTTCGTAACCATGGCCAAGGGCGTGGCCTCCGGCTATGCCGCCATCGCCTGCCTGGTGACCCGCGATGACGTGTTTGACCAGTTCAAGGACACCCCGGCCGATCCGCTGAACTATTTCCGCGACATTTCCACCTTTGGCGGCTGCACTGCCGGCCCGGCGGCGGCGCTGGAAAACCTGGCAATCATCGAAGAAGAAAACCTGTTGGAAAACACCACCGCCATGGGCAACTACATGCTGGATGCGCTGGCCGATCTGTCGGACCGGCATCCCGTCATCGGGAATGTGCGCGGCAAGGGTCTGTTCCTTGGCGCGGAACTGGTTCAAAACCGCGAAGACAAAACCCCGGTGGCCGAAGCACAGGTACAGGCCGTGGTCGCGGATTGTGGCCGCCAGGGCGTGATCATCGGCGCCACCAACCGGTCGGTGCCCGGCTACAACAACACGCTCTGCTTCAGCCCGGCCCTGATCGCCAACAAGGACAATATCGACGAGATTGTCACAGCGGTCGATGGCGCACTTGGCCGGGTCTTCGCTGGCTGAAACCATCCACGGTCCTGAATTTCATCTGACCGAAAATATCCCCGGGGGGTCTGGGGGGCTGGCCCCCCAGGCTGTCGGCGCGCAAGGGCGCGTCGACACCAGATGCCCCGAACACTTAAGTCCAGATTGCACCTCCCCTAAGTCCAGCCTAGGTTGGGCGCATGGCCGTTCCTGTCGAAGCTCTCTCTCTTGATCCCCATGCTCAGGGCACCCTCCAGGTGCGCATCCAGCAGATGATCGCCCAGGGTATCCTGGCCGGTCGCCTGGCCCAGGGCGAGAAGCTGCCCTCAACACGCCGCCTGGCCACACATCTCGGGGTCAGTCGGATCACCGTCACGCTGGCCTATACCGAACTGGTGGCCGGCGATTATCTCACATCCCGCGGACGGTCGGGATATTTTGTCTCGCAAAACGCGCCCGGCCCGCCGGACTTCCCCCTTCCAGAGCGTCAGGATGCGGTCGACTGGAACCGCGCGCTTGGCACCCGGTTTGCCGCCCGGGCAGAGGCGCTCAAACCGATGGATTGGGCACGCTACAAATACCCCTTTGTCTATGGCCAGGCCGATGCCACGCTGTTTGATCACGCAAATTGGCGGCTTTGCGCGCTGCGGGCCCTCGGCGCGCGGGATTTCAATGCGCTGACTTCGGATTACTATGATCAGGACGATCCCGAATTGATCGCCTTCATCGCGCGTCACACGCTGCCACGCCGTGGTATTCATGCCAAACCCGAGGAGATTCTGGTCACCATGGGGGCGCAAAACGCCCTTTGGCTGGCTGCGCAGGTCCTGCTCACGCGACGGCGCGTGGCGGCCATCGAAGACCCCTGCTATCCGGCGTTACGCGACATGCTACTTCAGGCCCGCTGTCAATTGGCGCCTGTCAGCGTCGATCAACACGGGCTGCAACCGGACGCCCTGCCCGACCGCGCCGATGTCATTTTCGCCACCCCCAGCCACCACAGCCCGACCTCTGCCACCATGCCGATTGATCGCCGCGAAACATTGCTCGACCGCGCACGCGAGATGAACGCATTGATCGTGGAAGACGATTATGACTACGAAATGTCCTTTCAGAATTCCGCGCATCCGGCGTTGAAATCACTCGACCGGGATGGGCGGGTGATCTACGTCGGCTCTTTTTCGAAATCCCTGTTTCCGGGGCTGCGGCTTGGCTATCTTGTGGGATCAGAACCCTTCATCCGCGAGGCCCGCGCGCGCCGCACCAGCGTTTTGCGCCATCCTCCCGGCCATATCCAACGCACCACCGCCTATTTCCTCGGCCTGGGTCACTATGATGCGCTGATGCGCCGACAGGCCCGTGCACTGCATGAACGGTGCACCGCAATGGGGGCCGCAATTGCCGAAGCGGGGCTGGAGGTGGTGGGTCAGACCGGGTCTGGCGGCTCGTCCTTCTGGATGCGGGCGCCTGACCGGATCGACACCCGGCAGCTGGCGGACCGTCTTCGGGCGCAATCGGTTCTGATCGAACCCGGTCACAGCTTTTTCTCGGGCGAGGACGTGCCGCGAAATTACTACCGTCTTGGGTATTCTTCGATCCCGACAGCCCGGATTCCCGCCGGTATCGCCCTGATTGCGCGCGCAATCACCGGCTCTGGCTAAAACCGGCTCCGGCTAATAACAGCTCCGGCTAAAAACAACTCCGGCTGACCACGGTCCCGGCCCCCGCGCGCCCTAGCGCCGCCAATGGGTTGGCACGATGATCAACGCCCCGATGGACGACAGGATTGCATTCACCCCCGGCGAGGCAAACCCAAAGCCAAACATCAGCCGCACAAAATAGAACAAAAACGCCCCACCGATGCAAATGATGATGCTTTGCACATAGCCGTTGTGGGTGAATCGCGATTTTTCCGAGATATATCCAACGATCCCGGCGATCACCACCGTCCCAATCAACACCGGAAACATCAGTTTTCCCCCAGCTTTGTCCCCGCAGGCAGTGGCATGCCGCGCAGAAAGGTGGCCGCATCCTGTGCGCCCTTGCCCGCCCTTTGCAGGGTCATCAGACGCAGCGCGCCTGTACCACAGGCGACGGTGATCTGATCATCCAGAAGGATACCGGCATCGCCCTGTCCTTCTGCCAATTCGGACATCAGGATTTTCACCCGCGTCTCGCCAATCACGGTCCAGGCCCCGGGAAAGGGCGACAGCCCCCGGATTTGGCGATCAATATCAGCCGCCGGTCGCGACCAATCAATCGCGGCCTCCGCCTTGTCGATCTTGGCCGCATAGGTCACGCCGTCATCCGGCTGGGCCTCGGGCTTCAGCGTGGGGAGCTGATCAAGCGCCTCGACGATCAACCGCGCGCCAACGGCAGACAGACGATCGTGCAGCGCGGCGGTGGTATCGGCGGCGGTAATTGGCGTGTCTTCGCGCAACAACACCGGCCCCGTGTCCAATCCGGCCTCCATCTGCATGATACAGACCCCGGTTTGCGCGTCGCCGGAAAGGATCGCGCGGTGGATCGGCGCCGCCCCGCGCCATCGCGGCAGCAAAGACGCGTGAATGTTCAGACAGCCATGGGTTGGCGCATCCAGCGTCGCCTGCGGCAGGATCAAACCATAGGCGACAACAACCGCAATATCGGCCTTCAAGGCGGCGAAATCGGCCTGCGCGCTTTGGGATTTCAAGGACACCGGGTGGCGCACCTCCAGGCCCAGCGCCTCGGCGCGGGCGTGCACCGGTGTCGGGCGCTCTTTTTTGCCCCGCCCGGCGGGGCGCGGCGGCTGGCAATAGACCGCGGCAATGTCGTGGCCCGCATCCACCAGTGCATCCAGCACCGGCACCGAGAAATCCGGCGTGCCCATGAAGATCACTCTCATTGCGAATCCCTCATCTCGGTGTTCCTATTTTGCCTTGCGCGCCTTGCGGATCAGCATATCGCGTTTGACCTTGCTCAAATGGTCAAAATACATGCGCCCGTTCAGATGGTCGATCTGATGCTGCACCGATGTGGCCCACAGGCTGACCAGATCCCGATCCTCGATCTCGCCGGCCTCGTTCATGTAGCGCACGGTCACCGCGCGCGGGCGGGCGATTTTCGCCGAAACACCGGGGAGATTGGGGCTTGCCTCTTCATGCTCGCGCAGCTGCACAGAGGCATGCAGAATTTCCGGATTGGCCATGCGGATTACCTGGCCGCGTTCCTCTGACGCGTCGACAACGGCAAGCCGCAGCATGTCGCCCAATTGCGGGGCGGCCAGACCGACACCGGGCATTTCCTCCATCACCGCAATCATCTGATCCCAGAGACTGCGAATGTCATCGGTGATTTCTGTCACCGGGGCGGCGGCGGTGCGCAGACGTTTGTCTGGCCAGGGAATAACTTTACGGGTCATATGCGCGAGGTAAGGCAGCACAGCGGCCGAAGCAAGAGAGACCTGCACCCGCCCACCAGCGGGCCGGGTCTCAGATCAACCGGTCGTTTGGGCCCGGGCGTATTCGGCGGCCAGATCCTGAGCGGCGTCTGGCGGCAGGTGATCGAAAATCACGCGACCGTTCAAATGGTCCAATTCGTGTTGGGCGCATTTCGCCTCGATCCCCGACAGTTCACGTTCCTGACGGGTGCCATCCGCATCCGTGAACCGCAGGACAATCTGCGCGGGCCGCATCACATCAGCACTTACACCCGGGATCGACAGACAGCCTTCTTCGCCGCCGACACGGGTTTCCGAGGCCTGAATGATTTCAGGATTGATGCAGACCATGGGCTGGCGCGGACCCGTTTTCCATGCGCAATCCATCACGAACAGACGCAGAGCAACCCCGACCTGGGGCGCGGCCAGCCCCCGGCCCGGTGCGTCATACATTGTTTCCAACATATCCTGCACCAATGTCGCCACATCACCGGCGCCATCTCTGGCCCCATCGCTGGCCCCATCTTTGGCCACAGGCAGGCAGTTGGTTTGCAATATCGGGTCCGGCCAGAGCCGGATCGCCAGCACCGTCACGCGGAACGCGCCCGTTCGCGTTTCAGCTTCTGCATCCGGCGGGTGATCATCTGGCGTTTCAGCGGCTTGAGGTAATCAATGAACAATTTGCCGTCCAGATGGTCGATTTCGTGCTGTACGCAGGTCGCCCAAAGACCGTCAAATTCCTGTTCCTGCACATTACCGTCGCGATCCAGCCAGCGCACCTGCACGGCCTCTGGACGGGTGACATCCGC
The DNA here is from genome assembly GCF_022867865.1 of Phaeobacter sp. J2-8. Classification (GTDB taxonomy): domain Bacteria; phylum Pseudomonadota; class Alphaproteobacteria; order Rhodobacterales; family Rhodobacteraceae; genus Marinovum. The sequence continues at coordinate 559,732 of NZ_JALIEC010000003.1, read as the reverse complement.
ATATTGATCCGGGATCGACAAACAGCCCTCTTCATAGGTGTTGAGATCTTCGGAGCTGACGACAATTTCAGGATTGAACATCACCAAGGGTTTTGGTGGTGCAGTTTCGTCTTTTTCACAATCCAACACAATCAGCCGGTTCAACACGCCGATTTGTGGCGCGGCCAGGCCAATGCCGGGCGCCTGATACATTGTATCCAGCATGTCGTCGGCCAGCCTGCGCAGGTCGTCGGAAATATCATCAACGGCTGAGCAAGGCTTTTTCAGCCGCGGGTCGGGGTGGATGAGAATGGGCAATTTCATGTGCTGTGATCTAGGACAGCTTGGTCAAAAGCGCAATGACGGCCTGCGCCTGAACTGTGGAAATGCCACATGACCGGCAGGGCAGAAGGGGGCCAGCCCCCTCGGCCTTTGGCCTCACCCCTGGGATATTTTGATCCAGGAGAAAGACGGGCGCATTTGTCCCGGTCGGCATCAGCGCAGGACAGCGCCCGGGTTCATGATTCCGTTTGGATCCAATGCCACTTTGATGGCGCGCATGGCCGCCAGTTTTGCCGGATCAGCATAGCGTTCCAAATCCGCCACTTTCAGCCGGCCGACCCCATGTTCCGCGCTGAAGGAGCCGCCCATTGCAACGCAGAGATCATGGACGGTTTGCTGGATCGCGGCGCGATGATCGGCGAAGTCGGATTTGCTCTGCCCTTTGGCGGGGAAGACATTGTAATGCAGGTTTCCGTCGCCCAAATGGCCAAAGCAGTTGATGCGTATGTCACCGAAACCGGCCAATTTTTCCGGGGCTGTGGCGATGAAATCGGCCACCACACCAAGCGGCAGCGCGATGTCATGCGAGGAAATGGAGCCAATTGCCTTGTTCGCCACCGGGATATGTTCGCGCAGCGCCCAGAAATCGGCCCGTTGGCCGACGCTTTGCGCAATCACGCCATCGCTGGCGAGGCCGGCCTCCAGCGCGGCGGTAAAGATAGTCTCGAGGGCCGCTGCGGGATCGTCCCCTTTGCCCATGCCCAATTCGATCAGCACCATCCAGCCGGGTTTTTCCGCAAATGGCTGGCGGATGTCCGGCAATGTTTCGGACAGGAAGTTCAATGACATTTCGCTGATCAGTTCAAACGCCGAAATGGTTTCGCCGGCGATGTCGCGCGCCAGCGCCAGGAGGGACAGCGCCGCGCTGGGGCTTTCGACCACGATCATCGCGGTGCCGGTGGTGGCGGGTTTTGGCGACAGGCGCAGGCAAGCGGCGGTGATCACGCCGAGGCTGCCCTCTGCGCCGATCAGGAGCTGTTTCAGGTCATATCCGGTGTTGTCTTTGTAAAGCCGTTTCAGCCCATGCCAGATGGTGCCGTCGGGCAAGACCGCCTCGAGCCCGAGACACAGCGCACGGGTGTTGCCATACCGCAGCACGTTGACCCCGCCAGCATTGGTCGCAAGACAACCGCCGATGCGTGCGCTGCCCTCTGACGCGAGAGAGAGCGGGAACAGGCGATTGACGTCCTCGGCCGCGGTCTGGATATCGGCAAGGATGGCGCCTCGGCAATCAGCACGTTTTCCTGGGGATGGACCGCGCGGATCGCATTCATCCGCTCGAGCGACAGGATCAACGGCGCCGGGCCGTCGGGCTTGACCTGTCCGCCCACCAACCCGGTGCCGCCGCCATAGGGCAAGACGCCAATCCGCGCGGCGTTGCACGCCGTGATCAGGGTCGCGACCTCCTCTACTTTGCGCGGACGGGCGAGATATGCTGGTTGGCCCTGCCAACGGCCGCGCGGCTCTTCGAGATAGCGTGGATCTGCCGCGCGGATCGTATCATCGGGCAAATCACCGGCCAGGGCCGCAAGAAAATCTGCGGTCACCGGTGAAAGGTCGCGGGGTGTCTCAGGCATGGTTTTCCTCCTGCCCGCGCGGTCCAGATCATTGATAAAGCGGGCGTTACTGGTCTGTGTCGCGCAACCAGTCAGGGCGCAGAATGACCACGGTTGGCCGGGATGGCAAGGTGGCAAGCGACAGTTCAATCGACGCCCCCCCGGGGCGCTGGATGTCAAATTCATCCGCCATGCCAGCGGCAAATTGGTTCAGGCCATAATCGGAAAACCAATGCATCGGAATCACGACAGAGGATTTCAATCGCTTCAGGATACGGATCATGGTGGCCAGATCCACGGTCATCCCGCCGTCCACCGGCGCCATCACCACATCAAGCCGCCCCAAAGCGGCATATTGCCGATCATCCGGTTCATGATGCAAATGGCCCAGATGGCCAATGCAAAGGCCTTCGACTTCGAACACGAAAATCGAATTTCCCTTGGGTTCCATGCCGCTGCCCGAACGGATGTCGGTCGATACATTGCGCACCAGCATTTCGCCCAGATCGAGGTAATGTTCGATGCCTGTGCCAAAGGGCGTGCCCCAACCGGGCAGCGCATGTGGTATGGCCGGATCGGGGGCGGCGGTCCAATGGCTTGAATGGGCATGGTTCATGGTCACCACATCGGGGATCATTTTGGTGGTGCCGATAAAACCGGTGAAATCGGTCACCGCGTTCAGCCCGCCCTGGGTCTGAATCAGAAAGGCCGCATGCTGGATATAATGGATGCGCACGGAATATTGCGGCACCGGATCGCGCCAGGCCGCCCGGTGAAGATATTCGACCCCCGGCGCCGCATCGGCAATGGCGATGCAATGGCTGGGTCGGCGATCAAGCTCGCGGGTCTGAGCGTGGCTTGAATTGGCAAAGAGCACAAGGAACGGCAGGATAAAGCGCAACATCAGGTCACCTCTTTTTGCAAAGGGTAACGCGATTCGCGCGCGGGTCACGCGGTGTTGATGGGGCAGATGCGTATTTTCAAAGAGAAGAAGCCCGGATCGCCCGAAACAGCGGCGTCAGAGACCGGCATCGGTCTTGCCGCGACGGTCGACCCGCAAGGCAGCATAAAGAACATGGGTGCGCCAGCGACCGTTGATTTGCAGGTAGCTTTGCGCCACGCCTTCGTATTTGAAACCCGAACGCTCAAGCAACCCGCGCGAGGCCGCGTTTTCCGGCAGGCAGGCCGCTTCGATGCGCGACAGATCCATTTTGGTAAAGGCGTGATGCACCAATCCCAGTATTGCCTCGCGCATATAGCCCTGGCGCGCGTAGGGCGCACCGATCCAATACCCCAGAGTTCCGGCCTGCGCCGGTCCGCGGCGGATATTGTCGAGGGTGATGGCCCCCAGCAGTGCATTGTCCTGACGCCGGATGATGAACAACGGCACGGCGGTGCCATTGGTGATGGCGCGCTGTGCCCAATAGACCCGGTTGGTAAAGCTCTTGCGGCTCAGGTGGTCGCTGGCCCATGTCGGTTCCCACGGGGTCAGGAAGGCTTCGCTGGTGGCGCGCAACCCCGACCAATCGCGGAAATCCGAATGGATCGGGGCCCGCAGGGATAGACGATGGGTTTCAAGCCTTATCCGGCGGCGCGACAGAAGCATCAGGCCGCGCGCCGCGCATTCAGCCCGGCCAGATCCGGGGCACCGTCGACAGGACCATAAAGCGCCAGCGCCGAGGGCGCGACAGATACGAGATTTCCAGCAAAGTCGCGCACGCCCCCGGTGGTCACCGCGTCGATCATGGCGATGGTTTCAGACAGGTCCGGCACCCGGTTCCAGATCTGTATCATCCGCGCCAGCCGCTCTGCCCGACTTGACGGGCTTTCCAGCCCCATGAGCAAGCCGGCCTTCATCTGGGCGCGGGCACGGGCAATCTCGGCCTCGGACATGTCATCCGCGGCGCGCTTCATCTCGTCGATGGTCAGATCGAGCAATTCCCCCAATTGCCCGCCCGAGGTGCCGGCATAGATCGTGGTCATCCCGGTATCGGCATAAGCGCCAGGCCTGGGCAAAGATGGTATAGCACAATCCCCGGCTTTCGCGGATTTCCTGAAACAGGCGGGACGACATGCCGCCGCCAAGCGCAATGGAATAGATCTGGGCGGTGTAAATCGCATCATCGCGATAGCCCGGGCTTTCAAAGGCCAGTGCGACATGCGCCTGTTCCAGGGTCTTGATGTTGCGGCTTTCGCCGCCGTGGAACCGCGCCGGCACATCGGCATCCGCGCTGCGCGCCGGAAGATGGCCAAACAGCGCCTCGGCCTGTTGGACCAAAGCGTCATGATCCACAGCGCCAGCCGCCGACAGGATCATCTGATCCGGGCCATACCGTTCGGTCACAAATTGCGACAGGTCATCCCGACCAAAGGCGCGAACACGTTCGGTTGGGCCCAGAATGGACCGGCCCAGCGGTTGATCCGGGTAGGCCTGTTCCTGAAGCCAGTCAAAGATCACATCGTCGGGTGTGTCCAGCGCCTGACCGATCTCTTGCAGGATCACACCGCGCTCGATCTCGATCTCTTTGGGGTCAAAGACCGGGTTAAGCAGAATATCCGCCACCACATCCACCGCCAACGACACATCGGTGCGCAGCACACGGGCGTAATAGGCTGTCACCTCGCGCGAGGTATAGGCATTGATATAACCGCCGACATCCTCGATCGCCTCGGCAATCTGCAACGCACTGCGGGTCTTGGTGCCCTTGAACGCCATATGTTCAAGAAAATGCGCAATCCCGTTCTGTTCAACCCGTTCGGCCCGCGCCCCGGCCCCCACCCAGATCCCAACCGAGGCGGATTCAAGCCCGGGCATAAATTCGGTCACTATGCGGAAACCGTTGGACAGCGTATGCAATTCTACCGTCAAGAGGCGATCTTCTCCCGTATGAGGGTTTCAAGAGCGGCGAGGTCGTTTGACACCCGCGTCACCCGTTCCGGACGCTCATATAGATTGCCCATCCGTTGGGGAAGCCCCGGCCGCAGACCGGTGGCTTTTTCAACAGCATCCGGGAACTTGGCCGGATGCGCCGTGGCCAGAGTAATCATCGGCGTTTTTGCATCGCGCATCTCCTCGGCGACCTTCACACCGACGGCGGAATGCGGGCAGAGCAATTCGCCCATGGTGTTTTGCGCGGTGCCAATCGTGGCGAGGGTTTCCTCCTCGCTGGCGCGGCCACTGTCAAAATGCTCACGCAAGCGTTGCAGCGCACCTTGCGACACGGTGAACCCGCCCTGGCCCAATTCCTCCATCAGCAGACCGATGGCATTGCCGTCGCGGTCATAGGCATCAAACAAGGCACGTTCGAAATTGCTGCTGACCTCAATGTCCATCGACGGCGAAATCGAGGCATGCACCGCATCCTTGGCATAGGCCCCCGACGACAGACAGCGATGCAGAATATCGTTCTGGTTTGTCGCCACCACCAGCCGGTCAATCGGCAGCCCCATCCGTTTGGCAATATAGCCCGCAAAGATGTCACCGAAATTGCCGGTGGGCACGGTAAAGCTGACACTGCGCCCCGGCGCCCCAAGCGACACCGCGGACGAGAAATAATAGACCACCTGCGCCAGAACCCGCGCCCAGTTGATCGAATTGACCCCGGCAAGGCGGACTTCGTCGCGAAAATCAAAATCGTTGAACATGTCCTTCAAACGCGCCTGACAATCGTCGAAATTGCCGTTCATCGCCAGCGCATGCACATTCGACTCGGACGGTGTGGTCATCTGGCGGCGCTGTACTTCGCTGACGCGGCCATGCGGGAACAGGATAAAGACATCCACCGCATCAAGCCCGCGAAACGCCTCGATCGCGGCGCTGCCGGTATCACCCGAAGTCGCCCCCACAATCGTCACCCGTTCGCCGCGCCGCTTCAACGCATCCTGAAACAGCAGACCGATCAGCTGCATGGCGAAATCCTTGAACGCCAGGGTCGGGCCGTGGAACAATTCCAGCAGGAAATGATTGGGAGCAAGCTGAACCAGCGGCGCGCGGGCACCATGGCCAAAATTGGCATAAGCACGCGTAATGATGTCGCCCAACGTCGCATCGGTGAAGGTGTCATCAATAAACGGCCGCATGACGCGAAAGGCCACCTCCTCATAAGACAGCCCTGCCAGCGCCGCGATATCTTCGCTGCGCATCACCGGGATTTCCGCCGGCACATACAGGCCACCGTCCCGCGCCAACCCGCTTAGCATCGCCTCTTCAAAGGTCAGTTCCGGGGCGCGGCCCCTTGTCGAGATATATTTCATCGCTCAGGCGTCCTTGTTCCGTGTCGCACGGTAAATATAGAATCCGGTCATCCCCAGCCAAATCGCGGCGAGGGAAAACCATGTGATGACATACTGCAAATGGTCGTTCGGGATCGAGGCCGTGTCGACCGGCAGCGGCGTGATGGCGGGGTCTTCCGGCTCCGATGTTCGCGCGATGACCAACGCCTGCGTGGTGTCCAGTGCTGCGGCCATATCGACAATATCGCGGGCGAACCAAATATTGCCCGCCAGATCATTGTCCGGGGTCGACGAATTGCGATCATCCGGCCAATGCAGATTGCCGATCACGCGCGCCGGGCCAATCGGGCGGGCATCGTCAACGGCGACCACCGGAACAAACCCGCGATCCACCAGAATGCGGCGCCCATCCTCAAGCACAAATGGCGCAATCACCCGGTACCCGGCGCCGACGTGTTTCTGCGAGACCAGAACATGGATTTCGCCGCTGTCAAACCGCCCCTCCAGCGCAACAGGCAGGTATTTGTCTGTCACCGGATCGGGATGCGCGGGCAGCGCGACCGGAGTCGCGGAAATCCGGTCTTCAATCGCCGCCAGCACCCCCTGCTTCCAATCCAGCCGCTGCAACTGCCACAGCCCAAGCCCGACCAGAATCGCTGTCCCGGCCAACCCGACGATCAAGGCAAAGAGGATACGTTGCATGGAGCCCCGTGCAAATAAGAAGTCACACATGCGCAGGCCCGCATGCGCCAAGGGTTTTCCCTGTTTCCCACGCATGATGCAACCCGCTTCGCACAACTGATACCATGGCGTCCGGCACAAATGCCAATCAAACCACCTGAATTTCTTCTTGGTCCAAATATCCCGGGGGTGAGGCCACAGGCCGAGGGGGCGGCCCCCTCTCCCGCGGCGGCCAAATCGCGCCCCGGTCGGCGACAGGCAGTTCCGCCAGCCACGACCGCCCAAAACCAAAAACGCCCACCACAAGGGCAGGCGTTTTCATGTCACAGGATCGGGCGGGCTCAGCCCCCCCAGATGTAGACCGCAGCAAACAGGAACAACCACACCACGTCCACAAAGTGCCAGTACCAAGCCGCAGCTTCAAAACCGACATGCACCTCAGAGGTGAAATGGCCCTTGTAGACCCGCAACAGGCAGACGAACAAAAAGATCGTGCCGATGATCACATGTGCGCCGTGGAACCCGGTCGCCATGAAGAAGGTCGCGCCATAGATGTTGCCAGAGAAGCCAAAGGCCGCATGGCTGTATTCATACGCCTGGAAGAAGGTGAAGATCACACCCAGAACAATCGCGATGATCAGACCCGATTTCACGTCTTCCCGGTTGTCTTCATGCACCAAAGCATGGTGCGCCCATGTGGCGGCCGCACCGGAACACAGCAGGATCAGCGTGTTGATCAGCGGCAGGTGAAAGGCATCAAATGTCTCGATGCCCGCAGGGGGCCAAACGCCATCAACCGCCGGGCTGTTGGGGCCCATCGGATACATCGCGTGTTTGAAGAAGGTCCAGAACCAGGCGGCAAAGAACATCACTTCGGACATGATGAACAGGATGAAACCGTATTTCAGGCCAATCCGCACCACCGGCGTATGGTCGCCAACATGGCTTTCGGCCACCACTTCGGACCACCAGGCAAACATGACATAGAGCACGCCAACCAAGCCGATCAAGAAAATCCACGGGCCTTTGTCGTGGAACATCAGCACCGCGCCGAAGAGCATGACAAACCCAGTCAATGCCCCCAGGAAGGGCCAGATCGAGGGGCTCAGAATGTGATAGTCGTGATTTTTAACATGGGCCATTGTTGGTCATTCCCTCGTTGGCAAGGCTCAGTTCGTTTGGGTCGTCGCCGGAGCAACCGAAAGTTCGGCAGTTTCCGGCATGTCGATTTCATAGAACGTATAAGACAGAGTGATATGTTTGGTGTACTTGGCGTCGCGGTCTTCGACAATGGCCGGATCAACAAAGAAGGTCACCGGCATTTCGACCCGTTCGCCCGGCATCAGCACTTGTTCGGTGAAACAGAAACACTCGATCTTGGTGAAAAAACCGCCCGCATCAAACGGCGCGACATTATAGCTCGCCTGACCGGCAATTGGCCGATCGGTCGGATTATACGCCTCGTAGAATGCCAACCCGGTTTCGCCGATACGAATGGTCATTTCCGGCTGCAGTGCGCGGAATTCCCAGGCCATCTCGCGGTCACGCGAGGCGTCGAAACGGATCTTGATGGTCTTGTCGAGGATCACATCGCTGCCGGTCTCAGCGGTATTGGTCACCCCGCCAAAGCCGGTGACGCGGCAGAACCAATCGTAAAACGGCACAGAGGCCCAGGCCAACCCGCCCATCAGCAAAACCACGGAAACCGTCTGCAACACGGTCTTTTTCGGACCCGACAGCGCCATTATTCCGCTCCCGCAACATTGCTCGGGGCCTGAAAGCCCTGGCTCGTGATCTTGACATAGGTCAGACCAAAGATGATCGCGATCAACGCTCCCAGAAGCAGCCCAACCCCAAGGTTGCGACCACGCCGGCGGATGTGCAGTTCATGTTCGTCCTGAAAGCTCACAACAGACCTCCAAAGGTCAACTGCAGTCCAAAGCGGTCAAATCCGGCTTCGGCCAGGATCGCCCCGAAATGCAAAAAGAGATACAGCAAAGACAGCTTGAAGAACCGCCGTTCGGCGCGAAAATCATCTGCCTCCGCCTGTGTTTCGTCACGCCGCCAGATGGCAAACGCCCCCTTGATGAACAGGGCATTCAGCACCACCGACACGATCAGATAGATTGGCCCGCCTGCCCCGGTAAAGGAAATAGAGATCGCCAGAACCGCCAGCAGCAGCGTGTAGACCAATATATGGGCGCGCGTCGATTTGCGGCCATGGGTCACGGTCAGCATCGGCACTTTGGCCGCATCGTAATCGCCGCGCATGAACAGCGCCAGCGCCCAGAAATGCGGCGGTGTCCACATGAAGGTCAGACAGAACATCAACACCGATTTAACCGAGATCCCGCCCGTGGCCGCGGCCCAGCCGATCATCGGCGGAAACGCCCCCGCCGCACCACCGATCACGATGTTCTGGGGCGTCCAGCGCTTCAACCACATGGTATAGATCACCACATAGAAAAAGATCGTAAAGGCCAGCAGCCCGGCCGCCACCCAATTTGTCGCCAGCCCCAGCAGCACAACGGAAAAGCCCGACAATGCCACCCCCAGCGCCAGCGCCTCTTGCGGTGTGACCTTGCCCGCCGGGATCGGGCGGCGCGCGGTGCGTTTCATCACCGCATCAATATCGGCATCCCACCACATGTTCAGCGCGCCAGAGGCACCACCACCCACGGCGATAAACAAGACCGCGCAGAAGCCGACAAAAGGATGCACCGCGACCGGCGCGGCCAACAGACCGACAAAGGCGGTGAACACCACAAGCGTCATCACACGTGGCTTCAGCAGGGCGAAATAATCGCCGAACTGGGCCTCATGCTCTGTGGCGCTGGCGTTATTGATGCTGGCGTCGGTCATAGTTTTCTCCGGTACGGTGCGCAGTGACTGCGCACCCTGCGGGTTTGCATGGCGGGTGCGCAGTCACTGCGCACCGCTTCGCGTCATTCGGCTGCGGCAACCTCGAAGGGCAGCGGCAGACCGGCGTATTCTTCAACAGCGGCGGCCATCCAATCGGCATAGGCTTCTTCGCTGACCACTTTGACGGTGATCGGCATGTAAGCGTGATCCTTGCCGCACAGCTCGGAACATTGACCGAAATAGATGCCTTCTTTTTCGGCTTTGAACCAAAGCTCGGCAATCCGGCCCGGCACGGCATCCTGTTTCACGCCAAAGGCGGGGATGGTCCAGGAGTGGATCACGTCAGCACCGGTGATCTGCATCACGACGGTCTTGTTGACCGGAACCACCACTTGTGTGTCGGTGGCCAGCAGATAGAGATCATCGCTGTACCCGGCTTCGGCCAGATCGTCGCGCCCCAGCATGAAGCTGTCAAACGCGACAACGTTCGAGTCGACACCTTCGATACCCGCATCGACATATTCATAGCCCCAGTACCATTGGTAACCGGTGGCCTTGATCACGATGTCGCCTTCGGGAATTTCCTGCTGCTTGAACAGAACCGGCAGCGAAAACGCACCAATCAGCACCAGAATGACAATCGGCACGATGGTCCAGGCCACTTCGATCGGGGTGTTGTGGGTGAATGTGGCGGGGGTCGGGTTCGACTTCCGGTTGAAGCGAACAAAGACAAACACCATCAGCCCGGCCACGAAGACACAGATAATGGTGATGATCCACAACAGCATCCCGTCCAGCCATTGCAATTCGCGGGCCAATTCGGTGGCGGCGGGCTGAAAGCCGATGCCATTGGGGATTGGCTTGCCGACCACCTCAAGATCCTGCGCCAGGGCGGACCCGGCAACAAAAGTGGCCGTTAGGCCGGTGAACAGTGATTTAAGTCGCATCATATACACCCTGGTCGGTTCATGCTGTTCTGTTTCGGGGGGCGGCCCCGCATGTGACACGCACACGAATCCATTCGCGCGCCGCCCATTGTAACGCTCCCGTTTAAAATCATATTCTGTACCTGAGATAAAGCACCGTGGCCGCGTCAAACGGACGCTTTTTTGACGCAGATCAACAATTTCGAGGCACATGACATGGCAGACACCGGATTTCGCCCCTTTCAGACATCCCTGGACAAGGACCGCGCGCTGGCATTGGTGCGACGTGCCACCGATGGCGCAGATGACGGAGAGCTGTTTCTGGAACGCCGCCGCTCCGAGGTGCTGCATTTCGACGATGGCCGCGTAAAAACAGCCAGTTACGATGCTTCGGAGGGGTTTGGACTTCGGGCCGTCAAGGGCGAGATTTCCGGATACGCCCATGCCACAGAGATCAGCGAAGCGGCGCTGATCCGGGCGGTGGACACCGCAAGATTGGCCGTTGGGGATGGTGGCGGCACGCTGGCACCCGCGCCCATGGCAACAAATCGACGGTTTTACAGCGACGTTGATCCGATCGAAGGCGCGTCTTTTCCCGTCAAGATCGAGACATTGCGCGAAATTGACGCCTTTGCCCGGGATATGGACAGCCGGGTGGTTCAGGTTTCGGCCACCATCATGGCCGCCCACCAGGAGGTCGAGATCCTGCGCCCCGATGGCGTGCATGTGACCGACGTGCGGCCGATGACGCGGGTCAATGTCTCGGTCATTGTCGAACACAACGGCCGGCGCGAAAGCGGCACGGCGGGCGGCGGAGGGCGTGTTGGCCTGGATGGTTTGCTGGATCGTGAGGATTGGCAGGCCAAGGCGCGCGAAGCGCTGCGGATTGCGCTGGTCAATCTCGATGCGGTTCCCGCCCCTGCCGGGGTGATGGACATCGTGCTTGGCCCCGGCTGGCCCGGAATCCTGTTGCACGAGGCGATTGGTCATGGGCTGGAAGGGGACTTCAACCGCAAGGGCAGTTCGGCGTTTGCCGGGCTGATGGGCCAACAGGTGGCGGCAAAAGGCGTGACAGTGCTGGATGACGGCACCCTGCCCGACCGGCGCGGGTCGCTGACAGTGGATGACGAAGGCACGCCGTCGGGGCGCAATGTGCTGATCGAGGACGGTATCCTGACCGGTTTCATGCAGGACCGCCAGAATGCGCGGTTGATGGGGGTGGCCCCCACCGGCAACGGACGGCGCGAAAGCTTTGCCCATGCGCCGATGCCCCGGATGACCAATACCTATATGCTGGGTGGTGATGCCGACCCCGCCGACATCGTCGCAGATCTGAAAGACGGGATCTGGGCCGTTGGCTTTGGCGGTGGTCAGGTGGATATTACCAATGGCAAATTCGTGTTTTCCTGTACCGAAGCCTATCGGGTTGAAAACGGCAAGGTCGGCGCGCCGGTCAAAGGTGCCACGCTGATCGGCGATGGGCCATCGGCGTTGAAACGCATTCATGCGCTTGGCAACGACATGGCGCTGGACCCCGGCATGGGCAATTGCGGCAAGGCCGGGCAATGGGTGCCGGTCGGCGTTGGCCAGCCCACAGTCAAGATCGGCGGTTTGACCGTGGGTGGCGCGGCGGCCTGACCCGGCCCGCGCCGGGGACACCGCCAATACCCGCAGGCCAGATTATACTTGGTCGGCATCTGGGGGTGGTGATTCTTTCGCTGGCGGCCTGGCCCTGACTGGAGCTGATCATCATGGGGTTGGGGGTCTTGTTGACCCTCACCTCGCAAGGCTTGCGCGAAATGTTCAAGAACCCGCCTGTTTACCGGGATTGGCCATCTGATGGGCGCGCCGCTGTGGCACATCGCCCTGCGGTGGGGAATCGGCGGGTCGCAGATCCCCTTGAGCACAGGTTTGGCAATCAGGCTGTTTTGGGCGACCGCATTGCGCATTTGGCTGCCAGCGATGCCTGGCCCGCCAATGACCTTCGGGTTTGGCTGGATCTTGCGGCAGAATCCCTGCGCGAATCGCAATGGATATTGATTGAGGCTCGTCATTAAAGAATACGCCGGATCAGATCCCATAAAGTCAGATTCCATAAAAACGCCCCGGAATTGAAAACGCAATTTCAACGAGATCGCCTGTTTTTCATCGCCAGCGCCAAAAGTTTTGCGAGATGGGTGAATGCGATTTACCCCCTGTTAACCAGTCACAATGTAAACACAATTCAGCAAGAAGGCGGGGCTGGATGACCGACGAAAAATTTTCTTCCACTCACCCCCTACTCCCACCCACCTCGGAAGATGAGCGGTTGGATTGGCTTCGCCTCTTGCGCTCACGTCGGGTCGGCGTGACGACATTTTACCGCCTGATGGCCGAACACGGCAACGCCGCCGCCGCATTGGCGGCCCTGCCCGATATTGCCCGGGCAGCCGGGCTCAAGGATTATGAGGCCTGCCCGCCCGCATGGGTCGCACGCGAATATGCCGCCGGACGCCGGGCCAAGGCCCGTCTGATCTGTTATGGCGATGCCGATTACCCCACCGATCTGGCCGATCTGGCCGATGCGCCGCCCATGCTGTGGGCGCGGGGCGACCTGACATTGTTACGCAAACCCATGCTGGCGCTGGTCGGCGCCCGCAATGCATCATCCTTGGGCACGCGCATGGCCCGCGCCCTGGCAAGTGAATTGGGCGAAGCCGGATTTGTTGTGGTATCGGGCCTGGCGCGTGGCGTGGATACCGCAGCGCATCTTGCTGCATTGGATATGGGCACCGTGGCGGTTTTCGCCGGGGGGGTGGATGTCACCTATCCCGCGGAAAATACCCGCCTGGCCGAGGATATTGCCGCCCGCGGCGTCATCCTGTCGGAACAACCCATCGGCATGACACCGCAGGCCCGGCATTTTCCAATGCGCAATCGCATTATTTCCGGCCTGTCACGGGGGGTCATTGTGGTAGAGGCCGCCGCAAAATCCGGCAGTTTGATCACCGCGCGCAATGCACTGGATCAGGGGCGCGATGTGCTGGCGGTGCCGGGTCATCCATTTGATGCCCGCGCCGGTGGGTGCAACATGTTGATTCGCGACGGCGCGCAACTTGTCCGCAATGCCGCCGACGTGATCGAGGCGGTGGGGCCAGCCCTCTCTGAGGTCAGCGAAGCCGTCGAGATGCAACCGGATCTGCCGCTCGGCCCGACACCGCCCCCGCAGAAACGTACATTGCGCGAAACCGCCGCTTTGCATTCGCAGATCCTGTCGCGCCTTGCGCCGTCACCGGTGGCCGAAGATCAATTGATCCGCGACCTGAAGGGCGAGTCCGGTACGGTCGCGGCGCAATTGACCGATTTGGAATTGGACGGCAAGATCACCCGCCACCCCGGCGGACTTATCTCGCTATCGCCCTGAATGCGCAAATGGCATTGCGCAGCCCCTGACCGGGGGCCAGCCCCCGGACCCCCGGGATATTTTCAAACAGAAGAAGGCGCGAAATGCCGCCCCTTTACGCCCGACTTTCCCTTCGGGTTCAAAAACAATAATCCGAGATCACCGCGCGATATTCCACGCAGAGAGGTTCCCAGGAAAACCACACATCCGTTGCGCCAATGGCGTGATGTACCGCGACCCAGGTGTCGCCACTCTTGCGATATAGCGCCTGGATATTGGTGCCATCCATGAAATCAGGGTCCAGGGTGCCACGCAAAAAACCCGGCGTTGCGGTCAGGTCGATCACCCCGCCCCCCGGATGCTGTGCCGCCACCGCCGCAAAAGCCAGGTCGCCCGCCAATCGTAATTCCCCGACCACGAATTCCACAGGCGCACCCAATTCCCATTCAACATGCGGGCGCAGCGCATCCATCAGCGCGCCGCGCGTTGCGCTGCCGCGTTCGGGTGTCGTCCACTCTTGTGCGGTGGTTGGCGTTGCCAGCAACAGCGCAACACCGACGCAAGAGGGAAATAAGGAAATGAAATTCTGCATGGCTCCTCCGGACTATTGTGCGTATCGTAGCCAATCGTAACAAGAAAACAAAAGCCCGGAATGGCCGCATTGACTTTTGTCCATTCGCGGCACCATGTTCCGCCGCCAGAGCAGTGACCCTGAGTCGAGAGGAATTTTTATGCCAGTTGTTGTTGTCGAATCTCCGGCCAAGGCCAAGACAATCAACAAATACTTGGGATCGGATTATACCGTTTTGGCCTCTTATGGCCATGTTCGGGACCTGCCGCCCAAGGATGGATCGGTTGATACTGACAACGATTTCGAGATGAAATGGGAGGTCGGCGTTGACAGTCGCAAACATGTCAAAGCGATTGCCGACGCGTTGAAAGACGACAATGCCCTGATCCTCGCAACTGACCCCGATCGCGAGGGTGAGGCGATTTCCTGGCACCTTGAAGAGGCCCTGCGCAAGCGGCGCGCCATCAAGAAGGACACGCCGGTCAGCCGCGTTGTGTTCAACGCGATCACCAAATCCGCCGTCACCGAGGCCATGCAGAACCCGCGCCAGGTCGATGCGCCGCTGGTCGAGGCCTATCTGGCCCGCCGTGCGCTGGACTACCTCGTTGGGTTCAACCTGTCGCCGGTGCTGTGGCGCAAATTGCCCGGTGCGCGCAGCGCAGGCCGGGTGCAATCGGTCTGTCTGCGCCTGATCGTCGAGCGCGAGATGGAGATCGAGGCCTTTAATCCGCGCGAATTCTGGTCGGTCAAGGCGCTGTTGGCCACCCCCCGCGGTCAGGAATATGAGGCCCGTCTGACGGTGCATGCCGGCAAGAAGCTGGACCGGTTTGATCTGGAAAACGAAACGGCTGCCGAACTGGCGGTTCAGGCGGTCACGTCCCGCGAATTGCATGTCGCCTCGGTCGAGGCGAAACCGGCCAGCCGCAACCCATCGCCGCCCTTCATGACCTCGACCCTGCAACAGGAGGCCAGCCGCAAGTTCGGCATGGGCGCCCGGCAGGCGATGAACGCCGCACAGCGGCTCTATGAGGCCGGTCACATCACCTATATGCGGACCGATGGCATCGACATGGCCCCAGAGGCCGTGACCGCCACGCGCGAGGCGATTGCCGACCGTTATGGCAAGGAATTTGTGCCCTCTAGCCCAAGGGTTTACAAGAACAAGGCCAAGAACGCACAGGAAGCCCACGAATGTATCCGCCCGACGGATATGACCAAGGATTCCGATGCGCTGGCCAAGCTGGAAACCGATCAGCGCCGTCTTTATGATCTGATCTGGAAACGCACCATGGCCTGTCAGATGGCCGGTGCGAAACTGGAACGCACCGTGGTCGAGATCGCCAGCAAGGACGGTCAGGTCGGGCTGCGCGCCAATGGCCAGCGGATCGTGTTCGAAGGTTTCCTGAAAGTTTACGAAGAAGGGCGCGATGATGTGGCCGACGGGGATGACGACCGCATCCTGCCACAGATCATGGAAGGCGAACCCGCCAAATTTGCCAAGGCCGGGCTGGAGGCCGATTACAACAAGGCCGGTGACAGCGCGCCGCAGGTGATCGAAACCGGCGGCATTCAGCGCAACGGCAAGGCGCTGCTGAGTGAAAACACCGCCGTTCTGGCGCTGCAACACCACACCCAACCGCCGCCGCGTTATACCGAGGCGACACTGGTCAAACGCATGGAAGAACTGGGCATTGGCCGCCCGTCGACCTATGCCAGCATTGTCACCACGATTCAGGACCGCGAATATGTCCGCAAGGACAAAAACCGCCTGTTCCCAGAGGACAAGGGCCGGATCGTCACGATCTTTTTGCTGAACTTCTTCCGCAAATATGTCGGTTATGAATTTACTGCGGAACTGGAAGAGGAACTCGATCTCGTCAGCGCGGGCGAGGCCGATTACAAGGCGCTGCTGGCCCGGTTCTGGACCGATTTCCATGCCGCGATTGCCGAAACTTCGGATCTTCGGATCTCGGAAGTGCTGGATGTGCTGGACGCGGCCCTGTCCGATCAGCTGTATCCTGCGCGCGAAGATGGCAGCGATCCGCGCATCTGCCCGAAATGCGGCACCGGCAATCTGCACCTGAAATCGTCGCGCACTGGCGGCTTTGTCGGCTGCGGCAATTATCCTGAATGCACCTATACCCGCCCGATTGCAGGCGAAGGGGCGGACGGCGAAGAGCGGATGTTGGGCGAGGATGAGGGCGATGAAATCTGGCTCAAGGCCGGGCGTTTCGGTCCTTATGTCCAACGCGGCGAGCCGACACCGGAAAACAAGAAACCGCCGCGCGCATCGCTGCCCAAGGCCAAGGGGCAATATGTGCCGGGCTGGGGCCCGGATGATCTGACGCTGGAAAAGGCGGTGACGCTTTTGAACCTGCCGCGCGAGATTGGCGAACATTCCGAAGGTGGGGCCGTCAAGGCCAACTTTGGCCGTTTTGGTCCCTATATCATGCACCAAAAGCCGGACGAGGAAAAACCGGTCTATGTGAACCTGAAAGACCCGATCGAGGTGTTCGAGATCGGCATGAACCATGCGGTTGAATTGCTGGCGCATAAACGCGCCAATCCCGGACGGGGCCGCGGCGGCACAGTGGCGAAACCGCTGCGCGAGCTGGGTGATCACCCGGATGGCGGCCCGGTCAATGTGATGGAAGGGCGCTATGGCCCTTACGTCAAATGGGAAAAGGTCAACGCCACCCTGCCGAAAGATACCGAACCGGCAGATGTAACAATGGAAATGGCGGTCAAACTGATCGAGGAAAAAGCCAGCAAGGGCGGCAAGAAGAAAAAAGCCGCGCCGAAAAAGGCTGCTGCCAAGAAACCGGCGGCCAAGAAGAAGGCCCCCGCCAAGAAAACCGCCGCAAAGAAACCTGCGGCGGATGACGCAACATAGTGAACCGGGCGGCCTTCTGGCCGCCCTTTTTACATGTGCTGATCTGCCTAAAACGCGATGCGCCCGCCCGGCCGTTAACCACACGGGCCAGTCAGCAATCAAACAGACAGTTCGTTATTGATCAGTGAAGGTCCGAAATCCTGTTTCGGACGCAAACGGAATGCGCGGCCCACCCGATTGGCGGATTGGATACGGTCACAGCGAAAGGTTCTTGGGCCGTGCCGCAGGTGATCAAAGGCAACGACATACCAAATCGGATATTTCAGCAGCAGGTAATGCGGTTCGATCTGGCGCGCAGAGGTTTGCCCATCCTCTCTTTGATAGGTGATTTCCAACACCTCTTGGTCGACAAATGCCTGATGCAATGTCTGGACCACGCGTTTCGGCGGGGCTTTTGCACTGGCCTGCACAAAGGTTGACGCTGTCACCCCGATCAAGATGCGGGATTTCAGGCGGTTCACCTGGCTGCGTTTTTGCGGCGAAAACGATGCCACCAATTGCCGCCGCACTGCCCCCAGATTGGCCAGAAACATCGGGGACTTCATTTGTTCGGCGACGGCGATGCTGATCAGAAGGTCGACCGCCTCGCCATAGGCGAGGTTCACCCGGCCAGCACCCCAATTCGGGTCAAGCCGCACCCCGCCGCCCCGCCCCCGATCGGCGTCAATCTGCATGCCCTGCTCCCGCATGAGCGACAGATCCCGCGCGATTGTCCGCGTGCTGACACCATGTTCATGCGCAAGATCTTTGACCGTGCAATGCGCATCCTGCTTCAGCTGCACAGCAAGCAGTTCCATCCGTCTCAGCCTGTCTTGCGCATTTGTCCGTGCCATCAAACAAATATGCCATAAAATGTCATATTTCGCAATATGACCGGGCACAGGATGCAACTGGGGCGCGGAAATTGCCGCCCGAACGAACCGGAGAGACCATGATGAAAATGAACTATTTTGTTGTCGGCACGAATGACATGGACGCGTCAAAAGCCTTTTACGACGCCTTCTTTGCCCAGTCAGGCCTGCATTCGATGTCGCCAACAGACAGGATGACCTACTGGCTTGGCGAGGATTTCGCATTTGCAACGGCCCTGCCCTTTGACACGAAACCCGCCACCATCGGCAATGGCACGATGGTCGGCTTCTGTGTCGGTCATATGGACGAGGTCAAAAGACTGCATGCTCTGGCGCTTGAACTTGGCGGCACCTGCGAAGGCGCGCCGGGTCAGCGGGGCCCGAAATTTTCCGCCTATGTGCGGGATCTGGGCGGGAACAAATTGTGCCTGTCTGACTGACCCATTTACTGACTGCCCCATTCACGACGCCGTTGGGCGGGACATCACCAAGGCTGATGTGACCTTTCTGCACTCACATTCCCACTCGCGCATGTGTGATTTTCATCTCTGGCGCGGGTGGGGGATTGTGGCGCGGAAACCGACCCTGTTGAAAGCCTATGCCATGACCCGTTCCTCGCTGACCCGCCGCCATCTTCTGGCCGCCTCCGGTGCCGCGCTTTTGATGCCTGCGACCGTCCGTGCCGCAGAGACCAAACCGGGCGTGCGCCACAATATCTCCGGCTTTTCGCATCAGGACTGGCGCGATCATTTCAGCGAACTGGGCGTGGGTGCCATCGTCTGCGACACCAACTCTCGTGCGCTGCATTACTGGTCCGGGAATGAGTACCGGATTTACCCCACCTCTGTGCCCAAGACGGATGAGTTGACCCGCCGTGGCTACAGCAAGATCGTGCGCAAGAAGGTCGGCCCCAGCTGGACCCCGACCGCCAGCCAGATGGAGCGGTTCCCGGATTGGAAACCTGTGGCCGGTGGTGCGCCTGACAATCCGCTGGGCAGCCATGCCATGTATCTGGATTGGCCCGCCTATCTGATCCACGGCACCCATGACACGCGCAAGATCGGGCGGCGGTCTTCGGATGGCTGCATCGGCTTGTACAACCCGAAGATCGAAGAATTATACGCCATGACCGCCATTGGCACGCAGGTGCGTTTGGTCTGAACCCGCGTCTGACTTGAAATGCTGCGCCCGTCCCGCACATCGGGGCGGGCGCTTTTTATGTACGGCCGGGTTTATCCGACAGCGCCATCCAAAGCAGCCAGAATCGCGGTCCAGCCGCCCTGGTGGTTGTTTCGCATCTCTTCATTGGCAAATCGAACATGGCTCAGGCGGACCTTGGTGCTGTCCCCTTGCGGGATGAATTCCAGGGTCACCTCGCTGTCGGTTTCGGTGGAATGGGCGCTTTCCCAGGTAAAAACGATCCGCTCATGCGGGGTGATTTCCCGATAGGTGCCGGCGTGGGGCATTTCCTGGTCTCCTGCCTGCATGATAATTTCGAAACGCCCACCAACCGTAGGATCGGCAGAGGCCCGCGGCACCGTCATGTTCTGCCCCGGCAGCATGAACCGGCGCAGCATGTCCGGGTCGAGCCAGGCTTTGAACAGGGTTTCCTGCGGCGCGGCAATGATGCGTTCAACTTCCAGTGTCAGTTCCGTCATCGGATTTTCCTTTTGTTACCAATGTGTCCAAAGCTTCAAGTCGCATGTCCCAGATCGAGCGGAGATCGCGAAACCAGCGGTCGATTTCGGTCAATGGGCCCATCTGAACGTCGATCAGATGCTCACGCCATTCCGTGCGCCGTCGCACCAGGCCAGCGGTTTCAAGCATTTTGATATGCTTGGAGACCGCATTGAGGCTCATGTCGAATCTGGCGTGAATATCCCCAACCTTCAGCGGCCCCTCTTGGGCCAGAAGCGTCAGGATGGCGCGGCGGGTCGGATCGCTCGCCGCCTTCAGAATGATATTCAGATCAGGATGTGATTCTAATTTAGCCATATGGTTGAATAACAAGATTACCGCCATCAGTCAACCGAGTGGGTGAATGAGGGTCCAAAATGCTAACGCTAACCCCCCGCTGCATCGCGGCAATCCAATTGACTCTCTGACGCGGCTCGCCCACAAAACTGTCTAAACATCACGTCGAGGAGAGGTTTCCATGAAGAAAGTCTATGGCTCAGCGTCCGAAGCGCTGGAGGGCGTGTTGCATGA
The DNA here is from genome assembly GCF_022867865.1 of Phaeobacter sp. J2-8. Lineage (GTDB taxonomy): Bacteria > Pseudomonadota > Alphaproteobacteria > Rhodobacterales > Rhodobacteraceae > Marinovum. The sequence continues at coordinate 539,248 of NZ_JALIEC010000003.1, read as the reverse complement.
CGGCATGTTGATTGCGGCGGGTGGTTTCGGGCTTTGCGGTATTCCCGAGTTGTTGATCGACGCGCTGGTGGAAAGCGGGGTCAAGGATCTGACCGTGGCGTCGAACAATTGCGGCGTGGATGGTTTTGGTCTGGGCAAGCTGCTCGATACGCGTCAGATCAAGAAGATGATGTCGTCTTATGTCGGCGAAAATGCTGAATTCATGCGGCAATATCTCTCGGGCGAGCTGGAACTGGAATTCAACCCTCAGGGCACTTTGGCCGAGCGGATGCGGGCCGGCGGCTGTGGCATTCCGGGGTTTTACACCAAAACCGGCGTTGGCACGGTGATCGCCGAGGGCAAGGAAGTCAAAAACTGGAACGGTCAGGATTACATCCTGGAGGAAGGCATTTTTGCCGACCTGTCGATCGTCAAGGCCTGGAAGGCCGACGACACCGGCAATCTGGTGTTCCGCAAGACCGCGCGCAATTTCAACCCGCCCGCCGCGATGTGTGGCAAGATCTGTGTGGTTGAGGTCGAGGAAATCGTGCCGCGCGGCAGCCTTGACCCCGATCACATCCACCTGCCGGGCATCTACGTGCACCGGATCATTCAGGGCGACCACGAAAAACGCATCGAACAACGGACAGTTCGGAAAAGGGAGGACGCACAATGAAAAGTGGGAACCGGTTTTCATGCCCGTGCGTCGACCAACAAAAAAGGGAGGAAGCCTGATGCCTTGGGATCGTAATCAGATGGCGGCGCGCGCCGCACAGGAACTCGAAGACGGCATGTATGTAAACCTTGGCATCGGCATTCCGACGCTGGTGGCGAACTACGTCGGCGACAAGGACATCACCCTGCAATCGGAAAACGGCATGCTGGGCATGGGCCCCTTCCCGTTCGAGGGCGAAGAAGACCCCGACCTGATCAATGCGGGCAAGCAGACGATCACCGAACTGGCGCGGACGTCGTATTTCGACAGCGCCACCAGCTTTGGCATGATCCGCGGCGGCAAGATCGCAGCCGCGATCCTGGGCGCGATGGAAGTGGCGGAAAACGGCGACCTTGCGAATTGGATGATTCCCGGCAAGCTGGTCAAAGGCATGGGCGGCGCGATGGATCTTGTGGCCGGTGTCGGCCGGGTGATCGTGGTGATGGACCACCAGAACAAACATGGCGATTCCAAAGTGTTGAAGGCCTGCACCCTGCCGCTGACCGGGCGCAGCGTCGTTGACCGGATCATCACCAACCTCGGCGTGCTGGACGTGGTCGAAGGTGGGCTTAAAATCGTCGAATGCGCCGATGGCGTCACAGAAGCAGACCTGCGCGCCGCAACAGAAGCGACCATTGTCTGATTTTTCCATCACGCGTGAGGAAAGCGGCAGCAAAGGCCGCTATAGCCTTGAACGGGACGGGCATAGGGCCGAATTGACCTATTCCCGTCTCGGCGCGACCCAGGTGATCGCCGATCATACCGAAGTGGATGACGCCCTGCGCGGCACCGGGGCGGGATTGGCGCTGGCCGAACGTCTGGTGGCCGATGCCCGCACCGAGGGCTTTCGCATCATTCCGCTCTGTCCGTTTGTAAATGCACAACGGCGCAAACATCCCGATTGGGCCGATGTCTTTCAGGTTTAGTGCATCGTGACAAACACGCAGCCGTCGGAAATCAGCATCGGCGGCGTTTTACACAGCCCCTGCGCCACTTTCCATGCCGAGAGCACCTTGGGCACGTAATCCCGGGTTTCGGCATAGGGCGGCACGCCAGCGTGGGTGCCAATGGAATTTTCGCCGGCATTATACCCCGCCAGCACGAAAATCGGATCGCCGTCGAATTTGCGGATCAGAAAGTCAAGGAACGCCACCCCGCCCTTGATGTTATCCGCCGCCAGCGCGGCGTTGGTCACGCCAAAGCGTTCTGCGGTGGCGGGCATCAATTGCATCAACCCCTGTGCGCCGGCCGACGACACCGCATCAACCCGCCCGCCGCTTTCGACCGAAATCACCGCCAGCGCCAGCGCCGGGGACACCTGGGTGCCAATGGTGGATTTCAGGATCTCGACGCCATGGGCGGTCGCGAGACTTTGCATATCGCTCAGCCGGGGTGCCGACACCCCCTGCCCTGACGGCGGGGTCGACAAGGCCGCCAGGGCCTCATCCAGCCGCCCGCCACTCTTGGCTGCGACCTTGGGAGAAACGACATCCCAGAACCAGCCATAAGAACCGGGATTGCTGGCCGGGGCGGATTTGTCGGCGGTGGCGGCCGTCGGCGGTTTCACCCGCTTGGGCGCCGGTGCGGTGATCTGTACCAGAATGCGTTTCTTGGCACCTGCTTTTGGCGGTTTGACCCGCTTGGCTTTGAAATCGGGAAAGGGGGCTGGCGTCTCGGCCAGAAGCGGACCCGACGTAACCGCGCCCATACAAAGACCCAACGCCAGTGCCTTGGCGACCTGTTTCATTTTTTGACCTGCTCATCCACGTTTTCGGGATTATTATTGTTGCCAAGGTGGCAAAAAAACACGCGCTTGGCCAGTTTTGTTCAATTCAAAAGCGGCAGCCGCGCCATATTTGCACAGCCTGCCGTGATCAAAATCGAAAATCTTCAAATTTTTCGAAATTTCTTTGTCATGTTTTCAGCACCTTAGCCCGGTTTTCGCCAATAACTTTTGCAGTTTCGAAAAACGCGCGGTTGCTGCCAAACTGCCGCCCCAATCCGAAGGCTTATTAAGGCGATACCAAGTCGAACAGTCCTGAGGTGAGAGGCAGGCCTGTGGCACCCCGGCAAGGTAGTGGAAAACGCAAATCGACCTACGGAGACAACACCATGATCAAATTCATTCAGAACTTCCGCAAAGACGAAGACGGCGCCGTAACAGTTGACTGGGTCGTTCTGACCGCAGCGATTGTTGGTCTGGCCATCGCCGCCTATGGCGCGATTGAAACCAACACCACCACATTGTTCAACGCCACAGCCGGCGCAATCGTTGGTGAAAACGACTTCTAAGCTGCGCCTGACAGCTTAACAGAATGACGATGTCTTTGCCCCTGGCATGCCTCGGGCAAGGACAGCCAATCAGACATGTACAGTGAACCCTAACAGGAGAATAACTATGACCAAGTTTATCAAAAACTTCCGCAAAGACGAAGACGGCGCCGTAACAGTTGACTGGGTCGTTCTGACCGCAGCGATTGTTGGCCTGGCCATCGCCGCCTATGGCGCGATCGAAACCAACACCACCACATTGTTCAACGCCACAGCCGGCGCAATCGTTGGTGAAAACGACTTCTAAGCATTGCAAAGATCCGCAATCGGCAGATACCCAAATTTCGCGCTCGGGTATCTGCCTCACCTCCCTGTTCTTTCCTGTGCTCCGGTTTTGGGGCGTGCGCGGGAATGACACTGTGGAGGCTTTTTTTTGACCGGTGACCAGGGCGGCGGTTTTTTCCAGCACATGCGTCTTTGCACCAGGCAAGCGGTATTTTCAGACAGTTGAACCCGAGAGGGGACCTGTCCTTTTGGAGAGTATGAAAATTGGTGACATCGGCAATGAAACAGCAGCTCATATCGTTTTTCAAACGCGAAGACGGGGCCGTCACCGTTGACTGGGTGATCCTGACCGCAGCCATCGTTGGGCTTGCCATGGTTGCCTATGTGTCGATTGAAGCCAACACCAACACTCTGTCGACTGCGGTTGGCGGTGCCATCGGTGGTCAGAACGATTTCTGATCCGGCAGAAACGCCAAAAGCAACCGGGTGACATCGGCTTTGAATGCGGGCCTGAAATACAGTCTGCAATGCGGGCCTGAAAGCGGGCCGGTTCCAATGCGTCTGGCCTCTGTCGTCGGGCGGTCGGGCCGCCGCATTCGACCGGTCGGCGCGGATCGGTTTTGATCGCGAAAAAGTCATCTACAACAGCCGCGCCAATCGGGGTCTCGGCTTAGTTTTACCACATTTGTCAGGCATAAAACCCGGCAGGTTGTGACAGTGAAAGGGTAAGAAATGCGTATGGTTTTCGGATTGGTGCTGCTTCTTGGCATCGGACTGGCCGGGTTCGCGGTGTATCTTGCCAATGGGTATGTAAATTCCTATCGGGTGGCACTGGCCAAGGCGCAAAGCTCTGAATCTGTTGCGACAATCGAGGTTTTTGTCGCCACAGAGCGGCTGAACTACGGCGATCGGCTGGAAAAATCCAAAGTGCGCGTAGTGAAATTTCCCCGCGCAGCGGTGCCCGAAGGCACATTCCTGGAACGTGGCAGCGCCGCCCCCTATTCCAAACCCTGGGATGAGCTGGACGAAGACACCCAGGAGCATTTGAAAACCCTGGCCACGGCGCAATATCGCCCCAAGCGCGACGGTCTTCGGATCAAGGACATTCCCGATCTTTTCCCCGACACCGGCGAAGAACGCTATGTGCTGCGCAGCATTGAAAAAGGCGAGGCCATCATCGCCAGCAAAGTGACCGAACCGGGTCAGGATGCCGGCATCACCTCGCGGCTTGGCGATGGCATGCAGGCGTTTTCGATCAAGGTCGATGTGGCCTCTGGCGTGTCCGGGTTCCTGCGTCCGGGCGATCGGATCGCGGTCTATTGGACCGGGCGGGTGTCCTCCTTTGCAGATGAAAGCGCACGCGGATCAAATGATGTGACCAAGCTGATCGAATCCGGTGTCAAATTGATTGCCGTCGACCAATCCGCTTATGGCGACAAGGCATCCACCACCATCGCCCGCACCGTGACCGTATCCGCCCGCCCGCAACAGGTGGCCGCCCTGGCCCAGGCGCAATCCACCGGGCGTCTGTCCCTGGCGCTGGTTGGCGCCGGCGACACCAGCGAGGTCGGCCCGGTCGAAGTCGACCAGATGAGCCTTCTTGGCCTGACAGCCCCGGTCCCGCAAGAAGTGGTAGAGGTCGAGCGTGAACAGATCTGCACCATTCGCACCCGCAAGGGCGGGGAAATGGTCGAGATTCCGATTCCCTGCACCAATTGAGCCACCACCGCTATATCGGGTAGGTCCGAAATCAAAAAACGCCGCATCTCGTTATGCGGCGTTTATTTTTTTCCGCCTGTTGCGAGATACCCACATAAAGTGCAGGTCGGAAGCCATTGATTATTGCAAAAAAAATGATTTTCCCGCAAGGTACGCCAAAATGCAGGCAAAAAGACCTGCGAAAACGAGGCGTGATCGGAAAGGCAGGTCACATGAAAATCAAGACACTCCTACGGGCGGCCCTTTTGGGCGCTGTCATGGTTGGTGGCCCGGTGGCAACATTTGCCCAAGCCGAAACTCTGCGTGTGGTGCGTCAGGGGACCTCTTCGAAATTATCCGTACCGATCAACCGCGCCGTGGTGGTCGAAAGCGACGTTCCCTTTGCAGAGCTCAGCATCGCCAATCCGGCGATTGCCGATATTTCCTCGCTCTCTGACCGGACGATCTATGTGCTGGGCAAAGGAACCGGGACAACCACGCTGACACTTTTGGATGCCTCGGGGCGTCTGATCACCAATGTCGATGTGCATGTCACATTCGATCTGACCGAATTCAAGGAACGCCTGCGCCAGATCATGCCGGGCGAAAAGATTGAAGTGCGCAGCGCCGATGACGGGATCGTCCTGTCCGGTGTCGCCAGCTCAATGCAGAAAATGCAACGCGCGCTGGATCTTGCCCAGCGCTATGCCCCGGACCGGGTGTCGAACCTGATGTCGGTCGGCGGCGTGCAACAGGTGATGTTGAAGGTGCGGTTTGCCGAAATGTCGCGCAGTGTGTCCAAGAAGCTGGCCTCTTCGCTGGCGCTTGGCGGCGATATTTTCGGCGGTGACGCCGGTGTGCGCTTTGGCTCTGGTCAGGCTGCACGCAACTCGGGCCTTCAGGGTATTCTGGACGGGGTGATCCCCGGTTCAACCTCGAACGAACTGTCGTCTTCCATCGGGTTCAACCTTGGCGCGGTCGAGGTCGCGCTGCTGCTTGAGGCCCTGGAAAGCAAGGGCATGGTGCGCATGTTGGCGGAACCCAACCTGACGGCGCTTTCGGGGCAAGAGGCGAATTTCCTGGCCGGTGGTGAATATCCGGTCCCGGTGTCGGCTGAATCCGACCTGATCAAGATTGAATTCAAACCCTTCGGTATCGAACTGTCGTTCATTCCCCGTGTGGTGGATGGCGATCTGATCAATCTGGAGCTGAAAACCGCGGTCAGCGCAATTGATCCGACAAACGGGTTTGTAAACAACGACTTCCAGATTGATGCCTTTACCCGCCGCGAAGCATCGACCACGGTCGAAATGCGCGACGGCGAAAGCTTTGCAATTGCAGGCTTGCTCAAGGATGATTTCACCGACCTGAATGGTCAGGTGCCTTGGCTCGGCGATGTGCCGGTGCTTGGCGCGCTGTTCCGTTCGGCAGAATATCAGCGTGAGCAATCCGAACTGGTGATCATCGTCACCCCGCATCTTGTGACCCCGACCCGTGGCGAGGCGCTGGCCCTGCCGACGGACCGGGTGCGCCCACCGACCGAAAAAGACCTGTTCCTCTTTGGCCGAGTGGCCAGCGACACGGCAAGGACAAAGGGCCCCGTTGCCGAGGTTGCAAAACAGGATTTCACCGGGTCCTATGGCTATGTAATGGATTGATCGGATGCAGGTGCGCTTGACATATCTCCTCGCCTCCGCCGCCACCCTGGGTGTCCTCGCCGGATGTTCGCCCCACAGGGGGCCGGTTGAGAGCTCTTTCTTTCGTGAATCCGGGGCCTTGATTGACACCGGTGAATTCGGCACCGCAACGATGAACAATCGGGCCTATATGACCGGCGAAAAGCAATGGACCTATAATATGGCCCAGCGTTTCGCCAGCGAAGTCCTGACCACGGTCAATTTCGCCTTCAACTCTTCGCAGTTGGATGCGGGCGCTTACGACACGCTGCGCGAACAGGCGGCCTGGATCAAACGGTTCCCCGAAGTGCGGTTCCGGGTGTATGGCCATACCGACAAGGTCGGTTCCGATGGCTATAACCAGACCTTGGGGCAACGACGCGCCGATGCGGTGGTGAACTTCCTGGTCGGTCAGGGCATTTCGCGCTCGCGGCTTGAGGCGGTTGTCAGCTATGGCGAGGCCCAGCCGCTGATCGTGACCGAAGGCCGCGAACGACGCAACCGGCGCACCGTGACCGAGGTGACAGGCTTTGTCACGGGTCATCCGCATCTGTTGGATGGTAACTATGCTGCGGTGGTTTACCGCGAATATGTCACCTCTGGTGAACCGCAAACCACACAGGTCACCGGCGAACAGGCGTCGTCCGAAGACGCCCAATAACCATAGCCCCTTTTCCAAGGGGACCAGTTAAACTACCTAGACGACCTCGTAAATCGGCAGGTACTAAGGGGCGGGTCACCGCCCCTTTTCCTGTTTGGGGTCTGCGCATTTGCCACCATCGGGGCCTGCGCCACTGCGCCCACAGTTGCGAAAAATCGTCTGCATTCGCCGGGTGAACAATTTCGAAAACATCGCCATGATCAACGCAACTCCGCGAAAAGACGTTTTTTTAGCCGCAATCTCGCCTGAATTATTGGCCACTTTAGGGCCAGTGTAATGCGTCTACCGGGGGGATTCCGGGCGGCGTAGTTCCGGTTCATCCGCTGGCCAGGTGCCGAAATGCGCCTTGTTGGGCCGCAGGACGCCAGCCGGGGATTTTGGGTAAAGGATAAAGGCCATGACCGACGAAACAGCGTTTGAGATGGGCATTCTGCCAATCGTCGCCTGCACCATAAGCCGCAATGTGCAGGAATTCGAACTATTGATCGAAGACATGGAAACCGCCCTTGGGGAACAATGGGGCGATTTGGGATTCGAAGAGGCAATCCCGTTCTTTGCCCAGGAAGATGCAGAATCGCTGGAATTCATCGCCATTGCGATGGATGCCGAAGACGAAGCCGATTTGCCACTGCTGTCCGATGTCATCGGTGCGGCCCGCGATCGCGACATTCGGGTGATCCTGATCACCGAGAACATGTCACCAGCCGCATTGCACCGCCTGATGCGCAAGGGCGCAGATGAATTTGTCCCCTACCCCCTGCCCGAAGGCGCGCTGCAAGAGGTCATCGACCGGGTCCGCAGCCCCGAGCCCAAAACCGCAATGTCAAACCGCACCCAGCCGGACGGACCACACGACCCGGCCGGGGATGATATGGATGACATTGATTGGCTGAATGATGAGGTTCCGGATGCGCCAAAGGCGCGCGCCCCCAAAGCAGAAATAGAGCCACAAGTCGCAGAAGAGCCCGCAGAAAACACCGGCCCTGCCACGGCTGAGCCGTCTGTTGATGACCGCCTTGAAGACGGTCCTGATGACAACCTGCCCGTCGCGGACGCGCCGGAGGCAGCCGAGCCGCCAGCACCCGAAGAGGCGACAGCGGATGCCGCCCCCTCGGAACCTGTACCCGACGCGGCGACAACGCCTGAACCGCCGCAACAAGAGCCCGCCGCAGAATCGCCCGTTTCGGAAACACCAGAAGCAGAAGAACCGGCGATCGAGAAAAAGATCAAACTGCGCAAGGGCGCGACGCGCGACGGTGTGTTGATCGCGGTCCAAGGCCTGGCCGGCGGTGTCGGCGCGACCACCTTTGCCACCAATCTGGCCTGGGAACTGGCCATCATAGATAAAGCCAATCCACCCAAGGTCTGCCTGCTGGATCTGGATCTGCAATTCGGCTCTGTCGCGACCTATCTGGATCTGCCGCGCCGCGAAGCGGTGTTCGAACTGTTGTCCGACATCGAAAGCATGGACGAAGACAGCTTTGGCCAGGCGCTGATGGAATATGAAGAAAAGATGCAGGTGCTGACCGCCCCCGCCGATGTTTTGCCGCTGGATTTCCTGCAACCGCAGGATATCGAAAAGCTGTTCGAAACGGCCGCCGCGCATTTCGACTATGTCATAATCGACATGCCCGCGACGCTGGTGCAATGGTCAGAAACCATTTTGAACATGGCACATGTCTATTTCGCGATGCTGGAAATCGACATGCGGTCCGCCCAGAACGCCCTTCGACTGAAACGCGCTTTGCAATCCGAAGATCTGCCGTTTGAAAAGCTGCGGTTCCTGCTCAACCGCGCGCCGAAATTCACCGATCTGACCGGCAAGAGCCGGGTCAAGCGGATGGCCGAGAGCCTGGGAATTGCGATGGATGTGCAATTCCCCGATGGCGGTAAACCGGTGGTGCAGGCCTGTGATCACGGCCTGCCATTGGCCGCCGCCGCAGGAAAGAACCCATTGCGCCGTGAAATTGCCAAGCTGGCAAAGTCTTTGCATGAGATCGGCAAAGATGACGCCGAAGCCGCCTGAGGATAGTCAGACATGTTTTCCAAGTACCGCAAAACCGACACCCCAGCCAAACCCAAGGCCGCCAAGGCCGACAACGTGGCCAAGCTGCCAGTCAAATCCGAGGCCGAAGCCCCCGCCAAACCGGTGACGATGCGGCGCCCCTCGATCAAGAAATCCGCCGCCCGCCCCCAGGCCAGCGACAAGGAACAAAAGCGCAAGGAACGTCTGGGCGATCTGAAGATCGAATTGCACCGCGCGCTGTTGGACAACCTGAACCTGGCCGCGCTGGAACATGCGTCGGAAAGTGATCTGAAATCGGAAATCGGCGATATCGGGCAGGAATTCCTGAACGAAAAAGGCCTTGTGCTGAACCGCGAGGACCGCAGCACGCTGATTCAGGAATTGTATAACGAGGTCAAGGGCCTCGGCCCGTTGGAACCCCTGCTGCAAGATGAATCGATCAACGATATTCTGGTCAATGGCCCGCAACAGATCTTTGTGGAACGCGCCGGCAAGCTGGAATTGAGCGATGTCACCTTCAAGGATGAAAAGCACCTGTTGCGGATCATCGACAAGATCGTTTCGGCCGTTGGCCGCCGGGTCGATGAAAGCAACCCCTATGTCGACGCCCGTCTGGCGGATGGATCGCGGTTCAACGCCATGGTGCCGCCGATTGCGGTCGATGGGTCGCTGGTGTCCATTCGGAAATTCAAAAAGGAAAAGCTGGCGGTTGACGATCTTGTCAACTTTGGCGCCTTTACCGAAGAAATGGCCGCCTATCTTCAGGCCGCTGTCGCCTGTCGTCTGAATGTGATTGTCTCCGGCGGGACAGGTTCCGGTAAAACCACCACGCTGAACGCGCTTTCGTCTTTCATTGATGACAGCGAGCGCATCCTGACAATCGAAGACACCGCCGAACTTCAGCTGCAACAGACCCACGTCGGCCGGATGGAAAGCCGCCCGCCGAACGTCGAAGGCAAAGGCGCGGTCTCGCAGCGCGACTGTCTGCGCAACGCGCTGCGGATGCGGCCCGACCGCATCATCGTGGGTGAGACGCGGGGCGAAGAAGTCATCGACATGTTGCAGGCGATGAACACCGGCCACGACGGATCAATGACCACGATCCACGCCAACAGCGCCCGCGATGGCGTGTCGCGTCTGGAAAACATGATTGCGATGGCCGGGATCGAAATGCCGCTAAAAGCGGTGCGCAGCCAGATTTCATCGGCTGTGAACCTGATTGTACAGGCCAGCCGTCTTCAGGACGGGTCGCGCCGCATGGTGTCGATCACCGAAGTGACCGGCATGGAAGGCGAAGTGATCTCGATGCAGGAGGTGTTCCGCTATCAGCGTGTCGGCCTGACCCCCGACAACAAGATCATCGGCCACTTCACCGCCACCGGCGTGCGCAGCCATTACTCCGAGCGGTTCAAGCTCTGGGGATATGACCTGCCGGCTGCCATCTTTGAACCTTTTGCTGCGGAGTAGATCATGGAACTGACCGCCGAACCGATTATCTATGGTCTGATCTTCATCGGCGTTCTGGCGCTGGTCGAAGGTGTCTATCTGACGGTATTTGGCAAATCCATCAGCCTGAACAACCGGGTCAATCGCCGGTTGGAAATGATGGACAAGGGCGTGCGCCGTGACGAGGTGTTGGAAAAGCTCCGCAAGGAGATGACCCAACACGTCAAGTCGCGCAAAATCCCACTCTATTCCCTGCTCGCCGCCAAGGCACAGAAAGCGGCCATCGCCTTTACGCCGACACAATTGATGCTGCTCATGGCGGCGGTGTCGTTCATGGCCTTTGTCGGGCTGACGCTGGGCACCGAAACCGGATTGGCGGTGCGCATTGCCGGGGCGCTGTCGATGGGCATTGGCGGGGTGTACACCTGGGTCAACATGAAGGCCACCAAACGGATGGGCCTGCTGGAAGAACAGCTGCCGGATGCCATCGAATTGATCGTGCGCAGCCTGCGCGTCGGCCACCCCTTTTCCTCGGCGATTTCCATCGTCGCAAAAGAGGTCAAAGATCCGTTGGCCGCGGAATTGGGTGTGATCGCCGATGAAAGCGCCTATGGCCGCGATGTCGGCGAAGCGCTAAAGGAAATGGCCGCGCGGCTGGAAATGCAGGATTTGAACTTTCTGGCGGTGGCCGTGTCCATCCAACAGCAATCGGGCGGTAACCTGGCCGAGGTTCTGGCCGGTCTGTCCAAGGTGATCCGCGCCCGGTTCCGGCTGTTCCGCAGGGTCAGGGCCATCACAGCCGAGGCAAAATGGTCCGGTAAATTCCTGTCCGGTTTCCCGATTGCCTGTCTGGTGTTCATCCAACTGACCGATCCGCATTACTACGACGATGTGATTGATCACCCCTACTTCATTCCGGCCTGTTTCGTGGTCTTCGGCTTCCTTGTGGCGAACCTGATCGTCATGCGGATGCTGGTCAATATCAAAGTCTGAGAGGCAGCTGATGTTTCAACCTGGTGGCGTTTTCTACGAATTGCTCGGCCCGATGGCACCGGTTGTGCTTGTCGGTGGTTTGGGGATTGTTCTGCTTCTTCTTGCGGTGTCGATGCTGATCAAACAGCGCCCCGACCCGATGGATAAACTGGCCGCACAGGCCAAGGGACAAAAAACCCGCAAGAGCGAAGCCCTGCGCACCGGCGGCACACGCAACGAAAAGCTCGACAAATACGGCGCGTTTCTTGAACCACAAGACGAAGAACAATATTCCGAGATCGCCAAGAAGCTGATGCAGGCGGGCTATCGCGGCAAGGATGCGGTGCGCATGTTCCATGCGGCGCAGGTCATTCTGGGCGTGTTGGCACTGGGCTGTGGTCTTGGCTATTATTATCTGGTGCTTGGGCCGGAAAACGCCACCACGCAGCAGATGATCATGTATATCCTCGGCCCCGGCGCCGCAGGATATTACGTTCCGAAATACTGGATCACCCGCCGCGCCGCTGCCCGACACGAGGAAATCGAAGACGGGTTTCCCGATGCTCTGGACATGATGCTGGTTTGCGTCGAGGCCGGGCAATCCCTGGATCAATCCATCCTGCGGGTCAGCAATGAAATCCAATCCTCTTACAAGGAATTGGCCTATGAATTTCAGGTCGTCAGCCATGAAATCAAGGCCGGTAAGGACAAGACTTCGGTCCTGAATGACATGGGCGAACGCTGTGGTGTCCAGGATATTTCGTCCTTTGTGACCGTTTTGATCCAGGCCCAGGTGTTCGGCACATCCATTGCAGAGGCCCTGCGGGTCTATGCCGCCGAAATGCGCGACAAACGCGTGATGCGAGCCGAAGAAAAGGCCAACAAACTGCCGACGAAAATGACGCTGGTGACCATGGGTCTGACCGTGCCGCCGTTGCTGATCATCCTGGTGGGACCTTCGGCCATGGGCATCATGCGATTGGGCACCCTGGGCAATAAGGGGCCGTCGTGGGGGATGGCGCCGGGCCATGACCGTGCCATCCTTGGCAAATCCGCAACGTATGCGTTCTTTTTCGCCAATTCGTTAACAGATGATTTCCGCAGACCCGCGATGCTGGGTTAGGGTCGGTCAAAAGCCGGGCCGCCAGATTGGCGTGACACCGGCATGACCGAGGCCGTTCGAAAGCAGACAAAAGGTGCCCCTTTTCAGACTCCCCTTTGCGATGGCAATTGTCGCCAGTCTTGCCGCCTGTTCCGATGGCGGCTTTTCGCGTGACAAAAACAGCCCCTACGCCCCTGAGGTCAATCGCCGCGCCGAAGCGGTCGATCAGCTTTTGGTCGGGCACCGGCTTCTTGCTGCCAAGGAAAACGAACTGGCGCTGGCGGCCTTCAACCGGGCAGCGCTGGAACGCGGGCTGGATGGCGAGGTTCTGTCGGCGCTGGGCACGGTCAATCTGGCCATGGGGCGGCTTAATCAGTCCGAGGATCTGCTGCGTCGCGCGGTCAAGAAAGAAGACGGCTGGCCCGAGGTCTGGAACAATCTTGGGGTTGTCCTGATGGAACGCGGCAAGACCGCCGAAGCATCCCAAGTCTTCCGCAAGGCCTATGCGCTGGACAATGGCGAAAGCGACGCGATCCGCGACAATCTGCGCAAAGCACTCGCAAAACTTGACAATGTGCAGTACGATATTGAGCAACAACAAGAATACAAATTGGTGCGGCGGGGCAGTTCAGATTATCTGATCCAATCCACACCGTAGAGGCAAGAGCAGCAAAGGACGCAGAAAAATGCGCCACCCTATTCGTGTACCCGCAAGACTGGTCAGCTGCCTGGCTGTTGTGCTGGCCCTGACCGCTTGTGAAAAAGGCATCGACAAAGACGCCGTTGATCGCAAACTGCAAGACATCAATGTCATTGACGAAAGTGACCTGAACGAGGTCATGTTGTCCAATTCCGATCCAAATGAATTGGGTGAATTACTTTCGGCGCGCCACGGCCTCAAAACCGGACCGGATTGACCTGCAACGCGGCTTGGCCGTGTCCCTGATCCGGGCCAAACGCCCGACCGAAGCGGTCTCTGCCTGGAAACGCGTGCTGGAGATGGACGAGGCAACCCCGGCTGACAAGGTCGAACTGGCCGATGCCTATATCCGCAACGACCAATGGGACAAGGCCGAAGAAACCCTGCATTCCGTGCCGCCAACGCATGAGACCTTCCGCCGCTATCGGCTTGAGGCGATGATCGCCGATGGCAAACAGCAATGGCAAAAAGCGGACAGTTTCTATGAAACGGCAGTGGGCCTGACAACCACGCCATCGGGTGTGATGAACAACTGGGGTTATTCGAAACTGTCGCGCGGCGATTATGCCGGTGCGGAAAAGCTGTTTGTTCAGGCCATCCGCCAGGACAGCGATCTGTTCACGGCCAAGAACAACCTGGTTCTGGCCCGTGGCGCCCAGGGCAATTATACCCTGCCCGTGGTCCCGATGAGCCAGGGGGAGCGCGCGCAGCTGCTGTATACCCTTGGGCTTTCGGCGGTGAAACGCGGGGATGTCGAGACCGGCAAAGGGTTGTTCCGCGATGCCATCGAAACCCATCCACAATATTTCGAGGCCGCAGTGCGTTCCCTGAGCGCGCTGGAAAACAACGCGGCGAACTGATCCATGTCGCTGGATATCACCATGTGGTCGGCGCTTTGGTTTCTGCCATTTGTGGTGCCAATCTGCATTTATGTCTGCTGGTCCGACATGCGGATGATGAAGATCCCGAACAAGGCCGTACTGGCGCTGGTCGCGGTCTTTGCGGTGGTTGGATTGATTGCCCTGCCGTTGGCGGAATACCCTTGGCGGTTCTTGCAGTTGGCCATTGTGCTGGCGCTGGGGATCTTGATGAATGCCACCGGTCTTGTCGGGGCGGGTGACGCAAAGTTCGCCGCCGCCGCCGCGCCCTTTGTCGACCCGGCGGATCTGGCATTTCTGCTGATGCTGCTGGCCGCCACGCTTCTGGGGGCCTTTGGCGCCCATCGGTTGGCAAAACATTCCGGTCTGCGCCGTTTGGCCCCGAACTGGGACAGCTGGGACAGCGGAAGCGACTTTCCGATGGGACTGGCGCTGGGGGGCACATTGGCGCTTTATCTGATGTTGGGTGCGGTATTCGGGGGGTGATCGTGAACGACTTTACCGTTTCTGAACCCCCGACCCCCAGACTGCGCCCGTCTTTTATGAGGAAATTGCCATGAACATGGCCGCCGGAAATGTCACAGCCCCCCCGCCCCCAAGCGGTTGGAGGAAATGCGCCTGCCGATTGTGATGATGCGGGACATTTTGTTGAAAACCATGTTCCGGTCGAACCTCGATATGGTGACAGAGATCGCCCGCAACATCTGTCTGCCGATCCCGGTCACACAAGAGCTGGTGGATCTGGCGCGCAGCCAGAAGTTTCTGCAGGCGACCGGCACGCTGAACGCCAATTCCGGCAATGAAATGGGATACGAGCTGACCGATGCGGGCAAGGCGCGGGCGTTGGATGCGCTGACGCAATCGGAATATTTCGGCGCGATGCCGGTGCCGCTGGCGGTTTATCAGGAACAGATCAAACGCCAGTCGATCCGCAACCTGCAAATCACCCGCGACCAGCTGACGGCGGCCATGGGCGACCTGATCCTGCCCACCAGTCTGATGGACCAATTGGGCCCCGCCGTGAGCGCCGGGCGGTCGATCCTGATGTATGGCCCGCCGGGCAACGGGAAATCCTCGATCTCGAACGGGATTCGCAAGGCGATGGGCGACAAGATCTTTGTCCCCCGCGCGATCGAATATGCCGGTCAGGTGATCACGGTCTATGACCCGATTGTCCATTCCGCGGCGGAAACCCAGGAAGATGATCCCAATCAGTTGCGCCGATCCGGCAACCGCTATGACACGCGCTATGTGCGCTGTGAACGCCCGACGGTGGTGACAGGTGGTGAACTTTCGCTGAAAATGCTGGATCTGGTCTATAATCCAACCGCCCGCACCTATCAGGCGCCCCTGCAATTGAAGAGCGCCTGCGGGATTTTCATCGTTGATGACCTTGGCCGTCAGGAAGAACCGCCCCAGGCGCTGGTCAACCGCTGGATTGTCCCGCTGGAGGAAAACCGCGATATCCTGGCGCTGCAATCGGGTGAGAAATTCGAAGTCCCGTTTGACACGTTGGTGGTGTTTTCCACCAACTTTCATCCGAATGAAATCTTTGACCAGGCGGCCTTGCGGCGGATCTTCTTCAAGATCAAAATCGACGGGCCGGATCAGAAAGATTTTCTGAAAATCTTTGCGCTGGTGGCGAAGAAGAAGAAGCTGCCGTTGGATGAAGCGAGCCTGATCCACCTGTTGCAAAGCAAATACCCGACGATCCAGAATGTGTACGCCAATTACCAACCGGTGTTTCTGATTGATCAAATCCTGTCGATCTGTGCATTCGAGGGCGTCGCGCCGCAAATGACGCCGGAATATATTGACCGGGCTTGGGCCAATATGTTCGTCAAAGACGAAAAGATCGTGAAATAGGCAGATTGCGGATCGGGGGCCAGCCCCCGAACCCCCGGGATATTTGTGAACAGAAGAAGACCTTAGCGGTTTCGAACCGTGCTGGCGGGCGATACGTTTGCCCTATGACCGATTTGCCCGCCGCACTTTTGCCTCCTGCCCTTTTGACATGGTTTTCCGCCCGCAATTGGCGGGTGCATCCCCATCAACAAGAGATGGTGGATCAGGCGTCAGAACCTGCATTGTTGCTGATTGCCCCGACGGGGGGCGGCAAGACCATGGCGGGGTTTTTGCCGTCTCTGGCCGAATTGGCCGATGGTCTGCATCAGGGGTTGCACACCTTGTATGTTTCGCCGCTCAAGGCGCTGGCGGCGGATATCAAACGAAATCTGAGCGCGCCTGTGGCCGAAATGGGATTGCCCATTCGGATCGAGGACCGCACCGGCGACACGTCGTATACGCAGAAACGGCGCCAGCGCGCCGACCCGCCGCATATTCTGCTCACCACGCCAGAGAGTTTGGCACTGCTGATTTCCTATGAGGATGCGCCGAGGATCTTCCAGGGATTGCAGCGGGTTGTTGTCGACGAAATCCATGCGCTGGCCGAGAGCAAGCGCGGCGATCAGTTGATGTTGTCGCTGGCGCGGTTGCAGACAATGTGCCCGGACCTGCGCCGGGTTGGCCTGTCCGCTACGGTGGAAGATCCGGGCGCGATCGCGCATTTTCTGGCGTGCCATCCCGATCCTTGTACGATTGTTCAGGCCGATCCGGGACCGGACCCGGATATTGCCATGTTGGACTTGCCCGATGCGCCGCCGTGGTCCGGTGGCGGGGCCAGTTTTGCCATTCCCCAGGTGATGGCCGCGGTGAAAGCGCACCGGACAACGCTGATTTTCCACAACACCCGCGCCCAGGCCGAGATATTCTTTCACAACCTGTGGTTGGCCAATGACGAAAGCCTGCCCATTGGCATTCACCACGGATCGCTGGACCGCGCCCAGCGCGAGCGGGTCGAGGCCGCGATGGTGCGGGGAGATTTACGGGCCATTGTCTGTACCGGCAGTCTCGATCTGGGGATCGACTGGGGTGATGTCGACCTGGTAATTCAGGTCGGCGCGCCGAAGAATGTCAAACGGCTGATCCAGCGGATAGGCCGCGCCAACCATCGCTATAATGCGCCGTCCAAGGCGCGGCTGGTGCCCGCCAACCGGTTTGAGGTGGTGGAATGCCATGCCGCGCTGCAAGCCGCAAAAGCGCATGATCTGGATGGTGATCCACGCGGGCCGGGACCGTTGGATGTGCTCTGCCAACATATCCTGATCACTGCCTGCGCCGGGCCGATTGATGCGGATCTGCTTTTTGCCGAAATGACGCGCGCCGGGCCCTATGCGACCCTCAGCCGGGCGCAGTTTGATGATTGTCTGGCGTTTTGCGCCACCGGTGGCTATGCGCTGCGCGCCTATGATCAATGGCAGCGGCTGAAACAACACGAAGATGGGCTTTGGCATTTGCGTGACCCGCGTGCGACGCAATTGATCCGGATGAACATTGGCACGATCCAGGATGCCGACCTGTTGAAGGTGCGGTTCAGGGGTCGCGGCGGCAAACCATTGGGCGAGGTCGAAGAAAGCTTTGCCGCCAGCCTGACGCCCGGCGATACCTTTTTGATTGGTGGCCAGATCGTCGCCTATCAGGGATTGCGTGATATGGTGGTCGAGGTGACGCGCAATGCCCGCAAGAAGCCCAAAGTCGCGGTCTTTTCCGGCACCAAATTCGCCACTTCGACACAGCTAAGCCAGCGCATTCTGGCGATGTTTGCCGCCGATGATTGGCCCTATCTGCCGGAACACACCCGCGATTGGCTTGACCTGCAACGCCAGGTCAGTGAATTGCCGAAACAGGGGCGGCTGTTGATCGAGAGCTTTGCCCATGACGGACGTGAACATGCCTGCATCTATGGCTTTGCGGGCCGCAATGCCCAGCAGACCCTTGGGCTTTTGCTGACCAAACGGTTAGAGGATCTGGGGCTGGATCCATTGGGGTTTGTCGCGACGGATTATGCCACGCTGATCTGGGGGTTACAGCCATTGACCGACCCCGCGCCGCTGTTTGATATTGCCGCGCTGGAGGCCGGATTGGAGGGATGGTTGGCCGGGAATGCGGTGATGAAACGCACCTTTCGCGCCAGTGCCACCATTGCCGGGCTGATCAATCGCAACATGCCGGGCAGCCGGAAATCCGGGCGGCAAGCGACGTTTTCCAGTGACATCCTCTATGACACATTGCTGAAGTACGACCCTGATCACCTGCTGATGCGGATCACCCGGACCGAGGCGATGCGCGGGCTGGTGGATTTTGCCCGAATCCGAGAGATGGCAGAACGGGTGCAGGGGCGGATCGACCTGCGCAGACTGGACCAGGTGACACCGCTGGCGGCACCGCTGTTGCTGGAGGTGGGCAAAGTGCCGATCGAAGGCGCCGGCCGAGAGCGGCTTTTGCAACAGGAGGCCGAGACGTTGATGACGGCGGCAGGATTAGGGGACTTGTGAGCGCTTGCGCCCCGCCCCCAAGTCAGCCATGAACATAGCATGAACGCCTATGAGTTTTCTTTTGCCGCCACCGGATGGTCGCCCGGGCCACGGGCGCGTTACATTGGCCAGAAGCCGGGATTTTGACGGTATCGGACCTGCACCTTGGGAAATCCGCAAGGCAGGCCCGGCGCAACGCGGTGCAATTGCCGCCCTATGATGTGACCGATACGCTGGCACGGTTGGCGGCCGAGATCGAGGCCACGAATCCGGACATCGTGATTTGCCTCGGCGACAGTTTCGACGACCTTCAGGCGCTGGATGATCTGCCCCGCGATGCGCGCGACTGGATCACCCGGCTTCAGGCCGGGCGCCGATGGATCTGGATCGAAGGCAACCACGATCCCGGCCCCGTGAACCTGGCGGGTGCACATCTGGCGAGGTTTGAGCATCTGGGCGTCATCTTTCGCCATATTGCCGAACCGGCGGACACCGGGGAAATATCGGGGCATTACCATCCGAAGGCCCGGATGAAGGCGGCGTCACGCCCCTGTTTTCTGCTGGACAGAACGCGGGTCATCCTGCCCGCCTTTGGCACCTATACCGGTGGGTTGCGCTGTGACGATCTCGCCATTGCCCGGTTGATGGCACCGGACGCCCGCGCCGTTTTGACCGGGCGACAGGTTCTGGTGATACCGATGCCTCAGAACAGATCGGGCAAAAGCGCCTGAAGCTCGGGACGGTAGGTGCGACTGACCGGCAGTTCATCACCATTGGCCAGTTTGATGAACATCTTGCCCTGACGCCGCTCCAACCCATTGACCGATGACAAGGCCACCCAATGAGAGCGATGGATATTGCAGCCCGGCACAGGGTCCATCTCTCGGACCGCATCGGAAAACCGCATCCGAATGAGTTCGATCCCTTGGTCGGTGGCCACCTCGGTCAGGTGATCATTGGCAGAGACACGAAAGATGGTGGCCTGCGGCGTGGTCAGGCGATAGGCGAGCTGTGCATTGGGCGGCGGGGTCGTCTCTTCTTCGGTGGCATCGGGTGCATCGGCCAGGTGCGCCCCGACCGCACGTTTGGATTTCTGGGCGTGTACCGCCGCAAAAACCGCAATTGTCGGCACCAGAACAGACAGAAAGATTTTCCCCATCGCCGGGTCAAGCGCCGCACCAAAGGCGACGAACAGCTGGGACCATAAAACGACAAACGGGGTAAAGACGACACTCATCATCGTGGCCCCCAGAACAGGCGCACGCCAAACCGGGGCAGATGGACCGGCGAGCCAGATCCCAATCTCGTCAAAGACGCCCCCCGCCACCATCGACACCGCAATAATGACGGACCAGTAGATCATGCGCACCGGAACCGTCAGCACCCCTTTGGTGTGAAACGGTTCGGCGACAACCGCCACCATTGTCAGTCCCAGAAAAAGAGCCAACACAAACCGTGAATTCACGGTCATGCGCAACCGCGCCTTGATTGCGGCACCGGGTCCGTCCCGTCCTGTCCTTTGCCCCATGCTAAAGTTTTTTCCCTGAATTCATAATATCTTGATCGTAATGTTACTGGTAACCATAATGCGACAATTAAAGGTTCTAGCTACGGGAATTTGACGCAATTGTCCCCTTAAAAATGGGGTTGACGCGCAAATCAGCGATTAACGTCAATTCACCATCAACGCAGGGTAGTCATTTGGCGATGTCCCCCCATCTGGCCCGTGATGGCGCGATCTGTTTTATCATAAAAACGCCTGTTCGCATTGCTTGGGGCGAGCCCTGAAACCACCTTGGCCGCCGGACAAGATGGGAACGCCATGCTTTCAGCCCCCCGCGCCGTGCCGGGCCGTCAGATCCGCATACGCGCGGCGGCCGAAGCAAGCGATTTCAGATTGCCGCTTGGCGCAAGTCTTGCCCCACAGCGGGCTTGCACCGCTGGCCGGTTGCTGGTTTGTCTCGTACCAACATCAGGAGCCACCATGCCACATCAGTTCACCTGCCGGGTTTATTATGAAGACACCGACATGGCGGGCATCGTGTATCACGCCAATTTCCTCAAATTCATTGAACGCGCGCGCAGCGAATGGGTGGCTGCGCTTGGGATTGATCAACGCGAAATGAAAGATCGCGACGGACAGGTGTTTGTCGTGCGTCGGATCGAATGTGACTACCTGATGCCCGCGTATTATGGCGACGATCTCAGGGTTGATACCAGCCCGGCACAGGTCACCGGCGCGCGCATGGTGCTGCATCAAGTGGTCCGGCGGGGCGATGACATCCTGTTTGATGCCAAGGTGACACTGGTGGTGATCGGTGCCGCAGGTCAGCCGATGCGATTGCCGGGCGCTTTGCGCCAGCAATTGCATTGATCCCGCCAGACCCGTCTGGAACTGGCCGCCCAAACCGACGGGGGGCCAGCCCCCCGACCCCCGGGATATTTTTGGTCAGATGAAAGGGCAAGGCCGATCCATGGCTTATGGCGCCGGATTTTTGGCGGTTTTTCGCAGTGCAAAGACAAGGGCGAAATGCAGTGGCCCCCGCCATCCTTCGGCATGTTTCAGCCTTCCGGCAAATATCCGCCAACCCAACGGGCAAAAGGTGACAAACAGGGTCAATTGACGCCTTCGTGTTGGCTTTCCCCCTTCATTTCCGTTAATAATCGGATCAATTGGCCGCACAGAACCGGCCCCAAAGCAGTCACGCGACCGTCACGACCACATAGGACGACAGATAAAGTCGCCACAACAAAGAGCAGGCAGATGGAAACAGAGACCCTAGCGCTCGCACAGGAGATAGACTTCTCTATGTGGGGGCTTTTTGCACGTGCGACACTGACCGTAAAACTGGTGATGGTGGCGTTGATCGTGGCAAGTTTCTGGTCATGGTCGATCATCGTCTACAACCTGATCGCCTATCGCGGTGCCCGGCGAGAGGCAAAGCGGTTTGATCGCGATTTCTGGTCCGGTGAGCCCCTGGACGAATTGTTCGAACAGATGGGCCCCGAGCCCAAAGGCAGGTCGCAAAAAGTATTTGCCGCCGGCATGTTGGAATGGCGGCGTTCGCACCGCGAAGATGGCGGGTTGATCCCCGGCGCCCAGGCGCGCATCGACCGGTCGATGAATGTGGCGATTGCCGCAGTCAGTGATGACATGCAGCGCGGTCTGAGCGTGCTGGCCACTGTTGGCTCTACCGCGCCATTTGTGGGTTTGTTCGGCACGGTCTGGGGCATCATGAATGCCTTTATCGAGATTGCCGAACAACAGAACACCTCGCTTGCGGTTGTGGCCCCCGGCATTGCCGAGGCGCTGATGGCGACCGGTTTGGGCCTGTTGGCCGCGATTCCGGCGGTGATTTTCTATAACAAGCTGAGCGCGGATGCGGATCGGATCTTGTCGGGGTATGAAAGTTTCGCCGATGAATTCGCCACCATCCTCAGCCGTCAGCTGGACAGCTGAGCCATGGCAGCGGGTGTCATAAAGTCCGAAGGCAACTCAGGTCGGGGCCGTCGTCGCCGGGGCGGCGCACGCCCGATGGCCGAAATCAACGTCACGCCCTTTGTCGACGTAATGTTGGTTCTGCTGATCATTTTCATGGTGTCGGCCCCGTTGCTGACCGTCGGGGTGCCGGTGGAATTGCCGAAATCTGCGGCCAGCGCCCTGAGCAGCGAGGCCGAGGAACCGCTGACCGTGACCTTGACAGCCGACAACCGCATTCTGATCCAGACCACGGAAACCGGGGCCGAGGATCTGGTGGGCAAGTTGCGCGCCATTGCGGCAGAACGCACAAGCGACCGGGTGTTCCTGCGCGCCGATGGGGCCGTACCCTATGCCGAGGTGATGCAAGTCATGGGGGCGCTTAACGCAGGCGGGTTCAGCAACATCGGTCTGGTCACGGATGTTGGTGGTCCACGTCTGGATGGCCGCGATTCCGCCAGCGGCAATGATCGCGACGGCGGGTAATCCGGGGCGCTTTGGTGCAAATGCTTCCAAATATGACTTTCCTGGGCCATCGCGCCCATGTCGGCCATTACGTATCGGGCGCGGCGCATGTCGGCCTGATCGGCTGGCTGTTGATCGGCCCGTTGTTTGAGGTCGAGCCATTGCCGTTTGACGTCACCAGCGTCACCACGATTTCCGAGGCCGAATATGCAGCTCTGGTTGGGGCCGCAACGCCGCCCGGATCAGAAAGCGAAACCGCCACGCCGGACAGCGCACCGGTGATTGCCGAGGCCCCGGCAGAGCCCGTGGCACCGCCGACCGTCGAAGACCCGGCCCCAGCGGTGCCCACGCCGGAGCCACCCGCGCCCGAACCAAGTCCCGCACCGGTCGAAACCGCGCCAGCCCCACTGGCCCCCGAGGCCCTGCCCGAAACACCGCCGCCGCTGCCCGCCCCGGTCAGCCCGCCCGAAGTCTCGCCCCCCGCAGAACCGGCACCACCGGCGGCGGAAGATGTGGAAATTGCCCTGCCCGAAGTGTCGCCCCGCCCCCGGCCGCGCCCCGCCCCACGGGTTGCGCCGGAACCGGTTGCGCCGCCGGAACCGGATGTGCAGATCGCAGAAGAATCT
The DNA here is from genome assembly GCF_022867865.1 of Phaeobacter sp. J2-8. Classification (GTDB taxonomy): domain Bacteria; phylum Pseudomonadota; class Alphaproteobacteria; order Rhodobacterales; family Rhodobacteraceae; genus Marinovum. Next base: position 515,897 of record NZ_JALIEC010000003.1, on the reverse strand, counting down.
CAGGAGGCGGTTGTGCCCGACGAGAGCGAAACCACGGCCCCGCCTCAGGAAGAACAGGACGCCACCGCCCAGGAAGAAGCGACCAGCGAAATCGTGACCGAAGCGGATGAAGCCCCCTCTGGTGCGCCGGAAAGAACCATTCGCCCGCGCAGCAGGCCCAGCAATCTTGCCGCGGCCGCGCCGGCAACGCCGCAGACGCCAGCAGCACCACCCGCAGCACAACCGGCGGACACAACGACCCCCGCCACCCCCGCGCCAACGGCCCGTGAGACAACCGCAGATGCGGTCAACGACGCATTGGCCGAGGCCCTGGGTGGCACCACCACGTCCGCCGCCCCCGCAGGCCCGCCATTGACCGCCGGCGAACGCGAAGACCTGCGCGTCGCCGTGCAACAATGCTGGGTTGTCGATGTCGGCTCTGTTGCGTCGCGGGTCACCGTGGTTGTGGGCATGAAAATGGAAGAAACCGGGCGTGTCGTGACCAGCTCTTTGCGGATGGTCTCGGCCACCGGGGGTGACGACGCGGCTGCGCGGGTTGCCTTTGATGCGGCGCGGCGTGCCATTCTGCGGTGCCAAAAAGACGGCTTTGACCTGCCGCAAGAGAAATACGACCAGTGGCGGGATATTGAAATGACCTTCAATCCCGAAAATGTTGGGAGATGACCATGCTTTATCGAATGCGAGAAATGCTCTGTGCCGTTTTGGCCGCTCTGGCCCTGACATTGACGGCCACGGCCCAGGCCGCGCCACTTCGGATTGAAATCACCGAAGGCGTGGTTGAACCACTGCCCTTTGCTGTGCCGGGTTTCATCGCTGAAAACAGCGGCGCGGCGGAATGGGGGGCCAAGCTGGCCCAGGTGGTGGCCGATGATTTGATCGGCACCGGGCTTTTTGACCAGATCAACGAAGAGGCCTTTATTTCGCGCCCGACCAGCTTTGCCACGCCGGTGCAATATGCCGACTGGAAGGCGATCAATGCCCAGGCGCTGATCATGGGAGCGGTCACCGTGTCGGGGGATGGCCAGCTGACGGTCAAATTCCGGGTCTATGACGTGTTTTCCGACAGCGAACTGGGCCGTGGATTGCAATTTCAGGGCACCACGGATGGATGGCGGCGCATGGCGCACAAGGTGGCGGATGCGGTCTATAGCCGGATCACGGGCGAAACCGGCTATTTCGACAGCCGCGTGGTGTTTGTGTCCGAAACCGGCCCCAAGAACGAACGCAAGAAGCGGCTGGGGATCATGGATTACGACGGCGCAAATGTGCAGTATCTGACCGACAGCTCGTCGATTGTGCTGGCGCCGCGGTTTTCGCCCACTGGCGACCGGGTGCTCTATACTTCTTATGCGACCGGGTTCCCGCGCATTCACGTGCTGGATGTGGGGGACACCCGCAGCCGAATTCTGGAAACCCAATCGGACAAGATGTCCTTTGCGCCGCGCTTTGCCCCCAATGGCGTCACTGCGGTTTATTCCCTTAGCGAAGGGTCGAACACCGACATCTTCACCATGGATCTGGCGTCGGGCCAATCCAGCCGGTTGACCAATACACCCGCGATCGAAACCGCGCCGTCCTATAGCCCGGACGGGGGGCGGATCGTGTTTGAAAGCGACCGGTCGGGCAGCCAGCAGCTCTATATCATGTCGGCAAATGGCGGCGAAGCGCAGCGCATTTCCTTTGGTCAGGGGCGTTATGGCACGCCGGTCTGGTCGCCACGCGGCGATTTGATTGCCTTTACCAAACAGCACAAGGGCCGGTTCCACATCGGCGTGATGCGCACCGATGGCAGCGAAGAGCGGTTGCTGACCGCATCGTTCCTCGACGAGGGGCCGACCTGGGCACCCAATGGCCGGGTGATCATGTTCACCCGCGAAACACAGGGCGCCAGCGGACAATCCAACCTGTATTCGGTGGATGTGTCGGGCCGAAATCTGAAACGGGTGCGCACGCCCGGTGCGGCGTCGGACCCCAGCTGGGGACCGTTGCAATAGGCGCTGTGGTGGATTTGCAATAGATATGTATTGCGCGGCGGGGCTGTGATAGACTCGGACTTAACAATGGCACAATGCCAGATGGCGGAGCAGGACAAGACAATGAAACATATGAGCAAGATCGTGCTTTTGATGGGCGCTTTGGCCGTGTCGGCCTGCACCGGTGCGGGCCGGTTTGACAGCGCAGACAGCGGCGTTGGTGGCAGCGACTTTGATGCAGGTGCCGGTGCGGGCACTGGTGGCGGTCTGGGCGATCCAACCAGCCCGACCTATTTCCAACAGGCGATTGGCGATCGGGTGCTGTTTGTGGTTGATCAATCTTCGCTGACCAGCGAAGCGCAATCCATCCTCAACGCCCAGGCACAATGGCTGATCACCAATTCCGACTATGTGGCGGTGATCGAAGGTCATGCCGACGAACAAGGCACGCGGGAATACAACCTTGCCCTTGGCGGACGGCGGGCCAATGCGGTACGTGAATACCTGATTTCTCAGGGGGTTTCGGCATCCCGGCTCAAATTCGTGACTTTTGGCAAAGAACGCCCGATCGAGATCTGTTCGGAAGAATCCTGTTACGCCAAGAACCGCCGCGCGGTCACGGTCATTGCCGGCGGTCTGACAAGCTGATCCAGCGCCCTTGCGGAGGGGTAGAAATATGCGATTTCTGTTGATTTTCGGCCTGGTTGCGGGTCTGCCGATTGCGAGCCTTGCCCAGGATCGGGAACAGACATTGGCGGACATCCGCCAGGATCTGACGTTGCTGAATGTCGAGGTGCAGCGCCTGAAACGTGAGCTGTCGACCACCGGCGGCAGCACTGCGGCGGGTGGCGGCGGGACGCTTCTGGACCGGGTTCAGGTGATTGAAGCGGAACTGACGCGACTGACCGGCAAGACCGAACAGCTGGAATTCCGCATCAATCAGGTGGTCACCGATGGCACCAACCGGATCGGGGATCTGGAATTTCGTCTTGTCGAACTCGAAGGCGGCGATGTCGGCCAATTGGGCGACACCACCACCCTTGGTGGCGGCAAGACCGAGGAACTGCCTGCCGCTCCGGTGGCCCCTGCCCCGCCTGCATCTGGTGATGGACCGGCGCTGGCACTGAGCGAAGAAGAAGACTTTCGGCGAGCCGGGGAGGCGCTCGCCACAGGTGACTTTCGCAGCGCCGCGGACCTCTTTGCGACCTTTAATGAGACCTATCCGGGCGGACCGTTAGCCACCAAGGCCAGCCTGGGGCGGGGTCAGGCGTTGGAAGGCCTTGGCGACATGCGCGAAGCGGCCCGGGCCTATCTGAACGCCTATTCGGTGGATACCGAAGGCCCGGATGCCGCGACCGCGCTGGTGCATCTTGGCCGTGCGCTTGGCGCGCTGGGGCAGATGGCCGCAGCCTGTCAGACCTTGGGTGAAATTGAAACACGGTTCCCCGCCGCTGCGCAGGTTCAGGACGCACAGGCGGAAATGCAAAACCTGAATTGCACCTGATTTCGGTTCGGTCAATCGGGTCGTCGTCCTGGCGGTGACAGACAGTTGGGGGCGCTGCCCCCGCCCGCCAAAGGCGGCCTCCCCCGGGATATTTTTGAACAGAAGAAGGCCAAGGGCATGACCGGGTTTTGTCTGCAGAGCCATTTTGCCGATGCCATGGGCGCGCTTCTGGGCCCGGATTTTCCGGACACCATTGGTTTGGCCGTGTCTGGCGGTGGTGACAGCATGGCGATGCTGACACTCGCCCATAATTGGACCCATCAATATGGTGTCACCCTGCGGGTTGTGACGGTGGATCATGGGTTGCGGGCGGAAAGTGCCGATGAGGCAGAGTTTGTCGCCCGCACCTGCGCTGAGCTGGGACATTCACATAGCACATTGCGCTGGCAAGGCCCTTCAGGGCCGGGTTGGGATGGTCACGGCAACCTGCAAGACGCGGCGCGCGCGGCGCGATTGTCCCTGATCGAGGATTGGCGCGGGTCCCTGCGCCATGTGTTGATGGCCCATACGGCAGATGATCAGGCCGAAACATTCTTGATGCGCTTGGCGAGGGGGTCGGGTGTTGACGGTTTGGCATCGATTCCAGAAAAACGGTTTGTGCCCTCCGGGCCACAGGCCGCAGATCGCGAGGCAGCCGACAGCGGGTTTTGGCTGATCCGGCCGCTTTTGAACGCGCGGCGCGCCGATTTGCGGCATTATTTGACGGTTCTCAAAGGCACTTGGGTCGACGATCCGTCGAATGACGATCCGAAATACGACCGGGTGCGCATGCGCCAGGCAATGGATCTGTTGCAACCGCTTGGGCTGGACGTGCCGACGCTGACGCAGACCGCCACGCGCATGGCACGCGCGCGCGACGGATTGCAGCGCCGGGCCCAGAACGCGGCGGCGGAGCTGGTGCGGGCCCAATATGGCGATTTGCTGTTTGATCGCGACGCTTTGGCAGCGCTGGATGCCGAAACCCGGCTGCGGCTTCTGGCGGTCGGGCTGCAATATGTGGCGGTCCAGCCCTATCGCCCGCGCGCGCAGGCGTTGGAGGCGACGGCAGAGCGCGTGCTCTCTGGTGGCCACGGGACATTGCACGGCTGCATGATCCGCGCGGAAAAAACCGATATTCGGATCTGCCGTGAATACCGCGCCGTGGCCGCAACAACCGCGCAGGTCGGCGACATCTGGGACCAAAGGGTGCGAATCCAAGGGCCAAAGATCACGGGTATGACGGTGCGGGCGCTTGGGGCCGAGGGGGCCGCGCAGCTTGATCAGCGCCCAGCCGGCCTGCCCTATCAAAGCCTGATCGCCCAGCCGGCGGTGTTTGAACGCGACCGATTGCATGCCTTTGCCCCGGCGGGATATGGTCCGGCCCATACAACCGACTATTTCGCGGGCCAGGGCAGTTTTCCCAACTTCATCCGGATGCATTGAATTTGCCCGCGAAACCCCTATTTTTCACTGCAAGGGCACGCTATAGAGCGGACCAAACCCAACTTCCGGGAGAATTTACTTGGGCAATCTGCGTAATATCGCCTTTTGGGTCGTACTTTTTGTACTGATCCTGACGCTTTTCAATCTGTTTTCGGGCGGCGGCAATACGCTGCAAAGCCAGGGCACGCCCTATTCCGACTTCGTCCAGCTGGTCGAAGAGGACAAGGTCGCCACGGTCACCATTGACGGTGAAACCATCCGCTTCAAGGGCAAGGATGGCCGCGACTATGTCACAGTGAAGCCCGACGATGCCGAAGTGACCCAGCTTTTGCTGGACAATGATGTGAATGTGAATGCCGAAAGCCAGGAGCAATCCGGGTTTCAGTCATTCATCCTCAGCCTGTTGCCATTCTTGCTGCTGATCGGTGTCTGGATCTATTTCATGAACCGGATGCAGGGTGGCGGCAAAGGCGGCGCCATGGGCTTTGGCAAATCCAAGGCCAAGATGCTGACCGAAAAATCGGGCCGTGTGACGTTTGATGACGTGGCAGGCATTGATGAGGCAAAAGAAGAGCTGGAAGAAATCGTTGAATTCCTGCGCAACCCGCAAAAATTCTCGCGTCTTGGCGGGCAGATCCCCAAAGGTGCGCTTCTGGTGGGCCCTCCGGGCACCGGTAAGACGCTTTTGGCGCGTGCGATTGCAGGCGAGGCCGGCGTGCCGTTCTTTACCATCTCGGGTTCCGACTTTGTCGAAATGTTTGTGGGTGTTGGTGCATCGCGTGTGCGCGACATGTTCGAACAGGCCAAGAAAAACGCGCCTTGCATTGTGTTCATCGACGAAATTGACGCCGTGGGCCGCGCCCGTGGTGCCGGTTATGGCGGTGGCAATGACGAACGCGAACAGACGCTGAACCAGTTGTTGGTGGAAATGGATGGCTTTGAGGCCAACGAAGGCGTAATCATCATCGCCGCCACCAACCGCAAGGATGTGCTGGACCCCGCGTTGCTGCGTCCCGGTCGGTTCGACCGTCAGGTCACCGTGATGAACCCCGACATCAAGGGCCGCGAAAAGATCCTCAACGTGCATGCACGCAAGATCCCGCTTGGCCCCGATTCCGACATGCGCATCATCGCGCGGGGGACACCGGGCTTTTCCGGCGCTGATCTGGCGAACCTGGTGAACGAAGCGGCATTGACCGCCGCGCGTATCGGCCGCCGAATTCGTGACGATGCAGGATTTCGAAAGCGCCAAGGACAAGGTGATGATGGGCGCGGAACGCCGCTCGATGGTGCTGACCGAAGAGCAGAAGGAAAAAACCGCCTATCACGAAGCTGGCCATGCTGTGGTTGGGCTGACCCTGCCGAAATGTGACCCGGTCTATAAGGCCACGATCATTCCGCGCGGCGGCGCCCTGGGAATGGTTGTGTCGCTGCCAGAGATTGACCGCCTGAATTGGCATCGGTCGGAATGCGAAGAAAACCTGGCGATGACCATGGCGGGCAAAGCGGCCGAGATCATCAAATACGGCGCTGACAATGTGTCCAACGGCCCCTCTGGTGACATTCAACAGGCCAGCGCGCTGGCGCGTGCGATGGTGCTGCGCTGGGGGATGTCGGACAAGGTTGGCAATATCGACTATTCCGAAGCGCATGAAGGCTATAACGGCAAGACTGCGGGTCTTTCGGTGTCGGCCAATACCAAGGAATTGATCGAAGCCGAGGTCAAACGCTTCATTCAGGAAGCCTATGACCGTGCGTTCCAGATCCTGACCGACAAGAACGAGGAATGGGAACGTCTGGCACAGGGATTGCTGGAATATGAGACCCTGACCGGCGAAGAAATCAAACGTGTGATGAAAGGTGATCCGCCGCAAATCGGCGATGACGAAGACGACACGCCAGATGCCGGCAATGCACCTTCGGTCACCGCGATCCCAAAAACCAAGCCCAAGAACAAACCATCGAGTGACTTGGAACCGGAACCTTCGGCATAAGCTGAAAACAAACCGGAAGTGATTTAAGCCCCCGAGGTCGCGGACCTCGGGGGTTTTTCTTTGCCCAGTGCTTGGCTGTTCAGTGTTTGGCTGTTCAGTGTTTGGTTGTTCGCTGCTTGGCCGTCGGGCGATATCGCGCCCCGGACGTGATCCGGGGCCTCTTTATCTGCCCCAACTGTGCCCGACCAATCCCCGTGGAGGTCCCGGAGCAGGTCCGGGACGATCCAGCGCCCTTTTGCTCGCTTCTGGTTTCCGATCGACGAAACACCGTGCCCATCCCGCCGCTCACATTCGACAAAATGTCGGAAACGCTGTGATCAATGCTTGTCTGGCGCGGTATCAATTGGGAAAACCCCGACAGGAGTGGCCCAATGTCTTATCTTTCCGACATCGAAATCGCCCGCGAGGCGGACAAGAAACCGATCCAGGAGATCGGCGCCAAGCTGGGTATCAGCGCACAACATCTGGTGCCTTTTGGCCACGACAAGGCCAAAGTCAGCCAGGATTTCATCAACAGCGTCCAGGGCAACAAAAATGGCAAGCTGATCCTTGTCACCGCGATCAACCCGACCCCGGCGGGCGAAGGCAAGACCACGACAACCGTGGGCCTTGGCGACGGGTTGAACCGTATCGGCAAGAAGGCTGCGATCTGTATCCGCGAGGCCAGCCTCGGGCCGAATTTCGGCATGAAGGGCGGCGCGGCGGGGGGCGGCTATGCCCAGGTGGTGCCGATGGAGGACATGAACCTCCACTTCACCGGCGATTTCCACGCCATCACCACCGCGCACAACCTGCTGTCGGCGATGATCGACAATCATATCTATTGGGGCAACACGCTGGAGATTGATCCGCGCCGCGTGGTCTGGCGCCGGGTGATGGACATGAACGACCGGGCCTTGCGGGACGTTGTGACCTCGCTTGGTGGGGTGGCCAATGGCTTTCCCCGCCAGACCGGGTTCGACATCACCGTCGCATCAGAGGTCATGGCGATCCTGTGCCTTGCGACCTCGCTTGCGGATCTGGAACGCCGTTTGGGTGACATCATCGTGGCCTATACCCGCGACCGCAGGCCGATCACCTGCCGCGACATTCAGGCGGATGGCGCGATGACCGTTTTGTTGAAGGATGCGATGCAGCCCAATCTGGTGCAAACGCTAGAAAACAACCCGGCCTTTGTGCATGGCGGCCCCTTTGCCAATATCGCCCATGGGTGCAATTCTGTCATGGCGACCTCTACCGCGTTGAAAGTGGCGGATTATGTGGTGACAGAAGCCGGCTTTGGTGCCGACCTCGGGGCCGAAAAATTCATGAACATCAAGTGCCGCAAGGCGGGCCTGGCCCCCGATTGCGTGGTGTTGGTGGCCACCTGTCGCGCGATGAAGATGAATGGCGGCGTGGCAAAATCCGATCTTGGTGCGGAAAACGTCGGCGCCATCAACAAGGGCTGTGCCAATCTGGGCCGCCACATCCAGAACGTCAAAAGCTTTGGCGTGCCGGTGGTGGTCGCGATCAACCATTTTGTCACGGACACCGATGCCGAGGTCGCGGCGGTCAAAGCCTATGTCGAGACCCAGGGGTCTGAGGCAATCCTGTGCCAGCATTGGGAAAAAGGCTCCGCAGGCACCGAGGCGCTGGCAACCCGCGTCGCGGCGATTACCGACAGCGGACAGGCGCAATTCGCTCCGCTTTACGATGATGACCTGCCGCTGTTTGAGAAAATCGAAACCATTGCCAAGTCGATCTATCGCGCGGATGAGGTGCTGGCCGATGGCAAGATCCGCAACCAGCTGCGCGAATGGGAGGCGGCAGGATATGGCCACCTGCCCGTCTGTATGGCCAAGACACAATATTCGTTTTCCACCGACCCCAATCTGCGCGGCGCACCATTGGGCCATTCGGTGCCAGTGCGCGAGGTGCGACTGGCGGCGGGGGCCGGATTTGTGGTGGTGATCTGCGGCGAGATCATGACCATGCCGGGCCTGCCCTCAAAACCTGCGTCGGAAAACATCCGAATGAACGCCGATGGCCAAATAGAAGGGTTGTTCTAGGCACGAATTTGCGATTTCTGCGGGCACAAGTGCCCTTGCCCGCAGGAGAGACAATATGCCCGATCTGACCCCGCCGGAAAATTGTGCGGATATGGCAGAATTGCGCCGTCAGATTGACATGTTGGACGGAAAGCTGATTGACCTTCTGGCGGCCCGTGCCGGATACATCGATCGGGCGGTTGAATTGAAAACCGCGCTGGGCTGGCCGGCCAATATCCCGTCCCGCGTCGAGGATGTGGTGAACAAGACCCGCGCAGGCGCGGCCAGGCGTGGTCTGGACCCGGATTTGGCCGAGGCGCTTTGGCGCGAATTGATAGAATGGTCGATCACGCGCGAGGCGCGCCATATCGACCGCGACTGACCACGACACCCGACGAAAGGGACAAGACATGACAGCCCAGATCATCGACGGCAAGGCCTTTGCCGCCAAGGTACGCGCCGAGGTGGCGACCCACGTGGCCCGGCTCAAGGAAGAGCATGACATCACACCGGGCCTTGCGGTGGTTTTGGTGGGCGAAGATCCGGCAAGCCAGGTCTATGTCCGGTCCAAGGGCAAACAGACGGTTGAGGTCGGCATGAATTCCTATGAATTCAAACGCGACGCCACGATTTCCCAGGATAAGCTGCTGGCGCTGATTGACCAGCTGAACAATGATCCGCTGGTACATGGTATTCTGGTGCAATTGCCCCTGCCCGATCATCTTGACGAAGATCTGGTGATCAATGCGATCAGCCCCGACAAGGATGTCGATGGGTTCCACATTTCCAATGTCGGCCTGTTGGGCACGGGTCAAAAGTCGATGGTGCCCTGCACGCCGCTGGGTTGTCTGATGATGCTGCGCGACCACCATGGATCGCTGTCCGGGCTGAATGCCGTGGTGATTGGCCGGTCCAATATCGTCGGTAAACCGATGGCGCAATTGCTGCTAGGTGACAGCTGTACTGTCACCATTGCCCATTCCCGCACCAAGGACATTGCCGATGTCGTCCGTCGTGCCGACATCGTTGTTGCGGCGGTGGGCCTGCCGAAATGGTGCCGGGCGATTGGATCAAACCCGGCGCGACGGTCATTGATGTGGGCATCAACCGCATTCCCGCGCCGGAAAAGGGTGAGGGCAAGACCCGGTTGGTTGGCGATTGCGATTTCGAAAGCTGCGCCGCGGTCGCCGGGGCGATCACCCCGGTGCCAGGTGGTGTCGGCCCGATGACAATCGCCTGTCTGCTGGCCAATACCGTAACCGCGTGCAGCCGGGCAAATGGGCTTCAGGCACCGACCGGCCTGACGGCCTGATCTGACGGCCCGATCTGACGACCTGATCTGACGGTCTGGCGCGCATCGACCGGTTTGAGCGGCGGCAAAGCGACCGCCGCTCTTGCCGGGGTTTTGGCGGGGCAATTCTTGGCCCCGTGACCAAGTCGCCCTAGCGCAGAACGACAACCGGACATTGTGCGTGGCGCACAACGCGGGCGGCGGTCGAGCCAATAAAATAGTCCGAGATCCCCGGTCGATGTGAGGTCACAACGATACAATCGACCGCGTTTTGCGTCGCCCAATCCAGAATGCCATTGGCTGGATGGGCATCAATCACATGGATCTCGACCTCGTCCTTGGCAAATTGGGCTTTCAATTCGTTTGCGATTTCCACCTTGGCCTGTTCGACCTGATCGTTTGGCAAGTAGGTTTCGACATATATCGGGACGTCCTCAACCACTGAGAGGATCGAAACCTTTGCCCCCGTATTGGACAGTTTCCGCGTCACGGTCAGCGCGTTGGCGTATTCTTCGTAGTGGCCCGGAGCGACCGGGATCAGGATATGATTGTACATGGTTGCCTCCTCTGGATGACACCATGATAGACAGCGCGCAGAAACCGACATTGATATAGCGCAAACACCAGAAGAACCTTATCAGATTTGGTCCAGAAGCCGCTGCAATTCCGCCGAAAAATCCCGCTTGTCACGAAACTCAAAAAAATCGACAGAGGCCCAGTTTGCAGGCCCGCTGCACGCCTGTGTTATTTGGTTTTTAGGCAGCCACTGGTTGGCACGTTTCAGCTCGGCTTCACGTTTTTCGACACATTCGGATAGGGTCGCACGGTAAACAGCAACGCCTTTTTCGTTTTTCTCAGCGCGCAACTTTTCACTATTAATGAAATTCCGAATATAATCAGAAAAGGCGTTTTCGCCGCACAGATCCTTTAGAAATTCAATACCCTGTCCGTTGTCGGCCAACCGTTCGAAATAGCCACCGGCAACGTTTCTCTGGCCCGGACCGCCATCAGAAAAGAGATACCGAATTGTTGGCCGACAAATCGACGTGTCCAGTTGATCGCGATGATCCAGGAACAATTCTGCGATGTCCGCAGACCAAATATCGACGACTTCCCCAAACTCGAAACCACCGCCGGTAAACAACTCCAGCCTGCTGGCCGTAACTGGCCACCCCCTTCCACAAACATACGTACGACATCGATATCCTTGCGCCGTAACGCTCTTCCAAACTCGGCTTCGGTACGCTGAATGCCACGTTTGGCGAGCTGCACGTTTGGATCGGCGCGATCCTCTTCGGCATAAGTCACCAACGTATCCACACCCTCTTTTGTCTGCTCAAGAACCGCCTCTATATCTTCGAGCGAACCAAAAAGCCGGGTTTGGTATTCTTCGACTTGCGGAAACAGGGCCCCGATCACGCCATTTTCCTTGGCTTCTGCACCAAGGACACTGGACGAGAGCACAACCCAAAGCCCACCCGTGGCCAGTGCCAGCCCGGAAAATTGCCGAAAGGCAACAAGTTCCTTGTCCTGAACGGACGGTTCAATGGATAGGCAGATTTTTCGCGGAATCAACAATCCGATCAGGCCCAAACCAACAAGAACCCAGGCCGACAGAAACCCGGCATTGTTTCCGAAAGCCGTTTGAACAACCGGGGTCAGAAAATCGAACAAAAAGAAAAGCGGTGCCGCAACCGCTGCATAAGTTTTCAATCCAAAATAGGAAAATATGGTCTTTCGATCGGTTGACATCAAATCCATACCTATTTTTTCAAATGACTGTTCCCGAGGCATGCTGAGTGCCACCCCCTGAAACCAAGACTGACATGGCGACATAGCCAGGCCAACATTTTTCAACCCAATTTGTATGGCCGCAACTGTCCGTCGCCAAGTTGCGTCCATCCTGACAACAGTCGGCCGTTTGGTACAGCATTCCATCCCAACGGGAATGGCACGATGGAAGAGGCTGCGCACTTTTTGGGCGGGTCTATGCCGGGGCCATTGATTTCGCCGCGTGCGTCTGCCGCCACATGCGTTTCTGATCAGAAAGACAGGCCTATTGCGCCAGGCCAACCCGCGCCGCCAGTCGCATGGCGTGGACCGGATCCTGTGACACGGCGGGCATCACCGGATCATACCCGGCCCGGATCACGGCACCGATCTCGGGGCGCAGAATTGTCTGGTCGCCGGCAATCGCCAGCGGCGACACCTCGGCAAATGCCGCATCGGACCACAGCAACATCACCCGGACGATCTGGCCCAGCGCCAATGTTTCGGCCTGCATCGCGCCAAGCGCGTCGTCCATGCGCAGGAACACGAAACAGGCTTTGATCGCGCCCGCATCGTCAAACCGGAACACCCGGTATTGATTGGCATCTGCCGATTTCAACCGCCCGACCAGGGCCACCAAATCCGGCACAAGCTTGTCCAGATCAGGCACGTCCGGCAGTTCGTCCCAATCACGAAAGAAAAAGAACATGCAATTGCTGCCCAATTCCGGGTCGGTTTCGGCGATATGGTGACCGGCCATTGCGACCACGGCCTCCAGCGCGCCTTTGATCACCGGCAGGGTGCCTTCGGTCACGCCAAAGACAATCGGCGCAATCGGACGCCCCCACCGGGCAAAGTGATACGCCCCGTCAGAACGGGTAAAAAGCGGTTCGATTTCAATGGCGTTCATCTCTCGTTTCCTACAACACATCACACATACCGGCCCTGTCCCGACGCTGCCCGAAATCAAAGCCAAAATCAAAGACTGCGGTCAAATCCTGCCGGCCAACCCGGGGCAGTGATGCCACAAGGTGCCATTTCAACACAATTCCACAGCCGATGCGATGGAATGTGCATCTGTGCAGGGGTGACTGCGCAAAAAGTATACTCGCCTTTTTTTTGCAACCGCCGTACATCCCAAGCATGAGCAAAACCCTGCCCCTGGCGCTTGCGCGCGATCTGCCGGTCTGGCGCCGCCCGACAACATTGCTGTTTGTGATGGCAGCGGCGATGCCCATCGCCTTTGCCACCTGGACCGCCCTGCTGAACAATTTCGTGATCGAGGTCGCGGGGTTCGACGGGTCTGACATTGGCTGGCTGCACACGGTGCGCGAGATCCCCGGATTTCTGGCGGTGGGCGTGATTGCCTTGATCGTTTTCATGCACGAACAGGTTCTGGCGCTGATCGCGTTGTTGTTGTTGGGCGTGGCGACGGCGGTGACCGCCTATTTCCCCGACATGGCGGGGATTTTGACGATCACGATGCTGTCCTCCATCGGGTTCCACTATTTCGAAACCGTGAACCAATCGCTTCAGCTGCAATGGCTGCCCAAGGACCGCGCGCCGCAGGTGCTGGGCCTGTTGATGGCGGCGGGATCGGCGGCCACGCTGCTGGCCTATGGCGCGATTGTCCTGACATGGGAGACATTGGGGCTAAGCTATACCCATGTCTACCTGATCGCGGGCGGCGTCACCGCTGTGCTGGCGGTGTTTTCCATGCTGGCCTATCCCCGGTTCGACGCGCCCAATCCGCAGGTCAAGAAGCTGATCCTGCGGCGGCGTTACTGGCTATACTATGTGCTGCAATTTCTGGCCGCGCGCGCCGCCAGATCTTTGTGGTGTTTGCCGGTTTCATGATGGTCGAACGGTTTGGCTTCGCAGTGCACGAGGTTACGGCGTTGTTCCTCGCCAATCTGGTGGCCAATATGCTGTTTGCCCCGCTCATGGGCCGTGCCGTTGCCCGGTTTGGCGAACGCGCGACACTGCTGTTTGAATATGCCGGTCTGATCATGGTGTTTCTGGCCTATGGCGGCATTTATTTCTTTGGCTGGGGTGTGGTGATCGCGGCGGCGCTTTACCTGATTGATCACCTGTTCTTTGGCCTCGCACTGGCGCTGAAAACCTATTTCCAGAAAATTGCCGACCCCGGCGATATCGCCCCGACGGCGGCGGTAGCCTTTACCATCAACCATATCGCGGCGGTGTTTCTGCCTGCGGGCCTGGGGTATCTCTGGCTGGTTTCGCCCGGATCGGTGTTTTTTGCCGCGGCCGGTATTGCGACCGCATCATTTGTGCTCGCCCTGCTGATCCCCCGCCATCCGGTGCCGGGATATGAAACCGTGTTTCAACGCCCGATTGTCCCCGCCCCTGCGGAATAGCCGCGATCTGCGCATAGTGGAGATGTGATGTTTCTGCGTGGACCGCCGCGCAAAACCGCCGGGTGATGACCCAATGTGACGGGCAGAGGTTTCAAACCCGCCGCAAAGGTCCTAAGAGACGTGAAACCGTCAGAGAGTGCCACACATGCCCACATTCACCGCCCTCACCACCCTGCCCGGCAAGCCTCAGGCTGAAACGCTTGGCGCGGCCATGGAACATCTGGTGCCCGAACCAACCGGCGTCGGCGTGTTCGAGATGGAGGATGGCTCTGGCCTGTGGGAAATCGGCGGCTATTTCACCGAGGCCCCGGACGAAGCCGCCCTTGCGGTCCTTGCGGCGGCATTTGGCGCCAAGGATTTTGCGATTTCCGAACTGCCGGAAACGGATTGGGTGGCCAAGGTGAAACGCGAATTGTCGCCGGTAGCGGCGGGGCGTTTCTTTGTCTATGGCAGCCATGATGCCGACAAGGTGCCCGCCGATTGCGAACCTCTGTTGATCGAGGCCGCCATGGCCTTTGGCACCGGCCACCACGGCACCACACTTGGCTGTCTGCGGGCGCTTGACCGGCTGGCGACCGGCGGATTTCATGGCAAATCGGTTGCCGACATCGGCTGTGGCACGGCGGTTCTGGCGATGGGTGCGGCCCGGATCTGGCCGGAAACCGTACTGGCCTCGGACATTGACGAGGTCGCCGTCGAGGTCGCCGAGGCCAATGTCCGCGCCAATGGTTTGGACGGGCGTGTGGCCTGTCGTGTGGCGATGGGGTTCGACCATAGCGATATTGCGGCGATGGCCCCGTTTGATTTGGTGTTTGCCAATATCTTGAAAGCGCCGCTTATTTCACTTGCACCGGACATGGCCAGCCATTTGCAACCGGGTGGATATGCGATTCTCTCTGGTATTCTGAATGAACAGGCGGACGAAGTGATCGCCGTTTATGCCGCCAATGGCATCAATCTCCTTCACCGCGAAGAGATTGTTGAATGGACCACCCTGACCCTGCAAAAAGCTCTCTGATTTTAGCGGCATTTGCCGCTAAATTTCTACATCTGCCCCGGAATTGCCACATTTGACGCCCAAAAAGGGTGCCGTATCTGGTGGGGGCCGGATTAGATGTAGAGGCTGCCATGTCGGAGACATTGTTCCATTTCGACAAGCGCGTCAGGCGGATTGCCAAGAAAAATCGCAAACTGGCGCGCGGTCATACGAATTTCATCGACGGAACCGGCGTGATCCGCCAGCGTCCCACGCGCAAACTGACCGCCCTGCCCATTCGCGGGTTGATGATCATTGCGTTTTGTTTCTTTGCATTCAAAGGTTTGCTGATCGCCCATCAGGGCGTTGTGCAATACGAAGACCGGCTTGACCTGCTGGCGGCCGGTAGCATTTTCGAACAAGGCGCCGCTTGGGTCATGCAAGTCGACCCTGTAGCCATGTGGTTCGCAGGCCTGCTAAGCGCTATTGTCTGAGCCTTTCACCTGAGGTCGCAAAACGCCTCAGGTGGTTCCGGGTCCGCCGCTTCCCCAAGCCAAAAGGCGGACCCGGCCGAAAACCACAGCGATTGACCCACATGCAAAAAGACCGCGCCTGTTGCCAGGTCGCGGCCTTTTTTTCGACTTTAAAGAAGTCTTAGAAGTTTGGTTGCCGTGCAATGCGGTCGATGTCGGCGCGCGACAGACCAATATCGTTCAGCTCGGCGTCGCTGAGGCTGGAGAGCAAGGTGCGGGTCGCACGTGCATCTTTCCATTCCTGAATGCGGTTGATCATGATCGACACGCTGCGACCAATGCGATCCCCAAATCCGGCAACTGCGATTTGGGCGGAATTTTCTTCATAAACGGCCATCTCGGGCACTCCTGGCTACGGCGCCATTCGGGCGCAAGTTTTCATACTGCGCAACTAATGGGCAACAGCGCCGCAAACAAGTGCAGTCTCTGCATAGCCCCCTTGCATTCCCGTCATTGCTCAGAACACAACTAAGCCACTGATTTAGATTAATAAATTACCGAAAAACAAATCCCAGAACCCACGACACAGGCCATTCCGCCGCAGGTCGACGACTTGACAAGGCAAAACCGACTCATCGCAGCGCCCCAAAGGTTTCTCTTGGCGTTTGTTCTCGTTTCGTGCTAGCGAAACAAAAAAGCAACAAAGTCAGGGCAGTCATGCGGGTTCTGGGCATCGATCCGGGTTTGCGCAACCTCGGGTGGGGCGTGATCGACGTTTCAGGCAGCAAATTGCGCCATGTGGCCAATGGGATCTGCCATTCAGAGGGGACAGACCTCGCGCTGCGGCTGATGTCGCTGCACCGGCAATTGACCGATGTCCTGCAACGCTATGCCCCCACCACCGCGGCGGTGGAACAAACCTTTGTCAACAAAGATGCGGTCGCCACCCTAAAACTGGGTCAGGCGCGCGGCATTGCCTTGCTTGTCCCGGCGCAGGCGGGTTTGACTGTTGGCGAATATGCCCCCAACAAGGTAAAGAAATGTGTGGTCGGCGTCGGACATGCCGACAAGACCCAGATCGCACATATGGTGAAGATGCAATTGCCGGGGGTCGTATTGGCCGGGCCGGATGCGGCGGATGCGCTGGCAATTGCCATGACACATGCGTTTTATGTGCGCGCACCCGGGGCAGCATCCGGGCGCGCATTGCGAGAGGTGCGGGCACAATGATTGGCAAGCTTTCGGGGCGGATTGATTACCGGGGCGAGGATCACATCCTTCTGGATGTGCGTGGTGTTGGCTATGTTGTCTATTGCTCGGACCGAACGCTGGCCGGGCTGCCCGCTGTTGGCGAGGCTGTGGCGCTTTATACCGATCTGACGGTGCGCGAAGATCTCTTGCAGCTTTATGGCTTTCCGTCGCTGGTGGAAAAGGAATGGCACCGCCTGTTGCTGACGGTGCAGGGTATCGGCGCAAAAGCCGCCCTGGCGATCCAGGGCACACTTGGCCCGGATGGGGTCAGCCGGGCAATTGCCCTGGGCGACATCAACGCAATCAAAGCGGCCAAGGGTATTGGCCCGAAGACGGCACAACGTGTGGTGCACGAGTTGAAGGACAAAGCCCCGGCAGTGATGGCCATGGGCGGCGCACAGGCCGCAGAGGTCGACGAACTCGGTCATCGAGGACGCGACCCCGGTGCCGGAGCCCCGCCCCGCAGCCAAATCAGCGGCCAAACCCGCGCCCAAAGCCAACTATGCCCAGGCCGAGGCGCTTTCGGCGCTTGGCAATCTTGGCTATGCCCCGGGCGAGGCCGCCGGCGCGGTGGCCCAGGCCGCTGGCGAGACGCCAGAGGCCGACACGGCGGCGCTGATCCGCGCTGCGCTGAAACTTCTGGCCCCAAAGGGATAGGGTGAACACGGGATGAGCGAACCGGACCCCACCCTGCGCCCCGAACCGCGCCCCGAGGATGCCGACCGCGCGCTGCGGCCGCAGCAATTGTCGGATTTCATCGGTCAGGCCGCAGCAAGGGCCAATCTGCGTATTTTCATTCAATCCGCCCGCCAACGCGGCGAAGCCATGGATCACACGCTGTTTCATGGCCCGCCGGGGCTGGGCAAGACCACGCTGGCCCAGATCATGGCGCGCGAATTGGGGGTCAATTTTCGCATGACCTCGGGCCCGGTTCTGGCCAAGGCAGGTGATCTTGCGGCGATCCTGACCAATCTAGAGGCACGGGATGTGCTGTTCATCGACGAAATTCACCGGCTGAACCCGGTGGTCGAGGAGATTTTGTATCCCGCGCTGGAAGATTTCGAACTGGATCTGGTGATTGGCGAAGGCCCGGCGGCGCGCACGGTGCGGATCGAATTGCAGCCGTTTACCCTGGTTGGGGCGACCACGCGGTTGGGGCTTTTGACCACGCCGTTGCGGGATCGTTTTGGCATTCCGACACGGTTGCAGTTCTATACTGTTGATGAGTTGCATGAAATTGTCAGCCGCAACGCCACCAAACTGGGCGTGCCCGCCGACAGCGACGGCGCGCGCGAAATTGCCCGGCGCGCCCGTGGCACCCCCCGGATCGCCGGACGGTTGCTGCGCCGGGTTGTTGATTTTGCCGTGGTCGAAGGCGACGGCCATATCACCCGCGCGCTGGCCGACAATGCGCTGACCCGGTTGGGGGTGGATCATCTGGGGCTGGATGGCGCGGACCGCCGGTATCTGGGGCTAATCGCCGAAAATTATGCGGGCGGACCTGTGGGGATTGAAACGCTGTCTGCGGCTCTCAGCGAAAGCCGGGATGCGCTGGAAGAGGTGATCGAACCCTTTTTGTTGCAACAGGGATTGATCCAACGCACCCCACGCGGGCGCATACTGGCGCAAAAGGCCTGGACGCATCTGGGAATTGCACCGCCGCGCGCGCCGGGGCAGAGCGATTTGTTCGCCAAATAGCCTCTGACCTCCCCGTCATTCGCGTGAAAAGAAGGGGGCCAGCCCCCTCGGCCTTTGGCCTCACCCCCGGGATATTTTTGGTCAGATGAAGGGCAAGGCAGCGCTTTTCAGGTCATGTTCACACTTGCCCCGCCGCTTGCCTATGGGGCTGTTTCACGCCACCATGGCGGCAAGATCATGATAGGAAAGCTGAACAAAATGCGTCTCATATCCCTGATTGCGCTGATCTTCTGGGCCCTGCCCGTCTGGGCCGAAAACCGGATTGCGCTGGTGATTGGCAATTCCGACTATGCGCGGATCGGCAAGTTGGCCAATGCCACCCATGATGCCCGGCTGATTTCCGACAGTTTGCGCGCGACCGGCTTTGACGTGACGGTGCTGACCGATCTGGACGAAGATGCGATGGGGCTGGCGCTGGATCAATTTGCCGAAGACGCGCAAAGCGCGGATGTGGCGGCGGTCTATTTTGCGGGGCATGGTGTGCAATATCAGCGGGTGAATTATTTGATGCCGGTGGATGCCAATCTGCGCAGCGCTGCCGCCATCCCGCGCGAGGGCCTGTCGCTGGATCAGATCATGCAGGCGCTGACACCGGTGCCGGTGTCGCTGATCTTTCTGGATGCATGTCGCAACAACCCCTTTGCCGAGCAGCTTTTGGCCCAGGCCCGCGCCGAAGGACGCAGCGCAGCCGTCAGCCGGGGATTGGCGGTGGTGCAGGCGGAGGGCGATCAATTGGTGGCCTTTGCCACCCTGCCCGACACCGTGGCCAGCGATGGCACCGCTGGCAATTCGCCTTTTGCCCGCGCCCTTGCCCGCCATATCTCGACCCCTGACGTCGAGGTTTCGGTGATGATGAAGCGGGTCACCGCCGATGTCATGCAAGAGACCGATGGCTCCCAGCGCCCGCAGCAGCTGAGCCAGATGCAACGCGAATTCTATTTCAATGGCGCGGCGGATGATCCGGCGCCACGGCCCAATACACCCGATCCGATCCTGTCGGTGTATCCACTGCGGGTGGCCGTCGACGACGAGGTCGCGATGATTGCCGATCTGCCAGCCGCCTGCACACCGTTCTTTTTCGCGCTTTCCCCTTCGGCCAAGTTTACGCCCATCCCGCGCAAATTCTTTCGGACCTTCGCGCTGGCCTCGGGTCAGACCCGGTACGAGATTTCGCCGGGCTCACGCTATGGGCTCAAGGTTTTGCCGGAGGACGAAAAGGGCACCAACCTGGTTGGATATATGTGCGAACCACCGTCCGGCACAGATCAGGCAGTGCTCAAGGCGCTGCTGCGTGAAGGTGTTCAGGCGGCGCAGAACGGCGTTGAAGACGGTGAAGTCAGCGCGATGGGGGCCAGCGCCCGGTTCCAGATCCGCCCGTTTGAGATCGAATAGGCGCGCCGCAGGAGCGCGTTCATGACGCCCTTTTGACGCAGCGCCCAAGGGTGCTGGCGCGGGTATCTGAACGGCGCTTTGATCGGGCCTGCGGGGGCTTTGAACGCCGGGGCACGTAACTTTGTCAGCTGCCTAGGGATCTTTGGGATCAGGCGATTGCGAAACGTTAAGACGCCGGGGCAAGCACCAGTTGAACCCGCCGGTTGCGCGCGCTTAGCGGGTTGGCGGGATCGGCCAACCGCTGGAAACCAAACCCGACAGCTTCGATCCGCGAGGCCGGGACATCGGCGGCGGCGGCCACGAAATTGGCAACGCTCTGCGCGCGCGACAGTGACAGACGTTCATTATATTCCGCCGCCCCCTTGGCATCGGAATGGCCCATGAAAATAAGGATGTAGCGCGAGAAATCATCGCTGCGCAGCACATTGGCCAGATCCAGCAGCTGGCGCATTTGATCGGGACGGATATCCGAGGAATTATAGTCGAACAAAACCTCCAGATCGACAGAGGGCAAAGGTTCTGCCGCAGCGGATGTATCGTCGCCGGTCACCGAGGCCGGTGTGACATCGACGTCTTCGCGATCAACAATGCCCAAGTTCACCACATCATCGATGGTAAAGTCGACCCCGCCGTTTTCCGGGCAATTGGCCCGGTCGCGCAGACAACGTTCCATCGCACCACCGCCCACAGTTTCGGACGCTTGCGGCGCCTCGGTCGGTCCCCCCAGATCAAAATCATCCAAGGTGATCACCGATTGCGCCGCAACGGCGGCTGCAAACCCAATTGCCGGGATCGAACAAAGCAAGACGCGAAAAAATGACATATCAATGGCCCACGTGGAATCAAGGAATGACAGCAGCTTAGGCTTTTGCGCGTCAAAGTTCAAAGGATCACGACAGCCCAACGGCGCATGTCACCGGCCCCGTGGGCCTGCGCATGCGGCCAGTGTCGGCGATGATGGGGTCAATAAAAGCTCTGCGGGTCTATATCGACCGCCAGCCGCAGATTTCCTTTTAACGGGAATTGCGCCACCCATTGCGCCAGCGCCCCTTGCAGCGCCACGCTTTTGTCTGCCTTGACCAACAGCCGCACGCGATGCCGCCCCCGGACCCGTGCGATGGGGGCCGCGCCGGGCCAAAGACCTGGGCCCCGACCCGGCGCAGCGGAGCATCATTGCGCGCCAACGCATTGCCAAGGTCAAACACCTCCTGGGCGTCGGTGGACGACAGGATGATGCCCGCCAACCGGCCATAAGGGGGCACGCCGGCCTGACGCCGTTGATCCGCCTCGGCGCGCCAGAAGTCTTCTTCATCGCCGGCGAAATCGCGCGGATCACCGGGTGCTCGGGTTGATGCGTCTGGATCAGGGCCATGCCCGGTTTGTCGGACCGCCCTGCCCGACCGGCCACCTGACGTACCAATTGAAAGGTCCGCTCTGCCGCGCGAAGATCGGACCCATGAAGGCCCAGATCGGCGTCGATCACCCCGACAAGCGTCAGCAGTGGAAAGTTATGGCCCTTGGCCACCAATTGGGTGCCGATGATGATATCAGCCTCGCCCCCGGCAATGGCCGCGATCTGATCCTTTAGCGCGCGGGCAGACCCGTACATGTCCGACGACAATGTCGCCACCCGCGCATCCGGGAACAGCGCCACCGCTTCTTCGGTCAGCCGCTCTACCCCCGGGCCAACAGCGGCCAGACGATCTTCGGCCTGGCAGGACGGACAGACCGTCGGCATTGGCTTGGTCTCGCCGCATTGATGGCAAACCAGCCGCTTCAGGAACCGGTGCTCGACCATGCGGGCATCACATTGGTCACATTCAATCTGGCTGCCACAGGCGCGGCACAATGTGATCGGCGCATAGCCACGCCGGTTGATGAACAACAGCGATTGCTCGCCACGGGCCAGACGGGCCGTGACCGCCGCTTGCAAGCTTGGCGAGATCCAGCGATGCGACGGCAGGGTTTCGTTGCGCATGTCGATGGCGCGCATCTCTGGCAGGACCGCCGCGCCAAATCGCGATGTCAGCTCCAGCCGGGTATATTTGCCCGCCTCGGTATTGGCCCAGCTTTCCAGACTGGGTGTGGCAGAGGCCAGCACCACCTGCGCGCCTTCGATCGAAGCCCGCAAAACCGCCATATCACGCGCATTATAAAGCACGCCATCGCCCTGCTTGTAGGAGGTATCATGTTCCTCATCGACCACGATCAGACCAAGATCGCGGAACGGCAGGAACAGCGACGACCGAGCGCCGACAACCATCTGTGCGCCGCCCTCGCCCACCATTTTCCAACAGCGCCGCCGTTCGGTCTGGGTGATGCCGGAATGCCATTCAGCGGGCTTCGCGCCAAACCGCGCCTCGACCCGGGTCAGAAATTCCTGGGTCAGCGCGATCTCTGGCAAAAGCACCAGCGCCTGTCGCCCCCGGCGCAGGGTATCGGCCACCGCCTCCAGATAGACTTCGGTCTTGCCCGATCCGGTGACCCCGCGCAAAAGCGTGGTGGAATAGCCCTGGTCGCCGGCCTGTTGCAGATGCGCCGCCGCTTTGGCCTGATCATCGGTCAGGGATTTTCCCGACATCTCCGGGTCCAAAGTGCGATACGCCACGTCGCGCGGCGCTTCTTCTTCGCGCACCACCCCCTGTGTCGCCAGCCCCTTGATGACCGAGGTCGAGACCCCGGCCATTTCCGCCAGTTCCTTGAGCGTGAAGGCCAGATCGCCGTATTCCTCCAGCGTGGCCAATACGGCCCGGCGCGCCTTGGTGTCGCGGTCCGGCAGCCCCACACCCCGGCGATAGATCTTGCGCATGCCGGGCGTGTCCCCCAACCCCGGTGCACGTGTCGCCAGCCGCAACATCGCGGGCAACGGTGTCAGCGTATAGGCCCCGGCGCGGGTCAGAAAATCGCGCATCCCGGCACGCATCGGCGCGCTGTCCAGCACACGCTGCACCTGACGCAGTTTGGCACGATCAAAGCTGCCCTCACCTTCGCCCCAGACCACGCCCAACATCCGCCGCGGCCCCAAAGGCACCTCGACAAAAGCGCCCAGATGGCACCCGCCTTCCGGCGCGAGGTAATCCAGCACACCAGAGCGGTCGCCCATCGCCTGAGTAATCAGGACCCCAAGACGGTCGCCCTCATCAAAATAGCTGCGACTCATTTTGGTGTGACCCATCCCTTTGCCTGATCCGATCCCCATCCAACCTGAGGTATGTCAGCGCCAAACAAAAGCCAAGATGGCAGCGCCCCCCCCAAAAACAGCGCGCGCAAAACCGACATGACGGATGGCCAGGACAGGCCGCGACATTCCCCTGAATTTCATTCAAATCCATTTGATTTCAATATGTTATTCTCCGGGATACGGCCCAGACACTTTATCAACAGGTTTATCCCCATTCCATCCAAAGTTAAAATTTGTTTAATATTGGAACGATCTGCGCGCCATCTGCGGCCCTGGCCCCTGTGGATAACTGAATTGTTGACTCTGAGGCACAACTTAAAGAAACACACGAAACATGCTCAATAAATTGACGAAATGAGCTTGGTGACCTGCTAATGTCTGGCCGAAATCAAAGGGAATCGCATGACCTCCAGCCTCAAGATCGACGACGACCTCCGCGCCCGCATCATTTCGCGCCCTTCTGTCATTCTCGACGATAAGGACGTGATGCACGCCCTGATCGCTGCCAATGAAAAGGCGATGGGCACCAATATCGTTGATCTGCGCGGCATTGCGATGGAACGGCTGGAACGCCGTCTTGACCGGCTGGAAGACACCCACCGCAGCGTGATTGCGGCCGCTTATGAAAATCTGGCGGGCACAAATCAGGTTCACCGCGCGATCATGCGCATGCTGGACCCGCTGAATTTTGAGGATTTCCTGCACGGACTAGGCGGCGAAGTGGCCGATATCCTGCGTGTCGACAGCGTGCGGCTGGTGCTGGAAAGCAACGAACGCGCGGATGACGATCCCGCAATCCGCAAACTTGGCGATGTGCTTATGGTCGCGGAACCCGGATATGTATCGCAATACCTGACCGAGGGGCGCATGGGCGGTCTGCGCCCGGTAACCCTGCGCCAACTGGCGGCCGGGGACAGGGCCATTTTCGGGGACAAAGCCGACGATATCCGCTCCGAGGCCTGTTTGGCGCTGAACTTTGGCGAAAAACGCCTGCCCGGCATGCTGGTCCTCGGCGCCGAAGACCCGCATCTGTTCACCCCGCAGCAAGGCACTGATTTGATGGCGTTTTTCGGGGGCGTTTTCGAACGCACCATGCGCCGCTGGCTGGCGTGAGCGCCAGCACGACATTCATTTCCCCCGCAGCGCGTGATGCGCTGGAAACCTGGCTGACGCATTGCCGCGCGCTCAGTGGTCAGGCCGAGGCCACGATAGACGCCTATCGTGCCGACGTGCTGGGATTTCTCGCCTTCATGACCAACTACCATGGGGGCGCTCAGGGGTTGACCCCGCTCAGCCGCATCGGATTGCGTGACATGCGCGCCTGGATGGCCGCCACACGCAGCCCCGATGTCGGCTCACGCAGCATGGCGCGCAAGCTTTCCGCCGTCAAAAGCTTTTACCGCTGGCTGGCCGAACGCGAAGGGTTTGAACCCACCGCCGTTCTGTCGACCCGCGCGCCGAAATACACCCGCAAACTGCCCCGCCCCTTGGCCGAAGATGCCGCGCGGGCGATGATCGACACAGTGGAATTACAAAGCCAGACCAATTGGATAGCGGCCCGCGATGCCGCCGTCGTGACCCTGCTGTACGGCTGCGGCTTGCGCATTTCCGAGGCGCTTGGCCTCAACCGCCGCGCCGCGCCGCTGGGCGACAGCCTGCGGATTTTCGGCAAGGGCGACAAGGAACGCATTGTCCCGGTGATCCCGGCCGCCGCCCGCGCCGTAGACAGCTATCTGGCGCTCTGCCCCATTGCCGGCGATGGCGATACGCCGCTGTTTCTCGGCGCGCGCGGCAAACGGCTGAATGCGCGGCTGGTCCAAAAAGCGATGGAACAGGCGCGGATGCAACTCGGCCTTCCTGCCACCGCCACGCCACACGCCATGCGCCACAGTTTCGCAACCCATCTGCTGAACGCCGGCGGCGATCTGCGCGCGATCCAGGAATTGCTCGGCCATGCGTCGCTTTCCACAACCCAAGGCTACACCGGAATTGATACCGCCCGCCTGCTCGAAGTCTATGACCGGGCACACCCCAAGGCTGGCTAGTGTCCTGATCCTAATCTCTTCGCCAAAGCCCCCCGTCTTCTTCTGTTCACAAATATCCTGGGGGTTTGGGGGCAAAGCCCCCATTATCGCCCGCCGCAATGCAGGACATACCCCGGGTTGCGCTCTTACTTCCCGGCCCGCAGGGCCAGAAGCGCCGCTGCGGCCTTCATGCGCAGGTCGGATTCCTGACGCGCCCATCCCGCAACGCGCCGGATCCGCTCCGGGTCTCCATGATTATCCGCCCCCGCCAGCATGCGGGCCCACACCACCTGCAACAGGACCTCGCGCGTCAAACACATGAAATCATGCGCCAGGGGGGATGGATCGAACGCGTCCAAAACCGTGGCACGCGACATCTGCCAAAGCGTTCCATCCATGCCTTCTTGGCTCAGAAACGCCTCAAATGCCGCCCCCGGCGCTCCCCCAAGCAACCGCGTGACCAGGGCCCGCTCATGAATGCCATTTGCCCCTTCATAGATCTGCGTGATGCGGGCATCGCGATAGGTTTGTTCAACACGATATTCCGTCAAATACCCATAGCCCCCCAGAACCTGCATCCCCAGTTCCGCCGCCCGCACCCCGACCTCGGTGCAATGCACCTTGGCCACGGGCGTCAGGAACGCCACCAGATCGGGGAGTTGCCGCGCGCCATGGCCACGAAACACAAATGGGCAATGCCCCGACCGCCCAGAGCCATGGCATCCATCCCATCAATCATCCGGGCCACATCGGCATGATCAGACAAGACCGCAGCCCCGCCATCCGCGCGACGCCCCTGTGTGCGCGCGTCGCCATAGCGGCGCGCAATATCCCAGGCACGGGCGGCATGGGCGACCCCCTGAAGCGCGACGTCACAGCGCGCATGGTTCATCATGGTAAACATCGCCGCCAGCCCCTGACCCTCGCCCCCAATCAACTCTGCCTCCGCCCCATCAAAGACCAAATGGCAGGTCGGCGAGGCATGAAGCCCCATCTTTTCCTCGATCCGGCTGACCTGTACCGCATTTCGGCTGCCATCACGTCGGGTGCTGGGACATAGAAACAGCGACAACCCCTTGACGCCAGCGTCCGATGTCCGCGCCAGAACCAGATGCAGGATCTCTGCGCTCAGATCCTGATCCCCGCCCGAGATAAAACTCTTCTCACCGGTGATGTGCCAACCGCCCTCATCATGTGCACGACACCGGATGCGCGACAAATCCGACCCGGCCCCCGGTTCCGTCAATGCCATCGTGGCCAGCGCCGCCCCAGAGGCCAATTCGGGCAGATATTTTGCCTTTTGGGCCTCGGTGCCGAACCGGTTCAACACACCAACCGCGCCGGGCACCAGACCGGTAATCATTTGCAGGCTGTGGTTTGCGCCGGAAAACACCTCGGATGTGACCGCCAGCAACAGCGCATCCATGCCTTGGCCGCCGTATTCCTCGGGCACGGTCAACCCCGGCCAGCCCTGATCTGCATAGGCCCGATAGACCGCGGCAAAACCTTCCGGCATGTGGACGCGGCCGTTTTCCAACCGGCATCCCTGTGCATCACCGGGGGCATCCAGTGGCGCGATCTCGCCCTCGGCGAAGGCCGCGAAATGGTGGGCGATCTCTGCGGTCAGGGTCGGGTCAAATCCGGTGACCGATCCCGCCATGGCAACATGGTTCAGGCTGAAAAGGATGTCATCCAATGGCGCTTTGAAGGGGGTCACGGGCAAATCCACCGCTTTGATCTACATATTCCGGCCAGCCCCACGGCCCGCCGCAGGCTGGCAAATTCGTCTGGTAAATTCGTCTGGGCAAATCCGTCCGGGGAAATCAGCGGCAAATTCGCAGCCCCCCGGAACGAATGCCCCTACATCAACCCAAGCAAGCGCGCGGCATTGTTCTTGGTGATGTCTTCCCGCAACGCGTCCTTGATCGCGATACCTTCGAAATCAGACAGCCAGCGTTCCGGGGTGATCATCGGCCAATCCGACCCGAACAGCACCTTCTTGCGCAGGATCGTATTGCAATACCGCACCAGGATATCCGGGAAATAGCGCGGCGACCAACCGGACAGGTCGATATAGACATTGGGTTTGTGTTGCGCGACGGCCAGCGCCTCTTCCTGCCAGGGAAAGGATGGATGCGCGAGGACGATTTTCAGATCCGGGAAATCAACCGCCACATCGTCCATATACATCGGATTAGAATATTTCAGCCGCATGCCATTGCCGCCCCGCATGCCCGATCCGACCCCGGTTTGACCGGTGTGAAACAGGGCAACAACGCCCTCTTCCTGAAGCACCTCGTACAAGGGATAGGCCATGCGGTCATTGGCGAAAAACCCCTGCATGGTGGGATGGAACTTGAACCCTTTGACACCATAATCGCGGATAAGGCGGCGGGCCTCGCGCACGCCCATCTTGCCCTTCCAGGGGTCGACACTGGCGAATTGGATCAACACATCCGAATTCTGCGCAACCAATTCGGCCACTTCATCGTTGCTGTACCGGCGATAGCCGGTCTCGCGTTCGGCATCGACGGGAAAGATCACCGCCGCAATGTTCTGGGCGCGAAAATGTGCGGCGGTTTCCGGGATCGTCGGCGGATGTTCCCAAGGCGCGCGAAAATATTTCGCCATCGTGGATTGCAGATCGTCATAGCCATCATCGCTGTGACAGCCACAGGGTTCCTCGGCATGGGTATGGATGTCGATTGCACGGACCTTGGAAATATCAATCATTTCGGTCTCCTTGTCGGTGGGGTGCCCTGCGCGCAGACGGGCCGTCAGGGCCGGATAAGCGGGCCGGATAAGCGGGCCGGTTTCAAAGTGTGACAACCGCCGGATCATCATCGGCATAAAGCCGGTCCAGCAGATCCTTGCGCCGTTCCAGTATCTTGCGGAAATTCAAGTTGCCTTTGGCGGTCATTTCGCCTGCGGGCATCGAGGCCGGTTCAGCGACCAAAATCGCCCGCGCCACCCGTGTCGATGAACCGGACTGCTGCGCGGCCCGTTCGGTCAGGCGTTTGTGAACCTCGGCCAAAAGCGCGGCATCATTCAATGCGCCATCCTTGTCGCTCAGCCCATATCCGGCGCGTTCAAGCTCGGCCAGCGCGGGGAAAATCATGACGCCGATTTCGTTTCGATCCGCCCCGGTCACCACCAGATCCGCAGCCAGGGGCAACAGACCGCTCAACATGTCGAGCCGCAGTTGCGCGGCGCGCACCCAGGTTCCCGTCAGCAGCTTGAAGTCTTCTGATATCCGCCCGTCAAACCGCATGCCCCGGCTGAAATCTCCGGGATCGACAAATTTCATCGCATCCCCGGTGATAAAGAACCCTTCGTCGTCAAACGCGTCTCGGGTTTTCTCTGGCGCTTCGAAATAGGATGTCATGACATTCGCGCCCTTGACCCGCACCTCACAGCGCATGTCGTCATCCGGGATCAGTTTGACGGTCACCCCGGTCAGGGGCACCCCCACCACGCCGGAGCGGTCGGTCGGTTCCTGTTGCATCATCGCAGAGGGCGCCGTTTCCGTCAGCCCCCAGGACGAGGTCATCAACGGCACTTCGCCTTTGACCTCATACGCCATGGTTTCCAATCCCTGCCACACATCCTGGGGCAGCGAAGCGCCGGCATAGAACATCAGATCGAGATCGGCAAAGAAGCGGCGGCGCAGGTCGGCATCATCCTCCAACGCCTTGACCAGCATGGCATATCCCACCGGCACGTTGAAGCTGAGCGTGCCGGTCTGGAGGTTCAGGTTTTCCAGCGTGCGATCAAACTGGCCTTTTACCGGCTTGCCATCATCGACATAATACGCCCCGCCATTGGCCAGCATCATATTGAAATTGTGCGACCCGCCAAAGACATGGTTCCAGGGCAGCCAATCGACCACCACCGGTCTGCGGTCCTTCAGGAACGGCATGCTGTCGGCCAGCATTGTCTGATTGGTGCACATCATCCGATGGGTGGTCATCACCCCCTTGGGGGCCGAGGTCGACCCCGATGTCATCAGGATCTTGGCCACCGTATCGGGGCCGACCTGGGCATATGCGGCCTCCAGATCAACGCCGGCGTCGCCCCGGAGCAGGCTGTCAAAATCGGTCACGCCGGGGCGATCCGCCACCTGGCTGGCCACCACTTCGATGCCCTCAAAACACGCCATGTCCAGCGCCGCGCCATATTGCGCGGCATTGACCACATAGGCCATTTTGGGCCGCACCAGTTCGACCGCGTGGCGCAACCGGCCATGTGCGCCCGCAATCAACGAATATTGCTCGGCGACAGGCACAATCGGCACACCGGCATATTGCGCGCCCAGCGCCAAAAGCCCGTGATCGACACCATTGCCCGACATGATCAGGATCGGCGTCGTCTGGTCCATGCCCCGCGCCAGCAATGCGCTGGCGATGCCGCGCACCTTTTCCAGCGTGCTGGCGTAACTTTCTTCCCGCCATCCCGGCCCGGAACGTTCCGCAATGAAAATCGCATCCGGCGTGGCATCCGCCCATTGGTGCAGCCAATCGCCGGTGCGTGCCACCACCGGGCCAAGGTCATAGGCCGAGCGATAGAGGATCGAACCGTCGTCACGCACTTGATGCGTGACCTCATGTGGTCTGAAATTCGTCGTGCGTTTCATGGGGCCTCCCCCGTACCTGCACGCCAGATCGCCCCCATCAGCGTCTGTATACGGTTGCGATCTTCTTGCGAAATACCGGCGAACAGGCGCGCCTCATGCGCCTGCACCCTGGCCCGCGCATCATCATAAAGCGCCACACCCTGCAAAGTCGCCTTTAGCGCATAGGCACGTTTGTCGGTGGGCACCCGATCGCGCAGGATCAGCCCTCGGCGTTCCAACTCATCCAGAATGACCACCAGATTGGGCCGTTCAATGTCCAGTGCATCCGCCAATTGCGCCTGACGCAACCCCGGCGAAGACACCACAACCGCAAGCGCCGAAAAGGTCAGCATCCGCAGATCCAGCGGTTTCAACGTGGCATGAAGATCGGCCTGAATGGCGCTTTGCGCGCGTTTGATGTGATAGCCCAGCAGCTCGTTCAGAACATCATCTGCGCGCGGTTGCGCCGGGCCGTGTGTTTCAACAGGATCAACCATGGCGTTACCGGAACTTCGGATCGCGCTTTTCGAGAAAGGCTTTCAGCCCCTCGATCGCATCCGGGCTTGTCTGGGTCAGGGCAGCACAGAGACTCTCGGTAAACAGGCCATCCTGTTTCGACATATCCTCTATCCGGCTCAGGCCCTGGATCATGATGTAGTTTGACAGCGGCGCATTGGTTGCGATCCGCGCGGCCAGTTCCTGAGCCTTGGCCAATGCTTCGCCGGTGCCAACGCTGTAATGTGCCAACCCCAGCGCGAGACCCTCTTCTGCGCCGTATTTGCGCCCGGTCAGCATCATTTCGATCATCCGATCCGCGCCCAGAATGCGGCCAATCCGAACCGAGGCCCCACCACCGACAAAAATCCCGCGCCGCCCCTCGGGCAATTGGAAGATTGTCGAAGGTTCGGCAATCCGCACATGGGTGGCCGCCGCAATTTCCAATCCTCCGCCGATCACCGCACCATACATCGCCGACACCACCGGCAGGCCGCCATATTGAATGCGGTCCATCACCTGATGCCAGCCACGCGAATGGCGCATCGTGCCTTCGGCATCGCGTTGTTCATGTTCCGAAAGATCCAACCCGGAACAGAAATGCCCTTCGGTGCCGGTCAGCACCACCACCTTCACCTCGTCCGGCGGCAGTGCAAAAAACGCGTCGATTTCGGCCAGAAGGGCGTCGCACATCGCATTGCGCTTGTCGGGGCGAATTCATTGTCAAAGTGGCGACGCCATCCTTGATCTCGATATTCAGATATTGCGGCAATTTCATCAATTTACATCATCCTCAGCGGGGCGGCAGGCGCACCGCGCCATCCAGTCGGATCACCGATCCGTTCAAATAGGGATTGCCGATGATGTCACCGACAAGCTGCGCATATTCTTCCGGGCGACCCAGCCGCGCGGGAAAAGGGATATTGGCGGTGATATTGGCGGTCACCTCTTCGGGCAGACCTTCCATCATCGGGGTATGAAACAGCCCCGGCGCAACCGCCATCACCCGATCCCGGAGCGGGCAAAATCCCGCGCGGCCGGCAGGCTCATCGCGGCAATCGCCCCCTTGGAGGCCGCATAAGCCGCCTGTCCCATCTGGCCATCTTCATAAGCGACAGAGGCGGTGTTGATCACCACGCCACGTTCCCCGTCGTCCAGCGGGTCAAGCGTCAACATGCGCCGCGCCGCGTGGCTCATCACGTTATAGGTGCCGTAGAGATTGACCTTGATCGTCTTGTCAAACACATCAAACGTCGGCGCGCCGTCGCGGTTCACGACCTTGGCGGCCAGCCCGACACCGGCGCAATTCACCGCAATGCGGGCCACCGTGCCAAATTGATCTGCCGCCTGTTCAATCGCGGCATCAACTGCGGCCGCGTCACTGACATCAACCTTGAACGCCGCGCCACCGATGTCCGCAGCCACGGCATCACCGCGCGCCGCATCAAAATCGAGAATGGCCACCCGCGCGCCCAAAGCCGCCAGATGGCGCGCGGTTGCTGCGCCAAGCCCACTGCCACCGCCGGTGACAATGGCGGCCTGTCCTTTGATCTTCATAAGACGAATCCCCCCGATTCCTGAATATAGTTATATCTCATATCTATTTTTCACACAAGCCTCACATCGCCCCCACCTGCCCTGCAAAACGCACAACGCCCGACCCCATACAGGAAGCCGGGCGTTGAATTTCGGGCCGGATCAAGCCGCGATCACAGGCTGAGCACAAACAGGGTGATTGACGGAAACAGCACCAGCAACACAACCCGGATCAGGTCCGATGTCACAAACCAGATCACCGCCTTGTAGGTTTCGATCATCGGGGTGCTTCGATCCATCGTATTGATGATAAACAGGTTCATTCCGACCGGTGGGGTGATCAACCCGACCTCGACCACGATCAGCACAAGGATACCAAACCAGATCGCCACCTGTTCGGCTTCGATGCGGTTGGCCATGCCTTCGGTCACGCGAATGCCCAGCGCCTGCATCTGTTCGCGCGTCAGCTCGACCCCGGTTGCCATCGCGGTTCGAATGCCCTCCAACATGTCCGCGGCCATGCCTTCGGGCACGCCAGAGGCCAGCACATCGCGCGCGGCATCGGCCTGCATCACCGCCAAGTCGACAAATCCGAAATCCATCGACGAAATTACCGGAAAGAAGATCGGAATGGTCAACAGGATCATCGACAGGCTGTCCATCAGGCAGCCAAAAACCAGATAGAACACCAGGACCATCGCCAGCACCGTCCAGGCGCTGAAACCCTGACCGACGACCCAGGACGACAATTCCTGCGGCACCTGGCTGAGCGCCAGAAACCCGTTGTAAAATCCCGCGCCCAACACGATGAAAAAGATCATCGCGGTCGAGGATGCGGTGGACAGGATCGCCTCCTTGAAAACAGTCCAAGACATGTTGCCGCCGACAAATGCGATGATCCCGGTGCCCGCCGCGCCCACCGCCGCGCCTTCGGTCGGGGTGAACCAGCCGCCATAGATGCCGCCCACAACCAAACCGAACACCAGCACCACCGGCCAGACGTCAAGGAAATTGCGAATGCGTTCGGCCATCGGCACCGGCGGGCGCACCCCCGCCGCATCCGGGTTGACCCGGACATAGATCGAGATGGTGATGATATAGCCGATCGCCGCCAGAATACCGGGCACAAAGGCCGCCAGGAACAGTTTCGCGATGTTTTGCTCGGTCAGAATGGCATAGATCACCAGAATGACGCTGGGCGGAATCAAAATGCCCAATGTGCCGCCCGCCGCCAATGTCGCGGTCGAAAAGCCACCGGAATATCCATAGCGTTTCAGCTCTGGCAAAGCGACGCGCGACATGGTGGCCGCGGTTGCCAGGGACGAGCCGCAAATCGCCCCGAACCCGGCACAGGCCCCGACCGATGCCATCGCCACACCACCCTTGCGGTGCCCGAGAAAGCTTTCTGCCGCCTTGAACAGTGCCGATGACATGCCCGACAGGGTGGCAAACTGCCCCATCAACAGAAACAGCGGGATGATCGACAGCGAATAGCTGGAGAAGGTCGAATAGGTCTCGCTCTTCAGTTTGGCCATGAACACGGTGGTGCCGTCCGTGGCCAGCCACAGCCCGCCAATCCCACAGAGCAACATCGCCAGCCCGATCGGCGCCCGCAAAAAGATCATCACCAACAGGACGGGAAAGGACACATAGCCCAGTTCTAGCAAGCTCAATGGATCGCTCCTTCGGTATCGGGCATATAGCGACGGCCCGTCACGGCACCGGCGACACGGCCAAAAGCGCAATAAAGCGCGATGATCGACGCAACACAGGCCGCAATGAAACTGGCCGCATAGGCCCACCAGGCCGGAAATTGCAGCAAAAAGGTGATTTCGCCGTTTTGGTATTTGCTGACCGTCCCGGCAAACAGCCGCACGGTGATCAACAAGATCGCCAGCGTCAGGATCACCTCCCAGAAAGCGATCAGCCATTGATTGGTTTTTGCCGGCAATCCTTGGGTAAAGATGTCCACGGTGGCATGGCCACTGTGCAGCTGGCAGTACGGCAGGAAAGAAAAGATCGCGAATGCAATCCCGGCTTCGACCACTTCGAAATCGCCCGCCACCGGGCCGACCCCGGCATTGATCAGCGCCTGGCCAAGCGCCTCGCCAATGGCCCCGGAATGGCCAAGCGTATTCAGGCCCCGACCCAGCACGCTAACGCAGGTCAAGAGCACAAGAAACGTCATCACCAGCCCACCAATAATCGCCATCAACCGGGCGAGTTGGTCCATGTTCTTCAGCATGTCAATTTCCAGTATGTGACCAGAGGGGAATGTCGTCGCGAAAATCCCGGCGACGCAGGGCCGCCGGGAAAATGCGCGTTACATTGCGCCTTCGGCGATCAGCTCCAGCGCGCGGGCGCGCACAGCCGTGCCATCCAGGCCTTTTTCGTCCATTTCCGCGATCCAGGCATCAATCGTGCCTTGGGCTGCGGCCTTCCAGCTGTCTGTCTGGGCATCTGTCAGGGTGATGACATTATTGCCAAGATCCAGAGCGGTCTCGCGCTCCGGGGCGTCATCTTCCTGCATTTGACGCCCGAACCAGGCAGAGGTTTCCAGCCCGGAATTCGCGTCGATCACCGCTTTCAGATCATCCGGCAGCGCGTCGTATTTGGCCTTGTTCATGCCAAAGACAAAGGTGGCGGTGTAAAGCGCGGTATCGCCGCCAAATTCGGTGTGGTTGGTCACCAGCTCCGGCACTTTCAACGCGCCTGTCACCTCCCACGGGATCACGGTTGCGTCGATCACGCCCTTGGACAGGGCCTCGGGAACGGCGGGAACCGGCATCCCGATGGGCGTTGCGCCCAGCGCGCCAAACATCATGTTTGTGACACGCGTCGGTGCACGCAATTTGACGCCATTCAGGTCTTCCAGAGCCTCAACCGGGTCTTTGGAATGGATCACGCCGGGGCCATGCACATGCAGCGCGATGGGATGGATATCCTTGAAATCGGCATCCATCATCGTTTCTTCCGCCAGCTTCCAATAGGCCCGGCTGGCCGCTTCTGCGGTGGTCATGGTGAAGGGCAATTCGAACACTTCGGTGCGGGGGAAGCGGCCCGGCGTATAGCCCGGCAGCGTCCAGACGATATCCGCAACACCATCCATCATCTGATCCATCAGCTGCGGCGGCGTGCCCCCCAAGGCCATGCCGTGGAACAATTGAATGCCGATCCGCCCGTCCAACTCTGCCTCAACCTTTTCGGCCCAGGGGATCAGAAGGTTCTGGGGCACATTGGCCTGCTCCGGCAGGAATGAATGCATCCGCAGTGTCACCTCCTGGGCCACTGCCGCCCCCGAAGCCAGCACAATCGCCAGCGCAGTTCCGCTGGCAAGTTTGGTCAGTTTTTGCTTGTTGATCATAGTTTCCTCCCGTTGATCAATCGCGTTCTTTTTGGCGCAACTCTGTCGCAATGCGGGATTCACAGCAAAACAATTCAGCTGTTCGGATTCTTGGCCAAGACCATGGTCCGATCAAAAACCCGCCCCCCAGAGCGCATCATTCACGCCGCGGCTGCCCGCTCTCCTCTGTGCGGTCGCCGTGTCTTGCCCAAATAGATATACATCATAACTAACTCCGTCCAGCGATTGTTTTCCCCTCTCCAAGGAACATGGATCGACCGTTTGTTATGTATTGGCAGCCAGTTTGGCAGTCGCTTTTGTAACTAACAAGCGGCAATTCCCAAGTATCCGGCAGACCTGCGTCAAATAGTTATGTGAAATATCAATGCGTTAGAGACAGGGCAGGCACTTATGATGCCGGGCCTGCCCCCAAGATCCAGATCGGATCTATTGCGCGGGCGCGACCGCCAGATGCACCGGGGCAAGCCCCTCGATCCCGCCGTCCAGAACATCACCGGCCACCACCGGGCCGACACCGGCCGGTGTCCCGGTCAGAATCACATCCCCCGGCCCCAGATGATAATAGCCCGACAAATGCGCGATGATTCCCGCCACACCATGGATCATGTCATCCAGGACGGCCTCCTGCCTGCGGGTGCCATTCACATCAAGCCAGAGTTTCTGCGGCCCGATCGCCGGCAACGCATCCGCCCGCGTCATTGGCGCCAGAACAGCAGAATTCTCGAAATCCTTGGCCAGATCCCAGGGCCGCCGCTTGTCCTTGGCGGTGGCCTGAAGATCACGCCGGGTCATGTCCAGCGCACAGCCATAGGCGTATACCGCCGCCAGGGCCTCGTCCTCGGGCACGCGAAACACCTCTGCCCCCAGGGCAAAGGCCAATTCCATTTCGTGATGAAAATTGCCGGTGCCCGGCGGATAGGCCACGGTCGCGCCGCTTGCCACCATCGAATGCGGGGATTTGGTGAAATAGAACGGCGCCTGGCGATCCACCTCATTGCCCATTTCGGCGGCATGGGCCGCATAATTGCGCCCGACACAGAAAATTCGACGGACCGGATAGGTCGCCGTTTCACCCGCAATTGCTACGGTGACGGGCTTTGACGGGGCAAACAGAGTATCGGACATGGGCGGCCTTTGCGCGTTTGGGCCCGCTTGGGGCAATTCTCACAGAGATTTTCCCCACCTTGCCAGCGCCCCCCATTGAATCCAACCGCCATATCCGACATGACATCCCAATGACCAAGCTGCGCGCTCTTTCGATCCATTGGCTGACGGCGACGGGGGCCGTGTTTGCCATGCTCGCCCTGTTGGCGGCGGTGCAATCCAACTGGCCGATGATGTTTGTCTGGCTGGTTGTTGCCTTTGCCGTGGATGGCGTCGACGGGCCACTGGCGCGCAAATACGACGTCAAGACCCATGCCCCGCGATTTGACGGCGTGCTGCTGGATCTGATCATCGACTATCTGACCTATGTGTTCATTCCCGCCTTTGCGCTGTTTGAATCCGGGCTTTTGCCGGGATGGCCCGGTTGGATCGCAATCATTGTGGTGACGTTTTCCAGCGCGCTCTATTTTGCCGATACCGGGATGAAGACCCGTGACAATTCCTTTGCCGGTTTTCCGGGCTGCTGGAACATGGTGGTGATCGTGATGTTTTCCATCGCACCGCCGCCGCCGGTGATCCTGGCAATTGTTGTGGTCTTTGCGGTGGCCATGTTCCTGCCGCTCAAGTTCATTCACCCGGTACGCACCGAACGCTGGCGCGGTCTGTCGCTGCCGATGGCCCTGGCCTGGACGTTTTTTGCCGGCTGGGCGGCCTGGGTCAATTTCCACCCCGAAAGCTGGGCGCATTGGGGATTGGTCACAACCTCGATCTACCTTGCCTCGGTTGGCATCCTGCAACAAATTTTTCCAGCACGGACAGGTTAACCCATGCGCATCATCGGCTGGACCGCTTTGGTCATGCTGGCCTTTGCGGCCAATTCGGTATTGAACCGCATGGCATTGGACAGTGCCACAACCGGGCCTGCGGCCTTTGCTCTGATCCGCCTGGCCTCTGGTGCGGCCCTGCTGTGCCTGCTGGTCGGTGTGCGCGGGGATTTGGCCGCGCTGCGGCCACGCCGGGCGCTTTTGCCGGGGGTGTTGACCCTGACGCTCTATATCCTTGGGTTCTCTTTTGCCTATGTCACCCTGCCCGCCGGGGTGGGTGCGCTGATCCTGTTTGGCGGGGTCCAGATCACCATGTTTCTGGGCGCGGTTTTCACGCGTGAGCCGCTGTCGCCCCTGCGCAGCTTCGGCGCATTGATCGCCTTTGGCGGGTTGGTCTGGCTGATGGCCCCCGGCGCAGAACGCCCCGATCCCTGGGGTTTTGCCATGATGTGCGCAGCTGGCTTGGGCTGGGGATTGTTTTCGCTGATTGGCCGTCGGGCCTGCGCGCCCCTGGCCACCACCAGCGCCTCTTTCCTGTGGGCCTTGCCGCTTGGGCTAGGCACCTTTTTGATCTGGCCCGATGCCATCGACCTGCGCGGCGCACTGCTGGCCATTCTGGCGGGGGCCGTGACATCCGGGCTGGGGTATGCGCTGTGGTATTCAGTTTTGCCGCAACTGCGCACAACCACCGCGGCGGTCGTCCAATTGACGGTGCCCATCATTGCGATGGCTGGCGGCATGGTCTTTCTGGCAGAGCCGCTCACCCTGCGATTTGTCCTCGCCGCAGGATTGGTGCTGGGGGGTGTGGCCGTTTCGCTGCGGTCACGGTAACGCTTCGTCACAGGCGGCAGCGCCCCTTTCACAGCCCGACAACTCTGCCTATCTGTCGGCCTATGCGTTATGCCCTTGTCCTTGTCCTACTTGCCCTGCCCGGCCTGGCCCGGGCGGATTGTGTCGTCTTCCTGCATGGTCTGGCGCGCACCGGCCTCAGCTTTGCGGTGATGGAACAGGTGATGCAGGCCGAAGGCTATGACACGGTTGTCGCCTCCTACCCCTCGACCTCTGCCGATGTGGAAACGCTGGTCAACACCACGCTGCCGGAAACCATTGCCAAATGCGGCACAGCCACCACGCATTTCGTGACCCATTCCATGGGCGGCATCCTGTTGCGGGTCTGGCTGCGCGATCACCCCGGCGCGGACCACATGGGCCGCATTGTCATGCTGGCCCCACCCAACCACGGCAGCGAGCTGGTGGATGATCTTGGCGGGCTTGAGCTGTTTCGCTGGCTCAATGGCCCCGCCGGTCTGCAACTGGGCACCGACCCGGAAAGCCTGCCGCCGCAGCTGCCACCGATTGACGCGGAATTGGGCGTGATTGCCGGGAACCGGTCGCTCAACCCCTATTTTTCCTCGCTGATCGAGGGGCCGGATGATGGCAAAGTCTCTGTTGCCTCGACCAAGGTCGACGGCATGGATTGGCACATCACCCTGCCGGTCACCCATACGTTTTTGATGAACAACCCGCTGGTGATGCGGCAAACCCTTCTGTTCCTGCGCGAAGGCCGGTTTGACCCGGACATGGACCTGGCAGGCGCGGTTTTCGGAGAAGAGAATTGAGTATCGAACTTTGCCTGAACGGCACCCGCTGGCTGTCGCCCGAAGGCTGGCGCGACGATCCGCTGTCCATCGCCGGCGGTCTGATTGCGACGGGCGGCGCGCGGCCTGTGTCCCTGCCGGGGAAATTGGTGCTGCCGGGCATTGTCGACCTGCACGGCGATGGCTTTGAACGTCACCTCGCCCCCCGGCGCGGCGCCATGAAACATATGCCCGCCGGCATCGTTTCGGCCGAGGCCGAATTGGCCGCCAACGGCATCACCACCGCCGTTCTGGCACAGTTCTACAGCTGGGAAGGCGGGCTGCGCAGCCCCGATTTTGCCACCCGGATGCTAGAGGCCGTGGCGATTGCCGCCCCCACCCTGGGCACCGATCTGCGGGTGCAACTGCGGCTGGAAACCCATATGCTTGACGCCCATCCGGCGATGCTTGACCTGATTGCGCAGCACGACATCCGCTATGTCGCCTTCAACGACCATCTGCCGCATGACCACCTCGCCGCGGGCAAACGCCCGCCCCGACTGACCGGCACGGCGCTGAAATCGGGCCGCAACCCCGAAGCCCACCTTGCAATGATGATGGACATGCATGCCCGCTCTGCCGAGGTGCCCGCCGCTTTGGACAGCTTCTGTACCACGCTGGCGGCACGCGGTGTTCAAATGGCCAGCCATGATGATTCCACCGAGGATGACGTCGCCACATGGCGCGCCCGTGGCATCACCATCAGTGAATTCCCCGAAACAGCCGAGGCCGCCAGCGCCGCGCTGGCCCGCGACATGCCCACGATCCTCGGCGCACCGAATGTGGCGCGCGGTGCCAGCCACAAGGGCAATGCATCTGCGCGCGATCTGGTGGAACAGGGCCTCGTTACGGCGCTGGCCTCGGACTACCACTATCCCGCGCCACGCAATGCGATCTGGGAATTGGTCGACACCGCCATCATGGATCTGGACAGGTCTTGGGCACTGATTTCCACCAATCCGGCGGCGGTGCTTGGCCTGACCGACCGGGGGAAATCACCCCCGGAAAACGCGCCGACCTCGTGATCCTGGACCGCGAAACCCGCCTCGTCGAAGCGACGCTTTCCAACGGCGTCTTCACCTATCTGACCGGCGAAACCGCCAGCCGCCTAACCAACACTCCCTGACGAACGCAGCCTGACAAACGCCACCGGACAAAACATTGCTTCGGAGCCGTCCCTCGCCTGAGGAGATCAGGACATCGCGCGCAGCGGCCTGCAGGCAAAATCGCCGAGGGGCCCCGCCCGCGGGGAGACGGCTATTTTGCTTGCCGGACGTGAGCACGCTGTCATGAACGGATCAGACGAGGGACGGCTTTCACAAGCATTGCTTTGGTGGGTCCTGAAGCCCCCCCCCCTCAACCGGCCTATGCAACCGCCACGACAATATTGTGTCTCGATTGTCTCTGGGGCGCCCGGCCAGGCGCTCCCTTCCCCCGGTTCAGGGGGAAGGACAGGTTGGGGGCGGAACACCCCTGTGCGCCGGAACGGCGCGCTATTTGGCAGAGGCCGACTGCACGCGGTTCACATGGCCCATCTTGCGGCCCGGCTTGACCGCAGTCTTGCCATAGAGATGCAGGCTGGCGGCGGGGTCGCGCGTCAGCGCCTCGAGCCGGTCCATGTCGTCGCCAATCAGGTTTTCCATCACCACATCGACATGACGTGATCCATCCCCCAGCGGCCACCCGGCCACGGCACGGATATGCTGTTCGAATTGGTCGACACTGCATCCGGCCTGTGTCCAATGGCCGGAATTGTGCACGCGGGGGGCAATCTCGTTCACCACAACGCCTCTGGGCGTGACAAACAATTCCACCCCCATCACCCCGACATAGTCGAGTGCATTCAAAATACGCCCCGCCAGCAACACCGCATCCGCCTGCATCATCGGGCGCAATTCTGCCGGGACTGTTGTGGTGCGCAGGATGCCATCCACATGCACGTTCTGGCCGGGATCGTAACAGGCCACCTCACCGCTGAGACCGCGCGCGGCAATCACCGAGATCTCATGGCTGAAGTCGACAAATCCTTCGAGCACCGCCGGAGCACCCGCCATATCCGCCAAGGCGGCCTCGGCATCGTCACGCGTCATGATGCGCGCCTGACCTTTGCCGTCATAACCAAAGCGCCGGGTCTTCAAAATGGCCGGAGTGCCAATTTGATCCAGCGCGGCATCGAGAGAGGCCCGGTCAGACACATCGGCGTAGGGCGCACAGGTCAGCCCCAATCCGGTCAGGAAATCCTTTTCCGTCATCCGGTCCTGCGACACGCGCAGGGCCTCGCGGCCCGGGCGGATCGGGCGCAGGGTTTCCAAAAGATCCAGCGCTGCCGTTGGGATATTTTCGAATTCATAGGTGATGACATCGACTTCGGCGGCAAAGGCACGCAGCGCCGCCTCGTCCTCATACCCGGCGGTGGTCACCCGGTCGGCCACATGACCGGCGGGCGGGTTTTCACCCGGTTCAAAGATATGGCAGCAAAACCCCAACCGGCTGGCGGCCACGGACAGCATGCGGCCCAATTGCCCACCGCCAAGGATGCCAATCACCGCGCCCTGTGGCAAAGCGTTTGCAAATGCGTCAGTCATCTACCGGGACCTCCGGGATCGAAGCGGCCAGATCGGCACGCCATTTGTCAAGTCGCGCCGCCAGAGCGGGGTCCTGCAAGGCCAGAATGCCCGCGGCCATCAGACCGGCATTCTTGGCCCCGGCCGCACCGATCGCCATGGTTGCCACCGGGAACCCGCGCGGCATTTGCAGAATGGAATACAGCGAATCAACCCCGGACAGCGCCCGGGTCTGTACCGGCACGCCAATCACCGGCACGCGGGTCTTCGACGCCATCATGCCCGGCAGATGCGCCGCCCGCCGGCCCCGGCGATAATCACCTGAAGACCGCGTTCGACAGCGGTTTTGCCGTAGTCCCACAGCCGGTCCGGCGTGCGATGGGCCGACACGATGCGCGGCTCATAGGCAACCGCCAATTCATCGAGCACTTCTGCCGCCTCTTTCATGGTGGGCCAGTCCGATTGGCTGCCCATGATGATGCCCACAACCGGCTTTGTCATCTTGTCCCCCGTTTTCAAGAGCGGGCACTATAGCCGGACCGGGCCTGTTGGCAATCGGATTGAACGGATCGGGTTTTACCGCACCCGGAAATTTCCGACGCCGAAATGTCCGGGTGGATCGCAAGCGACCGACGGGGGGCCAGCCCCCCGAACCCCCCGGGATATTTTTGGTCAGATGAAAGGGCGGCTTGGTGCGCATTGGTCTTGGGCTTTGGGCCTAATCCGAGGTGAAATCGGCCACCACCGGGTAGTGATCGCTTGGCCAGACCGCCGTCAGTTTCTGGCGAAAGACCACTGGCGCGGCCAAGGGCGTGATCTCTGGCGTGTGGCCGATATGGTCGATTGCCCCAAAGAGATGCAGCCCGCGATCCAGATGATAGGTCGCGCCCGCCACAGGCAGGAAGGACAGACCGGTCTGTTCCAGTGATGCAAGCACGGACGATCCGGCCCGCGCATTCAAATCGCCGACCAGAACAACCGCCCGCTCCTCGGCGCGCCATTGATTTAATTTTTCCACGATGAGTGCGGTGGATTTCCGTCGGTTTTCCGCGCTGGCATAGTCCAGATGCACATTCAGGACGCGCAATTCGGTGTCATTCCGGCGATCGCGAAACGCCACCCAACTGGCAAAGGCCGGATAAGAGCCATCGAAGGTGCGCGAATAGATCTGATCCGGCGTATCGGAGAAAAAGAACCAACCTTGATCCACCACCGCCAGTCGGGCGCGCCGGTAAAACACCGGCTGGGTTGAGGGAAAGGCGCGCCAATCGCCAATGGCGGCGGCGGCGTAATCCGGGTTTTGGGTCAAAAGCCACTGGCGGGCGAGATTGTTGTGATCATCATTGCCGCCCGAGAAACTCTCCATTTCCTGAAAGGCGACAATATCGGCATCGAGCGCCTTGAATGTCGCATCTGCCGCCTGTTTCCGCCGGTCCCAGCCCCTATCTGACCAGCGCCCAGCCCCCCGACCAACAAGGATGTAGTGAATATTATGGGTGGCGATACGCAGCGCGCCCGCAGGTTTCGGCCCCAACACAGGTCCGCGCGACAAAAGCACATG
Source organism: Phaeobacter sp. J2-8 (assembly GCF_022867865.1). Classification (GTDB taxonomy): domain Bacteria; phylum Pseudomonadota; class Alphaproteobacteria; order Rhodobacterales; family Rhodobacteraceae; genus Marinovum. Next base: position 472,846 of record NZ_JALIEC010000003.1, on the reverse strand, counting down.
CGACACGCCCAGCCAAAGCGCCGCCAAACCGACCAGCAGCGCCGATGCAAGCATCCCCCGCCTGAGTGCCCGCCGCATCGAAACCATGGTTCAGGCGATGATATCGGGCAGCAGGCGATCTTCGATCTGGGCGATTTTATCCTTTAACATCAGCTTTTTCTTCTTCAGACGCTGGATCGTCAAGGCATCAGCCCGGCCCTCGCCCTGAAGGGCGGCAATGGCTTCGTCAAGGTCGCGATGCTCGCGTTTGAAGACCTCAAGCTCTACGCGCAAGACATCATCCGTTTTCATCGCGAGTTCGGCTTGCATGTTCATCGACTGGCTCTCCTACGCGGGCTTTACTGGGCCACAGACCGGCCACGAACGGGCCACGAACGGGCCACAGGTCAAGATACTGAATCCCCAGCGTTTTGGCAAAGGTCTTGCGCCCCGGCCCAGCCGATACCATATTTGTTACGATCCGGTTGCCACTGATGGGGCCGGAACAGAGATGTCGCTTATTTGCCAAGGACGTGTCATGACAAAACTGACCCTGGGGTCCTATCCCCATATGCTTGGGTTCGAACAGCTGGAGCGCCTGCTGGAACGAACGGCCAAGGCCGGAAACGAAGGGTATCCCCCCTTTAACATCGAACAGACCTCGGATCATTCCTATCGCATTACGCTGGCGGTGGCCGGCTTTGGCGAGGATGACCTGTCGATCACCGTTGAAGACCGACAATTGGTCATTCGCGGACGGCAGCGGGACGAATCGACCGATCGGGTTTTTCTGCATCGTGGCATTGCTGCCCGGCAGTTTCAGCGCAGTTTCGTGCTGGCCGAAGGTGTCGAAGTTGGGGACGCCACAATGGAAAATGGCCTGCTGCATGTCGATCTGACACTGCAACGGCCCCAGACCGTGGTCCAGACAATCAATATCAGGAAAGGTTAAGTCATGAACACGCAATATGAATTCGGGAATTCCCTGCCGCGCAACATCGTTTATGTCAAACCTGTTGCTGTCGCCGATTTGCCGGAAGAGGTCCGCAGTCAGGTGGCCGGGGCAGAGACGCTTTACGCCGTGCACCGCGAAGACGGTGAACAGCTGGCGCTGGTGGCGGATCGCAAGATGGCCTTTGCCCTTGCACGGCAAAACGACATGGCGCCGGTGGCGGTGCATTGACCACACGCTTTGCCGTCGATTGGGTGGATGCGTTCAGCAGCAGCCCCTTTGGCGGCAATGGCTGTGCCGTGGTGCATGATGCGGCCGGATTGGACGACGAGACCTGCAAACGCTTTGTGCGCGAAACATCGCTGGTGGAATGTACGTTTCTCGGCCCGTCCGATCACGCGGATGTAAAGGTTCGCTATTTTCTGGCCAGTGGCGAAATCCCTTTTGCCGGGCATCCAACAGTGGCCAGCGTGGCCGCATTGGCCCACCGAAAATTGGCCAAAGACGGGGCGATCACGCTTGAGACCGGCGCCGGGATCATCCCGGTCGAGATTTCCCATGACGATGTCGGGCTTCTGGTCAGCATGACCGTGATCGCGCCGACATTTGGTCAAACCGTCCCACGCGACATGGTGGCAGAGGTTCTTGGGCTGGACCCCGATGATATCCTTGCGCCGCCACAGATCGCGTCGACCGGATTGCCGTTTTGTATCACGCTGGTGCGGGATCCGGACACGATCCTGCGCGCCCGTCTGAATCCCGAGGCTCTGCAACGGATGATGCGCCATATCGGTGCCGGTCCCGGCGAAATGTGCGAACCCTATATGATCACATGCCAGGGCGCGACGGAGACCGGTGATACCTTTGGCCGCCTGTTGCTGCCGCCCCCCAATCCGCCCGAGGATGCCTTTACCGGCTCGGCCACCGGGGCCGCCGCCGCCTGGCTTTGGCATCATGGCCATATCGCGCGCCCGAACTATGTGGCGCAACAGGGCCACGGCATGGGACGGCCCGGCGAGGCCCAGGTCGAGGTGATTGGCCCTGCGGATGCCATCACGGGGGTGCGGTTGGCCGGGCGCGCGCATGTGTTGATGAGTGGCGACCTGTTTCTGTAATCCACAGGCTTCGCGACACACGTTTGGCAATCCTGATGACCCGACAATTGCGCCAACCGCGCAACCGAAACGCCAAAGGCCGCAGCATCACGCCGCGGCCTTTTTCTTTTTCATGTCGAAAGCTGCTTAGTTCGCCGCGATCAGACCCATGCTTTCCAGCTTCAGGATGACCTGATGCGCGCAGTTGTCGACATCGACATTCTCGGTTTCGACGCTGAGCTCTGGGTTCACAGGCACATCGTAAGGATCGGAAATCCCTGTGAATTCCTTGATCTTGCCTTCACGCGCCAGTTTGTAGAGCCCCTTGCGGTCACGACGTTCGCATTCCTCGATCGAGGTGGCGACGTGTACCTCGATGAAGGCACCAAAAGATTCGATGTCTTCGCGCACAGCGCGACGGGTGGCGGCATAAGGCGCAATCGGCGCACAGATCGCGATACCACCGTTTTTGGTGATTTCAGAGGCGACATAGCCGATGCGACGGATGTTGAGGTCGCGATGCTCTTTCGAGAAGCCAAGCTCGCTCGACAGGTTTTTCCGAACGATGTCCCCATCCAGCAGCGTCACAGGGCGGCCACCCATTTCCATCAGCTTGACCATAAGGGCGTTGGCAATCGTCGATTTGCCGGAGCCGGAAAAGCCGGTGAAGAACACGGTGAAACCTTGTTTCGCACGTGGCGGTTTGGTGCGGCGCAGTTCCTTGACCACTTCGGGGAAGGAGAACCATTCCGGGATTTCCAGACCTTCGGCCAGACGGCGACGCAATTCGGTGCCCGAGATGTTGAGGATGGTGATGTTGTCCTTGTCCTCGATCTCGTCAATCGCTTCGTATTGCGCGCGTTCCTGAACCCAAACCATGTGTTTGAAATCAACCATTTCACAGCCGATTTCCGACTGGTTGGCACGATACAGGTCCTGTGCATCATAAGGACCGTAGAAATCCTCACCTGCCGAGTTTTTGCCGGGGCAGGCGTGGTCGCGACCAACGATGAAGTGGGTGCAGCCGTGGTTGGCGCGGATCAGTCCATGCCAGACCGCTTCGCGCGGGCCAGCCATACGCATCGCGAGGTTCAGCAGCGACATGGATGTGGTCGACGCCGGATATTTGTCCAGAACCGCCTCGTAGCACCGCACGCGGGTAAAGTGGTCGACATCACCCGGTTTGGTCATGCCCACAATGGGGTGGATCAGCAGGTTGGCCTGGGCTTCCTTGGCGGCGCGGAACGTCAGTTCCTGGTGCGCACGGTGCAGCGGGTTCCGGGTTTGGAACGCAACAACGCGGTTCCAGCCCAATTTGCGGAACAGGGCGCGCAATTCGTTTGGCGTGTCACGGCGGCCACGGAAATCATAATGCACCGGGGTCTGGATGCCGGTCACCGGGCCACCCAGATAGACCTTGCCTGCCTGATTGTGCAGATAGTTCACGGCGGGGTGCGCGTCATCATCGGCGCCAAACACTTTTTCCGCTTCGCGCGATTTGTTGGGAACCCAACGGTCGGTCACGGTCATCGTGCCAAGGATCACACCCTCTTGGTCACGCAGGGCGATGTCCTGGCCGATTTCCAGCGACGCGGCAAATTCTTCGCTGACATCGAGGTTGATCGGCATGGGCCAAAGCGATCCGTCAGCCAGACGCATGTTTTCAACAACACCGTCATAATCTTCTTCGGTCAGGAAGCCCTTCAGCGGGTTGAAGCCGCCGTTCATCAGCAATTCAAGATCACAGATCTGGCGCGGCGTCAGATCGTGGCTCACCAGATCGGCGGCTTCAACCTTGAGCTTCTGCGCGCTCTCATACGAGACATAAAGCTCGGAAATGGGTGCCAGGTTATTCTGCATGTATTTGGTCCTATGCTTAAAAGGAATGAGGCCACTTGTCGTGCCGGTTAGTTCCGCATGAAGCGCGTCATATTCCGCGAATTTCCCGGCCAGAAACCGATCTGTCAACCGGACCTTCTCTGCCGCGCCGCGAGATGTCAGCGCATAGGCGAACCGCTGGCGCCGATCCGGGCCATCACGTTCGCTGATTTTGATGAACCCGGCCTTAGCAGCGGCCCGAAGCTGCGCATTCAATGTGCCAAGCGACACCCCCAACGCCAAAGAGATCGCGCGTTGCGATGCATCCGGCGTTTGGTCCACCTGACGAAGCAGCAGGAAGGTCTGCGCTTCTTCGTCGGTGATAGGCTGTGTCTTGGCGGTTGCCATTTCTGCGACTCTGCGACTCGAAAAGTATGTTCAACGCTGAACACATCGCATGCACACCCGCATCAGGGAAGCCCCAATTGCCCCCAATGGGCGAAATCCCGCCGTATCGTCCCGCCTGACGCCGAAAAATAACAGGGTCGTCCGGGCGCGCGGGGCCCAAAATGCAAACCGCCCCCGACACGGGCAGTGTCGAGGGCGGGGAATTGGCAATATTTATCAACCTTGTCGGATTCAGCCCCGTGGGATCACGCGTCGTGTTCCGCCAGGAATTTTTCCGCGTCCAGCGCCGCCATACAGCCCATGCCGGCACTGGTCACCGCCTGACGATAGACATGGTCGGTCAGATCGCCGGCGGCAAAGATGCCCGGGATAGAGGTGCGGGTGCTTCCGGCCTCGACCTTGACGTAGCCACCATTGTGCAACTCCAGCACATCCTTGACCAACTCATTCGCCGGGGCGTGGCCAATGGCGACAAACACGCCCTTGCACGGGATTTCGGTGATCTCGCCGGTCTCGACATGTTTGACGCGCACGGCCTCGACGCCCTTGGGGTTGTCCTCGCCGACGACCTCTTCCAATTGATGGAACCACAGCGGTTCGATCTTGGGGTTTTTCATCAGCCGATCCTGCAGGATCTTTTCCGCCCGCAGTTCATCCCGGCGATGGATCAGCGTCACCTTTGACGCGAAGTTCGTCAGGAACAATGCCTCTTCAACTGCGGTGTTGCCGCCGCCGATCACCACAATTTCCTGACCGCGATAAAAGAAGCCGTCGCAGGTGGCACAGGCCGACACGCCAAAGCCCTTGAACGCCTCTTCCGACGGCAGGCCCAGCCATTTGGCCCGCGCGCCAGTCGCCAGAATCACCGCATCCGCCGTATAGATCGTGCCGCTGTCACCGGTCGCGGTGAACGGGCGTTTCGATGTGTCGAGATTGGTGATGATGTCGCCAATGATCTCGCAGCCCATCGCCTTGGCATGATCCTGCATGCGGATCATCAGATCGGGGCCCTGGACCTCGCTGTCACCCGGCCAGTTCTCGACCTCGGTTGTGGTGGTCAGCTGGCCGCCGGGTTCAATCCCCTGCACCAGAATCGGATTCAACATCGCACGGCTGGCATAAACGCCGCGGTATATCCCGCTGGGCCGGAGCCGATGATCAGAACTTTGGTGTGGCGGGTCTCGGCCATGTGGTGCCCCTTTGGCTTGCGCATCTCTATCAGACGCCGCATATAGCCATCCTGCCCTCAAACGAAAAGGCCATGAAACCCCGTCATGCGCCCCGATCAGGGCAAAATCACAGCATGAAAAGAATCTTGCGTAATTTGGAAAGATAATTGCGTAGGCCTGCCAAGCTGTTATAACAATCGCAATTCGGCGGAGGGCGAAATGCCGGGAACACGACTTGATCCAATAGATCGCAAAATTCTGGCAGAGCTTCAGGCAGACGGGCGCATGACCAATGTCGAGCTTGCCCGACGGGTAGGTATTTCTGCCCCCCCCTGTCTGCGCCGTGTGCGCACGCTGGAAGAACAGGGATATATTCGCGGCTATCACGCCGAGGTTGATGCCCGTGAATTGGGCTTTGAGGTGCAGGTTTTTGCGATGGTCGGGCTGGTCAGCCAGGCCGAAAGCGATCTGTCGGCCTTTGAAGACCGATGCCGGGCCTGGCCGCTGGTGCGCGAATGCCACATGTTGAACGGCGAGGTGGATTTCATCCTGAAATGTGTCGCGCCCGATCTTTCAAGCTTTCAGAGCTTTCTGACCGGAGAATTGCTGACAGCCCCCAATGTGGCCTCGGTCAAGACATCGCTGGTGATCCGTGGGGCCAAGGATCAACCGGGCGTGCCATTCGAAGTGCTGGAAGCGCGGCTAAGCAAAAACGCCTGATTTTGCCGGCCTGATTTTGCCTGCGCTATCTTGCCTGCCTGAATCATCCTGCCGGCATCACACGATTTGCGCCACCCTGCCTGACAACAATCAGCGCAGGGTTTTGATCTGCGCCCGCGCTCTATCCCAGACCTTCCAGCATCTCACGTTCCACACGGGGAAAGCCAAGCGGGCCAAAATCGCGCGGGCCTGGCAATTCCGGGGAACAGCGACATGAAAAGCGACTGTGTCTGACTGCCCATCTGGGCAATCCTGCCGCCGCTGCCGGGGTGATAGCTTTCAACTTCCAGACCGCCAGCCGTGACCACCGCATGTTTGCGCAACATCAGGTGGTAAACACGCACCGCACTTGGCGGGGTCACCCGGAACACCGACACGCCATCAATGAAATCCGCAAGCGGGGTCAGCACCCTGCCCTCGCCAGTGCCGGCACGCATTTGCGGCGGATTGTGCAATACTGCGGCCGCAGGTCCGAACATCATGTCATGGCTCGGCCGACCCCGGCCCAATGCGTCACCGGTCACCCGGATCAAACCATTCAACAGCGAAGCTGCCCCGGCCTGACCTGACAAAAGCGTCGTTGACCCGATCCAAAGCACCTGTTGCGGCCCTGCCGAGGATTGCACCGGATCGCCGGGCATCAGATCTTCGATGGCGCAAGGCCCATTTGGTGTCGCCAAAACCGTACCACGGGCAAACCCGGACACGGCGCGATCAAACAATTCGGTCTGCGGCACCATATGCGCCGCTTGATGCAGGCTGAAATCCGGCAAAAGCGCCGTCACCTCAAGCCTGCGCATCTCGACAGCGTCGCGCAAGGCATGATGTTCGCCTCTGTATGGCGGCTCGACCCGGGCAAGCGGGGCGGATCGCGCCGTCGACCGTGTGATGTCAAAATGGGATTTCGGCTGTGGGCGATAAGAAGCGGTCATGGCGTGCACCTGTTTATTCGGGTCACATCCGCGTCGGCCCCCACCGACAACGTCAGATCGACAATTCAATTCATATCCAACCGCAACAATGTCCGTGTTTTGCGGTCATCTGTCAAAAACCGGGCCGAATTGTCCGCCCTGACGCGGCAATGGCCCTTGGGGGGCGGGATTGTTACCGGATTTTGCGGCGTTGGCCGATGTCACCGTGCAGAAGAATCGCGGGAAACCATGCGTTTTGCGCCGGAATTTGGCAGCAAAGACGACAAAAGCCGCGCCCATTGCAGAGCGCGGCTTTTTGAAACGCGGATCGACTGATTCGTATCAGGCGGACTTCAGCAGTTCCAGAGGCGCGCTGCGGCGAGCAATCATTGCGGCGCGACGTGCACCACGGGCCCAGGGCATTTCAACGTGGGTGGTTGCTGCCGTGTTCACAACGGATTTGATGAACCGAGTATTCATGTCTTTGTTCCTTTGGTCGGATCGGCGGCCACCGCGGCCACGCTTGCTACCCACTCAATATGGAATTGGTTTCCGGCAGGTCTGGGGCAGAAATGATAATTTTTAGAAAATTTTCGCCTATTTTAACTATAAATTGGGGCGGCCAAACGAACCCACTTATCCATTTAAAATCAATTACTTAAAAAAACGCCACTCCCAATCCCTGGAATCAATGTGGCAGACTTGCGGCACCGCCCTGCCCCGGTTCCGCCGCAAATCGCCCAAAACGACAAAAGCCGGACCAATTTGGCCCGGCTTCATCACAATCGTCACGCGGTTGCGGTATCACATGTTGGGATAATTCGGCCCATCGCCGCCCTGCGGTGTGACCCAGTTGATGTTCTGGCTGGGATCTTTGATGTCACAGGTCTTGCAGTGCACACAGTTCTGGAAGTTGATGACAAATTCCGGCGCGCCGTCCTTTTCCACCACTTCATACACCCCAGCCGGGCAATAGCGCTGGGCCGGTTCGGCAAACTGGGGCAGATTTTCGCCAATTGGCACCGACGCGTCCTTCAGCGTCAGGTGACAGGGCTGTTCTTCTTCGTGGTTGGTAAAGGAGAACGACACATTGGTCAGCCGATCAAAGCTCAGCTTGCCGTCAGGCTTGGGATAGTCGATCGGTTTGTGGCCATATACCTTTTCCGTGGCTTCGGCATCGGATTTGCCATGTTTGACGGTGCCAAACAGCGACAGACCAAACAGGCTGTTGGTCCACATATCAAACCCGCCCAGCGCCAGGGACGCCGTCAGCCCCCATTTCGACCACATCGGTTTGACGTTGCGCACCTTCTTCAGGTCTTGACCAATCACGCCGGTGCGCACCTCGACCTCGTAATCGCTCAGCTCGTCACCGGCCCGCTCGGCCTTGATCGCGTTGAACGCGGCTTCGGCTGCCGCCTTGCCCGAAAGCATCGCATTATGATTGCCCTTGATGCGCGGCACATTGACCATGCCCACCGAACAGCCCAACAGCGCCACGCCCGGCGCCACCATTTTTGGCATCGACTGATAGCCGCCTTCGGTGATCGCCCGCGCGCCATAGGCGACGCGTTTGCCGCCCTCCAACAGCTCTGCCACCATCGGGTGATGCTTGAACCGCTGGAATTCCATATAGGGGAAGAGATAGGGGTTCTTGTAGTTCAGGTGCACGACAAAGCCGACATAGACCTGATTGTTTTCCAGATGATAAATAAAGGAGCCGCCGCCCGCATTGCCGCCCAGCGGCCAGCCCATGGTGTGGGTTACGCTGCCTTCTTTATGTTTGGCCGGGTCGATTTCCCAGATTTCCTTCATCCCCAGACCGAATTTCTGCGGCTCTTTGCCGGCGGAAAGGTCGTATTTGGCGATCACTTCTTTCGACAGCGACCCGCGCACACCTTCGCCCAGGAAGACATATTTGCCGCGCAGCTCCATGCCCGGCTCGTAATTCGGACCGGCTGTGCCGTCGGCGTTTTTGCCAAACTCGCCCGCGATGACACCCACAACCTCACCGGCATCACCATAGATCAGCTCGGAACAGGCCATGCCGGGGAAAATCTCGACGCCCAGGCCCTCGGCCTGTTCGGCCATCCAACGACAGACATTGCCCATCGAGACAATATAATTGCCGTGGTTGTTCATCAGCGGCGGCATCGGCGCATTGGGAATGCGGATCTGCCCGGCTTCGCCCAGCATGTAAAACTTGTCTTCGGTGACAGGCACATTCAGCGGCGCGCCCTTGGCCTTCCAATCCGGGATCAGCGCGTCAAGACCGCAAGGGTCCAGCACCGCGCCCGACAGGATATGCGCACCGACCTCTGAGCCTTTTTCAAGCACCACAACTTCAAGATCGCTATCCAGCTGTTTTAACCGTATCGCCGCGGAAAGCCCCGCAGGCCCCGCCCCCACGATCACAACATCATATTCCATCGCTTCGCGCGTCACTTCGGTCATATCCGCTCCCTCGGCTGGTGCTGCACCTGCATCATAGCTCGCAGAGTCCTGCCCGGAAATTTGCCTTGGGTCAACGTTGTGCGCTGCGTCATTATGCGTTCAGAACAGGTTAAATTCGCAAAAACCACATGTTAGCGTCGCAACCCAGCCGCCCCCGGGGTGTGATGACAGATCCATATCATCAGGTTCAGATCATGCCCCCCATGGCCGACGCCCCGCGCCCCTGCACGCACGTTCCCGCCAATTCCGCCTTTCCCTCTTGCATCCGATGGACCGCCTAAGGCAATGTCGCTGAAACACGCTGATATGATTTCGCCGCCACCCATTCGGGCAAAGGCGGCCCTTTCTGGTAAGGCCTATGGAAAAGATACCGATGACCCGCGCGGGACATTCTGCGCTCGAAGCCGAATTGAAACTGCTCAAATCCGTTGAGCGGCCTGCCGTCATTAAGGCGATTGCAGAGGCGCGCGAACTGGGCGACCTCAAGGAAAACGCAGAATACCATTCCGCCCGCGAAAAACAGGGGTTCATCGAAGGCCGGATCAAGGAGCTTGAGGGCGTGTTGAGCCTGACCGAGGTCATCGACCCGACCAAATTGTCCGGGACAATCAAATTCGGCGCAACCGTGACCGTGGTTGATGAAGACACCGACGAGGAAAAGACCTGGCAAATCGTTGGCGAACACGAGGCCAATGTCGAAAAGGGCCTGTTGAACATGAAATCGCCCATTGCCCGCGCTTTGATCGGCAAGGAAGAGGGCGATAGCGTAGAAGTGCGCACCCCCGGCGGCACCAAGGATTACGAAATCCTGAAAATCGCGTATATCTGACGGCACGACGTAACCTGTCCCGAAAGTCCCGGAAATGCCCGCCGACCAATCTGCCCCCCAGACCGAGGACCGAAGCGCGCGGGTTGCGCCTTCGGCACCAACGCCATTGGGAATCTATGAACGAAACCGCGCACCCAAGGTGACCGGAATCGAAATTGTCGCTGTTGCCCTGTCACTTGTGTGGCTGTTGGGGGCGGTCATTTTCTTTGTGGTTTTGAAACCGTCTGGTTTGGGGACCGGCAATGGCACGGACGAAGGTCTGCGGTTCCTGATGACCCTTCTGGCGGTGTTCATGCCGGTGGCGATGATCTGGGTCGCGGCCACCGCCGCGCGGGCCAGCAAGGTGATGCGCGATGAAAGCAGCCGGTTGCAAACCGCGATCGACGCTTTGCGCCATGCCTATGTCAGCCAGGGTCAGGGGGGCGCTGCGGCCACTTCGGTCACGCGCAAGCTGGATGAAATTGCCGCCGCCCAGCGCAAGGCCGAAGCGGCGATGGCGATGTTTTCCTCAACCCGCGAGATTGGCGCGCATCGCACCGCGATGGCAACCGCGCCTGCGCCCGCCGCGCCTGCGTCATCCTCGGATGACCAGCCCGCGCTGGCGCTTGGCACCCCGGCCGAGGCGCTTGAACCTGAATTGTCGAACGAGGATTTCATCTGCGCGCTGAATTTCCCGGAAACCGCGGACGACCGCGATGGGTTTGCGGCGCTGCGCCGCGCGCTCAAGCATCGTGCAACCGCGCAATTGGTTCAGGCCGCACAGGATGTGCTGACCCTGCTCAGCCAGGATGGCATTTACATGGACGACCTGCGCCCCGACATGGCCAAGCCCGATGTCTGGCGGCGTTTTGCCGAAGGCGCGCGGGGCCGTGCGATTGCGGGCCTTGGTGGCGTGCGCGACCGGTCTTCGCTGGCGCTCAGCGCGGGTCGGATGAAACAGGATCCGATTTTCCGCGATGCGGCGCATCATTTCCTGCGGGTCTATGACCGCACTTTCCAGAGCTTTTCCGAACGTGCGTCAGATGCGGAAGTGGCGGCCTTTTCCAATACGCGCACCTCGCGGGCGTTCATGCTTTTGGGACGGATCGCCGGCACCTTCGATTAAGCGCCGTTACAATCCGAAACTGCCATACGGAAGAAAGCGCACCAAATCGCCTTCGCGGATCTCTGCGGCACCATCCGGCAATTCCACCAGCCCCTCGGCCCAGGACAGCCCGCTGATCCGCCCCGATCCTTCAGAGCCAAAGACCGCCGCCCGGCCATCCTGCATTTGCGCCCGCAGATACTCGCGCCGGCCCGGCTTCTTGGTCTTGGCAAAGGCGGCGGGCACGTCGAACCCTTGTGGCCGCTGCCAATGCCCGCCCGCCAATACCGCCAGCGCCGGACGCGCAAAGATCAGCGCACAGACCAGCGCCGCCACCGGATTGCCCGGCAAACCGAACACCGGCACGCCATCCCACAGCCCAAGGGCCAATGGCCGCCCCGGCTTGACCGCGATGCGCCACATCTGAAGCGCCCCGGCGGCGCGCAGAAGGGCAGACATGTGATCCTCATCCCCGGCAGAGGCGCCGCCAGAGGTCAGGATCACATCCACCTGCCCCGCCGCGCGGTCCAACGTGGCGCGCAATGTCGGGCGATCATCCGGGGCAATTCCCAAATCAACCGCCGCATATCCCCAAGCCTCGGCCAGCGCCAAAAGCATCGGTCGGTTGGCATCGAAAATCTGCCCCGGTCCGGCGGTCCCGCCAGCCGCGACAATTTCATCCCCGGTGGACAAGACCCCGACCCGCAGCCGCTGTCGCACCGGCACTTCTGCCACGCCAACCGCCGCCATCAACGCCACATCCGCCGCCATCAACCGACGCCCAGCGCGCAGAATGACCTCACCGGCCACCACGTCTTCGCCCGCTTTGCGGGTGTTTGCCCCCTGTTTCAATGGCCCGCGCAACGCGATGGCGCGGCCATCTGTGGTCACATCTTCTTGCAAAACCACGGTGTCGACCCCGGCCGGCAACGCCGCACCGGTCAGGATGCGCAGCGCCCGGCCCGGTGGCACGGTCCCCGCAAAAGGCACCCCCGCCGCCGCACGCCCCGGAAATAGCGGCAGTTCCACCGCCCCGGCCGCAAGACCACCGGCAAAGCCATACCCATCCACCGCCGCATTCGCGGTCGGCGGATTGGAGCGATGCGCAGTGACGTCCTTGGCCAGGATACGCCCCGCCGCCTGATCCACGGCACAGACCTCGACCGCGGCAACCGCGTTCAGATTGTCACGCAGATGCGCCAGCGCATCCTCTACCGGGGTCCAATTGACCCCGGCAGGCAGGGCAAAACAATCATTGCGCAGCGGCGGCGGTTGCAGGGGGCTGCCGCTCATAATCCGACCTCGGCCAGAATGAAATCCGCGATGCTTTTGGTGTCGTCCAAATCGAACACCAGCCGGTCCAATGTGATCGCCACATCCGTCATCTGGTCCGACGCCACGGCGCGCACCGTCGCGTCATCCGGGGCAATCAGCGGCTGGCCGGTTGCGGCGCGATGCGCCTCGATCTTGGGATGGCCGTCGCGTTTGTAGCCTTCGACCAGCACCAGATCGCAGGGCGCAAGCTGGCCCAGCAAGTGATCCAGCCCCGGCTCCTCTTCGCCGCGCAATTCGGTCATCAACGCCACGCGTGTGCGCGAAGCCAGTAAAACCTGCCCCGCCCCGGCCATGCGATGGCGGTGCGAATCCTTGCCCGGTTGGTCGACATCAAATGTGTGATGCGCATGTTTGACGGTCGACACCGTAAACCCCCGGCCCGTGATCTCACGCACCAGCCGTTCCATCAGCCCGGTTTTGCCAGAATTCTTCCATCCGGTCACACCATATAGTCGCATTATATCATCGCCTCTGCCTCGGCCAGATCCTCGGGGGTGTTGACGTTGAAAAATGCCGTTTCCGCATCGAACATCGCCTCGCGTCCGCCATGGGCATCGCTCCACAGAACGACCTTTTTCAATCCCCCCGCCAAGGCCGCGCGCAGATCGTTGCGCAGCGCCACCGGCCAAAGCCCGAATGTCGGGTGGCGCACATGGCCGCCGCGCGACATGGATTTCGTCTGTTCCACCCCGCGTGGGGTCGCGGCCAGCACAAGTGGCCGGGTCTGGCCCTCTGCGGCCTGCACCAGCCTGGCGACAAGATCGGTTGGGAAAAACGGGGTGTCTGCGGCGGCGGTCACAATCGTCTCTGCGCCTTGGTCGGCGGCATAGTCCAGCCCGGCCAGCACACCGGCCAGAGGCCCGGCAAAGCCATCAATGGAATCGGCAATCACCGGCAGACCAAACCCGGCAAACCGCGCCGGATCGCCATTGGCGTTCAAGACCAATCCGCTGACCTGCGGTCGCAAGCGGTCAATCACGTGATCCAGGATCGACAGCCCGCCAAGACGCAACAATCCCTTGTCGCCACCGCCCATCCGGGTGGCCCGGCCCCCGGCAAGGATCACGCCCAGCGGCCCAGTCAGCGGCCCAGTCAGCGGCCCGGTCATCGGCCATCCCCCTTGCGCCGATGTTTCCTGTCTTCTTGCGGCACGCTTGCGGGATCGGCGTCCCAAATCACCCGCTCTGCCCCGGACAGACAAATGAACCGTTTGCCGCGCATCCGCCCAATCAGCGTCATGCCGACCTGGCGGGCAATCTCGACACCCCAGGCGGTGAACCCCGACCGCGAGGCCAGAACGGGAATGCCCATCAAGGCCGTCTTGATCACCATCTCCGAGGTCAGGCGCCCGGTGGTATAAAGGATCTTGTCCGCCGCCCCAACGTTTTCGCGCAGCATCCAGCCCGCAATCTTGTCGACCGCATTATGCCGGCCGACATCCTCCATATAGACCAATGGATGGTCGCCCTGACACAACACCGTGCCGTGGATCGCCCCCGCCTCAAGATAAAGCGACGGCGTTTGATTGATCTGTGCGGACAAGGCGTAAAGCCAGCTGGAACGCAGCTCTGCCTGCGGCAGCACCAACCCCTCAAGCCCCTCCATCATATCGCCAAACACCGTCCCAACCGCACAGCCGCTGGTCCGCGTCTTCTTTTTCAGCTTGTCCTCATGGCTGGTCTGGCGGGCGGTGCGCACCACCACAACCGCAAGGTCGGCGTCATAATCGACGCCGGTCACCACATCATCGTCCAGCAGCATGCGTTGATTGCGCAGAAACCCCAACGCCAGAAGATCCGGGTAATCGCCGATGGTCATCGCCGTCACGATTTCCTGACTGTTGAGAAAGATCGTCAGGGGCCGTTCCTCGACCACGGCGATGTCCTGTGGCCTGCCTTCATGATCGACACCTGCCACCACCCGAGTTAACCCCGCCGCTTCGGGGTCAGGGGAAATCAGATAAGAGCGGGCGTTTTCCATCCTCGGCAATTGCGTCTCCGCCTTTGGCTTAGTAGATCTGGCGCAGACCCTAGGATGAACCCATGACACCCTCCACCCCCAATCGTGATTTCTGGCGCGGGCTGCGCGACGGATTGCCCTTCCTTCTGGTGATCACGCCATTTGGATTGTTGTTTGGCGTGGTGGCGACCGAAGCGGGTTTGAACGTCTACGAAACCCTGAGCTTTTCCATCGTGGTGATCGCCGGCGCGGCCCAGTTCACCGCGTTGCAGTTGATGGTCGATGACGTGCCGGCTCTGATTACGCTGGTTTCGGCGCTGGCGGTCAACCTGCGTATGGCGATGTATTCCGCCGCTTTGACCCCCTATCTTGGCGCGGCACCGGTCTGGCAACGCGCGCTGATCGCCTATTTCACCCTGGATCAAAGCTTTGCCACCGCCACGGCAAAGTACGAAAGCACCCCGGATATGGCGCTGAAAAATCGGGTGGCCTATTTCTTTGGTGCGGCGCTGGCGGTGTCCCCTGCCTGGTGGGTTGCAACCCTGGCCGGCGCGATGTTGGGCAAAAGCATCCCGGATTGGATGGCATTGGATTTCGCCGTGCCCATCACCTTTTTGGCGTTGATTGCGCCCATGCTGCGCACCTTGCCCCATGTCCTGGCGGCGCTGGTGTCGATTGTGGTCGCTCTGGTCTTTGCTTTCCTGCCCTATAACCTTGGGCTGTTGGTCGCCGGGGTCGCCGGGATGATGGCCGGTGCCGAACTGGAAAGACAGCTGCGCATGAGATCCGGCCAAGGTGGCACATCATGATCGAAACCTGGGAAATCTGGCTGGTGATTGTCGGTCTTGGGATCGGCAGCTTTCTGTTGCGGTTCAGCTTCACCGGACTGGTCGGCGGACGCGCCTTGCCCGAATGGCTGCTGCGACACTTGCGCTATACCGCCGTGGCGATCCTGCCGGGGCTGGTGGCGCCGCTTGTGGTCTGGCCTGCCGCCACCGGCGGTGCACCGGATGCGCCGCGCATGCTTGCCGCCGCTGCGGCCCTGTTGACCGGCCTCGTGACGCGCAATGTGCTGGCCGCGATGTTCGTCGGGGCCGCCACATTGTATCTGGCGCTTTACCTGCTCTGAACTCAGCCACGACCCAGCCCCGGAGAAGCAGGCTTTTGCACGCGTCAGGTCAGTGACGGCTTAGCGAGGAGAGACCATTCCGCAGCCACGCCATCCGGTCCAGAACCGCGGCCCTTTTTTCGTCCAGCTCGGCCTTGAGCCTGTCAATATGCGCCAGTTTCTCTGTCAGTTTCTGGATGCCATCTTCGCAAGGGCCAGCGCCGCTGTCTGAAAGACAGGCGCGCATTGCCCGTATTTCCCGGGTCGAAAACCCGGTCGCGATAAAGTCACGGATGCGGCGCGCGCGTCTCAGGTCAGCTTCGCTATAGCTGCGATAGCCATTCAGCGTGCGCCCGACCTCCAGCAGCTCTTGTTTTTCATAGTGGCGCAACATCCGTTGGGTGATCCCCAACCGCTCTGCGGCTTCTTTCGCCTGCATCTTAGACGTCCTTTCCAGAAAGCCTGATCAACATGTGAATGTGACACAGGTTTATCAAGTGAAGCCGGGGTGCGCTTCTGTTCGCCCCCGGCCCCAAATGGATCAGGTCCGCAGCGACCAGCCGCCATCAACGGTCAGAACCTGCCCCGTCAGCCATGCGTTTTCGGAGCTCCCAAGCCGCAGAATCCACGGCACGATATCCGCCGTGACGCCCCGCCGCCCAAGAGGAATTTGAGCGGCTTCTTGCGCTTCGACCTGCTGGGCCATCTCCTCTGGCAATCCCATCATCCCGGTCAATGCGCCGGTTTTGACGGGGCCCGGTGCGATTGCATTGACGCGGATGCCGTCATTGGCCAGCTCGATCGCCCAGGACTTTGTCAGATGTTCCAACGCGGCCTTTGTCGCGCCGTAATGTGCCAGCATCGGCGCAGCCCCCCTGGACACAGCGGTGCCAATGTTGACGATTGTCCCCTTACTCTTGCGCAGGGCCGCACGCGAGGCCCGGACAAGTTGAGACGGTGCGACGATGTTCAATGCAGACATTTTCGCAATTACATCAACATCATACGCGTCAATCGGCAGGGGTTGCCCCGCGCCGGAATTGTTCACCAGCAGATCAATCCGCCCCCAGCGGGACATCGCGGCATCCACAATCTGTGCCCCACTGTCCACCTGCGCGCTATCCATCTGAAGTGCCTCGATACTGGCACAAACATCCGCCACCGTCGCCAGCTTTTCCGCATTGCGCCCGGTGATCAGAACATTTGCGCCTTGCTTCGCAAGTTCGGTCGCCGTTGCCTCACCGATACCAGAGCTGCCACCGGTGACAATTGCCACCTTGCCTTGCCATTTGTTGTCGCTTGCCATGTTGATTGGCCTCCTGTCATCGACTCATTTTCGCTTGATGAGAGGCCCTCCTAGCGCCTTGACACTAATGTCAGGGTCAAAGACTTTTTCGCGCCGTGTCAGGAAAATTTGGCGCGCCGGGCGGTGCCAGCGCACATCACAAGCCTTGAAAGGGCGCAGTCAGACTTTGATCAGCGCAATGGCGGCGTGGTGGGGGCGTGCGCATGCGCGCCCCCACCGAGCGAAGTTCAGCCGCCCGGTGTGGCCGCAGACCCGGCCAGGATGCCGCCATCAATCGTCAGCTCCGCACCGGTCATATAAGCGGCCTCGTCCGAGGCGAGCATGACGGCAAGGGCTGCGACCTCTTTGGTTTCGCCAAACCGGCGCATCGGCGTGTCTGCGACCATCGCGGCCTCACGGTCCGCCCGGTCAGGTCCATCGCCCAACATCGGCTCCCACATCGGGGTCATGATCGCCGCCGGATGAATTGAATTGCAGCGGATCGCAAGCCCCTGCCCGGCACAGTAAAGCGCAACCGACTTTGTGTGATTTCGGATCGCAGCCTTCGAGGCCGCATAGGCGGCGGCCATTGGAATGCCGACAAGCCCCGAGCGCGACGAGATGTTGATGATACTGCCACCCCCCTTCGCCCGCATGGCGCGGATCGCATATCGACACCCGAGGAAAGTGCCGTCGTTGTTCACCGCATGCACGGCCCGCCAATCGGCCAAGGAGGCATGTTCCGGGTCATGGGCGGGCGGCGCGCCGTCGAACGGCCCTTCGAACCCTGTGATGCCGGCGTTGTTCACCAATACGTCAAGGCTGGGAAATCGCCCGGCCACCGCATCCCAATCGGCCTCGGCGGCGACATCAAGCCGGGCGAAGATCGCGCCGATCTGGTCTGCGGTGGCCTGACCGGTCTCTGCGTCGATGTCTGTCAGGATGACCTTGGCACCCTCGTCGCAAAAGGCCTTTGCGATGGCGGCACCAATGCCACGGGCACCCCCGGTGACGAGGGCGGTTTTGTTCTGTAGTCTGGGCATGACTGCTCCGTAAGATGTGTGTTCGATGGACTCCGGGCGTTATCCGCCAAGAGCGCGGTTCCGCCCCGTGGGCGGTGTTCCGGATTACCGGTCGCGTTTGTCCATCGTCGTTCACTCCTCTACGAATGGCATGACAGTAGAAAATGACGTTGTGCCGGTCAAGCATAGGTCGCCGATCATTCACCATCTGCACGGCATGGCGCAAAATGGGCTGGCATTTGCCCTGTGTAGGTCACACCGGAATCGGCGGTCAAAGTTCGTCGCAAAAGGCGCACAAACAGCCACGCAACATATGTCGCTGCATGGCTGCTGCTTTGGCAAAGGGCTCAGGCCGCCGCTGTTGCTTCTATTTCAAACAACAAACCCGGTATCGCAAGGCGGCTCACCCCCAGCAGCGTCATCGGCGGTGCGCATTGGATCGGGCCAAAGCGCATTCCGAAAAGATCAAAGTTTTTAAGCGCTTCGTCCACATCGGTCGCATAGACACCCAGCCGGATGATATTGCCAAGGCCCATATTCGCGCCCTGCAAGACGGCCTCGAGGTTGTCCAGTGCAAGGCCGATCTGGCCGCGCATGTCGCCAAGGTGCTGTGGATTGCCCTCGCCGTCGACAGAGGTTTGGCCCGCGCAGATCAACTGGCGCGTGGTGCCTTCGATGACCTCGCCCTGATTGTAGCCAAGGTTCAGCGACCAATTCCATGGGTTTACCGGGGTACGTTGCATGATAAATTCTCCTGATTGAAACGATTGGGGGCGGCTCAAGCGGCCTTTTGATCGGTATTTTCTGCATCAACGACACGTTCGAGATGCCAGATCTTGGATACGATCTGCCAACCCTCAGCACCCTTCACAAAGCCCAGATGATCGACAAAGACGTTCTCATGCGCCCGGATGCGAACCTTCACGGTCGCGCTGATTGGCGAGAGATAGTCGATCAACAAAACCTCGGCTTCGCGGGGCTGGCCCTTGCTGGCCGGGGACGTGCGGCCAGCGACATCGCGGCTGAAACTGTCGATCGGTTCGACGAACACGGTGCCCTGATCGGCATCAAAAAGGCTGGACTGGGGGTGAAACACCGCATTCAGCTTCTCTGTGTCACAGTCATGGATGGCGTCAAAATAGGTGTCGATGGCAGCGAGCAGGTCAATCTGAAGGGTCATGGGCGCATCTCCGATTTGCGTTGATGACCGATACTTGTCATGCCGGGGAAAATCGCGATACTGGCGAAATGGACAACACACAGTCAAATTCTGCCAACATGGCCAAAACGGCCATGCCCCCCGCAAAAAACGGTTTGGTTTGCGCCATCGCCTATGATGGTCTGTGCACATTTGAATTCGGCATCGCGGTCGAACTTTTCGCCCTGCCACGGCCAGAAATCGAAAACTGGTATCGCTTTGCGACCGTGGCCGCGGACGACGGGCCAATTGCCGCGCTTGGCGGCTTTACCATTCAGGTCGACGCCGGTCTTGAACTGTTGCAAGAGGCCAGCCTGATCATTGTGCCCGGTTGGCGTGGCGCGGACACGCCGGTGCCAGAGGCGCTTTGCAAGGCCCTGCGCGCCGCCTATGACCGGGGGGCCCGGATCGCGTCAATCTGTTCAGGAGTATTTGTGCTGGCGGCGGCGGGTTTGTTGAACGGCAAATCGGCGACAACCCATTGGCGGTACACGGATATGCTGGCAGAGCGCTTTCCAGAGATTTCGGTTGATCCCGACGTGTTGTTCGTCGAAGGCGACCGTGTCTTTACCTCTGCCGGATCTGCCGCCGGTCTTGATCTGGGCTTGCATATCATCCGCCAGGACTACGGCGCACAGGTGGCTGCTTCTGTGGCGCGCAGGCTGGTGCTTCCGGCACAACGGGATGGGGGCCAACGCCAATTCGTGCCGCGCCCGGACCCAAAACCCCGCACAGGCTCGGGCTTGGCGTCACTCCAGGACCGCATCCGCGCATCAATTGACGAAGAATGGCCAATTGAACGCATGGCCAGCGAAGCGGCAACAAGCGGTCGGACCCTGGCAAGACGGTTCCACGAAGAGACCGGGACAACCCCGCTGAACTGGCTAAAGGTAGAGCGTGTGTCGCGGGCGGCAGAACTGCTTGAGAATGGGTCTATTCCGCTGTCGGATGTCTGGGAAATCTGTGGCTTTGGATCGGCTGAAACCTTTCGGCGCGAATTTCGAAAGATGATGGGCGTTCCGCCCATCCGCTACAGAGAGCGTTTAGGCGCCCCTGCCGCGTAACCGAACGCAGCGCATCTGTGATTTGATTTTCATGCCGCAGGTTCGAAATTTGCGGATCGCCCCGGCGCGGCATCTTCCCCGGTCTTGCCCTCTGGCACAAGCGGAGCGGGCCGCGCATCGGCTGCGCGGCCCTTTTCGCGTTATGGGCAGGTGTAACCGCCATCAATCACCAGATCGGCCCCCGTCATGAACGAGGATTTATCCGAAGCAAGGAACACGGTGCCGTAGCCAATTTCATCAGGCTTGCCAAAGCGTTTCATCGGCACCAGATCGACCAACGGGCCCCATGCCTCTTTGGGCACAGAGGATTCGAACAGGTTGGTGTCGAACATGCCCGGACAGATGGCATTGATGCGGATGTTGTCGCCTACGAACTCCAACGCGGCTGATTTGGTCATCAGACGGACAGCGCCCTTGGTAGATTGATAGGCGGTTGAGACGCCTGCCCCCGCGATGCCATAGATGGAAGCGAAATTGATGATCGACCCGCCGCCGTTTTCCTTCATTGCGGGAACCGCCGCCTTCATACCCAGCAAGGTGCCCAACTGGTTGACGCCCACAATCTGGTGGAATTTTTCGACCGTATGATCCAGCAGACCCGCATGGTAATAAATACCGGCATTGTTCACCAGCACGTCCAGCTTGCCAAAACTGGCAACGGTCCTGGCGACCGCGGCCTCCCACTGATCTTCCTGTGTCACATCAAGCGCGACAACCTCTGCCCGACCACCGGCATCACAGATTTCCCTGGCCACGTTTTGTGCATTGTCCCACAGGCCTGTTGCGGGTTTGCCTTCGGCGATAATCGGGTCTTCAGGCAAATTGGCGAGCATCAAGATCGCGCCCTCCTTTGCCATCAGTCGCGCCTGCGCCTGACCCAGTCCGCCACCCGCCCCTGTGAGCAGCACTACTTTGCCTTCGAGTCTTCCAGCCATGGTTTTTCCTCCCTTTGGATTTTCACTAGATTTTGGGTTGTTCGTTGCGGTTCGGCTCAACCCGAACAGCCGTCCGGGAACGTTCATCAGAACATTCCGTTGTCATGAGCGCTGGTTGCCGGCAGTTCCTGCAAGACGTCCCAATGCTCGATGATCTTCCCGCCCTCATTGAGCCGGAAAATGTCGATGCCCGCGTATTCAAGGCCATCCGGCCAGATCTGGTGGCAATGCAAGACCACGTAGCAGCCTTCGGCCAGCGCGCGTTTGATGGTGACACGCTTGCCCGGAAACCCGGCCGCCATACGTTCGAAATACGCGATGAACCCTTCTTTGCCGGTCTCCACATGGGGGTTATGCTGGATGTAATCCGCCCCCACATATTCGGCCACCGCACGACGCGGGTCGCAATCGTTGAACATCAGCTCATAGAAAGCGATGACATTGCGTTTGTTCTGTTCCAGATCAGCCATGGATCAGAACGGGTAATGCTGTGCGGGGTCTTCGATCGTGACCCAGCGGGTTGAGGTAAAGCTGTCGATGCCAGGCCTTGCCGCCAAAGCGGCCATAGCCGCTGTCCTTGACGCCACCAAATGGCATCTGCGCCTCATCCCCCACTGTGGGTCCGTTGATGTGGCAAATGCCGCTTTCGATTTGATCGGCCACTTTCATGGCGCGCGAAATATCCGCGCTATAGACAGATGCCGACAGACCATAAGCCGTGTCATTGGCCACGCGCACGGCCTCGGCATCGTCTTTCACCCTGATAATGGGTTTGACGGGGCCAAAGCTCTCTTCCTGATAGATCAGCATCCCGGGCGTCACGTTGTCGATCACGGTCGCCGTGACAACCGCGCCATCGCGCGTCCCACCGGCCAGCACCTTGCCGCCCTTTGCGACGGCGTCGGCAATGATCCGATCCATTTTTTCCGCCGCGTCCAATGTGACAAGCGCCCCCAGCACGACCTTGTCGCGCGGATTGCCTGCGGGCAGCTTGGCCGCCTTGGCCGCGAAGGCGCGGACAAAATCATCGGCAATGCCTTCGTGCACGATGATGCGTTCGGTGGACATGCAAATCTGGCCCTGGTTCATGAAAGCCCCGAATGCGGCACCGTTTACCGCCCCTTCGAGATCGGCATCGTCCAGAATGACCATCGGCGCCTTGCCACCCAATTCCAGCAACACAGGTTTGAGATGCGCCGCCGCTTTTTGCGCGATGATGCGCCCGACATTGGTCGATCCGGTAAAGTTGATGTGTCGCACAGCCGGGGCCGAAATCAGCGCATCAACGATGTCTGCGGCATCCTCTGGCGCGTTGGTCACCACGTTCAGCACACCGTCTGGAAACCCGGCCTCTTGAAACACGGTTCCAATGGCGCGTTGCACAGCCGGGCACATCTCGGACGCTTTCAGCACAACCGTGTTGCCGCAGGCAATGGCGGTGGCGACGGCGCGCACGCCCAGAATGACCGGCGCGTTCCACGGCGCGATGGCCAGACAGACGCCCAATGGTTTGCGCTGTGCCATGGCAAGGCTGCCGGGTTTGTTGACCGGGATCACATCGCCCGTGATCTGTGTGGTGATAGCGGCCGCCTCACGCAGTATGGCCGCAGCAAGCATGCAATTGAACCCCGCCCAAGGCGCCGTTGCACCGGTTTCGGTGATCATCAGCTGAATGATCTCGTCAGTCTTGGCCTCCAGCGCATCAGCGGCCTTCAGCAGCAACATGCGCCGCGCACCCGGTCCCGTTGCGGCCCAGGACGGATAGGCCGCGGCGGCGGCATCAACCGCCATCAAGGCATCCGCCACGCTTGCGGCTGCGGCCGTCGTCGCCACGTTCCCCGTGACCGGATCACGGCGTTCATAGGTACGAGTGTCCTGTGCGGTGACCTCGCGGCCACCGATCAAAAGGTTTACAGTCATTTGATTTTCCTTAGAAATTCATGGCTTCGGACATGACCGAGGCCTCTAGGCCGCCGTCACATGCAATGTTTGTGCCGTTCACCCAACGCGCCCCGTCGGATGCCAGAAACAGGATAGAGGGCGCGATGTCGTTTGCCGTACCTGCACGGCCCACACGGTTGATGTCGCCGTTGACGCGGTCATCACCCAGCACATCGCGGAACTGCAAAAGAATGGGGGTCTCGACCGGGCCGGGGCTGACGGCGTTCACGCGAATGCCACGGTCCTTGAACACCGGATCATGGGCGGCGCGGTAGGTCCACATCAGCAACAATTCCTTGCTGTCGGGGTATGAGGTTTCATCCTGAATGTTGTGGTCCGCACAGAATTGCGCAGGATCGGGGAAGCCTTTGACGTCGATGGCTTTGCGCGTCCGCTCAAGATTGCTGCGCCAGCCGAAACCGGCAATGGACGCCACATTGATGACAGAGCCATATTGGTTCATCTTGGGGGCCAGCCCCAGCGACAAGGCACGCAGCCCCAGAAAGTTGACCGCAATGGTCGGCACTTTGCCCGGCGTGCCCGAAAGCCCCGCGACATTGGCCAGGGCGTCGATCCCGTTTGGCAATGCGTTGACCAACGCCGCGACACCCTCTGCGGACCCAAGATCCGCCGCGATGAAATGCCCGACCGGGTTGTCCGGCGTGTTCCGATCGACCGAGAACACATTGGCCCCCTGCGATTGCGCCAGCTCTGCGGTGCGCTGCCCGATGCCCGACGCAGCCCCCGTGACAACAATGTTCTTTCCTAAAAGCATCTGTTTTCCTCCCTAAATGACTTGTTGATTTCAGTGATGCGATGGCCGGTCTGGATCACCGCTCCTGGCAGGTGGGCCAAGTGCAGCTTTGTCGGGCGCGAACGATGCGCGCCGCGCGAATGCGCGTGTCATGGTTCCCCCCCGACATCCCCAATTCAGGGGGTTTTTCTTTTTGTGATCCAACGTAGTTCGGTAAATTCGTCCAAGGCCCACCGCCCGCCGAACCGGCCATAACCGCTGGCTTTTACCCCGCCGAACGGGGCAAGCGGGTCGTCATCCACCGTGCACCGGTTGATGTGGCAAATGCCGGTGTGGATCTGGCTTGCGATCTGGTCCGCGCGCATCGGGTTTCCACTGAAAACCGATGCGGCAAGGCCATAGTCGCTGTCATTGGCGACCGTCACCGCCTCCTGGTCGGTCGCCACGCGCGTGACAGACAGGATCGGCCCAAAGGTTTCTTCGGTGTAGAGCCGCATGTCCGCCTCGACCCCGTCGAGCAGCGTCGGATGGAAATAAGCACCCCGCATCCCGCCGCCGCCCACAAGGCGTGCGCCCTTGGACACGGCATCGCCGAGCAGACCGGACAGACGCTCTGCCGCACCGACGCCAATGACCGGCCCGATGTCCGTCGCGGCATCAATGGGATCACCAACCACCAAAGCATCGCGCAGCTTTTCGATCTTTTGGATCAGCGCATCGGCCACGTCGGTCTGGACGATCAACCGTTCGGTGGACATGCATATCTGTCCCTGATTGAGGTAGGCTCCCTGCACCGCCTCTGATGCGGCAAGGTCAAGATCGGCATCGTCCAGCACAACCATCGGGGCCTGACCGCCCAGTTCCAGCAAGGGCCGCTTCAGGTGCTTGGCGCAAAGCGCGGCGATCCGGCGGCCAATCCGCGTCGAGCCGGTGAAATTCACCCGGCGCACCACCGGATGCTCGATCAGCGCATCAACGATCCTTTCGCTGTCGTCCTGCGGGCACAGGAACACCTGAACCACGTCTTGCGGAAACCCGGCCCCAACCACCGCGTCGCCGATCAGGCGAAAGGTACGCGGCGCAATTTCATTGCCTTTCAACAAGACCGTATTGCCACAAAGCAAGGGCGCTGCGATGGCGCGAATGCCCAGGATCACCGGCGCATTCCAAGGCGCGATCCCAAGGCAGACACCGCAGGGGACGCGATGGGCCTCGCTGATGATGTCATTTTCGGCTGTCAGCGTTTCGGGGTGACGCAAGGCGCCCGCCTGATCCGCGACACCATACAGAAGACGGGCGGCAAAAGTGACGTTATGCGCAGCCCATTTTTGTGGGGCTCCGATCTCTTCACACATCGCGTGGCAGAGCGCGTCACCATCCGCAATCAACCGATCCGCGAGCGCCCGAAGATGGTCCGCACGGGCATCGACCGCCAAGGCAGACCACGCAGGAAACGCCGCCGCGGCATGCGACACAAACCGCAGGCTTTCAGCCAGATCATGCGCAATCTCGCGGCTGACCACATCCCCTGTCGCCGGGTTCTGGCGGGTAATGATGCGCGGCTCTGTGGTCAATTGTGACGATGTCAAAGGTATCATGTGTTTTTAACGGATTTGCATCCGTCCTCCCCTCTTTAAGACTAGAGCAGGAGCATTTTGCATGTAATGTTAGATTCTGGTCATTAAATGCGAAATTCTGGGATTCGTGATGCAAGATACCTACGCCACACTGCAAGACGAGCGCGATGCTTTGCACAACCGGTCCTTGCGCCGCCGGTTTCCTGACGGATTCGCAACGCTCTTGTTTCTGACCCGTGGCACCCTGCTGATTGGTGAGGACGAAAATGAACGCCATGGTCCGGCGCTGTTCTTCTGGCCGGGCAACAGCCGTGATGTGCTGACACTGAAAGCGGGGGCAAGCGCGCGGCTTTTGGGGCTGAGCGATGCCATTATCCTGGACGCGATCGGCGCGCGTTCGGAATTGGTGCATTTGCGGATGCTGGTCGAAACGCCCTTCTCTGCCGTATTGTCCGAAGACCCCAAAGTTCCGCAGATCGAGACGCTGTTTGACTGGTTTGCCCATGAGCTTGAAGAACCCGAACGCCGCTCGCCCATGTCGATGTCCGCGTTCCTGCGCCTGCTGCTCATCGCGGCCCTGCGCGTCCACACACCAGAGGATACGTCGGTCAGCGCCGAGGCAACGAATGTCCTGCGCCAGTTCCGCCATCTGGTCGAGCTGCACTATAAGGACCACTGGAAAGTGACCCGCTATGCCGACACGCTGGGCGTTGAATACGACCGCCTGCACCGGATCTGCAAACGCGATACCGGTCGATCCCCGGCCGAGTTGGTACATGAACGCATCACCGCAGAGGCCAAGGCGCGACTAGAGAATTCGGGCCTGCCGCTCAAGAAGATTGCGGCGGATTTGGGGTTCTCGGATGCCTCGCGCTTCAGTCACTTCTTCAAACGCCGCACCGACCTGTCGCCAGGGGCCTATCGCGCGGTGGTGTCACGGCCCGACAGTGACGATCTGCAAGACCTGCGGCGCGGGTTTTCGGACTGGCCGTAAAGGGCGGGGTCATCGCTCCTCCGCCACCTGCGCAGCATGAGGCAAGATGGGTCGCATTTGCCGATCGTGGATTGCGCAAAGATTGCGCCAGTCGCGGTTCGTCGCGGAAAGGGCCAGTGATTTAAATCAAAACTCCGCCTTCGAGCGGGTTGGGCGGAAACCGGACCTTAGCTGCACCTGAACACATCTTACTGCAGATCGGTAAAAGCGGTCATTCAAGACCGCGAAAGCTTAACCAACCATGCTGCACTAACCATCAAGGTCAGCAATGCGCAGGAAGCGGAGTTTGCAAAGTTTGGGCGACTTCCCGACAGCGGTCATTCGTGCTGCGTGCGGCGAATTCGGGCTGTGAGCCCAAATTGCTTGATAATGCGTTAAGCGAGAATGTCGGCTCTTCGTGGTCCGGGAAAAAAAACGGAGCAAAATCAACGTAGTTATTGCCAAGGGATTGTGGCACGAGAATTTTCAATGGTTCTGGTCCGGGAACAACCACTGCAAAAAAAAACCGGTTTGGCAGTGACCTGCCCCCTGCTGGTCCCTCATTCATAATGAGAGTCTGCAGGTTGAATCTGGGTATTCGGCTTCCGCGTCTGACGCAAGCGCGCCGGGCGCGGAGTTTTCAAATTGCTCAAGCGCACGGCGCGCTTGCAGCGGCGTTTGGTTGCCCAAGGACGAGTGTGGCCTGACCGTGTTATAGTCGTAACGCCATAGGGCCAGCTTGCGCCGCGCATCATCCAGGCTGTCGAAGATCTCCTCGTTCAGTAGCTTATCCCTGAGACTGCCGTTGAAGCTCTCGATGAACGCGTTCTGCTGCGGCTTGCCCGGATCGATGTAGTGCCACGGCACCTCGTTCTCGTCGGCCCATTTCAGGATGGCCCGACTGGTGAACTCAGTTCCATTATCGCTGACAATGCAGCCGGGCTTTCCGTAAAGCCGGATCAGAGCGCTGAGCTCCCGGGCGACCCTTGCGCCGGAGAGGCTGGTGTCCGCGATAAGGCACAGGCATTCCCGAGTGCAGTCATCGATCACTGCCAGCATCCGGAACTTCCGCGAGGCGCCGAAGCTGTCGGATACGAAGTCCAACGACCAACGAGCATTGGGATACGCCGCAACTGGCATCGGCACCCTGGTGCCACGCGCCCGTTTCCGGCCGCGCCGCCGCTTCACGGACAGCCCTTCTTCGCGATAGACCCTGTAGAGCTTCTTGTGGTTCATGGTCATGCCCTTGCGCTCCAGCAGCACGCCGATCCGGCGGTAACCGAACCTGCGCCGCTTGGCAGCGATGTCCTGCATCTCCTTGCGGATCTCGGTACAGTCCGGTGGGCGTTCTCGCCGGACTGTTTTGGGATCGACACCGACAAGCCTGCAGGCCCGGCGCTGCGAGATGTCATGATCCCGCATCGCCCGAAGCGCCGCGTCTCGCCGCTTGGTCAATGTCGTCAATTCTTTCCCAGCAAGTCTTTCAGCACGACGTTGTCGAGCATGGTATCGGCCAGCAGGCGCTTGAGCTTGGCGTTCTCGTCTTCGAGCGCCTTCAGCCTGGCGGCCTCAGAAACTTCCATCCCGCCATACTTGGCCTTCAACTTGTAGAAAGTCGCCGTGCTCAGCCCGTGCCTGCGACACACCTCCGCTGTCGGCATCCCTGCTTCCTGTTCTTTGATCATACCGATGATCTGCGCCTCGGTGAAACGACTCTTTCGCATCTGTCTGCTCCTTCAGAGTTGGCGCAGACTCTACATTACGGTGAGGGATTTCGCGGGGGGCAGGTCAGCAGCTCTGTCTCCGCTTCCCAGGTACGAGTGAGTTCGAGCGTGATCCAAGTATCTGTGGTCTGTTGCGAATGCTTTCGGAACGCCCCGAGAGTAAGAGCATAAATTGACGCAAACTAGCGCTCCTTCAACACCCAACTTAAGCCGTTCATTTTAAACAGTAATGAATTTATTTCCTTCCGATCCAAACTTCAATGTGCTCCGGTGAGGTCTGATCTCGCCATTTTGAGGCACTTAAATCAAACACCCGTACAGGGGCAGTAGTGTCTGATCTGACGATTTTTTGGAGAGCAGCGGCCAAATTTATAGCCTCTTCCCGGTATTCTGGACTCGAATACCGAACCTCGAGAGTGCCCTCTGCAGCAGCTACATTATTAAATTGGCTTGTCTGGACGTTCCACCCTGCATTTTCGAGTTCTTCGCCAAGCCTCTCAGCCTCTTTGTGTGTCCAAGGTTCAGACCTATTTACCGATAGCCAAGTATCAGCCAAAAGCGGACCTGGGACTTGCGTTCCGGGCAGCTGAGTATTGTCTCCGGAACTGGCGGGTTCGATAGGAATTTCTGGGCGCTCTTGAGCTAGAGCACAACCTTGGCCAAACCAATTATACAGACACCAAACGGAAACTGCAGGGAGTGCCCGCCCGCCTGAAACGATCTGAACAACTGCTAAAGTTGTGATTGCCATAAAAACACCAGCTACGAACCATGCTATGGTATGCACCAGCAGTCCTGGCAAATTTGCAAGTATCGTGAGTCCTATATATACTGCGGCGCCTATTCCAGCAACTTGCAGCGCGAAGCCTGTGTCAAGGCCATCCTTGAACCAAACTCCAACGATTGCAACCCCTGCAAATACGGCAAGAATCGTTACAATAACTTTTGCCAGATCAGGATTTACCGACAGCGCTTTCTCAATTACCTTCCAAGGCGCAATCGTAAGAACTAAACCGCCGTCTTCTTTAGGTTCGTTGCTATTGTGTGCCATCATCAATAAATCCTTAAGAAACTTTCCAGAAGGCCCGTAAATTGGGGTGAAGTCGCGGAATTTCCTCTGTCAATCAAACCACCTGTGCCAGAGCCGACGTCGGTTTCCATCAGAATTCTGACAGTAATAGTTTCTGGATGTAAGTTTGCTTCCACCGCAAAAAATTAGCTATAAGTCGTTACTCTATAAGGGAAACCATTATGCCTTTTAGGCCTTTATCAAGAAGGCTGAGGCCATGAAGCCATCCGCGAGGCCGTCATCTTCCAAATCGACCAACGCCCAGTCGTGGTCTTTCCCGGCAAAGCCTAAAACACCTACGACCTGCCCCTCCGGGGCTACGGTCAACCGAGTGCTAGAAATGCTCGGCGCAGACCGCAGCACCAATCCAGAACGTGCGTTCACAATATATCGACCCAGACTATTGTTAGGGCCAGCGTTTAATCCAGGCGAAGTCGGTGTCGTGCGAGCAGCTAGTCGGGTAGCCAGTTTTATATAGCGATTGACCAACTCGCCGTAGTACTCGCCAGCACCGTTCCGATGACCTTGTTTCCAGCCAAGATTTCGATCATATGACCCTCGATTATAAGCAATCGCAACCTTTGTTGATTCCGCGATGGTCAGTTTGCGATCTAAGTACAGCTTCAGTCCTTTGGCTTTTGTCGTAGCCTCGGACAAGGCTTTTCCAAATGTTCCCTCGAAGCTTCTCCAACCTTTTGTAAGGAAGTAGTTGGGGTCTTCCTTGAAGAATTGCAGATCATATTGAAACAATCCGTAGCCACGGCAGAAACGTTTTTTGTGGCGGACATATTTAGCATATTCAGGCGCAACGTTACCCAATATCTGCAACGCATTCCGTCCGATATCATACATTTCAACGCCATTGGGCATCGCTTTGAGTTCTTGTGGCGTTCGAGGGAACGCTTTGCGGCGCGGTGCGCCGATTACATCCCCGACGCAGGCATCTAAGAAGGCTTCCTCACCGTCCGCGTGTTCGCGGATGCGCGACCAAAGATATCCAGTTTCTTGGTATGCGATGCCCGCAAACATAGGCAAAGTAAACGGTGTCTTTTTGATTTCGGATTCGATTCTTAGACCAAACTCTTCCAAGAACCAATTGATCTCTTTGCGGGCGCTCATTATTCAATATCCTCTGTTTTGTTGCCTAAATATTTGCATTTTGAATGTAAATGTATCGTAAATCGACAAACGGCCTATTGCTGCGCCGCCTGTTTTAGGTTGCCCAATATTTTCCCTTAGATCAAGATGTTTTGAGGTTTTGTTCCGTTGTTCGGGCACCTACTCCACGATCTTTGGGAGGAGACTAAATTCTCCTTCCACTGCCAAATTTTGCAAAACTGTTCTCTGATTGCGGCTTTTTATCCAAACATGGTCCGCCTCAAAAGTAGATCACTCACACCATGAAGGCACCGTAACCCGTTGATTGATCAGAATAACCGCTGTGATCGAAATTTTGATGGCGTAGTGTCTATTAACGACACTATTTCGCCTATGCGTTGCCGGCTAAATCCGAAAGCGGCCACTGGCGTCGGTACGGAGAAATGATGCTTTTTCCTGCGGTGCAGACGCCCAGTTTAGTAGTTTAAATGTCCGCTACTAACATACCTGTACAATCAGATCATGCCCGTTTTGGGCTGACAGCAGTCATCCGGTGTGATCGCTCAGGCCGGTGCCAGGGCATTTTGCGCAAAACCACGCGCTGCATTGCCGCAAGTCTGCTTGGAGCCCATTTCGCACTTCGCTGCACGGTATGCGAACGTCCGGTTCTGTTGCAGCGGCCGTAGGGCGGAACAAATTTCGATCGATTTTGGGCAAAGGTCCGTTATCTGGTATCAGGTCAGAGTTTACTTGCAGCCGCCCGGAACTGCGTCGCGTTGAAACTTCACTCAATTCAGCTGAAACAGGTGTTGCGTTAGCAGCTTTGCTGAGCAGCCCGACGCGTTTGCAGCCGAAATTCCTTTTCGAATTTGTCTATCCCTTGAGAGGTTTTTTTGGACGATGGAACGGAGAATATGCGTTGGCAGCCGTGCGGAAAATAACTTGCTCGCAGTCGCTCTAGAGTTTCGTTAGAAAACTCCCTTCCATCATCGCCATCATAGAAACGGTAACCTGCATCGCCTGAGGTCGTCACTATCTCGCCTGGAAATTCATTAAAGGCTCGGGAAAAGAAAACGATGCAAATCCTTGTGCTTTCAAGGCTCTGTAGAAATCGCAGAATATCTGTGGCCCTTTCGTACAAGCTAGCACGATTGTTGCCACCTTCTTGAAAGCAAGAATAGTGCATTACTAGCATCGATGGGATCGCATCAGGGCGCGCCCAGATTCTGATCCTATAGTCATCCCTCCAGTCCTTCGGAAGGGAAGTCGAAAAACGCCACCGCAAACCCATGTCTTCTTCGAGTTCGTCAAGAAAGCCCTGCATTCCCACATATTCCTCGAATTCGTAGAAATCGGTATCGCATTTTATGAGCACTACATCCCCATTTTCTTCCACAGTGGAAGCAAAGGAGCGGTCAGGATAGATCTCTAGATACCAGCTTGCTAGCAACTTGTGAGCAGACCAGGGGTCATCTGGTGTTACAATGCTGTTGTGATCCCCCGGGAGCCCTCTAACTCGGTTACAAAGAAACTCAACATCCCGCTTCTCAACTACTATCGACCGCAATGGACCCCAGCCCACAGTTGGGTCTATCTCAAAAGCACAGAAGCTTGTGATCGCTTCCATATGCCCCTTGCGGCGCCATTCATCGCGCAGATCGTTCAAGAAACTGCTTTCTACAGCAACGATATCGCCGCTCTCGTTCACTTGATATCGAATCTTAAACAGTTGTGCCATGTCTTCGAGCGAAGCGCTTGACGACAAGCTGGAAAGCCAATTTGCAAGTCGGCTTCCTCCTGTCGGCGTCGCAAAGGTAAAAATTGCCGGTGTCCGTTCAGCTAGACCCTTATGTCCATTGATGATATTTCGGACAATCAGGCCACCCATGCTATGTGCAACGAACAATATGTCCTGATATCGAGCTACCCCATTTTGGTGCACATCCAAAATACCACGTTCGAGTATTTCGGTTGCGAAAAAGTCACTGCTCAGACTATCTATGCTTGGACTCTCACGCCATTTGGTCGAAAGATAGTTGACGACCAATACATCGGCATCCGAGAAAAGATTGTCTTCTACGACAATCTCTGGCCACGTTGGGCCGTTGTTGTCGGCTGTAGAGCTCCAAGTTTCGGATGCGCTTCCGTCGATCCCATGAACGAAGATCATAATCTTGGATGAAGCGGCTTCTTTTCTAAGCCAGCAACTTTCTTCGTATTCAACGTCTTCGCAGCTCTGACCGAACGCAGCCGATCCCAGAGATATCAGAACGATGGCTTTGGACAGTAATTTCAGAACTCGCATAATTCGGCAGCCTTCAACCACCAGTGATTTTCCGCATTTTTTGGACTTCAGGCTCATTTTTCACGAATTCTGAAGAGAAAATCAAGGATTTCTTCCTAGTCATGAATTGCAGAGCAAGATGGCCTCGATCCAGAACTGCTACTACCCATGGGATTTGCCAAACTTATCCGTTTATGTGACAGGCGACAACTACCGGTGTTCGCCAACTCGAAAGCCAGAAAGCGGACTTTGGCGCAGTAGCAGCGAATTAGTTCTTTGTCGCGCACTGCCGACCTTGTGCTGTAAAATTTGTTGCGTCAGGTATCGAACGGCAGCTTTAGTAAAGCTGCAACGCAGCGTTTGGTTCTTCGAGCAACGGCGGCAATGGGCCGAGGGCCGCCTTCCACAGCAGCCCTCACAGCCTCCACAACAAAACCCCCCCATTACACCCAGTCACCCAAAACCTGGCAAAGCTCAGGCTTGTTTCCGGGATACGTCGAAGTCGGCTCTCAGGGGGGCGGTGTCGTAGATGATGGTCATTCGGGCAAAGAGGTGCCGGTCCTCGGTCAGTTCAAAGACATCGACGCATTCGAATTCCACGATCTTGCCGCTGGCGAGGGTCCAGACGTACCGGAAATGCAGCGCCACGGAGCGGCCTTCGATGGAGCGGTCAAAGATGTTGAGCAGCGTCGTTTGCGAGCGGGAGGTGTCGGCAAAGAGTTCGGCGTAGAAATCCTGTGCAGGCCGCACGCCGTAGAGCGGCGACACGATCTCGGCGTCGGCGGTAAAGAGGGCGCGCACCCCTTCCAAATCGCCAGCATTTAGAGCGTCGAGGTAGCGGTTGCAGAGGTCGTCGAGGGTCATTCAGGTCTCCTTCGGGGAATTAGGCCCGAGGCGCCTCTGAATAGACGGAGCCGCCGGTGGGCGGCGGCTTCTGTGATCTTAACGCATCATCAGGCCGCCGTCAGGGGTGGCGGTAATAGCATGGGGTCTGATGGCAACGGAGGATCATGGGGGATCAGTATTGGTTCGCTGCGCCGCTGTCAAAAGCATGCGCTCTGCACCATGCACAAAACCGTCGCTGATCGCGCGGGGCCTTGCGGTCTGTGGTGTGGTGGTGATGGGCCGGTTTTTGACGCCGCCCCTAGGGCCCACCCCCTGGCCTCAGGCCGCAATCAGTTCGGCGCTTGCGCCCGCAGTTCCGCGTCAAATTCAGCGATGGCCTTGGATTTGTCTTCGTCGTCGGTCTCGTGCAGCTCACGGGTGACGACACCGGGCAAAGCGCCGAATTGCTTGCTCAGTTTCACCGGGTAAAAGGTTGTCTTGATCCCGCCAAAGCCCGGCAGTTTCTGCAACAATTGTGATGTGGAATTGGCGCAGAACGCCTGGGCCACTGCGCCGTTGTTGATCGCCAGTTGCAGCGCCTTTTCGGCAACCTCGGGCGAGACTTCGATCCGCTGGATCACCACATAGTGGGTCTTGCGGGAATGGGCGCTGGCATAAAATTTCTCGATCCGCGGCGTAATACCGTAAAGCACATCGGCACGTTCGGCGATCTGCGAATGCTGCACCGACCCCGCCGGATCAAAGATCACCCGCTGCGAGCCGTTGATCATCAAACTGGTATGCGCGCGGCCCCGGTGGTGGCGTTCACCATGGTATAAAGCGTCAGCGCAGGCGGGCCATCATGGCGATAGGCCGCGCGCGCCACGGTTTCCGCATCGTCATAGCGTGTCCGTTCTGACGTTGTGCCACATGCCGCAAGAAGGGCAAGGCCGACAAAGGCCACAATCAGTTTCTTCATCGGATCTTGCCCCCGAAAGACAGCTTAGCTGTTGAAAATGGCGAGGAAAATCAGCACCAGAATCGACGCAACCGCCACGCGCGTCGACGCAGTGATAAAGCCGTTAAAGGTGTCTTCCTGAACGGAGATGTCCATTTCGCCGTGTTTGTGTTCAGCCATGTCATTGGTCCTTTGGATCGTGTTCCCGGTCGATGTAACGGATTCCTCTTGGGCTGTCACGCCTCGAGCTGATATCGCCGGTCTAACGCGCGATTATGTCGCTTCGGTGTCAGCTTCGCGGGCGACTTTTTCCAATTGCTCCGCCAAACGGAACCCGATGCGGCGCGGGGCGGCGGTTTCGACCTGGGTTGGCAGCGCGCGGAGCAGCACGTTCAACTGGCTGACATGCTGCACCAATTGGGTGCGGATACCCTGGGCATCGGTGCCATGAAAGGTGATGATGTCGGGATCGAAATAACCCATGCCCTCAATCCGCAAGATCCCGGCCTGACCGCCGGTGAACCCCATGGCCACCTCGTGTTCGTTGTCCAATCCGGCCTCGAAATCGCGGATATAGAGCACCAGCCGCTCATAGGCCCATTCTGCCGCGCTCTTTTGCGCCACCGGGCGATTGGTCAGACAATCCGCGGGTGGCAGGCCCTTCGCGGGCGCCTGGCCCTCTGTGTACACTTCGATTCGCCGTGGCAAGGCCGCGGCTTCTGCCGCTTCGGCGGTGGTGGAAATATCATGTTCTTGCATGGAACCTCGGCTCATAACGGCATTGCTGTGGTGTCTTTTATATCTTCCATGACGAAACTCGCAGAGATATCCGAAAGCGGCACCATGGCGATCAATTTCTTGTAGAACACGTCATAGGCCGGCACATCCGCCACCCGGACCCGCAGGATGTAGTCCAGATCGCCGGTCATGCGATGCGCGGCGGTGATTTCCGGCAAAAGCTGCACCGCGCGGCCGAATTTCTCCATCCAGGCGGCATCATGGGCATTGGTGCGCACCAGCACATAGACCTGAAGCGGGCAGCCGACCTTGGCCGCATCCAACAGCGCGACACGCCCCCGGATCACCCCCGCCTCTTCCAGCATGCGCATCCGCCGCCAACAGGCATTGCGCGACAGGCCTGGCCGCCTCGGCCAGGGCATCCATGCTCTGGCTGGCATCCTTCTGCAGCGCCCGCAGAATCTTGAGATCAAATGCGTCAAGCTGGGTCATTGATGGGATCATGTCCCAAAGACAGACGCAAAAGCAAGAAGATTTGGGACGGATTGACCGCCATGGTTTGGTATTTTGTCACCAACAAGATCTTTGCAAACAGCAGGAGAACCCCATGCCTTCACACGGTCCCGTCGCCTTTTTCACCGCACATCCCGCTTCGGTCAACGAAAGCTATGGCCAGCACCTGCGCTTTGCCCTGCGGTTTTCGGGTCTGCTGTTTCTTGCCGCCGGCGCGGCATTGGTCCATGCGATCCTGCCGCGTTCTTTGAAAAAACCGCCAGCCGGATTGTCCTGCGGCTGCATGACAAAGTGACCAACCGACGGTAATGCGGTTCCGCCTGCGGGCCTAATCCCGTGGGGCGGCGGCCCGGCGCAACCGGTCATTGATGGCCCGTCCCAACCCATGATCGGGCACCGGGGCCACGGCGATCCCTTTGGGGCCGCCCCTGTCAAGCAGGTGCAACGCCCCAAACAAATTCGCCGCCGCTTCCTGCAGGTCGCCAGCGGGGGACAGCGACATGTCGCCCTGGACCGGGCCAAAGCCCAGCAGAACCTCACCCTGTTCGACCGTCTGCGCATTCATCCGCAGCCCGGCGGAAGGCGCGTAATGCGACAGCAATTGCCCCGGCGATGTCGGGGTCTCTGCCGAGCCACCGCTGGCCAGCGGGACACCCAACATGGCCTCCAGCGCCTCGGCCTGGAATCCACCGGGGCGCAAAAGGGTCGGTTCGGGGGCCAAGGCCAAAATCGTCGATTCCACCCCGACGGAACAGGCCCCGCCCATCAGAACCGCCTCGATCAGCCCGTCCAGATCGGCCAGTACATGTTCGGCTGTTGTCGGGCTGATCCGCCCCGACAGATTGGCCGAAGGCGCGGCCAAAGGCCCGTCAAAAGCCCGCAGCAGCTCCCGCGCCAGCGGGTGCGCCGGAAGGCGCAGCGCCAGCGTGTCCAGCCCCGCCGTCACCAAGGGTGAGATCCCCGCATCGGGCCGCAATGGCAGGACCAGCGTCAAGGGCCCAGGCCAGAACGCCGCCGCAATCCGGTCGGCGACATCATCCCAGATCACATAGCGCTGCGCGGTGGCCACATCTGCCACATGGGCAATCAACGGATTGAAACTGGGCCTGCCTTTGGCGGCGTAAATCCCGGCCACGGCCTGACCGTCGCGGGCATCCGCGCCCAACCCGTACACCGTTTCCGTTGGAAAAGCGACACGCCCCCCCTGCGCCAAAACCTTTACCGCGCCTGCAATACCATCCCCCTTGGGATCAAGCCGCGCTGTGATGATCGGCTCAGCAATAGTATCAGTCATCGGTCAAAATCAGTCATCGGTCAGCACAACCTTCCCTGTGACGCCGCGTTTCGGTTGTCGCAGAATTTCGCAGGCGTATAGCTAAAGTTTAGGCTTAAAGCAAAGACTTTGCAAGGAAAATATATGGCATATTCCGCCCCGCTCAACGACTATGATGTCATCCTGCGTCACATTGTGCCGCTCGCCCCTGTTGCCGCGACCGACAAGTTTGCCGAAGCGACAGCCGAAATGGCAAAGGCCGTTCTGGGCGAGGCTGCGCGGCTCTGCGAAGAGAAGCTGACGACATATCAACGCAACGGCGACCTGCACCCTGCGGTGTTGGAAAACGGCGTTGTGCGCACCTCGCCCGGGTTTGCCGAAGGACATCGCGCAATCGGCGAAGGGGGCTGGATCGGCATGTCCGCCGCACCAGAGCATGGCGGCATGGGGTTGCCGATGATGCTGACCACTGCGGTCAATGACATGATGTCGGGGGCGTGTCTGTCCTTGCAGCTGGCCCCGCTGATGAGCCAGGGCCAGATCGAGGCCTTGGAAAACCATGCCTCGGATGCGTTGAAGGCGCTGTATATTCCCAAGCTGATTGCCGCGAATGGACCGGCACGATGAACCTAACCGAGCCGCAGGCCGGGTCGGACGTTGGCGCGCTGCGCAGCAAGGCGGAACCAAACGGCGACGGCACCTATGCGGTTTCAGGACAGAAAATCTTTATCTCCTGGGGGATAACGATTTTTCCGAAAACGTCTGCCATTTGGTGCTGGCGCGTCTGCCCGATGGCAAACCGGGAACCAAGGGCATCTCGCTCTTTCTTGTGCCGAAGTTCATTCCTGATGAAACCGGCGCACCGGGCGCGGCCAATTCGCTGCGGGTGGTGTCGCTGGAACACAAAATGGGTCTGCATGGCTCGCCCACTGCCGTGATGGAATACGATGGCGCGACCGGTTGGCTGGTCGGCGAAGCGCATGACGGGATGCGGGCGATGTTCACCATGATGAACAACGCGCGCCTTGGGGTCGGCGTTCAGGGTCTGGGCCAGGCCGAGGCTGCGACCCAGACCGCGCTGGCCTATGCGCTGGATCGCAAACAGGGCCGAAGCCCGATCGAGGGCGGCACCGGCACAATCATCGACCATGCGGATGTGCGCCGTATGCTGGCCACCATGCGGGCAGACACCTTTGTCGCACGCGCCATTGCCGTCGCCTGTGCCCAGGCAATCGACATGGGCCATGCCACGGGCGACGCAAACTGGACCACAAGAGCCGCACTTCTGACACCAATCGCCAAGGCCTTTGGCACCGAAACCGGCATGCGCGTGGCCGAAATGGGTGTGCAGGTGCATGGGGGCATGGGGTTCATCGAAGAAACCGGAGCAGCCCAGTATTACCGCGACGTGCGCGTCACCGCGATCTACGAAGGCACCAATGGCATTCAGGCGATGGACCTTGTCGGGCGCAAAATGATGGATGGCGGCGACGCGATGAACGCCCTTCTGGACGAGGTCGAGGCCCATGCAGAGGGGCTGCGCGCCACACTGCCGGATCTGGCGGAACCGGTCTGGCAGGCGTCTGAAACCCTGCGCGAAGTGGTCGATGCAATGGTGGAAAAATCCGACATGAATGCACGATTTGCCGGCGCCGTGCCGTTCCTGATGGGATTTGCGCGCGTGCTGGGCGGGCATTTCCACCTGAAAGCGGCAGCCGCCGAAGGCGCAGACAGCGCACGCGGCAGGCTGGCGCGCTTCTATGTGGAGCGGCTTTTGCCAGAACATGCCAGCCTGTTGGAGCAGGCAGGTGCCGGGGCGGCGGCCCTCTATGCGCTGACGCCGGAAGATCTGGCCTCGTAATGGACGGCAGCGCACCCGGCATCCGCACCCCCTGGCCCGAACCACCCGCCGAAGGCACCGCAACCGAGGTCGCACCCGGCGTGCTCTGGATGCGGTTGCCGCTGCCGATGGCGTTGGATCATGTCAATATCTATGCGCTGGACGACGGCGACAGCTGGACCGTGATTGACAGCGGAATTGACACGAAACGCGCGCGCGCCATTTGGCAAAGACTTTTGTCCGGGCCACTGGCGGGCAAGCCGATCGGCCGCGTCATCGTCACACATCACCACCCGGATCATATCGGTCTGGCCGGATGGTTTCAGACAGAACATGGCGCCACGCTGTGGACCAGCCGCACCGCATGGCTGTTTGCCCGCATGTTGTCGCTGGACGTACAGGATCGGCCAACGCCGGAAACGCTGGCGTTCTGGCGGTCCTGCGGCATGGATCCTGACGTTTTGGCCAAACGCATGGGCGAACGTCCCTTCAACTTTTCCGATGTCGTGGCACCGCTGCCCTTGGGCTTTCACCGCCTGAAAGCGGGGGATGAGGTCACCATCGGCGGGCGGCGCTGGGCTGTGCATTTCGGCCATGGCCATGCGCCGGACCACCTCACCTTCTGGAGCCTCGA
Organism: Phaeobacter sp. J2-8; assembly: GCF_022867865.1. GTDB lineage: Bacteria > Pseudomonadota > Alphaproteobacteria > Rhodobacterales > Rhodobacteraceae > Marinovum. The sequence continues at coordinate 433,321 of NZ_JALIEC010000003.1, read as the reverse complement.
CGACAATCTGGTGATTGCCGGGGATCAGATCCTGCCCTCGATTTCCTCCAATATCGGCGTTTATGCGACCGAGCCGGATGCAGATCCGGTGGCGGATTGGCTGGAAAGCTGTGAGCGGTTCCTGCCTATGGCGCGCGAGGATCATTTGGTGTTGGGGGGGCACAAGCTGCCGTTCACCGGGGTGTCGATGCGGTTGCAACAGTTGATCGACAATCATCATGGCGCGCTTGCCCGGCTGGCGGACCACCTGCAAACGCCGCACAGCGCCGCCGAATGCTTTGCCCCGCTGTTCAAACGCAAAATCGGCGAAGGCGAATATGGCCTGGCCATGGTCGAAGCGATGTCACATTGCATCCACCTCTGGCACGAGGGCCGCGCCACGCGGGCACGTCGCGATGATGGTGCCTGGATCTGGACGGCGGCCTAGGCGACCTGCGCGGTCCCGGACTTGATCCGGGACCTATCGTCCGTTTGCGCGGAGGTCCCGGATCAGGTCCGGGACTGTGCCGTCTAATGCTCGCCCGCTTATGCCCGCCCCGCCGTGGCCGACAGGGCCAGCGCATCAATCCCCAGCGTGCCCAGTGCCGCCTCCCATTTTTCCGTATCCGGAAGGTCAAACACCAGATCAGGGTCGCTGTCACAGGTCAGCCACCCGTTTTGGGCCAGTTCGTTTTCCAATTGCCCCGGCCCCCACCCGGCATAGCCGAGCGCCACCAGACGCCGTTGCGGCCCGCGTCCGGCACCGATCTCTTCCAATACGTCCACTGTGGCGGTCATCGACATGCTGTCATCCACCGCCAGCATCGCCACAGGCGATTCGTAATCCGGCGAGTGCAGCACAAACCCCCGCCCCTGCTCCACCGGTCCGCCAAAATGCAGCGGCCCCGGCGCAAAATCATCGGTCACCGAAATATCCAATTGTGACAACAGGCTGCCCAGCGACAGATCCGCCACCGGTTTGTTGATAATCAGCCCCATCGCCCCTTCGTCGGAATAGGCGCAAAGATACACCACCGAATGGGCAAACCGCGGATCAAGCATGCCCGGCATGGCAATCAGAAGTTGCCCGGTCAGGTCACTATTGCCAATATCCGACAGCGTTTTGGCCATTACGATGGTCTCCCCAGAGTCACATTGCCCGACAAAGATGGTCGCTTGGGACACAACACGCAAGTCTCGCTACAAAGTGAGTTGGATTTCCGTCGGCTTTGGCGCAGGTCTGGGGGCATGATGCGAAATTTGATGAAAATTGTCGTTTGCGCCTTGGGTCTTTCGGGGGCGACGGCAGCGGTAGCACAACAGTCGCCGGGCCAGGAAATTGCGCGGGCGGAATTTCTGCCGGGCTGGCGTCAGGCGGATGGCAGCCATGTGGCTGGTCTTTTGATCGACCTGAAACCGGGATGGAAAACCTATTGGCGCAGCCCCGGTGATGCCGGAATTCCGCCGCGGTTCAACTGGTCCGGCAGCCGCAACATCGGTGATCTGCGCCCGGTCTGGCCGACGCCGCGGGTGATGGACCAGAATGGCATGACCTCGATCGGCTATCCCGGCGATGTGGTGATTCCCTTTGTGATCCGACCGGATGCAGCGGGGCGCGAGGTGCAATTGCGGGCCCAGATGGAATTGGGCGTCTGCAAGGACATCTGCGTTCCGGCGACGCTGACCTTTTCCGGGGTCTTGCCGCGCAGTGGCACCCGTGACCCACGGCTGGTGGCGGCAATGGTGGACCAACCGCTGAGCGCGGCTGAGGCCAAAGTGGGCAAGGTCACCTGCCGCATTTCCCCACAGGCGGGGGGCATGACCGTGACCGCCTCGATCCCGATGGCATCGGCGGGCGGGCCCGAATTTGTGGTGATCGAAACCGCCAATCCGGCGATCTGGGTGTCCGAGGCCGTGACCCGTCGTGAAGGCCGCGACTTGATTGCCGTCACAGAAATGAGCCACGTCAACGGCACGGCATTTGCGGTGGATCGTTCCCGGCTCAGGTTCACCGTGCTGGGGCACGATCACGCGGTCGATATCCAGGGCTGCGCGGCGCGCTAACCCGCCCCGCGCGCTGTCGGTGTGAGTGCCCTGTCAGCACCGGTCACACCCCCGCCCCCAGCCAACAAACAAGTACCGTCAAACGGGGCAAGCGGCCCGACTGTGGGCAGCGCTTGCGCGGGTTTTTGCAGCCGCCAATACGGCGCTGGCGGTGACCGGCCTGTTACCGGCGGCGGTCGCGGCGTGACGACATCGGCTGAAACGCCACGCCGACATGTGCCTCGCAATAGGGTTTGCCCTGTTTCACCGGCAGCCCGCAGAACCAGAAATCATCTGTCGCAGGGTCGCCAACCGGCCATTTACAGGTGCGTTCGGTCAGCTCCATCAAGGTCAGGCGTTTGGCCTTCTTTTCGATTTCGCTCACTTTGGCCAGCGCCTCTGGGCTGATCTCATTCGCCGAGGGTTGCGGCGGCAGCGGCTGGCCGGCAGGGATGATCTGGCGGCGGGCCGGTGTCACCGGCTTGGGCACAACTGCGGTTTCCACCACCGGTTCGGCCTTTGGCTTGGCTTCGACCTTGGGCACTGGTTTGATCTTGGGCTCGACCTTCGCCGCCTTGGCCGGTTCCGGTTTGGCCGCGGGGCCAACGCCGGCCCGGTTCGACAGGCCCAGCCGGTGCACCTTGCCAATCACGGCATTGCGCGTCACACCACCCAGTTCCTTGGCGATCTGGCTGGCGGATTGCCCCTCGCCCCACATCTTTTTGAGCAATTCGACGCGTTCATCGGTCCAGGCCATCGGGTATCCTTACGAGAAAAGCAGCCTCATGTACGGGCTGCCCTTGGAATTTCGGTCAAGCTCCTATTCTAGTCACTCGTGGCTGAGTTACAAGGCCGCGAATCGGTAAGGGAGAATCAACATGGGCGAAACAGGGCACACACCCGAAAGCACCGTACTGGACATGGGCGGTCGGCGCTTTGGCGCGGTGAACTGGCTTGGACTGTTCACGTTGTGCCAGCGCGAGGTTCAGCGATTCCTTGCCGTCTGGACCCAGACCTTGTTGGCGCCGCTGGTGACCGCCGGTCTGTTTCTGTTGATCTTTTCCATCGCCATCGGCCCACGGCGCGGCGATGTCATGGGGGTGCCGTTCACCCATTTCATTGCCCCCGGCATCCTGATGATGACGGTGATCCAGAACGCCTTTGCCAATGCCTCGTCCTCGATCATGATTTCAAAGGTACAGGGCAATATTGTGGATACGCTGATGCCGCCGCTGTCGCCGCTGGAGCTGGTGATCGGCTATCTGGCGGGTGGCGTGGCGCGTGGGGTTGTGGTGGCAATTGTCATTGCGACCTGTCTGGTGCTGTTCCTCGGGATTGGCATTGCCCATCCGGTCTGGATGCTGGTGTTTGTCATCCTGGGCGCGGCGTTTCTGGCGGGCTTGGGCATTATTGCCGGCATCGTGGCACAGAAATTCGATCAAATGGCGGCGATCACCAATTTCATCGTGACGCCCTTGGCCTTTTTGTCCGGTACGTTTTATTCGGTTCAGGCCCTGCCGCCGGTACTGCGCGAGATCACCCATATCAACCCGATGTTCTATCTGATCGACGGTGTGCGCTATGGCATGGTCGGGGTCTCTGATTCGTCGCCCTGGTTGGGGCTGGCGGTGTCCATCGTTTCGGTTCTTGCGGTGGGGTTTATCGGCTGGACCATGTTCCGGCGCGGCACGCGGCTCAAGGCCTAGGGGCAGCCCCCGCTGCGGACCGCCGGGTGGCAGCCCGCCCCTCGCGCCATGCAAGCAAGGCGCCGCCGGCAATGATAATCGCTGCGCCCAGCGCCGACACTGGGCGCGGCACCACACCAAAGACGCCGAAATCAATCACTGCGGCGAAAATCAACGTGCCATAGCTGAACGGCACGATAAAACTGGTCTCGGCGCGGGACACGGCATTCAGATAACAACTCTGGGCCAGGGCCATCGACAGGCCAACCCCCGCCATACCGCCCCATTGCGCGAGCGTGGGCCAGACCCAGACCCCGCGCCCAAAGACCAGCACCACCAATGTCGCGATGCCCAGGCCGATCGCGTTGTTGATCGACAGCACCTGCAACGGCCCCTCTCGCCCGGTCAGACGCTTCATGAAGATCACCTCCAGCCCCAGCAACATCGCCGCGCCCAGCGCCAGCAAGGCGGCGGGCTGAAACGCGCCGGTTCCGGGCCGCAACAGCACCAATGCCCCGACAAAGGCCAACCCCGCCGCCGCCCAACGCACCGGGCCGACCCGCTCCCCCAGCAAAGGGATCGCGAGGATCATTGCAAACACCGGGTTGAGAAAGGAAATCGCCGTTGCATCCGCCAGCGGGATCGCGGCCACGGCGGCAAACATCAACGTCACCCCGCCCCAGCCACAGCTGGTGCGTTGCAGATGAAGCCGCCAATGCACCCTTGTATATTTCAGCCGCGACACCCCAACGATGCCGCGAAAAACAGGCCCGCGAACAGAAACCGCCCGAATGTGACCTGCAAGGGATGCATGGAACCGGCAATCGCGCCGGCGCCCAACGCCTTGGCAAAGGCGGTTGAACTGGCGATGAACACCGTCGCGCCAAGCATCAGAAGAATGGCAAGCGGGGGATTTTGGGTTTTGGCCTGAAACATGCAGAGAGTTGCACCGATCCCGGCCGGATTGACAAGAACAATCGAAGACGCCTGTCAGGGCGGATGAGAGGCGCGAAAAGCCTCAGCCGAACGCGCGAGGATAGACCAATTCTGCCTCTGGTATGTCCTGTCCCGGCGCCATCAACAATGTATGGGCAATCGGATAAGGCGAGGACAGCCGCGCCGCCCGCGCCTGTGAAAATCCGCACCGCTCGTAATATGCCGGATCGCCCAACACCACGATCGTCGCGCCGCTGGCCCCGGCCCAGCCCGACAACATGCCAAGCATACGGCGGCCAAAGCCCTGCCCCTGCCACTCCGGGGCAATCGCCACCGGCGCCAGACAGAGCCAGCTCTTGGGTTTGACCATCATCGACAGGGCGAAGTAACCGGCAACACCCCGGCCCAGCGGCAGGACGCTTTCGCCCGCAATGGCACCGGATTTGCGCAATTGCGCGATCAACTGCGCTTCGGTCTTGCGCCCGAACGCCGTGTGCAACAGCGCATCCACCGCCGCCTCTTCGCCGCGTTTCATTTCCCGCAAGAACCCGGGACGAAGTTTTGCGCCCTCGGCGCGCGTGTCTTTTTGCATGTTGCCTAGCCATTCCTGGCGGCGGTTTCGACCACCGAAACCGTCTGTGTCACCAATTCCGCAGGCCCGTAGCTGGTCAGAAACGCGGTTTCCGCCGCATCCAGCCCCACGCCGATGCGGGCAATGGTGCTGGCGGTGGACATGCCTGTCGGATCAAACAACTGCCAGCCGCCATCCAGAAACACCTCGACCACGGCATGAAAATCGGGCGGTTCGACCCCCGGCGCATAGGCGCTGACAAACCGCGCCGGAATGGTCGAGGCCCGCGCCATGGCAATCATCACATGGGCGAAATCCCGGCAAATGCCCTGACGTTGCACAAATGTGTCCAGCGCGGTTGTCCCCGCGTGGCTGGCCCCCGGCACATAGCGGATGTTGCGTGCCACCCAATCGGCAATTGCCATCACCCGCGCCCCGCCCGACAGTGAGCCGAATTCCTCGATCACGAAATTCTGGAATTGATCCGACGGGCAATAGCGTGACGGCATCAGATATTGCACCACGCCCCCCGGCAAAAGATGCGGCGGCACCGACGCCAGCGCATTGAGATCCGGGTTGGCGCGATCGACCTCGACCGACGCGCGGTATTGGCAGGTGAAATCACCCGCCACCCGCATCCAGATCCGCTCTCCCACCGAACTTTCGGCGTTGACGCGCGCGAAATGCAAGGTCGGGCCGGGTTGCAGATAGGGGGCGATGATCCGTTGATCCGGCAGGATCGCCGCCTCGATTTGCAGCAGAATATCGGTTTCCGCCGACAGTCGATAATGCAGATAGGACTTGATCTGTAGCAACATATCGGGGCTCCGTATTGGAGGTTTGAAAAAATCGGGCGCAGCGGTCGTTTGGGGACGTAACCCAATGGCAGTTGGTTTCAAGTTGGCGCGATAAGGCCGTCGGCCTGGCATTTCAGACACCGGTAAACCGCACGCCGCAGGTCGCCTGTCTTTGGCCCTCCTGTCTTTGGTCTGCCTGTCTATGAGCCACCTGTCTTTGGTCTACCTCAAGGGGTGTCTGCCCCGCTGCAACAAATCAAGCTTTGATTGCCATCCTGCCCAGCATTTGGGACAGAACACGCCGATTGCCCGTCTAGACCCTGCTTTTGGTTGCCCGGCCGGCAAGCTGTTGCAAGACCCGGCGCAGCACAACAACATCGTCGGGGTCAAGCCCGGCCACCAGCGCCGCATCATATTGCTCGGCAACACCATACAGATCACGATAGGCCGCCTGCCCCATTGGGGTCAGCATCAGATGTTCCACCCGCCGATCTGCGTCATCCTCCTGACGGATCAGAAAGCGCCGCGCCTCCAACCTGGCAACAGCGCGGCTGACCTTGGTCTTGTGGATATTGGCCAACCGCCCGATATCCCGCGCCGTCATCCGGCCATAGACCCCAAGATGAAAGAACACCCGCCAATCGGTCACCAGCATCCCGTAGCGGTCTTTGTACACCTTCTGAAATCCCAACGACGACACCTCGGCCGCCTGATTCAGCAGATAGGGCAGGAACAGGTTCAAATCGAACCCGCCATCTGATGCGCTATTATTTGTCATATCGCGAAGGATAATCGTTGTTAGTTACAAATTCAACTATTATTTCTCTCTCAGCAGGAGGACACGTGATGACAAATTCCCCAGTCACCCCGACAATGAACCGCCCCATGACCCAGGCCCAGACACCGGTTGGCACGACACCCGGCTATATGCCCGGTTTTGGCAATGACTTCGAAACCGAGGCCCTGCCCGGTGCCTTGCCCCAGGGGCGCAACAGCCCGCAGAAATGCAACTATGGGCTTTATGGTGAGCAGCTTTCGGGAACGGCCTTTACCGCGCCCAGCCACCAGAACGAACGCACCTGGTGTTATCGCATCCGCCCCTCTGTCAAACACAGCCATCGGTTTGAAAAGATCGACGTGCCCTACTGGAAAACCGCCCCGCATGTGGTGTCGGATGTGGTGTCGCTTGGCCAATACCGCTGGGATCCGGTGCCCAACAGCGATCAACCGCTGACCTGGATCACCGGAATGCGCACCATGACCACGGCCGGCGACGTGAACACCCAGGTCGGCATGGCCAGCCATATCTATCTGGTCACCGAGTCCATGCAGGATTCCTATTTCTATTCGGCGGACAGCGAACTTCTTGTCGTGCCACAACAGGGCAAGCTGCGGTTCTACACAGAACTGGGGATTATCGACCTTGCGCCGGGTGAAATCGCCATCCTTCCGCGTGGGCTTGTCTATCGGGTCGAGGTCGTCGAAGGCCCGGCGCGCGGATTTGTCTGCGAAAACTATGGTCAGAAATACGACCTGCCCGGCCGCGGCCCGATCGGGGCCAATTGCATGGCCAACCGCCGCGATTTCAAAACCCCGATTGCCGCATTCGAGGACCGCGAAACGCCATCAACAGTCACCGTCAAATGGTGCGGCCAATTCCATCAAACCAGCATCGGTCATTCCCCGCTGGATGTGGTGGCCTGGCATGGCAATTATGCCCCGGTGAAATACGACCTCAGCGACTATTGCCCGATTGGCGCGATCCTGTTCGATCACCCCGATCCGTCGATCTTTACCGTATTGACCGCCCCGTCCGGCGTCGAAGGCACCGCCAATATCGACTTTGTCCTGTTCCGCGAACGCTGGATGACGATGGAGGACACCTTCCGCCCGCCGTGGTATCACAAAAACATCATGTCGGAACTCATGGGCAATATTTACGGCCAATACGATGCCAAACCCCAGGGCTTCGTGCCCGGCGGCATGTCGCTCCACAATATGATGTTGCCGCACGGCCCGGATCGCAATGCCTTTGAAGGCGCGTCAAACGCCGATTTGCAACCAGAGAAGCTCGACAATACCATGTCGTTCATGTTCGAAACCCGGTTCCCCCAGCATCTGACCGCCTTTGCCGCGCAAGAGGCCCCGCTGCAAGATGATTATATTGATTGCTGGAGTGATCTGGATAAGAAATTCGATGGCACGCCGGGCAAGAAATAGGTCGGCACTGGCAGTGAGGCAAAGATGACTGGCGCGTCCCTGAAACTTGTGGTGATCTTGCCGATCCTGCTGCTCTTTGGCGGGCTGATCGTGGCGGTTGTTCTGCAACGCCGCCGCGAGGCCCGTGACGAAAAAGCCCGTGTTGAACAATCCCGTGATGAAAGCGACAAAACATGAAGCTATACTCATATTGGCGATCCACCACGTCGCTGCGGGTCCGCGCGGCGATGAACCTGAAATCGGTGGACTATGACATCGTGCCGGTTGACCTGGTCGCAGGCGACCAAAGGCACGAGTCGTACCAGACGCTGAACCCGGGCAAAGGCGTGCCAACGCTGGTGCTGGATGATGGCACCGTGTTGACGCAAAGCATGGCGATACTCGACTATCTTGAAACCCGCTATCCCGAACCGGCACTCCTGCCGGCTGATCCAATCGCGCGGGCCAAGGTCCGTGCCGCAGCCGATCAAATCGCGCTGGATATCCATCCGGTCAACAATCTGAAGGTCGTAAGCCACCTGAAATCCCTGGGCCATTCCCAGGACGATGCGGTCGCTTGGATGAACCACTGGATGACCGAGGGCTTCACCGCCTTTCAACATCTGATCCGCCCCGACACCGCCTTTTGTTTCGGCGACAGCCCCGGGCTTGCGGATCTTTGCCTTGTTGGCCAGCTCTATAACGCCCGCCGCTGGCAATGTGATCTGGCCCCTTTCGGGCGTCTGATCGACATTGATGCCCGCTGCCAGCAGATTGACGCTATCGCCAGCGCCATGCCCGAGCGCCAGCCTGACGCGGCAGCAAAAGTTGCCACCTGACAAAACTGCTACCTGACAAATAACCGCCTGACGCAAAGGCGATGCGCATCCCGCGCAGTACTTAACAAAGGAAACCACATGCCGCTGATGAAAAGCTGGGTCGAAAGCGCCAATGCCCCCGATACGCAATTTCCGCTGAACAACCTGCCCTATGGTGTCTTTTCGGTTGGCGGGGGCGAGCCGCGCTGTGGCGTGGCGATCGGCGACAAGATCTTTGACTGCCGCGCAGCAGAAGAGGTCGGCTTGCTGAACTTCGGCAAAGAGCCGCTGTTCGACGTGCCGTTCTGGAACGAAGTGCTGGAGGCTGGTTCAGACGTCTGGGACCGGTTGCGCAACACCCTGACCGGGCTGTTCATTGCCGGCAGCGACGTCCGCGCCACGGTGGAACCCTTTCTGATCGACATGGATGCCGCAGAAATGCATCTGCCGTTCCTGATCAGCGAATACACCGATTTCTATGCCGGCCGCCACCATGCCACCAATGTCGGCACGATGTTCCGTGGGGCGGAAAACGCCCTGCCCCCGAACTGGCTGCATATTCCCATTGGCTATAACGGGCGCGCGTCTTCGGTTGTGGTGTCCGGCACCGATGTGCGCCGCCCCTGGGGACAGTTGAAAGGCCCGAACGACGCCCTGCCGCGCTTTGCCCCCTGTGCCCGCTTCGATCTGGAACTGGAAATGGGGGCCATTGTCGGCACACCCTCCGACCGCCCGGTCACCGTCCGCGAAGCTGACGACATGATCTTTGGCTATGTGCTGCTGAACGACTGGTCCGCACGTGACATCCAAGCCTGGGAATACCAACCGCTTGGGCCGTTCCAGGCCAAGGCAACCGCAACCACCCTGTCGCCCTGGATCGTGACCAAAGCGGCGCTGGAACCTTTCCGCTGTGACACGCCTGCACGGGAACAAGAGCTGCTGCCGCACCTGCGCGACGCGGGCCCGATGCTTTATGACATCGACCTGTCGGTGACGCTTGCCCCGGCGGGCAAAGCGCCGACCACCATCGCCGAGACCAATTACAACGTGATGTATTATTCCGCCGCCCAGCAACTGGCGCATCACACCACCTCGGGCTGCCCGATGAACTCTGGCGACCTGCTTGGCTCTGGCACGATTTCCGGCCCGGAAAAACATCAGCGCGGCTCTCTTCTGGAACTCAGCTGGGGTGGCAAGGAGCCGCTGACACTCGACAACGAAGAGACCCGCACCTTCCTCGAAGACGGCGATACCCTGACCCTGTCCGGCGTGGCACGGGGCGACGGATATCAAATCGGCTTTGGCGCCTGCACAGGCCGGATCTTGCCCGCGCTGGCCGACCCTTACGCGCGATAGACCCTTCTTCTCTTCCTGAAATACGCAATTCCCGGCCCTTCCACCCCGACTACAGTCAAGGAAACCACAGGGCCGGGATCTTTGCCTCTCAGGGCGATCCGAACTTGGGCGTGACCACGGGCAATGACAGCGTGATGATCGCCCAGGTCCGCGGAACCGCCCCCCCGCTGGACCTAAACGGCGGCACTTGACCTCGCCATGTGGCAGGCGCCGTGAAGGTGATCACAGAACACCGGGCGGTGCATGCCATTGCACCCCCGGCTATTGACCCGTTGACCCCAGCCCCGCATGTCGTACACCTGAGCCACACCGACATGCGAGGCATTCATGACCCAGATCATCCAGTCCTTTTCCGAGATCTCCGATCATTACGACGCGGCATTTGTCGACCTGTGGGGGTGTGTGCACAACGGCATCGACGCTTTCCCCGAGGCCGTCGCCGCCCTGCAAGGCTTTCGCGCACGTGGCGGCACCGTGGTGCTTTTGACCAACGCCCCGCGGCCGCGTGACGAGGTCGCCGAACAATTGGCAAAGATGAATGTGCCGGATGATGCGTTTGACACAATCGCCACCAGCGGCGACAGCGCCCGCGCCGCAATGTTCACCGGCGCGGTTGGTTCAAACGTCTATCACATCGGCGAACAGCGCGACGGACGGTTCTTTCAACCGCTGCATTTGATCTCGGACCCGGTCACCATCAATCGCGTGCCCCTGCAAGAGGCCGACGGCATCGTCTGTACCGGCCCGTTTGACGCCCTGGCCGATCCCGCCGTGTTGCGCCCGGATCTGTTGTTTGCCAAGCAAAAAGGCCTGAAACTGCTCTGCGCCAATCCCGACATCGTCGTTGATCGCGGCGAGAGCCGGGAATATTGCGCCGGGGCCGTGGCGGCACTTTATACTGAAATGGGGGGCACCAGCCTCTATTTCGGCAAGCCACATCCCCCGGTCTATGATCTGGCGCGCCGCCGTCTGGCCGAGATCCGCCCCGGTGTCGCAGACAATGCGATCATTGCCATCGGTGACGGCCCCCATACCGACATCGACGGCGCAATGGGCGAAGATATTGATTCCTTGTTCATTTCCGGCGGGTTGGCGGCACAAGAAACCAAAACGTCGCATAGCCCGGATGAAACGGCCCTAAACCATTATATTCAAAGCGAAAACATCAACCCCAGCTATACAATAGGTCGCCTGCGCTGACCTAATAAGGCTTGATTTTCTGCGCCTGCAAAGTAATTATGTTGCGAAATGCCCGACATGGGCGCGCAAAAATTACCCGAAGGCGACAAAATGGAGCCCCCCATGCTGGACAATATGCCCCGCGGCACGATCTGTATCGAAGACATCGAAATGGGGATGACCCGTCACCTGCGCAAACAGGTGACGGACCGCGACATCGAATTGTTCGCCGAGGTGTCGACAGACCGCAATCCGGTGCATTTGGACGACGACTATGCCCAGGACACGATCTTTGAGGGGCGCATTGCCCACGGCATGTTGACCGCCGGGCTGATTTCAGCGGTGATCGGCGAACAATTACCGGGCCATGGCACGGTCTATATGGGCCAAACCCTAAAGTTTCTCGCCCCCGTGCGCCCCGACGACGTGGTCTATGCCGAGGTCAAGGTGATCGGGATCGACCACGCCAAACGCCGGGTGACGCTGGAGTGTCATTGTGCCGTCGACGGCAAAAAGGTGTTGATCGGTGAAGCCAAGGTGCTGGCCCCGTCACGGAAGTTCGACTGAGGATGGTTGAGACATTGGGCCACATATCCGGTTTGGCCGCATATCCAATTTGGCCCGTGCTTGCACCCGAAGTCCAGCGCACCGCTTGGTCGCTGACGACCTGACACGGTTGCCGATAAAGACCCCAATCGGCATTTTCATTCAGGAATACGCCCCCGCCGAATACGTCAGCTCGTAGCTATGGCTGTATAGCTCGAACACGATGCCGAACGGATCTTCGACATAGACCATCCGATAGGGTTTCTCGTCGGGAAAGTATTCGCGTACGGGCATGCGTTGCTTCCCACCAGCCGCAACAATTTTCGCAAGAAGGTCTTCAAGATTGGGGTCCTGGATCGCGAAATGGAACGTCCCATGCTGGCGAAACTTAAGATTTTCCTCCGGCGCATGGTGTCCTTCGAATTCAAACAATTCGAACCCGACGCGGTCGGCGGTCGCAAGATGCGCGATCCTGATACGCCCCCACCCGGCACCAAACACATCGGTGCACATCTGCCCAATGTCGCTGCCGTCTTCGATAATCTCTGTTGGTTCCATGATGACATAGAACCCAAGGACATCACCGTAGAATTTGATGGCTTTGTCCAGATCGGGAACAGATAGCCCGATGTGTGAAAATGTGCGTGGTGTCGGGTGCATAACGTAATCCTTTTCCGGTTATTGTCACCGGTTTAACTGGACCAACACCAAACCTGAAATTATGATATTTCATGATATTGATAACACCATGGAATGATCTGTGCTCAATGCCACATGGCTGGAAACCTTTACGACCCTATGCCAGGTCGGACATTTTACACGAACGGCTGATCAGCTGGGCATGACGCAACCCGGCGTATCGCAACATTTGCGCAAACTGGAAGACCAGATTGGGAAGCCGCTGATTGTCAGAGACGGCAAAACCTTTACCCTTTCGCCCGCGGGGGAAGCTGTTTTTGCTGTTGGCAAGGCCAGACGCACGCAAGAGCAGGCCCTGAAAGAGATCGTTCAGGTGGACGAACCAGATGTTGGCACCGTCCGTATCGGGTGCTCGGGTAGCTTCGCGCTGTGGCTCTACCCCCATCTGCTGGAGCGTATGCAACAGGCCCCGGACCTTGTCATCCATTTGAACGCAACACCGCAGGCCGGTATCGTGAACGGGGTTCTCGACGGCGATCTTGATTTGGGCATCGTCACGGAACGGATGGATCACCCCCAACTTGAAACATCCTTGCTCACCAAAGAAGAATTATGTCTGGTCCTGCCCGCAGGTTTTCCGACCGATGGTCTCACCTTACAGCGCCTGAACATCCTTGGCTTTGTTGCCCACCCGGATGGTTTTGCCTATGCCAATGAATTGCTGCAAAAAAACTTTCCAGATGAATACCAAGGCGCAGAGCACCTAAAGATCCGAACCTTTGTAAACCAAATTGGCCAGATCCCGATCCCGGTGGCCAAGGGCATTGGATATACGATCTTGCCCAAATCCGGTGTGGACGCATTTCCACATCCTGAAGCTCTATCAATTTATGCCCTTCACGAAAGACGGTTTCACGATCTGTGGACCATTGCCCGCAAGGGGCGATCCCAATTCGCCCGCATTTCCGCAATCAAGGCGACAATAGACCGGGCAACGCAAGCCGCAGGGTGAACTCATCCCTGCCTGCCGATGCCTACCGTCGGCGGGACACCCAGGTCACCGCTTTGGCGGCGAAACCAGGCCGCGCCAAGCCAACATCATGGCGGGAATTCGTAAAGGGTCGAACAACAAAAACCCCCACCGATCTCTCGGCAGGGGTTTCTTTTTTCAGGCGGGGCTTTCACCCCAGGAATTACCAGTCCTCGCGGACCACAATCCGGGTTTTGATCGGCAACTTCATCGCGGCAAGGCGCAGGGCCTCTTTCGCCACGGCTTCGGTCACGCCGTCCAGTTCGAACATCACACGGCCGGGTTTGACCTTGGCCGCCCAGAAATCCACCGAACCTTTACCTTTACCCATCCGAACTTCGGTGGGTTTGGAGGTTACGGGAGTGTCCGGGAAAATGCGGATCCAGACACGGCCCTGACGTTTCATGTGACGCGTCATGGCACGACGAGCCGCTTCGATCTGGCGTGCAGTCACACGCTCAGGCTGAAGCGCCTTGAGGCCATAGGTGCCAAAGTTCAGATCGCTACCGCCTTTTGCCTCGCCGGAAATCCGGCCCTTGAACATCTTGCGGAATTTAGTGCGTTTGGGTTGTAGCATTGGTTACGCTCCCTTAGCGACGGCCACCGGCACCACGTGGGGCCGGACCGTCCTGGAGTTCCTGTGCCTTGCGGTCACGCGCTTGGGGGTCGTGTTCCATGATCTCGCCTTTGAAGATCCAGACCTTGATCCCGATGATGCCATAAGCGGTGGTCGCTTCGACATGTGCATGATCGATATCGGCACGCAGAGTGTGAAGCGGCACGCGACCTTCGCGGTACCATTCGGTCCGGGCGATCTCGGCACCGCCAAGGCGGCCCGCGACGTTAACCCGGATACCCAAGGCACCCATGCGCATGGCGTTCTGCACCGCGCGCTTCATGGCGCGACGGAAGGATACACGACGCTCAAGCTGTTGTGCGATGCTTTCGCCAACCAGGCGGGCATCCAGCTCGGGCTTGCGCACTTCAACGATGTTGAGGTGCAATTCGCTGGAGGTCATGTTGGCGATTTTCTTGCGCAGGGTTTCGATGTCTGCGCCTTTCTTGCCAATAATCACGCCAGGACGCGCAGTGTGCACCGTGACGCGGCACTTCTTGTGCGGACGTTCGATGATCACGCGGGAAATACCCGCCTGCTTGCACTCTTCATGAATGAAGTCGCGGATGGCGATGTCTTCCATCAGAAGATCGCCATAATCCTTGGTATCGGCGTACCAGCGGCTGTCCCAGGTGCGGTTGACCTGAAGGCGCATACCGATCGGATTGGTTTTGTTACCCATTAGGCTTGCTCCTCGATCTGACGCACCTTGATGGTGATTTCCGAGAACGGCTTGTGAATCTTGCCGAACCGGCCACGGGCGCGCGGACGACCGCGTTTCATGATCAGGTTCTTGCCAACATAGGCTTCGGCCACGATCAGCTCATCCACGTCAAGACCGTGGTTGTTCTCGGCGTTGGCAATTGCCGACTGCAGGCACTTGCGTACATCCAGAGCAATCCGCTTCTTCGAGAACGCCAGATCGGTCAGCGCTTTTTCAACCTTCTTGCCGCGGATCAGACCAGCGACGAGGTTCAGTTTCTGCGGGGACGTCCGGAGCATGCGCAGTTTTGCCATTGCTTCGTTGTCTGCCACGCGGCGGGGGTTCTTTTCCTTGCCCATGACTTATTTCCGCTTCGCTTTTTTGTCGGCGGCATGGCCATAATAGGTACGGGTCGGCGAATATTCACCGAACTTCTGACCAATCATGTCTTCGCTGACGTTGACAGGGATATGTTTCTGGCCGTTGTACACGCCAAACGTCAGACCCACGAATTGGGGCAGGATCGTCGAGCGGCGCGACCAGATTTTGATAACTTCGTTACGCCCGGATTCGCGCGACGCTTCGGCTTTTTTCAGCACATAAGCATCGACAAAGGGGCCTTTCCAAACAGAGCGCGACATATATTAGCGACCCTTCTTCTTGGCGTGACGCGAGCGCAGGATAAGCTTCTGCGACGCCTTGTTCTTATTACGGGTGCGCGCACCTTTGGTCGGTTTGCCCCAAGGCGTGACCGGGTGACGACCACCCGAGGTCCGGCCTTCACCACCACCATGGGGGTGGTCGATCGGGTTCATCACGACACCACGAACACTTGGGCGGATGCCCTTGTGACGCATGCGGCCGGCTTTACCGTAGTTCTGGTTCGAGTTGTCGGGGTTCGACACAGCACCAACGGTGGCCATGCATTCCTGACGGACCAGACGCAGTTCGCCCGAAGACAGACGGATCTGAGCGTAGCCACCATCACGACCAACAAACTGGGCATAGGTGCCCGCGGCACGTGCGATCTGGCCGCCTTTGCCTGGCTTCAGCTCGATGTTGTGAACGATTGTACCGATTGGCATGCCCGAGAACGGCATCGCGTTGCCCGGCTTGATGTCGGCCTTTTGGGCTGCGACGATCTTGTCACCAATGGCCAAACGCTGCGGCGCCAGGATATAGGTCTGATCGCCATCAAGGTATTGCACCAATGCAATGAATGCGGTCCGGTTCGGGTCATATTCAATCCGCATCACGACGGCTTCGACGTCGAGTTTGTTGCGTTTGAAGTCCACGATCCGGTAGAGACGTTTCGCCCCACCACCACGGCGGCGCGATGTAATACGTCCGGTGTTGTTCCGGCCGCCCGACTTCGTCAAACCCTCGGTGAGGGCTTTGACGGGGCGTCCTTTGTACAGCTCCGAACGGTCGATCAGCACCAGCCCGCGCTGGCCCGGCGTCGTCGGCTTATACGACTTGAGTGCCATGCTTTCTGTCTTCCGTTTAGCAATGCAGGGCGTTTCGTGCCCCGCTATGTTTGAAGGCCCCCGTAGGTGCCCAAGTTATAGGCCCCCGTAGGTGCCCGGTTCGAATTGCCTTGCGGCAATAACGCAGACGCCCCAGACGAATCTGGGGCGGTGCGGATGGGGTCTGATAGGGGATGAAGGGGGTGGGGTCAAGTGGCGCGACCACTGGAAGTTTGCCGGGACGCCATTCAACGCCCCCTTCAATTGAGGGACGTGTATCCGGCACTGCAAGAAACGAAAAGACCCCGGCCACTTTCGTAGCCGGGGTCCAAAATCCCAACGTGGGCAACAGGCGCTTACAGACCGGTTGTCACGTCGATTGTGTTGCCCTCTTCGAGCATCACATAGGCTTTTTTCACGTCTTTACGCTTGCCCAGTTGGCCTTTGAAGCGTTTGACTTTGCCTTTGGTGATCGATGTGTTCACCGCTTTGACCTTCACACCAAACAGAGCTTCAACAGCCTCTTTGATCTGGGGTTTGGCGGCGTCGATCGCCACTTCGAATACCACGGCACCGTTTTCGGACGCCATTGTGGTTTTCTCGGTGATGATCGGCTTGCGGATCACGTCGTAATGTTCTGCTTTCGCACTCATTTCAAACGAGCCTCCAGAGCTTCGACAGCCGCTTTGGTGAGCACCAGGGTGTCACGCTTGAGGATGTCATACACGTTTGCACCCATCGATGGCAGGATGTCGAGACCTTCAATGTTGGCCGCAGCTTGTGCGAAACCGGCATTGACTTCGGCACCGTCGATGATCAGCGCGCGCTTCCAGCCCAGTTCACGGACCTGTTTGGCCAATGCGCTGGTTTTGCCTTCGGACGCGGCGTTTTCGATCACAACCAGTTGCCCGGCTTTGGCTTTCGCCGACAGCGCGTGCATCAGGCCCAGCTTGCGGACCTTTTTCGGCAGATCGTGGCCATGCGACCGCGGGGTTGGACCTTTGTAGATACCACCCTTGCGGAAGATCGGCGCGTTACGGTCACCGTGGCGTGCGCCGCCGGTGCCCTTTTGGCGATAGATCTTCTTGGTCGAATAGCTGGTTTCCGAACGGGTCTTCACCTTGTGGGTGCCGGCCTGTGCGTTGTTACGCTGCCAACGGACAACACGGTGCAGGATGTCGGCGCGCGGCTCGAGACCGAACAGCGCATCATCCAGATCGACCGAACCGGCAACGCCGCCGTCGAGATTGATCACATCAAGTTTCATGCTTCACCCCCTTCGGCAGGTGCTTCGACCGCCGGTGCTTCGGCAGCGGCTGCTGCTTCGGCAACCTTCAGACCCGCCGGGAACGGCACGCCATCGGGCAGCTTTTTCTTGACCGCGTCTTTGACTGTGACCCAACCACCTTTGGAGCCGGGAACAGCGCCTTTGATCATGATCAAGCCACGATCGGCATCGGTTTTCACAACTTCAAGGTTCTGGGTGGTAACACGGACAGCGCCCATGTGACCGGCCATTTTCTTGCCTTTGAAAACCTTGCCCGGATCCTGACACTGACCGGTCGAACCATGCGAACGGTGCGAGATCGAAACACCGTGCGTGGCGCGCAGGCCGCCGAAGTTGTGCCGCTTCATGGCACCGGCGAAACCTTTACCGATGGATGTGCCGGACACGTCGACCTTTTGGCCTTCGAGGAAGTGTGTGGCGGCAATTTCCGCACCCACTTCGATCAGGTTGTCTTCGGACACCCGGAACTCTGCCACTTTGCGCTTGGGCGCAACATTGGCCTTGGCGAAGTGACCGCGCATCGCTTGCGATGTACGGCTGGTTTTGGCTGTACCGGCGCCGAGCTGAACGGCGCTATAGCCGTGCTCTTCCGCGGTGCGTGTTGCCACAACCTGAAGACTGTCCAATTGCAGGACGGTCACGGGGATCTGTTTGCCGTCTTCCATGAAGACGCGGGTCATCCCGACTTTTTTTGCAATGATACCAGAGCGCATCATGTTCATGCCCTCCTTACGCTTGCAATTTGATTTCGACGTCCACACCAGCGGCCAGGTCGAGCTTCATCAGCGCGTCCACGGTCTGGGGGGTCGGATCAACGATGTCGAGAAGGCGCTTGTGTGTCCGGATTTCGAACTGGTCGCGCGACTTCTTGTTCACGTGGGGGCCACGCAGAACGGTGAATTTCTCGATCTTGTTCGGCAGCGGGATAGGTCCGCGCACGTTGGCGCCGGTCCGCTTGGCAGTGTTGACGATCTCTTGTGTGCTGGCGTCCAGTACACGATAGTCAAACGCCTTGAGCCGAATGCGAATGTTTTGGCTTTGCATTGGTCATGAGCCTTCATTGGCGTTTCGGTTGAGAGGAAGACTGACGACCATCGGCAACCTTCTTCGAACCTAAAAGGCGGGGAATCACCCCGCCTTTGACGGCACGATGGCCGTTGCGCGCGTATACGGGCTTGGGCCAGTGGTGGCAACCCGCAGCTTGCGGATATCGGAACTAAATTGCCCGAGCTCCAACAAAGAATGCGCAAAGACAAAGGGCCAGTCGTTTGACTGGCCCTTGGCTTGATTATGAGGTCCCGGGTCAGGCCCGGGACCGGATCACGATCACTCGATGATTTTGGACACAACGCCGGAACCCACGGTGCGGCCGCCTTCGCGGATGGCGAAGCGCAGGCTTTCTTCCATGGCGATCGGCGCGATCAGTTCGACTTCGAACTTCAGGTTGTCGCCGGGCATAACCATTTCTGTGCCTTCCGGCAGGTTCACGGTTCCGGTCACATCGGTGGTGCGGAAGTAGAACTGCGGACGGTAGTTGGCAAAGAACGGCGTGTGACGGCCACCTTCGTCTTTGGTCAGAATATAGGCTTCTGCCTCGAACTTGGTGTGCGGCTTGACCGAACCCGGCTTACACAGAACCTGACCACGCTCAACGCCTTCACGGTCGATACCGCGCAGCAGGGCGCCGATGTTGTCGCCCGCTTCACCGCGATCCAGCAGCTTGCGGAACATTTCCACACCGGTACAGGTGGTTTTCTTGGTGTCGCGGATGCCGATGATTTCCAGTTCGTCGCCAACGTTGACAACGCCACGTTCCACACGACCGGTCACAACAGTACCCCGACCCGAGATCGAGAACACGTCTTCGATCGGCATCAGGAACGGCTGGTCCACAGCGCGTGCAGGCTGGGGGATGTATTCGTCAACAGCGGCCATCAGCTCGGCGATTTTCTCTTCACCGATGTTGGCGTCGCGACCTTCCAGAGCGGCCAGAGCCGAACCGGCGATGATCGGAATGTCGTCGCCCGGGTAGCCGTATTCGCTCAGAAGTTCACGAACTTCCATTTCCACCAGTTCCAGCAGTTCCTCGTCGTCAACCTGGTCAACTTTGTTGAGGAAAACCACCATCGAGGGGATGCCAACCTGGCGGCCCAGCAGAATGTGCTCACGCGTTTGCGGCATCGGGCCGTCAGCAGCGTTCACCACCAGGATCGCGCCGTCCATCTGCGCCGCACCGGTGATCATGTTTTTCACATAGTCAGCGTGGCCGGGGCAGTCGACGTGCGCATAGTGGCGCGCTTCGGTTTCATATTCCACGTGCGCGGTGGAAATGGTGATCCCGCGGGCTTTCTCTTCCGGCGCGCCGTCGATTTCGTCATAGGCTTTGAAGTCACCAAATTGCTTGGTGATCGCCGCGGTCAGCGTTGTCTTGCCGTGGTCAACATGGCCAATCGTGCCGATGTTGCAATGCGGTTTGGAACGCTCAAACTTTTCCTTTGCCATGGTAGTGGCTCCTTTTGTCTTCTGGTCGGATGGTGGGGACGCGCCCCACCCTACGGTGGTGGGTAGGGCGGAGCTAACCCCGCCACCCGGCTATTATGCGTACTTCGACTGGATCTCGTCCGAGATGTTCTGCGGCACAGGATCGTAATGGTCAAACTGCATCGTAAACTGCGCCCGGCCCGAGGACATGGACCGCAGGGTGTTGATGTAGCCGAACATGTTCGCCAGAGGCACCATTGCGTTGATCGCAACAGCGTTGCCGCGCGGTTCCTGGCCGGTCACCTGGCCACGACGCGAGGTCAAATCGCCGATGATGCCACCGGTGTAATCCTCGGGTGTCACAACTTCGACCTTCATGATCGGTTCCAGCAGTTTGGCGCCAGCTTTCCGCATACCTTCACGCATGCCCATACGAGCTGCGATTTCAAAGGCCAGAACGCTCAAGTCAACGTCGTGGAACTTACCGTCGATCAAGGCAACTTTGAAGTCGATCACAGGGAAGCCCGCAAGCGGACCGCTGTCCATGACCGATTTGATGCCTTTTTCAACACCGGGGATGTATTCCTTGGGAACGGCACCACCAACAATTTTCGATTCGAAGGAATAGCCTTCGCCCGGCTCTGTTGGTGTGATGACCATTTTCACCTCGGCGAACTGACCCGAACCACCCGATTGTTTCTTGTGGGTGTAGGTATGTTCGACTTCGTGACCGATGGTTTCACGATATGCCACCTGCGGCGCACCGATGTTGGCCTCAACCTTGAATTCACGCTTGAGACGATCCACCAGAATATCGAGGTGAAGTTCGCCCATGCCCTTCATGATGGTCTGACCGGATTCGATGTCGGTTTCGACGCGGAACGACGGATCTTCTGCCGCCAGACGCGCAAGGCCGGTCGACATCTTCTCTTGGTCGCCCTTGGTTTTGGGTTCGACGGCAATCTCGATCACAGGATCGGGGAAGGTCATCGTTTCCAGAACCACCGGATCGGATTTGTCACACAGGGTGTCACCGGTTGTGGTGTTCTTCAGACCGCCAAGCGCGATGATGTCGCCAGCGAAAGCTTCGCTGATTTCATCACGGTTGTTCGAGTGCATCATCATCATCCGGCCAACACGTTCGTTGTTGCCCTTGGTCGAGTTCAGCATCGAATCGCCCTTGGAGAGTGTACCGGAATACACACGCACAAAGGTCAGCGAGCCAACAAACGGGTCGTTCATGATTTTGAACGCCAGGCCCGAGAAGGCCATGTTGTCGTCGGCACGACGCGGGATGTTGCGGACTTCTTCTTCGTCGCCGGGTTTGAAGCCCATGTAATCAACAACGTCCAGCGGGCTGGGCAGATAGTCGATCACAGCGTTCAACAGCGGCTGAACACCTTTGTTTTTGAAGGCCGAACCACCCAGAACCGGCACGAATGCCAGCGCCAAAGTCCCCTTGCGCAGCAGGGCGCGCAGGGTTTTGACGTCCGGCTCTGCGCCGTCCATCAGGTAGTTTTCCATCGCGTCGTCGTCCATTTCGACGGCCGCTTCGATCATTTTGCCGCGCCATTCGTCAGCCATGTCTTTCAGGCTGTCGCGAATCGGTGCTTTGATCCAGCTGGCGCCAAGGTCTTCACCCTGCCACAGCCATTCTTCCATGGTGACCAGATCAATCAGGCCTTCCAGCTCGGTTTCGGCACCGATCGGAATCCCAACCGGCACGGCTTTGGCGCCGGTGCGGTCTTCGATCATTTCAACGCAGTTGAAGAAGTCTGCGCCGATTTTGTCCATTTTGTTGACGAACACCATCCGCGGAACCTTGTAGCGGTCAGCCTGACGCCACACGGTTTCGGTCTGGGGTTCGACGCCAGCGTTGGCGTCAAGCACACAGATGGCCCCATCGAGAACCGCCAGCGAACGTTCAACTTCAATGGTGAAGTCAACGTGGCCGGGGGTGTCGATGATGTTCATCCGGTGCTTTTCGGAGTTTGCCGTAGCGCCGTCCTCGGTGCGTTCCCAGAATGTGGTGGTCGCAGCCGAGGTAATGGTGATCCCGCGTTCCTGCTCCTGCTCCATCCAGTCCATCGTAGCCGCACCATCGTGCACCTCACCGATGTTGTGGGATTTGCCAGTATAGAACAGAATCCGTTCCGAGCAGGTGGTTTTACCTGCGTCGATGTGGGCCATGATGCCGAAGTTACGATAACGATCGAGCGGATATTCGCGTGCCATGGGTATTAGCCTCTAAAGAATTACCAGCGGTAATGGCTGAACGCTTTGTTCGCGTCGGCCATCTTGTGGGTGTCTTCGCGCTTCTTAACAGCAGAACCACGGGAATTAACAGCGTCCAAAAGCTCGCCGGCGAGGCGTTCTTCCATCGTGTTTTCGTTGCGCGAGCGCGAGGCGTTGATCAACCAACGGATGGCAAGCGCTTCACGGCGCTCGGGGCGCACTTCAACGGGAACCTGGTAGGTTGCACCACCAACCCGACGCGAACGTACTTCGACCGACGGTTTGATGTTGTCGAGCGCTTCGTGGAACAATTCCACCGGCGCGCGCTTTACCTTGCCTTCAATACGATCAAGCGCATTATAGACGATTTTTTCTGCGACCGACTTTTTGCCGTCGATCATCAGGTTGTTCATGAATTTTGTCAGAACCCGGTCACCATATTTGGCGTCGGGCAGGACTTCGCGTTTTTCAGCGGCGTGACGACGTGACATATCCTGTTCCCCTTACTTAGGACGCTTCGCGCCGTACTTCGAACGGCGTTGCTTACGATCTTTGACGCCCTGGGTATCCAGAACACCGCGCAGGATGTGGTAACGCACACCGGGAAGGTCTTTTACACGACCGCCACGGATCAGCACAACAGAGTGCTCCTGGAGGTTGTGGCTTTCACCGGGGATGTAGCTGATGACTTCGAAGCCGTTGGTCAGACGCACCTTGGCCACTTTCCGCATCGCCGAGTTCGGCTTTTTCGGTGTGGTGGTGTAGACGCGTGTGCAGACGCCGCGTTTCTGCGGGCATTGTTCCAAGTGCTGGGACTTGGACCGTTTGACTTTGGGCTGCCGCGGCTTGCGGATCAGCTGTTGGATCGTTGGCATAGAGGTATCTTCCCCGGTTTCGCTCTCATTCAAGGTGCACGAGGCGCACCCCATGCGGTTTAGGATCGTGGCGCTTGCCAACCCCGTAAGAGGCGTACACAAGCGCAAAACCCGCGATCGCAGCCATTCCGAGGTCTACGACGCGGTTTGTTATCAGAGGATCGGAGCTATAGGTGCCCGGATCTTGACCACTTCAATATGATGTCGACGGCGGGACAGGCCCATTGCCGAGATGAGGGTGGCGTATAGGCGGAGTCGCACCCCTTGTCAACAGCACCCGCCATCCTGGATCGCCGCCGGTGAACCGCTTGCAAACAAGCCGTCGCCAGTGCAAGGCTTGTATCATCTTTCGCAGGGATAGGAGCATCAGAAAAGACAATGCAGGTCATTGGTTTATGCCGGTTCTCTTAT
The DNA here is from genome assembly GCF_022867865.1 of Phaeobacter sp. J2-8. GTDB lineage: Bacteria > Pseudomonadota > Alphaproteobacteria > Rhodobacterales > Rhodobacteraceae > Marinovum. The sequence continues at coordinate 409,468 of NZ_JALIEC010000003.1, read as the reverse complement.
CCCGGTCTTGGCGGCTTTCAGGTCGAACATGACACAATCGAAGATCGCATCGCCTATCTCTATGCGCCCGACCGGATGGAAGAGCGGTTTCGCCATTTCGAGGCAATCACCCTGCCCGGGCTCAAGGCCCAGACCGACGGTGATTTTACCTTTGTGATTGTGGTGGGCGATCAATTGCCCAAGATCTATGCCGACCGGCTCTGCGATCTGGTGGCTGATTTTCCTCAGGCCCGGATCGTGGCGCATCCACCGCGCGAACACCGCCCGGTGATGGCGCAGATCATCAACGATGTCCGCAGCGACCTGGGCCAGCCCTGTCTGCAATTCCGTCACGACGATGATGATGCGGTGGCTGTGACCTTCATACAGCGCCTGCGCGAGGCTGCGGACGACTGTGGCGCATTGCTGCGCGATCACCGGCTTGTCGGCTTTGACTTCAACCGTGGCTTCATTGCCCGCCCCGATGCCGATGGCGTCCATGCCGAGGAAAACGTGACGCCCTATTGGGGGGTTGCGCTAGCGATGGCGGTCAAACCCTGGGCGCGCCACACGATCATGAATTTCGGCCACAACCGGCTGAACCGATTCATGCCGACCGTGACCTTTACCCACGAAGATATGTTTGTCCGTGGCCATAACGACCACAACGACAGCCGTCAGGGCAAAAACGTCACCAAGGTCAAACTCAAGAAACTGGACGCCGAGGGCGAGGTCTATTTCCAACAGACCTTTGGCATCTCATCGGATCGGGTTCGCGAGATCTTTTCTGCCCGGGCGGGCGCTGCGCAATAGGGTGAATATCCCCATGGACACGACAATCGCCGCCCCGATCAGGGTCAGCGGCGTCGGCCAGTCCCCCCAGATCACGTAACCCAGGATCAGCGCCCAGATCAGACCGGTATAGCGAAACGGCGCGGTAAAGGCGATCTCGCCCACCCGCATCACCATGACGCTACAGAGATAGGCCACCAGGATAAGCCCGGCTGCGGCCACGATCAAAAGGGCGTTTTGCGGCGCAACGGGCTGCCAGCCAGTGGGGATGCTGGCCAGACCGGCAAAGGCCATCACCGACACCGCCCCGCACAGCGACACCAGGATGGACGGCACGGCGGTCGAAATGCGCCGTGTGACCAAATCGCGGAACGTCGAACACCCCACCGCAACCAGCGCGAAGATCGTTGCCGTACTGAACCCGTCGGGACCGGGGCGCAGGATCAACACCATGCCAAAGAATCCCACGGCGATGGCCAACCAGCGCCGCCAGCCCACAGGCTCGCCCAGGAACAGCGCCGCCCCCAGGGCCACGCTCAGCGGCAGGATTTGCAGCACAGCGGTGACATTGGCCAATGGCATCTGGAACAGCGCCGCCAGAAAGAACACGGTCGCGCCGACCTCTGATGCGGATCGCAGGGCGATCAACACCCAATCCCGCCGTGGCAGACGGAACCGAAACGCCCCAAGGTGACGGGCCAGAAAGACCAGGAACAGGCTGGCCAGCACCCCCCGCATGAACACCAGTTGAAACAATGGGACCGCACCATCAGTCAGCTTTACCATGGCATCATTGAAGGTAAATCCGGCCATGGCCCCCATCATCAAGAGCGCGCCGCGTATATTGTCCTGCATCCTGCCCCCTGCCCTACTCTGTCCTGCCGAACTCTGTTCCGCCCAATTCTGTCGTGCCCAACATTTTCCTGCTCTGTGCCGATCCTTGGACCTCTCGACCGGAAGAGACAATCCCCTGCCGCGCAGTCGTGGTGTTCCACAACGAAAAACCCCGCCCGCATTGCTGCGGACGGGGTCAATTCATAACTTGGACGATCGGCCTTAGCTGCGGCTGTCTTCTTCGACAATCGGCTGGCTGAACGGATCATTGACAACAACGTCTTCCGTCGGCGCGGCCAGTGCTGCTGCGGCCTCGGCTTCGATACGACGTGCTTCGACAACCACATTGTCACGGTCCTGCGCGACACGACGCATCTGCTGGGTTGCCCCACCAGTGCCCGCCGGGATCAGGCGACCCACAATGACGTTCTCTTTCAGGCCCACCAGCTTGTCTTTCTTGCCCTGCACCGAAGCCTCGGTGAGAACGCGGGTGGTTTCCTGGAACGACGCTGCCGAGATGAACGACCGGGTCTGCAAGCTCGCCTTGGTGATCCCCAGAAGGATCGGCTCGCCCTGGGCCTCGCGTCCGCCTTTGGACAGCGCTTTTTCGTTCGCTGCGTCAAATTCGGCCTTGTCCACATGTTCGCCCTTGAGAAGCGTGGTATCGCCGCTGTCCTGGATCTCCCACTTCTGCAACATCTGGCGCACGATCACTTCGACATGCTTGTCGTTGATCTTCACACCTTGCAGACGATAGACGTCCTGAACTTCGTCGATCATGTAGTTCGCCAGCGCCTCGATCCCCATGATGGCGAGGATGTCGTGCGGTGCCGGGTTGCCGTCCATGATGTAGTCGCCCTTCTGGACGAAGTCACCTTCCTGAACCGGAATGTGCTTGCCCTTGGGCACCATGTATTCAACCGGTTCCAGGTTGTCGTCAGCAGGGTCAATCGCGATACGGCGCTTGTTCTTGTAGTCTTTACCAAAGCGCACGTAACCGTCGATTTCGGCGATGATCGCGTGATCCTTGGGACGACGGGCTTCGAACAATTCGGCCACACGCGGCAGACCACCGGTGATGTCCTTGGTCTTGGCACCTTCGCGCGGGATACGCGCGACAACGTCACCGGCTTTGACATCCACACCGTCATCCACCGACAAAATGGCGTCAACCGACATCGGATAGGTGATCGGGTTGCCAGCCTCGTTCCGGACCGGTTCGCCATCACTGTCGACCAGAATGATTTCCGGCTTCAGCTCATTGCCTTTGGGCGCCGCACGCCAGTCGACCACGATCTTCTGGGTCATACCGGTCGCGTCATCGGTTTCCTCACGCACGGCCACACCGTTCACCAGGTCGACGTGACGGGCCATACCGTCCTTCTCTGCGATGATCGGCAGTGTATAGGGATCCCACTCATAGAGTTTGTCACCCCGGCCCACTGTGTCGCCCTCTTTGACGAACAGCTTGGTGCCGTAGCCCAGCTTGAAGCTGGCGCGCTCTGCGCCGTGTTCGTCATTGATGACCAGCTTCATGTTCCGACCCATCACAAGGGTCTCGTCCATGGAGTTCTGCAAGGTGTTCGCAGCTTCGAATGCCACGATACCTTCGGTGCCGGCCTCTTGGAACGACTGTTGGCCACCCTGCGCAACGCCACCAATGTGGAAGGTCCGCATTGTCAGCTGTGTACCCGGTTCCCCAATCGACTGCGCCGCGATGATACCCACGGCCTCGCCTGAGTTCACCATGGTGCCGCGCGCCAGGTCACGACCATAGCACATTGCACAGACGCCTTCCTCGGCCTCACAGGTCAGCGGGCTGCGGATGCGCATTTTCTGTACAGCCAACTCTTCGATCGTGTCCGCCATGCGTTCGTCGATCAAAGTGCCTGCCTTGCAGATCACGTCGTCCGACCCCGGCTTCAGCACGTCATCGGCTGCAACCCGGCCCAGAATACGCTCGCCCAGCGACGACACAACCTCACCGTCATTGACCGCAGCTTCTGCCGTGATCGCCCGGTCGGTGCCACAGTCACGTGCACGCACGATGCAATCCTGTGCCACATCCACCAGACGACGGGTCAGATAGCCCGAGTTCGCCGTTTTCAAAGCCGTATCCGACAGACCCTTACGGGCACCGTGGGTCGAGTTGAAGTACTCGAGAACGGTCAAACCTTCTTTAAAGTTCGAGATGATCGGCGTTTCGATGATGTCGCCGTTCGGCTTGGCCATAAGGCCACGCATCCCGCCCAGCTGTTTCATCTGGGTGACCGAGCCACGCGCACCGGAGTGGGCCATCATGTAGACCGAGTTCGGCTCCATCACCGAACCATCCTCGGCATGACGTTCCGCCGAAATGGTGTTCATCATCGCTTCGGTGACTTTGTCGTTACACTTCGACCAGGCATCGACAACTTTGTTGTACTTTTCGCCCTGAGTGATCAGGCCGTCCATGTACTGTTGTTCGAAATCCTTCACCTGATCGCGGGTTTCTTCGACGATGGGCCATTTGGTGTCAGGAATGACCATGTCATCCTTGCCAAAGGAAATCCCGGCTTTGAACGCCTCGCGGAAACCCATGGTCATGATCTGGTCACAGAAGATGACGCTCTCTTTCTGGCCGCAATACCGGTAAACGGTATCAATCACCTTTTGCACGTCTTTCTTGCGCAGAAGGTTGTTGACCAAATCGAACGGCGCTTTGGCATTCAACGGCAGAAGCGAACCAAGCCGCAGACGGCCCGGCGTGGTTTCATACCGTTTCATGATTTCCAGACCGTTTTCGTCGATCTGTTTGACCCGCGCGGTAATCCGCGAGTGCAGATGCACTTCGCCTGCGTTCAGAGCATGTTCGACCTCTTCGATGGAAGAGAACGACATACCTTCGCCCTTCATGCCGTCACGTTGGATGGTGACGTAATAAATGCCCAAAATCATATCCTGCGAAGGAACGATGATCGGCGCGCCGTTGGCGGGCGACAGAACGTTGTTGGTCGACATCATCAGAACGCGCGCTTCAAGCTGGGCTTCAAGCGACAGCGGCACGTGAACCGCCATCTGGTCGCCGTCAAAGTCAGCGTTGAAGGCCGAACAGACCAGCGGGTGAAGCTGGATTGCCTTGCCTTCAATCAGCGTGGGTTCGAACGCCTGAATGCCCAAACGGTGCAATGTCGGCGCGCGGTTCAACATGACGGGGTGTTCGCGGATCACCTCATCCAGAATATCCCAAACTTCGGGACGTTCCTTTTCCACCAGCTTTTTCGCCTGTTTCACAGTCGACGACAGGCCCTTGGCCTCCAACCGGCTGTAAATAAACGGTTTGAACAGCTCCAGCGCCATCTTTTTCGGCAGACCACATTGGTGCAGCTTCAATTCCGGGCCGGTCACAATCACCGAACGACCGGAGAAGTCGACGCGTTTCCCCAAAAGGTTTTGACGGAAACGACCCTGTTTGCCTTTCAGCATGTCGCTGAGCGATTTCAGCGGGCGCTTGTTGGCACCGGTGATCACCCGACCGCGACGGCCGTTGTCGAACAACGCATCAACAGATTCCTGCAACATCCGCTTTTCGTTCCGCACGATGATGTCGGGCGCACGCAATTCGATCAGACGTTTCAGACGGTTGTTCCGGTTGATCACACGACGATACAGATCGTTAAGATCCGACGTCGCAAAACGCCCCCCATCCAGCGGCACCAGCGGGCGCAGCTCTGGTGGGATCACCGGGATCACGGTCATGACCATCCATTCCGGGCGGTTGCCGGATTTAAGGAAGCTTTCAACCACTTTCAGACGTTTGATGATCTTCTTGGGCTTCAGCTCACCTGTGGCTTCTTTCAGGTCCGCACGCAGGGTGTCGGCCTCGTTTTCGAGGTCGATATTGGCCAGCATTTCGCGGATCGCTTCGGCACCGATATTGGCGGTGAAGGCGTCCATGCCATAGGCATCCTGGGCATCCATGAACTCTTCTTCGGTCATCATCTGACCATAGGTGAGGTCGGTGAGGCCCGGTTCGATCACGACGTAGTTTTCGAAATAGAGCACGCGTTCCAGATCGCGCAGCGTCATGTCCAGCATCAGACCGATGCGCGACGGCAACGATTTGAGGAACCAGATATGGGCGCAGGGCGCGGCCAGTTCGATGTGGCCCATGCGTTCGCGGCGGACCTTTTGCAGCGTGACTTCGACACCACATTTTTCGCAGACAACGCCGCGATATTTCATGCGTTTGTATTTGCCGCAGAGACATTCGTAATCTTTGATCGGGCCAAAGATACGCGCACAGAACAGGCCATCACGCTCGGGCTTGAAGGTCCGATAGTTGATGGTTTCCGGCTTCTTGATCTCGCCATAGGACCACGACAGAATCCGTTCCGGCGACGCCAACGAGACCTTGATCTCATCAAAGGTTTTCACCGGGGCAACGGGGTTAAACGGGTTGTTGGTCAGTTCCTGGTTCATTCGATTTCCTCATTGAAGGAGGGTGCGGGGGAGTGGCGGTGCGCAACGAATGCGCACCCAACGTAGGGTGTGCCCTGAGGGCGCACTGACTACTCGTCCTCCTCCGCATCCAGGAGTTCCATGTTCAGGCCAAGGCCGCGGACTTCTTTGACAAGGACGTTAAAGCTCTCTGGAACGCCCGCCTCAAAGTTGTCTTCGCCTTTGACGATCGATTTATAGACCTTGGTCCGGCCAGCAACGTCATCCGATTTCACGGTCAACATTTCCTGCAGGGTATAGGCGGCACCGTAAGCTTCAAGCGCCCAGACCTCCATTTCCCCGAAACGCTGTCCACCGAACTGTGCCTTACCGCCCAACGGCTGCTGGGTCACAAGCGAGTATGGTCCAGTCGAACGCGCGTGGATCTTGTCATCGACAAGGTGGTGCAGCTTCAGCAGGTATTTGACACCCACAGTCACCGGACGGGCAAACTGTTCACCGGTCCGGCCATCAAACAGCACCGATTGACCCGATTCAGAGAAGCCAGCCCGCACGAGCGCGTCGTTCACGTCGCCCTCTTTCGCACCGTCAAACACCGGCGTCGCAATCGGAACACCGCGGCGCACATTGCCCGCAGATTCCAACAGTTGCTCTTCGCTCATACCGGCAATGCCTTCTTCATAGACATCATCGCCATAAGCACCGCGCATCGCATCCCGAACCGGGGTCAGATCACCGGAACGGCGATATTCACCCAATGCATCGTCAACCTTGATCCCCAGACCGCGTGCGGCCCAACCCATGTGGGTTTCCAGAATCTGACCAACGTTCATCCGCGACGGAACACCCAGCGGGTTCAGACAGAAATCAACCGGCGTGCCATCGGCAAGGAACGGCATGTCTTCCATCGGAACAACGCGCGAAATCACACCTTTGTTGCCGTGACGACCGGCCATTTTGTCACCCGGTTGCAGCTTGCGCTTCACCGCGATGAACACTTTGACCATTTTCATCACGCCCGGCGGCAGATCGTCGCCACGGCGGACTTTTTCGACCTTGTCTTCGAACCGTGCGTCAAGCTGACGTTTCTGCGCTTCGTATTGCTCGTTCAGCGCTTCCATGATCTTGGCGTCTTCTTCTTCGCCAAGCGCCAGTTGCCACCATTGGCCGCGGCTCATGCTGCCCAGCAGTTCCTCGGTGATTTCCGAGTTCGGGCGAATGCCACGCGGACCTTTGACCGCGGTCTTGCCCATGATCAGGCTGCTGAGACGGGCATAGATGTTGCGGTCGAGGATGGCCAACTCGTCGTCGCGGTCGCGCGACAAACGTTCGATTTCCTCGCGCTCGATCTGCAACGCACGTTCGTCTTTTTCGACGCCGTGACGATTGAACACCCGCACTTCGACAACTGTACCAAAGTCACCCGGTTTCACCCGCAGCGATGTGTCACGCACATCCGAAGCTTTCTCACCAAAGATGGCGCGGAGGAGTTTTTCCTCTGGCGTCATCGGGCTTTCGCCTTTTGGTGTGATCTTGCCCACAAGGATATCGCCCGGTTCGACGTCGGCACCGATGTACACGATGCCCGCCTCGTCGAGGTTGCGCAGCGCTTCTTCACCGACGTTGGGAATGTCGCGGGTGATCTCTTCTGGTCCAAGCTTCGTGTCACGTGCGGCGACTTCGAATTCCTCGATATGCACCGAGGTAAAGACGTCATCACGCGCAATGCGTTCGGAAATCAGGATCGAGTCTTCGTAGTTGTAGCCATTCCAGGGCATAAACGCGACGATCACGTTTTTACCCAGAGCCAGCTCACCCATATCGGTGGACGGACCGTCAGCGATAACCTCGCCTTGCGACACTTCCTGACCCACCTTCACCAGCGGTTGCTGGTTGATACAGGTGTTCTGGTTCGACCGCTGGAACTTGCGCATGCGATAAATATCAACGCCGGGGTCGCCGACCTCAAGATTATCGGTCGCCCGGATCACGATCCGCTGGGCATCGACCTGGTCGATGATCCCGCCCCGTTTCGCCATCACGGCCGCACCAGAGTCACGGGCCACAACCTCTTCGATGCCGGTGCCGACCAGCGGCGCTTCGGAGCGCAGGGTCGGAACCGCCTGACGTTGCATGTTCGAGCCCATCAAGGCGCGGTTGGCGTCGTCGTTTTCCAGGAACGGAATGAGCGAGGCCGCAACCGACACCAGCTGTTTCGGCGACACGTCGATCAGGTCGACGTTTTCGTTCGGCGACAGAGTGTAGTCACCGGATTTCCGGGTCGACACCAGATCGTTGACGAATTTCATGTTCTCGTCGAGGTTGGCGTTCGCCTGCGCAACGGTGTGGCGCATTTCCTCGGTCGCGGACATGTAATGCACTTCGTCGGTGACAGTGCCGTCCTTGACGATCCGGTACGGTGTTTCGATGAAGCCGTATTTGTTCACGCGGGCAAACGTCGCCAGCGAGTTGATCAGACCAATGTTCGGGCCTTCCGGCGTTTCAATCGGACACATCCGGCCATAGTGGGTCGGGTGCACGTCGCGCACCTCAAAGCCCGCACGTTCACGCGTCAGACCACCCGGTCCAAGCGCCGAAAGACGGCGTTTGTGGGTGACTTCCGACAGCGGGTTGGTTTGGTCCATGAACTGCGACAGCTGGCTGGAGCCAAAGAATTCGCGCACGGCGGCCGCGGCCGGTTTGGCGTTGATCAGATCCTGCGGCATCACCGTGTCGATCTCGACGCTGGACATCCGTTCCTTGATCGCGCGCTCCATACGAAGCAGGCCAACACGGTACTGGTTTTCCATCAATTCGCCGACCGAGCGCACCCGGCGGTTGCCGAGGTGGTCAATGTCGTCGATGTCGCCACGACCGTCGCGCAGATCGACCAATGCCTTGATACATTGAACGATGTCGTCCCGATCCAGCGTCCGCTGGGTGTCTTCCTTGTCAAGCGCAAGGCGCATGTTCATCTTCACGCGGCCAACCGCCGACAGGTCATACCGTTCGCTGTCAAAGAACAGGGTATCGAACAGCGCCGAAGCGGCTTCGACGGTGGGCGGCTCGCCCGGGCGCATCACACGATAGATGTCCATGAGCGCGGTGTCGCGGTTCATGTTCTTGTCCATCGCCATGGTGTTGCGCATGTAGGCGCCGACGGTGATGTTGTCGATGTCCAGAACCGGGATCTCGGTGATGCCCGCGTCCACCAGATCTTTCAGCGTGCCACCTGTAACATCGCCGTCCTTGTCGAGTTCCCAGGTCAGCTCATCACCGGCTTCGACGTAAATCGCGCCAGTTTCTTCGTTGATGATGTCCTTGGACACGAATTTGCCAGCGATCTGTTCGAACGGCACCAGAAGATCAGTGACCTTGGCTTCGTCGATCAATTTCTTGACCGCCCGCGGCGTCACTTTCTTGCCAGCTTCGGCAATGATCTCGCCCGTGGCGGCATCCACCAGGTCATGCGTCGGACGGGTTCCGCGCGCACGTTCCGGGAAGAACTTGGTGACCCAGCCCTCACCCCGACGAAGGGTGTAGGTCACGGTGTTGTAATAGGCGTCCATGATCGCCTCTTGATCGAGACCCAGCGAATACAGCAGGGTTGTCACCGGCAATTTGCGGCGACGGTCGATCCGGGCGAATACGATGTCCTTGGCGTCGAATTCGAAATCCAGCCAGGACCCGCGATAGGGAATGATGCGGCAGGCGAACAGCAGCTTGCCCGAGGAGTGGGTCTTGCCCTTGTCATGGTCAAAGAACACGCCCGGCGAACGGTGCATCTGGGACACGATCACACGTTCGGTGCCGTTGACAACAAAGGTACCATTTGGCGTCATCAGGGGCATATCGCCCATGAACACGTCCTGTTCCTTGATGTCCTTGACGGATTTGGCGCCGGTATCTTCGTCGATATCAAACACGATCAGACGCAACGTCACCTTGAGCGGTGCGCTGTAGGTCAGGTCACGCTGCTGACATTCCTCAACATCGAATTTCGGTTTTTCCAACGCGTAATCGACGAATTCGAGAACGGCAGTCTCGTTGAAATCCTTGATCGGGAAAACCGACTGGAAAACGCCTTTGATACCTTCACCATCCATCGGCGTCAGCTGATCGCCGGACTTCAGGAACAAGTCGTAAGAAGATTTCTGAACCTCGATAAGGTTCGGCATTTCCAGCACTTCACGGATTTTGCCGTAATACCGACGAAGACGTTTCTGGCCTAGGAAGCTTTGCGCCATGACAGATGTCACCTTTCACATTTCTCAACGGTTGCGTCCGCTGTCGGGCTACAGCGACGCCGCCATCAGAGACGACAATGGTCGGATCCATGCCTGGCCGCCGTCCCACCGGCTGCCTCCCGATCCTTTGACCCGTGTCTTGGAAAACCCCATTTGGATGGGGCTTGCCAAGACGGGATCGGCAGGGCCCGGGGAAACCCCGGCCCTGCCTCGTTCTGTCGCTCTCCCTCAGGAGCATGAGATCCCGGAACATGTCCGGGATGACCACAGCCCCATCGGGACAGAGATCACTTCAGTTCGACTTCAGCACCAGCTGCTTCGAGCTTCTTCTTGATCTCTTCGGCTTCGTCTTTGGACACTTGTTCCTTGACGGCTTTGCCACCCGCTTCGACCAGCTCTTTGGCTTCTTTCAGGCCAAGACCGGTGATGCCGCGGACTTCTTTGATCACGTTGATCTTTTTGTCGCCTGCAGCTTTCAGGATCACGTCGAATTCGGTCTGCTCTTCAGCAGCAGCCGCGCCCGCGCCATCGGCAGGGCGGCCATCATCACTGCGCCGCCAGCTGCGGGCTCGATGCCGTATTCGTCTTTGAGGATGGTTTTCAGTTCTTGTGCTTCCAGCAGGGTCAGACCAACGATGTCTTCTGCCAGTTTTTTCAGATCAGCCATTTTTAACTCTTTCCGTATCTAGATGTGTTCCAACGTGTGAGTTTCAACCCCACGAAAGTCTCTTGGTTTGCCTTACGCCGCTTCTGCCCGTTCCTCGATAGTCGAGAGGATGGAGGCAATATTCGAAGCTGGTGCGCCAATGGCCCCGGCAATGTTCGAAGCAGGTGCGCCGATACAACCAACGATCGAAGAGATAAGCTCTTCGCGCGACGGCATTTTCGACACGGCTTCGACACCGGCCCGGTCCAGTGCAGTTTCACCCATTGCCCCGCCAAGGATTTCGAACTTCTTGTTCTCTTTGGCAAAGTCCTCGACCACTTTGGCAGCTGCCACAGGGTCTTCGGAATAGGTGAGCACGGTCATACCCGTCAGAAAGTCAGCAATGCTTGCGCAGGGCTTCCCATCCAGGGCGATCTTGGCGAGCCTGTTTTTGGCGACACGCACAGCGCCACCCGCGTCGCGAGCACGCGCGCGGAGGTCTTGCATCTCGGCAACCGTGAGACCTTCGTAGTGGGCAACCACTACGACGCCAGAGCTTTCGAAGATCTGGCCGAGTTCCTCGACCAATTTCTCTTTCTGGGCTCTATCCACAGTTTCACTCCATTAGTTGGAGGGGGACCCCTCCGGCTCAGTTCTGCCAGACAAATGCCTGACAACGCAGTCCGTACGGGTCGTCACAAACGAGAGCCCGGAACACATCCCGGGAGCGTATGTCTCTTCCCGTCTCGGGCAGGAATTATCGGCACTGGCCGACCCACCGTCTCGGACGAAATAAGGGCGCCTGCGAATCACGCGGGTGCCCTCGCTCTGTGGAATAGGTGTTTTGCCGGGAAATGCCAAGGGCAAGAATGAACTTTGCGACACTCGGCCGACGCATTCCGGGGGGCCAGCCGGTCGAAGCCCGCATCGGATCAACGCGCGCCCAAGGTCCGCCGCCTATTGTTTTGTTGTGCCGCGGTTGTCCGCGCGGGTTCAATCGCGCTGGTCCCGTCACATTGGCCTATTGGCCATAAAGCTGACTTCTTCACGCATATACCCAAATGGTTGGCACAATGAAAGACCGCCCCCCATGGGATGGCAAGTGCCGAATTCAGGCGGCATTCACCTCAGGGCGGTCGCCGGGGCCCAAATCAGCAAGCCGCGATATCAGTGCCTTTTTCGATACCGGCTTGCCAATCACATCATTCATTCCGTGACCGAGATAGTCCTGCACCTGATGTTCCATCACATTTGCGGTGACCGCAATGATATGCGTCGGAGGGCGGTCATTGGCAATTTCCATTTCTCGGATGCGCTTAGTCGCCTCTATCCCATCCATGACGGGCATCTGGATATCCATCAAAATAACATCGAATTCCCCGCCTGTAACCGCCGTAACCGCTTCGGCGCCATCATTGGCTTCTTCGACACGACCGCCGGTATTTTTCAGGAACCTGCGCAAGATCATGCGATTGGTGGAATTATCGTCCACCACCAGAACCCGCAGATTGACCACCCCATCGCTGACCTCTGTCGGGGTGTCCTTGGTCGCGGCTTGGGTCTTTGGCGCCACCGCTGGCAGCGGCAGATCAAACCAGAACTCTGCCCCGTGTCCAAGGATGCTGTTGACGCGAAGCTCGCTGCCCATGGCGCGGACCAATTGGCCGGAAATCGTCAACCCAAGTCCGGTTCCGCCATGTTTGCGTGTGATGCTGGCATCAGCCTGGGTAAACGGTTGAAAAATGGTTTTTTGCGCCTCAATCGCAATCCCCGGGCCAGTATCCTTGACCGAGAAGCGGATTTCTGCCCTCCTCCGGCGCCAGTTTTGCCGACAGGCGCACCGTCCCATGGGCGGTGAATTTGATCGCATTGCTGATCAAATTATGCAGGATTTGGCGCAGACGCGTGGCATCCCCCACAACCATCTGTGGAATATCCGGCGAAATCTCAACCTCGAACCTCAAACCTTTGTCGCGTGACACGCCCCGATACAGTGCCTGCGCGGTATTCAACGCCTCACCAATATCAAATTGCCGGTTCTCGATCACGATTGCGCCTGCCTCGACCTTGGACAGGTCCAAAACGTCGTTCAACGTATTCAACAGCAATTCACCGGATTGACGTATGACAGTCACACAGGCGCGTTGATCCGGATTCAAATTCGAGTTGGCCAATTCACTGTTCATGCCCAGAATACCATTCAAAGGCGTGCGAATTTCGTGGCTGACATTCGCCAGAAACCGCGTCTTGGCCTCATTGGCCTGTGCGGCTGCGCGGCTGAGCTGCCTTTCGCGGCGCTGCGCGATCCCGGCAAAGATGATTTCGGCGATAACATAGAGCACCAGAAAGGCCATCAAGGCGACAATCAAGGCCTGCACTCTCACCGAGCGGGCGTTTGCACCAATCCCCAAAGTGACTTCTGCGAAATCTCGCCCCTGGAAGGTGTCTATCCAGATCACACGTAGCTCACCGGACAGTTCGGTAAGCTCCCGCGCCATGACAATGGAATCGCGCGGCGCAATTATTGGACGGTCAAATATGACCTCCTCCCGTTCGCCGAGAAATTCCCTGTATCGCTGCAAGAGAGACCTGATTTCGGGGGTATCGCCGACATTGGTCTGCTCTAGCACGTCAACCCGGCTCCACAAGAGATCAAAGCGCCGTTGTACATCCGTGCGCTTCACCTCACCCGTGGATTGCAGCCGCAAAGCCAGCGAAAGACGCTGTGATTCAAATACAAGCTCGCTGACCTTCCAGGAATTGGCCGAAACCTCCTGCATGGCCCGTTCCTTGGCCAGGTTCACTTCCCCCTTTTGGGCCACAAAGAGAACAGCCAAAGCGACGATCGCGGCCACCGCAACAGTCGCTCTGAGTGTCCGCCCATTTTCTTTGAGGGAATTCCACACCGCGCCCGTTCCTTATCAGGGGCCAATATGAAGCTTGGCCAGCTGCCAAACCATTTCATTGTCGAAAGGTTTTTCCTTGGCTTCAGCCTCGGTCAAAGGAAAGACGATCCAGATTGGCCCCTTGTCGCGAATCCGCATGGGTTTGCCATCAATATCCATCGCCAGGATCGCCGAATGCTTGAACACCAGATCCAGAGGAAACTCCGTGGCGTAATCATTGATGGCCGTCGCTCTCAACGTTTCGCCATCGGCGCCAACGGCCTCCAGTACAGAAGCCACTGTTGGCCCGGCGAAATGCTGTAGACCAGAGGTAAAGGAGGTATAGGTGTCAACCTGGCGCCAATCCAGCGCCTCCAGCATGGGCCGATCGAATTGCACCCCAACCGACGAATTCGTCGCGGTGATGGCCCCCGAAACCGTTAAAATGACCTCACTCTCGGGCTTGGCGATGTCAGCTCTGGCGGCGGATGCCGCGCAGAACACGGCCAGAACAAGGAGGGAAATGAGATTTCGAAACATGGCGTTCCTTTCGACTGCGGTGACAACTCACAGTCAAATTGCGCGAAATCTCCTAAGAAAACCTTCCCGTCAAAAAAAAACGCGCCACAAGGGCGCGTTTTTCGATCACATTTTTACGAGAATTCACTCTGCGTGTGCTAAATCCACCGCAACGGTCACACCCGGGCCCATTGTCGAAGACAGCGAAATCTTCTTCATATAGGTACCCTTGGCGCCAGCGGGACGGGCCTTGGCCACGGCACCGACAAAGGCACGAATGTTTTCGGCCAGCTTGCCCGCATCGAACGAGGCTTTGCCCACACCCGCGTGCACAACGCCGGCTTTTTCGACCTTGAACTGAACTTCACCGCCTTTGGCCGCCTTGACGGCGTCCGCGACATCCATGGTCACCGTGCCAACCTTGGGGTTCGGCATCAGGTTGCGGGGGCCAAGAACCTTGCCCAGACGACCCACAACCGGCATCATGTCAGGTGTCGCGATGCAACGATCAAAGTCGATCTTGCCGCCCTGAACGATTTCCATCAGATCTTCTGCGCCAACAATGTCCGCGCCTGCGGCCTGGGCCTCTTCGGCCTTGGGACCTCGGGCAAACACAGCCACGCGCACATTTTTGCCGGTGCCGTTCGGCAGACCAACCACGCCGCGCACCATTTGGTCCGCATGACGGGGGTCAACACCAAGGTTCACAGCGATTTCAACGGTTTCGTCGAATTTCGCATTGGCGCTGGCCTTGATCAGATCAACCGCTTCTTCAACGGTGATATTGTCTTTGCCAACAAATGCATCGCGTGCCGCGCGGGTACGTTTTCCAAGTTTTGCCATCTTACTTCACCTCGATGCCCATAGAGGTCGCCGAACCGACGATGATCTTCATCGCGGCTTCGATGTCGTTCGCGCTGAGGTCTTTCATCTTGGCCTCGGCAATCTCACGCACCTGCTTCACGGTCACCGAGCCGACAACTTCGCGCGACGGGGTTTTTGCACCGGATTTCAGCTTGGCAGCTTTTTTCAGGTAGTAGGACGCCGGCGGCGTCTTGATGTCCATGGTAAAGGACTTGTCCTGATAATAGGTGATCACGGTCGGGCACGGCGCGCCGGGCTCCATATCCTGTGTCTTGGCATTGAAAGCCTTACAGAATTCCATGATGTTGATGCCGCGCTGACCCAGCGCCGGACCGACGGGGGGGGACGGGTTTGCCTGCCCTGCGGGCACCTGCAGCTTCATGCTGCCTACAAGCTTCTTGGCCATTTGGCCTCTCCTTTTTCATCGGCGTGCGAATTGATGCACACCCTAAATGCCGAAACGCGTTCCGACCTTTACACTGCGTGGTGCGGCGCCGGCACGCGTGCCCTTGCCTCCCACAAACGAACGGACCTCGCGGCCCGCAAGGTGCGCATTGACTGCGCGACCTGCACTCACATCTGTTTGGCGACCTGAGTGAATTCCAGTTCGACCGGTGTTTCCCGTCCAAAGATGGACACCGAAACCTTGAGCCGTTGGTTGTCTTCGTCGACCTCTTCGATCAAACCGTCGAAATCTTCGAACGGGCCATCAGAGACCTTAACTTTTTCGCCCACTTCAAAGTGGATCAAGGTGCGCGGCGTTTCCTCGCCCTCGGCCACTCGGCCAAGAATCGCTTCGACTTCGGCATCGCGCATCGGCATCGGGCGCCCTTGGGGGCCCAGAAATCCGGTGACGCGGTTGATCGAATTGATCAGGTGATAGCCCTGATCAGACATCTCCATCCGCACCAGCACATAGCCCGGCATAAAGCGACGTTCGGTGGTCACCTTCTTGCCGCGACGGACCTCGATCACCTCTTCGGTGGGCACCAGAACCTCTTCGATCTGATCTTCAAGCCCATGCTCTTCCACCGACGTTCTGATCTGTTCGGCAATTTTCTTCTCGAAATTCGAGAGGACGCTTACCGAATACCACCGTTTTGCCATCTGGCGCTCACCTTCGTCCTGCTTGGTCTCTGTGACCGAAATTTGTTATTCTTCAACACCTTGGCATCGCCCGGCATCACATCCCGGAATAAAAAATCGGCGCGAGGGCCGAATCGCCACGCGCCAGACATCTTAGGATGACGCGTCTTTACCCGCGCGACATGTCGAATTCAAGGGGCGACGCCCCAACCCGGCCCTTAGCCGAACATGCCCAATACAGCCTGAAGCCCGCCCCGGATCGCCAGA
This sequence comes from Phaeobacter sp. J2-8, assembly GCF_022867865.1. Lineage (GTDB taxonomy): Bacteria > Pseudomonadota > Alphaproteobacteria > Rhodobacterales > Rhodobacteraceae > Marinovum. The sequence continues at coordinate 392,909 of NZ_JALIEC010000003.1, read as the reverse complement.
TCGACCAACGCGAAAAAGATCGCGGTCAGGGTTGCCATGATGAACACCATCACGGTGGTCAACAACACTTCGCGTCGGGTCGGCCAGACGACCTTGGAGACTTCGGCGCGCACCTGCTGGATGAACTGAAGGGGGTTCGTCATTGCCATGTTTTCGTCCTTGAAGAGGTTAAAGGTGCAGATACGCGGGGTCCCGGCGGAATTCAAGGTCCGCAATTGCCAGGTTGGCATTCAGGTTGGCCCGACGCGCACCAATTGGGTGACTAAAAGTTAGGCATGTGCCAAAAAACGCTTAGCCATTGTGCACGCCAGCTGTGGCACCTGCGGTGATCCCCGCCTAGTCTCACGTCATGACCAATGCACTCCCACTGCTCGTCTTCACGGATCTCGACGGCACTTTGCTGGACCATGCGACCTATTCCTATGCGCCTGCACTCCCGGCGCTGGAGGCCCTGAAATCCATTGGCGCCGGTGTGACACTGGCCACCAGTAAAACCGCAGCCGAGGTCGCACCGCTGCGCGCCGAACTCGGGCTGGAGGCCTGGCCCGCAATTGTCGAAAATGGCGCCGGACTTTTGGACGGCGGCGCAACGGCCGGATCGGATGACACGATCTACCGCGACATTAGGGGTCGGTTGGCGCAACTGCCCGGCAAGCCATCCTGTTTTCGCGGTTTCGGCGACATGAATGACGCCGAGGTCGCAGAAATCACCGGATTGCCGCTCGAAAATGCGGCCAATGCCCGGCGACGCGCGTTCAGCGAACCGGGCGTCTGGACCGGCCCCCCCGCCGAATTGGGCGCATTCCTCGACACCGCTGCCACGGTCGGATTACACGCCCGGCGCGGCGGTCGGTTTCTGACGTTTTCACTGGGCCAGACCAAAGCCGACCAAATGGCCAACCTGATCACGCGTTTCAGGCCCAGCGCGACGCTGGCGCTTGGCGATGCCCCCAATGACATCGAAATGCTGGACACAGCCGATGCCGGGGTGATCATCGCAAATGCCCATGGCCAGCCGCTGCCCACCCTGCCCGGCGAAGAGAGCGGCCGCATTCGCCGCAGCGTCCTGCCCGGCCCCAGCGGCTGGAACGTCGCTGTTCTGGCGCATCTACAACAAATATCCTGACCCATTCCCAGATCGCAAAGGCGACCCCCGATGGCTGACTTTCACCAGAACGGCAATATCACCACCCTGCACAATCTGCGCACCCGCGGTCTCGACGACCTCGAATATGAATTGACGACCTATGCCCAGACGCGAAAAATTTCTCTGATCCTGCCGTCCCTGTTTTCAGAACTAGAGGGCGAGGCGCTGCCGCATATCCTCGAAGAACTGGCGCGCGTGCCTTACCTGCACCGGATCATTATCGGCTTGGATCGCGCGGACGAGGCACAATACCGCAAGGCGCGGGCGTTTTTTGCCACCCTGCCCCAAACCCATACGGTGATCTGGAACGACAGCCCCCGGATGCTGGAGCTTGGTGCGCGGCTCGAAAAACGCGGCCTGGCACCACAAGAACCCGGCAAGGGCAAAAACGTCTGGACCTCCATCGGCTATCTGATTGGCTGCGCCGACAGCGCGGTTCTGGCGCTCCATGATTGTGACATCCTGACCTATGAACGCGAAATGCTGGCGCGGCTGGTCTATCCGGTGGCAAACCCTTCCTTTCCCTATCAAATGTCCAAGGGGTATTATCCCCGGATCGGCGATGAAAAGCTGAATGGCCGGGTCACCCGCCTGCTGGTCAGCCCGCTGCTCATTGCCTTGAAAAAGGTCATCGGCGATCGCGACTACCTCGATTACCTCCGATCGTTCCGCTATCCGCTTTCGGGTGAATTTGCCATGCGCACGCCCATCCTGCCGGATCTGCGCATTCCGTCGGACTGGGGGCTGGAAATCGGCACGTTAAGCGAAGCCTGGCGCAATCTGGCGCCGAAATCGGTCTGTCAGGTCGAGATTTCAGATGCCTATGACCACAAACATCAGGTGCTCTCACCCGAGGACGCCAGCAAAGGCCTGTCACGCATGTCGACCGACATCTGCAAGGCAATTTTCCGCAAGCTGGCCGCGGACGGCACCGTGTTTACCCCAAATGTGTTCCGCACGCTGAAAGCAACCTATTACCGCTCTGCGCTTGACCTGCTGGAAGGGTATTACAACGACGCGAAAATGAATGGCCTCGCCCTTGATCGCCATAGCGAGGAAAAGTCGATTGAGCTGTTTGCCGAAAACATCATCCTCGCCGGCCAGATCTTTCTCGATAACCCACATGAAACACCATTCATCCCGACATGGAATCGGGTGCACGCCGCAGAACCACAATTCCTGAATGATCTGCGCGCCGCCGTGGCTGCGGACGAGGAAGAATTTTCCGCACAATAACCCCACCCAGTTTTAGCGTCGCGCCCCTACCTGTTGGTCTCGGGCCCCCGCCTTTCATCTGACCAAAAATATCCCGGGGGGTTTGGGGGGCTGGCCCCCCATTTATCCTGCGGTTTGGGGGGCTGGCCCCCATCCTTAACTGCGGTTTGGGGGCTGCCCCCATCCTATCTGCGGTCTGGGGGACTGGCCCCGCCTCTTACCAATGGTCTGGACGCCAAGGCGATTTTACGCCCTGTTGGTAATCCACCGGCATTGGTACGGCGCAAAAACGATGTCCTCACCCGCCGCAAGGATCTCTTCCCCGGTCATAAGATCCAGCCAATGATCGCCCTCGATCAGGTTCACCGCAGATGGGGCGATGCGGACCTCTTCGTCGCTGACATTGTGCAGCGCAAAAATCGACTGTGCCCGATCCAGACTCTGCCGCCACAATCCGAAAATCCGGTCATCCAACGTCAGCGTGAACTGTGTCGCATTGGGGTGAAAGGCCGATTGCCGCCCGCGTATTTTCATCCTGGCCGAAATTTGCGCCAGAACCTGTGACTGGGTGCTGTCCGGATCGTCCAGCCGTTCCAGCAGGGTCGGGTAATCCCAGCGATGACGGTTGATCGCCCGGTTCATGCCACGCCGCTCCACCCCCTCATGATCATTGGGCGTCGCCAGCATGGAATGAATGTAAAACGCCGGAATCCCCTCCAGCGACATCACGATCGTTTGCGAACACAGGAAGCGGGCGATGTGGTGGGTATCCTTGCCCTTAAAGGTCTGGCCGACGGCCTCAAAGAAGCTGCAGTTCAGCTCGTAAGGCTCCTCTCCGCCATCGGGCAGCGTGCGCATCGACACCAGCCCGCCGATGTCGCGCACGGTGTCGATCATCCGCACCTTTTCCTCGGGTGGCAGCACACCTTCGGCCGGGCGCATGCCAATCCCATCGTGGCTGGCGGTGAAGTTGAGGTAAGCACAGCCCAGTTGCGCCGGGGGCATGGAGGTTTGCCAGCGATGCAAATACCGGGCCGAACCTGATTGCATCGCGTGCAGGATCAGCGGCGGCAGCGGAAAATTATAGACGACATGTGCCTCGTTGCGGTTGCCGAAATAGCTAAGGTTCTCGGTTCGTGGCACATTGGTTTCGGTCAGCAAGACCACGGTTTCCAAGGCATAGTCACACAACAGGCGCATCAGCTGAACAATGGCATGGGTCTGCGGCAGGTGGATGCAATTGGTGCCCGCCTCCTTCCAGACAAAGGCCACCGCATCCATGCGCAAGGTCCGCACCCCATTGTCGATATGCAGCCGGATGATGCGCAGCATCTCCAACAAGACTTCTGGATTGCGAAAATCCAGGTCAATCTGATCATGGCTAAAGGTGCACCAAACGTGGCGCTTGCCGTTCGATGTCTCGACCTCCTGAAGCAGCGGCGTGGTACGGGGGCGAACCACCAGGGACACATCCTCTGCGGGGTCTGCTTCGAAAAAGAACTTGTCATAGGGCTCTTGCCCCTGACGATAGGCATTGAACCACGGGCCTTGTGACGACACGTGGTTCAGCACCAGATCGGACATCAGATAGAAATTCTCGGCAATGCGGCGAATGTCAGCCCAGCTGCCCAGTTCCGGGTTCACAGCGCGATAGTCGGTCACGGCAAATCCATCGTCCGAGGTGAAGGGAAAGAACGGCAGAATATGCACGCCATTCACCACGCCCTTCATCTTGCGCAACAGGAAATCGTGCAAAAGATCCAGCGGCTTGTGCGCACCATCGACAATCGAATTGCCATAGGTGATCAACACCGCATCTTGTTCCGACCACAGGTTGTTTGACGGCGGCCGCCCACGTTTGCGGCGATGGCCATTGTCCGGCCAGAACGCTTCGACGATCTGGCTGGACAGAATATCACAATCCAGATCGGGATAAATTTCGCGAACAAGCCCGGTCAGCCGGGCGGTGAATGTGGCTGAGGCACGCGCCATGAGGTCGTCCAATCCTTTTAGTCAGCGGGGGGTCACACCCCACCAGGTCAATTCACACGTGTCATGGCCGCCGGTGTCAAATCCAACGCCGCCCCAAACGCCATTAAATCGGGCAATCCACGCGTCTGGGCCCACGACAGCCCGAAAATTAATCATCTGCCAGGTCAGACGAGCGCAGACAGGACGACTTTAACCCGTGTCTAGGTCTCGTCAATTGGGCCACGTTTCCAATCGCCCCGGTACATCCGGGTGTGGAATGGCGGGAATTTCACCAATTCCTCGAACAGCAACAAGGAAAAGATCCAAAAGACCGAGAGATCCAGCCACAAGATCATGATCGCGGTGACCGGCACCCGGAACAACCATTGTGACCAAATGAAAACATGCATGACATAGATGGTTTCCCCCCGGCCCGCAGGCTGTTGCCGCAGATCGCATTTGACCCTTTGGGAAAGGGCAGAAGCAAGAGCACGGGCAGAAAGCTGAACAATGTGGCGCGCGTGTCCGGGTGCAGGTTGGCATAGATTTGCCCGGACGACAGGCAGATCACAAGATAGAACGCCGCCACAACCGCCGCCGCGATAAAGGCCCCGCGCCATGCCCCACGCAGGAACCGGTCCAGATCAGCCTCGGCAACCTTGCGCCCCAAAAGCTGGGCCACGATGATGCCGGTCGCCTGCGCCCAGGAAATGCCGAATGTACCGGCAACCTGAACCCAGGGCAGGATAAGTGTCATGGCCGCAAATTGATTGACCGACAGAGTGGCATACAACAGACCGCACACGCTGTTGGCGGTGGTGGCGCTGACGAATGTGGCGGCAATCGGCAGCGAAAATACCAGATGCCGGCGCAGGGACGCCACAAAGGTGCCATTGCGCCAACCGCTGACAGTCAGAAAGCCGCCGGTCTTGCGCCACAGGCAGATCGCCAGAAAACCGACCTGAAGGACCGCAGCAATTGCACTGCCCCATGCCGCGCCGACCACGCCCAGCGCCGGAAGTCCGAAATGCCCGTGAATCAGCACCACGCTGGCGCCCACATTGACCGGCACCGCCAACAAGTAGCTGTAAAGCGGCAACCGCGTGTCACCGCAGCCATTGAAAAAGCTGCTCAGACATTGGCCGACCGCCTCGCCCAGAATGACAATGGCAAACACCGTCAGATAGCTGCGCGCCTGGGCATTCACCCAAGGATCATGCGCCAGGGCGTCGATCATCGCTCCGCCCGCCAGTGCAAGGATCAAAAGCCCGCCCAAGGTGACAACCAGATTGATCGTCAAACCGGAATAGAGCGCCGATTTCAAAAACGCAGCTTCGCCAGAGCCAAAGGCCTGGGCCACCCGGATCTGTGTGGCATTGGCAAAGGAAAAAATCACCCCCAGAAGCAGCCCGGCAATCGCCGCCGCCAGCCCCAGAACCGCGACGGCAACTTCGCCCAGCGACGACACCAGCCAGGCGTCGATGACGACGATGCCGTGCAACATGATCGCCTTGATCGTCATCGGCCAAGCCAAATTGAACACCGCAGCCGTTGACGGCGCAGCTGCTAAGGGTCGCGTGTCAGTCATATTCGGAACATTTCCGGTGCAATGGATGCGCCTGTTAACCAGGATAAACGCTCATCGTCACAACCCGCAGCCCAATGGGCGCGCGACCTGTGACATCATAAAAAGTCAAGCTGTCAGTATCTGGTATTCCAGTTGACCAGAGAGGTCAACCACCGGGCACCGGGCCGGAATTAATGTGTCATCGGCTCAAAATAATCGGCATTGGATTGGGTGATCGACGCGATTGTCGCATCCAGCCGCGACAGATGCAGCATACCCATGTCCACCGCCGCCTGGGCATCGCCGCTTTTGACGGCCTTGGCCATTTCTTCGTGATCCGCCAGCAATTCGGGCATCCGCGATTCCTTGGACAGACCAAGCATGCACAACCGGTCGACCTTGGCCTTTTCGGATGAGATCACCTCAAATGCGAAATCAACCTTGGCGATCTCGCAAAGCGCCTGATGGAAATCGTAATCCAACACGCCAAAGGCCTCATAATCATTGTCCTCGATCGCGCGGCGTTGGCGCGCGATATGGATGTCCAGCCGCGATGCGCCAATATCGTCGCAATTTGCGGCAGCACGGCGCAGCACCTCGGCCTCGACAGAGGCACGGACAAAGCGGCTTTTTTCGATTTCGCGAATGGAAAACCGGCGCACTTCGGTGGCGCGCTGCGGACGGATCAAAAGCAGATCAAGATTGGCCAATCGGCTAAAGGCATCCCGCACCGGCTGGCGCGACACACCGAATTTCGTTGCGATGTCAGCCTCTGACAGTTTGTCGCCAGGGCGCAACGCAAGCGTGGCAATCTGATCATACAGATCGTCAAATATGGCGTCCACAGTGGTTCTGCGTTCACCCACGTGATTGACCTGTGCCATCTCGATTCCTCCTGATAACGGCTAGATAGCCATGTTTCGCCTTAATATCCAGTTGCCTTGGCGGCTGTTTTTACCACCGTGGCACCTGGCGCACATAGTTCGGGATGTATTTCAACATCTCGTCGGTATCGTCGCGGTCGCGCACCATCGCCCGCTCATAGAGATCATGTAGTTCCGCGACCGCAGCATGATCCAGCTCAACGCCCAGCCCCGGCCCCTCGGGCACTTGCACAGTGCCGTTGCGGAAAACAGGTCGCCCACCTTTGACGATTTCCTTGCTCGACCAGGGATAATGCGTGTCACAATCATAGGTCAGATTTGGGGTCGCCGCCGCCACATGGCACATGGCCGCCAATGAAATCCCCAGATGCGAATTGGAATGCATCGACACGCCCAGCCCCGCCGCGCGACACATGTCGCCCAGTTGCACCGCACCCGTCGCCCCGCGCCAGTAGTGATGGTCCGACAGGACAATCTGCACCGCATCCTTTTTGACTGCTTCAAAGATCTCTTCGAATTCGACCACCACTAGGTTGGTCGCCAGCGGCATATCGGTCTGGGCCGACAATTCCGCCATGGCCTCCATGCCGCGACAGGGATCTTCGAGATATTCCAGAACGCCCCCCTCGACACCGCCAAGATCCTTGATCACCTTCAGCGCCGTTGGCACGGTCCAGGCCCCCATCGGATCAATCCGCAAAGGATGATGCGGAAAGGTCTCGCGCAGTTTCAACATGGTTTCGACTTCGAGATCGGGCTCAAGAACGCCGCCCTTCAGCTTCAGAGATTTGAAACCGTATTGGCCGACAAACTCCTGGGCCTGCGCCACAAGCGCATCCGGCGTCATCACTTCGCCCATGATATCGGGGCCAAAGGTGGTGTCCTGCTTTTCGAATTTGAAGAAAAGATAGCCGCCAAAGCTGATCGTCTTGCGCGTCGCCCCGCCGAGAAGTTCGTATATTGGCCGCCCGACCTCCTTGCCGCGCAAATCAAGGCAGGCGATTTCAAACGCAGAATAGACCACATCCACCACCTTGTGATCGGCCAGGGCGGTCAGGGCATTGATCCCGCCCGCATCCGGCAGCGCCGCTTCGATCCGGCGGCGCAGATCGCGCAGGTCATAGGGGTCCAGCCCCTCCAGCCGCGCCTGCACCGCGCGCAACCCATCCAAGGTCCGCGCCGCGCCATATGTTTCGGCAAGGCCGACAAGGCCGGTATCGGTCTTCACCTGAATGACCGACCGCAGAAACACCGATTGGTGCACGCCCTTGGTATTGGCCAGCGGCACATCCGGGATGGCGATTGGCGTGACGATAACTTCGGTGATTTTCATGGCATTTCCTCCGTCCCGGACCGGACGCCTCCCTCATTTGCGACTCTCATGTTTATACTAGTATTCCAGATTACTTACTAGTATACCAGATGAAAGTTTCAGCGAATCGCATCACTCGGCTCACGGCATGAGGCCGCGATCAGGGTGAGCGACCGCAGGGCCATCGGCCGGTTGCGGGTCAATTGGAGGGAGGGGACATGTCAGGGGTTCGTTTAGAGGGCATCGTAAAGGCCTATGGTGCGGTTCAGGTGGTCCATGGGATCGACCTGGAAGTACAGGAAAAGGAATTTGTCGTTTTGGTCGGTCCGTCCGGCTGCGGAAAATCCACAACCTTGCGGATGATCGCGGGGCTGGAAGAGATTTCCGACGGCGACCTGACAATTGACGACCGGCATGTGAACCGGGTTGCACCCAAGGATCGCGATGTGGCGATGGTGTTCCAGAACTACGCGCTTTATCCGCATCTGAACGTCGCCGACAATATCGCCTTTGGTCTGCGTATCCGCAAGGAAAGCAAGGAAACCATCGCCTCTTCTGTCGAAGAGGTTGGCGGCATCCTTGGCCTGACACCGTATCTTGAACGTCGTCCGGCGGACCTGTCGGGCGGTCAGCGCCAGCGGGTCGCCATGGGCCGTGCCATCGTGCGCCGCCCCAAGGTGTTCCTGTTCGATGAACCCCTGTCCAACCTTGATGCCAAGCTGCGGACCCAGATGCGGGCGGAAATCAAACGCCTGCACAAGCGTCTCGGCGTCACCTCGATCTATGTGACCCACGACCAGGTCGAAGCGATGACCCTGGCCGACCGCATCGTCGTCATGCACGACGGCCGGATCGAACAGATCGGCAGCCCGATGGACCTGTTCCTGAATCCGAAAAACACCTTTGTCGCCGGGTTCCTGGGGTCGCCGCCAATGAACATGGTCAAGGCCACCATCGCCGCCGGCGATCAGGGCCCTGTCGCCGAATTCGACGGCCAGCGCGTCCAGCTTCAGCAGATCCCGGCACTGACCAACGCCGTCGGCCTGGAAGTGATCCTGGGCATCCGCCCGGAATTCGTGTCGGTTGCGGATCAAAACGACCCGAACCTTGTCGGGCTGGACATCGACCTGGTGGAAACACTGGGCTCCGAGGCACTGATCCATGCCAGCCTGCAGGGTGAACCCTTTGTCATCCGCACCGATACCGTCGGCCAGATGCACATTCTGGACGGCATCAAGGGTTTCACCATCGAACCGAACCTCGTCAAGGTCTTCGACGCCAAAACCGGCGAGGCGCTGCCCGGGCAGGTGCTGGAACAATGAGCAACGATCCCAATTTCACCGGTGCCGGGGGGCCAACGACCGAAGAACTTGTCTTCGATGCAAAGGAAGCCCAGCGCCGCCGCAAGCCCAGCACAATGCAGCGGGTCGGCGATCACATGAAACGGGAATGGCAGCTCTATGTCATGCTGGTCCCGACGATCCTCTGGCTCGTGATCTTTCTCTACAAACCGATGTACGGGCTTCAGATCGCCTTCAAGGATTATTCGATCTTCCGCGGCGTGGCGAACAGCCCCTGGATCGGGCTGGAGCATTTCCAGACCCTGTTCGGCAATGACCAGTTCATTCGCGCCCTGCGCAACACGATCATCATCAGCTTCTATGGCCTGATCTTCGGCTTTCCCATGCCGATCCTTCTGGCGCTGATGTTCAACGAGATCCTGAAGCAGACCTTCAAGAAGACGGCCCAGACCATCGTCTATCTGCCGCACTTCGTCTCTTCGGTGATCATCGCCGGTATCGTGATCACGGCCTTTTCCCCAAGTGCGGGCATCGTCAACACCTTCCTTGGGGCGCTGGGGGTCGATCCGATCTACTTCCTGACCAAGCCTGAATGGTTCCGTCCGATCTTTGTCGGCACCGGTATCTGGCAAGAGGCAGGGTTCCAGTCGATCGTCTATCTCGCGGCCATCGCGGGGGTCTCTCCGACGCTCTATGAATCCGCTGTGGTCGATGGTGCCAGCCGCTGGCAGATGATGTGGAAGATCACATTGCCGTCGATCCTTCCGACCATCATCATCATGCTCATCATCCGCATCGGCAACATGCTGGAGGTCAGCTTCGAGATGATCATCCTGCTCTATCAGCCGGCCACATATGAGACCGCCGACGTCGTGAACACCTTCATCTATCGCCAGGGTATCCAGGGCGGCCAGTACGACCTTGCCGCAGCAGCGGGCCTGTTCAACGCGGTGGTGGCCTTTGTGCTGGTGATGACGGCGAACGCAATCTCCAAGCGCTATTCGCGCACGTCGCTCTGGTAAGGGGGGGAACCAGTCATGACCAACATGAATCTCTCTATTCACGTGGCGACAAGATGTTCGTCATCATGAACATGGTCCTCATCGGATTGTTCACCCTCTCGACCCTCTACCCGTTCATCTACATCGCATCACTGTCGATGAGCACCGGGTTCGAGGCACGGGCCGGCAATGTGATCCTGACCCCGGTCGGCTTCACGCTGGAGGCCTACAAACAGGTGCTGAGCGAGCCGCTGTTCTGGTCGTCGTACATGAACACGTTCATCTACACGATCGGCGGCACGATCATGAGCCTGCTGTTCATCATCCCCGGCGCCTATGCCCTGTCCAAGCCCCAGCTTTACGGGCGTCGGTTCTGGAACCTGGTGGTGGCCTTTACCATGTGGTTCAACGCAGGCCTGATCCCGTTCTTCCTGAACATGCGGGACCTCGGGCTCCTGGACAGCTACCTCGGCATTATCATCGGCTTTGCGGTCAACGGCTTCAACATCATCCTTTTGCGCAACTTCTTTGAGGGCATTCCGCAATCCTTCGAAGAGGCGGCGCGGATGGACGGCGCCAACGAATTCCAGGTTCTCTGGAAGGTCTACATGCCGCTGTCAAAGCCCGCGATTGCCACGGTAGCCCTGTTCTGCATCGTCTCGCGCTGGAACGGCTTCTTCTGGGCCATGGTGCTTTTGCAGGACGAAGAGAAGATCCCGCTTCAGGTCTATCTGCGCAAAGTCATCGTCGAGCTTTCCGACGACGAGGAATTTGCAACCAGCCTGCTGACTGCGGCCTATTCGGTCGAAACCGTGACCGCCGCGATCATCGTCTGCTCGATCATCCCGATCCTGCTTATCTATCCCTTCCTCCAGAAATATTTCAGCAAGGGCATCCTGCTGGGCGGTGTGAAGGAATGACGGACCCGGGACAGCGCAATCGTGAATGCGCCGTCCCCCAAGATCACCTTCGGGCCCTCGCGGGCCCCAAGGGTACCAAAATTTGAATTTCGCAAAAGGGAGGACACCATGCGAACTTTGAAACTGGCAGCCGCTGCCATCCTCGGAACCACCGCACTGACAGCCCCGGCACTTGCCGAAGGCCATCTGCCCATCGTGGACGAGCCGCTGGAACTGACAATCCACATGCACTGGGCCCGCGCCCAGGGATATGGCCCCGGCGGTGACACATCGAAGATCTATCCGGTCGAGGAAGTGGCACGGGAGAAGACCAACGTCCATCTGATCGACAAGACATCCGGCCGCAACTCGACCGATCAGTCCGAAGCGATGAACCTGCTTCTGGCCACCGGCAACCTGCCCGACATCGTCGGCGGTGCGAAGATCAAGCAGCCGGTCAACGAATACGGCCCCCAGGGTGCGTTCCAGCCGCTGAACGAGCTGGTTGACGAACATGCGCCCAACATCAAGGCATGGTTCGACGAGCACCCGGACATCTGGAAAGCGATCCAGGCCTTTGACGGCAATGTCTATTACATTCCCTACCTGCCCGACGGCAAATATGCCCGCGCCTGGTTTGTCCGTCAGGACTGGCTCGATGCGCTGGGTCTGGAACAGCCCGACAACGTGGACGAGCTTCATGACGTGCTGGTGGCCTTCCGCGACCAGGATCCCAACGGCAACGGCGAAAAGGACGAAATCCCCTTCTTCGTGCGCGACTGGGAAGAAGTTCTGCGTCTTTTGAACCTCTGGGATGCACGCTCGACCGGGGCGGATGTCTATCACCAGTTCTACATCAAGGACGGCAAGGTTGTTCACCCCTACGCACAGGAAGCGTATCGTGACGGTCTGGCCAATATCGCCGACTGGTACGCAGAGGGCCTGATCGACGCAGAGGTCTTTACCCGTGGTTCTTCGGCCCGCGACTACCTGCTGGGTGAAAACCTGGGCGGCATGACGCATGACTGGTTTGCCTCCACCTCTGGCTACAACATCGCGCTGGCCGACAAGGTCGACGGCTTCAACTTCATCCCGTTCCTGCCGCCGAAATCGGTGAGCGGTCAGCGGATCGAAGAAAACCGTCGTATCCCGATGAAGCCCGATGGCTGGGCGATCAGCTTCTCGAACGAGCATCCTGTCGAGACCATCAAATACTTTGACTACTGGTTCTCGGAAGAAGGCGCACTGCTGGCCAACTTCGGTGTCGAGGGCAAGACCTGGGACATGGTCGACGGCGAGCCGGTCTACAAGGACGAGGTCCTGAATTCCGGTCAGCCGGTCAACAGCCAGATGTATCTGGAAGGCGCGCAGGTCTATCGCGGCTATCCGCAGGACTACCGCTATGAATGGCAGTGGACCCGCGACAGTGCCCGCAAGGGGATCGAACTGTACGACACCCAGGATCTGCTGGTTGAACAGTTCCTCGGCGTGGCCTTCAACGAAGATGAACAGACCGTCTTTGACAAATACTACCCGTCGATCGAGACCTACATGCTGGAACGTCAGCAGGCCTGGATCCTTGGCACCGGCGACATCCAGGAAGACTGGGATGACTACGTGGCTGCCTTGAACAAGATGGGCTACGAAGACGTTCTCGAAGTCATGAACTCGGCCTACGAACGCCAGTACGGCGGCTAAGCCCCCCTCCTCCCGATATGACAAGGGTGCGGCCGATCCTCGGCCGCACCACCCCCCCTTTTATACCCAAAAGAAAGACCTGACCGATGCCCGGCGCCGCAGTCCTTCCCACGCTCGATGAACCCAAAACCGGTCGCCTGACGATCCAATACGCGCCCGACGCCACCAGTGAGATCACCGAGAATCCGCCGCGCTTTACCTGGTTGCCCGTCATCGAAGACGAGGCGCAATACGTGCTGCGCATCTCGACCGATCCGAATTTCGGCAACGACACACGGGTCTTTGCCAATATCCCGCTGAATTTCTTCACCCCCGATGTGGCGCTGGAGCCCGGGCAATATCACTGGGCCTATGCGGTCTGTGACGACGCCGGCGCACCCGCCTCGGGCTGGAGCAGCACCCGCAGCTTCACCATCACCGACACATTGCCAAAGACCCCGCTGCCAACGCGCAAGCAACGCTTTGCCAAATCGCCGCAAAGCCACCCGCGCCTGTGGTTGAACGCCGATCGTCTGGCCACCTTCCGCGATGCGGTAAAGGCCGATGCAGATCACTGCACATGGGCGAATTTCTATGACAAATCCGTCCTGCCCTGGATGGACCGTGACATCACGCCGGAACCTGCGGGCTATCCCGGACACCAACGCACCGCCCCGGTCTGGCGTCAGACCTACATCGACCTTCAGGAGGTGATGTATGCCATTCGCCACCTCGCCATCGGCGGTCAGGTGACGCAAGACGCCGCCATGCTGGCCCGCGCCAAGGAATGGTTGTTGTCAGTTGCCGAATGGGATCCGATGGGCACCACCAGCCGTGCCTATACAGATGAGTGGGCGTATCGGGTCTGTAATGCACTGGCCTGGGGCTATGACTGGCTGCACGACCAGATGGACGAAGACGAACGCGCCAAGGTACGCGCGGCCCTGAAGGAACGCACCCGCGACATTGCCGAACATGCGATCATCAACGCCAAGATCCACCTGTTCCCCTATGACAGCCATGCGGTGCGCTCGGTTTCGCTGACCCTTGTGCCGGCGCTGATTGCGTTGCTGGGCGAAGATGAAGACGACGAGGCCCGCGACTGGCTCAACTATTGCATCGAATTCCTTGCCACCGTCTATTCCCCCTGGGGCGACAGCGACGGCGGCTGGGCGGAGGGTACAAATTACTGGATGATGGGCATGGCCTATCTGATCGAGGCCGCCAACCGGATCAAATCCTTTACCGGCATCGACCTGTATGAGCGCCCCTTCTTCCGCAACACCGGGGATTTCCCGCTGTTCTGCAAGGCGCCGAACACCCGCCGCGCCACATTTGGTGATAACTCGACACAGGGCGATCTGCCCTGCATCAAGACCGGGATCAACCTGCGCCAATACGCGGGCGTCACCGGCAATGGTGCCTATCAATGGTATCACGAGGAACTCGCCCGGCTGAACCCCGGCACCGAAGGCGCCTTTTATAACTGGGGCTGGTGGGACACCAATTTCGACGAACTGACCTACCTCACCGATTTCCCCGAGGTCGAGGCCAGCGATCCGCCCTCTGGCATGTGCCATTTCAAGGGGATCGGCTGGGTCGGTATCCAGCACGAAATGGCCAACCCGGACAAACATGTTCAGTTTGTCTTCAAATCCAGCAAATTCGGCTCGATCAGCCACAGCCACGGCGACCAGAACGCGTTCTGCATGGCCGCCTATGGCGAAGACATGGCGATCCAGTCGGGGTACTATGTGGCGTTCAATTCCACCATGCACCGCGAATGGCGCCGCCAGACCCGGTCCAAGAACGCCATCCTGATCAACGGCAAGGGCCAGTACGCCGAAAAGGACAAGGCCAAGGCGATGGCCGCAACCGGCAAGATCCTGGCCGCCGAAGAACATGACGATCACGTCTATATCAAAGGCGATGCCACAGCGGCCTATCAATCGCTCTCGCCCGAGGTGACGCTGGCCGAACGCGAAATCTATTTCGTGCGCGGCAGCTATTTCGTGATCGTCGACAAGGTCGATGCCAGCGAACCGGTCACCATCGACTGGCTTCTGCATGCCAATCAACCTTACGATCTGGGCAAAACCTCGTTCCGCAACACCGGACAAAAGGCGGGCTTCTACGGCCAGGTCGTCTGGTCCGAGGCGGGCAAACCCGAACTGACACAGGTCACCGGTTTCCCCGGCGTTGACCCGGCGGATTACGCGGGACTGCCAGAAAGCACTTGCCTGCACGCGCAATACCCGGCAGCCACGCGTCACCGGATTGCGACATTGCTGGTGCCATATCGTCTGGAAGAACCGAAACGGATTTTCAACTTCATGGATGACCAGGGCTATGATGCCGACCTGTATTTCACCGACGCGGACGAAAACACGTTCAAAGTAGTGATGAAAAAGCTGGCCAATACCTGATCCGCCATATCGGCGCAGACCAAACACGACCCGGAGACCCAAGATGACCGTAAAGAACTACTTTCCCGGCAAAGAGAACAAACTGTTCGACGCCGGTGGCGGGCTGACCCGCAAGGTGGCGGCCTATAACAACAACGCAATGTGTGTCGAAGTCCATTTCGACACCGGCACCGTGGCCGCGCGCCATCACCACCCACACGAACAGATCACCTATGTGATCTCGGGCAAGTTCGAGTTCACCGTCGGCGATGACACTTACATCGTGTCTGCCGGGAACTCTCTCTATAAACAGCCCAACATCGAACATGGCGCGACCTGTCTTGAGGCAGGCACGCTTTTGGATATCTTCACGCCTCACCGCGAAGATTTCCTCTGAACCAACACAAATACAGAATACCAAAGGGAGAACACGGCATGACCAAACCTGTCATCGGTTTCATCGGCCTCGGCCTCATGGGCGGCAACATGGTCGAAAACCTTCAGAAACGGGGCTACGAACTCGTTGTCATGGACCTCAACAAGGACGCCGTGCAGACCGTCTTTGACCGTGGCAATGCCAAAGCGGCCACCTCGCCCAAGGAATTGGCCGAAGCCAGCGACATCGTGATGTTGTGCCTGACCACCTCGGAGGTGGTTGAAAAGCTCGTCTATGGCGACAACGGCATTCTGGCCGGCATCAAAGAGGGCGCGACGCTGATCGACTTCGGCACCTCGATCCCGGCCTCGACCCGCAAGATTGGCGCCGATCTGGCCGCCAAAGGCGCAGGTATGGTTGACGCACCGCTGGGCCGCACCCCGGCACATGCCAAGGACGGCTTGCTCAACATCATGGCGGCGGGCGACAAGGCGACCTTTGAAAAGGTCAAACCGGTGCTCGACGAACAGGGCGAAAACGTCTTCTACCTCGGCGCGCTGGGGGCCGGTCACACCACCAAGCTGATCAACAACTTCATGGGCATGACCACCGTCTGCACCATGAGCCAAGCCTTTGCCGTGGCCGATCGTGCCGGTGTTGATCGCGCGCAGCTCTATGAGATCATGTCGACCGGCCCGTCGAATTCGCCCTTCATGGGGTTCTGCAAGAACTACGCCGTGGACGGTGTCAGTGATCTGGGCTTCTCGATCAACAATGCCAACAAGGATCTGGGGTACTTCCTGAAGATGGCCGAGGATCTGGGCACACGGGCCGAGATTGCCGAAGGCACCTCAAACAACCTGCAAGCAGCTGTTGACGCGGGCAAGGGTGACGGCAATGTGCCGGAAATCTTTGACTACTTCCTGACACTGAACAAATAACCAGACTTGGCACCAGCGCCGCCTGTCGGCGCTGGTCCAACACGCCGTCCCCCCAAAAAAATTCCGCCCAATACCCCCGGCCCAAAAACCGGCCAGGCGCAACAGAGGACAGACCATGAAGCTTCAGGGAAAAACAGCCATCGTCACCGGTGGCGGACGTGACATCGGGCGCGCCTGTGCTGTGCGTCTGGCGCAAGAAGGCGCAAATGTCGCAATCAACTATTTTGCCTCCAGCGCCGGTGCCGAAGAAACCGTCGCGGAAATCACCGCCGCCGGCGGCAAGGCGATTGCGGTTCAGGGCGATCTGTCAACCGAAGCAGGCGTCGCGACGCTGGTGGACAAAACCGTGGCTGAATTCGGATCGGTCGATGTTCTGGTCAACAACACCGGCGGGCTGATCGCCCGCAAGACCATCGCCGAAATGCCGTTGGCGCATTGGAATGCGGTGATGGATCTGAACCTGACCAGCACCTTTCTGATGATCAAGGCCTGCCTGCCCCATATGAAAACCGGTGCCATCGTCAATATCGCAAGCCAGGCCGCCCGCGACGGCGGTGGGCCGGGCTCTATTGCCTATGCCACGTCCAAGGGAGCAATCATGACCATGACCCGCGGGTTGGCAAAGGAGCTTGGCCCGGATATCCGCGTCAACGGTCTTTGCCCCGGTATGGTGGACACGGATTTCCACAATATCCACACCAAAGACGAAGTCCGCCGCGGTTTCGAAGCCGCAGCCCCGGTCAAACGCCAGGGCGTGCCGATGGACGTCGCCAATCTGGTGGCCTTCCTCGCCAATGACGAATCCGGCTTCATGACCGGCACCAATCTGGACATCAATGGCGGCGTGGTCTTTAGCTGATCACACCGCGTTTGCGCCCCGCTGACCCTCTGTCAGAGAAAATCATCGCGGCGGGGCGTGAAGCAATCGACCAATGTGCCGGGTTCAAGGCACACACAGCCGTGTTCGGCATTTGACGGCACGACAAAACTGTCCCCTTGGGCCACTTCGGTCACCACACCTTCGACTGTGAACCGGAACCGGCCACTTTCGACATAGGTGGATTGAACGTGGGGATGGTTGTGCAACGCGCCCTCTGCCCCGGTCGCGCCAAAGCGAAACGCTACAACCATCAGGTCCGGGTGATCCGACAAAACCTGTCGTTTGACGTTCTCGCTCGCGTCAATGACGGGAAATCCACTCATCTTCGGTGTCTCCTGCATGAGAAAGTTCAGCGCGGCTGACTTGGCGACCGCTGTTATCCAATAACATGCCGCCAAAGATGATTTCCAATACCGTTTTTCACCGCAAGATCCCCTGTGGGGGCCGTCGACGCATGGCCAATGCGATTGCGCCTGCTTCACATAGGGAACCAGAGCGGCAGAAATTTTGGAAATTGGGGTGTTTTACTGTTCCACTGGTGTGGAACCGGCACAATGTGCGGAAAATGGCAGGGGCACCAGGGTTCGAACCCGGGACCTACGGTTTTGGAGACCGTCGCTCTACCAGCTGAGCTATACCCCTAAGGCCGGGTGTTCGGATACAACCGCATCAACATGAAATCAAGAGCGTTTTTACTGAAATGTTGTTCACGCGACATCCTTTTACGATCACGCAGATCCGATCAAAACATCGCCGTTGTTCACCGCACCGTGAGATTTGATTTCACCCGGCCATGTGCACAAAAGCACAACAAATGTTTACTCTTTGCACGACATTTCCAATTCAGAAATTTTGCCGCGTTCCCGTGTGATTTCGCGCTGAAAGCCCGCAACAAATTCCCTGAAAACAAAGGCTTTGGAGGGGGGCTAGGAAGCCGGACCGCAATCGTCAAGCACACCTTTTGGTGAGCGGCCGTGTGCATTTGCGTGATTTGAGTTCTCCGGGCTGTGGGCCCAGATGCTGTGTTGTCGGAAGCGACCACCGACGGAAAGACACACAGTCTTCGTAAGACAGACAGTCCCACACCGGGACCATAGAGAACAAAAGGAACAGAATTATGAAAAACATCATCGCAATCACCGCCCTCGCCCTGGCTGGCTTCGCAACAACCGCATCCGCCATGACCCAGTCGACCACCGGCAACCTGCAGCAAATCGAACGCTATGCACCGAATGCCGATCTGTCGAACCTCAGCGACGAGCGCGTGGCTCTGATCCTGGCGACAATCCACTCCGGCGACAACGACAGCGAAGTTCGTTCGACCGTCCGTTCGCTCGTGGCCGGCAGCTAAGCTGACAGCCTGATCTGACCGCTCAATCCAATTCGGGCCCAAGGCCCAGACATCGAAAATAGGAGACTATCATGAAAAACATCATCGCAATCACCGCCCTCGCCCTGGCTGGCTTCGCAACAACCGCATCCGCCATGACACAGTCGACCACCGGCAACCTGCAGCAAATCGAACGTTATGCACCGAATGCCGATCTTTCGAACCTCAGCGACGAGCGTGTAGCTCTGATCCTGGCGACAATCCACTCCGGCGACAGCGACAGCGAAGTCCGTTCGACCGTCCGTTCGCTCGTAGCCGGCAGCTAAGCTGACAGCCTGATCTGACAGCTAAATCCAATTCGGGCCCAAGGCCCAGACATCGAAAATAGGAGACTACCATGAAAAACATCATCGCAATCACCGCCCTCGCCCTGGCTGGCTTCGCAACAACCGCATCCGCCATGACACAGTCGACCACCGGCAACCTGCAGCAAATCGAACGCTATGCACCAAATGCCGATCTGTCGAACCTCAGCGACGAGCGTGTGGCTCTGATCCTGGCGACAATCCACTCCGGCGACAGCGACAGCGAAGTCCGTTCGACCGTCCGTTCGCTCGTGGCCGGCAGCTAAGCTGACAGCCTGATCTGACAGCTCAATCCAATTCGGGCCCAAGGCCCAGACATCGAAAATAGGAGACTACCATGAAAAACATCATCGCAATCACCGCCCTCGCCCTGGCTGGCTTCGCAACAACCGCCTCCGCCATGACACAGTCGACCACCGGCAACCTGCAGCAAATCGAACGCTATGCACCGAATGCCGATCTGTCGAACCTCAGCGACGAGCGTGTGGCTCTGATCCTGGCGACAATCCACTCCGGCGACAACGACAGCGAAGTTCGTTCGACCGTCCGTTCGCTCGTGGCCGGCAGCTAAGCTGACAGCCTGATCTGACCGCTCAATCCAATTCGGGCCCAAGGCCCAGACATCGAAAATAGGAGACTAACATGAAAAATATCATCGCAATCACCGCCCTCGCCCTGGCTGGCTTCGCAACAACCGCCTCTGCCATGACCCAATCGACCACCGGCAACCTGCAGCAAATCGAACGCTATGCACCGAATGCCGACCTGTCGAACCTCAGCGACGAGCGTGTAGCTCTGATCCTGGCGACAATCCACTCCGGCGACAGCGACAGCGAAGTCCGTTCGACCGTCCGTTCGCTCGTAGCCGGCAGCTAAGCTGACAGCCTGATCTGACAGCTAAATCCAATTCGGGCCCAAGGCCCAGACATCGAAAATAGGAGACTACCATGAAAAACATCATCGCAATCACCGCCCTCGCCCTGGCTGGCTTCGCAACAACCGCATCCGCCATGACACAGTCGACCACCGGCAACCTGCAGCAAATCGAACGCTATGCACCAAATGCCGATCTGTCGAACCTCAGCGACGAGCGTGTGGCTCTGATCCTGGCGACAATCCACTCCGGCGACAGCGACAGCGAAGTCCGTTCGACCGTCCGTTCGCTCGTAGCCGGCAGCTAAGCTGACAGCCTGATCTGACAGCTCAATCCAATTCGGGCCCAAGGCCCAGACATCGAAAATAGGAGACTACCATGAAAAACATCATCGCAATCACCGCCCTCGCCCTGGCTGGCTTCGCAACAACCGCCTCCGCCATGACACAGTCGACCACCGGCAACCTGCAGCAAATCGAACGCTATGCACCGAATGCCGATCTGTCGAACCTCAGCGACGAGCGTGTGGCTCTGATCCTGGCGACAATCCACTCCGGCGACAACGACAGCGAAGTTCGTTCGACCGTCCGTTCGCTCGTGGCCGGCAGCTAAGCTGACAGCCTGATCTGACCGCTCAATCCAATTCGGGCCCAAGGCCCAGACATCGAAAATAGGAGACTAACATGAAAAATATCATCGCAATCACCGCCCTCGCCCTGGCTGGCTTCGCAACAACCGCCTCTGCCATGACCCAATCGACCACCGGCAACCTGCAGCAAATCGAACGCTATGCACCGAATGCCGATCTGTCGAACCTCAGCGACGAGCGTGTGGCTCTGATCCTGGCGACAATCCACTCCGGCGACAACGACAGCGAAGTTCGTTCGACCGTCCGTTCGCTCGTCGCCGGCAGCTAAGCTGACCCCTACGACCCGCGCTGAACGCGCATTGTCTTGCCGGAGCAATTCGGCGTGACCGACAGACCGGCCTCAAGGCCGGTCTTTCTAATTTGGCCCCCGGAACATCCAGGGGCATTCAGGGGTATTGTTGGCCCCATGGCCCATTGGCCCGCAGCGCACACACCAAAGGTGTGATTTCAAATTTTACCCCCCAAAAACGACAAACCCCCGAAGCGGCTGCCCGGGGGTCGTCTTACTTTGTGTCCAAAGCTGGAAATGCTTAGAGCATCCCTTCGCGCTGGGCTTTCTTACGTGCCAGTTTCCGGGCACGGCGGATCGCTTCAGCTTTCTCGCGCGCTTTTTTCTCGGACGGCTTCTCGAAATGTTGCTTGAGCTTCATTTCACGAAAAACGCCTTCACGCTGCAGCTTTTTCTTCAGGGCACGAAGCGCCTGATCGACATTGTTGTCGCGAACACTAACCTGCATGTGGTTTTCACCACCTTTCTAAGTTGAAGTTGCAAGGATTTGCAGGAGTGCGCCGTATAGCAAAGCCCGAATGACTTGTCTACTATTGCCTGTGACAGGCACAGGAGGGTGTGACATGACCGACCCGAAGGAAAAATTGCTGGACGCGGCCCTGGCGCATGTGGCGTTTGACGGCTGGGGCGACGACACATTCCGGGCCGCGATCGAGGACAGCGGTGTCAATGAAACCGTGGCCCACGCCATTTGTCCGCGCGGCGCGGTCGATCTGGCGCTGGCGTTTCATCGGCGCGGCGATGCCGCCATGGTGGCGCGGTTGCACAGCACAGATCTGGCGGGCATGCGGTTTCGCGACCGGATCGCATTTGCGGTGCGCGCCCGGCTGGAGGCGGTCACCGACAAAGAGGCGGTGCGCCGCGGCACGACACTGTTTTCGCTGCCCCATCATGCGGCAGACGGTGCGCGGGCGATCTGGGACACCTGTGACGCGATCTGGACCACATTGGGCGACACTTCGGACGATGTGAACTGGTACACGAAACGCGCGACCCTCAGCGCGGTTTACGGCGCGACAGTGCTGTATTGGCTGGGCGATGACACGCCGGACCACAGCGCCACCTGGGCATTTCTGGACCGCCGGATTGACAATGTGATGCAGGTCGAGAAGCTGAAGGCACAGGTGCAGGAACACCCGCTGCTGTCGAAATTGATGGCGGGGCCCAACGCGGTTCTGGCGAATATTCGCGCGCCTCAAATGCCCGACGACCTGCCCGGTCGGTGGACACAGCGCAGCAGTGATACATAGAGGACAGCAGATGAGCGAAACGATGTTGGCGGTGGAAATCACCGAACCCGGCGGGCCGGACGTGCTAAAAACAACCAGCCGCCCCCGCCCCGCCCCGCGCGCGGATGAGGTGGTGATTGTGTGGCCTGGGCCGGGGTGAACCGCCCTGATGCGCTGCAACGTGCCGGCAAATATGCCCCGCCGCCGACGGCCAGCGATCTCCCGGGGCTTGAGGCCTCTGGCGAGGTTGTGGCGCTTGGCGATGGCGTCAGCGACTGGCAGATCGGCGATCAGGTCTGTGCGCTGTTGCCCGGCGGTGGATATGCCGAATATGTCGCCACCCCGGCGGCGCATTGCCTGCCGGTGCCCAAGGGGATGGACCTGCGCGAAGCGGCCTGTTTGCCGGAAACATTCTTTACCGTCTGGTCCAATGTTTTCATGCGCGGCGGATTGCACGCAGGAGAGCGGTTTCTGGTGCATGGCGGATCATCCGGCATCGGCACCACCGCGATCCAGCTGGCCAACCACTTTGGCGCGCGGGTGTTTGCCACGGCCGGATCGGCAGAGAAGTGCAAGGCCTGTCGCGATCTGGGCGCGGAACAGGCGATCAACTATCGCGAGGCGGATTTTGTCGAGGTTCTGCGCGCCGAGGGCGGCGCCGATCTGATCCTTGATATGGTGGGCGGCGATTACATCCCCCGCAACCTAAAGGCGCTGGCCGATGAAGGCCGTTTGGTGCAGATCGCCTTCTTGCAGGGACCAAAGGCCGAGGTGAATTTCGCGCCATTGATGATGCGGCGCCAGACCATCACCGGATCCACCCTGCGGCCGCAATCCGATCTGGCAAAGGCCCGTATCGCCGCCGCATTGCGCGAACAGGTCTGGCCATTGCTGGACGCGGGCCGCATTGCCCCGGTGATGGACAGCGAATTTCCATTGACCGATGCCGCCGCCGCCCATGCCCGCATGGAGGCCAGCAATCACATTGGCAAAATCGTGTTGAAGGTGCGTTCATGAGCGAAGACCAACCCGAACGCGTGACGCCGCTGACCCTGCTTCAGGAACATGCGGTCCGCGACAGTTTCGAAACATTTCTGCCGCATATGTCCGCATCGATGCTCTATCCGCGCAAGGCGTGGCTGCGGAAATACTGTGTGAAACAGGCACTGGCGGCGCATGGCATCGCGGGGCTTTACGCGGAATTTGGTGTCTGGCGCGGGCATGGCGTCAACCTGTTTGCGCGCATGCTGACCGAGGCAGGTGGCCATGTCACCGGCTTTGACAGTTTCGAGGGGCTGGAAGAAGACTGGACCGGCCACGCCAAAGGCGGCGAAACCGGTCGTTATGACCTGGGCGGGGTGCTGCCAGAGGTGCGGCCCAATGTGACGCTGGTCAAGGGCTGGGTGCAGGACACCGTGCCGGGCTGGTTGGCCCAACAGGGCGATGCGCCCTTTGCGCTGGCGCATTTCGACATGGACACCTATACGCCCACGGCCTTTGTGCTGCGGGAAATCCGGTCACGGTTGGTGGCGGGCACGGTGATCCTGTTTGACGAGCTTTACGGCTATCCCGGCTGGCGCCATCACGAATACAAAGCCCTGCAAGAGGTCTTGCCGGACGACAGTTATCGCTTTGTCGGCTTTTCGGAACAGGCGGTTGCCATCCAGATGCTGCGGGCGCCGGAATAACCGGGCGGATCCCTTTGCGCCCGAAACGAACCGTCTGACGCTGGCAGACATCAAAGATTTCGGGCGCGCCAGATGATGCAGAAACACGGCCCCCGCCCGCGGCGGCGGGCACGCGCTCAGGCCAGCGCCGCGCCATTGTTGGCTTCGGCATCAGCCGTACGGCGCGCCTGACGCTGCTGCGCGGTCCAGATCACCATCCCGACCTGCGGCTCGATCAGGGCAATCAGCGCCGCCATGCGCCCGGAAATACGGCGACGGCGGGACAATCCCATACGGGACATGAACGACCGGACCTCTACCGCCGAAAGCGGCGAAGCGGCGGCGTCTTCGACGGTGATGTCAAACCGCACCCGCCCCATCAGAAGATCCCGGCACAACGCCCGGATGTCCGCGCTGCGCAACCGAAGGGCGTCGCATCGTGACCAGGCATCCCGCGCCCGATCAAAGGCCATCGCCGGGTCATGGCCCACCGCATGAAACGCCAACGGGCGCTGCACATGGGTGATCAGCCAGATAATCTGGCCATCTTCGGTCAGACCCCGCCGGGCCATCATCAACCCACAATCCAGTTCACGGCAAAGGAATTGTCGACCCACATCCGAACCCAGCTTTCGTTGTGCCGTTCGATGTCACCGGGGGTCTGTTTGAAACCGGGAAATTCGGCAGAGAACAACTTGCGTTCCACTGCGAGACGCGCCTTGCGCTCTGCCGCTTTTTTGGTGCTGAAAATTTGTCGCATGAATCACCTCGTAAAAACGAACATCGCGCCAAACAGTGGAAATCTGACTAACAAACAAAAAGCACACGGCGCGATGCCCATGGGTGACAGAATGCCCTTTGCCGTTGCGTCACACCAGTCAGGGATTCCCGACCCCCGGCCCGGTTGCCACCGTGAAAATGCACAACGCCGCCCCTTTTCAGGCGCGGCGCAGCAGTATTCATTTGGCTATTGGCGTCTGGATCACAGACGTGACAACAGTTCCGCTTTCTTGGTCTCGAACTCGGACTCGGACAATATGCCGCCCTGCTTCAACTCAGCAAGTTTCTGGATCAATGCAATGATCTGACCTGAATCGACGCCGCTGCCGACCGGGGGCTCAGATGCCGGTGCCGATTGCGGCAGATCCATCGCTGGGGAAAACGACGTCGCGTCCGGCATGGCCGGCTGGGCATAGTTGTCTTCCATCGGGGCTGGTTGGTTCGTCATCGGCGCTTGTTGCGGGGTCTGTTGCGGGGTCTGTTGCCCCATGTCACCGCCCAA
The DNA here is from genome assembly GCF_022867865.1 of Phaeobacter sp. J2-8. Classification (GTDB taxonomy): domain Bacteria; phylum Pseudomonadota; class Alphaproteobacteria; order Rhodobacterales; family Rhodobacteraceae; genus Marinovum. The sequence continues at coordinate 367,648 of NZ_JALIEC010000003.1, read as the reverse complement.
GGACACACGTGGCAAATCCGCAACCCGGACCAGACCATATTGGCTGGTAAATGTCACCGATTGATCGCCGCTTTGCTGCTGCGAAAAGCCAGAGATATTGTGATCGCCGATGTCGAAAACTTCGATGCCACGGCCGATATCAATCGCCAGACGGCGGGTCTGGGGAAATACGGCGTAGCGCATATTGTTTTGTGAGCCAGAGGACGACGGCGCCCCCAATTCGGCGGGCCAGGGTTCCGCATAACCGGATCCGGACACAAACAGGCTGGTACCGTTGCCCTGGGACTGACTTTGCGACGACATCGGCTGCGCCGCAGGCATCGGCGCGAACATCTGGTTGTTGGCCAATGCATTCGAAAGCTCGTTGCACAGCGAGTCCACAGTGGCCTTCAGGCCATTATTGAACATGTCGCCAATCATGATCATTCCGCCCATCGACCACTGGCCCATCCCGCCAAGTTCCGGGTGATTGAACTGGGCCTGGGTGCCATGGCCATTGTTCACCGAAATCAAAAGCGATTCGATTGCGTCGGTCGATTTGCCATAGCGGCCTGCTATGTCGTTGATAAGTCTTTGGCCTTCGGGTGTCAGACGTGACATCTCAACTTTCCATATATCACTGATGTGCGGGGTGCACGAAAGCGCACCTAACACTTTGCGACCGACGCCGCTACATCCGAATTTTCGCCTAAAATTACGCCGCAAAAGCGCATAAAATATGGGCGAAATCAGCGGATCGGCGTGAACATCGCATCGGTCATTCGGCAGTCGCGGATCACGTCACGGCCACAGGGGACCGGGCGCAATTCCTTGGACAGGCAAACGCGCGCTTCCTGAATATGACCATCCTTGCAGGTGATGGTGATCATGTCTGCTTCCAAGTTCGGATTGGCCTGTAAAAACGCTTCTTCGACCACCGATGCCGGAATTTTCACCGCCTTATCCAGCTTGCGAAAGATCTCGGGGCGGGTGATCGCCGCATAGGCGTCGCGCGAGGCGCGGAAATAGCCCGCCGCCGACAACCCCGAGCAAACGCCATGTTTTTTCCACTGATACCAGGCAAGCCCGGCCGTGCCCATGATGTCAGCCATATCGCCGGTCATGCCCCGCGACGGCGCGCGTTCCACCGTCGGGCAGTACGACGGCCAGCCACGGTGAAACTGTGGCCACAGCCCATGCAACGTCCAGCCGAAATCATGCCGCGCCTCACATTGCTCTGATGCCTTTGCATCCCCTTCAAGCGCGCACCAATTCGGCGACCAGCTGAGCGCGAGCACGTAATAATCAAATTCACCCGATTTTTCACCATCGGCCGCAGCCGGGATTGGCAGCAAACCAGCCATACAGAACAACAGACACAAAGCAATCAAACGCATTTTCACTTCCCTTTCCGGCTTGACGCCACTATATAGCCCCCCAGTTCCCCGACAACGGAAACCGTCCCGGCCCCGCCAGGACAGCCCATCCAGGCGCCGGGAGAGATTTGTTCTAAGGAGACCGCAAAATGGCCAAACTGCTGCACCCCAAGGCGACCGCCGTCTGGCTGGTCGACAACACCACGCTGACATTCAAACAAATCGCCGATTTTTCCGGCATGCACGAGCTTGAGGTGCAGGGCATTGCGGACGGCGATGTCGCCGCCGGCGTCAAAGGGTTTGACCCGATTGCCAACAACCAGCTGACCCAGGCCGACATCGACAAGGCCCAGGCCGATCCGATGGTGCGCATGAAGCTGAAATTCAATGCCGCCGCCCATGACGAAGACAAACGCCGTGGCCCACGCTATACGCCGCTGTCGAAACGTCAGGACCGTCCCAACGCCATTCTCTGGCTGGTGAAATTTCACCCCGAACTGGCGGACAGCCAAATCGCCAAACTTGTCGGCACCACCAAACCGACAATCCAGACCATCCGCGAGCGCACCCATTGGAACATCGCCAATATGCAACCGATCGACCCGGTCGCATTGGGCCTGTGCCGCCAGAGCGAACTGGACGCCGCCGTTCAGAAGGCCGCCTCGAAACGCGCATCGGAAGGCACGGCCATGTCGGACGACGAACGCCGCAAGCTGCTGTCGACCGAACAAAGCCTGGGGATGAGCACCGAACCACGCATTCCGACCGCGATCGAAGGTCTGGAAACCTTCTCGCTGTCCGACAGCAATGATGATGACGAAGAAGAAGATACCAGCGATATCCTCGACGCGGACAGCTTCTTCAACCTGCCCAGCGGCGGCGAGGATGACGAAGACGAACAGCCCTGATCTGTTCATCTCCATCACTTGAAACACGACAAAGACCCCGGCGATCATCTCGCCGGGGTCTTTGTTTTCCAACCACTGCGCTCACATCTCGTAACGTTGGCGCGGGTTCCGGCCAGAGCGTCTGTCATTTCACCGACGCCCCCCCATCTCTGCTCCGCACGGCACAAGGAAACCGGGCATCAAAAACAACGGGACAGAGAAAAAGGAACCCGATGACCAATATCAACAAAACTGACGCCGTTCACCTCATGCTGGCCGGACTTGTGGCAGAGTTGTCGTTCGAAGCCTATGCATGGCTGGTTTCGCCAGCGCTGTTTGGTGTGCAGCTGGAACCGGCCAATCTGGTGATCGGGCTGACCGGAATGGCGACAGGAACACAGCTCCCCTACGCCGCCGCCTTTGCCATTCATTTCCTGATTGGCATCTTCGGCTTTGCGGCCGCGGTATGGCTGGTGAAACGCGGGACGGGTGTGGGCCATGCCACGGCGGGGCTGATCACCGGGGTGGGCCTCTGGTTTGTTGCCCAAGGGATGCTTGCCCCGCTGATGGGACGCAACTTCATGATGGGGTTCGGCGCCTATACGCAATCCTCTTTTGTCGGCCATGTCGGCATGACATTGATCGTCGCCCTTGTCTGGCGGCGGCTGGCAACACGCCACGCGGCCCAACCGCAACCGATCTGACACCGATCACAAAAAGCGCCCACTTGGGGTGTCCCAAGTAGGCGCAATCTTATCGCGGTGAGGCTTGGTTGGCGGCTGCTGGCGTCAGAGCTTGCCTGCCAAATGCAGATCCAGATCCTCCAGCCGATCCTGACCAAAGAACCGCTGACCATCCTCGGTGACGTAAAACGGCGCGCCGAACACCCCGGCCTCGACCGCGGCCTCCAGGTTGGCGGCATAGGTTTCCGCCCCATCCAAAAGCCCGCTGTCGGCCAGCGCCGGATCAAATCCGCATTTTTCCAGCAGATCCCGGATCACATCATCCTGCGCAATATCGCGATCCTCGACCCACACGGCACGGGTAAACCCATGCGCCAGCGCCGCAAGATCGCCACCACCGGCCTTTTGCGCCGCGATAAGCGCATAAGACGACGGCGCCATATTGGTCGGGAAATGCGCCGGTTGCATGTTCAACTTCACCCCCAGTTTCTTGGCGGTCCGCTCGATGTCCTGCAAACGATAGGCCTGCCGGTTTGGGTGGCGATCCTTTGGCGGCTGGCCCCCGGTGCGGGAAAACAGCGCCATGATGTCCAATGGCCGATATGTCACCTGCGCGCCGTGACGGGCCGCAACCTCCTCCAGCCGCGTTCCGGCAAGATAGGTGAATGGCGAAATCGTCGCGAAGTAGTAATCAATTTGTCCCATGGTGCCTGCACTCCTGACCTGTGGCTTTTGCGGACGGTAACCGCGTGCTAAGCGAAGTCAACGTCACGAATCCTTTACCTTCCCTCAGGACCGAACGCATGCCCCAAATCATCGAACCGAAGCTCATGTCAGGCAACGCCAATTTGCCGCTGGCCAAATCCATCGCCCGTCGCATGTCCATGCACCGCGGCATGAACGTCGGCCTGGTCGACGCGCGGGTTGAACGGTTCAACGACCAGGAAATCTTTGTCGAAGTCTATGAAAACGTGCGCGGCGAGGACATGTTCATCATTCAGCCGACCTCGAATCCGGCCAACGACAATCTGATGGAACTCTTGATCATGGCCGACGCCCTGCGCCGGTCCTCCGCGTCACGGATCACCGCAGTGATCCCCTATTTCGGCTACGCCCGCCAGGACCGCCGGTCCAAGGCCCGGACGCCGATTTCCGCCAAACTGGTGGCAAACATGATCGTCGAAGCCGGGATCGAACGGGTGCTGACCATGGATCTGCACGCCGCCCAGATCCAGGGGTTCTTTGATATTCCGGTCGACAACCTCTATGCCAGCCCGATCTTTGCCCTGGATATCCGCGACCAGTTCAAGGACCAATTGGATGACATCATGATTGTGTCCCCCGATGTCGGCGGCGTGGCCCGCGCCCGGGAATTGGCCAAACGCATCAATGCCCCCCTGTCCATCGTGGACAAGCGCCGCGAAAAGGCGGGCGAAGTTGCCGAAATGACCGTGATCGGCGATGTCAAAGGCAAGAAATGCATCATCGTCGATGACCTCTGCGATACGGCCGGCACGCTGTGCAAAGCCGCCGAAGTGCTGATGGAGGCTGGCGCAACCGAAGTGCACTCCTATATCTCGCACGGTGTTCTGTCCGGGCCTGCGGTGGATCGGATCAGCAAATCGGTGATGAAATCGCTGGTGATCACGGATTCCATCAACCCGACCCCGGCTGTTCAAAACACCAAGAACATCCGTATCGTGCCCACCGCGCCGATCTTTGCCCAGGCCATCCTGAACATCTGGAACGGCACATCGGTCTCATCTCTCTTCGAACATGAAACGCTGGAGCCGATTTACGAAGGCATGTATTCCGGCATCTAACCCCCCGCCCAAGGCATAAGAACAGAAGAAGCGCGGCACAGGTCCCGTCTTCTTCTGTTCAAAAATATCCCGGGGGTGAGGCCAAAGGCCGAGGGGGCTGGCCCCCTCTCTCCGACCAAAAGGTCAAATGCTTACTGCAACGGCCTAGCGCAATTTCGGCGGTGCCACCTTCAACGGCGGTGCGCTATTGGCCGCCGCCACGAAATCCGCGATTTTCTGCGCATCCTTGACGCCCGGTGCGCTTTCCACACCTGATGCAACATCCACCTGCCGGGCACCGGTCATGGCGATGGCTTCGGCGACATTGGCGGGGGTCAGCCCCCCGGCCAGCATCCATGGCAGCGGCCAGCGCCGTCCGGCAATCAACCGCCAGTCAAACGCCAACCCATTGCCCCCGGGCAGGATTGCGTCCTTGGGTGCCTTGGCATCCACCAAAAGCTGATCCGCCACACGGGCATAGACATCAAGTGCGGGCAAATCGTCGGGGCGCGCAACCCCAAGCACCTTGATCACCGGCAAGCCGTAGCGCGCCTTGATTTCGCGCACGCGCTCCGGGCTTTCCTGTCCATGCAATTGCACCATATCGACCGGAACCACATCGGTGATCGCATCCAGCAGCGCATTGTCGGGGTTCACCACCAGGACAACCTTGGCAATTCCCGGCGGCACCTCCAGCGCCAGAGCGCGGGCCGTCTCAGGGTCTACATAGCGTGGTGATTTCGGAAAGAAGTTGAAACCGGCATAGCTCGCGCCGGCCTCGGCCACCGCAGTGACGTCCTGTGGCCGGGTCAGGCCACAGATCTTGGTTCGGATATGGGTCATATTGACGTATCGCTCAGCTGGCTTCGTCCAGAAGCGCCAGGACCTCGTCTTCGCCTTCGTGCTTCTCTCATCACGCAGACGACGCAGCTCGCGTTTCATCTGCTTGATTTCGCTGTCTTTGCGCGCGCTTTCAGCCCGTTGCTTGAATTCACGCAGCCATTCCCAGACAAAGCCGATCAGCAGGCCCGCGGCCACACCGGCAATGATCACCGCGAACAGCGGCAGCGTGATGGATTGGTTCACCCCGGCCAGTTCCGCCAATCCCGGCGGCAGCAAGGTGAGCGTGACAAGACCGCGATTGGCCACTGCAACCGCAATAATGGCAAGCCCCACCACCGCCAGAAACGCATATTTGATATAGCGCATGTGTTCGTCTTACTTTCCGTTCAGGCGATCGCGCAGCAGTTTCCCGGTCTTGAAAAACGGCACATGTTTTTCTTCGACTTCGACGGCCTCGCCCGTGCGTGGGTTGCGACCGGTGCGCGCATCGCGTTGTTTCACCGAGAACGCACCAAAACCACGAAGTTCGACCCGATCCCCACGCGACATCGCGTCGGTGATCTCTTCGAATATCGTGTTTACGATACGCTCCACATCCCGTTGATAAAGATGCGGGTTTTCATCCGCAAGTTTCTGGATCAGTTCCGATCTGATCATCTGCGCCATCCCCCTTGAAACGGTTCGCGCGTTCATTGCCGCACAGCTAACTATAGGAAGATTGTACCGGTTCGGAAACATCCCTTGGCGGACCTTTGGCAGCAAACCGCCTGAAAATTCGCGATTTTTTTACGTTCCTCAGCGCGAGTGCACCAATATCACCCACAGCAGCAGTCAAATCCGCACATCGGTTGCGGTTTTGCCGCTATATTGATTCGCCTTGGAATTGGGCTTCCAGCACTGCCTGAAATTATCGCCACGCGGCTTCTGCCCAGTGCCGGATCACGCCATCGCATAAAAAAAGCCCCGGCGGTGTCGCCGAGGCTTTCCAGATTTCCAAAGCTCTTGGCTTACTCGTCGTCGGCTTTCAGAGCCGCGCCAAGGATATCGCCGAGCGATGCACCCGAATCGGAGGAACCATACTGTTCGACGGCCTCTTTTTCTTCTGCAATCTCACGCGCCTTGATCGACAGACCCAGACGGCGGGTCTTGGCGTCGACGTTGGTGACGCGCACGTCGATCTTGTTACCGACCGAGAAACGCTCTGGGCGCTGCTCTGCACGGTCACGCGACAGATCGGAGCGGCGGATGAAGGATTTCATGCCTTCGTATTCCACTTCGATGCCGCCATCTTCGATCGCGGTCACTTCGACGGTCACGATCGAGCCGCGCTTCACGCCGCCAACCGCTTCTGCGAACTTGTCGCCGCCCAGTGCCTTGATCGAGAGCGAGATACGCTCTTTCTCGATGTCGACTTCGGAGACCACGGCAGGAACGATGTCGCCTTTGCGGTAGTTCTGAATCGCATCTTCGCCACGTTCGTCCCACGACAGGTCCGAAAGGTGCACCATGCCGTCGATTTCGCCGGGAAGACCAATGAACAGACCGAATTCGGTGATGTTCTTGACTTCGCCTTCGACCTGCGTGCCCTCGGGGTGTGTTTCAGCGAACACTTCCCATGGGTTGCGCATGGTCTGCTTGAGACCCAGCGACACGCGGCGCTTGGCGCCATCGATTTCCAGAACCATGACTTCGACTTCTTGCGAAGTGGACACGATTTTGCCTGGGTGCACGTTCTTTTTGGTCCAGGACATTTCGGACACGTGAACAAGACCCTCGACACCTGGTTCCAGCTCCACGAACGCACCGTAATCGGTGATGTTGGTGACGCGACCGGTGTGTGTCGATTCCAGCGGGTATTTCGCGGCAACCAGATCCCATGGATCTTCTTGCAGCTGCTTCATACCAAGGCTGATACGGTGGGTTTCCTTGTTGATCTTGATGACCTGAACCTTGACGGTTTCGCCGATCGACAGGATCTCCGAAGGATGGTTCACACGGCGCCATGCCATGTCTGTGACGTGCAACAGGCCGTCCACACCGCCGAGATCGACAAACGCGCCGTATTCGGTGATGTTCTTGACCACGCCGTCAACCGCTTGGCCTTCGGCCAGGTTGGCGATGACTTCGGCACGCTGTTCGGCACGCGATTCTTCAAGGATCGCACGACGCGACACAACGATGTTGCCACGACGACGGTCCATTTTCAGGATCTGGAACGGCTGCTTCAGACCCATCAATGGGCCCGCGTCACGCACGGGGCGCACGTCAACTTGCGAACCGGGCAAGAAGGCCACGGCGCCGCCAAGATCGACTGTGAAGCCACCTTTGACACGACCAAAGATCGCACCTTCGACGCGCTGGTCGTCGGCGTAGGCTTTTTCGAGACGGTCCCAGGCTTCTTCGCGACGGGCCATTTCGCGGCTGATGACGGCTTCGCCGCGGGCGTTTTCCGCCGAACGCAGGAAGACCTCGACATCGTCGCCAACCGAAATGTCGGGCGCTTCACCGGGATTTGCGAATTCTTTAAGCTCGACACGGCCTTCCATCTTGTAGCCGACGTCGATGATGGCTTGTCCCGCTTCAATTGCGATGACTTTGCCTTTGACAACAGACCCTTCTTCGGGCGTGTCCATTTCGAAGCTTTCGTTCAGGAGGGCTTCGAATTCCTCCATCGTTGTATCTGCCATGTGGCGTTAGATTCCTTTTTCAAGTCACTATGCTGGCCGGGTGGTTGTCTCCACCGGTCTTAATTGGTGCCCGCTTGCGCGGACCGGATTGGTCACGAAAGGCATCCGCAAAACAAAGAGGGCCGGTAGAATACTCCGACCCTGCCCGATTTTGCTGCGCGGCGTTATTTGCCTTATCGACGCGGGCGTCTATACGCCTATGGCCCCGGGTGTTCAAGAAAATTCACGCGCAGCGGGTTTTACTGTAGGCTAACCGGAACAATTGCACTGCCAATAATTGATTCCGAGTAGGCATGACATCCCTTCGCCAATCCTCTCCCTCCTCTGATCCGCGCCCCGCCGCTGCGCATTCACATCCATGGAAAATTTCCGATGTGGTGATTTTTCCGATGATTGCGCTGGGTCTTATTCTGGAATGGCTCTGTCCGACCAGTTTCGGGCTGGGCCGGGCGTGGGCAGCAGTGATCGGTTTGGCGGGCGCATTCGCCGGGTTTCAATTGGTGCAATGGTCGAAACGGACCTTGGACGCCGCGTCCCAGCCCAGCCTGCCGGGTGCGCCGACAACCGCTCTGGTCACGCGTGGTCCTTTCCGGTTTTCGCGCAATCCCAATTACCTTGGCGCCGTGGTCATGGTGACGGGCGGTGCGTTGGCGCTCGACACGCTTTGGGTGCTGGCGGCGGTCGTGCCGGTGGGAGTGATCCTTGATGTCTGGATGATCCGCCCGGAAGAGGCTTATCTTCAAGAACGCTTCGGCGACGCATATTCGGCTTACCGTCGGCGTACACGCCGCTGGATCTGATGGCTGTTCAGCAAATCCGGCGCAGGATCTCGGCCGCAATTTCCGCATCCGGGTCCGGCACCGTATCCTGTGGCACCTGATCGCGTTTCAGGCTCTTCCAACCGGTGGTGAGGCTGCGGCAATGGACAAAGCTCAGGCCCGCATGGGTACGCCGCCGCAGGAACGGCAAACGCTCCATCCCGTGGATATCCCAGCTGAACCCGCCCAACCGTTTTGACGGCGCCAGACACCATTTTGGCGGACAGGGTTTCGGCGGTTGCGCGGTATGGCTGTGATCCAGATGAGAAAACGGCCCGTCGCCGCCCGGTGCGGGGTACACCCAATGGCCTGCGATCTGTACAAACCCGATGCGCGAGGTCACCGCCGCATCAAACACACTGCCGCCGCGCGTCACAATCAACTCATCCACATCACAGTTCAAAATTGCTCGCGCCTGCGCCAGAAACCGCAACCGGAGCACATTGAACAGGGCCGTCTGCATGTATTTTTCCGTCCGCCGATAGGGTTTCTTGCCCACCGGCCCGTATTTGAACGGCACGTCCAGCACCAAAAGCTTCTGCAATCCAACCGGGGCAAGGGCCGCCCGAATGTCATCCAGCCCATAGCTGCGAGAGCCATTGTCCATCACGATCAGCGCCTGCAATCCATGGGCCTCGCGGTGATAGCGAGCATGGGTCACCAACCAATCAAGCGGGTTGTCCTTGGAAATCAGGAACGCGGTGTTCAGCCCGGCAAACCCCTCTGGCGCGGCGGGGGACACGGCGCTTGTGCCGGTCCAGCCCTGCATCAGGATCGACAGTTGTTTCGGGCAGGTCGGCGCCTCCAGCTCTGCCACATCATGGCGGGCATACCGGCGCAGGCGCAAAAACCGCAGCGGCTGATCATCCCCCCGAAACACCGCTTTGCGAAACCCGGCGCGAAAATTATTGAGCGGCGGACAGATCAGGAACAGCCGGCGGCAGACCAGATCGCATCATACCACAGGGTTTCACGATCCAATGCATCGAGATATCCCTCTGGCTGGGATTTCACCGCCAGGACCGTGTCACGCTTCATGTGATCCGGCAGGGTGAGTGAGGCGAAATCGCCGCTCATCGTCTCAGCAATACCGCTCAGGGCCGACATATTGGCCCGGGCTGTAGCGATCGCCATGTGCCCAGCCGACCGGCAGCGCCTCTTCAATCCGCAAGAGATCCTCTGCCGTCAGGGCCATCTCTGCGCCCCGCACGCATTGACGGAAATGATCGACCGACCGGGTGCCCGGGATTGGAATGACATGATCGCCCTGCGCCAGGAGCCAGGCAATCGCCAGCGCCGCTGTCGGCTCGCCCATATCCGCCGCCAAGGCCCGCAACCGGTCTGACGCGGCAATATTGGCTTCGTAATTGGGCGAGGCGAAACGCGGATTGGTCTTCATCCACGCCAAAGAAGGCACACGGTCTTTGGTGATCGGCGTATCGGTCAGGAACGACCGCCCCACCGGCGAAAACGCCACCAACGCCGTGCCCTGACGTGCGCATTCCTGCACCATGCCCAGCTCTGGCGCGCGGCTGGCCAGTGAATATTCGTTCTGCACAGCAGCCACCGGCGCGATGGCCGCCGCACGCCGCAACGAGGCAGGGGCAATTTCGGAAAAGCCAAAGGCCTTGATCTTGCCCTTGGCCACCAATGCCGCCAAGGTTTCGGTCACCTCTTCGATGGCACGCGCCTCTTCCCGGCGGTGCACATAAAACAGATCCACCGCCTCAATTCCCAAACGCGTCAGGCTGGCGTCCAATTCCGCTTCAAGATGTTCAGCCGAATTGTCAAAACACCGGTTGCCATCCGCGTCCGTCGTGATGCCCGCCTTGGTCGCGATATGGAATTCCCCGCGTGCGGTGGGGTTGCTCTGAAAATAAGCGCCAATCGCGCGCTCCGAGCGCCCCATGCCATAGACATTCGACGTGTCGATATGGCTCACCCCCAGATCGCGGGCCGCATCCAGAATGGCCCAGGAATTTTCCTCGGTCGTCGGGCCGTAAAATTCGGCGAACGACATTGCACCAACGCCCATCACCGACACGTTGACACCTGCGATCTTGCGCTGTTGCATGGCTATTTTCCCTGTTCCTGTCGGGCACGGACCACGGCCAGGGCGGCGGCAAATGCCTCTTCGATGCTCATGTTCGTGGTGTCGATATGGGCTGCGTCATCTGCCGGTCTCAGGGGCGCCTCGGTGCGCCCCATGTCGCGTTCATCCCGCGCGCGCACATCGGCCAAAACCACGTCGAAAGTGGTATCTGTCCCCTTTTGGCGCAATTCCTGAAACCGGCGCTCGGCCCGCACTTCGGCGCTGGCGGTGACATATAATTTGGCCTCCGCATCGGGGCAGATCACGGTGCCAATGTCACGCCCATCCAAAACTGCACCGCCATCCCGGCGCGCAAAAGCACGTTGGAAATCCACCAATGCGGCGCGGACCTCGGCCAGGACCGCCACTTTCGAGGCCGCCTGCGCAATCTCTGGCGTCCGCAGGCCCGCGTAGTCCAGGTCTTCGGCCCGCAGCTCGGTAGCTGCTTGCAATGGGACAACACCCTCCAGCACCCGACGCCCAACCGCACGGTACAGCAGTCCCGTGTCCAGATGCGCAAACCCCAATTCGCGCGCCAAAGCCTTGGACACTGTCCCCTTGCCCGAGGCGGCAGGCCCATCGACCGCAATTGTAAACGCCATGTGATCCTCTTTCCCTACGCCGTCTGGGGGTAAACACCCCGACCACAGGTCGCAGATTAGCCAATGCCCGGCAGATGTTAAAGCGGCCTTGGCCAGCCGTATATTGCCGGTCATATTTTCCGCGACGCCCCTGCCGCCAAAAACGCGCGCATGGCTGCAACAGACAATGCAGAAAACCGGCGGCCCAAACAGATCCACGCCATGCCAATCGGTCACAAACCGCGCCACCGCATCACCAGACCGGCATCAATTCCGATCCTCAACGCCAATAGCGGCAGAGACCCGATGTCGGCGCACGGCGATCAAAGAACGCGCACGCCGACGCCCAGCGCAACCAAAAACTTTCGCGCGACGGTCAGGACAAAACGATCCTGACCCCCGCGATATGTGTGCGACGCGAAGCGCCTATGCCTCGCGGCGACAATCCGCGCCAAGCGACGCCATCAATGGCTCGAATATCGGGAATGAGGTGGCAATCGGCGTGCCATCATCCACCCGCACCGGCGCTTTCGTCGACATGCCAAGCACCATGAACGACATGGCAATCCGGTGGTCCAGATGGCTGGCACAGGTCGCGCCGCCCGCAACCGTACCCGGCCCCTGCCCCGTCACACACCACCAATCCGGCCCGTCCTCGACCGTGACGCCACAGGCGCGCAGACCGCTGGCCATCGCCTCGATCCGGTCGCTTTCCTTGACCCGCAATTCCTTGACCCCAGTCATATTGGTCACACCGGTCGCATTGGCGGCAACAACCGACAACACCGGATATTCGTCAATCATACTCGCCGCGCGCTCTGGTGGCACGTCAATGCCCTTCATCTCGGGCGAATATTTCGCCCGCAGGTCGGCCACCGGCTCTCCGCCTTCTTCGCGCATGTTCTCAAAGGTCAGATCCGCGCCCATTTCCTGCAACGTGGTAAACAACCCCGCCCGCGTCGGGTTCAACCCGATCCCCGGCACCAACACGTCAGACCCCGGCGTGATCAGCGCGGCACAGACCGGAAACGCGGCAGACGACGGATCACGCGGCACGGCGATCATCTGCGGTTTCAATTCCGGTTGCCCGGTCAGGGTGATCACCCGCCCAGCTTCGGTAACCTCTGTGGTGATTGTGGCGCCAAATCCGGCCAACATCCGCTCGGTATGGTCGCGGGTGGCCTCTTTTTCGATCACCACCGTCTGGCCCGGCGCATTCAAACCGGCCAGCAAAACCGCCGACTTCACCTGGGCCGAGGGCACCGGAACCTCATATCGCACCGGGACGGGATCGGCCGCACCGACCAATGTCATGGGCAACCGCCCGCCGGATCGTCCAACCGATTGCGTCCCGAACAAGGCCAACGGATCTGTAACCCGCGCCATCGGCCGGCCATTCAGACTGGCGTCGCCGGTAAAGGTCACGGTGATGGGCGTGGTGGCCATCGACCCCATGATCAACCGCACACCTGTGCCGGAATTGCCGCAATCCAACACATTGTCCGGCTCGGAAAACCCGCCGACCCCAACACCAAACACATGCCAGGTGCCGTCATCATCGCGCACGACCTCAGCCCCAAAAGCGCGCATCGCCTTGGCTGTGTCCAGCACATCCTCGCCTTCCAGCAAACCTGTCACAACGGTTTCACCAACCGCCATCGCCCCCAGGATCAGCGACCGGTGTGAAATCGACTTGTCGCCCGGAACCTCGGCCACGCCGGTCAGCGGGCCACAGGGGATCGAGATCATCGGAATAGGCGTGCCATGACCAGACATGTCGGAAAATCCTTTGTTATCGCTCACGGACCTCTTAGCAAGCGCGCCGAAGGGGGTCCATCCCAGCTTGCCGGCCGTCGAAATTTTGCCAGCTCAATGTTGCCAGCGCCCTGTGCCGCGTGCCAAAGCGGCTTTCATCTGACCAAAAATATCCCGGGGGTGAGGCCAAAGGCCGAGGGGGCTGGCCCCCTCATCCCCCTGTTCCCGCACAGAAACAGCCCGCCGTTATCGTTTGCGGAAGGTCAGGTAATGCGGCATCCGCCCCTCACGAAGGGCTTTTTGTTCATAGCGGGTGGAAATCCAGTCATCCCAGGGGGTACGCCAATCGTCCGGGCTTTCGGCCAGCCAGTCGAACCCATGGCGCGGCACCTGCTCCAGGGTCTGGCGCACATAGTCGGGAATGTCCGTGGCGACACGGAATTCCGCCCCCGGCTTCATCAATTCCGACAGCGGCTCCAGATGCTCTGGCGTCACAAACCGACGGCGGTGATGACGTTTCTTTGGCCAGGGATCCGGATACAGCAAAAACGCCTTGGAAACAGAAGCCTTGGGCAGCACATCAAACAGATCACGGGCATCGCCGGGATGAATGCGCAGGTTGTCGACATCCGCGTCCCGCACCTTGCCCAACAGCATCGCCACGCCATTGATATAGGGTTCGGCGCCGATGATCCCGACGTCCGGATTGGCCGCGGCCTGATGCACCAGATGTTCACCGCCGCCGAATCCAACCTCGACCCAAAGATCACGACCACCAAACAGCGTCGCGACATCCAGCGGCGCGCGCTCCTGGTTCACGTCCCAGCCCACCGGACCGGGTGACAAGGCGTCCAGATCCTCATCCAGGTAGGCCTCTTGCGCAGGGCGCAGGCCCTTGCCTTTGAAACGGCCATAGAAATTGCGCCAAGGGGCGCCCGAAGGGTGTTTGCCGGGGTGTTTTGTCTCGCTCATGGGGCGCGGGTGTAACGGGGTCGCGGCGGCGGCGCAACGGGGTCAGGCCACTTGACGCAGAACATCAACCGCTCTGCGGGCGTCACACCCGCTCTATCGCAATCGCAGTGCCTTCGCCGCCGCCAATACAGATCGCCGCCACCCCGCGTTTCAACCCGCGTTTTTCCAGCGCATTCAACAGTGTCACCATGATCCGCGCCCCCGAGGCCCCAATCGGATGCCCCAGGGCACAAGCCCCGCCATTCACGTTGACCACATCGCGCGGCAATCCCATTTCCTTCATGAACGCCATCGGCACCACGGCAAAAGCTTCGTTGATCTCCCACAGATCCACATCCGACAGTTTCCACCCAATCCGATCCAGCAGCTTTTTCGCGGCGGGCACCGGCGCGGTGGTGAACCATCCCGGCGCCTGGGCATGGCTGGCATGGCCAAGAATACGCCCGCGCGGCGCGACGCCCCGGGCTTCGGCCATCTCTTGTGTGCCCAGCACCATCGCCGCCGCCCCATCCGAAATCGACGACGCATTGGCCGCTGTGACGGTCCCGTCCTTGCGGAAAGCCGGTTTCAACATCGGGATTTTTTCCGGGCGCGCCTTGCCGGGTTGCTCATCACAGGTGATGATTTCTTCGCCATGGCGCTGATGCAGGGTCACAGGGGCAATTTCGTCTTTGAACGCGCCGTCGCGTTCCGCCGCCAACGCATTATCGAGCGAGCCAATCGCAAACTGATCCTGTGCCTCGCGGCTGAATTGGTAATGTTCGGCGCAATCTTCGGCAAATGTGCCCATCAAACGCCCCTTGTCATAGGCATCTTCCAGCCCGTCCAGAAACATGTGGTCGATCACCTGACCATGGCCAATCCGTGCACCGCCACGCATTTTGGCCAAAAGATACGGCGCCTGGGTCATGCTTTCCATTCCGCCCGCAACGATCCCGTCGCCGCGCCCAGCGCAATCCGGTCAAATGCCATCATTGCCGCCTTCATCCCGGAGCCACACATCTTGTTCAGCGTGGTTGCGGGCACGTCCTCGCCCAGACCGGCGGCAAAACCCGCTTGGCGCGCCGGGGCCTGCCCCTGACCGGCAGGCAGGACACAGCCCATCAGCACTTCGTCAATTGTCGGCTTGCCGGCATCGCGATGCGCCGCGGCAATGGCCACCCCGCCCAGGGTCGCGGCCGGAACCCCATCAAAGTCACCCTGAAATCCGCCCATCGGCGTGCGTGCCGCGCCCAGGATCATCACGTCTTTCATTGCCGTCTCCCAAAAGCTTCGAAAATGCATACCGAATAGTAAGGTTTGAAGTCTAGCTTACCTTGAACTTGGCAACGCAGGACAGAGTTTGCAATGGACATGAGCAGTAGACACGAAGGCGCACTTCAAATTGTCGAAGTCAACGCACAGCGGATTGATGCCGCCGTCGCGATTCAGTTCAAGGATATGATGCGGGCGGAAACCGATGGTCCGACACAGCGGGTCATCTTGGACCTCAGCCAGGTGGAATTCATTGATTCCAGTGGCTTGGGGGCGATTGTCGCCGCCATGAAGCAACTGGGACCGGGGCGGCAGCTTGACCTTGCCGGGCTGACCCCAAATGTCGACAGCGTGTTCCGGCTGACCCGGATGGACACGGTGTTTTCGCTCTACCCGACGCTCGACGCGGCTTTGATGGCCAAAGCGGTGTGATGATTCCCCCGGTGGCCCAAAGTCCCGCCCAAACACAGGTCGCCATGCCCCACGGTTCACAATGTAGCACCCGTATCGAAGCACAAAGCAATACGATGGCCGTACGCGACATTCTGGACCGTGCACTGGCATGCCTGTCCGATTGGGATGTCGCGGCGGACCGCATCGGCCCGGTGCATATCGTGCTGGCCGAGGTGATGAACAACGTCGTGGAGCATGCCTATAGCTACGCCGAGGGTCTGCCGATCGCGCTGGAAATGCAGCTGCAGGGCGGGCAATTGAGCTGCACTGTCATTGATAGCGGCAAGGCCTTTCCCGGTGGGGAACCCCCTGTCGGGGCAAAGGTCTGTCTGGATTGCGACATGGCGGACATGCCCGAGGGCGGATTTGGCTGGTTCATGATTCGCGAACAATCCGATTCTCTGAGCTACGAACGCCGCGACGGCCGCAATCACCTGACGGTGAATTTCTCGGTTTAGTGATCTGGCGCACAGTCTGGATACGTTCCCGCCCTTTGCCCCAGTTTCGCCGCAATACCGACCTAGGGCCGCCAGATTGAAAGCCGATAACGTAAGTGTAGCTGCATATAGCTTCCCTCGGCGCCGAGTATTAATAGCCCCCACCCAGTGCGCGGCGTCGAGGTACTTCCCCCCCCCCCCCGAAAAAAAGTGAAACCGATGCCAGACTTGGCGCAACACCCGATGGGTCAAGCCATTATGTCAGGCCGGTGTTTTGCGATCAGCTGGTATTCGATCCACTTGCCCGCGCGTGCGTGACGCAAGCCAGCGCCCAAAAGTAAATTCACCACCAAAATGGGCCGAGCGCGATCCCGCCGACAGCGCTTCACGTGCAGCGCAAAACACCCGGTATTGCCGGAAATCAAAGATGACCCGCGCGCACGGTAACCCAGCCGCGTCAGCGGTGACGCGAACCGCCTTCATCATCGGAAGCCCGTGCCCGACCGATGACGCTTAGTTCAATTGGAAGTGCAGCGGATATGATCCGTCTTCAAATTCACCAAACAGATCTGGAATGTCCGGGTGATCCACCGGGCGACCGGAATAATCCGCCACCAGATTCTGTTCCGAGACATAGGCGACATAGAAGCTCTGATCATTTTCCGCCAACAAATGATAGAACGGCTGATCGCGCACGGGGCGGCTTTCCTCTGGAATGGCATTATACCATTCCTCGGTGTTGCTGAATTCAGGATCCACATCAAAAACCACACCGCGAAACGGATGCTTTTTATGTTTGACCACCTGGCCCAGATAATATTTTGCGCAAGTCGTATACATGCCGGAAAGCCCTCTATCGTCGCACAGTAGCGTCATCAAGAGGGATTTGTCCAATTTTCGAGACGATTTTTCAGGAAACAGTCTGTCCTTGCTCACCAACAGGGCGCCGCCCTGCCCGGCCATCTGGACAAAAGGTGATTTCACTATAGCGCAGGATCGGCTATGCTGGAAAAAAACAAAATAAAAGCGAGAGGCAAATGAGCAGAGTCCTTCGCGCCTTGGTCATCGTATTGGCGGTTGCGTCCTGTGGCGGCGGCAATCACTCCGCCCCGCGCAATCTTGATGATGCATGTGCGATTTTGAAGCAACGGCCAAAGTATATCCGGGCCTTCCGGGCGACCGAGCGGCGCTGGGGTGTTCCGGTGCACGTGCAAATGGCGACGATTTATCAGGAAAGCAAATTCATCGGCAACGCCCGCACCCCATTGCGGTACAGCCTCGGGGTTATTCCCATGGGGCGGCAAAGTTCCGCTTATGGCTATGCCCAGGCGCTGGATGCCACATGGGATGAATACCGGGACGAAACCGGCAAACGCGGCGCGAAACGGGATCAGATCAATGATGCCACCGATTTCATGGGTTGGTACATGAACAAAACCCGCGCGCGTAACGGCGTATCGTTGCATGATGCCCGCAATCAATACCTCGCCTACCACGAGGGCCACACCGGTTTTGCCCGTGGATCTTATAACAGCAAGGCCTGGCTGCTGCGGGTCGCGGATGAAATCGGCACCCGCGCCATCACATATCAGGTGCAATTGGCCAGCTGCCGACAGGCGCGCTAAACTGCCAACACTCTGACACCCGCGCCCCGCCCAATGCGGCGGGGCCTCCTCCAACCGTGAGACCGCCATGGATGATCAAACCCGCATCGAATTAGAGGCCGCCGCCTTTCGCACCCTGCGCGAACACCTGATGGAAAAACGCACGGATGTGCAGAATATTGACCTGATGAACCTGGCCGGCTTTTGCCGAAATTGTTTGTCGCGTTGGTATCAAGAGGCCGCAAACGCCCGCGACATCGACATGGACAAGGAACAGGCGCGCGAGATTTTTTACGGCATGCCCTATGCCGACTGGCGCGCAAAATTCCAGACCGAAGCAGGCGATGCACAAAAGGCGGCGTTCTCCAAAGCGTTTGCTGATAACGTCGGCGACAAGGGGTAACGCCCCGAAAGTTGCGCCTAAAAAACTCGGCTGTGCGCCTTAGCCGTACTGCCGGGTCAATTGTGGGCCGCAACGCTCGGGCCCAAATCGCACCTCGCCACACCGCCCGTTTTCATGGTCAATCTCCAGATCGGCCTCCAAGGTGGCGATCCGGGCCTCTCTGTCCGCCAGCAACCCAATCGCCCCACGCAACTCATTGCGCAAACGGTCAAGTTCGGCGCGCTGCGGCACTTTCTGGCGGCGCATCCCGCGCAAACCCCAGCCTACTGCGGCCCCAACCAAAAGACCGGCAGCGCCCATTGCGACAAACTCAAAACTGACAACCATCATCGCCCCCAGACGAAACAAGCAGATAAATGTCCAGGCCATTCCATCGCATGCGCGTCTTGGGAAATGTGCGGTGCTACGCCCCGGATCTGCCCGGCCAATCCGACCCAAAGCGATCCAGGGGAAAACACCCCCGATGCCGGTGCGGCCACTCGGCCAACCAGCCCCCGACGCGGCCCGCGGAAAGCGCCCGGCCACGTCCCCACACAAACACCAACACCACTTGGCCGCTCAAGTCCTAAGGTGAAAGCCAGTCAAAATCGGCGGCAAAGCGTGGCTTTTGCGCCGCCTGTCAGCGCGATTTCGCCAATTTCCGGATCTATGTCACAGTGCCGGATCTGTGCCACAGTGCCGGACCTTCGTCAGATCGCCGCTTTGCGGCTTTCCTCCAGATAGATCTGGCGCAGACGGGACGCCACCGGCCCCGGCGTTCCATCGCCCACCGCATCACCATCAATTTCCACCACCGGCATCACAAAGGTCGAGGCCGAGGTCACAAAGGCCTCATCCGCCTGTTTGGCCTCTTCGATGGTAAAACTGCGCTCTTCGACTTTCATCTGCGCCTCTTCGGCGAACCGCAGAACCGCCGCGCGGGTGATGCCATGCAAGATGTCGCTGGACAGGGCGCGGGTAACAATGCGCCCATCCTTGACGATATAGGCGTTGTTCGACGTGCCTTCGGTGACGACCCCGTCCTCAACCAACCAGGCATCATCGGCCCCGGCCTTCTTGGCCATCATCTTACCCATCGACGGATAGAGCAATTGCACCGTTTTGATATCACGGCGGCCCCAGCGGATATCCTCGATCGAAATGACCTTGATCCCCGTCTTTGCCGCCGGGTTGTCGGCCAGCCCGGGCTTGTTCTGGGTGAACAACACAACCGTCAGCGGCGTCGTGGCCGGATCAGGGAACACAAAATCCCGATCTCCCGGCGCGCCGCGCGTGACCTGTAGATAGATCATGCCTTCGACGATGTCGTTTTTCGCAACCAGCTCGCGGTGAATGTCCAGCAATGCCTCTGCCGTCATCGGCAGGGGCATATCCAATTCGGTCAAAGACCTCTCCAGACGCGCTGCGTGGCCCGCGAAATCAATCAGCTTGCCATCCAGAACCGATGTCACCTCATACACCCCATCCGCCATCAGGAAACCGCGGTCGAAAATAGATACGACCGCCTCTTCCTCGGGCAGATAGGTTCCATTGACATATACAATGCGGCTCATCGGTTTTCTCCGTCTTGGCTCAGCCCCAAAGGGCCGGTTCCGGGGGGTGGACGCCAGCGGCGTCGAAATTCAAGGGGTGGTCGCGGTCTTCGGCCAGAAGCAATGGTCCGTCAAGATCCGTAAACGCCGCGCCCTGCGCCACCAGTGTCGCCGGCGCCATCGCCAGCGATGACCCGACCATACAGCCAACCATCACACCATACCCGGCGGCGCGGGCCGCGTCCCGCAGGGCCAGCGCCTCGGTCAGACCGCCGGTCTTGTCCAGTTTGATATTAACGATGTCATATTTGCCATGCAGCCCGGCAAGGGACGCCCGGTCATGGCAGCTTTCATCGGCACAGACCGGCACCGGCCGCTCCATCCCCAAAAGCGCGTCATCCGCAGCGGCGGGCAATGGTTGCTCGACCAGATCCACCCCGAGCCGCAGCAAATGCGGCGCCAGTTCGGCATAGACCTCGGCACTCCAGCCCTCATTCGCATCAATGATGATCCGCGATTTCGGCGCGCCGGCGCGAACGGCCTCCAGCCTTGGCATATCATCGGGCGTGCCCAATTTGATCTTCAAGATCGGCCGCGCCTGATGCTTCTTCGCCTGCGCCCGCATTTTCTCCGGCTCATCCAACGAGAGTGTAAAGGCCGTCACCTCTGGCCCCGGCGCGGCCAGCCCGGCCAGATCCCAAACCCGCCGACCGGCCTGTTTCGCGGCCAGATCCCACAGCGCACAATCCACCGCATTGCGCGCGGCACCGGGCGGCAGGGCGGCTTGCAGATCTTCGCGTGTGATCCCCTGTGGCAGGCCGGAAACCTGTGCAGCAACAGAGTCCAGCGTCTCGCCATAGCGCGCATAGGGCACACATTCGCCCCGCCCCGTCACCCCGGCGCGGGTCACGGACACCGTCAGCACCTCTGCCACGGTGCGCGATCCGCGCGAGATGGTGAAAACCTCGGCCAATGGGAAACTGTCACGCTGGATGTCGATCACAGGGGGCCTGCCCTTCTTCTCTTTTCAAATACGCATTCTACCGCTGGCGATGGGCGCAACGGTGCAACCGGGTCACATCGCCGTCAATGCATCCACCAATCGCTGCGCCCCCTGGCGGAACGGATCAACCGCCGGAAGTCCCATACGGGCCTCCACATCCGCCAGATAGGCCAGCGCCTCTTCCTCGGACATATGTGCGGTATTCACCGAAATGCCGATCACCTCGCAGGCGGGATTGGCAATCCGCGCCAGCGGCAGCGCCATGTCGCGCAGCGCCTCAAGCGACGGCAGGCTGTATCCCGGCAATCCCCGCATATGGCTGCGGGTCGGCTCATGGCTGAGGATCAGCGCATCCGGCTGACCGCCATGGATCAACGCCATGGTCACACCGGAAAACGATACATGGAACAGGCTGCCCTGACCTTCGATGATATCCCAATGGTCGGCGTCATTGTCCGGTGTCAGCCATTCCACCGCCCCGGCCATGAAATCCGCCACAACCGCATCCAACGGAATGCCATCCCCGGTGATCAGGATACCCGTCTGGCCGGTGGGGCGGAACGTGCTTTTCAGGCCCCGCTCTTTCATCGCGCGGTCCAGCGCCAGCCCGGTGTACATCTTGCCAACCGAACAATCGGTTCCCACCGCCAACACCCGTTTGCCACGGCGCTTCACACCATCGGCAATGGGGTATTCGACCGTCGGCACCCGCACGTCATGCAGGGCCCGACCGTGTTTCTCTGCCGCCGCCACCAGATCGGCCTCGTCCCGCAACAGGTTGTGCAGACCCGACGCCAGATCATAACCGGCCTCCAATGCCGCCAACAGCACCTGTTTCCATGCCGGGCTGATCTTGCCGCCGCGATTGGCCACGCCGATCACCAGCGTTTTTGCCCCTGCTGCACGGCCCTCTGCCAGGGTCATATCCGCCAGCTTCATGTCGGCCTTGCAGCCGTCCATGCGCAATTGGCCGACCACGTTTTCAGGTCGCCAATCCTTGATCCCCTGCGCAACCTTTGCGGCCAGCGCGTCGGGGGCATCACCGAGGAAAAGCAGGTAAGGTGTCTGGATCATGGCAGCGCTCCGGAAATTTGGGATTTGCGGCACATCTAACATTGCAAGAGGCGACAGGTTTCCGAAATTTGGACTTGGATCGACAATTTGGGGGAGATTCTTCGTAGAATTGACAGTTTCCCACAAGATTCTGCGCTTAGTTCCGATCTGACCAAATTTTCAGCACATTGAAAACCCGTCAACCGACCAGAATTGCTGCATCTGCAAAACAGACTTGCGCAGCGCAGCGTAATTTAATATCGCTACCACAGTCCGTTTCGCAACATCATTTCACCGAGGTCGCCAATGTCCTTCCGAATTCAGCCCCCCGCCCCCGCTCGCCCGAATCGATGCCAATTGTTCGGCCCCGGCTCGCGCCCTGCGATTTTCGAAAAGATGGCCGCATCCGCCGCGGATGTCATCAACCTTGACCTCGAAGATTCAGTCGCCCCGAGTGACAAGGACAGCGCCCGCGCCAATATCATCCAGGCCATTGGTGACATTGACTGGGGCAAAAAGACCCTTTCGGTGCGCATCAACGGTCTGGACACGCCTTATTGGTATCGCGACGTTGTGGACCTTTTGGAACAGGCCGGCGACCGGTTGGATCAGATCATGATCCCCAAAGTTGGCTGCGCCGGCGATCTTTATGCCGTCGATGCGCTGGTGTCCGCGATCGAAGCCGCCAAGGGCCGCAGCAAACGCATTGCGTTTGAGGTCATCATCGAAAGCGCCGCCGGCATCGCCCATGTCGAAGACATCGCCGCCGCGTCGCCCCGGCTTGAGGCGATGAGCCTCGGGGCTGCGGATTTCGCCGCTTCGATGGGCATGGCCACCACCGGTATCGGCGGCACACAGGAAAACTATTACATGCTGCGCGAAGGGGTCAAACATTGGTCCGACCCCTGGCATTGGGCGCAGGCCGCGATTGTCGCCGCCTGCCGCACCCATGGCGTGCTGCCGGTGGACGGCCCGTTTGGTGATTTCAGCGACGACGAAGGTTTCCGCGCTCAGGCGCTGCGCTCTGCGACCTTGGGCATGGTTGGCAAATGGGCCATCCATCCGAAACAAGTCGCCATCGCAAATGAGGTCTT
Organism: Phaeobacter sp. J2-8; assembly: GCF_022867865.1. Taxonomy (GTDB): domain Bacteria; phylum Pseudomonadota; class Alphaproteobacteria; order Rhodobacterales; family Rhodobacteraceae; genus Marinovum. The sequence continues at coordinate 344,340 of NZ_JALIEC010000003.1, read as the reverse complement.
TACCCCATCGGAAAGCGCCGTCACCGAAGCGCGCGAAATCCTGGCCGCAATGGAAGACGCCAAAGCCAAAGGCGAAGGCGCCACCGTATACAAAGGACGATTGGTCGACATTGCCTCGATCAAACAGGCAGAGGTGATCGTGCGGCAATCTGAGATGATTGCCAGTAACTGACCCTTAGCGTTCTTGTGGCAATGTATGGCGTCCGCATAGTACCTGCGGTCGCCATATTGGATTCAGGAAGAGGTGCATGCCCCAGCGTCTGACATTGTTGCATAGCGCCGAGGTCCATTGCCGGACCTTTGATTCCTTACGCGATCGGCTGGCCCCTTCGGCAAGACTGACCCACAAGGTGCGGCCCGATTGGCTCGCGCGGGCGCGCGAGGCCGGGATGACGCAACATCTTTCGGCGGAAATTCACATGGCCGTGCGATCCGCACCCGGCCGGGTTCTGTGCACCTGCACCACCATCGCCGAAACAGCGGCGGCGGCGGGCGCAATCCGTATTGATCAGCCGATGATGCGCCGCGCCGCGCAATCCACCGGCCCCATCCTGTTGGTCTGCGCCTTGAATAGCACGGCCGCCACCAGCCGCGATCTGCTGCAAAACTGTCTCGACAGTCTGGACCGCGACACTGCGATCACCCTCTTGGTGGTCGAAGAATTCTGGCCCTTGTTCGAAGCCGGGCAAGAGGCCAATTTCAGTGCCGCAATTGCCGCCGCAGTGATCGAGGCGACCCAGGCGCGACCGGACTTCACGACGGTTGTTCTTGCCCAGGCTTCAATGGCCAACGCGGCACATTTGCTGGATGGAATCGCGCCAGAGGTTCTGACCGCACCGGAGCTGGCCTTGCGAGCGGCGCTGGACCTTGGACCGGAACAGAAACCGGCCCGCGATCTAGGCCCGCTCGTCCTTGGGCGATCCCATTACAACAAATGATGTGATCTCTTTCACTTGGGGCAACGCGCCCAGAACATCGGTGTGAAAGGCCTTGTAGCTTGGCAGATCGGCACATTCGACCCGCAGCATATATTCGATGACACCCGTGATGTTGTGGCATTCCCGCACCTCGGGTGCCCGGGAAATCGCGCGTTCAAATGCCTCTTGCGCGGCTTTGGAATGTTCAGACAGGCCAACCCCTACCAGAACCACAAATCCACGCCCCATGCGCGCCGGATCGAACACCGCGCGATAGCCCGTGATCACCCCATCGCGTTCCAAGGCCGCCACCCGCCGCAAACAGGCAGAGGGCGACAGGCCAATCTCTTCGGCCAGTGCCTGGTTGCTGATCCGGCCATCACGCGCCAATGCGCGCAATATTCTGCCGTCGATTCCATCAATATCCGTCATGAATTGCACAAATACAGCATTCACACAGGGATTTGCAATTTCACGGCGCAAACTCCGTGAAATATTGCGGCCATGACCTATGACCTCTTCCTTGCCCTTGCGGGCTTTGCCATTGCGACCAGCGTGACGCCGGGACCGAACAACATGATGCTGATGGCGTCGGGTGCCAATTTCGGCGTGCGCCGCAGCATTCCCCATATGCTGGGCATCATATCGGGGTTTCCGGCCATGATCTTTTTGGTTGGGGTGGGTGTGATGCAGGTGTTCGACGCCTGGCCCGGCCTGCGCGATGCGCTATTGGTGGCTTCTGTGGTCTATATGCTGTGGCTGGCATGGAAAATTGCCACCGCCGCACCACCGCCGGAAAACAACACTGAGGTCACAAGCCGGTCCCGCCCGCTGTCCTTTCTGCAATCGGCAGGTTTTCAATGGATCAACCCCAAGGCCTGGACCATGGGGATCAGTGCCATCACAGTCTATGCCGCCAGCCGCGATTTGACGGCCATCCTGTGGGTGGCGTTGATTTACGTTGGGGCGGGCATGATCAGCACAACGGTCTGGGTCGTGTTGGGACAACAGATCCGCCGCATCCTGCGCAACCCCCGGCACCTGCGGCTGTTCAATATATTGATGGCGGGATTGTTGATTGCCTCACTTTTGCCGGCCCTGATGGCAGGCTAAACGCGGGTCACAGATTGCATCCTGCGCCACATCGGGCCATATACGCCCTGCAGCAAAGGAGTGTCGCATGGCGCATTATCTCGATTTTGAAAAACCATTGGCCGAGATCGAGGGCAAGGCCGAAGAATTGCGGGCGATTGCCCGCCAGAGCGACGACGCAATGGATGTCGAGGAAGAAGCAGGCGCGCTGGACCGCAAAGCGGCAGCGATGCTGAAGGATCTGTACAAGGATCTGACACCTTGGCGCAAATGCCAGGTCGCCCGCCATCCACAGCGCCCCCACTGCAAAGATTATATCGAGGCGCTGTTCACAGAATTCACGCCGCTGGCCGGCGACCGCAATTTTGGCGAAGATCTGGCGATCATGGGCGGCCTGGCCCGGCTGGACGACCGCCCGGTGATGGTGATCGGCCATGAAAAAGGCCATGACACCCAATCGCGGCTGGACCGCAATTTCGGCATGGCCCGCCCCGAAGGCTATCGCAAGGCCGTGCGGCTGATGGAAATGGCCGACCGCTTTGGTCTGCCTGTGATCACCCTGGTCGACACCGCCGGGGCCTATCCCGGCAAAGGCGCCGAAGAACGCGGCCAATCCGAAGCGATTGCCCGGTCCACCGAAACCAGCCTGAACCTTGGCGTGCCTGTTGTGTCGGTGATCATCGGCGAAGGCGGCTCTGGCGGTGCGGTGGCGCTGGCCACAGCCAACCGGGTGGCGATGCTGGAACATGCTGTCTATTCGGTGATCTCGCCCGAGGGCTGCGCATCGATTCTGTGGAAAGACGCCGAAAAGATGCGCGAAGCGGCGCAGGCGCTGCGGCTGACGGCGCAGGATCTTTACAAACTGGGGGTCTGCGACCGAATTGTCCCCGAGCCGCTGGGCGGCGCGCAACGCGATCGCACGGGCACCATGCGCACCGTCGGCCGGGCCATTGTTCAGATTCTGGACGAATTGGCGGGCAAAGACGCGGCGGCACTGCGCCAAGACCGGCGGAAGAAATTCCTGGACCTCGGATCCAAAGGGTTGGCGGCGTAACACCCGCAGCCCTACCCTTTGGCCTGCGCCTTTGACCTCCGCCCGCCTGCGCCTAGGTGGTCAGCAGGCGCAGACCTTGGGTCACATCGGACCGCACTGCCAATCGCAGCCCCGGCTCATCCCCCGCTTTCAGCGCGGCAATGATCAGCCGATGATAATGCGGCGCTTCGGTGCGGCGCAGCCGCCCATAAAGCGACCGCATGGTCGGCCCCAATTGCAGCCAAACGGTTTCCGCCATCGCCAACATCGCAGGCGCTTGTGCGCGGAGATAAAGCGTGCGGTGAAACTCAAGATTGACGCGGATATAGCCCGCAGCATCCCGGTTCGAAATGACCTCGGAAATCGTTGAGTTGATGCTTTGCAGCCGTTCGATCAGCGCAATATGCGCGCGCGGCATCGCCCGGCTGGCCAATTCCACTTCGATCAGCGAACGCAACGCCGCAAGCTCTTCTATCCGGTCGTTGCTCAGCTCGGGCGTTGACACCCGGCCAGAGCTGGACAGAGACAACGCACCTTCGGCCACCAACCGGCGCACGGCTTCGCGTGCGGGTGTCATCGACACCCCGAATTCGGTCCCGATCCCGCGCAGGGTCAGCGCCGCACCGGGGGCGATTTCGCCATACATGATCTGCGTCCGCAGGCGGCGATACACCCTGTCATGGGCGGATGTGGCGCTGTCTGGCTTGGGGTTCATCAACATGGCGCAATTGTGATCACAAAAGCCGGATCACGCAAGTCAGTTCTGCGTCACATGTCAGTTCTGTGTAAAACGAATGCGATGCAGCGCCGCGCCCTCGTCGCGCAGCCAACGGCGGGGGCCCTCATACGCACCATAGAGCCGCTCAACCACCGCCCAGAAGGCCGGTGAATGGTTCATCTCTGCAAGATGCGCCACCTCATGTGCGGCAACATAATCCAACACCGCAGGCGGGGCGAGGATAAGCCGCCAGGAATACATCAAACCGCCATCCGCAGTGCAACTGCCCCAACGAGAGCGGGTATCGCGCAGCGTCAGGCGGTTATAGGGCCGCCCCAACGCCGCGGCGTATTCATCCGACGCCGCCGCCAGCCGCGCCCGCGCACGGGTTTTCAAAAAGCCCAGCAGCCGCGCCGCTGCGCGATCCTCTGTCCCCGGCACCAAAATATGGTCGTCCGACATCTGAACCCGGCGCCCGGATCCGATGCCCACCCGCCGCAACCGACCCTCAACCGGAAGATCCACCCCGACGCGCACCTCCAGCCAATCGGATTGTCCAGCCAGATGCTGCCGCAGCCAATCCTCTTTTTCGCGGGCAAATTCCAACGCCTGGGCTTCGGACACGCCGCGTGGACGGGTCAGCGTCACGGTGCCATCCAGAGACGAGATCCGCAGGGTAATCCGACGCGCTCGGGCAGACGACCGAAGCAGAAGCGGCACCGGGGGGTTGCCGGGAAGCGAATGTTGGCCCATATGGGGTCCTTATGCAGGCTTTTGCGCGCCTTTCGCCAAAGGCTTTGACACGGCATTGGTCTTATGGCAGTGGAACACGATTGCCCGCAAGACTGAATGCCCGCCAGAACGAAAAACTGAGAGAGACCGAGATGCCCAAGGAAGAATGGGGAACAAAGCGCCTTTGCCCCGCCACCGGCAAGCGCTTTTATGACCTGAACGCAAATCCGATCGTCAGCCCCTACACGGGTGAGATTCTGGAATTCGACAGCACCAAATCGCGCATGATCCAGGCAGACGCCGCGGATGCCGCATCTGCCAAAGCCGCTTCGAAGGACGAAGAAGAAGAAGTGGTGCTGGATGATGATGACGCCGATGCCGTTGACGTGGATCTGGGGGATGACATCCTCGAAGATGACGACGACGAGGACAATGTCTCGCTTGACGAGATTGCCGATGTTGCATCGGACGACGACGACTCCTGAGGCGAAATAAGACGCCACAGGAAAAAACGGCGCGGGGGGAAGATTTCTGCTTGAACCTCTCCCCGCCTTTGCATATGACGCGCGTCACGGGGACAACAAGACGTCCTCTGGTTCGGGGCCTTAGCTCAGCTGGGAGAGCGCTACAATGGCATTGTAGAGGTCAGGAGTTCGATCCTCCTAGGCTCCACCAAACACCTCCTTAGGGAATGTGTTTCATCCTTTCGACATCAGATACGGACAATCGTCGTTTCACAGATACGACGAGGGATTCCGCATATTTGCGCCCGTGCCCCTTCGGGCCATATCCGACTGCAAGGTCGGGTTGGTTTGGGTGCCCTTGCGTCCGATAATTGCATTGGCACAGCTGTCGTCTTATGATCGCCATATGCAAGACACGCCACGCAAGTCCCCCGACGAAACGCCAGAGATTGATCCCGCTGCGTCAGATCTCACCGTGCCAGATCCCACTACGGCAGACACTGGCCGAGACATAGCCCTGCCCGCAGATGTGGCGGGGTCAGGCAGCCTCGACCGGCTTGTCGACACCGCACGCGCTTTTGCGAACCAGGCCGCATCGGACAATACGCTCAAGGCATATAGCCGTGATTGGGCGCATTTTGCCCGCTGGTGCCGGATGAAGGGCGCAGAGCCGCTGCCGCCCTCGCCAGAGCTGATCGGGCTTTACCTTGCGGATCTGGCCGCCCCCACACAGGGCACGGCCCTGTTGGTCTCCACAATTGAACGGCGCTTGTCGGGGCTTGGCTGGAACTACGCCCAGCGCGGTTTCACGCTTGATCGCAGGAATTGCCATATCGCAAGCGTTCTGGCGGGCATAAAACGCAAACACGCCCGCCCGCCCGTGCAAAAAGAGGCCATCCTACGGGATGATATTTTGGCGATGGTGGCCAGCCTGCCCTATGATCTGCGGGGATTGCGGGATCGCGCGATCCTGCTGTTGGGCTACGCTGGTGGGTTGCGCCGCACCGAGATTGTCAGCCTGGACGTCAACAAGGACGACACGCCGGAATCGGGCGGTTGGATCGAACGTCTTGATGAAGGGGTGATTTTGACCCTGAACGCCAAAACCGGCTGGCGCGAGGTCGAAATTGGCCGGGGCTCCTCTGATGCGACCTGCCCTGTTCACGCGCTGGAACAATGGCTGCATTTTGCCAAAATCGACTTTGGCCCGATATTTGTGCGCAGCTCGCGGGATGGCAAACGCGCGCTTGCCGCCCGGCTAAGCGACAAACATGTGGCCCGGTTGATCAAACAAACCGTCTTGGCCGCCGGGATTCGCGCCGACCTGCCAGAGAAGGAGCGTTTGGCGCTGTTTTCCGGCCATTCCCTGCGCGCCGGACTGGCCAGCAGCGCCGAGGTTGATGAACGCTATGTCCAGAAACACCTGGGCCATGCCAGCGCCGAAATGACCCGCCGCTATCAACGCCGCCGCGACCGTTTCCGGGTCAACCTGACCAAAGCAGCCGGGCTATGATGCCGCTGCGGTGTCTGCTTCGGCCGGGGCCAGTTTCAAGGTCGCAAGCCAGCTGAGCGCGATCATCGCCGCCGCCGTCGCCAGACACAGCGCCACGCCGCCGATCTGATACGACAGGCCAGACAGCACCGTGCCCAACAGCCGCCCGGCGGCGTTGGCCATATAATAGAATCCGACATCCATCGTCACACGTTCCTCGCTGGTGAACGCAAGGATCAGATAGGAATGCAGCGAAGAATTGACCGCAAACAGCGCCCCGAACGCCAGCAGGCCGATCACCAATGTCACCGTCAGCCATGTGGTCGGCGCGCCGGCAATCGCGACCAGCACCGCCAATGCCGCTGGCACCACAAACAGCGCCGCGACCCAGTGGCGGGCCAATGCGGTGATCTCGTCATCGCTGCGGGACTTGGCCCGCAAGAGCTTGGGTGCGCTGGCCTGGACCGCGCCATAAAGGATGATCCAGACCGCCATGAAGCTGCCGATCAGGAAAAACGCGGCGCGGTTGCCCTCTTCTGTGCCATCCGACAGGACCGCGTAGAAATAGATCGGAATGCCCACCACGAACCACACGTCGCGCGCCCCGAACAGGAACACCCGCGCCGCGCTCAGCCAATTGATGTTGCGGTTCTTTGACCAGACTTCATTGAATTTTGCATCCTTTCGCCCGGCGGGCAGACCCGAAGGCATGCGCAAGGCAATCGCCACAAGGATCACCGCCAGCACCGCCGCCATGAACAGCACCGAGGCCACAAAACCAAACAGCCCCAGCGCCGCCGCCCCAAGCAGGAACCCGACGCCCTTGACCGCGTTTTTCGACCCGGTCAGCAGCGCCACCCAGCGGAACAACCCGCCGCCATCCTTCGGGGCCAAAACCTTGACCGCGGATTTCGATGACATCTTGGCCAAATCCTTGGCCACCCCCGACGCGCCCTGCACCAGCATGACAAAGGCCACCGACAGCCCGATGGACCAGCCTGGGTCCAGTTGCGCCAGCGCCAACAACGCCACGACCTGCAAACCCAACCCGGCATATAGTGTTGAGGTCAGGCCGAACCGGGCCGCGATCCATCCCGCCGACAGGTTGGTGACCACGCCGGCAATTTCATACAGCACAAACAGATAGGCCAATTGCACCGGCGAAAAGCCAAGCGTGTGAAAGTGCAACAGCACCAACATGCGCAAGGCGCCATCGGTCAGCATGAAGGCCCAATAGGCCGCCGTTACGGCGACATAGGCGGCAAAGCCGTTTGGTGTTTCAGTGCTTTGTGCGGTCATTGGTCAGGGCCAGTTCTGAAAAAGGAAGGCCGCCACCAGTCCAAAGAACCGGAGGCGGTGAAAATTCAAGCACAGGGGATCAAAGGCTGTTGCCTACCATCAAAGCCACATCCACCAACCGGTTGGCGTAGCCCCATTCATTGTCATACCAGGCATAGATTTTGACCTGGGTGCCATTCACCACCATGGTCGACGGCGCATCGACAATCGAAGACCGGGGATCATTGGTGTAATCGGTCGACACCAAGGGGCGGGTTTCATAGCCCAGAATGCCCTGCAACGGACCTTCGGCTGCGGCTTTGAACAGCGCGTTGACTTCTTCTGCCGTGGTGTCACGCTCTACCTCAAAGACGCAATCGGTCAGCGAAGCATTCAGCAGCGGCACGCGCACGGCATGGCCGTTCAACTTGCCCTTGAGATCCGGGTAGATCAGCGTGATCGCGGTGGCCGATCCTGTGGTGGTCGGGATCAATGAGTTCAGCGCAGACCGCGCCCGCCGCAGATCCTTGGCCGGGCGGTCGACAATGGTCTGGGTGTTGGTCACATCATGGATCGTGGTGATCGACCCATGTTTGATGCCCAGATTTTCGTGAACCACCTTGACCACGGGCGCCAGACAATTGGTTGTACAGCTGGCCGCCGTGACAATCCGGTGGGTCGCCGCATCATAAATGTCGTCATTCACGCCCATCACGATATTGGCGGCATTGCCATCCTTGACCGGGGCCGAGACCACAACCTTTTTCACACCGGCATCAAAATAGGGCTGGATCTTGGCCTCTGTTTTGAACACGCCGGTACAGTCGATCACTACATCCACCCCATCCAGCGGAAGATCCGCCAGATCGCGGCTCTGGTGACAGGGGATGCGGGTGCCGTCGATGGTGATGCTGTCGTTATCTGCGGCAAAATCGGCCTTCCAGCGGCCATGAACCGTGTCAAATTCCAACAGATGCGCATGCATCGCCGGATCCCCCACCGCGTCATTGATAAAAGCGATGTCAGCGCCGCGTTCCAGCAGCGGACGCAGGGCCAATTTGCCCATACGCCCCAAGCCGTTCAATGCATATGTCGTCATGTGTCTTCCTTTACGCGACCGATGTCGTCGACCTTGTTTTGCAGCGAGACCCGATCCAGCGCATCAAATGGCAGAGCGGCAAACGCCATGATACGATGACGCATCATTGCGTAAGTTTGTTGAAACGCGAGCCGCTTTTCCGCTTCGGTCCCGGTTGCGCGCACCGGATCCGGCAAACCCCAATGGGCGCTGATCGGCTGGCCCTGCCAGGCCGGGCATTCCTCATTCGCGGCGCGGTCACACACGGTGAACACGAAATCCATCTTTGGCGCATCTTCGCCCTGGAATTCATCGACGTTCTTGGATCGAAGATCGTCGGTCGCGATATCCTTGGATTTCAGCATTTCCACCGCAAATGGGTTCAGCTCGGAGTAATGTTTGGTGCCTGCCGAAAACGCATTGAACCGGGTGCCGCCCAGTTCACGCAGAATGGCCTCGGCAAAAATCGACCGTGCGGAATTGCCGGTACAGATGAAAAGCACGTTGTATTTGCGATCTGACATGGTGTGTCTCCTGTCGGACTGAGGATCGTTTTGGTCGAAGGCGGGCCCATTGAACAAAGGCGGGCAAAGATCGGGGCGGCCGCGGCAGCAATCGAGAAACAGATCACTGATCAGCGCCCGGGCCGCTGTCGGGTTCATGGAATACAACAGCGACGTTCCCCGCCGCTCCTGGGTAATCATCTCGGCGCGGGTCAAGGCCGACAGATAGACCGACGCGGTCGAGGCCTTGAGCCCCAAAATCCCGGCAATTTCACCGGCAGGCAGCGCATCGGGACATCTGCGCACCAGCAAGCGAAACACCGCGAGACGCTGTGGGTGGCTAAGAACGGCGAGTTTATCTGCAATATTTATTTCCATAATTCATGAATAACCAAACAATCACGATTCGACAACCGGAAATGGCGGGCTATGACGTCGTACAGAGGTCGGGGTTGGAACCCCTGCACTGGCCCGGTAAGGTTCCTGCGAAACTTGGAAATTGCCGCCGTGCCCCTCGCTGTGCCCCCGCCCCGCCCTGTATCTCTGGCCCTGTCGCGTCGAACGCTGATCACCGGCGCGGCCACCTTTGCCGCTGTTTCGGTGATGGCTGCCCCGGTGATGGCTGCGCCCGCGCCCGTGATTGCCGCCGCCGCTTCGTTGCGCTTTGTGATGGCTGATTTGCTGGCGGCCTTTCAGGACAGGACCGGTGACACTGTGCGGGTCTCATTTGGCGCTTCTGGCACCCTGGCCCAGCAAATGCGCCACGGCGCCCCGTTCGAAATCTTTTTGTCGGCTGACGAAACCTATATCCGTGCGCTGGCCGCGGATGGCGTTTTGCCCACCGACGGCGTGATCTATGCCAAAGGCCGATTGGCCCTGATCGCCCCAACGAACGGCCCGCTGGATGTCGACAGCGATTTGGCCGGGCTTGCAACCATGTTGGGCAGCGGCACATTACATCGCTTTGCCATCGCCAACCCGGCACATGCGCCCTATGGCATTCGCGCGCGCGAGGCCTTGCAGCATCGTGGCTTGTGGCAGGCGTTGCAGCCGCATTTGGTGCTGGGTGAAAACGTCGCCCAGGCCGCGCAATTTGCCGTATCGGGCAATGCCGACGGCGGGCTGATTGCGGCGTCGCTCGCCAATGCCGGGCCGGTGGCCGCACAGGGCTGGTCGGCGCTGATCCCCGAAGGCTGGCACAGCCCGTTGAACCAACGCATGGCGCTGACCGCAGGGGCCGGACCGGTTGCACAGGCATTTTTTGCCTTTCTCCAGGACAAGGAAGCGCTGGCCATATTCACCAACCACGGTTTTGCCCTGCCGGGGGACGCGTGATGGATTGGCAGGCCCTGCTCCTGTCGCTACGTCTGGCCGCCTGGACGGTGGTGGTGCTGCTGCCGGTGGCGATCTTCTTTGGCCGATTCCTGGCCTTTCAACAGTTTCGCGGCAAAGGCGCGGTCGAGGCGCTGGTCATCCTGCCGCTGGTCCTGCCGCCCACTGTGTTGGGATTTTACCTCTTGGTGGCCTTTGGCGCGGCCAGCCCGGTTGGCAAGGTTTGGCAGATGCTGTTTGACGGCCCGTTGGTGTTCAGCTTCTCTGGTCTGGTGGTGGCATCGGTGCTGTTCAACCTGCCCTTTGCCATCCAACCCGCCCAGCGCGGTTTCGAAGCGGTGCCGGTCGAGGTGCGCGAGGCCGCAGCCTGTTGTGGTATGTCACCAATGCAGGCCCTGCGCCGGGTCGAATTGCCCTTGGCCTGGCCGGGTGTGCTGACCGGAATGGTGCTGACCTTTGCCCATACGCTGGGCGAATTCGGCATTGTCCTGATGGTCGGCGGCGCAATCCCCGGCGAAACCCGCACCATTGCGATTGCGATTTACGACCGGGTGCAATCCTTTGACATGGCCGGGGCCGCCCAGATGTCGGCCGTGTTGCTCGCGATTTCGTTAAGCACGATCGCGGTGACATTCTGGCTGTCGACGCGCGCCGGGCGGAGGCTGTCCTGATGGCGCTGACGGTCACACTGTGCGCCACGGCACCGATCCAGATGAATGTCGCGCTTTCGGCCAAAGCCGGCGAGGTGCTGGCGCTGGTTGGCCCGTCGGGTGCCGGGAAATCCACCATCCTGCGCGGCATTTCCGGGTTATGGACGCCGGACACTGGCCGGGTCGCGGTTGGAAACGCGGTCTGGTTCGACAGTGACAGGTCCCTGGACACCCCCGCCTTTCGCCGGCGCGTCGGCATGGTCTTTCAATCCTATGCGCTGTTTCCGCAGATGTCGGCGCTGGCCAATGTCATGGCGGCAGGGGCCAACCGCGCACGCGCACAAGAGTTGCTGACCCTTGTCCGCCTTGCCGGACTTGAGGCGCGCCGCCCGGCGGAATTGTCCGGCGGCCAGCAACAGCGGGTGGCCGTGGCACGGGCCTTGGCACGTGATCCAGAGGTCCTGTTGCTGGATGAGCCGTTTTCGGCGGTGGATCATGCAACCCGACAGGGGCTTTATGCCGAGATCGAGCGCCTGCGCGCCCATCTGGCCATGCCGGTGGTCCTGGTGACCCATGATCTGGAGGAGGCCCGGCGCCTGGCCGATCAGATTGCGGTGATCGACAACGGGCAGGTTCTGCGCCAGGGCCCGACGCAGGACATCCTGTTTGACCCCGTCGCCCTGCGCGGCATCGGCCTACGTGGCGCGGGCGCAACCCTGACCGCGCGACTTGAGGCCCAGGAAGCCGACGGGCTGACACGGTTGCAGGCGGCGTCAGGTCCGCTCTGGCTCCCGCGGATCAGCGGCGCTGTCGGCGATGTGGTGCGGGTGCAGATCATGGCGCATGACGTGATCCTGTCGCGCAACGCCCCGGTGGATGTGTCAGCCCTGAACATCATTCCGGGCGTGATCGACACCATCGTGCCGGGCGACGGCCCCGGTGCAATTGTCACGCTTCAGGTCGGTTCAGAGCTGCTGCTGGCCCGGATCACCCAACGTTCGGTCCAGACCATGGAGTTGGCGCCGGGTCAGAGCTGCTTTGCGCTGGTCAAGTCGATGGCCGTCGCGCCGCATCAGATCGGTCGCGACAGCGCGTCTTGACCCTCAGACCGGTTACAACCCGTTCACCGGCACCTTCAGCATCGGGAAACCATCCTTGTCCTTGGGCACCTCGCCGGCCCGCATATTCACCTGCAACGATGGAATAATCAGTTTCGGCATGCCCAACTGCGCATCGCGTTCAGTGCGAAAAGCAATAAAGTCCGCCCGCGATTTGCCACCACCAACATGTATATTATGTGCCTTTTCCGCGCCGACAGTGGTTTCCCACTGAATATCGCGGCCGTTGGGACCATAATCGTGGCACATGAACAGACGCATGTCGTCGGGCAGCGCCAGCACCCTCTGGATCGAGTTGTAAAGCGTGCCGGCATCGCCGCCGGGGAAATCCGCCCGCGCCGAACCACCGTCCGGCATGAACAGCGTATCCCCGACAAAAGCGGCATTGCCCATCACATAGGTCATGCAGGCGGGCGTGTGACCGGGGGTATAAAGCGCATGAACCGGCATCTCCCCGACATGATATATATCGCCATCCTCGAACAATTGGTCGAACTGGCTGCCATCGCGCTGAAATTCAGTGCCCTCGTTGAACACCTTGCCAAAGGTATCCTGGACCATCAGAATCCCGGAACCGATCCCGATCTTTCCCCCCAATTGTGCCTGAATATAAGGCGCCGCCGAAAGATGATCGGCATGGACATGGGTTTCAATAATCCATTCGAGGCTGAGGTCGCACTTTTTAACCTCGGCAATTATCTGGTCTGCATGGTCATGCGTGATTCGCCCGGCGGCGTAATCCATGTCCATTACACTGTCGATAATGGCGCAAGCGGCGGTCGCTGGATCCTTGACGAGATAGGAAATCGTATTTGTTGCCGAATCAAAGAACGCCGAAACATCGGGTTTGATTTGCATTTGCACAGGAAAATCCATGGTGATCTGTCTCCTGACCGAATGGGGCGGACCAGACGAATGGCCCGTTTAAATCACCCTAACACAGCCCCGCATGCCCATACATAGAAAAAATTGAATACTTGATTTCACGGCCAAAACCCCCGGCCCCCGGCCATAGTTCCGGACGGGTCGATCAAAATTGTTACCCCAATGATTTATGGGGTTTGCCGGGAAAGAGCGCCAATTCCCCGCGACGCAGCGGTCCGGCGAAGATCGGCCAAATTTTAAAGAAAAGATCAGCGAAAACCCGCCAGTCAGCACACTTCATGCTTGCATTCTGCGCAGGTCACTTCGCTGTAGCAGAAATGTCACCATGCGCGTTTTGGTAATCATTGTTAACATTTTACTTTACCTACGACATGCATCTACCTAAGTTTTATCGAAAAAAGACGAGCAAACACTTCAATCATAATCACTCACAAAGAGTGAATTGAGAGGCAGATATGGCAAGAATCAGTGTCTTTGGCATTGGGTATGTAGGCGTGGTTTCCGCGGCCTGCTTGGCCCGAGATGGTCACCAAGTTATCGCAGTGGACGTCGATCCCGGCAAAATTGATGCGATCAACGCAGGACTTTCCCCCATTGTGGAAAACGGTCTGGATGAATTGATCGCAGACGTGGTGAAAGCTGGTAAGCTCACCGCAACAGATGATGTGCAACACGCCATCGACAATACCGACGCCAGCTTTATTGCGGTCGGCACCCCCAGCGCCCCGGATGGGTCGGTTGGTCTTAAATATGTTGAAATCGTTTGCCGCAATATCGGCAACGCATTGAAAAACAAAGATGCCTACCATGCGGTTGTCATCCGGTCGACAATTGTCCCCGGTTCGACCGAAGGCACATGTATCCCGACCCTCGAAGAGGCCAGCGGCAAGAAATCCGGCAAGGATTTCGGCGTCGGATACTATCCTGAATTCCTGCGCGAAAGCACAGCGATCGAAGATTACTATGATCCCGGCCTGATCGTTTTCGGCGCCCAGGACAAAGGCACTGCCGACATCCTGACTGAGATCAACCAAGATCTGCCTTGCGACATCAAAGTTGTCGATGTCCGCACCGCAGAAATGGTGAAATACACCTCGAACACATGGCGCGCGGTCAAAGTGACCTTTGCCAACGAGATCGGCAATATCGCCAAATCGTCCGGCCTCGACGGCCAGACCGTGATGGAAATCCTGTGTTCCGACACCAAGGTTAACATCTCGTCCTACTTCATGCGTCCCGGTTTTGCCTTTGGCGGCTCCTGCCTGCCCAAAGACGTGCGCGCGCTGCGCCATCTGGCGGCAACCCAGGGCACGCCTGCGCATCTGCTGAACGCCGTTCTGGAAGCCAACGAAGCACAAATTCGTCGCGCCGAAGAAATGGTCGAACGCACAGGCGCCAAGAAGGTGGGCTTTGTAGGCATCTCCTTCAAACCCGGCACCGACGATCTTCGCGAAAGCCCGCTGGCCGAACTGGCCGCGCGTTTGATCAAGAACGGCGTACAGGTCGACATCTATGACCCCTATGTGCACGAAGCCTATGCCAACGAAAACTCGACCGCGGGCCGCGGCAACGACGTGATCCCTGACCTGAAGGACCGGATGAACCCGGATCTGGACGCGATGATCAACGATGCGGGCGCCATTCTGGTTGGCAACTTCTATCGTGAGACAGTGGAAACACTTGAAGCTGCCTCCAAGAGCCGTCCTGTGCTGGATCTGACGCGGATGAACCGCGACAAGGTCTCTGACGGCACATACGAAGGCATCTGCTGGTAATCGCCATGATCCTTGCGCTTTCGCATTTGGCCTACTTCTCAGTGGTAATCCTGCTGGTCACCCTGGTGCCGAAAACGGCACTAGGGGAGATTTCCTATGCGACCAACACGATTTTCATCATGGGGTTTCTGGGCACCTGGCGGTACAGTTGGGCGGCAGTCAACTTTACCCGCGCTATTATCTTCCGCCGGATTGTCCATCCCAAGCGAAAGCGCAAAAACCGCAAGCGGTTTGCCGCATTGGTCGGCAAATCGCACATGTATATGCTGGTCACCTCCTATATGGTGGAACCGCATGTCACCCTGCCCGTCTATCGCAGTGTCTTTCGCGCCGCTTCCCGGGCGCGGGACGGGGCAACGATTGTGGCTTCGGTGGTGGATGGGGCAGACGAACGCCTGATCCGCTCCATCTTTGAAAGCCAGACAGAGGACATGAGCAATGTCCAACTGATCATTGACCGGATCAAGGCCAACGGCAAACGCGACGCCCTGGCCAAGACCCTGCGTATCCTTGGCGCACAAAGCCCGACACACCGCGACATCCTGGTGTTTGTCGATGGTGATACCATGGTGCCGGAAGACATCTGGTACGAAAGTGCCCCGGTGTTCACCGACCCCAAGGTCGGCGCGCTAACCACCGACGAAGGCATTAGAATCGATAAGGAAAACCTGTTCAAAGACTGGTTTGTGCTGCGGTTCAACCAACGGCAGGTGATGATGTGTTCGATGGGTCTGTCGAAACATGTGCTGACCCTGACGGGCCGGATGAGCGTGTTTCGGGCCGATCTGGCCACACGGCCGGATTTCATCGAAGGCATCAACTATGACTTCCTCGATCACTGGCGTCTGGGTCGGGTCAAGTTCCTGACCGGTGACGACAAATCGACTTGGTTCTGGTTGCTGAAAAACGGCTATGAGATGCATTATCTTCCCGATGTTGCCTCGATCAGCTATGAGACACAGCCGCGCCCGACCTTCTTTGACAGCTCCAAGACGCTGATGGTGCGCTGGTTCGGCAACATGATCCGCACGAACGGGCGCGCGATGCGGCTTTCGCCGCGGCTGATCGGGCCGTTCACATGGTGGTCGATCATCGACCAACGTGTGTCGATGTGGACCACCCTTGTGGGTCCAATCACCGTCGCACTTGCGGCCCTGATGGTCACCCCATCGGTGATCCCGCTCTATATCGCCTGGGTTTTGACCACCCGTTACATTTTCTGCGTCATTATTGCGTTGTTCCGGGGGACCTGGTTCCCGATCACGCATCCACCGATCCTTTATTTCAGCCAGGTCGTCGGTGCGGCACTGAAAACCTATGTCAGCTTCCGCATGGACAAACAAAAGTGGACGCGTCAGGGCAGCGGCACAGTCCGCAAGGTCGTGGCCTTCCGCGACAAGCTCAAAGCATCTGAATCCACCGCGCACCACGCCATAGCGATTACATGGCTCACCGTCGCCATCCTGTTTTTCACCAAGGTCTGAGGCAACATCATGCTCGACAGAACCAATAATAATAATTCGAACGGCACCCCGCCACCGCCCCATATTCCCAGTGAATTCGGGTTCGACAATGAGCATCCTATTCTGCCGGTTCCCTTTACCGCGCAGATTGGCGATGCCCGTTTCAGTGGCAATGGCATTTCCGTCACCGCCGCTTATGTCGAAGCTACAGGGCCAATCTCGACCACATTGTTTGGCAGCCGCCAGGCCGTGCGACTTCGGTTTGACTTTGGTGGCTTCACCATCACGCTGTTTCCCGAAGCACGGGTGATTGCCAATGGTGCGGACGGCGATTTGATGCTGCAATTCATCGACCCGACCGGGCCGCATTTGCCGCAGCTGCGCTATATTCTGAACACCTATATTGCCGGCGACGTCGTTTCGCTGGGCTCGATGATGGCCTATACCGGCCCGACCCAGCCCAAAGAACCCGCCGCCAAGGGCGGTGCCAAAGCCGACCTGCGCCGCCGGATCAAAAGCATTGCCGCAGCGACCCTGTCGGCCGGGCTGATCCTGGTTGCGCTTTATTCGCTCTATTCGCGCTATACCACCAACTACGAGCTGCGCCCGGTGTTCATCATGCGCGCGGGCAATGAAATGCGCGCCACCGGCGGCGGTCAGGTGCTGTACCTCAACAGTGAGGCCAAGCAAGGCGAAGTGCTTTATTCGCTGTCTGCCACCACCGGCGATGTGCTGAACTTCCAGTCCCCTTGCGACTGTGAGGTGGCTGTGACCGACGGCATGTTCGAAGGCGCCACTGTCCTGCCCGGTGACAGCATCCTGACACTGTACGGCCAGGACGACAAAGTCAGCGTTCAAACACAAATGAGCACAGAAGGTCTGTCGCGCGCGATGAGCGGCGAGAACGTCCATCTGATCATGGATGACGGTCGGGCCATTCCCGCGCGTGTCATCCTGACATCGGCCACCAGCGCCGCAGCGGAAAACGGCGACATTTTCCTGCCCGTGCGCATGGAGCCAATACCCGGCGCCCTCACCGCCGATGACATCGGGAAATCCGCGCGGGTGCGGCTTTCCAAGGCAATTTTTGCCAAGCCATTTGACAACGGGAACAACTGACAATGAAAGAGATCACACCTCTGATCATCTGCGGTGGAAACGGGACACGGCTTTGGCCCATCTCCCGCACGCAAAGCCCGAAACAATTCCAGCGTGTTGGCGACGCCGCTTCTCTGACCTTCTTTCAGACAGCGATCGACCGCCATTCCTCTGAGGGGTTCGGCACGCCACTGGTTGTCTCTTCGGCCAAACACACGCTGATGTTGCACCGTCAATTGCAGCAAATTGGGCGCGGCGCGGATGTCATCCTGGAACCGATGGGTCGCAACACCGGTCCTGCGGTTCTGTCGGCGGCCCTGCGTCAGATGGAAAAAGACCCCGATGCGCTTATGCTGGTTGTGCCCGCCGATCACGTGATCGAAGGCGACATCAACAGCGCCATCCTTGCGGTGCGCGCGGCGGCAGAAGACGGCTATATCATCACCTTTGGTATCAAGCCGCGTTATGCCGAAACCGGGTTTGGCTACATCACCGATGGCGGGCCGATCTTTGCCCACCCTGCCCTGCGCGAGGTCGAACGCTTTGTTGAAAAGCCGCCCACCCGCAAGGCGCGTCTGCTGGTTGAAAGCGACATTGCTTACTGGGCCTCGGGCATCAGCCTGTTCAAGGCCTCGACCATCATCGAGGAATATGCCCAATACGACCCCGAAACGCTTGAGCATGTGAAAAAGGCCGTTGCCGGTGGCAAGGAAACGCCCGAAGGGCTGTTGCTTGACGCCGACGCCTTTGCGCTTGCCGATGACGAGCCGACCGAAACGGCCGTATTCGAACGCACCCGCAAGATCGCGCTGTGCCCACTGGATGTGGATTGGAGCGATGTCGGCAGCTGGACTGCGATGTATGGCATTTCCAATGCCGATGCCCAGGGCAATGTCATTCAGGGCGATGTGATCCAGGTGGAAACCAAAAACTGCATGGTGCGGTCGGAAACCCGGCTTGTGACCTGTGTGGGACTGGAAGACATCATTGTGGTCGACACCGCCGATGCGTTGCTGGTGACAAAGGTCGGGCATTGCCAATCGGTCAAGAAAGTGGCGCAGCACCTGAAATCCACCTCGCGCGTCGAAGCCGAAAAGCACCAACGCAGCGATTTCGAATGGGGCCACATCTGTCAGATCATGGAACGTGATCACATGACGATGTGCACCGTCAGTGTGAAACCGGGCGCGACCATGCGGCTTGACCCTGCGCCGGGCCGCGAGGCGATCATCACAACCGGCGAAGTGTTGCTGACCAATGGCCGCACACAGGCGCGGATGGGCGAAGGCGACCGTCGCGAGCTTTGTGAAACCACGCCAACCACGCTGTCCAATCCGACCGATGGCATGATCGAGGTCATGGTCATCACGATCGCCGCGCAGTCGCAACTGCAGGATCTGGCAAGCAGCGCCCGTTATGCATCGTGAAACCGCCATATCGGTGACCCGGACGTCGCCAGCCAGACGGCTGGCGGCGCTTGGGGCGTTTCTGACAGCGATGCTGGCAGTGACATCACCGCTGGCCGCCGCACCGGACAGCCCGGGCCAATTGCGCCGCATTGCCGTCGAACGGCTGGCGATCGCAACCGAAGCTGACGGCCGGGCCCACCGCCGGGCACGTGAAATGCTTGGCTCTGCCGGGTTCCCCCTGCCCGCCGTACCCGGCCTTGTGCCGCTGGCACCGCGCGGAGAAGCGGCCCTTGCCACTGACCGGTTTGACCTGCGGATTGCACTGGGTCTGCTCGCCCAGGCTTTTGGCCATGATGACAACAGTGCCGTGCTCGATGCACAGGAAGAAAACGGCGTGCATGCCGTCATTGTCGAACGTGGCAGTCTGGGATTGGCGGATCTGACCCGGATCATGGGTACAGGCGCAGTCGCCCAGGGCAACGTGGTCGAACTTCATGCGCCGTTGATCCTTTGGCATGACGCGGAATTGCATTTGAACGCCAATGAGGTGCTGCAACTGTCGCGCCGCCATGGGGCGTTTATCCTGAATTTCGGTCGGTTGATCGTGGATGGCGCCGGGATTCACGGTGTCGGCACGCAAAGCCCCTACAACGAAGAATTCGCGCCCTTCATCACCACATCCGGCCCGGGTACGATGCAGATGCGCAATGCGCAGATCTCCGATCTTGGCTTTGGCGGCTCGGTGAAGTTTTCCGGCCTGTCCGTGGCGCGTTCTGCGCTGGACCGGCCCGCAGCCGCCTCTTTCATCATCGACAGCGTGATCGAACGGGTGCAGCGGATTTCGATCCAGGCAGCCAGCAATCTGACCATCGACAACAACCGCATCATCGACGCCGGCAGCGCCGCTTTGGTCGTGCAACACAGCCGCAACACCACCATTTCCGCCAATATCATCACCGGCAAATCCAACACCAATGCGATCCGGGTTCTGGATGGCGCGGTGGGCACGGTGCTGGCGGGCAATGCGATCCTCAAAGGCGACCGTGCCGGCATCCTGATCAAACAGGCCGCCGACAACACCCTGGTCAAAGACAATATTGTCTGGGCACGGGGCGGCGGTGGCATCAAGGTCGACCGCGCAAGTTGCACCGAGGTGATTGGAAACTTCCTGATTTCCAACCGCCAAAAAGGCATCGAAGTCCGCCGCAGCCTGGATGCATATCTGGCCGGAAACTATCTGGTGGACAACAAAAGCGCCGGGATCTGGGTCTCTGGCCAACCGAAACGCGCCGTCACCCGCATTGCAGGCAACGTACTGGATTCCAACGGTTCCGGCATTGCCACCGCAACTGCGGCGGCGGTCCTTCTGGAAGGCAACGACTTTTCGGCGCAATTTCCGAAATTCTTCTCTGGCGATCTGTCACCACAGGCCCGGTTTGTGGCCGCGGATGTGACCGGTGAGACGCCAATTGCGCTGGATGCGGCCGGACCGGTTCCGATCACCGACCTGGTGCGCAACTGCGAAAGCGCGAGCTAGGGCCATGGTGAGGGGCTGGACCAAATCATTGGCCATCGTTTTGGCCGGGCTGGTGCCGCTGAGCGATGTTGCGGCCCAATCCCTGACCCTGCCCTCCAGCGCGGAATCGCGCCGGATTTCGGTTGTGGTGGATCGTGGCATCACCAGCACGCGGCAATTGCCCACCACGGCCTTGCGTCAATTGCGCAAGGAAATGGTGTCGGGCGCCCCAATGGCCGAAGACGATCTGCGCGCTTTGGCCAATCAGAAAGACGGGCTTGCCGCGCTGAAACTGACCAAGATCCTGCGCCAACGTGGCGTGGCGCAAAATGCGTCCGATCTGGCCTATTATGCCAGCATCGCAGCAGGGGCCGGGCGCAAGGGCATGTTGGATGACATGATCGGCGCGCTGTATTTCCTGTCGCCCGCCACAGAACCCAGCAGCCGGATTTCGCAATATATTCGGGTGCTTTACGCCCATGCCTGGGCCGGAAATACCCAGGCACAGGATGCAATGGTGGCGTTGAACGGCCCGGACCAGCTGTTTGGCCCGATGTCGGACGCCACGCGCGACCGCATTGTCGCGCTAAGCAGCACCGGGAACGGCCGCATGGTCCTGTCCCTCGCGATGAAGGACATGGGCCGGACCGATCTGAACAGAGCTGAGCTGAACCGGGTATTGGGATATCTGGAAATCGCAGACCGGCGGGGAGATCTGGCGATACGGGCAATGGCGTTCAGCCTTGCCGAACAGGCCAAAGCACGGCGCAACGCGCTTGCGGTGAATTAAGGGATGGCACGGCAGATGAGACTTCTTGAACGGTTTGGTGCGGCGCTGATCGGTGTGGCCCTGACCGGCACTTTGGTTGGTCCGGCAGCGGCACAATCACAATATGGCTGCCGCGATCTCGCGGGGTCGCAATATCTGGCATCGGTCGAAGGGCGCGACGGCGTGTTTTTCCGCATTTCGCCCGATCTTTCCAATATGCACCCGATGACCCCGGAAACTGTGGCTGATCTGGCTGAATTGAGCCAGGCACTGGCGGCCAAGGGCACAGCATTGATCTATGCGCCGGTGCCGACCAAGCCGCTGGCCCTGCCCCGGTATCTGTCCCCCGAAGCGATGGATTTCGGCTTTGATTATTCGCTGGCCACCACGGTCTATCTTGATGACCTTGGAAAATTGCACGAGGCCGGTGTGCGCGCGGTTGATCTGCGGGCGGAAATGGCCCCGGCGAATGCGCCCTTGTCGTTCTTTCGCGCCGATCCCCGGTTGAACGCTGCGGGGGCACAGCTCGCGGCGCGGGCCATTGCCCGGGCGATCGCGGCGGTCCCCGGCATCGAGGCACTGGCCCGAAACCGGTTTCAAACCCGCCCCACCGGCAGCGCCAATGTCGAATCGCACAGCCGACTGGTGCGGCAGCAATATTGCGCCGAACCCCTGCCCGAGGCCACAACCGAGACATTTGCAACCACACGCGCCTCGACCGGCGATGGCCCACAGGGCGTGATTGCATTGGTGGGCAGCGCCCATTCCGACACGCCCGAAGCCAATTTCGCCGGTTTCCTGGCGGAAGAGACCGGCATTCAGGTGATCCAGTATTCCGTGCCCGGTGGTGGCGCCTTTGCTGCGATTTCGACCTATCTGACCTCCGCCGAATTTCAACAGGCCCGCCCCAGTATCATCGTCTGGGAATTGCCCCTGGCCGAAGCGCCCGGTCTGAGCGACGACCAAAGAATGCTGGAATTGATTGCCGCAGCGCGTGGCAGTTGTGATCTTGGCCTGACCGTCAGCCGCGAAGGCGGCAGCCGCGACCGGGTCAACGCCGATCTGTCGTCGGTCAGCGACCAACATGACAAGATCCTGTTCATCGACGCCGACGGCGCCCAGGCCCGCCGCGCGGTGTTCACCTGGCACGACAATCAGGGCCGCAGCCGCAGCCGCGAAATCACCCGCCACCCGGCACAGCTGCCCACCGGGCGGTTTTATGTACCGATGTCCGGGCTTTGGCCCGAAGGGGCCCGCAACGTCACTGTCACGCTGGACGCGACATTGGGAGACAACACCGAGATGCGCCTATGTTCGCGATAAAACGTCAAATCCCGCACGCTCTGGTCGCTACGGCGGTCCTGGCCCTGAACCTTCCTGCCGCAGCCACGGCCGCGCCGCTGGACTTTGCCTTTTTGCCGCCGCCGGTCGAACAACAGAACCTTTGTGGCGGCGACGGTCCCGAAGAGCTGATCTCTGACGCGCCCGGACCGGGATCTGATGGCGAACTGACCACCATTGAGCGTGTTCGGTTCCTGCAACGCGACATTCGCCGATATCAGGCCGAAGACCCGAACCGCTATTTTGATTTCATCGTCGCGCTGCGCAAACGGCTGTCGCAGGCTGACGCGCGGTTTGGCGGCATGGATGAAACGCTTGATCTGATCGGATTGCATATCGACGCCGGTCGGCTGCGGGAATTGATGCAGGCCGGGCTGGTACAGCAACTGAACGAGCGCCGCGCAGAGCTGAACTATACCCAAAGCATGAAACTGGCGCAGTTCTTTCTGAACGGCATCGGCGTGCAACGCGACGAGGAACAGGCGCTTGATCTGATCCGCGACGCTGGTTTTGGCGGCAATGCCGATGCATTGCTGTTCATCGCGCGCCGCATGGCCGAGGGCCGCCCCCTGCCCGGCTGGGAGGCACCCGCCAACCTGACCGCAACCATGGCCTTTGGCGGTTTGCTGGGCCAGATGGACAGCCAGATCTGCATCCGCGCCGAACGCATCGCGCAAGAATACCGCAAAGGCATCATTGTTCATCGCAACACTGACATCGCCTTGGCCTGGGACCGGTTTGCCGCCGATCTTGGATCGGCACGGGCGGCATGGCGGGTGGTGGAACACCATCTGGCCGCCGGCGTGATCGAGCAGGACAACGACGAAATGCTGGCCTATCTTCAGCGTGCGGTCGAGCGCGGTATCGCAATTGACGACAGCGCCGAAGGCCAGCTGCAGAGTGCCGGGGTCGACCTGGACATGCTGCGCGAAATCCTGGCCTTCAATCAGGCCGAGGATCGCGGTCGCAGACGCCCGACCCTGACGCCGCTGTTGCAGCTTGATGTCAATATCGACGCCTTGGAAAACAGCCCCTCCAGCCCCTATCTGACCTACCTGCGTGAGGTTACGCAGATTCCATCGGCCCCCGGGGCGATTTACACCGATCTGGCCAAGGAAATTGCGGTCCGGCTTGGCCGCTGGGGCGGCGAAGCGCAGATGATTGCCCAGTTGGAAATCGCGGTTGCGCGCGATGACGCCGAGGGGATGCGGCTTTTGGCCGAGCGTCTGCTGCGGTATCGCGACACCCCGGCACAATTGGACCGGGCCGTCGATCTTTTGACGCTGGCGGCAACGCGCCACAGCGATGCCGATGCGATGGATGATCTGGACAAACTGTTTCGCTGTCAGATCCCCACCGCGCCGCATTTGGACCAGGCCGAGCCCTGGGCCCGCGCCTTTCGCGCGACAGCACATGAAACCGTGCAGGTCAGCGCGACAAACCTGATTTCGCTGGACCCCTACAAAGACCCCTGGAGCCTGGCGCATCTGCAACGTCAGGCGCTGGCCGGGCGCACAACCTCGCTGGCGAACTATCTGGAATTGGTCAACATCGACCCGATTGCCACCGAAACCCGGCAACGGATCTGGGCCGATCGGCTCGACAATTCCGACAAGGGACTTGAGGAATTCGCCAAGCTGGAGTTTGAACTGGCGACCAACCCGGCGGAACGCGCGCTGGCGCTGGAATTCTTTCGCCGGGTCTATCTGAACAACGGTGTGACCTCGGCGCTGGATGTGGCCGTGGCGATGATCAACGACAACGGCACCGACCCCGCCGTGGCCACCGAAGTGCGCCGCTTGTTGCGTCAGGCCAGCTATCGCGGCGAAGGTGCCGCAATCCGGCTGCTGGCACGTCTGGGCAAAACGCCCGAGGCCGAAGCGGCTGTGTTCACCGAGTTTGCCCAAATCATCGAGGAACGCGGTGATTTCCTGGCCTTGATGTTCGCCCTGCCCCATGTCGCGCCCAGCCAATACGACGATTACTTTGACCGGGCGGTCAGCCTGATGGCCTGTTCGACCAAGGACACCAGCGAGCTGGGCGAAGCCCATGCCATCCTGGACAATCCCGACATGGCCTATCACTGGCGTCGGATCGGGCTGGTGCTGCGTGGCGGACATGTGTTGGCGAAACTGCGGTTCACAGACACCCAAATGGAAGTGTTCGATACCGGCGCCGCACCGACACCGGTCGACGTGGTGGCCCGTGACCGTGGCGACGACATTGCGGCAC
This sequence comes from Phaeobacter sp. J2-8, assembly GCF_022867865.1. Taxonomy (GTDB): domain Bacteria; phylum Pseudomonadota; class Alphaproteobacteria; order Rhodobacterales; family Rhodobacteraceae; genus Marinovum. The sequence continues at coordinate 319,445 of NZ_JALIEC010000003.1, read as the reverse complement.
GCTGGCGGTTGTTTGACCTGACGGCGCGACCGGATCTGGCTGGTTTTGACGCCCAGGCCGCCGCCGGGCATTTCGCTGGACTGGTGTCGCAACCCGACAATATTCCGCGCGCATTTGAGCGGTATTTCGCCGCTCCGCCAGAAGTGAGACGCGCCATTGACCAGTCGATGGATTTCCGTCAACTGTTGGCGCGTGCCACGGCATCCGGCGAACCCGAGGCCCTGTGGCGGCACGCACGTCTGCTGCAATCGGAGGCACGAAATGTGCAGACCATGGCCGCAGCGACCGCAGCCGTCCGACAGGCCGCAGAAGCCGGTTCCGTGGCGGCAATGGCTGAATTTGGCCGGGCCAAACTGTATGGCACTGGCACCAATCGAGAAGTTACGGAGGCCCTTGAATGGCTCGACAAAGCTGCCGCAGGTGGAAACCAAGAGGCGGGCGAACTGGCGCGGCAATTGCGATTGCGCTGACACTGGGATCTGCGTTGAGTCTGGAGCTGGGAACCAGCACCGCCGTTCGGGCACAGGAGCTGAATTGCCCACTTGCGCCCGCGCCGGTGCTGTCTCTGGCCATCGAAAGCCGATATACCGATGACAGTGAAACCCGGTCAGAGATCGACAAGGAGGCCGAGGCGGCCGCCATTGCCGATCTGAAGCCGCTGGACAATTTCATTGTTTCCCTGACCGATCAGGCCAACCAGATTTTTGCTGCGGATGCCCCGCATGAGGAAATCGCCGATTGCGTCGTGCATCAGGTCGCTGAATGGGCCCGTGCCGGGGCGCTGGCCAATCTGGATTCCGACACCACACGGCTGACCATTGGATCCCGGCTGGCCGGGTTCGCGCTTGCGCTGCGCCAGGTGGTGCCGCATGGCGGCACAGAGGACGACCTGAACGCCATTCGCCCATGGTTGGCGGGTCTGGCGCAGGATCAGATGCTGTTCTGGGAAGAAGCCGCGCCCAAGGGCGCCAAACGCGGCAATCTGCGTGCCTGGGCGGCGCTTGGGGGGGCTGGCATTGCGGATCTGACCAACGACCCTGTGCTGCGCGGCTGGGCGGGCTGGTCGGTGGACTATGTTCTGTGCACCGCCAACCCTGACGGCAGCCTGCCACAAGAGATGTCGCGCGGGCGGCTGGCCTATCATTACCAGATGCATGCCGTCGCGCCGCTGGTGGTGGCCAGCAAGCTGCTGCGCGATCAGGGCTACCACCCTGGCGCACGCTGCGAAGATGCGCTGGAACGTGTGGTCAACTTTACCATCGCCGAGATGGACGGCGGAGCGCGCACAATGGAAATCACCGGCGAAGCGCAAAATTATTTCGACGGCAGCCGCGAGATCACCGGCTACAACCTCGCATGGCTCCCGGCCTATCTGACCCTGTCCCCTTCCGCGGAACTCACTGATTTGGCTGCATCTTTCGCCCCGCTCGGCAGTTCCAAACTGGGCGGCGACCAAAGCCTGATCTGGCAATCGGAGACCCAATGACCCGCAATGCAAAATTACATGGGAAATTTTGCAAAAACCCACTGGACACTCCCGCACCCCTAACCTAGAACGCGTCCACCCGAACGGTTGTCCGTTCACCCATGCCCGGGTAGCTCAGGGGTAGAGCAGTGGATTGAAAATCCTCGTGTCGGTGGTTCGATTCCGCCCCCGGGCACCACAACTAAATTACAGCGCATTTTCGCACTAGAAAATTGAGTAAAATCAACTTTCTTGGTATCCATGTGTCTCAGCATGTCTCACTACGTCTCAGCCTTTGGCGGTAAAACTGACGGTAGAGACAGCAAGAGACTTACCGTCACGAGGATACCATGTCGCTAACTGATCTGTCCTGTCGAAATGCCAAACCTGCCCTGAAGCCTCGGAAGATGACTGACGGCGCTGGGCTGTATCTCTATATCTCACCTGCGGGATCAAAAACTTGGCGTGTAGACTACCGCCACGAGGGTAAGCGGCAGACCGCAACGCTTGGGCAGTATCCCCGCGTTTCTCTAGCCACGGCCCGAGCGATGCGGGATGAATTGAAGCGCAATCTGACCGAAGGCGTCGCTCCTGCAAAAGTCGATGCGCTGGCCGTTCAGAACGCGTTTCAACGTGTCGCGAACGAATGGTTAGAAGCGCAGCGCGGGGCTTGGTCCGAAAAGCACTATGAGCGCATCGCATCCCGGTTCCGCCGCGACGTGTTCCCGTTCATCGGAAAGCGTGACATTGCCGAGATTGAAGCCCCCGAACTCTTGAAAATCATTCGTGCTGTAGAAGCCCGGGGCGCGCTAGATGTGGCTTCGCGGATTCATCAGACGCTTGGGGCAATCTTCCGCTACGGGATTGCCTGCGGCCTCTGCAAGCGCGACCCGGCGGCAGACCTTCGCGGAGCCTTGCGCCCAGCGCCCCGGGTCAAGCACGTCGCCGCGCTGGGCGGGTCCGAGATGCCAGCCTTCCTCAACGCCCTGTCACATGCTGACTGCGAACCCCAAAGCCGTCTGGCGCTTCTCCTGGCCATACACACCGCTTGCCGTACCAACGAAATCCGGTTCGGGCGCTGGGAAGAGATTGACGGCGATGTTTGGCGCATCCCCGGTGAACGGATGAAGATGGGCGCGGACCATGTTGTGCCCTTGTCCCGGCAGGTTCTAACGATCCTCAACAAGTTGCGACGCCTTGCGGACGGTGGGGGATACATCGTGCCGGGAGATAAGCCAGTGAAGCCGATCTCTGAAAACCGGATGCTCTATCTGGTTTACCGGCTGGGCTTTTACACCAAGGCCACTGTGCATGGCTTCCGTTCAACGTTCTCAACCGTGGCGAATGAGTCCGAACTCTGGTCCCCGGATGCAATCGAGAAGGCTTTGGCGCATTCGCCCAAGAACGCAGTGCGGGCGGCATACTATCGCGGGATGCGCCTGGAAGAGCGGCGTCGGCTCATGCAGTGGTGGAGCGACAAGCTGGATGAATGGGAGGCCGCTGGGCGGGCAAAGTCCGTGGTCTCTACGAAGCCGAGGATTGAAACGGATTTGTCCGATCTACTCAGCTAAAAGTTGATTTTCGATCTTACTCTGCGACTTCTGTACTTTCACACTAGATGTGAAATGTCTTTAATATCAGTGTATTGGAGAACTATTCGACTCGTGATATGATGAACCCTGGATTGAAAACGCAAAGGCCCCGCAGCTTGCGACTGCGAGGCCTTTCAAACCAGAAAAGGTTTATCTAATGCCTCTCGACAATAGCACGAACGCCCATGCCGGGCAAGCGTCACCATGTGCCGCGAACACAGACCTTTCCGACCTGTTATGCGTCTCCATGGGTCTCCATGCGTCTCAAAACGACCCGCTGAATGAGGCCAATCGAGACCTGCTTGCCGCCGGTGCTTCTCTCCATTGGCTGCACGCCGGAGAGAAAAGACCCGTCGCGGCGAACTGGTCCAACCTGCCAAACCAGACCGAATCAGACCTGCTGAACACCTACCGTGAAGGGCGGAACATAGGGGTGCGGCTCGGTTTTGCCTCCAAGATTGGAGACGAATATCTTCACCTGATCGACCTCGATGTGCGCGACCCGGCAAAGGCTGCGGACGCATGGGCGGCACTTTTGGACCTCTGGCCCGAAGCCAAAGGCTTTCCGACCGTTGTAAGTGGCAGCGGGGGCGACTCTCGCCACATCTATTTCCTGTCGCCTGACCCGATGCCTAAGCGGAAACTGGCAAAGGGCGAAGGATGGGAAATCGACCTTATGGGAACCGGTTCACAGGCGGTATTGCCGCCCTCGATTTATCCAACGACCGGACAGCCCTATGTCTGGGAACGCCCGTTCCATCGCCAAGCCAAAATCTCCCGGGCGACGCTCGGCAGGTTTGCCAAAGGACGCGCGCCCGATGTGTCTTCAACCGATCTTTCGGACCTTTTCAGGGAACGGGCAGACCGGACAGAGGTGCGTCTCGCCCTCGCCATGATCAATGATGCAGACGACCGTGACACCTGGCTGCACATCGGTATGGCGCTCAAGGCGGAATACGGCGACACCGAAGAAGCTTTTGGCATGTGGTCGCACTGGTCTCGACAATCCATCAAGTTCAATGAGCGCGGACAACGGACGGCTTGGAAGTCCTTCCGGGGAGGCGCAATCGGAATCGGCACCCTTTTCGAGATTGCCAAGGCCTATGGCTGGGCAAAGTCAGGCGCAGGCTACTGCGCTGACGACTTTGATGACATATTGCCCCTACAGGAAATGTTAGCGCCAGCCGCATCACGTCTGACATTCCTGACACCGGACGAGTGCGACGGGTCGGAGGCGCGGAAATACGTGATCAAAGGTTTACTGTCGCATGGCGATGTGGGCTGCATCTTCGGCGCACCGGGTGCAGGCAAGTCCCTCGCTGGTCCGTTCCTCGGATACATGGTTGCGCTGGGCAAGGAAGCCTTCGGGATGCGGACCCGGCAGGGCAAAGTGTTCTATGTGGCGGCAGAAGACCACCACGGGATGAAGGGGCGCGTAAAGGCGCTCAGACGCGAATACGGTGGCACCGATGCTTTTTCGCTCGTGGGGGGAATATCCCGACTTTTGCCCTCAGCCGGGGAAAAACGTGCCCCTGATCTGCAAGCGTTGCTCGATGCCGTGGAAGCCCAGCGCCCCGACCTGATCTTCATAGACACGCTTGCTGTCGCATTTGGCAGCTTCGATGAAAACTCAGCCGAACCAATGAACCAGATTGTCCGCATCGCGCGGGCGCTTTCGACTTGGGGCGTGACCTGCCCCCCGCGAAATCCCTCACCGTAATGTAGAGTCTGCGCCAACTCTGAAGGAGCAGACAGATGCGAAAGAGTCGTTTCACCGAGGCGCAGATCATCGGTATGATCAAAGAACAGGAAGCAGGGATGCCGACAGCGGAGGTGTGTCGCAGGCACGGGCTGAGCACGGCGACTTTCTACAAGTTGAAGGCCAAGTATGGCGGGATGGAAGTTTCTGAGGCCGCCAGGCTGAAGGCGCTCGAAGACGAGAACGCCAAGCTCAAGCGCCTGCTGGCCGATACCATGCTCGACAACGTCGTGCTGAAAGACTTGCTGGGAAAGAATTGACGACATTGACCAAGCGGCGAGACGCGGCGCTTCGGGCGATGCGGGATCATGACATCTCGCAGCGCCGGGCCTGCAGGCTTGTCGGTGTCGATCCCAAAACAGTCCGGCGAGAACGCCCACCGGACTGTACCGAGATCCGCAAGGAGATGCAGGACATCGCTGCCAAGCGGCGCAGGTTCGGTTACCGCCGGATCGGCGTGCTGCTGGAGCGCAAGGGCATGACCATGAACCACAAGAAGCTCTACAGGGTCTATCGCGAAGAAGGGCTGTCCGTGAAGCGGCGGCGCGGCCGGAAACGGGCGCGTGGCACCAGGGTGCCGATGCCAGTTGCGGCGTATCCCAATGCTCGTTGGTCGTTGGACTTCGTATCCGACAGCTTCGGCGCCTCGCGGAAGTTCCGGATGCTGGCAGTGATCGATGACTGCACTCGGGAATGCCTGTGCCTTATCGCGGACACCAGCCTCTCCGGCGCAAGGGTCGCCCGGGAGCTCAGCGCTCTGATCCGGCTTTACGGAAAGCCCGGCTGCATTGTCAGCGATAATGGAACTGAGTTCACCAGTCGGGCCATCCTGAAATGGGCCGACGAGAACGAGGTGCCGTGGCACTACATCGATCCGGGCAAGCCGCAGCAGAACGCGTTCATCGAGAGCTTCAACGGCAGTCTCAGGGATGAGCTACTGAACGAGGAGATCTTCGACAGCCTGGATGATGCGCGGCGCAAGCTGGCCCTATGGCGTTACGACTATAACACGGTCAGGCCACACTCGTCCTTGGGCAACCAAACGCCGCTGCAAGCGCGCCGTGCGCTTGAGCAATTTGAAGACTCCGCGCCCGGCGCGCTTGCGTCAGACGCGGAAGCCGAATACCCAGATTCAACCTGCAGACTCTCATTATGAATGAGGGACCAGCAGGGGGCAGGTCAGCCCGCTTTGGCTGAAATTCTCGAATGTGCCAAAAAATGCAGTCCTGCGCTACTTCGCACACGATTTACATGGCAAAGATAAAAACGCCATTGAGGGATTCGGTGGGGCCACCGCCCAGCGCGGCGGCTCGGCGGCAGGGTGAGCGCTGTGAGCCGTGTTTGGCGATGGACTGCGGGAACCCTCTGCGGGACGCTTGTGGCATTCAGTCCGCCTAGATTTGGTGCCGCATGACCGCTCCGACCACGCCCGTCCCGGTATACCTTGACCAAAACATTCTCAGTCATTTGCGCGAGGACAGTCATTACTTCATACATCCGGTCCGCAAGCAATGCCGGTCGTTGACGATCTGAGAGGCCGCAGTTCTACAGACCTTTCCGGACTACTATCATTTCTGCGGCCCCCACACGAAACAACACCACCAGGTGTGCAATGCAGTGCCGCCATACCTCGCATATCGGATCGGCAAAGCCGTTCTCGGCTCGATCGGGTGGTCAAAGGCCGACACGCAGCTTCACGTCTGGCTCCGATGACCTTGAACTTGATCGACAAGCTGAAGAAGTGCCGCCTGACTGGTCAGACAGAATGTGCGTCACTCAACCGAAGTGGGTCAGGCCACCCCGACAGGCGCCCAGCATGGTGGACAAGCATGAGGCGGATCAGGGCCAATTGCGCCGTGCGAACATGGTCCAGAAACGCCAAAGTCCAAAAATAAGGCGCAAAATCACTTATATATTGCATTTCTATTGAAAATAAGCCAGTCAACTCGAGGAACCGTAGATTTTCATCCGTACCATGCGAGGAGACGCCATTGACCACAGATATCGTTGCCGAATTTGTAACGACAGGCACATTGCGCGTCGCGCTTAATCACGGGAACCGCATCCTCGTGGGGCGCAACACCGACGGGACCCCCAAGGGCATCTCGGTCGACCTTGCAAAAGCACTGGCCAGCGACCTCGGCGTTGACCTCACATTCGTCGAATTCGATCGCGCGGTTGACGTCTCGAACTCTGCCGAGGATGACCTATGGGATGTTTGCTTCCTTGCCGTCGATCCAAAGCGCGCGCAGACCATCGACTTTACCGATCCCTATATTCGGATCGAAGGGCGTTACCTCGCGGGGGCGGGTTGCACCGCGGAAACCGCTGACGCATTGGTGACATCTGGCGCGCCTGTCGGCACGGTTGAGGGCTCGGCCTATACGCTCACCCTTGCGCGCAAACCCGGTGCCGAGCATCTGGTGACCTTTCCCGACATTCACGCCATGCTTGCGGCGCTGGACGCAGGCGAACTCCACGCGGTTGCAGGCATTGGCGCGGTGATGGAGACCGAGGCCAAACTGCGCCCGGGGGCACGCACGCTGCAACCGCCGTTCATGGAAATTCTACAGGCGATGGCCATTGTGAAAGGCCGCCCCAAAGCGACCGCACACCTGCGTCATTTCCTCGCCGAATTGGCGCGCAGCGGTCGGGTCGGTGACATCCTTGAAGCCCACGGCGTCAGCCGCGACAGCGCAATTGCCCCCGACCCCGCCTGAGACTTCGCGCCTTTGCCGCACGGCCCAAAACACGGCCCGAAACAAGGACATCCCATTGTCATCTCATGCGCGCGCGCTTGAATCCCTGCCTTCTGCCCCACCTCAGCAATGCGGCACAGAGGCCGCAGTGCAACAGGGTCAAGAAACCTTCGGCAGATCGTCACTGCCAACGGCGGCGCGTGCCCACATTTTGGAACATCTGACATGACGCAAAATGCCACCTGGGACACGCATGTTCACCTGTTCGACCCGCGCGTCTTCCCCTTCGCGCACCAGCGAAGCTACACGCCCGGCGACGCCAGTGTGCCTGACCTTCTTGGCATCATGGCGGCGGGGAACATTGATCGCGCCGTGGTGGTGCAACCAAGCGTCTATGGCAGCGACAACACCTGTTTGTTAAAGGCGCTCGACACCCTTGGCGACCGCGCGCGCGGCGTGGCGGTGGCCGACCCTGCGACCCTCGACCATGCCACGATCGCCGAAATGCGCGCCAGCGGCGTGCGCGGTTTTCGTGTCAACCTGGTCAGCGGGGCCGAGGTCGATGCGGGCGCGCACGCGGTTCAGGCGATGGCCTCGGCCCTCGCGGGCAGCGGCATGTTCCTTCAGATCTATGCACCAATCGACGCCGTGCTGCGGCACGTCGAACTCATCACACACGCGGGTGTGCCCGTCGTTCTGGACCATTTCGCGGGCATCGGCGCACAGGCCCCCGAAAGCAACCTGATCGACCTGCTCCAAAAATGTGACTCTGAGCCTGTTTGGATAAAAATGTCAGCGGACTACAAACTTGGCGCCACACCGGAGAGCGCGCGAACCCGGGCAATATCCCTGATCCGCGCATGCGTCGCCCTGCGCCCCGACCATATCATTTGGGGCTCAGATTGGCCGCACACCAGTGGAGGCCCGGAACGCAAGACACGCGCATTTGGCGAGATCGAGCCGTTTCGGAATGTCGACTCTCACGCCATCCCGAGGCTGTTTTCGGCCTGTGGGGTGACGCCCGAACAGATCCAAAACATCATGTGCCACAATCCCGCCCGCCTGTTCGACGGCCAGTAAGCGCGCGGGCAGCGGACCGCGCGTCGTTTGGATTAATTGGCGGCAATATTCAATCCTGCGGCACAATTACGCCTGGGAATGCGCCTCGGCCTCCATCTCCTCTGACCAATTCCGTGCAATCGGGCTTTTGCGACGCAGCGCGCCCGACAGGTGCCGACGCATGAAATAGGACGCCTCCACCACTTCGCCCCGCTCCAACAGGTCGATGATTTCAATGTGGTCGCTACATTGCACCTGCAACCGCTCCTGATCCACGCGCGCACGGTATTCCATCAGACGACGCATGCGGTTCACACGCTCCAAGGCACTGGCAAAAAACGGATTATTTGACATTGCGATCAGGGCCTCGTGAAAGGCCGCCCCATTGGCGAGCAGCTGTTCCGGCGGCGTTCTGGCCACATCGACTTCCAACATCCACTCCTGAATTCGGCGATGCTCTGCGAGCACCTTTCGGTCGAGCTCAAAGCTCGGCTCGAGCAGTGCCACCGGCTCGATCGCGAGGCGGAACCGATAGATTTGATCGAAGGCCTCTGAGGTTTTCGCCACCGGCAGCAACCGCCACCCATAGCCTTCTTTGCGCTCTGCCCACCCCTCGCGCGCCGCGCGCGCCATCATGTCGTTGAGCCGTGATTTGGTAAGCGAATACCGCTGACGCAAGCTCTGTTCTGTGACAATTTCGGTCAGGCGGTTTTTGAGCCAATCTTCGGCAAAGGTTTGATATACATCGGATTCCTCAGAATCCTGCGCCGCAATTTCCTGGGCCAGCCCCTCGGGGATTTCCTCGGGCACGAAATACCCCCGATTGGCCTGATGCTCCAGCAACCCCTTGTCAGACAACGCGACCAGCGCATCGCGAACCGGCGTGCGGGACACCTGATACCGATCTGCAATCTGCTGCGTGGCCACATGCGTCCCCGGCTCAATCGTGCCGGTCAGAATATCCTTGGCAAGACGGTTGGAGATGCGTGTCGCGAGGTCGCTGCTGCTCATTTTATTGGTCCTTATTGGTCGATCACGTTTTGCCCTTGGATGCGCGCGATCCAGATTCGCAGCACCTCCCCACCGGTAGAAGGCATTTTTGGCGACCAAAATGCTAAAATCAAGAGCCGATTCTGCCGCAATGCAATCTCACACCCCTCAATGGGCCTCCTGCATTTGGCAATCAATTCGTTATTTTTCAAACAATTACCACCATTTCCGCCAAAATTTTCGCGTCGCAAAAATTGGCTATTGGCTTTTTCGGTCGTTAAGTGCAATCTGAAGCCCGACTACACTGCACCTAACGAAAACGCATTTGGGAGGAAAAAATGCAATTCAAACACAACCTCGTCGCAGCGGCGGCTCTCGCCATCGCCTCGTTTGCACCAAGCGTGGGTCTGGCCCAGGACTTTGAGCCTGAAAACCCACAGTGCATCGCCCCATCCAACCCCGGTGGCGGCTGGGATTTCATCTGCCGCACCACCGCGCGCTTCCTGTTCGACCTTGGCGTCATGGATGACACGATGCAGGTCACAAACATGACCGGCGGCGGCGGCGGCGTGGCCTTTGCCCATGTCACCAAGGAACGCAACGATGACAACAACCTGATTGTTGCGGCCTCCATGTCCACCAGCGCCCGGATCGCGCAAGGCATCTACAAAGGCGCAAGCTTTGACGATGTGCATTGGCTGGCCACGTTCGGCGCGGAATATGGCGCGATTGCCGTCGCCGCAAATTCCGAGTTCCAAACGCTCAACGACATGATGGATGCGATTTTGGAGAACCCGAAATCCGTGGGCATCGCCGGCGGCTCCTCGGTGGGCAGCTATGACCACATCAAGCCCATGTTGCTGGCTCAGGCCGCAGGAATGGAAGACGTCACACAGGTTAAATACGTCTCTTATTCCGGTGGCGGCGAAGCGATGACCGGCCTTCTGTCCGGCTCGGTTCAGGCCGTTTCGGGTGACTTCTCGGAAATGCTTGGCTTTGTTGAATCCGGCGACATCCGCATCATCGGCATTCTCGCGCCGGAGCGTTTGAAAAACTTCCCCGACATCGCCACCGCGAAAGAGCAGGGCTATGACGTGATTGGCGCGAACTGGCGCGGTCTCTACATGCCACAGGGCGCGTCTGACGAAGCCAAGGAGTTCTGGAAGCAGGCGATCATGACGATGGCCGAAAGCGACGATTTCAAAGCCGCACTCGAGGCCGCTGCGATTGAACCCTTCAACAACTTTGGCGACGACATGAACGCCTTTGTGCAAGGTACAATCGACGACGTGACCAAGCTTTCGAAAGAAATCGGCATCATCAAGTGATGCACCACGGCTGCCCCGACCGCTCGGGGCAGCCGCTTATACAACCCTGCAAATCTGGAGACCAAGATGAGTGACCGAATTTTCGGTGCGGTCGGTCTTGCGCTGGCCGCATTCTACATATGGGCCGCCTCGATAATCCCCAACAGTTTCATGGTCGACGTGATCGGCCCGCGCACCTTCCCCTATATCGTTGGCACCATCATGGCGCTCAGCTCGTTGATATTCATCTTTCGCCCCTCGGGCGAGCCTGAATGGCCTGCTGTACGTGAGTTGAGCGAAATCGCCTTCGCCGCAGCCGTGATGTTTTTGTACGGCTGGGTGCTGCCCGAATTGGGCTTCGTGATCTCAACCATTTTCGCAACCGCATACCTGACATGGCGACTGGGCACGAAGCCCCTCGCCTCGCTGGTGACGGGTCTTGCGACATCGGTCGGTATCTATGTCGTGTTCCATCTGATCCTTGGCTTGTCGCTTGCCAAGGGCCCGCTGGGTTTCTGAGGAGCAAATATCATGGAAACTCTGAGTTCACTTGCGGATGGCTTTGCCATCGCCCTGACCTTCGAAAACTTGTTGCTTGCGCTGCTGGGCTGCTTTCTCGGCACGTTGATGGGCGCCCTGCCCGGCCTTGGGCCTGCCAATGGCGTGGCCATTCTCATACCGATCGCCTTTTCGCTCGGGCTTGGCCCGACGCCTTCGCTGATCCTTTTGACGTCGGTTTATTACGGCGCGATGTACGGGGGGCGGATTTCATCCATTCTCCTTAATATTCCGGGCGACGAGCCTGCGATGATGACCTGTCTCGACGGCTATCCCATGGCACAGCAGGGCAAGGCGGGCGAAGCTTTGTCCCTGTCGGGCATTGCGTCCTTTGTTGGGGCATTCTTTGCCACCTGCGGGCTGGTGCTTTTGGCGCCGCAACTGGTCAAGATCGCGCTGCTGTTCGGCCCTGCGGAATACTTCGTGCTGTTCACATTGGCCTTTGCCACCTTGGGCGGGATTTCCTCGACCAATCAGGCAAAGTCGGCGTTTGCGGCGGCTTTCGGCCTTGGGATTGCGATGATCGGCAGCGACAGCCAAACAGGTTCGCAGCGCTTTACCTTTGATGAAATCCACCTGTTCGACGGGATTGATTTCCTGATCGCCATCGTCGGCCTGTTCGCATTGAGCGAGGTGTTCATCTTCCTTGAGAAACACCGTGGCGGCAGCGTCGGTCACAGTGGCGACATGAAGATTGGTCGCCTCTTGCCTAACCTCTCCGTGCTCAAGCGTTGTATCCCCACAATGGGACGTTCCAGCGTCATTGGCTTCATCTCTGGCGTTCTGCCCGGAGCGGGTGCATCGCTTGGCTCGTTCCTCAGCTACTCGCTTGAGAAACAGACCGTGGACCGCGAAGGCAAGACCTTCGGCAAGGGCGATCCGCGCGGTGTGGTTGCACCTGAGGTCGGCAACAATGCCGCATCGGGCGGCGCGCTTGTGCCGATGCTCGCCCTCGGCGTGCCGGGATCGGGGACAACAGCGGTGCTTCTGGCGGTGCTCTTGCAGTTGAACATCACCCCCGGCCCACTGCTGTTCCAAAAGAACCCGGATGTGGTCTGGGGCCTGATTGCCGCCTTGTTCATCGCGAACTTCATGCTGCTGGCGCTTAACATCCCATTGGTTGGCCTGTTCACCCGCGTCTTGCTGGTGCCAACACGGATCTTGATGCCCGTGGTCGCGATGGTCTCTTTTGTCGGGATCTATTCCATCACCGGCTCGACGTTTGACGTCATGCTGATGGTTGGTTTCGGCATCCTGGGCTGGGTGCTGCGCAAGCTGGACGTGCCATTGGTGCCGATCATCCTTGGCATCCTGTTGGGCAACGAGATGGAAGTGAACCTGCGTCGGGCTCTGACGATCTCTGACGGTGACTGGGGCATTCTCGTCGGCAGCCCCTTGGTGTTGATCTTGTGGGCCGTGGCCATCATCGGCTTCGTCCTTCCGATCTTCCTGTCGCGTCGCGTCAAACGGAACATGGAGGCCGCGCGCCCCTCTGAGGAAATCGCCGCAGGCGACTGACCCCTTCAAACATGGGGGGCGCCCATGTCGCCCCCTGTCCCCCCTCTCAATCTCTCTCAGCGGAACAATCCGTCGAAATTATCAAGGAGAACCATAATGCGTATCATGTATTTGCCCTGCGACGGTATCGGGCCGGAAATCACGGCCGAAACCCTCAAGGTGGTCGAGGCCGCGAATGAACGCTTTGACCTCGGTCTGACGTTCGAAAAGGCAGAATCCGGCTTCGACTCGCTCAAGAAATATGGCACCACCCTGCGTGAAGAGGTGCTTGACCGCGCACGGACCGAATTTGACGGCGTGATCCTCGGCACGCAGTCGCACATGGACTATCCCCCCGTTGTCGAAGGCGGCCGCAATGTCTCAGCCGGGTTCCGCATCGGTCTGGACCTCTATGCCAACGTGCGCCCCGCACGGAGCCGCGATTTCATCCCGAACAAAGCGCCGGGCATGGACCTTGTAATCATGCGCGAAGCGACCGAAGGATTTTACCCCGACCGCAACATGTACAAAGGCGTCGGAGAAATGATGCCCGACCCGAACATGGCCCTGTCGGTCCGCAAAATCACCCGTCACGGCTCGATGCGCATCTGTCGCGAAGCGTTCAAACTGGCGATGCAGCGCAACAAGAAGGTTGTCGCAATTCACAAGGCGAACAGCTTTCTCATGACGGACGGGCTGTTTCTTGAATGCTTCCGCGAAGTGGCCAAGGAATTCCCCGAGGTCGAGACAGACGACAAGATCGTTGACGCCTTTGCCGCCCTTCTGGTGCGTCAGCCAGAGATCTATGACGTTGTCGTCGCGACCAACTTCTACGGTGACATCCTCTCCGATCTCGCCTCCGAGCTTTCGGGTTCCTTGGGTCTTGCAGGGTCGATCAACGCCAATGCCGAAACAGGCCTGTGCTGTGCCCAGGCACAACACGGCTCTGCCCCGGACATTCAGGGCAAGAACGTCGCCAACCCGACCTCTTTGATCTTGTCGGCGGCAATGATGCTGTCGTGGCTCGGCGAGCAACGCGGCGTGCAAAAGCTTCTGGATGCAGGCACAGCGATCACCGAGGCCGTGGATGCGGTCATTGACGATCCGGCCAAGCGCACGCGCGACCTTGGCGGTTCGGTCAACACCGACCAATTCGGCACCTTCGTCGCCGATGCCGTCGCAGGCAAAGTTCCGGCCTAGGTTGGTCCGCTCGACGGGCAGGCACCTCCCCCCTGCCCGTCACCCCCTCTCTGCATTCGGGAACTCGACATGACACGTATCGTATTGATCCACGCCACCCGGGTCGCAATGGCCCCGATCGACGACGCCTTCAAACGGCTCTGGCCGGATGCCGAAACCATCTCGATCCTCGAAGAAGGTCTCTCGGCCGATGCAGCGTCCGGGCGTGTCGATGCAACCGAGCTTGATCGCCGCATCAACGTGCTGGCGGATTATGCGATGGATCTCGCGCCCGACGCCATTCTCTATACCTGTTCTGCCTTTGGGGCGGGCATTGAAACCGCCGCCGCGCGGCTGGACATTCCGGTCCTCAAGCCGAACGAAGCCATGTTCGAAGCGGCCGTCGCAAGCGGTGGCAATGCCACCATGCTCTATACCTTCCCCCTGCTGTGGCGGGGATGGAATTGGAATTCACCGAAGAGACGGCACGCAGCGACGCAGATGCGACGCTGACCTCCGTCGCGGTCCCCGATGCCCTCGCCGCGCTCAAGGCGGGTGATGGCAAGGCACATGACCAACTGATCGCGCAGGCCGCCGCCAATGTGCGCAATGCCGACGCCATAGTGCTGGCGCATTTTTCGATGAGCCGCGCCGCCGACGCGGTGCGGGCCTGCACGGATATTCCCGTGCTGACCAGCCCCGACGCCGCGATAGACAAATTGAAGCGGGTTTTAGCCCCCGCAAACGCAAAAGGAACCTTGGAATGCTGATAGGTGTGATCGCCGACGACTTTACCGGCGGGAGCGATATTGCAAATACGCTGGCCAAGGGCGTCGCCCCGGAAGGTGGATTGATCACAGCGCAATATGCGGGCGTACCAACGCAAAAAGCCGCGCCAGAGATCGAGGCAGGCGTCATCTCTCTCAAGAGCCGCTCGACATCGGTTGAACAGGCGGTCGCGCAATCGCTGGCGGCGCTGGAATGGTTAAGTGAGCAAGGCTGCGAGCAGATCGTTTTCAAATACTGCTCGACCTTTGACTCAACGAATGACGGCAACATCGGCCCGGTCTCCGAAGCCCTCGCACGTGCCCTGGACTGTCGCGGTGTTGTCGTCTGTCCCGCCTTTCCGACGGCGGGGCGCACGGTCTTTCAGGGGCATCTGTTTGTTTTTGATCGTCTGCTGAATGAATCCGGGATGCAGAACCACCCGTTGACGCCGATGACCGATCCCGACCTGCGCCGTGTCTTGCGCGCACAAACGGATGAGAGCGTCGGCCTCATACCGCACACTGTTGTCGCGGCTGGCGCGGATCCTGTGCGCGACGCCCTGTGTTCCATGCCCGAACGCTTTGCCGTGGTTGATGCGATCTCGGATGAGGCGCTTCTGACCATCGGGGATGCCGTCGATGGCGCGGCGCTGGTCACTGGCGGCTCCGGGATTGCGCTTGGCCTGCCACGCAATTTCATTCGCACCGCGCGTGCGCAGGGCGGCGACGTACCGTTCACCCCCGCCACCGGACCCGAAGCGATCCTTGCCGGGTCGTGTTCTGGCGCCACACGCGGTCAGGTAGATTATCACGCCGCCCGCCACCCGACGCTTGCCATTGATGTGCCCGGCGTCATGCAAGGGACCGTCACGGTCGACGACCTCACGGGCTTCATCGTCGCGCATCAGGGCGACGCGCCGCTGGTCTATTCCTCTGGCACGCCAGAGGAGGTGCGCGCGGTCCAACAGGAATATGGCCGCGAGGCCACCGCCGCCAAGCTCGACGCCTTGTTCGCCGATACAGCACGGGCGCTGGTCGAGCGCGGCTACCGTCGCATCGTGGTCGCGGGGGGCGAAACCTCAGGCGCGGTGGCACAGGCGGTCTGTACCACGCTTGACGTCAACGCCATGCGCATCGGCCCCGAAATTGACCCCGGCGTTCCCATTCTCAGCCTCGGCGACGCCCCCGTTCTGGTCGCGCTGAAATCCGGCAATTTCGGCACCCCCGACTTCTTTGAAAAGGCACTGCGCATGATGGAGACCGGCGCATGACCGAAGAAGAGGGCAAAGCACGGGAAGAAATGGCACATCTGTGCCGCTCGCTCTTTGACCGTGGCTTTTCCGTTGGCACCGCCGGCAATGTGTCCGTGCGGCTGTCAGATGGTATTTTGTTGACCCCCACCAATGTGCGGCTCGGTGATCTCGATCCGAAGCGCATCTCGAAGCTGGACTTCGCAGGCCACCATATCGCCGGTGACAAACCCACCAAAGAAGTGTTCCTGCATCAGGCGTTTTACGACACGCGCCCAGAAGCAGGTGCGGTGGTTCATTTGCATTCGACATGGGCCACGGCCCTGTCCTGCCTTGCAGATATCAACCCCGACGATTGTGTGCCGCCGCTCACGCCTTATGTCGTGATGCGCGTCGGGACGGTGAAACGGGTGCCCTATGTCAAACCCGGCGATCCAACCATGGGCGACATGATCCGCGATTTGCAGGGCAAATATGCGGCGGTTCTACTGGCCAACCACGGCCCCGTGGTCAGTGGCAAAAACCTGTTCTCGACCGTTGCCGCGGCAGAAGAGCTTGAAGAAACCGCACGTCTGATCGTGGCGCTGCGCGGCATGAACACACAGGTGTTGACGCCCCAGGACGTCGCGGAACTGAACACAACTTTCGGCAGGATTTAACCCAATTGCCCAGCTTGAAGCCCCTCCCCCGCGCTCTGCTCACCCTTGTCGCGGCGATCGCTGCGGGGTGGGCGCTTTCGACGACGGGGCTGCCGCTTGGGTGGTTGATTGGCGCGATGCTCTTGATTGTGGTGGCGTCATTGCTTCAGCTGCCTGTGGTGCAACCCACGCTGTTGATGCCCTATGTAAAGGCTGCTGTCGGCACGATGCTGGGCGCGGCGATCCCGTCCAATATCGTCGAGCTGGCCGTCGCATGGTGGCCGTCGCTGACCATGATGTTCGCCATTTTGATTATTGGCGGTGCGATAAATTACAATGGTCTCCAGCGTCTGTTCGGGTTCCCGAAAATTGACGCGCTGTTGTGCTCCATGCCCGGCGGGATTTCCGAAATGATCCTGATCGGCGAGCATGCCGGCGCGGATCAGCGACGGGTTGCAATTGTTCATGCGCTGCGCATCGCGCTCTCTATCCTGCTTATTCCCGTGCTTGCCGGGCTGGCCTTTGGCGTTTCGGTGGAAAGCACCACAAACGCCTTATCACATCAGATGACCCTGCCCGATTGGGGCTGGTTCCTGGCATGTATCGCCGCCGGCGTTGCGGCTGACAGATGGCTGCGCATTCCGGCGGCACTCATCCTCGTCCCGATGCTGGTCAGCGCCGCGCTGCACCTGACACAGGTCTCGGCGTTTCATGTCCCGTCAGAGGTCTCGATCGCCATTCAGGTGGCCATCGGCATCAATGTCGGCGCGCGGTTTCTGGGTGTCTCACTGTCGACGCTGGCGGGGTTTGCCCTGTCCGCGATGGCCGTCGTCGCAATCCAGATTGGCATCGCCATTCTTGCGGCCGTCATCATGGCCAAACAGGGCGGCTGGGACGGGCTGGCCTTGACCCTGGCCTTCGCGCCGGGCGGTTTGGCAGAGATGTCATTGATCGCCGTAACCATGGGGCGCGAAGTCGCGCTTGTCGCCTGTCACCACATCCTGCGCGTGCTGTTCGCACTCTTTGCCGCACCGACGCTGGTCTCACTTTTGTCCAAGAGGTCGCAATGACACTTCACACCGATGTGCACCACCACGATCAAACCATGCGTTTTGTCGATCTCAAAACGATCCTCGGCGCGCGGCTGGCAAAGCTGCCACATGTCTTGCGACTGCTGAGCGAGAACCACCTGCGCGAGACACAGGCACCTGCCCCGCTGATCGCTGCCCTCGACGACTGGCTTGCGAAGCGGCCAACAGGTTTCGAATTCTCGTTTCGCCCCAACCGCATCTTGATGCACGACACGACCTGCACCCCGGCGATTGCCGATATTGCAGGGCTGCGGGACGCAATTGCCGAGGCCTGCGGCGACCCTGCCCAGCTGACGCCGCAATTGCCCGTCGAGGTGTCCGTAGACCACTCGCTCGCCGTGGATATCTATGCCAACCCCGAGGCTGCCACCCGCAACGGTGCGCGCGAAATAGAGCGCAACCACGAACGGTATGCATTCATGAAATGGGCCTCGGCCAACCTTAGCGGGGTGCATGTGAATCCACCCGGTACGGGGATCATGCACACGATCAACCTCGAACAGCTCGCCACGCTTCTGGAGATCAACGAAGACGGCACCGCGCATCCGGATATGCTGTTGGGGACCGACAGCCATACGCCGATGATCAACGGCATTGGCGTGCTGGGTTGGGGCATTGGCGGGCTGGAGGCGGAAAGCGTGATGTTCGGCCAAGCCACGACGCTGGCCGTGCCAAAGGTGGTCGGCGTGCGGCTTGTCGGGGCCCTGCGCGCGGGGGTGCTGTCGACCGATCTGGCGCTCGAGATCACCCACCGCCTGCGCGCGCTTGACGTCACGGGCGCCTTTGTCGAATTCCTCGGCCCGGGCGTCGCGACCCTTACGGCGGGTGACCGCGCGGTGATCGCC
Source organism: Phaeobacter sp. J2-8 (assembly GCF_022867865.1). Taxonomy (GTDB): domain Bacteria; phylum Pseudomonadota; class Alphaproteobacteria; order Rhodobacterales; family Rhodobacteraceae; genus Marinovum. Next base: position 300,749 of record NZ_JALIEC010000003.1, on the reverse strand, counting down.
AATATGGCACCGGAATACGGCGCTTCGACCGGCTTCTTCCCGGTGGATGCCAATAGCGTGACCTATCTGGAACAAACCGCGCGCGCAGCGCCGCTGACCCAGGCCATTGAACCCGTCTTTCGCGCGATGGGACTTTGGTTCGATCCCGAAGCGCACCCCAACTTCGATCAGGAGATCGAGATTGATTTGGCGTCACTGACCCCCGTCGTCGCGGGGCCGCGCCGCCCGCAGGACCGATGCGCGCCCGCGCAGGCACAGACCGGGATTGAAACCGCAATCAACCGCCCTTTGGCCCCCTGTCCCCCGGACAGGAACACGGTGCCGGACGGCGCTGTCGGCGTGGCGGCGATCACGAGTTGCACCAACACATCCGATCCACGCCTGTTGATTACGGCGGGGTTGCTGGCGCGCAAGGCGGCGCAACGCGGCCTCACCGTGCCCCATTGGGTCAAGACCTCTTTGGCGCCCGGATCGCCCTCGGCACGCGCCTATCTGGATCGCGCGGGCCTGACCCGCGATCTTGCGGCGCTCGGCTTTGACATTGTCGGGTTTGGCTGCACCACATGTATCGGCAACTCTGGCCCGCTGCCTGCGGTGATCGAAACGGCATTGGAACAGGACAAAGCCGTCTGCGCGGTCCTGTCGGGGAACCGCAATTTCCCCGGACGCGTGCACCCCAAACTCGACCTCGGATATCTGGCATCACCGCCACTGGTCATTGCCTACGCGATCAAAGGGCGGATCGCCGGGGATATTCTGAGCGATCCCCTGGGCGAGGACGCAAGCGGCGCAGCGGTCTATTTGCGCGACATTTGGCCGGATCGCGATGACATCGACGCCGCAGTGACGCGCGCCTTTCGCGCAGATGACGTGCCCCAGGCCTTTGCCACCGCTTCGGGAAACAAAGCGTGGCAGGACATCGCCTGTCCCGCCACGCCATTGTTCCCATGGGACAGCGCATCGCGCAGCTTGCGTCGCCCGAAATTCGCATCCCTGTCAGAGACCACGCGCCTTGGACAGTATTCCGCCGCGCCGCTTCTGGTGCTTGGCGATGACATGACGACCGATCACATCTCGCCGGCGGGGTGGATTTCACCCGACAGCGAGGCCGGAAAATGGCTGATCGCGCGTGGCGGCACGCCGGCCGATCTGAATGTCTATGCCTCCTACCGCGGCAACTGGGAGGTCATGTTGCGGGGGCTGTTTACCAATCGGCTCGCGCGCAATTACCTCGCCGATGACCTGCCCGCAGGCTGGACCACCCTCAAAGACGGATCCCCCCTGCCCGTGCATCGCGCTGCTGTGCAACTGGCCACGGCGGGCACCTCTGCCGTGATCCTTGCCGGCGCGCGGTATGGCATGGGGTCCAGCCGCGATTGGGCCGCCAAAGGGGCCGCGCTTCTTGGGGCGCGGGCCGTCATCGCCCGCAGCTTCGAGCGTATTCACCGCCAGAACCTGATCGGAATGGGGGTTGTCCCGCTTGTGATCACGGATGGGTTCCTGCCCGCCAGCGCAGGCATTACGGCGGCGGATCGCTTTGACATTTCCCTGCCGCCGGACAGTTTGACGCCCAATCAGGATGTCGCACTGCATTGGTCACCTGCGAACGGCCAGCCAAAAACCATCGCCTGCCGCGCCGATGTGCAAACCGGGCAAGAGGTCGCATTGCTGCAAGCGGGCGGGGTGCTGGCCTCGATCCTTGAACGGGTTCTTGGGCACCACCCGCGCCCCGGCGTGGCGTGACAATCCCGCGCAAATGTGTACTCATTTACAGATACGGCCACCCAATCGCCGTGCCAGCCTGTGAAATGAGACCAAAGTGAACGCGAAACGCAAAATTTACGAGTATCTGACAGGCGAGATCGCCAGCGGCCGCGTCAAGACAGGCGGGCGCATGGCCACGGAAAAAGAGCTGGCCGCGCAATTCAGCGTCAGCCGCTCGACAATTCAGGCCGTGATGTCGCAACTCGTGTCCGAAGGCTACGTGCGGCGACAGGCGGGCAAAGGCACCTTTGCCTGTCAGCGCGAGGATGACATGCGGGTTCGGGTCAATCTCGACATCCACAATATCCAATCCTTTGAAAACGAGGCCGCCGTGTCGGGCGAGCGTGTCACCTATCGGCTGATTTCCTTTTCACGTATCGCGGCCCCGGCGCGTGCCGCGGCGAAACTTGGCCTTGATCTGGGGACCGACGTCTTCAGCCTTCATCGTCTTCGGTTCATCGACAAACTCTGCATTGGCATGGAAATACGGTATTTTTCGCCCGCATTGACCCTGGATTTCCCTGCCACCGCATTGGAAACCGAGGGCGTGCATAGTCTGATCGAAGATGTTCTGGACATCCGCATCAGCCGGATCGAAGCCGCCCTGCGCGCCGAGGCGGCAACCGCTGCGGATGCCGCCCATCTGGGCCTTGCCCCACATGCGCCGCTGCTTGTCCGCTCTCACACCTTGTTCGACACATCCGAGCAGGTGATTCTGCATGGCGATTCCTACTACGTGCAACCTTTCTCGTTCCGCTACACCGCCAGCGTGCGAAACTGAGCCCAAGCGCAGACGCATCAACGCGATCGGCGCCGCACCCCTAGACCTTTGATTTTCATGGAATTTTGATCGGACGCCCCGGCGTGCCGCCATGGGCCGTGGGCGTTCGAAACCTATTGACTAGTCATTTGGAAAACGTCCCGACAATAAGATTGCCTGATTGGATTTTTTAACTTATAAATCCATAACAGCCATCGGAGACAGCAATGTTCTTTGCCCCACCCCAAGACATCACAGCAGAGGTTTTTGCGGAAGTTCCCGCAAAGCTGATGCCGCAGGACACCTCTGAGTGGGGCACCGTCCAGCACCCGGGAAAGACCTTTCGCGCTTTTCTGGAGGGGCCATCCTTTGACACCGAGGGCAATCTTTACTGCGTCGACATCTGCCATGGCCGCATTCTGAAATGTGATCCGGGCGGCAATTTTTCGGTGGCCGCATCCTATGACGGCGAACCGAACGGCCTGAAAATACACAAGGACGGGCGCATCTTCATCGCTGACCACGCGCATGGCATCATGGTCATGGATCCCCTGTCTGGCAAAGTCGAACCATATCTGACCCGTCCCGGGCTTGAACGGTTCCACGGGTTGAATGACCTGCATTTTGCAAGCAACGGCGATCTCTATTTCACCGACCAGGGCCAAAGCGGGCTCCACGCCCCCTATGGCCGCTTGTTCCGGCTGGGCGCCAATGGCGATCTTGATTGCCTGATCGACAAAATCCCAAGCCCGAATGGTTTGGTTTTAAACGAGACTGAAAACCAACTTTACCTTGCCGTCACGCGGATGAACGCCGTTTGGCGCGTGCGCTTCCTCCCGGGTGGCCGGACCGTCGCCAAAACAGGCACCTTCATTCAGCTGTCAGGCGGAATGGCGGGGCCCGACGGTCTGGCGCTCGGAGAGGGGGGAATTGGTGATCGGGCACATGGGTCTTGGCACGGCCTGGGTGATGACACGACTGGGCGAGCCGATGTACCGCATCCGTTCGCCGCGCGGCATCCTGACCGCGAACATGGCATTCGGAGGTGTCGACAATCGGGACCTCTATATCACCGAGGCTGAAACCTCGACGATCCTAAAAGTGACACTGCCGTTTGCGGGCAAGACGATGTTTAGCCATCAAACCTGACCCGCATCGGCACTCATGCGACAGGGAGGCTCCGCATGATACAGATATTGGACAGATTACTGTCCACCTTTGAAAAAACATTGATCGTTGTCCTGACACTTGCGGGACTGATCATGGCATCCGTGCAGGTCGTTCTGCGCTATGCGTTCAACACCGGCATTCACTGGCTTGAGGCTGGTTTGGTGACGGCGCTGGTCTGGGCCATGCTGATTGGCGCGGTCCACGGTGTGCGCCAGGGATCTTATCCACGGGTTGACCTATTGCCGCAACTGATGCCCCGGCGCACGCGCGCCACGATGAACGCCATTGCGCTTTTGGCGACCCTTGTCCTGGTTTGCTACTATCTCTTTGACAGCGTGTTTTATGCCGAATTCATCAATCGCATCAACGCGCTGCATCCCGAGCTTGGTATCAAGATGGTCTATCCGTTTCTGATCATCCCCCTGATCACCGCGCTTATGGCGCTGCGCTACATCCTGCTGGCAGCCGCGCTTTGGCAACGGCCCGACAGCATCACCCCCGAAGAAGATTTTCGCGGCCTGATGGCCAGCCAGCCTGACGACCAAGGAGATTTGAAATGACCGCAGTTGTGCTTGTTGGGCTGTTCTTCGGTCTCATTCTTGTTGGCGCGCCGATTGCCGTGGCGCTTGGCGGTTCTGCGGTTCTGGCGTCGATGATCTTCTCGCCGATTGCGGACGGTATTGTCGGGCAAAAGCTGTTCTCGAACCTCAATCACTTTACGCTGATGGCGATCCCGTTCTTCTTCCTTGCCGCTGGCCTGATGGAGCGCGGCGGGCTGGTGCAGCGATTGGTCGGGCTGGCGCAAGCGGTCGTTGGCCACCTGCGTGCCGGGCTGGGCATGACCACGGTTCTGACCTGCATCTTCTTTGCCGCCATTTCCGGGTCCAGCCCCGCGACGGTCGCGGCGGTTGGCAACATTCTCTATCCGTCCCTGATGAAAGAGGGCTATTCGGCCAAATATGCCGTTGGCGCCCTGGCGACCTCCGGCTCGATTGGCATTCTGATCCCGCCGTCGATCCCGCTTATCCTCTATGGCTTTGTGACGGAAACCTCGATCCCTGCCCTCTTTGTTGCGGGCATCCTTCCGGGGTTGTTTTACGGCGCGATGCTGCTGATCACCGCACGCATTCTTGCGGTGCGCGAAGGCATCGAGGTCAAGCCCAAGGCCACCGCCCGCGAGCTTGGCCAAGCGTTGAAGGTCAGCCTGCCTGCGCTGTCGCTGCCGGTGTTCATCGTGGTCGGCATCTATGGCTTTCCCGAATTCGACCTGTTCGGCTGGCACATGGATGGTGGGGCGATCTTTACCCCGACCGAGGCCGCAGCCATCTCTGCCGTGCTTGCCATGGTGATTGGTTTCTTCATCTACCGCGAGCTGACGTTCCGCGACCTTGTGGCGGTGACGGCAGAGACCGGTCCAAAAGTTGGCATGGTGTTCTGGATCACTGCAAATGCCCTGTTGTTCGGCTTTTTCCTGACCAAGATCGGCATTCCTGCGGCCATGGCCCAGCTGGTAGTTGACCTGAACCTGTCGCCAATCGTGTTCCTTCTGTGCGTGAACATCCTGCTGGTGATCATCGGCTTCTTTCTGGAAGGCGTGCCAACCATCCTGATCTTTGCGCCGCTGCTGGTGCCCGCCGCCGAGGCATTGGGAATTGATCCCGTGCATTTCGCGATCATCATGGTGGTGAACATCGAGCTTGGCCTGATTACGCCCCCGGTTGGCATCAACCTCTTTGTGGCCAGCTCGATCACAGGCATGCCGGTTCTCAAAGTGTTTCAGGCGACGCTGCCCTGGATGGCCGCAACGATCATCACGCTCTTGTTCGTCACCTATTTCCCGCCGCTCTCGATGTTCTTGCCCGATCTCATGCACTGACATCGCGACCGTCCATTTCACCCCGCCCATTTCACCCCATCAACGAGGAGAGGAGACCTCATGTTTACCACCACAATCAAAGCCAGCTGTCTGGCATTCGCCGTCGTCGCGGCCACAGGCGTCGCCGCGCAAACCGACATTATCATGTCGAACGACAACAACGAAAAGGGGTTGAAGGGCCAGACCTTCGACCTTCTGGTCACCGAATTGGAAACCCGTCTGGGCGACCGCGCCCGCGTCGAGATGCACCACAGCGGCACGCTCTTTGATCAGCAAAGCCAGATCCAGGGTCTGCAACTGGGCGGTGTGAACATCATCTCGCCAACTGCGGGCGTCTACAGCTCGGTCAACGAAAACGTCGGCGCGTTGCAATTGCCGTTCCTGCTCAACACGCCTGCCAAAATTCAGGCCGCCGTGGCCGATCCCCTTGTGCGCGAGGCGATCATGCCCACGTTCAACGGCCAAAACATCGAAATCGTCGCGGTTTGGATGAACGGGCCACGTGATCTGGGCTACAAGGCCGATGCGCCGATCCTGTGGCCGACGGACGCCAAGGGGCTGAAGGTGCGGGTGCAATCGGCACCGATCTTCGTCAAGACATGGGAGGCCGTCGAAGCCAGCCCGATTGGCATCAACTGGTCGGAATCCCCAACCGCGCTGCAACAAGGTGTCATTGATGGTGCCGAAGTGACCCCCAACTCCTGGCGCGGCTCGTCGACCTATCAATTCGTCGATCACATCACCAAGACCGACCACCAGTATTCCTTCTACTTGGTTGGCGCCAACAAGGCATGGTGGGATGGCCTTGATGATGACGTGAAGCCGGAAATCGAAGCCGCCCTTCAGGTGGCAACCGATTGGAACATGAGCCAGGCAAGCAGCCTCAACGATGGCGACCTGGAGTTCATGGCCAGCGAAGGCGTGCAAATCCACGACCTGACTGCCGAGCAGCGCCAAGCATGGATCGACGCCATGCAGCCCGTATGGCAAGAGCTTGGCACTGATCTTGTCGGCGAAGAAGTGATGGCGCGCCTCAAGGCGATCGCAGCCGGCGAATAAATCACCCCCCCCTCCCCTGTAGACGAAGAAACGGCGCGGCCCTTGGGGACCGCGCCGTTTTGCATTTCATGAATGGCGGTGGTGCGTCGCGTTACGACGCCACCCGGGCATGACGCACCGAAGACCAGAACGACACGCCGATGATCGTCGCGCCCCCAAGCCCGGTCAGAAGCTCCGGCACATGCACCAACGCCTGGGCATACATGATGACCGACAGGATCAGGATCGCGTAGAACGCGCCATGTTCGAGGAATTTATACTCGGTCAGCGTCCGCTTCTCGACCAGCATGATGGTCATCGAACGCACATACATCGCGCCAATCCCCAGCCCGATTGCAATGACAAAAAGGTTCTGCGTCAACGCAAAGGCCCCGATCACGCCGTCGAAAGAGAAGCTGGCATCAAGCACTTCGAGGTACAAAAACGCCCCCAACCCGCCACGCGCCGCGTCGCTCATGGTTTCGCTGGCACGATCCAGAATGTTGCCCATCACATCAACGACCAGGAACGTCAAAAGCCCGTACAACGCCGCCGTGATGAATGTCATACGCTCTGCGCCCTCAAGAAAAGAGGCAAATGTCAGCGCCAGCAACAGGACAAATGCAATCTCGACGCCTCGGATCGACGCTAGGCGGCTGACATGGTTTTCCACCATCGGCAGCCAGTGGATGTCCTTATCCTCGTCAAAGAAGAACGCAAGCGCCACCATCATCAGGAACGTCCCGCCAAAGGCCGCAATCCCCAGATGTGCATCCTTCATGATCGCCGCATATTGCTGGGGTTCCGCAGCGGCGAGCTTGATCGCCTCAATCGGCCCGATCTTTGCCGCGACCGCCACAATGATGAGGGGGAACAGAATGCGCATCCCGAACACGGCGATCAAAATCCCCCATGTCAGGAAACGCTTTTGCCAGACCGGCGTCATCTGTTTGAGCTTGTTGGCGTTCACGATGGCGTTGTCGAACGACAACGAGATTTCTAGCACCGACAGCACGATGCAGATCACGAGCACGGTCAACATGCCTTCCAGAGTGCCGGTTGTCGCCCAGCCCAGCCAGGCACCAAGCAACAGGCCGAAAAAGGTCACGACCAACGGCCATTTCATATAGTGAAGCGAAGTCATTCGAAGCCTCGAAAATTAAAGAAGAGACGCCAGCCCCTGCGCCGCGCGCGGGGCCATGTGGCGGGGGCCGACCTGTGCTCAGGTCGGCGCGTGATAGCGAAAGCGTGTGGTCGCATCGCGCCGCGTGGGATCGGCGACAGGCACCGCCGACAACAGCGACTGCGTATAGCGATGATGCGGATCAGTGCAGATCTGCTCTGTTTCGCCGCTCTCGACCACCTCGCCTTTGTACATCACAAGCACCCGGTCACAGAAGTAGCGGACAAGCCCGACATCATGGCTGATGAACAGGTAACTCAGGTCAAGCTGTTCCTGGAGATCGAGCAAAAGATCCATTACGCGCGAGCGGATACTGACATCCAGCGCCGAGGTCGCCTCGTCCGCGATGATGATACGCGGCTTTGGCGCGATGGCACGTGCAATGGACACCCGCTGACGCTGGCCACCCGAAAAGGCATGTGGATAGCGGCTCCCCGCTGATTTCGGCAGCCCCACAAGATCGAGCAGTTCCTCGACCCGTTCCTTGCGCTCCGTCGCCGAGGTCATGCCAGACAACAACAGCGGCTCTGCGATGATCTGTGAAATGGTCATCCGCGGATTTAAAGAGGCAAACGGATCCTGGAAAATCATCCGCATATCGCGCCAATGCGGCAACAGCGCCTTGTCATCAAGCCCCACGAGATCGGTTTCTGTTCCATGGGCATCGGTCAGCAGGATCTGCCCCGATTGCGCGGTCACAATCCGCTGAATGCACCGCGCCAATGTGGTCTTGCCAGAGCCGCTTTCGCCAACGATCCCAATGTTTTCGCCCGCATGAAGGTCAAAGGAAACATCCTTGACGGCATGAAGCCATCTGACCTCTTTCCTGAAGATCCCTTTGCTGCTGAGCGGGAACTTCTTGCCCAGATCAACCGCCCGCAGGATCGGTTGCCCGATGGGGCGACGTGCGCGCATTTCCGTCCGCCGCTGCGATGGCGTATCCGAGGATTGCGCCGCCTTGAGAAGCGTTTTGGTATAGCTGTGCTGCGGTTCCCGAAAGAGGGTGAAGACGTCGTTTTCCTCGATCACCTTGCCGTGGCGCATCACCGCAACCTGATCGGCGATCTGCGCCACAACCCCCATGTCATGGGTGATGAACAGCATCGCCATTTGGTGACGATTTTGCAGATCTTTGAGCAGGTCGAGGATTTCCGCCTGAATGGTCACATCCAAGGCTGTGGTCGGCTCGTCCGCGACAAGGATTTCCGGGTTGCACGCCAGAGCCAGCGCAATCATCGCACGCTGTCGCATCCCGCCCGAAAACTCGAACGGATATTTGTCAATCGCCACCTCGGGCGAGGCGATCTCTACCTGTTTGAGCAGATCAACCGCCTTGTCACGCGCGTCTGCCTTGCTGATTTTCTCATGCAGGCGGATGGATTCCGTGATCTGGCTTCCGATCCGATGCACCGGCGACAGCGAACTCATCGGTTCCTGAAAAATCATCGCAATATCGCGGCCACGAATGTCGCGGATTGTTTTGCCTTTGACATCAAGCGTGGCAAGGTCAATCGCCCCCGGCCGCACGCGTCGTGCCGCGCTTTGCGATGGATGCAGGATGATCTCGCCCTTGCGGATCAAACCCGGCTGCTCAATCCGCAAAAGCGATCTCGACAGCACACTTTTGCCGCTGCCGCTTTCCCCCACAAGACAGAGCGTCTTGCCCGCGTGGATATCCAGCGACACATCGTCGACGGCGTTGAAATCCCCGTCGCGGGTGGCAAAGGCCGTGGTCAGGTTGCGGATGGAAATGATCGGCGTCTGAGTGGTGGTATTGGTCTGTGTCATGTTCTGCCCTTTCATGCGCCGTGCTGCGAATAGGGGTCGGCTGCGTCGCGCAATCCGTCACCAAGGAAGTTCAGCGCCAGCACCACAACGACCACAAAGCCGCCGGGGATAAACAGCCATTCGGCCTGTGCGATGGAACGAATATTCTGGGCCTCTTTCAAAAGAACGCCCCAGGAAATCGACGGCGGCATCAGCCCCAGACCGAGGAACGACAAAGAGGTTTCCGCGAGGATCATCACCGGAATCGCAAGCGAGACCGAGGCGATGATATGGCTCACCAGTGATGGCATCATATGGCGAAAGATCACCCGACGGGGCGACGCGCCATCCAACCGGCCTGCGGTGACGAAATCCTCTGACCGCATGGCCATGAACCGCCCCCGGACCACCCGCGCCAGCTCTGTCCAGCCAATCAGTGACAGGATCAGTGTGATCATGAAATACCGCGTCAACGGATCAAGCGACGGCGGAAGCGCCGCGCTCAGCCCGAGCCAGATCGGGATGGTCGGGATCGACAGCATCAGCTCGATGACCCGCGACGATGCAGTGTCGAACCAGCCGCCGAAATAGCCCGCAGCGCCGCCGATGATCAGGCCAAGCACAAGGCTCATCCCCACACCGACAAGACCGATGGACATCGAAATCCGCGTGCCAGCCACGATGCGGCTGAACATGTCGCGCCCCAATCGGTCAGAGCCGAACAGATAGAATCTCTCTCCCTGATTGACGGGGCCGAACAGCGTGCGATTGACAGGGATAAGATTGACGAGCTTGTAGGTTTCGACCTTCGGAAACAGGCGCAGGAAGACACGTTCGTTTTCGACCGGTGCATAAGACGCCTTCAACGTCAGCTTGTCGCGCGTCAGTTTCTGCTTTTGAACATGCGGCGCAAACACGCGTTTGCCCATGTCATCGACATAGGTCAAACGGATCATTTGCGGCGGGTGATAGACATCGGTGCGCGATGTCAGATTTGGATCAAACGGCTGAAAAAACTCGGCAAAAAGCGCCACGACATAAAAGGCGCCGACAATGTAGAGACTGACCAGAGCCACCCGATGCTTGCGGAATTTTTCCCAGATCAGCCGGGCTTGGGACGCTTCGGCGACATCGTCAGCTGCGCGTGGATCGCTTGGTGTTGCGGTGTGTTGCAATTCCATCAGTGAGGCCCCCTATGTGTACCGAATGCGTGGATCAATCAGCGCCAACAGAATGTCGGACACCAACATGCCGACAATCGACAGGACGCTGAGCAACAAGATGAAGGCCCCCGCGAGGTACATGTCCTGTGACAACAGCGCGTCGAGCATGAGCGGATCGGCGGTCGGCAGCGACAGAACCACCGCCACGATTGTCGAACCTGATACGATCTGCGGGAAGGCCCAGCCAATCGTCGACACAAAAGGATTTAACGCAATCCGAACCGGGTATTTCATCAGCAACCGAAACTCGGACAGCCCCTTGGCACGCGCCGTGACCACATAGGGTTTGAACAATTCGTCCAGCAGGTTCGCCCGCATCACACGGATCAGGCTGGCGGTCGAGGCGGTGCCGACGATCACAACCGGAATGATCAGGTGCTTGAGCAGATCGACGACCTTCGCGCCGCTCCACGGTGCATTTGCATATTCCGGCGAGAAAAGCCCCGTCACATCCGCGCCCAGATGCACGGTGCCGTAATACATCAGCGCCAGCGCGATCAGGAAGTTCGGCGTCGCCAACCCGATAAAGCCGAGAATACTAAAGAAATAGTCCCCTGCGGTATATTGACGAACTGCGGAATAAATCCCGATGGGAAGGGCGATCGCCCATGTGAAGAACAACGTCGATGTCGCCAAAACCACCGACAACGCCATGCGCTGACCGATCATTTCCGAGACAGGCTGTTGGAATTCAAATGAGATTCCGAAGTCACCGCGGGTGATGATGCCGCTGATCCAGTTGAAATACTGAACCAGGATAGGCTCGCCCAGGGCAAAACGTTCGCGCAGGGTTTCCAAACGCGCTTGGTCAACCACCTGCCCCTGCGCCTCAAGCCGCGCGGCATAGGTTGTCAGATAGTCGCCCGGCGGCGCCTGAATGATCAAGAACGCGAACAGCGATATCGCGAAAAAGAACGGGATCGACCAGACGATCCTTCGAAAGATGTAATAGAGCAATTTTCCCTCCCTTAGCCGAAAGCTTCCCCGCTTTCTCGTGGCCATAGAGGAATTAAAATGCAAATGATTTTCACATATTCAATAGGTAACAGCATTTTAAAGTTGAAAAAGCCAATACGCCACATCATCTTGAACATCGTGGAACCTGCCCGATCGGGAGATGGGCAGTCGCCCGCGACACTAGGAGGAGACAATCAGAATGCGTAATTTTCAAAGAGTACCGCGCCTTGCGACGGCGCTCGGGCTTGTGCTTTTGGGCACGGCTTTGCACGCTCAGGCGACAGGACAAAACCCAGAGTTTGACGCCAGCGTTTCGGCCGGCGACCTGCCGCCCGTGGCGGAACGTGTGTCCGCCGAACCAGAGATCGTAGATTTTGGCTCGGTCGGCACCTATGGCGGCAAATGGCGCTTCGGGCTGGCCAGTTCCGGCGATGATGGCACCATGCGCCAGCACGTCGGCACCAATGGTCTGGTGCGCTGGCACCATAACCGTGAAGACCTGATTCCCAACGTGGCCAAAGGCTGGGACGTGTCCGAGGACGGGACGGAATTCACCTTCTACCTGCGCAAAGGGTTGCGGTGGTCGGACGGCACCCCGATGACGACAGAAGACGTGGCCTTTGCCATCGACGATGTCCTGCTCAACGCCGATTACGGTTCACTGTCGACACGTTTCAAGGCCGGCGACGATCCGATGGCGCTCGAAGTGGTTGATGACACGACGTTCAAGATCCTCTTCCCGCGCGCCAACGGCGAATTCCTGGGTCAGATGGCGCGGGAAGAAGGGGCTGCCCTCGTCTTCTATGCCAAACACTATTGCGCGACCTTCCACCCGGATTACAACGACAACCTTCAACCCCTGCTCGACGAAGCGGGCGTGTCCGACTGGCAAACGCTGTTCGTGCAAAAATGTGGCGATCCGACCGAAGGCCAGCGCTGGCTGAATGTCGAGCGTCCCGTTCTGGACCCATGGGTCATGGAAAACCCGCTTGATGGCGGCGCGACGGTCGTGACGCTGACGGCGAACCCGTATTTCTGGCAGGTCGACGCCGAAGGCAATCAATTGCCCTATATCGGCGAGCTTGAAGGGCGGATTTTCCAGGATCCCGAGGCGATGACACTTGCCGCCATTGCGGGCCAGTTCGATTTCCAGGCGCGCGGCATTGATGCGGCGGCAAACCGTCCCGTCCTTGCCGACAACCGCGAGGCAGGCGAGTACCAACTCTACGAGGTCGTCGGTGTTGGCGGCAACTACAACTGGATTCAGCCCAACCTGAACCACAAGGACCCGGTGATTTCCGCGCTGTTCAACGAAAAGGATTTCCGCATCGCGCTGTCGATCGGCATGGATCGCCAAGAGGTGATTGATACCGCCCTGCTTGGGGACGGCACCCCGTGGCAAACCGGCCCCTGGGAGGGCAAAAAGCTCTATAATGAAAGGCTGGCCACGCAGCACCTTGAGTATGATCCTGCCAAAGCCAACGCACTTCTGGATGAGCTTGGCCTGACAGAGCGCAATGAGGATGGAATCCGCCTGATGTCGGATGGCCGCCCAGCGCGGTTCCTGATCGACATTCGCAACACCTATCCCCAGATCATCGACATGATTCAGGTGGTTCAGGCCCAGTGGAAAGACATCGGCATCGCGATTGACCTCAACGTTGTGGACCGCTCTTTGCACAAGCTGCGTTCCGCCAATGCGGACCACGATTTTACTGCGGACAGCGGCAACACCACCCTCAGCCCGGGTCAGTTGCCATCGTCGCTGCTGCCCATCGACGACAGCTCGCGTCACGCGCCGCTCTGGACCGAGTGGTATACAACCGGCGGCACCAGCGGTGTGGAACCCCCGGAGCACGTGAAAGAGCGCTATCGCATCTGGGAAGCCATCAACAGCAATGTCGACCCTGACAACCGCGTCACGCTCTATCAGCAAATGGCCGACATCGCAGCCGAGGAATTCGAGGCCTTCGGCGTCACCAAGAACCCCTCGACCTATGGGGTGGTCAAAAACGGGCTGATGAACGTGCTGCCGGGCATGGTCTCGACCAGCCAATGGCCCAGCCCCGCGAACGTCTTCATGCCGCAAGCGTGGTATTGGAAGAAGTAATCACAATATCTGATCTCTCGTTGGGCTGCTCCGGTGGCCCAACGAAGCCTTGCCGCAGGACAGCGGCAATCCGATCAATACGACGGAATATTCTCTCGAAGAACCACCTGAAGACGCGGCGGATATTCCGGCTCTGATTTGCCGTTCACGGCAGAGGCGAGCAGTTTGACGACCTCGCGGGCCTGCACCTTTGGGTTTTGATCAATGACCGCATCAAGCGTGCGGTCAATCAGCATGATCCGGGTCGCTTCGGTGATGTCATGCGCGACAAATACCGTTTTGCGTGCGATCCCTTTTTCCTGCAATGCACGTGCGATGCCCTGGTTGCCCGCACCGATACTGTAAATTGCGCTGATTTCGCCTTTGTTCAGGATGCTCAGGGTTTCCTCATAGGCAAGATCGCGGTCGTCGCTGACCTCTGCCAAGGCGGCAATCGAAAGATCGGGAAACTCTTCCGACAGGATTGATCGGAACCCCATCTCGCGCTCTTCGTGCCCGCGATAGGCATGCGAGCCAAGGAACAGCGCCACCTTGTGCTGACAATCCGCAGGCAGCAATCGCCCAACCAGCAATCCCGCCAATCGCCCGGCAGCCCGGTTGTCGATCCCGACATATCCGACTTTGTGCACCGTCGGGATGTCAGACACCATGGTACATTTTTGAACGCCGGTTTGCGCCAACGCATTCACGGCTTCGCGCACCTCGGGGTGATCCAGCGCAATAAGACCGACCGCATCGGTGGCTCCACGCAGCGCAAGAAGCTGTTCGGCAAGAGTACGGGGTTCAAAAACCTCGATCTGATGGATCTTGATCTCACAGCTTCCATGTCTGGCTATGGCGAGACCGGGCCATATGTGAAACGCCCCGGCCAGGATCTGCTGTTGCAGGCGATGTCGGGGGCGATGCTTTCGGCGGGGCGCAAGGGCGAGGCGCCACAGGCAGCGGGACAATATCTGGTTGATGCGGTCACCGCATATTCGGCATTCGAGGGCGCATTGGCCGCCCTGTTGCACCGCGAACGCACTGGCGAGGGCCAAAAGGTCGAGGTCAACATGCTCGACGCCATCACCACGCTGCAAATGCAGGAGCTTTCTGTTTTCACTGCCGGTGGCGTGCCGCAAACGCGCAGCGCAGAACCACATGCCCATTCCTATATCCGCGCGCCTTATGGGACGTTCAAAACGCTGGACGGCTATATCGCCATCGCGATGCCGGACTTTGACGGGCTGTCGCGCGCGCTGGAAGAGCCTGCGCTCAGCGGTCTGGATGTCGATCAGGCGGGCTGGACCGACCGGGATCAGACATTTGCCATGGTGCGCGACGCGGTGGCGAAATTCCAGACCGAGGACGTGCTGAACCGGCTGGAGGCCGAGGGCGTCTGGTCCGGTCCCGTCTATGGTTATGCGGATCTGGTTGCAGACCCTCAAATCCGCCACAATCAGACCTTTGTGGAATATGATCACCCGACCGAGGGGCGGGTCAAAACGCCGGGTTTTCCCATTCGGTTTGGCCGCACCCCGTCGTCGATCCGCTATGGCGCGCCGCTCACGGGGGAACATACCGATGATATTCTTGCGCACCTCGGCATCCCCGAAGGCGACATCAAAACCCTCGCCGAAACCGGTGTCATCGGGCGGAGGGAGAAATGACCTACCTTGGCCTGACCTGGGATCACCCGAGGGGGTTCAATGCATTGGCCGCCGCCGAGAAAAACGGCGGGCCGGTACATTGGGATGTGCAGCCGCTGGAAGGGTTCGAAACCGCCCGCGAAAACCTCAAGGCGGCATTCAACATGCCATTGGAAAAGGCCATCGCCTACGAGCGTGATCTCCAATCCATTTGCTTTGCGACCGATGACGCCCAGGAGGGGCGCGCCGCCTTTGCCGAAAAACGCACACCTCAGTTCAAGCGGAAATAACATGTCCAATCAAACCCATATCCCCGATGTCGCTGATTTCGACGGGCGCGCTGTTCCTCTGGGCCGTGTGTGGAATGCCGACGTTGCTGGCGAAGGGCTCACCCATAAGATCAATGATACCGTGGTGATTTCAGCCGCCGGTTTCGGCGCATTGCGCAATCGCGTGCGGCTGTCTACCGAGTGCCCGGAATGGGCCTTTGGCATCAGCCATCTGATGCGAAATCTTGCACATCGCAATTTGATCTGATGCTGGGAACATATTGAAACAATGGCATTTGGTCACGGGTTACTGGATCGACGGCCGGGACCGCAGATGGAGTCTATCGGTTGGGTAAATCAAACCCGTAATGCGCCCGGATTGCTGGCAACCCTTGGAACTGGGCCTGCTGATCTCTGAGCATCTTGACATTGCAGCCCCACCTGAGGGTCAGGCCCCCTACGCATACCCCTTGCCCCGCAAGTGCGCCGCCGGTCTGCACGATATACGCCGCGGGTTCGCCCCACGGTTTTTCACCGACCACCCCCGGACAACCAGGTCTTTCCCCTGCCCCGCCTTTGCGGTATCTCGCGTGCAAACCGTATGACAGACCGGAAGCGACGCACATGAAATTCACCTTGTCCTGGCTCAAAGATCATCTCGACACCACTGCGTCGGTCGATGACATTGTTTACGCGCTGACCGATCTCGGGCTTGAGGTCGAGGAAGTGGCCAACCCGGCAGAGCGTCTGGCGGATTTCACCATCGGCAAGGTCGTCAGCGCCGAAAAACACCCCGATGCCGACAAGCTGAAGATCTGTCAGGTGGCCACGGCAGATGGCGAGACCCAGATCATCTGCGGCGCGCCCAACGCACGCGAAGGCATCACCGTGGTGATCGCCAAACCCGGCGTCTATGTCCCCGGCATCGACATCACCATCGGGGTCGGCAAGATCCGCGGCATCGAAAGCTATGGCATGATGTGCTCCGAACGCGAGATGGAGCTCAGCGAGGAACATGACGGCATTATCGAACTGCCTTCTGGCGAAGTGGGCGACCGCTTCATCGACTGGCTGGCCGAAAATGATCCGGCCAAGGTCGATCCGGTGATCGAAATCGCCATCACGCCAAACCGCCCCGATGCGCTTGGCGTGCATGGCATTGCCCGCGATCTGGCGGCGCGCGGGCTTGGCACGTTGAAACCCCTGCCACGTGAACAGGTCGACAGCCAATTCCCCTGCCCGATCCAGATCACAATCGACGACGATGCCCGCAACGATGGCTGTTTCGTCTTTGCCGGCCGCCTGATCCGCAATGTGACAAACGGCCCCTCGCCGCAATGGTTGCAGGACCGCCTGCGCGCAATTGGCCTGCGCCCGATCTCGAAGCTGGTCGATATCACCAATTTCTTCACCTATGATCGCAACCGCCCCTTGCATGTCTTTGACGCGGACAAGGTTGCCGGCCCCCTGCGGGTCCATCGCGCCCAGGACGGCGCGACGCTGACCGGATTGGATGAAAAAGAATACACCTTCTCCTCCGGCCAGGTGGTGATTTCCGATGACAATGGTGTCGAAAGCATCGGCGGCATCATGGGCGGTCTTGCCACCGGCTGTACCCATGAAACGGTCAATGTCTTTCTTGAGGCCGCGGTCTGGGACCACATCCAGATCGCCATGACCGGTCGCGCGCTGAAAATCAATTCCGACGCCCGCTATCGTAATGAACGTGGCATCGACCCGGCCTACAACATGCAAGCCATGGAAGACGCGACACAGATGATCCTGGATCTCTGCGGTGGCGAGGCCTCTTCGCTTGTGGTTGCAGGCGAGGTGCCGAATGTCGCCCGCGCCTATGAGCTGGACCCCAAACGGTTGCAGTCTCTGGTCGGCATGGAAATCCCCGAAAGTGACCAGCGCCAGATCCTCACATCTCTGGGTTTCCGGCTCGAAGGCAATATGGCCCAGGTGCCAAGCTGGCGCCCCGATGTGATGGGCACGGCCGATCTGGTCGAAGAAGTGGCACGGGTGGCCTCGCTCACCAAACTGCCGGCCCAGCCGCTGCCACGCCCAACCGCCGGCATTCCCCGGCCCATCCTGTCGCCGATGCAGAAACGCGAAGCGGCAGCGCGGCGCACCACTGCGGCGCTCGGCTATAACGAATGCGTCACCTACAGCTTCATCGACGAAGCGGCGGCCAAATTGTTCGGCGGCGGCGCGGATGTCACCAAACTGGCCAACCCGATCTCCTCCGAGATGAGCCACATGCGCCCCGATCTTTTGCCCGGCCTGCTTCAGGCCGCGGCCCGCAACCAGGCGCGCGGTTTCATGGATCTGGCGCTGTTCGAACTGGGTCATATCTTCCAGGGCGGCGAACCGGGGGAACAAAGCAACCAGGTTGCCGGTCTTCTTGTCGGACGCACGG
This sequence comes from Phaeobacter sp. J2-8, assembly GCF_022867865.1. Lineage (GTDB taxonomy): Bacteria > Pseudomonadota > Alphaproteobacteria > Rhodobacterales > Rhodobacteraceae > Marinovum. The sequence goes on along the minus strand of NZ_JALIEC010000003.1, from coordinate 282,582 downwards.
CCCCAAAGGATGTGCACGGCACAGCCCGCGCGGTGGATGTCTTCGACGCCAAGGCTGATGCCGAAGCCGTCCTTGCGGCAATGGGCGCCCCGGCCAAGGCACAAATCCGCCGCGATGGCGCCGCATGGTGGCATCCGGGACGTCACGGCGTGATCTGTCTCGGCCCGAAAAAGGTGCTGGGCGTGTTTGGCGAATTGCACCCCAAGGTGCTTCAGGCAATGGACATCAAAGGTCCGGCAATGGCCTTTACCCTCTGGCCCGATGCAATCCCGATGCCGCGTAAATCCGGCGCAACCCGGGCGGCGCTGGCATTGAACGACCTGCAGGCGGTGGAACGCGATTTCGCCTTTGTGCTCGACGCGGATGTCGCGGCGCTCGACGTGGTGAATGCCGCCAGCGGCGCGGACAAGGCGCTGATCGCCGGGGTGCGGGTGTTTGACGAATTCATCGGCGGCTCGCTTGGCGAAGGCAAGAAATCCCTCGCCATCACCGTGCGTCTGCAACCCAGTGACAAAACGCTGACCGAAAAAGACATCGAAGCGGTTTCCGCCAAAGTGGTGGAAAAGGTTGCCAAGGCCACCGGCGGCGTGCTGCGCGGTTAAGCCCTTTCATCTGACCCGAAATATCCCGGGGGTGAGGGGGCTGGCCCCCTCTTCTGCCCGGCCGGATACCTTGGCTCAGAACGGGGCTTTCGCACGAAACTTCATGCCTTCGCCGCCATCCGGGTGGCGCAGGCGCAGCTCCTCGGAATGCAGCATCAGGCGGGGATAGTCCCGCGCCGCGCCCGTGGCATAGAGCGGATCTCCCAAAATCACATGGCCCAGTTCCAGCGCATGCACCCGCAATTGGTGGCTGCGACCGGTCTTGGGCATGAAGCGCACCCGTGTCTCGCCTTCGGGATAGGATTGCACCCGCCAATCGGTCTGCGCCGCCTTGCCGGTGTCATGGCACACTTTCTGCAACGGGCGATTGGGCCAATCCACGATCAACGGCAAATCCACCGTGCCGGTTTTCGGCTCCAGCCGCCCCCAAAGCCGCGCGACATAGGTTTTCTTGACCTGCCGTTTCTCGAACTGCAGGCCAAGATGGCGTTGGGCATGTGGCGTCAGGCCAAACACCATCACCCCCGATGTGTCGCGGTCCAGGCGATGCACCAGCAACGCAGTGGGAAATGCGTCCTGCACCCGCGCAATCAGACAATCCGCCAGATGCGGTCCCTTGCCCGGAACCGAAAGCAGCCCCGAAGGTTTGTTGACGATCAGGATTTCATGATCGGCATGAACAATATCAAGCGGGGTGTTGGGCGGGTCATAATCACTAATCCCCTGCATGTGGCAAATGCTTTGCCCCTCTGCAAGGGCGGATAGCTCAGGCCCGGCCCTGCGCCGTGGCCCGGCGCATGCCACGCACCATCGCCACGCAATAGATCACCAGCGCCACCCAGATCATCGGAAAGGCGATCATTTCCGCGGTGCCAAATGGTTCGCCGAACACCACAACCGCACAGAGGAAGATCAACGTCGGGGCAATGAACTGCAAGATTCCGGTGGTCGACATCCGCAACAGCCGCACCCCATTGGCAAACAACATCAACGGCACCGCCGTCACCACGCCGCAGCCCACCAACAACCAGGTGTCCGACGCCACGCCATTGGCAAAATGCGACTGCCCGGTCATCTGCAAATGCGCCAGCCAAATCAACGCAGGCCCCAGCAGGATCAGAACCTCGAGCAGGAACCCCTGGTTCGGGCCAACGGACAGCTGTTTTTTCGCCAGGGCATAAAACCCCCAGCTCAACATCACGCCCAACGCAGGCCAGGGCAGCTGCCCCGCATCCACTGTCAGGATCATCACCGCCAATGCCGCCAGCGCCAGCGCCGCCAGCTGTGCACGTTGCAGTTTTTCCCCCAGCAGCACCGCGCCAAGAAACACCGAAAACAGCGGATTGATATAATACCCCAGCGCCGCCTCGATCGTGCGATCATTGGCAATCGCCCAGATATAGATGCCCCAATTGATCGACACCAATGCCGCTGTGACACAGCCCATGGCAAGAGTTCGGGGATTGCTCAGGGCTTCGCGCAGCTGGCCGGTGCGCCCCATCAGGATCAAAACCGCCCCCGCCAAGGGAACGGACCAGATCACCCGGTGCACCACGATTTCGACCGCGGGCACATGCGACAGCGCCTTCAGGTAAAGCGGAAGAAACCCCCAAAGCACATAGGCGGCGGTTGAATAGCCCAAGCCCTGCGGCGTGTCTTCGTTCACGGCGGGTTTTTGACTTTCAGCGCTGGCCATAAGAGGTCCCCTTTCACATCCGCGCAAGACTTGGCGAAGTTGAGACCCAAAGGCAAGCGGTCACACCCCTTGGGGGTGCAACCTCACTCTGTCACGCGATCATTCGATCACCGGCCCCCAAAAGGGTCCGGCCGGGACACGCGCATTGCCACCGTGGTGGTGTTAGCTGCCGCTTTCGGCAGTCTCTGCTTGCGGAGCCAAGGACAGCAAGAAGGCATAAAGGTCTTTTGCCTCATCCTCTTTGCGCACCTTGTAGCTCATCTTTTGAACGCGCAGAGCCATCGCCCGTGACCTCCTGGATCGCCGCCTTGGGATCCATCACATAGGTCACAAATCTGGCTTCGTCATAGACCAGACCCGCCTCTCCGGCTGCAACAAGATCATTGCCGTACCGGTATCCTTCCAGCGTGCCGGCGGTCCGTCCCGCCACCGCAAAGAGGTTCGGCCCGGTCTTCGCCGCCCGTCCCGCCAGCACCTCACCGGCGTCGTTTTTCACCACATGGCAGGATTGGCATTTCTTGAACGCCTTTTCGCCTTTGGCCACATCGCCGGTGGCGGTCAAGTCAACAGCGGCCATGTCGGGGTCGTGGCTTTCTGCCAATGCCGGAACAGCAAGGGCCAAAGTCAGGATGGATGTCAGAACTAAACGATTTATCGTTGTCTCTCCTGTGTTATGGGGCTCAATCTGCTGCTTATGGGCCATTGGTCAAGCCATCTGGACGCGACAGATTGCCCTGACCTTTACATGCCGCATGCATCCGCTTGATTTTCCAAGTCCAAAAAGGGTAGGCGATGCAGCCAAACGGGCCTGGGCGTTTCGACGCAGCCATCCCCCGGGGTCGCAACAACGCCAACACGAGGGCAGAATGACAGATTTGGTTCCCGCATGGGTCGATGGGCACTTGACCCCGGTTGGCAAGCTGGAGGCCCATGAACGCGGTCTGCGTCATATGGCGGTATCGGTGTTTGTCATCGCGAAAAGCGGATCGGACGACCTCATCCTGATCCAGCAACGTGCCGCCGGAAAATATCACACGCCGGGGCTTTGGGCGAACACCTGTTGCACCCATCCGCATTGGGACGAAAAGGCCGATGATTGCGCGCGGCGGCGGCTGGATCAGGAACTGGGCATCACCGGGGTGACCCCGGTCTGGCGGCAACAGGTTGAATACCGTGCCGATGTTGGCGGCGGCATGATCGAACATGAGGTGGTCGAGATTTTCACGGTTCACGCCGACCTGACCCTGAGCGTCACCGCCAATCCCGACGAAGTACAGGCCCTGCGCTGGATCACCCGGCAGGATCTGGAACGTGAAATCGCCGCGCAGCCAGATATATTCACCCCGTGGTTGCGGATCTATATCGCGCAACATTCCGCCGCGATTTTCGGCCCGGACTCTGCCCCCTGACCCCCAGATCGGACCGGTCCTGCTCGCGCCCTGACGCCCCTTATGCTGCGACAGGCTGGCGCGCGACGCGACAAGCGTGTATCTGACGCAAAAGCAGTGAACGGGGCAGTGACATGACCACAAACGCCGATCTTGCGGCAGTGACAGACATCGGCCGCCGGGTTTTGCAGACCGAAGCTGACGCGCTGGCCGCCATGGCCGATGCGCTGCCCGAAGACTTCGAAGCCGTTGCGCGGCTTTTTGCCGGGCTGGAGGGGCGAGTCATCGTGTCAGGCATCGGCAAATCCGGCCATATCGGCCGCAAGATTTCAGCCACTTTGGCCTCGACCGGGACGCCGTCGACGTTCGTACACGGCGCCGAGGCCAGCCACGGCGACCTTGGGATGATCACCCGGCATGATGTCTGCCTCTTGATTTCCAACTCCGGTGAGACCCAGGAATTACGCGACATCATCCTGCACACGCGTCGGTTTTCCATTCCGATGGTGGGCCTGTCGTCAAACCCGAACAGCACCTTGATGCAAGCGGCAGATTATCAGCTGACCTTGCCAAAACGCCCCGAAGCCTGCCCCATGGGGCTGGCCCCGACCACCTCGACCACGCTGACGCTGGCCTTGGGGGATGCTTTGGCGGTGGCGGTGATGGAATTGCGCGGCTTTGGCTCTGAGGATTTTCAGGTTTTCCACCCCGGCGGCAAACTGGGTGCGCAGCTGAGCCGGGTATCGGACCTTATGCATGGGCCGGACATGTTGCCGCTGGTGCCTGCTGACACAAAGATGGAGGAGGTGTTGATCACCATGACCTCCAAAAGCTTTGGCATCGCGGCGGTTGTGGAAGACGGAAAATTGGTCGGGGTGATTTCTGATGGCGATCTGCGGCGCAACATTGGCCGGTTGATGCAAATGACAGCTGGCGAATTGGCCAGCCGCAATCCGGTCACCGTGACGCCGGATATTCTGGCGGCCAAGGCGCTGGCGCTGTTGAACGCGCGCAAGATCGGTGCCTTGATGGTGATCGACGAGGCCAACCACCCGGTTGGCATTCTGCATATTCACGATGTCCTGCGGGCGGGGGTGGCATGAAGACGGTAATTCTTATTCCGGCGCGGTATGCGTCGTCACGGTATCCCGGCAAACCGCTGGCGGAACTGACACAGAAAGACGGCAGCAAGAAAACCCTGATCGAGATGAGTCGGGATGCGGCCTGTCAGATCCGCGGCGTCGATGCGGTGCATGTGGTCACCGATGACGCGCTGATCCGCAGCACCGCCGAAGGGTTCGGGGCCTCGGTCATCATGACCTCGCCCGAGGCCGAAAACGGCACCGCTCGCTGTGCCGAGGCACTGGCCAATGGCGCGATCGAGGCAGATCTGGTGGTGAACTTTCAAGGTGACGCGCCGCTTACGCCGCCGTGGTTCGTCGAAGAGCTTATCTCCGCCATGGCGTCAGACCCCGGCGCGAAAATGGCGACCCCGGTGTTGCAATGTGATGCGGCGACCTATGAGATGTTTGTCGAAGACCGCCAGAACGGCCGCGTCGGCGGCACGACGGCAGTGTTTGGCAGCGACAATCGCGCGCTCTATTTTTCCAAGGAAATCGTGCCTTACATTGATCCGGATAAAGTGCCCAAGACCGACATCCCGGTTTATCACCATGTCGGCGTCTATGCCTATCGCCCCGAGGCGCTGCGCGCCTATACCTTCTGGGGGCCAAGTCGGCTGGAAATGCTTGAAGGTTTGGAACAGCTTCGGTTCCTGGTGCACGGCATGCCAGTGCGCTGTGTCGAGGTTCAGGCCCGCGGGCGGCTGTTTTGGGAATTGAACAATCCCGCAGATGTGGCGCGGATCGAAAAGGTGCTGAGAGACAAATGACAGAAGCAAGAACCGTCACCATTGGCGAAGTCGCGGTCAGTGCCAGCCAGCCTTTTGCGCTGATCACCGGGCCCTGCCAATTAGAGAGCCACGCGCACGCCCGCATGATGGCCGAACGCATTGCCGAAGCCTGTGCGCCGACCGGCACACCGTTCATTTTCAAGGCCAGCTACGACAAGGCCAATCGATCTTCGATCACCACCGAACGTGGTCTGGGCATGGATGAAGGGCTGAGTATCCTGTCAAAGATCCGCGACGAATTCGGCTGTCCGGTGCTGACCGACGTACATACCGAAGCGCATTGCGTACCCGCCGCCGAGGCCGTCGACGTGTTGCAAATTCCGGCGTTCCTGTGCCGCCAAACCGATCTTTTGCTGGCGGCCGGCGAAACTGGCAGCGCGATCAACGTCAAGAAGGGCCAGTTTCTGGCCCCTTGGGACATGGGCAATGTCGCGGACAAGATCGCCAGCACGGGCAACCAGCGGATCTTGCTCTGTGATCGCGGCACGTCGTTTGGCTATAACACGTTGGTCAGTGACTTCCGCGGCCTGCCGACCATGGCGCGCACGGGCTATCCGGTGGTGTTTGATGCCACCCATTCAGTGCAACAACCGGGTGGCCAGGGCACCACATCTGGCGGCCAGCGCGAATTCGCGCCGGTGCTGGCGCGCGCGGCGGTTGCGGTGGGGGTCGCGGCGCTGTTCATCGAGACGCATGAAGACCCCGACAACGCGCCTTCGGATGGGCCGAACATGATCCCGGTGGATCAAATGCAAGCTCTGATCGGCCAATTGGCAGCCCATGATCGCCTGACCAAGGGGCTCGCGTGATACTCTGCCTTTTGGCGGCTATTCAGCCGCCAATTCAACGCCGAACTGCTCAATCCTGATATTTTCGGTGGTCAGGTTCTGACCACCCGCGACCTCGGCAATCACCGTGCCATCCAGCGCGACATCAGCCCCGGTCCCATCCTCCCAGACATCCACCGTGACGGCGCGCGCGCCGGTATAGATGTTGGAATAGGTATTGGGATTGATGATGACCACCAGCTCATCCTCGGCAGCGTCGAAATCGGTGATGGTCGAGGGCGCGAAATCAAAACCTTGGGCCACCTCCGGGATTTCATGGTCGACTGCAAAAATATCCGCCCCGGCACCGCCGGTCATCTCATTGCCGTTTTCCGACACCAACAGGTCATCCCCTGCGCCACCAATCAGCGTGTCGCGGCCAATTGTTTGCTCAAAGACCCCTGGTTCAGAGTCATCGTCGTACCAGTACGGCCCATGAACCTCGCCACCTGAGCCAAAGATCTTGTCGTCACCTTCGCCGCCATCCGCCAGATTTTCGCCAGCCTGATAATTGCTGTCGCCCGCCGATGCGCCCCCGACAACGATGTAATCGTCACCGCCACCACCAAGAATCGTATCATCCTCGTAGTTACCATAAAGCGTGGTATCGCCATCGCCGTCTTCCAGCGTTTGCTCTCCGCCGTTTCTCCACAACTGCACCTGCAGCTCGATATCCTCAGCCGCAAGATCCTGACCGCCACCGATATGCGCCACCAGAGCGTCCCCATAATAGAGATCGGCGCCGGTGCCGTCCTCCCAGTCTCGCAGAGTGAGATCGCCGCCTTCCCCCTCGCGGACCTGAATATCAATCCACAATTGGTCTTCAGCCGGATCGAAATCGGTGATCCCGGTGACTTCGTCACGCTCTGGCGTGCGATACATCCGGAAATCATCCGCGCCATCGCCGCCGGACACGGTACTGCCCGCCAGAAACATCAGAGTGTCATCGCCATCGCCGCCATCCATCACACTGGTCGCCGGCCCTGGATCGAGAAAATGATCGTGATCATCCAGCGTGTCATTGCCGCTGCCACCCAGAAGGGTATCAAGCCCCTCTCCGCCGCCAACATAGTCGTTGCCCGCACCGCCATCGACAATGTCGTCACCGTCATCGCCATAGACCAGATCGTTGCCATAGCCCCCCAGAACAGTATCGTCGCCGGTCCAGCCTTCGACGGTATCTTCGCCCAGCCCGCCAACAACAAGATCATCGCCCAGGTCACCCCCCAAAAGGTCGTGACCCGGCCCACCGTAGATTGAATCGCTGCCTGGCCCGCCAAAGACAACATCATCGCCATCCAATGCGCGAATGCTGTCATCGCGCGCGCCGCCGTCCAGAATATCAAAATCATCGGTGCCAGTGATCCGGGCGATCAATGGATCATCCCCGCCATCCGGTGTCACGATGTCGTCGTCATCGGATTCGTCGGGGGTTTGCAGCGGCTGATCGTCATCACCGGACCCATCCGCCCCCAAACCGCCAAATACAAACGGCAAACCCAAAAGCAGACCCGCAAGAAGAAGTAATTCCATCCCCAAATTCCCACCGCAGCAAAATCAATTGTTTCTATGCGCCTCAAGCTAACCAGCCAGACAAGTAAGTCAAATATTTCAGTACCTTGAATCGGCGCACCGGTTTCCAATCCGTATTTGATCCCCGGCGATGATTTCAGGCTCTGCGCCTAAAACGCCCATTATCAGGCGCCGAGATCAAATTTGCGCAATGGTTCGATCAGCCCGGCCTTGCGCAGCGTCAGATTTGGATATTCGGGGTCGTTCAGATACCGATCCAAGGAAAACCCCGGCTCCAGACCTTTGATTTGAAGCAGATATTTCCGCGCTCCGGCCATATCACCCGCATTGGCACATAGCGCCAGCAATTGACGGCGCGGGGCGATGAACCCCGGCGCGGCCTCGCTCGCGCGGGTGGCGGCCAGACGCGCCTCGGTCAATTTGCCGCCGATATACAGACCAGTGCATGATAAAGATCCCAAAGGTGGCTAAGTTCGTCTTCCAACCCGGCGTTGCGACAGGCCGCCGACATTTCATAGGCTTTGGCGGTGTCCCCCACCGCGCTATGGGCCACAGCCAGTGTCTGGCGGGCAAACATATTGTTGGCATTCCACTGCATGGCCAATTCGGCAAGCTCGGCCGGGGCGCGCAGATCATCCTCCAGCATGATCCGGGTTAACGCCACCAAGGCCACCGCCAAACCATTGTCGCGCGCCCCTTCAAGCGACCGGCGGGTCAGCATCGCCACCTCTTCCAGCCGGGATTGATGATCGCCACCCCCACCTTCCACCAATTGCGCCATCCGCACAAAGGCACGCCAGGCCAGATAAACGCCGTTGGCATTGGTGTCATAGGCGCTTTGGAAATAGTTTTGCGCATCTTCAAACGCCGCAGGATCGAACCGCGCCAGTTTCCGCATGCCCAAGCTGGAATACCCCAACGCCGCCGCTTCAGGGCGGCTAAGGTCAATCATCGCCGGCAGGCGGTGCACAATCTTTGAAGCCGCAGAATGCACCAGCCCGGAAATCACATCCGACGAAATAATATCGGATGCCGACCCATCCACGCTGCGGTGGCCGGAAAACAAGGTTCGCCCGTCCCGGCCGCTTTCAACCCGAAGAAACACGACGCCCCGCGCGCCATCCTCGGCCACGTCGCAGCGAATTTCCAGATCCGGGGACTGGGCCGCCCGCGACCGTTCAAAGCTGGCAAAGCGCAGCGCCGACAACCGTTCCTCCAGGCTTTTGGCCACCTGATCGGCAACGATTTGACCGGTGATCCGCTCTGTCGCCGACCCCGCGTCGGACATCGCGGCGCGAATGCTGAGCGTATGCAGGGCCTGATGGGCGTTCAACATCGCCGCCGCCGGTTGTTCGCTGCCGATCTGACGTTTGAGAAGCGCTTGTTGCCAGGCCTCGAATTCGGGATCGCGCACATCCAGACCCTCTAACAGGTCACGATGGGCGGCGCGCAGGGGCGATCCGGGGGCCAGATCGGTCACAATCCGGCTGGCATCCAGCCAGACATCCAGCCGATCCGCCCCAAAGATGTCGGTATCCGGGTGCAGCGCCTGGCGCACTTCGGTCAGGGTCTGTCGCAGGCTGCCGGCGGCCTGAACCTGGGAGCGGCCCGACCAAAGTTTCCCTTCAAGCCAGCGACGCCCGCGACGCATTTCGTCGGCCTCGCACAGCAGCGCCAAAAGACCGCGTGCCTTGGACCCGCGCGGCGTGACATCACGACCCTCCGGGTTGGTGATGGTCAATCCGCCATAGAATCGCACTTCATATTGATCCGCCATGCAGGCCCCCAAGCCTATATACCACGGGAAATATGGTGCGCAGTGCCCGTGTCAATTTTCCGCAAACTTATCATGAATTGATCGCAAGCGTGATTATTTGCCCGTCACTGCCGTAAATCAACCGCAAATCCGACGCGAATTTATCGCCTGAAATTCGCACTGATCCCGGCCTTTGTTGAGCAATCTCCAATCCACTTCATTCTGGTTTTTGCGGATTGACGAATTCGCGCTTTACACGGGTTTTTCGCCCCTCGATCTGCTTTGCAATTTGGCCCTTGGGCTGACCAGAACCGGGCGTGGGCGCAATTCCTGTCATCTTTCAACGCGCAGAGATCAGGAGATTTCCAATGGCAATGCCAAAACCAAAACTCATCACGCAAACACCCCGTCCTTCGATTGGCGCGGGTCGGCTTGCGGTCAAACTGACCAAAGGCTAATTGCCGGGTTGACCCTGTGAGGTAGATTTTGGGAGGGATTTACCGGGGCGATACCTGCCCATGCACTTGTTCGATCCGTGCAATTTGCACCTGCCATTTCGATTGGCAAAAACGGCAACCGGCGGCGTACCGAATGTTTCACCGCGCAGATTTGCGCCCCGAAACCCCGGATGCCGCCGGTGGTCCATATTTGCAGCGCCTTTGGGCGCACGGTAAACGGGTCGCCCCAGCACGCTTTGCGTCGCGACAAACACCGCATCAGAGGTTGGCGACAATAAAGCAGCCAGATCCAACGCTGTCCCCATACGCCCAATCGGCGAAATCAAATACCCGGTGTTATCAGGCCAACACAGCCACGGAACGTAAGTTATTTCCACGTTACGCCAAATGATAACGCATTGCACAGGAACACCGATTTAGCCCCGTGGACACCGGGATTTGGAGTTACGGCGGATGTTTGCGCCATATTGCCCCGGGGCTTTGCGGGGATTGCTGGCGCTGCGCAATGTGTTTGCCAAACCGGCAGTAGGGAAATCTGCGTCGAAAATACTATGCACCGCATGTTGCGCATTTTTCTTCAAATCCGCTTTTTGCAGCACTGCCACCTGAAACAATGGGAAATCACGGGGAAAGAAGATTTCGGACATGGTCCGGGTCAGCTGGATATTGATAAAAAGCGGACAAGGCGCAAAATGATCGGTTTCGACAATACCTTCGTAACACCAATAGGCACTTTTGGTATGCACATTGGCCAGTGGGCGAATTTGCAGCGCCTCGCCCGGGTCGGTCTTTACAAAATAGCCGGTCCAAATCTGGACAATGCCGGTGTCTGATAGATCCTCCAGGAAATTTGGCAGCGGTCCATAATCGGCGGCAAAATCTTTTTCCCAGGCCGTCTCCATTTCCGGTCCCAACGGTTCCGACCGCAGGGCGCGCCATTCGCTCTCATCCGCGAGAAAGACCTCTTTGCCATCGAACAACAGGCTGAAATCACGTGGTGGGAAAACATACCACCCCAGCGCCGACGCCGTGCGCAGCGCTTCGCAGTACTGAAAGGCCGACAAGGGAAGACGGCCCAGCGCGCCGGTATCCGCCTTCATTGGTGGTTTCAGGTCGTCGTGCACAGAGTAGAACGTAAGCATGCGCCGCTTTCTGCAGACCTGAACTCCACTGGCTGCCGGTTACTTCATTTGGCGTTCATCCTGCATCCGTGCCCATTGGCGGGTCAATCCGACCGGCGGGCGTGCCCGGTGTTTTGACGGTGGTTTCACTCTTGGCCAGCGGAATGTCATCCGCGCATACGTTCGCTTTTGGCGTCATACATCGGTTTGAGCGAGGCTTCGGCCCCCACCCGCACCCCGGCCACATCAATCTCGTAGGTTGAGGCCAGCACATCGGCCGGGCTTTCACCGGTGCAGGGCACATAGCCCAGCCCCATCGCCCCGCCCAGATGATGACCATAGGCCCCAGAGGTCAAAAAGCCGACAATCTCGCCATCCCGCAGGATCGGTTCATTGTGATAGAGCAGCGGCTCTGGATCGGTCAGTCGGAATTGCAACATCCGCCGGTCCAGCCCGGCCTCGCGTTTGCGCAGCACCGCATCACGGCCAATGAATGCCGGTTTGTCTGTTTTGACCGCAAACCCCAAACCCGCCTCCAACACGTGATCTTCGCAGGTGATATCATGGCCGAAGTGGCGAAATCCCTTTTCCATCCGGGCGCAATCCATCATGTGCAAACCACAGAGTTTCAGGCCGAGACCCTGCCCCGCCTTTTGCAGAACCTCGAACACATGCGCGGCCATATCGGCGCTGACATAAAGCTCCCAGCCCAGCTCGCCGACATAAGACACCCGATGCGCCCGGGCGAGGCCCATGCCAATCTCGATCTCCTGGGCGCTGCCAAAGGGGTTGACCGCATTGGAGAAATCATCGGGCGACACCAGATTCAACAGATCACGCGACCTTGGCCCCATGATCGCAAGCACGCCTTCGCCCGCCGTGACATCGGTCACAACAACCCGGTGATCCCCCAAATGACGCCGCAGCCATGTTTCATCCGCCAGCCGCGTCGCGGCGGGGGTGACCACCAGATAGGCGGTTTCAGAAAGACGGGTCACGGTCACATCCGCCTCGATCCCGCCCAGCGCATTAAGGAACTGCGTATAGACGATTTTCCCCACCGGAACTGCCATGTCACCGCCGCAGACATGGTTCAGAAATGCTGCGGCGTCCGGTCCTTCGACGCGCAATTTGCCAAAGGACGACATGTCGTACAGGCCGACGCCCCCCCGCACCGCGGCGACCTCGGACGCGACGTTTTCGAAGAAGTTCTGACGTTGCCAGGAGTATTGATATTCCGCTGGCTGGCCGTCACGCGCGAACCAATTGGCGCGTTCCCATCCCGCGAATTCACCAAATACTGCGCCCTGTTCCGCCAGTTGCGCGTGAAACGGCGACCGGCGAATGCCGCGCGCGGTCTCCTTTTGCCGGAACGGAAAATGATCGGCGTAAAGCAGCCCCAGCGTTTCCGTGGCCCGCCTGCGCAGATAGCTGCGATTGCCCTGAAACGGTGCCATGCGGGCAATATCAACATCGCCAAGGTCAAAGGGTTTTTCGCCAGTCTCCATCCATTGCGCCAGCGCCATCCCCGCCCCGCCAGCCGATTGGATGCCGATGGAATTGAACCCCGCCGCGACCCAGACATTGTCCATCCCCGGACATTGCCCAAGGTGATAGGCATCGTCGGGGGTAAAGCTTTCTGGTCCATTGAAGAAGGTGTGAATGCCCGCTTCGGCCAGCATCGGCATGCGGTGGACGGCCTGTTCGAGGATCGGCTCGAAATGGTCGAAATCTTCGGGCAATTGATCGAATTCAAACCTGTCTGGGATGCCGTCCATGCCCCATGGTTTGGCCACCGGCTCAAACGCCCCCAACAGGATCTTGCCCGCGTCTTCCTTGTAGTAGGCGCATTCGTCCGGCACCCGCAGCACCGGCAATTGTGTCAGCCCCGGCACCGCCTCGGTCACGATATAGAAGTGTTCGCAGGCCTGAAGCGGGACATTTGTGCCCAGCATCTTGCCGACCTCACGCCCCCACATGCCCGCGCAGTTGATGACATGATCACAGGTGATATGGCCGCTGCTGCCATCCTCGGCCTGCCAATCAACGCCGGTGATCCGGCTGCCCTGGCGCGTGACGCCAGTGGCCTTGGTCCGTTCGGCAATCTGCGCGCCCCGTTGCCGTGCGCCCTTGGCCAGCGCCAGCGCGATATTGGCCGGATCACCCTGTCCGTCCTTGGGCAGGTAAACACCACCAACAACGCCATCAAGGTTGAGATGCGGATAGCGTGCGCCGATTTCACCCGGCGAAATTTCTTCGATCTCGACACCAAAGGCCCGCGCCATGGCGGCCGATCGTTTCAATTCTTCCAACCGCGCTTTGGTCAGAGCCACGGTGATGGACCCCACCCGTTTGAACCCGGTCGCAACGCCGGTCTCTGCCTCCAACGCGCCGTAAAGCTCCTGCGAATATTTCGCCAGTTTCGTCATATTGGCACTGGCCCGCAGTTGCGCGATCAGCCCGGCGGCGTGCCATGTGGTGCCGGATGTCAGCTGTTTGCGTTCCAGCAACACCACATCCTGCCACCCCAATTGCGTCAGGTGATAGGCGACAGAACAGCCAATCACACCGCCGCCGATAATAACGGCACGCGCATGGGCGGGGATATTGGTCATGCTCTTATCCTTTCGTTTTTCGCGTCCCACAGCGGCGCATCGGGCTGAACCGTTGCGCGGCGGCGTTCGCCAAAGATGTCGACCTCGACCTCGGTTCCCGGCGTGGCAAGATCGGCGCGGATCATGCCCAGCGCAATCGACGCATCCACACGGTATCCCCAACCGCCCGACGTGACCTCGCCCACCACCGCGCCATCGTGCCAAAGCGTCGCCATATAGGGCGCATCGCAATCACCGGCATCGACAATCAGGGTGACAAACCGCTTCGCCGACCCGTGCTGTTTTTCCGCCGCCAGCACAGATTTTCCGGGGAATTCCTTGGACCAGTCGATGAACCGGTCAAGCCCGCCTTCGAGCAGGGTATAATCACTCGAAAGATCACCCTTCCAGGCGCGATACCCCTTCTCAAGCCGCAGAGAATCCAGCGCATACATGCCAAAGGGTCTGGCCCCGGCAGCGGTCACAGCATCCCAGATCGCCGGGGCATCCTCGGCAGCACAGTGAATTTCCCAACCCAGCTCGCCCGCGTAAGACACCCGGACAAGGGCAGCGTCCCTGCCCGCGACCTGACCTTTGAAACTGACCGACAGCCAGGGTTTTGTCAGGTCGTGATCCGTCAAAGGTTCAAGGATATCGCGCGCTTTTGGCCCCGTCACCAATAGGCATTCAACCGCATCGCTGTGGTCGGAAACCACAATACCGTCGGGGGCTTGCCGCGACAGCAGTTCACCATCATGCCATTGCGCCATGGCCGCAGTGATCAGGCCAACCTCATCTTCGCCGTGCACCATCACCGAGGTTTCGGTCAATATCCGCCCGCGTGTGTCGGGGAAATACGCCAACCCGACGCGCCCCGGTTTCGGCAGGCGCGAGGCCGTGAGCCCATCAACATAGGCGCGTGCGCCGGGGCCTTCGACCTTTAGCCGGGTGAAGCCGGAAATCGCGAGGATGCCACAGTGATCGCGCACCGCTTCGCATTCTTCGCGAATACGCGCCTGCCAGGGGCCGTTTCGGTGCCAGGTCTGGGTCGCCTCTTCGCTGGTATCATCGCCGGGAGCGGCAAACCAATTCGCCCGCTCCCAACCGTTATAGACCCCCAGTTGCGCCCCCGCCCCCAGCAGACGGGAATGCAGCGGCGACAACCGTTTGTCGCGACCGGCCGGCCAGGAGTGGTGCGGAAAATGCATGGCGTATTCATGGCCATAGGTCTCGATCGCCTTGGCGTTGCAATAGTCCTGATCCACGTAGCCGGTATATCGGCGGGGATCGACGGCCCACATGTCCCATTCGGTCTGGCCCTCGGTCACCCATTCCGCCAGAACCTTGCCCGCGCCACCGGCCTGGGTGATGCCAAAGGTAAAGACACAGGCCTCATAGGCATTTGTCACCCCCGGCATCGGGCCAATCAGGGGCAAGCCGTCGGGGGCATAGGGGATCGGGCCATTGATGACACGGCCCACGCCAGAGGTGCCAAGGATCGGCACCCGGGCCATCGCATCCTCGATATACCATTCCAGCCGCTCCAGATCGTCGGGGTAAAGCTGGAACGAGAAATCATCGGGCATCGGATCATCCGGCGTAACCCAATGCGCCCGGCAATTGCGCTCATAGGGGCCAAGGTTCAGCCCGGTCTTTTCCTGCCGCAGATAGTAAGAGCTGTCGACATCACGCAAGAGCGGCAGCTTGCCATGCTCTTTGGTCCAATCCTCGATCTCCTGCACCGGTTCTGTCAGGAAATACTGGTGACTCATCACCGTCATCGGCACGGTGCGCCCGCCATAGGGTTTGAACCATTCGCCGACGCGTTGGGCATAATAACCCGCCGCGTTCACCACTTTCTCACAAGCGATATCGCCCTTTTCGGTGTGCACAATCCACTGATCACCCTTGCGGCTGACACCTGTGGCCGGGCAGAAACGTTCGATCTGCGCCCCCGCCATCCGCGCGCCGCGCGCCAGCGCCTGGGTCAATTGCGCCGGGTCAATATCTCCGTCGTCAGGATCGTAAAGCGCCCCGGCAAGGTCGTGCACCTCCATGAAGGGATATCGGTCCTTCAGGTCCGAAACCTGCAACATCTCAAGGCTGAGCCCCTGATAATTCCCCATGCTCAAGGCACGTTCAAATTCCATCATCCTTTCGCGGCTGTGCCCCAGCCGGATTGAACCGGTGACATGATAGTTGATGGGATAATCAACCTCGTCCGACAGCCGACGATACAGATCCAGCGAATACCGCTGCATGTTCATCACCGCCCAATTGGTCGAGAAGTTGGGACAATTGCCTGCGGCGTGCCATGTGCTGCCGGCGGTCAATTCGTTCTTTTCCAGAACCACCACATCCCAGCCCGCCCGAGCAATGTGATAGGCACAGGACACCCCGACCGCGCCGCCGCCGATAATGACCACGCGCGTCTGTGTCGGAAAGGACCGAGGATTTGCATCCTTTTGGTAAATATCGCTCATGGCTGTCTCTCCAATTCTATCAATAGACCGGCGGGGCGATGACCCAGATCGCCACGGCCGGTTCGTCATAGGGATTGCTCCAGCGAAACGGCTCGCCCCGGATGCGGAAACTGTCGCCGGGGTGCAGGGTGAACCGACGTCCGGCGATTTCCAGATCGAGCTTGCCGGACATCAGATAACCGACCTCCTGTGTCGGCCTGCGCACGGTTTCGCCAATTTCGCTGTGGGGTTGAAAGCTGGAGTGCACCATTTCGAAGTCATCGGTCAGATCCGGTGACAAAAGCTCCTCGACCAGCCCCGCGGCACGCGCGCCGATCGGGCGGCGCGCATTGCGGCGCACCACATGACCAACCTCGTCTGCGGGCGCCGGCGCCTGGCCGAACAACATCGACACCGGCACATCCAATGCCGCGCTGATCTGGCGCAGATCAGAAATTGAAGGTTCTGAAAGATCCCGTTCCACCTGGCTAAGCCAGCCCACAGACCGCCCCAACCCCGTCGCCAGATCCGCCAGCGTCATGCCGCGCGCCCGACGCAAGGCCCGCAAATCCGCCCCGAGGCTCTGACTGTGCGGAGAGTGATCCTGCATATGCGCCCTCATGAAATTATCCCGACGAATTTCATGGTGGCGCGAGTCGTGAAATTTTGCAAGATTTTTTCACGCGCCGCGTCATTGTCCCGGCATCACCATCCCGGCATCGCTGTCCCGGGCTTGATCCGGGACCTATCGCAAGTTTCAGCGGAGGTCCCGGATCACGTCCGGGACAGTGGCAGCATGTAAAAAAACGCCCCCTCGACGACGCGAAGGGGCGTTACAATTTTCAAGTCTGATCTGCGTCGGGCCCAGATCAGGCCCAGATCAGGCCGGCATCAAACCGCCTTTTTCAACGCGTCGACCAAATCGGTCTTTTCCCAGCTGAAACCACCATCCGCATCCGGCGCACGGCCGAAATGGCCATAGGCCGCCGTACGCTGATAAATTGGTTTGTTCAGGTCCAGGTGATCGCGAATGCCGCGCGGGGTCAGATCCATGCATTGCGACACTGCTTTTTCGATCTCGGCCTCCGAAACCTCACCCGTGCCGTGGGTATCCACATAGATCGACAACGGCTTGGCCACGCCGATGGCATAGCTCAGCTGCAAGGTACAACGCTCGGCCATGCCGGCGGCAACCACGTTTTTGGCCAGATAGCGCGCAGCATAAGCGGCAGAGCGGTCGACCTTGGTCGGATCTTTGCCGGAAAACGCGCCGCCGCCATGCGGGGCCGCACCCCCGTAGGTGTCAACGATGATCTTGCGTCCGGTCAGGCCGGGCATCGCCATCGGGGCCACCGATGACAAAGGTGCCGGTCGGGTTCACCCACCATTCGGTCTTGTCAGTCACCCACTCCGCCGGCAGCACTTCGCGAATATAAGGTTCGACAATCGCGCGGATGTCATCGGCGGATTGATCTTCGCTTTCATGTTGGGTCGACAGCACGATCGAGGTGACCTCAACCGGTTTGCCGTCTTCATAACGCACCGAAAGCTGGGATTTCGCATCCGGGCGCAGCGACGGGGCCGCGCCGGTTTTGCGTGCCTCGGCCAGACGCCGCAGGATCGCGTGGGAATACTGGATCGGCGCTGGCATCAGCTCGGGCGTTTCCTTGACCGCATAGCCAAACATAATGCCCTGATCGCCCGCGCCGTCGCGATCCACGCCTTGGGCGATATGGGCCGATTGTTCGTGCAGAAAGTTCAGCACATGGCAGGTGTTCCAATGGAATTTTTCCTGCTCATATCCAATGTCCTGAATGCAATCGCGCGCGATTTGGCCGATCCGGCCCATATAATCGCGCAGGCGCTCCTGACTGGACAGGCCAACTTCGCCGCCGATCACCACCATGCCGCTGGTGGCAAAGGTTTCACAGGCGACGCGCGCGGTTGGTTCTTCGGTCAAAAGTGCATCCAGCACCGCATCGGAAATCCGGTCACAAACTTTGTCTGGGTGACCCTCAGAAACAGAACTCTGAGGTGAAAACATAGGCATTACGAGACATTGAGGTCGCTCCATTGATGAAGAGTGCCACGCCAGGAAGCCGTTGTGACACCGGATTGCTCCGCGGTATGCCGCAGGGGCAGCAGGGTCAATCGCTATTGCGTCTTTGCAGCATGATTTGGCTCAAAACGAGAACTAACAGCAACAACGTTAAAGGAAGATCGCCACTGCGTGCGTAGGGTGTTGCGCCCTGCGCAGGCGGCAGCGGCGCGTCCAGATATCCCGCAGTGTTCAGCGGCAGGAAATCAATGATCCTGCCCTTGGCATCAATCACCGCCGACACCCCGGTGTTCGCGACCCGCACCATGGGCAGGCCGGTTTCGATGGCCCGCATGCGCGCCTGTGCCAGATGTTGGTAGGGGCCCGAATTGGCGCCGAACCAGGCGTCGTTGGTCAACTGAATCAACACATCCGGGCGGGGGGTATGGCGCGCGTATTGCGGGAAAACCGCCTCGTAACAGATCAACACCAAAGCTTTGACAGCCCCAAGGTTCAGCGTGCGCGGCCCCGGCCCGGCGGAATACCCGGCCTCGACCCGCGCGGCGAGACCAGTTATCCCCAGCCGCTGCCAAAAGCCGGGAAACGGCATGAATTCCCCGAATGGCACCAAATGAAACTTGTCATATACTGCTGTTACAGCCCCGTTTTCATCGACGTAAGCCGCGGAATTATAGAAATCCGAACCTTCGCTACGTTGTATCCCCAGCAACAACGGGGTCGCCTCTGCCGCCTCGGAAATATAGCCTAGGGTCTCTGCGCCCTCGTTCAATAGGACCGGAACGGCGCTTTCCGGCCAGATCACCAGATCGGGTTTCGGCGCGGCGGCGGAATAATCCACCATGCGGTTGAAAAACACCGGGATCATTTCGGGATCCCATTTCTGATCTTGCGGCGCGTTGGGTTGGATCAGGCGCAAAACCGGCGCGTCCGGCGCCGGTCCCGTCGCATCGTAACTGGTGGCCTGGGTGAGCCCCGCGTACCACAACACGGTGCCAAGACCGAGTGTCAGGCCAAACACCCGTGCCGCCCCCAACAGGGGCAATGTCACCTGCAATCGATGCCACAACCAAACGGGCAAAGCCGCCATGGCCAGGGTCAGCGCGGTCAGACCATAGGGGCCGATCCAGGCCGCCCATTGGGCAAAGGCGCTGTCAATCCAGATGTAGCCGATCAGCGCCCAGGGAAAACCGGTCAACACATAGCCACGCGCCAGTTCCACAACCGCGAGCGCCAAAGCCAACCGCATGGCCCCACCGCCAAGGCGCGCAGCCCCCCAGAAGGCCGGCGCCCAGAACAGCGCCAACCCACCGGACAAGCCAAACAGGCCGAAAGGTGCCAGCCAGCCATAAAGCTCTGGCTCGATCAGGAATGGTTCCACAATCCAGTTCAGCGCAACGGCGAAATACCCGGTGCCCGCCAACCAGCCCAGGATCATCGCCTGTCGTGGGGTTGCCGCGGTCCGGGATGTCGTCACGGTCTGGAACAGGGCCAGCAGAACCGCCAAGGCAAGAAAGGATGGGGCGACCCAGCCAAAGGGCACCTGCCCCAGGGCCACCAATGCGCCCAACAGCGTCGCCGCCGACCCACGGCGCAGAGCACGCGCAGCGACCCAATCGGCGAAACGCGCCAACATTCTATCCCGCCTTGAGCTCGACCGCTTCGGCCTGCGGATGCGGGCTGCTGTGCAGACGGACACGCAGACGTTTGATCCGCCGTGGATCGGCGTCGACGACCTCGAACTCCGGTCCATCGGGATGCGGCACCATTTCGCCACGCGCCGGCACATGGCCCGCCAGCACAAACACCAACCCGCCCAGTGTGTCGATTTCCTCGGCGTCGACCGCATCGGTCGCGGTCAGATCAATGCCGATTTCGGCCTGGAATTCGTCCAGCGGTGTTTTGGCCAGCGCCAGATATGTGCCGCCTTTTTCCTGCGCCCAGAGCTTGTCTTCGTCGACGTCGTGCTCATCCTCGATCTCGCCGATCACCTGTTCGATCAGATCCTCGATCGTGGCAAGCCCGTCGACCCCGCCGTATTCGTCAATCACCAGCGCCATATGGCGCCGTTCGGCCTGCATCTTGGTCAGCAACACGCCAATCGGCATCGAGGGCGGCACAAACAACAGCGGCCGCATCATCGCCTTGAGCGCAAAGCGCCCGCCCGGGCCGCTGTTAAAGCCGTGTTTCAGGGCAAAATCCTTGAGGTGAACCATGCCAAGCGGCGTGTCCAGGGTGCCATCATAGACCGGCAGGCGGCTGAGCCCGCTGTCGCGGAACACATCCAAAAGATCCTCGCGGGTGATGGTCACCGGCACGGCGACAATGTCGGCCTTGGGGATTGCCACGTCTTCGACCGTCAGACGCCGCAGATTGATCATCCCATGTGTCATCGGCATAGGCGCCGGCATCGAGGTGCCGTTCGCCACCTCTGGTGTCACAGGGGTTGGGCGAAACGCCGAAAAAATCCGACGAAAAAATCCGGTTTTCTGAATGGTCTGGGGTTCGGATTGCGCGCGTTGCGCTGCATTAGAAGGGGGATCTGTATCGTCCATCGTCCTGTCCGCTGTGGGCGTCAATCGCCCAATTCGTCTCTATATGGGTCTGAAATACCCAATTTGCCAAGTATGGCACGTTCATGTGCCTCCATGACAGTGGCATCCTTGTCGCGGATATGGTCATAGCCGAGCAAATGTAACACCCCATGAACAACCAAATGGGTCACATGGGCGTCAAACCGCTTGTTCTGATCCTCGGCCTCGCGTTGGCAGGTGCCAAAAGCGATGGCAATATCGCCCAGCGGCTGTGCCTCATCGCCGCCGGTTGGCGGCTCTTCGGGGGGGTGGCCTGCGATCTGGGCGGAAAGATCCTCCTCTGGCCAGGACAGAACATTGGTCGGCTGCGGTTTGCCGCGAAAGTCGGCGTTCAATGTGGCGATGCGGGCATCGTCACAGGCCAGAATTGCGATTTCGAAATGTTCGGGATCAAGGTCCAGATGCCCCAGCACCGCCCGCGACGCGGTTTCGGCCAGATCCGGAAATTCGATCTGCTGCCAATTTGGATCTTCGATAAGTGTTTCCGTCAGCATATGGCACAATTTCGGGGGCGCTGCCCCCGGACCCCCGGGATATTTATCAACAGAAGAAGGGCTGGACCCGCATCAAGGCGCAGCCGCATCCCGTTCATAGGCTTCAATAATCGCCGCAACCAGCGGATGGCGCACCACATCCTTGGATGTGAAATAGTTGAAGGCGATATTGGGGATCATATTGAGCAGCCGCTCGGCATCTGCAAGCCCCGATGCGACCCCGCGTGGCAGGTCGATCTGGGTGCGGTCGCCGGTGATGACCATGCGCGAGCCTTCGCCAAGGCGGGTCAGGAACATTTTCATCTGCATCGAGGTGGCGTTCTGTGCCTCGTCCAGCACCACAAAGGCATTTGCCAGGGTGCGACCGCGCATAAAGGCCAGTGGCGCAATTTCGATTTTCTTTTCTTCGATCAATTTCGCCAGCTGTTTGGCCTGCAGAAAATCATTCAGCGCGTCATAAAGCGGCTGCATGTAGGGATCGACCTTGTCCTTCATGTCACCGGGCAGATAACCGAGCTTTTCACCGGCTTCGACCGCAGGGCGCGACAGGATGATCCGGTCGACATTGCCGTTCATGAACATGTTCACGCCCACCGCCACGGCGAGATAGGTCTTGCCCGTGCCAGGCCGGGCCGATGCCAAAGGCCAGCTCTTTTTCGAACAACGAGCGCACATAGCGTTTTTGCGCATCAGTGCGCGGTTCGATCAGTTTCTTGCGGGTTTTGATTTCCACATGGCCGCCGGGGAACATATCCAGCTGGTCGCCGTCACGGCTGCCTTCGTCCTCTGGCGCCATGCGCAATTCGCGGTCAATGTCACCTGTTTCAACTGTGCGCCCGGCCTCTAGCCGTTGATAAAGCGCGGTAAGGACATCGGCGGCCTGTTGGCGGGCCTCGTCCCCGCCGATCACGGCCAGATGGTTGCCACGGCGCAGAATCTGAACCGACACACGCGATTCAATGGCCGCAAGATTGCGGTCGAATTCACCACACAGGTCGATCAGCAAGCGGTTGTCAGGAAATTCCAGCACTGTTTCTTGCAGGGTGTCCGCTGCGGTCGTGTCATCAAGATGCTGTGGGTCCAATTCGGCCTCCGTCGAATATATGGTAATCAGCAAAGCCGAGACTTCAAGCCTTGGCAAGGGGCCGGTTGGAAAATGTCACCTGGGCTTCATGAATTTGCGGCGTTTTGAGAAAAACCGGGCTTTCCCGTTCACCTTCGCAAACAGAAACAGCCGCAGGACGACCCCCGCGGCTGTTCATTATTCTGGATCGCCAGTGGTGATCAGTTGGGATCGGGAATAAACGACCCGCCCTTGAAATCACCGGCAGTATATGTCGGCGGGGCGACACCGGAACACACCGGTTTGCCGTAGCGGTCAAGCCGATTGACCTGATACCCTTCGACACCATCATCCGAGATCCAGTGGTCGCAACCATCAGGATCCACAAAAATGCCCCATTTCAGGGTTTTCAGCGAATGGTCATTGATGCCGCGATCCACCGTTTTGTCGGCAGGATAGCCGCGCACGCCTTCGTCGCAGGCAGCGACAACAAAGCCCAGCGACAGGGCGGCACAGAGTTTGACGATTTTCATGTCGCGTCCCCTTACTGGAAGCACAGGATTTCAACGCGGCGATTGCGGGCCATGCCGTCGCGCGTACTATTGGTGGCGACGGGGGCGGTTTCGCCCATGCCACGCACGTCGACAATTTTCGCACCAACCGATTTGGCGACCTTGGCGACCGAAACCGCGCGATTGTAGCTCAAACGTTGGTTATATTCGTAGCTGGCGCGGCTGTCGGTGTGACCAACAATTGTATAGGCAAACGCAGACGAACTCTGAAAGAACTGCTGCAACCGGGCGCGGCCCTGGGAATGGATACGATAGCTGTCCGTGGCAAAGAACTGATCGGCATTCAGCACACCGCAGGAGGTCACATCATGACAGATGGGCGTGCCTTTGCGGGTCAGCCGGTTCGATGCATAGCCTTCGGCGCCATCATCTGCGGCCCAGACCTCGCAGCCATCCGGTGTCAGCACGATTTCCGGAATATATTGGCCCCTGTCCCGTCCGTTTTGTGACGGTGTGTCACGCGTAAACGCCTGCGCATCGGCCATGCTGGCCGAGAACAGGGCAACAACAGCAGCGGTGGCGCAACCCATGGCAGCGGCCCGAAAGGCTTTGGTGATAAAAGTCCCCACAGCTTTTTGTCCCTTGTTAAAGTGTTTCCCCCGAGGGGCCCGCCGCAAAGAGAATCAATCCCAGCGGAACCCTAACTCATTCTATATTCAACACTTTAACAAACAATCCAGAGGTGTGAAGGAAAAAATCCAGATATTGCGGGGGTTTGGCGGATGTTCCGCTATATCGGCGATTATTTGACTTATCCACAGCGGTCAGAGTGCAATGTTTCTCAGGCAGTTAGGTCGCTCTGTTCATCCTGGCCGCAAAAAGCAGCAGCGATTTCGCCGGTGACAAATGACCCGGATTTGCGAACAATTCCGATTGATACGTCGGATTGATGTCAATTTGTAACCAAAGAGAAAAACCTCTTTGGAAAGTGTTAACAGAAGATTAATCTCGCAAGCAGTCACGTTGCACCCTGTCACGGCGCAGCCCATCTGCCGGGCCACGATCGTGCGCAATGCGCTTCCCAGGCCAAAGCATTTGGCCGCACCATTCGATTAGGAATACACCATGAAAAAAGCAATTGTCCTGGCTGCCGTCTGTGCGGCCTTCGCGGCCCCTGCGATGGCGGGTGGCAAGCACAAACACAGCCACCACGGCGCCTATGGTCCGACCGGGACGCAAATCGTTGTCAGCTGTTTTCGGGGCCCGTGGAACGACGTGATCTGGGATCGCCCGAATCCGGTGTTCATCGACAGCCTGGTGGCGATTGGCTATGACTTCCCCAACGCCCATGCGATTGCAGAACGGGTCTGCCGCGACCCGGCGTTGGTCGGCAACCCCGAGGGGCTGAAATCAACGATGCTGCGGATTTATTACGACCGCGCGTCGCATCGCAAGCACAACTACTAACGCCTGGTCGATCCGAACAAGCACGACCCAGACGAACATGAGCAAAGGGCGGGGTCACCCCGCCCTGGCCTTTCCCCGGCAATGACGCGGGGCGCCGCGCTCAGGCCAGGACGCCCGCCAGTGAATTGGTCAGGCTTTCGACGACGCGCACGCGGGCGGTGTCGCCGCGCGCGACCTTGGCATCGGTGACATGCACCGCATGAAGATATTCGGATTTTCCGACCATCTGGCCCGGCATACGCCCCGACTTTTCAAACAGGACCGACACTTCGCGCCCGACCATCGCATCCTGAAGGGCGCGTTGTTGTTCGCTGATCAGCGTCTGAAGCCGTTGCAACCGTTCGCTTTTCACCGCTTCTTCGACCTGAGGGCGTTCGGCAGCGGGGGTTCCGGGGCGGGTGGAATATTTGAACGAATAGGCCGTGCCGTAGCGCACTTCGCGGATCAGATCGAGCGTCGCCTGAAAATCCTCTTCGGTTTCTTCCGGGAAGCCGACAATGAAATCGCCGGAAAAATGCATATCAGGCCGCGCCACCCGCAGCCGTTCAATCAGACGCAGATAGCTCTCGGCCGTATGGGCCCGGTTCATCCGCTTCAGGATCTTGTCAGATCCGGCCTGTACCGGCAGATGCAAATAGGGCATCAGCTTCGCGCAGTCCGCATGGGCGGCGATCAGATCGTCCGACATGTCGTTGGGATGGCTGGTGGTATAGCGAATGCGTTCCAGACCGTCGATCTCGGCCAGACCGTCGATCAGCCGCGCCAGCGACCAATCCCCGCCCTGCCCCGCACCATGATAGGCATTCACGTTCTGCCCAAGCAACGTCACTTCGCGCACACCGCGATCGACCAGCTCGCGGGCCTCGTCCAGAACCTGTGTCACCGGGCGTGACACTTCGGCGCCCCGGGTATAGGGCACAACGCAGAAGGCACAGAACTTGTCGCAGCCTTCCTGAACAGTGAGAAAGGCGGTGGGGCCACGGGCCGCCTTGGGCCGGGATTTCAGGTGCTCGAATTTGTCTTCTTCGGGGAAATCGGTGTCCAATGCCTTGGACCCGTCCCGCGTCTTGGCCTCCAGCTCGGGCAGGCGGTGATAGCTTTGCGGGCCCACCACCAAATCGACCATCGGCTGACGGCGCATGATTTCCTGTCCCTCGGCCTGGGCGACACAGCCCGCAACGCCGATTTTCAGATCCGGCTTGGCCTCTTTCAATCCCCTGTAGCGACCTAATTCGGAATAGACCTTTTCCGCCGCCTTTTCCCGAATGTGACAGGTGTTCAGCAGGATCATGTCCGCGTCTTCGGGGCTTTTGGTTTCGACATAGCCCTGCCCGCCCAGCGATTCCGCCATCCTTTCGCTGTCATAGACATTCATCTGGCAGCCGTAGGTCTTGATAAAAAGCTTTTTGGGGTCGGACATTGTCAAATCCTTGGGCGCGTCATAAGGCCGGTCTGAGGGCAGGTTAGAAGGCGTCTAGGTACAGCAAAAACCACCTGTCTTGCAATGCACACAAAATTCACCGAGTTTGCGGCAAGCTTCGGGGTGTCGATGCAGCGAAATTTCAAGATCATGGCAAAATGACAGACATGCGGTTTTCCTCTCTCCTGGACTTTCTGGCGCGCGGCAAGGCCGTTCTGGCCAAAGGCCCGGTTGCGCTGATCCTGTGCGAAGACGATGTTGAAATTGCCTCGACGCTGCGCCACCATCAGCATCTTGGGTTCAAGACAATTGTAGGCTTCATGCCCGACCGGGTGAACCTTCCCGATGATCTGAGCGATGGCATCTGCCGTGTCGATCACACCACCGCACGGGATGGCGGGATCGAGGCATTGGTCAATGCGGTGATCCCGGTCGCGGGGACCAGCTGGCTCTATTATTGTTACAATGCGGAATATCTGTTCTATCCGTTTTGCGAAACCCGCACCATCAGCGAAATGCTGACCTTCCACGCCGAGGAACGGCGCGATGCGATGTTGACCTTTGTGGTTGATCTTTATGCCCAGGATCTGAACAAATTTCCCAATGCTGTGTCACTGGACGACGCCCAGATCGACCGCAGCGGGTATTATGCGCTGGCCCGCCCGGACCCGAAGAACCATGGTCACCCCAAAGAACGACAGTTGGATTTCCACGGCGGTTTGCGCTGGCGGTACGAGGAACATGTGCCCCCCACACGGCGCAAGATCGACCGGGTGTCGATTTTCCGTGCCAAACCCAAGCTCACGATGCGTCCGGACAACACCTTTGATGACGAGGAATTCAACACCTACGCCTGCCCCTGGCACAACAACCTGACGGCGGTGGTTGCCTCGTTCCGCACGGCCAAGGCGCTGAAACTGAACGCCGGATCGACCTTTGATATTCACCAGTTCACCTGGAAAAACTCTGTGCCCTTCGAATGGCATTCGCGGCAATTGCTGGATTTAGGGTTGATGGAAACCGGCCAGTGGTTTTGAAACATGGCACGGGCGCCACGACACCCGAGCGACAGAGACATCACTGCGAAGGGGAATTGCGATCATGAGCTATCTTGGCATTGATCTGGGGACATCGGGATTGCGGGCGCTTTTGGTGACAGAAGACGGCGCGCCGCTGGGCGCGACGGAACGCCATTACCGCGCCCATCACCCCCATCCGGGCTGGTCGGAACAAGACCCCGCCGACTGGATTGCCGCTCTGGACAGCGCGATCGAGGAACTGCGCACCACCTGCCCCGGATTTGCCGACCTGCGCGGCATCGGCGTGGCCGGTCATATGCATGGCGCGACCCTGCTGGATGGCGACGGCAAGGTGCTGCGCCCCTGTATTCTGTGGAACGACAGCCGCGCCAGTCAGGAGGCCGCGCGCCTTGACGCATTGCCGATCCTGCGCGCCGAATCCGGCAATATCGTTTTTCCGGGCTTTACCGCGCCCAAGCTGGATTGGGTCCGCACCCATGAGCCCGAGCTGTTTGATCAGGTGGCCAAGGTGCTTTTGCCGACGGCCTATGTCAATTTCCACCTGACCGGCGCCTATGTCGCCGATATGTCCGACAGCGCCGGCACCTCCTGGCTGAACACGGGGCGACGGGATTGGTCCGATGACCTGCTGGCCGCCGGTCACATGCGCCGCGACCAGATGCCAAGACTGGTCGAAGGCAGCGAAGAAGCCGGACAATTGCGCGAAGAGCTCTGCCAAAAATGGGGATTGCGCGGCCCGGTGTCGGTTGCCGGCGGCGCTGGGGACAATGCGGCGGCGGCCTGTGGCATTGGCGCGCTGAACGAAGGTCAGGGATTTGTCTCGCTCGGCACCTCGGGTGTGCTGCTGGCGGCACGCGATGGCTATGCCCCGGCACCGGAAACTGCGGTGCATACCTTTTGCCATGCCGTGCCCGGGCAATGGTATCAGATGGGCGTGATGTTGTCGGCGACCGACAGTCTCAATTGGCTGGCACAAATCACCGGGGCCACGCCCGCGGAACTGACTGCGCCGCTGCGGGATTTGCAGCCGCCGGGACAGGTCCGGTTCCTGCCCTATTTGTCGGGCGAACGCACACCGCATAACGATGCCGCCATTCGCGGCAGCTTCACCGGGCTGTCCACCGCCACCAGCCGCGAGGATATGACCCGCGCGGTGCTGGAAGGTGTGGCCTTTGGTCTGCGCGACAGTTTCGATGCGCTGGTCCAGACCGGCGCACGGATCGAGCAATTGATTGCGCTGGGGGGCGGCAGCCGGTCGGATTATTGGTTGCAATTGATCGCCACCGTGTTGGGCGTGCCACTGGCGCTGCCGGCCGATGGTGAATTCGGTGCGGCCCTGGGGGCCGCGCGATTGGGCATGGCCGCCGCGGGCGCAAATTGGCAGGACATCATGACCCCGCCCGACATCGCAGGCGTGGTTGCCCCCAATACAGAATTGCAGGGCGCCTATGATGCGGCACATGCCCGGTTCCGCGCCGCCTATGGTCCGACCAAGGTCGTGCAATAACGCCGCTTTTCATTCCCCACCCTCCGCCATAGGAAGAGCCCATGGATTTACGTGCGATATTGATGGGCCTGGCTTTTGCCGCCATGTGGTCTTCGGCCTTTACCTCGGCCCGGATCATCGTTGCCTATGCCCCGCCGATGGGGTCTTTGGCGCTGCGGTTTCTGGTGTCCGGGGTGATCGGGATCGCCATCGCATTGGCCATGGGCCAGAACTTCCGGCTCAGCCGCTTGCAATGGCGGGCGACGCTGGTGTTCGGCATATGCCAGAACGCGATGTACCTTGGCCTGAATTTTGTCGCCATGCGAACCATCGAAGCTTCACTGGCCTCGATCATCGCATCCACAATGCCGCTTATGGTGGCGCTGGCGGGCTGGGTGTTCTTTCGCGAAAAACTGCCAAGGCTGGCGGTGGCCGGGCTGGTCGCCGGGTTTGGCGGGGTCATGGTGATCATGGGCGCGCGGATTGGCGCCGGTGTCGATATGTTTGGCCTGACGCTGTGCATGGCCGGCGCGGCGGCGCTGACAATTGCCACCCTGTCGGTCCGCGGCGCATCATCGGGCGGCAATGTGATGATGATCGTCGGATTGCAGATGCTTGTGGGGGCGGCAATTCTTGGGGTGGCGTCCTTTGCATTGGAATGGCCGTTTGAGGTCCAGATGACAACGTCATTGGTGCTGGCCTTTATCTACACCACATTTGTGCCCGGTCTTTTGGCCACCTTTGTCTGGTTCACGCTGGTCAACCGCATTGGCGCGGTCAAGGCCGCAACCTTTCATTTCCTGAACCCCTTCTTTGGCGCTGCGGTTGCGGCCGTGCTGCTGAAAGAAAACCTGGGGCTGCTGGATGTGATTGGCGTGGCGATTATCGCCGCGGGTATCCTGGCGGTGCAATTGTCGAAACAACGGGCGCCCAAGACGCCACGGTCGACCCTGTGACCTTGTGTTCCTGTGTTCCTGTGTTCCTGTGATCCTGTGATCCTGTGATCCTGTGATCCGGGGCGATCACCCACTTGTCAGATGACATTTCAACCGCCCGAGGCAACAAAAGGGCGATGGAAATGTTGTTTGCATATGGCGCGGGGCTGCTGACCCTGATCAACCCCTGCGTTCTGCCGGTGCTGCCAATTGTGCTGGCCACCGCCCTGCAATCCGGGCGATCCGGGCCGCTGTGGCTCGCGGCGGGTATGAGCCTGTCTTTTGTCGTGCTGGGTGTATCCGTGACCGCATTCGGCCATTTGATCGGGCTGCATTCCGACCATATTGCCCAGGCTGGCGCGGTGTTGATGATTGTGTTTGGCACCATGCTGGTGATCCCCCGGTTTTCCGCCGCCTTTTCAACGGCAACTGCGGGTTTTGCAGCCAGCGCCGATGGACAGCTTGATCAGATCGACCGATCAAGACCACAGGGCCAGTTTCTGGGCGGGTTGCTGTTGGGGGCGGTTTGGTCGCCCTGTGTCGGGCCGACGTTGGGCGGGGCCATCGCCCTGGCAAGCCAAGGCGACGATCTGCTGCGCGCCACGGGGATCATGGTATTTTTTGCGGCGGGCGTGTCGACCATCATCATCGCGCTGGCCTATGTTGCACAAAATACAATGGCCCTGCGCCGCCTGGCAAAAGTATCACGCCCGGTGTTGGGCGGCGTTTTCATTGCGGTTGGGCTGGCGCTGCTGTTCCGATTGAACCATGTCATCGAAGCCTGGGCGCTACAGAATATGCCCAACTGGCTGATCGACTTTTCTGTGATCTTGTGAACCCGAGGACCCCGATATGCATCGACGCGATTTTTTCCAACTGAGCGCAGCTTTCCTTGCAACCACAGGCAGCGGACTGTTGCCGCATGCCGCTGGTGCGGCGCCTTTGGCTTACAAACCCGGGATGCTGGATGCGCGGCTGGACGCGGGCGAGACCCTGTTTCTCGATTTCACCGCCAGCTGGTGCAGCACCTGTCATGCGCAAAAGCGGGTCATGGACAAGCTGAAGGCCGAGAACCCGGCTTATGAAGCCAACATCACCTTTATCGAGATTGACTGGGATCTTTATGGCCGCTCCCAGATGGCTGCGCGGATGCGGATTCCGCGCCGCTCGACGCTGGTTGTTCTGAAAGGCGACGATGAGCTGGGCCGTGTCGTCGCGCAAACCCGTGAAGAAAAGATCCGTGAATTGATGGACATTGCGCTGAACGCGGCGACCTCTGCCTAAGGAGGGACAGGTCGAATTCCCCCAAGATTTCTTGCGACACGTCAGATCCGGCGGTGCTTTCTTTGGTGGGTCTGACGCCGATGGATCTGATCGTTGGGGTCTTTTCCCGCGCCGGGGCGATCGGGAAATAGTGTCCGGGCACGGCATCCAACAGGTCTCCGACCGGCATTCAACGGGAGATTGGGACGCGAGGCTAGGAACGGATTGTTTGGGGGTATAACCTTGGCGCATAGAGCGCGGGAGGCCTCCACATGATCAAACTACAGCATATCGAAATGCTTTTGGCGATTGAACAGGCCGGCAGCATTCGTGCGGCCGCGAAACTGTTGGGCAAGACCCAACCAGCGGTCACCAAGGCCCTGCGCCAGGCCGAGGCCGAATTGAACACCGCGATCTTCAAACGTGCACCAAGCGGTGTCGCAGTGACCGAAGAAGGCACGCAGGTTCTGCGCCGCGCCGGGATCATTCGGGCGGAATTGCGCAAGATGCAGGAAGACGTCGAACAACGCAGCAGCGCAGGCACCGGGCAGCTGAACATCACTGTGTCCCCCATGGCCGCCAGCCGGATCGTCGGCGGCGCCATCCGCCGGTTCAAGCGGCGCTTTCCCAAGGTACGCGTGCAAATCACCGGCGGGCATGAGCCGATGGCCTTTGGCCCGGTGCGCGACGGTTTGGTCGATCTGGTGATCGGGCCGGAACCACGCGCCGCGGATACCGCCGGGCTGACGGTGGCGCATCTTGTCGACACGCCTGTCGCGATCATCGCAAGCAACAATTCTCGCTGGGTGAACAAAACCCGGCTGGCGGATCTGGAAGGGGCGGATTGGCTGATGATCGGCACGCGGGCGCGTCTGCCTTATCTGCAACGGCATTTCATCTCGCGCGGGTTGCCGCCGCCCGACCCGATGGTGACCTCGGATTCCATCACCAGTATTCTGGCAATGGTCGAAGGCGGCGATGTGCTGTGCACCTTTCCCGCGTTGCTGCTGGATATCATCGAGGGCCGGTACAAAATCCGGGCGCTGGCGCTGGAAGATCCGCTCTCGTCCTCGCCAATTGCGCTTGTCACCGCCTCGGAACGTCCCCCGACCCCGGCCGTGCGGTATTTTTCGGATTGCGTGCTGCAGGTCGCCCAGAACGAATTTGGCTAGGGTATTCCCAAAGGATATACCCATCAACATTTCGGTTCTCGTGCGAATAGATTTTCAGCGCTACACCTGACCCATCGGGAGGGCGCCGCGCCGCGGTGCACAGGTTGGGAGGCCGCGATGAATATCTTGTTCATCATGTATGATCAGTTGCGCTTTGATTATTTGAGCTGTGCAGGTCATGCCACATTGGATACGCCGAATTTTGACCGGGTGGCGGCGCGCGGCGTGCGCTTTACCAATGCTTACGTACAATCACCAATCTGCGGCGCCTCGCGGATAAGCTTTTATACCGGGCGCTATGTGTCTTCGCATGGGGCGCAGTGGAACGGATTTCCCCTGCGCGTAGGCGAGGTGACACTGGGCGATCACCTGCGTGAGGCCGGCATGGATTGCTGGCTGATGGGCAAGACCCACATGAAGGCCGATGCCAAGGGCATGGCGCGGCTGGGACTGGCACCCGACAGCGTGATCGGCGCGCGGCAGGCGGATTGCGGTTTCGACGCATGGGCGCGGGATGACGGGCTTTGGGGGATGGGGCCGGATGGGTTCTATGACGAAAAACGCTCCCCCTATAACGAATTCCTGAAGGCACAGGGGTATGACGGCGAAAACCCCTGGGCCGATTATGCCAATGCCGGGGTCAGCGATGGCGAGATCGCATCGGGCTGGATGTTTCGCAACGCCGACAAACCCGCAAATATCCGCGAAGAACACAGCGAAACCCCGTGGTTGACCTCCGAAACCATCCGGTTTGTGGACGAGGCCAAGGGCCCCTGGTGCGCGCATGTGTCCTTTATCAAGCCGCATTGGCCTTATATCGTGCCCGCGCCCTATCACGACATGTACGGCCACAACCAGATACAGGCACCTGTGCGGGACGCTTCGGAGCTGAACGATCCACACCCTGTTCTGGACGCCTATCACAACATTCGCGTGGCACAGGCGTTTCAGCAGGACGCAGTGCGCGAAAAGGTCATCCCGGCCTATATGGGCCTGATCAAGCAATGTGATGATCAATTGGGCCGCCTGCTTGATCACCTCGAAACCACGGGCAAGATGGACGACACGATGATCGTTCTGACCTCGGACCATGGTGATTATCTGGGCGATCACTGGCTGGGCGAAAAGGATTTCTTTCACGAGGCATCGGTCAAGATCCCGATGATCATCTGCGACCCACGCGACAGCGCCGACGCCACGCGCGGCACCACCTGTGATGCGCTGGTCGAGGCCATCGACCTTGCCGCGACATTTGTCGATGCGGCAGGCGGCACTGTGGCCGATCATATCATCGAAGGTCGATCGCTCATGCCGTGGATTCAGGGCGAAACGCCCGAGGATTGGCGCGACTACGTCATCAGTGAATACGACTATTCTGTCACGCCGCGCGCCGCGCAACTGGGCGTCACGCCCCGCGATGCGCGGATGTTCATGGTTTTTGACGGGCGCTGGAAACTGATCCACTTCGAAGGTGGCTTTCGCCCGATGCTGTTTGACCTGGCCACCGACCCACAGGAATTCACCGATCTCGGCGCGAAGGAGGAGCACGCGCCACAGATCGACCGGCTGTATGAATTCCTTGGGCAATGGGGCCGGCGCATGGCGCAACGGGTGACAAAATCCGACGCCGACATCTTGGCAATGCGCGGTGTCACGATGCGCCGCGGCATCCTGCCCTTTCTCGTCGATGGCAGCGAAGTGCCGGACGAGCTTACAGAAAAATACCGGGGGCCTGCGCGTCAGGTTCATCTGGACGGCCCTGAGGCCGGGGAGGAAACCCAATGACAACCGATGCAAAGACAATGCCGCAGAGGCGCGGCATCCTGTTTGATAAACACATCTCGGATGTGATTGCGGCGATCTTTGTCGGCGTGATCGTGCTGTATTCCGCTTCTGGCCCGATCAGCGATTTTGTCCGCTGGTTCATCGAAACCACGACCCCCGCCTTCGACGAGATGAGCCGCCGCGATCAACGGGTTTTCCTGCGCGAACATTGGCTGGGCGCCACCTATCGCGCGTTTGAGCAGGGGTTCCTGCTGCCCACCGGGTTGATTGTCGGGCTGCCCATCGTGCTCAGCTTTGCCATCACGCTTTTGACGCTGCACCGCGAACCGGGGCTGAGGGCGGTCAACTGGGCGTTGACGATCCTGGCGGCGGCGGCCTTTACCAGCTGGATCATCGCGATCTTTGCATCAGACGCAGGCGTTTTGCCATCGGCGCGCGGCATCGACTATGTCATGTTCCCGCTGGCCACGGCCATCACGCTGTACCTGACATGGCGGCTGTTTGGCGGCTTTATCGTCGGGTTCTGCCTGCTTTGGGTGGTCTACTTTTTCATCAAGGGTTATCTGCCGGACTGGACCGGTATCCTGGCCGGGTCCGAGTCGACGTTCAGCCAGAACCTGCGCCAGATGATCCTGCAATTCTGGGCCCAGACGGGCGGCATGTTCGGCCAACCGATTCAGGTGGTCACCGGCAACGTTCTGATCTTTATCGTCTTTGGCGCTGTGCTGATGGCCAGCGGGGCGGGTGATCTGTTGATGAAGATCGCCAACCGGTTGACCGGTGGCATGACCGGCGGGGCGGCGCATGCCTCGGTTGCGTCGTCGGCGCTGTTTGGCACATTGTCGGGGGCGGCGATTTCCAACGTCGTGTCCACCGGGGTGATGACCATTCCGGTCATCCGCAAGGCCGGGTTCAAACCCGCCTTTGCAGGCGCGGTCGAGGCCGCCGCTTCGACCGGGGGGCAGATCATGCCGCCGGTGATGGGGGTTGTGGCCTTTTTCGTCGCGGGGCAGATCGGGCTGGAATACCGCTACATCGTGGTGGCGGCGATCCTGCCTGCGATCTTCTTTTATCTCGGGACGTTTCTGGCGGTCTATTTCGAGGCCCGCAAATGCGGCATCGGCGCTTTGCCCGCGTCCGAACGCCCGAAATTGACCGGCAAGGAATGGCTGCAATGCCTGGTCTTCGTGATCCCGCTTGGCACGCTCAGCTATTTCCTGTTTTCCCAACCTTCGGTGCCAAAGGCCGGTTTTTACGGGCTGGTTGTGGCGCTGATCTCGGCGAGTATCCTGTTCCGCGAATTCCGTTCGGCCAGCCGGTTGTGGCGTGCGATTGTTGATGCCGGCCGGATGGCCGCCACCATCGTAATCATCGTGACCGCCATCGGGTTGATCGTCGGGTTGATCCAGACCTCGGGCTTTGCCGGTCGTTTGTCACAGCTTTTGGCGGAACTGGCCGATGGTCCGCTGCCGCTGGTGCTGGTGGTGGTGGCGCTGGGGGCAATCGTGCTGGGCATGGGCCTGCCGCCGGGGGCAACCTAT
This sequence comes from Phaeobacter sp. J2-8, assembly GCF_022867865.1. Lineage (GTDB taxonomy): Bacteria > Pseudomonadota > Alphaproteobacteria > Rhodobacterales > Rhodobacteraceae > Marinovum. The sequence goes on along the minus strand of NZ_JALIEC010000003.1, from coordinate 247,405 downwards.
TTCATCATCGTGATTGCGCTTAGCTCGGGTATCGACGCGGTGGGCATTGCGCCGCTGACCCTGCACCTGTTCGTCGTCGTCTTTGCGATGATGTCGACGGTCACGCCGCCGGTTGCGCTTGCGGCCTTTGCCGCCGCGCCCATCGCCGGGGCCGATCCGATCAGAACCGGATTCGAGGCCGCCAAGATCGCCCTCGCGGGGTTCCTGATCCCCTTTGTTTTCGTCTATCATCCGGCGGTTCTGTACAAGCTTCAGGTGATGTTCGAATGGTTCGGCGAAGACCGGGTCGTGTCCCGCGCCATGATCGACATTTCGACCGTCACCTGGTTTGATTTCTTCTGGATCATCGGCGCTTTCACCCTTGCGATGTGGCTGATCGCCTCGGCGCTTGCGGGCTTTGACCGCAACCGTCTGCCCCGATCGAGCGGGTCTTGCGGCTGGCCCTGGGCGGGCTGACCCTGCTGCCGCAACTGGCCATCGCCGCACCCGCCGCCGCACTGGGCCTCGCGCTGATTATCGCAAGTCCGCGCCTTGCCAGACCCACGGCCGCGACACCGACCTGACACAAGAACGCATTCAACCGGGAGGAAACAAGATGCGATACCTGACCCTGGCGGCCCTGACCGCCACGACATTCGCCACCACGACGGGCGCAGAAACGCTCAAGATGGCCACCATCGAACCAAGCCTTGGACAGGCGATCACAATGGCGACCTTCGCCAATGTGGTGAACTCGAACCAGGACACGGTCGAGATCGAAGTGGCCGGCGGTGGCGCCGCCACGGTGCACCAGCTCGAGGCCGCACGCGGCAATCTCGACATGTGGATGACCTCGCCGACGATCTACACGTTCCAGAAAAACGGCACGGCCATGTATGCCAGAGAGGCCGACGCCGCCGCCCTTGCCGAAAACCTCGCGCTGTTGATGTGGTTCCCCTATGGCGACTACCATTATGCCGTGCGTGGCGACAGCGACATCGAATATCTCGATGACATCGAAGGGACCACCGTCTTTCTCGGCCCCGCAGGCGGCGGCGCGTTCAACGCGGCCAAAGGCTGGATCGAGGCGACGACCGGCCTTGTCGCGGGTGAGGATTATGAAGCGATCACCGCCAACTGGGCAACCGGTTTCCAGGCCTTTCAAGACGGCAAGATCGACATGTATGTGAACGGCTGTATCGACCCCTGCCAGCAGTTCCTGCAGTTCACCGAAACCGAAAGCGTGCGCTTTATCGCGCCCGAGGATCACACCGGCGAGGCGGTCGACAAATATCTCGGCAATTTCCGCTATATCACCGAACTTGCCCCCAACATGTACAAGAACCAGATGAACGACGGCCCGGTCGTGTCCAATGACACGCCGGTCGGCATCGGTGTGCGCGCCGATCTGGATGAAGAAGCGGTTTACCAGATGACCAAGGCGTTCTGGGACAATCTCGACTCGATCTCTTCGGATGCGCCCTGGGCCACGGCGTTGAACATTGAATTCGCCGTCGAAGACCGGGCCGGCATGCCGCTGCATCCGGGTGCCGCGCGGTATTACCGCGAAGTCGGTGCATTGAAGTAAACAATTGGCCGGGGTGGTTTTCTGCCGCTTCGGCCCTTTTTCCTGCGCTCAGCCCAGCCGCGCGCAAACACGGCTAGGTAGTTTGGCCGAGGAACCAATCACACATCTCTATCCTGTCCTGCCCAAAGAAAAGCTGATCCCCGAACACCAGTGACGGCGTGCCCCAATGTCCGGCCTGGTCCAGATCTGCACTGTTGGCGGACAGGATACGATCACAGGTCTCGGGGTTTTCTTTGATATGTGTGCAGAGATGCGCCCAATCACAGCCCGCACGCCGCATCGCATCCTCTAGCGCACCTGCGGCAGACCAATCGCCTCGCTCGCGAAACAACAGACGGCTCATTGCCCGATAGGCCTGAACACCCTGCCCCATGTCGCATGCAGCAACGAGCAGTCGGGACAAGCGCCGAATATGCGGCTGTTCGGTTGCAATTTCGCTTGTCGCCAAATCCTGCACAATCGGGTCCGGCATGGGCCATGAAAACAATATGCCCTGCATCTGCGCCACACGCTCGGCATCTCGTCGCAGATAGGTCAGCAATGCCGGATGGCCAGCGTCAAAAAACGCAGGCAAGCGTATCGCCAAGGGGTAAACCGGCTTCAAAACCAGCTCAAGCTGGTGTTTTTCGGCCAATGCCACGACGCGATCAAGCGCCAGATAGGAATACGGCGACCGCACCGTGACGTAGAATTGCAACTGATCCATCGGGCGCACCCTTTGTTGTTGCGGTATCATCGCATACCGCGCGCTGGGATCGCACGCGATGATCCCGCGCCTATGCCTTGGGGTCAGGCCCCATTCATCCTGCCCCTAGCCACCGAGGTAGCTGCGCTGCACCGCCTCGTCCTTTGACAGATCCTCACCAGAGCCGCTCAGGACAACATTGCCGATCTCCAGAACATAGGCCCGCTTGGACATGTTCAACGCGCGCTTTGCATTCTGTTCGACCAACAGGATGGGCAAGCCCGTGTCAGCGACATTGTGAATGATTTCGAAAATCGTATCGATGACCTTGGGGGCAAGCCCCATGGAAGGTTCGTCCAAAAGCAGGATCTTGGGCTTCGCCATCAAAGAGCGCGCCATGGCCACCATTTGTTGCTCGCCACCACTCAGCGTTCCGCTCACCTGTCCGAGACGCTCCTTCACCCTTGGGAACAGCGCATAGACGGTTTCAAGATCTTCGGAAATACCGTCGCTGTCCTGACGCCCATATGACCCCATCAACAGATTTTCGCGCACCGTCAGCCCCTTGAAAAGATGCCGCCCCTCAAGCACGTGCCCAATTCCGTTTCGCGCAATTTGATGCGGTGGCATGGTGGTCAGATCGGCCCCATTCAACGTGATGGACCCGGCATAGGGTTTCAGGATGCCGGAAACACAGCGCAATGTCGTGGTCTTGCCCGCGCCATTGGCCCCAATCAGCGCAACAACCTCACCTGCATTGACCTCCAGATCAATGCCATGCAGCGTCTCGACATTGCCATAGCGAAACTTCAAACCCTTGACGCTCAGCATTGCTCGGCTCCTTCACCAATATAGGCCCTGATGACCTCGGGGTCGTTCTGGATGTCCTTGGGCAGACCTTCTGCAATCCGAACACCGTGATCGAGCACTGTAATCTTGTCCGCGACGCCCATGACCAGCTGCATGTCATGCTCGACGATCAACACGGTCACACCCTTGTTTGCGATCTGTCGAATGGTATCGCTAAGGCGGATTTTCTCTGTCGGGTTCATCCCCGCCGCAGGCTCATCCAGCAAGATCAACTTGGGGTCCCCCGCAAGCGCACGGGCGATTTCGAGAATGCGTTGCTCACCATAAGACAGGCTGCCGGCAAGCATCAAACCCGCGCCCGCGCTATCGCCCAAACCGACAAAATCCAGCAGCTCAAGCGCCCGCGCCTTTGTCGCTTCGGCTTCACGGCGGGCACTGGGCAAATTCAACATCGACGCCAAGATCCCCGAATGCGTTCGACAATAGGCCCCCGCCATGACGTTTTCGATGACGTTCATCTCTTTGAACAGGCTGATCAGCTGAAATGTGCGCGCAATGCCCATCTTCATGCGATCATGCGGCAATGTCCCCGCCAAATCCTGGCCGTCGAAATTGATCGCCCCATCCGAGACCGCAAGCGCCCCGCCAATCATGTTGAACATGGTGGTTTTGCCCGCGCCGTTCGGGCCGATCAGCGCATGAACCGCGCCCTGTTCGACGCTAAAGGAGCACGAGTCGACAGCCGTCAATCCCGCAAAGCGTTTGGTTACGTTATCTACTTTAAGAAGCGTCACTTGATAGCTCCAGTTTTTTGGAATTCTGGCGGTTAAAACGGTCGTTCAACGTGCCTGCAATTCCGCGCGGCAGGAACATGATGACCACCATGATGATCAACCCATAGACAACCATCTGGACCTGACCAAAGGGCTGAAGAGCTTCGAACAGGATCGAAATCAGCACGGTGCCGATCACCGGGCCCCAAAGCGTCCCGCTGCCCCCCAACAGAACCATGGTCAGGAAGATGACCGACTGTTGCAGCGCAAAGGTTTCCGGGCTGATGAAGCCGACCAAATGGGCATAAAGCGCGCCACCAAAGCCGCCGAAAAACCCCTCGACGGTGAAGGCTGTGACCTTCATCCGGCGCACATTGATCCCGAAAGCCGCAGCCGCCGCATTGTCATCACGAATGGACCGGAACGCGCGCCCCACCCGGGAGGTGACAAGGTTGTGTTTGATCACAAGGAAGACCACGACACAGGCCAGAACGAAGTAGTAATAAGACCCGACCGTTTCAAAGACATAGCCAAAAAGGTTCAGTTTCGGGATAAACGAAATCCCGTCCGCCGCCCCTGTGAGTTCGCCACCATTCATCGCAAGCAGTCGAATGATTTCGCCAAAACCGATCGTCACCATCGCCAGAAAATGGTGCACCAGTTTGACGGATGGAATGGCCACCAACATGCCAAGAAACGACGACAGCAAACCGCCGAAAATCATGCAGAAAATCACCGGGATTTCGGTATGAATGGACAAGATCGCCGAAGAATAGGCCCCAATGGCGTAAAAGCCGGCCTGCCCCAATGTGATCTGCCCGGAATAGCCGAACACGATATCAAGGCCGCAGTTCACGATGATGTAAATCCCGATCAACGTGGCAACCAGCAACAGATAGTTGTTGGTCAATATCAGCGGCACACAGACCAGCGCGACCAACAGCACCGCCAGGACATACTTTTGATTGATCTGACCCATCAGAGATCCTCCAACGCAGGGCTTGGCAAAAGACCTTCGGGGCGCACAAACAGCACCAACAAGAGCACGCCGAAAACCACGACGTCCTTGAAGCTTAAATCGATGTAGCCAGAGGAAAACGCTTCGATCAAACCAACCAGAAAGCCCCCGATCACAGCGCCATAGATAGAGCCATAGCCCCCGACCACGGCGGCGGCGAAACCCTTGAGGCCAACCAGAAGGCCCATGTGCGCCGTGACGCCAAAAATGGGCGCGATCAACAGACCGGCAATCCCGGCCAACCCGACGGAAATCCCCCAGGTCAAACCAATCGCAAAGACAACATTGATGCCCAATGTCGCCGCTGCCATCTTATCCTGTGCCGCCGCGCGCAACGCGGTGCCGACCTTGCTTTTGTTCATGAAAATATGCAGCGCGACCATGATGCCAAGCGTGATGAACACAATCGCCAGATTTTGCGGAACGACATAGATATCGCCGAACTTCATGGGCATATCACCCATCACGGAAGGCACATGAAACCCTTGGCTGCCCCAAATGATCATCGCCATGTTCTGCAAGAAGATAGAAAGGCCAATGGTCGCAAGAACGATGTAAATCGGGCCGCTTCCGCGCGCAATGAGCGGGCCGATCAACACCCGTTCGGTCAAGAACCCGAGCCCAAGCATCAGCGCGCCAACAAGGGGCAGGACCACAAAGAACGGAAGTCCCACCAATACCGAAAAGGTAAAGGTAAGAAATGCGCCAAGCATGAAGTAGTCGCCCTGGGCGAAGGTCAACAATCCCGACGCGCGGTAGATAAGGCTATACCCCATTCCGAGCAGCGCATAGATGGCGCCGACCATCAGCCCGCCGAGGGCAAGTTGGATGAAAAATTGCATTGTATGCCGCCTGCATAAGAGAGGCCTGCGGCAGGGGATGCCACAGGCCCAGAGTTGCGATTAGGGATTATTGCACTTCGGAGAAGTTGCCGTCTTCGATTGCAAACAAGCGGACCGCGTCGATCCCCTCGCCTTGACCGCCAACGAAATTGAACGTCCCGGCGAGCCCCTCATACCCTTCGATATTGTTGATCGCATCGCGCAGGGTTGCGCCGTCGAATGTTCCGGCGGCTTCTGCGGCCTCTGCAAAAAGCTTCACCGCATCATAGCCGCGATAGGAATTGTCGGAATCCGGCATACGTCCGATCAATGCGACGTAATCCTCAAGAAAGCTTTTGATCGCGTCATTCGATGCCTCCTCGGGGAAGTTTGGCAGCAGGTATTGCGAGGCAAGGATAACGCCATTCGCCGTCGATCCGGCGATTTCAATCGCTTCCGGCGTGGTATAGCCTTCGGCCCCCAGGATCGGGCCAAAATAGCCCAGCTGACGCAATTGCTTGGTCACGGGGCCAAGGTCATCGCCAATCGCCCAGATCAAAACCGCATCCGGCGACGCCTTTACGATTGATGCGATTTGCCCGGTGAAATCACGGTCGCCACGGGTGAAGGATTCATCGCCAACCAACGAGAGGCCATATTCCTCGGCGGTCATCGAGAATGCTTTTGCGCCCGCGTTGCCGTATTCGTCATTGGTGTGGAATACGACAATCTCGTTCAGCTCGTGCGCCTTGGCGTATTTTGCCAACTCCTTGATCGACAGGCTGCTGTTGCCAAGCGCACGGAACAGATAGGTGTAACCACTTTCCAGCCATGTCGGCGACGTGCCTGCCCCGATAAGAGGGACCTGGGCCTCTTCAATGACAGGGCCGGACGCCAGGATATTGCCACTGTGCAGAGAGCCGACGATAAAGGCGACATTGTCGACTTGCACCAGTTTGGTCGCGGAACGCACGGCCTGTTCGGGGGACGAACGGTCGTCGTATTCGATCATTTCGATTTGGTGCCCCAACACACCGCCAGCGGCGTTGATCTCGTCAAGCGCAACCAAGGCGCCATTGCGCAAGGATTGTCCAAGCTGGGCGCTTGGGCCTGTCAGCGGCCCGAAAAAGCCGATTTGCGTGGTGTCCTGTGCGGATGCGAAATGTGCTGTGAAAAGCGCGCTGGCTGCGACGGTCGCGGCCAAAAAACCTCGTTTGGTGAACATGAATTCTTTCCTCCTGCTGGCGACGAAACGCCAATTCGTTGGCGGCACATGCCGCGATGCGGGCAGTGCCGTTGTCGATTCGTCTCTTTCCTCCGTGAGACAAGGCATATTGTGATCTGAGATCTCAAATAACGCAAGGAATTTCCCCAACCACAGGGCCAGCTCGGACAACAACCCCCTAAGCCGCTGAAAACAGAACGTTTAAATGAATAGAAAATCGCGCGGAGGCCCCGCCGACAGTGAAAGACAGTGATGAAAATTGCCCCGACAACGGCAAAGACCGCACACCCAAGAAACCCTGGGGTGCGGCCCTACCAAATTCGCTCAGGGAGGAGACGAGCGAATTATGTCTTGAGTGGCTTTAACGCGCGCTTTACCGCCATGAGGTTCATGTCGCGCTCATGGAACAGCTCGATCGGGGATTGCCCGGCGTAGTCATAAAAGCCCCTGCCATGCGAAACGCCCTCGTGACCGTCCTCGACCATTTTGTCCAAAGCCTGACTGCCGGTCGGCAATACCGGCGGAACATAGGCCCCAAGCTTGTGACTGTCGCGAACGATTTTAACGCCCGTGTAATCAATTTTCTTGAACTGCCCGAACAAGGCCAAGCGCATGGCCAGCCCCTCTCGGATCGACTCATCAATGTCTGCGGCGTCGGCAATACCGGCATCCAGCAGGTGAAAAATCTCGCTCTCGATGGCCATTTGCACCCGGTTGGCGATATAGCCCGGAATGAACTTCTTTAACCGGACCGGCTTCTTTCCAAGCGCCGTGAGGTACGACATAAGCTTGTCCGCCAGCGCGACCGGAACTTCCGGCGCGGGCACAACATCAACAAGATCAATGATATAGGGCGGCGTGTACCAGTGCACGACAAAGGCACGCGCCCGCAATCCTTCGGGCAAGGCCGGAAAGATATCCAGGTATGACGTGTTGCTGGTGACCACCGCATCCTTTGGCGCGAGCGCCTCGATACGGCTGAAGATGCGCCGCTTGACCTCCAGATCTTCGGTAATGGCCTCGACGACATAATCGGTCGTCGCCAGAGCCGTATCCAGATCGGTTGAATAGGTGATCAGCGCCTGTGCCCGCGCGACATCCGCGGCCGTTGCCACCTGTCCTTCGCACAGGGTCTCAAAAGCGCCGGCAATCTGGGATTTCGCCTTTTCAAGCGCCTCGTCCGACAGATCGCACAGAACGACCTTGCTGCCGCCCAGCGCATGGACCACGGCAATACCGTGCCCCATGACGCCCGCACCAATGATGCAAATATTTTCAAACGTTGGAGACATTATGCAGGGATCCAAGCTGGCTGAGGGTTGCAATCCGCGTCTGTGACAACGTCAATCACAACCGGCTCTCCCAATTCAATTGCTTTCTTGATGGTCGGGACAATGTCCTCGGCTCGCTCGACGCGCATGCCCTTGATGCCATAGACCTCGGCCAGCTCTGCAAAATTGATTGGGTGGAAGTTCACCAAATCGTCGAGATTGCCGTCGCGATCCTTATACAATTGCTTCACCGACCGAAGCCCCTGTCCCAACGAGGAATTGTTGTTCACAATGGTGATCAACGGGATATTCCAGCGCCGAACGGTTTCAAGCTCGGACGAGTGGTAATGCATCGCGCCGTCACCTGTGAAGCAAATGACCGGGCGGTTCATTTGCCCACATTTCACGCCAACCGCCGCAGGAAACGCCCACCCGAGCGATCCCGCCGCGCGGATGTATTGCTGTGTCGGTTTGCGAAACTCTGTAAGCTGCGCCGTCCAGGTCGCGGAAAACCCGGTATCGGCAACAACAATCGCATCATCCGGCAGCGCATCTGACAGGTCATATGCCAAACGCTCGGCCCGAATGGGTTGTTGCGGGCTTGTGATGATATCCTGATAGCTCGCGACCCAATCCGATTGCGCTTTTGCACATTTTGCGGTCCACGCCGCCCGCGACTGCGCCTCACCGGCTGCGACCAGTTGCTCCAGCACCTTGACCGGATGCCCCGCAAGGCCACATGTATTCGGATAGTTTCGGCCCAGTTCGGCGGGATCAATATCAATATGAATGATGGGCGTTGCTGTCGCCGGAATTTTCCAATCGCAGCTGATCTGATCGCCGGTGTGGCACCCGACATAGATCACCAGATCCGCATCAAACAGCATCTCGTTTGCGTAAGGGGCGGAATAGGTTCCCACCACCCCAAAGTGCAAGGGATGTGATGTTTCGATCAAGCTGCGCCCCCCGACAGAGGTCGCGATTGGCACATCAAACTTCTCGGCAAACTGGCGAAGCGCATCGGCGATTCCGGCCTCATCCGCCCCCATGCCGACGACCATCATCGGCCGCTCCGCCGCAACAAGACGCGACATCGCCGCCGCAAGCGACAACTCTGACGCGGGCGCCTGATCCGCCGCATCGGGCGTCACGAATTGCGCGTAAACCCCGGCAGGAAGCTGCAGCGTCGCATCTTCGATGTCGGAACCACGATAATGCATGAAATCCAAATGCACCGGGCGTTTGGTGCCGGTAAAGGCCGATCGCACCGCTTGCTTCAGCAGGTAGGGCAGTTGGTCGATTTCATCGACATCGGCCTGGTACTTCGTCACCGATTTATACAACGGCGCATGCGGCACCTCTTGGTAGGAATTGCGATACTGGTGCATGGCATCCTTCTTGCCGGTGATCGCCAAAACCGGCGTCCGGTTCAGATATGCATCCTGCAAACCAGCCGCGAGATTGGCCGCGCCGACAGATTGCGCCATGCAAACCCCAAGCTTCCCCGTGGCGCGGGCAAAACCATCGGCCATATAGGCCGCGGATTTTTCCGAATGCGCAAGAATGCGTTTGATGCCGCGTTTCTCCAGCGCGACGAGGGTCTCGCGCAAAACGGCATCGACAAAGAACACATGGTCGATGCCGAGACCCTGAACACTATCCGCAATAAACTCGGCACCCGTGTTGGAAGTTTTATTGTCTGCAGTCACTTTCCGATCTCCTCAGTCGATCATTCTTCATTTCTGGCGCCACCATATACTGAGATCTCAGATCGCACAAGTGTCAAGAAAAGCCAGTGGGCAAACCGCCCCGGAAGAATTCGACATCCGCTTGTTATCACGCAGGAAAATTTCTAAATACGCGCGGCACGCACACACAGATCAGGATAGACAGCGGCGCACAAACGATGATTTCCACCCTCAGGCAAACCGAATCCCGGCGGACACCCCGCGACCGAATTGCCCCCCAAGCGCGCCCCAGACGGGCGAAGCGGCTTTAGCACTTGCAACTTCAACATCCAGCCCTAGTAATATTTGAGATCACAGATCTCAAATTAGAGGAGGTATAAATGACACTCGCCCATATCAAGGCCCTGACGTTTGATACTGGTGGCACGGTTCTGGACTGGCACACAGGCTTTGCAGAGGCCTTCGAAACCATCGGCGCAAAGTATGGTTTTGCGCGAAACTGGAAGGATCTGGCCAATGAATTGCGCCGCCGATCCCTGGAGCTGATATTGGCCGTCGCACCGGACGACATGCAGACATACACCTTTGACAACGCGCACCGCGAGGCATTGGATCACCTGCTGTTTGAACATGGCTTGGGGATTTTCACGGCAGAAGACCGCCATTACATCGCATACGAAGCGGTTCACAGCTTCAATTGCTGGACCGGCTTTGCCCAAGCGCACAGAGAGCTGCGCGCCAAATACCTCATGTGCCCCCTCACCGTACTGAGCTATAAAATCGTCATCGACACCGCGCGGCACAACAACATTCACTGGGACGCCATTTTCCCATGTGAGGCGATCGGCGCCTACAAACCAAACCCCGAAGTTTACCGCCGGGGCGCACAGTTCCTACAGCTTGACCCGTCTGAAATCCTGATGGTCGCCTGCCACAACTTCGACCTTAACGCCGCAAAGGAACAGGGTTTCAAAACAGCTTTCGTGCATCGCCCGCAGGAATGGGGCCATCAAACCGCGCCAACGCTGGACCCTGTGACCGACCATGACCTCATCGTCGACGACTTCGCTGCGCTGAAAACCGCCCTGTTGTAAGGGGCGCGGCCGCCACAGACAAAAGCGCGCCATTGTGGCGCGCCTTTTTGGGCAAGTACCTGTATAAAACCGAAGCGCGGCTAGGCCGGCGAACATTCCAAGACGCGCTGACATCCCTTCAAGAAGGCCTCGCGCACGTCCACGGTCCTGACGTTACAATCAAAAAACTGGAACGTCGTCTCATAGGCTTCTGCCAGGACACCATTGCCGACAAATACGATTGAACGATCCGACGGGTCCGGCAGGCTTTTTAGGCCCGCCATGACCTCGGCACCGATCAATACGCCCGACAGAAACGAAAGGCGTTCGGCGTTGCTGCGGACAGGATCGCATACTTTCTCAATTCGAACCGAAAACATCAGCTTAAGGATGCTTTCCCCCGATTGCACCGCTTTCAGGCCCTCGCGAAAGTGGTGATCGTTGATGCTGGCGTCGCCTGTCGCCAGACTTTCCTTCAGGACACTATGCTCACGGAGCACCTGAAACAATTCACCCGTCATGAAGGTCGAGATCCCCTTGATCTCACTCCCCCGCGTCAGGACCCATTTCGAATGCGATCCCGGCAAACACACCAACATGTCCTTGTTTTCCGCCGCGACAGCAGAGCCAAAAACCTGGACCTCCTCGCCGCGCATCATACCGGTCGCGGGGCTTCTTACCTGTGTTCGCACGCCGGGCACGATCTGAACCAATTGAAAGCCCTCGACATCGACCTCTACCAGCCCTTCGGAGGTTTGCGTGATGCCGCAAGGCCCCTCTATCAGGGGGACCACGGTCCAGCCAATTTCACTGCCGACCATCCCAACCAAAAGCACGCGACGTACCTTGTGCGAAACGCGCCACGCCGCTGTGATCACGTCAAGAACCTCCTGGCAGGTTTGACCGTTCAGGTTCTTTACGCCGGTCCTTTCGTGCAACTCGTCAACGCATTGACCGTGCTCCGTGACCAGATACGCCCTTAGATTGGTTGTTCCCCAGTCCACGAAAATATTGAATGTTTGTCGGGAAGCCATCGGTCATCCTAAATTGAGATCACAGATCGCATATCACAATTCTGATGTACCGGTCAATAAACCCTGATAGAGTAAGTGCAACCAGTCTTCATTTTAGGTGAAAATTCGACATGACTTCCGACTTGAAAAGCCTCAAACCCATCGCGCACCGCTCTGCCAACGAGCTGGTCTATGAACGTGTGAGAGAAGCAATTTCGTCGGGAAAATTCGCCCCGGGCGAAAAACTCAGCACGCGCAATGTTGCCGCGCAACTGGGCGTCAGCCAGATGCCGGTGCGGGAGGCTTTTCACCGTTTGGTGGCCGAGGGTGGGATGGTCAAATTGGAAAACCGCACCATTGCGCTCCCCGATCTCAACCTCAAGGAATTCTCCGAGCTGACGGAGCTGCGCCTGCTGTTGGAAGGCACGGCCGCCGCCAAGGCAGCCCAACGCACCACAAAAAGAAAACTGTCAAAAATCGCCTCGCTCGTCGAACAATTGGACGAGACCGAAAACAACAGCGAAAAACACCTAGAACTGAACCGACTGCTGCACTTTCAAATCTACGAAATGGCGGATTCTGACAGTCTGGTGCAGATGATCGAGCTTCTATGGCTTCGCGTCGGGCCAATTTTGCGCTTCAACACCAAGCGCGATGAAACTGTCGCAAGCTCAAACCAACAACACGAAGCCATGCTGGAGGCGATGCAAACCGCAAATTCCGACGGGGCACGCCGCGCGGTCGAGCTCGACATCTCAGAGGCGGCCGATGTCGTGAAGGCGCATTTGATCGCGGATGGGAAGGGCTAGAAAGCCACCTTCGCTGTGCGACATGCGGGACCGGCGGGCTTAGCGGGGCATATCAATGCGGCCCTCAAACAACGCCTGCCCGTCCTCCCCCAGCCCGCTGCAATGCCACAGCGACCCCTCTCGGTTGGATGCGGGCGACAGGCCGGGTTTTCCACCGTCGGTGACATACAAACCGCCATCGGCAAACACACAATTTGTGGGCACGGTTCCAACCGCAACCGACCCGGCAATGGCGCCCTCGGGCGTGACGATTTCAACCGTCCCGCTTTGGCAGCCCGTGATATACAGCTGACCGGATTGACCGATTTTCAAACCGTCGGGGATACATCCGTCGGGCAAGGTACACAGCGTGGTTATTGCGCCATGCGACAACCTGCGCACGGCGCGTGTATAGGATTCGACCCAAACGACATCGCCTGACGCCTCGACCACGATACCATTGGGATAGGTCGGCGGCAGCTCCGCCAGCACAACACCGCTGCCATCGGGACGCAACGCGCAGATGAAGCCCGGATTGCTCTTGGCGACGGGATCGAACGCCCCGCCGGGATCGGTAAAATAAAGCCAGCCATTTGGTCCGAAAACCAGATCATTTGGCGCCCGAAGCTTGTGGCCGTCGACCTCGTCGGCAAGGATTTCCACCGCGCCATTTGGCAGCACGACCTGAATGGAGGGTGGCTGTTTGACATCGGCCTCCCATGGGCCGATGACGCCGCCGTTCTGGGTGACGTAGACGCAGCCATCCGCGCCGGACAGCGCGGCATTGGGGCCTCCGCCCGTCTCTGCGAAACTTGCCACCGTTCCGTCGGCCTCCAGCACCGAAACGCGGCTGCGATAGGTTTCAACAAACGCGATACGGCCATCCGCCAGTTTTGTCGGGCCTTCTGGCCAGCCCAACCCATCGGCAAGACATGTCAATTTCACCATTCGACCCTCACAGATGCTTTGCCGCTTCTCGGCCTTGGGCGATCTTGGCCTGTACGACGATAAAGACCAACAAGAAGCCGCCGCGAATGACCGATTGCCAATAGGCGGACAGCGAAATCCAGCCTTTGCCATTTTCAAAGTTCAGCATGTTGAACAAAAGCCCCAGAAGCAAAACACCCCCAAGCGTGGCCACCACCGACCCCTCACCACCTGTGAGCAAGGTTCCCCCGACAACCACAGCCGCGATGGCGAACAGCTCCCATCCTGTGCCTTCGGTGGGTTGCCCTGCGCCGAACTGAGCGGCAAGGATGGCACCGGCAAGCCCCGCCATGACACCGGAAAAGATATAGACCCCAAAGATAATCCGATCCGTGCGCACCCCCATCAGACGAGAGGCATCCTCTCCCCCGCCGACGGCCAGGATACGACGCCCAAGCGGCAAGCGGGACAGCACAAGCCAACCGCCAACAAACAGCACACCGACCAGAACAGCCGGAATTGGCATCCCAAACCAATCCCCCTGCCCGAATTCGATAAACAGGGTTTCATAGGACACGCCGACGCTTTGGTTGTTGCTGATCAACAGGGCTGTGCCCGTGCTGGCCAAGGCCGTGGCCAAAGTCGCGATAAAGGGGGCAATGCGCATTTGAACCACGCAATATGCGTTCAGCACCCCGACACACATGCCGGCACCGACACCCACAATTATTCCCGGCATCACACCATATGGGGACGCCATCGCCGCCAGGACAGAGGCCAGGGCAGCCGCGCCGCCCACCGAAAGGTCGATCCCCCCAGTCACAATGACAAAACACATCCCCAAAGAGATCGCCGCAAAGATCGCATTGTATTGGAAGAACGAGAAAATATTGTAAGCGCCGAGGAAGTTGTCGTAGCGCAACCAGCCAAACAGAACCATCAACAACAGGGTGGCCCAGACGGCCAAACCCATTGCGTTTTTGCCAAGGGCAGCGCGCATGTTGTTTGGATCGCGCGCGCCCCCCGCACCGGGGACAGATGTGTGATTAATTGACATGTTTACGTTGAATCCTCACAGCGAGAATGATGATGACCGCCTTGAAAACAAGGGCCGCTGAATCGGGCACACCATTTGCAAGCAGGGTGTATCGCACAAGCTGAATGACGCAGGCCCCAAGGAATGTCCCCAAAATGGTCGCCCGCCCCCCTGTCAAAAGCGTGCCCCCAATGGCCGCCGCTGCGATTGCATCCAGCTCAATCCCCAACCCCACGAGGTTGGCGTCACTGGCCCCATTGCGCGCCACAACGATCAACCCCGCCAAGGCCGACAGCACACCGCAAATCGCATAGGCAACAAGCCGGACCCAGCGGACGTTGATACCAACCATCTTCGCCGCAGCGGCATTGCCACCAGAGGCCAGAAGATACCGCCCAAACAACGTCTTGCGCAGCAGGAAGGCCCCAAGAAACACCACCGCAAGCATGATGAAGACCTGCACCGGAATGCCCCAGAGCCGCGCCAGGGCGATGAACTGAAAATCGGGACGATTGAAAACCTGAAGGCTGCCGTTGGTCAGGACCTGCGCAATGCCACGTCCCGTCACGAACAACACCAAGGTCGCGACGATCGGCTGAATATTATAATGGGTTATCAAAAACCCGTTAAACAGACCAAGACATCCACCCACGACAAGCGGCAGGACAATCGCGACCACGACACCAAAAAACGGGTCGGTGATGCCAAGGAACGCGCCGGTAAAGATCAACGGCGCCAAAGCCCCGGCAATGGCCATTGTCGACCCAACCGAAAGGTCAATGCCCCCCGACGCAATCACAAAGGTCATCCCGACAGCGACGATAACGATGGTGCAAACCTGTGTCAGATTGACAGAGATCGTATTCATGCTCGCAAAATTCGGGGTAATCAGCAGGTTCAACAGAACCAGCGCCAAAAAGGCGATGCCGACGGTGTATTGCGCAAGCGCCTGTCGCAGATCCCCGAACTGCGGAAACTTCTGAGAGGAAAGATCGGTCATGCTGCACCTTCTGCGTGGTCCAAAATCGCATCGCCCGATGCAATCGTGGACAGGATGTTGTCCTCGGTGATTTGGGGCCCGCTCAGGTCTGCGATGGTTTGGCCATCCCACAAGACCGTCACGCGATCCGCAACGGCCACGACCTCCTCCATCTCTGAAGAGATCAACAGAACGCCAAGACCCTCTGCCGCCAAATCCTTGATGACCGAGAGGATCTCTGCCTTTGCGCCCACATCAATGCCCCGCGTCGGTTCATCCACGATCAGGATGCTCAGGTTCATCGCCAACCAACGTGCCAACAACACTTTTTGCTGATTGCCGCCAGAAAGCTGGCTGATCTTTTGCGTGCGCGAGGCGACCTTGATATTCAGCTTTTCGATAAAGACATCGGCGATCTCGTCCCGGCGCTTTGTGTCGACAATCCCCCAATGGGTCAGGCTTGGCAGCAACGCGAGGGTCAAGTTCTCTGCCACGCTCATGTCGGGCACGATGCCGTCAACCTTCCGGTCTTCACTGCACAGCCCGATCCCCGCCACAATCGCATCCGCAGGTCGGTCGAACGCAACCGGCTTTTGCTGGATCTCGATAGAGCCATGCGTCAGCTTGTCCGCACCAAACAACGCATGCGCCGTCTCTGTGCGCCCTGACCCCAAAAGCCCCGCCAGCCCGAGAATTTCACCCGCCGCCACATGCAGATTGACAGAGGCCAGACCGCTGTTCGTTTGCATGTCTTTCGCCCTGAGCCGCGCGGCGGTCTCGCGTGGCGCTTCGGTCCGCGCGGATCGTGTGAACGCGTCAAAGGTCTTGCCAAGCATGATTTCGACAAGTTGCTTTTTGGAAAGCTCTGAAAGCACATGTTCGCCGACTGTGCGCCCATCACGCATGATGGTGACATCATCACAGACCGCATAAAGCTTATCCAGCTTGTGACTGACAAAGATAATTGCAACGCCCTTGGCCTTCAACTTGCGCATGGCCGAGAACAGAAATTCCACTTCGCGCCGATCAAGTGACGAGCTCGACTCGTCAAAGATGACAACCTTGGACTCCAGCTGCACCGCGCGTGCAATTGCCACCATTTGTCGCGTCGCCGCATTGAAATCGCCCAAGGGTCGGCTGACATCAATGTCGACACCAAACTCTGCCAATGCCTGTGCGGCACGCGCGTTCATCGTTTTATACGCAATCATCCCAAGCCGCGTCGGCTCTCGTCCGAGGAAGATATTCTCGGCAACGGTCCGCTGCGGGATAAGGTTGATTTCCTGATAGATCGTGCTGATGCCGCTTTCCAGCGCCTCATAGGGGGATGCGAAATCAACATCCTGTCCGTCCATCACAACCTGACCGCTATCGCGGCCCGTCGCGCCGGTCAGAATGCGGATCAACGTGGATTTTCCCGCACCATTCTGTCCGATCAACGCCATGGCACGACCGGGTTCCAAACTGAGCCGCACGTCGCTCAATGCAGGCACACCGCCATAGGCTTTGCAGATACCGGTCATTTCAATCATCGACATTTCTGCGGCTCCTTTTGGGGTTTCACCGGCGAACCATGTCGCCGGTGAATGCAATCAATCACCAAGCCTGATCAAGCTTCGCAGCCGCATTGCCCTGGCCATAGTCGTCATCGGGAAGAACAACCCAAGGTTCGATCGCCTCACCGGCCGCAAGACGGTCAATTGTTTCGAACGCTTTCGGCCCCATCTTCGGGCTGGATTCGACCAGATAATGAACCTTGCCTGCGGCAACCTGTTCGACCACTTCCTTGCCCGCATCAATGCCGACAATCATGATGTCCTTGCCGGGGATCTTTCCCGCAGCTTCGATGGCCGAAATCGCACCCATCGTCATTTCATCGCTGTGGGAATAGATGATATCCGCATCCGGATGTGCCAGAAGCAGCGTTTCGACGACCTTGCGACCGACATCACGATTGAAGTCACCCGATTGAGAATCCAGAATTTCAAACGCGCTGTTCGCGGCGATGGCTGTGTCAAAACCGGTTTTGCGGTCATTCGCAGGCGAAGACCCGACCGTCCCCTCAATCTCTAGAATTTTTCCGCCATCAGGATGGTTTTCCAACAGCCATTCGGCAACACGCTTGCCCTGAAGCACAAAGTCGGACCCAATGAATGTGACATAGTCGCGCCCCGCCTGAGCGACGGCCTGATCGACATTGCGGTCAAGCAAAATCACCGGAATGCCCGCACGCTTTGCCGCCATGACAGCCGGAACCAGCGGCTTTTCTTCGCGTGGCGCAATCAGGATGACGTCAACGCCCTGTGCAATCAAAGAGCGCACATCCGATACCTGTTTGGCAGCGGAACCCGCCGCATCCGTGAACACCAGCTGATGCCCCAGATCGGCTGCTGTCGACTTGACGCTTTCGGTTTCGGCCAAGCGCCACAACCCGTTACTTTCCGCCTGCGCGAAACCAACCTTGTAGCTTTCCTTCATCGTCAACGTCGGCAAATCCTGTGCCATTGATGCGGTTACACCAAATACTGACGCAATCATCCCTGCAGCAATTTTCTTGAACATGTCGCCCTCCCTTTCGTAAAAATCCCACGTAATTATGAGATCACAGATCGCAAAAATAGTATGACGTCCCCGAATTTGTCAACATGGGACCGGAACCCGGAAAGAGAGCAAACAAACCCTTGGCGTGATTGGCGTTTTTGACCAACACGCCCTGTTCGGCCCCAAAATTGGTATTCGCGCCCTGGTGGCGGGGCGTCGCCATTGGCCCTGGCACTTGCACTGGCATCTGCGCCCACGCCCGCAGGTGGCAAGGGACATGGCGGCGCCCACGCCCCATTCGGCGCTTGCCGGAGCGGCGGCAGAAATGATCTAAGGAGGCCAGAGAAATCAAGGGCAGATGCGATGACGGAACTGATGTTCAAGGGCAAGGAATTTGTTTGGAATCATCACCTTGCCGTACCGTTTCGCCCCTTGATCACGCAGCCGGACAAGGGGATTGGCGATGCTCGGCTGGACGGCAACCTGATCGTCCAGGGCGACAATCTGCATGCGCTGAAGGCGCTGCTGCCGATGTATGCCGGCAAGGTGGACTGCATCTTCATCGACCCGCCCTATAACACCGGGAATGAGGGCTGGTCCTATAATGACAACGTCAACGCCCCGATGATCCGGGAATGGCTGGACGCGAACCCGATCGGGGTCGAGGACGGCCTGCGCCATGACAAATGGTGCGCGATGATGTGGCCAAGGTTGCGGCTGTTGCAGCAATTGCTGGCAGAAACCGGCATGATAGCGGTCGCCATAGACAACAACGAGATTGATAGCCTGTTGCGGCTGATGGATGAGGCCTTTGGCGCTGACAACCGGCTTGCGATTGCCTGCTGGCTGTCTGATCCCAGTGGCGGCAAACAAAAATCCGCGCTGCGGACAGGTCACGAATACATCGTATTCTATGGCGGCGGCGATCCTGTGCTGACGAAACAGGTCAGCGCCGAAATCGTTCTGAACCTGGAAGATTCGATTGGGGAATATGCCAAGGGGCGTGAGCTGAACAAATGGGGTGCGAACTCTCACCGGCGCGACCGGGAAACCATGTTCTTTCCTCTGACCGCGCCGGATGGAACGGTTGTCTATCCGATCAGAAACGACGGCAAAGAGGGCTGCTGGCGCTTTGGCAAGGACAACAAGCTGATGAAACAGCTGGAAACCTCGCCAGATCCGGCCCATTGGGAAATCAGACCCTTTGATGATGGCGTCGTCGTCAATGGCAAGACCGAACGCTGGGTTCCCTATGAAAAATTACGGGACCCGGACAAGGCATTCGGCTGGTCAACCTGGCTGGCGGGTCAAGGCAGCAACGCCGATGGCACCGCTCAGCTCAAGGCCATATTCGGCACCAAGGTGTTCGAAACCCCAAAGCCAAAAGCAATCGTTGACTATGTCCTGGGCGTCTGTGGCAACGAAAATGCCATTGTCCTCGACTCCTTTGCCGGCTCCGGCACCACCGGCCATGCGGTTTTGGACGCCAATCAGCGCGACAATGGCAACCGGCGCTTCATCCTTGTCGAGATGGAGGATTATGCCGACCAACTGACCGCGGAACGGCTGCGCCGGGTGATCAACGGCTATGACTTTACCGGCACACAGCGCACCGAATTGCTGCGGGAAAAGCTGTCTTGGTCGAAACTGCAAAAGGCCGACAAACTGACCGAAAAGGTACAGGCGGTCGAAGCCCTGCATGGCCACGCATACAACCGGATCAAGAAAGAGGTGAAGGGCGGGGAATTGATCGTCACCGGCGAAAAGCGTGTGGAAACGCGCGCCGAGGGGCTGGGCGGGGCATTCACCTATTGCACGCTGGGGGAACCTGTGGACCTCGACCACATTCTGACCGGCAAGGACTTGCCATCATACGATGCTTTGGCGGGGGTGCTGTTCCACATGGCGACGTCGCAACCGCTGGACCCGGCCACAACCCGGGCGGCGGCGTTTTATGTGGGCGCGGCCAGTGGCACCCATGTCTGGCTGATGTATCAACCCGATCTGGACTGGTTGAAATCGCCCAGCGCGGCACTCACCCTGAGCTTCGCCAAACAGATTTCGGCAACAGATGACGGCGCCAGACATCTTGTCTTTGCCCCGGCCCGCCATGTCAGCCAGCGGATGCTGGATACCGAAGGTCTGGCCGTCGAATTCGTTCCGCTGCCCTTTGCACTCTACCGGATGGCGGGCGATTGATGCGCGCACTCGACTATCAGGCGCGGGTGCTGGACACGCTGGATGCCTATCTGGACGAATTAAAGGCGCGCAAGGCCGAAGCGGATCAGATTGACGCCCTGCGCAGATCCAATCCGAACCTGCCGCTGCCCGCCTTCGACTTTGCCGAAGCGGCCTGGAACAACATGAAATCCGCCGGGCGCTTGCCCCCGTCGCGGGCGGCGATACCTTTTTCGCCGCGCAAGGACGGCATCGGGCGGTCGGTGCCCAATGCGACGTTCAAGGTGCCCACCGGCGGCGGCAAGACATGGCTGGCGGTCAATGCGGTCAGCCGCGTCATGGGGCGCTATCTGGCGAAAAACACCGGCTTTGTCCTGTGGGTCGTGCCGAATGAGGCGATTTACGCCCAGACGCTGAAGACCCTGAAGAACCGGCAGCACCCCTACCGCCAGGCGTTGGATCGCGCGGCGGCGGGCCGGGTCAAGATCATGGAGAAATCTGACCGGCTGGATGCGCGCGATGTGGCATCGCATCTCTGTGTCATGGTGTTGATGTTGCAGGCCGGCAATCGACAGAACAAGGACACGCTGCGCATGTTCCGCGACCGGGGGGACGTTCATGGCTTTTTCCCGCCCGAAGGCGATCAGGCCGGACATGCACGCGATCTGGCGCATGTCCCCAACCTGGACGGTTATGGCGGCCTGTTCCCGATGGTGAAGGACTGCTCGGCAATGCCCTGCGCAAGATCCAGCCGGTTGTAGTGCTGGATGAAGGCCAGAAAGCCACATCCGAACTGGCGCACAAGACCCTCTATGGTTTCAATCCGATCTTTGTTCTGGAACTGACCGCAACCCCCAAAGATGTGGCCGCCCGCAGCGGTGCCACCCCTGCCCCGGCGCGCTACGCCAACCTTCTGGTCGAAGTCACCGGACGCGAATTGCACGCAGAAGACATGATCAAGATGCCCCTGAACCTTGAACCAAGGCAGGGCACCGATTGGCGCGGAACGCTGACGGCGGCGCTGGCCAGATTGGACAGCCTGCAAGCCAAGGCAAGCGCCTATACGGCTGACAACGGGGCTGCGACCCATATCCGGCCAATCATGCTGGTTCAGGTGGAGCGCACAGGCAAGGACCAGCGCGACGGCCACCATATCCATGCAGAAGATGTAAAGGAATGGCTGTTGCAATCCGGTCTGGATGCGGCGGAAATCGCGATCAAGACGGCGGAGCAAAACGATCTGAAACAGCCCGAGAACCAGGATCTGCTGTCGCCCCTGAACCGGGTGCGGGTGATCGTGACCAAAGCGGCGCTGCAAGAAGGCTGGGATTGCCCCTTTGCCTATGTGCTGTGCTCGCTTGCGGCGGCGTCCAACCAATCCGCAATGACCCAGTTGGTGGGCCGTATCCTGCGGCAACCCCATGCGCTTAAAACCGGTGTGGCGGCGCTGGATGAATGTTATGTGGTGACACATCACGCGGCAACGCGCGACGTGGTCAAGGCGATCAAGACGGGGCTGGAACGCGACGGTCTGGCCGATCTGATCATCGAGGTGCCACAGGACGGCACCGACGCCGCCCCCAAAACCGCACACAGGGTCAATCGGCGCACGCCCCTCAAGAGCCTGCAAATCTACCTGCCCAAGGTTTTGAAGGTCGATGGCGATGAGGTACGTGAGCTCGACTACGAAACCGATATCTTGTCGGCCATCGACTGGCGCGGCTACACACCCACCGATGTGATCGCGGCGATCCCGGACACCCCCCAACAAATCGCGGCGCAGATGCAGCGCATTGCCCTGACCGAGGCAGGCGCAGACCAGCATTTCAAGGGAGAGTTGGGTGCCGCGGCGGCCGAGGCCCTGCGCTTTGATCCGCCTTATGCGGTGCGGGTGATCTCTGATCTTGTGCCCAATCCCTTTGTGGCGCGTGCGATCGTCGCGGAGGTGCTTCAGGGGCTGGAGGTTCGCGGATTTGACGCGGCGAAACGCGGCGAAGCCTCTGGCGTGATCATCGACCGGCTGCGCAGCGGCCTGACCAAGGAACGCGATGCACGCGCCGAAGCGGTCTTTCGCGCGCTGGTGAAATCCGGCGGCATTCAGTTCCGGCTTCGCCTTGACGGCAACAACTGGCAGATGCCCGATCACATCCTGTCTACGCAACCGCCCAATGCGCCACATCTGACCGGGGTTGATGGCGGGGCGCTGAAACAGAGCCTGTTTTCGCCAGTGTATCGCAATGACCTGAACGGCCAGGAACAGGGCGTCGCGGTCCATCTTGACGGCGATGCCGCCGTGACATGGTGGCACCGCAACGTGGCGAAATCGAACTATGGATTACAGGGTTGGAAACGCGGGCGCATCTACCCCGATTTCATCTTTGCCACGGGCAAAACTGCGGGCGCCGGGCGCATCGTTGTTCTGGAAACCAAGGGCAAACACCTGCAAAACCCCGACACCGACTACAAGCGGGACGTGCTGAAATTCCTGACCCAGAATTTCGCCTGGGATCAGGCCGTGCCCGCCGGTCAGCTTCAGATCGCCATGACCGGCGAAACCGTGGAATGCGCCCTGATACTGATGGAAGACATTCCCGCCGAACTTCCGCCACTCATTTCAAAGTAAGGGGGGCGGCACATGCCAGGTGCCGTCATCCCATATACGAATTGGGCGCCATCGTATTGGCCAGGAAATGCAAAGCGTCGCGCAGCGCATCACGTGTCACCGGCCCGCCAAGGCCGACACGGATATGTTCGCCCGGCGGCCCCGTCACGGTGAATGCGTCCGAAGGCATAAGACCAATCGGCCTGGCGCGCCATACGCGCAATCACATCGGCGCGGGTCACGCCCGTGGGCAGTTCGAGCCATAGGTTGAACGCATTGTCAGCCGCACGAAATTCGAACCCGCGCAGCACCTCTGCTGCGATGGCCTGTCGCGCGGCGCTTTCTGCCCGCACAAACCGGCGAATGCTGTCGGCGGTGCCATCTTCGATCCATTGGGTGGTCAGCGCCATCGACAGGGGCGAAGGCATGACCGACAACGCCCGGATCGCCTGGGTCAGATGAAAGGCACAGCGCGGTGAGGGCGCGATGGTATAAGCCAGCCGCAGCCCCGCGCCGATGCATTTTGCCAGCCCGCCAATATGCCATGTCAGTTCCGGCGCAGACAACGCCAGCGGCGGCGGGGCCTTGGCCGGAATAAAGCCATAGGCGTCATCTTCGATCAGGGTCAGATCATGGCGCAACAGCACCGCCGCAATGGTTTCCCGGCGCGGCGCAGGAATGGTCAGCGTGGTGGGATTGTGCAGCGTGGGATTGAGGTAAAGCGCCTTTGGCGCATGTTCGACAATCGCCGCGTCCAGCGCATCGGGCAGAATGCCATCGTCATCGGTGGCCACCCCCACCAGTTTGACACCAAACCGCCCCGCCACATTGCGAATACCCGGATAGGTCACCGCCTCGCAGAGCACGGTATCGCCCGGGCGGGTGATGATCGACAGGATCGCCGCCATCGTCGCATGGGCCCCCGGCGTCACCGCCACCCGTTCCAGCGCCGGCACCATGCCGCGCATCGACAGCCAGCTTGATGCGGCGGTTTTATCGCGATCCGATCCGGTGGTGGATTGATAGCGCAACAGATCAATCAGATTGGCGGACACATATCCCAACCCCTCCTGCATCCGGCGCAGCAGCTCTGGATCAGTGGGTTCGGGCGGCATGTTCATCGACAGGTCTTCTTCGCCGGCGCGGGCGGTGTCGGGGGTATTTGACACCACGCTGCCGCGCACGAATGTGCCCCGCCCGACGTGGCTTTCGACATGGCCACGTGCCTGCGCCTCGGAATAGGCGCGCGACACGGTGGTGAAATCAATGCCCAGAACCTCGGCCAATTTGCGTTGCGGCGGCAGACGGGTGCCATCGGCCAGACGCCCGCGACGGATGTCATGCGCAATGGCATCAGCAATCGCCAGATAGCGGGGTTTGCCGTTTTCAAGGCCGGTGGGTGTCCATGTGATCATTGCTGTGCCTTCGTCTTTTTGCCTGCTTACGCCAATTGCCCGACAATTTGAAGGGGTATTGTATGGATTGATGCGACTCAGCCGATTGCGGGACTGATGCGCCTTTGGGGCCAGAAATTGTAGGACCATTGATCGGTTTTGCACAAATTACAGGCTATTTTCGCCATATTTCGGAAAATCATCCGATAATATTGTATGCATATTGCACTGACAATTGATTCATACAATCGGACTGCTGCACCAATTGTTGCATCACAACGCAACAACAGAAAGCGGATCACACGATGCCCGAAGTCACCAAAGAGATGCACAAAGACGGCGATTTTTTCGTCAACTACGAAGAAAAAGTTTTCGAAGACGTCAAAGCAGATGAAGGCGAAAAGGCACTTGTGACCTTTCACACCGTGGCCTTCGAAGGGTCGATCGGGCTGGTCAATATCCTGAATGCGATCCGGCTGAACCGCAAAGGGTATGAAACCTCGATCCTGCTTTATGGCCCCGGCGTCACCCTGGGCATTCAGCGCGGGTTCCCGACACTGGGCGATGAGGCGTTCCCCGGCCACCAGAACTTTGCCGTCAATCTGAACAAATTCATGGGCGAAGGCGGCAAGGTCTATGCCTGCCGGTTTGCGCTTCAGGCGCTGTATGGCCACGGCGAACCATCGCTGTTGCCGGGCATCATCCCGATTGCACCGCAGGACGTGCTGGATTGCATCCTGCTGCACAAAAAGGCGGATGCGGTGATCCTCGACACCTGGACTGTCTGATCGCCGAGGGCCGGATTGGGCGTTCTCCCCCGTCTGATCCGGCCAAATTTTTCGAAACCAAAAAGGCCACCACGCATGAGAACCGACATCGTTCGCGCCGCCGCTGTTCAGATCGCGCCCGATCTGTCGGGGCGTGCCGGCACCATTGAACGGGTGCTGAATGCCATCGCCGAAGCGGCGGACAAGGGCGCAGAGTTCATCGTATTTCCCGAAACCTTTGTGCCCTATTACCCCTATTTCAGCTTTGTTCTGCCGCCGGTTCAGCAAGGCGCGGCGCATCTGGAATTGATGCAAGAGGCGGTTGTCGTGCCCTCGCCGGAAACCAACGCTGTGGCCGATGCGGCGCGCAAACGCGGGGTTGTGGTGGTGCTGGGGGTGAACGAGCGTGACCATGGATCGCTGTTCAACACCCAGTTGATATTTGATGCCGATGGCACGCTGGCGCTGAAACGGCGCAAGATCACGCCGACCTATCATGAACGCATGGTCTGGGGTCAGGGCGATGGCGCGGGGCTAAAGGTGGTGGACACCAAAGTGGGCCGCGTTGGGGCGCTGGCCTGTTGGGAACATTACAATCCGCTGGCGCGCTATGCGCTGATGACCCAGCACGAAGAAATTCACGCCGCGCATTTCCCGGGCAGTTTGGTCGGCCAGATTTTCGGCGAACAGATCGAAGTGACGATGCGCCATCACGCGCTGGAGGCGGGCTGTTTTGTGGTCAATGCCACCGGCTGGCTGAGTGAGGATCAGATCACATCGCTGCACCCCGACCCCAAGCTGCAAAAGGCGATGCGCGATGGGTGCATGACCTGCATCATCAGCCCCGAGGGTCGGCATCTGTGCGATCCGATCACCGAAGGCGAAGGCATTGCAATCGCCGATCTGGACATGCGGCTGATCGCCAAGCGCAAGCGGATGATGGACAGCGTCGGGCATTATGCGCGGCCTGAACTGCTCAGCCTCAATCACGATATGCGCCCCGCCGTGACGCGCCATAGCCAAGACCCGATTGCCACCACCGACCCAGAGGAGACGCCGGAAAATGTCTGATACTGCGACGCTTATCAATGACTTGCAAACCCGGGGCATGCGATTGGTTGATCCGCGTGCCGGACAGGAAAGCCGCCGGGGCGGGGCCGGGCCATCCGATCACAAGGCGATCACCATTGGCGACCGGACGGTCATGATCCCGGTGCATACCGCGCCATCCTTTGACAGCCCGTTTCTGGTAGAGGCGCCGGATGCCACCGGCGCGGCGCGGGTGCTGCGTGACGGGGCCGAGGTGGCGCAGGTGCGCTTTCCCACGCGAGCGAAATTCTATCAACGCAAGACGGCGGATGGCATTCCCTATAGCCATATTGCGACGTTGCATTCACGGGATGTGCTGGCGACCACGGTGCTTCAGACCTGTATCCGCTATGAAAGCCGCAAGAAGACCTGTCAGTTTTGTTCCATCGGTCAGAGCCTTGCCGCCGGGCGCACCGTTGCCCACAAAACCCCCGCGCAACTGGCCGAAGTGGCCAAAGCCGCAGTCGAACTGGACGGGGTGACGCATATGGTTTTGACCACCGGCACGCCCGCGGGCAAGGACCGGGGCGCCAAGGTGCTTTGCGAAAGTGCCGAGGCGATCAAGGCGGCGGTGAACCTGCCGCTTCAGGGGCAATGCGAGCCGCCCGAAGACGACGCATGGCATCAGCGAATGTTCGACGCCGGGATTGATACGCTTGGCATGCATTTGGAAGCGGTGACGCCCGACGTGCGCAACCGGATCATGCCGGGCAAGGCCAGCGTGCCGCTGGAGAAGTATTTTTCCAGCTTTGGGGCGGCGGTCAAGGTATTCGGGCGCGGGCAGGTGTCGACCTATATCCTGGCCGGTCTGGGCGACACTCCGCGCGCGATTCTGGAGATCAGCGAAAAGCTCTGTGATATGGGGGTCTATCCCTTTGTGGTGCCCTTTGTGCCGATTTCGGGCACGCCATTGGAAAGCCACCCCGCCCCGACATCGGAATTCATGGCGTCCATCCTGCGCCCGCTGGGCGCGATGATTGCGCGGGCCGGCATCAACTCGTCCAAGATGAAGGCGGGCTGTGGCAAATGCGGCGCATGTTCGGCGCTGGCAACCTATGAAAAGCTGAAAGTCCCGGCGCAGGTGCCCGCATGATCGAGCTTGAACCCCGCCAGTTTCAATGCCCCGGCTATTACATTCGCGCCGCATCCAAACCGTTTGAAGCCAGCGGTGCGGCGGCCCTGCGCCAGCGGGTCTTTGTCGAAGAACAGCGGATTTTCCCAGATCACGACCGGGACGAGACCGATTTGATTGCCACCCATCTGGTGGCGATGTCCACCTATGCCCATGAAGCGGACGAAGTTGTTGGAACCGTACGCATTCACGAAGAAACGCCGGGCGTGTGGTGGGGATCGCGATTGGCCGTCGATCAGAATTTTCGCCACGTCGGTCGGCTGGGCGCGGAATTGATCCGGCTGGCGGTGTCGACCGCCAATGCACGCGGCTGCACCCGGTTTCTGGCCCATGTGCAGATGCAAAATGTGGTGCTGTTTCGCCGGTTGCGCTGGGAACGGCTGGAAGAGGTGATGATCCAGAACACCCCCCACATGAAAATGCAAGCGGACCTGAACCACTATCCCCCCTGCGATGATCCGGTGTCCGGCTGGTATCACCGCCCCCGCATCAGAGAGATGCGGAAATGAGCCTCGCTGATCTGACCGACGCGCTGCGCGCACATCCTTCGGTCCAATCCAAACTGGGTATTTCCAGAACAACGGCGGCGCTGGGGCTTGCGGCCTCCAGCCCCGGCACCCCGGGGGACGATGCCGCCCCCCTGCCCCGTAACGGCGGTTATGATCTTTTGGCGGGCGAAGGTTTCATCCCGGCCTTTGTCAAAGATGATCCGTGGTTTGCAGGCTGGTGCGCGGTGATGGTGAACCTGTCAGACATTGCGGCGATGGGCGGACGGTCTGTGGCACTGGTGGACCAGATCTGGGCCCCGGATGACGACACAGCTAAGCCCCTGTTGCAGGGGTTGCGCGATGCGGCGGATCGCTATGGCGTGCCGCTGGTGGGCGGCCATACCAATCTGTCCGCCCCGGATCTGGGCATTGCGGCCACGGTGTTTGGCCGGGCCGAACAGTTGATCACCAGCTTTGACGCCCGCCCCGGCGATCTGTTGATTGCGGCGGTGGATCAGCGCGGCAGCTATCGCAACTTTGACAATTATTGCGCCGCTCTGGATGCGCCCGGCGATCGGCTGCGCCGCGATCTGGCGCTTTTGCCGGAACTGGCCGAGGCCGAATTGGTGCGCGCGGGCAAAGACATAAGCCAGGCCGGGATGATCGGAACCGCGCTGATGCTGGCGGAATGTTCGGGGGTTGGCATGACGATTGACCTTGATGCGATCACCCCGCCACCGGGCGTGCCAATGGACCGTTGGCTGCGCAGCTTTCCCAGCTTTGGCTTTCTTTTGTCGGTCGCGCCGGAATGGGCGAATGCGGTCTGTGGCCGCTTTGCCGCGCGCGGGATCGACGCCGCCCCGATTGGGCGCGTGACCGAGGGCAGCGCCGTGACGCTGACCCGTGACGGGGACAGCGCGCTGTTCTGGGACCATGCGACCACCCCTTACATGAACCTCGGAGAGTCTGATGCCTGAAACCATTTGGACCGTGCGCTGGCCTGATGGCCGCGAAGAAGCGCTGTATTCGCCCTCCACCGTGGTGGCCGAATTGTTCACCCCCGGTCAAAGCTATCCGCTGGCCGATTTCCAGACCCGGGCCCGCATCGCGTTGGAACGCGCATCAAACCGGGTCGCGGCGAAATATGGCTTTGCCTGTTCCTCGGCGATGGATCAGCTCGACAAGATCGAGGCGCGGGTGGCGGAATTTGACGGTGCCGCCACGGGCGACGTCACCTGTCTGAAGATCACCCAGTGAGACCCCGAATGAGGACAACATCAATGCAAGAGACGCAGATCAATCATATCCCGGTCGTTATCGTGGGCGGTGGTCAAGCCGGGCTTTCGACCGCGTGGTGCCTGAAGAAAAAGGGCATTGAAAGCGTGGTGTTTGAACGCCACACCAAGTTTCAATCCTGGCGGCACAATCGCTGGGACAGTTTTTGCCTTGTGACCCCGAACTGGCAGTGCCGGTTGCCCGATTTCCATTATGACCGCGATTATGGCGGGGCCGATCCCGACGGTTTCATGCTGCGTGACGAGATCACCGAATATCTTGATGCCTTTGCCGAAAAGACCCGGCCCGATCTGCGCGAAGGTGTCAGCGTCACGCGGGTGACGCCGCAACAGACAGGTTATATCGTCGAAACATCAGCCGGGGTTTGGGCCTGTGATCAGGTGGTGATTGCCACCGGCGGTTATGACACGCCGATTGAACCGGGCTATGCCAAGAACCTGTCGCCGGACATCTTTCAGATGCATTCGGTCGATTATCGCCGGGTGGATCAATTCCCCGAAGGCGGGGTTTTGATTGTCGGCACCGGGCAATCCGGGGTCCAGCTGATGGAGGATTTCACCCGCGCCGGGCGCGATGTGCATCTGGCCGTCGGCCCCGCGCCGCGCAGTCCGCGCAAATATCGCGGGCGCGATGCCACCGATTGGCTATTTGATGCCGGGATCTACGATGTGACGATTGATCAGCATCCCGATCCGGTCAAGGCGATGACCCAGACCAACCACTATATGTCGGGCCGGGATGGCGGCAAGGAAATCGACCTGCGCCAGTTTCATGTCGATCACGGGGTCGAGCTTTATGGCTCATTGGCCAATATGGACGGCACGCAGGTGGAATTCCTGCCCGATCTGGCCAAGAACCTGGATGATGCGGACAAATCCTATGTCGGCATCCGTACCCAGATCGACGCCTATATTGCGCGCGAAGGCATTGATGCCCCGTCAGAGCCACCCTTTGCCCCGGTCTGGACGCCCGAGGTGGAGCGCACCGAAATTGATCTGGCCGAGGCGGGCGTCACATCGGTGTTGTGGGCCATCGGATTTCGCCCGGATTATTCCTGGATCGAGGCCGATGTGTTTGACGCCCGTGGCAAGCCCCAGTTCCATCGCGGCGTGACGGCACAGCCGGGGTTGCATTTCATCGGCTTGGGATGGCTGAACACCTGGGGATCAGGGCGGTTCCTGGGGATCGAAGAAGACAGCAAATATCTGGCCGATCAGATCGCCGGACAATTGGCACAGGTCGCAGCATGAGTGTCGCCGTTCTGCGCCCAATTGCCCCCGCGCCCGAAAGCCGCGCGGGGCTGACCCTTGGCATGGCGCAATTGTCGCCTTTTGGTCTGTCGGAACAATGGCTGTTGCGCGATTGCGGCGACCGGCATTGGGGGTTGATCGCAGAGGCGGCAGGGTCCGGCATGGCGTTTCACAGCGCGGATGGCACCCCGGTTTATGCCGCCTTCTGTGCCACCTCGGTCACGCTGGCCACAGCCCCGAAGCTGGGTTCACAGGCAGAGGTTCAATCACGCCTGTTCGATGTGGCCCCGCACAGAATTGGATCGGTGCATCACGTCACCGGCCCGTCGGGCAGATTGGCCACGGTGCGGATGATCAGCTGTTTTCTGAGCCATGATGGCAGCGGATCGAACCGCCGCTTGTTCCGCAACACGCTGGCCGGGCTGGACGATCTGCCGCCACCGCCCGCGGATCTGGTGGGGCTGCTCGACCGTTCGCGCGTTTTGGCCCGCATGGCCCGCGCCACGCAGGGGGATGAAACGCTGTTGCAATACACGCCGCTGCCAGCGCTGGATTTCAACGCGGTTGGACTGCTTTATTTCCCGGTATTTTCCAAGATCGCCGAAATGGCCGCCCAAACCACACCGTTGCAGCACCGCACCGTGGTTCACCTCGGCAACATCGACCCCGGCGAAACCGTCACTGTGTCGCATGCGGGGCCGCAACTGTTGTTGCAGGCCGGGGATCGGACCATCGGCATCACCGAAAGCGGCTAGGGTCAGGCCCCATAAATCCTGCGCCCGCGCTCAGACATCCCAGACCATGCGAAACCCCTGATGGGTGGTGGTGCTGTCGGGTGAATTGCCCGACCGCGCGGCGATGCGGTATCGGTGGCAATAGCTGCTGTGGCACAGGAACGACCCGCCTTTCAGCAGCTTATAGCCCTTCATCCCGCTCATCCGCGCCTTGACCTGCTTTTTCAACGACCGGATGCGAAACGGCTCTGCGGTCCATTCCCAGATGTTGCCGACCATATTGAACAACCCGTATCCATTGGCCGCAAACGACTGTGCCGGGGCGGTCGCAAGATATCCGTCAACACCGTTGTTCACATCGGGAAAGCGCCCCTGCCAGATATTGCAGGGCAAGAACCCGGTATCATCGGGGTCT
Organism: Phaeobacter sp. J2-8; assembly: GCF_022867865.1. Classification (GTDB taxonomy): domain Bacteria; phylum Pseudomonadota; class Alphaproteobacteria; order Rhodobacterales; family Rhodobacteraceae; genus Marinovum. The sequence continues at coordinate 215,845 of NZ_JALIEC010000003.1, read as the reverse complement.
TCATCGCCCCAAGGATAGCGCACATCGCCCAACCCGCCACGCGCGGCATGCTCCCATTCGGCTTCGCTTGGCAAACGCCCGCCGGCCCATGCGGCATAGGCGCGGGCGTCATTCCACGACAGTTGAACCGCCGGATGATCAGGATGCCAGGCCGTCGCCGCGGTCCCCGGACCATTGATGTCACGCCAGTTTGCACCGTCAACACGCCGCCACCATTCGACACCAACCACCCCTTCGGTTGGGCCCAGCGTGTCAGGCACCTGTGACCAGAACACGAAGGACCAGCCGAATTGTTCCGCTTCGGTCACATAGCCGGTATCGGTGACGAATTCTTCGAATTCGGCATTGGTGACAGAGGTCTTGCCGATGCGAAACGGTTTGACCTGCGACTTGCGCAGCGGGCTTTCACCATCGTCTGGAATGATCTCATTGGCAGTGCCAACCAGACCACGGCCGCCGGGGATCAGCTGCGCCGTTGCGGCCAGATCTTTTGCGGAGGTCCGCAGGCCTTGCGGCGCGGCGGGGGGGCGGGGCGACGTCGTCGTTGCGGCGGCGGGCGCTGATGCCGCCGACCGACCGGCCGCGCACAGCAAGACGTTTTGGATGTGGTCACAGTTCGAAAGCTTCCTTGCACCCCGACGCCACGCGCCGGGAAAATCACGGATGGGCCGCCAGTGTCGGTCATTCTCCGGGGCTGTGCAACCGGGCATATCCTGAAACACCCGCCTGCGTCAGCCCGACCTCTGCCCCGCCCCGCCTTCACCTGGATCCTGTCATCTGGTCTACCCGGTTGCTTAGTCTCCGTCGGCCACACCAGCCGCGCGATTGCGGGCCACCCGTGCCCGATAGCTTGGCAGCAGGATCAGGATCACCGCAATCACCAACAGCCCCAATGTCATTGGACGCTCCCAGATAAACGACACCCCATCATAAAGCTGCATCGAACGGGCAAAGGCGATATAGGGGATCAATGGCAGGTTCAGGATCAGCAACACCAGATTGCCGATGAACATCGTCCTTGTTGCATTGATGGATGATCTTGTGCTGCGTCTGCCCCCCATCGCCGAAATGCAGGCTCTGGAATTGCGGCGACGGAGCGATACCAAAGTAAATTACCTCCGCGTTCCGATCCCCATGCGAAACGCGATACGCAATCTCGTCGACAAAGCGCTTAAATATTCCCCCGGCGAAAGCCGGGTCGACATTCAGGTCACAGCCGAGCCGAATTTCCAGATCATAGTCGGAGACAGCGAGTTGGGCTTTGCCCTTGGCGAAGTCGATACGCCGACAACACGGTTCAAATGCCGAAGGCACCATTGGCTCGGGGTTGGGATTGACCATTTAGCCTGTCAATGCTGCTCGGGCGCTAGCCAACACGCCTCCCATGGGACCAGACACCGCGCACCACCGGCAAGGCATGAGACGGACCATCAGACAGGCGCACCCGCACCAAATCGGCAACCAGCCCCGGTGCAATCCGCCCCCGATCCGTCAATCCCACGGCACGGGCCGGCGCATCCGAAACCGTGGCAATGGCACGCGGCAAATCCCCCCAAACCCCGGACAACCGAAACGCCGCCTGGATCAAACCGGCCGGCACATAATCCGACGACAGGATATCAAGCAGCCCGGCCTCGGCCAACGTGGCGGCCGCGACATTGCCGGAATGCGATCCCCCCGGATCAGGTTAGGCGCCCCCATCATGATCGCGATGTTCTGGTCACGACAGGCGGCGGCGGCCTCCTCGGTAGTGGGGAATTCCGCCAGCCGCACGCCATGATCCGCCGATTGCGCGACCTGCGCCGCCGTCGTGTCATCATGGCTGGCCAGCACCGCGCCCAACCGCCGCGCGGCGGCCACTGCGGCAGCTTCATGGGCGTCGCCCAACCGGTCGCGCAAATCCATAAGGTTTGCCACATGGGCGGTGTATTCGGCATCGCTCAGGCCGTATTTTCCCACCAGATATTCGCGCAGCTTGCTGGCATCGCGGAATTGCCGCTGCCCCGGCGTGTGATCCATCAGGCTGATCAGGCCGATGTCCTCGCCCACACCGAATTCCGCCAGCTCCTCGATCAGGGTTTCCGAACAGACCTCGGCGCGCAGATGGATCAAATGCGAAATCCGCAGCGCCCCCCGCCGCTTCATGCCCAGCAATTCCGAAGCCACATTCCGTGCATATTTGCCGTAACTCGACCGGTCCTCTGACACCACCGATCCGACCCGCAGGGCGTCAAACACCGTGGTGATCCCACAAGAGGCCAACTCGCCGTCATGCGCCAAAATGGCCGCATCATGCGGCCAATTCACCCCCGGACGTGGCTGCATATGGCGTTCCAGATTGTCGGTGTGCAATTCGATCAACCCCGGGATAAGCAGATCCCCCCCAAGGTCCACCGCCCCTGCCGGAACCGCATCCCCCTCTTCAACACCAACAATTTGACCGGCCTCCACGATGACACGGCCCGTCATTTCAGAATCCGACAGCACAATCCGTGCATTCGCCAGAGTGAAATCGCGATCTTGTTGCTGTTCCGGGGCCTCGACCCCGGTACTGACCATCACATCCATCTCATCTATCCTTGTTCTGCATCTGCCAAAGACAGCGCCGCCAATGCCGCGCGCACCGTCTCTTGCAAGGGGCCGTCATTGTTGATTGTCACCCCCGGCACATTGCCGGGAACGGGCGCGCCACTTCGGGCCAACCGGCGGGCAATGGCCTCCGGGGTTTCACGCCCGCGTGCCGCCAATCGCCGGGCCAGGGTTTCGGGGGCTGCCGTGACATTCAGCGCCAGCACCGCCGGAAACACCGCCTTGGCCACGGCCAATGCGCCACGCGACAGATTGGCGATCACACTGGTGCCATTGCGCGCCGCGACCACCGCCGACGTTGGAATGCCATACCGCAAATCATGCGCCCCCCAGCAGAGGCAGAACGCACCCGCCGCCGCCATCGAGGCGAATTCCGCGCTCGACACCGCGCAATAATCTTCACCGCCCAGATCGCGTGGCCGCGTGATCACCCGCCGCACCCTCACCAAGGTCGGCTGCGCCGCAACCAAGGCGTCGATCAGACTGTCCTTGCCCACGCCAGAGGGCCCCACAACTGCAATCAATCGCCCCGGCTGTGCCATCACGCGGCCCGCGCCGGGGTGTAACTGGTGACATCCACCTCGCGATCCGCAACCTGTGCGCGGGCCTCTTCGTCATGGAAAATCCCGACAATCGCCGCCCCGCCGGCCTTGGCCTCTTCGATCAACTCCAGCACAATCGCGCGGTTCGCCCCGTCAAGGCTGGCGGTGGGTTCATCCAGCAGCAGCGCCGGATAGGCCCGTGCAAAGCCGCGTGCGATATTCACCCGTTGCTGTTCGCCACCGGAAAACGTCGTCGGCGACAAGGACCAAAGCCGCTCCGGCACATTCAATCGCGCAAGCAATTCCGCCGCGCGGGCCTGTGCCGGGGCTTCTGCGACCCCAACGGCCCGCAATGGATCCGCCACCACATCCAGCGTCGACACACGCGGCACCACCCGCAGGAACTGGCTGACATATCCCAAAACCTCGCGCCGCATCGCCAGGATCTCACGTGGTTCCGCGCGGGTCACATCCACATCGCCCACCCGGATCACGCCAGACGCCGCAAGGTAATTGCCGTAAATCATCCGCATCAGCGTCGATTTCCCCGACCCCGACGCCCCGGTCAAGGCCACGCATTCACCGGCCTCCACATGCAGATTGGCCCCCCGCATCACCCGGATCACCGCGCTGCCCTGATTGTGCAGGGTAAAGGTCTTGGACACATCAATAAGGTCGATCATGATTTCATCTGACTCCAAATATCCCGGGGTCCGGGGCAGCGCCCCGGTTCCATCCTGTCAAACCTGCAAAACGCTTGAAACAAGCAGCTGCGAATAGGCATGCTGTGGGTCGTCCAGCACCTGATCGGTCAACCCGGCCTCAACCACATGGCCGTCCTTCATCACCATCAGCCGATCCGCCAACAACCGGACAACCGCCAGATCATGGGTCACAATCACCGCCGAAAGCCCCATGTCGCGCACCAATCCCCGCAACAGATCCAGCAGCCGCGCCTGCACGCTGACATCCAAGCCCCCGGTGGGCTCATCCATGAACACCAATCGCGGACCGGTCACCAGATTGCGGGCAATCTGCAACCTCTGTTGCATCCCGCCGGAAAACGTCGTCGGGCGGTCATCTATCCGGCTGGCGGCAATTTCGACCCGCTCCAGCCAATCGGCCGCCTGACCGCGAATATCACCGTAATGCCGCGCACCAACTGCCATGAGCCGCTCGCCGACATTGCCACCGGCGCTGACCCCCATGCGCAGCCCGTCGCGCGCATGTTGATGCACAAAGGCCCAATCGGTGCGCCCCAGCATCCGGCGTTCCGGTTCCGACATGGTAACGGTATCGCATGCGCCATGCGCGCGGGTGGCAAAGATCACCTGCCCCTCGTCCGGCGTCAGATGCCCCGCCATGGATCGCAACAGCGTGGTCTTGCCGGACCCGCTTTCGCCGACAATGCCCATGACCTCGCCGGGCCAAAGATCAAACGACACATCGCCGCAACCGATATGGTTGCCATACCGCTTGGTCAATCCGCGCACCGACAACAGCGGGCCGGTCGCAACCTCTTGGCTCAGATCCTTCATTGCGCCTGCTCCCCCAGATGGCCGGCATCGCGCCGTGCGGTGCAATAGTCAGTGTCGGAACAGACAAACATCCGCCCGCCACGGTCATCGGTGATGATCTCGTCCAGATAGCTGTCGTCAGCACCGCAAAGCGCACAGGGGTGCGGGGCCTTGCTGGGATCAAACGGATGATCCTCAAAATCCAGGCTGACCACCTTGCTATAGGGCGGCAGCGCGTAAATCCGCTGTTCGCGCCCGGCCCCAAACAATTGGATCGCAGGGCTTTCCAGTTTGGGATTGTCGAATTTCGGGATCGGCGACGGATCCATCACATAGCGCCCCTCGACCCGCACCGGATAGGCATAGGCGGTGGCGATATGACCGTGGCGCGCAATATCTTCGTATAGCCGCACATGCATCAACCCGTATTCCTCAAGCGCATGCATCTTGCGGGTTTCGGTTTCACGCGGTTCCAGAAACCGCAGCGGTTCCGGGATCGGCACCTGATAGACCAGGATCTGATCTTCGGTCAGCGGCTCTTCGGGGATGCGGTGGCGGGTCTGGATCACATCGGCCTCACCGGTGTGGGTGGTGGTCGCAACGCTGGCCGTCTTTTCAAAGAATTTGCGGATCGACACCGCGTTGGTGGTGTCATCCGCGCCCTGATCAATCACTTTGAACGTGTCATCCGGGGTCAGCACCGCCGCCGAAACCTGAACCCCGCCAGTGCCCCAACCATAGGGCATCGGCATTTCGCGGCTGGCAAACGGCACTTGATAGCCCGGAACAGCCAAACCTTTCAGGATGGCGCGGCGGATCATCCGCTTTGTCTGCTCATCCAGATAGGCAAAATTATAGGATTGATCGGTCATCCCCTGGCCTCTCTTTTGCCACGCTACGGGCGGCGGTTTGAATGGCACGTTTCACCGCGCCGGGATCATTCAGGACATCGCGGTGCCAGATCCGCAGAACCCGCAGACCGCGTTCCGCCATCCAGGCATGGCGCTGTGTATCGGCGCTGTTGCCGCTGTGCGGGCGGGCGGCGGATTCGATCACCAACTGGCACTCGGCACAGTAAAAGTCGGCCACATAGGGCCCAAGCGCCGCGTCACGGCGAAACCGCAACCCGTCGTCCACCTGAATATGACGCAAAATCTGCCAGAGCTGATTTTCCGAGCCAATGTCATGCGGACGCAGCCGCTTTTTGTCCGAGACGCGGGATTTGCTTTGGGGCATCGCCGTGTCTTGCCCGGTACGTGCGGATGTGGCGGGCGTGTCGGTCTGCGGGGCATTGGCAAGTCTGAAAGGCAAAGTCGGAGTTCCTGGTATCCTGGGGACATGCGCAGGGGCATGGTTCGGGGTGCTCAATCTCACTCCGCCGCCTCCTGTGCAATGCGCAGCTCTGCCTCGCGACGCAGTTTTCGGATCAATTCCAATTCTGATTGGAAATCCACGTAATGTGGTAGTTTTATGTGCTCAAGAAAGCCGGTCGCCTGAATGTTGTCGCCATGGGACAGGACAAATTCCATGTCCTGTGCGGGTGCGCCGACATTGTCTTCGCCCAATTCCTCCCAGCGCAGGGCACGGTCCACCAGCGCCATCGCAATTGCCTTGCGTTCGGATTGCCCAAAGACAAGACCATAGCCCCGGGTGAACTGTGGTGGTTCGGTCTTGGACCCTTTGAACTGGTTCACTGTTTCGCATTCGGTCAGCGTGACCTCGCCGATTTCGATCGCAAACCCCAGTTCCGGGATCTCCATCTCGACGGCCACGGTGCCGATGCGCAACTCTCCGACAAAGGCATGGTTGCGGGCGTAGCCGCGCTGGGTCGAATAGGCGAGCCCAAGGGTAAAGCCCTCATCCGCGCGGGCCAGCGCCTGAAGCCGCAGCGCACGGTCGGCGGGCAATTCCAACGGTTCGCGGGTCAGATCGCGTGGAGCTTCCCCGCGATCCGGTGCCGCTTCGATAAGGCCTTCGCGGTCAAGGAATTCCATCACATGTGGCACCGGGGCCGGGTCTGGCGCGGCCTCGGCTGCCGCATCCGGGGTGCCGCCATCTGCCGCCAGTTTGAAATCCAGCAACCGGTGGGTGTAGTCAAAAGTCGGCCCCAGGATCTGGCCGCCCGGCAGATCCTTGAACGTTGCCGACACCCGCCGATCAATCGCCATTTCGCCGGTGTCCACCGGCAGGCTCGCGCCAAATCGTGGCAACGTGGTGCGATAGGCGCGGATCAGGAACACCGCTTCGATCAAATCACCGCGCGCCTGTTTGAGCGCGAGCGCGGCCAGATCGGGATCATAGAGCGAGCCTTCGCCCATCACCCGCGCCACAGAAAGCGCCAGTTGCTCGCGGATCTGATCAAGCGACAGTTCCGCAACGCCCGGATCGCCGCGCCGTTCCTCGGCCAGCCATCCATGTGCATTGTCAATCGCGCGTTCGCCACCTTTTACTGCTACATACATCGCTCAGGCCACCTTTGTGCTGCGTGGCAACGCCGCGAGGCGCTCACCACAGGTGAAAAAGAAATCACATCCCAGCGGGAACCGCGCAGCATTGGCTTGGAATGCGGCGGTTTCCGGCAGGTTGAGCTGTGCCGTGTCGGCGATACCGGGCCCGGACAGGGTTGCGCCCGCGGCGTGCAGCTCGGCCGCCTCGACGATCAGGGTCGTCGAACGGTCCGGGTATTCAGCGGTGCCAAAAGGGTATTGGTCAATCGGGGTCAAAGCATCCCAAGTGCCCAGCGCAAAGACGCATGTCACCGGTCCGACCAGCGGCGCGCCGGTGTGGAACCGGACCCAGTTGCGCACCGCTTCGCAATCGGTCGCACCCGCCAGATACAGCGGCGTATCCGGGTCACATAGGGTCAGCAACAGGGTGCCGGCGGCAATCGACAGCGGCGCTGGTGGATTGGCCCCGCGCAGCGTCTCGACCAATCCGGGGCGCGCCATGGCGTTCATCGCCGCGCGAAACGCCATGGCAGAGGCCCGCGCCGGATCGCCAAACCCGCCTTCAAGCATTTGTGCCTGATCGCTCATGCGTCTTCTCCCCGTACCATGGTAAAGAAATCAACCTTGGTTGCCGCCGCTTTGGCCGCGCGTTTTGCGGCCTTGGCGCTGTGCTCGTCCCGCAAGGGGGTGATGATCGCCGCCGCGACGGTCGCCGCCGCGGATGTCTGCATCAATGCATCGACCAAGGCCGCATTTTCCGCCGCGCGCTTGCTGCGACCCTGGACGTAGCCATGGCCAACCGCCCCGCCGGGCAATTTCACAGAGGCGCGGGTCACGGTCATTTCGCCAAGGTTAAAGGCATCTCCGGTGCCCCCGGTCCGCCCGCGAACCATCACAGTTCCGATTTCAGCCGCGCGCAGCCAGGTCGCGGCACCGCCGCCCAAAACCCCGTCCAGCGCCGCGCCCAGCGCAGATGCGCAAAGCCCGTTCAACCGGTCATGTGGCGCACGCGCCAAGGTCGACATCCATGATTTTCGCTGAGCAATGTTGGCCGTCATGTGGGTTGCCTTTCTTCCTAGACAACTATACAAATTCAAGCGTTGTGTATCCTTCCAACCGCTGAGTTGGCAACACCCGAAACGCGAAAGTTTTGTGACATGCCCGACCCCTCCTCCGTGTCCTCGTCTGGCACAGCCCCGACACGCACCCCGATCTGGAAAGCGATTCACACCGACATTGCGGATGCGGTGGCGCGCGGGCAGTATTCGGTGGGGGACAAGCTGCCGACGGAATCCGATTTGGCGGCGCGCTTTGGTGTCAATCGCCACACCGTCCGGCGCGCGCTCAAGGAATTGGCGGCAGATGGTCTGGTCCATGCGCGGCGCGGTGCGGGGGTTTTTGTGACCGGGCGCCCGACGGACTACAAGATTGGCCGCCGCACAAGGTTTACCCGCAATATCGAAGCCCAGGGAAAGGTGCCGGCCCGCAGCATCGACGTGTTGGAAACCCGCACCGCCGATCCGACAGAGGCCGAGGCGCTGCACCTGCCCAAAGGGGCGCAGGTGCTTGTCTGTGAAGGGGTGTCCCTGGCGAATGAAGAGCCAATCGCAGTGTTCCGCAGCGTCTTTCCCGCCGACCGATTGCCGGGGTTCCCCGAGCATCTGGAGCAGATGAAATCCATCACCCGCGCCCTGCAGGCGATTGGCATCGCCGACTACACCCGTGAAGACACGCGGATCACCGCCCGCGTGGCCGATGCCACCCAGGCGCTGAAACTGCGCATCGACGAAGGGGATCCATTGATCCTGTCGATTGCGATCAACCATGCCGCCGAAGGCTGGCCATTGGAATATGGTCTGGCATGGTTCGTCGGCGAACGGGTTACGCTGCAAATCGAAACCTGAACGTTTCGCCCAAAACGGCTTAACCGCCGTATTTCTCCAGAAACGCCTCGGCGCTCAGGCTGCGAAAGTCACCCAGACGCGCCCGCAGGGTGTCATGATCCCAATCCCACCAGGCCAGCGCAATCATCCGCTCGGCCACATCGGCAGGTTGACGTTTTCGCATCGGCTTGGCCGGGATGCCCGCCACAATGGTATAGGGGTCGACATCGCGGGTCACAATTGCCCCTGAGGCAACAACCGCACCATGGCCGACCGTCACCTCTGGCTTGATCTGGGCATTGTGGCCGATCCAGGTATCATGGCCGATTTCCGCCCGGCGCGCGCGACGTTTGGCAAACCACGCGGCATCATTTTCGACCTCATCCCAATAATCAGCAGAACGATACAGAAAGTGATGCAGGCTGGCGGTGTCCAGCGGATGATCCGTGGCCCCGATCCGCACAAAGCTCGCCAGATTGGCGAATTTGCCGATCCGGGCGTTGGCGATATCGGTGCTGCGGTCACAATAGGCATAATCATCGAAATGGCTGGCTGCGATCCGGCTGCCGGCACCGATTTCGACAAACGCACCAAAGGTGGTGTCGGTGATGGTACAGCCGTCATGAATGACCGGCAGCTCAGCATTCAATCGCGGCATGTCATTTCCCGTCGCTGCTGCCGGCAATCAGCCGCTCGCGCAACTTGCCCGACACCCAATCCATCACCATGACCACACCGAGGATCAACAGAATGTAATAGCTGACCTCTTCCCAATCCTTATGTGTTGCCATGGCCTGGGTCAGCATCAAACCAATGCCACCACCGGTGATGGCCCCAATGATGGTCGCGGACCGTGTGTTGGATTCCAGATAATAGAGCACCTGACTAAGCAACACCGGCGTCAGCTGTGGGATCACACCAAAGCGATAGCGTTGCAGCGGCTTGGCCCCGGTCGACCGGATGCCCTCGATCTGTTTCTTGTCGACGTTTTCCAGCGCCTCAGAGAACAATTTGCCAAAGGTGCCGGTATCGGTCAGCAAAATCGCCAAAGACCCGGTCAACGGCCCCGGTCCAAAGGCCCGCGCCAGAATGATCGTCCAGATCAGGGCGTCGACACCGCGCAGGAAATCGAACACCCGCCGCACCGCCATACGCACCACCATCAGCGGGGCAAAGTTACGCGCCGCCATAAAGGCCAGCGGCAAGGCGACCATCGCCGCCCCGAATGTGCCAAGAAACGCCATCAACACAGTTTCAAACATCGCCCAGGCGACCTCGCCGTGGCGCCACATGGCATTGTTCCAGAAATCACTGAATATCGCCGCAAATTCGCCCGAAAAGGCACGCGTCACCAATTCGCCAAAGCCCATGCCATGATAGCGGCTGTCGAGGGTGAAGAAGAACAATTCCCAGCCGGTGAAATAGCGGAACACCTCTGACCGGTTACGGGTCACGGTCAGCCGGGCATTGTCCAATGTGACGGTCATGCGGTTTTTCGACAGGTTGATCCACTCTGGCAACGGACCTTCGGGCAAGACCGCCTGCACACCGTTGCGTCCAGGGGTGGCGGTGATGGTGCCATAGCCGGGGATCACCTGGGTGATGGTCTGTGCCCCAAAGGTCACCGTGCCATCCTCTGCCAGATCAATCACTGTGTCGGTATCGCCAAGTGTCACCCAGTCCGGCGATGTGCCTTCCGGGTATCTGCCCTTGCGTTCGCCTTCGATGGCCAGCGACACCTCGCCATTGCGGTTGTCGCGGGTCACATGTGTCTTGTAGCTATAGCTATCGGCCACCAACGCGCGGGCATTGTCGAGGCTGGCGCGCTGGCTCAGCCCCGGAATGTCAAAGGCAAAGAACACATAGGTCAGATAGACCAGGATCACGGCGGGCACCGCCAGCGCCACAATCTTCTTGCGTGACAAATGCGCCTGAGCGCGGCTTTTCAGCAAATCGGTCGGGGCGGCGTGGGTTGCATCGGTCATTGGGTTCTCTCCCCTGCGGCGCCATGGGTCAACCGGTCGCGATAGCGGCTGGACAATTGGTCGATCAACATGATGGTGGCGAACAACAGAATGAAAATCGCCGCCGCCTCGTCGTATTTGCCCTGCCCCCAGGACATGGCGTTCTTCAGCTCATAGCCAATGCCGCCGGCCCCGACAAAACCAAGGATCGCAGAGGCGCGAATGTTGATTTCGAACCGCAGCAGCGCATAGCTGAGATAGTTTGGTGCCACTTGCGGGATCACGCCCAGCACCATGCGCTGGGTCCAGGTCGCTCCGACGGAATGCAATCCTTCGATCGGTTTCAACGAGGCGTTTTCATTGACCTCGGAAAACAATTTGCCCAGCGCCCCAACCGTATGAAACGCAATGGCGATCATCGCCGGAACCGGGCCACCGCCAAGGACAAAGATCAGCACCAGCGCAATCACGATTTCTGGCACCGCGCGCATCACATCCATCATGCGGCGAAACACCGGGATCAAACGCGGCCAGCGCGCCAGCCCACGGGTGGCCAAAAGCGAAATCACGATTGCGACCAACCCGCCAAACAGCGTCGCTGCGGCCGCAATATTGATGGTTTCCAGCAAGGCCGGAAGAAAATGCAAAAGATGCCCAGGCAACAGCGCCAGCTTCTCGCCCGCTTCGCCGAGAACTTCGGCCGGGAAATCACCGATGCGATGCAACCCGTCCCAGAACCCGCCAGGCGTTGCGGTCATCGACCATCACAAAGCCCGAGGTCATCAGCGCCACAAAGACCAGCAACAACACGCCGCCATAGCGGCTCTTTTGGCGTTTCATTGCCAGGTAATCATTGCGCAAATCGCGCAAGTGTTCGTCAGCGGCGCTCATTTCGGCCATGGGGATCCTGCCTCACATAAGAAACGGGCCCCTCCCGAAGGAGAAGCCCGCAAAATCACAAATCGCGATCAGTTCGATTTCGACTGACGTGCCGCGATGATCGACAGATATGCGTCATGGGTGATCGGGTCGAAGCCCAGCGATTCACCGGCAGAGATGTTGTAGGTACATTCTTTGTCGGCGTCATACATGCCATCAACCATGGCGGTCATTTTGGCTTTGACTTCTTCCGGCAGCGACGTGCGCAGAACAATCGGGCCTTCCGGGATCGGCTTCGAGCGCCAGATTTCAACCAGATCGTTCATGTCGATCAGGCCAGCGTCAACCGCTTTGCGCAGCGCGCCCGAGTTGAAGCCGTCTTCCCATTCGCCCTGGCCGTCGGCCCAGGTCACACCGGCGTCGACATCACCATTGTTGACCGCAACGATGGTCTGCTCGTGACCGCCGGTGAATTTCACTTCACCAAAGTAGTCGCCGGATTCCATGCTGGCGCCGGTTGCGTCAGGGATCTCGATCGACGGGATCAGGTAGCCGGAGGTCGAGTTGGGATCGCCAAAGCCGAACACTTTGCCCTTCATGTCGTCCAGCGAAGCAACGCCGGCGTCTTTGCGGGCAAAGCCGATCGAGTGATAGCCGTAAGAACCGTCAAGGTTGATCTTGACCAGAACCGGTGTCACCGCTTCGGGGTCGGTCAGATAGGTTTTGGCATAGGCCGAGGCACCAAGCCACGCCATGTCGATTGTGCCACCCAGAAGACCCTGGATCACGCCGTCATAATCGGCAGGGGCGAACAGTTTGGTTTCAACACCCAATGTTTCTTCGGTGTATTCTTTCAGGCACTCGTGGCTGTTCAGACGGTCCTGGGCGTTTTCGCCACCAAGGATGCCGATGCGGAATTCGGTGATGTCCTGGGCCATGGCGGGGGCCGCGATGGCGGTTGTGGCCATCAGGGCAACAAGCAGATTTTTCATGAGTCTTCTCCGTGAAATACGCCCCATCGGTCATTCGGGGCTGGTGAAAAGGTGGGAAACGTCAGGCAGGCACCGCATCCAATGCGGTGATCTCGGTCGAGGTCGCCGCTTCGGAAAAGGCACCCGACGCGCCGTAGATGTCGCGCGCTGCGCCTGTGGTCAGCTGTTCGGGCAAGCCGTCAAACACCACGCGCCCGGCCCGCATACCAATGATGCGGTCGCAATAGCGGCGGGCGGTGTCGAGCGTGTGCAGGTTGGCCACAACGGTGCGGCCGTCTTCGTCGTGAATGCGGCGCAGGGCCTCCATCACGATCTGGGCATTCATCGGATCAAGCGAGGCAATGGGTTCATCCGCCAGAATGATCTGGGGATCCTGCATCAGCCCACGGGCAATCGCGACCCGCTGTTGCTGGCCACCCGAAAGCGCCTCGGCGCGTTTCGTGGCGTGATCCGCAATGCCGAGCCGGTCGAGAATATCAATGGCCCGGTGAATATCTTCGGTCGGATATTGATTGAACATCGTCGCCAGCGTCGAGCGGCGGTTCAACGTGCCGTGCAACACGTTCGACACCACATCCATACGCGGGACGAGGTTGAATTGCTGAAAGATCATCGCACATTGCGATTGCCAGTTGCGCATCTCTGCGCCTTTCAGCTTGGTAACATCATGTCCTTGAAACAGGATTTCGCCGCTGCTGGCGTCGGTCAGGCGATTGAACATGCGCAGGAGCGTCGATTTGCCCGCACCCGAGGCGCCGATGATCCCGACCATCATGGGCCGATCCACCGTAAAGCTGACATTGTCGACAGCTGTGTTGCCGCCAAAAATCTTCGTCAGCGCATTTACTTCTAGCATTCCATCCCCCGGCACCATGTCCGTGGGCCGGGTACTCAGGTTATGCGACCGATAGTTTGCAGTTTTGCGAAAGGTTTGTAACGCCGAGCTTTCCCTGGCGGAATCCTGTCACGCGCCCGCGGTCATCGGGGCAAATCGACCGCAGGGCGCGCAATAAACAGGCAACAGATCAGCGCACCACATAAACCGAGCAGGTCGAATGGCGCACCACCCGCGCGGCATTGGGGCCAAGCAGGTAGTCTTTGAAATCCGGGCGATGGGCGCCAATCACGATCAGATCGCTATCGGCCAGTCCCGCCGCCTTCAGCACCTCTTCATAGACCCGCCCGATCGCAACGATATGGCGCACCGATTTGTTACGCTCTGATCCCAGGCTGGCCTCCACCGTGGTTTTCAGGATTTCCCCGGCCTTGTCACGGGCGGTTTCGACCTGATGGTCCTGAAAATAGACCCCTACCAGACTGGCGCCGAAATCCGGCACCACGGTGATCACATCCAGACGGGCGCCATCCAGATCGGCCAGCCGTGCCGCCGTTTCCAGAACCCGCTTTTCATCTTCGGGGCGGTTGATGTCGATGGCACAAAGTACACTCGCGGTCATGCCGGTTCTCCTTCGCGGATCGTGGGTTGCGCCCGGCGGGACTGCAAGTAGGCAATCAGCGCCAGCAACATCAGCGCCGGGATAAAGATCAGCTCTTTGGGCCATTGATCGGCACTGGCCTGAACGCTGGCAATCGCCACCGGATCATCGCCGTAGAAATCAAACGACGCCAGAGCATCGCCCAGATCGGTGCCAAATCCCGGCTCGTCCAGCCGCACCACATCGCCCTCGGGGATCAGCACAAAGCCCAGGGCATCAAGCCGCGCCTCTGCGCCGTCCACATCCGGCACCGTGACAGGCACGGTCAGATCCTTCATCTCCAGCGTATCAAAATCCGGTCCCGACACGACAACCCGCAGCTGGCTGCCCGGTTCGGCATCCCCAACCGCCTGCGAGAATGCGGCGGGCTCGATCTGAACAAAGGGGGGTTGCAGCTGGTTCATGAAGACGCCGGGCCGGAACAGGGCAAAGGCCACCAGCAACAGCGCCACGGTTTCCCAGATCCGGGTCTTGGTCAGGAACCAGCCCATTGTCGCGGCGGTGAACACCAGAATGCCGATGGTCGCGACAATGAACACAATGATCCCCTGATACCAGGTCACGTCGATCAGCAACAAATCGGTGTTGAAGATAAACACAAACGGCAACGCCACGGTGCGCAGCGAATAGAAGAAAGCGACAAAACCGGTGCGGATCGCATCCCCGCCCGACACCGCGGCGGCGGCAAAACTGGCCAGCCCCACCGGCGGCGTCACATCCGCCATGATCCCGAAATAGAACACAAACAGATGCACCGCGATCAACGGCACCACCAGTCCCGATTGCGCGCCCAGTTCGACCACAACGGCAACCATCAGCGATGACACAACGATATAGTTCGCCGTCGTCGGAAGCCCCATGCCAAGGATCAGCGACAAGATCGCCACAAAGATCAGCATCAGGATAAGATTGCCGCCAGACAGGAATTCAACAAAATCCGCCATCACCTGGCCAATTCCGGTCAGCGACACGGTGCCGACGATGATACCGGCGGTTGCGGTTGCAAGACCGATGCCGATCATGTTGCGCGCGCCGTCAATCATGCCTTCGATCAGATCAACACCGCCCTCACGCAGGCGGGAAATCGCATTGTCCTCGCCACGGAAAAACGCCTTGAGCGTCTTTTGCGTCAGCAGGATGCCAAACAACAGGAAGGTCGCCCAGAACGCCGACAGACCCGGCGATTTGCGCTCGATCATCAGGAAATACACCAGCACGATGATCGGCAGCAGGTAATAAAGACCGGATTTATAAATTTTCGGGATCTCGGGAAGTTCCACAACCTCGGCGTTGGGATCATCGGGTTCAAGGTCCGCAACGGTCGACGCAAGATAGATCAGCGCGATATAGACCGCCGCCAACAGGGCCGCCAAAATCCAGCCCGATCCAGCCGGGAACATCGACGTGATCAGCTGCACCGGGAATTTTGTCGCGTAACACAGCACCGCAAATCCGGCAAAGAAGCCAAACATGCCAAGGATCGTGTTGAACAGGTTCACCACCTTGTTGCCGATCGTCGGCATGTTGTTTTTCACCGCCTCCAGGTGAACGATATAGACCAGCGCGATGTAGGAAATGATCGCAGGCAGGAAGGCGTGGGTGATGACCTCGACATAGGAAATGCCGACATATTCCACCATGAGAAAGGCCGCGGCCCCCATGACCGGCGGCATGATCTGGCCGTTGACGGACGAGGCAACCTCGACCGAGCCGGCCTTTTCCGCGCTGAAACCAACCCGTTTCATCAGCGGAATGGTGAATGTGCCGGTGGTCACCACATTGGCAATCGACGAACCGGAAATCAGCCCCGTTGCGGCAGAGCCGACAACGGCGGCCTTGGCCGGACCACCACGCAGGTGGCCAAGCGCACCAAAGGCCATTTTGATGAAGTAATTGCCCGCCCCGGCCTTATCCAACAGCGCGCCAAACAGCACAAAGAGGAAGACGAATTTGGTGGAAACCCCCAGCGCGATGCCAAAGACACCTTCGGAGGTGATCCACATGTGGCTCATCGCCTTGCGCAGGGATGCCCCGGCCCAGCGGATCTGATCCGGCACGGCCTCGGACGAGCCAAAGAAGACATAAAACAGAAAGACCACCGCCAAAACGACCATGACCGGGCCAAGCACCCGGTAAGAGGCGATGAACAACAAGATCAGCCCCGCCAGCGCGAAAAGCGCGTCTAAATCATCGGCCAAACCGCCGTTGCCGACGATCTTGGCGTAAAAGAAATACCCGTAAAGCGCCAGAAACGCCCCGGCGATGCCCAGCGCCCAATCGTACCAGGGGATATAGTGGCGCGGGCTGGATTTGAACAAGGGATAGGCCATGGCGGCCAGGAAAACAGCAAAGGCCAGATGGATCTGGCGGGAATTGTTGATCAGATCACCGGGCAGGATATAGGGCGCGGATGGCGACGCCAGCAGTACCTGAAACACCGACCAGATCAACGCCACCGCGGCGACAAATATGCCAACCGCCCCGGTCGGGCTGCGCGCCCCGCTGTCGCTGGCGGCGACAAGTTCCTGAAGCTCTTCCTCGCTTAATGCGCGATTTGCTTGTTCCGACATCTGACCCCCTGTTGCCGTTGTCCGGCAGACCTTGTTTGGTTCGTAAGCACGGCAAACCGGGGACGCGCACGCCCCCGGTTTTTGTCACGTCATCAGGCGCAGATCACTCGATCCAGCCTTTTTCCTTGTAGTATTTGGCCGCGCCATCATGCAGCGGCGCCGACAGGCTGGCAGAGACCATTTCCGCTTCGGTCAGATTGGCGAAGGCCGGGTGCAGGCTTTTGAAATCGTCGAAGTTTTCAAAAACACCGCTGACCAGCGTGTAGACCACATCTTCGGACACATCCGCAGAGGTCACAAATGTTGCGCGCACACCAAACGTGGTGGTGTCGGCATCATTGCCGCGATACATGCCGCCGGGGATCGTGGCGACCGAATAGAACGGGTTGTCGTTGACCAGTCCCGCGACCGCATCACCGGACACTTCCACCAGGACGGAATCACAGGCGGTTGTTGCCTCCTGGATCGAGCCCGACGGGTGACCCACGGTATAGACCATGGCGTCGATCTGGTTGTCGCAAAGCGCCGCTGACTGCTCGGCTGCCTTCAGCTCGGTTGCCAAAGCGAAATCATCGGTGGACCAGCCCATGGCCTCCATCAACACTTCCATTGTGCCGCGCTGGCCGGAACCGGGGTTGCCGATATTGACCCGCTTGCCCTTGAGATCCGCAAAGGATGCGATGCCGCTGTCGGCGCGGGCCACCACTGTGAAGGGTTCGGGGTGAACCGAAAAGACCGCCCGCAGACCTTCGAACGCACCCGCGTCAGAGAAGGACGAAGACCCGTTATAAGCATGGTACTGCCAGTCCGACTGGGCCACGCCAAATTCCAGCTCGCCTTCGCGGATGGTGTTGATGTTGTAGACCGACCCGCCGGTCGATTCCACCGAGCAGCGCACGCCATGATCGCGCCGGCCCTTGTTCACCAGACGACAGATCGCGCCGCCGGTCGGGTAATACACGCCGGTCACGCCGCCGGTGCCGATGGTGATGAATTCCTCAGCCACCAGCGCGGCGGGCGCCAGGACAGCCGCGGCGGCAATGCCTGCGGCGGTGAGTTTCAGTTGTGAAAACATTGAGTTTCTCCCTCTTGGATTGGATAGGCATCTGGGCTGCCGGTCCCGATCTTGTGCCGGAGCGCGGCTCTTACCTTCGATCCCAGGATAGGCGCTGGCGCATATCCTGTCTTTTGCGTCACACCGGTGCGCCGCTTGATCTGCGGGGTTCGGGTGCTGATGGCCGAGATGTGCGTGCTGTCCACTGCCGGTGGTCGATTTGGCACGATCGCCAACACGACCCCAAATTCAGAAAGCTGCCAAAGAGCACCGGTCAACATAGCATAACAATTGGCTGAGCGCGGCTCGATGGTCAGGGACAAAACAATCTCCACCAGGTACAGGGGGAATGTTCACGTTGTTTCCGGCATTGTCAACTTGCGGTTTTTTTGGTTCGATTGAACACCAGCCGGAGGTGACCTATGTCCCATGTGTTTCCACGCCATTGCCGCGCCACCCTGCCAACAGCCGTTCGCGGCGACGGGATCTATCTTTATGATGCTCAGGGCAAGGCCTATCTTGACGGATCTGGCGGGGCGGCGGTGTCCTGTCTTGGCCACAGTGACCCGGATGTGATTTCCGCAATAAAGACCCAATTGGACACATTGGATTTTGCCCATACCGGGTTTTTCACATCGGCCCCCGCCGAAATCGCTGGCGGATCGGTTGATTGATGCCGCGCCACAGGGGCTGGACCGGGTCTATTTCGGCTCTGGCGGGTCAGAGGCGGTTAAATCCGCCCTGAAACTGGCCCGACAATACATGATCGAAATCGGCCAACCGCAGCGCACCAAATTCATCGCGCGTCGGCAAAGCTATCACGGCAACACGCTGGGCGCGCTTGGCACCGGCGGCAATATGTGGCGACGCGCGCCATTTGACCCGGTGATGGTGTCCGCCAGCCATATTGCGCCCTGTTACGAATATCGCCTGCGCGCGGCTGGCGAAACCGAAGAAGACTATGGGCTGCGCGCCGCTGACGAGCTGGAAACCGAAATTCAGCGGTTGGGCCCGGAAAATGTGATCGGTTTTCTGGCAGAGCCGGTTGTCGGGGCGACCGCCGGGGCGGTGCCGGCGGTCAAGGGATATTTCAAACGCATCCGCGAGATCTGCGATCGCCACGGCATCCTTTTGATCCTGGACGAAGTGATGTGCGGCATGGGGCGGACGGGCACGGTATTTGCCTGTGAACAGGATGGTGTCAGCCCGGATATTCTGACCATCGCCAAAGGTCTGGGCGCCGGGTATCAACCCATTGGCGCAATGCTGTGCTCTGGTGCGATCTATGCCGCAATCGAGACCGGCAGCGGATTTTTCCAGCATGGTCACACCTATATCGGCCATCCCGTTGCCTGTGCGGCTGCCGATGTGGTGGTGACCAAACTGACAGAGGGCGGCATGGCGGCGCGGGCGATGCAGATGGGCACCCAATTAAGCAAGGCATTGGAGGCCGAATTCGGCCAGAACCCGCATGTCGGCGATTTGCGCGGGCGCGGCATGTTTCGCGGCATCGAATTGGTGGCGGATCGCGACACCAAGGCCCCTTTTGCCCCGGAAAAACAGGTGGCCGCGCGTTTGAAGAAGGCCGCAATGGCCAATGGTCTGATCTGTTATCCCATGAGCGGCACGATTGACGGCGTCGAGGGCGATCATATCCTGCTGGCCCCGCCGTTTATCATCAACGACGATCAGATCGGCGAATTGGTGGACAAGCTATCGCGCAGCCTGGCGACGGTTCTGGAATAACGCTGTCGCGGAGAGATGCGACTTCTGCAACGTGTGTGGGCGGCCAGTGTCGATGCAGTCCAGTGTGCAATGACGGCTGGGGTGGCCGCGCAGATCACAAGCCCCGGATCACGCCAGATTGCGCAAGGGTCCGGGCGCTTTATGCCTCTGCCGCCACTTCCAGTTTATCCAGCACATTGCGGAACACCCGCATTTCTTCTTCGGAAATGTCCGCTTGCAGCCTGCGTTGACGAACCTGTGTCACCGGCAGGGTTTTTTCAAAGATCTCCTGACCTTTTGCCGTCAGCTTCAGGATTTGTGCCCGGTGATCATGCTCATCAACACGCGCCGAAACAATGCCATCAGCGATCAATGTCTTGAGATTTCGGCTAAGCAACCCTTTGTCCAATGCGGATTCACGCGCCAAGACCGAAAGCCGCGTTGTGCCCGCCACCCCGGTCAGGGCAATCACCCGCCATTGCGTCACCGTCACGCCCGATGCTTCGCGCAGAATCCGCGAGGCCTGTGCATTCAGCTTTGCGTGAACGCGGGCAATCCGGTAAGTGACATATTGATGCAAGCTGATCGGCGCATTGGGGGTGTCATCAACAACTTTTAGATCTTCTGGTGGCATTTATCTCTCCATAACGCCTACGGTCCGCAAATGTTAAAATAGAACACCGACGCCGTTGATGCATCAACAAATTTTTGCATCACACAAGAACGCAGAAAAGGAATATCTCGTGACTTGGTTTATCAAAGCTCTGGCCGCAACCGGTTTCGTCGCAGCGTTGACAACGTCGGTCCATGCTTCGGATTGGTCACCCTCTGGTCCAGTCAAATTGATGATCGCCTTTGCTGCGGGGGGCGGTGCCGACACCCAGGCGCGATTGATTGCCGAGGATCTGGAGGCCAAGCTGGGCTGGGAATTGATCCCGCAGCAGGTCACCGGCAAAGGCGGGTTGAATCTGGCCAAGGCTTTGCACGACATGCCGGCGGATGGCACGGCCATTGGCATGGTTGTGACGGAAACGCTTGGCTACAACATGCGTGTGGCGGATGCCGGGATGACCCCCGATGATTTCACCGCCATTACCACCACATCCAGCTTCCAGATGGCCGTCGTTGCCCCAAGCACCAAGGGCTGGACCAGCTTTGCCGACGTGATTGCCGCGGCCAAATCCGGCGAAACGCTGCGGTTTGGGGTGATGTCCCCGAAACTTGCCGACCTTGCCTATCTTGTTAGTGAGGCACAGGGTGTCGAGTTCAATATCGTGTCGGTGCGCGGCGGTCGGGAAGTAATGAATGGTGTGATCGCGGGCGATATGGATCTGGGATTCATGGCCGGCATTCAGGGCAAGGCGGTCGACGCCGGCGAAATGGTCAATCTGGCCTCGGCGCTGTCGACCCCGCTGATCCAGACGCCGGACGCGCCGGTGTTTGCCGACCTTGGCGTGCCGTTTAACGCCGATGGCTATTTCCTGTTCATCGGCCCCAAGGACATGCCAACCGCGACCCGCGATGCGCTGGCGGAGGCTATTTCCGATGTCGTTTCCACAGAAGGTTACAAATCCAACGCCATGATCACCGCCGCCTTTGGCGGTGCCACGGTGATTGCCGGTGATGCGGCGCAGACGCTGGTGACCGAAGGGTATGATGCGGCGGGCGCATTGCTGGCCACGGTCGAAGCGGAGTAGTCCGCTGCACGACGCAAAATCAGAGCCCGCGCCGATCCGGCGCGGCGCTGTTTCCGATCAACTGTGGCTTGGCCTGGGGTGTACCGCCCTGGCGGCGGTGATTGCGCTGATCTGGATACCGATGGACAGCGGCACCGGGTTGATAGAGGTGCAGCGCCGCCGGATCACCCTGGGCGATGCGCTGGCGCCGACACTGGCCGCCGGCTTTATCGGCTTGGGCGGATGTGTCCTCTTGCTGCAAAGCCTCGCAGCGAAACCCGGGGAACCCGCCGCCAGATTGCAGCGCAGTCACCTGCTGTTTCTGCTGCGCTTTCTGGCGATCTGTGGTCTGGGGCTGGTGTTGATGCGCTGGGCCGGGCCCTTGGCGGTGGCATTGGCTGACCCCTTTGTTGCGGCAGATCTCAACTATCGCAGCCTGCGCGACACCGCCCCGTGGAAATACATCGGTTACCTGACCGGCGGGACCTTTATCGCCGCGGCCCTGATGGCAGGGGCCGAAGGCCGCTGGCGCCCGCGCCATCTGGCCCTTGCCCTGGCGACCTCTCTGGCGCTGGCGCTGTTGTTCGATCTGCCGCTGGACGGTTTGCTGTTGCCGCCAAATGGCGATCTCTGATGGGACTGACCGATTACATCTGGCTTGGTGTTCTGGCGGTGTTTCAGGGACCAGAGGCCTTTGATCTCTTTGGTCTTTCGGTGTCGATCACCGTGCTGATGGTGGTGGCGGGTTTCATTCTGGGGATTGTTGTCGGCGCAACACCGGGGCTGGCCGGGCCGATGGCCATGGCAATTGCCCTGCCGCTTTTGATTTCTGCCTTCGGCTTTACCCCCGATGCGCTGTTGCCGGTCATGGGGTTCCTGATCGGGGTGATGAAGGGCGCGACATTGGGCGGGGCGGTGCCCGCAATCCTGTTCAATACCCCCGGCACGCCGGATGCCTATCTGACCACGCTTGACGGCCACCCGATGACCCGCGCCGGACAGGCCCGCAAAGCGCTGAAAATCGCGCATGTCAGCTCGGCCACGGGTGACACTTTTTCGGATGTGGTGCTGATCCTGTGTGCACCGTTTCTGGCGGTGGTGATCGAGGGCTATCTCGACCTGCCGGAAAAAACCGCATTGCTGATCCTGTCGCTGGCCTTTGTCGCGTCGGTGATCGGGAACTCGGTTGGCAAGGGATTGATTGCCATGGGGCTGGGTCTGATGGCCGCCTATATCGGCACGGGCGAGGATTTTTATCCCCGGCTGTCCTTTGGCACCCAGTCGCTGGCGCGGGGGTTTCCGGTCACCACTGCGGTTCTCGGGGTACTGATCCTGGGAGAGGTGTTCAAATCGCTGGACGATCTGCGGCGCGATCGCCACAGACCGGACGCACCCAAGGCCCCAAAACCCACCGATCACGCGGCGCTGAGCCGGGCAGATCTGCGCCGTATCGCGCCCTATATTGCGCGGTCAGCGGTGATTGGCACCGCCGTGGGGGCGCTGCCGGGCATTGGGTCAACGCTGGCGGCGACCCTTGGCCATACCTCTGGCGCACGCCGTCATGCCCGCAAACACCCCGACCGCCTGCCCTTTGGCAAAGGCGCCCCGGAGGGCATCGCCGCAACCGAGGCCGCCAACAGCGCAGTGTCGGGCGCGAACCTGATCCCGGTGTTATCCTTGGGTATTCCCGGCAATGCCGCTGCGGTTTTTCTGATCCTGGCCACCGAAAGCATCGGCGGCTTCAATCCCGGCCCAGCGGTGTTCCGCATCCCCCCCGACCGGATCAACCCGGAACTTGTGGTCGCCTTTGGTCTGTTTACCATGATGATGCTGGCCAATTTGATGAATTGGACCATTGGCGGGGTGTTCATGCGGATGGCGGGGGTAATGGCACGCGCCCGCAAGGAATTCCTGATGCCGATGGTGTTGTTGCTGACCCTGACGGTGATCTATGTGCAAGATCCGCGAATGATCGCAATCTGCTTTGCCATCGGCTTTGGTGTTTTGGGGTATCTGATGCGCCGCGTCGGCATGTCGCCGTTGCCCTTTGTCATCGCCTTTTTGCTGGCCAGACGGCTGGAAGATACGGCGCGTCAGGCATTTTCGGCCACCGGCGGCGATGCCTGGTTCCTGTTCACCCATCCGATTGCTGCGCTGTTCATGGCATTGGCGGTGGTGTCGGTGGGGTTGTCACTGCGCAGATCGGCAGGGCAACAGCGGCCATAGCCGCCTTGCCCCACCAAGTGCAATTTTGCGTATTATTCGCCCTGTGTCGGCGTGTTGACCCCAACCGATTGCAGATACCGGCGCACATTGCGCGCGGCCTGGCGGATGCGCTGTTCGTTTTCGACCATGGCGATGCGCACGTAACCTTCGCCGCGCGGGCCATAGCCGACACCGGCGGCCACCGCGACCTTGGCGTGGGTCAGGAGCTGCTTGGAAAACTCAAGCGAGCCCAAATGCGCCAGCGCCGGTGGCAACGGCGCCCAGGCAAACATGGAGGCCGCAGGTGCCGGAATGTCCCAGCCAGCCCGCGCAAAACTCTCGACCAGCACATCACGCCGCTTCTGATAGCGTTCGCGGTTCTGCGCCACGATATCCTGTGGGCCGTTCAACGCGGCACAGGCGGCAGCCTGAATCGGGGTGAACGCACCGTAATCAAGGTAGGATTTCACCCGCGTCATCGCCGCGATCAGCCGGGGATTGCCCACCGCGAACCCCATACGCCAGCCAGCCATGGAATAGCTTTTTGACAGCGAAGTGAACTCAACCGCCACTTCCTTGGCGCCCGGCACTTCGAGGATCGACCGGGTCGGGTTGCCATCGTAGTAAAGTTCCGAATAGGCCAGATCGGACACCACATAGAGGTTGTTTTCACGGGCAAAGGCCACAAGCCGTTCGTAAAACGCCAGATCGACGGTTTCAGCGGTCGGGTTGGACGGATAATTGACCACCAGAACCTTGGGCCGTGGGCGGCAATCGGCAACCGCCTTTTCCAGGCTTTCGAAATAGAATTCATCCGGCGTGGTTGGCACCGCGTGGATCGTCGCGCCAGCCATGATGAAACCAAAGGTGTGGATCGGATAAGACGGATCGGGGGCCAGCACCACATCGCCCGGCGCGGTGATCGCCGTGGCCAAACTTGCCAGCCCTTCCTTTGACCCCATGGTCACCACGACCTCGGTCTCGGGGTCAAGGTCGACGTTGAAACGATTGCCGTAATAATTCGCCTGTGCGCGGCGCAGGCCGGGAATGCCCTTGGACTGGGAATAGCCATGCGCATCGGGTTTCATCGCCACTTCGACCAGCTTGTCGATCACATGTTGCGGCGGCGGCAGATCGGGGTTGCCCATGCCAAGGTCGATCACATCTTCGCCCGCGCGTCTTGCGGCTGCACGCATCGCATTGGTTTCGGCGATCACATAAGGCGGCAACAGGCTGAGGCGGTAGAATTCGTCTGACATGGCACTTTCACGATTTGAGGACAGATGCCATCGGCATAACGCCCCCCGCCACCAGTTGATAGCCCGATTTGCGCCGCCCGCCCGTTAGATGGCAAGGAATCCAGATCCGTTCCCGTCCATCGCGCCCCCAAATCCCGGTCTGTTCAATCCGCCGACCCCGACAGCATCGCCGCAACCATCATCAGATAGGTCAATTGATGCAGGCTCTGATCAATCCCGATGGCGCGCCAAAACCCCGGTTGTGCCGCCGTTACCGCGTGATGGCGCACCCATCGTTCCTTGGCCCAGTCGAGATGATAATGCACCAGCACCTCGGCCAGCACGATCAACAGCACCAGACCAAGGGACGGCCCGGCAAAGACCACAACCGCCAGCAACAGGATCGGCAAGCTCAACACCCCATGCAGCGCCGCATGGGACAGCCCGCCAATATGGCCATAGCGGCCTTTTCCCGCCAGCATGAACGGCGTTTGCAGGACGAAATCCGCCAGCAGATGTTTGACCTGCAACCCGGCCAACAACACCAGTGTCAGGATCATGTTGTCCATCACGGCGCAATTGCTTTGTAATACATCATCGCCCCCGGCATTTCGAGACTGCCATCGGGCAGGATATATCTGGTGAATTCAGCCTGAATCTCCGCGGCGATCGCATCGCGCTGCGCGGTGTCCGGCTGTTTCAACCGGTAAAGGGTCGAGATCGGCCCGACATATGAAAGCGATTGCATAAGCGCAGCAAGCCCCTGTGGAT
This sequence comes from Phaeobacter sp. J2-8, assembly GCF_022867865.1. Classification (GTDB taxonomy): domain Bacteria; phylum Pseudomonadota; class Alphaproteobacteria; order Rhodobacterales; family Rhodobacteraceae; genus Marinovum. The sequence goes on along the minus strand of NZ_JALIEC010000003.1, from coordinate 190,297 downwards.
GGCGGATGGCGATGGTTCGGCGCTGGCCGGTCACCTCATCATAACCCGCTTTGGTCAATAAGCCTGTAACATAGGTCACATCCGCAAAAGCCAGGGGCCCCGGCGGCGGGGCGGCGCTGACAGGGGGGGGCTGATCGGGGCGGCGTTGTTAGGGGCGGGGCTGGCCGGTGCAGAGGGCAACGGCCCAAGATGGCGTTCCGCCACCTTCAGCGGCAGGGAAAACCACGGGTTGTCGTCCTGCCCCCAGCCATTGAACGCAATCACGGCACCGGGGCAAAGATGCGCGCGAATGCGCCGCAACGCCCGGACCGGATCGGAAAAGAACATCATGCCGATTTGCGACGCACAGAGATCGAACCTTGTCGCGGACTTTGCCCCCGGCTGATCCAGATCATCGGTCTGAATGTCGAGTTTGCGAAAGCTCGGGCTGTCGCGCCCCACGCTGCGCCTGCGTGCCAATTGCAACAGCGGCTCTGACACATCCAGCCCCAGGACCGCGCCGGTCTCTGCCACCTGATCCGCCATGCGCAGGCTGAGCGTGCCCGCACCACAGCCGATGTCCAGCACATTTGCGCCGGGTGTCAGCGGCAGGTCGGCCAGCAATTGATCCATTGCGTCACGCAGGAAAATATCCAAGGCACGCTGATTATCCGCCCAATCACGTCCTGATTGGCCATTCCAAATGTCATGGGTGGCGGTGTTCGCCATGTGTGCTGTCCTGTTCTTGTTCATGAACCGCCGCCAATGCCGCGCGTGCATCGCGCACATCGGGCACTTCCATCGTCGGCGGATAACCCGCCAATGCCACCGCCAGATCCGGCGCCTGTGTCGGGTCGACCCGCACCGCAGAGACCCGCGCGCGCAACGCACAAAAAACCGCCCCCTGAGCATCCGCCAATGTGGCGGCCTCATTGAACATAGCAAGCGCCTGAGCGATCTCGCCACGCTCCGCGAGCAACTCCCCCTGAACCCGCAACACTTCGGGCCGCACCAGGCCTTCGCCCGTCAACCGCAGCCGCTCCAACGCTTTTTGCGAAAAATCCCAGGCCTCGTCCGGTTTGCCACGGTCCCGGGCAATGCCGGCCATCAGGGTGAAATACAACGGCTGCAACATATGGCTGCCAGAGGCGGTATATTGCGCATATCCCTGTTTCATGATCTCCCAGCCGCGCGCCCGCGCGCCCTGTTGGCACAGACACCACCCCCAGAGAATACGCCCGACCCCGGCATGAAATGGAAATTCATAGCGGTCCGCATGGCGGGCGGCCTGTTTGGCAATGGGCAACAATCGGTCAAAATCGCGCATCAGATGAAAGGTAAAGGCCGCAAAGGTCAGCGACCGCGCCATGGAAAACGGATGCCCGATCCGGCGGGCGATCTCCAGCATTTCATCGGCACAGAACCCGGCCTGATCCGGTTCGCCCAGATACCAAAGTGTCGATGACAGATACGCCATACAGGCCAGCCCCGGATCATCGCCATAAAGCGCGGTATTGCCGGAACCGACCCCGCTTGCATAGCCGTCAATTGCCAGCCCAAGATGCCAGCGCGCCAAGGACAGTTTCCCCAGCATGAAGGCCGTGGCCCCCAAGGCCCGGTTCGCCTCGAGTGCGAGGGCCGGGTCAGACCCGTCTTCATCGACCCTTTGCAGCATATGTTGCGCCACCTCTTCGGCACCAACGTATTGCGCGCTCATCTGATAATAGAGCCACAGGCCGCGGCGCACCTTGAACCGGTCCAATGCGGTGCCCACACGATCGGCCAGTTCCGCCGCTTCGGTATAGACCGCCCCCACCTGTTCCGCGCCATACCCATCGTGCGACGACACCGCCGGGCCGAGCGCCAATAAAAGCGTCAGATGCCGCAGATCGGTGTCGCGCCCCTTTGGCAGATGTCCCACCAGATCAAGCCCGCGATTGTAAAGCTCAATTGCTTCGCTTTGGGCGGACCGGCGCACGGCCCGGTCGCCGGCCTCTTGCCAGCGGGCAATGGCGGCGTCAAAACGTTCCGCTGCGGTCAGATGGTTGGCCAATTGCCGCACATCATGGCCGGAATTGTCGTTCAACACATCGGCAATCGCCCCATGGCGCTGACGACGCAGCGATTTCGGCTGCGATTGATAGGCCGCCTCCTGAATCAGCGCGTGGCGGAAAAGATACCGCGTGTCGCCAAGGTCCACCGGCTCGATCAGCGCCAGTTCCTCCAGCTTGGCCAGACTGGGGCGCAGATCAGCCGGGGCCGCGCCCAGCACGCGGGCCAGCAGCCCCGTATCAAAAGCCCGGCCAATGCAGCTTGCGATCTGGGCGAGAGGTTTGGCAGACCCCGCACTGTCGAGACGGGCCGACAACACCCCCTGAAGCGTGGCGGGAATGGTCAATGCCCCATTGGGCTGGACCGTGTTGCCGCTGCGCGCCAGAAGATCGCGGGTCAGTTCCGAAATGAACAACGGCACCCCGTCCGAGGCTTCGACGATCTGGGTCCGAATATCATCGGCCAGCACCCTGCCGACCGCCAATTGATCCACCATCCGCGCCGCCGCCGACCGCCCGATCCGCGACAATTCCAACGTGCGGCTGGTGTCCGACGATTGCCAGGCCGGGCGGGTCTGAGGCCGTGACGTGGCCAATATCATCAGAGGCAGATCCTGACAGGAGCCAGCCAACGCCAACAGAAATTGATCGGTCAGCGGATCAGTCCAATGCATGTCCTCGATCACCATCACCACCGGACCACCGGCACAAAGCGCCCGAATGTCATCGACGATTGCGGCAAACCATGCGGTTTGGCGTTGATCGGTGGTCTGGCCTTTCGGCGGTGGCGCCAGATCCAGAAGATCCCCCAGCCCCTGAAGATAAAGATAGGGGGATACCCCGCCGCGCAGCGCCAAATCGACAAAGGCCGCCCGACGCTGGTCCAAGGGGGCATCGGGGCAAATGCCCGCCCGTTCGTACAACCACGCCACAAAGGGATAAAGCGTGGCATTGTCGTTATATGGCCAGCATTGCAATTCAAACGCGCCGGCGCCCTCTGCCTTGCAATTGCGCAGGAAATGCGCGGCCAGGTGGCTTTTGCCAATCCCCGCCTCGCCCACCAATGCCACCAACCGCAGACCGCCGCCCGCGGCCGTACCGCGCCACCAATCCTCTAGTCGGGACAGGGGGCCATCGCGGCCTTCAATCGGCTCGCCGCCCAACCGCGCCGCGGGCGAAGCGCCCGAGGTTTCATGACGCTGTGCCGTGTCCAGCCGCCAAACCCCCACCGGACGGGCAAATCCCTTGACCTGACGCGCGCCCAGATCGCTGCGCCGGAATTGCGGGTTCGGCAGCAATTCCGCCGAGGCCGCATCAATCAGCACCTCTCCGGGATTGGCCAGCGCCTCAAGCCGGGCGGCCAGATTGGGGGTTTTCCCAAAGACGGTTTCAAGTTGCCCGGTGCCGGCATCCAGCTTGCGCCCGACAAGGACCAGCCCGGTTGCCATGCCAACCCGCACCTGCAACGGTCGCCCGGACGGGCCGCGCAATTTCCCCACCGCCCGCACCAGCTCAAGCGAGGCATGCGCCGCCCGTTGTGGTGCGTCCTCATAGGCCTGAGGCCAGCCGAAATACACCAGCACACCATCGCCAAGGTAATTGCCCAGATGCCCGCCCCACAGCAACACCGTCTGCCGACAGATGTCGACAAACCGCGCCATCAGCACCTCAAGATCTTCGGGATCCATTTCGGTCGCAAGCCCGGTGAAATCGACCAGATCACAGAACAGCACCGTGATCTGACGACGTTCGCCATCGGCGGCATTCGCGGGATTGCCGCCCGGGTGTGACGTCGCGGGGGATTGGGTGGCATTGTGTTTGGCCTGCGGGCTTGGGGCGATTGATTGCTCTCGGCCAATCGCCCGCAGCAGACGTTTGCGGGCGCCCATCGGCAGGCCGATCTCGCGCAGGTCGGCGTCGGTCAATGTCCCCAGAACATCAAGCCCGATGTCGTGTTCCAGAAACCAGGCGGCGTATTTCTCAAGCCCATGACCACGAAGCCAATCTTCAACTTGCAAGTGGCCTCCTTTCGATGGCGCTTGTTTCGCTTGGAACTGACACCATCAAGCGCGTAAGTGACCCATATCACAAGTTAAATTGTTTAAGGTGGCAAGCAATACAGACGATAGTCGCTTTTTTTTCCGTTTCGTGCCAGAAACACCACCATAAGGGGAGACCCGTCATGCATAATCGCAGACAAATCATGGCATTTGGCCTTGGCGGTCTGGCCCTTGGCGGGGCCACGATCACAGGATTATCGCGCGCGTCGGCCAAGGACGGGCTGGCGGAACATGCGCTTGGCGGGGTCGGCGATCTGGCCAACCCGCCGCAAATCCACAGCCAGAACGGCCTGTTGCAGACCACCCTGCGCCCCACCCTGGCCGAGGTATTGGTGGACGAACAGCCCCGCAAGCTTCGCCGATACAATGATGGATTGCCGGGACCGACCCTGCGGGTGAAACCGGGCGACCGCATGGAAATCACGCTGGAGAACGCCCTGCCGCCCAATGCGCCGCCGTTGCGTGCGCTTGACACATTTCCGGCTTTCGGGCCGGGGGATATTTGCGGGCCGGTCGGCACCACCCATGTTGCGCCGCATGACCTCAACACCACCAACCTGCATTTTCACGGCATGCATGTCAGCCCCAAGGGCAACAGCGACAATGTATTCCTGACGGTCGAGCCGGGGTCCGCCTTCACCTATGAAGTGCAGATCCCCGACAATCACCCGATTGGTGCCTTCTGGTATCATCCGCATTGGCATGGCTCTGTTGCCGCCCAGATCGGCACCGGCATGGCCGGGCTGATCCTGGTTGAACCGGAGGATTATGTGCCGCCGGGCCTGCCCGAACGGCAGGTCATCATACAGACCGTGATTGGCAGCGATCTGGCGGCGTTTGACGATCCGCAACAATTCATGTCGCTGCAAGCGCCACGTATTTTCACCCTGAACGGTCAGTTTCGGCCCACCATTCGCCTGCGTCAGGGTGAGCGGCAATTCTGGCGCATATTGCTGGCCAATGATTTCCAATTCTGCCCGCTGAATTTTGCCGACATGGGCCTGCGTGCGATCCTGATTGGTCGCGATGGCATCCCCCTGCCCGCCCCCAAGGAGGTTGACCGCCTTCTGTTGTCACCCGGCAATCGGTTCGATGTAGTGGTTGAGGGGGCGCAGCCCGGCCTGCATGACATGGTGCGCCAACCCTATCGCCATGGGTTGGTGGATCTGGAGGAACGGATCATCGCCCAGGTCCAGATCGAGGCGGGCGGCATGCCCTCGGACCTGATGCCGGCCCCGGCCGCGACACCGCCCGACATTACCGATGCCGAGATTGTCCGCAGCCGAAAAGTGGTTTTGGGCGAGGTCCGCGATCCCCGTGCGGTCTTTGACCTGGCCTTTACCATTGACGGGCAATCCTATGATCCGAACACTTGGCATCTGGACCCGAAATTGAACACCGCCGAGGAATGGACCTTCGTCAACACCACCGCCTATCCGCACCCGATGCACATTCATATCAACCCGTTTCAGGTGGTCGCCATCAACGGTGTGCCGGTGCCGGACCGGCCCTGGTACGATACATGCGTGGTGCCCGCCGCCGGAACATTGACCATCCGCACAAGGTTCGAGGACTTCGATGGCGATTTCGTCACCCATTGCCACATCCTGCCGCATGAAGACGCCGGAATGATGATGAACATAAGGATCACCACATGAGCATTCTGCGCCTCGCGTTTGCCGCCTTTGCCGTTGCCGCCGCGCCAGTTCTGGCCGAGGTTCAGACCGTGAATGCCCAGACCTGCCTGTCCTGTCATTCGGTGGATGGTGTGGCGCATATTGATCATGTCCCGATCATTCATGGCCAATCCGAAACCTATCTGCGCCATGCTTTGCACGCCTATAAATCCGGCCAGCGCAGCGGCGGCACCGCCGATGTGATGCAGGCCGTGGCACAGGATCTGAGCGCGGCGCAGATCGACCAGCTGGCGGCGTTCTTTGGCACCGACGCCTCCATCGTGCAGACCGCGCCCATTTCCCATTTGATCAAGGCATCTGCCGAGGGCGCCGATGGTCGACTGGTCTATCTGACCACCAAAGAGGGCAGCGCGCGGGTCGTCGAAAGCCGGTTCAACGGCGATTATTTCCGTGTCGCGCCCTATGTCGAAAGCGAAAAGTTCCTGACATTCTGTTCCATCGCCACCATGGCGGCGGTGCTGAATTCCTTTGAAGACGCGCTGAAACGGCCCATCGACACCGCGCGTTACCCCTATCCCTATTTCACCCAGGACAATATCTTCAACGAAGACAACCAACAGGTCAAAACCTTCGAAGGGGTGGTGACCGACGGGCTGACCCTGGATCAGATCGGGCTGTTCCTGACCCATCTGGACGTGCGGCCCAGCACCATCTTTGCCGATGAAAACAGCATCGAACACATGCGCAATGCGATTATGGAAGGCCTGTCAGACCCGGCTGTGCGGGTGATCTTGAATTACAACCGCGGCATTGTCGGCCAGAACGGTTCTGGCCATGTCTCGCCCATCGCGGCTTATCACCAGCCCAGCAACTCTGTGCTGGTGCTGGATGTGGCGGGTTACAAATATCCGCCCGCCTGGATTCCGATGGACATGCTCTACAAGGCAATGCTGGACGTCGATACCTCGTCCAAGCGGTCCCGTGGGCTGGCACTGGTGAGGACATTCTGATGATGGAATTTGGTCGTCGCGATGTGATCCGCATTCTTGGGGCGGCCATGGCAATGGCCCCGGCCCCCGCTTTGGCGCGGCTCGGGGTTGCGGATGATCTGGCGGTGTTCCGCGACATCATCCGCGCCGTCGGCGGCACCAACTATATGCCACAAGCCTTGGCCACGGCCTGTGAAACTGAATTTGCCCGCGCCTTTGGGGTTGAGGCGATGTTTTCGCTGGTGGCCTTGGCCCGGCGTCGTCCGGTGCTGGATGACATGGCCGCAGATGCCAGCACCCGTGCCGCCGACCAACTGCGCTGGATTGCGACCTTCCTTTACACCGGCGAGGTCGATGGCGAGGTGCGATATTACGATTATTGCCTTGGCTGGCAATCGCTGACCTTTGCCACCGCGCCGGGGCTTTGTGGCGGGCCATTTGGCCATTGGGTGGAGCCGCAGCGATGACCATGCCAGTGCCGGAAAACGTCGATGTGCTGGTGGTTGGCGCCGGTATGGCCGGATCACATCTGGCGCTGGAACTGGCCAATGCCGGGCGACAGGTCACGGTGCTGGAGGCCGGGCCAAAACGACCGCGCCAGGATTGGATGTCGATTTTCACCAATAACCCGGTCAAAGGCCCGCAGGCGCCTTATCCATCGAACCCCTGGGCGCCACATCCCGAGGACAATGGCTATGCCACGTTTTACGACCAGGCCGGGCCGATGGAATTTGCCGGGGCTTATCTGCGGATCTACGGCGGGTCGACCTGGCATTGGACCGGCTTTGCCGACCGCCTGCGCCCGGCTGATTTCGCAATGAAATCCACCTATGGCGTCGCCGAGGACTGGCCGGTGACCTATGAGGATCTGGAACCCTATTATGCGCGCGCCGAAAAGATCTGGGGCGTTGCGGGCAGCATGGACGATGTCTGGGGCGCGCCGCGCAAGGAACCCTATCCCATGCCGCCAATTCCGGCGACCTATATGGACAGCCGGGTCGATATTGCCCTGGCCGAAATGGGCCTGCATTCCGGTATTTTCAGCCATGCGCGCAATTCCGTGCAATTCGACAGCCGACCGCCGTGTTGCGGCAACAATACCTGTGTGCCGATCTGCCCCATCGGGGCGAAGCTGGACGGATCGGTGATCGCCGACAAGGCCGCAGCGGCCGGCGCGCAGATCATCACCGAGGCGGTGGTGACGATGATCCATGTCGGGCCGGATGGCATGGTCAGCGGCGTCGATGTGCGCCGCCCGGATGGCACACAAACGCGCGTCACCGCCAATATCTATGCCCTGTGCTGTCATGCGATTGAAAATCCCCGGCTGTTGCTGATGTCAGCCCAGGAAAACGCCCCGAACGGCGTGGCAAACGGATCGGATGCGGTGGGCCGTTACCTGATCACCCAGGCCAATCAGGACACCAAAGGCGTGACCCGCGATCCGGTGTTCCCCTATCGCGGGCCGCAACAGACCAGCGGTTTGATCGAGCTGCGCGATGGTGATTTCCGCGCGTCCCATGCGGCCATTGGCACCAGCTTCATGAATTCCGGGCATTCCGGCAATTCCGATGGGACAAATGTGGCCAAGGATCTGATCGCGCAGGGGTATCTCGGGCAATCTCTGGCGCAGGAATTGAACCGGATTGTGTCGCGGCATCTACGGCTGAATTCCTCGGCCGAGATCCTGCCCGACCCGGACAATCGTCTGACCCTGTCGGATGAAAAAGACAGCGCCGGACTGCCGAAATCCCGCATCGCCTATTCCATCGACGCATATACCCGTGCGGGCATGACAATTTCCCAGAAAATGAACACCGAGATCCTGCAACGTCTGGGATCCACCGAAATCACCTCTAACGAGGTTTATCTGTCCAATGCCATCATCGGCGGCACAACACGCATGGGGCTTGATCCCGCGACTTCGGTGGTGAATGCCCAGCAACAGGCCCACCAGCATCCGAACCTTTATATCATGGGGTCATCGGCGCATGTCACCATGCCGGTGAATGCGCCGACCCTGACCATTGCCGGGCTGGCGATGCGCACCGCGGAACATATTCTGGCGTAGGGTCTCAGGCCCCCGCAGTTGCGCTGAACCCGGCAGATCCCAGAAAATACTGCGAGGCGATAGGCCGATACGCCGCGCCAAGAACGCGGGCATTGGCCCCGACCCCGCCTGCGCGAATGTCGGGCCGCAAAAGACCGATGGTCTCGATTTTCGCGATCTTATCAACGGTGCGCTGCACCAGCCGCTCGCGCACCCCTTCGGGGAAAGCGCCGTCAATCACCACCGCTTCAAAGTCGATCACAGCGCAGGCCGACAGGGCCGCCATCGCCAGCTCCTGGGCCGCCATATCAATCCACGGGCCGACCTGCTCTTCGAAATCGGACCAATCGGCACCCTGTGTCCAAAGCAGTTTCGGGTCGCGCCCGGCCAGACGAATGGTGTTTTCCAGCCAAAAGATCGACGCGTGATCCATCAACTGCACCGGTTTGCCCGTCGCATCGCGGTGCATCAACGATCCCAGCGCCCCCGCATTGCTGCGGTTGCCCTCGTACACGGCATCGTTCAACACAACACCGCCCCCGGCAAAGGCACCAATAAAGAAATACGCGTAGTCGCGCAGCCCGCGGCCATTGCCAAAAATATTCTCGGCATAACAGGCCGAGGTCGCGTCATTGAGGATCGACACCGGAAGATCGCTGAACTGCGCCACCTCCTCTGCGATGGCAATGCCGCGCCAGGATTGAAAATCGCTGTCGTCCGCGCCGATGATCTCATGCGGTTTCCACAATTCGAACGGGGCCGCGATCCCGATGCCACACACCCGTGTCTGTTCCGCAGACGGCAGGGTCGCAAGCATGGCCGCCAGACTTTCGCGCAGAAAGGGGAAGACCACTTCGGGCCGGGGAAAGCGGTAGCTGACCTGTTTTTGCATCCGCACGTTGCCCAGCAGATCCATCAACGCCACATCCGCCGAGCGCCGCCCGATCTTGAGCCCGACAGAATAGGCGCCCGAGGGGTTTAACTTCATCGGCACGCGCGGCTTGCCGACCCGGCCGCGCTGCGGGGCGCCCTTGATCAGAATCCCATCCGCCTCCAACGAACGCAGGATCACGGACACGGTTTGCGCCGACAGCCCAGCCTGGCGCGCAATGTCGCTGCCGGGCAATTGCCCCACCCGCTGGATCATCGAAAGCAACAGACGTTCATTATAGTCGCGCACACCACTTTGGTTCACACCACCACTGAAACCTCTGACGTCTTCTTGCGTCATGGCATTTCCTCCCTTACCTACCCTGCCATTTCGTAATTAATAAATCAACATGATTTATTAATTGACGCATGAAACAGAATCAGATCATATAACGGTGATCTCGCTCCAAAAGGGCGAATTCGGGGAGAAAGGCCCAGTTTCGGGCCAAAATCAAATGTCTCTGGGAGGACATCATGAAAAAACTACTTTTGGGTAGCGCAATTTCCTTTGCAACACTGGCGGGCGTCGCCAATGCCGAAAGCCACGCCGTCAACGCCTGTCTGATCACCAAGACCGACACCAACCCGTTTTTTGTCAAAATGCGCGAAGGTGCGGCCGCCAAGGCCGAGGAACTGGGGATCTCGCTGAATTCCTATGCCGGTAAAGTTGACGGCGACAACGACACCCAGGTCGCGGCCATCGAAACCTGCATCGCCAATGGCGCCAAGGGCATCCTGTTGACCGCATCCGACACCGCCGGAATCGTGCCCGTGGTACAACAGGCGCGGGACGCCGGCATTCTGGTCATCGCGCTCGACACCCCGCTGGAGCCGATCGACAGCGCCGACATGACCTTTGCCACCGACAACTTCCTTGCGGGTGAGCTGATTGGCAAATGGGCCGCCGCCACATTGGGCGACGAAGCCGCCAATGCGAAAATCGCGATGCTCGACCTTGCGGTCAGCCAGCCATCGGTTGGTGTTCTGCGCGACCAGGGCTTCTTGCAGGGGTTCGGCATTGATCTCGGCGATCCGAACAAATGGGGTGACGAAGACGATGCCCGCATCGTTGGCAACGACGTGACCCAGGGCAACGAAGAAGGCGGCCGCCGCGCGATGGAAAACCTCCTCGCCTCTGATCCGATGATCAACGTGGTCTACACCATCAACGAACCTGCCGCTGCCGGCGCTTATGAAGCGCTGAAGGCCATTGGTCGCGAAAATGACGTTCTGATCGTGTCGGTTGATGGCGGCTGCCCCGGTGTTGCCAATGTCGAAGAAGGCATTATCGGCGCGACATCGCAGCAATATCCCCTGCTGATGGCCTCCAAAGGGATCGAAGCGATTGCCGCATGGGCCAAGGACGGCACCAAGCCGCCGCGACCGAAGGCAAAGGTTTCTTTGACACCGGTGTGGCACTGGTGACCGACAAACCCGCCGACGGCGTTAACTCGATCTCGGTTGCCGAAGGCAAAGATCTCTGCTGGGGCTAAATACCTGAGCGCCGGGCCGCATCAGCGGTCCGGTTATCACATATATTCCCAGAGTTTCAGGTATCCGGGCCACGGCCCTGTCCCTTGCATCGTCTGACATCAGACCGATCATCCAGCGGCTGACGTAAGCGCATCCGCCACAGCAAGCTGAAGCATCCCGGGGGCGGGCAGCCTGTCCGTCCCCTTTTTCTATTCCCGAACGCCAAAACGCGTTTTTGATCTTACGGAGGGGAACATGTCCAACGCGGACAATTACGAATCCGTCATTCAGGAGGCGAACACCGACGTCGCATCCTTTGACGAGCACAACAAAGGCCTGGTGGGCCGCTTCCACCACTTGTTACACACAACCCCGGCGCTGGTGCCGCTGATCGTTCTGGTCGCCGCCATCATCGTCTTTGGGCTGGTGCTGGGCAGTAAATTCTTTTCACCATTTGCCATGACCCTGATCCTGCAACAGGTGCAGATCGTCGGCGTGTTGGCTGCGGCGCAGACGCTGATCATCCTGACGGCGGGCATCGACCTGTCGGTCGGGGCGATTGCGGTGCTCTGCACGGTTGTAATGGGTAAATTTTCCTTTGATTATGGCCTGCCGCCGTTCTTTGCGGTTCTGGGCGGTCTGGCCGTGGGCACCGGCATTGGCGCGGCCAATGGCTGGCTTGTCAGCCGGGTGAAACTGCCGCCCTTCATTGTCACGCTGGGTATGTGGCAGATCGTTTTGGCGGCCAACTACCTGTATTCCGCCAATGAAACCATCCGGTCACAGGACATCGAGGCCGAAGCGCCGTTCCTGCAATTCCTTGGCACCACATTCAGCGTCGGCGGCGCGCGGTTCACCCTGGGCGTGTTCCTGATGATTGCCCTGGTTGCGATCCTGGCCTATGCGCTGCGCTCGACCGCCTGGGGCCGCCATGTCTATGCCGTCGGGGATGACCCAGAGGCCGCAGAACTGGCCGGTGTCGATGTGCACAAAACCCTGATGTCGGTTTATATGGTTGTTGGTTTCATCTGCGCGTTGGCCGGCTGGGTGATGATTGGCCGCTTTGGATCGGTGTCGCCGTCGGCCACCACCGGGGTCATCGGCAACATTCAGTCAATCACCGCCGTGGTGATTGGTGGCATCTCGCTCTTTGGTGGGCGGGGGTCGATTGTCGGGGCATTCTTTGGCGCATTGATTGTGGGTGTGTTCGAACTTGGCCTGCGCATGGGCGGGGCGAACCCGCAATGGACCTTCCTTCTTATCGGCGCATTGATCATTGGCGCTGTGGCCGTGGATCAATGGATCAGAAAGGTGTCGGCATGAGCATTCTGCAAAATACTGCAACGGACCGTGGCACCCCATTGTTGAAAGGCCGCAATCTGACCAAACGCTATGGCAAGGTCACGGCGTTGGACAATTGTGATTTCGATCTCTATCCGGGCGAAATCCTGGCGGTGATCGGCGACAATGGCGCGGGCAAATCCACCCTGATCAAAGCAGTCTCCGGCGCGGTCATTCCCGACGAAGGCACGGTCGAGCTGGAGGGCAAGAAGGTGAAATTCCAATCACCGATTGATGCCCGCAACGCCGGGATCGAAACCGTCTATCAGACGCTGGCCATGTCCCCCGCCCTGTCGATTGCCGACAACATGTTCATGGGGCGCGAAATCCTGCGCAAGGATTTCATGGGCAAGTTCCTGCGCAAGCTGGACAAAAAGGCGATGGAGGAATTCGCCCGCGAAAAGCTCTCTGAGCTGGGATTGATGACGATTCAGAACATCAATCAGGCGGTCGAAACCCTGTCGGGTGGCCAGCGTCAGGGGGTTGCGGTGGCGCGTGCTGCGGCCTTTGGGTCAAAGGTGATCATCCTCGACGAACCCACCGCCGCTTTAGGGGTCAAGGAGAGCCGCAAGGTGCTGGAATTGATCCTTGATGTCCGCTCGCGCGGGATTCCGATCATCCTGATCAGCCACAACATGCCGCATGTGTTCGAGGTCGCAGACCGCATCCACATTCACCGGCTGGGCAAGCGGCTTTGCGTCATCAACCCCAAGGATTACTCCATGTCGGACGCTGTGGCCTTCATGACCGGTGCCAAGGTGCCCGAAGGCGCCGAAGCGGCCTGATCCGGGCCAAATCAAATCACCGCAAAGGCCCCGGAAAATTCCGGGGCCTTTGTTGTTCCCCCCTATCGCGCCATGGCGCAGTGGCGCTAGGATGACCCACACCCAACCTCGGATTTCATATGTTTCTAGGCATTGATATTGGCACCTCCGCCGTCAAAACCTCTCTGGTCGGGGCCGATCTGCACTTGATCGCAAGCGCCACCGCGCCGCTTGCAACCCACACGCCCAGCGCCGACCAAAGCGAACAGGACCCCGAGAGCTGGCGGCACGCAACGCGGCAGGCCCTGCGCGATCTGGCGGGGCAATACGACCTTGGCGCGGTGCGTGCGATGGGTCTTTCGGGGCAGATGCATGGCGCGGTGGTGCTTGGGGCCGACAATCGCCCGTTGCGCCCGGCGATCCTGTGGAATGATGGCCGGGCTGACGGGATCTGCAACGCGCTGACACAGGATCACCCCGCCCTGGCAGAGATCGCCGGCGTGCGGCCGATGCCGGGATTCACGGCGCCGAAAATCGCCTGGCTGGCCGCGCATGAGCCGGACACCTATGCCAAGATCCACCGCATTTGCCTGCCCAAGGATTATCTCGGGCTTTGGCTGCACAACACCCATGTCACCGACAGATGCGACGCCGCCGGCACATGGTGGTTTGATCAGGCCGCTGGCCAATGGTCGACGGCGCTTTGCAAGGCCACCGCAACCGATCCGGCCTGGCTGCCGCAGGTGAGGAATGGCACCGATCTGGCCTGCACGCTGCGGCAAGAGGCGGCAAAGGAACTGGGTCTGCCAGCCGGTCTTCCAATTGCCGTTGGCGGGGGGGATGCGGCGGCTGGGGCGGTATCGCTCGGCGCGGTTGATCCGGGGCGGGGCTTCATTTCGCTTGGCACGTCGGGGCAATTGTTTGTCACCACCGATGGTTATCGCGCGGCCCCGGAGGCGGGATTGCATTCCTTAGCCCACTGCCTGCCCAATCGTTGGTTCCAGATGGCGGCGATGCTGAATGGCGCCCGCCCAATGAGCTGGTTCGCCGGCGTCACGGATCAGCCCGTCGGCGATCTTCTGGCCAAGGCACAACAGGCTGACACCAACATCCCGCTGTTCCTGCCCTATCTCACGGGCGAGCGGACACCACATGGCGACAGCCGCATTCGCGGCGCGTTTTACGGCCTTGGCGATGCCACCGGATCTGGCGAGATGATGCGCGCGGTTGTCGATGCGATTGCCTATACCTTTTGTGACGCGGCGGATGCGATGCGCCAAACCACGGACATCCCCCAGCCGCTATTGGCCATTGGGGGCGGCACAAGATCGGATCTGCTGTTACAGACCATTGCCGATGCCACCGGCCTTACGTTGCATCGCGGGGCTGGCGCGGAAAGCGGCCGGCACTGGGCGCGGCGCGTATGGCCGCCGTTGCCATTGGCGCGGCGACATTGGCCGATCTGGGTCAAAGACCGCCAACCGACCGCATCTTTGCCCCCCGCATAGACAAGGCCGGTTATCACGCAGACCGCCTCGCCCGGTATCGCGCGCTTTACATCGCGCTGAAACCGCTGCGACAATAGCCACACCAGATCGCTCACAGGCACGTGACAGCATTGACAGATATTGGACAATTGCCCGCCAACGCCCCACATGAGCAAGATCCAAGACAGGAGGCCCTGCAAATGAGCTATCAGAAATCCGCCGACGCCATTGCCGCACTGACACCCGAAGAATATCGCGTGACCCAGGAAAGCGGCACCGAACGCCCCTTTACCGGCCAATACAACGACCACGCAGAACCGGGCATCTATGTCGACATCGTGTCCGGCGAGCCGCTGTTTGCCTCGTCCGACAAATTTGAATCGGGATGTGGCTGGCCCAGCTTTACCAAACCGATCGAACCGGCCCATGTGGCCGAATTGCGCGACACCAGCCTTGGCATGATCCGCACCGAGGTCCGGTCGACCCATGGCGACAGCCACCTTGGCCATGTTTTCCCCGACGGTCCACGCGACCGCGGCGGCCTGCGCTATTGCATCAACTCTGCCTCATTGCGGTTCGTTCACCGCGACGCAATGGTGGATGAAGGCTATGGCGATTATCTTGATCAAGTTGAGGAGGTCTCATCATGAGCGCACGTGCAGTTCTGGCGGGGGGATGTTTCTGGGGGATGCAGGATCTGATCCGCAAGCGTCCCGGTGTCCTGAAAACCCGTGTCGGCTATACCGGTGGAGATGTGGAAAACGCCACCTATCGCAACCACGGCACCCATGCCGAGGGCATTGAAATCCTGTTTGATCCTGACAAGGTCAGCTATCGGCAGCTTCTGGAATTCTTCTTTCAGATCCACGATCCCAGCACGATGAACCAGCAGGGCAATGACCGGGGATTGTCCTATCGCTCGGCGATTTATTACGTCGATGAGGATCAAAAAGCAGTGGCGCTGGACACCATTGCCGATGTCGATGCCTCTGGCATCTGGCCCGGCAAGGTCGTGACCGAGGTGGAACCGGCAGGTGCCTTCTGGGAGGCCGAGCCAGAGCATCAGGATTATCTGGAACGCCTGCCCCACGGCTATACCTGCCACTTCGCGCGGCCCGACTGGGTTTTGCCGAAACGCGACGCGGCAGAATAACGAGCGGTTGCACAGGATCAGGGGCGCCAGCACATGCGCTGCGCGCCCCTACCCCGCCTCTTGAAAACAAAACATGTTGCCTGAGGCCGAATTCAAATAGCACACGGCATTGTCCGGCAGATTGTCCCACATCCGTTCCGCCTTGGCCCCATTGATCTTGGTTGCGAAATTCAGCGTCTCCAGCACCGTTTTGGCCCCCGACGGCCAGACAAAGGTTTCCAGGACATAGAGTTTCAGATCGTCCATCATGGTTTCCGCAACCTGTTTGGTACAGGGATCGTTGTCCAGCATTTGGCCAGAACTCCAGACGCTGCAACGCCCCTGCATTTCACGCCGTTCAGTGGGATTGAAATCCGCCACATCCCGCAGGATGATCTGGTCATCATTTGGCCGTGCCAACGCCACCAGCGGCGTGCGCGGATCAAAAAACAGCGCGGGCGAGGCCTCGAATCCGATATCGTCGTCGCCGATCGACACATGGGCGAAACCGCCGCCAAAGCTTTGCAATTCATCCGCAATTGCGGTGTCGGGCGAAATCCACAACCGGCATCGCATCGCGCCTTCCTGCCCGAACCCTTCCATTTCGACCTGAATACTGTCGTTTTCGTGGGTGATTTTCGGATCCCAGCCAAATCGGTTGGCCGGATCAGCCACGAACCCCAGACCATTGGTGGCAAGCCGATCACCCACCCAGCCATAATACGCCCCACAGACATTGCTCGCGGCCAGGGCCGTGACCTCCTGTGGGCGCACCGTTCCGACAACCGGGATCAGCCAACGCCCGGCGCGATGCACCGTGTCGATATAAAACATGTCATCCGGCGGGGTGGCCAGCATTTCGGCAATCAGGGTTTGCGACAGTTTCATCACCCCCATGCGCTGCATCAGATCACCCAGCGCTGTCACGGCAATCCTGTAGGCCTTGTTGACCTGCGCTTCGCTGTATTGCCCGGCCGCCACTTCAAGCGAGGGCGCATGAAATCCCAACCGCCCGGCGGCATGCAATTTGCGATTGGCCACGACCCCGGCGTCGCTTTCGGTGGAAAAAGACCCCGCCATGAACACCATGGAACAGGCCGACAGGCATTCCGCCCCGCGCGGCACCGCCGTGCCCAATTCGCCAAAGATGACATCCACGATCCGCACGGCCTCGGCAAAGCTGCCGCCGGGGCTGTCGAGACACAGGCGGCTCTGGCCCAATTGTGATCCCGGCGGCAAGGTGCTGGTCCTGTCCAGAAGCCGCTGTTTTTCGGTTGCGATCCATGCCTTGATCTTGTCGGCGTCGCCGGGGCCAATCACCCCGCTCAACCGGGCGCGACAGCCCATGTAGCTGTCTGTATGGTCTTCGAGGGTGGCGGCACGCGCCCCACTGGCAAAAGACAGCATGCAGAAGGCGGAAATCCCCGCCAGACACAGGTTTCGGAACAATGACATGGGCAATGTGGCTCCTCTTTTCCGGGGCGGGCGGTCGCCGAGACGCGATGATATGGGCAAGAACCCCTTGGAAATCCGCCCGGAATGACCCACCTATGGGACATGAACCAGACTGCCATAAAATTTGCCTTCGACAATAGCTATGCCCGCGATCTTGACGGGTTTTACGTGCAATGGAAGGGCGACACGGTGCCCGAACCACGTATTTTGCTGTTAAACGCCGAATTGGCCACAGAATTGCAGCTGGACGCCGATGCGCTGGACAGCGACGACGGCGCGGCAATTCTGGTCGGCGCACAGGCCCCGGAGGGGGCCGAAACCCTGGCCATGGCTTATGCCGGGCATCAATTTGGCGGGTTTTCCCCGCAATTGGGCGATGGCCGCGCGATCCTGTTGGGGGAACTCATCGACCGTCACGGCAAGCGCCGCGATCTGCACCTCAAGGGATCGGGCCGCACGCCGTTTTCACGCGGCGGCGATGGCAAGGCGGTGCTGGGCCCTGTTCTGCGCGAATTCCTGATGGGCGAGGCGATGCATGCGCTTGGCATCCCCACGACCCGGGCGCTGGCCGCGGTGACCACCGGCGAAACGGTCTACCGCGACACGGCCAAACCCGGCGCGGTCCTGGCGCGGATCGCCGCCAGCCACCTGCGGGTCGGCACGTTTCAGTTCTTTGCCGCGCGGGGCGAACATGACCGGGTCCGGCAATTGGCGGATTATGCCATTGCCCGTCATGATCCCGATCTGATCGGGAATGACGACCGCTACCTTCAGTTCCTGCGCGCGGTGATCCGGCGTCAGGCCGATCTGGTCGCGGGCTGGATGCAGGTCGGTTTTGTCCATGGGGTGATGAATACCGACAACATGACGATTTCCGGCGAAACCATCGACTATGGTCCTTGTGCCTTTATCGACGATTACGACCCGGCGACGGTGTTTTCATCAATTGATCACGCTGGGCGCTATGCCTTTGGCAACCAACCCAATATCGCGCAATGGAATTTGGCGCGTCTGGCGGAAACGCTGATTCCGCTGCTCGACCCGGATCAGGACAAGGCGATTGAAATCGCGACACGGGAAATCCAGCAGTTCCCCGAACGCTATGCCAAGGCCTGGACAGATGGCGCATCCGCCAAGATCGGGATATCGGGCACCCAGCCGGGTGACCGTGACCTTGTCAACGCCCTTTATGCGGCACTGTCCGCGCAACATGTGGATTTCACGTTGTTTTTCCGCCATCTGGCCGATGCCGCAACCGGCGATGACGACGCCCTGCTTGGGTTGTTTGACGATGCCACCGCAATCACCGCCTGGCTTGCCACATGGCGGCACCGCCTGACGCACGAGGCCGTCAGCGCCGAAGATCGCAGGGATGCAATGAACGCGGTCAACCCGCTTTATATCCCGCGCAATCATCTGGTCGAAGCGGCGCTGACCGCAGCCGAAGCTGGCGACATGACCCCGATCGCCACATTGCTGGACGTGCTGCGCGCACCGTTCACCGAACACCCTGACCACAAGGAATACGCCCGGCCCGCGCCACGGGACTTTGGCCCTTACAAGACATTTTGCGGCACCTGATTTGGATTTGGAGATTTCGTTTTGCGCCTGCTTATTGTGATTGCCTTATCTCTTTTGCCGCAAATGACCCTGGCGGCGGGATGTGTCGGTTCCGACCTGCGCACCCAGCTTGAGCCTGATCAGATCGCGGCACTGGCCGCCGCAGAGGCCGAAACCCCCTTTGCCAATGGCAACCATTGGCGGGCGACGCGCGGCGAACGGGTGATCCATGTGATTGGCACGGTCCATATCCCCGATCCGCGTCTCGACCCGGTGAGCGCCAAACTTGCCCCCTTGATCACGGCCGCAGACCGATTGCTGGTCGAGGCGACCGCCGAAGACCGCAAATTGCTGGAACAAAATCTGACCTCAGACAGTTCGTTCCTCTTACTGCAAGACACCACCCTGCCAGAACTGATGGAAGAGGAGGACTGGCAAAAGCTGGCCGAAGCGGCCCGCAGCCGTGGCATCCCGGCGTTTATGGCGGCCAAATTCCAACCCTGGTATCTGTCGTTGGTGTTGGCCCTGCCCGGCTGTGCCATGGAGGTGATGGGCACAGGCGAAGGGTTGGACGCCAGAATAGAAACCATGGCGCAAAACGCCGATCTGGCGCGTCAATCGCTGGAACCCTTTGATACGGTGTTCAAGATGTTCAACGAGGACCCGTTGGACGAACAATTGCGCATGCTGCAATTGGGTATTTTCCCCGAGGAAACCGGCGCCGATCTATTGGTCACGACGTTGAACAGCTATTTCGATCAGGCCCATTCCGACAGTTGGCAATTGTCGCGCATCTTGACCCTGGCACATCTTGACCTGCCAGAGGCCGAAGTCGAACAGATGCTGACCGAGATGGAAGAAAAGCTATTGATCCGCCGCAATCTGGCCTGGATCGACGTGATCGAAGATGCGCCCGAAGACCGCCTTGTGGTCGCCGTCGGCGCGGCGCATCTGATGGGAGAGAGCGGAATTCTGAACCAGTTGCAGAGCCGCGGTTACACCCTGGAACGTCAGGCGTTTTGATCGCCCGGGAGGGAGGGGGCGCTGCCCCCGCCGCCAAGGCGGCCCCCCGGGATATTTTTGAACAGAAGAAGCCAGCGCGACCTCAACCGACGAGCCCGCGCCCCTTGAGCAGCGCCTCGACACCCGGCATCTTGCCGCGAAACGCGAGATAGAGCGTTTCAGCGTCGTCGGAGCCCCCGGCAGACAGGATGTGTTTTTCCAGTTTCTGCGCCATTTCCGTATCAAACGCACCGCCCGCTTCTTCGAATGCCGCGAATGCATCGGCGTCCATGACTTCGGACCACATGTAGCTGTAATAGCCGCTGGAATAGCCGTCCCCGGCAAAGACATGCGCAAAATGCGGCGTGGCATGGCGCATGCCGATGGCATCCGGCATCCCCAGATCCGCCAGCACCTCTGCCTGTTTCGCCATCGGGTCGCTGGCGGCCGCACCTTCGTGAAAGGCCAGATCCACCAGGGCGGAGGCGACATATTCGACGGTCTGGAACCCCTGATCAAAATTCGCAGCCTCCAGGACCTTGTCCAGCATGTCCTGCGGCATCGCTTTGCCACTGTCGACATGGGTGGCAAAGGCGCGCAGCACCTCGGGCACCTCAAGCCAATGTTCATACAACTGGCTGGGCAATTCGACGAAATCGCGCGCCACGCTGGTGCCGGAAATCATCTCATATGTCACATCGGAAAGCATCTGATGCAGCGCATGGCCGAATTCGTGGAACAGCGTGCGGGCGTCATCATAGGACAGCAGCGCCGGATCGCCCTTGGCAAAGTTGCAGACGTTCACGACGATGGGCCGTTGGTCGGTCGGAAATTTGCGCTGCGACCGCATGGCCGAACACCACGCGCCAGACCGTTTTGAACTGCGCGCGAAATAATCGCCGATGAAAACCGCAACATGTTTGCCGTTGCGGGTCACATCCCATGCGCGCGCGTCGGCGTGATAAAGCGGCAGATCCAGCGCCGCAAATTCCAGCCCGAACAAACGGTCGGCACAATCGAACGCCGCTGCAATCATCTGATCCAGCGAAAGATAGGGTTTGAGCGCGGCCTCATCCAGATCATGTTCGATCTTGCGGCGTTTCTCTGCGTAATAGCGCCAATCCCAGGGTTGCAACGCGCCATTGATGCCATCGTCGCGCATCATGTCGGCAAGGATCTGGCCATCGGATTCAGCACGGGCCTTGGCCGGAGCCCAGACCGCCATCAGCAATTCGCGCACCTTGTCCGGTGATCCCGCCATTTCGGTTTCCAGCTTGTAGCTGGCGAAATCGGCGTATCCCAGAAGCTTGGCACGTTCCTCCCGCAGGGCCAGGATTTCCCCGGCGATTGCGCGGTTGTCGGTCGCACCGCCATTCGCCCCCCTCGCCACCCAGGCCTTGTAGGCCACTTCGCGCAGGTCGCGGCGGGTAGAGAATTGCAGAAACGGCACGATGATGGACCGTGACACCGTCAGCACCGGACCATCCGCCCCGCGTTCTTCGCCCGCAGCCCGCGCCGCAGCAATGGCAAAATCCGGCAGACCATCGAGGTCATCCTCTGCCAGAGGCAGGAACCAGTCCCGTTCATCCGCCAAAAGGTTTTGGGTGAATTCCGTGCCAAGCGTCGCCAACCGCTCCTTGATGGCCTTCATGCGCGTGGCATCATCCCCTTCCAGCGCCGCACCAGCGCGGATGAAATTGCGATGCACCAGCATCAAAACACGTGCCTGTTCAGCGCTCAGGTCCAGGTCGTCGCGGGCCGCCCACACGCGGCTGATCCGATCAAACAGCGCCCGATTGCCAAAGATCGCCGAGGAATGCGCTGCAAGTTTTGGCGAAAATTCCCGCATCAGCGCTTCGCGGTCCGGGGTGCTGTCCGCACCGGCCAGGTTGAAAAACACCCCCGTGACCCGATCCAGCGCAGCGCCGCAGCGCAACAGACCCTCGATGGTATTGGCAAATGTCGGCGGCTCTGGATTGTCGGCCACCGCCGCAACTTCGGCCAGATCTTCGGCCAGGGCCACCCCCATCGCGGGGGCAAAATCGGCGTCTGAAATCGTGGCAAAAGGCGGCAAGCCATAGGCGCCGGTCCAATCCGAAAGCAGTGGATTTGTCATGTCAGTCTTCCTTGTTCTCGCCGCAGACCGGGCAATCATCGCGCGCCTTCAGCGCGATTTTGCGGGTCTCGGACCATAGGGCATCGTAAATCAGCATTTCACTGCGCAGCGGCGCTCCCGCATCGGCCAGCACCTTGATCGCTTCGACCGCCATCATTGCGCCGACAACGCCGGGCAGCGGGCCAAGCACCCCCGCCTCGGCACAGGACGGGGCAAGACCGGGGGCTGGCGCCTCTGGGAAAATGCATTGGTAACAGGGGGTTCCACGTGCAGGATCAAAAACCGAAAGCTGGCCTTCCCATTGTGACAAGGCACCGGAAATCAGCGGAATACCGGCCGCGACCGCCGCGCGATTGACCAAATACCGCGTGTCAAAATTATCAGTCCCATCCAGCACGAGATCATAATCGACGCATAATTCCGCCGCCATCCCGGCCTCAAGCCGCCGATGATAGGGCCGCACAGTCACAAAGGGGTTCTGCGCCAGCATCGCCGCCTCAGCCGAGAACACTTTGGGTTTGCCAATGTCGGCATCGCGGTGAATCACCTGCCGTTGCAGATTGGCGTTTTCGACCACGTCATCGTCAATCACGCCAATGGTGCCCACACCGGCCGCCGCCAGATACTGTAACGCGGGCGCGCCCAACCCACCGGCCCCCACCACCAACACCCGCGCTTTGCGCAGCCGCTGCTGGCCCGGGCCACCCAATTCCCGCAGGACGATGTGGCGGGCGTAACGCTCCAGCTCGGTCTCGCCCATGCGGTCGCGGGTCGGTTTTACCGGGTCCGCATCGCGCGCCATCGCACGGGTCTTGAGATGCAGAAGCACCTGCCGGTAGGCCATGACCAGCACCGCAAACCCCGCCAGCAACAGCCAAAGCGCCGGATCCCCCCCGTCGCGTCGCGAAGCGCGTGACCATCGGGAAACAGAAACTGAATGCCCAAAACGGCGACAAACAACAGCCCGATCAACGGCCAACGCGCGGATGCAGGCAGGCCAATGGCCCACCCCAGCCCCCAGATCGCCGCAGCAATGACCAGAACCAGCAACATCAATCGCGCCCGGTCGACCCGAAACCGCCGGTGCCGCGCGCGGTGTCATCCAGAACCTCGACCAAGGCGAATTGCGCCTGCACCACCGGGGCAAGCACCATCTGGGCGATCCGCATGCCATGGGTGATCTCGAACGCATCTGTGCCGGCATTCAACACAATAACCCCCAGCGGCCCGCGATAATCGCTGTCGATCGTGCCGGGGCTGTTGGGCAGGGTGATGCCGTGTTTCAGGGCCAGACCGGATCTTGGCCGGATCTGCACCTCATAACCCTGCGGGACGGCCAACCGCAGACCGGTCGGCACCAACACACGGGCATTTGGGGCCAACACGACCGTGGCGCGATCCTGAAAATTCGCCCGAAGATCCGCGCCCGCCGCACCGGCCGT
Organism: Phaeobacter sp. J2-8; assembly: GCF_022867865.1. GTDB lineage: Bacteria > Pseudomonadota > Alphaproteobacteria > Rhodobacterales > Rhodobacteraceae > Marinovum. The sequence goes on along the minus strand of NZ_JALIEC010000003.1, from coordinate 166,829 downwards.
CTCATATCGCGGCAGGCCCAGCGCCCTGTCTGCGCCTTCATCCCATGTGACGTTCAGCTCAACCAAATCCTGCCCTTCTTCTCTTTTATAAATACGCAAATCCGAACCCATCAACCAAGCGCATCAGCCAGCCGCAACGCCAATCTCTGCGCCACCTGATCCTTGCCCATACGCGGCCAATCCTCGGATCCATCGCCGGTGATCAAAACCACTGCATTGTCACTGCCGCCCATGATGCCGGTCTCAGGGCGGACATCATTGGCCACAATCCAGTCGCACCCCTTGCGCAGCCTTTTCGCCGTTGCATTGGCCACCACATCATCGGTCTCGGCGGCAAAGCCAACGACCAGCTTGGGTCGCCCGGCATCCATCTGCGCCACATGGGCCAGAATATCCGGGTTCTCGGTGAACTCCAGCGTCGGCAGTTTGCCGGCCTGCTTCTTGATCTTGGATGTTGCATGCTGCGCCATACGCCAATCCGCCACAGCCGCGGCAAAGATCGCGGCATCCACGGGCAAGACCGCCTGAACTGCGGTCAACATCTCTTGCGCCGTTTCGACGCGATGCAATTCCACACCCTCGGGTGCGGCTACATCCGCCTGCCGGTGACAAAAACCACCTCTGCGCCCAAGTCCCGCAAAGCGCACGCAATCGCCGTGCCTTGCGCGCCTGACGACCGGTTGGCGATATACCGCACCGGGTCAATCGGCTCATGCGTTGGGCCAGAGGTCACCAAAACCCGTTTACCCGCCAGTGGCCCCGCTGCAAAATGCCGCTCAACCGCGCCAAGGATATCCGGCACCTCCGAAAGCCGCCCGGGCCCATATTCGCCACAGGCCATATCACCGGACTCCGGCCCCACCACTGTCACGCCATCGCCGCGCAGAACATTCAGATTGCGCTGGGTCGCCGGATGTTGCCACATCCGCACGTTCATCGCAGGAACAATCATCACCGGCGTATCCGTCGCCATCAACAGCGTCGTCGCCAGATCGCTGGCCAGACCAGACGCCATTTTCGCCATCAAATCTGCGGTCGCCTGGCGCCACCAACACCAGATCGGCAACGCGCGACAATTGAATATGGCCCATTTCGGCTTCTTTGGTCAGGTCAAACAGGTCGCGATGGACCGCCTCCCCCGCCAGGGCCGACACGCTGAGCGGTGTCACGAATTCCTCGGCGGCGCGGGTCATCACCGGGCTTACCGACACCCCGCGTTCACGCAAACGCCGGATCAGATCCAGACATTTATAGGCCGCAATGCCACCACCAATGATCAAAAGAACCCGCTTGCCCGACATCATTTCTTTCAGCCTCCGCCAGTACCGCGCCATTGATACATCTGTAACGCGCCTGACCCTATGTCCAATGCGATGACGCCTGCAAGGGCGGAAGAGCGGCGCTTGCCCCGCATTTGCCAAAGAAAATCCCGACCCCAAAAGGGGCCGGGACGCAGGGCGGAAACCCTGAAACTTGTTAAATCACGCCAGAAAGGCGTGTACTTCTCCGCTCTGCCCTTCCAACGATTTGCGCATCTTTTGAAAGGCTGCCGCCTCGACCTGACGGATACGTTCCTTGGACAGGCCCAGTTCGGACCCCAGGCTTTCCAATGTCCTTGGCGCGTCGCGCAGTTTCCGTTCGCGCACGATGAATTGCTCACGATCGCTCAGGTCATGCATCGCCTCGACCAACCATGCCCGCAACTGCGCGGTGTCATGGTCATTTTCCACCATTTCAGCGGCCTGAGGCGCATCATCCTCGATAGTGTCAATCCATTCCCGGCCTTCGTCTTCGGCGGATTGTGTCGCATTCAACGAAAAGTCAGAGCCGGACAAACGCCCGGACATCATCACGACATCCGCCAAGGGCACGCCGACCTCTGCCGCGATCTTGTGCTGGATCTGATGCGGATCCAGCGTTTCACCCTGCGATGCGGCTTCGCGCTCGATCTGGGACTGCACGCGACGCAGGTTGAAAAACAGTGATTTCTGCGACGAGGTCGACCCCGTCCGCACCATCGACCAATTGCGCATGACGTAATCCTGGATCGACGCCTTGATCCACCACACCGCATAGGTCGAAAACCGCACGCCCCTGTCCGGGTCGAATTTGTCTGCGGCTTTCATCAAACCCACCCCAGCCTCCTGGATCAGGTCATTCATCGGCGCCCCATAGCGCCGGTACTTTGCGGCCATCGAAATGGCCAACCGCATATAAGCGGTAATCAGACGGTGAAGCGACGCTTCGTCGCGTTCGTCCCGCCAAGCATAAGCAAGCTTTCTCTCTGTCTCAGCATCCAGCAATTCGGCTTTCATTGCCGCGCGGGACAGGGCTCTGTCGTGCGTAGCATTTTGGGCCATTTGAATAATCTCCAATTTTGTCTGTTGCAGTGATAGTGATACGTCGGGTGATCGTGCTTGGATCTAAATCTTACCCGGATCGCGCGAAAAAATATGCGCACAAGCGATCACAATCCTTCACGTTCCGTGATGACGCGCCGCAACAATTGCAATTGGACCTGTGAACCCCCTGATACTAGGATGTTTTCATGAGCGATATTTTGCACATTGGCGATTACGCCTATTCCAGTTGGTCCCTCAGGGGATGGTTGCTGTACCGCCGGTTTGGCCTTGCGTGCCGGATCAATCTTGTCAATTTTGCACAGAGCTCTGTGGAAGAGCAGTTGAACCTTGCACCAGCGCGCACTGTGCCCAGCGCCGAATTGTCGGGTGGCGGATTGGTCTGGGATTCACTGGCCATGGCCGAAGAACTGGCCGCGCGTCACCCGGATCGTGGGTTCTGGCCCAAGGATCCAACGCGGCGCGCAACCGCCCGGTCACTGGCCGCCGAAATGCATTCCGGATTTGGCAGTTTGCGCAGCTTGTGCCCGATGAACATGCGGCTGGCCTATGACGATGTGCCAGTGCCAGACGCATTGGCGGCGGACTTGGCCCGCCTTGAAAAGGTCTGGGACTATGCGCTGACACAATCCGGCGGACCTTGGCTTTGTGGTGAATATTCGGTCGCAGATGCTTTTTATGCCCCGGTCGCGGCGCGAATTGCGGGATATGGCCTGCCGGTTGGTGACAAGGCTGCCGCTTATGTCGCGCGTCATCTGGCCGATCCGGCCTTTCGCCGGTTTCGCGCCATGGGGCTGGTACGGGGGGAAACCCTGCAACGGTATGCGATGCCCTACCCGACAAAATCATGGCCCGGCCCCACGCCAGAGCCCGCCGCAGCGGTCGCACATGGCCCGTCAGTCAATGCAACCTGCCCGTATTCCGGCGATGCGGTCACCGATTTTCTGGAATTTCGGGGTAGTATCTGGGGGTTTTGCAACCCTTTCTGCCGCGACAAGTCCATGGTCGACCCAACGGCCTGGCCAGACTTCATCAAGATGGTCGATGCCGCCGGATAGAAAGCGTCATTGCCGGGCCGAATGACATCAACCTCGGTTAACTTTCTGTTACCGCGTTAACCTTTCCTCAACGCCTCCTTCCCCAAAGTTGGTTAATCACATCAGGGGAAGGGGCAATATGGTCGCCCGCGCCTATACCGTCGCCTTTGAAGGCGTGACCGCGCGCACGGTAGAAGTGCAATGCGCCGTCACGCCCGGCATGCCCGCGTTTTCCATCGTCGGCCTGCCGGACAAAGCGGTGTCCGAAGCCCGCGACCGGGTGCGCACGGCGTTGAATTCAATGTCGATCGCGTTGCCGTCGAAACGCATCACCGTCAACCTTTCCCCGGCTGACCTGCCCAAAGAGGGGTCACATTTCGACCTGCCCATCGCGCTTGGCCTGTTGGCCGCATTGGGCATCATCCCCGAAGACGCGGTCGCCGGCATTGTTGCGCTTGGCGAATTGTCGCTGGATGGCGGGTTGGTGCCGGTGATCGGCGCCCTGCCTGCCGCCATGGCCGCCGCAGAAGAGGATCGCGCCCTGCTCTGTCCGCGCGCATCCGGCCCCGAAGCGGCCTGGGTCGGCGCAACGCAGGTGATCGGCGCGGCGAATCTGGCTGATGTGGTGCGCCATTTCACCGGCCAATCCCCGTTGTCCCCGGCCGCACCCGGCGAAGTGCCCCCCGCCACGAGTGACCGTAACTTCCGCGATGTGCGGGGTCAGGAACGCGCCAAACGTGCGCTGGAAATCGCCGCAACCGGGCGGCATCATCTTTTGATGGTGGGCACACCGGGATCGGGTAAATCCATGCTGGCCGCGCGGTTGCCAACCATCCTGCCAGAGCTGTCGGCGCAAGAGGCCCTGGAAACCTCGATGATCCATTCGCTGGCCGGACTTCTGGATCAGGGCGGGATTTCACGCGTGCGGCCGTTCCGCGAACCGCATCACACGGCCTCTATGGCGGCAATCATTGGCGGCGGACGCAGCGCCAAACCCGGCGAGGTCAGCCTGGCCCATAACGGCGTGTTGTTCCTGGATGAATTTCCGGAATTCCCCCGTGCGGTGCTGGAAACCCTGCGCCAACCCATCGAAACCGGAGAGGTCATGGTCGCCCGCGCCAATGCCCATGTGAAATATCCTTGCCGCTTCATGCTGATCGCTGCGGCAAACCCCTGTAAATGCGGCTATCTGCCAGATCCGGCGCGGGCCTGCACCCGCGCGCCGGTCTGTGGCGAAGACTACATGGGCCGCATCTCAGGGCCGTTGATGGACCGGTTTGACCTGCGCGTTGACGTGCCGCCCGTGTCGTTCACCGATCTCGACCTGCCCGAAACCGGCGACGGCTCTGCCGCAATTGCCGCGCGGGTCGCCGCAAGCCGGGCCTTGCAAACGGCGCGTTATGAAGCATTGGCGGACACAGCGGTCAATGCCGACCTTCAGGGCAAGGCGCTCGCGGCTTTTGCCACCCCGGACGCCGAAGGCCGCGACCTTCTGCTGAAGGCCGCCGACCGCTTCGGCCTATCGGCCCGCGGCTATCACCGGGTGCTGCGGGTGGCACGCACGATTGCCGATCTTGAAGGGTCAGAAACCATCCATCGGCCCCATGTGGCCGAAGCGCTCAGCTATCGGCTCATGGCAGCAACAGACCCGTGACGCGCCTCAGGCCACTTTCGCCTCAATCGCCTCCCAAATCTTGGCCGCGACATTGATGCCGTCAAATCGTTCCAATTCCTGAATCCCGGTGGGCGAAGTCACGTTGATTTCGGTCAGATAATCGCCAATCACGTCAATCCCGACAAAAACCTGGCCTTTTTCCCGCAACAACGGGCCAATCCGGGCACAGATCTCCAGATCGCGCTCTGTCAGGCCGATTTTCTCCGGCCGACCGCCCACATGCATATTCGACCGGGTTTCGCCCTTGGCCGGCACCCGGTTGATCGCCCCGACAGGCGCACCATCAACAAGGATCACCCGTTTGTCGCCTGCGGACACCGCTGGCAGAAATTTCTGTACAATCAAAGGTTCGCGCGAAAAACCGGTAAACAGCTCAAACAGCGACGCCAGATTTCCGTCCCCTTGCACCAGCTTGAACACCCCCGCCCCGCCGTTGCCGTAAAGCGGTTTCAAAATGATATCGCCATGTTTGGCCCGAAAAGCCTTCAACGTATCAAGATCCCGCGAAATCGCCGTCGGCGGTGTCAGGTCAGGGAAATCAAGCACCAGCAATTTTTCCGGGTAGTTTCGCACCCAGAATGGATCATTGACCACCAATGTCTGTCCCTTCAGCCGATCCAGCAGATGGGTCGAGGTGATGTAATGCATATCAAACGGCGGGTCCTGGCGCAGCCAGACAACGTCAAAGTCTGCCAGATCCACTTCGCGCATCGAACCCAGTTCGGCATGATCGCCCTGCACCCGTTTGACCCGCAGATCCTGACCACGCGCGGTGATCCGCCCCTCTTGAAAGGCGAGTTGATCCGGGCCGTAAAAGAAAAGTTCATGCCCCCGGTTCTGTGCCTCTTCCGCGATGCGGAACGTGCTGTCGGCATTGATGTCCACGGCCCCGATCGGGTCCATCTGAAAGGCGATTTTCATGGGCTGCCCCTGTTCTGTTTCAGCCTCTTACATGGCCCATGAACCCATGGTGTTCAATGCCAGCCGCACCAACAGTCAATATCCCAGCAATGCGCCTTTCAATATTTGGGTCTGTCCCATGCTATCCACCAGGGCCGCATCAAAGCGCACATCACTCAGAAGCCCCTGCGGGCAATCGCCGAGAAAAACCTCGGCGGCGGCATGAATACGCGCCACCTGTTGTGGTGTGATCCGGGCCAATGCACGGTCAAATGTGGCGGATTTTTTAACCTCGGCAAACACATAGGTGCCGTTGCCGTCCTGAAGGATCAAATCAATCTCGCCACCGCGCGCACGCCAGCGACGGGCCAGAACCCGGTGCCCAGCCGCGACATAGGCCCTTTCAATCGAGCCTTCCGCAGAGACACCCGCCAATTGATTGCGCCGACCGCGCCGCGCACGTGCGTCACCGACGTCCACATGGCCAATATCCGCAACACCGCAATCCAATGGCATGTGAAAATCCTGAGATTACCCCTCTTTCGACAGGTCTAAGGCCATTTGGTAAACAAAGCGTTTCTTTTGCCCAAAGGCATTGGCCACCATTTCCGCCGCATCGCGCACCGACATGGTTTGCAGGGCTTTACGCAACGCGGTTTCAATGTCTTCGTCCGTGTCCTGCGCGCCCCCGCCCTTGCCGATCACAACGACAAATTCGCCTTTTGGGTCTTTTTCCGTCAGCTTTTCCGCCAATTCGCCCAGCGGCGCGCGGACCACCTCTTCGAATTTCTTGGTCAATTCGCGGCATGTCGCGGCGGGTCGATCCGGGCCCAGAACCTCGGCCGCATCGGCCAGCATGGCCGCCACCCGGCGAGGTGATTCGTAAAACACAAGGGTCGCGGCCACATCCGCCAGCTCGCCCAGCGCGGTACGCCGGGCGGTTGTGGCAGATGGCAGAAACCCTGCAAACAGAAATCTGTCGGTCGCAAGCCCCGCGACATTCAAGGCCGTCAACACCGCCGAGGCGCCCGGCGCCGCCGTGACCGGCAAATCCGACGCCACCGCATCACGTGCCAGATCGAAACCAGGGTCCGAAATCAGCGGTGTGCCCGCTTCGGACGCATAAGCCACCGATTGCCCCGCCGCCAAGGCTTCTAACAGGGCGGGGCGCATGCGGGCACCATTGTGTTCATGATAGGCACGAATCTGCCGCCCGTTCATCGGGACACCGTGCAATTCCATCAACCGTCGCAATGCGCGGGTGTCTTCTGCGGCCAGTACATCCGCCCCGGCAAGGATATCCAATGCCCGAAGCGTAATGTCGCGTGCATTGCCGATCGGCACCGCCACAAAATACAATCCTGGCGCGATCCGACGGGAATCTCTTTGCCAGTTCCGACCCTCATTCACATTCGCCACTGGACCCGCTCCGCTCTGTGTTTATTATCGCATCAAATCACACGGTCACCGCCGTGTCGTCAAACCACGAAGTGAGATGCCCATGTTTGCCGTTTTGTCCGCCGCCCGCAAGCGGTTGCGTCTGCCCCGGATTTTGCGCCTGGCTGTCGCCAGCTTTGGCGTTCTTGCACTCGCCGCCTGTGAACCGATCCAATTTGGCGGTGTCGGCGCGGGTGACAACACCGGTCAGCGGATCAACACCGATAACCCGGTGCCTGTGGCGCTTTTGCTGCCCAAAAGCGACGCCGGGGCCAGCGGCGTGGCGCAGGCACTGGAAAACGCGGCGCGCCTTGCTGTTGCCGATCTTGACGGGGTGCGCATTGATCTGCGGGTTTACGACACGGCCTGGCAACGCAGGTCAGGCCGCAGCCCAGGCGCAAAAGGCCGTCGACGAAGGGGCGAAAATCATCCTTGGCCCTCTGTTCGGCGAGGCGGCCAATGCGGTCGGCGTTGCCGTGTCTGATGACAACGTGAATGTGCTGAGCTTTTCCAACAACCCGTCGATCGCCGGGGGCAACGTATTTGTTCTGGGCCCCACATTCCGCAATACGGCCAATCGCCTGTTGGGCTATGCTGCACGCAACGGCAAATCCACCGTCGCAATTGTGTACCCCAACAACGTCGAAGGCCAGTTCGGCAAGGCGGCGATTGAATCCGCGGCCAGCACAAACGGCCTGCGCGTCACTGCGGCGGAATCTTTTGAATTTTCCCAGGCCGGCGTGCTGAATGCGATGCCCCGTATCGCCGCCGCCGCACGGCAATCGGACGCGGTGTTCCTGACATCCAATGCCGCCGGGGCCTTGCCGCTTCTGGTGCAATTGCTGCCAGAGAACGGCATCGCGCCTGACACCACGCAGTATATCGGCTTGGCGCGGTGGGATGTTCCCCCCCAAACCCTGGCGTTGCCCGGTGTTCAGGGCGGCTGGTTTGCCCTGCCGGATCAGGCGCGCACCGCAAGTTTCAACAGCCGCTATCAGGGCGCTTATGGCACATCCCCGCATCCGCTGGCCGGATTGGCCTTTGACGGGATCGCCGCAATTGGTGCCTTGGTCGCCCAGGGCAAATCCGACGCGCTGACACGTGGCGCATTGACGCAAACCGCCGGTTTCCAGGGGGTTGGCGGGGTGTTCCGTCTGCGGCCCGACGGCACGAATGAACGCGCGCTGGCGGTGGCCTCTGTGCGCGGCAACAAGGTGGTAATTCTTGACCCAGCCCCCAAAGCATTTGGCGGAGCAGGCTTCTAAAGCCGCCCAAAAGTCTAACGCTGCACGAAAGACCGAATTGACCGATTTTCTGATATGCCCCGCGGCAGAGATCTTTGACTCTGCCGCGGTCGAAACCCTGATCGCCCAATTTGACCGTGATCAGCCGGGCGAATTCCGCAAGCTTCTGGTGAAACACCTGCTGGACGCGCGCAAGGCCGGGATGGAAACCATCGCCGCCGCGTTTCACGCCAACCCACTGGCCGCTGAATCCGCCAAACGCACCTATACCTGGCTGACCGACCAATTGGTGCTGACCGCATGGCGGGTCGCGACCGAAATGCTGCATCCGCTGTCCAATCCCACCGCCGGTGAACGGCTGTCGTTGATTGCGGTGGGCGGCTATGGCCGCGGGGAAATGGCGCCGTTTTCCGATGTGGACTTGTTGTTTCTGACACCCCACAAGATCACCCCTTGGTCCGAGAGCGTGATTGAATCCATGCTCTACATCCTGTGGGATCTGCGGTTGAAGGTTGGCCATGCGTCGCGCACGGTGCGCGATTGCATTCGCCTCGGCGGCGAAGATTTCACCATTCGCACCGCGTTGCTGGAACACCGGCTGCTGGCGGGCGACAAGCGGCTTGCGCGGGATCTGGACACCAAACTGCAAAAAGACCTGTTTCAGGGCAGCGAACGGGAGTTCGTCGAGGCCAAGCTCGAAGAGCGCGACGACCGCCACAAGAAGCAGGGCGGCCAACGCTATATGGTCGAACCCAACATCAAAGAAGGCAAAGGCGGGCTGCGCGATCTGCAATCCCTGTATTGGATTGCAAAATATGTGCACCACGTAGACCACTCAAGCGAGCTGGTGGACCTTGGGGTGTTTCGCCCCGAAGAATACGAAACCTTTGTGCGGGCGGAAAATTTTCTTTGGGCGACCCGCTGCCATTTGCATCTGGTGTCAAACCGGCCACAGGAACAGCTGGCGTTCGATCTCCAGGTCGAGGTCGCGTCCGCCATGGGCTATGTCGACAAGGGCGGGCGACGCGCGGTCGAACATTTCATGCAGGACTACTTCCTGCACGCCACCGAAGTGGGCGATCTGACCCGCATCTTCCTGACCTCGCTAGAGGCAGACCACACCAAGGGCCCGCCGCTGATCGACCGTTTCTTTCGCCGCCAACGCCGGGTCAAGGCAGGCTATTCGGTGATCCACGGTCGGCTGGCAATTGTTGATGACACGGCATTTCTGGCTGACAAGCTGAACATCCTGCGCCTGTTCGAAGAAGGCCTGCGCAGCGAATTGCTGATCCATCCCGATGCCATGCGATTGGTCAAGGCGAACCTGCATCTGATTGACGACGACATGCGCCGCAATCCGGCGGCGGCGAAACTGTTCCTGGATCTGCTGCTACGTCATGGCAACCCGGAACGCGCCCTGCGGCGGATGAACGAATTGGGGGTGCTCGGGGCCTTCCTGCCAGAGTTCAAAACCATCGTCGCCATGATGCAATTCAATATGTACCATCATTATACCGTCGACGAACACACGATCCAGGTGATCCACCATCTGGCGGAAATCGAACGCGGCGAGCTGGGCGAAGAGCTTCCTGTATCAACCGACATCATCGAATCCGGCATTGACCGAAAGGTCCTGTTTGTCGCGCTTCTGCTGCATGACATTGGCAAGGGGCGGGACGAAGACCACTCGATCCTGGGCGCGCGTATTGCCCGCACGGTTGCGCCGCGGTTGGGATTGAACAAGAAGGAATGCGAAACCGTCGAATGGCTGGTGCGCTATCACCTTTTGATGTCCGACATGGCCCAGAAACGCGACATTGCCGATCCACGCACCGTGCGCGATTTCGCCAAGGCGGTGAAAACCGTGGAACGGCTGAACCTGCTCTGTGTGCTGACGGTCTGTGACATTCGCGGCGTCGGGCCCAACACTTGGAACAACTGGAAAGCGGCCCTGCTGCGGGCGCTGTACCGCCAGACCCGCCGCGCGCTTGAGGGCGGAATGGAGGCGCTGAACCGCGAAAACCGCGGGGCCGAGGCCAAGAAGCTGCTGCGCCAAACGCTCAAGGATTGGCCGGTCAAGGATCTGCGGGCGGAAACCGCGCGCCACTACCCGCCTTATTGGCAGGGCCTGCATGTGACGGCGCATCTGGCCTTTGCCAATCTGTTGCGTGATCTTGGCGATGCTGCAATTGCCATCGACCTGCACCCCGACGAAGACCGCGACGCCACCCGGGTATGTTTTGCCATGGCCGACCATCCCGGTATCTTCAGCCGCATGTGTGGCGCGCTGTCGCTGGTCGGGGCGAATGTGGTCGATGCCCGGACATTTACCACCAAGGACGGCTTTGCCACGGCGGCCTTCTGGATTCAGGATGCCGAAGGCTCCCCCTATGAGGCCAGCAAACTGCCGCGCCTGCAATCCATGATCCAGAAAACCCTTCAGGGCGAGGTCAAGGCGCGCGAAGCCATCAAATCGCGCGACAAGATCAAGAAACGCGAACGCGCCTTCCGGGTGCCAACACATATCACCTTTGATAACGATGGCTCGGAAATCTACACAATCATCGAGGTCGACACCCGCGACCGCCCCGGCCTGTTGTTCGACCTGACCCGAACATTGGCCAATGCCAATGTCTATATTTCATCGGCGGTGATTGCGACTTACGGCGAACAGGTGGTGGACAGTTTCTATGTCAAAGACATGTTCGGCTTGAAATTCCACTCGCCCACCAAACAAAAGTCGCTGGAAAACAAATTGCGCGACGCGATTGAAAAAGGGGCCGAACGGGCACGGTCCTGAAGCGGGCAATCACGTCAACCAAAACCCGAAACCGGGCGCCTGCCCGGCTGCTCCCGGTTCAACCCCCTGTCTTTCATCTGACCTTAAATATCCCGGGGGGTTTGGGGGGCTGGCCCCCCATCTGCCCTGTGGTTTGGGGGGCTGGCCCCCCATCTGCCCCCCATTTGACCTATGGTTTGGGGGCTGGCCCCCAAACCTGTCGACACGCGAAGGCGTGGCGAAATCCGGGCCCGTTAACCGATCCGGCCCAATGTCTCTCCCACGTCGCCGCCCATCTGGCCGCGATGCATCAGGATATGATCCAGCAACACACAGGCCATCATCGCCTCGCCCACCGGCACCGCGCGGATACCGACACAAGGGTCGTGACGGCCCTTGGTGATGATCTCGGTCTCTTCGCCGGATTTGGTGATTGTCTTGCGCGTGGTCAGGATCGACGACGTCGGCTTGACCGCGAAACGCACCACCACATCCTGACCCGTGGAAATCCCACCAAGGATACCGCCCGCGTGGTTCGAGGAATAGACCGGCCCATCCGGCCCCATGAAAATCTCGTCGGCGTTTTCCGACCCGGTCAGCGCCGCCGTCGCCATGCCGTCGCCAATTTCCACCGCTTTGACCGCGTTGATCGACATCATCGCCGTGGCCAGATCGGTGTCCAGCTTGCCATAGACCGGCGCGCCAAGGCCCGCGGGCGCGCCCTGTGCGACGACTTCGATTACCGCACCCACCGAATTATGGGCATCCTTGCGCAAATGCCCAAGATAGGCATCCCATTCCGGCACCGCCGCTGCATCGGGCACCCAGAAATCATTACGCCCGATTTCGTCCCAATCAAACCGCGACCGATCAATGTGCTTTTCGCCCATCTGCACCATATAGCCGGTGATTTTCAGCCCCGGCAGCATCTGCGCCAGCACCGCCCGCGCCACGCCACCGGCCGCAACCCGTGCTGCGGTTTCGCGCGCCGACGACCGCCCACCGCCGCGATAATCGCGGATGCCGTATTTCTGCCAATAGGTGATATCGGCATGACCGGGGCGGAATTTTTCAACAATATCGCCGTAATCCTTGGACCGCTGATCGGTATTGCGGATCATCAACTGGATCGGCGTGCCGGTGGATTTGCCTTCGAACACCCCCGACAGAATCTCGACCGCGTCCGGCTCCTTGCGCTGGGTGGTGTTCTTGTTCTGGCCCGGCTTACGTTTGTCCAACCAAATTTGCAGGAACTCTGCATCAATCTCCACGCCCGGGGGGCAGCCATCAACGGTCGCGCCCAATCCCGGTCCGTGGCTTTCGCCCCAGGTGGTGACACGGAACATGCGGCCAAAGGTGTTATAGCTCATGACAAACCCTCCATTTCCTTTCGTCTAAGCCGCCACTGGCCGGGTCTCAAGCACAATTGGCTTGTGGCGCATAGGGCAAAGCCCTAGAAATGGCCTCACCTCGGGGTGCTGATCCATATGACCAGCTGAGATGCACATGCGAACCCGTTGAACCTGAACCGGCTAGAACCGGCGGAGGGAAGGTCGATTGCGCAAGCATGCCCCTACTCCGCCCACAACATTTGGAGAGCCCCATGCTGGGACGCACCATCGTTGCGGGACTTGTTGCAGCTTCGGCCACCGTGGCCGCGGCGGATACCCCCGTTTTGACAGTATACGCAGGCGATTATTTCAATTCCGAATGGGGCCCCGGCCCCGGGATCGAAGCCGCGTTTGAGGCCCGTTGCGACTGTGATCTGCAATACAAGACCGGCGATCTTCTGCCCCGCATCCTGTTGGAGGGCGAACGCACAGAAGCCGACGTCGTGATCGGTCTGACATCGGACATCACCAAAAAGGCGCGCGACAGCGGGCTGTTTGCCCCACATGGCGCCGACATGTCGGCATTGACCCTGCCGGTGGACTGGACGGATAAGATCTTTTTGCCGTTCAACTATGGCCACACGGCGTTCATCTATAACAACGAACTGATCGACACCCCGCCAGCCTCGTTCGAGGCACTGCTTGACGCGCCGGATGACCTCCGGTTGGTGATCCAGGACCCGCGGTCGTCGATTTCCGGTCTGGCCCTCGTGCTTTGGGTGCAGGCCGTCTATGGCGACGGGGCCAAGGCAGCCTGGGAAAAGCTCGCGCCGAAAATCGTGACAGTGACCAAAGGCTGGTCAGAGAGCTACGGGCTTTTCACCGATGGTGAGGCCGACATGGTGCTCAGCTACACCACATCCCCAGCCTATCACATCATTGCCGAAGAAGACCTGACCAAATCGGCGGCGATTTTCCCCGAGGGGCATTACTTCATGGTCGAACTGGTGGCGAAGCTGGCCGGCACGGACAACCCCGATCTGGCCGATCAATTCATGCAGTTCATCCTGACCGAGGAATTCCAGTCGATGATCCCGACCTCGAACTGGTCATTGCCTGCGGCGCTTCCGGTCGAAAAATGGCCCGAAGGGTTCCGCGAACTGCCGATGCCGGAAAAGGTGCTGTTCTATTCAGAAGATGAAGCGGCCTCGCTGCGGGATACAGCGATCGAAGCATGGCGCAGCGCGCTTTCGCAGTAACGCTGCCTTTCGTTTGGGCGCTTTTCGCTGCGGGGCTGGTGATCGGCCCCGTGGTTGCGGTGATTATGCGTGCCGGGGGCCTTGGCGGCCTTGGCACGCCGGAATATGCCGCCCTGTGGTTCACGATCTGGCAGGCGGCGCTGTCTGCGGCGGTGAGCGTCGTTCTGGCCATTCCGGTAGCCCGCGCCCTGTCGCGGCAACAGTTTCCCGGGCGCGGCGCATTGATCGCCCTGCTTGGCGCGCCGTTTATCCTGCCGGTGATTGTCGCGGTTCTGGGCTTGTTGGCGGTTTTTGGCGGCAATGGTCTGGTGAACCAGATCGGCGGCTGGCTGGGCCTGCCGCGCATTGATATTTACGGCTATCACGGCGTGATTCTGGCGCATGTGTTTTTCAACCTGCCGCTGGCCACACGTTTGATTTTGCAAGGCTGGCTGGCGATCCCGGCGGAGCGGTTTCGCCTGGCCGCGTCGCTTGATGCGCCGATGGGCCGGGTGCTGGAACGTCCGATGCTGGCGCGGATCGCGCCGGGGGCTTTTGCGGTGATCTTCGTGATTTGCCTGACGTCGTTTGCCGTGGCGCTGACGCTTGGCGGCGGGCCAAAGGCCACAACCGTGGAACTGGCGATCTATCAGGCGTTCAAATTCGATTTCGATTTGGGCAAGGCCGCGACCCTGGCGCTGGTTCAACTGGCCATGGGCATGGCCGCCGCATTGGCCCTGTTCGCGCTGTCGCCCCCCGCTGGGTTGGGCGCCGGGCTGGACCGGGTGCCGCAGCGCTGGGATGGGCGCGGCCGTGTGGTGCGGATCGCCGATTTCTGTTGGATCGGCTTTGCGGCACTGTTCCTTTTGACACCGCTTGCCATGATCATTGTGTCCGGCCTGCCGGGGCTTTTGGCGCTGTCTGCGGATGTCTGGTCGTCTGCGTTACGATCGCTGAGCGTTGCGCTCGGCGCGACCGCATTGACGATCCTTTTGGCCCTGCCGCTGGCCACCAAACTGGGTGAGCTGGCCGGGTTATTGGGGGTCGCCGTGTCGGGATTGGTGCTGGGCACGGGGCTTTTTCTTTTGGTGCAACCCTTCGTGCGCCCGGCAGAGGTCGCATTGCCAGTCACATTGCTGGTCAATGCTCTGATGGCGCTGCCCTTTGTATTGCGTATCCTGCGGCCAGAGCTGGACGCTGCCCGAGAGGATTACGGCAGGCTGGCTGCGACGCTTGGGATCACCGGCTGGGCGCTGTGGCGCATCGTGCTATTGCCGCGCCTGCGCCGCCCCTTGGGCTTTGCTGCCGGTCTGACAGCGGCGCTATCCATGGGGGATCTTGGGGTGATCGCCCTGTTTGCCGATGGTGAACATGCCACTTTGCCCTTTCAACTCTATCAGCTGATGGCGGCCTATCGGATCGAGGCGGCACAGGGCGCGGCGCTGTTGCTGCTGATGATGAGCCTCGGGCTGTTCTGGATCTTTGACAAGGGCGGACGAGCCAATGCTTGAACTGCGTGACATCACCCTGCACCTGGAGGGCTATCACCTCGCCGCCAATGCCGAATTCAAAGGACGGTTCACCGCCCTGATCGGCCCAAGCGGGGCAGGAAAATCCACGATTTTGAGCATGATCGCCGGCTTTCTGTCGCCAAGTCGTGGCCAGATCCTCTGGGACAATCGCCCATTGGATGGGTTGGCACCGGCCAAACGCCCGGTCAGCATTCTGTTTCAGGACAACAACCTGTTCCCGCATCTGACCATCGCAGCCAATCTGGCACTGGCGTTGACCACCAAACGGCCCACCCCCGCCCAAATGGAACGGATCAACGCCGCTCTGGCGCAGGTCGGGTTGGCCGACATGGGCACAAGAAAGCCCGCCGCGCTGTCCGGCGGACAGCAAAGCCGCGCGGCACTGGCGCGCGTTCTCTTACAGGACCGCCCCCTGATGATGCTGGACGAGCCGTTTTCGGCGCTTGGCCCGGCATTGCGGGCAGAGATGCTCGACCTGGTGGCGCAATTGGCGGCGGATGCGGGAATCGCGGTTCTGATGGTCAGCCACGCCCCCGAAGACGCCAAGCGGGTCGCAGATCAGGTCGCGCTGGTCGCCGATGGCCAGCTTTTCCCGCCGCAATCCACCGACCGGCTTTTTGCCGATCCACCGCCGGAATTGCGCGCCTATCTGGGCGTTTGATCTGGACCTTTGATCTGATGCCAAAGAAAAAGCCCCGCCAAAACGGGGCTTTTTACGTTCAACAGGCTGAGCTTGCGCTCAAACCATCCGTTTACTTTGCGGCCAGTTTGGCCTGCTTCTTGATCGGCGCCCAGATGCGTTTGTTGGTCAGATAGAGCAGCACCGACAACAGCACCAGGAACAGAACACCGGTCAGACCGGCCTGTTTGCGCGCCATCATCTTCGGCTCTGCCGTCCACATCAGGAAGGCGGACACATCTTCGGCAAGGTGGTGCAGATCGGCAGAGTGGCCGTCGGCAAATTCCACCAGATCGTCATCAAGCGGCGGTGCCATCGAAATCCAGCCACCCGGAAAGGCGGTGTTTTCGTACAGCGTCACACCTGCCTCGGTCTTCTCTTCGCCGGTGTAGCCGGTCAGAAGCGAGGTGATGTACTCTGGTCCGCCCATGCCGTTGAACAGCTGGCTCAGACCGGTGCCATAAGGACCGTGGAACCCGGCACGCGCCTTGGCCATCATCGACAGATCCGGTGCACCCGCAGCCGTGTTTTTCGGGAAGTTGTCGGTTTCCGCCGCCGGGCGATAATCGTCCAACGCGGCATCGAAAACTTCAAAGTTCTGGGACGCATAGGCGCGCACCTGATCTTCCGGCAATTGCGGGCCACCTTCGTCGGCCAGCGTGCGGATCGGCACATATTGCAGACCGTGGCAGGCAGAACAGACCTCGGTATAGACCTGAAGCCCGCGTTGCAGCTGCATCTGGTCAAAAGCACCAAAAGGCCCTTCGAAAGAGAAATCCACGTCGTGGATATGCCCTTCGTCGCCGGCGGCCAAGGCCGCCGAAGTTCCGATTGCCAGCGCCGCTACCGCGGAGAGGGTGAGTTTCTTGATCATCATTCTCTCGTCCTCTTACTCAGCCGGTTGCTGGGATTTACGACCAGCAGCCTTGGCGGCCTTCTTGGCCATTTTGGCATTGAAGTCGGCTTCGATGGTCTCTGGCGGGGTTTGCGGTTTCTCGATCACACCCAGAAGCGGCAGGATCACCAGGAAGTAGGCAAACCAATAGGCCGCGGCAATCAACGAGAAGGTTGCATAAGGCTCTTCTGCGGGCATGGCGCCCAGCCACATCAGCGCGACAAAGTCGATCGCCAGAAGCCAGAACCACCATTTGAACATCGGACGGTATTTGCCCGACCGCACAGACGAGGTATCGAGCCACGGCACAACCGCCATCACACCGATCGCCCCAAACATTGCCAACACACCAAAGAATTTCGCGTCGACGATGCCGCCGGTCACAAAGCTGGCGAATTGCACGACCCACACCTCAGAGGTGAAGGCACGCAGGATTGCGTAGAACGGCAGGTAATACCATTCCGGCACGATATGCGCGGGCGTCACCAGCGGGTTGGCTTCGATATAGTTGTCCGGGTGGCCCAGATAGTTCGGCATGAACCCGACGATGGCAAAGAACACCACCAGGATCACCGCCAGGGCAAAGACATCCTTGATCACGAAATAGGGCCAGAACGGCACGGTGTCTTTTTCGGCTTCGGCTTTCGACGTGCGGCGCACCTCAACCCCTGTTGGGTTGTTGTTGCCGGTGGTGTGGAAGGCCCAGATATGCACCGCCACCAGTGCCGCAATGACGAAAGGCAGCAGATAGTGCAGCGAGAAGAAGCGGTTCAGCGTGGCATTGTCCACCGCCGGTCCGCCCAGCAGCCAGGTCTGGATCGGTTCACCAATGAAGGGGATCGCGCCAAACAGGCCGGTAATCACCGTAGCACCCCAGAACGACATCTGACCCCAAGGCAACACATACCCAAGGAAGCCGGTCGCCATCATCAACAGATAGATCAACATGCCGATGATCCATGTGATTTCGCGCGGTGCCTTGTACGAGCCATAGTAAAGCCCGCGGAAGATGTGCAGATAAACCGCGATAAAGAACAGCGACGCGCCGTTCATGTGCAGATAGCGGATGAAATGGCCGCCATTCACGTTGCGCATGATATGTTCGATCGAAGCAAAGGCCAGATCAACATGCGGCGTGTAATGCATCACCAGAATGATGCCGGTGACGATTTGCAGCGCCAGACAGAATGTCAGGATAATGCCCCAGATCCACATCCAGTTCAGGTTCTTGGGCGTCGGGATCATCAGGGTATCATACATCAGCCCAACAATGGGCAGACGGGTGTGAACCCATTTTTCGATACCGGATTTCGGTTCGTAATGGTCGTGAGGAATACCAGCCATATGTCCGCTCCTTAACCCAGTTTGATTGTTGTGTCGTCTTCAAAGACGGCGGGCGGCACATGCAGGTTTTCCGGTGCCGGACCCTTGCGAATGCGCCCTGCTGTGTCGTAGTGCGAACCGTGGCAAGGGCAGAACCAACCACCGAAATCGCCAGCGCCGTCCCCCAAAGGCACACAGCCGAGGTGGGTACAAACACCCATCATCACCAGCCATTCATGCGCGTCGTCCATGGTGCGGTTCGCGTCGGTCGCGTCCACTTCGCCCTTGTTCGGGTTGCGGGCCGAGGTATCAATCAGCTGGCTCATCTCGACAGCTTCGCCTTCGGCAATCTCGTCTTCGGTACGGCGGCGAATGAACACCGGCTTGCCCAGCCATTTGACCGTCAGCTGGGTTCCGACCTCTACGCCCGACACATCAACCCGGATCGAGCTGAGCGCGCGCACATCGGCGGAAGGATTCATTTGGTTGACCAATGGCCATACCGCAGCACCTGCGGCTACGGCCCCCGCCCCTGCGGTGGCGTAGTAGAGAAAATCTCTGCGGGTGCCTTCGTGATCGTCTGCGTGGGACACGAGTGATCTCCATTTCAGCGCCAGTAGTCTGGCTGTAAATTCCCGTCCATGCCTTCCCATAGGAAAACACAGCTCTCCGGTGCGGTGTTTAGCGCCGTGCCAATTGGGCGTCCAGCGTTCAAAAGAGCGCAGGCCCCATCGCGCCGTAATGTCGCGCCAAAAACACGTTGAAATCAACCGGTCGAATGCCCAATGCGGCAGATTTCGGCATTTTTCGCTGGCCGATGCTGCGGAATTATTGCCGGGCGGCGGCCTTTGCCGCCGCGCAACGCGAATCTTTGGCGGCTGACCGCCCCCGGATCTGTCGGATCGGCTGTCACCCCTTGGGGGTGGTCGCCATCATTGATGGACGCTGGCAAAAGGCCGCATGCCAATCCGCCAATGCGGTATACCCGGTGCGCCAGCTGCGCGCGTCATGGCGAAAATCCAGATAGGACAAGGCGCAGGCCACCGAAATCTGTCCCATATCCAGCGGACCGTGCAAATGGCTGATCCAGCGGGTGTTCAACGCCGAAAGGGCGCGATCAACCTTGGTCCATTGCGCCTCGATCCAATCCTGTGATTGCTGGGCTTCGTCGCGGAACCGAATTTCATAGACCATCAGCACCGCCGCATCCATGATCGCATCCCCCGTCGCCTCAAGCGTCAGAGTGTCCCATTGGCGCTGCTGCGGATACAGGCCGCCATTAACCCGCGAATCCAGGAACCGGCAAATCACCCGGCTGTCGTAAAGTGTCGGCGCATCCGGGCGCACCAGCGCCGGGATCTTGCCCACCGGATTGGCGGCGATCAATTCGGCGGACGGCCCGGCGGGCGCGGCGACAACCGCCTCGTATTCGACCGCGTTCACCTGATCGGTTTCGTGCAATGTCACCATAACCTTGCGGACAAAGGGTGACGTGCCAGCCATCAACAATTTCATGTGGAATTTCCCGGTCTGATTTCAGCCAGTTGCAAATGGCAGCCAGCATTGGAACATATGTCATTCGGCCGCAGCCTAGCACCTTAGGCGTCCTTGTCCACGCCCCACATCAATGCGGACAGCGCGGCAATTTCCTGACCCTGACCATAGGCCGCCACACCCCCCGCCGCCCTGTCGCGCACGGCATCGGTTTTGTTCTGGCCCAGCTTCCATGTGCCATCAATCTTATCCACCACAAACCGGAACGGCGCGATCATGCGCATCATCCGGTCCAGCACCTCTGGTGTCATCTTGTCCGTCGACCAGGGTGGTTTGGGCAACAGCCGCTCTTCGAACAGCGCCGATTGCCGGTTCAGAATGTCCCACAGCCGGTCCAACGGCAGCGGCTCCAGCCGCCCGACCAGATGCACCGCCACATAGTTCCAGGTCGGCACCTGATCCTCGACCCCGTACCAATCGGGCGAGATATAGGAATCCGGCCCGTTGACGGCGATCCGGGCGGGCATTGCCGCCTTGCAGGCCCGCGCAATGGGGTTTGAGCGAACAAGATGCAGTTCGGCCTCGGCGCCATCTTCGGCCAACAGGAACGGCACATGGCTGAGCATCGGCGCAGCATCCGCCGCGCCAACAGCCAGCATTCCAAAGCCCCGCTCGCGCGCAAAGCCCAGGTTACGCTCCGCAGCTTCGCCACGGAAAATCGGATTTGGGTGCATCCCTCAGACCACCAATTGGTGGCCATCAAAGCCGGCAATCGTCGCTGTCACGATCTGGCCTTCTGGCTGGGGCGCGGCAAAGCGGACTTCGGCAAATTGTTCGGTGCGGCCCATATTGGGATTTTCCATCAGGATCTGATGGCTGCGGCCCTGCTGGGCACCAAGATGCTGCGCCACGCGCAAGTCGCCCGCAGCCCGCAGCCGCGCAGCGCGGTCCTTGATCGCCCGGCCATTGACCTGCGGCATCCGCGCCGCCGGCGTGCCGGGACGGGGGCTATAGGGAAAGACATGCAGCCAGGTCAGGCCGCAATCCTCGACCAGTTTCAGCGAATTGTCGAACATCGCTTCGGTCTCGGTCGGGAAACCGGCAATGATATCGGCCCCATAGGTCATGTCCGGGCGCAATTTGCGCGCCTCTTCGCAAAACGCAATCGCATCATCGCGCAGGTGCCGCCGTTTCATCCGCTTCAGGATCATATCGTCACCGGCCTGCAACGACAGATGCAAATGCGGCATCAGCCGGGGTTCGGTGGCAATCGCCTCCATCAGCGCCGGATCGGCCTCTATCGAATCAATGGACGAGATCCGCAATCGCGACAGATCCGGCACCAGCTTGAGGATGCGCCGCACCAGATCGCCCAAACGCGGCGTTGCCGGCAGGTCGGCCCCCCAGGACGTCAGGTCCACCCCGGTCAACACCACCTCGTTATAGCCGCGATCCACCAGCCGCTTGATCTGGTCCACCACCACACCGGCGGGCACCGACCGCGAATTGCCCCGGCCATAGGGAATGATGCAGAAGGTACAGCGATGGTCACAGCCGTTCTGCACCTGAACATAGGCCCGGGACCGCGTGCCAAATCCGTCGATCAGGTGACCAGCGGTTTCGGTGACCGACATGATGTCGTCGACCATGACCTTCTCGGTCTCGCCAACGAAATCGGCCGCCATCCCCTGCCATGTCTCTGGCATCATCTTTTCGGTATTGCCAATCACCGCATCGACCTCTGCCATCGCGGCAAAGGTTTCGGGCTCGGTCTGGGCGGCGCATCCGGTCACGATCAGCCGTGCCTCGGGATTGTCACGCCGCAGTTTGCGAATTTCCTGGCGGGCCTTGCGCACGGCTTCGGCTGTGACGGCACAGGTGTTGACCACAACCGCGCCCTGCAAACCGGCCTCGGCGGCCAGTTCCTTCATCGCCTCGGTTTCATAAGCGTTCAAGCGACAGCCCATGGTCGAAAAGACCGGCGGCTTCACCGCAGGTTTGTGCGGGGCGTTCATTCCAGACTTTCCAAAAATTGCGTGGTCAGCGTACCGGAAAACACGTGGCTGGTCGGTCCGGTCAGCCAGAGACCTTCATCCGAGATCTCGACATGAATCAAACCGCCATCCAGCTTTATCATCACCTCGCGCCCTATCAGCCCCCTTCGATAGGCCGCCATTGCGGTGGCACAGGAGGACGAGCCCGAGGCCAGCGTCACACCAGCGCCCCGCTCCCACACCCGCATCCGCATGGCGTTTTCGCCGGTCACCGTGGCAAATTGCACATTGGTGCGTTCCGGGAACAACGGGTGATGTTCCATTTCGGCCCCGCGGGTCTCCAGGTCGACCGCCATCACGTCATCGACAAAGAACGTGCAATGCGGGTTGCCCATGCCAGTGCCCACCGGATCCCCCGCGATCGGCAGGTGCAGCGTGTCCACGTCCTCTGCCAGGGGGATGTCCTGCCATTCGGTCTGGGCGTGGCCCATGTTGACCGCCGTGAACCCACAACCCGCATCGCGCGCCAACAGCACCCGGTCGCTGGTTTGCAGGCTCAGCTCTGACTTGCCGGTCTCTTCCATCAGATGGCGGGCAATACAGCGCGTGGCATTGCCACATGCGGCCGAGGTTGACCCATCTGAATTGTAGAAAATCAAAGCGGCATCGGCATCGCCACTTGGCAGGATGACCGCCAATTGGTCGAAACCGACACCACGGTGCCGATCCGCCAGCGCCTGGGCCAGCGTCGGCGTCACCTCGACCGTTCGCGCACGCCCGTCCAGGACAACAAAATCGTTGCCCAACCCGTGCATCTTCATAAACGGCCAATTGTTGTTTTGCGCATTGCTCATAGGGCGGCATATACGCCCCTGCCCAAACTTATTCCAGTCCCATGCTTTTTTTTGCGTTTTCGGGGTTGACCCCCGCCGCCGGTCTTTCTAGATACGCCGCCAGTGGGCCGTTAGCTCAGTTGGTAGAGCAACTGACTTTTAATCAGTAGGTCGATGGTTCGAACCCATCACGGCTCACCACTTTAATCAATAACTTAGCGTGTTGTGTGTGGCTTTGCCGAACCCGTTGGTTCCGTTCTGGGGACCCAAGAGGGACAAGCGCTGGTGTGTCAGCCTTTAGGTTCGCCGACGCCTGTAATCGCGGTAAAGCGGAAGCGGAACAGTTCGTCATTGAATTTGGATCGGCGACGATAAGGTGGCTGAATCAGATAGCCTGCAAATGAACTTTCATGAGGAAATATCCCAGACGCAGGTCGGCACTACCGGATCTCCAGAGAAGTACCTGTCCACGTCGCAAGCGTCCGGTTCTTTCGTGTGCCCAACTATGCAATGGATTGTATTGGAGCGACGTTAGATCAAGACTGCACCACCGAAGAAGCCCAAAACACACCCAGCGTTTTACAGGTAGGGCGGAAGGACGAAGCCGCTCGCGCGGCAATGGCGCTTGTGGCTGGCGTATTGGACCGATCCTGACGGCGCGCATTTTGTAATCTGGCTGGCCTGTTTGACGATTGGGGTTCTTCAATCTGACGACAGGAGGATCTCATGAAAGAGGAGAAGATGACTCCGCTGCGTGAGCGGATGATTGAAGACATGCACATTCCTGGAATGTCGCCGAAGACCCAGCAGGGCTATATCAAGGAGGTGCGGAACTTTGCGGAGTTCATCGGGCGCTCACCAGATATTGCAACGCCGGATGAGTTGCGCGCGGACCAACTCCACATGACCGATAACGGCGTCCCGACCGGCGTGCTCAACACGAGAATTGTATCGCTGCGGATCCTCTTCGGTATGAGCTGTGGGCACGAAGAGATGAAGCTGTATATGCAGTTCCGACGCAAGCCGATGAAGCAGCCCGTTGTTCTGGGTATTCAGGAGATGACCTGAGCCCCAAGTTTCCTCCAGCTTTGTGCGGAGTCCTTGGGGTTAAACCTTTGGCGTTAGGCCGCCATCTTGTCCATCGCCTTTCTCTGCAAAAATTCCATTGGTGTCAGGTTACCCAATGCTGAATGTGGTCTGCGCCAGTTGTAATCCTCCTGCCATTCTTCAAGCGTCTTGCGGGCCTCGCCCAATGTGCCGATGAGCGTTTCATTGAGGCATTCATCCCGCAGCTTGCCGTTGAAGCTTTCGATGAAGCCGTTCTGCTGGGGCTTTCCAGGCGCGATGTCGTGCCAATCGATGCCTGCATCCTGAACCCATTTTAGGATAGCCATGCTGGCGAGCTCGGTTCCGTTGTCTGAAATGATTGTCTTTGGCATGCCGCGTTCAGCGATCACGCGGTCCAGCTCTCTGGCAACCCGTTGGCCCGACAGGGATGTATCTGCGACCAGCGCCAAGTTTTCTCTACTATAATCGTCTACGACGGCCAGAATGCGGAAGTGGCGGCCATCCGTCAGGGCGTCAGACACGAAATCCAGCGACCAACGCTGGTTGGGCCATCAGGCAGCACCATTGGCTTCCTCGTGCCCAAAGTGCGTTTCCTTCCCCCCCTGCGGCGCACCTGCAGCTTTTCCTCGGTATAAATGCGCCTCACCTTCTTGTGGTTCACCGCAAAACCTTCTCGCGCGATCATGACGTGGACACGACGGCAACCAAACCGTCGCCGTTCCCGCGAAACCCGCTTAATTGCATCTCGCAGGTTGGCATCATCGCCACAACGCGACTGATACCGCACCGATGACCTATCAACTTGCAGAACATTTCACGCCCGCCGCTGGCTGACTTGATGAACTTCCATCAAATACACCACAGCTTTCCGCCTCCCAACGGGCGTCACCACTTTTTTGAATTGATGTCTCGTAGCATGGCGTTGTCCAACATCTGTTCTGCGAGCAGCTTCTTCAGCTTGCCGTTCTCGTCTTCCAAAGCCCGCAACCGCTTCGCATCCGACGGTTCCATGCCACCATACTTCGATTTGTATTTGTAGAACGTCGCTGAACTGATCCCGTGCCGCCGACACACATCAGCAGTCTTCTCCCCAGCCTCCTGTTCCTTGATCATCGCAATGATCTGTTCGTCCGTAAATCGTGCCTTCATTTGTCCGTCCTTTTGCTGGGCGGACTTTACACAAATCTGGAGGAGTTTTAGGGGCGCAGGTCAGTTCGACCAAACTTCCGCGTGAAAACGCTCTCCAATGTGGAACGTCCAATTCCAAATCCTTGATGTGCCAACCAGCGATAAACCAAGCTGGCTCTCTACACTTTAGCGCCTTGATCTTGGCAACCATTTGAAAGTCTACGCCTTCGGGGCCCCGCAGGGTTCTGGTTCCGTGATAGTTGATTTCAACATAACGACTTTTTTAAATCTTCAAATGACCGTTTGCTAAGCTTACCGCGAAGCTCTTGTTTGATACCTTGAATGTCTTGGCTGAATTGTTCTGCCAGCTCTGGGAACTTTGGCCCAACCGACGGTCGCGCTTCTGGCTTGTTCCAATCTGACAGACTGCCCAGCGCGTCGTTGATGATTTCGTCGACAAGTTTTTCTTTGGCGTGAGCTGCCACTGAACTGGTCTTTTCATCTGATCAAGAGAACTTGCCCACCAATCTGCGAGCTTCACTCATTCCTCCCAATGATCCCCTCTTGCATAGGCCCGCCGCACTTCGCTCCTCTCGACTTGCGCCAACGCCCGTTCAATCGCGTCTGGATGCCAAAGCCCGCTTTCGTTTGCTAAGGTTGAGAATGATACGCGAAAGCCATGCGCAGTCATTTCGTCTCCAGAATATCCCATGCGGCGCAGCGCGGCGTTCAGCGTGTTTTCCGACATAGGACGTTTCCATGTACGTAGGGACGGAAACAAGTACTCGCCGTTGCCATTCATCCGACGCAGCTCGTCAAGAAGCGCAATCGCTTGTGCAGGAAGGGGCACAACATGATCACGGCGCATTTTCATCTTTTCAGCTGGGATGGCCCAAACCTTGTTGGAAAAGTCTATTTCGGCCCACTTGGCATGGCGGATTTCTCCGGGACGTTGGGCAAGCATGGCTAGAAGCTGCAAACCGATGCGCGTCGTAGCTTGACCGTCGAAAACGTCGATCTCACGTAACAATTGGCCCAGCGCCTTGGGTTCTGTAATTGCGGCGCGGTGAACACGTGTCGGACGGATCAGTGCATCGCGAAGGGCATAGGTTGGATCAACCTCTGCCATACCGCCAGCGACGGCTTAGCGAAACACAGACCCGATCCGCGCCCGCAGGCGGTGGGCCGTTTCATAGTTACCCTTCGCCTCAACCTTTCGCAGGGCCTTAAGAAATCATTGGTGCGGTGATCTCGGTTATCGGGCGACGTCCAAAATCGCTATTGGCAAGTTTCAGATGGTATGCCGTCTTGTCCAGCGTGGCCTTTGTCTTGCCCTCCTTGCGCTGTTTTTCCAAAAACTGAGCACCGATCTTTTCGAACGTCTGCCCCGCTTCTTCCCGCTTCACCCTTTTTTCGGTTTGCTTGGCTTCGCTGGGGTCAATCTTTGCCGCGACTTTGGCGCGCGTCTCGTCTTTGGCCTTGCGGGCCTGTGCCAAGGACACGTCTGGATACACGCCAATCGAAAGCAGGCGCTCTTTTCCGTAAAGCCGGTACTTCATCTGCCAAAGTTTGGAGCCGTTCGGCTTTACCAACACGAACAATCCCTCAAAATCAGAGACTTTGAACGCCTTTTCACGGGGCTTAAGGTTGCGGACCTGAATACCTGACAATGGCATGGTTGGGGGTATCACTTTGCCGACTCAAATTTGATATCCCCCACAATCACCCCCAATCAGGGGGTATTGTATCGGATGCAGCTAAACAGCATCGGACAAAGGGTGATCACGAAACCCTTATAAACAAGGGTTAATCGGATGTCATTGGATGATTTTGGATAAGAAAATGGTGCCCCCACACGGGTTCTGCCGTATCCACAATCCTTTGTTTACACTCAATTATTAGCAACGGTTTTGGCTGTTGTGTAGTGAAATGTGGATACAGCCGCAGGCCGATGTTGGAGACTTCCACCCTCGGAATGCCTTTGGCAATCGTGGCGGGGTCTAGCGCGATCACGCCGCCCCGATATTAGCACCCAGACGGCATTGGTAAGCTCTCAGAGGCCCCTAAGGCTCGATCTAACACGCTGGGCAGGGCCGCATAGGCTGCACCGCAAGCCCCTCACATCACCGCTCAGAGTCCCTGCCATGTGGTCGCGGGAAAGGTGCGATGGTGACACCTTCCCCGGTTCTTTGCGGTCTGCTTACCAAGTCAGCCGCACAGCCCATGACGGCAGGCACAGTTGCCATTCACCGGGCCAGCGGATGAGGTAGACCCATGGCTCATGCCGGTGGATGCGCGGGGATTTCTCGAATTGTATGGTCATGGTCGTGCCCTCCAAGGCGATGGTTACATCTGTCAGAAGGAAGGTGCCGCCGGTCGTGGAATAAACCCACAAGTGGACTGGTCGTCACCCTTCCACCGGATACAGGATTAGGCCGATCAAGGGAAGACCATCGGACGGGGAACGGACTGTCTCGGGGGAACCTTCAAGGGGACGAATTTGGCCAGACCCATGTTGTCGTTTGAGGTGTCTTCTAAGGTGGTCGGTCTGTCGGGTCATCCAGAACAAGAAGCCCATTACAGGGAACAGACCCAGCCAGCTTTGATAGTCTTTCATGTGCCGGGGTCTGTATCCCAGATGGAGTGTCTTGTCGGACGATCTCCGACCGATGATCCACCCTCACAACTCCGAGCCAGTCATCCGTCATGTTCGTTGCGGTGCCGGGGTCGGTATCCTGTCACATCTATTCTTTGTCAGGTGATCCCCGACCGATCGACATCTTGAAGGCCACCCCCGACGATCCCGCAACGCACCCTTATATATATTGGGTGAGGGTGGATTGTGCCGCCATCGCTCTTGTTCGGTCGTCCGGACACCCCGGAAGTAACCCCGGAATGTCCCCTATATATACTGGGTGAGGGCGGATTAGCCGTTCCGCCCCGCCCGTTCCTGCGCCAGTCGCATATTCCGGATACGTTGCAGGAACGCCGCCGGGTCTTGTTCGTAGCAGGCTGTTGCCGGTCTATCCGACCCCCTTGGGTGAGGGTGGATTTCTCGAACTTGGTCACTGTGCGGCACTGGGCTGTTTTCCACCTTGCCTGTTTCAGGTTCACCGGCGCGGCCTGACACCCAATCCCAGACCCGGCAATTCAGAAGACGTTTGGCAAACCGATCTGCCAGATACGGCACAGGGGGATAAGCACGGCTGTTGCGGAAACATGTGGCTCTGTCGTGGTCCGCCTTGGTGAAGTCTGGTCGGGACAGAACGCACCGCAGATGCGTATCGCCGCCCCGGGCCGCGTCCAGCCAGGCCTTGAGAAGCCCCAGACGTTGCCTTGGCGGGGTCGCATGGTAGGTTTCGTTCAACCATGCCAAGGTGGCCCTTTGACGGCGCTTCACATACCGGCGGTCGGGGCTGTCACTGGCGGACGTTGACCCACGAGCACTGTTTCGGCTGGCCTTCTTCTGACAAGCCGGGATGCAATACATCTGGTTCTTTCGGCGCGGCTGAAATCTGGAACCGCAGCTGGGGCAATCCCGGGTCGTTGAAGGGACACGGTCGCCCGCACCCCCCATCGCAAAGCCCTCGATAGGGTCAAGGCTCATTGGTCGGCCGCGCCACGGCTTTTACGGGCCAGCGCCCGGCGCACTTCTACGGACGCCCTGTAGTTGCCCAGAGTGTCAGTCTTGGCGCGACCCACGCGGCCCTGTGCTGTTCCGGGCTGGCCGAGAATGTAGAGGTTGGAACGCCGCAGGTTGAGTGGGTTGCCATCCCGTGTCCGGGCTTGTTGACCTGCCTTGGCGTTGGTGATGATCCGGGTAACCGCCGCTTTCTGATAACCAGCCGCGACCGGCACAGCGATGCGCACCTGACCAAACCGGCGGTTTTCGCCCTTGTGATTGTAGACCCAAGCCGCATCGAAACCGCCTTCCAAAAGGTCAATCCAGATACCGAAATCTGTCACGGCCCAGACAGGACGACCGGAACGCGGGTCGTTCATCGGGATAGAAACCAAAAGCTGTCCGCCTTCGATTGTCAGGCGGGCTTTGCGGCGCTGGTGGCCAGCCGTGCGGATAACACGGTTTGCCTGGCATTGGATCAAATGTGCCGTGCTTCGGCGGTCGATCAGGTCGAAGTATTCGGTCAGAGTTGTGACGCCATAGACCCGCCCAAAGTCACGGGCAATGATCTGGTCGGCTGCGGATCGTGCGAAAGCACGGGGGTTGATAGGCTGCATGTGGATGCTCCTTGAATGCAGATGTATGAGGGGAAGCCCACGAGGGTGACGTTGGGCGTGAACGCAAGAAGCCCCCCAAGCGGAACTCGGGGGGGTACTTTGCGGGGGGAGGGGTCGTCTAGCGCCGCCTCAAGGGCGGGCGTTCTGTCGATTGGCCCAGGATGAGGAGCCCTTTGAGGGGGCAAAACCGGCGAGCCTTTATGGCTTTGCAGGTGCTGGGGTCAGTCCGCTATTCCGTTTGTTCTGTCAGGTGATCTCGAACCAAAAGGCGCACCGAAAGATAACGAACCAGCCAATTTTAACGATCCCAACGGGACGGGGGTAGTATTTCTCAAAATGCTCGCGTCTCTGGGTTATCTGTCAGGTGTGAGAACGAGAGGACAGGTCGAATGAAACCAAATAGGTTCTCCAACTGGGGCAACCCTAAATTGATGCGGGCGGGTATTCCAATTCTATGCAACTTTCGGATTCGTGAGCTTTGTCAGAGGCTAACAGCTCCCCTGCCTGCGCGACATTGAAATCTTGATTCAAACTTTCCTGTCACCAAGTATCCGATAAACAGACGCCCTCCCTATGCCCAGACGCCGGGAAATCTCGGTTGCGCCGACCCCATCTGCCGCCAGTGCTATGACTTCATCGGCCTTCGCCCGTGCGGTCGGCTTGCGGCCCTTGTATTTCCCCGCAGCCTTGGCCTTGGCGATGCCTTCGCGCTGGCGTTCCAGCATGATCTCGCGTTCAAACTCTGCCACGCCGCCCATGATCGTCAGCATCAGCTTGCCCGTGGGGGTGCCCGTGTCGATCCCCATATTGAGGATACGCAGCGCAGCACCCTTGGCGGTGAGCGTTTCAAGTATCTCCAAAAGGTGCTGCGATGACCGCGCCAAACGATCCAGACGGGTCACGACAAGGGTATCCCCCGCCCGGATGTGATCCAGCGCCCGCGCCAGCTCATGCCGTTCTTTCACATCGACCGACGACACCTGTTCGATGAAGAGCCGCTGGCATCCGACCCGTTCAAGATCACGGCGTTGGGCCTCCAGCCCTGCCTTCTGGTCAAGGGTGGACGTGCGGGCGTATCCGATCATCTGGCCCGTATGCGGGGCCGTCTGGGTGTCGCTGCGGTCGGGGATGGTCTCAAGGGTCATGGCGATGCCTCACTGTATCACACGGGTCTTAGATGTTCTCTGCTGATTGCCTCAAAACGTCAATAGACATTCTTGTGAGACGCTTTCGAGGTGTGACTGAGACGACTCACTGGGGCTTGCCCTATTGAGACAGGTCACCCTGTCGGGCCACAGTTCCCCACCCCCGGCCTGACGATTTCCCCATCCCGCACGGTCGCACGATGGACCGTCAAGCACCCCGCCCCCTACAAGGTCACACCCCACGGCACCCTCGCGGGCGCGTGTGCAAGGGGCATGGGGGGAAACCTGTGATCAGTGATAGAGCGGTTGGGGCTTCAGAAATGCGACCCAAAAATAGGGCGGGAATCGGAAGTTCGCTGAAGAAGCGGAACGCACAAGCCGTCGACTTATGAAGCGGACATTCAATTCGTTCAGACAGCCTGAGCGCTACCGGGCCCCGCAAGTCAAGCAAAGGCTTAGACATTCGCAGAGCATGTGATACCTCAGCCCTTAGATATCGATCATTCGGTGCTACGAATGTAGGCTGAACGCATTGTAGCGTCCGCGACGAATAATGACATAGAAGGCTTGAAATGATCGGAGTGATCATGGTCCAACGACCCAAATGGACTTGCAAAACTATGCTGCTCAGGAAAGGCTGCTTGGTCTGAACCCCGTCCGTTTCGAATGGGTAATTCGATCGGAAGGCTCTGAAATGAGGTCGGAAGCGATTGTTTGTATTAGATAGGAATGCGAAGAAATGACGTCAACTGGCCTGACTGACGAACCAAATGAAGTGCTACCATTCGAAGAGAACTTCGTTGAGCAGGCGGAGTATATCGACAGAGACAAGTTTCTATTACTTGCCGCTGAACACCCGAACGAGGCCAGTATCCTAAAGAAGCTGATGGGCGGCGGGGCAAAGTTGCTAATCGGGCCCAGAGGGTGCGGCAAAAGCACCCTGATGCGCAAAGCGTTCTATCGGATTCTTGAAAATGATGCGGAAAAAGCGGTTCCGATTTACGTGAATTTCAAGCTAGCACTGAAGCTTGAGCCATTCTACGTGAGCGGGCCAAACGCTTCGTATTGGTTTAAAGCTTGGTTAGTTCTGAAGGTGATTGCGGCGGTTTGGGACACAGAAGAACAATCAGACAGTCTTACACTGCCGGGTGACTTCCCGTCAAAGGCCAAGATTACTAGGTTAATCGATGCACTTGAAGCTAGCCGGGCCGACGGAGACCTAGTCGAACAATTCACCATTAGCTTCCTCTCCGAGCTTGTAGATGACCTTTCTGTTGAAAATGGTCTGAGGAGGGTAGTCATCTTGATTGATGACGCGGCGCATTCATTTTCGGAGAAACAACAAGAAGATTTCTTCGATTTTTTCAGAGCTATAAAATCACGCCTAATTTCACCAAAGGCAGCTGTATATCCTGGAATCACGTCTCATTCGGCCAGCTTCCATGTTGGTCATGATGCCGAACAAATTGACGCTTGGGTAAGGCCTTCAGGAATTGAGTATGAAGACTTTATGGTTTCACTCGCTAAAAAGAGGTTTGAGGGCACCGGGCTCGATTTTGTTTCCAAGAATGAAGAAGATATTAGATTTCTAGCCCATGCGTCATTTGGCATTCCTAGAGGTTTTTTGGGCATGCTAAGATCTATCTACAATTCTCCCGATTCCTATACGACGTCAGATGGATCGTTGAATAAAAACAAAGTGCTGCGCCTGTCGCGAGCAGGACGGGATATGTCGCACGCGGTCTTTGATTCATTGACTGCAAAGCTCCCTTCTTACGAAAGCTATGTCAGAAATGGATCAAAGGTTTATCAAGCCATCCTTTCTCAAATAAAAGAATATAATAAAGGTAAAACACTAGAAAAACAGGGATTCCAATTTGCCATCAAGACACCTGTCGGATCGGATATCGATAAGGTATTTGGGTTTTTACAGTACTCCGGTCTTATCATGCCATCAGGATCAATATTGAAAGGTGAAAAGGGCTCGTTCCAGCACTATCAAGTTCACACCGGTGATATTACCACTGAAAACATCATTGTGGGCAGCAGGACCAAATCCATTTCCTCTTTTCTAAAGGTTATACGCGCTCCTAAGCATCAAGCTTGGCCCCGACTTACGACGACATCAATCCTCGAAACCGCTGGGGTCGGTGCCGAAGATTTCGTCCTCTCGCTACCTCTATGCCATGTTTGCTCAACTCCCCGAAGCAATCCTGAAGCCAGATTCTGTTCCAACTGTGGTGAGCAACTCAAGCCGTCTTCGACGTATGAAGCACTTGTGCAACAGGACATATCGGTCCTTCCCATTTCAAAACGAATGGAAACGCGGATCAAGAAAAACTCCAGCATTCGTAAAGTGCGCGATATCCTTATTGATGCCAACAGAGAGGCATTGCTTGGCATTCCCTATGTTGGAAAAGTACGAGCTCAGAGGATTGTTGGACATGCTGAAGAGCACGTATCATGAACTTCTCTATCGTAGATTACGTGAATGCTGCGCCTTCTTCGAGCAGCATCGGTTCGATAGACGCATTTTTGAAAGAGACCCAATTTCCAAGCCCCATCGACGCATATGTTGAGCACTCACGCAGTTTACTTTCATATGGAACAGCGAAACGATTGTCTGAAAACCAGCACCTAGGAGGTTTGCTCTTGCTGGGCTCGGTTTCAGCGGCAGAAGCATACTTTCGTTCTATATTATCGGTGACACTGGAATCATGTCCCATCTGTCGGCAGGTGGCTGCGGAAAAGCAGATAAATCTTGGTGGAGTGCTCTGGCACGGGCATGCAGAATTCAGAAGGAGCGCGTTCGAACACCTGTCTTTCAGCTCCAAAGCCGAGCTTGTTAAAGCCGCCCGAGGTTACTTGAGTTTCGAATTGAAGGACTCAAGCTTCAAGGGCCCCCTTGAACAATTCGATATAGCTTGTCATTTGCGCCACGGGATCGTCCATAACGGTGGAGTCCTGCCCGGGAGGAACGCAGTTCAGATCGAGGCCAGAAGGTATAGCAATCCGGTTCGGATAGCTGTGGACTTTGCTTTACTGCAGAGAACTATCGAAGCTGTGGATACTCTGGTGCTCACATTCAACCGTGAATTGTTTGGGGAGATGTGTAAACGTTGGGCTGTTGACTGGCGACAGCGAGGGGATTGGGACTTTTCAAAAGAAGAAAAGACCTTCAAAAGACTGTGGGACACATTTTTTTGCAAAGAACTTAATAAAACTAGAACTGGAAGATCAAAGTTATCGCGCAATCGGTGCCTCGCTGAAGTTCGCAGTGAATACAATCTTTGAAAGGCTTGGGCCAATGGTGCAGTTTTAGCGAATGCCGAGTTCGCCCGTATTACCGTCAAACGCTTATTGAAATTGCTGCGCTTGTGCGTCAATTTCTGCTTCCGGGAAGCTGCAGTGCAGCGACGAGGAACAATGCGGGCGGCCCCAATGTGCCGAGGCTGTGTGAAAACGCAGATTTCGCGCAACGCGCCCGAATAATTTCCCGGGAGAGCGTCAATTTCCGGCCCCAAGGAGGGCGAACGTGTACTGATTCCGGCTTGACGAGAACATCGTTCCGGCACTCGGAGGCCGCGGGGGAGTTTTCACACAGCCTCGGCCGATTTCGACGTAGATCATGGCGCAAAGAAGTGGACGTTCAAACTCCGTTCAAGTGCGAATCGTTTTTGTTCCAGCGACACCGCTCCACCATAAGCCGCATCCTCTCCCCGCCCAAAGGCATGGCCCATGATCGCCGTTTGGGTATCGTGGAAAACCTCCGCCGCCCGAAGCCTGTCCTTCATGTTGTGGCGCAGGCTGTAGCAGACGTGGCGCGAGTCTTTGGTCAATGCCCGTATACGCTTGTTCAAGGCCGCTGACAGCCGGTCCATCCCGCCCTCACCGTAGACACGCGGGAACGCCGGGGCAGTCGGATCGTTCACGCCCCTCACGGCTTGCTTTGCGGCGTCCAGTGCGGGACCGATCAAGGGCACCTTTCGGGTAGACCATGAGGTTTTCAGCGTCCGGTCGTCGCGTTCGTGGATCACGATATGCGGAACGGGATGGCCCAGAACAATCTCACCTGCCTGTAGCTGACTGATCTCGCTTGGTCGTGCGCCCGTGAAGTCCAACAGCGTCCAGATGGGCAACAGGTCGGGTCGCTTCTGGCGCAGCGCTGCATAGACCCCCTGAATGACCTCTGGGGGCAATGCCTCACGTTCCATCTGGCGGCTGACCTTGGCCTTGGGCAGCTTCAATTTGCTGAACGGATTGACGCCGCCCGCGTCCAATTCACTTTGTGCCAGTCCGATAACGGCGCTCAGATCGTTCTTTTCGCGTTGGATCGTTGTGGGCGATGCGCCGCCCGCCAGACGCATATCACGCCATTTGCGGGCATCCTCTCGGGTCAGCTTGGACGTGGCCTTGTCCGCCCCCACAGCGGCGATCAGGTGGCGTTCGGCGCGGGCAAAGCGCTGCACCTGCTTCTTGCGCTGTTCGGGCAAGGTCTTGGCGTTTTCCTGCAAGTAGAACTTGAAGGCATCTGTCAGAGTTGGTTCGGGGGGCGTCTGGGGGACGCCAGACAACAAAGCGCTTGCCGTTGCCGCCACATCATCCGGGACGCCGTGATATTCTCCGGTATCGGGGTCTTGGTAACGGTCGATCAGCCGTTCGGCTTTGACTTCGCGCCACGTGCGTTCGTTGTCGTCGCGTCCGGGGCTGAAAGGGTCTGCATTCCATCCTTGCAGCATGGCCGTAAGCCGCGCCCGTTGTTCAGCAGGCGAAAGCCCCGTGACGCCATTCTTAGCCAACGCCAGCATGTGTTCGATTTTTTGGTGGAAGGGGCCATAGGCGATCAGCGCCTCTGCGGTCGTGCGACCCAGCGTCTTGACGAACTCTGTTTGACCAACGCTCGCCAACAGCGCTTTGGGGACGCGCCTGCGGTAGATCAGTTTTCCATTTCGGGGGTCAGGTTTGACATACTTCACGGCTATCAATCGCATAGCTACATCCGCCTTGTGGATACGGATGTGGATACAGACGCGCAAGAACCATCAACATATATCAACAAAAACAGATATATAGGAGAGAATTGATGGTGCCCCCACACGACTCGAACCGCGGACCTACTGATTACAAATCAGTTGCTCTACCAGCTGAGCTATAGGGGCACGTCGCGTCCGTTTAAATCCAGATTTGACTCTGGGCAAGAGGAAAATCACAGTTTTTTTTCAGGAATGGCAAAGCGGGTTTTCCCCGGCGCGGGCTGGGCTATAGTGGCGTGGAAATTGTTGACACTGTGAGTTCCATGCAAGTTATTCTCCATGCCAGCGCCCACGCCACCGACGAAGACAAGCTGCTGCGCTGTTTGTTGCGCAATGCGGATGCTCTGCGGGATCGTGGTGTGGCCGTGCCCGGGCCAAGCCGATACCGCCAGATTCTCAGCGGGGCGCTTGGTGCATTGACCAAGGCAGATCCGGCCCCGGATGCACGCGACATCATGCTGGACACGATCCTGGATGAGGATGCCGAGAATTTCGATCGCCTTATCCTGAGCCAGGACCACCTGTTTTGCGTGCCCAAGATTGCCATCAGCGCCGGCCTGCTTTACCCCAAGGCGCATGAGCGGCTGATCAATGCCCAGCGATTGTTCAAAGATGACACCCTGGAATTGTTCATCGGGTTGCGCAACCCGGCCACCTGGCTGCCAGCGGTCTTTGAAACAACGCCGCACCAGGACTTCCAAAGCTTTCTCAATGGCGCGGACCCGGCATATCTGCGCTGGTCAGAGCTGTTTGAACGCCTGCAGGAACATCTGCCCGATTTGAAAATCACCGCCTGGTGCAACGAAACTCTCCCTTGATCTGGGGCGAAATCGTGCGCGCGCTGGCCGGTCTGCCATCCGGTGCCAAGATCAACGGGGCCTTTGATTTGCTGTCCCGGATCATGTCGCCCGAAGGCATGCAGCGGTTTCGCGGCTTCCTGCGGGACCACCCCGGCATTCCAGAAGTCCAGAAACGCAAAGCCATGCTGGCCTTTCTCGACAAATACGCGCTGGAAGACG
The DNA here is from genome assembly GCF_022867865.1 of Phaeobacter sp. J2-8. GTDB lineage: Bacteria > Pseudomonadota > Alphaproteobacteria > Rhodobacterales > Rhodobacteraceae > Marinovum. Next base: position 130,446 of record NZ_JALIEC010000003.1, on the reverse strand, counting down.
AAGTTGACGAAGAAGTCGACATTGCCGGCTGGTCTGATGATTATATCGACCTGCTGACAGACATGTACGACGCGGACGTGGAACGCATTGTCAACATGCCAAATGTGACTTTTATCGCGCCATAAGCCCACACAATAAGCGATTCGCAGCGATAATCAGACCGTTTCTGTTTACCCCGGCATTCGGAACGTCTAGTTATGCTGCATTGCAACAAACGGAAGCCTGGAATGCCTGACTTCACCAAAATCCTTATAGCCAACCGTGGCGAGATCGCCATTCGCATCATGCGCGCCGCCAACGAAATGGGCAAAAAGACCGTCGCGGTCTATGCCGAAGAAGACAAATTGGGCCTGCACCGGTTCAAGGCGGACGAGGCCTATCGGATTGGCAAGGGCATGGGACCGGTTGCGGCCTATCTGAGCATCGAGGAGATCATTCGCGTCGCCAAGCAATGCGGGGCGGATGCCATTCATCCCGGCTATGGGCTTCTGTCTGAAAACCCTGATTTTGTGGATGCCTGCGACGCCAATGGCATCACATTCATCGGCCCCAAAGCGGCAACCATGCGCGCCCTTGGGGACAAGGCCAGCGCCCGGCGCGTTGCGGTCGAAGCCGGAGTGCCGGTCATTCCCGCGACCGAGGTTCTGGGCGACGACATTGCCGCAATCAAGAAAGAGGCGGCCGAAGTTGGCTATCCCCTGATGCTGAAAGCCTCCTGGGGGGGCGGCGGACGCGGCATGCGGCCGATCTTCTCCGAAGATGAGGTCGAGGAAAAGGTCCTGGAAGGCCGCCGCGAGGCCGAGGCCGCCTTTGGCAACGGCGAGGGTTATCTGGAAAAGATGATCACCCGCGCCCGCCACGTCGAGGTGCAGATCCTGGGCGACCAGCAAGGCAATATCTATCACCTGTACGAGCGTGATTGTTCCGTCCAGCGGCGCAACCAGAAGGTCGTCGAACGTGCGCCTGCCCCCTATCTGAGCGAAGCGCAGCGCGAAGAGATTTGCGAATTGGGCCGCAAGATCTGTGCGCATGTGAACTATGAATGCGCCGGCACCGTTGAATTCCTGATGGATATGGAAACCGGCAAGTTCTACTTCATCGAAGTGAACCCGCGCGTCCAGGTGGAACACACCGTCACCGAAGAAGTCACCGGCATCGACATCGTGCAGGCGCAGATCATGATCGCCGAAGGCAAGTCTCTGTCCGAGGCCACCGGCAAATCAAGCCAGTATGACATCCGCCTTAACGGTCACGCGTTGCAAACCCGCGTCACCACCGAAGACCCGCAAAACAACTTCATCCCCGACTATGGCCGCATCACTGCCTATCGCTCGGCCACGGGCATGGGCATCCGGCTGGATGGCGGCACCGCTTATGCGGGCGGCGTGATCACACGTTATTACGACAGCCTGCTGACCAAGGTCACCGCCTGGGCCCAGACCCCGGAAAAGGCAATTGCCCGCATGGACCGCGCCCTGCGCGAATTCCGCGTGCGCGGTGTCAGCACCAACATCGCCTTTGTTGAAAACCTGCTGAAACACCCGACCTTCCTCAACAATCAATACACCACCAAATTCATCGACGAGACGCCCGAGCTTTTCGATTTCAAAAAGCGCCGCGACCGGGGCACCAAGGTGCTGACCTATATCGCCGACATCACGGTCAATGGTCACCCAGAGGTTCAGGGACGGCCAATGCCGCACCCCGAATTGAAACCGGCAAAAGCGCCGGTTTCCCGCGCGGCACCGGCACCGGGCACCAAGACCCTGCTGGACGAAAAAGGCCCACAGGCAGTTGCCGACTGGATGCTCAACGAAAAGAAACTGTTGATCACCGACACCGCGATGCGTGACGGACACCAGTCGTTGCTGGCCACCCGCATGCGGTCAATCGACATGATTCGTGTTGCGCCAAGCTATGCCGCCAATCTGCCGCAGCTGTTCAGCGTGGAATGCTGGGGCGGGGCGACGTTTGACGTGGCGTATCGCTTCTTGCAGGAATGTCCGTGGCAGCGTCTGCGCGACCTGCGTGCGGCGATGCCCAATGTCATGACACAAATGCTGCTGCGCGCGTCGAACGGTGTGGGTTATACCAACTATCCCGACAACGTGGTGCAGTTCTTTGTGAAACAGGCCGCTGAAACCGGCGTTGACGTGTTCCGCGTCTTCATTCGTTGAACTGGGTCGAAAACATGCGCGTGGCGATGGATGCCGTGCTGGACGCGAACAAAGTCTGCGAAGGCACCGTCTGTTACACCGGTGACATCCTTGACCCGAACCGCGCCAAATATGATCTCAAATATTATGTCGCGATGGGCAAAGAGCTGAAGGCCGCCGGCGCGCATGTGCTGGGTCTGAAAGACATGGCCGGGCTGATGAAACCCGCCGCTGCCGGTCCGCTGATCAAAGCCCTGAAAGAAGAGGTCGGCCTGCCGATCCACTTCCACACCCACGACACATCCGGCGCGGCAATTGCCACCATCATGGCGGCGGCACAGGCCGGTGTGGACGCGGTTGACGGTGCGATGGATGCGATTTCCGGCAACACCTCGCAGCCGACCCTCGGCTCGATTGTCGAAGCCATGCGCCACACCGAACGGGACACCGGTCTGGACATCAGCGCCATCCGCGAAATTTCGAACTATTTCGAAGCGGTGCGCGGTCAATATGCGGCATTTGAGTCTGGCATGCAGGCCCCGGCGTCCGAGGTGTATCTGCACGAAATGCCCGGCGGTCAGTTCACCAACCTCAAGGCACAGGCGCGCAGCCTCGGGCTTGAGGAGCGTTGGCATGAAGTGGCGGAAACCTATGCCGATGTGAACATGATGTTCGGCGATATCGTCAAGGTCACGCCCTCGTCCAAGGTGGTCGGTGACATGGCCTTGATGATGGTCAGTCAGGGGCTTACCCGGTCACAGGTCGAAGACCCGAAAACCGATGTCGCCTTCCCCGACAGCGTGATCGACATGATGCGCGGCAACCTGGGCCAACCTCCCGGCGGCTTCCCCAAGGGCATTCTGAAAAAGGTGCTGAAGGGCGACAAACCCAATCTGGAACGCCCCGGCAAACATCTGAAGCCTGTCGACCTCGAAGAGGTCCGCGCACAGGTCTCGAAAGAGCTTGAGGGGCTGGTCGTCGATGACGAGGACCTGAACGGCTATCTGATGTATCCCAAGGTGTTCATGGATTACATGGGCCGTCACCGCACCTATGGTCCGGTGCGCACCCTGCCGACGCATACCTTCTTCTACGGCATGGAGCCGGGCGAAGAGATCACAGCCGAAATCGACCCCGGCAAGAAGCTGGAAATCCGGCTTCAGGCCGTCGGTGAAACCGGCGAAGATGGCGAGGCCAAGGTGTTCTTTGAACTGAACGGCCAGCCACGGGTGATCCGTGTGCCCAACCGCAAGGTCGCGGCCTCCAGCAAATCCAACCCCAAGGCCGAGGTTGGCAATGCAAACCACATTGGCGCCCCGATGCCCGGTGTGGTGGCCACTGTTGCGGTCAAGGCCGGCGACAAGGTGAAAGAAGGCGATCTTCTTCTGACCATCGAGGCGATGAAAATGGAAACCGGCATCCACGCCGAACGCGATGCAACGGTCAAGGCCGTACATATCCAACCCGCCGGTCAGATCGACGCAAAAGACCTGCTGATCGAACTGGAATAACCCTCCGGTCCGGTTTGCAAGGCCGGCGCACTTGGCCATAGGCCCCCTGACCCCCGCTGCATCTTCGGAAGCAGCGGGGGTTTTTATTTGCCGCCCAGGGTCTTTCCCGGCCTTGTGACCGTCGGTCCAGCGGCGCTGTCGCCTTGTCCCCCCTGTCGATCCCCTGCCCCCCTTCTGGTGGCGCACCAAACCTCAGGCCGCAGATGGTGCAATGATTTCGGGACCGACCAACCAATCCCGATGTGCAGCCCCCTTTGCCGGGGTCAGTTTCCTTGTGATCGGCGAAACCAGAGCCCCTCTGACAGGCCAAAGACAAAAAGATCGCCCGGAACACCAATTTCCTCTTGCAGCCCGCGCCAACAGTTTATAAATCCCGCACACCCAATGGTATGCGGGCGTAGCTCAGGGGTAGAGCATAACCTTGCCAAGGTTAGGGTCGGGCGTTCAATCGCCTCGCCCGCTCCATTAGGTAACCCCAGGTCAGAGATGGCCAAACGGATGCGGGCGTAGCTCAGGGGTAGAGCATAACCTTGCCAAGGTTAGGGTCGGGCGTTCGAATCGCCTCGCCCGCTCCAATACTTACGATAGATGACATCGGATCTTATCCGGCGGCCGAACGGACGGTATCAAAGAGATACCCCCCTTCGGGGTCGTCGTACGCAATGGCACTGCGCACAGCCCCCTCAATCACAAACGGCTTTCATTTCAACTCTTATGCGCAAGCCCAACCTGTGCGCGATCAATCCAGCCGCACTGGAGCAAGCCGGGCTTGGTCAGGAACATTGCCGCAGTGCCAGCCTTGAAGGCGGCTTAAAACGCCTTGAACGTCAGCGTGGTAAGCGACCGCTCAATACCGGGCAATGTCAGCAGATTGTCATTGATGAATTTGCCCACGTCCTGACCTTCGGGAACGTAAAGCTTCAGCAAAAGATCGAAATCGCCGGTGGTCGAATATAATTCGGAGTGGATTTCATGCCGCACGATTTCCTCCGCGACCTTATAGGTCTGGCCGGGGGTGCAACGGATTTGAACAAAGACACAAGTGGTCATGGCGCAGGTCTCCCTCTTGGCGCGGAGGCTGACACAGTGGCCCGGCACGCACAAGCCGCGAAAACCATCGCCCCGCCCCTTGGCCCGCCCGGGCGCGGGGCCTATAAGGCGCTGACCTGACAGGAAGACCCCGATGCGCAAAGCCACGATCACCCGCGAAACCGCCGAAACCAAAATCAATGTCACGATCGATCTCGATGGATCGGGCAGCTATGACAATCAGACCGGCGTCGGGTTCTTTGACCACATGCTGGATCAATTATCGCGCCACTCGTTGATTGACATGACAATCCGGGCTGACGGTGACCTGCATATCGACGACCATCACACGGTCGAAGACACCGGCATCGCCATTGGTCAGGCGCTGGTCGCCGCCCTTGGCGACAAGAAGGGCATTCGCCGCTATGGCTCCTGCCTGTTGGCAATGGATGATGCGCTGGTGCGCACGGCGCTGGACCTGTCGGCGCGGCCGTTTCTGGTCTGGAATGTCGATTTGCCGTCCCCGAAGATTGGCAGCTTCGACACCGAATTGGTGCGCGAGTTCTTTCAAGCGCTCAGCACCCATGGCGGCATCACCCTGCATGTCGACGCGCTGCATGGCATCAACAGCCACCATATCACGGAAGCGGCATTCAAATCCGTGGCGCGTGCGCTGCGCGAAGCCGTGGAAACCGACCCGCGCAAGGCCGACGCAATCCCCTCGACCAAGGGCATGCTCTGACGGCAGGGACCGATTGGGCGGGTTACCCCGCCCCTTCCACTGTCTTTGCCACAGGTTTTGCCACCGTCTTTGACGGGGCCACGTTTCGCCGGATCATCCATTCCGCCAGGATGGCGTTTGGGATCCAGCAGGCCCAGGCCACGACCTGATACCCAAGGTCGATCCCCAGCGGCATCGCCAACAGCGGCAATTCCAGCCGCAGGGTCACCCCGGCAAAGGTCAGCGCAGCTGACCGGATCATCCAGATCCGATGCGCGGCCAAACGCCCTTGCATCGCCAGCCGCACTGCCTGGGCCGTGACGCCCATCCACAGCACCGCCAGCACAGCAAACCCCAGCCCCGCGACCGGCCCCCCCGAGGTATGCGCCGCAAGCGGCAGCGACGCCACGCCCGACACCAGCACGCCAACCGCATAAATCCGCCCGAACCACCGGTGCAGCTTTGGGCGGCGGATGCGCAGGTCGACACTGAATTGAAACGGCAACAGAAACAGCACCAACGGCGCAACACCGATATGGGCATAGAGCGCCAGGGCACGCGGTTCGATGTGATGCGCCATGAAATCCATCGACGCCTCTACCCCCAACGGAATGAACCGCCAGGCAACCAGCGCAACAAGGATCGACAACCCCCAGAACAGGGCATTTCGGATCTTTTGAAAGTTGAATGTGACCATGGGCTTTGTCCTTGCGATAAATGTGTCGATGTAAACTTGACAGTGTAAACTTGACACCGTCAATATTCGACCGCACTTGACGCTGTCAAGTCACAATCCTATCCCCGCAGGATGAGCCAACACCCAGACAAAACCGGCCACCACCACGGCAACCTGCGCGCCGCGTTGATCGAAGCGGGAATCGCGCTTTTGACCGAGGGCGGGTTGGATAATCTGTCACTGCGCAAATGCGCCGCGCGGGCCGGTGTGTCACATGCCGCCCCGGCACATCACTTTGACGGGGTGGACGGGCTTCGGATGGCCATTGCCGCCGAAGGTTTCGCCCGGTTTCGCCAGAGCATGCTGGATTTCGCGGACACCGGGCCGCAAACGCCCCGCGACCGTCTGCGCAATATCTGTCGCGGCTATCTGGCGTTTGCCCGCAACAATCCCGCGCTCTATGACCTGATCTTCAGCTTTCGGGCCAATTCAAAACTGATTGATCAAATGCGGTTGAATTCCGCCCCGGCCTATCAGGTGCTGCGCGACACCTGTGCGCCTTTTGTACCCGCCGGCAAAGATCCGGTCGAAATCGAAACCCAGGTCTGGTCGCTGGTGCATGGCTATGCGCTTTTGAATTGTCAGGGCGATTTGGCGGCACACCCACGCCGGACGATGCGGTGCTGTCCGTGCTTGACCATATTGGCAGCCCCCCTTGACCCTGCGGGGAAATTGCGCGACGCCTTTGGCGGATGCGCACCGCACATCTGCACATACCAATAGACCAAAGGCCGCCCCATGCTAACTGCCCTCATCGACTATGAATCCGGCAACCTGCATTCCGCCGAAAAGGCGTTTCAACGCATGGCCGCCGAAGTGGACGGCGGCGATGTGGTGGTGACCGGCGATGCAGATGTGGTGGCCCGTGCCGACCGCATCGTCCTGCCCGGGGATGGCGCCTTTCCCGCCTGCTGGAAACAGCTGAAGGGGCATTCCGGCCTCTATGATGCCATGGTCGAGGCGGTCGAGGTCAAAGGCCGCCCCTTCATGGGAATCTGTGTCGGGATGCAGCTGATGGCCACCTGGGGGCGCGAATACGAAGACACGCCGGGGCTGGATTGGGTAAGCGGCGAAGTGGTGAAAATCACACCACAGGACGACAAGCTCAAAGTGCCGCACATGGGCTGGAACGATCTGGTGGTCAACCATCCGCATCCGGTTCTGGCCGGGATTGAAACCGGCACCCATGCCTATTTCGTGCATTCCTATCATTTCCGCGTGGAAAACCCGGCGGAACGGCTGGCCCATGTTGACTACGCCGGCGATGTGACTGCGATGATCGGGCGCGGCACGATGGTCGGCATGCAATTCCATCCGGAAAAAAGCCAGGCCAACGGGCTGCGCATGATCGCAAACTTCCTCAACTGGGCGCCGTGACACACCCGAATTGAGGCTACGGCAAATTAGTTTGCCCGTTGCCAATGCTGGCTTTTGCAGACCCCGACCGCACAGCCCTTGACCGTGAGTTTGGTGCCGGACACCTGCATCGTGGCGGCATAATCGCGACCAAACAGCGGCACATAGACCCGGCCCCCGTCATAGTGCCCCGGGCCTGCCGCCTTCATATCCCAGATCAGCTGCTTGCCCACATTGGGCGTCACAATCGGCTGGCCGTTCGGGTCAAATGCCTTGATCAAGGTGCCACAAAGCGCCGCGCCACAGGGCGTGATCTGGACAATGCCGGTCTGCCCCTTGGGGTCCGGCGGTGACGCCCAAAGCCCCTCGGCCGATTGCGCTGATGCGGCTTTGGCCAATGTCATCGCCAAAACCGCCGTTACCAGAATTCGGCCCATGGCCGATCTCCTATCCATATACGACGCATCCGCTGCGCCGAGTGGATTGAAGTACGTTATTTCACCCGTGTCCAGACCTGAGAGCTGCACAACAGCCCGCCGGCCACACATCCCGAAAGTTTGAGCGAGCTGCCGCTTATCTGCATCTTGCCGACATAAACCTTGTTGTTGGACGGTCGCCAGACGTTGCCGGTGTATTTGCCACCGCCCTTTGGCTCCATGCCGCGCACCAATTGCTTGCCTTTGTTGGGGGAATTGTATTCCCCGCTGTTGTTGAAGGTGCGGCTGATGACACCACAGACCTTGGCGCCACAGGGCGCAATGGTGACATGGGCATAGCTGCCATCGTCGACTTCGGTTTTCCAGACGCCTTCGGCCGAGTCCGCAAAGGCCGGGCCGGCCATCAACCCCAGTGCGGCAATCGCCATCATCATTGGTTTCATTTATTACTCCTCCCTGAGCGATGGCCGGGATGTTGGGCGCGAATTGCCGCATCTGGCAAGCGTGACGTCGGGTCGGTTGCATTTCGCCGCGGTTCGTGCAAAACGCCTTCGCTAGTGCAGCATAAGGGTGCTCAAACCATGATCCTCTACCCCGCTATCGACCTGAAAGACGGCAATGCCGTGCGACTGCTGCGCGGCGATATGGACAAGGCCACTGTGTTCAACAACGACCCCGCCGATCAGGCGCGGGACTTTGTCGATGCGGGCTGTGAATGGCTTCATCTGGTGGATTTGAACGGCGCCTTTGCCGGCGCACCGGTGAATGCGGGCGCGGTTGAGGCAATTCTGGCCGCGACCGCCGTGCCGACACAACTGGGCGGCGGCATTCGCGACATGGCCACCATCGAAAGCTGGCTGACCAAGGGATTGGCGCGGGTCATTTTGGGCACCGTTGCAGTCGAGAACCCGAAACTGGTGCGAGAGGCGGCCAAGGCGTTCCCCGGTCAAGTCGCCGTCGGCATCGACGCCCGCAATGGCCGGGTCGCAACCAAAGGCTGGGCCGAAGAAACCGATGTGCTGGTCACCGATCTGGCGCGCAGCTTCGAAGACGCCGGCGTCGCGGCGATCATCTACACCGACATCAACCGCGATGGCGCAATGCAAGGGCCCAATATCGACGCCACGGCGGCGCTGGCCAATGCAGTGGCGATCCCGGTGATTGCATCCGGTGGCGTGTCATCAATCGAGGATCTGGTGGCGCTGAAAAACTGTGGCGCGGCGCTGAACGGTGCAATCTCTGGTCGTGCGCTTTATGATGGCGCGATCGACCTGCGCACGGCGCTGGCCACTCTGGCAGAATAAACATGTGCTGCGCTGGACAGTCCCGGACCTGATCCGGGACCTCCTGCCAGATTGAAATGAGGTCCCGGAGCACGTCCGGGACCACAAAACGCTAGACCACGCCAGCCTCGACAAAGAAATCCTGCGCCGTGCACATCCGGGAATCATCGGATGCCAGGAACAGCACCATTCGCGCCAGATAGACCGGTTCGATCAGCTCTTTAAGACATTGCGTCTCAAGATTTCTTTCCAGAGCCTCCGGTGTTGCCCACAAGGTCTTTTGCCGTTCGGTCATCACCCATCCCGGCACCACGGTATTGACCCGGATGCCATGCGGCCCAAGATCGGACGCCATGCCACGTGTCAGCCCATGCACCGCGGCCTTGGCGGTGGTATAGGCGGGCATGCCCCCCAACTTCTGCCACCAGCTGCAAGAGCCCATATTGATGATTGACCCGGCCCCGGCGGCAATCATTCCCGGCGCCACGGCCTGAATGGCAAAGAACTGGTGCCGCAGGTTGGTGGCTTGACGTTCATCCCAGAATTCCGGTGTCACCTCTTCCCAGCCGTGGCGGTCGTCCCGCGCGGCATTATTGACCAGCACCGTGGCGGGACCAAGTTTAGCTGCCAGGGCGGCAAAGGCCACTTTCAGCGCGTCAATGTCGCGCAGATCGCACACCTCAAACGCGACATCCCCGCCCAACTCGGCGGCAAGCGCCTGTCCCGCCGTCGCATCCAGGTCGACAAACCCGACTTTGGCCCCCTGCTCGGCAAAGGCGCGCACAATCGCCGCCCCGATCCCCGACGCCCCACCGGTGACAATCACCGATTTGCCGTTCAGGCTGGGATAATTTGCAAATTCCGGTGTCATATCGCCTCTCCGATTCCGCTTTGGTATACCATTTCGCAACATGGCCGAATATGCAATCGCTTGCTTGCCCCATACCGCCGGGCGGATTAAGAGACGCATATGCTCAAGACCCGTATCATCCCCTGTCTCGATGTGGCCGATGGCCGCGTGGTGAAGGGTGTCAACTTTGTCGACCTGCGTGATGCGGGCGACCCGGTGGAATTTGCCCGCGCCTATGACGCCGCGGGCGCGGACGAACTCTGTTTCCTCGACATTCATGCCACGCATGAAAACCGCGGTGTGATGATGGATGTGGTACAGCGCACCGCAGAGCAATGTTTCATTCCCCTGACCGTCGGCGGCGGTGTGCGCACGGCGGCGGATGTCCGCAAGCTTCTGCTCGCGGGCGCAGACAAGGTCAGCTTCAACTCTGCGGCCGTTGCCAACCCCGATGTGATCGCCGAAGCGGCGGATCAATTCGGCAGCCAATGCATTGTCTGCGCCATCGACGCCAAAACCGTGGACCCCGGCAAATGGGAGATTTTCACCCATGGCGGCCGCAAACCCACCGGCATCGACGCGGTGGAATTCGCGCAATTGGTAACAGAAAAAGGCGCGGGCGAAATCCTGTTGACCTCGATGGATCGTGACGGCACACGCGCCGGGTTCAACCTTCCGCTGACGCGGGCGATTTCCGACGCCGTGTCGGTGCCAGTCATTGCCTCGGGCGGGGTTGGCACCTTGGACCATCTGGTCGAAGGCGTGACCAAAGGCGGCGCATCAGCGGTCTTGGCGGCCTCGATCTTTCACTTTGGCGACTTCACCATTGCCGAGGCCAAGCAGCACATGGCCGACGCAGGTATCGCGATGAGGCTGTCATGAGCGTTCTACACGACCTGGAGGCGGTGATCGCCGCACGCAAAGACGCCGATCCAGAAAGCTCCTGGACCGCGAAATTGCTGGCCAAGGGGCCGGAAAAATGCGCGGAAAAGTTTGGCGAAGAGGCGATCGAAGCGATCATTGCCGCCGCCAGGAACGACCGCGAAAACCTGACCTATGAATTGGCAGATGTGCTGTATCACCTGCTAGTGATGCTGGCCGCACGGGATATTGCGCTGGACGATGTTTTGGCCGAACTGGCCCGCCGTCAGGGCGTGTCCGGCATCACGGAAAAGGCAGGACGCACGTAGCGCCCCCAACCGGACCGTCGCATGGGCGCGCCGATGTTTGTTAAGCGGGACTTTGCGCCCGACCGGTCAACGACCGCTCCCAGCCCGAAGCGGACATAAACAATGGGAGGGTTGATTTTCAGTTCCCGTCAGCCCAACAGTTGTACTGTCGTGATTATTCCTGAGCGAACCTTTCAATGTCAAATACAGTTAGACTATTTCACTTTACCTGCGACCACTGGGCGGCTGAGAATGTGAAAAACCGTCGTTTGAAATTATCCTTTCCTAACGATGTTAACGATATCTTCGAATTCATGCCTTTTGATTTTGGCGATAGCGAAAAGGCACGATCATTCCGGACGGCTTGGAAAACGGCGATAGACGGCTACTCAAAGTCACAGGGCTTCATTTCATTTTCTGAAAGTTGGGCGGTTCCTACCATGTGGGGGCACTATGCCAACAATCACAAAGGTGTCTGCTTGGGTTTCGACCTCCCCATTCGTCGGGGGGAATCAATCGCATACGCTGATAAAATTCGCTATATCGACAAACTACGACCCATAAGTGAACGTGATTTAGCCGACACCAAATACAAGGATCAATTGGTAAACTTTGCGCGTATGACTAAGAGTAACCATTGGTCTTACGAGGAAGAGTGGCGCTATTGGTTTTCGCTTTCTCAGACAGAAAAAGAGCTAAAGCTCACGAAGCCGAATGAAGTGTTTTTTGCTAATTTCGACGCAAACCTTGTTCTAAGAGAAGTGATATTTGGAGCTAGATCGACCCATACCACAGAGAGTTTCAAAACATTACTTCGCGAAACGGACGATGTGAAATTCACCACAGCAAGACCCTCTTTCCGTCGTTTTGCGATGGTCACACAACAGCTCGCGAGCCTCAATAAGTAGGCGATTCCTCTCTGGAAAATTTCATCCGTGCAGCGCAAATCGAACACTCTGCAAACTCCGCCATCTACGCATCGCTTACAGTCGCGCATGATGCGGCATCTAGCAAATTCGGGCTCTGAACGGACGTCGCCCAGAGGTAGATCGCAGATGCGATGACCTGCGATAACCCTTTATCCGAAAAAGGGCGGGCGAAAAACGCCGCGCCCTCTTCACTCGGTCGAAATTATTCCGCCGCCCAGCCCGAGACTGCTTTGACCTCCAGGAATTCTTCGATCCCGAATGTGCCGCCCTCGCGGCCATTGCCGGATTGTTTGTACCCACCAAAAGGCGAGCCCTGGGCAAAGCCCGATCCATTGGTTTCGATCATCCCGGCCCGCAGACGGCGCGCCACGCGGCGGCGTTTGTCGTCATCCGTGGTCTGAACATAATCGGCCAGGCCATACGGCGTGTCATTGGCAATTGCGATTGCCTCTTCCTCGCTGTCGAACGGCAGGATCGACAGGACGGGGCCAAATACCTCTTCCTGGGCGATGGTCATGTCGTTGCTGACATCGGCAAACACCGTGGGCCGGACATAATAGCCCCGGTTCAGCCCCTCGGGCCGTCCCGGACCGCCCGCAACCAGCCGGGCCTCTTTCATCCCGACCTCGATGAGGCCTTGGATCTTGTTGAACTGGACCTCGGACACCACCGGACCGATGAACCGCCCGCTTTCGGACGCCGGGCCAACACGGGTGGCATTGGCGACCTCTGCGGCGATTTCCACCGCTTCGTCATATCTTGACCGTTCCACCAGCATCCGGGTCGGTGCGTTACAGGACTGGCCGGAATTGGCAAAACAATGCCGCGCGCCGCGTTTCACCGCGTCTTTATCCGCGTCGGCAAAGATGATGTTTGCCCCCTTGCCGCCCAGTTCCAGCGAGACGCGTTTCAACGTATCCGCCGCAGCCTTGGAAATTGCAATTCCCGCGCGGGTTGAGCCGGTAAAGGAGATCATATCGACGTCCTTGTGTACCGAAAGCTGGCTGCCGACGCCGGGGCCATCGCCGTTCACCAGGTTGAACACGCCCTTCGGAAATCCGGCCTCATGCACGAATTCTGCAAACAGCAGCGAGGACAGCGGCGCGACCTCGGACGGTTTCAACACCACGGTACAGCCCGCCGCAAGCGCCGGAACAACCTTTAGCACAACCTGATTCATCGGCCAGTTCCACGGCGTGATCAGCCCGCAGACCCCGATAGGTTCCAGCAGGTGTTTTTCAGTGGCGGTAAAATCGCGTTCCCATTTAAAGTCCTGCAGCGCCTTTAGAAAACCGCCCATGTGCCAAGAGCCGGCACCAACCTGATTGGCCTTGGCGTAATCAATTGGCGCGCCCATTTCGAGGCTGATCGCCTCGCCCATTTCATCGGACCGGTCCTGATAGATCGCGGCCAGCTTTTCCAACAGCGCGATGCGATCCGCCACGGGGCTGGTGGCCCAACCGTCAAATGCGGCGCGGGCGGCGGCCACAGCGGCGTCGGTATCGGCCTGATCGCCAAGCGAAATGACCGCGCAGCTGTCCTCGGTCGAGGGGTCGATCACGGTAAAATCATTGCCGGTGGCCGGGTCGACCCAGGCACCGTCGATATAGAATTGGCGTTTCTCGATCATAGGTTGACCTCCCTTGGATTCCCGGCACTGTGTCACCACATCAGTAGCGTCGCAATATGCGACACAAGAAATTTGATCAAATTTTCGGGTCCCCCCGAAACACGCAAGCGACAGGAGACGATCATGGGACTGCGCATCAACGACACCGTGCCGAATTTCACCGCCGAAACCGACACCGGCACCATCACATTCCACGACTGGATTGGTGACAGCTGGGCGATTCTGTTTTCCCACCCCAAGGATTTCACGCCGGTCTGCACCACCGAATTCGGAGCGGTCGCGCAACTGGCCGATGAATGGGACAAACGCGGCACCAAGGTGCTGGGCGTGTCTGTGGACGGGGTCGAAGATCACATCGGCTGGAAGAAAGACATTGCAGTGGTGGGCGGCGCCGAGCCGAAGTTCCCGATCATCGCGGACAAGGATCTGGCGGTTTCCAAAGCCTTTGACATGCTGCCCGCCGAACATTACCTGCCCGACAACCCCAACCCGAACGACAGCGCCACAGTGCGGTCTGTGTTCATCATCGGACCAGACAAGAAGCTGAAACTGTCGATGACCTATCCGATGAATGTCGGCCGCAATTTTGCCGAGGTCTTGCGCGCATTGGACGGTTTGCAAACCGCCGCCCAACATGGCGTGGCCACCCCGGCGAACTGGGAAGTGGGACAGGATGTGATCATTCCGACAGCGGTCAACAATGATGCTGCGAAGGAAAAGTTCGGCACATTCGAAACCGTGCTGCCCTATCTGCGGAAAACCAAGGTGCCCGGTTAACCCAACGGGTAAAAAGGGGGCTCTGCCCCCGGCCCTTGGCCTCCCCCGGGATATTTTCAAACAGAAGAAGGCCTGGACCGCTGCAAATCGTAGACAAGTGTTTCCTGATCTCTTATCGGCAATCAAACGGATGACAGGAATGCACAATGACCAGCCAAGCGGCCTTTGAAATCGGTGGTGCCCGCATCGCGCCGGGCACGCGCCAAAGCGTTGAATTGCCGGTCAGCCAGATGCCGGATCACACGCCCGTCACAATGCCGGTGCATGTGGTGCATGGCAAACGTCCCGGTCCGGTCATGTTCGTGTCGGCCGCCATTCATGGCGACGAGGTCATCGGCGTCGAAGTTGTGCGCCGCCTGCTGCGTGCCAAACCAGTGGAGCGGCTGGCTGGCACGCTTCTGGCGGTGCCGATTGTCAATTCGTTCGGCTTTCTCAACCATTCGCGTTATTTACCCGACCGCCGGGATTTGAACCGGTGTTTTCCCGGCCATGCCTCGGGGTCATTGGCGGCGCGTTTGGCGCATCTGTTCATGACCGAAATCGTGGCCCGGTCGGATATCGGCATTGATCTGCACTCCGCCGCGATCCGGCGCGAGAACCTGCCGCAGATTCGGCTGACGCCCGGCAATAAACGGTTGGCGGAATTGGGCCGGGCCTTTGGTGCGCCTGTCATGTTGCAATCGAAACTGCGCGAGGGATCGCTGCGCCATGCGGCAGAGGACATGGATTGTGATGTCTTGCTGTATGAAGCCGGCGAGGGCCTGCGGTTTGACGAATATGCTGCGCGGGCTGGGCTGTCGGGCGTTTTGCGGGTGATGCATGCGCTGGACATGATTGGCGCGCGCGGCGTGCCCCAGGCCAAGACGCCGCCGCTGTTGTCCGAACGTTCCAGCTGGCTGCGTGCGCCGCTGGGCGGGCTGCTGCGCACCTATCGCACGATTGGCGACTATGTGTCCGAGGGCGAGGTGCTGGGCGTTGTGGCAGACCCCGCAGGAGACGTCGAAGAAGAGATCATCAGTGATATGGAGGGCATCATCATCGGTCGCACCAACATGCCGGTGGTGAACGAAGGTGACGCGCTGTTTCATATCGCCCTGACCCCATCCGAAGCGGTGGCCGAAGCGGTGGTCGACGAAATGTCTGCGCAACGCGAGGCTGCACCGCTGTTTGACGAGGATGAGATCATCTGAGACCACGTCCGGCGGTCTTTGCGTCACTCTATGCTGAAGTGAACTTTGAAATCAGAGACTTCGCCGCGCCGCGCCGCAGATCGCATCATGAAGACCATGATCGAATAGGCGCCGGAATCCGGCAAGATACTGTCGAAACAATTCACTTCCGGGACAACTATGCTGGTGAATTGCGCGTTTGCCCAAGCCTCCATTCCCGGACCTTTGCCCGGCACATAGACGTTGAAATATGTCTCCAGGTTCGACGGCTCCAACTGGACCTTCAATCGCTGACCCTGGCGGGCCGCGACCTCATAGACCGCAATTTCCTGTCCGGTAATCTGGTCATTGATGGTCGCCTCGCTGGCCCCGCGTTCGAATTTTACGGTTTCGGTGCGCGGCGACTGTGCCAGGGTTGAATTGGCGATGCCCAGGGCCATGCACGCGACGACAGTGACCGAAAATAGACTTTTGAACATGAACGCCCTCCACTCATTAACTTTGCAGAATCCGCCGCCCCAAACCACTGTGCTCCCTATCGGGGCCAAGCCGACAGGGACAGGGCAGGTATTCCGCCATTTCATCAAAGTAACATTCATGCGAATTTGTAAACGAATTTTTGGACACAAAGGACAGGCAGATGCTGTGCCACGAAGTTGATTACGAAGTTTTTGGCGACGATATGCAGATTGTCGAGGTCGAGTTGGACCCTGGCGAAACCGTGATCGCAGAAGCCGGTGCGATGAATTACATGGAAGACGGCATCACATTTGAAAGCAAGATGGGCGACGGCACCACCCCGACCAGCGGCGTCATGGGCGCATTGCTGAATGTCGGCAAACGGGTGCTGACCGGAGAGTCCATTTTCCTTACCCATTTCAGCAACACCGGGCAAGGCAAGCGCCGGGTCGCCTTTGCCGCACCCTATCCGGGCAAGATCATTCCAATGGATATGGCCGCTCTGGGGGGCGAGCTGATCTGCCAGAAAGATGCGTTTCTTTGCGCGGCCTTTGGCACCCGCACCGACATTGCGTTTCAAAAGAAGCTGGGCGCCGGGTTCTTTGGCGGTGAAGGGTTCATCCTGCAACGGCTGAATGGTGACGGCATGGCGTTTGTTCATGCGGGTGGCACGCTGATCCGGCGCGAATTGCGCGCGGGTGAAGTGCTGCGGGTGGATACCGGTTGTATCGCGGCGTTCACCTCTGGTGTCGATTATGACATCGAGCGCGCCGGCAATCTGAAGTCGATGGTCTTTGGTGGTGAGGGGTTGTTTTTGGCAACGCTGCGCGGGCCGGGAACCGTCTTCCTGCAAAGTCTGCCATTTTCGCGTCTGGCCGACCGTGTGCTGCAGGCCGGCAGCGTCGGCGGCAACAAGGGCGAAGGATCGGTTCTGGGCGGGTTGGGGGATCTGTTCGGCGACCGCTAACGCGCCCTCCTACTGGACGACCCAGTCCCGGACGTGATCCGGGACCTCAGGGAATTTGCCGCGCCGGGATCGACCGTTCAGGCAAAATTCCATAAAAAAAGCCCCGGACAATTATGCCCGGGGCCCTTGGGAGTTTCCGAAAGATCCGCAGATTACTCTGCGTCTTCTTCTTTCTTCGCGTCTTCGCCGGTTTCCTGATCGACGATTTTCATCGACAGGCGCACCTTGCCGCGGTCATCAAAGCCAAGCAATTTGACCCAGACTTCCTGGCCTTCCTTCAACACATCCGACGGATGGTTCAGGCGGCGGTTTTCGATCTGGGACACGTGGACCAGGCCATCGCGCTTGCCAAAGAAGTTCACAAAAGCGCCGAAATCGACGATTTTCACAACTTTGCCTTTGTAGATCTTGCCTTCTTCCGGCTCTGCCACGATCGAATGGATCATGTCATAAGCGCGTTTGATGGCTTCACCGTCTGCCGAGGCGATCTTGATGATGCCGTCGTCATTGATGTCGACCTTGGCACCCGATGTTTCGACGATCTCGCGGATCACCTTGCCGCCGGACCCGATGACTTCACGGATCTTGTCGGTTGGGATCTGCATGGTCTCGATGCGCGGTGCGTGGACGGAGAATTCCGAAGCGCCGGTCAGCGCCTTGGACATCTCACCCAGAATATGCATCCGGCCATCGCGCGCCTGTGCCAGCGCGTTTTTCATGATCTCGGGTGTGATGCCCGCAATCTTGATGTCCATTTGCAACGAGGTGATGCCGTTTTCGGTACCAGCAACCTTGAAATCCATATCGCCGAGGTGGTCTTCGTCACCCAGGATGTCCGACAGGATCGCATATTCGCCGTCTTCTTCCAGGATCAGACCCATGGCCACACCGGCAACCGCCGATTTCAACGGCACACCTGCGTCCATCATCGACAGCGAGCCGCCGCAAACCGATGCCATCGACGAAGAGCCGTTGGATTCGGTGATTTCCGACACCACACGCACGGTGTAGGGGAAATCGGTCGGCGGCAGGCAGAACCGCCTGCAACGCGCGCCATGCCAGTTTGCCGTGACCAATTTCACGACGACCCGGGCCAGACACACGGCCAACTTCGCCAACCGAATAGGGCGGGAAGTTATAGTGCAGCAGGAAGTTGGATTTGAAGTTGCCATGCAGCGCGTCGATGAATTGCTCGTCGTCGCCGGTGCCCAGCGTGGTCACAACCAAACCTTGGGTTTCGCCACGGGTGAACAGCGCCGAACCATGGGTCCGGGGCAGAAGGCCGGTTTCGCAGACGATGTCACGCACGTCGGCGGTGCCACGTCCGTCAATCCGCTTGCCGGTCTTGACCACGTCACCGCGCAGGATCGACGCTTCCAGCTTTTTCAGGGCGGAGCCAAGGTTGGCGTCTTCCAGCTGTTCTTCGGTCAGCGACGCTTTGATGGCGTCACGGGCGGCGGAAACGGCTGTTGTGCGTTCCTGTTTGTCAGTCAGGGCGAATGCGGCGCGCATCTGCTCTTCACCGGCGGCCTTCACGGCTGCAAACAGGTCGGCATAATCCGGTGCCTGGAAATCAAACGGCTCCTTGGCCGCTTCTTCCGCCAGCGAAATGATCAGGTCGATCACCGGTTGGATCTGCTCATGCGCAAAGTTCACCGCGCCCAGCATTTCTTCTTCCGACAGCTCGTATGCTTCGGATTCGACCATCATCACCGCATCTTTGGTGCCGGCCACAACCAGGTCCAGACGCTGTTCGGGGTTGAGGCGCAGATCCTGCATATCCTCGACTTCCGGGTTCAGCACATATTCGCCATCGACAAAGCCAACGCGAGCGCCGGCAATCGGGCCACGGAACGGCGC
This sequence comes from Phaeobacter sp. J2-8, assembly GCF_022867865.1. GTDB lineage: Bacteria > Pseudomonadota > Alphaproteobacteria > Rhodobacterales > Rhodobacteraceae > Marinovum. The sequence goes on along the minus strand of NZ_JALIEC010000003.1, from coordinate 111,407 downwards.
GCCGGAAATGGTCAGCGCAGCAGAGGCGGCGATCATTGCAACGATGTCGGGGTCATTGACCAGATCGTGGCTCAGAACCGTACACATCACCAGCACTTCGTGCTTGAAGCCATCCACAAACAGCGGGCGGATCGGACGGTCGATCAGGCGGGCAGTCAGGGTTTCTTTTTCGGTCGGGCGCGCTTCGCGCTTGAAAAAGCCACCGGGCACTTTGCCGGCCGCATAATATTTTTCTTGGTAATGCACGGTCAGAGGAAAGAAATCCTGACCCGGCTTGGGGCTTTTGGCGAAGGTCACGTTGGCCATGACGCTGGTTTCACCCAGTGTCGCGATGACCGAACCATCTGCCTGACGGGCAACCTTACCCGTTTCCAGTGTGAGCGTCTCCTCGCCCCACTGCATGCTTTTCTTCGAAATGTTGAACATTTACGTATCCTGTATGGGGCACTCCCGGGCGTATCCCGGGTCCCCGATTGATTGGCGGCCCCATTGCCGCCGACCCCTATATCATTTCATGCGCCGGGGTCCCTGCGTCACGTCTCAGATGCCGGGGCCATACAGGATTTTGCCAACAATGGGAAGTGCGCGTTTCGACGCCTGCCCGATCCATTGGCGCAGATGGGCGGGATACAGACGGCCATTAGGCAAAGAAAAACGCCCACCAACCGGCAGGCGTTTCCAAATTCATCCGCCAACGACACAGCTGTGCCGCCACGGGACCGCAAAGCCAAATGGCCTTAGCGGCGGATTTCCAGACGTTTGATGAGATCCTGGTAACGGGCCTCTTCTTTGCCTTTCAGGTAGTCCAGCAGTTTCCGGCGCTGTGCAACAAGCTTCAAAAGACCACGACGCGAGTGGTTGTCTTTCTTGTGGGTTTTGAAGTGCTCGGTCAGCGTGCGGATGCGCGAGGTCAGGATAGCCACCTGTACTTCGGGCGAACCTGTGTCGCCGTCTTTGGTGGCGAATTCTTTCATCACGCGGGCTTTTTCTTCGACTGTAATCGACATCGGGGTCTCCTTTCAGAAGATCAAGGGTTATGGCGCAAGCCGGGATGTCGTCCAGCAGGGCCCGTGGAGAAATCCGCCAGGCAAAAATGCATGGCGGATGGGGGCGTATAGGGCATTTGTCGATTGTTGAAAAGGGGGCTGTTGCGCCGCAGTCAGGCCGCGCAATCTTAACCACGATATCCGGGTCAGGCCGCCGGTGGCAGCACCTCGTAAACGGCGGCCTCTTCTTCTGTCACCAGCGAAATATCGCTTTCGGTGATGTCCGCACCGCCACGTACCATGGCCACCACAACGCCGTCGATTTCCATCTGGATCAGATCGGGATCATCCGAATCGGGCACAAGGGATATTTCCGCCACCGCATCGGGATCGTCGGTCACCACCAGCAATTGATCTTCGCCGCTGGAGAAATCGATGAACGTCACAACCTGTTCGGCGTCGGAATACAGCAGGATGTCATCTGCGCCTTCGCCGCCGGTCACCACATCGCCGTCATCCGCCAGGATCGTGTCATCACCATCATTGCCGTTCAGGAAGTCCGGTTCGTCCGCGCCGTCCTCTGTGCCGTCCAGCACATCATTGCCCGCGCCGCCAAACAGGGTGTCCGATCCAAACCCGCCATCCAGCGTGTCGTCGTCATGGCCGCCCAGAAGACCGTCGTTGCCTTCCTCGCCACGCAGCATATCCGCACCGGTGCCATCGGTCAGAAGGTCATCACCGCTGCCGCCAAACAAAAGATCGTCGCCAATATGACCGAACAATTCGTCATTCCCGGCATCGCCAAACAGCGAATCCTGTCCGGCCTCACCATGCAGGGTGTCGTTATCTTCACCGCCCCGCACCGCATCATCGCCGTCCCCGGCCCAGATCCAGTCTTCGCCATCGTCACCCGCCAGATCGTCATTGCCACCCTGACCGGCTATGGCATCACTGCCTGCACCGCCAGAAATGACCGAAGCACCATCACCGCCGGACAAGGTATCATTGCCTTCGGTGCCTGCGATTGCATCACCGGTTTCTGCACTTGTCGTGACCGAAGTTTCAGGCGGCTGAAGTGTTGCACTCGGGGGTTCAGCATTCTGGGCTTCGGAAACACGCTCCATCGACCCAGACTCCGATTCCTCGTCGTCGAGCCCATCGAAAAACTCGGCAGGTTCGATCATCCCTTCCGGGCCCGCTTCCTCGACCTCGTCCAAATCTGTTTCGGAACCGGTCGTTTCTTCGTCTTCATCCTCGCCAAAGACACCGATCATCATAACGGATCCAACGGCGGCCATGCCAAGCAAACCTGCAATCAATAACATTGTTTCACACCCTAATACCCCGGGCACAGTATGTTCCCGGCGCCCCGTTCGGTCAAATCCTTTACCGGCAGGTGGTTAATGACGGTTAGAACCCGGCCTGCCAGGGTTCGGGTTTCTGGCCATAGGACACATACAGCGGGTGCCGTGGCAGCCCGTGACGGGTCAAACCCAGTGTAAACAATTTGCCCGATGCAACATTCAGAAGCGGCAGCACCGCGCTGTCACGATCGTGCAACCGCCCGTGCACGCCCCAGGCCGCCAGGACCATATCCGCCGCAGCAAAGGCGTCAGCCAGAAACTGATCGTTTTCCGGCCCGATCGGTTCGGGCGCCGCGCGCAAGTCTTTGGGATCGGTTGCGCGAAACGCAAAAAGATTGACCACGTCCAATCCGCCGTACCCCAACAGACGCGCGCGTCTTTCGCAGCGCGCGATTGTCGGATCGTTCACCTTCTCGTTTGCGGTCGACGGGTTCAGCATGACAAAAGCCACCTGCCCCGCCGTCACATCCCAGCTGCGGCGCAACCGATACCGATAAAGCCCGCAGTCGGAATAAACCGCCTCGGACCTGCAATCCTCGGTTTCGTGGGTTTTGCGGACAACCATGCCTTAATCGAGGACAAACACCCGCGACGGCTGAATCTTGCCCGCGCGGTATTCGCCAACCGCCACCGGAACCCCCTGATGGCTGGCCCAGACCGTGTCGCCGAATTCTGCATTGCCGCCGGTCACCTCGGCCGGATTGCCATTGCGCAACCGGGTCAGCGCCTCGACCCCGCAATGCACCTCTGGCAGATCCTGCAATCCGGTTTCCAACGGCAGCAACAGGGCGTCGATTTCCGCCGTGCGCGCCAGCGCCTCGACCTGTTCCAACGTCACAGCGTTTTCAAGGTCAAACGGCCCGGACCAGATCCGGCGCAGGGTCACAACATGCCCCAAACAGCCCAGAACCCGCCCCAGATCGCGCGCGATGGACCGCACATAGCCACCTTTGCCACAGGTCATTTCAAAAACCGCGGTATCGGCATCGGGCCGATCAACCAGCAGCAATTCCTCAACCCAAAGCGGGCGGGCCGCGATTTCCACGGCTTCGCCATCGCGGGCCAGCTTGTAGGCGCGTTCACCGTCGATCTTGACGGCGGAAAACTGTGGCGGCACCTGTTCGATGTCGCCGACAAATTGGCCCAGCGCATCCTTGATCTGATCATCCGTCGGCAGGCTGTCCGAGGTATCAATCACCTCGCCGTCGGCATCATCGGTGTTGGTCGCCGCGCCCCAGCGCACGGTGAATTCATAGGCTTTCATCGCATCGGTCACAAAAGGCACGGTTTTGGTCGCCTCGCCCAGCGCCACCGCCAAAAGGCCAGTGGCCTCAGGATCGAGCGTGCCGGCATGTCCGGCTTTCTTGGCCTCGAACGCCCAGCGGATCTTGTTCACCACAGCGGTCGAGGTCGGCCCGGCGGGTTTGTCCACCACCAGCCAGCCAGAAATGTCGCGTCCCTTGCGTTTGCGTCCCATGTCGTCCCCGGATTGTCATCAGAACGGGCGGGATAAGTAACGGCGCGGGTCCCGTCAATAGGGCGTCGCCAAATGTCGGCTACGGCGCGACAACCGCGATAATCGGCCCCATGGCAAAGCCAAGATCATTGCGCCCGATATCCGGCGCATACATGCGCGAGATGTTTCCATCCAGAAACAGCGCATTCGGCAGCTTCAGCACATCGCGAAAGAAGCTGGCAAATTCCCAGAAGGTGACGGAATTGTTGGAAATCACAAACACCGCACGCTTGCCATCACGGGTGGCGCCGACGCCGTTGCGGATGTTGCGGGACGTGCTGTCGCGCAGGAACGCGGGGTGCAGGGCCCCGTCGATCACCAGCATTGGCCCGGATTGGGTGGCATGGTCGCACTGCGGCGTCCGCGCCAGATAGTCGAGGGTTTCAAACACCCGCGCCCGGTCGGCTGTGATGCAGAAAATCCCGTTCGGCAGCAGCCCGAAGTTGCCCGGACCCGCGTTCGAGACAACCCGCATATCCTCTTGGCCATCTTCGATATAATGGCCAACCGGCGCGCGATCAGTATGATACATGCCGCCATTGACCGCAAAACTCAGCGACTGGCCCCGGTTGCGCAGCGCCGTATCGAGTTTGGAAAAATGCCCATAAGGCGCGCCGTTTTCGTCGGCGCGAAACAGCCGCAGGTTTTCCGTGACAGGATCAACCGCGCAAACCGTGAACCGATTGCCGTCGTGGCGTTGGTTTTCGCAGGTGACCGCCGCCGCCTGTGACGACAGCGCAATCAGAAATGCAACAGCCAGCGCCCGAAACATCAATCGTCCAGATCGCGCCGCACGTCGTCCCTTTCGAACAGACGTCTGGTGTCGTCCATCCGGTCAAACGTGTCATCCAGCCGAAACCGCAGGTCAGGCGCGAATTTCAAGGTCAGCTGCTTGCTGACAAGATGGCGCAACTCACCTTTGTTGCGCGCCAGCAGCGCCACGACCTCGTCCCCGCCCTGCCCGCCCAGAGGGCAGACATAGACAGTGGCGATTCGCAGATCGGGGGATGTGCGCACCTCGCCCACCGTGATCGAAATACGGTTGAGGTCGGGGTCATGCACATCACCGCGCATCAGCACCTCGGACAATGTACGCCGGATCAGCTCGCCGACGCGAAGCTGACGTTGCGATGGGCCTTGCCCGTCATGAAAAGTATTCTTCGCCATACCTGCCAGATACGCTTTCGCAGGGGCTTTGCCAAGACGTGCAACGCGGGGTATGTGAAGACGGCCATGCGATAAGGCCAAGGAGACAATGAAATGACCGCACCCATTCCCGGAATCGTGATCACTGGGGCCTCTGGCCGCATGGGCCAGATGTTGATCCGCACCGTCTGTGCCAGTGACAAGATGCATCTGGTCGCGGCCCTGGAACGTGAAGGGCACGATTGGATCGGCCGCGATGTCGGCGCAGCCATGGGCGGCGCGGATCTGGGGGTTGTGGTCAGCGATGATCCGCTTGCGGCCTTTGCCAAAGCACAGGCGGTGATTGATTTCACCGCCCCGGATGCCACAGTGGAATTCGCGGCACTGGCCGCACAGGCACGGCTTTGCCATGTGATTGGCACCACCGGGATGGAGGAAAGCCACCTGACCCGGATCAAGGCCGCCGCGCGCCATGCGGTGATCGTGCGGGCCGGAAATATGTCATTGGGTGTGAACCTTTTGACGGTATTGGCCGAGAAAGTCGCCCGCGCATTGGATGACGATTATGACATCGAAGTGATCGAGGCGCATCACAACCGCAAGGTCGACGCACCATCAGGCACCGCATTGATGCTCGGAGAGGCCGCTGCCAAGGGGCGCGGCGTCGAACTGGCGGAGGTCTCTGACCGGGGCCGCGATGGCATTACCGGCGCACGAAAGAAGGGCGATATCGGGTTCGCCGTGATTCGCGGTGGCGATATTGTCGGTGAGCATGACGTGATGTTTGCCGCCGCCGGCGAACGCATCACGCTGCGCCATGTCGCCAGTGACCGGTCGGTCTTTGCCCGTGGCGCATTGAAAGCCGCGCTCTGGGGACAGGACCGGGCCCCGGGTGAATATGACATGATCGACGTGCTTGGGCTGGGCCAGTAGGGTTTCAAGGCCCAGTCAAAGCCCGGTCAGGGTCACCTGCGTTCAGGCCACGCAGGCCTTGGGGCGCTGCCCCAAACCCTGGGATATTTGTGAACAGAAGAAGGACCCGTTCCGCATCAGAAGTCGATGGCGAGGCCCTTTTTCTCCCAATCGCCATAGCGCACCGGTTCGGGACCATCGCGCCCGCCCAGTTCCGTTGGCAGCGGGTCGGCTTTGGCTGCTTCAATGCGGCGGGCATCGGCCTCTTCCAGCGCGCGACGGGCGGCTTCGGGCAATTTGGCGCGGCGTTCTGTTTCGGTTTCAGACATTTGGCTTTCCTCACGGCTTGAGCCTAGATATACGCGCTGAATTCTTATGGGCAAGCGGGCTGGAGGTCGCAGATGGCAGGATCGGCACGACAGGGCGCGTTATGGCTTTTGGGCCAGGTGCTGAATGACCGGCGGCTTTTGTCGGAATTGACCGGTGCGCCGCAGCATCAGCGGTTGGAACCCGGCGATCGCGCACGGGCCTTGCGGTTGACCCTGGAAACCCTGCGCGGGCTGGAACGGGCCGACCGGGTGGTGAAGCCCTATTTGCGCAAAATGCCGCCGCTGGCGGTGCGCAATGTGCTGCGATTGGCCACGGTTGAGCTGTGTCAGGGCGGGGATGCCCATGGTGTGGTCAACGAGGCCGTCGAATATGTGCGCCGGGGCAAACGGACCGCCAGTTATGGTGGCTTGGTCAATGCGGTCCTGCGCAAGGTGGCCACCGAGGGCGCGGAAAAATGGGCGGAATTGCGGGTGCCGCGGCTGGCGAAATGGCTGCGTCAGCCGCTGGTTCAGGCCTGGGGCGCCGACGCGGTGGCGGCCATGGAAGTGGTGCATTTTACCGGGGCGCCGCTGGACCTGAGCCTGAAGGCCGCGGATTGGGATCAAGGTCCGGCTGCGGATCTTGCGGCAGAGGTTTTGCCCACGGGGTCGCTACGGCTGAGCAACCCGGGCCAAGTCAGCGCCTTACCCGGCTTTGCCGAGGGCGCATGGTGGGTTCAGGATGCGGCGGCGGCCCTGCCTGTGCGTGGATTGAGCGATGTTTCCGGGTTGAAGGTGCTGGATATGTGCGCCGCGCCGGGCGGCAAGACATTGCAGCTGGCGGCGGGTGGCGCGGATGTGACCGCATTGGACATCTCGGAGAGCCGATTGGGACGGTTGCGCGAAAACCTGCAACGCACCGGCCTGACGGCAGCGATCGTGGCCTCGGATGCGCTGGCATTTCAGGGGACATTTGATGCGATTGTGCTGGATGCGCCCTGTTCCGCGACCGGCACGATCCGACGCCACCCCGACCTTCCGCTGGCGCGCGACGGGGCCGAGATTGGCGGGCTGATCGAATTGCAGGCCGCGATGATCGACCACGCGCTGACCCTTTTGAAGCCCGGCGGGCGGTTGATATACTGCACCTGTTCGCTTTTGCCGGACGAAGGTGAAAGCCAGATTGACGAGGCGCTGGAACGTCATCCGGGGCTGCGGGTTGTGCCAGAGGCATTTGATCTGCCCGGTATCGAGAAGGACTGGCGCAGCAGCGAAGGGGGCATTCGCCTGCGGCCGGATTACTGGGCCGAACGTGGCGGAATGGACGGTTTCTATATGGCCTGCCTGAGCCGCTGAGCCCGGCTGCCATCCTGCGCCAACCAGGCAACAGAACCGCCGGGGGAATGATTTTTCCAAGGTGACTTTGCCCGATCTGGCGGGTATGATTGGCGAAATGCCGCGCGCAAAGTGCGGATGAGGCAGAGCATATGTCCGAGAACGAAAGCTGGTCAGCGCGACGCACGCGCCTGATGCACCGGGTTCATGCCCGGTTGGCCGCGCGCGGGCGTGCGGCCACGGCATTTGTGTCCCAGCCAGAGCCGCGCACCATCGGCAGTTTCAATCGCGGACGCCAGTTGATTGCCGGAAACCTGATGTTTGCCGGGCATTTGATCGAGGCTGACGACGCCATGCTCTGGGACATAGAGCCGCCCGACGGGGCCTTTGTCGAACAGATTCATGGCTTTGGCTGGCTTGATGATCTGGCCGCCGTGGGGGACATGCGCGCACGCAATGTGGCGCAACGCTGGCTTTTGGGGTGGATCGAACGCTATGGCAACGGCTCGGGGCCGGGCTGGACCCCGGATCTGGCGGGGCGGCGGTTGGTGCGCTGGACCCATCATGCGATTTTCCTGTTGCGCGCGTTGGAAGCCGAGCATTCTGATCGGTTTTTCAAATCGCTGGCACATCAGACCCTGTTTCTTGGACGGCGCTGGTCCAAGGCGGCCCCCGGCCTGCCCCGGTTCGAGGCGCTGACTGGCCTGCTTTATGCGGGGCTGAGCCTGCGCGGGATGGAGGAATTCACTGCCTCGGCCAAAAACGCACTGGCGCGCGAATGCGGCAATCAGATTGATGAACAAGGTGGCATTCCCACCCGCAACCCCGAAGAGTTGCTTGAGGTGTTCACCCTGCTGACCTGGGCGGCGGCGGCGCTGGAAGAGACCGGGAACATGATTGCCCCGGCGCATCAGGCCGCCATCACCCGCATTGCCCCGACGCTGCGGGCGTTGCGCCACAGTGACGGCGGGTTGGCGCGGTTTCATGGCGGCGGACGCGGCATTGACGGGCGGCTGGATCAGGCGCTGTCGGCGTCCGGTGTGCGCCGCGGAGCCGAGGGGCTGGCCATGGGATTTGCCCGGCTGTCGGCGGGGCGTACCTCGGTGATTGTGGACGCCAGCCCACCGCCCGAAGGCGCAGCATCGTTCAACGCCCATGCCTCGACCCTGGCGTTCGAGGTGACCTCCGGGCGCAGACCGCTGATTGTCAGCTGTGGGTCCGGGGCGTTCTTTGGCGAAGATTGGCGGCGGGCCGGTCGGGCCACGCCGTCACATTCCACCTTGGCGTTGGAAGGCTATTCCAGCGCCCGTTTGGGTCGCGAAGGCCGGGTTGGCGGCGCACGGCGGGAAATGCTGGAAGATGCCCCGCGTGAGGTGCCGGTGGAAATCGGCCAGATGCCGGATGGGCTAAAGCTTGAGGCCGGGCATGATGGGTATGTTTCGACCCATGGGTTGACCCATGCGCGTATCCTGGAAATGACCTTTGATGGCCGTGGTCTGGTGGGCGAAGACATGTTGCTGGCGTTGAAAGCGCCGGACAAGAAGCGATTCGACCGGGTCCTGGCCGCTGCCGGGAAATCCGGCGTGCCCTATCACGCACGGTTTCATTTGCACCCCGATGTCGACGCCGAGGTCGATATGGGCGGCATGGCGGTGTCATTGGCGCTGCGATCCGGGGAAATATGGGTTTTTCGCCACGAAGGCACGGTTGAAATGTCGCTGGAACCCTCGGTTTATCTGGAATCCGGGCGATTGCGGCCCCGCGCGACGAAACAGATCGTTTTATCTCACCGGGCAATGGGCTATGCGACCCGCATCCGGTGGTCTTTGGCCAAGGCGCATGACACAGCCGTGGCAACCAGAGACCTGACCCGGGACGACGAATTCGATTTTGACAGCTGACCGCAGGACCCCGAAACCATGACCGATGCAAACCCTCTCGTGCCGATCCGGCGCGCCCTCCTTTCCGTATCCGACAAGACCGGGTTGATCGACCTTGGCCGTGCGCTGGATGAGCGCGGGGTTGAATTGCTGTCGACCGGCGGATCGGCCAAGGCCCTGCGCGATGCCGGGCTGACGGTGCGTGATGTGGCGGATGTGACCGGCTTTCCCGAAATGATGGATGGCCGGGTCAAGACTTTGCATCCCGGCGTACACGGCGGATTGCTGGCGCTGCGCGACAATGCCGACCATGTGGCGGCCATGGAGGAACACGGGATCGGCGCAATCGACCTGTTGGTGGTGAACCTCTATCCGTTTGAGGAAACCGTCGCCAAGGGCGCGGATTACGACACCTGTATCGAAAATATCGACATTGGCGGCCCGGCGATGATCCGCGCGGCGGCCAAGAACCACGGGTTTGTCACCACGGTGGTGGATGTCGAGGATTACGAAGCGCTGCTGCTGGAGCTGAATGCAAATTCCGGTGCCACATCCTATGCCTTCCGTCAGCGTCTGGCGCAGACCGCCTATGCCCGCACCGGGGCCTATGATGCGGCGGTGTCGTCCTGGATGGCGGATGCCTTGGGCGAGGTCGCCCCGCGCCGCCGTGCGGTGGCCGGACAGGTCAAACAAACCCTGCGCTATGGTGAGAACCCCCATCAGAAAGCGGCGTTCTACAGCGATGGCACAGAGCGCCCCGGCGTCGCGACAGCCGTGCAGCATCAGGGCAAGGAATTGTCCTATAACAACATCAATGACACCGACGCCGCGTTCGAGCTGGTGGCGGAATTTGCCCCAGAGGCCGGTCCGGCCTGTGCGATCATCAAACATGCCAACCCCTGTGGCGTGGCCCGTGGCACAACCCTGCTTGACGCCTATAAGTCGGCATTTGATTGTGACCGGACCTCGGCCTTTGGCGGGATTGTCGCGTTCAACCAACCGCTGGACGAAGAAACCGCGCAGGAAATCACCGGTATTTTCACCGAGGTGGTGATCGCGCCCGGTGCCAACGACGGCGCAATGCGTATTTTCAAAGAGAAGAAGAATCTGCGTCTGTTGACCACCGAAGGCTTGCCAGATGTCAAAGTCGGCGGTCAGGTGATGCGCCAGGTGGCCGGCGGCTTCCTGATGCAGGACAAGGATGTCGGCTATGTCGGGTTGGACGATCTGAAGGTGGTGACCAAACTGGCGCCGACCGATGCGCAGATGGCTGATCTTTTGTTTGCCTGGAAAGTGGCAAAACATGTGAAGTCCAACGCCATTGTCTATGTCCGCGATGGCGCGACCGTGGGTGTGGGCGCCAGGCCAGATGAGCCGTCTGGACAGCGCATTGATCGCCGCGAAAAAGGCCGAGCGTATGGCCGAGGCCATGGGATTGGAGACACCGTTGACCCAAGGCTCGGCCGTGGCGTCGGATGCGTTCTTCCCCTTCCCTGACGGGTTGCTGGAGGCCGCAGCGGCCGGGGCAACCGCAGTCATTCAACCGGGCGGATCAATGCGCGACGCAGATGTGATTGCGGCGGCGGATGAGGCCGGATTGGCCATGGTCTTTACAGGAATGCGCCATTTCCGGCACTAAGCCCGGGATAGCGACAGAAGGCAGAGCACGTATGGCAGGCACACAACGCAGCACACAGATGCGCACAATTTTTTGGGCAGCAATCTGGGTCTTTTTGCTGGATCAGATCAGCAAATATGTTGTCGTGCATCTGCTGGACCTGCGCACCTTGGGTGAAATCGACGTTTGGCCGCCCTTCATCAATCTGCGTATGGCATGGAATTCAGGCATCAACTTTGGCCTGTTTTCCGGCCATACCGACCTGGCCCGACTGGTGTTGATTTCAATTGCACTGGGCATTGTCGGGGTTGTGATTGTCTGGGTCTGGCGTGACCCGCCGGGGCGGATCGGGCGAATTTCTGCCGGTTTGCTGATTGGTGGCGCGCTGGGCAATGTCGTGGATCGGGCGATCTATGGCGCGGTGGCGGATTTCCTCAACATGTCCTGTTGCGGCCTGGAAAACCCATATGCCTTCAATCTGGCGGATATTGCGGTCTTTGCCGGGGCATTTGGGCTGGTGCTGTTTTCTGGGAATGATGCGGGACATGGTTCCGGCAACGACAAACGCCCGCGCAAAAAGGGCACGTGACCTTGGCCAAGGATTCCGTTAAGTCTTGGCCAGAGAGCAGGTGGAGAAGATACGTATGACGATGCCGCGCATTGCAAATCCGATTGCAAAGCTGAGTGTGTTGCTGGCCCTGATGGTCGGTCTTGCCGCCTGTGGAAATCGCGATATTGGTCTGCACGAATTGCGTGTGCGTGGCGATGGCCCGGAAGAATTCGCCATTGTGCCCGCCAAGCCGCTGGAAACACCCGAAAGCTTTGCCGCGCTGCCGACCCCGACACCGGGCGGCAACAATCGCACAGACCTGACACCCGAAGCAGATGCGGTCGCCGCCCTGGGCGGAGACGGCAATCGCGCCACCCCGCGCGGTGCTGGGGTTGGTGCAGGGGACGGCGCATTGGTGACCTATGCCTCGCGTCAGGGTGTGAACACCGGCATTCGGGCGCAACTGGCCGCCGAGGATCTGGAATTCCGCAAACGGGCGTCGCTTTTCACCTGGCAGATCATGCGTGAGGATCAATATTACGACGCCTACCGTCGTCAGGCGATTGATCCCTATCTGGTGCTACGTGCCTATCGCCGCGCCGGTGCGCGCACGCCGTCCGCGGTGCCACCCGGTTCCAATTGATTGCATGGCTGAAGGGATAGACCTTTCAGCAGCATGCAGTTGTGTTTCGGGGCGCTGCGTTTCCGGGGCTTGCGGCAGCTAGGCCGCTTTGGATTGAGCGGCGTTTCGCAATGCTGCCATCAAATCACCCAAAGACTTTTCTGTCCGTTCGTTGATCAAACGCCCGGACTCGTCGAATTGCTGACGGCCCTGCGCCAACAGAACCTCTGGTCCCTGCAAGATCCTTGGCCGAAACGCCACCATGCAAGACCGCAGCATGGTCTGCGTGCGTTCGCCGCCGGATCGACCGCTGGCTGACGACATGATGGCCACAGGCTTGTCCGCCCAGGGCGCGCCCTCGGTTCGGCTGACCCAATCCAGGGCGTTTTTCAACACGCCGGAAATACCTTTGTTATACTCTGGCCCGGAAATCACCACCGCATCCGCCGCGGCGATTTGGGTGGCCAGGCGCTGCACTTCGGCTGGAATACCCCGGTCTTCCACATCGCCATCATACAGCGGCAGATGCAGATCCGCTTCGATGAAGTCGCAGTCACCGAACAGGCGCGCCGCTTCTAACATCAATTTCCGGTTGGAGGATTCTGCCCGCAACGCCCCGGATATTCCCAATAGCTTCATCGGCATATCGCCCCCTTTTCTGACAGTGCAAAGTTGGATGTGATTGCACCACATGGCAAGGGGCATGGGCACATATCCACTGTGCGCCATCAAGCATCGCCAAAAATGAAAAGCCCCGGTTCGCGATAACCGCGCCGGGGCTTTTGCTATTCAAAAGACTGCTGATTTAGGCGTTGGGCAGGATCACAATCTCTACCCGACGGTTGCGGGCCTTGCCCTCTGGCGTCAGGTTATCCGAAATCGGCTGATCTTCGCCGCGACCGATGGTTTGAATCCGGCCCGACGACACGCCAGAAGCGGTCAGCACATTGGCCACCGATTGTGCGCGACGCTGCGACAGCGCCAAGTTGTAGCCGGCATCCCCATCGCTGTCGGTGTGGCCGACGATTTGCACTGTGGAATTCGGATAGGCCTGAAGGTTGCCCGCCATGGCGCGCAGATCGCGTTGCAGGTCAGGACGCACAGTCGCGTCATCCACAGCGAACAAAATGTCGTTCGGCAGTGTGACGATCAGACGGTCGCCGGTGTTGTTGATGGTGACATTGCCATTTTGCAGGCTGGCACGAAGGTCTTCTTCCTGTTGGTCCAGCTTGTTGCCGATCACCGCGCCAGCGCCAGCGCCCAGAACCGCGCCACCGATGATCCGGTTGCGTTTTTCTACCTCATTGCCGCCGGCAATCAGACCCGCTGCCGCACCGGCCAGACCACCAATAACCGCGCCTTGGCGGGCTTTCTGGTTCTGGTTCGGACCGTCGGTTGTGCAAGCTGCCAATGCGACGGTTGCCGCGGACACCAAAAGAAGGGATTTGTTCAGTCGAAGAATCATGTTTTGCCTCATAAGATACACGGTCTTTGCGTCGCGTTGTTCTATATATCAGGCGGGACTCTGCGCATGTTCAAACCTTCGTGCAAGGGGGAATCGGCGGAAGGTCGCTGCAGGGCGGAATTACGCCTCTGCCCGCGCGGATTCATAGGCCAGCAGCGCGCGTTTGACCGGCAAGCCCCAGTGATAGCCGCCCAAGCCGCCGGATTTGCGCAAGGCCCGGTGACAGGGGATCAGCCAGGAAATCGGATTGCGCCCGACCGCCGTGCCGACCGCGCGCACCGCACGCGGATTGCCGATGGACTGGGCAATTTCGGAATAGGTGGTGACATGACCCGACGGGATGGCCAACAGCGCCTCCCACACCTTGATCTGAAACGGCGCACCAATCAGATAGAGCGGCGTTTCTGCGCCGGCCACCTCGCCAAATGCGGCGCGCACCCACGGGACCAGCCGCTCCGGCGATTCGACAAATTCCGCCGTCGGCCAGCGGCCACAGAGATCGCGCATGCATTCGCCGTCGCCGGTTTCCGCCGCGAACCCCAATCCGCAGATCCCCTTGTCGCTGCCCATCACCAGGGCACGACCAAAGGGGCTGTCAAACCAACCCCAATAAAGCGTCAGCCCCGCGCCGCCATTGGCGTATTCGCCTGGGCTCATCGCCTCCCACCGCAGGAACAGGTCGTGCAATCGCCCACCACCGGACAGGCCCGCACCATTCGCGGCCTCCAACGTGGTAAACCGCTCGCGCAACAAGGACTTGGCATGGCCCAGCGCCAGATATTGCTGATACCGTTTGGGGGACACCCCCACCCATTTGGAAAACAGCCGCTGAAAATGGGCCGGGCTCATATGCATTTCGCCCGCCAAAGCATCCAGCGTCAGGGGTGTGTCGCTGGCGTCGATCAGGTCAATCGCACGGCGCATGATGTGATAGTGGTATCCGTCTTGCTGGTCCGTCATGGGGCTGATCTCCTTTGCCCGTAATCTAGACATCTGGCCCCGCCACCGCGACCCGAATGTTGCGCATAGCGTCCACCTGGGCCATAGAGCGCATATGGCAAAACAGCTTGATTATCATACGATCCGCGCGATCTTTGAACGGTTCCAAACCGCCGAGGCCGTGCCAAAGGGCGAATTGGACCACGTCAACGCCTATACGCTGGTGGTGGCCGTGGCGCTTTCGGCGCAGGCCACCGATGTGGGGGTCAACAGGGCCACCAAAGAGCTGTTCAAAATCGCCGACACGCCGCAGAAGATGCTGGATCTCGGCGAAGAGGCCTTGATCGAGCATATCAAGACCATCGGGCTGTACCGCAACAAGGCCAAGAACGTCATCAAGCTGTCGCGCATTCTGGTCGAAGACTACGGCGGCGAGGTGCCCAACAGCCGCGCCGCGCTGATCTCGCTGCCCGGCGTCGGGCGCAAGACGGCGAATGTGGTGCTGAACATGTGGTGGCAGTATCCGGCACAGGCCGTCGATACCCATATCTTTCGCGTTGGCAACCGGTCGGGCATTTGCCCGGGCAAGGATGTCGACGCCGTCGAACGCGCCATCGAGGATAATATCCCGGTGGATTTCCAACAACATGCGCATCACTGGCTGATTTTGCATGGGCGGTATCATTGCAAGGCGCGCAAGCCACAATGTGGCACCTGCCTGATCCGCGATCTCTGTGAATTTGAGGACAAGAACCTATGAAAACCTATCAGGTTGTCGGTATCGGCAACGCCGTGGTCGATGTGATCACCCAGGCCGACGACAGCTTTCTCGATCACATGGGCATCCAGAAGGGCATCATGCAGCTGATCGAAAAGGATCGCGCGGAAATGCTTTATGGTGCGATGGGTGAACGCAAACAGGCGGCAGGCGGATCGGTCGCCAATACGCTGGCGGGCATCGGCAATCTGGGGCTGCGCACGGCATTTGTCGGCCGGGTGCATGACGATGCGCTGGGGCGGTTCTATGCCGATGCGATGGAAAAGGCCGGCACGGCCTATGTCAACGCGCCGGTGCCGGGCGGCGATCTGCCGACCTCGCGCAGCATGATCTTTGTCTCGCCGGATGGCGAGCGGTCGATGAACACCTATCTGGGGATCTCTGCCGATCTGGGCCCGGATGACGTCGACGAAAACGTCGCGCGCAATGCCGAGGTGGTGTTTCTCGAAGGTTATCTGTTCGACAAGGACAAAAGCAAACAGGCGTTCATCCGCATGGCGCGCGCCTGTAGTGCCGCGGGTGGCAAATCGGGCATTGCGATTTCCGATCCCTTCTGTGTGGATCGCCACCGCGCCGATTTCCTGAACCTGATCGAACACGAACTGGATTACGTGATCGGCAACGCCGCTGAAATCAAATCCCTATATGAGACTGACGATCTGGATGCCGCGCTGGATAAGGTGGCGGCCATCTGTCCCCTGGTGGCCTGTACCCGGTCAGGTGACGGGGTCACGATCATTGCCGATGGCGTGCGCACGGATGTTGGCGTGCAAAAGATCACGCCGGTCGATGCCACGGGCGCGGGTGACGGGTTTGCGGCCGGCTTTCTCTATGGTCTGGTGACCGGGCAGGATATGGAAACGGCCGGGCGCATGGGCTGTACCGTCGCAGGCGAAGTGATCCGCCACATCGGGCCACGCGCGGAGACCGAATTGAAGCAGGTGTTCGAAGCAGCCGGCCTCGGCGAAGCAGGCTGATATCGCCAGCTGCGAACAGCAAGCCCCGGACATGATCCGGGGCCTCCTGGTCGACAAAATTGATATGAGGTCCCGGATCAGATCCGGGACTGCGACGGATATGCATCGGCGGGCTGTGGGATCAGGCGCTATTCCCCCAGCTTCGCATGCACCTCGTCAAGGTCGATCTCATCCACCGGCTGTTTGTTTGCCGGGTTGGCGACATCATATTTAAAGAGATCGAAATCCCGTTTGTACATTTCATAGACCAGATGCATCGACAGATCGTCGAAATAATCCTCGACCGGATGCAGCCGCTTTGGTCCGTGACCTTCGGATTCGTTGAAACGTGGAATGTCATCCAGTTTTATCGCATGCGGCGTTTCGATCGCATCCAGCACCTGGCTCATGCCCTCGTTGAATTTTTCGGTCCAGATGATCCGATCATACCGGCCACCGTTGGCGATAAAGGTCGACACATGGCCCGAGGTGGCGGACCAATGGATGTCGGGATCCATCGGTTGGCGCCAGCGAATCGTATCCCGGGCAAACAAAAGGAAGCGGCGGAAGCTGGCGATCTGGTCGAATTCGCCTTTGCCATCGTCGCCGCCAACCTCGATCCCGTATTTCTGAATCAGCATCGGCACCAAATTGCCGCGATACCGGTTGCCGTTGCGTTGGATGCCGCAGATCTTGTCAAAGAACGACGACAGGATGCGGGTATAAGGGTTGCGCACACAGGTAAAGGCATAGGCCTGATGCATCTTGACGTTGGCGTTGATCACCTGCTGGCTTTCTTCGCGCGCCCATTTATGCAGCCCCTGCGTCGCATCATGGATGTCGCCATCATAAAACGCGCCATGGTCGGAATAATACAGGATCTGACCGATGGTCGAGCAGGCACATTTCGGCACCACGCGGTACACCACGCTCTCACTTTCTGTCATCCAAGTGCCTGGAAAGCCCACTGTGTTCTGCCTCCTGCCGGTTTTTGCTTTTCAGCGACTATACGCTGGATTGAATTTCGTAATAAAGCCTGTTTATTCAATGGAAATTCAGCCTTAACCTGATACTGCGGCATAATCGTGGGGGAAATCACACAAAGTAATGGCCAAAATCGCCTTCATATTGCTGTGTCACAAGGATCCGGAGGCCATAATCAAACAGGCCCAGCGGCTGACCGCACGCGGCGATTATCTGTCGGTGCATTTTGATGCCCGCGCCCCAAAAGCATATTATGACCAGATCCGTGCCGCTTTGGATGGAAATGAACATGTCACCTTTGCGAAGCGGCGGCTCAAATGCGGTTGGGGGGAATGGAGCCTGGTGCAGGCCACCCTTTACGCCATCGAAGCGGCGGTCGAAGCGTTTCCCGAAGCGACGCATTTCTACATGCTGTCCGGCGATTGCATGCCGATCAAATCGGCCGAGTATGTGCATGAATTTCTTGATGAAAACGACGCCGACTTTATCGAAAGTTTTGATTTTTTCGAAAGCGACTGGATCAAGACCGGAATCCAGGCAGAGCGGCTGATCTACCGCCATTACTTCAACGAACGGCAAAACAAAACGCTGTTTTACGCGGCAATGAACCTGCAAAAGAAGCTGGGGCTGGAGCGTGAGATTCCGGCGGATCTGCAGATCATGATCGGCAGCCAATGGTGGTGCCTGCGCCGTCGCACAATCGAATTGATATTGGATTTTACCCGGGAACGCCGGGATGTGATGCGATTTTTCGCCACCACCTGGATTCCGGACGAGACATTTTTTCAAACCCTGGTGCGCCATCTGGTGCCGGAAGAAGAAATTCGCAGCCGCACGCTGACGTTTCTGATATTCTCCGACTACGGCATGCCGGTCAATTTTCACAATGACCATTATGACCTGTTGCTCAGCCAGGATTTTCTGTTCGCCCGCAAGATCAGCGCCGATGCGCATGAATTGAAGCGGCGGCTTGGGGTGCTTTACTCTTCGGATGGGGCAGAATTTCAGATCTCGAACGAGGGGCGCGGGCTCTATCATTTTCTGGCGGGGCGGGGCCGCGATGGCCGCCGTTTCGCACCACGCTTCTGGGAAAATGAAGGCTCGCTTGGGCGAAACCGCGAAATGCTGATTGTGGTGTGCAAGAAATGGCATGTGGCCAAACGTCTGGTGTCCCGCATTCAGCAGCTGACGAATATTCCCGCGGTCGAATATTTGTTCAACGAAAACAGCTGCCCGCTGCCGGATCTGGGCGGTATTCAGACCACAATGGACAAACGTCACCGCCACCGACGGGCCTTGCTGCGCATGTTGTTCGACAATTTCGATACCAACCGTTTGGTCATCTGCCTCGACCCCGCAAATGTCGATTTGTTGCAGGATTTTTACGGGGACCGGTCTGTGACCCGTATGCTGGAGGTCGAATGCGACTTTTCCGACAGCTACCTTGTGGGCCATGCCCAGCGCGTGGGTCTGGCCGGAGAGCGCACAAAACCCGATGCCTTGAAACGGCTGTTGCCGACAATTCGCAACGATCTGGCGTTTGAAAGCAACCAGATCCGCGATGCCGGATTTGTAAATCACAGCATGATGCGCGAAAGCGACCCGCCAGAGGTCAAGGCCCTGGCGCTTGCAGAATTTCTTCAGGCGACGCCAGAAACGTCACTGGAAATCGCCCTAACCGACAAACTTTTTGCTGATTGAGGACTGCCATGGCATATGCCTATGACGACCAGAACATTTTTGCCCGTATCCTGCGGGGCGAAATTCCCAGTGAACCGGTATTTGAATCCGAGCATTCACTCGCGTTCAAGGATATCACCCCCCAGGCGCCGACACATGTTCTGGTGATCCCGAAAGGCGCCTATGTCAGCTTTGACCACTTTGCGACGGAGGCCAGTGAAGCCGAAATCACCGATTACGTCCGCAGCATTGGGGCGGTCGCCAAGATCTGTGGTGTTTCGCTGGATCAGGGCGGCGGATTTCGCATGATCGCCAATGCCGGTCGTGACGGTGTCCAAGAGGTGCCACATCTTCATGTCCACATTCTGGGCGGGCGGTCGTTGGGCCGGATGCTGAACCCGGCATAACGGCAAAAGGCGGGAACACTCCCGCCTTTCCAATACCTTACTTGATTTGACTTACCATTCTGTCGGGCCTTTGTCGGCAAAGGAATGCACCAGAAAGTCGATAAAGGCACGCACCTTGGGCTGGGTGAACCGGCCCGGCGGGTAGACCGCGTAGATGCCTTGGGTCTCGTTTGGCAGGTCGGGAATTGCATCCATGACCAGACCCTGCGCCATTGCATCCGCATACAGGTAGGACGGAAGATACGCGATGCCCAGCCCGGCAACAGCGGCGTTCAGAAGCGATTGCCCGTCATTGACGCTCAGCCACCCGGCGGTACGCACCTGACGTTTTTCGCCAGAGGGGGCCGTGACCTTCCAGACATTGCCGCTGGATTGGTTGGAATAATGCAGCAGCTTGTGTTCGTTCAGATCGTCAATCCGTTGCGGGCGGCCATATTTTTCGAAATAGGCCGGGCTGGCGATCATGCGCTTGGTGGTCTCGGTCAGCTTGCGGGCGCGAAGCGTGCTGTCTTCCAGCTCTCCGATACGCACGGCCATGTCGAAACCTTCGGAAATCAGTTCGACATAACGATTGTTCAGAACCATGTTGACGGTGATGTCGGGGAATTCAGACAGGAAATCGCCCAAAATCGGTGACATGTGATTGACCCCGAAATCGGTCGCGACAGAAATGCGCAGCAATCCCGAAGGCGCCGATTGCATCGACGTGACAAGCGCATCTGCCTCGCCTGCGTCGTTCAGCACACGCCGCGCCCGGTCATAATAGGCCAGGCCAATTTCGGTGGGGCTGACGCGGCGGGTGGTGCGATTCAACAGCCGCGCACCCAAACGCGCTTCGAGCGAGGATACATGTTTGGACACAGCGGATTTCGAAATCCCCATCTTTCGCGCCGCATCGGTGAACCCGCCTTGATCGACCACTGTGGCAAACGCTTCCATTTCTGTCAGACGGTCCATAAAATATTCCTCGATATAAAAGTTACTCCACAGATCGTTTATGGATTTGAATTCGGGCAGCATCTGGGCCGAGGACTGACAATAAGGCGGTATTTGGTTAACTGTGCGAAAACAAGAAACAAGCCGCCGCACAGAAACCGGCCTTGCCCGGATGGGCCGACGTCATGCCCAAGCCCCTTGTTTTCATGAGGAAAACCCCGGCTTTCCGACGGAAATAATCCCTGAATGACCCAGGGTAAAGCGGTAAGCTTTATTAATTATTCTATAATCTGAGGTAAGTTGGATGGAAAAAGTAACTGGAATTGGCGGGGTCTTTATTCGGTCTTCAGATCCGGATGCATTGGCGGCCTGGTACACGACACATCTTGGCATCGACACCGGCATGTCGGTCTGGGCGCAACCCGCCGGACCAACGGTGTTTGCCCCCTTTCGCAAGGAAAGCGACTACTTTCCGACGTCGCAGCAGGTCATGTTGAACCTGCGCGTTGCAGATATGGATGCGATGACCGCCCAACTGAGGGCGGCGGGCATCGCGGTGGAAACCCGCTCCGAATGGGATGAGCCGGAAATCGGTCGGTTTGCCCGCATTCACGACCCCGACGGGAATGCCATCGAATTGTGGGAACCGGCCTAGGGTCACTAAGGCGGGGAATTTGGTGCGCGCGCCCAAGGTAGGCGCGCTGCACCGGAGATGCCTGCCTTATAGGTCCGCCGCCAGCCGCGTGCCTTGGTTTATCGCGCGTTTTGCATCCAGTTCCGCCGCGACATCCGCGCCGCCAATCACATGTGCGGTGATCCCGCGAGCCGCCAGATCATCGACCAGCGATCGTTCCGGCACCTGACCGGCGCACATCACGATGGTGTCCACTTCCAGAAGCTCCGGGTTTTCGCGTGCTTCGCCGCGCGACACCCAAAGGCCAGCATCGGTGATCCGCTCATAGTTCACCCCGGCCCGCATCTCGACCTGTTTCATCTTTAACGTCGCGCGGTGAATCCAGCCGGTGGTCTTGCCCAACCGCTTGCCCGGGCGTTCCGCCTTGCGCTGCAACAATGTCACCTGCCGTTGCGGTGCCTCGGGCTGTGGTCCTGCGGCCGCCAGCCCGCCCGGTGTCAACGCCGGGTCACCAACACCCCATTGCCGTTTCCATTCCTCTGTATCTTCGGTTGGCGATGGCAGCGCCTCGACCAGATATTCCGCGACATCAAAGCCAATGCCACCGGCCCCAATGATCGCCACCCGCGGGCCAACCACAGCCCCACCGCGCAGCACATCAATATAGCTGAGGACATTGGGCCCATCCTGCCCTGCGATGCCCGGATCACGGGGCGCGACGCCGGTGGCCAGAATGACCTCGTCAAACCCCGCCAGATCGTCGCCGGTCACCCGCGCACCCAACCGCAGGGTAACTGAGGATTGCGCCAGCATGGTCTTGTACCAGTCGACCAACCCGACAAATTCCTCTTTGCCGGGGATACGTTTCGCCATGTTGAGCTGGCCGCCGATCTCATCCGCTTGATCGAACAGGGTCACCGCATGTCCGCGATCCGCCGCCGTCAGCGCCGCCGACAGTCCAGCCGGACCAGCACCCACAACCGCCAGCGATTTTGCCGTTTCCGCAGGGGCGATCACCAGTTCAGTTTCATGGCAGGCGCGCGGGTTGACCAGACAGCTCGAAATCTTGCCGCTGAATGTATGGTCCAAACAGGCCTGGTTGCAGGCAATGCAGGGCGCAATGCGATCCCCCTGCCCCGCCGCCGCCTTGGCGACAAAATCCGCATCCGCCAGGAATGGCCGCGCCATCGACACCATATCCGCACATCCGGATTCAAGAACCTCTTCCGCCACCGCAGGCGTGTTGATCCGGTTCGAGGTGATGATCGGAATTCCAACCTTGCCCATCAGTTTCTTGGTGACCCAGGCAAAGGCCGCACGCGGAACAGAGGTGGCGATGGTCGGGATCCGCGCCTCATGCCAGCCGATACCGGTGTTAAGGATGTCGGCACCAGCGGCCTCGATCTCTTGGGCGAGTTGCACAACCTCGTCATGGGTCGACCCATTGGGCACCAGGTCGATCATCGACAGCCGGTAGATCACGATGAAATCCGCCCCAACGGCGGCGCGCACGCGTTTCACCACCTCGATCGGCAACCGCATCCGGTTTTCATAGCTGCCGCCCCAACTGTCCGTCCGTTTGTTGGTATGGGCGACCAGAAACTGGTTGATGAAATAGCCTTCGCTGCCCATCACCTCGACCCCGTCATAGTCGGCCTCGCGGGCGCGGGCGGCGGCGGTGGCAATGTCGGCGATCTGTTTTTCGATACCGTCTTCGTCCAGCTCCTTGGGGGGAAGGGCGAGATCGGCGATTTGATCGCACTGGGCGCGACACATTCGGGACCATAGGCATAACGTCCGGCGTGCAGGATCTGCATCGCAATCTTGCCCCCCGCGTCATGTACCCGGTCGGTGACACTGCGGTGATTGGCAATATCGTCCGGCGTGAACAACCCCGCCGCGCCGGGGAAAACCCCACCTTCGCGGTTCGGGGCCATGCCGCCGGTGACCATCAACCCAACCCCACCACGCGCCCGCGCCGCATAAAACTCGGCCACCCGTTTCCAGTCCTTGGTTTCTTCCAACCCGGTGTGCATCGACCCCATCAGCACGCGGTTTTTCAACACCGTATGCCCAAGGTCGAGCGGGCGGAACATATTGGGGTAGCTGGTCATATCTGGCGGCCTCCTCTTGCTGGTGCGAGGTCACCCGATGGCCGTGGAATTGTCACGCGGAACGTTGGGTCACAGCGCGCCGATAGAATTGCTGGTGGTGTCTCTGGCTCATGACGCCACAGCACCCTCAATCGGCGGCGTTCAGCACCGATGACACTGCGGATTTGCTAGCCAGGTCCGGTTTTGCCATCAATTGCATCGCCTTTGGGCACCTGCCCCCGCCCCGTAACCCAGGCACGAACAGGTGTCCGAAGATCCGGTCCCGGGCGGCCCACTTGCCGATCCCGGGGCGGAAACGCAGCATGAAATCAAACCTGTGGCCTTTTGTGGTGGGGGGGCTTACCCCGCCTCGCGGCAATGACTGCGAAACGCGCGTTTCAGCAAATCCAGCTCCGCCCGCAAGAGATCCACCTCGGTGCGGATGTCATCGCCCAGCGCCTCTCCCGCCATAAGCGAGAAACTTTCCAGCACATCACCGTTCCCGGCATCGGTAAAAACGATAGTATGGCTGCCCTCGCTCAGAAGTGCCGGAGGTATCCGAAACCGCACCTGCCACGTGCCGGTTTCGCCCTCTTTGCTGAGCTTGATGCCATCCAGCGCGCGATCCCCGTACATTACCTTGATCGACGGGTCGCCCGCGCCGGGCGCGCGGTCACGCAGCACCCCTTCCCAAACACCTTCGAAAAACCGGGTCTTGGTCAGCGTCAGTTCAGACATGGCACATTCCTTATATCTGGGCTCGCAGCCGGCGACTGAACGTCAGATCGCGCATCACCACCTGGTTCATCTGCGGCCCTTCGAAAATCAGGTCGATCCAGGCCTTGTCGATACGTTTTTCGTTCATCTTGGAATAGGCCAGATCAAATTCCACATGCCGATCACCGGATGTCAGCGGCAATTCCCGCACGATCTTTTCCGTATTCGGCCCGCTTTTGATGTTCAGCCGGGCAAAAATTTCCAACGGGCGTTCCATTTCAATCAAGAACTCCATGCGGATCACATGGGCCCGCGTCAGCCCGTCAACCGCCTGTTCCGGAAGATCCAGCGCTACCGACAGGTAAGAGCCGTCAAACCGGAACACATCCATGCGCACGCCAAACGGTGCGAGGTCAGATTTACGCGTATTGCGCAGCTGCCGCAGTGTCAGTTCGGATTCGGCGCAATCGTGGAACACGGTCAATTCCGCGCCCATTTGCGCGCCGGTTTCCACCGAAACCAGCCCCGGTATCGGCAAGGGCCCACGCCACAATTCCGGACGCCAGATCCAATCGCTGTCATGGGGGGCGGAAATCGCATTGCTGTCGATGGCGGGCAGGGCCAGACGATTTTCCGCGATATACAACAATTCATTCAGGTGATGGCGCAAGCGCCGGGCCTGTTTGCGTTGTTTTCGAAGGCGGGGCAAATCGGCTTCGGCCGCGCCCAGGACCGCCGCACGCCAGCGTTTCAATGTCGAGCGATGCCCGATCCGTTCCAAGATACTGCCTGACCGCCGTGCCATGACCCCTGCCTGTCCACCCGCTATGCAATTCCACGCTGAGATGACGCAGTCTTGCTGAAATTCCTTACAATTCTACAAACACCCGAATGTCTACAAACGCCTGAATGCCCCAGCCGGGTCAAGCGCTGTTGCGTCAGAGGTCACCGGAATTGCCCCCCGCGCCACTTTGCGCCGTGCGAATGCCCGCGGCCAGACCCGCCAGCAACATGCTGCCGCCCCGGCTGGCGATCTCGCCATTTTTGGGACCAAAGGCTGCCAGCGACACCATGTGACCGCCATGCACGAACACCGCCCGCCAATGCGGCTCGCCCAGGTCCGTCTCGGTTGCGGCCTGCCCCGATTGCATGCGCATCAACACAACACCGTTGTGCATTTGCTGCTCCAGGATCACCGCATCCGGGATTATGGCACGCAGGGCGTCGGTGGCAATCACCTCGCCCGCCGGGCGGCGGGGCCAGACCGTGACGCTTAACGCGCCCGGCGGCACGAAGGGCCCGGATTTGCCTTCGGTCAGCGCCCGACAGCCCGCCAAAAGCGCAAAACCGCCGCGCCCGCGCGCTTTCAGCGACTTTGGCTCGATGCACCACCCAGCGGGTGCATCGACGATAACGTCGCCATTTGCCAGCGCGACCTTTGTTTGCAGCGCAATGGTCTTTGTCCCGGATTTGGGCGCGTTCAGCGCCGCCAAGAACCCGAGCCCGCCGCCAGCATTGGACTGCGGCCTTGCAGCTGACGCAGACCCCGGCTGCGGCGCATCCTCTGGGATGTCCAAACCACACCCCGCCAGGGTGACGCCCGCGATCAGGCCGACCAGCGCGTATTTCCCCCAACCGGGACGCCCTGACCGAATTCCCTGGCGAAATCGCGTCCCGGACCAAAATTCTGAGTTATGCCGCATCCGTCGCAAAACCGGCTGGCCCGCACAATGGCCAGCGCCTCTCCCTTGGTGATGTCGGCCAAAACACCTTTTCCAAGGGGCAGGCCGACGCATTCGCGCGATTTTGACCGGACAGACCGGGGTCCGCAAGTCCCGTTAACCATCCGTTTTTTGTTTTCACCCCAAGGGTTTCATTCACAACACATCCCGCCCCATCGCCCACCCTATCGGCCACCCCATCCCTCCGGCCATCCCTCTGGCCCACTGGATTTGCAAAATCCGGCCGCGCCGGTCATCCAGCGTTCATCTATCGCTCATCCCTGCAAAGGGTTTGATTGCATTTCCCCGCCACGGGTCTTATTTCAGGCTGAAACCGCCTGCATCAGGCCAAAACACAGGTCGGACATGAACTGGATCACCAACTATGTGCGCCCGCACATCAACTCGATCTTCTCGCGCCGCGAGGTGCCGGAAAATCTCTGGACCAAATGTAGCGAATGCGGAACCATGCTGTTCCACCGCGAGCTTGCCGATAATCTGAATGTCTGCACCTCCTGTGGCCATCACATGGCGATCACGCCGCGCGACCGCTTTGCCGCGCTGTTCGATGGCGGCGTGTTTCACGAGGTTGACGTGCCAGAGGTGCTGGCCGATCCGCTGCAGTTCCGCGACCAGAAACGCTATCCGGACCGGATGAAGGCGGCGCAGAAGAAAACCGGTGAAAAAGACGCGATGCTGGTCGCCCAGGGCGAAATCGGCCGCACGCCAATCGTGGCTGCCGGGCAGGATTTTTCGTTCATGGGCGGGTCGATGGGCATGTATGTCGGCAATGCGATCATTGCGGCGGCCCAACGGGCAGTGGCCCAGAAATGCCCGCTGATCCTGTTTTCCGCAGCGGGCGGCGCGCGGATGCAAGAGGGCATTCTCAGCCTGATGCAGATGCCGCGCACCACCGTGGCGGTGCAGATGCTGAAAGAGGCCGGTCTGCCCTATATCGTGGTGCTGACCCATCCGACCACCGGCGGCGTAACCGCGTCTTATGCGATGTTGGGCGATGTCCAGATTGCCGAACCCAATGCGTTGATCGGCTTTGCCGGACAGCGGGTGATCGAACAAACCATCCGTGAAAAGCTGCCCGAAGGATTTCAGCGCGCTGAATATCTGTTGGAACACGGCATGTTGGACCGGGTGACACGACGCAAGGACATGCGCGACGAGCTGATCACCATCACCCGCATGCTGATGCAATTGCCGCCAGAGATCAAAGGCGATCTGCCCGCACCCGCCGAAGGGGACGACACCGGGGCGCTGACGCCGGACACGGCGGAAAAGCCTGCCACCCCGGAATGAGCGCGACCAAATCTGACGCCATCCTCGACCGGATGATGGCGCTGCACCCCAAGGTGATTGACCTGACGCTGGACCGGATGTGGCGGCTTTTGGCGGCCTTGGGCCATCCAGAGCGCGATCTGCCGCCGGTGATCCACATCGCCGGCACCAATGGCAAAGGCTCGACCCAGGCGATGATCCGCGCCGGGCTCGAGGCTGCGGGCAAACATGTGCACGCCTATACGTCGCCGCATCTGGCGCGGTTTCACGAACGCATTCGCCTGGCGGGTACGCTGATCACCGAAGATGCGCTCACCGCCCATCTGGATGAATGTTACGTCGCCAACGCGGGCGACACGATCACCTATTTCGAAATCACCACCTGTGCTGCGCTTTTGGCCATGGCGCGCACCCCGGCGGATTTTACCCTGCTGGAAGTCGGGCTTGGCGGGCGGCTGGACGCCACCAATGTGATCGACCGGCCGGCATTGACCGTGATCACCCCGGTCTCGATCGACCACGAACAATTCCTTGGCAATACACTGGCCAAGATCGCCGCCGAAAAGGCTGGCATCCTGAAACGCGGTGTCCCCTGTGTCGTTGGCCCGCAACCGGACGAGGCGATGGAGGTGATCGAGGCCACCGCCGCCAAACTTGGCGCGCCCCTGATCGCCCATGGCCAGCATTGGCATGCCTTCGAAGAACGCGGGCGCATGGTGTATCAGGATGAAAGCGGCCTGCTGGACCTGCCTTTGCCCAATCTGCCCGGCGCGCATCAGATCGACAATGGCGGCGCGGCGCTGGCGGCCTTGCGCCATCTTGGCTTTGCCGAACCCGCCTGCGAGGCGGCGGTCACGAACGCGGTCTGGCCTGCGCGCATGCAACATCTGACCTCTGGGCCATTGGTCGATCTGGTGCCCAATGCCCAACTGTGGCTCGACGGGGGGCACAACGCCGCTGCCGGCCAGGCGCTGGCGGCGCATCTGACACGGCTGCCGAAACGGCCAACCCATCTGATTTGCGGCATGTTGAACACCAAGGACATCGCCAACTACCTGCGCCCGCTTGCCGCGGTTGCCGACAGCCTGACCGCTGTGTCCATCCCCGGCGAGGCCAACACATTGCCCGCAGAAACCACCGCCGCCGCCGCGACATCCGTCGGATTGCCCGCACACACAGCCGCCTCGGTGGCCGGCGCCCTGCGCATGTTGTCCCGAAACAGCCCCGCCGACGGTGTGGGCCCGCGTATCTTGATCTGTGGATCGCTTTATCTTGCGGGTTCGGTCTTGCGCGAAAACGGCTAAGCCCTTGGCCCATCAGGATTTGCCGGATCAGAGCGCATCAGCCCCCGGCACTCATCAGCGAATCGCAAAAACGAATCAGGTAATCGTTGACTGATTCGGCGTCTTTTTGCTATATATGGCACAAGCTTTCGATACTGCGACAATATCTCCGCTAAATCTCCAAATCTGGCGGGGCATCCGCAAGGGGCGCATATTCTGCGCGGCCGGGCAATGTGCAGCTGTACCCAAATGGGGGTATCGCCGCGTGTTCGACCCCGGACGTGCACCCGGACGACCGAATACTCAGATAACGTTCAGACCTGTTCACACGACCAACAAGAAACAGGCCAAGAACCACGAGCAGCAGTCACTGGGGCCCTTCGGGGCCCCATTTTTCGTCAAGATCGGCTATTCGATCACCCGCGCTTCATCCACCAGCATCACCGGAATGCCGTTGCGGATCGGAAAGGCCAGCCCCGCCTTCTTCGAGACCAATTCCTGACGCTCGGCATCAAAACTCAACGGTTCCTGGGTGCGCGGGCACACCAGCGCCTCCAGCATCCGGCGGTCAAAGGTATCGGTCTTGGCAGGCGTGTCATT
Source organism: Phaeobacter sp. J2-8 (assembly GCF_022867865.1). Taxonomy (GTDB): domain Bacteria; phylum Pseudomonadota; class Alphaproteobacteria; order Rhodobacterales; family Rhodobacteraceae; genus Marinovum. The sequence goes on along the minus strand of NZ_JALIEC010000003.1, from coordinate 82,687 downwards.
CATTGCATCAAATCCTCGGATGCGCCGCCCCGCAGGGCAAATTCAATCAGCGTGACAAGCGTTTCCCGCCGGGTCGCAAGCGAAGGCGCCTCCAGCAGCGCCTGTTTGTCCTCTGGCGACAGGTCAAGCAGCATGGAGAGCGAGTTGATCAACAGCTCCTCATCCGCATCACGCATGGTTTCCCAATCCGCCTCAAGCGAACGGGCCTCGAAAAACCGGTTCAGCAGCGTCATGAACTGCGCCCGATCCAGACCGGCATCATGTTCTGCATGACCCAGATCGCGGTCAAAGCCGCTCCAATCCACATCACAGCGCCGATAGGCCGAAAACCCGTCGACCTCGCGCTTGATCCGAAACCGCGAAATCCCGGTCAGGGTGATCATATATCGCCCGTCCTCGGTTTCGGAAAACTGGGTCAATCGCCCGGCACAGCCAATGGAATGCAGGCGGCCGTCCTTGCTTTCCGGGCCGGGATTCGGCTGCACCATCGCAATCAGCCGCTGCGGCGTTTTCATGCAATCCTCGATCATCGCAAGGTATCGCGGTTCAAAAATATGCAGCGGCAATCGCGACCGGGGCAACAAAAGCGCCCCGGGCAATGGAAACACCGGGAGAGTATCGGGGAGGTCGGCAGCTTTGATCATACCCCTAACCTAGCCCCCAAAAACGATCAGGCAAATATCATCGAGCTCAATTTGCGGCGACCGTTCAAAACAACCGGATCATTTGGCTTCAATGCGTCGAAAATCGTGAACATCTGCGTCTTGGCGGCGCCGTCGTTCCATTCACGATCCCGGCGGAACATTTCCAGCAATTCGGCAACCGCGCCTTCGGCATCACCCGCGGCATAGATCGCCTGGGCCAGATCAAGCCGCGCCTGCATGTCATCGGGATTGGCCGCCACGGCCGCGCGCAGATCGTCCAGCGGGCCGGCACCTGCCGCCTGTTTCGCCAGCTCCAGCTGGGCAAAGGCCGCCTCCAGTTCTGGCGCTTTGGAAATCTCGGCCGGGGCGCCGTTCAGGATCGCCTCGGCCTGTTCCAGATCGTCCAGCGCGATATGCGAACGCACCAAGCCGCTATAGGCTTTGGCATTGGTCGGCTCTTCGCCAAGGATTGCGGAAAACGTCTGGGCCGCATCAACCGCCGCGCCCTGTTCCAGCATTTCCTCGGCCGCCTCCAGCGCCTTATCCAATCCGCCGCTGGCATCGCCACCACCGGCCGCGACCACCCGTTCCACAAAAGCCTGAATTTCGGATTCCGGCACCGCGCCCTGGAAACCGTCAATCGGCTGGCCCTGCCAAAACGCATAGACCGTCGGGATGGATTGCACCCGCAACTGGCCGGCGATGGACTGTGCCTCATCCACATTGACCTTGGCCATCTGCACCGCGCCTTTGGCTTTGGTCACCGCAGCCTCCAGCATCGGGCCAAGCGTCTTGCACGGGCCGCACCATGGCGCCCAGAAATCGACGATCACCGGCACTTTCATCGAGGCTTCGACAACCTCGGCCATGAAGTCCGCTTCTGTGACGTCTTTGATCAACGCACCGCCCGCGGGGGCATTGTTCTGGGCTTGGCCGAATTCCAGCATGATCCGCTCCTTCAAATGGGTTTCGCCTGATATGGGCGTTGCCGCGGCGCATACAACGCAAAACGGCGGTTTACCTGTGGTTGGCGGCTATCTAGCATTGGCGGCGAGGATATTGAAAGGGCAAGAGATGACGCGCACCGTGATGACCTACGGCGATTCCAACACCCATGGAACCAAACCGATTGTCACGACCGGCGAATCCCGTCGGTTCAAACCGACCATCCGCTGGCCCCGGGTGATGGCATCGGCATTGGGCCCGCGATGGGCGCTGATCGAAGAAGGCCTGCCGGGGCGGACGACAGCGATTTCAGATCCGATCATGGGCCCGCATATGAACGGCGCTCTGGGGTTGAAAATCGCGCTGGCGTCTCACAAGCCTGTGGATGTGTTGACCATCATGTTGGGCACCAACGATCTGAAAACCCGGTTTTTTCCCAGCGGCCCGCGCATTGCGGCCGGTATTGCCGGGCTGCTGGATCATGCGCTGCACCGCGACGTGAGCCCCCATCACCCCAACATGAAAATTCTGTTGATCTGCCCGCCCGCGGTCAAGGAAGTTGGCCCGCTCCGGGGGGAATTCATCGGCGCCGCAGCGCATGGCCCGACCCTCGCCCCGGCGCTGGCCGAATTGGCCAAGGCGCGTGGCGTGGGGTTTTTCGACGCCGGATCAGTGATCGAAACCAGCGATGTCGACGGCGTGCATTTCGAAGCCGATGCCCATCAGCTGCTTGGGAACGCACTGGCCAAGGTGATTGCTGATCTGACCTGAGGGTCAGAGGTCGAAACTGGCAAAAACCGGGGCGTGATCGCTGGGCTTTTCCCAGCCACGCACCGCGCGCAGCACCCGGCTGTCATGACCCGCATTGGCGATATCCGGCGTTGCCCAAACATGATCAAGCCGCCGGCCCTTGTCCGCATTGTCCCAATCGGGCGAGCGATAGGACCACCAGCTATAGAGATTGCCGGTCGGAATATCCTTGCGGGTGATGTCCACCCAACCGCCAGCCTCCTGGGTCTGGGCAAGATGTTCGACCTCGATCGGGGTGTGCGACACCACTTTCAGCAGTTTCTTGTGGTCCCAAACGTCATCTTCGCGCGGCGCAATGTTCAGATCCCCGACTAGGATCGCCTTTTCGGGTGTCTCGGCATGAAACCAATCGCGCATCTCTGTCAGGTAGTCCAGTTTCTGACCGAATTTCTCGTTCACCGCGCGGTCAGGTTTGTCACCACCCGCGGGCACATAGAAATTGTGAATGGTCACCCCGTTTTCCAACTGCCCCGCCACATGGCGGGCATGGCCCAGCGCCGCAAAATCCCGGCCGCCGACATCGGTGATCGGCAGTTTCGACAGGATTGCCACACCGTTATAGCCCTTCTGGCCGCGCGCAACCATATAAGCATAACCCAGTTCCTGAAAGACATCGACCGGGATCTTGTCGACCGGGCTTTTGCATTCCTGCAAGCACAGCACATCCGGCGCCTCTTCGCCCAGCAAACGCGCCACAAGCGGGGCGCGCAGTCGCACGGAGTTGATGTTCCAGGTGGCAAGGGAAAAAGACATGCGCAGCGGCTCCGGCTGGGGAATGGATCGGGCGCGACAATGCCCCCGGCCCCTTCAGGATACAAGCCATTGGCCGCAAAACGGACCCGAAACCGGCGGTTTCCTTTGGTCAGCCTGTTTGCAGACCCCTGTTATTCCGCCCCTTCGACAATCACGAAACTCCCCTCGGCAGAAGCGCGGCGGATCTCTGCGACCGCCTGATATTCCGGGTCATCCCAGGCCGCCAGCGCGGCGGCATAGCTTGGGAATTCCAACACCACATGGCGTTCCTGGCTGTCGCCTTCGACCACCTTGGACTGACCGCCGCGCACGATGAAACGCCCGCCAGAGGCCGCCAATATGGGGGTGTCCCGGCGGATATACTCCTTGTAGGTTTCCGGGTCATGCACCGTGATATGTGCAATGATATAGCCTTTGGGCATTGGTCAGTTCCTTTGGTTGTGCGGGCCTGTCATTCGGCCAGCCAGGCCGCAAACCGATCATTCAGATCCAGAGAATGCCGCGCCCAGAAGTCGTAATTGTAGACAAAGGCATTGCGCATATTCGCCGGGGCAGTGGGGATATGGGCGGCCATGTCGACCCCCAGATCGGCATGAAAGCCCACGAATTCGGCCGAAGACGCACGCGCGGGGCCATAGGGAATGTATTTTGCCTGATCCGCCAAACGTTGGGTATCCGTGGCAAACCACAGGAAATCGCGCACCCGCGCCAGACGTTCCGCGGACAAACCGGTTGGAATGACCCAGACATCCAAATCCAACACCTGGGCATCCCACAACATGGCAACCGGTTGCTTTTGCTCTTCGATCAGCGAAAAGAACCGCCCATTCCAGCTGGACCCCATGACCACCTCGCCATCGGCCAAAAGCTGCGGCGTCTCGGCCCCGGCCTGCCACCAGATCACATGATCCTTGATCGTGTCGAGTTTCGCCAGCGCCCGCCGCTGTCCGGCATTGGTGGCCAGCACATCATAAATGTCGCTATGTGGCACGCCATCACACAGCAGCGCCCATTCCAGATTGTTGTTCGGACGCTTCTCCAACGCGCGTTTGCCGGGATAGCCGTCCAGATCAAACAACGCACAGATGTCACGCGGGGGCCGGTTGCCCACCAGATCGGTGCGATAGGCCACAACAGAGGAATAGACGATCTGTGGAATCGCACAGTCCGAAACCAGGAAGGGCCCAAAATCGCTGGAGGCAGAATTGCCATCCGGGGCGGGCGCGAGGAATGCATCCGGGTTGATGTCCATCACCAATCCCTTGTCGCACAGCCGAATGGCATCGGTGGCCACCACATCCACCAAATCCCACCCAAGGTCATTTCCTGCGGCCCTGGCCTTTGACAACAGTGACACGGCCTCAAACGAATTTTCGTGCCAAGTGATCGAAAGACCGGCATTTTTATCAGCATAAGGGGTGGTGTATGCTCTTTGCTGAGACCGTTGATAGGCGCCCCCCCAGCTGACCAGGTTCAGCGATTTCGACATCGTGACGTCGGACGTCGGTGGTGTGACCACGGCCTTTGGCTGCGGCTCTGGCTGCACTTTGGGCGGGGCGACGGCGGCAACCTGAACTTGGCAATTGCGTTTCAGATAAGCCTCGGCATTGCCGCGAAAGGGATGTGTGCCGCAGCTTTGCAAATAACCGTCAAAGGCAAAACAACTTGGGGCGCCTTTGGCCTCGGCGTAGAGCAAATCACAAAGTGAATCGGGCTCTGGTTGCACCACCGCCGCAGTGACTGTGCCGCAATCCTCGGTCAGGCAGGTATATCCCAAAGTCTGGTCGTAATAAGCGGGATGTTGCAGGTGGCCATCGAAATCCAGCGCCAGCCGGGCGGTTTCCACCTGGGCCTTGGCAATGGCGTCTTCAAGGAAAATACCGCGTTTCAGTTGCGGCAGGAACGTGCGAGTGAACACCGACATCTGCGCGCCCGGCGGATCGCTGGGCAAACGGTCCAGCGCCTCTTGCCCCTCCCCGGCGGAAAAGATCACAAAGGTGCCGGTGGCCGCCTTGACCGGGGCCAGACCACGGGTCATGCCGATACTCTTGCGCCCGGCCGGCGGTTCAAACGGATTGTTGCGACAGGCGTCAATAATCGCCACCGTCAGCGAAGCGCCGGCGGCCTCGACCTCGTCCAGAATGCCGTTCAAGCCATTTTTCAATGCGATGGACCGACGTTCCAACACCCGGTCACTGCCCTGGCGCGGCGCGTCTGTCGGGATCAGGTAATTGGTGGCCCCGTCGCTCCAGCCATGGCCGGAATAGACGATGACAACCTCATCCCCGAGGGAGATCCGGTTGAGAAAGCTGTCGAGCGCATCAATCGTATCGCCAAGGTCAAGATCCTGGTGATAGGAAACGGCATAGCCCAGATCGCCAAAAGCCTCGCTATAGGCGCGGGCATCTTCATGCGCATTGCGAAGATCGCTGAGCTGGCCATAATTTTCGTTGCCCAGCACAAAGGCCAACTTTGCCGCCTGTACCGGCATTGCAAATGCCAATAATCCGAACACAAATATCCAAAACCGCATGCCGCGCCCCGTTTTTCAATCCGCCGAGATGGGGGAACCCTAACCCGGCAGGGCAGCCTGATCAAAGCCCGAAGATTGGGGCGCGGGGTGGCAAATGGGGGCTCTGCCCCCGGCCTTTGGCCTCCCCCGGGATATTTTTTTAACAGAAGAAGGATTGGACGGGATCAATCCAGGCGATCGCGGCTGAAGAGATAGGGCAGCATTCCCGCCAGCGTCAGCGCGGCAAAGACCGCAAAGACCGGGGCATAGCTTTCGGCGATTGTGCCGGTTTGAGTTGCGATCTCCTGCACCCGGCCCGTCACCACCTGAGACAGGCCCACCCCGGCAATGCCAAACAGGTTCAGCAAGCTCACCCCCCGCCCGGCCAGATGCGGCGGCACGTAGCTGCGCCCATGGGCGAGGATCATCGGAAAGGCCATGCCGAAGAAGCCAACGACACAGAACAAGGCCACCGACAGTACCATCGTCGGCTGTGGCCAAAGCCAAAGCGTCACGGTCCCGCACAGCCCGAGGGCGCTGCCCGCGAGCACCACCCATTTCCGGCTGCCCAGCCAGCGGTCCAACGGACCATAGGCAAACGTGCCGGCAATCATCGCAACCCCCATGATCAGCGTGGCAATGCCAATCGCCCCCGCCGTCAAACCATGAACATCCCGCAAATACGGGCCGATCCACAGGGCGCGCAGCCCCCCGGCGGCGGCATAATTGACGAACATCATCGGAAAGATCAGCCAAAGGGCCGGGATGCGCAGCAGATCCAGCACCGACCCTTTCCTGGTGGTTTCCACCCGGGGTGGGTCCTGGACTGTGAAATGCAATCCCACCGCAATGGCCCCGGCCAGGGCCGCAAGCGCCCAGAGGGTTTCCCGCCAACCGATGGCTTCGACCAGCAGCGTCAGCGGCACGGTGCCCGCCAGATTGCCCAGGGTGCCCACCCCCAAGACCAGGGCCGCAAGCGACGCAAAGATCTCTGGGCGGTAATTGCGCGCAAAGATGTAGTAAGACGCCATCAACACCGGGGAGCACCCCATGCCGATCAATCCCATGGACAACATCACATGCAGCGGCGTTTGGGCCAGCGCAAAGGCCGCCGCCCCACCAGCCCCGCCGATCAGAAACAGGACCGCCGATGTCCGCCGGGGACCAAACCGGTCCAGAGCGGCCCCGACCGGGATCTGCATCGCCGCAAAGACCAAAAACCAGATGCCCGACGCCGTCGCGAGATCATCCGGCCGCGCCCCGATATCACGTTCCAGCACATCGGCCATCACCGCCAGAAACGACCGAAAAAACTGGCTGAAGACATAACTCAGCGTCAACAGGATCAAACCGGTATTCATGACACATCCCCCAATTCCGGTGATGCATTACATGGTGGTGGACCCGTGGCAAGCCGCCGCGTGCCGTGCTGCGGCCTGTCCGGCCCAGCGGCCACTCGCCAAACAGGCGGTCAAGAGATAGCCGCCTGTCGGGGCCTCCCAGTCCAGCATTTCGCCGGCCACAAACACCCCCGGCCTTGCGCGCAATTCCAACGCCGGTGACAAAGCGTCAAAGGTCACGCCGCCGCCGGTCGAGATCGCCTCGTCCATCGGGCGCGGCCCGGCGTGAATGACCGGCAAGGATTTGAGAAGCCTGGCCAAAGCCACCGGATCAGCGGGCAAGGGGCGGGCAAATTCCATCAGCAGCGCCTGTTGAACGCCATCGAGGCGCGCGGCCTTGCGACGGAAATTGGCGGCTGACATTTTGCCGCGCGGTCTGGCCAACCGATCGGCCAGCACATCCTGCGCCACATCCGGCGCCAGATCGACCGTCAGGCGCGCGCCATCGCGCACTGCGGCGGCAACGGCATAAATCCCGCCGCCCTCCAACCCGCGTTGGGAAATCACCGCTTCGCCCCGGCTGACACACGCGCCGGCATGCCAGGCCACGCCCTTGACCGGCATGCCGAACCGGGTGGCCATATGCGGCGACCAATCCACGCTCAACCCCATGTTGGCAGGTTTGAACGGCGCGACGCTCACCCCCTCGGCCTGTAATATCCCGGCCCAGGCACCATCCGATCCCAGCCGCGCCCAACTCGCCCCGCCCAGCGCAAGAACGGTGACATCCGCCGTAACCTCGACCCGCCCTTCGGGTGTTTCGAACAGCGCCACCGCGCCGTCCCAGCCCAGCCAATGCCAACGCGTGCGGCGGTCCACCCCCATGTCCTGGAGGCGCGCCAACCAGTTGCGCAGCAGAGGCGAGGCTTTCATGACCTGCGGAAACACCCGACCGGTTGGCCCGGTGAACAGCGTCTGATCCAGACCTTTGGCCCAGGCCATCACATCAGACGGGCCAAATTCATCCAGCATCGGGCGCAGCGCCGCGGCCCCTGTGCCATAGGCCGCAAGAAACGCCGCAAACGGCTGATCACGGGTCAGATTCAACCCGGACTTGCCCGCCATCAGGAATTTGCGCCCCAGTGACGGCTTGGCCTCTGCCAATAAAACGCCAATCCCCGCCTCGGCCAGCATCTCTGCTGCCATCAATCCGGCGGGGCCGCCGCCAATCACCAGCGCCGGAACTCTCATACCTTTCGGGTCACAGCCTTGGGCTTCTTGGGCCTGGCGCGTTCGGGCTTGGCGGCTGGCGCGAGGGCGCCCAAATCCCCCTTCACCTCGATCACACGATGCGGATAGGGGATTTCAATTCCGTTGTCCTTCAACGCGTTCCAAATCAGGAACAGCACATCGCTGGTGAATTTGTTCGGCCCGTCGTCCAGCCCGTTGACCCAGAATTCCACTGCAAAATCAATGCCACTGTCGCCAAACCCACGCAATTCGCAATCCGCCGGATAGGGCTCATCCAGCACGCGGGGGTGGGTCGATACGGCCTTTTCAATAATATCGGGCACCAGATTGATATCGGTATCATAGCTGACGGAAAACGGCGCCTCATAGCGGTTTGCGCTGCCCTGATCGGAATAATTCACCACGCGGGTGACAATGAAATCTTCGTTCGGAACAACAATCCAGCGGCCATCAAAGCTTTCCAGAATGGCGGCGCGGGCGGTCATCTTGATGATGGTGCCAGCCTCACCACCGTCCAGTTCGACGTAATCGCCCACGGTCGCCTGCCCTTCGAGCAGAAGGATCACGCCAGATATGAAATTCGACGCAATCTTTTGCAGACCAAACCCGATCCCGACACCCAGCGCCCCCGTTAGCACCGCGAGCGAGGTCAGCGGAATGCCCATGATATTCATAAAGACAAGGAACGCGACGCCGAAAATTGCGATTTCCGCGGCCTTTTCAGCCAGCTGCCGGGTGGCGGGGCGCATGTCCTCTTGTTTGTGGATCAGAGCCGCCGATTGATCTTTGGACCAGCGGCCAAACCAGAAAATGATGCCGCCCACGATGACAAATTGCACCAGCGACAACACCGAAAACGACAGATTGCCCAGGGGCACGACGGTATCCGCCAGCTTGGCCTGCACCAGATCCAGCAGACCCAGCACATAAAGCCCGGCAACCGGCAACAATACATATTTGCCCAGCATCTTGAACAGCGGATCCGCAATGATGTCACGCACCAGAATGCGCACCGCCAGGAACAGGAACAGACGCTTGCCAAAGGCGATGACCGCACCGCTGTCAAAGATCGACCGCACCACGCTTTCGCCGATCCCGGTGAACCCATAGGCCAGAAGCGGCAGCAAAAGCGGCAGGAATTGCAGAACAAAAAGCCGCGCCTTGGTCAAAAAGCCCAAATGACCTTCGGGTGGCGTCAACCAGCGCTGCAACAGCGGCTGCAACTTCTTGTTGGCATAGCGGGCCGCAAACCAGGCCACCAAAAGCAAGGCAAATTGCGACCAGGCCTCTGGGCTCAACAGCCAGGACATCGCCAGATCCCACCCCTGAAGCGCATAGCCCGCAGCCTGCTGTACTATCTCCGGCTGATTTGCGAGATCAAATTCCATTCACCAACTCCACGTCCCTAGGCCCCAGCCACAGATATTGCTCTGTGATGCCCCGCCCCGTTCACGGAAGCAAGTGATCCAGCCCTGCAAATGCGCGCAGCGCGGCGGTAACGGCAAACCGCACCCGATCAGGTCCCGATCCGACTTTCTTCTTGGGGTAAATATCCCGGGGGCTTGGGGGCTGGCCCCCAATTGAATCTTCCGCTTGGGGGCTGACCCCAATTGATCCTGCGACTTGGGGGACGATCCCGCCCCCGGTATCATGGCGTCGGCCACAACCTGTTACACCCCGGCACAGATCCGTTTTATGCCTTTGGCAATTTCGGGTTTGGCTGCCAGGGTATCGGCGGCCAGGCTCCGCACCTTATCCATCAAACTCTCGGGCGCGACGATACGATCCACCAGCCCGATGGCCAGTGCCTCATCAGACGAAACCCTGGCCCCGCCCATCAGGATCAGCTTGGCCCGCGACGGCCCGACCAATGCCGCCAAACGGCCCGGATCCGACGGTTGTGGCAGATAGCCCAGTTTCATCACCGGGTAAAAGAACCGCGCGCCGGGCACGGCAATCCGCAGATCACAGGCCAGCGCCATGCCAAAACTGCCCCCCGCCAGGGTGCCGTTCAACGCTGCAATCGTCAGCCCCGGCAATGCCGCAACCGCGCCGGACAGCCGTTCCCAGTCATCGGACACCGCCAGCCCGGCCTTGGCCGCGTCAAGGTCCGCCCCGGCGGAAAACACCTTGCCCGCGCCCGTCAGGACAAACACCTTCGCCTCAGCCGCGCTTTCGGCGATTTTGACCAGATCCTCCAACATCTCGGGTGTCAGTGAATTGGCCTTGTCGGGCCGGTTGATCGTCACCAGCCAGAAACCACCGTCGCGCGTGATCTCAATCACGCAATCAGCCCCAACTGACGCCGCCAAGCTTCGTCCCGCAGCTTCAACTCATCCCCAAGATGCGCATCTGCTTCGGGAAGACACATCCAGAGCAAAGCCTTGGCCACCCATTCCGGCGGGATATGATCGGACCAGTCCAATTCGCTGACCGCATTGATCCCGCTTGTCTTGATGTCGCGCTGCATCTGCGTCGCCACCGTGCCCGGAGACAGCCCAATGGCGCGAATGCCGTGATCGCGGCCTTCCATATCGGCGCTGCGGGTCAACATCGCCGCCCCGGCCTTGGACGCGCAATAGTGGCTCCACCCCTCCATCGGGGCATGCGCCGCACCGGAAGACACCGTCAGGATCGTGCCGCCGCCCGCCGCAATCATCACCGGCATCGCCGCGCGCATACCGTGGTAGACCCCCTTCAGGTTGATGTCGATCGCGTGGCTCCAGCCCTCTGGATCGGACTCGGACAGCAGCGAAATCGGTTCGATCACCCCGGCATTGCCGATCAGCACATCCAACCGGCCAAAGGTTTCCACCGCCGCGCGCACTGCGGCCTCGACCTCCCAGTAGCGGCTGACATCACAAGGCACGGCCAGGGCATCGGGGCCAATTTCCCCCGCCAGATCAGCAACGCTTTCCTCGCTCCGCGCGACCAAAACCACCTTTGCCCCGGCACCCGCAAATTCGCGTGCGGCGGCGGCACCGATGCCCCGGCTTGCTCCGGTGATCATCACGCATTTCCCACTCATCACTTGCGTCATATCGAACCTCTTGCCAAATCTCGTTTGACACTTACCTAGCCCCAAGGGTGGAACAGGTCCAGCAACGTCCGGCCGCGCGGGAAAACGCCGACACCCCAACAAAGGTAAGGAATGCCCCCCTTGACCAATAAATCCACGCAAGTGAAGTTGCGGCAGTCATTCACATGAAAGGTCCATTGATTATGTCATCTTGGAAAAAACTAACCGGAACAACGGCACTGGCCACTTTGGCCCTGGTGCAGTCCGCCGCCGCAGATGTGACCCCTGATCAGGTTTGGGCCGATCTCAAAGGCTATATGGAAGGCTATGGTTATACCGTGACCGCCACCGAAAACACGTCGGGCGACACGCTGACCCTATCAGAAATCGTGATGTCGATCCCCATTCCAGAGGCGAACACATCCGCCACCGTCAAGATGCCGGAAATCACCCTGACCCAGGATGGCGGCGCGGTCGATGTGGCCTGGCCTGCGGATATGAATGTGGTGCTGGATGTCGACAATTACGCCGACCCGGTGACCGCCACAATCCGCTATGAAACCGACGGTCTGGACATGACGGTGTCCGGTGCCCCCAATGACACGACCTGGGTCTATTCCGCGACCTCGACCAAGGTGTCTTTGGCCGAATTGATTGCCGATGGTGACAATGTCCCGGCCGAGGTGTTCCGCGGCGCGCTGGTCCTGACCGGGCTGAGCGGGCAATCGGCGATCAAAACCGACGAGATGCGCGACATCGCCCAAACCATGTCCATTGATAGCGTGAGCTATGATTTTGCCGGACGCGACCCCGACAATGCCGAAAACACAATGCTGTTCAAGGGCGGGCTGGAGGGGCTGAGCTATGGCAGCACAGGCAAATTGCCGCTGGAAATTGATCCCGAAGACCCCACAGCGCTGTTGCAGGTCATGGATATCGACGGTGAATTTTCTTACGACAGCGGCAATACGCAGTTCAACTTTGTCGAACATGGCGACGCGGTCAACTTTGCCTCATCTTCGGCGGGCGGCGTGTTCAACATGGCAATGACGCCACAGGCCTGGTCCTATGACTTCCTGGTCGATGATTATGACGTGCAGATGCAGGGCGGCGACATCCCCTTTCCCATCGCGTTGAAGGCTGACGAACTGGGCGGCAACCTTGCCCTGCCGGTTTCCAAAAGCGACGAACCCGCCGATGTGGCCGCGGGCATCACCCTCGGCAACTTTGTGATGAATGATCTGATCTGGAACATCTTTGATTCCGGCGCACAATTGCCGCGTGATCCCGCCACCATCAAGATCGACCTGACCGGCAAGGCGCGGATGTTGTTTGACCTGTTTGACCCTGATCAAGCCGAAGAAATGGCTATGTCGGACATGCCGGCCGAATTGCACGAGCTGACGCTGAATTCCTTGGTGATTGACGCGGTTGGCGCAGTTCTGACCGGATCGGGGGCCTTCACCTTTGACAATTCCGATCTGCAAACCTTTGGTGGCATGCCGCGCCCGCTGGGCGAGGTGAACGCAGAGCTGACCGGCGCAAATGCGCTGATCGACAAGCTGGTCACCATGGGCATCGTGCCCGAGGAGCAGGCCATGGGCGCACGGATGATGATGGGCATGTTTGCGGTGTCTGCCGGGGATGACGTGTTGAAGTCCAAAATCGAAGTGAACGAACAGGGCCATGTCCTGGCCAATGGTCAGCGCATTCAATAAGCGCGCCCCATTTTCGACACCAACATTCAGGGCGCGCCGCAAGGGGCGCCCTTTTTCGGGGTCCGCCAAGTTTTGACACGCGCGCTTAGGTCCCGACCGGCACGCCGCTCAGATATCCGGTGACCGAACGATCGACCCGTGCCATCAGCGCATCTGCGTCGGCCTCGCCTGCGGCAATCGCCGCGCTGCTCATGCCATCCCCAATCGCCAGCACATCCCGCGCCACGGTTTCGGGGTCGTCGACGTAATGTTCCGCCAAAACCGCCACGATCAGCGCCTGTTCCCGGGTCTTTTGTTGCCGCAAGGCCGGATCGGGCGGCAATTCCGCTTCGGCCCGTTCCAGCGCCGCAGCCAGAGCCGGGCGATCAAACCCATGCCGCAGGCGCACTGCCGTCATGGCGCGAATGATCTCTGCCAGCCCCGCGCCCTCCTGCGCTTGCGCGACCCTGTCCATATCATCAAACACCGCCTGCCGCCGGTCGCCGATCAGGGCGACAACGATGGACTGCTTGTTGGGAAAGTATTGATAAAGCGAGCCTATCGACACCCCGGCCTTTTGCGCCACGTGATTGGTGTTCAATCCGCGCTGGCCGGATTTGGCCAGAATCTCTGCGGCGGCGCGCAATATCGCATCACAGGTCTTGCGGCTGCGGGCCTGGCGCGGGGTCTTGCGGGGGTCCAGTTGTGGATCTTGCATCCATGGAATCCTAACGGCCGACCCGGCGCTGTGCAATACGCTGTTGACCCCCGCCACACCCCGTACCCGGTCAATCTCGGCCCTTGCCACTGCGGCGCGCTGCGCCATTGTGGTCACGACATAACCCAAGGGGGGCGCCCAATGGCCAAACACCATGATTTCACCACCGCCATTTCCTGGACCGGCAACCGCGGCAGCGGCACCAGCGCTTACCGCGCCTATGACCGGACCTGGGACATCGCAGTGCCGGGCAAACCGGTGGTGCATTGTTCCAACGACCCGATGCTGGGCGGCGATCCGACCCTGATGAACCCCGAAGATTTGATGCTGTCCGCGCTCTCGGCCTGTCACATGCTGTGGTATCTGCACCTGGCATCCGAGGCCGGGATCGCGGTTCAGGCCTATACCGACACGCCAATCGGACAGGGGGAAAGCACGCCCGACGGCGCCGGTCGTTTTATTCGGGCCACCCTGCACCCCCGGATCAAGGTGCCGATCGGCACAGATCTGGCCCGGGCCGAGGCGATCCATCATGAGATCCACAAGGTCTGTTTCATCGCCCGCTCGGTGAATTTCCCGGTCGATTACGCCCCGCAATTCATCGAAGTCTGATCCCGGGACGTGAAATCAGTTGCAGGCCGGCCTATGGCATGGCCTTGCACAGGCGGTCGCGGCACTTTACCTCTGCCGTCCAAGGAGACTGACATGCCGCAATCGTTGCAAGACCTGACCGAGGCGCTGCTTGCCGCCGCACGCGCCGCCGGCGCCGACACCGCTGATGCCATCGCCATGACCGGCACCTCGCTGAATGTCGACGTGCGCAGCGGCGCATTGGAACAGGCCGAACGGGCCGAAGGCACCGATATCGGCCTGCGGGTTCTGCTGGGGCAGCGACAGGCCAATGTCTCGTCCTCGGACACCCGGCCGGAAACTCTGGCCGCGATGGCGGAACGGGCGGTCGCCATGGCGCGTGAAGCGCCGGAAGACCCCTTTATCGGGCTGGCCGATCCCGCCCAATTGGCACACTCCACCGATGCCGGCGCGCTGGAATTACATGACCCCGCAGCAGAACCCGATCCGGCGATGCTGCAAGCGCGTGCCGAAGAAGCCGAAGCGGCGGCCATGGCGGTTGCCGGCGTGACACAGGTGCAATCCGCCTCTGCCGCCTATTCCGCCACTGCGGTGCATCTGGCCGCCAGCAACGGATTTTCCGCCGGGTATCGCCGCAGCGGATCTTCCCTGTCTTGTGTTGCCATCGCGGGCGAAGGCCTCACGATGGAGCGTGATTACGACGGCGACAGCCGGACCTTTGCAGCCGACCTGCGCGCCGCAGAGGATATTGGCCGCAGCGCCGGACAGCGCGCGGTTGAACGGATGGCCCCGCGCAAACCACCCACCGGCAGCTATCCGGTGCTGTTTGACGAACGCATTTCGGCCTCGATCATCGGCCATTTGATGTCTGCGGTGTCCGGCAGTGCGGTTGCACGTGGCGCATCCTTCCTGCGCGACGCGCTGGGCACACAGGTGCTGCCCGACACGCTGAGCCTGATCGAAGACCCGCACCGCCCCCGCGCCACCGCGTCACGCCCGTTCGATGCCGAAGGTCTGGCCACCCAGCGCCGCGCAATCATCGACAAGGGCGTGTTGACCGGCTGGACGCTGGATCTTGGCAATGCCCGCAAGCTGGGGATGCAAAGCACCGCCAATGCAGCGCGCGGCACCTCTGGTCCGCCGCATCCGACAAACTGGAACCTGGCACTGACCCAAGGCACGCAAAGCCGCGCCGATCTGATTGCCGACATGGGCACCGGGTTGATTGTTACCTCGCTGATCGGGTCGACCATCAATCCCAACACCGGCGATTATTCCCGTGGCGCCTCTGGTGTCTGGGTCGAAAACGGCCAGATCACCCATGCGGTGAACGAGGTGACGATTGCCAGCAATCTGCGCGACATGTTCGCCCGCCTGATCCCCGCCAATGATGCCCGCCCGCATCTGTCGCGGGTGGTGCCGTCCCTTTTGATCGAAGGCATGACACTTGCCGGGGCCTGAACGCCAGGAAACCGATCTCGCCCTTCTGCTGCGCGCCGCCCGCGCCGCAGGCGAGGTTGCGCTGACCTTCACCGGTCCCGAGGCGCGGGTCTGGGACAAGCCCGGCCTTGGTCCCGTCACCGAAGCCGATTTTGCGGTCAACGATGTGTTGCATGATATCCTGCGCAGCGCGCGGCCCGGTTATGGCTGGCTGAGCGAGGAAACCCCGGACGACAAATCCCGGCTGAATTGTGACGATGTGTTCATCATTGATCCGATCGACGGCACCCGCAGCTTTATCGAAGGCTCTGGCACTTGGGCGCATTCCATTGCGATTGCCCACCACGGAAAGGTGACCGCCGCAGTGATCCATCTGCCCGCGCGCGACCGGATCTTTGCCGCCGAGCAAGGTGGCGGAGCAACCCTGAACGGCAGCCCGATCCACACCGGCCAACGCAGCGCATTGACCGGCGCCCATATGATGGCGCCCAAACCCAATTTTGAACCCCGCCACTGGAAGGTCGCCCCGCCAGAGGTGCGCCGCGCCTTTCGCCCGTCTCTGGCCTATCGCATGGCGCTGATTGCGCAGGGGCGGTTTGATGCCATGCTGACCCTGCGCGCAACCTGGCATTGGGATATCGCGGCGGGCACATTGATTGCCGAAGAAGCCGGGGCCAAGGCCACCGCCGCCGATGGCAGTGAATTGGTGTTCAACACCGACACCCCGCAAAGCCCCGGCGTGCTGACCGCCAATCCCACATTGCATGCGGCGGTGCGGGCAGAATTAGCCTAGGCCAATAACGCCGACCTCACATCAAAACCGGATCAGCCATGATTGTGACGGGATGATCCCGGTGGAAACCGCAGGCACACGCCAGGGTCAGGGCGCTAGTCACCAATCAGCCGCGGATATTCGATTTTCGGGCATCGGTTCATGATCACGTCCACCCCGCGGCTTTGCAGCGTTGCGGCGGCGGCAGCATGCTCTACCCCGATCTGCATCCAGAAGGTTTTCAGGTTCGGCAGATGCGCCAAAGCCGCATCGGCAATCGCTGGCACGGCATCAGACCGGCGAAAGACGTCGACCATATCGACCTCTTTTGGCACCTGAGACAGATCGCTGCGGATCTCTTCGCCAAACAATTCCCGACCGGCATGTCCGGGATTGACCGGGATCACCCGATACCCCTTGAGCGCCAGGTAACGCGCCACATAGTGGCTGGGCCGCTCCGGGTTGAGCGACACCCCCACCACGGCAATCACGCGGGTGCGTTCCAATATGTGTTTAAGATCGTCGTCAGCATAGGTCATGGACATACTTCTATATCGACCGGGGCACAGAAAAAAGCGCCCAGCTAAATAACTGGGCGCAAGTGCGGAACGAGGGACAGTGAGGTCTCGCAAGGGTTCCGGCCTTGCGTCTCATGATGAACACGTAAGACACAGTTGAAAAAAAGAAAAGAAAAGCTCACCGACTTGTGAGTTTCCCGCGATCAGAGGTTACGGCGCATCACGGCAGAGGTCATTTCGCGCGACACCGCCATCAGACGGGCGAAATTGCCTTCGGCGCGGTCAAGATGGTCCTGCAACGTCGGGTGCAGCCGTTCCGACGGGTCGGTCATCCGCCGTCGCCCGGTGCGAAACACAAACAATTTGCTCCAGCCCCGCCACCCCCCGGTCGAGGGCGCATTGGGATCGGTCGGGAACCGGGCGCGCCAGCCATCAGGCAGCATCAGGCCGCAGCCCTCGGCCTTGCCCAGCATCCAGACCAGCGGGATATTGGACAGGGGCCGGGCGGCTTCGAACCCGCCAAGCTGGCCGCCGATGTCGCCGTGACTGCCGCGAAACCAGATCTGTTCAACCCCACCGGTCCAGCCTTCTGGTACGGTCCACAACACCGGCGCATAGGCCGCACGACGCTCATCATACGCCAGCGCGTGAAAGCCATGCCGCACCGTCGCGCCAAGATGGTGGTTGTGGAACGCGTGGCGATCCCCCGACATCCGCCAGAACACCGGAAAGCGCAGGCCCAGTGCCTTGACCGTGTCAAAGACCCCAACCATTTCGATCGGCGCGGTGTCGTGACAATAGGCGGCGCGAAATGCCCGGGCGGTGTCGCTTTCGGGGGCGGTTTCATAGTGGCGCCAGGCCTGGGATACATTGCGTTCCAACGAATGACGCGCGGTGACCAGCCCGACCCGGTCAATCAGCCCGGCCAGCGACCGCACCGCATAGGCCCCCCGCGAATACCCGATCAAAAAGATCCGGTCGCCGGGGCGATAGCGCGATGCAAGATAGCCATAGGCCCGCCGGATCTGGCGGTTGATCCCCTTGCCGGTCATCACGGCATAGGCCGCCCGCCAGTCGGGGAATTGCACGCCGGGTTCATAATACAGCGACAGATCACCCGGCGCGTCACAGAGCAGCTTGTAAATCAGGCCGATATTGGTTTCCTGTCCGTCACGCAGCGACGACATCGTGCCATCCAGCAGGATCACATGGGTCCGCTGGCCACGGCGCGGTCCGGTCCGGGTCTGCTTGAACCGAAGCTTGCGCGCCAGCCAGCCAGCGACCTGTTTATGCAGCCGTCTCAGACGCATCCTTTAGCATACTCCACACACGCATCGGCGTGAACGGCATGTCTGCCTGTCGCACACCACGGTCCCAAAGCGCATCCTGCACCGCATTGCCCATCGCGGCCATCGCGCCCACTGTTCCGGCTTCGCCACAGCCCTTCATCCCCATGGGATTGGCGGTCGAGGGCACCGGTTCCGTATCAAACCCAATCATGGGAAGATTATCCGCACGCGGCATGCCGTAATCCATGAACGTTGCCGTGAGCAACTGGCCCTCTTCATCGAAAACCACCCGTTCGGTGATCGCCTGACCGATGCCCTGGGCCACGCCGCCATGCACCTGGCCCTCTGCCAGCATCGGGTTGATCAGATTTCCGAAATCATCGACCACCGTATATCTGTCGACCGAAATCGCACCGGTTTCGGGATCGACCTCGACCTCGGCCACATGGGCGCCATTGGGATAGGACCGCCCCGGCAGTTTCGAACGCGCCGCATGGGTCAAAAGATCCTCGCGCCCGGCCTCCCGCGCCAATGCGGCGGCCTCCAGCAGGGTGGGTGTCATATTCGACCCCTCAGCCCGAAAGGTTTCATCATCGAAGGTCACTTTGCTCTCCTCGACGCCCATGGTATCCGCCAAAAACGGCGTGAATGCGGCCACGATATTGCTGACGGCGGTCAGCGTGACATTGGCCTGCGTCGTCACCGAACGTGACCCTCCGGTGCCGCCGCCCCGCGCAATCAGATCGCTGTCGCCCTGGATCACACGAATGCGGTCGGCGGGAATGCCGGTCTGATCGGAAAGGAATTTGGCGTAAACCGTTTCATGTCCCTGGCCGTTGGATTGTGTGCCGACATACATCGAAACGCTGCCATCCTCTTCGAACGCGACTTTCACGTCTTCCGAAGGATCGCCCAGAATGCTTTCGATATAGTAACAAAGCCCCATGCCCCGCAGTTTGCCTGCGGCTTCGGATTGCGCACGCCGCGCAAGGAATCCCGCCCGGTCCGCGGTGGTTTCCACCCGCGACAGCACGCGATTGAAATCGCCGACGTCGTATAATTCACCGGTCACCGACTGATAGGGGAACTTCTCGGGCGCGATGAAGTTCTTGCGGCGCAGCTCCCAGCCGTCCACATTCAGTTCCCGCGCCGCCCGGTCCATCAACCGTTCCAGCACGTAGATCGCCTCGGGTCGGCCCGCGCCGCGATAGGCATCGACCTGGGTGGTATTGGTATAATAGCCGCGCACCCCCATGAAGGCGGTCTGCACATCATAGACCCCCATCATGACCTTGGCGAAAAGCTCGGACTGGATTGGCTGGCCATAGCCGGAATTATACGCCCCGAGGTTGTTCCGGGTGTGGATGCGATAGGCCAAAATCCGGTGGTCGTCGTCAAAGGCCATCTCGGCCAGAGTGGTCAGATCCCGGCCGCCATTGTCGCTCAGCATCGCTTCGGTCCGCTCTGACATCCAGCGCACCGGCCGACCCAGCGCACGTGCGGCAAAGGCACAGACCACATGTTCGGGGTAATCCATGCCCTTCATGCCAAATCCGCCGCCGACATCCGGGTTGGTGATCCGCACCTGTTCCGGCGCCATCGCCATGGCCTTGGCGATCGAGGCCTTGGCGCCCCAGACCCCTTGTCCATTGATCGCCACATGCAGCCGCTCGCCCTCGACCTCGGCGTAACATCCGCGTGGCTCAAGCGAATTGACGATAATGCGGTTGTCGTCGATCTGTAGCGAGACCACTTTTGCCGCCGCATCAAAGGCCGCATTGGTCGCCGCTTCATCCCCGAGGCCATAATCATAGGCCAGATTGCCCGGCGCTTCGGGATGAATGTCATGCGCGCCTGTGTCCAGAGCCAGCGACACCGGAAGATCATCATAATCCAGCTCGATCAGCTCGGCGGCATCTTTGGCCTGTTGCAAGGTCTCGGCAAAGATCATTGCAATCGCTTCGCCGACAAACCGCAGCCGCCCCCGTGCCAGCACCGGGCGTTCCGGGCTGGCGCCGCGCGTCCCGTCGCGGTTGGGCACCGTGGCCCCCGCCATGCCCACATGCACGCCGGCCGCCTCCAGATCATCCAGTGTCACCACCAGATGCACCCCGTCGGCGTCACGCGCGTCGTCCACATTCAGCGTCGTGATCGCGCCATGCGCCACAGGCGAGCGAAATACAAACCCATGCAGCGCATTCTCGGGGGCGATATCATCAACATATCGACCCTGCCCTGTCAGAAACCGCGCATCCTCAACCCGTTTGACTGGTTGGCTCTTGCCGAACTTATCCATTTCCCGCTCCGTCGATGTTTGTCCCGACACTAGGGGTTTCCGCGCGACTGTCCAGCGGGCCGGGGGGCGAATTTCCAAAGCAGACCGCCGGTTGGCAACAGGAAAACACCCGCGCAAATTCGCCGCAATTGCGCGCGATGCAGGCCGCAATCCGACTGTACACACATTGAACCAACATGGGAGAGAAACAATGCAGACCACCGAGATCGACACGCTTCTGGCGCTTCTGGAACAGGAACGCATCAAGGCGCTCAGCGCACGGGAATGGGAACATCGTCTGGCCGGCTATGGCTATGCCATCAAGCGCACCGACCATGGCGATATGGTCACCGCCCTGCCCCATGGGCGCGAAATCTGTGCTTTGCCCGCGCAATCGGCGGCCTGACCCAGATTTCGCAACCAGATTGAGCGGGGGGGGTTTAACGCCCCGGCAGCCCGTCACGCAGGCCAGCGGCTTTCCAATTCCCGATCAGATCCGCCGCCTCCTGCGCCGTTTCAACAAACCGGAAAAGCTCAAGATCTTCTGCCGCAATGGTGCCAGCATCGGCCAATGCGTCCCAATTGATGATCTTTTCCCAGAATTCGCGCCCGAACAACAGAAACGGCACACGTTCCATGCGCCCGGTCTGAATCAGCGTCAGAGCCTCAAACATTTCATCCATCGTGCCGAACCCGCCCGGGAACACACAGATCGCCTTGGCCCGCATCAGGAAATGCATCTTGCGAATGGCGAAATAGTGGAAATTGAAACACAGCCCCGGCGTCACATATTCGTTTGGCGCCTGCTCATGCGGCAAAACGATATTCAAGCCGATGGATTGGCCCCCGGCCTCCATCGCGCCGCGATTTCCCGCCTCCATCACGCCCGGCCCGCCGCCGGTGACAACGACGTTTTCACGCCCGCCTGATTGCGCCGAAATCTCGGTCATGATCCGCGCGAAATCCCGTGCTTCTTCATAAAACCGCGACAGATCCGCCAGCGTCTTGGTGCGGGCGTTCTGCTTTTTCGCGGGTTCGGGAATGCGCGCACCGCCAAACAGAACGATGGTGCTTTCAACACCGGCCTCGGTCATCATCAGTTCCGGTTTCAACAACTCCAGCTGCAACCGGACCGGGCGCAATTCATCGCGGCACAGGAAATCATCATCCGCAAAGGCCAACCGATAGGCCGCGCACGTGTCTGGGGCGTATCCGGAATATCCCCCGCCGTTTCCCGGTCTTCATGGGCGTCGCGAAACGGGCTGTGGCGCTGTTCGGTCATGTGCGTCTCCTGTAGCGATGCGTTGCAATCGCCGTTGTAAGATGTTCAAAAAACACCTGTTATTGTCTAAGGCGATTAAATGGTGCCAACCATCGGGATGCAATGCTGCTTCGGCAAAATAAGCTTGGGAGAAATCATGAACCGTTTGAAACTTACGTTGTCCGCTTTGATTTTCTGTCTGGCTTGGCCATTTTCGGCCCTCGCGGCCACATTTGAGGTCCGCGATGATCTTGCGCCGCGCCTCTCGCAACTGACCCCGCTTTATTCTGCATATGTCGACCTGCCGGCGAACCGTGCAGACCTGCGCCGCCCGACGCGACCCGTACGGTCCGACGCGCCTTGGGTGATCAAAATGTCAGGCGTGATTGAAAAGGGCGACACAGACAAGCTTTGGGCGCTGGTCGAACGGATGCATGACCAAAAAAAGGGCTGGGGTTGGAGACTGGTGCTGGAAAGCCCGGGCGGCAATTTCCTTGAAGGGATCGCATTGGGCAGAAGCCTGGGGGCGCGGCTTGGCTCGCAGGATCCGGATTTCGTTGGCGTTTATGTCCTTGCGAATACCGAATGCCTGTCTGCCTGTGCCTTGGCGTTTTCGCTGGCGTCCGAGCGCCGCACATTGGACGATTTTGACAGCTACCGCTTTATCGAAGTTGGCGGGCGCATCGGCTTTCACATGGGCGCATTGCCCGATGGTCAGGCGTTTCAACAGGCCCAGGTCAAGGCCGTGATGGATCTGACCTATGACATCATGGCCGCCTATATGACGATCGTGACCGGCGAGTTGAACAAACCAGAGCTGATTGCCGAGGCGCTGAAACATCGATCCGCCGATAGTTTCTTTTACGTCGGGGCCAGTGACCGCGCCTATGATCTGGGTTTTATACCCGTGTCCACCGATCCGCTGTCCGAGCCGCTGCACTCCGCCGCGCTCAGCATGGCGCAGGTC
This sequence comes from Phaeobacter sp. J2-8, assembly GCF_022867865.1. GTDB lineage: Bacteria > Pseudomonadota > Alphaproteobacteria > Rhodobacterales > Rhodobacteraceae > Marinovum. The sequence goes on along the minus strand of NZ_JALIEC010000003.1, from coordinate 59,885 downwards.
TATCACCTCTGCACCAAACTGCGCGACATTTCACAGATCCCATTGACCACCGTCACTGAAATGGTTGGTGATCTGTTCCCAATTCCCAATGGCACCGTTTCCGATTTCTTCAAATCGCATCGCGGCACCGCGTTTCGCGGCAGTTTCCGGTCGGGCGAACACTGCCTGATGGCGCGCACCAGCGAGGGCAATCTCTTTCTTGATGTCACGCGCGATCCCCCCGAATGCATTGATAGCGAAAACGGATATGACGCATGGTGTGCCATTGACACCAGGGTCCAACGCCTCGCCACCAACGCCTTGCTGGCCGACATTAGCGCCTGCCACATGGGCCAGCTGCACCCCATGATCGATCCGGCATCAAATGTCCTGTCAGACGATGCGCCGTGGCGCCAAAGGTTTGGGCAGGCCGCGATCATGACGTCGGTCAATATGCGCGCCACCCCGTCGCTCAAGGCAGCGCGACTTGGCGAAGTCCCCGAAGGCACAAGGTTCCGGGTCCGCGGCTGTCAGGTGACAACGGACAATCAAGCGGTATGGCTAAAGCTCGATCACGCTGGGCGGACCGGTTGGATCAGCGCGCGCTTTGCCAACATTTTTGCCAGCACAAGCCTAAATAGTGACGACAGGTTCGACTAGGCCGTCTGTGCCGTGGTTGCCCCGCATCCGATTTTCCTATCTAAAGCGGCGCAGCATTGATCACAGCCCAACTGATGGAGATTCCCCATGTCCAACGCCCAACTTGAAACCGCCATCGAGGCGGCATGGGACGCCCGCGACACAATCACCCCCACCACCGGCGGTGAAACCCGCGAAGCCATCGAAGACACGCTGAACGCGCTGGATTCCGGCAAACTGCGCGTGGCAGAGCGCCAGGAAAACGGCGACTGGCATGTCAATCAATGGGCAAAGAAAGCCGTTCTTCTGGGCTTCCGCATCAAGGACATGGAACTGCAGGACAACGGCCCGCAAGGCTCTGGCTGGTGGGACAAGGTCGACAGCAAGTTCAAAGGCTGGGGCGACAACCAATGGCGCGCGGCCGGGTTCCGGGCCGTGCCAAACTGTGTTGTCCGCAAATCCGCCTATATCGCGCCCGGCGTGGTGCTGATGCCGTCGTTCGTGAACCTTGGCGCCTATGTCGACGAGGGCACCATGGTTGATACATGGGCCACGGTCGGCTCCTGTGCCCAGATCGGCAAGAACGTCCACCTTTCGGGCGGCGTCGGGATCGGCGGCGTGCTGGAACCCATGCAGGCCGGCCCGACCATCATCGAGGACAATTGCTTCATCGGCGCGCGTTCCGAAGTGGTCGAAGGCTGCATCGTGCGCGAAGGTTCGGTCCTTGGCATGGGGGTCTTCATCGGCCAGTCGACCAAGATCGTCGACCGCGAAACCGGCGAAGTGATGTACGGCGAAGTGCCGCCCTATTCCGTCGTTGTGGCAGGCTCGATGCCGTCCAAGAACAACGTCAACCTCTATTGCGCGGTGATCGTCAAACGCGTTGACGAGCGCACCCGCTCCAAAACCGGGATCAACGAACTTTTGCGCGACTGAGACCGCGTCGGGGCCGCGCCACACGCGACGCGGCTCCGCATTTCATCTGGCCAAAAATATCCCCGCCGGAGGCTCCCTCCCGCTGCCAAAAGCGCCAAAGGTTCACTATGACCAAACCGCCGAAAAAACCGCATCACGTCTACACCCTTGTTGTTCAGGTCGGCCGCAAATCCGGCGATGGCCTGCCCGAGGGCGCCACCGGTGCGGGGCTGATCTGCTATGCCTCTGGCGTGGATGAAGCCGAAGCCGTCCGCGAAACCGTCGCCATCCTGAAACAAGCCGACCTCGCGCCGCTGGACGTGACCGGCCATGGCACGCTGGACGAGCGGCGGCAAACCGGCGAAGACATCGACAAGACCGAAGCCGATCTGATGCAACGTGCTCTGGATAAGAATTCGGTGATCGTGGCGCAGATCACTCCGTTTTACGAACCGTTGACGGATCAAGACGCCCACTGAACCATCCCCCCCAAACACACTGGGCGGCGGCGGTCCGCAAATCCCTTCTCTGAATTTGGCACAGACCAACCCACCCTATGGCCGTTACCATTCCCGGCGGGCGGCCTAGCCCCGTCCGGCCCATTCTGCTAAGCGATACGGATCCAGAGCGCCAAGCCACTGCAATCAGGTCACAATCCCATGCCATCGGAGCCAGCCATGCCCGCTGAAAATCCCCCCCTCACATCCGCTGTTGATCCGGCAGATCTGACGGCCGCGCTGGTTCGCTGCCGCTCTGTCACCCCTGATGAAGGGGGCGCATTGGTCTTGCTGCAGGACATGCTGTCGTCCGCCGGGTTCGAATGCACAAGGGTGGATCAGGGCGGGATCAGCAATCTGTTTGCCCGCTGGGGCGCCAAGGGTCATGAAAAGACGTTTGGCTTCAATGGCCATACCGACGTGGTGCCGATCGGCAACCCCGATGACTGGACCCATGATCCCTTTGGTGCCGAGATCGTCGATGGTGTGCTTTACGGGCGCGGCAGCACCGATATGAAGTCCGGCGTCGCAGCCTTTGTTGCCGCCGCGATTGATCTGGTACGCGACGCCCCCCCCGAGGGCGCCTTGATCCTGGCCATCACCGGCGATGAAGAGGGCGACGCCGACCACGGCACCATCGAACTCTTGCAGCATATGGACCAACACGGCGAACAGATGTCCGTATGTCTGGTGGGAGAGCCGACCTGCCCCGACCACATGGGCCAGATGATGAAGATCGGGCGGCGCGGTTCGTTGAATGCATGGTTCACCGTGACCGGCGTGCAGGGGCATGCCGCCTATCCCCATCGCGCCAAAAATCCGCTTCCCGCTTTGGCGCGTCTGATGGATCAGCTGTCATCCCATGAATTGGACCGGGGCACCGCGCATTTTGATGCCTCCACTTTGGCGGTTGTCACCATCGACACCGGCAACCCGGCCACAAATGTCATCCCCGGCAGCTGCACCGCGACCGTCAACATCCGCTTCAACGATGCCCATACAGGCAAAGCGCTGCAAAACTGGCTTCAGTCCAGGGCAGACGCCGTCGCGGCCGAGTTTGGGGTGAAAATCGACCTGCGCGTCAAGATATCGGGAGAGAGTTTCGTGACCCCGCCGGGGCCCCTGTCCGATCTGGTGGCCGGTGCGGTCAAGGCCGAAACCGGTGTTGAGCCGGAACTCAGCACCACCGGCGGCACGTCTGATGCGCGGTTCGTCAAGGATCACTGCCCGGTGGTGGAATTCGGCCTTGTCGGCCGCAGCATGCATCAGGTTGATGAACATGTGGCCGTGGATCAGATCCATCAGTTGAAGGCGATTTATGCGCGTATCCTGAAGGATTATTTTGCAAAATGAATGCCACCATCACCCGCACCGACGATCTGGAAACCTGTCTGAAACTGCGATTTGCGGTGTTTGTCGACGAACAGGGCGTGCCCGCAGACATCGAACGCGACGCATATGACGCCACCGCCCTGCATCTTCTGGCGGTGCAGGATGGCACGCCGCTGGGCACCGCCCGCATTCTGCGCCATGGCACCACCGGCAAGATAGGCCGGGTCTGTGTGGTGAAACAGGCCCGTGGCACCGGATTGGGCGCGGCATTGATTGCGGCGGCACTGGACGAAATGCGCCTAGAAGGCGGATTTACCCGCGCCGCACTTGGTTCGCAGCTGCATGCGATCCCGTTCTATGAAAAACTGGGTTTTACCACCTATGGCGATGACTTCGACGACGCAGGCATTCCCCACCGGATGATGGAAAAGCCGCTTTGACCCGACATCTGATCTTGATGTTGAAGGAACCCCGCCCCGGTCGGGTCAAAACCCGGCTGGGCCGCGACATTGGCATGACCACCGCGGCGTGGTGGTTTCGCCATCAAACCGCGCGGTTGATCCGGCGTCTTGACGATCCGCGGTGGCAGTTGGTTTTGGCGGTATCGCCGGACCGTGACGGGATCGCCAGCCGGATCTGGCCCGCACATTTGCCCCGCGTGGCACAAGGCCGCGGCTCCCTGGGCGATCGCATGGCCCGGCTGATGCGCGCCATGCCCCCCGGTCCGGCCTGTATCATTGGCGGCGATATTCCCGGTATCACCCCGCCACATGTGGCACGTGCCTTTGCCTGCCTTGGCCACAACGATGCGGTTTTCGGCCCTGCGCCGGATGGCGGTTATTGGCTGGTCGGGCTGCGCCACCCAGGTCGTGCGCCCGCCGGTTTTCTGAAAGGTGTGCGCTGGTCCGGCCCCAATGCATTGGCCGACAGCCGCGCCACATTGCCCGGGGCACGCATTGCGCAAATTGACACGCTGGCGGATGTCGACACGGTGGACGATTTGCAAGGACTTGGTCAGACGGTCCAGTCTGTTCCCTAATGCAGTGAGGGGCACAAGGGGGCTCTGCCCCCGGCCTTTGGCCTCCCCCGGGATATTTTTGAACAGAAGAAGCCCGGGACTTTCGCGGTGACGATCCCCCGCGCACATGCTACGGCTTTGCACATGAGCCAATTGCCCACAAAATCCCAGATCCTTGACTGGATCGCCGCCAATCCGACGCTGACAGCCAAACGCGATATCGCCAAGGCCTTTGGCATCAAAGGCGCAGCCCGCATCGACCTCAAACGCCTGTTGAAGGAGTTGGAGGCCGAGGGCCATCTGGAAAAACGCAAGAAGACCTATCGCGATCCCGACCGGCTTCCGCCGGTGTCGGTCTTGCAGGTCAAAGCGCCGAATGCCGATGGCGATCTTTTTGCCAAACCGCTGGAATGGCACGGCGAAGGGGTGGAACCGATTGTGCTGGTGGTGCCGCGCGCGAGCGATCCGGCACTGGGCGAAGGCGACCGCATTCTGGCCCGCCTGCAAGTGGTGCAGGAAGAGGATCACAATTACGAGGCCCGCCTGATCCGTCGGATCGGCACCAACCCGCGCCGCATTCTGGGCGTCTTTGCCAAACGCACCGAAGGCGGGCGGATCAAACCGGTCGACAAAGGCGCGGACAAGGAATGGCAGGTCGCGGCCAACGATGTGCATGGGGCGAAAGACGGCGAATTGGTCGAGGCCGAATTGGCCGGCCCCAAGGGCCGCATGGGCCTGCCCCGCGCCCGTATTGTTGAACGGCTGGGCGATCCGACCGCGCCGCGCGCTGTATCGTTGATTGCGATCCACCAGCACGGCATTCCCGACGATTTCCCGGACGAGGTGATTGCCGAGGCCGACGCGATGAAGCCCGCCGGTCTGTCCGGGCGCGAAGACCTGCGCGATATGCCCCTTATCACCATTGATCCGGCGGATGCGCGCGATCACGATGATGCCTGTTACGCCCATGCCGACGACGATCCCAAGAACCCGGGCGGTCACATCGTCTGGGTCGCGATTGCCGATGTGGCCTGTTATGTGCGCCCCGGCTCTGCGCTGGACCACGAGGCCCGCAAGCGCGGCAATTCCAGCTATTTCCCCGATCGGGTGGTGCCAATGCTGCCCGACCGCTTGTCCGGCGATCTCTGCTCGCTGCACGAGGGTGTGCCGCGTGCCTGTATCGCGGTACGGATGCAGATTTCGGCGCGTGGCGAGAAACTCTCGCACCGGTTTGTCCGCGGTTTGATGCGTTCGCCTGCCTCGCTGCATTATCAGGAAGTGCAGGACGGCATGGATGGCCGCCCGAACGATAATGTGGCCGAACTGATGGACCCGGTGATCCGGCCACTTTATGCCGCATATGCTGCGCTTACAAAGGCCCGGGCCGACCGCCAGCCGCTTGATCTTGACCTGCCAGAGCGGCGCGTGGAGCTATCGGAAGAGGGCAAAGTCACCTCGATCAACTTCAAGGATCGGCTGGACGCGCATAAACTGATCGAGGAATTCATGATCCTCGCCAATGTGGCCGCCGCCGAAACCCTGATCGCCAAGAAGACCCCGCTTCTGTTCCGTGTGCACGAAGAACCGCCGCCCGAAAAGCTCAACTCCTTGCGTGAAACCGCTGAAAGCGCCGGGCTGACACTGGCCAAGGGCCAGGTTTTGAAGACCGCGCATCTGAACGGCCTGCTGCACGCCGCAGCGGGCACCGAGGAAAGCGAGTTGATCAATATCGCCACCCTGCGCTCCATGACCCAGGCCTATTACAGCCCGAAGAATTTCGGCCATTTCGGCCTGGCGCTGCAAAATTACGCGCATTTCACCTCGCCCATCCGGCGGTATTCCGACCTGATCGTGCATCGCGGGTTGATCTCGGCGCATGGCTGGGGGGACGACGGGCTGTCACATGTCGATATCGACAAGCTGGAGCCGACGGCCACCCATATCTCTGACACCGAACGCCGGTCGATGATTGCCGAACGCGACACCACGGATCGTTATCTGGCGGCCTTTTTGTCCGAACGCGTGGGCGAGGAATTCTCTGGCCGGGTTTCCGGTATTGCCCGCTTTGGCGCCTTTGTGAAACTGGATGAAACCGGGGCGGATGGGCTGATCCCGATGCGCAATCTGGGCCGCGAATATTTCCACTTTGATGCCAATACCGCCACGCTGATGGGGTCCGACACCGGGCTGACCATCACCATCGGCATGCGCGTCACCGTGCGGCTGACCGAAGCCGCGCCGGTCACGGGTGGCATCGCGCTGGAGTTGCTGGAAATCAACGGCGAGAAACCCCCTCAGGGCCACAGGAATGGCGGCGGCCCGCGCGGTCGCGGCGGGCCAAGGGGGCGCAGTGGGCCGTCGAAACGCAAACTTGTCAAATCCAAGAAAAAAGCCGCAAAAGTCAGCCGCAAGCGACGGTAATCGACACAAATGAACGCGATCTGAGGTGCAGGCGGCATCGCCGCTTGCACAACCGAACCGCAGGCGCAAAACTAGGCGCATGCACGATATTCAGACCCAATTGCGAAGCGAAATTACCGCCCGGCGCGACGACCTTGTGGCGCTGACCCAGGATTTGATCCGCATCCCGACGTTGAACCCGCCGGGCGACAAGTACCGCGAAATCTGTGATTTTCTGTCGGCGCGATTGCAGGCGCGCAACTTCGAAATTCAGATGATCCGCGCCATTGACGCCCCCGGCGACAGCGACCGCTATCCGCGCTGGAACATGATTGCACGACGCGACGGGACATGTGCGGGTGAATGTGTGCATTTCAACAGCCACACCGATGTGGTCGAGGTCGGCAAAGGCTGGACCGTCGATCCATTTGGCGGCGAGGTGCGCAATGGACGGGTCTATGGCCGGGGGGCCTGTGACATGAAGGGCGGGTTGGCCGCGTCGATTATCGCGGCCGAAGTGTTTGTGGATCTCTGCCCGGATTTTGCCGGCGCGGTGGAAATCAGCGCCACGGCGGACGAGGAATCAGGCGGGTACGGCGGTGTTGCCTATCTCGCGGAGCAGGGATTTTTCGCGCCCTCGCGCGTACAGCATGTGATCATTCCGGAACCGCTCAACAAGGATCGGATCTGCCTTGGCCACCGGGGCGCGTGGTGGGCGGAAATCGAAACCCTGGGGGAGATTGCCCATGGCGCGATGCCGTTTTTGGGCGATTGCGCGGTGCGCCACATGAGCGCGGTGATCGACCGTTTCGAAACCGATCTTTTCCCGGCCATGGCTGCACGACATACCGACATGCCGGTGGTGCCCGATGGCGCCAAAGCATCCACCATGAACATCAACTCCATCCACGGCGGCGAAAACGAGCAAGCGGCGGATTACACCGGCCTGCCGGCCTATTGCGTACCGGATTCCTGTCGCATGGTGATCGACCGCCGCTATCTGGCAGAAGAAAGCCATGCAAGCGTATCAGGCGAGGTGCGCGCGCTGCTGGAAGAGCTGAAAGCAACGCGGCCAAAATTTGACTACAGGCTGGAAGAAATCAACCATGTGGCCCCGTCGATGACAGACCAGGCCGCACCAATCGTCACAACAGTGGCCGGGGCAATTGAGACGGTGATGGGCCGCGCCCCCGATTACGTGGCATCGCCCGGAACCTACGATCAAAAACATATCGACCGGATCGGGCGGTTGAAGAATTGTATTGCCTATGGGCCGGGGGTTCTGGAGCTGGCGCATAAGCCAGACGAATGGGTTGGCATCGACGACATGATTGACAGTGCGCAGGTCATGGCCCTGTCCTTGGCGGACCTGTGTTTGCCGAAATCCCGGTAATGCGTATTTTTAAAGAGAAGAAGCACAATTTGATTTAAATTTTCGGCTTCTTCTCTTTCTTAAATACGCAAATCCCGTTGTCAGCTGATCTGCGGCACGTCGATGTTGTCAATCAACCGCACCCCGGCCAGATGCGCAGCCGCCAGCAAACGCGCGGGTTCGCTTGGCCGGTCCAGAAGCGAAAGCGTGTCACAATCGCGCAGTTCCAGATAGTCGACCGACAGGAAATCCGCCTTTTCCAAGGTCGCCAGCGCAGGCGGCACCAGGTCCGACATCGATTGCCCCGCCGCCAAGCCCGCCGCGATATCCTTCATCACCCGATACAATTGGGGTGCCTTGACCCGCGCACGATCAGACAAAAGCAGATTGCGCGAAGACATTGCCAGACCATCCATTTCCCGAATGGTCGGACAGCCGACAATCTCTGTCCCGAGGTTCAGATCACGGGACAGACGGCGCACGACCTGAAGCTGCTGGAAATCCTTTTCACCGAAAAACGCCAGATCGGCGGCGGTTTGGGTGAACAATTTGGTCACCACCGTGGTCACGCCATCGAAATGGCCGGGGCGATATGCGCCACACAAGACATCGGTCAACCCGGCCACAGAGACCCCGGTCGCGAACCCTGATGGATACATCGTATCCCCATCTGGTGCCCAGATGGCATCCACTGCAAACCGTTCCAGTTTGCGGGCGTCATCCTGTTCGGTGCGGGGGTAATTCTTTAGATCATCGGGGTTGTTGAATTGCTTTGGATTGACAAAGATCGTCACGATCACCCGGTCGGCGCGCTCTTTGGCGGCGGCAACCAGGCTGAGATGACCATCGTGCAATGCCCCCATCGTTGGCACCACGCCAATCACCTCTCCCGCCATGTGCCATGAACGGGTCAGGGCCCGCAGGGCATCAAGATCGCGAAGGATCGGAACGCTCACGCTTTTGTCTCCGTGGTCTTGGGCTGTGGGGCTTCATCGGCAAACACATGTTCCGGGCCGGGAAATTCGCGGGCGCGCACCTCTGCGGCAAAGGTCGCAATCGCGGCTTCGCCCTGTTCCCTCAGATTGGCATAACGTTTGACAAATTTCGGTTTGAACGCCGTGAACATCCCCAACATGTCATCCACCACCAGAATCTGGCCATCACATCCCGCCGAAGCACCGATGCCAATTGTCGGAATCCCGATCTTGAGCGTCAGGGCCTTGGCCAAGGTGTCCGGCACTTTTTCCAGCACAACGGCAAAAGCCCCTAAATCCGCAACCGCAATTGCATCATCGGTCAATTGCTTGGCACCATCGCCCCGGCCCTGCACCTTGTAGCCGCCAAGCGTGTTGATGGCCTGTGGTGTCAGGCCGATATGCGCCATCACCGGAATACCGCGTTTGGTCAGAAAGGCGATCGTTTCCGCCATCTCGACACCGCCCTCAAGCTTGACCGCGCCCGCGCCGGTTTCCGCCATCACGCGGGCGGCATTGCGAAACGCCTGCTGTGGGCTTTCTTCATAGCTCCCAAAAGGCAGGTCGACGACCATCATCGCCTGTTTCAACCCACGCGCCACGGCCTTGCCATGCAGAATCATCATGTCCAAAGTGGCATGCACAGTGGAGGACAGACCATGCAACACCATCGCCAGGCTGTCGCCAACCAGGACAAAGTCGCAATGCGCATCCATCATTTCGGCCATTGGCGTGGTATAGGCGGTGAGGGACACAATCGGTGTACCCCCTTTGCGTGCGCGGATATCATCCGGCATCGGGGCAGTTTTGCGGGCGGTCGCGCTCATTTGCGGGCCTCCGGTTGCTTCATTCTGACCCGATGTAGCAGCGCAACTCTGGGGAATCCAGATGTCTTGGCATTTTGCCACGCAAGATCACATCCCCCTCAGGCCCACTGGCGCAATGATAATTCCCCGCTTGCGATCAGAATGCGCCTGTTCGATGGTATACCAAAACCGGAGGTGCCCCAAGATGTTGCCTGAATTGCCGTTTGATCCGTCGCTGATCCTGATAGATGGCCAATGGCGCCCGGCGGAGGACCGCGCAACTCTGGCACTGTTAAACCCTTCGGACACCACCACTTTGGCACAGATTGCGCGCGGCAGTGCGGCCGATATTGATGCCGGTGTCGCGGCGGCACGGGGCGCATTGGATGGCGATTGGGGGCGGATGGCACCGGTGGAACGTGGCCAATCCTGACCCGGCTGGGCGATTTGGTGCGCGCACGACTGGATTGGCTTGCCGAGCTGGAGGCGCTGGATGTCGGCAAACCGCTGACCCAGGCGCGCAACGATGCCGTGGCCCTGGCGCGGTACTGTGAATTTTATGGCGGCGCGGCGGACAAGGTACATGGCCAGACCATTCCCTATCTTGACGGCTATACCGTCTATACCCTGCGGCAACCGCATGGGGTGACCGGCCATATCATCCCATGGAACTATCCCATGCAGATCATTGGCCGCTCGGTTGGTGCGGCCTTGGCGATGGGCAATGCCTGTGTGCTGAAACCCGCCGAGGAGGCCTGCATGACCGCGCTCGCCTTTGCCTGGCTGGCAGAGCAGGCCGGCTTGCCGCCCGGCGCGCTGAATGTCGTGCCCGGCCTGGGGGCCGAGGCCGGTGCCGCATTGGCCGGACATCCCGGCATCCAGCACGTCAGCTTCACCGGCTCTGTTGCCACCGGCAGCACGGTGCAGACCCTGGCCGCGCGCAATGTGGTGCCCGTGACGTTGGAGCTGGGCGGAAAATCCCCGCAAGTGGTGTTTGACGATGCCGACCTCGACGCCGCGTTGCCATTCCTGGTCAATGCCGGCATCCAGAACGCCGGTCAGACCTGTTCGGCCTCGTCCCGCGTGTTGGTGCACCGTGACCTGCACGAAACATTGCGCGACCGAATGGCAGAGCGTTACGCCGCTCTTCAGGTCGGCCCGGCCATGGCGGATCTTGACGTCGGGCCGATGATTTCCGCCCGGCAACAGGGGATTGTCAGCGGGTTTCTGACCCAGGCCGGCGACCTGACCATCGCGGCACAGGCCAGGATCCCCGATGGCCCCGGGCATTACGCCCCGCCAACGCTTCTGGACAATGTGCCGCCCGACCACCCGTTGGCGCAGCAGGAAATCTTTGGCCCGGTTCAGGCGATCATCCCGTTTGACAGCGAAGAAGAGGCACTCCGCATCGCCAATGGCACCGATTACGGATTGGTGGCCGGGGTCTGGACCCGCGATGGCGCACGCCAGATGCGCATGGCACGCGCTTTGCACTCTGGGCAGGTCTATATCAACAACTACGGTGCCGGCGGCGGGGTCGAACTGCCTTTTGGCGGCATCGGAAAATCCGGCCACGGCCGGGAAAAAGGCTTTGAGGCACTTTACGGGTTTTCGTCTTTGAAAACCGTTGCGGCCTATCACGGCTAGGACCACCAACACTCTGAGGGGAGGCAAAACATGAGATTGCAGGGCAAAACCGCCATCGTCACCGGCGCAGGATCGGGATTTGGCGCCGGAATCGCACATAAATTCCTGATCGAGGGCGCGCAGGTCATGCTGGCCGACATCAACTATGAAGCGGCACGCAACGTCGCCGAAGAATACGGCGGCGTGGGGCAACGTGTTGATGTGGCCGACGGCGCCAGCGTCCAGCATATGATCGACAAGGCCACCGAACTGATGGGCGACATCGACATTCTAGTCAACAATGCCGGCGTCACCCATTTGCCCGCCCCGATGGAAGACGTCAGCGAAGACGATTTCGACCGGGTCTTCGCCGTGAATTGCAAATCTGTCTATTACACCGCCAAATCGGTGCTGCCCCTGATGAAGGCGCGCGGCACCGGCGCAATCCTCAACATCGCCTCAACCGCAGGCGTCTCTCCCCGTCCTAATCTGAATTGGTACAATTCTTCAAAGGGCTGGATGAACACCGCGACCAAGGCGATGGCCATCGAACTGGCCCCGCATGGCATTCGCGTCAATGCGGTCAATCCGGTCGCGGGCGACACGCCGCTGCTGGCGTCATTTCTGGGGGAAGACACCCCGGAACGGCGTGATGCCTTTTTGTCGACCATTCCCTTGGGGCGGTTTTCCATGCCCGAAGACATCGCAAATGCCGCCTGCTACCTCTGCTCGGACGAGGCCAGTCTGGTCACCGGGGTTTGTATGGAAGTGGACGGGGGCCGATGCATATGAAGACCATCAATCTGGCCGAAAAGCTGGCAATGTTCGACCGCCACTGGGCCCCGCATGTTGTCGGATACTACAACGGCAACGATGTGATGGTGGTGAAATTTCAGGGCGAATTTCCCTTTCACCTGCATGAAGATACCGATGATTTCTTTCTGGTCCTCGAAGGGGAAATGGTGATGGATCTTGATCGGACATCCCATCCGGTCAAGGCCGGCGAATTGTTCATCGTGCCACGCGGCGTCACCCATCGGCCCCGCGCCGAACAGGAATGCAAGGTTCTGCTGATCGAACCCAAGGGCGAGCCGAACACCGGCGATCCCGCCACCGCCGCACCGAAACCACATATCTAGACTTCTTCTCTTTTCAAATACGCAATCCTCCCCCCGCCACAGGAACCAGCGATGCAGATGACCCCCGGCCCCCGAAACCTCATCACCGATATCGCGGGGCTGCGTGTCGGCAACGCCAGCGATGCGGGGCTGAAATCCGGTTGCACCGTGCTGGTCGGCGACGCGCCCTTTGTGACCTCGGTCGCGGTGATGGGCGGCGCCCCCGGCACGCGTGAGACCGACCTCCTCGCGCCAGATAAAATGGCCCCTGCGGTCGATGCATTGGTCTTGTCCGGCGGCTCGGCCTTTGGTCTGGCCGCGGCACAGGGCGTGATGGACACGCTCGCCGAACAGGGTCGCGGTTTTGCGGTCGGCCCGGCACGGGTGCCCCTGGTGCCCGCCGCGATCCTGTTTGACCTGCTGAATGGCGGCAATAAAGCCTGGGCCAGCAATCCCTATCCGGACCTCGGAAAAACGGCCCTACTGGCGGCCACGCATGACTTCCCCCTTGGCACCACCGGTGCAGGCACCGGCGCCAGCACCGCAATGCTAAAAGGCGGATTGGGCTCGGCCAGTGTCCTGCTCGACGACGGCATCACCGTCGGCGCATTGGTCGCCGCAAATCCCGTGGGCTGTGTCACGACACCCGGCGAACGCCATTTCTGGGCATCTCCGTTTGAAATCGATGGTGAATTCGGCCAGCTCGGCCCCGACCCCGCGCCAACACACCGCGACCTGCGCCACAGCCGCAAACTCGCGGCGATGGCGGCGCAGGGCAATACCACCATCGCCATTGTCGCCACCGATGCACAGCTGACCAAGGCCCAGGCCCAGCGCATGGCCACCGCCGCCCATGACGGCATCGCCCGCGCCATCGTGCCCGCGCATACCCCAATGGATGGAGACCTGATCTTTGCCGCCAGCACCGGCGCCCAGGACCTGACAGCACCGGACTGGCAGATGCTCAACATTTGCCATGCCGCCGCCTGTTGCCTGTCACGCGCCATTGCCCGCGCCGTCTACCATGCCGCGCCCGCCCCCGACGATCGCATGCCCTGTTGGTCTGCGGCAAATTCGACCGGCTAACTGGACCTCTGTGCCGCAAATCCATATGACACAGGCAAACCGCTGCAGGAGCCTGCCACATGTCCTTTGACCGTTCCGTCAAAATCGCCCCCTCGATCCTCTCCGCCGACTTTGCCAACTTCGGCCAGGAAATCCGCGCCATCGAAGACCAGGGCGCCGATTGGGTACATGTCGACGTGATGGATGGCCATTTCGTGCCAAACCTGACCTTCGGCCCTCCGGCGGTCAAGGCGTTCCGCCCGCATGTGAAAACTTTCATGGACGTCCACCTGATGATCGCGCCGGTCGACCCCTATATCGACGCCTATGCCGAAGCAGGCACCGATATGCTGACCGCCCATGTCGAGGCCGGCCCGCACATCCACCGCACGCTTCAGGCGATCCGCGCCGCAGGCATGAAATCCGGTGTCGCGCTCAACCCCGGCACCCCGGCCGAGGCAGTCACCGAATTGCTCGATCTGGCCGACATGGTGCTGGTGATGACGGTGAACCCCGGCTTTGGCGGCCAGAAATTCATCGACATGACCGCCAAGATCCGCAAAATCCGTGCCGCCATCGGCGACCGCGACATCCATATCCAGGTCGACGGCGGCGTTGATCCCAAAACCGCCCCCCTGGTGGTCGAGGCCGGTGCCGATGTGCTGGTTGCCGGCTCCTGCCGTGTTCCGGGGCGGCTCCGTCGACAAACCCGAAATCTATGGCGACAACATGCGCGCCATCCGGGACAGCCTGACATGAGCCTGACAATCGCCTTTGACCTCGACGGCACTCTGATCGACAGCGTGCCGCAAATCGCCGCTTCGGTGAACACCGGACTGGCAAAATTCGATATCCCCGCATTGGCGGAACCCACGGTAAAGGGCTTCGTCGGGCGGGGCTTTCCCAAACTGATCGAACAGGTCATCGCCCACCTTGACCTGCCGGCCGACCACTATGCCCCGCTGCACGACACCATCCTGCAGGAATATGTCACCGTGCCAACCCCGCCTTCGGTGATCTACCCCGGCGCGCTTGGGGCGCTGAACACGCTGCGTGCAGACGGCCACAGCCTGACGATCTGCACCAACAAACCCTATGACGCGACGGTGAAATGCCTCGACGATACCGGCCTCGCGCCCCTGTTTGACCGGGTGATCGGCGGCGACAGCCTGCCAACACGCAAACCCGACCCCGCCATGCTTTTCGCCGCCCTCGATGGTGCGGAAAAACCGCTCTACATCGGCGACAGCGAAACCGACGCCGAAACCGCCGTGGCGGCAAACATCACCTTCCTGCTTTATACCGAAGGCTATCGCAAAACCCCGGTCGCGGATCTGCCGCACAGCGCCGCGTTTTCGCATTTCGACGCGCTCCCGGATCTTGTCCGGTCCCAGGCTTCTTCTGTTTGAAAGTATCCCGGGGTGTTTGAGGGGCAGCGCCCCTCAAGGCCTGCGTGGCCTGAACGCAAAGCAACCTGCGCGCGCCCGCGCACCGTTTGAAAACGCCTAACCGGCCTCGTGAAAAAACGCATAGATTTTTTCGGCCAGCGCCTCTGACACACCATCCACGGCCCGAAGATCCGCCAGATTGGCGCGGCTCACCGCCTTGGCAGATCCGAAATGCGCCAAGAGCGCGCGTTTGCGTGCGGCCCCCACGCCCGGCACCTCGTCCAGCGGCGTTGCGCCGACCGCCTTGGACCGTTTTGCACGATGGGTGCCGATGGCGAACCGATGCGCCTCATCCCGCATCCGCTGAATGAAATACAGCACCGGATCATTGCGTCGTAGCGCCATCGGGCGCGTGCCAATGCGGTGAAATTCCTCTTTGCCCTGATCACGATCAACACCTTTGGCGACGCCGACCATCGGAATATCTTCGACCCCGTATTCCCGCATGATCTCGGCCACGGCAGACACCTGACCCGCGCCGCCGTCAATCAGCAAGAGGTCCGGCCACATGCCCTTTACCCGTTCCGGGTCTTCCTTTTGCAGCCGCTTGAACCGCCGGGTCAGCACCTCTTTCATCATGCCGAAATCATCACCCGGAGTCAGGTCATCACCCTTGATGTTGAACTTGCGGTACTGGTTTTTCAAAAACCCTTCCGGTCCAGCGACAATCATCGCCCCAACCGCATGCGCGCCCTGGATGTGGCTGTTGTCATAGGTTTCGATCCGCTGCGGCGTTTTTTCCAACCCAAACGCCTCGGCCACGCCGCGCAGCAGCTTCGCCTGGGTCGCGGTCTCGGCCATCTTGCGGCCCAGACTTTCGCGTGCATTGCGCACCGCCGATTTAATCAACTCGGCCTTTTCACCGCGCTGAGGCACCAAAAGCGTCACCTTGCGCCCCGCCTTCTGGCTCAGCGCATCAGCCATCAGATCGTCATTCTCGATCCCATGGCTCAGGATCAATTGTTTCGGCGGCTCCTTGCTGTCGTAGAACTGGCCGATAAAGGCCTCCAACACCTCCGCCGCATCCACATCTTCGCCCACCCGGGGATAGAAATCGCGATTGCCCCAGTTTTGATTGGCGCGAATGAAAAACACCTGCACGCAGGCCTGTCCGTCCTCCAGATGCAGTGCAATCAGATCGGCCTCTTCCACCGTGCGAGGGTTGATGCCCTGCGCCGTCTGCACCTGGGTCAGCGCGCGAATACGGTCGCGCAACGCGGCGGCGCGTTCGAATTCCATCGCATCAGACGCCTCCTGCATTTCTCCTGCCAGCTTTTCCTGCACATGGGTCGACCGCCCCGACAGGAACCGCTGGGCGTCCGCCACGCTTTCCCCATAATCCGCTTCGGAGATCTTGCCGACACAGGGCGCGCTGCAACGTTTGATCTGATACAGCAGACAGGGCCGCGTGCGCCCCTCAAACATCGAATCCGAACAATTTCGAAGCTGAAACACCTTTTGCAGCTGGTTCAAGGTCCGGTTCACCGCCCCGGCACTGGCAAAGGGGCCGTAATAGGCGCCCTTGTCCTTTTTCGCGCCGCGATGCTTGTGGATCATCGGAAATCCGTGATCCGTCACATGAATATTGGGAAAGCTTTTGTCGTCGCGCAGCAGCACGTTGTACTTTGGCTTCAACTGCTTGATCAGGTTCTGTTCCAGCAGCAGCGCCTCGGTTTCGGTGCGCGTGGTCAGGAACATCATCGAGTGCGTATCGCGGATCATCCGCGCGATGCGCGGGCTGTGCCCAGCGGGACGGGCATAATTCGACACCCGCGCCCGCAGGTTACGCGCCTTGCCGACATAGAGCACAGCGTTCTTCGCATCCAGCATACGATAGACCCCCGGCGCACTGCCGAGTGTCTTCAGATAGGCCGCAATACAGGCGTGGCCGGTGGGTTGGGGCGGGATCTTGTCTTCAGGCGCATCGGTCATGGCGGCAACCTATGATTCCCGGCGGGGCGCTGCAACGGCACCATGCCCAAGGCAAGCAAGATAAACCCCCAAGGGCTGTGGATAAGTCTGGGCACAAATTGCGCCCCCAGGGCAAAACCCGTTGGGTTTCAAATAGTTTATATAAAATGCTCGGAATTGGGCCGACGGGTTTAACATACTGATTATTTACCCTTTATTGCCGCAACTTTCATCAAAATGGTTAACAGGATGTGGATTTTGCGGCGACGTGAAAGGGCCATTGATCTGCCGGTGGATGAAATTAAAACCCTGCGTCAAAACCGCAAGATGTCATCCAGAGCCGGTTCAAATTTCTTTGCTCCGTTGAAGACGCAAGAAAAAGTCGGATTTCGCCGCCGCAACGCCAAATTTTCGATTCCCCGACACCCGAGATTTCGAACTCTACAGCAAGGCAAAACAAATCCACCGTTTCTGTGGATAACTACGGGGACTAGTTTAGATGACGGGGAATTTTCTCTGTTATTCAGGCGGGTTGATCAATTTGCCTAATTTTTAGGCTTCACCGCAACATCCTGACATCAAAGGGAAATTTTTATTTCCCTTGATAAATATCTGAAAACATTAACAATTTGTAACAATTCGACAGATCGTTTTTGGCCGGTGCACAACTTCCGTCGGGTCAAGGCCAAAAGCGACCCAATCGAGGTTTATTCAACCCCCAGCACATCCGGCGTTTGCCAGCCAAGATGTTGACCGCCGTCCACGCAAATCAACTGCCCCGTGACCGCCGGAGCGTCCAGAAGATACCCAAGGGCCGCAGTGATATCGGCGGCATTTGCCCCACGTCCCAATACCGTCGCGGCCCGCTGGCGGGCAAAATGGTCTGCGCTTTGCCGACCGCCCTGCAATGTCGGGCCGGGGCCAATGGCATTGACCCGCACATCCGGGGCCAGCCCCTGTGCTGCGGTCTGGGTCAAGGCCCATAACCCCATCTTGGCCAGCGTATAGGTCATGAATTCCGGTGTCAGCTTGCGCACCCTCTGGTCGATCATATTGACCACCAAGGCCTGTGCCATCGGTTCCCCATTGTCGTCGGCCACCGCCGGAGGCACCTGTGCCGCCAAAGCCTGGGTCAGGACAAAGGGCGCCCGCAGATTGCTCTCCATATGGCGATCCCAGGAGGAGCGCGTCGCACTCTGCAACGTGTCGTATTCAAAGATGGATGCATTGTTGACCAGCACGGTTATCGGGCCGCCCAGTTCAATGGCAGCCTGTGGCAGAAGCGCCTGTGTCGCGCCCTCGTCCAGCAGATCGGCCTGCAATGTGACGGCTTTACGCCCCATGGCGCGGATCTCTGCCGCGGCGCTGTCCGCCGCATCGGCAGAGCTGGCGTAGTGCAACGCCACGTCAAATCCCCGCCCGGCCAGATAGATCGCCATAGCGCGACCCAACCGTTTGCCCGCCCCTGTCACCAATGCCCGCATCATGCCCTCGTCGATTAGATGATCACTATGGTGACATAAGCGAGATAAAGAATGGTCAACACCGCCCCCCAAATCCGCGAAATATTCCAACGCAGCAGGACAAAAGGCGCAAGCAACAGCGACGCCCCGAGCATCACCCAAAGATCAAACCGCAAGAAGGTCGGATCAACCGGGATCGGACCAATCAACGCCGCAACACCGATAATTGCCAGCAGATTGAACATGTTCGACCCGATCACATTGCCCAGCGCCACATCGGCCTGACGGCGCAACGCCGCCATCACCGTGGTGGCCAACTCAGGCAGCGACGTGCCCAGAGCAACCAGCGTCAAGCCAATCACCGTGTCCGAAACCCCATACATCCGCGCAATATGCGATGCATTGTCGACCAGAATATCCGCGCCCAAAGGCAGACCAATCAACCCCAGAAGCAGGAACATCCAGATCTTCCACCAGGGCATATTCGGATCGGCCCCTTCCAGATCCTCCAACTCCGCCTCCTCTGAGGCGACCCTGGTTTCGCGGCGGTGGGCCAGCGCGTCTTTGGTGGCAATCCAAAGCATGACGGCAAGTGCCGCCAAAAGCACCAGCGCTGACACCCAGGTAAAGCTGCCACAAAAGGCCAGCGCGATGAACAACGCCGTGGCGGCGAGCATCTGAAAGTAGGATTTTCGCGTGTCACAATCCGACGTGTGCAAGGTCGCCAAAATCGCCGGAATACCCAACACCATCAGGATATTGGCGGTGTTTGACCCGACCACATTGCCAAGGGCAAGCCCCGGCGCACCTTCGTGCACCGCCGCAATCGCGATCAGAAGTTCAGGCGCCGAAGTGCCAAAGGCAACGATTGTCAGGCTGACGATCAGCGCCGGAATGCCAACCCGCAACGACAGGTTCACCGCCCCCTTGACCAAGGCATCGCCAGCCAAAAGCAAGATCACCAGCCCCAGCACACAGAGCAGCCACACTATCATCCACGTTTTCCCTTGTTTCCACCACAGGGACATTTGCCCTTGCCGATACGATACCGCCCACAGGACCGGCATTTGTCTGATCCAAGGTATTTGCCGCCAAGTTTGCGCACATTGGGCAGCCGCAGCTTGCCGAACATCGCCAGCACACCCATACCAATCAGAAATAAAGTGACTATCTTGACGATCACATCACAGCCCGAACCGGGCATAGGCCGCCCGTTCTTCGATCTGTCCCAGCGCATCTTCGACCAATGACAGCCCCAAGCGTTGCGCCAAGGACCGGCTGCGACCGTAGCGGCGGAATTTCACCTTGTCGCCAAAGCGCTCTTTCATCACCGCATCCAGATGTCCGATGCCGTCGATCAGCCCCACCTGCTGGGCACGTTCGCCGATCCAGACCTCACCCGTGAACAAATCCGGATGATCGGCCAGCTTGTCACCGCGCCGCTCCTTGATTTGATGGATAAAATTGACGTGCAATTGATCCAGAAGCCGCCGCAAGCGGGTCACATCCTCTTCCTTTTCCGGTTGGAACGGATCGAGGAAGCTTTTGGAGGTGCCAGCGGTATGCACCCGACGCTCAAGCCCTTGTCGGGCCAAGAACACATTCGCCCCGAACCCTGCAGAGATCACACCGATCGAGCCAAGGATCGAGGAATGATCGGCAAAAATCTCATCCGCGGCACTGGCCAGCCAATAGCCGCCCGAAGCGGCCACATCTTCGACGAAGGCGAACACGGGAATGTCTTTTTCCGCGGCCAATCGGCGAATGCGGGCGGCAATCAACGAAGATTGCACCGGCGAGCCACCAGGAGAGTTGATTTCAAGCGCAACTGCGTCTGGTTTGCCGCGTTTGAATGCCTTTTCCAGCAAGGGCGCCAGCCCGCTGTCGGTCAATGAACCCCGCCCGCCGGTGCCGATGGCGCCGCTCAGACGGATGACGGCCACGTTCGGCCCGGATTTCACGAATGGAAGCCAATGTTTCATGTTTGGGCATGTAGACAGGCCCACGCCGACAAACAAGGTTCGCGCGGGGCAAACTTTTGGTCACGCCAAGTTCACCCCGCCGCAGCGTTGCAAGAAAGTCACGATGGCCCGTCGACCGGGGCCGGGCCGGTCAGGACCGAATGCGCCAGCCGGTTCGGAAAATCCACCACACAATCCCCAGACAGAGCGCGGTAAACCCGGCAATCGCCAGCAAACTCAGACCGATCGGCACATCCGATGTGCCAAAGAACGACCAGCGAAAGCCGGAAATAAGATAGACCACCGGGTTGAAAAACGAAATCGTCTGCCAGATCGGCGGCAACATCGAAATCGAATAGAACGACCCGCCAAGGAACACCAAGGGCGTGACCACCAGCAACGGGATCAATTGCAGCTGCTCGAAATTCTTGGCCCAGATGCCAATAATGAATCCGAACAACGCGAAGGACACGCAGGTCAGCACCAGAAATGCCAGCATGGCAAAGGGATGCATGATGGTGATGTCGACAAACAACGCGGATGTCGCAAGGATCACCAAACCGATGAACATCGCCTTGGTCGCCGCCGCACCCGCAAATCCGATCACGATTTCCAGAAAATTCACCGGGGCAGACAGAAGTTCAAAAATCGTCCCGATGAATTTCGGGAAATAGATCCCGAAAGAGGCGTTGGAAATGCCTTGGGTCATCACCGTCAGCATGATCAACCCCGGCACAATGAACGCGCCATAGCTGATGCCCTCGACCTGGTCGATGCGGCTGCCGATGGCGGTGCCAAAGACCACAAAGTACAGCGAGGTTGAAATCACCGGCGAAATGAAGCTCTGCGCGAGGGTGCGAAAGAACCGCGCCATTTCAACCATATAAATGGATTTTACCGCCTGCAGGTTCATGCTGCATCCTCCTGATCTGTCTCGGACACGAGATCGACGAAAATTTCTTCGAGACTGGATTGCCGGGTTAGCAGATCCCGCATTTGCAGGCCCGCCGCCGCTAGATCCGCCAGCAATTTGGTAATCCCGGTGCGGTCGCCTTTGGTGTCATAGCTATAGCGCAGGGTCTGGCCATCACTGATCAAGTCCAGATCATACCCCGCCAGAACGGCAGGCAATTCCACCACCGGCGCGGTCAATTCAATATCCAGCGTCTTTTTGCCCATACGCGCCATCAGCGCCGCCTTTTCCTCCAGCAAGAGCAATTCGCCCTTGGCGATCACCCCCACGCGGTCGGCGATTGCCTCGGCTTCTTCGATGTAATGGGTGGTCAGGATGATGGTGACCCCGGACGCCTTCAGATCCGCCACCACGTTCCACATATCCTTGCGCAGCTCTACATCGACCCCGGCGGTCGGTTCATCAAGGAACAGCACGCGGGGTTCGTGGCTTAGCGCCTTGGCGATCAACACCCGGCGCTTCATGCCGCCGGACAGTTCCATCGTCTTGGATTTCCGTTTGTCCCACAGCGACAATTGCCGCAGCACCGTTTCGATATGCGCATCGTCGCGCGGCAAGCCGAACAAACCACGGGAATACCGCACAGTGTTCCAGACGGTTTCAAATGGTTCGAGGTGAATTTCCTGCGGCACCAGACCGATCATCGCCCGCGCCGCACGAAAATCCCGCTGAATGTCATGGCCGCCGACCGTGACACTGCCGGAGCTGGGGTTAACGATGCCGCAAACCGTTGAAATCAGTGTCGTCTTTCCCGCCCCATTCGGACCGAGCAGAGCAAGGATCTCGCCCTCTTCAATGGCAAGCGTGACACCTTTGAGCGCCTCGAACCCGCCATCATAGACCTTTTTCAGGTCCAGAATATCCACAATTGACATGATCGCCCCTTCCCTGACTGCGAGGGGCTAATTTAATCACGCGCAGATGTGACACAACGTGCAAATCGCAATGCAGGGTGCCTTGCGCATTGACGCACAGTCGACGAATTTCGTCAGGTGTTTCGCACCGTATCAATCATCAATTGTACGTTTTCCGGGTCCGCATCCGGCGTAATCCCGTGACCAAGATTGAAAATATGCGGCCCGTTGCGCAATGCAGCGACGATTTGGCGGGTGTCCTCGACCAGCGCCGAACCACCGGTCACCATGTGACGTGAGGCCAGATTGCCCTGCACACAGCCATCGACCTGCACATGCGTCGCGGCCCATGCGGCATCCACCGAATTGTCCAGCGCCACGCAATCGGCCCCTGTCGCCTTGTGGAACCCGATGTATTTTTCACCGGCCTCACGCGGAAAGGCGATGACCGGCGTATTGGGGTGCTTTGCCTTCAACGCAGAAATGATCCGCTTGGCCGGCTCCAATGCATAGCGTTGAAAATCATCACCTTTCAGCGACCCAGCCCAGCTATCAAACAGTTTGACCACCTCGGCCCCGGCATCAATCTGCATGGAAAGATAATCAATTGTCGCCTCGGTGATCCGATCCAAAAGCGCCTCGAACAGGGGGCGGTTTTCATCTTTCAACGCATGGGCCGGCCCCTGATCCGGGGTGCCACGCCCGGCAATCATATAGGTCGCCACGGTCCAGGGCGCACCGGCAAAACCGATCAGCGTGGTCTCTGGCGGCAATTCCCCGGTCAAAATGCGCAGGGTTTCGTAAATCGGCGCCAGTGTGTCGTGAATGTCTGTTGCCGGTTTCAGCGCATCGAAGTCGCGCTGTTCGGTCACCGTCGACAGACGCGGGCCTTCGCCGGTGACAAACCAAAGATCCGCGCCAAGCGCCTGGGGCACCAGCAAAATATCGGCAAACAGGATCGCCGCATCAAAGCCATATCGCCGGATCGGCTGCAATGTGACCTCCGCCGCCAGATCAGAGTTGTAGCACAGCGACAGAAAATCACCGGCCTGGGCACGTGTCGCGCGATACTCGGGCAGATACCGCCCCGCCTGCCGCATCATCCAGATCGGCGGGGTTGGCAGGGTCTCACCGGCAAGGGCGCGCAGGATGGGTTTGGTCGCTTTGGTCATGCCGGTCTCCGCAATTTGTTTTCCGGTTGGTCCCCCGCCACTGCGGCGATGTCAAGGCGGGCGCTTGTCACCCCTCTGGGCCGGGGCTAGACAGTGGAGCATGACGCACACCCTGCCCTCGCCCGCCTCTCCGCTGAAAATCGGCACCCGTGGATCGCCTTTGGCCCTGGCCCAAGCACATGAGACCCGCGACAGAATCGCTGCGGCCTTTGATCTGCCTGCCGAGGCGTTTCGCATCGTGGTGATCAAAACCACCGGCGACGACCGCGCGCTGATTGCCAGCGACACCCCGCTCAAGGAATTGGGCGGCAAGGGGCTGTTTACCCGCGAAATCGAAGCGGCGCTGCTGGAGGGCGGCATCGATATTGCGGTGCATTCGATGAAAGACATGCCCGTGGACCAGCCTGCCGGATTGGTGCTGGATTGTTTCCTGCCGCGCGAGGACGTGCGCGATGCCTTTGTCTCACCGCAGTTCCGCGGCATCGCCGAATTGCCCGAAGGCGCGATTGTCGGCACCTCCTCACTGCGGCGACGGGCGCAATTGTTGCACCAGCGGCCCGATCTGACGGTCGTTCAATTTCGTGGCAACGTACAGACAAGGCTGAAAAAACTGTCTGATGGCGTGGCCACATGCACGTTTCTGGCTATGGCGGGCCTGACCCGATTGGGCATGTTGACCGATGTCCCGGCACAGGCGATTTCCGCAAATGACATGTTGCCCGCCGTCGCCCAGGGCGCAATTGGCATCGAACGGCGCATCCATGACACAAACACCGCCGCTCTGCTGGAACCGATCCACCATCCGGAAACCGCACAGCGGCTGGCGGCAGAGCGTGCTTTTCTCGCGGCTTTGGACGGATCTTGTGAAACACCGATTGCCGGGTTGGCGGAATTGGATGGCGGCACGCTCCATCTGCGCGGCGAGGTTCTGCGCCCCGATGGAACCGAGGTTCTGTGTGATGCTGCCAGCGCCCCCATCACCGATGGCGCCGCGCTGGGCCATGACATGGGGCGGCGGCTTTTGGCGCAGGTCGGGCCGGGTTTCTTTGACTGGCGCGCATGACACCAAAGAAACGCCGCGTCCTTTAGCGCCAACAGGCGATTTTGACCTGTTGCGCAACAATATGACCGATTATCAACGCCCAGAAGAATTATCAATCCGAGTCGCACAGCCCGTGCGAGAACCACAAGGAGAGTTACGCAGATGAAGGTTCTAGTCCCCGTCAAACGCGTGATCGATTATAATGTGAAGGTTCGTGTGAAAGCGGACGGGAGCGGTGTCGATCTTGCAAACGTGAAGATGTCGATGAACCCGTTTGACGAGATCGCAGTGGAAGAGGCGATTCGCCTGAAAGAAGCTGGCAAGGTCGAAGAGATCGTCGCGGTGTCCATTGGGGTCAAACAGGCGCAGGAAACCCTTCGTACTGCGCTGGCGATGGGTGCGGACCGGGCGATCCTGGTGGTGGCTGCGGACGACGTGCACAACGATATCGAACCTTTGGCCGTGGCCAAGATCCTGGCCAAGATCACCGAAGAAGAGGCCCCCGGCCTTGTGCTTTGTGGCAAACAGGCAATCGACAACGACATGAACGCCACCGGCCAGATGACCGCGGCGCTGCTTGGCTGGTCGCAGGCGACCTTTGCCAGCGAAGTCGACATCGACGGCGACACCGCAAAAGTCACGCGTGAGGTCGACGGCGGCCTGCAAACCATCAGCGTCAAGATGCCGGCGGTTGTGACCGTCGATCTGCGCCTGAACGAACCGCGCTACGCCAGCCTGCCCAACATCATGAAGGCCAAGAAGAAGCCGCTGGACGAAAAAACACCGGCTGATTACGGCGTTGATGTCACGCCGCGTCTGGAAATTGTGAAAACCGAAGAGCCCGCCGCCCGCCAGGCCGGTGAAATCGTCGGGTCTGTTGATGATTTGATCGCGAAACTCAAAGCTGCGGGGGCTGTGTAAATGGCTGTACTCCTTCTTGCCGAAGTCAATGATGGCGCTCTGAACCTTGACGCAACTGCCAAGGCCGTGACCGCGGTTGCCGCACTTGGCGACGTGCATGTGCTTTGCGCCGGCGGATCTGCCGCCGATGCCGGGGCCGATGCCGCGAAAATTGCGGGCGTGGCCAAGGTTTTGGTGGCCGAAGATGCCTCTCTGGGCCATCGGCTGGCGGAATCCACCGCCGCATTGATCGTCAGCCTGGCCGGCGATTATGAACATATCGTTGCCCCGGCCACGACCGACGCAAAGAACGTGTTGCCACGGGTTGCGGCACTTCTGGATGTGATGGTGATTTCGGATGTTTCCGGCGTGGTGGATGGCGCGACATTCGAACGCCCGATCTATGCGGGCAATGCGATCCAGACCGTAAAATCCAGCGATTTCCAAAAAGGTGGTGTCGATCCGCACCTCGACCTTTGACGCCGCAGGCGCACAGGACGCGGCCCCGGTCGATACCGTTTCCGCCGCTGCAGATCCCGGTCTTTCGACCTGGGTCGAGGACAAACTGGCCGCCAGCGACCGCCCGGAACTGACCTCGGCGGGTGTTGTTGTGTCCGGTGGGCGCGGCGTCGGCTCGGAAGAGGACTTCAAGATCATCGAAGCCCTGGCTGACAAGCTTGGCGCGGCGGTTGGCGCGTCGCGCGCGGCGGTCGACAGCGGCTTTGCGCCCAACGATTGGCAGGTCGGCCAAACCGGCAAGGTCGTGGCGCCGGATCTCTATATCGCGGTTGGTATTTCCGGGGCAATTCAACACCTTGCCGGGATGAAAGACAGCAAGATCATCGTCGCGATCAACAAGGACGAAGAGGCCCCGATCTTCCAGGTCGCGGACTATGGCCTGGTCGCGGACCTGTTCACAGCCGTTCCGGAACTGACCGAAAAGCTCTGAAACCGGGGCGCACACGGTGCACTCGAAACGTTAAAGACCCGCCAATTTGGCGGGTCTTTTTGTGCGGGCAATCTGCCATCAGCCAAGGTGTGTCGCGCTATCAAACGCCGGGCACCTCAGGCACGACGCGAAACGTCCTAGTGACGGTGGTGCAAAATTCCGGCCAATTCTGCGGTCAGCGCATTTGCCGCTTCTTCATGGGCGATCGGCCCCATCATTTCGCGCGCGGCCCCCTCTTCGACCGGGCTGAACATCATGCCCTCTGTGCCCTGCCGCAAGGCCCGGTCACTGGCCGTCACCTCGACAACGCCCGATACTTTGTCGCTCAGCTCGTTGACCATATCGGCCGTGACAAACAAGGGATCAGAGAAGCTGTCCTCTTCGTTTGACGGCGCGTGATCGGCGAACCACAACAGCACAACCGGGCCTTTGATCTGGTTCAGCAACAGCGACATGCGCGCGCTCCAGGCGGTCTGAAGCTCTTGCCGCACCATATTGAACCTCTCTGGGCCAAGTTTTTCCAGCTCGACCAACAGATGCCGCGTGAAATGAAACTCGGTGAAATCCACCTCTCGGTAGATCGCCTTGAGCATCGCAGTTGCCTTGACAAACCGGTCGTTGCGGCGCGGATGCACCGTATACAACCGATTGGACATATTCTGTGCGCCCATGATCTGAATCACCGTGGCGCTGGACTGGTTTGCGGCCCCCAACAAGGCAGCATCATTTACAAATGCATCTATGCCGGCGTTGACACAGCCGAAATTCACACAAGGCAGATTAAGCGTGTCTTCCGTCAGGGACGGGAACGGTGCTTCGATAAATTTGCCATAGGTTTCCGTACCGCCGAAAAAAGCGACATAATCGCCCTTTAGCTTGCGGCGTGGCCCGCGAAATACAAGCCGCGACGTGCCATACCGGCACGGCAGATAGTCGGGGGTCGATCCCCCCGGAAGTTCATAGGTCATCTCACCCACCTAGTTTTAATACTCACCCAAAGCCAACATGAGGTGATTCGATTTCCAAAAGGCTAAATGGCGGATTTAAGGCGATGTTTAGTGAATTCGCCGCAGATGCATGGTCTTGCCCTTGCCATGCGAAGCCGCCTATTGTCGGATGAACGACATAGGGGCAGGGCATGGATATTCATTCAATCGGCGTGATCGGCGCGGGCCAGATGGGCAATGGCATTGCCCATGTGATGGCTGTGGCGGGCTATGATGTCGTGATGAACGATGTTTCAGAAGATGCCTTGCTGGCCGCGGTGGCGCGTATCGACAAGAATATCGGGCGCCAGGTGTCCAAAGGCACGCTGTCCGCCGATGACAAGGCCGCCGCAATGGCGCGGATTTCCACCAGCCTGGAACTGGCCGAACTGGGCCAAACCGATCTGGTGATCGAAGCGGCCACGGAACGCGAAACAGTCAAACAGCAGATTTTCGATAACCTGCTGCCGCATTTGAAACCCAACACCATCCTGACGTCGAATACATCGTCGATTTCAATCACACGTCTGGCCAGCCGGACCGACCGCCCAGAGAAATTCATGGGGTTCCATTTCATGAACCCGGTGCCGGTCATGCAATTGGTCGAATTGATCCGTGGCATTGCCACCGATCAGGACACCTATCAATCCTGCTTGGCAGTTGTGCAAAAGCTGGGCAAGACCGCAGCATCCGCCGAAGATTTCCCGGCCTTCATCGTCAATCGCATCCTGATGCCGATGATCAACGAGGCGGTCTATACGCTCTACGAAGGCGTGGGCAATGTCACCTCGATTGATCAGGCCATGAAGCTGGGGACAAACCACCCGATGGGTCCGCTGGAGCTAGCGGATTTCATTGGTCTGGATACCTGTCTGGCGATCATGAATGTGTTGCATGATGGGCTGGCGGACACAAAATACCGCCCCTGCCCGCTTCTGACAAAATATGTCGAGGCTGGCTGGCTGGGCCGCAAGACCAAACGCGGCTTTTACGATTACCGGGGCGACGCACCAATCCCGACGCGCTAATTCCGGAACGGGGCCGACAGGCTGTCAGCCCCTGACCGCAGGCCAGCGCGCCAACGGCGGCCCGTCCGGGTCACCCGTGACGGGGCTTAACGCCCAAGGCTGAGCGTATGTTCCCGCAGCCACTTCATCATTTGACGTGGCTTGCCGTCCCAGGTGCGGATTTCTTCTGGTGTGATTGGCGTCCCGATGATCGGCGATTGCGGCCGATTGCAGGAATGCATCACCTCATGAATCAATAGCCCCTGCCGGATTGTCGCCGAAATCTTGTTGGCGATCTGATAGGCACGGGAATTCTGGCCCGGGAAATGGATCGGCACCACCGTCGCGCCGGACCGCACGATCATCTTGGCGGTAAAGGGGTTCCAGACCGCTTCGACAGCCTCGCCAAAAAAGGTTTCAGAGGCCGCAACAACACCAGACGGGAACAGCACCACAACACCACCGGATTTCAGGTGATCCATCGTCTTCTGCCGCATTTCCAGACTTTCAATGCGGGCATTTTCTTCGTGCGGAAAGGGCACGGGGATCATGAATTGCTCGATCTCCTTGACCCCGGACAAGAGGCTTCTGGTCAGGATACGGTAATCGGTACGCACCCGCCCGATCAATTCCGCCATCACCATGCCATCCACCAAACCATGCGGATGGTTGGCCACAACGATCACCGGGCCAGTGGCGGGGATCTGGTCGATTTGTTCCTGCGGCGTCAGCAGGTCGATTTTCATCAACCCAAGCGCCTGGCCAAAAAACGCGTGCCCTTCAGCCGGGCCCATCCGCTCAAATCGACGCACCAGACGCAAGAGCGGCAACTTACCGGTCAGCCATTCCAGCGCGCGGATGGTTGTCGCCTTCCACGGATTTGTAAACGTATTGGCATATGACAGCTTACGCTTGTCATAAGGCACTTGCTGGCCCGCCGTCGGCGTCTTGCGCCCGGCTGCGGATTGCGCGGTGTCCACCATTTTGCCGTCCAGCGTCCTTCCCAGCGGGCCTATACCGGCCCTAGCAGTCTTCTCCAAACCGGTCCGCGACCAGCGCTTCGACAGCATCGGCCAGCGCCTGGGCGTCGGGGCCCGAAGTCTGGACCTCAATAGTGGTTCCTTTGGACGCTGCCAACATCAAAAGCCCCATGATGGAATCGCCCCCGGCGCTCATCCCGTCACGCGCAACTTCGGCTGAGGCATCGAAACCTTCGACCACCTCCACCAGTTTTGCCGAGGCGCGGGCGTGCAACCCTTTTTCATTGACGATCTTCAAGGCACGGGTCACGGTCTCTGTCATATATTTTGATCCGATGAAATGTTCTGGCTATCCATATACTTGCGTCCGGCCTCTGTCGCCTGGCGAACGGCATCTGCCACCCCAAGATCGCGGCTTTTCGCCAATTTGATCAACATGGGCAAATTCGCGCCGTACAGGATGCGCCTATTGGACGGGGCGCAGGCCCGCAATGACAGATTGGACGGCGATCCGCCAAACATATCGGTCACAATCACAACGCCGCCGCCCTGATCCACAAATCAGCGGCGACACAGATTTCTTCCTGCTTGTCCGCGCGCACGTGGTCAGGTTCGATTGAGATCGCAAAGATTCCCGGCTGTTTCCCGACCACATGTTCAATTGCCGCCAGGTATTCCCTGGCCAGCCCGCCATGTGCCACGATCACGATTCCGATCAAATTCGACGGTCTCCCACTCATTTTTCCGACATCCTTATGCCGGATCCGGGGACGCCAACGTGCGCCGCTCCAGTTCTCGATGTCTAATTGACACTCGCCAGCCCGCTTGTGCAAGCCCATGCGCTACGCTTTCCGTTAAGGCAACGGAACGATGTTTGCCCCCCGTACAGCCCAAAGCTGCAGAGAAGTGCGCCTTACCCTCTTCGCGTGCAGCGGGCAGTTGAAACAGCAATAGGTCGAGCACCTTTTCCTGAAACGGGGCACATCGCGGATCGGTGGCAATGTGATCAACGACACGGCGATCCTGCCCCGTCAGCGGGCGCAATTCGGGTTGCCAATGCGGGTTGATCAGGAACCGGCAATCAAACACCACGTCGGCCGCACGTGGCAGGCCGCGCTTGTAGGAAAACGATTGGATCGACACCGCAAGATCGTGGCTGCTGTCGACACCGAAGAGGCGATACATCTCAGCGCGCAATTCATGCGGTGACAGCGTCGAGGTGTCGATTAAAATGCTTGCCTGATCGCGCAGGGGGGCCAGAATTTCGAATTCACGGGCAATCCCGGCCTCTGGCGTGCCATCAGGGGCCATCGGGTGGCGGCGGCGGGTTTCCGAATACCGATTGACCAGCACATTGGCACTCGCATCCAGAAACAACAGATCGGCGGCCTGCCCCGTTTGGGCAGCAATATCGGCCAACAACCCAAACAGCGCCGCGGGCGAAAAATCCCGCGTGCGCACATCCAGCCCCAGCGCCATATCGCGGCTCTGCCCGCCTTCCAACAGGCGCGGGGCCAGGGACAGGGGCAGGTTGTCGATGGTCTCATACCCCAGATCCTCCAACGCATTCAGCGCGGTAGAGCGCCCGGCGCCAGAAGGGCCGGTCAACAGGACAAGGCGGGGTGTGATCGGAAGTTCCATCTCTATTGGTTCCTGTTGTACCGGTCTGTTACACGGGCAGCGGCAAAGCCCCCTATCAACCCTGCAGAAGGTATTGTCGAATTGCCGCAGGAAAATACCCCTGCGCGACTTTGTGAAGCATCGGGATTTGCACCCCGGCATAGGACCAGTGGCGAACCGGCGGCAAACGCTGTGATTCTATGCGATCCAAATTAACGGCAAGTGACAATGGCACCGCCCCCTGGAACGGCACCGTCAGGATGCCAACGAACCGCGCCTCGATCTGGCCCTGGATTGCCGCCGGACAATCAGCGATCAGCGCAGCCCCGCGGCGGGTGACAATCGTGCGGTCATCCGCCACCAAAACGCCGCCCAGCGCCAAAAGCTCCAAGGCCAGGGCCGATTTTCCGCTGCCCGAAGCCCCAAGGATGATCACGCCGCGATCTGCAAATGCCACCGTACTGGCATGAACCGGCGTGTCAGCCGCGACGGCCATCACGCATCAAACCGGCAGACCAACGACGAAACGTGCGCCCAGCGGCTCCGAGGTAATGTCCGCCTCTGTCGGGCGAATGTTCTCGGCCCAGATCACACCATCATGGGCCTCGACAATCTGTTTCGAAATCGCCAGCCCAAGACCCGAGTTATTGCCGAAATCTGCCTCTGGCCGATGGGAATAAAACCGCTTGAAGATCTTGCCCAGCGCCTCTTCCGGGATGCCGGGACCGGTGTCTTCGACAACCACAAGCACCCGGTTTTCCCGTTGCCGCGCCCAGACCCGAATGGCATCGCCGTCTTCGCAGAAACTGATCGCATTGGTGATCAGATTGACAAAGACCTGGGCCAATCGCGCCTCCAGCCCATGCACCAAAATCGGATCGGCGGGCAGATCGGTGATGAATTCAACCCCTTTGCCATGCGCATCCTTGCCCAAGTGGTCGCTCAAACTTCCAAGCAATGCCAGCAGGTTAAACTGGGCCTGATCTTCCTTGACCAATTCGCTGTCCAACCGCGAGGCATCCGAAATATCGCTGACCAGGCGGTCCAACCTGCGCACGTCATGCTCAATCACGCCCAGAAGCTTGTCGCGATGATCCTCGCGTTTGACCATGCGCAATGATCCAACAGCGGACCGCAACGAGGCGAGCGGATTTTTGATTTCATGTGCAACGTCGGCGGCAAATTGTTCGTTGGCATCAATCCGATCATAAAGAGCGGTGACCATGCCACGCAATGCGCCCGACAGGCGGCCGATTTCATCCGGGCGCGCGGTCAGATCGGGAATGCGAATCCGGCCCGTCAGCTCCTTGCGGCGGTCGCGGTCGCGGCCCAGCTCTGCCGCTTCGGCAAGATCCGAGATCGGATTGGAAATGGTCGACGCCAACACCAGCGACAGACCGATAGAGACCAATGTGGCCACCAGAAACATCTGCAACACGCGCTCGCGTTCGGTGCGCACCAGCCGGTCAATCTCGCCCGCGGCCGAGACCAACACAACCGCACCAATCGGGCGGCCATTTTGTTCAATCGGGCTGCCGACGGTAAAGACCGAGCCGCCATCGTGGGATTCCGTGGTGCGCACTGTGGTCTGACCGGCCAGCGCCGGTTCCGCCAATGCGATCAAATGTTCTTCGAAAGCTGCAATGCGATCTTCTTCGGAATCGGTGACCAGCCCGGCCACCGCATCCCAGATAGACGCCAGAAGATCGGTGATCAGGGTCCGGCCTTCTGCTTCGGTTTCAACGTCACCAATGGTCGATGCGGACCGTCCGACAATGTTTTGCCCCTGATCGAAGACAAAAACCTCTGCCCCGCGCCGCAGCGCGATCCCCTCCAGCGTGGCGCCGACATCCAGCCCATCGCCAGAGGCGAGGTTGACCGGGGCGGTGCCGGGCAGCAACACCTCGAACACGTCGGCGATCAGCTCTGCTTCACCGACAAGCCCCTGGGCGCGCTGCGCGGCAAGGCCATCGCGCGACGAATTGAGGTACAGAATACCGCCAACCAGCACATTCAACGCAATCAGGTTGAACATGATGATCTTGCGGGTCAGTGGCGAGGTGCGCAGTGAAAAGAAGCCGCGCCGCGCCCGCCGATCCTGCAATTCCTGTTCGACGGTGCCGTCCGGGGCGACCCAATCGTCGCCAAGAACCACATCACCGCGCCGCTTGGAGCCTGCGTTGGGCACAGCCATCTCCTCGACCAGCGCCATTATTCTTCGTTGTACCGGTAACCGATACCGTAAAGCGTTTCGATGGCCGAAAAGTCGTCATCAACAGAGCGCATCTTCTTGCGCAGACGTTTGATGTGGCTGTCGATGGTGCGGTCATCGACATAAACCTGATCGTCATAGGCCACATCCATCAGCTGATCGCGCGATTTCACGAAACCCGGACGCTGGGCCAGGGCCTGCAGCAACAGGAATTCGGTCACCGTCAACGCCACATCCTTGCCCTTCCAGGCCACAGCGTGACGCAGTGGATCCATGCGCAGATCACCGCGATCCATCACCTTGGTTTCTTCGGTGTCGCCTACAATATCATTGTCCATCGCATCCTGGCGCCGCAGCAATGCGCGAATACGTTCGACCAGAAGCCGCTGGGAAAACGGTTTTTTCACATAGTCATCCGCGCCCATGCGCAGACCCAGCACTTCGTCAATCTCGTCGTCTTTGGAGGTCAGAAAAATCACCGGCATGGTGGTTTTCTGGCGCAGCCGCTGCAACAAATCCATGCCGTCCATACGCGGCATCTTGATATCCAGCACAGCCATGTCCGGAAGACGTTTATTGAATGCATCCAATGCGGATTGGCCATCATTATATGTTTCGACCTCAAAGCCTTCGGCCTCAAGCGTCATGGAAACGGATGTCAGAATATTCCTGTCATCGTCCACAAGGGCGATTTTAGACATTTGTTTGTCCTTATACTGCTCGGCTGCCTTAATTTTTCCCCATTATGCCTTGATTTGCGGCGCGCAATCAATCCTTAACTGCGAAATCGGGCAACCGACCTGCCCCAAGCAGACCCGAAAAGTACAAACGAATGACTAAATTGTCGCATTGATTGCTGGATTTCGTGCCCACATCGACACGGCCACGAAATATGATTGCGCTAAATGGCAATTTGATTGCGCTAACTTGCGCATGCCTCCTGTTCACGAGCCAAAAAGCCATGTTACACCGAATTCACCGGAGCCAATGCCTTGGCTGCGGGGACGGCGCTTTTGCCGCCAAAACCACGACTTCCGCCATTTCTGCGGATACATGGAGAGACAAGATGACATTAGGACGGGTCAACCCGCAGTTCCGGCTAGAAGATCAGGGGATCGAAGGACTGGGCAATGTCTATTATAACTTTATGAAGCAGGCGCTGATCGAAGCCGCCCTGCAACGTAAAGAGGGCCAGCTCGGCAAAGGCGGCGCATTCCTTGTCTCGACCGGAAAATTCACCGGTCGCTCCCCCAAGGACAAACATGTCGTCAAAACAGACACGGTCGCTGACACGATCTGGTGGGAAAACAACGCCGCCATGTCGCCCGAAGGTTTTGACAATCTTTACAACGACATGCTGGCCCACATGAAGGGCCGCGACTATTTTGTGCAGGATCTGGTCGGCGGGGCGGACCCGGCACATTCGATCGACGTGCGCATGGTCACGGAACTGGCCTGGCACGGGCTGTTCATCCGCCACATGCTGCGGCGGCCTGATCGTGAGGATCTGAACGAATTCGTGGCGGATTTCACCGTCATCAATTGCCCCAGCTTCAAGGCAGACCCGGAACGGCACAATTGCCGGTCCGATACCGTGATCGCGATGAATTTCGACCGCAAGCTGATCCTGATCGGCGGCACCGAATATGCGGGCGAAAACAAGAAATCTGTCTTTACCCTGCTGAACTATCTGCTGCCGGAAAAAGGCATCATGCCGATGCACTGCTCGGCCAATCATGCGGTGGGCAATCCGGTGGACACGGCTGTGTTCTTTGGCCTGTCCGGCACCGGCAAAACCACGCTGTCGGCCGATCCTTCGCGTATTCTGATCGGGGATGACGAACACGGCTGGTCCGATCGCGGCACCTTCAATTTCGAAGGCGGCTGCTATGCCAAGACCATCAACCTCAGCGCGACGGCAGAGCCGGAAATCTATGCCACCACGTCGAAATTCGCGACGGTGATCGAAAACATGGTCTTTGACGAAGAGACCAAGGAACTCGATTTCGAAGACGACAGCCTGACCGCAAACATGCGCTGCGCCTATCCGTTGGAATACATCTCCAATGCCTCGTCCAGCGCGCTGGGGGGGCACCCCAAGAATATCATCATGCTGACCTGTGATGCCTTTGGTGTGCTGCCCCCGATTGCCCGGTTGACCCCGGCGCAGGCGATGTATCACTTCCTGTCCGGCTTCACCTCCAAGGTGGCGGGCACCGAACGTGGCGTGACAGAGCCAGAGCCGACCTTTTCGACCTGTTTCGGGGCGCCCTTCATGCCGCGCCGTCCAGAAGCCTATGGCAATCTGCTGCGCGAAAAGATCGCCAAGCACGGCGCAACCTGCTGGCTGGTGAACACCGGCTGGACCGGTGGCGCCTATGGAACCGGCAGCCGGATGCCGATCAAGGCAACCCGCGCCTTGTTGACGGCGGCGCTGGACGGATCGCTGGCCGATGCCGAGTTCCGCAAAGACCCGAACTTTGGCTTTGACGTGCCCACCGACGTACCCGGCGTGCCCGAGGTTCTGCTGGATCCGCGCCGCACCTGGGGTGCCAAGGACGCTTATGACGCCCAGGCGGCCAAGCTGGTCCAGATGTTCGCCGACAACTTTGCGCAATACGTCCCGTTCATTGACGATGACGTCAAGGCCGCGGCTATCGGCTAAACCATTGGGCGGGCCCGACCTTGCCCGTCATGCTAAAATTGATCCATCCCATTCCGGGGTGGATCACAAAAACAGCCGATCCAAGGCCGCGACAAGTGCCGCATCGTCGTCAATTGTCAGACGGACCGGCAGGGTCAGCACCTTTTGGCGAAAGCCCGTCGGCAGACGCACGGCGTCTTTCTCGGTACAGACCATCTGCGCCCCCAAACTTTCCGCTTCTTTTTGCAACCGGGCCATGATGGCGGGCGTCAAGGGCTGGTGATCCTCCAGCGCCTCGCCGCGAATGACCTCGGCCCCAAGCGCACGCAGGGTGGCAAAGAATTTCTCTGGATGGCCGATACCGGCAAAGGCCAGCACCCGCAGCCCCGCCCAATCCATCCCGGTTTGCAGCGGTTGCAACTGGCCGCGCAGATGCGGCAGGGTGATGTGCCCGGCCCATTGCGTCGAAAACGCGTCGTGAGCAGCCTTGCCGCCAATCGACAAGATCAGATCCGCACGCTTCATCCCCACGGCAACCGGTTCGCGCAAAGGACCGGCCGGCAAACAGCGGCCATTGCCAAACCCTTTGGCCGCATCGACAACAATCAACGACAGGTCACGGGCCAGTCCGGGGTTTTGCAATCCGTCGTCCATCACCAGAACATCGGCCCCAGCCGCCATTGCATGGCGTGCACCGGCCGCACGGTCCCGCGCGACAACCACCGGCGCAAAGGCCGCCAGCAATAACGGCTCGTCGCCGACGTCGCCCGCGCCATGCCGACGGGCGTCCACCGTGACCGGGCCGGTCAACTGTCCACCATGCCCCCGCGACAGCACAAAAGGCTGACGCCCACGCGCAATCAGCCGGGTAACAATGTCGATCACCGTCGGGGTTTTACCCGTGCCGCCGGCATTCAGGTTCCCCACACAGATCACCGGCACATCCGCCCGCAGATCTGGGGCCCTGGCCACCCGTTGCGCCGTGGCCCGCGCGGTCAGCGCCGCCAAGGGTGCCAACAGGCGCGCCGCAATTGCGGGCCGGGCGGGCGATGTGAACCAAAAATCAGGAGCGCGCATCAAATGACCTCGGCCAGATCAAGGGTGTCATGGATCAGATCCATGATCCGATCCGTCACCTGTGCGCCCTCGGACACGATTTCCCAGGCGGCCAGCGACATCGCCGCCGCCCGGTCCGGCGCAATCAGCTGTTTCAGCGCATTGGTCAGCGTATCGGTATCACGCACGATGCGCGCGGCACCGGCCTCTGCCAGGCGCGAATAGGCGTGCAGATGTCGCCCGATATTGGGGCCATACAAGATCGCAGATCCCAGCGCCGCAGGTTCGAACGGATCACATCCACCATGACCCGCCACCAATGACGATGCCATGAAAGACGCCGGAGACAGCCGATACCACAGCCCCATTTCGCCATAGGTGTCGGCCAACAAGACCTCGGTCCCGTCATCCGGGAATTCGCCATCCGACCAGCGGACATAGGACATGCCGCCGCGTTGCATCCTTTCGGCCATTTCATCGCCCATTTCCGGGCGGTCCGGCACCAGAACCAACATCAGCCGATGCGCCCAGCGCGACACGGCGCGATGCGCCCGCAGGATGGTGGCAAGCTCCTCGGGTTGTACCATCGCCGCCAGCCAGACCGGCCGGGTGCCAATCGCCTCTCGCAGAGCGTCCAGATCGGACTGGTTACAGGGGATGGCGGCACTGCCCTCTTGCAGCGGTCCGGTGATGGTCAGATCATCTTCGGCCAATCCCAATTTCCGCAACCGACGCGCCGCATTGGCATCGCTGGCCATGATCATGGTGAAATAGCCTAGCGCGGCGGGCGTCGGATCCGGAAGATAGGGCACAGGCCGGGTGTTGAATCCGGTTTCGCTGGCATCCACCAGATAAAGCGGCACCCCCTCTTCGGCGGCGGTGACAATATGGGACACCACCAGATCGCCGCAGGTCCACAAACAGAGTTCCGGGCGCCAATGATCAAGAAAGGCCATGACATCCTCGGGATGCAATCCCGGCGCATCCGCCAAAATGATATTGCGTTTCAACCGCTTTGGTCCGGTCACGCCGGGGGCCAGCGTCACCAGCACAAATGCATTCTGCCGCTGGGACACCAGCCGCGCCGACAATTGCATGATGGCAGAAATGCGCTGGCCACGCGTTGCATGCACCCAGACAACCACCCCATTCGGACGCGGCGGGTATTGCACCGGCTCACGTTCGCGGCGGCGCGCCCATGTCATATGGGCCTGCACCGAAAGAACGCGTTGGGGAATGACTGGGGTCTTGGTCAGCTGTCGGCCTCTTTGGCGGCGGCGGCCTTGTCCTCACCCTCTAACATCCGATGCAGATGCGAGATGAAATAACGCATGTGGGCATTGTCCACCGTACGCTGGGCCGCGTCTTTCCATGCGTCATAAGCGCTTTCGTAATCCGGGTAAATCCCGACAACATGAATGTCATCGACATCCTTGAATGTATTTTCCGACGGGTCGACAAGTTCGCCACCGAAAACCAGATGCAGGCGCTGGGTCATGTCAGGCACTCCAGGGGTTGGATTGAATTTGCCCTGACCCTACAGCGGCGTGGCACGGGGTCAAGTTCGCGCAGCCGCCGTTGCCCCCAGATCACCCAAGGTGCCCACACCGCGCACCACATTGGCGACATCGGCCAATTCCTGGGCCAGTGGCGAAGATTTGCGCCAGACCATGCCAATTGTGCGGCTGGGTCGGGGGGCGGCGAATTGTGCCACCGCCACATCCGCCGATCGGGTTTCTACCGGCACCGCCATTTCCGGGATCAATGTCACGCCGATACCGGCCGCAACCATCTGAACCAATGTCGAAAGCGAGGAGCTGTCCAGCCCATCCCGCGACAGGGCCGAACGGATATTGCAGAAGCTGAGCGCCTGATCACGAAAACAATGGCCCTCTTCCAACAGAAGCAAGCGCATTTCGCGCAGCTGGTCGCGGTCGGGCACCGGGCGGTCGGCATCCGCCGAAGGCCGCACCAGAACGAAATCTTCGGTAAACAACGCCACTTCCGTCAACCAATGCTCGGAAATCGGCAGCGCCAGAATGGCCGCGTCCAACCGCCCCTCGCCCAGCTCATGGATCAGGGTCTCGGTACGGGATTCGCGCACCTGGAGGTCGATACCGGGATAGCCCAGCGACAAAGCCCCGATCAGCCGCGGCAGAAGATACGGGGCAATCGTCGGGATGATGCCGATGCGCAACCGCCCAACCAACCGCCCCCGCGCCGCGCGGGCCAGATCGCCCAGCTCGTCCACAGAGCGCAGGATCGCGCGGGTCCGCTCGGCAAAGGTTTCGCCAAATCCGGTCAGGCGCGCCTGCCGTGTGCCGCGTTCGAACAACACGGCACCCAGAGTGGTCTCCAACTCCTTGATCTGAACCGACAAGGCCGGTTGCGACACCGAACAGGCCGCAGCGGCACGCCCAAAATGACCGTGGCGGGCCAGAGAACTCAAAATAACGAAGCTGTCGCAGCGTGATATTTTCCATAGGATTTTCTTATCAGACTTATCCAGAAATACAATTTTCTTGTATCGCATTCCTTTGTTACCGTCACCTCAGGATCAAGAGGGAGGATTCGTCACACACAGCCGCTGCCCGTATCGCGGGACGGCACCCTGTCGCGTCTGCGACCCTCTTGGCGACACTGAAACACCCCACCACATCCAACATCGGAGATGTAGACATGGACGGAAACGACACACCCACCGGCGGCAAATGCCCGGTCATGCACGGCGGCATGACCTCTTCCGGCACATCAGTCATGGACTGGTGGCCGAATGCGCTGAACCTCAGCATTCTGCACCAACACGACACCAAAACCGACCCGATGGGCCGCGACTTCAACTATCGTGAGGCGCTGAAATCGCTGGACGTCGAGGCGCTGAAATCCGATCTGCGCGCTTTGATGCACGACAGCCAGGACTGGTGGCCCGCCGATTGGGGCAGCTATGTCGGCATGTTCGCGCGTGTCGCATGGCATGCGGCGGGATCTTATCGTCTGGCCGATGGCCGTGGCGGCGGCGGCACAGGCAACCAACGGTTTGCGCCGCTGAATTCCTGGCCGGACAACGTCAACACCGACAAGGGCCGCCGCCTTCTTTGGCCAATCAAGAAGAAATACGGCAACAAGATCTCCTGGGCGGATCTGATCATCCTGTCCGGCACCATTGCCTATGAAGAAGCCGGGCTCAAAACCTATGGTTTTGCCTTTGGCCGCGAAGACATCTGGCACCCCGAAGAAGACGTCTATTGGGGTTCGGAAAAAGAGTGGCTGGCGCCGTCCGATGGCCGCTATGGCGACGTTGAAAAGCCCGAGACAATGGAAAACCCACTGTCTGCGGTGCAAATGGGCCTGATCTACGTCAACCCAGAGGGCGTGAACGGCCAACCCGACCCGATGAAAACCGCCGCTCAGGTGCGCGAAACATTCGCGCGCATGGCGATGAACGACGAAGAAACCGCCGCCCTGACCGCCGGGGGTCACACCATCGGCAAAAGCCACGGCAATGGCTCTGCCGATGATCTTTCGGCGGACCCGGAAGCGGCGGATGTGGAATATCAGGGCATCGGCTGGATGAACACCAAGGGCCGTGGCGTGGGCCGCGACACCGTTGTGTCCGGCATCGAAGGCGCCTGGACCGCCAACCCGACCAAATGGGATATGGGCTGGTTCGAGATGCTGTTCGGCCACGAATGGGAATTGCGGAAATCGCCCGCAGGCGCATGGCAATGGGAACCGGTGGACATCAAGGAAGAAGACATGCCGGTCGATGTCGAAGATCCGTCGATCCGCTGCATGCCGATCATGACCGACGCCGACATGGCGATGAAGGTCGACCCGGCCTATAATGCCATCTGCCAGAAGTTTGCCGCTGATCCGGCTTATT
The DNA here is from genome assembly GCF_022867865.1 of Phaeobacter sp. J2-8. GTDB lineage: Bacteria > Pseudomonadota > Alphaproteobacteria > Rhodobacterales > Rhodobacteraceae > Marinovum. Next base: position 19,083 of record NZ_JALIEC010000003.1, on the reverse strand, counting down.
TCTCGGACACATTTGCCCGCGCATGGTTCAAACTGACCCACCGCGATATGGGCCCTAAAGTGCGTTACATCGGCCCGGATGTCCCATCCGAAGATCTGATCTGGCAAGATCCGATCCCGGCAGGTGCTACCGATTATGATGTCGATGCGGTCAAGGCAAAGATCGCCGCAAGCGGCCTGAGCCTGGCCGAAATGGTCTGCACCGCATGGGACAGCGCCCGCACCTATCGCGGATCGGACATGCGCGGTGGGGCCAATGGTGCCCGTATCCGGCTGGCGCCGCAAAAGGATTGGGTCGGCAACGAACCCGAACGTCTGGCCAAGGTGCTGGCGGTGCTGGAACCAATTGCCGCCGCATCCGGCGCATCGCTTGCCGACGTGATTGTGCTGGCCGGCAATGTCGGGATCGAACAGGCGCTGAAGGCCGCGGTCACGACATCGCCGTGCCGTTTGCCCCCGGTCGTGGGGATGCATCGGAGGAGATGACCGATGCCGACAGCTTTGATGCTCTGGAACCGCTGGCCGATGGCTATCGCAACTTCCTGAAAGAGCATTATGCCGTCAGCGCCGAGGAAATGCTGCTGGACCGGACACAATTGATGGGCCTGACGGCGCATGAAATGACCGTTCTGGTTGGCGGCATGCGGGTGATGGGCACCAACTTTGGCGGGACAAGCCATGGCGTGTTCACCGACCGTGTCGGCGCGTTGACCAATGACTTCTTTGTCAACCTGACCGACATGGGCAATTCGTGGAAACCCACCGGCCGCACCACCTATGACATTGCGGATCGCAAGACCGGTGATGTGAAATGGACGGCGACACGCGCCGATCTGGTGTTCGGGTCGAATTCCATCCTGCGCGCCTATGCCGAGGTCTATGCCCAGGACGACAACGCCGAAAAGTTTGCCCGCGATTTTGTCGCCGCATGGACCAAGGTGATGAATGCCGACCGGTTTGATCTGACCGCCTAGGCCAGCCAAGTCTGACATCTGATCCCGCCCGGACATTGGTTCGGGCGGGATTTCTATTTCAGGACCAACTGCACGGCACAGGGATCACAGATCCAGATCGTGAAAGAAGTGCAGGATATTGCCGTCACCATCCCGCGCGGTGAATTGGCGCAATCCCCAAGGCCGGTCCGCAAGCGGGTCGACAATCTCGGCGCCCCGCTGGATGAGATCGGCATGAACGGCCACAACATCCTCTGCAAAGATCCAGACAACAGCCGGTGCGCCAGCGCCTGCGCCTGCGCGCAGAAACAACGCGCATTCCCCATGTGACACCGCGCCGATCCGACCCTCAGGATTATGCCATCGGATGTCGAATCCGAAACGGTCACGATAATGGATTTGCGCGGATATCACATCGCGCACCGGCAGTTCCGGGGTGGCGGGGGCAAGTTTCATGAGGCGTTTCCCAGATCGCGGCTGACGTCAATTCCCCAAGGCTAACACATAGGTCGCGGGCGATGCAGCCGCCTGCATTTGTCCGACTAAAAAAGTCAGCATTGACATTTCCAACAGATAAAGTCAGGTATTTGGCAACCCGTCCGGCACTCGGAAATTCACGTGTAGGCATCCGGACATTCCAAGACGCAAAGGACACCCCGATATGAAATCCCTGACGATTGCGATGGCATTGACCGCCACAACCGCGCTGCCCGCCTTTGCAGGCAAAGCCGAGGTGCTGAACACCTATGCCGATATCGCCCAAGCCGGATATGAAGACAGCCTGACCACCGCGCGCACCCTGCAGACCGCAGTCGAGGCGCTGATTGCCGAGCCATCCGCCGAGGCGCTGCAAACCGCCCGCGCCGCATGGCTTGCTGCGCGCGTTCCCTATCAACAGACCGAGGTGTTCCGCTTTGGTAACGCCATCGTTGATGACTGGGAAGGCAAGGTAAACGCCTGGCCGCTGGATGAGGGTTTGATTGACTATGTTGACGCGGCCTATGGCGGCGCAACTGATGAAAACGAATATGCGGTTCTGAACGTGGTGGCGAACCCGGAATTCACCCTGTCTGGCACCGACATCGACGCCTCTGACATCACCCCCGAACTGATCTCCGAGACGCTGCACGAGGCCGATGAAGTCGAATCAAACGTCGCATCCGGCTATCACGCGATTGAATTCCTGCTCTGGGGGCAGGATCTGAACGGGACCGAACATGGCGCGGGCAACCGTCCCTGGACCGATTTCGGCACTGGTGACGACTGCACCAACAACAATTGCGACCGTCGGGGCGCATATCTTCAGGCTGCGACCGATCTTTTGGTGGCGGATCTGGAATGGATGGCCGCACAATGGGCCGAAGGCGGCGAAGGTCGCACCGCCGTGACCGCCGACGAAGACGCCGGCATCGTGGCAATCCTGACCGGCATGGGATCGCTGTCTTATGGCGAACAAGCGGGCGAGCGGATGAAACTGGGCGTGATGCTGAACGACCCGGAAGAAGAGCATGACTGCTTCTCGGACAACACCCACAACAGCCATTACTATGACGGATTGGGCGTGCAGAACGTCTATCTTGGCGAATATGTCCGGGTGGATGGCACGGTTGTGTCCGGTGAAAGCCTGTCGTCGCTGGTCGCCGCCGCAGATGCCGCCACCGACGCCGCCCTGCGCACGGCCCTCAGCCATACAATGATGGAACTGGGCCAGATCAAGACCGCCGCCGAGGCGGGCTTCTCTTATGACCAGATGCTGGAACGCGGCAACGAAGCCGGTGAAGCGTTGATCATGGGGGCGGTTGACGGTCTGGTTGCCCAGACCCGCGAAATCGAACGCGCGGTCAGCGCGCTGGAGCTGGATCAAATCGGCTTTGAAGGCTCCGACAGCCTCGACAATCCCAACGCGGTTTTCCAGTAAATCCGACCGACTTCCAATAAGCCAATTGCCGGGGCGCGCCTTTGCCCCGGCCCTTTGCCCAAGGGGAACATCATGATTGTCTGCCATTGCCAAAACATCCGCGACACCGACATCCACGCCGCCATGGATTGGATGCGGGCCGCCGACAGTGACACGATCATCACCCCCGGCAAAATCTATCGCGCATTGGGCAAGCGCGCCGATTGTGGCGGATGTTTGCCACTGTTTCTGGACACGATGGCAAATAGCCCCAGTATTGAAGTTCCAGCCAACCTGCAAAACCTGCGGGATCGCAAGAAAAGGAGTACGTCACGATGAAGGGCGACAAAAAAGTCATCGAATATCTGAACGCCGCATTGCGGTCGGAATTGACCGCAGTCAGCCAATATTGGCTGCATTACCGGCTGCAAGAAGACTGGGGTTTTGGTCATCTGGCGGATAAATCCCGCGCCGAAAGCATCGAAGAGATGCACCATGCTGACAAGTTGATTCAGCGCATCCTGTTTCTTGAGGGCCATCCGAACCTGCAAAAACTGGACCCGCTGCGCATTGGCGAAAACGTCAAGGAAACGCTGGAGGCCGATCTGGCCGGCGAACATGACGCTCGCACGCTTTATATCGAGGCCCGCGAACATTGCGACAAGGTCGGCGACTATGTGTCCAAGAACCTGTTCGAGGCATTGATCACCGACGAAGAAGGTCACATCGACTTTCTTGAAACCCAGATCGACCTTTATGGCACTTTGGGCGACGCCAAGTATGGACAGCTTCAGGCCAAACCGGCAAACGAAGCGGAATAATCCCATTTCGGCGCGCCGCACCGGTGGCGCGCCAGTAAGGTTTGGCACGATGCGATGTTCACTGATGGTCCTCGCCCTGCTGGGCGCGGCAATGGCGGCGGATGCCGAGACAGTTACGCTGGATGATTTGCATCTGAACATCATCGCGCGATCCGACGCCGAAGCGGACCGTATTGCCGGTGTCGTCGCGCCGACCACAGATTTCACCAAAGCAGAAGCCTTTGAAACCAATCCGGGCGGGGCCGCCACGGTGCGGGCGCGCAGTGATGCGGATGCCTATTCGCAGCCCTCGGCCAATATTGGCTTTGACGGCGAATTGGACTTCAAGCTTGGCAATGGCCTGTTTCGCAAGCTCTGGGTGTCTTCGCCCTCGTCTACGCTGGCCTCTGATGGATTGGGTCCGCTGTACAATGCCCGGTCGTGTCAGCGATGCCATCTAAAGGACGGGCGCGGCCATACACCCGAAGGCGAAGCGGATTCGCGGGTGTCCATGTTCCTGCGCCTGTCGGTACCCGCCCCGGCGGATGCCCCGGCCACCCGGTTGGAACGTTATCTGGCCGGTATCGGCGTCGACACCCCCCGCACCCGACCAGAGCCCACCTACGGCGGGCAGCTTCAGGATCTGGCGATGCAGGGTCACGCCGCCGAAGCGCAGATGGTGGTACAGTACAATGACGTCGCCCTGCCGCTGTCTGGCGGCGAAATCGCGATGCTGCGGGTCCCGGAATATGACCTGCGCGATCCCGGCTATGGCCCGCTGGCCGACAATGTCCAACTGTCGCCCCGCGTTGCCCCGCCAATGATCGGCCTCGGGCTGATCGAGGCAATTCCGGCGGCGGATATTCTGGCACAGGCCGACCCGGACGACCGCGACGGCGACGGCATTTCCGGGCGCGCCGCAATCAATTGGTCGCTGGTGCATGATGCGCCGATGCTGGGCCGGTTCGGCTGGAAAGGCGGCAAGCCGACGGTCGAAGAACAAAGCGCCGCCGCCTTTGCCGGTGACATCGGGATTTCCAGCCCGCTGTTTCCTGCGGGGGGCGGCGATTGCACCCCGGCGCAATCCGCCTGTCAGAATGCGCCACATGGCGACGGCGACGACCGGGTGTTCGAGATTGACCAGATCGGCATGGATCTCGTCGCCTTTTACTCGCGCAATCTTGGTGTCCCGGCGCGGCGCGATGTCGACGATCCGGTGGTGCTGCGCGGCAAACAGATCTTTTACGACACCGGCTGCGCCGCCTGTCACACGCCGAAATACGTCACCCATCGGCTGGTCGACCGCGACCCCCAGTCGTTTCAGCTGATCTGGCCCTATTCGGACTTCCTGTTGCACGACATGGGCGATGCCCTGGCCGACAATCGCCCCGAAAGCGTGGCAACGGGGCGGGAATGGCGCACCCCGCCGCTTTGGGGGATCGGCCTGAGCCAACAGGTCAGCGGTCACAGTCAATTCCTGCATGACGGTCGCGCGCGGTCCTTGCTTGAGGCCGTGTTGTGGCACGGCGGCGAGGCCGAGACCGCCAAGACCCAAGTGGTCGACATGCCACCCCAAGACCGCGCCGCCCTGATCCGTTTCCTGGAGAGCCTGTGATGAAGTCCCTGATTGCCGCCGTTGCGGTTTGCGTCGCCACCACGGCCCATGCCGATCTGCCCCACGTGCTGGACGACCATATTCGCCCAGCCATTGCGAATTTCGCCAACGCCAGTGCGGCGCTCCATGAGGTCGCGGTTCAGGATTGTTCGGCACCGGCGGTGATCCCGGCCTATCACCAAGCGTTCGATGCCTGGCTGGGCGCCAGCCATTTGACCTTTGGTCCGATTGAACGCGACGGGCGGGCGCTGGCGATTGCATTCTGGCCAGACAGCCGCGGCGCCTGCCCAAAGGCGCTGGCGCAATTGATCGCCGACGCCGATCCCGTCGTGGATGATCCGGTGGAATTTGCCGAAGTCTCGGTTGCCGCGCGCGGCTTCTTTGGCCTGGAACATCTGCTGTATGGCGACAGTTTCACCGCGCAGGATTACACCTGTCGGCTGGTGATCGCCATCGCCGCCGATCTGGAACGGATGGCCGGGGACATCGCAACCGATTGGGCGGATTACGCCCAGGTGATGACCAGCGCCGGCGCAGAGGACAACACCACCTATCTTGCCCCGCGCGAAGTCGATCAGACGCTTTACACCGCGCTGCTGACGGGGGTGGAGTTCACCAAAGATCAACGCCTTGGCCGTCCCTTGGGCACATTTGACCGCCCGCGCCCAACCCGTGCCGAGGCGCGGCGCTCCGAACGTTCGCTGCGCAATGTGGTGCTGTCGCTAACGGCGCTGCGCAATCTGGCCCGCGCCATGGCGGATGCGCCGATTCCGGCATCCGAAGCGGCCTTTGACGCCGCCTTTGATACGGCGGCGGCGCTGGACGACCCGATTTTTGCCGGGGTCTCCAACCCCACTGGCCGCTTGCGGGTCGAGATCCTGCAACAAAAGGTGGCCTATGTGCGCGATGCGCTGGCGGCGGAAATTGGCGGGGGCATGGGGCTGAGCCAGGGGTTCAACTCTGCCGACGGGGACTAGCCCATGCAACGGCGTGCGTTTCTTGCGGCCCTTCTGGCCGGCGCGTCGCTGCCTGGCGCGACATGGGCAGATGCCAACAATCCGTCATTCCTTGCGGCCGCAAGAGAGGGCGACGGCGGCTATACCTTGTTTGGGCTGGATGACAGGGGCCATGACCTGTTTCGCATTGCGCTTCCCGGTCGCGGCCATGCGGCCACCGCCCACCCCACCGCGCCAGAGGCCGTGGCATTTGCCCGTCGCCCCGGCGATTTCGCGCTGGTCATTGACTGTATGCGCGGCACAATCAGCCATCGTCTGACCACCCCCAAAGGGCGGCATTTTTACGGCCACGGCGCATTCATTGCCGGGGGTCGCGTGCTGGTCACCACTGAAAACGACATTGCCAGCGGTCAGGGGCTTCTTGGGCTGTGGGCGCGCGATGACGGCTATGCCCGCATCGGCGAAATCACCTCAGGCGGGATCGGCCCGCATGAGGTTCTGGCGCTGCCCGGGGATGTCCTTGCGGTCGCCAATGGCGGCATTCGCACCCATCCCGACCATGGGCGCGACAAGCTGAACCTGGACACCATGCGCCCGAACCTCAGCTACCTGACGGCCGAGGGCGCGTTGCTGGAACAGGTGACCCTGCCCGCAGCGCTGCACCATGCTTCGATCCGGCACATCGCCTGGGACGCGGGCGTGCTGGCCTTTGCGATGCAATGGCAGGGTGCGCTGCCGGATGCGGTGCCGCTTCTGGGCCTGCACCAGCGTGGAGCACCGCCCGTGCTCTGCACCGCCCCCGAGGCCGAGCAATTGGCGATGCAGGGCTATGCCGGCAGCGTGGCAATCGCCGGGGAGACGGTTGGCATTACCTCGCCGCGTGGCGGGCGAGTGCATCTGTTTGATCGCAACGGCGCATTTCAGCAAAGCCATTTGCGGGCGGATGTCTGTGGGCTGGCGGCGGGGACCGCCGGGCTTGTCGCAACCGATGGATTGGGCGGCATTCTGGCGGTGCGGGACCGGCTGAAACCGCTGTCCCATGCGACACGCGCCTGGGACAATCATCTGGTGCCGGTTGGGTGATGGCCGCCTGAGGGGTCACTCCTCTTTGTCGAGCGGCGCCTGGTGTTCCCAGTTGAAAAAGAAATGATAACCGCACCAGGCCACCGCCGCACCAAAGAGCAGCCCCCAGACATAATTGCCATTGATCAGCTCAAACACCGTCCATCCACCGGTGACCCCGACCAGCGCAATGCGCCGCCACAGCGGGTTGAACATCGGATGACGCACGTCCAATTGCTGGCTAAGCGATTTTGTCATGTCCGGCCCCCTATCGTCTTCATCCACCCCAAAGTGGCATCGGTGTCCCCGCCCGGTTTGTATTCCGCCCCCAGCGCCGCGCCATAGCCCAGCCCCGACAAGACCCCGAAAATATAGGCATAATTGATCTCGCCATGGTCCGGTGCGCCGCGATCCGGGACCGATGCAAACTGAATATGGCCAATCCACGGCATCAAGGCTTCGATCCTGTTGCTCAGATCGCCCTCCATCAATTGCACATGGTAGCAATCAAACATCAGTTTCAGATTGTCCGCCCCCACCGCATCAATCAGATCCAGCGCCTGTTCCGTCCTGCTAAGGAAATAGCCCGGCGCGTCGTATTTGTTGAGCGGCTCAATCAGGATGGTAAACCCCTGCTGCGCCGCCCGTTTGCAGGCATATTTCAGGTTGCCGACAAAGGTGCGTTGCGCCGCGGCACCGCTGGTAAAACCGGCCATCACATGGATATTGGCGGCACCGATGATCCGGGCATAATCCAGCGCGACATCAATCGCGGCACGCGCCTCGGCCTCGCGTCCGGGCAGCGCGCTAAGACCGTTTTCACCCGCCGCCAGATTGCCCCGGCTTGTGTTCAAACCCAGCATGGACAGGCCGGTTTCGTCCAGCGCCGCGCGCACCTCTTCCGCCGGGATGTCATAAGGCCAATGGCATTCCACCGCATCAAAACCTGCGGCTTTGGCGGCGCGAATGGCATCTGGCAGCGGGCGGTCATTCCACAGAAATCCCAGATTGGCAGAAAACTTCATCCGTCCCACTCCACATTAAATTTCGTCACCAGTTTCTGCACCATATCCGGGCCGATTTCGCGCGGGTTCAGACCACGGGTCATCATTGCCAGACGCGCGGTATCCTCCAGCTCTTCGATGGCGTTGCAGGCGGCCTCGATATCCTTGCCCGCCACAACCGGCCCATGATTGGCCAGCATGACGGCACTGCGTTTACCCGCCAGACCGCGCACGGCCTCGCCCATCTCTGGGTCGCCGGGCAGGAAGAACGGCAACAGCTTGACCCGGCCCAGTTTCATGATGCCATAAGGCGTGAGCGGTGGCAGGAAATTATCCTCATCCGCATCCGGCATCATCGACAGCGCAACCGAGTGGCAGGAATGCAGATGCACCACCGCGCCCGCCGTGCTGCGGGTGTCATAAAACGCCGAATGCAGCGGCATTTCCTTGGTCGGTTTGTCACCGCTGATATGTGTGCCATTGGCGTCAAAGCGGCTGAGCCGTCCGGGATCGAGCCGCCCGAAACTGGTGCCGGTGGGGCTGACCAACAGCCCGCCATCTTCGGTCCGGGCCGAGATATTGCCGGTGCTGCCGCCGGTCAGGCCACGGTCGAACATGGATTTCGCCAGCAGGCAGATCTGTTCGCGCAAGCGGGCCTCGACGCTCATGACGCCAGTCTTTCCTGTGCATCGGTAAAGAAGGTCTCGGAGCCGAAATTGCCGGATTTCAGGGTCAGCGCGATCTGCTGACCGCCCGATTGGCAATAGGTCCAGGGCACGCCACTGCGGGCCAAGAGCCCAGCCAAATCGGTCGCGCCGGTGAAATCATCCGCGATACAGCCCAATACGGTTGTCATCCCGCCCCCCTCTTTGCATCCTGCAAGCCCCCAGTTGGCACATCTCTGCCAGCAGAGCTTGCCGCAATGTCATGTCAATTTCAGGTGAATACAACCAAAACTGTTAGCGGGTGACAGGAATGACCGGGTTGGCGGCCACTTCTGCCTGCACCCCCTCGCTTTTTGGCAATCAATTGCTATCGTGCCGCCAAAGGGAGGATGCCATCATGAAAAAGCTTCAGGTTCAGGGCGTGCACCACATCACGCTGACCGGTGCCGATCGCCAAACCAGCCTTGATTTCTGGGAAGGTGTGCTGGGCATGCCGTTCATTTTCGATCAACCCAATCTGGACAACCCGGACGAGGGCCATCTGTATTTCGACCCCGGCGATGGGCGGCTCATCACCATATTCACCAATGAAAAGCGCCAGGCGACGCATAAAACGACCCCCGCCGATCCGGGCTGTGTGCATCATCTGGCGTTCAATGTCTCCAGGGCGACGTTCAGCCAATGCGCCGACCGGCTTGATGCGCGCGGGATCACCCATTCCGGCATCAAGGATCGCGGCTTCATGGATTCGATCTATTTCCGCGAGCCGCTGGGCCTGTTGATTGAACTTGCCTGTTACCGATTTGAGCCGCCGATGGGCTGTACCCATGCCGATGTGATGATCGAAGCGCATCGCATCCGAACGGCGGCGGGCGACTATAATATCGCCGAGGTACATCTGGCAGATGCGATCGAGCGTCTGGTAACCCGGCGGCAACAATCGCTGAGCGACGACCGCAGCCCCAAAGACCCCTATGTCAAAGGATAGACCATGTCATTGACCACAATCGACGGCACACCGATCAGCCGCTTTGCCTTTGGCGCGATGCAGTTCGGCGGCAAAGCCGATGAGGCCGCTTCACGCGCAATGTTTGACGCATGTCGCGCAGCGGGCATCAATCATTTCGACACCGCACATGCCTATAACAACGGCCAATCCGAAGAGATTTTGGGCGGATGCATCACCGACCGCGATCAGGTGTTCATTGCCACCAAGGCAAATTACTCTGGCGGATCTGCCCCCGACAACATCCGCAAAAGCTTTGACGAAAGCAGCCGGCGATTGGGGCTGGAAACGGTCGATCTGTTTTACATGCACCGTTGGGACGACCGCACCCCGCTGGAAGAAACCTTCAAGGCACTGGCCGAATTGCAGCATCAAAAGCGCATTCGCTATATCGGCGTGTCGAACTATGCCGCCTGGCAGGTCATGAAGGCCCAAGCGGTTGCGGCGGAATTTGGCACCGAAATTGATGCCATCCAGCCGATGTATAATCTGGTAAAACGTCAGGCAGAGGTCGAACTCCTGCCGATGTGTGCCAGCGAATATATCACGGCCTTTCCCTATTCGCCGCTGGGCGGTGGATTGCTGACCGGGAAATACGCCAATGGCCAGGCCGGGCGGCTGGCCGAAGACACGAAATATGCACAACGGTATGGCCCGGACTGGATGCAGGATGCCGCTGCCGGGCTGACCGATATCGCGCGCGAGCTGGGCACACATCCCGCTACGCTGGCGGTGGCCTGGGCGGCACGCCATTCGGCTGCGCCACATCCAATCATTTCGGCCCGCTCGGTGGCGCAATTGCAACCGTCGCTGGACGCGCTTGCATTCGGCATGGATGATGCGCTGTACCAACGTCTGACCGATCTGACGCCGACACCGCCCCCCGCCACCGATCGGCTGGAGGAGGCGTGACAGATATCGTGATCATCGGCGGCGGCATTGCGGGCGTCTCTGCCGCCGCGCGGCTGGCCGCCCATGGCACCGTCACCCTGCTCGAGGCCGAGGACCATCTTGCCTATCATGCTTCTGGTCGCTCAGCGGCCATGTTCCTTGACAGCTATGGCAACGCGGTGGTGCAGGCCCTGAACCGCGCCAGCGCGCCCTATCTGCATCAAAGCGACGGCGGCGTCCTGCGCCCGCGCAACATGCTGCTGGTGGCCGGCCCGGATCAGGCGGCACAATTCTCTCACGACGCGGCGGAACTTGCATTGACCGAAATCCCGATGGCCGACGCCCGGGCCCAGGTGCCGATCCTGAACCCGGCCACCTGCGGCTTTGCCGCGTCGGGGCCGGTGTTCGACCTCGACACGGATCTATTGCTGCAAAACTTCCGCAGAAGGGCACTGGCGGACGGCGCCACACTGCTGACCGGATCGCGCGTCACCGCCCTGACGCGGCGCGGCGGGCGCTGGCATCTCGACACCCAAAGCGGGGCGCATACGGCTGATATCGTGATCAATGCCGCAGGGGCCTGGGCGGATAAGATTGCGGGTCTGGCCGGGGCGCCACGGATCGGCCTGCAACCCATGCGCCGCTCGATGGCCCGCATCCCGGCCCCCGGCGGGCAGGACGTCCGCGACTGGCCTTTCCTGCTGGCCGCCGGCGACGCATGGTATGCCAAACCAGAGGCTGGCAGCCTTCTGATCTCTCCTGCGGACGAAGATCCGCTGCCGCCACAGGACGCCTGGGCCGATGACATGGTCCTGGCCGAAGGTCTGGCACGATACGAGGCGATGGTCACCGAACCCGTGACCCGCGTCACGGCGAACTGGGCCGGGCTGCGCACCTTCGCGCCGGACAGAACGCTGGTGGTCGGGGCCTGCCCAACCACACCCGGCTTTTTCTGGCTGGCGGGCCAGGGCGGCTATGGGTTTCAAACCGCGGTCGCGACATCGCAACTCATCGCCGATTTCACGCTTGAACGGGCTCCTGCCCTGGCACCACATGTGGTCGCCGCACTCGACCCTGGGCGTTTCGCCTGACATTCATCTGACCAGAAATATCCCGGGTGTCGCAGGATAAATCCGCACAGCAAACTTAGGTCTCGGACACAAAATCCGATTTTGCATAGCCCTGCAAATACAGCAGGGCGGTCAAATCGCCATGATTCACCCGAATATCGCATTCCGCCGCCACCGAAGGCTTGGCATGTAGCGCAACCCCCGCGCCGGCACGACCCAACATGCCAAGATCATTGGCCCCATCGCCCACCGCGATCACATCCGCCTCCGCCAGATCCAGACGTGCGGTGATCTGCTCCAGCGCCTCGACCTTGGCCTGACGGCCCAGAATCGGAAGACCGACCTCGCCGGTCAGAACACCATCAGCGATGATCAGCGTGTTTGCACGGTTTTCGTGAAACCCCAGCCGCTCGGCCACGCGCGCGGTAAAGGCGGTAAAGCCGCCCGACACAAGGGCGCAATAGGCACCATTTGCCGTCATCGTCGCCAGCAACACCTTGCCGCCCGGCATCAGCGTGATCCGGTTTTCCAGCACCTGACCGATGATGGCCTCCGGCAGGCCCTTCAACAAACCAACCCGTTCACGCAGCGCACCGTCAAAATCCAATTCACCGTTCATCGCCCGCGCCGTGATCTCCTTCACCCGCGCGCCGACCCCGGCCTCTTCGGCCAGCTCATCAATGCATTCCTGCTGGATCATCGTACTGTCCATATCAGCCAGAAGCATCTTTTTGCGCCGCCCCTGTGCCGGTTGCACACTCAGGTCGACACCCAGTGCCTGCATATCCTGCCAAACCTGCCAGCGATTGTCCGGCATCACATCAAGCGGGAATTCTGCCGCTTCATCCGCGGCCAGCCAGATCAGATCCCCCCCGCCCCAGGCATTGCGCAGCGCTTCGGTTGCTGCGGGTGTCAGGTCACCGGGTTTGGCAATCAGGGTGCAAATATACATCGGTCGCGGCCTTTCTCTGTCCGGCCTGCCCCTACCGCACCGGCCGCAAAAATACCACTGCCAGATTGAGGTCGGCATGGCGTTTCCTATCGGAACGGCCTGCGCCTGTCTTTCTGACCCTATGGTTCCCCCCGCGACGTTTTTGCTGTTGTGCAAATCGCAAAGCCCAATATTGCGGCAAGCGGGACACCCTTCCCCAACGAAGGGCGCTTATCTGGAAGGATAGCTACATGGCTATGCAAATACCGGCCACTCGGCCGACGAATCCGCGTTTCTCCTCTGGCCCCTGTGCCAAAATCCCCACATTCGAATTGTCAAAGCTGTCGGACGCCGCCCTTGGCCGGTCGCACCGCGCTGCCGTGGGCAAGGCCAAGCTGAAAGCGGCCATCGAGGAAACCCGCGAGATCCTGAACATCCCCGCCGACTATAAAATCGGTATTGTGCCTGCCTCCGACACCGGTGCGGTGGAAATGGCGATGTGGTCGCTGCTGGGCGAACGCAAGGTCACCATGTGCGCCTGGGAAAGCTTTGGCGCGGGCTGGGTCACCGATGTGGTCAAACAGCTGAAACTGGATGCCGAGATCAAGACCGCCGACTATGGCGAAATCGTTGACATGGCCGCAGTCGATTACGCGACCGACGTCGTGTTCACCTGGAACGGCACCACGTCGGGCGTGCGCATGCCGAATGGCGATGCCATCCCCGCCGACCGGGACGGGCTGACCATCTGCGACGCCACCTCGGCCGCTTTCGCGATGGACCTGCCTTGGGACAAGCTGGATGTGACCACTTTCTCCTGGCAGAAGGTGCTGGGCGGCGAAGCGGCACATGGCATGCTGATCCTGAGCCCGCGCGCGGTGGAACGGCTGGAAAGCTATACCCCGGCATGGCCCCTGCCCAAGATTTTCCGCCTGACCAAAGGCGGCAAGCTGATCGAAGGTATCTTCAAGGGTGAAACCATCAACACGCCCTCGATGCTGGCGGTTGAAGATTACCTTGTGTCACTGGACTGGGCACGCTCGGTTGGTGGGCTGCAAGGGCTGATCGCACGCGCCAACGCCAATGCCGGTGCCATTCAGGCGTTTTGTGAGGCCAATGACTGGATTACCAATCTCGCCGTCGATGCGGCGACACAATCCAACACCAGCGTCTGCCTGAAATTCACCGATGATCGCATCACCGATGGCGCTGTTTTTGCCAAAGCGGTCGCCAAACGGCTTGAAGCCGAAGGCGTGGCACTGGATGTCGGCGCCTATCGCGATGCACCTGCCGGTCTGCGGATCTGGTGCGGTGGCACGGTGGAAACCGCAGACGTCGAAGCGATGTTGCCTTGGCTGGCATGGGCGTTTGACGCCGAAATCGCGGCGCTGTCCGAAGCCGCCTGACACAGAGCTAACAGTGTCCCGGACTTGATCCGGGACCTCACTCCAAACACCCTTATCAGGAGGCCCCGGATCACGTCCGGGGCATGTATCGCAATGACCGCACCCAGAGTTCTCATTTCCGACAAACTGTCCGAAGCCGCCGTTCAGATTTTCCGCGACCGTGGCATCGACGTTGATTTCCAGCCCGACCTTGGCAAAGACAAGGACAAGCTGGCCGAAGTGATTGGCCAATACGATGGTCTGGCCATCCGTTCGGCGACCAAAGTCACCGAAAAGATCCTTGAAAACGCCACCAACCTCAAGGTGATCGGCCGCGCCGGTATCGGCACCGACAACATCGACAAGCCCGCCGCGTCGAAAAAAGGCGTGATCGTGATGAACACGCCCTTTGGCAACATGATCACCACTGCCGAACACGCGATTGCCATGATGTTCGCCGTTGCACGGCAAATCCCCGAGGCCAGCGCCTCGACCCATGCCGGCAAATGGGAAAAGTCGAAATTCATGGGGGTCGAACTGACCAACAAGACGCTTGGCGTGATCGGTGCCGGCAACATCGGTGGCATCGTCTGCGACCGGGCGCAGGGCCTGAAAATGAAGGTCGTGGCCTATGACCCCTATCTGAGCCAGGACAAGGCCGACAAGATCGGTGTGGAAAAGGTTGAACTGGACGAGCTTCTGGCCCGCGCCGATTTCATCACTTTGCACGTGCCGCTGACCGACAGCACCCGCAACATCCTGAGCCGGGAAAACATCGCCAAAACCAAAAAGGGCGTGCGGATCATCAACTGTGCCCGTGGCGGTCTGGTCGACGAAGAAGCCCTGGCAGATGCCTTGAAATCCGGCCATGTGGCGGGCGCGGCGTTTGACGTGTTCACCGAAGAACCGGCCAAGGAAAACCCGCTGTTCAACCTGCCCAACGTTGTCTGCACCCCGCATTTGGGCGCGGCCACCACCGAAGCCCAGGAAAACGTGGCGCTGCAAGTGGCAGAGCAGATGTCGAACTATCTGCTGACCGGCGCGGTGGAAAACGCGCTGAACATGCCATCGGTCACCGCCGAAGAAGCCAAGGTCATGGGCCCATGGGTCAAACTGGCCGGTCATCTTGGGGCCTTCATCGGCCAGATGACCGATGATCCGATCAAGGCGATCAACATCCTGTATGACGGTTCCGTTGCCGAAATGAACCTCGCGGCGCTGAACTGTGCCGCCATTGCCGGGATCATCAAACCGTCCAACGCCGAGGTCAACATGGTCTCTGCCCCGGTTGTCGCCGAAGAACGCGGCATCAAGATCTCGACCACCAACCAGCATAAATCCGGGGCCTTTGACGGCTATGTCAAGGTGACCGTGGTCACCGAAACCCGCGAACGGTCGATTGCCGGCACGGTGTTTTCGGATGGCAAACCGCGTTTCATCCAGATCAAAGGCATCAATATCGACGCCGAAATCGGGTCGCATATGCTCTACACCACCAACGAGGACATGCCGGGCATCATCGGCACCCTGGGCAAGACTCTGGGCGAAAACAGCGTCAACATCGCCAACTTTACCCTGGGTCGTCACGACAAAGGCGGCGAGGCGATTGCCCTGCTGTATGTCGACGATGTGGTTCCCGCACCGGTGCTGAACAAGCTGAAGGAAACCGGCATGTTCCGTCAGGTCAAGCCGCTGCAATTCGAAGTGGCCTAAAGGTCGCTTAGAACGGCTGCCGATCTGAATTGGCTGAAATCACAACGGGCGTCGCGACATCGCGGCGCCCGTTTTTTTGATCGCATCTCCGGTCGATTTTGCAGGCGGTTTTTTCGACGGATTTTTAGTGATCGCTTTGTTTCAGGCAGTTTTGCGCCCGGTGCGCACCAGAACAAACAAAAACAGCAGCATCGAGACGACCGCAACAACCGAGCCAAGTTTGGCCAATATGTCGCCTTTGCCCTGAATGGCCAGGACAATGCCCGGCACCAAAAGACCAAGCGCCACCACCGCAGCCGCGAAATGCAGCTTTGGCAAAAGCCCCTGTTCGGCCCCCGGAACCAATTGATAATAAAACGCAAAAATTGCCATACTGACCCACCCCAAGAGGTTAAGATGGGCATGCGCCGGTGCCAGGGTGTGATCCCCGGTTGCCGACATTTGAATCCCCAAAGCATGCCCAGGATCACCGCAACGGTCCCGACCAAGAGGAATGAATAGGAAATCGGTTTCATAATGTCCCTCACTTTTGTCATGGAATTCATGCGTCAGCTTAGTCACCGCCCCCACGTCCGGCAAAGGATTTAAAAAGTCTGATGCCGGGGCAACCAGGGGTGCAACTGTCACAGTGAGATGATAACCGGGGCGCAAAAGCAGGATGTGACCGATGAAACCAACCTATGCCATTGGCGATATACACGGCCAGTACGACATGTTGTGCAATGTTCTGGACTGGATCGAAACTGACGGCGGCCCGGATGCCAATGTGGTGTTTTTGGGCGATTTGGTGGATCGCGGGCCAAATTCGCGCGGCGTGATCGAACATCTGATCCAAGGCTTGGCCGAGGGCCGCAACTGGACGGTTTTGATGGGCAATCATGACCGGATGTTCCGCCGCTTTGTCGACGATGGCACCCAGCATGACCCGCGTATCCTGTCGGGTATTGGCTGGCTCAACCCGCGTTTGGGCGGGCCGATGACGCTGGCCTCTTATGGTGTGGAAGATGCGGAAAACCGCGAGGTCACCGACCTGATGCAGGCGGCGCAGGCCGCAGTGCCCGCCGCACATCGCAGCTTTCTCGCGGGATTGCCGACATCGCATCGGGAACCCGGCCTGATATTTGTCCACGCCGGCATCCGCCCCGGTGTCCCGCTGGAGGATCAGGACGAAGACGATCTGGTCTGGATTCGCGAACCTTTCCTGAGCGAAACCAATCCCTTTGAGGCCTTGATCGTGCATGGGCACACCGCGCTTGACGCGCCAATGTTTTATGGCAACCGCGTCAATCTCGACAGTGGCGCAGGATATGGTCGACCGCTGTCGGTCGGGGTGTTTGAAGCGGGCAAGGTCTATTCACTGACCGAATTGGGCCGGTCGCTTTTGTCCTGAATGCGCGGCGGCCTTTGGGCCGCCGAAGCCGCTATTGGCGCGCCGCGTCTTAGCTGTGATCAATCACCGCAAGATGCTGCACCAACTGGGCGATTTCGCCCATCCATCTTTGGCGAAGCTTCGGTTCCGACGGCGCGGCTTGCACACCGGGCGAGAAGTCTCCGGCCAGCGCAGTTTCAACGGCCAAGGCCACCGGAACCGACACCAACCGCGCCATCGCACTGCCGCGCGCATCGCCCCAGGCATCCATCACATGGGTCTTGTGCCAGACCACGCCGCTGCTGTCCGAGGCTGACAGCGACACACACATCACCACCCGGTCCGGTTCGCCGTCGCCATAGGCGTTTTCCCCCAGAACACGTCCGACATTTCACGCAGGCGCAGATCGCTGGCGGTTTCGACCTCGGCAAACACGTCTTTCCACGCCTCCGCCCAGCCGTTCAACCGCAGGGTGCCCCGCACAAAGGTTTCGATGCGCCAGGTCGGATCAAAGCGATATTCCTCGACAAAGGGCAGGCTGTCGCGGTTTGGATAGACCTCAAAACTTTCCGGCGCCGGCAGCGGCGCGGTGTAATGGCCAAGCGCGTCCCAGGGCCGTTCCGCCACAAAAGGCATGAAGTTTCGAATGGATTTCGACGGGCTTTTCAGCGCCTTCAACACCCCCAGCGGCGACCAGGAAAATTTGTATTTGAACGGGTTTGGGTGTTTCGGCACGCCGCCGCAATAGGACAGGAAATTCAATGCGTTGGATGCATCGCATCTTGGGCTGGACCGATAATCCGCCACCAGCGCATGCGCCATCAGATGATCAATCCCCGGGTCGAGACCAACCTCGTTCACCAGACTGACGCCTTTGATCTGGGCCTTGGCATGCAGGGCGCGCATTTCGGGGCTGATATAGCTGGACGACACAAAATCCGCCGATTTGACAATCGCCAATTCCGCCAGACGGACATGCCAGTCAGCAGGCAACATCGAAACCACAACATCCTTTGGCTGCAACTCTGCAGCCAGCGCATCAATGTCGAACACCTTGATCCGATTGGTCAGATCCCCCACGGCATCCCGCGCCTTGTCCAGCGTCCGGTTCCACACCGTGACCTCATGGCCGGCCTCGATCAACCGCCGCAGGCCGGGAACCGCAGAAAGCCCGGTGCCGCACCAATGGATTGTCATATGTTCATACCCCGCTGATATGTCGGTCAATCTGCCTTGGCACGCCCCCACACACCAGAAGATATGTCACCCAGTGTCAAAAGCGAGGGCAGGAGCTGAGCCGCATAATCCTGCGAGCTTTCGACCGGCAGCATCGAGGGCAGATTGTCGATCGCGGTCACATCCAATGGCGGCAGATCCTGCACCCGCAGGGCGGGACTGTCCCATGTTGTGGTGCGATCATAGACCTTGATCGGGGAAAAATCACTGTCAGGATCACAGGCGATATCGCCGATGACGGTCAATTTGCGCGGCGATGTCTTGGCCGATGCCGGTACAAACACCGGCGTGCCGGGACGCGCCAGAATGCAGTTGAAGAAGATGTCATGCTGCAACACCTCCGGGAATGGCCCGCCAGAGGCGGTTTCGGCCATGTCCCATTTGCATACATCCACCCCCATCGCATCACAAAGATCCGCCGCCCCGGTGCCAACCCGGCCCAATGCCCCGATCACCAGCGCCGTCGGGCGCGGTTTGCCGGTAAGCGACAGAAGATCTTCCAATTCCTCGGTCAAATGCGCCGCCGAGGGA